>NZ_CAJNBA010000001.1:0-2492114 GCF_905220735.1 Paraburkholderia aspalathi
CAAACTCTTCAGTTCAAACCTGTTACTGTTTTTCGGTTCTGTTACGAACCGGTCGCTCACTCAACGTACTGACGAATGATCATCCCGTCCGAAGACGGGAAAACCTTCCTTTAATACTAGTGTGAGACTTGATACTTTCGCTTATGCCAGACCCCGAAGAGCCCAGCTCGCGTCGCGCATCAAGCGCCCACACTTATCGGCTGTTAATTTTTAAAGATCGAGTCCGCATTCACTACCGAACCGCTGCCCACTTCAACTACCCGGCACCGCTTCGTTCTGCGTCGCTGCATCAGCAGCAGAGAAACGAGATTATGGAGAACGACCGACAGGTCGTCAACCCCCTTTTGTGAATTTTCTTTTGAACAACCGCGATTTGGCGCCGAAACATGCGCCCCACTAAATGTAGCAAGATCGACGGAAAGTCATCCGGTCGTGCGGGAGTGGCCGACATAGCCTATAGTGAAGAGCCTGCATACGCGCACGACGAGCAGTTGAAGTGCTGCCTTCTGCCCCCACCTGAACTTACGGATGACAGGCGATGAAGGGACCCTGCGACAAGAGCGCATGACAAATTGGTGCGCTCATAATGCGCGCGAAGGCGCAAGCTCGTATATAATGCGAGCCGCGCGAATTTCGCACATTTCTATCGGCCCGCTTCGCGCGGGCTCATCTTTTTTGCTCCCCAGAGCACAGCCAAACAACCGCGTTGAGTCACTCAGGTGATGTTGAGCCATGCTCGAAACGCCTGACGGTAGCGTCTTGCGTCTCATAGCGAAGCCTCTAGAGGAGAATACGTGAACCCTTTTGATCGCGAAGATTCGCAACACGAAACTGCCGGATACACCGCCAAGGCGCCCGCTGGCCGTACGGCCAAGGGCAAAGGCGCAGGCAAAGCGATCCCCGTAGCGGCCGAACTGCCGCCGCAACAAGCTGAAGAACGCCAGCGCCAGATGCGCGCGCTGATCCAGCTGGGCAAGGAGCAAGGCTACCTGACCCACGCGCAGATCAACGACCACCTGCCCGACAACTTCGCGCAGACGGCGGCGATTGACAGCATCGTCAGCGCCTTCAACGACATGGGCGTGCAGGTCTACGAGCAGGCCCCGGATGCGGAAACGCTTCTGCTCAACTCGAACGCCCCCGCCGTGGTGTCGGACGATCAGGCAGACGAGGAAACCGAAGTCGCGCTGTCGACCGTCGATTCCGAGTTCGGCCGTACGACCGACCCCGTGCGCATGTACATGCGCGAAATGGGCGCAACCGAGTTGCTGACCCGCGCGGGCGAAATCGCGATTGCGAAGCGCATCGAAGACGGTCTTCACGAAATGGTGCAGGCGATTGCCGCTTGCCCGCTCGCGATCTCCGCCATTCTGGCGAGCGCCCAACAGGTTGCGGACGGCGAACTGCGCATCGACGAACTGGTCGACGGCCTGAATGAAGACACGGTTGCGGCGGAAGAAGAAAGCGCGAGCGCGGACGCAGCAGCCGACGTCGACGCAGACGCCACCGATGACGACAGCGATAGCGAAGACGACGACGATGCCGGCCCGGCCGACTCCTCGGCAGCAGACGAAGCACGCCTGAAGCAACTCACCAGCGATTGCCTGGAAATCTTCGCGCAAGTCGGCATTCTGTCCGACCAGCAGAACGCCTCGCACACGCGCGGCGACGTCAGCTCGAAGGCTTACCTGCGCGCTCGCGAAGAGATTCAGCAGCACCTCGCCAAGATCCGCTTCACGGCACGCACCATCGACCGCTTGTGCGGCGACGTGCAACACCAGGTCGCGCAAGTCCGTGCAATCGAACGCCGCATTCTGCAAATCGTCGTGACGAAGAGCGGCATGCCGCGCGAGCAGTTCATCGAATCGTTTTCGGGTCATGAAGCCGATCTGGGCTGGACCGAGCGTGCCGCGCGCGGCACGTCGACGTACGGCGCGGCGCTGGAGCGTCACCTGCCGGCAATCCAGTCGGAACAGCAGAAGCTGATCGACATCGAAGCAACCGTTTCGCTGCCGCTCAAGCATCTGAAAGAGATCAATCGTCAGATGGTCGCGGCCGAGTCGAAGATGCGCAAGGCCAAGAGCGAGATGATCGAGGCGAATCTGCGTCTCGTGATCTCGATCGCGAAGAAATACGTCAACCGCGGCATGCTGTTCCTCGACCTGATTCAGGAAGGCAACATCGGTTTGATGAAGGCGGTGGACAAGTTCGAATACCGCCGCGGCTGGAAGTTTTCGACGTATGCAACGTGGTGGGTTCGTCAGGCTGTGACGCGCTCGCTCGCCGACCAGGCGCGCACGATTCGCGTGCCGGTGCACATGATCGAAACGATCAACAAGCTCAACCGCATTTCGCGCGAGATCCTGCAGCAGACCGGTCAGGAAGCCCATCCGTCGGTGCTGGCAGAACGCATGGAACTGTCGGAAGAGAAGGTGCGCGGCATTCTGAAGATCGCCAAGCAGCCGGTGTCGATGGAAACGCCGGTCGGCGACGACGGCGACGCCACGCTGGGCGACATGATCGAAGATTCGGCAGCTTCCTCGCCGGCCGACGCAGCGATGCAGGCCGACTTGCGCGCCGCCATCGACGACGCGCTCGACTCACTGTCGCCGCGCGAAGCGAAGGTGCTGCGTATGCGTTACGGCATCAACACGAAGTCGGACCACACGCTCGAAGAAGTCGGCAAGCAGTTCGACGTCACGCGCGAGCGGATTCGTCAAATCGAAAGCAAGGCCATGCGTAAGCTGATGCATCCGAGCCGTGCAGATCGTCTGAAGTCGTTCCTCGACCGCTAAGCCAAGCCGGTCGTTGCGCTTGTCGTGCGCCATGCACGGCAAGCGCATCTCCCTCTCCCCATTCAAGCAAGCAACGAGATGATCCCACCAATGGTGAGTCCCGCTGCCAGCCAACGCCCAGCCGTGTAGAACGCATTACGCTCTTCATGAGGCTGATCCGGGCGTTCGAGACCCAACGTACCGTACGCAAACGCCTTGACCGCCGAGGTATCGGTCGTCGACGCGCTCCCCCCCGCTGAATCGCTTACTTCACCGTCCTGAATCGCATTGCCCTCTTGCGCCGCCGTCGCTGCGCCTTCGGCGGAGATGTGGACGGCGTCGTCCTGTTCGGATGTATTCGACGCAACAGCCTGCGTGGCCGTGTCGTCCGCGTTGTCCGTTACGGACCGGCTCTTCATCATCGCGCGATCCGATTCCGGCAGTGTCGACGACAGCGCACTGTCGATTTGCATGGCAACCTCCGTTTATTTCGCCCAACGCATGCGCCGCCCCAGTTCGCCGCGGCAATGCAAACAGAACGCTCGCACACGGCGGTTCGACGCACAACCGCTTACAGGATCTATCGACGGCAGTACGCCAAAACTTGAGCGCTGGAAAGAAACGGTAAGTTCCATCGGACGCATTGCTCCGGCCCGAAACGTATCCGACGGCTGCGTGCGCAACACGCGGTTCTACAGAACGAATTCCATAGGTCGATTTGTTGTCCACAGAAACTGTTCAGAAGCCTGTGGATATCCTGAGCAAGAGTCACCCAAGTCGTTGAGCGCATTGCTTTTCACATCTACGCTTCCGACACGACAGGTCGCATCGCTCACGGCTTCCCGCACATTGCCCGAACCGCCGCCCATTGCTGCGCCGTCAATGCACTTTCGCCGACAGGTGATCCCTGATTCAGCTTTTCCCGGTCGAGCGTACGCGGATGATCCGACAGAAACCCAATCGTACCGCTGCCATTACGCTTCTCAGTCAACGCAAAAAATCCCGCGAGCCCATCACTGCGCAATCCGCTCGCTTGCAGATAGGCAACGCCGTTCGCATCGGCGAGACGCTCCATGTCACGGCTATACGATAGTCCCACCAATCGCCCCGCCAGTGACGATACGTCTGCGAAACCAAGATGGATGCCCAGGGTTGTGCTGATCAGCGTGATACCGGCGCTGCGAAACAAAGCGGTCAACGGATCGCGCCGCGCGATATGTCCTGTCTCGTGCGCCATCACGCCAGCCAGCTGATCGGGATTGTCGACGCGCTGGAACAGGCCGCGCATGATGATCATCCGTGCACCAGGTAACGTGAGTGCATTGACCGTCTTGCTGTCGATGACCACCACGCGTACCGGCTGCGCGATCCCCGCCGCGTGAGCGAGGCGCGCTTCGAGTTGTTCGAGCGCGCGTTGTCCGTCGTCGCCGCGGCACACCCGATGCTTACCGACCACGACCGACTCCACCATCTCGCCAAGCCGGTTTTCCGCGCTGCGTGGCACAAGCGCCGCGCCGGCCGAAGGCAGTCGCACAACGAGTACGAACGCAAGCGCCAGTGCCGCCACGCCGATCGTGACCCAGCCCAGATAATGCCAACGCCGCCTGCGCGGCGCCGTCATCTGCACAGGTAGTGCAAAGGCATCGGCCAACACGCGGCCCGGTTCGCCTTTGCACGACAACGCGACTCTGCCTTCCGGGTCGGGTTCGCCGACGATCAGCCGCGCACGCGGCCAAACCGCCAGCTCGCCCTCAACACCGTCGATCGACAGAAACGCCTCGCTCCAGCGCAGCGTTGCCACATGAGGCGCGGCGGTATGGCCGTCGTAATAGCGTGTACCGCTCGGCACTGAAGACTCCACAACCGCGTCAGAACGCGCCGCCATGATCGAGCAGGTTCAGCATGCCTTCGCCGGTGCGCGGCGGCGGCTGATCGCTCTGACCAAGCGTCTGCGGGTCGAGTTGACCGGACACCTGCAGCGTATCGGCTGCGAAGCGCATCACGCGATGCAGCACGATCGGAAAACCCAGACCCAGCGTAAAAACGATGATCGCCAGATTGCCCAGCATCATGCCGAGCAGACGCCCGGCGGTAATGCTGCTGCCGAAACGCAGTTGCGCGCCAAGCGTCGTATTGCCCATGACATGGCGCGTCACCAGCGCCAGATAGAAGCACTGGATCAGCAACGCGCCGACGATAAACAGCACGTAGAACAGGAATATCGAGCCGAATGCGGCGAACGCGGCGGGATCATGAGCCTTCAGCGGCGCATGCCCGATGGGCAGGAACGCCATGATGCTCTTGAGGAAAACTGCCCCGAGCACGACGAACAGCGCGACGATGCCCAAAAACGTGCCGACGAACGCGCCATACAGCGCACGTGCGCGCCCTTCAAAATGAAACGGCAGGCTGCCGAAACTGCTCGCGTTGATGCGTCGCTCCGCCAGGCGCATGGACACCCACGGCACCATCTGTCCAAGCGTGACGATGCACAGCAGGCCATACAGCAATGCGTACGCACCATAGACCCACGACGAGCCGGTCATGCCGCCGCGGATCCCACACCATTGGGTGCGGCTCAAGCGGTAACGCTGCGCGCTGAAATACGCCCCTGCTGCGATCACCGCGATCACGATGTAAAGAACAATGATCGGCACGAGAGCCAGTGCAGCGCTCCCAGTGATGGCGCGCAGAATCGCGCTAAGAATGCCTGCACCGACAATCGCGCCAAAGATAATCGCAATCGCCAGTAGAAAACCTTTGAACAGTTCGCCGCCCGTCCCGGTGTACTCAAATCGCTCACCTTGAAAACGCATGCGCGACCAGATATATCGACGGTTATTCGTGGTGGCCCAAAAACGATAAATGCCAAGCGTGATGATCTGCAGCAACAGATTCTTGATGAATATCCCGTACAGCTCTCCAAGCTTGCCGTCATAGCTCAACAGCGGTTGCTTCTGGTCGAGTGAGTTCATTTTTTCTTCCCCCGGCTGGCAAATATACGTTTTTGAGGCCCGCATGCGCATAAGCGCATATGCACGGCGGGCGGGTGGTCTTTCCTTCGCAAAACTGACTACGACAGCGTGAAAATTTGAAATCTGGCCCGCAAGAGAGCAACTGTTTTACGGCATCACGAATGTTTTCACGAGCGTCAGTTCGCCCGGCTTACGCATCGGCACCCGAATGGTTTCGCTCTTTTCGTTCGGCGTGTTCTCGTTCGTGATGATCGTCACCTGCGCGACGGTCATATCGCTGCCGCTGTTCCCGCTACCGTAGTAATTCACATAGACCAGATACGTACCCTTCAAGGGTGCCGCCGACGAGTAAATCTCCGGCCCGTAGCCGGTCGTCACATCCACGTCGAGCGCGCCGCCGTTCGGCGCAACGCGATCGCCATACCAGGTGTGTGCGCCGTCCGGCGACACCACGTGCAAGTCCAGATCGGTGCCGTCGGTGTCCCATGCGAGCAACA
This sequence comes from Paraburkholderia aspalathi, assembly GCF_905220735.1. Classification (NCBI taxonomy): domain Bacteria; kingdom Pseudomonadati; phylum Pseudomonadota; class Betaproteobacteria; order Burkholderiales; family Burkholderiaceae; genus Paraburkholderia; species Paraburkholderia aspalathi. Next base: position 6,247 of record NZ_CAJNBA010000001.1, read on the forward strand.
CGCGCAACTTGGGCTGCGTCTTGCCACTGTAGGCGTCGTAAAACTGCACGCGTTTGCGCGAGCCATCCGGCGCCCGCAGTTCCACGCTATTGCTGCCGGACGGAAACGCGTAAGGCCGCGAAAACTTGCCGTCTTCCTCAACGCGCTGCGGCAACGGCGTGCCGTCGACCACCAGCGTGCCCACCGTAGTACCTTTCTTCTTCGGCGTGTTGCGGATCTGCCCTTCGATCAGCGCAAATTTCGACTGCCCTTCCGGCGTCGATACCGACACTGCCGGGTAATGCACGTCCTGCGTATAACGCTCGCTGTCACCGCTGGTGTTGCGCCAGCCGTTCAACGGCGCGCCGAAGTCGATATCGCTCGCGTGCGCCACCGTGGCGCCCTGCAAGCAGGCGACGACGAGCATCATCCAGCCAGCCTTCACCCACCCCGTCGTCTTGACCTTCATCGTCACTGCTCCCATCCCGCTGTCAGAGTCGCTCGCTTTTCACGAGCTGCAGGTCGCCGATCTTACGCAGCGGCACGACCATCGTTTCACGCCGCTCGTTCGGCGTGTTTTCATTGAACACCAGCGTCAACGTCGCGGTAATCACGTCGCGCTCGTGCGCGGCGGCGTCGAAGTTGTAGCCGGTCGAATCGAAGTTGCCCCAGTAGTTCAGAAAGAACAGCCACGTCCCGTGCTCGGGCGCCGCCGACGAAAATATTCCCGGCCCCGCACCGTCCACCGAATCGACATCGAATCCGCTGCCGTCTTCGAGCGTGGGGTTGGCGAAGAACGCGTGCAGACCGTCCGGCGTAATCACGTGCAGATCCACCTGCGCTTTCGGATCGTCCCACGTGACGATCGCGCGCAGCTTCGCCTGCGGCTTGCTGCGGTCGGCTTCGTAGAACTGCATGCGCTGGCGCTGCTTGCCGTCGGCGGAAATCAACTCGATGCTGTTCGAGCCCGCGCCAAATGCCCACGGGCGCGCGAATGCGCCTTCGTCGTCGGTATAGAGCGGCGTTGGATTGCCGTTGACAACCAGCGTGGGCAGCTTGCGCGCGTGTTTGTCGATGTGTTTCAGGCGCCCTTCGATCAGCGTGCGATAGCGTTGCGCGCCACGGTCGACCGGCGGCCGGGGATACGCCGCGACGAAGTGCTCGCCTTCGTTCGTCAGCCCGCTGTGGCGCCAGCCGCCGAACGCGCCGGTGAGATCGGCAAGTGCGCCGCCATTGCCGTCCGCGCCGGCGGCTTGCACGTTCGTCGTCATACTCGCCGCGAGCGCAACCGAGGCCACAGCAATTGCCATGTGAACGCGAACACCCTGCCTAAGAGGCGCCAAAGCAACGGCCGCAGGAATGCGAACGCGGCGCATCACAGGAAGCGCACGGAACACGGCAGAAAGCGAGCGCGAGACGGTGTTCATTGGATCGGATTGTCGGTACGAATCAGCGTGCGCGCGGTACGTTCGACGAAGTCTTCATCGAGGCCACGCGGATGATGCTGGAACGCGAGGTGAATATATTCATGCGCCAGCGCGATACGGTCTTCTTCGGTCTGCAGGCGATACACGTACACGCGATTGCGCTGCGCATCGGCATACGGCCGACCTTCGCGCACCGCGCACACGGCCGGCAGATCGGGCGTTTCGTAGCCGGGCGCGCCGTCCATACGCCGCGCCCACAACGGCGCGTTGCGCTGCAGCCATTGCTGGGCGCCGGCCACCTGGATGCAATCGCCGGACAACGGACTCTCGAACGACGTCAAGGTCGCTTGCGGCCAGGTGCGCGAGAGAATGGTGTCGAACGTGAGGCCGGTTTGCGCGGACGCCTTCGCAGCGAGCCAGCTCATCTGACCGGGTGCGGCCTTGTCGTGGTGATACTGAACCGGCACGCCGGTGAGCACCAGCGCGTCGGTCAGATCCGCGGCGCGACGCGCGGCGGCGGTCGGCACACGTGGCAGGACGCGCTGCGTGCTGCTGCTGTCATCGATACGGAAGCAGCCGTGATCGTGATTGCCGTGCTGCACGACGTAGGATCGCGCCGCCACCGCCAACGCTTTGGCCGCTTCCGGTTGGCTCGTGTCGCCTTCCCGCTCGACCACTCGCGCGACGTAGTCGTTCATGCCGAAGCGGCCGACTACTTGCGGTGCGCCTGCAGCGTCGCGATCGAGGCGCAGTTCGCCGCGGCTTTCCACACGCGCCCAGTTGCCATTGACAAAGCCGATCCGGAACTCGCCACGCAATGGGCCGTCCGGTACCGCAGCCGAACCTTTGTCGCCAAGCACCTGGCGAATCGGATAGCGGCTGAAGAAGTCGACCAGCACGCACGCGTTGTCGTCCGGCACGGTGACTTGTGTGAGCAACGGCGCGATGCGCGGTGCGGCGGCCGCCAGCACGCGCGCGCTGCCGCCGGCGCCGCCGAGCCACACCGGCGTGCCATCGGCGAGCCAGCCTGCCGCACCGCCGATCGAGGCGCCAGGCCGCGCGGGATCCGGCATCGTCCAGGTTTTGGCGCGCAGCAGGCTGCCGTATAGCGACACGGTGCCCTCGCCGCGTCCGCTCGTCAGCACCGACACCAGCGTGCTCGCCGCCGCTTCGCGCGGCTTGGCCGGCATCGCCTGCAATGCGGCGAGCAGGTCGGTCACGGGCACGCGGTGCGTCGGCGTCATCGCGTGAAGGTCGCGCAGCCAGGCGGGTGCATGCGCGGCCGTCCAATACTTGCGCCAATCAGAGGGATCGAGTTGCAGGCGTGCGGGCTCGAAAAAGCGTCCGCATGATTGCACCAGCGCATGTTCGCGGTCGATGTGCCCGCCCGTCATGCAGCAATACACTTCTTCAGGATCGCCGCCGCTGCAGGTGTAATCCGGCGTGGCGATATTGCGATCGACCAGATAGCCATAGACGAACAGCTTCCACACGCTGCCGAGCGGCGTCTCCAGCGTCGCCGGCAACGGACGCGCCGACTGCGGCGCGAGGCCGTCTGCAGCGCCGCCGGCGTTGAACTGCCAAAGCTGCGATTGACCATCGCGCAACCATGCGAAGCGCAGCATTTGCGCCGAGGACGCAACGGACGGCGAAGTTGGCGATGCGGTTGACGACGACTTTGCCCCCGCAGGCAGTGACACAGTCGACGACGCCATAGCCGCAGCCGCACCACTAAAAGCACACCCCACTCCCACGGCGAGCGCGACCCGCAGCGTAGCTGCCAGACGATCGCGCGAGTGCCGAAGAGCGGAGAACATAGCGATCTCGCTTACTGAATACGCAGAGTCGTCATGCGATCGCTCTTGCCGCCTTCGAACGCCTTGGCGTCCGGCTGATACATGCGGAAGTAGCGTGCGGGAGGCAACGCGAACGTACCCGGCAACGCAAAGCGCACCAGTTGCCGCAGCGTCACCGGACGATCGAGCAAAGGCACCGGCTGGTGATACGCCAGCTCACCCATCTCATACGAAGCAGCACGCGCAAACGGCTGTGGGCCGCTTACCCCTTCCTTCTCGCCCGGCAAACCGTCGATCGACACACCCCAGCTGGTCGCCTCCACGTCGCCGCCCGGCGGCAGCGGCACATCGAGCAGACCGTAGTGGTACGCATTGCCGGAGCGCGGCGTAAGCGTGACTTCGTCGACGTACAGCGCATTGCTGTCGATCGCATCGCCCTGCTTGACCAGGCGCGCGGTAAAGGCCGAGCGGCCCAGCTGGCTCTCCGCGCCACCCGCCTTCTTCGGATCGACCTTCACTTCGAGCGGCTCCAGCTTGTAGAAACGACGTTCGACGGTGATGTTCAGTCGACTGTCCTCGCTCGTATGACTGCGGAACGAAACCAGCGCGTTCACGTCGGTGCGCGCGCCGCCTGCGTCGAGCGTGGCCGGCAAAGCGGCGCCGGTCCACTTCCACAGCGGCGTACCAGTCGGCGTCGCGGCGCGCGTCCAACCCGCACCTTGCAGCGACGGCAGCGAAGCCGGCGCCGTGTCGCCACCAAGCGCTTTACGCACCCACAGCAACGTCAACGCGCGATCGAGCGTCGGGTAGTCGGCGCTGCTCTTCGCGAGCAACGCAGATGCATCGATCGCCGCACCACCATCGCCACCCGTCATATAAAGCAGACTCTGCACGAGCGGCGCGGGATCGTTGGCCAATGCCGTGCGTGCAGCACTCGCCGCTGCATCGAAGCCGTCCGGCAGTTGAGCACTCGCGCTACGCGCCATGTTGGCGACCAGCAGCGTCGCCATCTGCTTGCCGCGCGGCGAATCGGCTTGCGCGAACACGATGCTGTCCGACGCGCCATATGTGCCGTTGCGTGTAGGGGCCGAAGCATTGGCCGAGGCCGCTGAATCGCTCTGCAAGTCCGCCGCAACACCCGACACCGGCGTCGCGACCGGCAGGCCCATCTGCTGCATGAACCACAGCGCCAACGCGCGATGCAGCAGCGGCTCTTTCGCACCGGCATCGCGATAGACGTCCATTGCATGCTGCCAGTTGTCGGCGGGCAGCGTAATGCCGAGGCTGCGGCTCGCGAGCCAATCCGCGTAATACGCGTAGGCGGTGATCAGCGAACTGCCGCCGGTCGTATCGCCCCACCAGCCGAACGTGCCACCGACACCTGCCAGCATCGCCAGACGTTGGCGCTGATTGCGCAATAGCGCTTCGAGCCCTTGCGTCGAGCTAGTGTTATCGCCGCGACCGATCGCATCATGTGCGAGCGCCAAAGGAATCAGGCGGCTCGACGTTTGCTCGGCGCATCCGTAGGGATAATTGATCAGATCGTCGGCAACGCGCGCGAATTGGCTCGTGGCGCTGCCGATGAAACGCACGCTAACGTCCTGCGCATCTTGCGGCAGATTGAGCGGCTTGTTCGAGCCGTCGAGCGCCACCGTGTTCTGATGCAGATCGAGCCAGCCGCTCGCATCGAGCTGGATGGTGGTCTGCAAGCGATCCACATCCTTACCCGCCCGCCGCAGGCTCGCGTTGATCACACCCGCCTTCAACGCACCGGTCGGCAGACGCAGGTAATTCGCGCCGCGCTTGAGCGTGACCTTCTGGTTCAACGAGAGACCGCCGCCGTCAACCACCCACTCGGCGTCCATATCCGCGTCGGTCTGATTGAAGGCGATCATGTCGATGGCCGGCTGATCGTTGACGCGGAAATGCGAAGGCCCACTCCACTTCAGATACAGTGCCTTGTCCGAACGCACATACGCGGTACGTTGACCGACCATGCCGTCCGGCGCCGCCGCGCGCACGGTGACGCGCCAGCGGGCCAGCGAGTCCGGCATCTTGAAGGTCATGGTGGCGTGACCATTCGCGTCAGTCTTCAGCGTGCCTTCCCACGCGGCTGTGTCCTGATCGTCACGACGCGGCCGTTCGAGCACTTTCACGCCGCGCTCGTTGTAGTTGGCGCGTTGCGGCCCGCCCGGCGCACCCTTCAACGGCGAGCGCGCGAGGTCGTACGTAATGAACGACAGACTCGACGACGTCCGCACATTGTTACGGCGCGGATGATAGAAAAAGTCGACGATATTCGGTGCGATCTCCGGCTGCAGCACGTAGACCATTTCATCGACCACGCTGACCGTCAGATTCGCCGCTTCCGGCTTGCCGTTCAGCGTGCTGTCGAAGTTGAGCGTGACCGTATCGCCCGGACCGTACACCGGCTTGTCGCTCTTCACGTTCAATTCGATCTGCGGTTGCGCGACCACGATGCCTGCATTCTGGAACACGTATTCGCCCGCATGCACGTACAGCACCGAGAACGTCATGTTCGGCGCGAATGCTTCCCCGACCTTGATACGCGCTTTCCATTGCGAAGGCGCTACGCGTTGCAGTTGCAGCCAGTCGCCGCCGGCTGTCAGCAACGCGCGACGTTCGACGTTGTCGCGCTCCAGCGTCAGAAGAGCATCGTCGACCGGCATCGGGAAAGTAATCAGCGCTTCGGCGGTATCGCCGATCTTGTACCGGTCGCGATCGAACACGATTTCGACGCTGCCCGGAATCGCCTTCAGACCATCGCCGGCCACCCAATGACTTGTAGCCGCGAGCAGATTGCCGGTGTCGTCCTTGACCGACAGCATGTACGAACCCGGTTCGTCGAATTGCACCGGGAACGACAGCTTGCCGCCCGCGTTTGCGCCTTTGATTGCGCCTTCGCCATGAGTCTGCGATTCAAGGCGCGTCCATTCCCACTTGGCCGGCGCATGCGAAGACGGATCGATCGTGCCAAGCGCTTGCAGATCGAAATTGACCGCTTCCTTCGGCTGCGAAAACGATTTGGCCGTCGACAAGCGATACGGCGTCGCGCCGCGTGCGATCAATACCTCACGCGTCACACGTACCTTGTAGGCCGCGCCGTCCTGCGCGAACAGGGTCAACGCATAGCGGCTCGGTTCTTTAGCAGCGGGCAGCGTGAGGCTCGCATTGCCGTCGCTATCGGTCGTGAGTTCCTGCTGTTCCAGCTTGACCGGAAACAACCCTGCGTAGCGCAGTTCACCGTCGACGATCGTCACTTTCTGCGCGCGCAGCGTGACCGAAACCTTGCTGTCGCGCACCGGCTTGCCGTCCGGATAGCGCAACTGGATCTTGCCCTTCAATTGCTCGCCCGTCGCATAGTCGGCTTTATCCATCGACAGGTTGACGTCGAAATGCGGCTTCACATATTCGGCGACGCGAAATGCGCTGCCGTATACATCGCCGTTGTAATCGAAACGCAGCGTATAGCCGCCAGCGGTGGCATCGGCGGGCAACGTGAAGGACGCGTCCGCGCCCGTATCGGAAGCAAAATGCACCTTGCTGGTCGCCACCGGCGCACCGTTCGGATCGAGCACGTCGAGCTTGATATCGGCATCTGCAGGCGCGGTGGATTGCGTCGCGTTCTGGAACGTGCGGCCGATGAACTTCACATGCACTGCGTCGCCCGGCCGGTACATCGGACGATCGGTCACCGCGTAGATCTTGGTGTTGTAGATCTCGCTGTCGTAGTAGAAATTCTCCGAAACGAACACGCCGCCTTGCGGATCGGTGCCGAGCACGTAGCTGCGCTCGGGGCTAACGTGTTGCAGCACCAGTGCGCCGTCGTTACCGGTGGTGCCGCTTTGCAGCACGCCTACGCCGTCGGTCCAGTTCACGTCGGTATTCGCCACCGGCTTGCCGTTATCGCGCCGCGTGGTCCACACCAGCATGCCGCTCGACGCCGCTTTCACGACTGCGACCGTGTCCGATACGAACAGCAAGGTATGCGCGCGATAGTTGCCGATTACCGCCTCAACGATATACAGCCCCGGCGGCAGCTTGCCCACCGGAATCATCACGTTGCCCGAACTCGCTTCGATGAAGTTACTGCTGCTGCCTTCGAGATTGACACCCTTCGGCGGCTGGATCACCTTCGCGTCCCAGATCGGATAGCGGAAGCGCGCGACCATGTCATAGCCCTTCAGCGGTGCGAACTGCGAGTTCTGCTGGAATTGCGTCTGCTTGCCGGTCTGCTCGCCGAGCTTGAATTGCGGCTGGGCTTCGGTTGCCTTGCTACGCGTCGCGAACGACAGCACACGTTGCCAGGCGCGGCGTGCTTCCGTGAACCAGCGGTCCCACAGATAGGCCAACGTATTTGCGAGGCCTTCACCTTGATAATTCGGCGCGACGTTCAGGCGATGCAGATTCTTCTGCGCCTTCAAAAAATCCAACGGCTTCGACACGCGATACACAACGATGTCCGCACCGCCGTATGCTTGCAGCGCGTCCTTGAACTCGCGGCCGGGCGCTTCGAGACGCACCTGCGCCAACTGATCGCTGCCGAAGCTCGCATCCGAGAGCAGGAAGAATGGCTGGCCGTCGACCTTCTGCGACGCGAAATTACTCGATGGCGCTGTTTGCAGCGTCGGGTTCGCGGCGATGTTGGCATCGGCGGCGCTGCTCGAGGCGGCGTCGTCGGCGTAGGCCGTTGGTGCGATGGCGAGCGTCAGCGCCGCGAAGAGCGCGACCACGGTGAAGCCTGCACGACGTTTCAGGTTGCCAAGCCAGGCGCGCGACGCAGTGACGGAGTTCATTCGGGTCATGGTGTCAGAAAGTCCAAACGAAACACGCCAACGAAATTCGGATTGCCGTCGAGCGGCTGCCAGCGGGAATCTTTCCATTGCATCAGGTCGGAGACGGCCACGGCGCGCAGACCTGTATCGGTCGGCGTAACGGTGCCTGTGTGATAAGCGATGTAGCGATCCAACCAGATCATCAGATGCTGGTCGTCGCCCTGGTCGAAGAACAGCAGATCGCCAGGCAGCGCCTGGTTCACGTCCTTCGAAACAAAACGGCTATTGCGTTGAATCAGTGCGATCGCCGATGCGTACGCGCCGGTGGAACCGTCGAGCCGCGTCCAGCGATTCGCGATTCCGCGTTGCGACGTGGACAGTTGCAGCTCGGGCGGCATGCTGCTGGTGTCCGCGAGACTGGTCATGCCGTTCGCGCGCAACCATTTGGTGTCATGCGGCTTGAGCGTCTCGCCGACGGCAAAGCGCACGAGGCCCGCGCAATCGCGCTGCGTCCAGCGCGGCGTCGGGCCACGGCGCATTTGCTGGTCGACGATGCGCACGAACCACGCGCGAAATGCAGCGGATTGCTGCGGCGAAAGCGCGTCTGGGTCCGGCGATGCGGTTGTGCTGGTGAGTGCGTTCGCGTACGGCGCGAGGCCGGCCACGACGAGCGTCGACATAGCACGCACGAGCCAGATGCGGCGTGCCGTGCGGGCATTCGTCGCGAATGCCACGTCGGGGACGTGAAGGCGGCGCACTTAGTCGCCCTCGGTGCCGGGCTGATCTGCAGGCGAGTCTGCTACTCCCGCGGTGGCAGCGGGATCCGCACCCGCCTTCGCGCGATCGAACCACCATTCCACCGGGACCCAACCCGTCGACCCCGGCAAGTTCTGCGGCAGCGTCAACGAAACCGGCGGGTAGTGTGCCAGCGCATGCAGCTTCGGCACGAGGTGAGTGCGCGACGCATTGCGGAACACCGCTTCCTGATCCGCCGGCAAGGCCGCGCCCGCTTCGCGTTCGATCAACGCAGCCGCGGACGAAGGTGTCAGCGTGAGAATCGTGCGCGGCAGACGCTGCGGCGCGAGCGTATCGGCCAGCGCCGGATAACGCTTGTCGAGCACGGCGAGCGTGTCGTCGACCAGACGTGAATCAGGAGAGAAAATCAGATAACCGTGCGCCAGTGCGAGCGTCACGGGGAAATAGCGCTCTGCAGACAGTTGCGATGCGAACGACGCCTTGCTGGACAGCGCCGTACCGGAGAGCGCGCTGACCGGCCGTTGCCACACGGTAACGCCGGCGCCCTGGTCACGCTTCGTGACCGGCAAGCGACGATAGCCCGAATCGGCATCACCGGATTTGGCGGCCTTCGCCTCGTACGCGCCGATCACGTCGCCAAAGGTCTTGCCGAGCGCGGTCTGCAGCGCAGCGATGCTCGTCGCGTCCTGTGTCTTCACGCGAGCAACGAACACCGGCGCAACCAATGTGGATTTCGCATACCAGCAAACGGCCGCGGGGCCAGTGAGCTGATCGCCGATCGCAGAAGCGCCATCCGCGCCCACATCGGCCACCTTGCCCAACAAGCCCGAGGCTTCTTTCCAGTCCGCTGGCAAGCTCGTGCACGCTGCCGGATTGGCCGGTAAGGCACGCCACAAGTCGGCGCTATTCCACGCCTGCGGCAACTTGCCCGGCTCGATCAAAGCGGAAGTCTGCCAGTTCGCCGCAGCGCTGCCGTTCGGCGAAAAATCGAATCGCAGTGCGTCGATGCCGGAGAAAAATGCCTGATAACCAAACGACAAATAATTGGCCGACACCACCAACCGGTGGCCCTTCGGCGCATCGCCGGGCGCGTCCAGCTGATAGGCGCGCGTCGCATCGTCGCGGCCGGAAGAAAGCATCTCGGACACGGCGTCGGCCCGCTCGCCCAGCAAGCTGCCTTTCGCGTCGAGCAGCACGCCCGGGGCGGACATCACGACAAGGCGGTCGTCCTTCGTTGCAAACAGAATCGTGCGGCCAACCGCCAGCTTCAACGCGTAGACCGGCACATCGCCGGAGAGTTTGGCGACCTGGCTCAACTGCGAGTCGCTCGCGGCGACGTTGCCGAAGCCTTGCAGCAGCTTCGCCAGCCCGTTACGGTGCATCGACATCACCCAGTAACCGAGGCGGCCGTCCGGCGAGCGCCACAGCAGCACATGCGCGGGTTCGTCGAATACGCGGCGGATCAGTTCATCGCGCCAGTCGAGTTGATGTTCGAACGCGAGACGGCGCAGCGCGCCTTCTGTGGACAAGCGTGTGTCGTTTGATTCGTAATAGTCGACGAAGTCTTGAGTCAGCACGTCGTGTAACAGCGGCACACGCAAGATATCGCGTGGCAAACGCGAGAGGGCTTCGCTGTCGATCACCGCATCCGGGTGATGAATATCGAGCACGATTTCGCTGGTCCCGGAGGCTTTGCGGTGCCCGAATGGACGCCACACCGCCTGAATGACGATGCCGGCCACGACCAGAAGACCGACTACCAGGATTGCAATCTTTTTTCGCGACATCTTCATCTGATTTTTTCTGGTTCGATGCGACGGTATTAACGTGGATGGCCGATGAATTAACTCACCGAAATCATTCGCCGAAGGCAGCGATGATAACCGATATTTTTAGTCCAAAACCAGCGGGACTCGCCATTTAACATTCAGCCATGTTTCAGGAGTTTGACGGAAATATTGAACGAGCGAAATTAAATATTTTTAAAACGCGCTCATCTGAAGCAACGGCTTGAGTTAAACGGCAGCGGAAGGCGGCGGCATACACAGACGGGAACGCTTGCGCCCGTTGCCGCCTTCAACCGCGCACAGATGGGCCTGCGAGCATAGTCCGACCAGGCGCGGCCTTATGCTGCTTTACCGGATCGGGATGGTTATGCTAAATCCCAGCGATTTAGCATCTGCATAAAAAAACCCGGCTACGCACTACGTGCTCACCGGGTTATTTCAGGTATTGCCCTTACTGCTTTACCGCCAATACTATGTTAGCCGCGTTAGCCGTCGTCAAACCAGTGCGAGCGCCTGCTTCATTCTCTGCACGCCGGTTTCGATTTCGGCGACGCCGGGCGCTGCAAATGACAGACGCAGTGCCGTCAGATCGATATTGTCTTTATAAAACGCGACGCCCGGCACGAACATGACATTGCGCTCGATACAGGCACGCAGCGTGCCGGACGCATTCTGCCCACCCTTCAATCGCGCCCATACGAACATGCCGCCGGCAGGACGATGAAACGCGATGGCGTCACCCAGATGCTCATCCAACGCGTCGCACAGCGCGCGGCACTTCACGGCATAGGCGTCGATGATCTTCGGCAAATGACGCTCCAGCGCTCCACTCGCGAGATATTCGGCGGCGATCGCCTGGGTCCACGGCGAGCTGCACAGGTCGACGGTCTGTTTGGCAACCACGCAGCGGCGCAAAATTTCCGCGTGCGCGATCATCCAGCCGACCCGCAAACCCGGCGCGACGATCTTCGACAGACTCGAAAAATGCACGACCCAGTCGCGTGAACCGGGCACCTGATCGCTTAACGCGAGCAGCGACGGCAACGCCGCGCCGCTGAAACGCAGGTCGCCATAGGGATCGTCTTCGACGATCAGAAAATGGTGACGCGCCGCCAGCTTCAACAACGCCATGCGGCGTTCGAGCGACAAGGTCGCGCCGGTTGGATTGGCAAAAGTCGGCACGGTGTAGAGCAGCTTCGGTGGCCGAGCTAATGTTCCCGCTTCGAGCAACGCGGCCAGTGCGGCGACATCGAGTCCATCGTGATCGACCGGCACCGTCACCACGTCCGCCTCTTGCAGCTTCAATGCCTGCAAGGTCGCCGGATAGGCGGGCTGTTCGACCAGCACCACGTCACCCGGCGCAACCATCACGCGCAGCAGCAGATCAAAGCCTTGCTGCGAACCCGTCGTGACGAGCAATTCCTGCGGCGTGCAAGGCGTACCGCGCCGCGTCATCAAAAGCGCGAGTTGGTCCTTGAGGACGGCGAGGCCATCAGTCGGCCCATATTGCAGGCAGAGCGTGGGCTGCTGCGACGCACGCGCGGCGGCCGCATCCAGACCCTCGCGATCGAACAGATCGCTCGCCGGGTAGCCGCCGGCAAACGAAATCATGCCGGGTTGCGCCAGATACTTGAACAGCTCGCGGATCGGCGAACCGGTCGGCGCTTCGAATGCAGGATTGAACGTGAACATGGTGACGGGCCGTTTATCTTATCGATGGAAGATCCGCGTCGATTGTGGCCATCGTCCGGGTGGGCGGCAAACGATATCTACGCACTACGTATTGCGTTTTCCGCATCACCTCGAACGCGCGGGCTAAACCACGTTCTTCTCGACGATCGGCCGGTTTTCGAGCACACGCGTGAAACTCAGCGAACCGAGATCGAGCGTCGTATAGCGGCCATGCAGAATCAATTCGCTGATGCCGCGGCCGGTTGCCGGGCCTTGTTGCAAACCATGCCCGCTAAAGCCATTGGCAAAAATGCAGTTATCGACGTCCGGGTGGTAGCCGATGATTGCGTTCTGATCGAGCACGTTGTATTCGTAGTAGCCGGACCAGCAGTTCTGCACGCGCAGCGCCTCGAATTGCGGTACGCGATGCGCGAGCGTCGGCCAGATCACGTCGTCGAATAGTGCGTGATCGACTTCGTCGAGCGGCAAATCGTCGGGATCGTTATCCGCTGACGGCGACGTACCGCAGATGAACGAGTTGCCCTCAGGCCGGAAATACACGCCGCTCGGATCGATCAGCAATGGGCACCGTTCGAGTCGCGCAGGCGACGTGACATTGAAAATACTGCGGCGCCGTGCGAACACCGGAAGATCGATGCCGGCCATCTGTGCAACCTTGCGCGACCAGGCGCCCGCTGCATTCACTACGAAATCGCAGGCGTAGACCTCGCCATCCGCGGTTTGCACTTGCGTCACGTGTTTGCCGTCGCGATGCAGCGCGGTGACGTCGGCGGCAATGTAGCGCGCGCCGAGCGCCTGCGCTTTCTTGCGCAGTGCCTGCACGAGGCCGTAACCGTCGAACCAGCCTTCACCGCTTTCGCCGTAGGCGCCGGCAACGAGGTCTTCGGTATTGAGCCAGGGAAAGCGCGCTTGCAATGCGTCTTTGTCGAGCAAACTGATATCGGCGCCAAGCCGCTTTTGCAGCGCGTGATTCTCACGCAGAGTCGCCTCACCGGCGGGCGTAGCGAGAAACAGATAGCCGCCTTCGTGCAGATCGATCGAGGGCTTCGTGCCGTCGATTTCGAGCCGCTCGCCGATCGAGCGCAGAAATTCGATGCCGAATAGCGACATCTGAATGGAAAGCGGTGTAGAAAATTGCTGGCGAATGGATGCAGCCGATAATGCCGACGACGAACGCGCATACGTCGGATCACGTTCGATCACCGTCACGCTGACCGACGGATCATTAAGCTGCAGAAAATACGCAACCGAGCTGCCGAGCACCCCACCGCCGACGATCACGACTTTGGAACTCACGTCTTACTCCACGAGTAGCGTGGCCGCTCTGAAACGGCGGGCGGCGCAAACGAATTGCTGAAAGAAGTTGTGAACAACGGCGCCTGAATGCGCCGCTGCTTCCTGCTGAATGCTCTACTGGTCGATTGCTTTATCGCTGTAGTGCTACTGGCGGGATCAGTCGATATTGAAGTCGATGCCCTGCGCGAGCGGCAACGCCGACGAGTAGTTGACCGTGTTGGTCGCGCGGCGCATGTAGGCCTTCCACGCATCCGAACCCGACTCACGACCGCCGCCGGTTTCCTTCTCGCCACCGAACGCGCCGCCGATTTCCGCGCCGCTCGGTCCGATGTTCACATTAGCGATGCCGCAGTCGCTGCCCGAGTCGGACAGGAAACGTTCAGCTTCGCGCAGATCGGTCGTGAACACGCACGACGACAAACCGTGCACCGCTGCATTGTTTGCATCGACCGCATCCGCGAAATCCGAATAGCGCAGCACGTAGAGAATCGGAGCGAAGGTTTCTTTCAGCACCACCGCCGTTTGCGACGGCATTTCGACGATCGCCGGACGCACGTAGTACCCGCCTTCATGGCCCTTCACCTCGACGCGCTCTCCGCCGAACACCTTGCCGCCTTCGGCCGTAGCCTGCTGCAGCGCTTCCTGCATGCGTGCGTACGATTGCTTGTCGATCAGCGGCCCCATCAACGTGCCCTTTTCGAGCGGGTTGCCGATCGGCACCTTGCTGTACAACTGCTTCAGACGTTCGATGGTCTTGTCGTACACGCTCTCGTGCACGAACAGGCGCCGCAGCGACGTGCAACGCTGCCCCGCCGTACCCACGGCCGAGAACAGGATGCCGCGCATTGCGAGTTCGTGATCTGCCGTTTGCGCGACGATGCCCGCGTTGTTGCCGCCGAGTTCGAGCAGCGAGCGACCGAAGCGCTTCGCCACTTCAACGCCGACCGTGCGGCCCATTTCCGTGCTGCCCGTCGCGCTGACGATCGATGCACGCGGATCGGCCACCAGTTTCGCGCCGACATCGCGGCCACCGTTGATCAGCGCGGTCAGGCCGGCCGGCGCGTCGCCGAATTCCTTCAATGCTTCGCTGAGGATCTGGTTGACGGCAAGCGCGGTCAACGGCGTCTTTTCCGACGGCTTCCAGATCACCGCATTGCCGCACACCAGCGCCAGCGCCGCATTCCACGACCACACTGCGGCCGGGAAGTTGAACGCCGAGATCACGACGCACGTACCCATGGGATGCCAGGTTTCAGCCATACGATGGCCCGGGCGTTCCGAGGCGATCGTCAGACCGTACAACTGGCGCGACAGACCGACCGCGAAGTCGCAGATGTCGATCATTTCCTGCACTTCGCCCAAGCCTTCCTGCAGGATCTTGCCGGTTTCGAGCGTGATGATGCTGCCAAGTGCGTGCTTTTTTTCACGCAGGCGATTGCCGAGCAGGCGCACCAGTTCGCCGCGGCGCGGCGCCGGGACGTTGCGCCAGGCGGTGTACGCCTCTTTCGCATTGGCGAGGGCCGCGTCGACTTCCGCCACCGTGTTGCTGGCCACACGGCCAATGAGTTCGCCGGTGATCGGCGAATGAACCGCGATGTCGCCGGCTTGCGCCGCGTGGGCGATGCCGAGGTCGGCGAGGATGGTGGAAGCGTCCATGAGAATCCCTTTAATTTCCGATGCGAAACAAGAGTAAGTTCGGAAACTATACACGCGGGATTTTGTGGCGGCAAGGGTATTTGCCCAGGGGCGGGGTGCCTGGACATGCGAGTTGGCTTGCTGGGGTTGATTCGAGGGTACACGGGGCAAGCCTGTGCGGACTGATTCCCGCGTGGTTAGCGGCAAATTAGCGGCGCTTCGGCAGATGCGGCTCGTTTCTTATTGGAAATATTCTTGTCGCGCCCCAGCAATCCCCGTTCGCTTTGGCTTTGATCCCGGTTGCCTACTCAAGCGCGGTCGTACCGCGCATCGTCAGATAACCTTCATGGTCTTTGGCCCACAGATCGACGGTCCTACCGTCGGCAGAAAGTTTGCCGCATACCGTGAAAGCCTGACCAGAGAAGGTGGGCCGCAGCGCCTTGTACGCGAAGCTTTGCACCACCGCGTCCGGTTGTTCACGGCGTACCAGATCGACCAGCAGCGTCGCGATCAGCGGACCATGCACGATCAGCCCGGGATAGCCTTCCACTTCGGTCACATACGGGTAGTCGTAGTGAATGCGATGACTATTGAAGGTCAGTGCCGAGTAGCGAAACAGCATCACGGCGTCCGCATCGATCGCACGGCTCCACGTTTCGCCCTCGGGGGCGAGTGCCGCTTGCGGTGGTCGGGCGCCCTCTTGCGGCGCATCGCGATAGACAATGTCGTGCTCTTCTTCGAGCTTCAGTTCACCGCCAACTTCAATCGTGTGCTGCACCGTCACGAACACGAGACGGCCCGAGCGGCCGGTCTTGTCTTCGATATTGGCGATGGTCGACGTGCGTCTCGCATGCTCGCCGATTTTGAGCGGCGCATGGAACGTCAGCCGGCCACCGGCCCACATGCGGCGCGGCAACGGCACCGGCGGCAGAAAGTCACCGCGCTTCGGATGACCATCCGGACCGGCATCCGACAGCGGCGCGACCGGCAGGAAGTACAGCCAGTGCCAGAGTGGTGGCACCGTATCGCCGCTTTCTTCCCGGTCCAGGGTGGCGGCCATTGCCGTCAGCGGAAAGGCGGTGATGTCGTCCTCAATCACGACCTCTTTGTCGAGCCAGCTATCGAGGTTCTCTGGGGCGGCGGACATGGGCAAAGTCTCCGAATACGCTGTTTGGTGGGCCAGATAAGGTTTTACTACGAACTTCGCGTCAGGTTTCGCGAGGATTGCGTTTTCGATACCTCCGAACCTGCGGGGCAGGGTTCGAGCGCCGCCATAACGATACGGGAATTGGAGAGCAAGAGTCGGAGTGCGTGGCCGTGAGCGTGTGCTTACACTCGGTCATCGTTTGATGAATCGCCTTACGGAGAATGCTCATGAATATGGTCGCGAAGGCTCTGCACTCGCCGGAGTTGGAACTGGAGCTGGGGTTCGAGCCCAAACAGAATCACACGGCAGCACTGACGCCAGGCACCGTCACCAGCCCGCTCACGCAACGCGTCGACGCGATCGACTGGTTCGATATCGAAGAAGAACTGAACGGATATGGCTGCGCGATGCTGCGCAATCTGCTCAGTGCGCAGGAATGCGACGCGCTGAGCGCAAACTATCCGCGCGACGATCTGTACCGAAGCCGCGTCGTGATGGCGCGGCATGGTTTCGGTCGTGGTGAGTACAAGTACTTTGCGTATCCGCTGCCGCCGTTGGTCGCCGAGTTGCGCGCCGGGCTCTATCCGCGCCTCGCGCCGGTCGCGAATCGCTGGAACGAGGCGATGAATATCGATGTCCGCTATCCGGCCGCCCACGGCGAATTTATCGAGCGCTGTCACGCCGCCGGCCAGCTGCGTCCAACGCCCCTGATTCTTCAATATGCCAAGGACGACTTCAACTGCCTGCATCAGGATCTATACGGCGAGCACGTGTTCCCGCTTCAGGTCGCGATACTGCTCTCGGAGCCCGGCCAGGATTTCACGGGCGGTGAGTTCGTCATGACGGAGCAGCGTCCGCGGATGCAGACACGTACGGAAGTCGTGCCGCTCGGCAAGGGCGATGCGGTGGTGTTTGCGGTCCATCACCGGCCGGTGCAGGGCACACGCGGCGTGTATCGGGTGAATCTGCGGCACGGCGTGAGCCGCCTGCGCTCGGGCCACCGGCACACGCTCGGGGTGATTTTCCACGACGCGACCTGATTGCGTTCCAACACTGCTGCGCCGCCGCAAAAATTCGACAACCGCATTTTTGAACCGGTATCATCCGGGAAAACCCGAACCCGCCGGATGCGCTGCGCCACCTTTTGCAGCGCGTCCGGCATGCCTGTTCGAGTGTTATCGCCCGTCGTCGGACGGGGTGTCCAGCCGGTGATCCCGGCAGGGCCGCCCCATTCGACGCTACGAAGGTGGCGGGCTCGCACGCACGCCCTGTCGCAATCGGCCAAAAGCCGGTGCGGCCATTTAGCCTGGATATCATCGATCATGATTGCTGCCGCGTTTTCACGCGTCGCCGACCGCCTGCTGGTTGCGGACCCGGGACTCGTGCGTCTCCATACCGCGCTGCGCGTTGCGCTTGCCTGCCTGCTCACCGGCATTGCCAGCATCGCGTGGACCGTCTTTCATCACCAGCCGATTACCCTCGCCGCGCCCGGCATCCTCTTTGCGATGGTGGCGCCGCTGTTCGTGCGCGATGCGCGGCGGCCTGCGTGGTTCGGCACGCTTCTCTGTCTTTATCTCTGCGCCTGCGTGTGCTTTGCCGCAGCGAGCGTGCTGAGCCGTTATCCGCTCGCTGGGGATGCGGGCTTCCTGGTCGTGATGTTCGTTGGCATGCTGGTCCAGGCCTGCGGTCCGCGTGCGCTGGGTTGCGCGATGCTGGGCGTGGTGTGCTTCTATCTTGGGCTGTATCTGCATCCTTCTGCCCTGCATCTTGTGCAGTCGCTCTTGCTGTCCGCGTTCGGTCCGCTGATGGTCACGCTCGTCGGCCGCGTGATCGTGCCGATGCGTGCGGCTGCCAGCTTCCGGCTTGCCATTCATACGGTGACGTTGCGCGCCTCGCGTGTACTCGCGGCACCGAGCGCGGTGCATCTGTCAGCACTGAACGAAGCCGCGCTCTCGCTTGAAGAACAACTGACGTTGCTGAATCCGCCCGACGCCGAGACGATTCGCGAGCGAATCGTCGAAGTGGAAGTGGCGGCGGGACAGCATGCGTTTGCTTCAGCGCCGGCGCACGGCGGCGCTCATGCACGCGCCGACATGCTGCGTCACGCGATTGTGCGGCTCAAAGAAATTGCGCATCAAGGCCATGTACGCGGCACTTCGCCTTCACCGGTTGGCGCTACGAGTGCTCAGTCCGCGGCGTCATGGCTTGCCGATTTGCGCGCCAAACTCTGCTGGCTGCACGCCACGCGCGCCACGACCGCTGCCTTTCTCGCGATGCTGATCGGCCACTCGTTGTCGCCCGAGCGCTGGTTCTGGGCGGTCATCACGACCTTCGTGGTGTTTCTCGGCACGCGGTCACGCGCGGACACGGTCTATCGCGGCGCACAGCGCCTCGCCGGAACGCTGGCGGGCGCGTTAGTCAGCGTGTTGCTCGTCGCGCCGCTGCACGACTCGTCCGTGTTGCTCGTGGCCACGATGATCCTGTGCGTATTCGGATGGGCTTACTACATCCTGAGTGCGTATGCGCCGGGGGTGTTTTTCATTACCGTGCTCGTCGGGCTCGTTTACGGCGAGTTGGGCTTCGCAATGGGACCGCTGGTCGAGTTGCGGATCGAAGAAGTACTGGTCGGTTGCCTCGTGTCGTTTGCGGTCGCGATTCTGATGATGCCGCTTGCGGCGACCCGGCACGTAGAGGCGAGGCTTGGGGCTGTGCTTGGCGCACTGCGCGAAGTGGTGCGGCTTGCTGGCTCGACTGCTCAAGCGCCCGAGACGGCGTCGGTCATGCGCAAGCTCGATCGAGCCTGGCATGATCTACGGATCGCGTTGAAACCACTGCAGACACAGCGGGTGGTGGTGTGGAATCCCGGCGTTGAACTTGCCACCGGGTCGCTGCTGTGCTGCTTGCATTGGGCTCGAGTGCTGAGTGATCCTTCGCGGCGAGTCACGTCGTCGGAAGATGTGTCGCTCAATGCGGCGAATGTTAGCGCTGCGCATGTGGAATCGATCGTTGCGCGGCTGGACTCGTTGATCGCCAGGTACAACGGTGGCGTAGCAGTGACTACACGTGACGAGTTGGAAGGGCCCGTGCCGATGACTGCTGCCGTTGATGTCGATCCGGCAAAGGCACCAGCGCTCGCTCAACTCGATGGCGCCGTCGCCCAGTTGTTTGATCGGTTGACGCAGCCGGCCACCAGAACGCGGAGCGTGTTCAATTGGGCGCTTAGGAATAGGAGCGCCTAAGCGGCGATGGAATTCGGATTTTGTTTGCCCACGGTATTCAGGGCCAGCAGCTGTTGTGAACTTGTCCACAGAAAATGTTCGCAAGCCTGTGGATAACAACCCCACAACAGCGCCAACTGCTTGATCCACTTAACTTACCAAGCGCTGCGCGCCGAAAAGCGATTCCCCTCACCCCGCAGTGATCTCGAACCACGCGCCATGCGTGCGATCACGGTCGAGCACCTCCGGCTGTGCTTTACCATCAGCGCGCAAAGCAACACCAAACACCCCTTCCCCACGCGTGGCCAATTGCCGGCGCAACGCCGCGCCCTCGGCGGTAACGCTCGCGGCATCGACGTGCACGGGGCTCAGCAACACAACGGACGTATCACCAATCGACACCGTCGCCGACACCGCCCCCAGCCCCGGCAAAGCCACCGTCCGCGTCTCCCCTTCACCGATACCGAGCAACGCCCGATACCGCTGCAAACTCGCCGTCAGATCATTCACAGCGACCGTCAAACTCGCCACCCCTCGCACGCCGTTCTTATGTTCACGCACCGCGCCCTCAGCGACACGCAGATGACGCGGCGTGATATCCCCGCACAGGAACGGCAAGTCGCTGGTTTGCGGCCGGCCGGTCTGCCACTCGAGCCGCGCGCCATCCGGACGCACACGCCCACCTGCCTGCGGACCGTCGTATAGCAGACCTCGTCCATGAGCGGCATCGATTACTGCGCCCACGCTCGACGGCAGCAACGCGTAATCAACAAATCCATCGCCGTGACGCTGCCCCACGTCCCACCAGCGACGTTGCGGCGCCGCCTGCAAAAAGGCGATCAGCTCGATGTAACTGCCGTCCGCGAAACCGATCAGTGCGTTATGCGTCACGCCATCGGCATGGGTGCCGCCTTGCTGCACGGTGAAACCGAGCGCAGTGAAGTTTTCAATGGTCTGCGTCAGATCGTGGACGCGAATCACAATGTGGTCGAGTAAAAGGCTCATGGCGCAAAAGTCGTGAATGTTGTGAATGTTCGGAGAGCAAGACCGCTAGCGGAACGCCTACTTCTGCGCAACCGTCGCCTTACTCTCAAGCAACGTCCACTTATCGTTCTTCACCACCACGTTGATGTTTTTTACGCCGATCACACGACGCGTCGCCGGATCAAAATTGGCCTTGCCGAACACGACGCTCGGAATGTCGTGCAGCTTCGGCAGCGCATCGCGCACGGCCTTGCGGTCAGGACCGCCGGCGCGCAGCGCATAGGCGGAGATGATGACGGCGTCATACGCATACGCGTTGAACGCGTCCGGCTCGCGGTGGTATTTCGCCTCGAAGCGTTTAACGAAGCTTTGCACTTCAGGCCCGGATTCACCGGGGAAGAAGCTGGTGTTCGTCGCCACGCCATTGACGGCCTCACCGCCGAGTTCGAGGAATTTCGGCGAATACACGGAACTGGCCGCAGCAATCGGCAGGTTGATGCCGCTAGTTCTCGCCTGGCGGGCGATCTGCGCGCCGTCGGAGTAGTACGAGATCAGCACGATGCCATCCGGATTCGCGGCGCTCACGCGGACCAGCGTCGCGCGGAAATCTTTCTCGGCCGACTGATAGCCTTCGGCCGCAACGACTTGCGCGCCGCGTTCATTGGCGGCTTTGACAAAGACGTCCTTGCTGGTGCGTCCCCAGTCGGTGTTCAGATAGAGCACGGCAATGCGCTTGAGGCCGAGCGTTTTCACGGCGAGGTCGGCAAGCAGCGGCTGCGCGTCGGCCTGGCTGACCGATGGGCTCCAGATGTAGTCGCCGCCTTTGGTGAAGTCAGGATGCGAGTTGGTGAAGCCGAGTTGCACGAGGCCGGCATGCTGATAAATCGGCGACGCTGCCATCGAAGCGGGACTCGAGAAGTCGCCGAGTTCGATAAGGATGCGCGGGTCGTTGACGAATTTCTGCGCGATCGTGATGGACTGGCGTGGATCGCTCTGGCTGTCTTCGAAGACGTAGTTCAGCGGACGGCCGTTGATGCCGTTGTGGCTGTTGATCTCATCCAATGCAAGATCGAAACCAGCTTTCCATTGCGCGCCGTACTGAGCGTTCTGGCCGGTCAGCGGGCCGCTGACGCCTATCAGGATCGGATCGCCCGAAGGTGGCGCGGCGATGGCCGTTGTCGTCGTTAGTGCCGATGCGGCCAGCAGCAGAAGTGCCGTGATGCGAGTGGCCCACGATGGGCGCAGGCTTGATGTGTTCGACATGGCTCCAGACTCGGTTTGCTTGAGATTGGAGTGAGTGTCGGATTTGCCCCGGCTTCGGGCAACCAAGCGATTTGCATAACGTTATGCGGCCATGGCACTTGTCCACAGAAAATGTTCATAGGGTTGTTGATAACAACGGGGCATCGTACCTAAGTGCTTGACGCAGATCGGTTTGTTGCTTGCGGTGCGGGGGGACGCAGCGATGATCGCCGACACGGTTGGCGCGGAGCGGCGCATTGCAGAGGGGTGGCTTATCCACAGAAAACGTTCACAAGCCTGTGGATAACATTCCGGCAAACGCGCCAAGTACTTGATGTATTTGGCTTCTCTCGCGCTGCACGTCGGCGTGACCGCGGCTCGCACGGTCACGCCGTTCACATCAAAGGTAAGCAGACTTCGCGGCGCTGCGGCTCGCGGGAGCCAGCAATTTGCTTCGCTCAACGAGCGCGCCGAACAGCAGCCCAAGGGTTGTCCACATGATCACCTGCATGCCGATGGCCGCGACGCGGAATTTCCACAACAGCACCGCCGGAAAAGCCGCCGGCACTTCGTTGATCGTCGGCATCGACAGTTGCACGCCCGCAATGATCGCAACGAACACCACGCCCGCCACGATCGAACCATTCCATGCGCCCAGCTTCAGTGCCGCGCGGCGTCGAACCTTCAGCGAAAACACCATTGCCGCCAGCGAGATCGCAATCATCAGGAAGAACAAGCCGGTCCGCATCCCGATCGTCTCGGGGTCGCCCACCGAAGGGGGATTCGCCGGGTACTTGATGTTCGGGACAATCACCAGTGTGATAAACGCGCCAAGCGCGAGCCATGCGGACAACGCGCGTGCACTCAGCGTGCCGACGCGACCGTACGCATAGGCGAACACCAGTGAGAACAGGCCGCCGAACGCGGCACCGTACGTCACCACGCCCGTCAACAATCCCAGCCCAGCTTGGGTGCCGCGACTCACCAGTTCGGGTTCGGGCGCTTCGCCTTTGGCGGCGTCGGCCTTTTCCTCGAAGGAAATCGCCTGATCGACCTGCGGTTCGCCCACCAGTCTCGCGAAGCCGAACGTGAGCAATCCCGCGGCGATGCCTGCAAGCATCCCGCGTACCAACAATTTACCGACCATGTTCGACTCCGTTAGTGGCAGGGAAAGCCGAGCAGATGGCGGCCGTCGTGCACGAATTCGTGCACATACATGCCAGGCACCAGCGACGTGGCGCCCTGCTCCGCACCAACGAAATACAGCGCAAGCAACAACAGCAAGCCGCCGAACACGACCCAAGGCAGCAGTTCACGCAGCGGAATCGGCGTGGGTTGGGCGACGGGCTGTGTCGTGGAATCGAAAACAGCGTTGGACATAATGGACATCTCCTGGGGGTAACGCGCCCCGATAGTCGATTGAAGAGGGATGGTGCGAAGCTCAGGTCTGGCTTTCGGCTCATGAATGCCGATTACAGTGGCGCGACCGCGCCGGGCTCTCACCGGCTTCCGTGCTTCGCAGTGACGCTATTCTACGCGCTAAACTTTGCCTCCCGGCAATGCAAAGCATGTACGCGGCGTCCCGCTCTAGTCCGGTCTTTATGGAAATCAATTGAATGGACATACGGCTGTTACTGATCAGCCACGCATCGACCGCGGCGATGCGCGCGGGCCGCTTCCCTGCCGACGACCCGCTCGACGCACGCGGCCTCGCCGAAGCCGCCGCCGCACGAGCGCGTCTGTCGATTCCGGATGACGCGGCGGTTTTCGTCAGTCCTGCCGTTTGTGCGCGCGATACGGCGTCGGCCTTGGGGCTCGGCGCCGCGGCATCGGTCGACGAGCGGCTGGCAGATATGGACTACGGCCGGTGGCACGGCCGCCGCCTTGCCGATCTCGCGGTCGAAGCACCACACGACCTCGCCGCATGGACACACGATCCCGACGCGGCCGCGCACGGCGGCGAGTCGTTCAGTCAACTCGTGAAGCGGGTGGGACAGTGGCTCGATGCGCTAAACGGTGCGTTGAGCGATACGTTGAGCGAGGGCGTCATACCGGGCAACACGCACAACGTGGTCGCCGTCACGCACGCGCCTGTGATCCGGGCCGCGATCGTTCATGCACTCGGCGCGCCGCCGGCTGTGTTTCCACGCATCGAAATCGCGCCGCTCTCGATGGTCGAGTTGCGCCGCGCGCGACGCGGCTGGACATGGTGGCCAGCATCACAATAACGGCTACGCTCGGATAGTCCGAAACGCACGTGCCCGCTCACTTGCCCGATACAACCAGCCTCAACTTGCTCGAATCAGCCCGCGTCAACGTGATATCGGTCCGTTTGGCGCGCGTGCCAAGATAAAAATGCTGACGTCCCGGTGAATTCTGATCATGCGTCGCGTCCGGCAGGCACGAGGCGATGTCCGCCGCGACACCCTGCAGCGCGTCCGCGCTCGAACCGGCGTCGTGATGCGGCGTCCACGTGCATTGATAACTCCCGCGGCTCGCCGAACACTGGGCGTCATCGCCGTAGGGTTGCGCGACGCCCTTGCCGTCATCCGGTGTCAGCGAAGCCAGGCCGTCCGGCGCCGCCGCGACGATCCGTTTGAGCGATGCACACGGGCTAGGCGCATCGTCAGCATTCGCGCTGCACGGCAGCAAGGCGCCAAGTGATACAGCGGCGATCGCGGCCGCGAGAATTCTGGTCTTGTTCATGTCGGCACAGTCCTTTGAAAGCTGGCCTTATCGCAGTAGCACGGTTCATGCCTTGCCGAACAACGCCGCCAGCCCCTGCGCCGATGCAAAAATCCCCTTCGCGTCGTGCCCGACGCCGTCGATCACAAACGTACGATGCTTCAGCGCCCGTTCCGGATGCCGCGACGCCATATAGCGCGCGTAAGCCAATCCGCGCCCCAACCGATGCTCGCCCTGCGTCTGCGCAGCGCATGAACGGTCGAGTGCCGGATGCTGCGGATCGCAATCCGCGCCGCCGAGCAGCACGGTGACGTCACGACGCGCATAGCGTGATTCGAGCGCATCAGCGGAGCTCGAATCACCGTCGCTCGAAGCATAGGCCGGCAAATCTTCGAGCCCATACTTCCAGCGATTGAACGACGGACATGCCGTCGCATCGAACGCCACGAATTCACCTGATGCTGTCGGCCGCATCGCATCGAAGTACACGTACGACGAAGGATTCGCGACCACATAGCGCAGCGCAATTCCGCGCGCGACGAGCGGCGCCTCACCGCGCGTCACCACGGCATAGCGCTGCACCACCTGGCCACCGCCCGAATGCCCGGCGATCACCACCTCGGTCAGCGACGCAAACTGCTCACGCGACGCCAGCGTCTGCAGAATGGCGTCGAGCACATCGAACGAACTGAGCGGCGCCGGACCTTCGGCGTTGTCGCCGCCCATCCAGCTAGTCCATTCCCAATGCAGCGTGGATGGCGGTAACGCATGCGCGCCAACGTCGGCACTCGCGAGGAACTGCGGCACGATCAGCAGCGTATCGGCCGCATCGCCACCAGCCAGTGCGCACGCGCGCTCCGCCAGATTGAAGTACGTGTCCGCATTTCGCAGGCGTCCGTGAATCAGAATCACGGCACGCTTGACGTCATGCGTCGGCGCAAGCCAGTCGCCGTTCGCGAACACCGGCACGGTGCCGCTACCCGCAAGCGTCGCGACACTCAGATGCCGGCTCGCGACGACGGCAACCGGACGTTCATTTGGCGCGCGTTCGTCATCGGTAATCAAAGGCTGGGTCATGCAATAAGCTCGTGAGTCATCTAATCAGTCTGGCTAGTGGCGGCTAACGCGTGACGAACTTCGCCGTTGCACCGCCCGGCTCACGTCCCGAGCGCGTGAAATACACCATCGCAAGCGACACGAAACCGGCAAAAATCAGGTAGAACGCCGGCGTCAAACTGCTGCCGGTCAGATGCGTCAAGGCGGTGATGGTGAGCGGCGCCATGCCGCCGAACAGCGTCACCGCAATGTTGTACGACAGCGCCACGCCCGCCGAACGGCTGCGCACCGGAAACAGCGTCGCGAGCATGCCGGGGTGCGAACCGGACATGGCGGCAAGGAACACCGTTGCGACCATCTGCGCGATGAACAGATGCCCCGGCGTGGGATTCGTCACGACGAAGTGATACAGCGGATACACGCACACCATCCACGTGATCACAATCGGATAGAACAGCCGGTACGCGCCGTAACGATCGGCAAGCTTGCCGGACAGCGGAAACAGGAACAGATTCAGCACGCCCGACACGAACGCGCCGAGCAGCGCGGTGGACAGCGGCAGATGCAATTGCCGCTCGACATACACCGACAGATACGAGTGCCACACATAATTGGTCGCCGCGCCGATGATGATCACGCCCATCGCACAGATCGCCGCGTCGCCGTTATCGCGGAAGAACTGGCGCACCGTCACGCGCAGCGGCTTGTCCTTTTGATCGAGCAAGCGCTCGAACTCCGGCGATTCCGCCACCCGATGCCGGATGTAGAAACCGAACGGCCCCGCCAACGCGCCGAACAGAAACGGCAGGCGCCAGCCCCACGCCACCAGTTGCTCATGCGTGAGCTGCGTGGTCAGCAGATAACCGACGCCTGACGAAAGCAGCAACGCGAACGCCTGCGCCGACATATTGAAGCTGCCGTAGAACATCTTCTTGTGCGGCGGCGCGTACTCGACCAGCATCGCCGAGGCCGTCGCGAACTGCCCGCCCACCGAGAGCCCTTGCAACAGCCGCGCGAGCACCACGAGCAACGGCGCCGCGATGCCGATGCTGGCATAGCCCGGCGTGAGGCCCATCAACAGCGTGCTCGCCGCCATCGAAATGATCAGCAGCGAAAGTGCTTTGCGCCGCCCCGCCCGGTCCGCATAGATACCGAACAGAATGCCGCCGATCGGCCTCACGATAAAGCCCACGGCGAACGTGGCGAGCGTCAGCATGATCGACACGAAACCGCTGCCGCCAGGAAAGAACACCTGCGCGATGATCTTTGCGAAGTAGCCGTAGATCAGAAAATCGAACCACTCGAGCCCGTTGCCGAGCACTGAGGCAAAGATCGCGCGCCGCACCATCGAGGGGCTCAGTCCGTTCGATGCCTCCAAAGCGGACGCCGCATCGTCACGCCGATTCAAACTCGCCTCGCTCATTGTTCGCATCCTTTGGTGTCGAACATCGCCGACAACGCGCAGACCGACGTCAACATGCGCGCGCCGTTGTGACCCACACCCGGCACGATATGAAAACTCTGCTTCAGCCCTTCCGGATGACGCGACTGGATGTAGCGGTAATACGCCTCTGCACGCGCGACACGCTGCGGACCTTGCGCTTCGGCGGCACAGCTTCTATCGAGCGCGCTTTGCTGCGGATCGTCGTCCGCGCCGCCGACCAGGTAGTCAATGCGGCGCGACGCATAAGTCGCTTCGAGTTGTGCGGGCGAGCGGTCATCCAGGTACGGCGGCCGATTGTCCATGCCGTATTTCCATTGATTGAAATCGGCGCATTGTGCGGCATCGAACGGCGCCGCTACACCTTGCGCATTCGGCCGTTGTGCATCGAAATACGCATACGTCGACGGGCTCGCCACCACGTAGCGCACGTCGATGCCTTCATCCGTCAGCACGCCGATGTTATGCGCCGCCACCGCGTAGCGCTGCACGACCTGGCCACCACCTGAGTGCCCCGCGAACACGACGTGCCGCAGATTCGGAAACAGCTTGCGATCCGCGAGACGCGTGACGATCGCGTCGAGCACTGCATACGAACTGATGGGCTGCGGCGCCCGCGCCGCTTCGCCGCCCATCCACGCGTCGCCGGTCCAGCGCAACAGATTGGCCGGTTCGTTATGCACACGCGTGTCGAGCGTGGCGAGGAACTGTGGCGCGATCAGGAGCGTGCTATCGGGATCCGCATGAGCAGCATCGCGTGCATTCTGCGCGGTGCGAAAATACACGTCCGCGTTGCGCAGTTTGCCGTGAATCACAATCACCGCACGTGTCACCTGCGGCTGCGCGACGGTCCAATCCTTCGACAGGTACAGCGGAAATTCAGCTTGCCCTTGCGGCGTCTCGATCACAAACCGCGTATCCGAGATCGTCGCCACCGGCTTCAGATGCGACTCGTAGGCATGCACCGCGAACGCCGGTTGCGCGAGCAATGCCAGCATGGCAGCACCCACTGCCGCGCACCCCATCGCCAGACGTCGTGAAAGATTGAATGTCATGCAGCTTGCTCCTGATCACCGTGCACTGTCTTGAACGCGGCGCATCGTCAAATCTGTCGTTGAAAAGCTCAAAAACTCAGAACCGGTGGCGGATACCGAGCGTCACACCCGTCTGGTTCGGACCGAAAGCGGTGTCGCTCGTCAAGCCGACCGGCGTGTACTGGTCGTTGGCATAGCGCGTGGAAGCAGCATAGGCAACGGTTGCGTACACATCGGTTCGCTTCGACAGAATATAGTCCGCACCGAGCACGCCCATCAACGAGTTCGATACGTTGTCCGCCTTGTTGCTCTGGTAATACGCGGCGGCCGTCAAACGGAACGTCGGCGCGATCAGATAGCGCACGCCGCCGAACCACAACGCCGACGACACCGTCTTGCCTTTGGTCGGGTTGAACAGATAGTGCTCGTAGCCGCCCATGACGGTTACGTCGCCGATCTGCTCGCGCGCCGACGCGCTCCAGTTGCGCGACTTGGTCCACATGCCGGTCGAATTGATGGCGCCGTTGCGGTAGTCGTAAGCCACCGCTGCGGCAAAGCTGCCGCTGTCGTAATCAAGCGCGCCGCCGTATGCCGCGCTGCTTTGAAACGAATCCGCCGTGCCGCCGAAGCTGTAATCCGCCGTCGCGGTCAAGCCGCCGAAACGGCCCACATACTTGACCGAGTTGTTCACGCGCGCCTTGAACGAGAAGCCGTCCGCGGAGCCGGTGGTCGGCATCCACGTGTATTGCTGGCCGAACACCATCGGGTCGTACTTGATGAGCGTGTCGTACATCGCCGTGTACTGCAAACCCGCCGACAACGCACCGAAGGCTTCATTCGACACCCCGACCGCCGCGGTCCGGTTGAATAGCACGCCGGCAGTTGCATTGGTGCCGTCGTTGCCGTTGAAACCTGCTTCGAGAATGAAAAACGCTTTATTGCCGCCGCCGAGATCTTCAGTCCCACGAAAACCGAAGCGCGAGTTGCTCAGTCCACCGGAGTTCTCGCGGACCAGCGAGCCACCACTGGCCCCTGCATGGTTGAGGAATTCGATATTCGTATCGATCACCCCGTACAGCGTGACCGATGCCTGAGCATGCGCACTCGCGCAACTCACCACGGCCAATGCGGCCACCGCACATTGCTTTTTCACTATCGTCTCCTGTGGATTTTGTTTTATGTCGCGGGGCGCTCAAGCCTGCTTGCCGTACTTGTCGTACGCAGCGCAGGCCTCGATCGACGCGATGGACGAGATCGTAGGATTGAGCGTGGTAAATGTAAAATACCTGTTTTGTGCACCATCCATATCTATACGATATGGCAATGAATCGAACGCAAAGCACGACCCAGGAGACAGAACACGATGGAGCTTCGACATTTGCGCTACTTCCTGGCGGTTGCTGAGGAAGGCCAATTCACGCGTGCGGCCGAACGGCTGGCCATGCAACAGCCGCCGCTCTCGCAGCAGATTCGAACGCTGGAGGAAGAGATCGGCTTCGAACTGTTTGTGCGCATGCCGCGCGGCGTAACTTTGACGCCTGCGGGGCAAGCCTTTGCGGAAGACGCGCAACGCTTGCTGCAGGAGCTGCAACAGTCGGTGGACAGGGCGAACCGGATTGCGCGCGGCGAGCTCGGCACGATCTCGATCGGCCTCACCAGTTCGGCGGCGTTCCATCCCTTCACCACCGAGACGATCCGGGCCTTTCGCGCGGTGTGCCCCGAGGTTGCCGTGGAACTTGCCGAACTCAATGCGGCGGAAATTATCGAGCGTTTGGCCGCGGGGCAAATTCAGGCCGCGTTTCTCCGCAAGCCGGTCGATGTACGCGAGGGCGTGGCGTTCGAGTTATTGCTCGACGAACCGATGGTGGTGGTATTGCCGGTTGGGCATCCGCTGCTGAAAGGGGCGGGTAAAAAGCGGCCGCAGGTGTCGCTAAAGGCATTGGCGCACGAGGACTTCATTCTGGTCCGCCGGCCGGGGGCGCCGGGCATGTATGCGGATATCCTGGCAGCATGCAGGCAAGCCGGGTTTGTCCCGCGGATTGCGCGCGAGGTGCCACGCATGGTGTCGGGGATCAATCTGGTCGCGGCAGGGTTGGGGGTGACGCTGGTGCCGGCGTCGATGCAACGGTACGACCAGGTGGGCACCGTCTATTGCACATTGACGAATCCCGCGAAGTTGAGTGCTCCGCTGCATCTTGCTTACCCTGCGGGACTGCGCAATAGCGCGGCGACCCGCTTTATCGAACTGGTCAAGGAGCGCGTTCACGGCTGAGCGTTCCGGGTGCTTGCGACACAACCGCGAAGGCCGGCGCAACGCACCCATAGGCATACAAATTGCATTCCGTCCGTACCGGCTGAAAAAACAAAGCCACTACCGACGCGATCGCTACGCTATGCCCAACCTACCTGCCGCCGCCTCAACGGCCCGCCTTTCCTCGGGGATCGAGGGAATCGACAACATCCTCGGAGGCGGCCTCACCCCCCACCGCATGTACCTTGTCGAAGGCGCGCCCGGCACCGGCAAAACTACCCTTGCGTTGCAATTCTTACTCAAGGGCATTGAGCAGGGCCAGGCGGGGCTGTACATCACACTGTCCGAGACGCGCGCCGAGTTGATCTCGGTCGCGGACAGCCACGGCTGGAACCTCAGCCGGTTCACGATTCTCGAACTGCTGTCCGACGAAGGCCTCGACCCGCAATACGAGCAGACCGTGCTGCACCCGGCCGAAGTCGAGCTCGGCGAGACCGTGCGCAACGTCATCGAACAGGTCGACGAACTCAAACCCGTGCGCATCGTGCTCGACAGCCTCTCCGAGTTGCGTCTCCTGTCGCAGAACCCGTTGCGCTATCGCCGGCAGATTCTCGCGCTCAAGCGCTATTTCGCCACCCGCGAATGTACGGTGCTGTTGCTCGACGACAATTCGTCGGACCCCGGCGACGTCCAGTTGCACAGCATCGCGCACGGCGTGATCAGCCTCGACAACCTCGTGCACGACTACGGCGGCAACCGGCGGCGCATGCGCATCGCCAAGATGCGCGGCATGAAGTTCCGCGAGGGCTATCACGACTTCACGCTCGACACCGGCGGCATCCACGTGTATCCGCGCCTCGTCGCAGCCGAGCATCACACGCCGTTCGACACCAATGTGCTCAGCACCGGCACGTCCGGCCTCGACGCGCTGCTCGGCGGCGGCCTGATCCCCGGCACTAACGCGCTGATGATCGGACCGTCTGGCGTCGGCAAAACCACGACCGTCGTGTCGTGCCTGATTGCGGCGCTCGAACGTGGCGAGCGCTGCGTCTACTACGTGTTCGACGAAACCCTCACCACGTTGATGATCCGTTGCGCGACGCTCGGCATGTACCTGGCGCCGCACGTCGAGAGCGGCTTGCTGACCTTGCGCCAGATCGATCCGGCAGAAATCTCGCCCGGCGAATTCGCGAGCGACGTGCGCAACTCGGTTGAGAACAAAGGCGCTAAATACGTCGCCATCGACAGTCTGAATGCCTACCTCCAGGCCATGCCCGGCGAGCGCTATCTCCTTCTGCAGATGCATGAATTGCTCGGCTATCTGAACCAGCAAGGCGTGATCACGATGCTGGTGCTCGGCCAGCACGGCATCATCGGCGAGGTGCAGAACGATCTCGACATCAGCTATTTGAGCGACGTCGTGGTGCTGTTCCGCTACTTCGAACACCATGGCGAAGTGCTGACGGCCGTCACCGCCGTGAAGAGCCGCGCCAACGCGCACGAGCGCTCGATCCGCCAGTTCCGGCTCGGCCGAAACGGCGTGGAGGTCGGCGAAGCATTGCGCGACTTCGAAGGTGTGCTCTCCGGCCTGCCCTCCTACCGCGGCGGTACAGCCCTGCTCGGCGAGCAGGATCGGCTCATCGACACGTCGCGGCGGTAACGCCATGGAGCAACGCGTCCTTATCCTGGCGCCGTTCGGCCGCGACGCCGATGTGATTGCCGAAGTCCTGCAGAAGGACGCCCGACTATCCGTTGCTTGCCGCGATGCCGATGCACTCACCGAAGCGCTGGATGCCGGCGCGGGCAGTGCGTTGATCGCCGAAGAAGCCCTCGCGGACGGCCACGCATCGCGCCTGTTCGGCTGGCTCGAACAGCAACCGGCATGGTCCGACTTCCCCTTCATTCTGCTCGCCGCCAATCGCGTCGGGCGCCGTTCGGCGCGCAGCCTCGAAGTGCTCGAGCGGCTCGGCAACGTGGTGGTGCTCGAGCGTCCGCTGAACTCGGAAACGCTGCGGCGCGCGGTGGGT
The DNA here is from genome assembly GCF_905220735.1 of Paraburkholderia aspalathi. Lineage (NCBI taxonomy): Bacteria > Pseudomonadati > Pseudomonadota > Betaproteobacteria > Burkholderiales > Burkholderiaceae > Paraburkholderia > Paraburkholderia aspalathi. Next base: position 38,496 of record NZ_CAJNBA010000001.1, read on the forward strand.
TCATCGCTAAGGGCGCGCTCCCGGCAGTACGAATCGCGCCGCCATCTGGCCGAACTGATCGAGGCGCAAGAAGCCCTGGTGCACCTCAACGATTCGCTGGAGAGCCGCATTGCCGGACGCACGCAGGAGCTTGCGTCCGCCAACAACCGGCTGATGATGGAGATTCACGAGCGCGCCAAAGTGCAGGCCGTACTGGTGCAATCGCAGAAGATGGAAGCGCTCGGGCAACTCACCGGCGGCATCGCGCACGACTTCAACAATCTGCTGAACGTCATCATGGTCAACTCGGAGTTGATCGCGCGGATCGGCAGCGACGATCGCATTCGCGCCATGGCCGCCACGGTCAAACGCGCAACCGAGCGTGGCGCGAAACTCACGGGCCAGCTACTGACCTTCTCCCGCAACAGCAACCTCGATCTGAAAGCGGTGGACGTGGTCGCCTTGCTGCAAGGCATGCGCGACATCATCACCGTGTCGCTCGGGTCGGGCATCCGCTACACCAACGAATTCGATGGCGAAGAGATGTGGACCCAGGCCGACGCCAATCAGCTCGAACTGGCCATCCTCAATCTGGCGATCAATGCGCGCGACGCAATGCCAAACGGTGGTCAGTTGGCCATTCACGTGAAAGAGCGTGAAGCCCCCGATGAAACGCTCGGCGACGGTCACTATGTCGTGCTCGAAGTCGTCGACACCGGCTCAGGCGTCCCACCCGATGTGGTCTCGCGCGTGTTCGATCCATTCTTCACGACCAAGCCGATCGGCAAAGGCACGGGCCTCGGCCTGAGCCAGGTCTACGGCATCGCGCGGCAAGCCGGCGGCACTGCGCGCCTCTTCAGCGAAGAGGGCGCGGGCACCACAGTGGAGATCTGGCTGCCCTTGCGCGAGCGCGTGGCGTCGCAGATCGCGGTGGTCTCCGACGTCGAACAGAACGCAGTGGGCGTGAAACGCGTACTGGTTGTCGAAGACGACGGCGAGGTGCGGGCGATGCTGGTCGAGTGTTTAAGAATGCTCGGCTACACCGTGACCGAAGCCGCGGACGGCCAGGCCGGGCTGAACCGTTTGCAGGACGACAAGCCCGACTTGCTCGTGGTCGACTTCGCGATGCCGGGCATGAACGGCATCGACGTCATCGCCGCGGCGCGCAAGATGCGCGAGGACTTGCCGGTGATCCTCGCGACCGGTTACGCGGACGTGGATATTTCGGGTCTCGCCGTCAAGCGCTGCACGATCTTGCGCAAACCATTCCAGCTCGACGATCTGGCGCGTACCGTCCGGCTCGGCCTCGCGGCCTGAGAAGAAGACGCAATTGTTTGCCACATTACGACTTCAGACTTCCGCGGAGTACATTCCCACAAAAATCCAATTCAATAGTTTGCTAACGAATTTTTAGGAAATACAATAGCGGCCATGTCGAATCTCGATATCTTGCGCCGCACCGTTAGCAGCACCCTGGTCGTCGCTGCCCGAAAATGGCGGCGCACGAGCCATGACGTGCTCGCGGCCTTTAACGTCTCGGAAGCGTGCGCCACGCCCCTCCTCACCGCCAGCCGGCTCGGTGAAGCGGTGCGGCAGGTCACGCTGGCCGATCACATCGGCATTGAAGGGCCCTCGCTCGTGCGGCTGCTCGATCAACTGTGCGCGGCCGGCCTGATGCGCCGCGACGAAGATCCTGAAGACCGGCGCGCCAAGACTGTGGCACTCACCGATGAGGGCCGCGCCGTCACCGCAAAAATGGAAGAAGAGCTGAATACGCTGCGGGCGCAAGCTTTGAAAGGTATCTCGCGTAGCGATCTCGAAGCGACCTTACGGGTGCTGGCTGCTTTCACGGCCGACGCTCCGGCGTCCCCCAATCCCCGGGACGCCGAGTAACGGGTTATGGTCTATCCCTCCATCCGCGACTGGCTCTTCTCCGTCAAGACGTTTGCCGCGGCGATGATCGCGCTTTACATCGGCCTCGCGCTCGAATTGCCGCGACCGTACTGGGCGATGGCCACCGTCTACATTGTGTCGAATCCGTTTGTCGGCGCGACCCGCTCCAAGGCGCTTTATCGTGCGCTCGGCACCATGCTGGGCGCATCGGCTGCGGTACTGCTGGTGCCGCCCTTCGTCGAATCGCCGTATCTGTTCAGCGTGATCGTCGCGTTGTGGACCGGCACGCTGCTGTATCTGGCGGTGGCCGATCGCACTGCGCGCAGCTACGTCTTCATGCTGGCGGCCTACACCATGCCGATCATTGCGTTGCCTTCGGTGACCAATCCAGGCGGCGTGTTCGATCTGGCTATCAGCCGTACCGAGGAGATCCTGCTCGGCATCGTGTGCGCGAGCATTGTCGGCAGTTCGCTGTTTCCCAGCCGGCTCGCCCCCACCATCATCGAACGAACCGACGCGTGGTTTCGCGACGCCGCGTTCTATGCGACCGAAACGCTGTCCGGCCGCATTGCGGGCTCGGCGATCTCGGGGGCTCGCCAGCGCATTGCGAGCACGATCAACGGGCTGGAATTGCTACTGAGCCAGTTGGCCTACGACCATACCCGGCCGGACATCCTGACACGCACTCACGAGTTGCGCGGGCGCATGCAGTTGCTGCTGCCGATGATGTCGGCGCTGGCCGATCCGTTGATCGCGCTCTACAACAGCGGCCGCCAGACATGGCCAGAAGGCCTCGAAGCCTTGCTCAACGACGTCATCAAATGGTTCAATGCGCCGCTTCCCGCAGTCAGCGGGGGCTATCATCCCGACGAGGCAGCCAACGCTTTGCGCGAACGCATCGCCGCGATGCAGCCGCCGCCGGCCGCGCTGGCGACCTGGGACAACGCGCTGCTTTCGAACGCGCTATGGCGCCTGAAACAGGTGATCGATATCTGGCAGGACTGCCGCTCGCTGCGCATCATCATCACGCGCGAAGAAGGGTCGTGGCGGCCACGTTTTCGTCACTGGCGGCTGGGTGGCACCGAGCGGTTCTTCGATCGCGGCATCATGCTGTTTTCGACGGTTTCAGCGGGCGCCGCGGTCGTCATCGCGTGCAGTCTGTGGATCAGTTCAGGCTGGGCGGACGGCGCTAATGCGGCGACGCTGGCAGCAGTCGCCTGCTGCTTCTTCGCCGCGTTCGACGAACCCGCGCCCATGGTGTTCAAGTTCTTCGTCGCCACGGCGATCGCCGTGGTGGCCGCCGGTATCTATCTGTTCGCCGTGCTGCCTCACGTGCACGATTTTCCGATGCTGGTCATCCTGTTCGCCGGGCCGTTCATCCTTGTCGGCACGTTGATCCCGCGTCCGCAGTTCAACATGGTGACGGTGCTCGTGGCCGTCAATACCGCCACCTTCATTAGCATTCAGGATGCCTATTCGGCCGACTTCCTGATCTTCCTGAACAGCAATCTCGCGGGCCTTGCCGGCTTGCTGTATGCGTATCTGTGGACCCGCGCGACGCGGCCGTTCGGCGCCGAACTCGCGGCCTCGCGGCTGTTGCGCTCGAGCTGGGCCGACGTGGCGCTGACTGCGTCCGCCCGGACGATCGAAGACCCGCGCAATCTCGCCGCGCGCATGCTCGACCGGCTGATGCAGCTGATCCCGCGCCTTGCCGCCACGGACGACCATCGCCATCCGTCGATCGAAAGCTTCCGCGATCTGCGCATTGCTTTCAACGCGCTCGATCTGCGCCGTCTGACCGGGAAGCTCGGCGGCGAAGCGCCGGCTGCGATCGATCAGGTCCTCGAAGACGTGCGCGACTACTTCCAATGGTGCATCGACCAGCGCAAGCGCCAACCGGTGCCCGAGAGCCTGATGTCGTCGATTGATTCAGCCGTGGCGCGCGTCACCGCACAAGGCCTAGCCAATGCCGGCGCGCCGGGCCCGACCGCGCAAACCTCGGCGCGCAGATTGCGCGAGGCGCTGCACGCGCTGGTCGGCTTGCGTCTTTCGCTGTTTCCGGCCACGCTAATCACACCCACGCCGCCCGAACCGGAGGCCGCTGCCTGATGCGCCCGTCCCGCAACCCCATCCTCTCCTTTGCCCGTTCCCGCGATGATCGGTGAAATCGATATCTTCGGCGTGTTCGTGCCGGCCGTGCTGGTACTGATGTTGATCGCCTATCTGATCAACCTGGCCATTCGCACGGTGTTCGAACGCGCCGGCTTTTACCGCTTCGTCTGGCATCGCTCCATCTTCGATCTCGGCATCTATGTGCTGGTGCTGGGCCTTGTCGTCGTCGTTTCGCACAGACTAATAACGTGAAAAAAACCTGGTTCTCCGTCGGTCAAATTCTGCTGACCCTGATCGTCGTCGTGGTTGCAGCCTTCGTGCTGTGGAAACTGGTCGCCTATTACATGTTCGCGCCGTGGACTCGCGACGGTCATGTACGCGCCGACGTGATCCAGGTTGCGCCGGATATCTCGGGGCTGATCTCATCGGTCGAAGTGGTGGACAACCAGCAGGTCAAACAAGGCCAGGTGCTGTTCGTGATCGATCAGGCCCGCTACGCGCTCGCACTGCGCCAGGCGCAGGCCACCGCGCAGCAACGCCGCGCTACGCTCGATCAGGCACGCCGCGAAGATGTGCGTAATCGCCAGCTCGGCAACCTGGTTGCGGCGGAGGTCGCAGAGGAAAGCCGCTCGCGTGTTGAAACAGCGGAAGCGGCGCTCGCCGATGCGAACGTCGCGATCGATACCGCCAAGCTGAATTTGCAACGCACTACAATCGTGAGTCCTGTCGACGGTTATCTGAACGACCGCGCACCACGTACCGGCGAATTCGTCTCGGCGGGCCGTGCCGTGCTGGCGGTGGTGGATATGCATTCGTTCCGCGTCGACGGTTACTTTGAAGAGACCAAACTGCGCGGCATCGACATCGGCCAGCGGGTCGATATCCAGGTGATGGGCGAGCCAAACGTGCTGCGCGGTCACGTGCAAAGCATCGTCGCGGGGATTGAAGACCGCGACCGCACGCAAGGGTCGAATCTGCTGCCGAACGTGAATCCGGCATTTAGCTGGGTGCGGCTCGCGCAACGGATTCCGGTGCGCGTTGCGCTCGACGAGGTGCCTGCCGACTTCCGCATGATCGCTGGACGCACCGCGACGGTGTCGGTGCGCGATCTGTCGCCGACCGGCAAGCAGCGTCCGGCTGCGGGCGCTTCGGGTATGGTGGATGCATCGGCGGCTTCGGCTTCGGCTACTTCTGCTGTCCCGGCTGCCTCCGCTGCTTCTACTGCGCAACCGGCATCTGCTGCCGTCATGTCGGGCGCGTCGCAATGAAGCTGTCGCGCGCCCTTCCCTTATTGCCGCTGCTGCCACTCTTGCCGTTGAGCGTCGCGCTCAACGGCTGCGTGAATGTCGGCCCCGATTACGCACTGCCGAAGCAGGCGCTGGTCAACGCGCCGCTCGCCAACGCGCCGATCGAAGGCGCCGATGCCAAACTGACCACGCGACAGAACGTGCCGGTGATCTGGTGGAAGCTCTACGACGATCCGGTGCTGAACAAGCTGGTCGACGAGGCGCTGCAGTCGAATACCGACTTGCGCGTCGCGGCGGCGAACCTCGCGCGTTCGCGTGAAGCGCTGGGTGTCGCGCAGGCTCAAGGCGGCTTCTCCGGCAAGAGTTCGGTGCTGCTCGAACGCGCGCAGGAATCGGCCGAGCAGTACCTGCTTACCGAGAAGCTGCCGGTCGTCAATGAAGGCGATATCGGTATCAGCATCTCCTACGAAATCGATCTGTTCGGCAAGCTGCGGCGTGGTGTCGAAGCGGCGGCGGCGGATACGGAATCCGTGCAGGCGGCCGCCGATCTCGCGCGAATTACGGTGGTCGCGGATGTGGTGCGCTCGTACGTCGACCAATGCTCGGCCGCCGAGGAACTCAGGATCGCGCAGCAATCGTTGGCCTTGCAGAAGGAGCGTGTGGACGTATCGCGCCGATTGCGCGACGCGGGTCGCGGCAATCAGCCCGATGTGACGCGCGGGCAAACCCAGGTCGATACGTTGGCGGCGGATATTCCGCGCTATACGGCGCGCCGCCAGATTGCGCAATACCGGCTCGCAGCGCTGCTCGCACGCGCGCCGTCCGATTTGCCGCCAGCCGTGCTGGCCTGCAGCACGTTGCCGCAGATCCGCCAGCCGATCCCGGTCGGCGACGGTGCCGCGCTGCTCAAGCGTCGCCCGGACGTGCGCGAGGCCGAGCGTCAACTGGCAGCATCGACGGCGCGCATCGGCGTCGCGACGGGTGCGTTGTATCCGACGGTGAGCATCGGTGCGTCGGCGGGTTTGACGGGGGTTCTGGAGGACCTCGGCACCTCGCCGACGGCACGCTGGGCCTTCGGTCCGCTGATCAGCTGGACCTTCCCCACGAATGGCGCACGGGGTCGTGTGCGTGAAGCTCAAGCGTCAAGCAATGTTGCGTTGGCAAAGTTCGACGGCGTGGTGCTGACCGCATTGCGCGAAACCGAAACCAGCCTCGCGACCTACGCGTCCGACTATGCCCGCGCCGACGCCTTGCGTGCCGCGTTGAAGTCGGCCACTGCGTCGGCGGATGAAACGCATCGCCTGTATCGCGCCGGGCGCGAGTCGTTTATTTCGGATCTGGATGCGACCCGCACGCTGACTTCGACGAAATCTCAGGTGGCGGCTGCGGAGGGGCAGGTGGCGATTGATCAGGTCAATCTGTTCCTCGCGCTGGGTGGTGGGTGGGAGACTGACGCGCAGGCGGTGCCTGGGGCTGCGGGTTCTAACGCTGGGACTCCTGCTGCCCCGGCTAAGGTCGCGGTGCCGACGCCGATCACCAAAGCGCCTTGACCCTCCCATCTCGCCTCATCCGGGTAAATCGCTATTATTGACAAGCTTTCTTTTACCTTTCAATTCAGGTTAAATACGAGCCTCAACACCACACGTTATGGGGTCACGTATGTCGCAATTCATGCAAGGCGCAGCCACACTGGGCGGTTGTATCGGCGTTTTCACGGTAGTGGTGGCGGTCGTGGAGATGCTGGCGAACTGAGCTCACCGGGCTCGTAATCGGCTCACCCAGGCGTCTCTGTCTGCGGTGATGCCGGCCTTAAACGGGCCGCCGTTTCGCAGCCGCCTGGTGAATCGCCGCCCTTACCCTCGGGTACGTGCCGCAACGGCACACAATGTTGGACATCGCCGCATCGATGTCCGCGTCAGTGGGATTGGGCTTCTGCTTGAGCAGCGCGCAGGCCGCCATCAACTGCGCGCTCTGACAATAACCGCACTGCACCACGTCGAGATCAATCCACGCCGCTTTTAACGCCTGCGCTTCGGCGCCCTGCACGCCTTCTATCGTCGTGATCTTCTGCGAGTGCAAGCTGGACATCGGTGTCTGACAGGCAAGGCCCGCCTTGCCGTCCAGGTGGATCGTGCATGCGCCGCAAATGCCCACACCGCAGCCGAACTTGGTGCCGGTCATGCCGAGGTCGCAGCGCAGCACCCACAGAAGCGGCATGTCCGGTTCAGCTTGCACGGCAACCGCGCGGCCGTTGATGTTTAACGATCCCATGTTTTCTCCGTCAATCTGAAGCGTTTCACGCAACCCTCAGCGGCAGCGCGCGCAAGCGCTGACCGGTCAGTGCGAATACCGCGTTGGCCACCGCCGGCGCAACCGGCGGCACGCCTGGTTCGCCGACGCCCTGGGGGTGCATCTGACTGGGCATGATGTCGACTTCGATCACCGGACAGTCGTTCATCCGCACAACCGGGAAATCGACGAAGTTCTTCTGCGCCACCTGACCGCCGACGAAAGTGATTTCATCCTGCAACGCAGTCGAGAGGCCGAATACAATGCCGCCCTCCATCTGCTGACGAATCAGGTTTGGGTTCACCGGCAGTCCACAGTCAATCACGCAGACCACCCGATGCACGCGAATCTGCTTGTTCGCACCGACCGATACCTCTGCCACCTGCGCGACGACGCTGCCGAACGCTTCATGCAGCGCGACGCCGCGCGCCCGCTTTGTGCCATCGGCCGCACGCGTCATGGGATGTCCCCAGTCGGACAAGGCTGCAACGCGCCTTAACACCGCAAGATGGCGCGGATGCTGCGCGAGCAGCGCCGCGCGAAATGCAATCGGATCCTGACCGGCGGCTACAGCGAGTTCGTCGGTGAAACCTTCGGTGAAAAACGCCTGATGTGAATGGCCAACCGAGCGCCAGAATCCAATCGGGATCGGTAATTCGACGATCTTGTGCGCCACACGTGCAGCGGGCCATTCGTAGGGCTGATCGAACGCGCCTTCGCACGTGGTCTTGTCGATGGGAATGCGCGGCACGCCGTAGTAACGCACGAGCGATTCCGGCACGATCGCCTGACTCGCTGAAGTGGCATGCCACGCGACCAGCTTGCCGTCTTTGTCGAGACCGGCTTTGAGTCGCGACACGCACGCCGGACGATAGAAATCGTGGGTGAAATCCTGCGCCCGCGACCAGATTGTTTGTACTGGACGACCACCGCCTTCGCGCGCAATCGCCGCGGCTTGCGCGATGAAATCGAGTTCGAGACGGCGCCCGAAAGCGCCGCCGAGCAGTTGCGTTTGCACGTCGACCTTGTCGATGTCGATGTCCAGCACTTTCGCAACGTGCTGCCGCGCGAGCGTCGGCATTTGCGTGGAAACCCAAACGGTGGCCGCGCCGTCCGCGACCTGCACCGTGCAGTTCACTGGTTCGACCGCGCCATGTGCGAGATACGGTGCGTGGTACTCGGCGCTGATCGTGCGCGCGGCACCGCTCAATGCGGCGTCGACGTCACCGCGATGGTAGTAGGCGTGGCCGTCGCTGTCGTCCAGCGCCTGCGCGAGTTGAGTGTCTACGTTTGCGCTCGACAGATTGGCCGCAGCGCCGTCATTCCACACCACGTTGATTGCACTCACCGCGTTCATCGCGCGGAACGGGTTGTCGGCGATGACCGCGACGCCGCCGCTGCCACCCGCGTAGGGCTTCAGCGAAAACGCCTTGATGAAGCCGGGCATCGTCCTGGCAGGCGAGGCGTCGAAATGCGCCACCGTGCCGCCCAAAGTGGGACACATCACCACGCTTGCGTAGATGAGACCATCGGGTAGCGCGTCAATGCCGAAGCGCGCTGTGCCGTTGATTTTCGACGCGGCTTCGATACGCCGCACCGGCTTGCCGATCAGTTTGAACTCAGCAGGATCTTTCAGCGCAACCTTGCGTGGCAGCGGTTGCTGTGCGGCCATCGCGGACAGTTCGCCGAAGCTCGCCTTGTGACCTGCTGCATGCAGTACGTAGCCGCCTTCCGTACGACATTCCCCTGGTGCCACCTTCCATTGCGCGGCCGCCGCGCCGATCAGCATCGCGCGCGCCGAGGCGCCGGCTTCACGCATCGGCGCCCATAGATCGTTCATGCTCGATGAACCGCCCGTCATCATCGTGCCGGCGTCGCGCACCAGCTTGCGGGTCATCCAGACCGTGGCGCGCTTGACCGTGCTGTCGTCGTCCGGGCGAAACGGCAGGTCGTCGACGATGTTCTGCACGCTGTTGTAGATCTTGTCGATCGGCGAGTTTTCCACTCGAACCTGCGACCAGTCGGCGTCGAGTTCCTCGGCCAGCAGCATCGCAAGGCCCGTGTGGATGCCCTGGCCCATTTCCGCTTTGCACACCACGATCGTCACGGTGTTGTCCGCGGCGATTTTGACCCAGCCGTTGAGTGCGACCTGGTTGCCTTCTGCCGGCAACGGCGTGGAGGGAGTCAGACGCTGCCCCGGCGGCAGCACCGACCAGCCGACCAGCAGCACACCGAGCGCGCCGGCGCCGCCAAGCAGGAAGGTTCTGCGCTTTAACATCGTATGGCTCGATCAGCTTGCACGGTGGCAGGGACGCTGTGAAAGCGCGGGCTGGCGCGGGAGTTTGTTTCGTTGGAACAGTAGTAAGACGGAAGAGTGGATGGGGGACTGAAAGCTAAAGGGTTTCAGCCGAGCTGCACAGTGCTGGCGCATGCAAGCCGTGTGTCAGTTCATTAAATGTTATTCGTCGCGTGGTGGCACGCTGCAACGCAACTGGCTTGAACGGCGGAAAAATGCGAGACGTGGCGGATTTTTACTATCACCCGCCCTCCCGAATCATCTCAATCAACGCCCGCAACCCTGCCGGCACATGACGTCGCCCGGGATAGTAAAGACACAGCCCATCAAACGCCGGCGTCCAATCCTCCAGCACACGCTGCAGCGTGCCAGCTTCCAGATCCGCCGCCACGTTCCACTCAGTCATATACGCCAATCCGAATCCCTCGCGGGCTGCCTCCATGATGAGCAGCGGCTCATCGAGCGTCATCATTCCCTGCACATCCACGCTGATTGCCTCGCCGCGTCGCTCGAACTCCCAGTGATAAATACGCCCGCTCGGCATGCGCATCCGGATACAACGGTGTGCACGCAGGTCGTCTGGCTTGCGCGGCTTCGGATTTTCGGCGAAATAGGCGGGACTCCCAACGACGGCAAAACGCTGTGGCCGGTTGAACGGCACCGCGATCATGTCCTGCGGCACAATCTCAGCCAAGCGAATGCCGGCATCAAAGCCCTCCACCACGATGTCGATCATGCGGCCCTCTGTGACGAGATCCAGCTTCATCTCCGGATAACGCCGTAGATATTCCAGCAGCAAGGGCATCACCTGGCGCGCCGCGCCCGTCGACGTATTGATCCGCAGCGTGCCCGCCGGTGTGTCGCGAAAGCTGCCGGCCTGCTCGATAGCCACGCGGATGGTCGACAACGCCGGCGCCACGCTGTCGACGAATTGCGCACCCGCCTCGGACAACGACACGCTGCGCGTGGTCCGATTAAAGAGCCGCACGCCGATGCGCGCCTCCAACGTCGCAATCGCATGGCTCAGCGCCGATGTCGACACGCCAAGTTCCGTGGCCGCTGCGCGGAAGCTGCGATGGCGCGCCACCGCAAGCACGCCTTCCAGTTCGCTCAAACCGGGCGTCTTCATTATCCCATCCTGCTCAACGAATCATCCTTGATTATATGGCTAGTCGGCTTAATCCTTTGAGCCTATCTTTGAGGCAACAACTTCCTGGGTAGGAGCTTTCATGCAGCAAATCGACAAGGTTTATATCGACGGCGCGTTCGTCACCCCGCACGGCGAAGAGTGGTTCGATCTTCACAACCCGGCTAAGGAAACGGTGATCGGCACGGTGCGTCTGGCCGACGCGGAAGACGCTCGCCGCGCGATTGCGGCCGCCAAACGCGCCTTCCCGGCGTTTTCCCGCACCAGCAAGGAAGAGCGGATCGCGCTGCTCGAACGCATGCACGCCGCGGTTCAGGCGAGAGAAGACGAGCTGTATGAAGCAATCGTCGAGGAATACGGTGCGCCGGTGTCACGCGCGCGCTGGATGGCGAAATACCCGGCGGACGTGCTCGCGGAAGTCATCAAGGTCTTGCAGACCTATGATTTCACGCGACGCGCCGGCACGGCCGACGTCGTCATGCAGCCGCTCGGCGTCGCCGGACTGATTACGCCGTGGAACAGCAATGGCGGCTTTATCTGCGGAAAACTGGCTGCCGCGATTGCAGCGGGCTGCACGGCCGTCATCAAGCCGAGCGAAATGAGCGCGATCCAGACACGCATCATCACCGAGGCGCTGCACGAAGCTGGCTTGCCCGCGGGCGTCTTCAATATCGTCACGGGCCGGGGCGATACGGTGGGGGCGGAAATCAGCGCGCATCCGGACGTGGCGAAGATTTCCTTCACCGGATCGACGGCTGTCGGCAAGACGATTCTGCGCACCGGCGCGGAGACATTGAAACGCGTCACGTTAGAGTTGGGCGGTAAATCGCCGGTGGTCATACTCGACGACGCCGATTTCGCAGAGGCAGTGCCCTTGGCGCTCCAGGCAGGTTTCATGAACAGCGGTCAGGCGTGTATCGCCGGTACGCGGATTCTTGTGCCGCAGAGTCGCCTTGCGGAATTCGAAGAGCGGATGCGCTTAGAAGTCGCTCGCATGCAAGCCGGCGATCCGCGCGATCCGGCTACGCAGATCGGCCCGATGGTCAGCCGCAAGCAGTGGGAGCGCGTGCAACGTTATATCGGCATCGGCATCGACGAAGGCGCGCGATTGATTGCCGGTGGCGAGGGCCGGCCGGAAGGCGTGGAGCGCGGCTGGTTCGTGCGTCCGACCGTATTTAGCGGCGTCAGCAACGACATGACGATTGCCCGTGAAGAGATTTTTGGGCCGGTGCTGTCGATCATTGCGTATCGCGATACTGAGGAAGCGATTGCGATCGCCAATGACACAAGCTACGGGCTGCAAGCGTACGTACTCTCAGCCGATGCAGCGCGGGCTCGCGCAGTCGCCACTCGCATCGACGCAGGACGTGTACTGATCAACACGTTGGCACACGAACCGGCAGCACCGTTCGGCGGCTTCAAGCAATCGGGCATTGGGCGGGAATATGGCACGTTCGGCCTGGAAGCCTTCATGGAGCCGAAGTCGTTGCTCGGCGTGAACTAAAGCGTTTGATCGCTTAGCAGGCGGTGCGTCAGCATTTGCATGACGCACCGCCTGCTGTTTCATCGGCGGTTCGATCCCGACACCACATCGATCCACACGGCCAGCACGAGAATGCTGCCCTTCACGATCATCTGCCAGTACGCGTCGACATCCAGCATCGACATGCCGTTATCCAGACTCGCCATCACCAGCGCGCCGATCAACGCACCGTAGACCGTTCCGGAGCCGCCGCGCATCGATGTCCCGCCGATAAAGCACGCGGCGATCGCGTCGAGTTCACCCATCGATCCCGCCGACGGCGAGCCCGCCGCGAGGCGCGCCGTATTGACGATCCCCGCGAACGCACACATCAGTCCCATCAGCGCAAAGATGGCCAGCTTCACACGATTGGTATTCACGCCGGAGAGCCGCGTCGCTTCCAGGTTCGACCCCACCGCGTAAATACGCCGCCCAAAAACAGTCTGCGTTGCGATCCACGTGAAAATTCCAAGCAGCGCGAGTAGCAGCAAAACCGGCACAGGAATGCCGCCATAACGATCGAGCGTGGCGACAAAGGCGGCCAGAATCACGCCTGCCCCGACTACCTTCGCAACGTCCTGCCAGATCGGCACCACGCGCAACTTATAACGCTCGCGGTTGCTTCGTTGTCGCACAGTCAGAAACGCCAGTACGACAAACAGCGCGACGGCCAGCGTATCGCCCGCAAGACGCGGCAAATACCCCTGACCGACAAACACGAAACCATCAGAGACCGGCGCAATCGTCGAACCGCCGGTGACGCCGAGCAGAATGCCGCGATATGCAAGCATGCCGCCCAGGCCGACAATAAACGAAGGCACACGCCGGTAGGTCGACCACCATCCATTGAACATGCCGACGAGCACGCCAAGCAGCATCACGACAGGCACGGTGACGCCAATCGGCCAATGCCGGTTCACATCGAGAATCGCCGCGACACCGCCGAGCAAACCCAGCAACGACCCGACCGACAGATCGATCTCGCCCGCGATGATCACGAACACCATGCCGCACGCGAGCATGCCGGTGATCGACATCTGCCGCAGCAGGTTCGACAGATTGCGCGGCGTCACGAATGCGCCGTGTGTCAGAAAGGAGAAGAAAAGCCAGATCACGGCCACGGCGATCAGCAACGCGAGAATCTTGTAACGCGCAAACAGTTGCTGAATGCGCTGCGGGCCACCGAATGCGCCGCGCGACGCAGCGCCGTCGGCGGGTTGGGAAGTGACGTCGGGAGTCATGCGGCACTCGCTTCAGTTGGTGCGGTCGGGTTGAGGGATCGCTGCACAGGACGGATGGCGGCGCTGAGAATGTCCTCTTGCGTGAGGCCGTCGTTGACGAAATCGCCGCGCAATTCGCCTTCGCCGATAACCAGCACGCGATCGCTGATACCGAGTACTTCAGGCAATTCGGACGACACCATCACGATCGACATGCCGCGCTGTGCCAGTTGAAAAATCAGTTTGTAGATTTCGAACTTCGCACCGACGTCGACACCTCGAGTCGGTTCGTCGAGAATCAGCACCTTCGGGTCGGTCAGCAGCATGCGCGTCAACACGGCCTTTTGCTGATTGCCGCCCGACAGACTTGCAATCGAGAGCATCGGATGCGCCGCGCGCACCGAAAGCCGCTTCATCTCGGTGTGAATCGTGTCGAGTTCGGCGGCAGAATCGATGCGTCCGCCCTTCGCGAAACGTTGCAACACCGCAAGCGTGATGTTGTGGCCGACACTCAGACCCGGCACGATGCCGTGGCGCTTCCGATCTTCCGGCACCATGCCGATACCGGCGCGAATCGCATCGACAGGGGCACGAATTTTCAACGGCTTGCCGTCCATCACCACCGTCGCCTCGCTCACACCGGGATACGCGCCGAAAATCGCCTGCATCAGTTCCGTACGCCCCGCGCCGACCAAACCGGCAACGCCGAGAATCTCGCCACGCCGCAGCGCAAACGACACATCGTTCACGCGCTTTCGGCGCGGATTGTTGACGTCAAAACAGGTCACGTGGCGCGCTTCAAAGATTACGTCGCCGATAGGATGCGGTTCACGCGGAAACAGGTTCTTGATTTCGCGGCCCACCATCAGGGAGATGATGCGGTCAGTGGTCAGCGCGCGCATGGGTTCGGTCGCGACATGGCGGCCGTCGCGAATCACGCTGATTGTGTCGCACACCGCCGCCACTTCGTCGAGCTTGTGCGAGATGTAAACGCATGCAACCCCGCGCCGCTTCAGATCGCGCACGATATCCAGCAGGATGTGTATCTCCGTAGCCGTCAGCGACGACGACGGTTCATCGAGGATCAACAGTTTCGCGCGCTTGTTCAGCGCCTTCGCGATCTCGATCAACTGCTGGTGGCCGCCACCGTAATTCATCACCGGTTGCGCCGAGTTGATTCCGCTGATGCCGAGCTCGCGCAGCAACTCATCGGCGCGCTGATACATCGCGGCGTAATTCATTCTGCCGCCGGGCAGCGTAATTTCGTTGCCGAGAAAGATGTTTTCTGCAACCGAGAGCTCCGGCACCAGCATCAACTCCTGATGGATGATGATGATGCCCGCGCGTTCCGTGTCTCGTATGCTCGCGGCCTTCAGCGGCTCGCCTTCCCAGATGATTTCGCCGTCCCACGTACCGTGGGGATAGACGCCGGACAGCACTTTCATCAGCGTCGATTTGCCCGCGCCGTTCTCGCCGCACAAGCCGACGCACTCGCCAGGCGCCACCGTCAGGTCGATGCCGTCGAGCGCCTTCACGCCGGAAAAGGCTTTGACGATGCCGCGCATCGTCAGTAATGGTTCACTCATTCGCTATGCCTCGCTGCAGGGCGCGTGATCGCGCCGATGTGCCTGACGCATGCCAGGCACACCGGCTTGAACTACGCACACGTTACGCTCATTGGCTCGCGAGCTGGGCCTGGGTGTAGAAGCCGTCCTTGACGACCACATCAACATTGCTCTTGGTGAGCAACGTGGGTTGCAGAAGCACCGTGTCGACCTTCTTCTTGCCGTTGTCGTACTGTGCATTAAAGGCCGGCTTCTCGCCCTTCGCAAGCGCGACGGAGAGTTTCGCCGCTTCGCCTGCAATCAGCTTCAGCGGTTTGTACACGGTCATCGTCTGCGTGCCGGCGATTACGCGCTTCACAGCGGCCAGATCAGCGTCTTGTCCCGACACCGGCACCTTGCCAGCCATGTGCTGCGCAGCCAGTGCCTGAATCGCGCCGCCTGCGGTGCCGTCGTTCGAAGCGACGATTGCGTCGATCTTGTTGTTGTTCGCCGTGAGCGCATCTTCAACGATACGCAGCGCCGTCGACGCGCTCCATTCCGGTACCCATTGCTGACCGACGATTTTGATGTCGCCCTTGTCGATTGCGGGCTTCAACACTTTGAGCTGGCCCTCACGCAGCATCTTGGCATTGTTGTCGGTCGGCGCGCCGCCGAGCATGAAGTAGTTGCCCTTCGGCTGCGCGTTGAAGACACCTTGTGCTTGCAGCTCGCCAACCTTCTCGTTGTCGAACGAGATATAGGCATCCACGTCGGCGTCAAGAATCAGGCGGTCGTAGGAGACGACCTTGATGCCGGCTTTCTTGGCTTCGGCGACCACATTGCCGAGCGTCTTCGAATTGAACGGCACGATCACGATCACGTCGACGCCGCGCGAGATCAGGTTTTCAATCTGCGAAATCTGCCGCTCTTCGCTCGCATCGGCGGATTGCACCGATACTTTGGCGCCGAGCTTTTCTGCCGCTGCAACGAAGTAGTCACGATCGCGCGACCAGCGTTCGACGCGCAGATCGTCGATACAGAAGCCAATTTCCGGGTGGTCCTTGCTTGCATGCGCGAGCGGCGCAACAAGCGACAGGCTGGCGAGCATCGCTCCACATACGAGCGAACTCAGTACGGTACGACGCGTTGCGAATTTCATGTCTCACTCCTTGTTCTGATAGCCGGAATACCGGATTGGACGGTCTGCGCTGCGAGCCGCAGAACCGGACAAGCGACAACCCAAAGCTTCTTTTATTCGCGCGGTCAACGTGGCCGCGCGATTTTTATGTCTTACTGCGCGCCCTTTTTCGGGCGGTTACTTCACGACTGCCTTTTAGCGTCTGCTGTAAATCGCCTGATTTACAACGTTTTCCAGTTGCTCCTGTCTGCCGCTCGCGTGCTGTGGATTCAGACCGCGTGCCAATGCATCCGTAGCCAGCGTCGAGAGCGAATAGTCACCCTTCAGAATTTTGCTGCCGAACTCCGACTCCCAGCCTGCGTAGCGCTGACGTTTGAACGCTTCGAGTCGGTCGTTTTCGATCAGCGTTGCTGCACGCTCGACGGCGAGCGCCAGGTTATCGATTGCACCGATGTGGCCGAAGAACAGATCTTCCGCATCGACGCTCTGACGCCGCACCTTTGCGTCGAAGTTCATACCGCCGGTGGTGAAGCCGCCGTGTTTGAGGATTTCGTAGAAGGCCAGCGTCAGTTCTTCGACGCTGTTCGGAAACTGGTCCGTATCCCAGCCGTTTTGTTGATCGCCGCGATTCGCATCGACGCTGCCGAAAATACCTAGCGCGTAGGCCGTCGCGATCTCGTGGTGGAACGAGTGACCGGCAAGCGTCGCGTGATTGGCTTCGATATTCACGCGAATCTCTTTCTCCAATCCGTATTGCAGCAGGAAGCCGTGTACGGTCGCCACGTCATAGTCGAATTGATGCTTGGTCGGCTCCTGCGGCTTCGGCTCGATCAGCAGTGCACCTTTGAAGCCGATCTTGTGCTTGTGCTCGACCACCATGTGCAGGAAACGGGCGAGCTGATCACGTTCGCGCACGAGGTCGGTATTGAGCAGCGTGTCGTAGCCCTCACGGCCGCCCCACAACACATAATTTTCGCCTCCCAGCATTTGGGTCGCATCAAGAGCGTGACGAACCTGAGTCGCAGCGAACGCAAAAATCTCGGGATCAGGACTGGTCGCCGCACCTGCTGCATAACGCGGATGCGAGAACAGATTGGCTGTGCCCCACAGCAGTTTGACGCCGGTATCCTGCTGCTTGCGCGCCAGATATTCGGCGATG
The DNA here is from genome assembly GCF_905220735.1 of Paraburkholderia aspalathi. Classification (NCBI taxonomy): domain Bacteria; kingdom Pseudomonadati; phylum Pseudomonadota; class Betaproteobacteria; order Burkholderiales; family Burkholderiaceae; genus Paraburkholderia; species Paraburkholderia aspalathi. Next base: position 56,042 of record NZ_CAJNBA010000001.1, read on the forward strand.
CGGGTGAAGTTCTCGCTATAGGCCTTCAGGCTGTCACCTTCCGGTGCAACGTCGGTATCGTGAAACGTGTAATACGGCGTGCCGAGCTTCGAGAAGAACTCAAACGCGGAATCCGCCTTTTGTTGCGCCCGTTCCATGGCGTCGCCGGCCTGCTGCCAGGGACGCCGAAACGTCCCTTGCCCGAAGATATCGACGCCCGGCCAGACAAACGTATGCCAGTAGCACACAGCAATGCGAAGATGTTCTTCGAGTGTCTTGCCGAGCACCCGCTTACTCTTGTCGTAATGACGATAAGCAAGCGGGTTATCCGATTGCGGGCCCTCGTAGCGGATCTCGGGAATGTGTTCGAAGTAGGACATCAGCGTCTCCTGTTTTATGCTGCACTGCAACCCGTGCGGTATCGCCGCGCCGGTCGACAAGGTGACGCCATGCTGCCGCTTGCAAGGTGCATCGGCAATTGCGAAATTGCGCAGCGTGCTTGATGTTTCTTACCGCCCATGCGTTTGTTTCACACCGGCGCGATGTTCGCGGCCTAGAATAACCAGACGCTTAAAAACGGTGCTGCCTTCAGAGCGCATCCAACAGGAGACGAAGGCGCTGCGAATCTTGACGATCTGCACGCCACCCACTGCCATGACCCGTCCGCAAACACCACAGACGACCCATCGAATCGCGCTGCTGTTCAACGCGAACAAGGTGTATGACCGCGAGATCATCACCGGCATCGGCAATTACCTGCTGTCGACGCGCGTGGCGTGGGATCTCTTCCTTGAAGAAGATTTCCGCTGCCGGTTGACGGGTATCGAGCGTTTCGACGGCGACGGCATCATCGCGGATTTCGACGATCCCGCTGTGGGTGAAGCGCTGCGAGATTGTCCGTTGCCGGTGGTGGCGGTCGGTTCATCGTTCGAAGATCCGGCGCACTACCCCCCGGACTTACCCTATATCGCGACCGATAACGCCAAGCTTGTTTCGCTCGCCTACACGCATCTGATCGGCGCGGGACTCGAGCATTTCGCTTTGTATAGCCTGCCGCAAGCGCAGGAAAACCGTTGGGCGCAGCAACGTGAGTTGGCATTCGCTCACCTGCGCAGCACGGACGGCCATAGCGCCGAGCAGATCGGCACCGAGATCTATCGTGGCCTGTCGACCAGCGCGCCGTCGTGGAATCAGGCAACCGAGCAACTCACCGCGTGGCTCGCCCAGTTGCCGAAGCCGGTGGGCATCATCGCCGTCACCGATGCCCGCGCGCGGCATCTGCTGCAGGCCTGTTTGATCGCGGGTATTCCCGTGCCTGAAGAAGTGGCGATCATCGGCATCGACAACGATCCGCTCACGCGTACGCTGACCCGTATTCCGCTTTCCTCCGTGATTCAAGGCACCGAAGAAATGGGCCGCACCGCCGCTCACTTGCTGCATCAAATGCTGCACGGCGCGCGTTTTCCGGGGCGGCGCATTCTCGTGCCACCGGTCGGCATCAATGTGCTCGAATCGACCAAACACCAGCCGCTCGCAAGTCCGTATGTGATGCGCGCCCGGCACTTCATCCGCCAGTACGCGTGCCAAGGCATCCGCACCGAACAGGTTGCCGATTACGTGGGCGTGTCGAGATCGTCGCTCGAAGAGTACTTCCGGCGCGAACGGCAGTGCACCGTGCATCAGGAAATTCTGCGTCATAAACTCGATGTCGCGAAAGCGCTGCTGGCGAAGCGCGATGCGTCGAGTGCCGAGGTGGCGATCCGTTGCGGCTTCACGTCGCTGCAATACATGTACGCGGTGTTTCGTCGCGAACTCGGCTGCACGCCGCGCGAATACCAGGACCGTGTGAATTCGACCGCAGCACCCGGCTGAGCATGCCCTTTACCTTTTCTTTCTACCGACGACATGATCAGCATCGCACCACTTTCTTCTGAGCCATGGGGCGCTTTGCCCGGCGGCGATCCCGTGCGGCTCTTCACGCTGCGCAATGCGCACGGCATGAAAGTCGCCATCAGCGACCTGGGCGCGACGCTGGTCTCGTGGCATGCGCCGGACCGCGCGGGTCGCCTCGGCGACATTCTGCTCGGACACGACACGCCCGCCGAATACGTTGCGGCCACAACCTACATGGGCGGACTGGTTGGCCGGTGGGCGAATCGCATTGCCGATGCGCGTTTCACGCTCGACGGCATCGAGTACACGCTCGACCGCAACGAAGGCGCGAATCTGCTGCATGGCGGCACGCAGGGTTTTCATCGCGCATTGTGGGACGTGAGTGAAGACAACGGTGCGCTGCTTATGCGTCTGGAATCGCCCGAAGGCGACGCCGGCTTTCCGGGCAATGTCACGGTGCAAGTGCGTTACACGCTCGACGACGACGGCACCTTGACGATCGCGTATGAAGCGATCACGGACGCGCCGACGCCACTCAATCTGACCAGCCATCCGTATTTCAACCTGACAGGTCGGCGGGATGCCGACATTCGCGGCCATGTGTTGTCGATCGATGCCGACCGGTTCTTCGAAGTCGATGCGTCGATGATTCCTTGCGAGCTTGCCGAAGTGGCAGGCAACGCGTTCGACTTCCGGCAGAGCGCGCCGATCGGCGCACGGCTCGATTGGCCGCATGCGCAGCTGGCGAAGGCCGGTGGCTTCGATCACTGCTATGTGCTGCATGACGCGCCCGATGCCACGGTAGCCGGACGCGAGCCGCAGGTACGCGAGGTTGCACGCGCCTATGATCCCGGCAGCGGACGCGAACTGACCGTCTCGACCGATCAGCGCGGCTTACAGTTCTACACCGGCAATTTCCTGAAGGGCGACACGGGCCGCGGCGGCATCGCCTACCAGGCGTACTCCGGACTGTGTCTCGAAGCCGGCGGCTTTCCGAACGAAGTCAATATGGCTGAGCAGGAGCAGGTCATCGTGCGGCCCGGCAACGCATACCGGCAGGTGACGGCGTACCGCGTAGGCGTACGTTCTGGAGTCTGAAACAATTCTTCATATGTTAGGAAGAGCATTACATAACGCCGACTTATCATTTGCTGCAAGACTGAATTACGGGTTTAGGGGTTTGCCCTAGATCACCCGCTTCCTAGAATCCCTCTATAGGCCGCCGAACACTTGTTGTGGCGCCGAATAAAACATCCTCGGAGGGATTCATCATGAAATCGCTGATCAAAGCAGTCGCACTGGTCGTTGTTCTCGCAGCTCCGGTCGCTTCGTTCGCACAGTCCGAGCAACCGCTAACCCGCGCCGAAGTCAGGGCGCAACTGGTTCAGATTGAACAGGCCGGCTACAACCCCGCCACTGCAACTGACTCAACCTACCCCGCTGACATTCAGGCAGCCGAAGCACGCGTAGCCGCACGGCACGACGCCACCGGTTACGGTTCGTCGGCAAACGGCTCATCGCAAACCGGCACACCGATGCCCGCTGCGCCTGCAGGCCAGTAAAACGCCAACGTTGTCTGTCTTTGCGTAGTTCGATGCGAGCCATGCTTGTTTGAGCATGCGCTCGCATGCATGCGTCCCACTGCGCATGACAATAACAATGACAGCGCAGTGTCAGAAAATCCTTTGACGAAAATAATGTCTCATATATCCTAAGCCGGCAGTCTGGTGGTTCTCGCAGCGCGGTCAATCCGCATCAGCGAGAACTTCTACTCAACGTCGCTTCGGGTTCCATCGTGAAAGTCCGTGGTCCATTGGTGAGATATCAGCCTGGTCGGGAAAGAACGTTCCTGTCCGGCTGTTCGATCGCTCATCAGGGGAGCAACTGCGCTTCGCCATCCCGCCCCCTGTCCATCGATACCGTGTTGTCGCGTCGCTCTGTGCGTCGACACAACGTCATTGCAGCACCCGCAGCTATCGGGGTGCGTACCGACGAAATCGCGTCGCTTCTGCCTTAGCCCCCTTCTCTTTTCGCGAGCAAGTATTGCATGCGATCAGGCCGCTTTATCTAGCGGCTGAACGTCTGCAATGCGTTTGACCGTCCGCGCTTTGCATCTGTCTTGCTAGCGTTGGCCGGCTTATAGCACTCGCCTCTCTGCGTCCCTTTTAGCTCTGCTGTGCGCTTGCGCTGCGGCAGGCGGCGTCACGTCCTTTATTCGTCGCATTCGTGCGGAACGTCTGGACGTGTGGGTCGTCACGCTCGTGCATCGGTGCCTGCGCTGCGGCGAAAACTGAAGATCGAAACCAAGGAGATAGTCGAATGAAGATCCGTCATGCCAAGCTTCTCTCGCTCACCGGCACGATGCTGTGCTCGTTGACCGCATTAACTCCGATGAACGCTGCACACGCGGCAGATACGACGATCAACGTCTACAACTGGTCGGACTACATCGCCAAAGACACGATTACCGGCTTCGAAAAGCAATCGGGCATCACGGTGAAATACGACAGCTACGATAGCGACGACACGTTGCAGGCGAAACTGCTGGCAGGCAGCTCCGGATACGACATCGTTGTGCCCACATCGAGTTATATGGCGCGTCAGATCGAAGCCGGCGTGTATCAGAAGATCGACAAATCGAAGATGCCGAATCTTGCGAACCTCGATCCGGGTTTGATGAAACTGATTGCCGATGCGGACCCCGGCAATCAGTATGGTGTGCCCTGGGCGTGGGGCACGGACGGTGTCGGATATAACGTTCAGGCCGTGAAAAAAGCGCTCGGCGCCGATGCGCCGGTTGATAGCTGGTCGCTGTTGTTCGACCCGCAGAATCTTTCGAAGCTGAAGAGTTGTGGCGTGTCTTTCCTCGACGCGGCGGCGGATGTTTTCCCGGCCGTGCTTCAGTACATGCATAAGGACCCGAACAGCACCAACCCCGGCGACTACCAGGCCGCATACGAAGTGCTGAAGAAAGTGCGGCCGTATATCACGCAGTTCAATTCGTCCGGCTACATCAACGATCTGGCGAACAACGATATCTGCGTGGCGTTGGGCTATTCGGGCGATGTGGGGATTGCGCGGCGACGTGCGTCGGAAGCGAAGCGTTCGTATGACGTACGGTTCTCGAATATCAAGGACGCTGGCTTGCTCTGGATGGACGTGATGGTGATTCCGAAAGATGCGCCGCACCCGGAAGCGGCGATGGCGTGGATGAACTACATCGAAGATCCGAAGGTCAGCGCGGCGATTACGAACGAAGTGTTCTATCCGACTGCGAATCGCGCTGCGAGACAGTTTGTGACGCCGGCGATCGAGCAGGATGCGAATGTGTATCCGCCCGAAGCTGTGCTGAACAAGATGACGTTGATGCGGCCGCAGCCTGCGCCGATCATGCGGCTTGAAAACCGTCTGTGGGCGCAGTTGAAGTCGGGGAGTTAAGCTCGGTTTAGCTGGTGTAGTTTGCTGATGGTAGATGTCACCTTTTGAGCGTGGCGCATGCAGTGGGTGTGTGCGCTACGCCCTTTTTGAAGCTTTGATTTTTAACCCTGTTTGCAGCGAGCCATTATGAGCATTCTGAATATCGTAGATTTTGCGCAGCCGGCCAAGGAAAGCGTTGAGTACATGCCGAAGGCGGAAGCGGTGCTTGCCGGCAATCCTTCGCAACTTGTTCACACGCATTTTGCTAGCCCGTGTGGGCAGCTCGCGGCGGGCGTTTGGGAAGGAGCTTGCGGGCAATGGAGGGTGAATTTCACCGAGAGCGAGTATTGCGAGATTCTCGAGGGCGTGTCCGTGATTCGGGATGCGGATGGGACCAGCAAGACGGTGCGCGCTGGGGATCGGTTTTTGATTCCGGCGGGGTTTAAGGGGACGTGGGAAGTGCTTGAGCCGTGTAAGAAGATTTTTGTTTCGGTGGAGTTTAAGGCGTAGGTTGCTGCGGTGGTGCTGCTTTCACGCTTCGCTGCCGTCAGCGTCTAGCTTGCGCCTTCATCACAAATCGCCTTGAGCTGGGCGACGAACTTTTCGGCTACCTCGCCCCGGGCTGTCCTCCCGCCAGATGGCTGACAGTGGAAGCGCTCCGAACAGCGGAGCGTAGCCGATCTTGCGCAATCCATACATGGCGCCGACTTCGTCGACCGCGAATCCCGACAATACGGCAATCGCATCCGTTTGCGCGCAGATCGCGAGATTGATCGTGTAGATGTGCGAGTAAATCACGCGATGCAGTATCGGTCCAGACCCAGTTGATGGAGGGTCTCGGTCTAGCAGAACTCACCCCAAACTAGGCCGACGTCGCCTGACGATCGGGAAGACTGACCTTGATCGCGGTGCCGGTTCCCAGCGAACTGACCACCTCGATCCGACCGCCCAGCATCAGGACCCGTTCTTCCATCCCCGCAAGGCCGAACGATGTTTTTCTGATTGCCTGCGCGTCGAAACCCTGACCGTCGTCGCGGATCTCCAGCACGCAGGCGTCGGGCGTTCGTTCGAGCGTGATGATCACTTCGTTGGCCGACGCATGACGAGCGACGTTCGTCAGTGCCTCCTGAACGAGGCGAAACAGCACGATAGCGCGGTCCTCACTCATCACGATGGTCTCGTCCTGCACGTGAAGGCGGCACACCGTACGACCGTTGCGGTCGAACTCGGCAGCGAGCCACTCGAGCGCTGCCACGATGCCGGCGTCCAGTGCCGGCGGACGCAGCGACGCGATGACGCCGCGCACAACCTGCATGGTTTCGTCCACCAGGGCAATCAGCGCCCGGGTCCCGTCGAACAGCTCCGGGCGATCGTTGCCAAATTGCATGCGCAATGCCGACGCACGCATGCGAAGCGCGGTGAGATACTGCCCGAGCTCGTCGTGCATTTCCCGTGCGATGTGTTTGCGCTCTTCCTCGCGTGCCGTCTCGCGACGCGACGTGAGTTCCCGCAACATATCGTATGACTCCCGCAGGCGCTGCTCTGCCTCCTTGCGGTCGGTCAGATCGATCACGAAGGCGACGCCCTCCTTCCCGCCTGCTTCGAAAGCGACCCTGCCGATCATGACGGGCACGCGGCTGCCGTCTTTTCTTAGGTACTCCTTTTCCTCGGGCTGCAAGCGCCCAACCCTGCTGAGCTCTGCCAAAGCGTGTTCGGTACTTTCCCGCCATTCCGGGGGCGTCAGATCCGTCCAGCGAACGCGACCCGAAAGGAGATCCTCCCGCTCGTATCCCACCATGCGCAAAAACGCGTCATTGGCCTCGAGAATGTCGCCATCAACTCGCCACATAATGATGCCGATGATGTTGGCGTCGACAAGCCGCCGGATTCTGGATTCGCGCTCTGCAAGATCGCGGTAAAGGCGGGTATTTTCGAGCGATGTCGCGGCCTGGGAGGCGAGGAGCCTGAGTCCGGCAATCCGAGCCGGCGCGAAGACGCGAGTGATCAGATTGTTTTCGAGGTATAGCGCGCCGATGAGCTTGGCCCGATTCATCAAGGGCAGGCAGAGCATCGAACGGGTCTGGTGTTGACGGATGTACGGATCCGTGGCAAACGTGGGATCGCCCGCGGCATCGTCGAGAATTACGCTCTCCTGCGTGCGCAGGACATGGTAGAGAACGGACTCGGGCAGCATCGCCGCGCTCACCGGGACATCGCGTAGTTGCACGCGCGGCGTGTCGCCGTCCGTCGTGACCTCCGCCGCGATCCGTTGCTCATCGCCCTCTGGGAGAATCAAGAGGCCTCGCTCGGCGCCAGCCTGTTCGATCGCCGTGCGCATCACCGTGTCGATCAGCTTGTCGAGAACAATCTCTCCCGAGACCGCTTGCGACACTTTGATCACGGTCGCGAGGTCGAGGTGTTCGACCGGTGTCCCGATTGTGCTGGTTGGTCGAGGTGCCGGCTCGACCTCCCTGAGATACCGGTGCATCTCGTCGAGTTGCCGTACCTTGCCGTCTGCGCCCCAGCGTTGATAACCCTGCCGGGCGTCCTGCAGATACACGCGCGCGATCTTCTCGAACCCGCGCGCCGCGTAGAAGCGGGACGCGAGTTCGCCAGCAAGCGCTTCGTGGTGCACGAAACCGTTTGCGCGCGCTGACCGGATAGCCTCCTCATAGAGGCGCATCGCGTCGACGTCGCGGCCCTCCAGGCGGGCTAACTCGGCACTCACCAACACCGCGCGGTTCTCGAAGTTTTCGGGGCAAGTCTCCGCTCGTAATTGCAGTTGTCTGTTATGAGCCGTTATTGCTTCGAGGGACTCCCGTCGTTTGCGGTCGGATATAGGACCGCGCCAGGCGGCGAGAGATAGCGCGCTGTAAAAATGATATTCGGCCTCCTCCAGATAAGAGGCCGATGTCCACAAAAGACCTTGTGCCCTCAAGGAGGCCTCCGCGGCCGCCGCGTAATCGCCTGCAAAGAAGCGCGCCTGCAATTTGCGGGTCCAATACCAGCAATGGGCAATCACCAGGTCCGGATTTTCCGCGAAGTGGCGCTCGATCTGCGTCTCGTCAAACTGTCCGTCGTCAAAACAGCCGAAGGCGGGCGTCAGGCCTCGCAGCGTGCGTATCAGACCAAGCTGAGTAGAGCTGACGTCGATGGCGAATCCGAAATGTGATTTTTGCGCGAACGTCAGACTGGCTTCGGCTTCGCGCTGCACGTCCGCGAGCGCGTCTCCCGCGAAGAGCAAGTTGGTCGTCATATGGGTGTAGCAGTAGGCCTCACAAACCAGATCGCCAGTATTCTTCGCAGCCTCGACCCCGCGGCGCACCAGCTCCCGGCCACCCCGGAGATGTCTGGCCATCGGCAAAATGACATTTCCAAAGTGCATATAGGTTCTTGCGCGAAAGCGCATCAACCCGCGCCGTTCGACCAGGTCGTAACCAAGCTGCCCGAATTGAAATCCGACCTTGTAGTGGCCAAAACGCGCTCCGGCAATCATGCCGAGCCGGACATAGGCAGAGGAAGATCCATCGCAATTGCCGCGTTCGAGGCTCAGATTCACTGCCGTGGAGACGACCAGCGACCATAGATTGGCATCGGTAAACAACGCCGCGGGCATGACTTTGACCAGGACGTCCATTGTCGCCAGCGATTCCGGGTCGGTCATCAGCGGCAGATCGATGAGCCTTTCGATCGGGAGGTTCCCAAGCTGGGACCAGATTCGCTCGTATTCCTTTCGCGCTTTCTCTTCTCTTGTATGCGGCGACCAGTCGATCCCGAGATGTTTCAGATAGTCGAGAGCGACCGCGACGGCGCGGCTGGCCTGATCGAGCGTCATGTACAGGTCGACGCGCAAACACGCTACATTGGCGCGCTCAGGCACAGTCGCGGCACAGCGTGAAAGCACGTTCAAGCGCTCTTCTGCGACCGGTAACCAACCGGTCAAAAATTCGCATTCGGCCCGGTTCAACTCCAGCGCGAAGATCAGTTCATGCCTGCGCGCCCAGCAGTCGTCCGTGAGAAGTTCAGCGCCGGTGGTCAGATAAGTGAGCGCCGATTCATAGGCTGACGAGGCCTTCGCGCGCTGGCCGGCTATCAGATTGAACTCAGCCAGTTGCTCCCGCTCTTCCTGTCGCGCAACAAGGGCCACGCCGCGGTTGAGTTGATTGACAATCTCGAAGATGGCTTCTTTCCGATTCTCGGGCAGCGTTTGCGCCGCAAGCAGCCGCCCTATGCGCAGATGGGCCTCCTCGCGCGCGGCCTCCGGGATCATCGAGTAGGCACCCTCCTGCACCCGGTCATGCGCGAATCGGAAGGATTCCTCAAGCTGCTCGATAAGCTCCTGTTCCACTGCCGGTCGCAACAACGCCCGGATCTCCTGCCTCGAATTTTCAAGAACGTTCGACAGCATCGCCATCGTGGCGGTGTTGCCAAGGCAGGCAAACTGTTGCAGCGCCCGCTGCGTTTCGACCGGCAAGCGAGCCAGCTTCGCAACCATCAGGTCCGCTACGTTGTCCGTATAGCCCTTGCCATGAATGTTCGGCAGATCCCAGAGCCAGCGGGCCGCGTCGTGATCGAAGCCGAGCAAGCCTTCATCAACGAGCGCATGTAGAAACTGAATGACGAAAAACGGGTTACCGGCGGTCCTCTCGTGTACAAGCTGCGCGAGCGGTCCGGCGCGTTCCGGCGTGTCGTGCAGCGCCTCTGCGATCAATTGCTCGACGTGCTCGCTCGCCAGCGGCGCCAGGGCGACTTCATCGAACTTCGCGCCCGCGTTTCTGACGGCCTGAAGTGTGCGCATCAGCGGATGCGTGCCGTCGACCTCGTTGCTGCGATAGGCCCCGATTAACATCAAATGGCGCAGGTCCTGACGCGTGAGCAGGTCCTCCAACAGATCGAGCGTCGCGGCGTCGAGCCACTGCAGATCGTCGAGAAACAGCGCCAGCGGATGCTCCGGTCTGGCAAAGACTCCTATGAAGCGCCGGAAGACAAGCTGAAAACGACGTTGCGCATGATGCGGCTCGAGTTCCGGGACAGGCGGCGGATCACCGATGATCAACTTAAGTTCGGGGATCAGATCGGTCATGAGCCGTGCGTTAGATCCGAGGGCCTCCGTCAGGTCGCCGCGCCAGATCGCCAGTTCCACTTCGCGTTTGCCGAGCAGGGGCCGCACGAGTCCCCTGAAAGCTTGCACCAGCGTCGAATAGGGTATGTCGCGCTTGTACTGGTCGAACTTGCCGGAGGCAAAGAGTCCCCTCGGCGGGACCAACACCTTGTGTAGCTCATTGACGACCGCGGATTTGCCGATGCCGGAATAGCCGGAAACCAGCACCAGTTCCGGCGCGCCGCTACTGACGACGCGGTGGAAAGCGGCCACCAGCGCTCCAACCTCGCGCTCCCGTCCATAGAGCTTCTCGGGGATGAGCAGCCGGTCGGGCGTGTCGTGCGCGCCCAGCCGGAAGGCGTCGACGCGATGCCGGAGCTCCCATTCGGCAAGGCAATGCCGCAGATCCCACTCGACGCCGGCTGCGGTCTGGTAGCGCTCCTCGGGTGTCTTCGCGAGCAGCTTCATGACCACGGCGGAGACGCCGCGCGGGACCATCGTGACCCGCACGTTAGGTGACATCGGCGTGCGGGCAACATGGCAGTGCACCCACTCCATCGGGTCGGCAGCGCTGAAAGGCAGTGTGCCGGTGAGCATCTGGTAGAGAGTGACGCCGAACGCGTAGAGGTCGCTGCGCGAATCGATCGAACGATTCATCCGTCCGGTCTGCTCGGGTGCCATGTAGGCGAGCGTCCCGGCGATGGTTTCGGGCGGCTCGGGCGGTTGCCGCTCGCGTGGGAGCCGCGAGGCAATGCCGAAGCCCGTCAGCCGCACCTGAGCGTCCGCGCAGTTCACCAGGATATGAGCCGGCTTGAGGTCCTTGTGGACGAGGCCGTGCTGATGGAGCTTGCCCAGCGCTGCCGCGATTCCCCCGGCAACGCGCAGAACACTGCCCGCCTCCATCGGCGCACCAACCAATCGCTCGAGCGGTTCGCCGCCCGGATCCTCGAGCACCAGCATCGTGCGGCCGTCTGCCCGCAGCAGTTCCTTGGGGCGCACCGCCCACGCGCTACCGAGTTGATCCCTCAGCGCGAACTCATGAGCGAGGCGCGCGAGGCTGGCGGGTGAGGGATGTTCGGCGGCGATGCGCGCAACAAGCACGCTGTCGCCGCCGTCTCGTGGCTGCCACCGACAGAACACGCGCTCGCCATCCTCCCAAAGAATCTGGAGGCCGCTACCTGGGTCGAATCCGTGTGTGGCGTCCATCTGTCGTGGCTGGTGTTCGAGCGTCGCCCGTCATGGCTCAAGAGGGCGCGCGCCCCGTTCCTTTGGCTCACTGCACCGGTACGCACGAAATGCACGGGACAAGGCGACATTTGTACGATCGGCAATGCTTACAACTGACAGTATCGTTGTCACGATACACCTTGACGACCGCGGCAAGATATTCGCCTCAACCCTTTGGGAGGCCTTCGGAAAGGCCGGTGCCATCTCCTTTGTGCCGAGCCGGCAGCACGGTTCTGGCGAAAGCGATTCGCCTAAAGTCTGATGAAAGGCGCGGCATTCCGCGCCTTTGTTTGGTTATCCAAACTTAACGAAGTTGTGCACCGGCAGCGGGCCGCCCGGGATTTGAACTAGCTGGCCCCCGGCTTCGAGCGAACCCAGGTCAATGCCGAAGAAATCGAGCTTCTCGATCAATCCGCTCACTGCCGCTTTCGCCTGTGCGTCGTCTCCCGCGAAGAACAGCACGCGGCGTCCGCCTTCGGCCTGTGGATCCTTCGAGAGGAGATGTGCCGGCAGATGATTGAACGCCTTCACGACGCGTGCGCCCGGCACGAGTTCCGAGAAGATTCCGCTCGACGTCCGGCCATGCAATTCGGCCGGCTTGAACAGCGGCGGCTCGATCGCGTTGTTCGCGTCGATCACGATGCGGCCGCCGAAGTCCGGCAGCCCGGCCAAGGCGGTCGGCAGCTTCGCCCAGTTGACTGCGACAAGGACGATGTCCTGCGCGGCCGCCTGTTCGCGCGTTCCCGGCGTGATCGATGGACCGAGCTCGCGCACGAGGTCAGCGAGTGAGGCCGGGCCCCGGCTGTTCGCAATGACGGCCTTGAGGCCTTTGCCCGCCAGCGCTCTCGCGAACGCGGATCCGATGGCGCCTGCTCCGATGATACCGATGGTGCTCATAACGATGCTCCTGGTGAAGAGTGATCAATCAAGTGGTAAGCCGGCAAGGAGAGGGACATCTGAGGTTCACTCCCACGGCTAGGTGACTGAATGTTGCCGCCTTTATTGCTTGATGATTAGCCGGGAATCGCTTGAATTATTTTCAAGCAATGCTTTAAGATTTCCGCATGGAAACCCTCGCCAACCTTGAGTCGTTTGTCCGCAGCGCCGAAACGGGCAGCTTCTCCGCGGCCGCGCGGCGCCTTGCGCTGACGCCCGCCGCGGTCAGCCGCAACGTTGCGCTGCTCGAACGCAATCTCGGTGTGCGGCTATTCCAACGCTCGACGCGCAAGCTCACGCTGACCGAGGCGGGCGAGCGCTTTCTCGTGGAAATCGGCGGCAATCTGGATGCGCTGCAGGCGGCAATCGCGTCCGTCTCGAACGATCGGAGCGAGCCGGCCGGCGTGCTGAAGGTCAGCATGGCGCCGACGTTCGGCATCACGTACGTCATGCCGCTGCTGCCGGCGTTCCTCGCACGCTATCCAATGATTCGTCCGGATTGGCACTTCGAGAACCGGCCGGTTGACCTGATTGAAGAGGGCTACGACGCAGCGCTGGGTGGTGGCTTCGATCTCGCACCGGGCGTCGTGTCGCGCGCATTGACGCCCGCGCATCTCGTGGCGGTTGCGTCTCCGGCTTACATGGCCGGCCGCCTATCGCCGATAGATCCCGGCGATCTTGCGGACCTCGACGGCATCGTGATGCGCTCGAGCCGCACGGGCCGCGTGCGTCATCGGACGATGCGTAACGCGGTAGGCGATGAGATGCCCGCACAGCTCGGCGAGACCATCATGGTCAATGACCCGGCAGCAATGCGCGAGGCAGCGATTCTCGGACTGGGCGTGACGTTGCTGGCCGTGTCGGACGTGCTGTCTTCGATTGAACGAGGGGAACTCGTGCGATTGCTACCGCGCTGGTACGCGGACGCCGGGGCGATCTCGATCTACTACGCGACGCGAGCGCTTCTGCCGGCGAAAACTCGGGTGTTTGTCGATTTCGTTGTCGAGGCATTCGAGCGGGAGCGGTTGGCTGAGAGGTTTGCAGGCAGCATCGGGTGAGTCGCGCCGCGCAGGCACGCTCCCTCCTTCCCCACGAAATGCACCGTTCCTGAACGCGTTCGCCAGTAACACGCGCAGGCGCACGGAACCGGTGCGCCTGCGGCGGCCACGCCTCCGTTAAAGACCAGCCTGCATGTCCCGCACAGCCGCGCCAGACCCACATCACAGCGCGCTTACCCACCTCCTCGCTTCCCTGGCTCGGATTCTGCTTATGCAGGAATTATTGTTGAACAATATTTTTTCTATTGTTCAACAATGTATATTACCTCCACCCCGACGAGCGAGAACTCCATGAAAGCCCAACCTGATCTGAAAACTGTCATGCCCTCCCTGCCGCGGGTCGCGAAGTGCGCCGCCGCGCTCGCGCTATTCGCCGCGTCTCACGCGTTCGCCTCGAGCGGCGCGCCGACCGTGGCGCCCGGCAAGCTGACGATCGGCGCGGATCTGACGTATCCGCCGTACGACTACGTGCAGGACGCGGATCCGGCCGGCTTCGATCCCGCGTTCATGACGAAGCTCGCCGGGCATCTGAAGCTCCAGCCCGGCTTCGTCGACACACGTTTCGCGAATCTGATCCTCGGCGTGAACGCCAATCGCTTCGACGTAATCGCGTCGGCGCTCTATGTGACGCCGGAGCGCGCGAAACAGATCGACTTCGTGCCCTACCTGAAAACCGGCGGCTCGCTGCTCGCCTTGAGCCACACCGGCTTTGAGCCGAAGAAGCCCGAAGATCTGTGCGGCAAGCGCGTGAGCTCGATCAAGGGTGCGTCGTGGATTCCGAAACTCAACGACGTGTCGAAGCAGGTCTGTACACCTGCCGGCCGCGGCGCAATCGACGTGCGCGAGTTCGAGACTTCGCCGGAAGCGGCCCAGGCCGTCCTCTCGCACGCCGTCGACGCGCAATTCGAAGACTCGGCCGTCGCGCAAATGACCGTCAACAAGCTCGGCGGACGCGTGGCGATTACGTCGACAACCCCGCTCTATCCGGTCGTCATCGGGCTCGGCGTCAAGAAAGGCAATGACGCGCTGCTGGCCCAATTGAAGAGCGCGTTTGCGTCGATGAAGCAGCTGGGCGAATACCAGGCGCTACTCAAGCAGTACAACGTCGCGGAGCCGACCGGCAATGACATTGCCCAGGCGCTCGGCACGGCATCGAACTAACTGCACGTTGCGCGCGCAGCCAGAGGCCGGGCACTCGCCCGCGCCCTCGCGGCTGCGCGTCGTAAGGGGAAGCACATGGTATTCGACTGGCACTACACGGCTTCGCTATTGTTCGACGCCGCCTTCTGGAAAGCCACCTGGCTCGTCGTCGAACTGAGCGCCGCGACCTGGCTGATCGGCATTGTCGCGGGCTTCGCACTCGCGCTCGGCAAACAGTCTGTGTTCATGCCGCTACGCGTGGCATGCAGCACCTACATCTGGCTCTTTCGCAGCCTGCCGCTGCTGGTGCTGCTGATCTTTGTCTATAACCTGCCGCAGGTGCTGCCCTGGACGGGCGGCCTGTTGTCCGACCCGTTCTGGGCCGGCCTGCTGGCGCTTTCGATCAGCGAAGCGGCCTACATCGCCGAGATCCATCGCGGCGGCCTGCTGTCGCTCCACAAGGGCCAGCTCGAAGCAGGCAAGGCGCTCGGGATCCGCTTTGTCGGCCTGCAACGGTTGATCGTGTTGCCGCAGGCGTTTCGCGTCGCGCTGCCCTCGCTCATTAACGAGTACGTTACGATCGTCAAACTGACGTCGCTCGTGTCCGTCATTTCGCTCGCGGAAATCCTGCTGGTCGGCGAACGCCTGTACACGCAGAACTTCAAGGTGCTGGAGACGATGCTGGCCGTCTCGTTCTACTATGTGCTGATCGTCACGGTGTTCGGCCACGCGTTGAAAATGCTCGAAAAGCACCTTGATGTCACGCTCCGCACGCGGGCTGCGAATGCCGTCATTCCCGTGGAAACACCGCGGCCCGTGCAGGCAGCAAAGGACGTTCGTACCGCGCGAGCAGGCAGCGCGACGCGTTCGCTGGAAGCCATCGGCATCCGCAAGCGCTACGGCGATCATGAAGTGCTCAAGGGGATCGACTTGACCGTGCGCGCAGGAGAAGTGGTGTCGATCATCGGCCCGTCGGGTTCGGGCAAGACTTCGCTGATCCGCACGCTGAACGGCCTCGAGACGCTCGACGGCGGCGAAGTGCGCCTGCATGACAAGGCGTTCCTGTGGCCGCCCCGTGCGAGACATGGCAAGGTACCGCATGCGCAGTACATGCGCGGCATCCTCGACATCGGCATGGTGTTTCAGAGCTTCAACCTGTTTCCACATAAGACTGTGCTGCAGAATGTGACGCTCGCGCCCCGCTATCACGGGCGTCTGACCGGAACCGCGCTCGACGAATCCGGCATGCGTTTGCTGGCAAAGGTAGGCATGGCTGCGCATGCGCACAAGTATCCGCATCAGTTGTCCGGCGGTCAGCAGCAGCGCGTCGCGATTGCGCGGGCACTCGCGATGCAGCCGTCGATTGTTCTGTTCGACGAACCGACGTCGGCGCTCGATCCGGAACTGGTCAACGAAGTACTGAAGGTCATCGAGGGACTTGCCCAGGAAGGCATGACCATGATTATCGTCACACACGAAATCAACTTTGCGTTCCGTATTTCAGACCGTATCGTGTTCATGGAAGCAGGCATGATAGTGAGCGATGCGCCGCCGCGCGAACTGGCGACGCTCGACAAGACTTCGCGTATCGCCAGCTTCCTCAAAGACGTCCACCTTGCATAAAACACCGTATGCCCACCTCGCAATCAACTGTTACTCCCCTCGCTGCGCAGGAGCCCGAGCAATCGGTCACGGACCGGATTCTGTCGACAATCCGCAACGAGATCATTGAAGGCAAATTGCCGCCGGGCACCGCACTCGTCGAGAACGATCTCACCCAGGCGCACGAGGTCTCGCGCAACACGCTGCGTGAAGCGCTGCGTCTCTTGTGCCGTGAAGGGCTCGCGGTGCATTACCGGCATCGCGGCGTGATCGTGCGCACCCTGACGCGCCACGATGTGCGCGACATCTATCGGGTGCGGCGCACGCTCGAACTGCAAGCCCTGATGCGCGAAGACCCGATTGAGGAAGATGAAATCGCGGCGATGCGCGACGCCGTCGTGCACGCGCAAGCGGCGGCGGACGAAGGCGACTGGCGCAGCGTCGGCACCTACAGTCTGCTGTTTCACCGGCGCATCGTGCAGTTACTCGGCAGCCCGCTGTTCGACACATTCTTCACGACGATACTGGCGCAACTGCGTCTTGTGTTTGCGTCGGCCCCCGACGAGCGGCGCTTCCAGCGTCCCTGGATTGCGAAGGATCAGGAGATTCTCGAACTGATCGCGAGTGGGCGCACCGCCGAGGCGAGCGCCGCGCTTGCCGGTTACCTGAAGCAATCGGAGCACGCGCTGCTCGATTACCTTTGATTCGTTGCCTCTCATTCCTTCTTCGTCCACCGATTCACGGCTACTGCTCACACAGGCGACAGCGCGTGACAAGCGCAGCCTGTCCGTGTGCTTTATCAAGGAGTCTCCATCATGTTGAATTACCCCGCCGCCTATCAATCCACCAAGGGCTCAGCGCTCGACCCTGACAAGGCGTTTTATGGTCGCATCGCCTCCGAACACGATACGCGCACCCTGGTTGAATCGATCGTCGTGCCCATCCGTTCGGGTCAGGCATGGACCGTACCGGCTGGCCACGTGTTTCGCATCGTCACGATTGAAGGTCCGCAAGTAGCCGACCTGAACATGTGGAATCTGCACAACCCGCGCGAGCGCATGTGGGCCTCGCGCACGCGCCAGTTGCAGCAGGCGCACGTGAGCACATTCGACCGTTTGTGGTCGACGCTACCCTTCCTGCGCCCCATGGTGACGATCACCGACGACAGCCTCGCCGATTACGGCGTCGACGAGCATGGCGGCCGCGTTCACGACCTGCTTGGCACACGATGCGATCCGTACGTGAACCGCATGCTGACGGGTGAGGATTTCCATTTCCACTGCCATTCGAACCTGACGCGCGCAATCGCCCCGTATGGGTTGACCGAATACGACGTGCACGACGTGCTGAACGTGTTCCAGTGCACCGGGCTGAATCTCGAAGACAAGTACTTCATGAAAGCCTGTCCCGCGAAGAAGGGGGATTACCTCGAATTTTTCGCGGAAATCGACCTGCTTTGCGCGTTGTCGACCTGCCCTGGCGGCGATCTCTCGTTGCCGATGTGGGGGCCGGATGCGCGCGATCCGCTGGAGGTATGCCGTCCGCTTGGCATCGAGATCTACCGGCTCGCACCGCAGATGCTGGAGGGATGGACCTCGCCCGCGGTCGCCGCGTACAAGGGACAGCACGGGATGACGTTGCAGCAGCCGCAGTGGAAGTGTGGGTGTTGAGGATTCAGCATCGGCGCAAGGCTTGCAAGCTCGCATGGCAAACGCAACGCGTCGATCTAACTTCTCGCCGATGACAGCTCGGTGCGCTTGCGCTGCAGGAAGCGGCGCACGGCCGGATCGCGCTCGAGTCCGATCGCGAGATCGTACGCGCCGAGCGCTTCGGCCGTTGCGCCGGCACGCGCCAGCAGATCGGCGCGCGCGGCCCAGTACGGCTGGTAGTCGGCCAACCGCGGATCGTCCGAATAGGGCTCGAGCGCGTCGAGCGCCGCCTGCGGGCCGTCCCGTTCCGCCAAGGCGAGCGCACGGTTGATCGCTACCACCGGCGACGCCGCAATCGCGAGAAGCGCATCGTAGAGCTGTACGATCTCGCCCCAGTTCGGCCGATGCGTCTGGCAGCGGTAAATGTGCGCTGACTGCAGCGCGGCTTCGAGCTGAAAGCGTCCGATTGCGTTGAATGTGCTCGCGCGTCGAAGCAACGTGTTGGCAGCGTCGATCATCGGCGTGTTCCATGTCGCCGGATCCTGAGCCGACAGCGGCACGTAGTCGCCGGCCGCATCGCGTCGTGCATCGCGCCGCGCCTGGGCATACAGCATGAGCGCGAGCAGACCCAGTGCCTCCGGCTCCTCGGGCAGCAGCTCGATGAGCAGTTGCGCAAGAAACATTGCCTCGCCGACGAGATCGCGCCGCTCAGTATCACCGCCAACCGGATCGGTCCACCCTTCCGCGTACGCCGCATAGACCGCTTCCAGCACGGCAACGAGCCGGCCGGGCAACTCCTCGCGCTCGGGTACGCTGAACGGAATGCCCGCTTCGCGAATCTTGTTCTTCGCTCGCGCGAGGCGCTTGCTCATTGCGGCGGGCGACATCAGGAACGCGGACGCGATCGTCTTCGCTTCGAGCCCCAGCACCACCTGCAACATCAGCGGCGTGCGAATCGCGGCCTCGAGCGCGGGGTGCGTGCACGCGAACAGCAGCGCAAGCCGCCGGTCGGGCAACACGCCTGCTTCATGCTCGTCGATCTCGTCGGCGAGGATCGCGAGCTGGTTCACGACTTCGTCGCCGACATGCCGATGGCGCGCGCCATCGATCGCCCGGCGGCGCGCAACCGTCATCAGCCACGCTTCGGGATTCGCGGGGCAGCCGCGCTCGGGCCAGTCCGCGAGCGCGGCTGCAAACGCGTCCGCCAGCGCGTCCTCGGCGGCGGCGACGTCGCGCGTGCGCATCGCCAGCAGCGCGACGAGCTTGCCGTAACTGCGGCGAGCGACCGCCTCGGCAATCGAACGCGCGGCGCCGTCAACTTCACGGCCGCCGCGGGACGGACTCATACAGCAGATGGCGCGTCGTAGGGGGCAGTCCAGACCGGCCGCACTTCCATGAGGCCGTGCGCCGCGCCTGGACAACGCGACGCCCACGCGATCGCCGCGTCCAGGTTGGGCACGTCGATCAGGTAGTAGCCGGCGAGCTGCTCCTTCGAATCGGAATACGGTCCGTCGAGCACCTGTGGCTTGCCGTCGACGAGCCGCACCGTGGTGGCCGAATTCGTGTTCTGCAGCCGGTTGGCGCCCACCAGCACCTCCGCTTTCTTCAACGACTCGGTGTACGCGTGATACGCGGCGACGCCCTGCTGCCGCTCGCTGTCGGTCATCTTGTTCCAGCCGTTTTCTTCCGAATAGATCATCAATAGGTATTGCATATGAGCCTCCGTCATGGGGTTGAGGCGGGTGGACATATCGGGCCGCCATGACAATGACGCTCGGGCGGCATGCTAACGGACAGGCGGTGGAGAAAAATTCAGAGTGGCACGCGCGATCTGTTCCTGTCAAACGCCGTGCGCCAGCAGATCGTCAACATCCTCAATCGTAGTAGAGAAGGAAGTCACGAACCGAACGACGTTTTGTTCCCAGCGGCTTCGCGTTCAGTCACCGATCGCTTGCGCATCTTGCCCCGTGTCCGCCTGCTCACGCATCAGCAGGAGCAGCGCGATAAGCACAAGCACTATCGTCAAGCCAACGAAGAGCAACGTCGCGCGTTGAATGTCGGCGAGTTGCACGGCGATGCCAAGGCCGATCACAGGTAGTGAGATCGCCACATAAAGCACGACGAAAAAACTGGACGTGACTTCCGCTCGTCTGTGCGCCGGCGCGGCGGACGCGATCTCGCCCAACCCGGCGCGGAAGCTGATGCCCTGCCCGATTCCTGCCAGGGCGGTGCCGAGCAAAAGCGCGCCGAGCGAGCGCTCCGGCACGCACAAACCAACACATATCAGTCCCACGACGAGTCCAACGCAGCCAGCCGCTTGCCTCCATCGGGCAGCAATGACCGTCTGCACGATTTGCCCGAGTGCGGAGCACGCGAACAGCAGGAACACGATCGCGCCGGTCACGATGCCGCTGTGAAAGCCGAGTACGACCCGAATCAGTTGCGGGGCGACAGCCGCAAAGAAGCCCACCACGACGAAACCTGCAAAGCCCGCAAGCGCGGCAGGAATAAACGCACGGCGTACTTCGGCAGGAAGCGAAATTTTCTGGATGCCGAGCTTCACGCGCGCAGGAATCGTAGCGGTCTCCGGCACGCCAAGAACGACTAGCGCGGCGACGCCCACCAACGCGAGATGCGCCGCATAGGGCAAGCGCGTTGGCCAGGGGAATAGTTCGACGAGGATGCCGCTTAGCAACGGACCACAACCCAGCCCGAGCATATTGGACGCCGTAGCCGCGAGCATGGCTTTGCCGCGCCACGCAGGCGGCGCGAGTTCGATCACAGCTACGGTGGCGGTTCCTGTGAAGATGCCGGCGGAGATTCCCGACAGCAGGCGGCCGAGCATCAGAAGCGCCAGCCCGTCGCTGAGCAGGAACATCAGCGCTGACGCAGCCGATGCAAACAGTCCGGCCAGTAGCATGCGACGACGGCCGAGCTGATCGGACCAGTTGCCGACCAGTAGCAGTGCACCCAGTACCCCGATTGCATACGAGGCATAGATCACCGTGATGATCGTCGGTGTAAAACCATACTGCAGTTGGTAGTACCGATAAATTGCCGTCGGTAGCGTTGTACCCATCATGTTGATCGCGAACGCCAACGCGACAGCCAGAAATGCGATCGGGGATTGCGGTGTGACAGAAGCTGCTTTCATGAAACGTCCCAACGGTTGCTCGAAGACTGCGCGCAATTATGGGCAATTTCTCACGGCCTTGCTGGCGGCTCGACAGTGGCGGTCAGCTTCGACCTCGCATTACGACGGCGGCGCTAAGCGATCGGCACATCACGCGGACGCAGGTGATCGACCCGCTTTTCGCCGTGGTCGAATTCGCGCCGCGCCAATTCCATTTCGCTCATGTGGACTTCGACCCAATCCCATATCCCGCAGATCTTGTCGAGCAGGCTCCGCCCCAGTGGCGTCAGCTGATAGTCGACCCGTGGCGGGATCACCGGATGTACGTAGCGCGTAACGAGGCCGTCACGCTCGAGCTGTCGCAATGTCTTGGTGAGCATTTTCTGGCTCACGCCCTCCACCACCTCGCGCAGCCGCGAAAAACGCATCTCGCCGTGCGTACCGAGCGCGTCAATGACGAGGATCGTCCACTTGTCCGCGATCTGCTCGATGATGTTCCGCGCCAGGTCATCGGTTTTTTTTTGCGGATTGTCGTGCGCGTAAGCGCCGTCGTAGCAATTAGTTTCCATGGGGAAAGTATGAAACCGTCAGGTGCCTTCTTGTGATCGCCGGATGCCGCTGAAATAATCGGCTCGCCTGCCCGTCCGATGGGCACGTCGCCGTTAGTCAGATCGCATTCGACCCGTATGCGGTGCTTTACGTAGTGCTTTGATTAGAGAGCTTCACATGACTATTGAAACAATCGCAATTGAAGGTTTAACGACTCCCGTCTCACGCATCGGCCTTGGCACCTGGGCGATCGGCGGATGGATGTGGGGCGGCACCGATGAGAAAGACTCGATCGCGGTGATCCGCCGGGCGCTCGACAGCGGGGTCAATCTGATCGACACAGCGCCGGTGTACGGCTTCGGCGCTTCGGAGGAGATTGTCGGCAAGGCGCTGGCCGATGGGTATCGGCACAAGGCGGTCATCGCGACCAAGGTCGCATTGGAATGGCACGACGGTGCAGTGTTCCGCAATTCGTCGTCAGCGCGCATTCGTCAAGAAGTAGAGGATACGCTTCGGCGCTTGCGGACAGATTACATCGATCTGTATCAGGTCCATTGGCCCGATCCGCTGGTGCCGATCGAAGAGACCGCCGCGGTACTCGACGATCTGCGCAAGGAAGGCAAGGTGCGGGCGCTGGGCGTCAGCAACTTCTCGCCTGCGCAAATGGATGCATTCCGGCGCGTGGCGCCGCTGTCAACCACGCAACCGCCGTACAACCTGTTCGAGCGCGATATCGATCATGACGTGCTGCCGTATGCAAAACAGCATGGGCTCGTCGCGCTTGCCTATGGGGCACTATGCCGCGGGCTGCTGGCGGGGCGCATCGGTGTCGAAACGCGTTTCGAGGGCGACGATCTGCGCCAGCGCGACCCGAAGTTTCGCGAGCCGCGTCGCGAGCAGTATGTCGCGGCCGTGAAAGCACTCAACGTGTTCGCGCGCGATAACTTCGATAAATCGGTGCTCGCGCTGGCGGTGCGCTGGGTGCTCGACCGCGGCCCGACGATCGCGCTGTGGGGCGCACGTCGTCCGGCGCAGCTCGACGGGATCGAAGATGTGTTCGGCTGGCGCCTCGACGAGAAGGCGTTCGAGCAGATTGACGCGATTGTTGCGCAGTTCGTCAAGGATCCGGTTGGGCCGGAATTCATGGCGCCCCCGGAACGCGTGCTCGTAGCATGACAGGGAGCCATCGACCATGCGAACCCATCGACGCACCTTCATGCTCCATTCAATCGGCGCGGCAGCGCTCGCGATCAGCGGACGCAACGTCTGGGCGGCGCCCCCGCAGCTTCAGGAGAGCGATCCCGCTGCGCAGGCACTCGGGTACAAGACCGATGCGGCCCATGTCGACCGCGCGAAATATCCCCATTTCAGCGACAACCAGCGCTGCACGAACTGCCAGTTCTTCCAGGGCAAGCCGACCGACGCCAGCGCGCTTTGTGCGCTGTTCGGCGCGAAGCAAGTGAGCGGTACCGGATGGTGCAACGCTTATCAGGCAAGGGCATGAACGGCGTGCGCAGGTAGGCGATGCCAGGCAGCGCCGACGGGTGTGGCGTGCGTCGACAACAAGGAGTGAACCGATGGAACTGATTGTGAATGGCGTGCATCACAACGTCGACGCCGACGCGAACATGCCGCTGCTGTGGGCGGTGCGGGACCTGTTAGGGCTGCATGGCACCAAGTTCGGCTGCGGCGTGGGCGCATGCGGCGCCTGCACCGTACATCTGGATGGCGTGGCCGTGCGTTCGTGCGTCACCTCACTGAGCGATGTGCAGGGCAAGCCCGTGACGACGATCGAAGGCCTGGGCAAAGGCGGCGAGCATCCCGTGCAGCGAGCGTGGAAAGCCGCGAATGTGCCGCAGTGCGGCTACTGTCAGCCTGGCCAGATGATGCAGGCTGCGTCGCTGCTAAAACAGACGCCGAAGCCGAGCGACGAGCAGATCGTCGAAGCGATGTCCGGCAATGTCTGCCGCTGCGGCACCTATCAACGCATCAAGGTTGCCATCAAGGCAGCGGCGGAGCAGGCGTAATGAGCGAGATTGTCAATCTGAGCCGGCGCCGGGTGCTGAAGGGCACTTTGGCGGGCGGGGTGGTATTGGGCCTGCAAGTCGGCGGCGCACGCATGGCGTTTGCAGCGAGCCCGCTCGCTTCGGCAAGCGGCGCCAAAACGGTATTTGCACCGAACGTCTATGTATCGGTCGCGCCGTCGGGCGAGATCGTGCTGGTCGTGCATCGCTCCGAAATGGGCACCGGCATCCGCACCAGCCTCGCAATGATCCTCGCCGACGAACTCGATGCCGACTGGAACACCGTCAAGGTTGTGCAGGCACAAGGCGATGCGAAGTACGGCGACCAGAATACCGACGGCTCGCGCAGCATCCGCCAGTTCTTCCAGCCACTGCGCGAGGCAGGCGGCTCCGCGCGGCAGATGTTGATGGCGGCCGCCGCTGCGCAGTGGCGCGTAAGCACGGCGAGTTGCCGGACCGAACTGGGTCATGTGGTGCATGCGGCGAGTGGGCGGCGCCTTTCATACGGCGCGGTGGCGGCGGCCGCGGCGCGTCAGCCAGTACCCGGCCGCGACACGCTGCACCTGAAAAACGAGGACACGTGGCGCTATATCGGCAAGTCGATGCCCATCGTCGATCTCGACGACATTGTTCACGGCCGTGCGACGTACGGCATCGATGTCGTGTTACCCGGTATGACGTATGCGTCGGTCGAACGTTCGCCCGTGTACGGTGCAACACTCAAAAGCGTCGACTCGACCGAAACGATAAAGGTGCCCGGCGTGTTGCACGTGGTGCGCATTTCTTCCACGCCGCTGCCCGCCGGGTTCCGGCCGTTGGGCGGCGTCGCGGTGATAGCGACCAACACGTGGGCTGCGCAGCAAGGGCGACAGAAACTGAAGGTCGAATGGGACCTCGGGCCGAACGGCACTTACGATAGCCACGCGTATCGCAAGGCGCTTGAGGACACCGCGCGGCAGCCTGGGAAGGTTGTGCGTAACAACGGCGATACCGCGGGCGCGCTGAAAAACGCTGCACGACACGTGTCGGCGGACTATTACGTGCCGCATCTGGCGCACGCGGCGATGGAGCCGCTGGCTGCGACTGCATCGTTTGCGAACGGCGCGGTCGAGGTCTGGACCGCGACGCAAAACCCGCAGCAGGCGCGGACAACCGTCGCACAGGTGCTCGGCCTGCAGGAGCAGGCTATAACAATCAATGTCACGTTGCTCGGCGGCGGCTTCGGCCGCAAGTCGAAACCAGACTATGTGGCCGAGGCCGCGTTCCTGGCGCGCGAAGTCGGAGCACCCGTCAAGCTGACGTGGACACGCGAAGACGACATACGAAACGACTACTTCCATGCCGTGTGTGCGCAGCACATGGAGGGCGGACTCGATGCGCAGGGCAGGACGATAGCGTGGTTGCACCGGAGCGTGTTTCCGTCGATCGGTTCGACGTTCACGCCGAACGTGGTTTATGGTTCGGCGGGCGAGCTCGGTCAGGGTGTGACCGACATGCCTTATGAAGTCGCCAACGTGCAGTGCGAAAACGGAGCCACGCCCGCGCATACACGTATCGGCTGGTATCGCTCGGTGTACAACATTCCGCACGGCTTCGCGCTGGGCTCGTTCGCCGACGAGCTCGCCGCTGCTGCGCGACAGGATCCGGTGCAGCATCTGCTCGCGCTGTTGGGCAGTCCGCGCCATGTCGATCTGCATGCGCTGGGGGTCGACTATCCGAACTACGGCGCGTCGATCGACGAGTATCCGATCGATACCGCGCGCTATGCCGCGGTGGTCCGCGCGGCGGCGGTGCGGTCGAACTGGTCCGCCGCGTTGCCCGCTCGCCATGGACGCGGCATCGCTGTTCATCGCAGCTTTCTGTCGTACGTCGCCGCGGTCGCGCAGGTGCAAGTTGCCGACGATGGCTCGGTGCGCGTGACACGTATCGATCTGGCGGTCGACTGCGGACGTATCGTCAATCCCGATCGCGTGATCGCGCAGTTCGAAGGCGCTGTCGTGATGGCGCTCGGCAACACGCTATACAGCGAACTGACGTTCAGTCAGGGTGCAGCCGACCAGTCGAACTTCACCGACTACCGTGTCGCCCGTATCGACTCCGTGCCGGAAACGCACGTATATATCGTGCCGAGCGCTGCACCGCCCGGTGGTGTTGGCGAACCGGGCGTGCCGCCGACAATGGCTGCGATCAGCAACGCAATCTTCCATGCGACAGGCACGCGGGTTCGGGCGTTGCCGGTGGATAGCGCGTTGTTGAAGCGGGCGTGAACGGCGGTTTATCGACCACGTCTCATTGTGTCGCGCCGGCGTGTCGCAATGCATCCTCCGCAGCCGGGTTGTGTTGTGCGATCGCCATTTGCAACGCGGTCCCGCCACGCGCATCGACATGATTCGCGTTGGCGCCGTGCGCGACAAGCACCGGAATCATATCGAGCCGGCCGAATAGCGCGGCAAACGACAATGCCGTTTCCCCTGCGTTGTTGGTTTGATCGATGTCGCAATGCGTGTTGAGCAACATCGTTGCAATATTCGTCTCGCCTTTGAAGAGCGCCCCCATCAGTGCCGTGTTGCCATGCCGATCGGCGGCGCAAGCGTTGGCGCCTGCAGAAAGAAGGGCCTTCAATGTCTCCGGGTGGTTGTCATACGCGCTAAGGATCAGCGCGGTATAGCCTTCGGGCGTCGTTGTCTCAAGCGGGAAATGCGCGTCGATCAATGCCTGAACGATATCCGTGCGTCCCGCACGCGCCGCGACAAACCAGTCTTCTGTGAAACGCGGGGTGTCCGTCGCGGCCGAATACGTTCCCGGTTGATACACATGCTGTGCGCAACTCGCCGTCAACAGTGCGGCCAGGGCGGCGACCGCCGCGGTCCGAACAAGGCGCCGGGCAGTGAAAAAGCATCGCATTACGTTCTCCGTAAAAAGCCTGTCTGATCAGTCGGGAAGCCTGCTTACGCAGGCTTCCGTGCATGCTTCAGTTATCGCTCAGGTGTGCGGCCGCATCCTTCACACGGGTGACATCCGCGTTGGTCGCACGCGCGAGACGGGTACCGTAGTCGGCATCAGCCTTATAGAAGTACGAGAGCATTGCGTACTTGTTCGCGTCGTTGGTCACGCGGCCAAGGTCGCCCGACAGCGCCGTGATCAGATCGGTCTTGCCGGTCTCGGACAGCGTCCGGTAATACTCGCCGGCCTGACGGAAGTCGAGCGTCTTGTGGATCGCTCTTTGCTGGGTTGTCCCCTTCAGCGGCGTCTGCACGGACTTGTACTTGTCCTGCTGCGAGATTTCGGCGACTCCGGATGGCTCGTAGTTCACTTCGCCCTTTCGATCGCCCTCGTTCATGAAACCGTCCTGGTTGTTGTTATAGACCGGGACGACGGGGCGATTGATCGGCAACTGGTTGTAGTTCGGGCCCAGGCGATACATCTGCGTATCGGCGTAGGAGAACAGACGACCCTGCAACATCCGGTCCTCGGAAGGCTCGATCCCCGGCACGAGCCGCGACGGCGCGAATGCCGATTCTTCCGTGGACTCAAAATAGTTGTCCGGAATGCGGTTGAGCGTCATCGTGCCCACCTTCTGCTCCGGGATGGAAGACGGCCACACCTTCGTGTCGTCCAGCGCATCGAAATCGAATTTGTCCAGATCCTTCGGCGAGAGCACCTGGATGTAAAGGTCCCACTGTGGATACGAATGCGCCTTGACCGAGTTGTACAGGTCATTGGTCATCAGATTCCAGTCCGCGCCGATCGAATGCGGGATATCCTGGGGACGAATGCCTTCGACACCCTGCCGGCTCTTCCAGTGAAACTTCACGTAGTGAACTTCCCCTTTCGCATTGACGAACTTGAAAGCGTGCACGCCGTAGCCGTCCATGTGGCGATACGAATCCGGCATGCCCTCGTCCGTGTAGAGGTGCGTCAGCATGTTCGTCGCTTCGGGCGAATGAGCAAAAAAGTCAAACGCCAGATTCGGATCCTGCACGCCAGTCACCGCCGATAGCTTGTTCGCATGCACGAAGTCAGGAAACTTGATCGCGTCCCGAATGAAGAAGATCGGCCAGTTGATGCCGACCATGTCCCAGTTGCCTTGCTGCGTATAGAACTTGATAGCGAAACCGCGCGGGTCTCGTGCCTGCTCGGGCGAGCCGCGATAGCCCATCACCGTCGAGAATCGGACGAAGACCGGCGTCTTCGATCCAGGCGTGAACACCTGGGCAGAGGTGAGGGAACTGATGTCTGTAGTCGGCACGAACTCGCCATAGATACCTGTGCCACGCGCATGCACGACGCGCTCGGGTATGCGCTCGCGGTCGAAGCGCTGCAGCTTCTCGATGAGATGAGAGTCCTGCAAAAGCACCGGACCTTCGGGGCCCGCCGTCTGGGAGTTCTGGTTGTCGCCGACAGGGGACCCGCTATCCTGGGTCATATCCACGGCAAACGCCGGTTGAGCGATCGCCATGGCGGAGACGATCGAGAAAATGCTTGCTGCAATCTGTGTCTTCAGTATTTTCACGTTGTATTCCTGGTTCATGGGGGGAAACCGGAGGAATCCTATTACTCAGACATTCGATTATCCAATCTCTTTTTTCTATCATTTCAATAGTCACTGAATTCAGTTAGACAACAAAAATTACAAAAATAAAGTTGACAATTGACGCGAATTTATTCGACAGGAAATCGCAGATTCAATGACGGAAATGTGAATTGAAAGATCGTTCTGAATTTCGTGGGGAAAATCTGCCGTGGGTCTTGCGGCATTGCGCTTTTCTCAACAATGACGCCGTGCCACGCTTGCAGCGCCTTGCGTACGCCCCGTGCGTGGTGGCGCCGTGTACGCTTTATCCAGTTCAAATAATTTCAACTGAATTTATTATTTTTTCGCATACCCTTATGAATGATATGTTTTTATCCAGCATATCCAAAAAACGTTTTTTTATTTTATAAACAACCTTAACTTAACCTTATCTTTGTGTGGAATAGCGTTAATTAAATCAGGAGCGTGGGCATGCGTGCCAATAATTGGCGATGTCTTTCCTGATTTCATCACTCGTCTCGAATGTGAATTGAAGCGTTATCAATAATCATTCACGCGACAAAGCGCTTGCGTGGGTTCACGATCGCGAAAGCCACACAAGCGAGAGCGCTGCGCTTTAGAACTGATGCCGCACGCCGAGCAGTACCATCGTCTCCGAGTTCTTACCCGAATCGAGGCCATAGGAGCCGATCGATGCGGTAGCTGCCATACTGCCGCCCGTGCCGTCAGCCGTTCGACCAGATGCCTTCTGATATGCAGCGAGTGCGTAGACGTCCGTACGCTTCGAGAAAGTGTAGTCGGCGCCCAGGCTAACCTGATTGTAGGTCGCGTCGGTTTGCGCACCGCCGTCGCCCTTGGTGAAGTTGTAGCCGACGCCCAGTGTCGTCGTGGGAACCGGTTTGTAGTTCACATAGACCGTAGCGTTGTTAAAGTGGGTATCGGCCGACAGCGATCCTTCTCCGTATGCGACATTGCTGTATGCCGCGCCGAACTGGAACAAGCCGAGTTGATAACTCGCGGCCGCGCGAATCATGCTCACCGACTTCGCCGAGAACAGTCCGCGATTGATACTCGAAAAATAGGGGTTGTCGGTTGTCGGCGCGCTGGCGCCCGGTGCGAGCGACACACCGCTGCTGGTCAACACGAAATCGTTCGCGAAGTTCGCGTGAAGGTACCCGGCGGCAAGATTCAGCGGACCGTTCGCATATGCCGCTGCAAGCGCATAGGTCTGACCACTCGACGCGCTGCCCGCAACTCCGCCGAGCGCATACATTCCTTCCCACTGAAAACCCGCGTAACTCGGGCTCACATACTTCACGGCATTGTTGACGCCAAGGCTTTCGTCGTAGTTGTCGAGATCGCCCGGAGTCGCAAACGCCGACCCGAATATCGCGTCTTCCGTCAGCGGCTCGATGAGGTCGACCAGCGGATCGAATTGCCGGCCAAGCGTGACAGTGCCAAGCGGAACGCTCGCCAGGCCGACAGTCGCCACGCGACCGAACTCCCGCCCGTTGTTGTTCAGGGCACCGTTGCTAAGAACAAAGCCGTTTTCGAGCCTGAAGACTGCGGAGAGTCCGCCGCCCAGGTCTTCCGTGCCCTTCAAGCCCCAGGAGTTGGCGCTCAGCGTCCCGTTTATCATCTGGAACGCGCTGCCCGTCCCGCCATTCGCTTTCGGCAGATTGCTCACGTAGCCGATGGCGGTATCGAGCGTGCCGTACAGCGTCACGCTGCTCTGCGCCTGTGCGGCGCTGGCCAACGCGCTACAGGCAAGCGCCGCCAGAAGTTTTATCTTCATCTGATCTCTTCTTCGTTGAATTTAAACTGCGTCTGTCCAATGTGGCTGCATCTTCACCATCCCCTGAATCTCGACCATTGGTCGACAATCTCGCGCGATCCAGTCTGTATGACCTTGTAGTGATCGTGCTGGGCGGCGGTCGGGCACGCGTGATTGGGAAGAATGCGCACCAGCGAGCCGATGGGCAGTTGCGGTAACTGCGCGTCCGCCCCGCTGCGCAGCGCGAGAATGCCCTGCTCCTGATTCGCCTGGGCCATGATCAGGCCGGGGTACGGCACACCATTCACATCGCAGACCACGCCGTAGCCCTGATCGAGCTTCTGCGATGCTGTGCCGCGATCGCGCGACATCGCCATCCAGCCCGCATCGACCAGAATCCAGCCCTTGTCGGGTTGATGGCCGATCACGGTCGCGAGCACGCTGAGCGCGATGTCATCGACGGTGCACACGTTGAGGCCCGCCATCACGAGATCGAAGAAGACGAACACCCCGGCGCGCACTTCCGTAACACCGCTCAGATCACGCGCGAAGTGGGCCGTCGGCGTCGACCCCACGCTCACTACCGGCGCGGGGAGACCCGCGTCGCGCAACACGGTTGCACACGCAACCGCTTCCGCACGTTCGCGCTCGGCCATCTCGCTGATCGCTTCGACGGTGTCGCACGCGTACGATTCCCCCGCATGGGTCATGACGCCGCGCAATAGCGCGCCACCCTCATGCAGCACGCGACCGATAGCCACCAGTTGCTCAGACGCTTTGCGGCTTACGCCAGCACGATGACCGTCGGAGTCGATCTCGATCAACGTGGGAATAGGATCGCGACTGATGCGTGACTGCTTCGCGACCGCGTGGGCGGCATCCAGGCTGTCGACCACCACCGACAGATCGACCCCGCGCCGGCGCAATGCTGTCACGCGCTCGAGCTTGCCCGGCGCGATACCGACGGCATAGAGGATGTCGCGAACGCCGCCCTCCGCGAATTGCTCGGCCTCGCGCAACGTCGACACCGTTGCGGGGCCGGCTGGGCCATCCATGACACGGCGAGCAACGTCGAGCGACTTCCCCGTTTTCAGGTGCGGACGCAGGTTGACACCGAGCCCCGCGAGCCGCCCTCGCAGACGGGCGATGTTGCGTGCCATCCGGCTTTCGTCGAGCAGTAGCGCCGGCGTAGCCAGATGTTCGATTGATCGGCTAGCAGCAGGAACGTATTGCGAATCGCCGACAGTAGTCGGCTCACCGCGCAAGCGCGGTGCGGGCATGATGCTGGTCATGAGTCGGAATGTAGAAAGAAGTGAACGCACTTACAGCGCGACGACACCGGTCTTGATCTGCGCAAAGCTACGCAGCCCCTCCGCGCCTTTTTCGCGGCCGTAGCCCGAGCGTTTGAAGCCGCCGAACGGCAGCTCGACGCCACCGGATGCGCCATACGTATTGACGAAGACCTGTCCGGCCAGCACTTCCCGGATCATCCGGTGCGCGGTGCCGATGTCGCGCGTCCATACACCGGCGACAAGACCGTAGTCGGTACCATTCGCGAGACGCACGGCTTCATCAATATCGCGGAACGGCGTGACGGCCAGCACAGGACCGAATACTTCTTCCTGACCGATCGCGCTGTACGGATCGACGTTGTCGATCAGCGTCGGTTGGAAGAAAAAGCCGTCGCCCAGCACACCACCGTTGAGTGCATCGCCGCCGACAACGATTTTTGCGCCGTGACTGCGAGCCCGTTCGACGAACGACATGACGCGGCCACGCTGAGTCTTCGAAATCAGCGGACCCAGCGCAGGGTCGTTCAACGCGGGACCGATCTCGACGTTGGCGAAGGCCTGCGCAATGCGCGCCACCATCACGTCGTGCACGCTTTCGTGGACCAGCAGCCGTGAGCCGGCTGAGCATGTCTGACCTGCGTTTTGCAGGATCGCATTGATCACACCCGGCACCGTGCGTTCGAGATCCGCATCGGCGAACACGATATTAGGCGACTTGCCGCCCAGTTCCATCGTCGCGGGAATCACGCGGTTCGCCGCTGCGTGGGCGATGATGCGCCCCACTTCGACCGAGCCGGTGAATGAGATGTGGTCGATATCGTCGTGACCCGTCAATGCCGCACCCGCGGTCTCACCGTACCCGGTTACGACATTGAGAGCGCCGGCGGGCAGGCCTGCTTCGAATGCGAGCGACGCGAGCCGCACAGCGGTCAACGGCGCCTCTTCCGCGGGCTTCAATACGCAGCAGTTGCCCATCGCGAGCGCCGGCGCAATCGTGCGCGCGAAAATCTGCATCGGGTAATTCCACGGGATCACGTGCGCCGTCACGCCATGCGGCTCCCACTCCGTGAAGATCATCGTGTCCGCATTCAGCGGAATCGATGAACCGTAGTGTGTTTCCACCGCACTGGCGTAGAAGTCGAAATACCGGGCGGTGAGTTCCGCGTCGCGTCGCGCCTGCTTCAACGGCTTGCCGGTTTGCAACGCTTCGAGACGCGCGAGATCCGCCTCGTCGCGCTTGATCAGTTCGGCGATGCGCCGCAGAATGCGCGCACGCTCGGCAACCGCGACTCTGCGCCATTGCCGCGACGCGCGCCGGGCCGCGCGCACGGCGCGATCGATTTCGTCGGGACCACAATCCGCTGTTTGGGCGATCGCCTTGCCGCTGGACGGGTCCAGCACCGCAGCCGTGTTGAGTGTTTCGACCGACTCCGCGTCGATAAAGGCTGCCGTCTGTTTCATTGTGTGACTCCTGTAGGGGCGTAATCCGGCCGCCGCATGAGCGGCCGAACATTGCGGGAATGCCTGGGATGCCTAACGCGCGGTAAAGCCGCCGTCGAGCACGAGATTGGTGCCGACCGCGAACGAGCTTTCGTCGCTGGCCAGAAAAAGTGCGCCATAGGCGATTTCGCGCGCGTCGGCGACACGCATGATCGGCGCCCACGATGCCTGAGCCGCGGCGGTCTTCGCCGGGTCGAGGCTGTTGTCGACTTCCGCCTGCAGCAGCGGCGTACGCGTAATGCCGGGACACAACGCGTTGACGCGAATGTTGTGGCGGATCAGGTCGAGCGCGATCGATTTTGTGAACATCATTACCGCGCCCTTGCTGGCGTTATATGCCGGTGACTCAGGGACCGCGACGATGCCCATCTCCGAGCCGAGCGTAATGATCTTGCCGCCGCCGCGCTCGATCATCTTGGGTACGGCGTGCTTGACCATCGTGAACATGCCTTTGACGTTGGTGGTCAGAACCGCGTCCCACTCGTCCTCGGATAGTTGCTCGATCGGCATCACGCTGGTAATGCCCGCATTGCATACGAGGATGTCGAGGCCGCCATGCTCATCGACAGCGTGCCCTACCATGTAGCCGGCATCCGCCATCGAACGCACGTCGCCTGTGCAACCGGACACTGTGCCGTATTGCGCCAACTCGTCGACCGCCGCAGCAAGCGCCGCCGTGTTGATGTCGGTAATCACGACGCGGGCGCCCTCCTCGGCGAACAATTGCGCAATCGCCCTACCTATGCCTGACGCGCCGCCGGTAATCAGCGCGCTCTTACCATTCAGTCTGCCCATCATAGTTCTCTGGTTGGTTGCTACACGCCACGCACACACCTCTACGTGGCGAAGAAAATTTCAGGCCGCTTCGTTGCCGTAGCCAAGTGCCTTATCAGCGCCACGCATGGTTGCCGAGCCGGGCGGCAATTGATCGAGCGATTCGATTTCGACGTCCACCATTTCCGGAATCGCATCGCCCTCAATGAAGAGCACTGCGCCCAGGCGATAGAACGCCGGCGAGCCGCGACGCTTCAGTCGCCGGCCCCACAACGCGGCGAGCACGATCACGGCCACGACAATCCACGGGAACGCGGTCAACGGCGCGGCAGGCCACGGATGAACATTCAGCCAGATCGCTGCCAGGAAAATGACGTTGGAGATAACGGGGAACGCGACATGCAGCACCAGCGAAAACTCTGCGCGATAGCGTTTCCACATGAATACAGGCAATGCGACGTTGGTGAGAATCAGGATGGGCAGCATGCCGAGTGACGACAGATAGCCGAGATTGCCGAACGCGGACATCGGGTCCCACCAGAACCCCGCACCAATACCCACCACGAGGGTCAGGATCGAGTACACGATAATCGCGACGTGAGGCGTCTTGTGCTTCGGATGAGTACGGCCGAGCGCCTTGTGAAGCAGTCCATCGCGGCCCAGCGAATACAACACGCGGAAATTGGCGGTATGGATGGCAAGCACGACGGCGACGATGGCAGAGACGGCCGCGAGATCGACGAGATTGCCGTACATGTGCCCAAGGTAGCGCACGGCGAGGTCGTGAATCGGCTCCTGAGAATTGGCCAGCTTGTCCATGTGCGCCGAGCCGTAGCCCACCACGATCGAATACATCGCGAATGTGAACCACAAGCCAGCGAGCACCACCGACCCAATCAGCGCGATTGGCAGATTGCGACGTGGATTACGGCATTCCTCCGCCACGGTCAGGCACGATTCGAAGCCGAAAAACGCCATGACGATAAAGACGAATGCCTGCCCGATACCGCCGAATCCCTGATCCGCATGCATCGGCGAAAAACTTTCCGGCACCTGGCCCGCATCGCCGCCCTTGAACACGATGACGATCAACAAGCCACCCACCACCACGACTTCGGCAATCAGCAGCGCGACGTCGAATTGCATCGACGCATGGACCGAATACCACGCGAGAATACCGACCAGGACCACGACGCCGATCATCAACGCCCACCACGGCACCGTGATGCCGAAGTCATTCCGAAGTGCGTTGCTGAGAAAACCGCCGAACAGGTTGGTATTGATCGGGCTTTGCAGCGCGTACGCGAACAGCATCAGCATCCCGGCTGCAAAACCGGCTTCGGGTCCAAGACCCAGCGTAATGAACTTGTAGAAGCCGCCCGCTGACGTGACGCGCTTGGCGAATTCCGCGATCGTCAATGCCATGAGCGCAATGCCAGCGGTCCCTAGCACGAACACAAATGGCGAAGACACGCCGGCCTTGCCGCCGATCAACGCCGATATAAACATCACGCCGATGGTCGGCGAGATGAACGCGAGGGACATGCCCATCGCACTGATCAATCCCAACGCGTTGCGCTTGAGGCCATCGGCCTCTGCACTCGCGCTCACCTCTTTCGTAGTCATCGAATTGCTCCAGTCAGGTCAACTTGAGCGCATCGTAGGTGGCCACAAAATTGCAATCCAATGCCGAAATTCGATCACGCGATGCTGAGCGAGCATGGCGCTATGGCGTATACGTATGACTTATTCGGATGGGGATGAACAGAGACTTCGCGACCGGACCTGCCGATTGCGATGACGTATTGCGGCGACTTGAACGGCAGCTTGCGCTTTCAGCGACTCAGGCAGCAGCCGGCTGAACCGTATTGGTTGCGGAAGTGGCTGTTAGCGTTTCCCAGAATGCTTCGGCGCTGCTGGGCAAGCGAGCACGTGGACGGAACAGCGTGATGTCGACGTCGAGATCCCATTCGGAAGAGCCCGCGCGGACCAGTTCCCCCGATTCGAGCTCGCGACCAACCTGGCTCTGCGGCAGCCACGCAAGTCCGCGCCCATCGCGCACCATCGAGTTCAGCACGCCGGCGAGCGGCGAGACGAAGACGCGGTCGAGCCGATTGGCTGCGGGCGAGGTACGCAACAGGTTCTCCACCGCGCGACCGATGGCAGACGTTTCGGCGTACGCAAGGTACCGGCAGTGATGCGCAGGCGCACCGTCCAGAGAGTCGAGCGGCTCATTGTCGGCGCCGGGCCGCGACAACGGCAACAAGCGGTCGAAGCCAACGCGATAGACAAGAAACTGCTTGGGGTCGAGGCCAATATCGACAGAAGGATGTGTGTGGCACAGCATGAAGTGGCTCGTGCCCTGGAGCATCATCTGCACACACGCATTCGCGTGCCCGGTATCGAGCCGGAACTTCAGCACTTCCCCCGCTTTTTCAGAAGCGCTGATCCACTGGGGGAAAAACGTCAGCGAAAGGCTGTGTGTCGCGACAAACTTGACCGTACTCGCGAGTCCCTCCGCTGCCGCACGCAATTCGTCGCGCCCCTGATAGAGTTGCCGGGCCACCTCCTCGGCAATGTCGCGGAACCGTTCACCCGCTTCGGTCAGCGCAATCGGCTGCGCGTTGCGATCGAGCAACCTGACGCCGACCCACTCTTCCAGCATCTTGACGCGCCTGCTGAACGCCGGCTGTGTCATGAAACGCAACTCGGCGGTGCGCGAGAAATTGCGCGTGGCCGCCAGCGTCAAAAGATCTTCAAGCCACTTCAGTTCCATGGACAGAAATCAGCCGCTCCAGTCGAAAAAACACCCACGCCGATGAAGTCGTGCCCGGCGAAGGCAGATACAAAACGAAGCAACTGCTGTGCCGGGCGAAACATGTCACATAGGGAATGCCGACGATCCATTGTGGTGCGCACGCGCAACGCTGCCGGCGTCAAAGGAACTTGATGCACCATAAATGAGCATAAACACGCGGATCAACGTGGCCGCCTGTCGATCAAAAATCGCATGGAAACCCCAGCCCTTCTTTTTGCGCGCGTCGATAGGCGAGCGCTGCGACAGCCAGATCCTGCAGCGCAGTGCCGGTCCCGTCGAAGATCGTGATGTCGTCGGCTGCGCCGCGCTGCTGGGCGCCACTCACCAGCCCGCCGAGCGTGAGGCTCAGTTTTTCCGCCGTGAGCAATCCGCGGGCGTACGCATGTTGGCATTCGCCAATCGAGATCGCCTGCTGGATCTCGTCAACGACGATGCTGGCTGCCGCCACCAGTTCCACCTCGAGTTCCTGCTTGCCGATTGTGTCGGCTCCCATTGCGTTGATGTGGACGCCTGGGCGAATCCACTCGCGGCGGATCAGCGGCATATGTGACGGCGTTACCGTAATCAGCACATCGGCGTGACGCGCGACCGCCTCGAGGGACAACGCATCGAATCGCAGACCGTCCGCCTCGACCAGGTCGCGCAACGTGCGCAGGTTGTCCGGATTCGGGTCCCACGCCAGCACATGCGTGATCGGACGTACAGCGCACGTCGCGCGATATTGATGGATCGACTGTGCGCCGGTGCCGACGATACCGAGAATCGACGCGTCCGGGGACGCGAGACCACGCGTCGCAAGTGCGCTGGCCGCTCCAGTGCGAATGCCGGTGAGATAGTTCGCTCCTACAAGGGCGACTGCGCGACCGGTGTCTGCATCAAACAGAAGTACTGAAGACTGGTGATTGCCCAGCCCCCTTTTTACATTGCCCGGCCAGTAACCGCCGGCCTTGAGACCGAGCACCGGCAGCGACGCATCAAAGCCGGCTTTCACGCCGAATACGGCGTCGGCATGGCCAGTTTGTTCCCGCACGACGGGATACGATCGGGCATTGCCCGCGTAGCTCGCGGCAAAGGCACCGCCGACGGCGTCGATCGCGTCCTCGACGGACACGAGTTGGGACGCCTGTTGCTCCGGAATGATCAACATGAAAGCCTCGCAGCATTGAAACTCCCTAACATAGCGGGGCGGAATCCGGCTGGCCAATGCCGATACGGTCTGGACTCATGCAAAGACGGTTGCGGAGGAACTCAAGGCTGTAGCTTGTCCGCCGTGACGGTGTAGCCCAAACTGCTGCTCTCCTGGGAGCCTCTCCCCAATAAAGGATTACACCGTCCGTGACTCACTCCGATCCTCTGCAAAGTCTTCCTGACATTCTTGAACCAGGTTTGTCGGTGGTGTTTTGCGGAATCAATCCGGGCGTTCTTGCGGCATCGACCGGCCGCCACTTTGCCGGCAGAGGCAATCGGTTCTGGCGGGTCGTTCATCTGGCGGGCTTCACCCCTGAACAGATTTCTCCTGACGACGATCACACGCTCCTGCAGTACGGTTGTGGCCTGACGACCGTGGTCTCGCATCCAACCGCACGAGCCGACGAACTATCGCCCCGCGAGTTCAAAGCGGCGGCGACGGAATTCGAACAGAAGATTGAACGCTATGCGCCGCAATGTGTTGCCTTCCTCGGGAAGATGGCGCTCTCCGCGATGTCGGGCACACGCGACATCGACTGGGGCCCGCAACCGACAACGTTCGGCGGCGCCCGCGTATGGGTGTTGCCCAATCCCAGCGGACTGAACCGGACATTCAGCCTCGACGCGCTAGTGATCGCCTACCGGGAACTTCGTCTTGCCGTTGCGCCGGCCGGGGGCGCGCTTTCTCCTTCAACGCGCAGACCTGTTCCCTCATCGCGACTCGAATAATTTCAACAAGCTTTCATCGCGCACTCCCGCTCGCGACGACCACCGCCCAAAGAAAACCTCAACGATCAACCGTTCGTTAGCGCGAGCTGCAAGCCGAAAGACATCCGACGGAGTCTTTCAAACCTCAACATGTATCACTCCGGTAACTCAAGCCTTGCGCGCCCCTGGTACATTGACGCCATGCCTCGTCTCAATCGTCGTCCACCGGCTTCCACCAAGGCGAACATGAGCAACACACAGTCTGTCAGCAAGGCCCTCGCGGCCGTCGGCGATTCGCCGCACGCGCTATTTCGCGCGGCCACCTTGATAAAACGTTACCGCCAATTACGAAGCGCATTCATCGCTACGGATCCAGTCACCAGACCATAACGTCGCCCTGTGCCGGTCACGGCCTTAAGCATTTTGCCCAGTCCGCTTTGCTTGCAATTAGATAACAGCAGTCCAAACAGTCGTTGGGTTGTGACAACGCACGAGAACCATGGCATGTTCCCAACATCCCGGCAGAGAATGACTCCCCGTCCAACTATCAACGGCAGCATCTGTTTTCGGAGATACCTATGAGCGAAGCCGTGTCCAAGCAACCCAAGCGCTCCCGACGCGGGCTCATTCTGTTTGCGGTTGTCGTGCTGGCGCTAGTCGCGCTTGTCGTTGTCCACCTGTTGACCCAGAAGAAACCCACGCGCGACGTCGCACCGATCGTCGTCACTGTCGCGAGCGCCACACTCGGTTCGATGCCTGTCACGTTGAGCGAACTCGGCACGGTCACGCCGACCGCCACCGTGACCGTGCTGCCGCAGCTAAGCGGCTACCTCACGGCCGTCGGTTATCACGAAGGCCAGGAAGTACAGAAAGGCCAGTTCCTCGCCCAGATCGATCCGCGCCAGTATCAGATCAGCAAGCAGCAGGCTCAGGCGACACTCGCCAAAGACCGCGCGACGCTGGCCCAGGCGCGTGCCGATCTGGTCCGCTTCACGCAATTGAACGAGCGCAAGTCGATCGCCCAGCAGACCTTTGCGGATCAGCAATTCCTCGTGCAGCAGGACGAGGCTGCAGTCCAGGCCGATCTCGCCAACATCGCCCAGTTCGACCTCGACCTGGCCTATTGCTACATCACCGCGCCGGTCGCCGGCAAGGTCGGCCTGCGCCTCGTGGACCCGGGCAACTACGTGACGGCGTCATCGTCGACGGGGATTGTCGTCATCACCACCATCAAGCCGACTACCGTGCAGTTCACGGTGCCGCAAGACGCGCTGGCCTCCATCGTGCAGCGCCTGAACGGCGGCGCCACCTTGCCGGTCACCGCGTATTCCAGCGACAACGCGCGCGAGGTTGCCACAGGCACGCTTTACGCCGTCAGCAACCAGATGGCCACATCGACCGGCACCGTCACCTTACGCGCCACTTTTCCCAACGACGACGAAGCGCTGTTCCCCAACGAGTTCGTCAACGTCAAGCTGCTGGTCGATACGATGCAGAATGCCGTGCTGGTGCCGACCCCCGCCGTGCAAACCGGCGCGCCGGGCGACTTCGTCTATCTGGTCAACGCGAACAGCACCGTCTCAGTACATAAGGTCAAGCTCGGCCCGAGCGACGGCAAGAACACGGTCATCCTGTCCGGCCTCTCCCAAGGCAACCAGGTGGTCACGGACGGTACAGACCGCCTGAACGACGGCGCCAAAATCCAGCCGGCCAAGCCGAAGCCCGCGGCGGCTGGTGCGTCGGCCAGCGGCGCCGCCGCGGAGCCTGCCGCCTCCGAACCCGCTGCCGGGTCCGCGCCAGCAGCGGCGTCGGCTAATGCTGCTTCGTCGTAGCAAGCTCACGCGCCGATGAACATCTCCCGTCTGTTTATTCTTCGACCGGTAGCCACGCTGCTGCTGATGATCGCACTCGTGCTGGTGGGCCTCGTCGCCATGCGCGTGCTGCCGGTTTCGTCGCTGCCCAACGTCGACTATCCGACCATCCAGGTGCAGACGTTCTATCCGGGCGCGAGTCCCGACGTGATGGCCACCACGGTCACGGCGCCGCTCGAAGTGCAGTTGGGCGAGATCCCCGGCTTACAACAGATGACCTCGTATAGCTCGGACGGTGCATCGGTCATCACGCTGCAGTTCGATCTCTCGCTGAACCTCGACATCGCCGAGCAGAACGTCCAGCAGGCTATCAACGCCTCCAACAGCTACCTGCCCTCCGGTCTGCCGGCGCCGCCGACATATGCCAAGGTCAATCCGGCCGACCAGCCGATCCTGACGCTCGCGGTCACGTCGAAATCGATGTCGCTGACCCAGCTTGAAGACGTTGCCAACAACCGCCTCGGCACCAAGATTTCCGAAGTGTCGGGCGTGGGCGTGGTCACGACGAGCGGCGGCAATGTACCGGCGATCCGTGTGGAAGCGGACCCGCACAAGCTGGCCGCCTACGGTCTGAACATCGACGATCTGCGCACGCTGCTCAGCTATGTCAACGTCAGTCAGCCGAAGGGCAATTTCGACGGCCCGGAGCTCGATTACACGATCAACGGCAACGATCAGATCACCGATCCGAAGGACTATCTGGACACGGTGATCGCCTACCAGAACGGCGCCCCGGTATTCATGCGCGACGTCGCGCGGGTCAGTCAGGCCGCTCAGGACGTCGAGCGCGGCGCCTGGTACAACGGCTCACCGGCGATCGTGCTCAACGTGCAGCGGCAACCGGGCGCGAACGTGATCGCGACCGTCAACCAGATCATGAAACAACTGCCGCAGCTCGAGTCCACGCTGCCGGCCGGTATGAAAGTGACTGTGGTGTCGGACACCACGGGCGTGATCCGCTCGTCGGTCTCCGACGCGGCGTTCGAGCTGATTCTCGCCATCGTGCTGGTGGTCGCGGTGATCTTCGTATTCCTGCGCAACGTGCCCGCCACGCTGATTCCGAGCATTTCGGTGCCGGTCTCGTTGATCGGCACGCTGGCTGTGATGTACCAGTTGAACTACTCGATCGACAACCTTTCGCTGATGGCGCTCATCATCGCCACCGGCTTCGTGGTCGACGACTCGATCGTGATGATCGAGAACATCGTGCGCTATCTGGAGGAAGGCAAGACACCGCTCGAAGCCGCGCTGGAAGGCGCGGGCCAGATCGGCTTCACGATTCTGTCGCTGACCATCTCGCTGATTGCCGTGCTGATTCCGCTGCTTTTCATGGGCGGCGTGATCGGGCGTCTGTTCAGCGAATTCGCGGTGACGCTCGCCGTCACCATCGTGATCTCCGCGATCGTCTCGCTGACCGTGGTGCCGATGCTCTGTGCGCGCATGTTGCGCGCGCAGGCCGATCGTCATCCGAGCCGCTTTGAGCGCATCAGCGAAGGCCTGTTCGACAAAACGCTCGGCGCCTATGAGCGCGGGCTGCGCTGGGTGCTGGATCACCAGGTGCTGACGCTCGTGGTGGCCATCGGTACGGTCGTGCTGACCGGCATCCTGTACGTGGTGATTCCGAAGGGCCTCTTTCCGGTGCAGGACGTCGGCGTGATCGAGGGGATCAGCGTGGCCGACAACTCGGTGTCGTACACCGCGATGGTGAAACGCCAGGGCGCGCTCGCCGATGCGATCCTGAAAGACCCGGATGTGGTTTCGCTGACCTCGTACGTGGGTATCGACGGCACGAACTCGACGCTGAACAATGGCCGCTTCCTGATCAATCTTCGCGACCGCGACAAGCGTTCCGACACCGCGCAAGAAGTGGCCCGGCGTCTGCAGCAGGAAGTCGCCAGTGTGCCGGGCGTCAGGCTCTACATGCAGCCCGAGCAGGATCTGACGCTCGACACAACGGTCTCGCCGAACCAGTACAGCTTCGTGCTGCGCGGACCGAGCCAGCAGGCGTTCCAGAAGTACGTGCCGGAACTGATAGCGAAGCTGAAGCAGATTCCGTCGCTTGCCGACGTGCAAAGCGACATGAATACCGACGGCCTCAGCGTGAACGTCGAAGTCAACCGGCAACTTGCGGCGCGCTTCGGCATTACGCCCGCGACAATCGACAACGCGCTGTACGACGCGCTCGGCCAGCGGATCGTCTCGACCATCTTCGAGCAGTCGAACCAGTACCGCGTGATTCTCGTCGCCAAACCGGAATCGTTGCCGAATGTGCAGTCGATCGGCAACCTGTATCTGCCGAGTCAGACCAGCAGCACGGGCCAGGTGCCGCTGTCGGGCATCGCGAAGATCCAGATCACGAAGTCGCCGCTTGTGATCAGCCATCTGGCGCAGTTCCCATCGGTCACCATCTCGTTCAACCTCGCGAAGGATGCGTCGCTGAGTACGGCGGTCAAGGCGATCCACCAAGCCGAGCAGTCGGTGAACCTGCCGCCGTCGATCACCTCGTCGCTGCAGGGCGCGGCGCAGGCCTTCGAAGATTCGCTGTCGAGCGAAGTCTATTTGCTGATCGCGGCGCTGGTCGCGGTGTATATCGTGCTCGGCGTGCTGTATGAGAGCTTCATCCATCCGGTCACGATTCTGTCCACGCTACCCTCGGCGGGTATCGGCGCGCTGCTTGCGTTGATGATCGCCGGCAGCGACCTGGATGTGATCGGCATTATCGGTATCGTGCTGCTCATTGGTATCGTCAAGAAGAACGCCATCATGATGGTGGACTTCGCGCTGGATGCCGAACGCAATCACGGCAAGCCGCCGCGCGAGGCGATCTTCGAGGCTTCACTGCTGCGTTTCCGCCCAATCCTGATGACCACCCTCGCCGCCATGCTCGGCGCGCTGCCGATGCTGCTCGGCAGCGGCACGGGTTCGGAATTGCGCCGGCCGCTGGGCCTCGCGATCATCGGCGGTCTGACGCTGAGCCAGGTGCTGACGCTCTTCACCACGCCCGTGATCTATCTGTTCTTCGACAGAATGGCTGAGCGCACGAGACGCTGGCGCAACCGCAATAAACCGGAGAGTTCGCCTCCGGGCGGCGCGGAGGAAACGCCGTGAACATCTCGGCGCTATTCATCCGGCGGCCTGTCGCGACCACGCTTCTGGCCGTCGCGATCCTGATCTCCGGGGCGCTCGCCTACTTCCGGCTGCCGGTTGCACCGTTGCCGAATATCGCCTTTCCGGTCATCGTCGTGCAGGCGAACATGGCGGGCGCGAGTCCGGCCATCATGGGGACCACGGTGGCCGAGCCGCTCGAGCGGCGGCTCGCCACGATTGCCGACGTTGAAGAACTGACGTCGATCAGCACCGTCGGCTCGTCCTTGATCGTGGTCGAGTTCGGTTTGAAGCGCGACATCAACGGCGCCGCGCGCGACGTCGAAGCGGCCATCCAGGCCGCACGCGCCGACTTGCCGACCACGCTCCGCAGCAACCCGAGCTATCGCCAGTACAACCCGGCGGATGCGCCGATCATGGTGCTCTCGCTGACGTCGGACACGCTCACCAAGGCACAGCTCTATGACTCCGCGGATTCGGTGATCCAGCAGCAACTCTCGCAAGTCCAGGGGGTGGGCCAGATCACACTCGGCGGCGGCGCGTTGCCCTCGGTACGCGTGGAATTGCAACCGGGCAAACTGAACAGCTACGGCATCGGACTGGAGGACGTGCGCGCGGCGATCAGCGCCGCCAACGCCGACAGCGCGAAGGGCCATCTCGACGAGGGCGACCAGCGCTACGTGGTCACGTCCAACGACCAGATTACGCATGCCGCGCCGTATCGCGACCTGGTGGTCGCCTACCGCAACGGCTCGCCGGTCCAGTTGCGCGACGTGGCCCAGGTCAGAGATTCGAACGAAAATATCCGCAATGCTGGGCTCTTTAACGGCAAGTCTGCCATCCTCGTGATCGTGTATCCGATGCCGGGCAGCAATGTCGTGAGCACCGTCGCGCAGATTCGCAAGGTCCTGCCGTCGATCGAGGCGACACTGCCGAGCAGTGTGCACGTGGGCATCGCGATCGACCGGTCGGAGTCGGTCAGAGCGTCGGTGGGCGACACGGAGCGCACGCTATTCATCGCCGTGCTGCTGGTAGTGGGCGTCGTGTTTATTTTCCTGCAATCGCCGCGCGCCACGCTGGTGCCGGCCGTTGCGCTGCCGCTGTCGATCGTGGGCACCTTCGGGCCGATGTACCTGCTCGGCTACAGCATCGACAACCTTTCACTGATGGCGCTGACCATCGGCACCGGCTTCGTGGTCGACGATGCGGTGGTGGTGCTGGAAAACATCGTGCGTCATATGGAGTTGGGGCTCAGTCCGAAAGAGGCCGCCTTGAAAGGCAGCGGCGAAGTGGGCTTCACGGTGATCTCGATGAGCCTCTCGCTGATCGCGGTGTTCCTCCCGATCATGCTGATGCCGGGTGTGGTCGGCCTGCTGTTCCATGAGTTCGCGGTCACGCTCTCCATCGCCATCCTGATCTCGCTGGTGATTTCGCTGACGGTCACACCGGCCATGTGCGCCTACGTGCTGAGCCGCGACAACGCCGGACATTCGAAAGCGCGTTGGGCGGTATGGGTCGAAAAGCAGTTCGATCGTTTCAAGAATGCCTACGCGCGCTCGCTCACGGCCGTACTGGACCATGCACTGCTGGTCATCCTGCTATTGATCGGTCTGCTGGTGGGCAACGTGTTTCTGTTCAAGCTGGTGCCGGCCACCTT
Organism: Paraburkholderia aspalathi; assembly: GCF_905220735.1. Lineage (NCBI taxonomy): Bacteria > Pseudomonadati > Pseudomonadota > Betaproteobacteria > Burkholderiales > Burkholderiaceae > Paraburkholderia > Paraburkholderia aspalathi. The sequence continues at coordinate 100,971 of NZ_CAJNBA010000001.1, forward strand.
CTTTCCTGAGCAGGACACGGGCATCCTGATCGGACAGATCATCGCCGACCAGAGCATCTCCTTTCCGGCGATGCAAAAGAAGCTCACGCAATTGCAGGAGATCGTGCAGAAGGATCCGGCAGTCGCCTCGGTAGCCGGCTTTACGGGCGGCCGCGCGCTCAATACCGCGAACGTGTTCATCGAACTCAAGCCGCTAGCCCAACGCCACGCTTCGGCCACCGAGGTCGTGAACCGCCTGCGGCCCAAGCTCAATGCGGTCTCGGGCGCCCGGCTCTTTATCCAGGCACAGCAGGATCTGCGAATCGGCGGACGGCAATCCGCCGCCGAGTATCAGTACACGCTCACCAGCGACGATTCCGCCGCACTGTTCAAGTGGACACCGCTGCTCGTCGCCGCGCTCGCCAAGGAGCACGCGCAGTTGCTCGACGTGAACTCCGACTTGCAGCAAAACGGTCTGCAGACCTACGTCACCATCAATCGCTCGACGGCGGCGCGCTACGGCTTTGCGCCGAACCAGGTCGACAGCGTGCTGTATGACGCGTTCGGCCAGCGCACGGTGTCGACCATCTACAACCCGCTCAACCAGTATTTCGTGGTGATGGAGGTGGCGCCGGATTACTGGCAATACCCGCAAGCGCTCAACCAGATTTACCTGAGTACGGCGTCGGGCAACGCCACCGGCACGGCGGGCACGCAGATGCCGGGTGGCACGGTGTCGGGCGTGACCGTCGCGACCGAAGCCAGTGCGACCACGAACACGCTCAACTCGAACGCGCAAGCCAACGCGACCACCAACAGCATTGCCAATAGCAAGGGCGGCAGTTCGACCGGCAGTGCGGACAGCACCGCGGCCGAAACCATGGTGCCGCTGGCAGCGCTGGCTTCGTTCTCGAACAGCCATACATCAACCCAGGTGAACCACCAGAGCGGCCTCGTGGCCGCGACGATTTCGTTCAACCTGCCCGCGGGCGGTTCGTTGAGCAAGGCAGGCGTGGCGATCAACAACACGATCCGCGAGATCGGCATGCCCGCCAGCATCCACGGCTCGTTTGCCGGCGCGGCGGCGGCCTACTCGCAGTCCATGGGGACGGTGCCGCTGCTGATCCTGGCCGCGCTCGGCGTGGTGTATATCGTGCTCGGCGTGTTGTACGAAAGCTCGATCCACCCGCTGACCATCCTGTCGACGCTGCCGTCCGCGGGCATCGGCGCGACGCTGGCCTTGCTGATTTTCGGCACACCGTTCTCGGTGATCGCGTTGATCGGCATCATCCTGCTGATCGGTATCGTCAAGAAGAACGGCATCATGATGGTCGACGTCGCGATCCATTTGCAGCGCACCGAAGGCATGCCGGCGCGGGACGCGATTCACTCCGCCGCCGTGGTCCGTCTGCGGCCGATCATGATGACCACATTCGCGGCCGTGCTCGGCGCGGTGCCGCTCGCCATCGGCATTGGCCAGGGCGCGTCGCTTCGGCAACCGCTCGGTATCACGGTGATGGGCGGCCTGATCCTGAGTCAGGTCTTTACCTTGTACACGACGCCGGTGATCTACCTCTACCTCGACCGCTTGCGTTTCAAGCTGGTCAGATGGTCCGCCAACCTGCCATGGAATCGCGACGCGCAGCAACCCGGACAACCGGATACGAGGGCATGACGATGAAGATTTCCCGTAACCGCTTTGGCCGCCCTGGTCGCTTTGGCCACCTTCGGCCGCTGGCCGTCGCGACGCTGGCCCTGCTGGCCAGCGGCTGCATGGTCGGCCCGGACTACCACCGGCCGCAAGTCAACGTGGCCGCCACCTACTCGGAGTTGCCGGGCTGGACGCAAGCCGAACCCGCTGCGGACAAACCGAAAGGCGACTGGTGGACGGCCTTCAACGATCCGCTGATGGACCAGCTCGAACCGCTGGTGTCGGTGTCGAACCAGACCGTGCGCGCGGACTACGCGAACTATCAGGAAGCGCTGGCAGAAGTGCGGGCGGCGCGTGCCGGCCTGTTCCCGACCATCGGCGTAACCGGTTCGGGCACCAAGGCGCGCAGCTCGGTCGGCAATGCCGCCCGAGTGGTCAACTCAGCCTCGCTGGAAGGCAACGTCAGCTGGGCGCCTGACCTGTGGGGCCAGGTGCGGCGCACGATCGAAGAAAACGCCGCGACCGCGCAATCGAGCGAAGCGACGCTCGCCAATGCGACGCTCGCCGAGCAGGTGGCGTTGGCCACAGCGATCATCCAGCTGCGCACCAGTGACGCCAATATCGACCTTCTGCAGAAGACGGTCGTGGCCTACCAGCACTTTCTGAGCGTCGTGTCCGACCAGGATCAGGCGGGCACTATCCCGCCGTCCGACTTGATCTCTGCCCGCACCCAGCTCGAGACGGCGCAATCCAATCTGATCGCGCTCGGCGTGGCGCGCGCTCAAGACGCGCACGCGATCGCCGTATTGGTGGGCAAGAATCCGGAAGAGCTCTCGATTACGCACAGCACCACGATGCCGACGCTGCCAGGCGTGCCCGTCGGCGTGCCGTCGACGCTGCTCGAACGCCGGCCCGACATCGCCGTCGCCGAGCGCAAGATGGCCGCGCAAAACGCGGCAATCGGTGTAGCGGTGTCGGCGTACTACCCGGAGATTTCCCTTTCCGGGCTGGCCGGACTCACGCAGTCGCCGTTGTCCGGTCTGTTCAAAGTGGCCAACTACGTCTGGTCGCTCGGCGGCAGCGCCACCGAAACGCTTTTCGACGGCGGCTTGCGCAGCGCCGATGTCGACGCGGCGAAGGCAGCCTACGACTCGGCCGTCGCCAATTACCGGGGCACGGTGTTGACGGCGTTCCAGAACGTTGAAGACGATTTGAGCGGGTTGCGAATCCTGGCCGAGCAGTCGGTCGTTCTCGATACAGCCGTGCAAGATGCAACTCGCGGCGCCGAGATCGCGCTCAACGAGTACGAGGCCGGTACGGTGGACTACACGACCGTGGCGACCGCGCAGGCCACACAGTTGGCCACTCAGCAGACCGCGCTGAATGTTCAGGAGACGCGCTTGCTGGATGCCGCGTCGCTATTCGGCGATCTGGGCGGCGGCTGGTCGGCGGACCAGTTGCATGATCCGCGGCATCCGGACCGGCAGGCAGCGTCGCAGTGAGCGCCTGAGAGCAGGAGCACCGTTCACGGCATCGCCAATGCCAGATGCTCCTGACGACGCAGTGACCCCAGAAAATCAGGCGCGTGGAAGGCTTCGCCGGCGGTGAAGACGCCCGCCCCGTGGACCAGCCCATTGACAACGCGCGTGACTGCTTCAACCACCAGAGGCGCGCTGATTGCGTAGATATCCTGACCGCTTGCCGATATGCGACGTTCATTGCCTCCTGACCGCACCACAACGTCGACGAGGAAAGTTTGCGCGGAGCGTCCGTTTTCGTCGACCGCGACAGGCGGCGACGCATCCGGCTCCAGCAGGTCTTTAACCGCCACAGCCGTCATGTACGAGCGAATCTCGGGTGACTTCAGATGGCGCGCGATCGTCACCGTGTCCGCCATCGTGAATTCTCCAATGACTGGCTGCGTGCCGAGCGGTGCAGGGAACTGCCATTCGCCAACCGGCGCTGCGTCCGTGCGGAACACCATCTGCCCTTTCGTAAAGACAAGGCGCCGCCCCTCTCTACGCTGCCGCGAGACCTGGCCTGCCGCTCTTGTGCCGAGCGTCGGCTTCCAGCTGCTGAGCCCATAGGCGATGCAGATTTCGTCCGCTGCCGTCCAATCGCCCATTGCCGCTGTGGCGAGCAGATCGCCCAAGCCGCCGAAGAATGCCATCCCCGGCACGATCACGACGCCCGCCTCGCGCGCCCGTTCAGCGTAGTGCTTGAACGTATCCAGATTGGCCTCTAACTCCGCCGCGACATCCAGATACGGAATCCGTGCACGCAACGCGGCTTCGATCACCGGCGCGGACGTACTGGCGAAGGGGCCGGCGCAATTGATCACAGCAGCCGCACCTGCAAGCGCCCGGTCGAGAGAATCCGGGTCATCTACCGACGCGGGCCGAATGTCCAGCCCAGGGTAAGCGGCGCCGAGAGCGTTCAGCTTGCTGGCATCGCGTCCGGAAATGATAGGTCTCCAGCCACGCCTGAGCAGTTCAGACACCACGAAGCGGCCGGTATGGCCATAGGCGCCGAAGACGGCCACGGTTTGATTCGACGGCATTGCAGACCTCCAGTTGTTATTGTGTTTCTTCGCATGGGGAGACAGCAGTTTGGCAATACAACGACGCTACAGATCTGTATCGTTTTCTAAAGAGTAGAGTACAGATCTGTAGCGTGTCAAGGGATATGTTGGTACAGTAACCGGCAAGCAGAAAGTTTCCGTCTCTCAAGAGGACTTGCCATGAGCAGAGGCACATCTACCGCAGCAAAAGAAGCCGCAAGCGCCAGTTCCAGCAGCGTCCGGGAACGCATACTCGATACGGCGGCGGAGTTGTTCTATCAGGAGGGCGTCAGGGCCGTCGGTGTCGACCTCGTCGTCGAACGCTCAGGGGTTGCGAAGACCAGTCTCTATCGGCACTTCACGACCAAGGACGATCTTGTCGCTGCGGTGCTCGAGCGGGACGACGCGAATTATTGGGCCGACTGGGACAAGACCGCGACGCGCCACCGGAACGCCCCGAAAGATGAGCTCACGGCTCACCTCAAGTGGATCGCTCGCGACATCGCCGCGCCGAAATACCGTGGCTGCCCTTTTCTCAATGTGGCAACGGAGTTTCCGGCGCCGGATCATCCCGCGCGGGTGGTGGCCCTCAGGCATAAGGTGGAGTTGCGCCGCCGTCTCGGTGCGCTTGCGAAGCAAATCGGCGTTGCCCGGCCGGACAATCTGGCCAACCAGATCGCGCTCCTTATCGACGGTGCCTACGTCTATGGGCAGTTGGCAAACAAGGAGGCAGCGCAGCCGCTCGTGCCGGCGGCGCTTGCGCTGATCGCGGTTGCGGACAATCCTGGCTGAGCCGTGCGGGGGGATTGACAGGACGGCTGAGCAGCCTCAAGTTTGCGTGGCGTCCTCACCTGCATCCGCGAAGCAGACGAACCGTAGACGGGCGCGCCCCCTCATAACGGAGACAGGCCATGCAAATGAAGCATACCGTCCGAAAACTCGGCGGCATCGGTTCCTCGTTAGTGGTGGTATCGGTGCTTACCGTGCTGTCGCTAAACGGTTGCGGTAACAACAGCATTGCCCCACCCGCGGCGACGCCGCTCAGTTGTGCACAGCTTGCCGGCAAGACCGTGCCGGCGTCTTCCATTGGCCTGCCCACCACCGGCGCGACCGTGACCGCAGCCACCACGATGCCCGCTTCGGGCACCGGCGCGCAGGCGACCGGAGAGTATTGCCTCGTGAGCGGCGCGATCAATCCTGTCGATCCGGCTGCGCCCCAAATCAAATTCCAGATTGCGATGCCTACCGTCTGGAACAATAAAATCATGATGTTCGGCGGTGGCGGCTATGACGGAACGATTCCGGCGCCGACCGGTAACGTGCCGGCAGGCCCCACGGCGCAACCCACTCCGCTCGGACGCGGCTACGCGACATTCGCGAGCGACTCCGGGCATCAGGCCAACGCGTTGGGCAGCGAGGACGGCTCGTTCGGCGTCAACGACGAAGCAGTCCAGAACTTCTCCGGCGACGCGCTGAAGAAGACCCGCGACGCAGCCGTGTATCTGATCGACGCCCGCTATGCGGTCAAGGCGCCGAAACGCGCCTACTTCGCGGGCGGCTCGTCCGGCGGCCGCGAGGCGCTTGCTGTCGTGCAACGCTGGCCGCAAGACTGGGATGGCTCGATCGTCCTCTATCCGGCTTGGGCTGCCGCCAGTCTCGATCTCCAGTTCGGCCGCATCACGCGCTCGCTCGCGGCGCCTGGCGCCTATCTGGATCAAGCCAAGCGCAAAGTCCTGCTCAACGCCGTGCTGGCTGCCTGCGATACGCTTGATGGTGTCGCCGACGGGCTGATCAGCAACGTCGCAGCCTGCAACACCACGTTCAATCCGGCCACGGCGACGGTCAACGGTACAGCGTTACGTTGCGCCGGCGGCGCGGACACCGGCGACACCTGTTTGTCGGACGCACAGATTTCCGCGCTCAACGTGTACAACACACCGATCACCTTCGGTTACCCACTTGCCAGCGGTGAGACGCAGTATCCCGGCTTCAACGTTTACGGCGCGGACCTTGGTGTCGCGAATGCATCTGCGTTGCAACCCACAGTCACGACGCTCGCGCTGGGCACATCGCAACCGGCCTCGCCGATGCCCACTACCGCCCCTTATCTCAGCGTGTTCTGGGACCAGTGGATCCGCTACTTCGTGACGCGTGACTCCAACTACAACTCGCTTACCGTCGATCCGCAGAACCCCGGCAGTCTGCAAGCGCGTATCAGTCAACTGACGGGCCTGCAAGATGTCAACAAGACCGATCTGTCCGCGTTCAACGCGAGAGGCGGCAAGATCCTGATGGCGCACGGCATGGCGGACGCGCTCGTTAGCACACGCTCAACTGAGCAGTACTATCAGCGCTTGCAAGCGACGATGGGCGCCTCAGCCGTGGCCAATTTCGTGCGCTTCTACGAGATTCCCGGATATGGGCATGCGGTCAGCACGGTGTACAACGCGTCATGGGACTCACTCACGACGCTGGAAAACTGGGTTGAAAATGGCGTGACGCCGCCTGCGCAGACCGTCGCGGATACTGCGGGTGTGCCGGGCCGTACCCGGCCGCTTTGCGAGTATCCGAGCTTCCCAAGGTATAACGGTTCCGGCGATGTAAACGCTGCGTCGAGTTTCACGTGCGCAACGCAGTGATCTAGTGTGCAATGGCTTGTCCCTCAGCGCTTGCGCTGAGGCGACGGTCGGACGCGAGCGACCGAGGCACGCGATTTCGTGCTCGCCCTCGATCAGTGCTTCGGGGCGGGTACGCACCGAGTAGTAGCCGAGATGGAGATCGTGCGGCTGCTGAGCGGAGTTTGCATGACGGCATTCATTGCGCACTCTGCAGGTATTTTGCTTGCCGTCGATGACGTGCCTGTTCAGATATCCGAATCAGTTTGCGCGTAGTTGAGGAAGTATCCGGTGAACATCGTCAGCCCCAGGAACGCGAATGCCTCCGTCAGGTCTTCATCGCTCCAGCCCGCGTGTTGAGCAGCCTTCCACGTGGCGTCGGTGACGTTGCCCGAACTGGCAGTTGCTTCCCTGACCACCCGGGCCAGCGCGTCGACCTTGGTGTCGCCCGTCGTCGTGCCTGTCCGCAGCGCGGCGATCTGTGCTTCGGTCCAACCGTTCATGCCGGCGAATCGACTGGCGATGCCAATCATGTAGTCGTTTCCAACCGTGGCCGCAGTGGCGAGATTGAGTGCCCAGCTCACTTTCGGATCCAGAGTACCGTGCTCGGCAGTCGCGGCGCGCAGCGATGCGTACGCCGCCAGCACCGCCGGAGAATGCGCCATCTGGGCATGCAGGTTCAGGGGACGTCCCGTCGGCGCAGATTGGGCAATTTTTTGCAGAAGCGGACGCGACGCATCGGGCGCGCTTTCGATTGTGTGGGTAGGAATTCGGCTCATAGGTACTTGCTCGTTCGTAGTTTGATCAGTGCACTTCGTTCAGGTGGCTGCCGGCATGGCGAAGTTCGCCTTGGCCCATTCGGCAAATCTGGTCGGCGGCTTTCCGGCAACTTTGTTGGCAAGCGCGATCGCGTCGCGCGAATCCGAGCCAAGATAGGTGTGCGCTTCGAAGTAGGCGAGCATCGCCGCGATACCGTCGGCGTGCGGAAACCAGCTGGCAAAAACCTCGCGTGGGACTTGCTTGAACGAGAGCGTGTTTCCTTGTTGATTCAGGGCGGAGACGATCTCGTTGAAGCTCAGGAAATCGCCGACCAGCGCCAAATGTTCACCGTGCCCCACGAGTTCCGGCTGCGCGAACGCGCCGGCTACGAGGCGACCGAGTTCCGTGATGTCGCCCATATGGATGACGCGCCGCTCCGGATCAAGCGGCAGCGCCCAACCCAAGGCGCCGTCCGGTTGTTTCTGCGGAGCCATCAGGCCGATCAGGTTCTGGTAATAGAACGGCGCGATCACGAACGTGTGGTACGGAAATCCGGCTTCACTCACGACGGGTTCGATTTTCGCCTTGGCCGTAAAGTGCGGGACATTGATCGTGCCGTTGCTGATCGTCTCCACATTGGGAAGCGTCGACCAGATGAAGTGCTGTACGCCGGCTTCTTTCGCCGCGTTGACTGCCGCGAGCGCCTGCTTGGGCTCGTCATCTTGTGCTTCCCAGGAATTGGTCACCAGGAAAACGCCGTGTACGCCAGCAAATGCAGCTTTAAGCGTTTCCGGGCGATTGAAATCCGCCAGAACGACTTCGTTGCCCAGGTTCGGATGCTTGCCCGGATTGCGCGTCAACGCGCGCACTTTGAATTGACCGCTCGCCTGCAGCGCGCGCACAACGGCGCCGCCTTGCTGGCCGGTTGCGCCCACGACAGCGATATGCTTCTGGGTGTTCGACATGGTTGTTCTCCATGGGTTATTTTGTTGGGACGGTGCTAGCTCACGCGGCGAGCGCAGCGGTCCGATGGAATTACTGCTTCAGTGCTTCGGCCGAGATGAGCAGCCTGGTCTTCATACTGAAACCGTATGCCTTGCCAAAGTCGACGCCGAAGTCGCTGCGATCGAATTCGCCCACTGCGTCGACGCCGCACACTTCGCGCTTGAGCATTGGATGTGGCATGCACTTGAACGAGTCGATTTTCAGCGTCAGCGGTTTGGTCACGCCGTGCATCGTCAGATTGCCGACGACAGAGGCCGGCTTGTCGCCCTTGAACTTGATCGTGCCTTTGTAGGTCGCTTCCGGGAACTTCGATGCGTCGAAGAACTGATCCGACTGCAGGTTCTGGTCGAGCTTCGTGCTACCCGTGTGAATCGACGCAATGCCGGTCGTCACTTCAACTGTGCCGGTCTCTGCAGCGCGGTCGAGCGTCACCGTGCCTTGCGACTTGTCGAACTTGCCACGCCAGACCGACAGGCCGCCGATGTGGTCGGCCTCGAAACTCGGGTACGTGTGTTCCGGATCAAGCTGGTATGTCGATACGTCCGCGAAGGCCGAAAACGACAGTGAGGCGGCGAGTGCACCAGCCGCAATCATCAGATGCTTCTTCAAATCAATGTCCTTGAATCATTAAGTTGCCGCGCCCGTGCGCGGTATCGGGGATATGCAATGCCACCGTAGAGTGGAGCGGGAGAACGGCTTTTTACGGCCGCTTCCTGCGTGACACACCAAGTATGGGGATTAAAGACGCTTCACACTAGATGGTAAAATTGGATTTGATTCATCCATTTATGGAGAGATGTCATGCTCGATCTGAATGATCTGGCGATGTTCGTTCAGGTCGTCCGCGCCGGCAGCTTCTCCGAGGCGGCGCGCCGTCTGCAGATGCCGGCAAATACGCTGAGCCGGCGCATCGATCAACTCGAAGGGCAACTCGGCACACGTCTGCTGCATCGCTCGACTCGCAAGCTCGCACCGAGCACGGAAGGTCAGGCGCTGTTCGAGCGCTATGCGCCGGCGCTTGATCAGATCCTCGAGATCGGCCGGCTCCATGCAGACGAGCAGACACCGTCCGGCTCGGTCCGCGTCACCGCGATGGCCGGCCTGTTCGAATTCTTCCGCATGGAATGGCTGGTCGAGTTCTACGCGCGCTATCCAAACATCAGCGTCGACTTTCTGCTCGACGATACGCCTACCGATCTGATCGCCGAGCGCGTCGATCTGGCGTTGCGCATGGGTATTGAGAGCCGTAGCGGCCTTAAAGTACGTCGGCTGGCACCGAGCGCAATGATCCTCGCGGCGAGTCCGGCCTATCTGGAACGGCGCGCTGCGCCACGCACGCTGCGTGAACTGGCCGAACACGACTGTCTGACGATTTCCAATCGCCAGAGTCGCAGCACGTGGCGTCTGCAGGGGCCACGCGGTAGTCAGGAAGTGACGATCAACAGCCGGTTCGCGGTCAACGACATGCGCGTGCTGGCGCAGGCTTGCATTGCGGGACTGGGCATTGCGCTGCTGCCGCAGTTAATAGTTGAACCAATCATCGCGCAGGGGAAACTGGTGCGCGTGCTGCCGACCTATCGGCGCGCCGGTACCGGCCTCGGCTTGCAGCTCGTCTACACGAGCCGCCCACCGGTGCCGCCTGCGGTGGCGGTCTTCGCTGAATTTCTTTTGGAGAAACTGGACAAGGCGATGACAAACCCGTCAGGGTGATAGAAGTGCGCGCGCAATCAATGGTACGTCGTCGTAGACGACTGCAGCTTCGTCAGCACGCCGCGTTTGAATCGGAACCAGCCTTGCGAGCTTTGCATCACGACTTCATCGCTTTGCCAGAACACGCGTTTGACCGTCATGCGCTCTCCCAGACGCTGCACAAGCGGCGGACGGTGGCGAAAGTCGTACAGCACCGGGCCGGAATCCGTTTGCACGAGCATGCGGGTGACGGTGTCATTTGAGTTGCCGACATCGTCGAAGTGCGAGAGCGTGTTCGCACCGAAGCGGTCGAACATTTCCTTGTCGAGCGTCCCCACGAAATCACGGTCGACGCGCTCGAATTGCAGTTTGCCCGCAGGCGTGACGAGCGGGCCGGGGTCGTTGCTTTGCGCGTAAACGCAAGTCGCGAAAGAGGTGGCTGCGAGCGCAGCGAGGAATAGTCGTCTCATGCTTCCTTTTGGGTTCAGCGGCGTCTCCAGCGAAGGAGGCCGGTGCGAGCGTTTCACAAATGAGTTATCAGTTCCGTCGTCTCACGTTTTCTGCTTATCCGCGATATCGTCCGCCAACACGGCGTGCGCGGTGTCGCCCGACAGATATCGTGCACCGCTTCCCCGTCGTCGGGCAATATCGCCGGGATTGTAGAGAGAACAGGACTTCAGCGAAAGGCAGCCGCAGCCGACACAGGACGCTAGCTGATCGCGCAATGCAATAAGACCGTCGATGCGTTCCTGAAGCAGAGGCTGCCAGGCGCGAGAGAGACGCTGCCAATCCTGCTTGGTCGGAGTGCGTTGCCCGGGCAACGTCTCAAGGGCAGAACGAATTTCCGAGAGGTTCAAGCCGACAGCCTGTGCGGCGCGGATGAATCCGACGCGGCGAAGGACCTCCCTTCGATACTGCCGATGACCACCTTCTGTTCGGGTACTGCTGATCAGCCCCTGTTCCTCGTAGAAACGAATCGCACTCGCGGCTACGCCCGAGCGCCTGGCCAGCTCACCAATTGTAATCGTCGTCTCGTTCATCACGTTTCCACGAATTCTCTCTTGACTTCAAGTCTACTTGAACTTTCAGAATGAATTCGTTCCTTTGATCGAGAGACGGCAATATGCGCGAGGACCCCGCTCACGAAAAGTTGAATGAGCTTCTGGATGCAAACGCTCGCTTCGACCTGATGGCCAGAGGTACGACCAACCATTGTCCAATGGCGCTTGTCGCGTTGGCCGGGATGGGAGCGTCGCCTGCTCGACTGCAGGAATTCTTCGATATGTGGGAACGCGAATATGCATTAAGCGCGCCGCCTGTCGACACAATCGTCAGCCGTCACGAATGGTCGCGGCAGCTCGGCAATGCCGCCGCATTCGGTGCCTTGCGCTTGTGTTTTCTGGACTGGATCGCCGAAGCCGGCTCCGTCCCGGTCATCGCGGCAGTGCTGGAAGAGGTGCCGTTCGCACCTGCAACGCAGGCATTTCACGCGCTTATCCGCTTGGCATACGGCATCGAGGCGGCACATCCCGACGAAATCGCCTCCGGCCTCGCCGCATTAATCTCGTCGCATCTGCCGATTGACGCCCGTTTCGATGAGGCCCGCACGGCGGAAAACGTCGAAGCCGGGTTTGACAACGTCGTACGTGCAATAGACGACAGTGTCGTACAGGGCAACTCGATCACGTCACGCTTGCGCGCCGTTGCAGGCGATGTGCGGTTCAGGCAAGCCGTGCTTGCGCCTCCGGTCGCTATGTCCTTACTCGATGATCTGGCGCGGGCGACGATTAACGCCTACTGGCGCTCGCCGGACTTCACGGTGCTTCACACGGTTACGGCGACACACGCGGCACGAATCCTCCTCGCGCAATTGCCTGACGCGTTGGCGAAACAATTGCTGCCTGGTTTGTGGATTGCGCTGTGCGCGGCGTATGCAACGGTCCGCAAGGCTGCGAACGTTGAAACAGAGTCGCCTGACGCCGTCGTTGACTGGGACGACGTGTGCCGGATGGCCGTGGCGTCAAACGACGATCATGCGATCAAGTTGGCGTACACGTGTCTTTGCGAGGACCGTCGTAATCCATCACCGCTTTACCTGGCGTCAGCAGCGCGCATAGTCAGGTTGGACCTGGAAAAACAGCAGCGTCGCAATTCGCCCCGACCCGCAACGCCTGCCTAACATCTTATTTTTTTGATCGTTATTGATAACGATTCCCATTTACATTAACATCCGATCTCTTTCATAACCCTTAGCTCACCGCTACAACCACCTTTCTGCGTTCTCGCATGAGTTGGGAGGCGGTCTCCTGACACATGCGTTTTCTGCGAATTTCCGCGCTCCCGGGGCGTTACCGCCGTTTCGGCTTCGGTCTGCACATAGCCTTCCTGATGTACGCAGCTTCGACGCATTCCGCCATCGGAGCCTCTACCGACGTCACCAGCGATCAAACGCCCACGGAGAAAGAGTTGCCGGCGGTTTCCGTACGCGCAGCACCGGACCCCGAACCGACGGTCGGTTATCGCCCGCTCACCAGCCAGATTTCCGGCGGTGGCGAGCGGAAAATCAGCGAGATTCCGCAGTCTGTCGCGGTAGTCAGTTCGAGCGTGATGCAGGATCAGCAGGCGCGGAGCCTCGACGATGTGCTTGGCAACGTCAGCGGCATCACCCAGACCAACACGCTCGGCGGAACACGCGATGCGTTCATCAAGCGTGGCTTCGGCTCGAACAACGACGGCTCGATCCTTGTCGACGGCATTCGATCGCCGATCCTGCACAGCTATCTGGCCACGATCGATCGTGTCGAAGTATTGAAGGGGCCGGCTTCGCTGCTGTACGGCATTCAGGAACCGGGCGGTGTGATCAACATGATCACGCGCAAACCGGAGGACGAACTGCACGGCTCGGTATCGGCGACGTACACCAGCCACCGTGGCAGCGGAACCAGCTTCGACCTCACCGGCCCGATCGGACAACCGGGTCAGGTGGCGGGAGGAACGCTAGCCTTCCGGCTGACCGGTGAATACAACACCGCGCGTTACTGGCGCAGCTTCGGACGGCAGCGCGACGCGCTAATCGCGCCATCACTGTCGTGGCACGACGCCAACACCTCGATCGATCTGAGCTACCAGTACGTCGATTACACGACGCCCTTCGACCGCGGGACGGTTCTGGTGAACGGTCATCTGGACGACGCGTTGCGCTACACCCGTTACGAAGAAGCATGGGCGCAAAGTACCGGCAAGCAGGAAACGCTGCGGGCCAAAATCGAACACCGGTTCTCCGAGCAGTGGCGCATGCGTGCCACCTACGGGTGGAGCCGCGACCGCTACGATCAGTACCTGACCCGCGCAACGGCATTCAACAGCACGACCGGCATCATGAGCCGTTCATCGGATGCAAACCTTGGCCGCAACGATTCCGACGAGATCGCCACGATCGGCGCGGTCGGCGACCTGAACCTTGCGGGTATGCGCCACGAAGTCTATGTGGGCGGCGAATACGAACGGCAGCGCTCCTTCCGTGGCGACACGATCCGCGGCAAGGCAGTGTCCGGATTCGACCTGTACGACCCGGTCTATGGGACGCTCTCGACGGGCGGCACAGCGAGCGCGTCGCAAAGCGACAGCCTCTCGAAGGTCCATACGTACTCGCTGCTTACGCAGGACACGGTCCACCTGACCGACCGCCTGATCGCCATCGGCGGTGTGCGCTGGGAAAACTGGCAGCAACTTTCCGGCGTCGGGCGTCCATTCGTCATCGCCGATCACTCGCACGGGCAAGTGTGGCTGCCGCAGTTCGGGCTCGTGTACAAGCTCACTCCCGCGTTGTCCGCCTATGCGAACTTCAGCAAGTCGTTCGTGCCGAACGTTGCCACGGAGGTCAGCGAGCCGCTCGCGCCCGAGCGCGGCAGGGTCTACGAAGCCGGCTTGAAGTTCGAAGCGAAGCCCGGCATTACAGGCACGCTCGCGGTCTATCAGATCGACAAGCAGAATGTCGCGGTCACCGTCGGCGATACGACGTCGACAATCGGCAGCGCACGTTCACGCGGGATCGAACTCGATGTCGCCGGTCAGCTGACACGGCATGTCAGCGTGATTGCGAGTTATGCCTACACGGATGCCGTCGACCGCGAAGACAACACGCGTCTCGCGAATGCCGCGCGCCATAGCGGCAGCGTGTTTGCCGTGTACGACACGATGCTGCCCTATCTGCCGGGGCAATGGCGTTTCGGCGGCGGTGCGCGGCTGGTCGGAAAGCGCCCGGGCGATACGGCAAACAGCTTTACGCTGCCAGGCTACGTCGTCGCCGATCTGTTCGCCGCCTACGAAACGAAGATCGGCAAGATCCCAACGCGTGTGCAACTCAACGTGAAGAACGTCTTCGACAAGACGTACTACCCGTCAAGCAGCAGCAATCTGATCATTGCGGTCGGCGAGGCGCGTCTGGTGATGCTCAATACAACGTTCTCGTTCTGAGGGACCGGGATAGATAGCGAATGGCTGCCGCCATGTTTGCCGTGGTCATTCGTATTCGACCCTCACCCGCTGTCGGTTGTTGAAGTATTCCGCGCGACGAAAATGTCACCGGGCGTGCAAGTGCGTGTAAATTCGAATCCAGTGGTTTTCGACCCGCCACTGGTCTTCGAATCGGTCGTCATCGGCGTTGGTCTTATGGACTTACAGGAGCCGGTATGAGCACGAAGCACAACAAAAAAGAACATCTTGAAGCCGCAGCGTCACATCACGAGCAGGCCTCGCGATTTCACCGCGGGGCGTCGCGGCATTTCGAGGCGGGTAAAGACTATGCCCACGCCGCGCATCAGGCAATGATGGCCCATGGCCACACCTTGCACGCGATCGATCAGGCACACGACGCCGGCGCACACAGCGCGAACACGCCGCCGACCGCACCGGCATCGACCGGCTCTGGCGCAGACAACACAAACGCCGCAAAACAGCACGCATTGGCGGCTGAGCTTCACGATCAGGCGGCGCAGCATATGCGCCATGCCGTCAAACTCTTCGATCAGGACCGGAGTGCGGTCGCCCACGACGCACAGCTAGCGCTCTCACTTGCACTGCGCGCTTTGTCGCACGGCAACGAAGCCGCGAAACTATTTATCAAGCTCGCGCCCGCCGATGCGCCGTGAGGTTGCGCTCGGGACTAGGCCTTTCGGTCCAGCAAGTCTGCCGCAATAGACTTCGCATGCGCGACAGCCTGGTTCGGGTCGGGGAATACACCGAGCTGTTCCCAGTGTTCTTCGACCGCGTAAGTCCCTTTCATACCGAGCGCTCTTTGCACGCGCAATTGCGCCGCGTACTTGCCGTCCTCCAGCGGTCGAGCCGTCGCAATCACCTTGTGCGGGAGACCGGATCTCTCCGGTTGAACCAACTCAACGTGACCGCCCGGCTCACCGATATCCTTTAACGCGTTCCTCGCTTTGCAGTCTGGGCAGTAGAAGCACCACCCCGCGTCCTCGTGAATGGATCTAACCTGCCCGCGGGCCAGCACGGCGCGACATTCAACGTTTTCGCAGATGAACGGCATAGCAGTCTCCGGAGTTGTTTGCGAGAAATCCTAGCATGCCCGGCGACGGCCAACCATAAGCATTGTTGCCGTGCCTGTTCCGCGCGCCGGAGGCCGGGAGTCGCCCCTACCGGCGCGTCAGGAAAACCTTCAGGCACCGGTCGGCGCGATCGCCGCTCGCGGCCGCAGCGTAGCCATGATCAGATACATGCCGCCGCCGATCACCACGCCGAAGAACCACCCATAGGTATTCCACCAGACGGGCAGCAGATTGGTGAAGTTAGGCAAGAAAGTTGAAAACACGCTGCCGACCGCGGCGGAGACCAGCGCGTTGACGTTCCAGCCACCTTCGTAGCGATACTCGCCGTGCTCCTGATAGAGCGCTGCAACATTGATATTGCCTTTGGCCACCAGGTAGTAGTCCACCAGAATGATCCCCAGCAGCGGGCCCATCGTGGCGCCGATCGCGTTGACGAAATGCGCGGCGTTGCCTTCCCACGGCGCGAACGGATAGAGCACCAGCGCGATGGCCGCGGCGATGTAGCCGCCCTTTTTGAAGCTGATGCGCTTGGGGAACGTGTTGGAGATGTCGAATGCCGCCGAAACGAAATTGGCCACCACGTTAATACCCAGCGTGGCGACCGCGAAGGTCAGTGCCGCGATGAGCGCCAACACCCAGCTGTCGAACTTGGCCGAAATCTGTTCGGGGTGAAGCAGCACTTCGCCATACACCTTGAAGGCGGCGATGGTGGTCACGCCGGCGACCAGCGAGAACGCGATCAGGTTGACCGGCAGGCCCCACAGATTTCCTTTTTTCACTGCGTCGCGATTTTTCGCGTAGCGCGAGAAGTCGCAGAAATTCAGGTAGAGCGCTGCGAAGTAGGTGATCCAGGTCGCGCCGACTGCCGTTAGCGCCCAGAACGAGCCTGGCTCGCCGCTGACGCCGGCGTCGCCGGTCTTCTGGAGCAGCACGTCCATCGGAATGCCATGGGTGAACGAGAAACCGCCGGCCTTCACGCACAGACCGATCGCCAGGATCAGCATCGCGACCCACACCGCCGGGCCGGCCCAGTCCTGGAACTTGCGCACCGTTTCCATGCCCTTCTGGATGATGAGCAACTGCAGCGCCCAGATGACCACGTAGCAGATCACCTCCAGCCCTGAGTGGCCGAGTACCTGCGTGCCCTTGTGGAACGCCATCAGGCTGTCGCTGCGGATCAGCAACGCGACCATCGCGCCCGACGCGGCCGCCGTCTGCGCGCCGTACCAGAAGCAGGCCACCACGGCGCGCACCATGGCCGCCAGGTTGGCGCCCCAGACGCCAAAGGAGGCGCGAGCCAGCACCGGATACGGCACGCCGGTTTTCTCGCCGGCGTAGCCGATCAGGTTCATGAGCGCGAAGATCACCAGCGAGCCGAGTCCGATCGCCAGCACGAAGTTGATAAAGCTGCCGCACAGCAGGAACAGGCTGGCGGCGAGGTAGTAGCCCCAGAGGCTGTGCACGTCCGAGGTCCAGACGTTGAAGATGCTGAACGCACCCCAGTTGCGCTGTCTGGCGGGCGCGAGATCTTCGTTGTAGAGGCCGGGGGAAGGATCGCGGATTTCCATCTGTCATCTCCTTTGATCTCGTGGAACCAAGGAAACACCGCCGGACACGCCCCGGCGGAGATCTACCCGCGTCTGAAGCCTGCTGGTATGTCAGAACTGTATGTGCTTTGCCGCCTCGTTTCGAATGGGTTAACCCTGGTTGGAATGCGCGCTGGCGCAAGCCTGCTGGTCATCTAACCGCGACCGAAACAAAACTGCGCGCGCGACCGCGCTGGATCAGCACGGCGACCTGTTTCCCAGCCTTTGCTTCCAGCGCGCTCACGTCCGCCTGCGTTTCGACCAGCGTGTCATTGAGCGACAGGACGATATCGCCGGGCTGGATGCCGGCGCTCGCCGCCGCCCCGTCAACGCCGTCCACCATCAGACCCACCGCCAGATCGTTCGCGCGCCGCTCGTCCTCATTCAGCGGATGCATGCTCAAGCCCAGGCGGTCCCCTGAACCGCCTTCGGCGGGTCGAGCTTTGGGGCTTTCCGCAGACACGCCGACCATGACAGTGAGCGTCATCGGCCTTCGATTGCGGATCAGCTTGAGTGTGGTTTTCGTCCCGGGCGGCAAAGCGGCCGCATTCTCGCCGAGGTCGGTCGAGCGATCAATCGGCTTGTCGCCGATCCGGACGATCACGTCGCCTGGCTTGAGGCCGCTCGCGGCGGCCGTTGTGCCGGGCGCGACGGAATTGACCAGCGCACCTGCCGGTCGCGGCAGGCCGAAGGCCACGGCGAGTCCAGGGCCGACGTCCTGCACCTCTACGCCAAGACCGCCAGGAGAGGTCGCTTGCGCGGCTTGCACCTGCGATCGCACCTTGGCCGCCATGTTGATCGGAATGGCAAGCGCCAGGCTGGGGGACCTGTCCGAGTCCGCGTAAATCTGCACGTCGATGCCGACCACCTCGCCGGCACGGTTGAACAGCGGGCCGCCCGAATTGTCCGGGTTGGCCACGATATCGGTTTGAAAGAAGGGAAAACTGCTTCCATCCTGGAGCGTGCGGGACGTGGCGCTGACAATGCCGGCGGCAACGGTATTCGCGAAGCTGTCGGGCGAGCCGATCGCCAGGACCGATTCGCCGACGCGCACCCGCGACGAGTCGCCAAGTTTGACGGTCGGCAGCTTCGTGGCATCGATCTGAATCAATGCGACGTCGCTCTGAGCGTCGACCGCCAGCACCTTCGCCTTGAACTCGCGTCGATCGGTGAGTCGGACCGTCACTTCGTCGGCTTGATCCACCACGTGGGCGGTGGTCAGAATGAGGCCGTCAGGGGTGACAATAAAACCGGAGCCCATACCCGTGATGGCGCGCGCCGAACTGTCCTGAGACGCCTGCGATTTCGGCGTCACATGTTTGACGAAAGCAAGTATGGGATCGTCAGCATCGATCACTGCGGGAGCGGGTCCCGACGATGCTTGCTCAGAGGCCGTCGCGCTGATATTCACGACGGCTGGTCCGTATCGCTCCACGATCGTAGGGAAGTCAACCGACGCTGAAGCGCTAGCCGGTGGAACCCGCTTCTCCTTCACAGGCGGCGGAGCAACGGCCGCGGCATTCGTCGTCGGAGGCAGACATAGATAACCGGAGAGAAACGCCGCTATCAAAGCAGCGTGGAGCAACGTGCGCGCGAGAGTCGGGGCAAACACAATGCACCTCCATGGCGGTCGTGATGCCAGGGATAGGCGCGCGATCACAGGCCGATCGATACACGAATGTATCGACCGTGCCGGTACGACAATACGCGACCCTCCCCTACTATGATTTATAGCGGAGAGGCCGGAGAAATTACAGGGAGTGCTAATCCTGGGGTCCGGTTGCGGCCGGCACAGCGAGTCGCGGCAGCGCCGCGACTCGGCTTGAAGTGCGTGTCGGACATCCGGTTTACGTGACGCCGATTGGCGAGGCGGCGACGCGCGCCGCCGAACACTTAGAACGTCTGCCGGATACCCACTCGAACGAGTGTTTGCACGTTGCTTGCCGACGAAATTCCGTTCCCCACATCGCCAACCGAAGCGGTCGCACTGACCGTATTGCCGAATGCGTCGAGCGTCTTGCCGCTCGCCTTCTGGTAGCCGACGAGGCCGTAAAGTGCCGTGCGCTTCGACAGGAAGTAATACGAGGCGAGGTTGAACTGGTTGTACTTCGGCGCCGACTCGCCCTTGATAGAACTGCCCTGCGTGTAGTCGTAACCTGCGGCGATACGCAGCGCCGGCGTCGCCTGCCAGGACACCGTCGCGCCCGCCGAGTTGAACGTCTCTTTGCCGGAGAACAACGAGAAGCTGCCGGCCTGGTATTGCGTATTGCTGTACGACACGCCGAGCGTCACCTGGCCGATCTGGTATGTGCTTGCAGCTGCAATGATCTGCTGGCTCTTTGCCGACGCAAAGCCTTCGTTGATCGACGAAGCGAATGTGCCGTCATACGCGCTGGTCCAGGCGCCGCCATCGGCCCCGTAAGCATTGGTTGCCTGCATGTAGGCCGCGCCGATGGCGAACGGACCATGCGTGTATTGGCCGCCCAGGCTCCACGTGTTCTGGTTCTTGACGCTGCCCGCCTGACCGCCGAAACCGTACAGTGCGCCGAACTGAAGCCCCGAAAATACCGGGCTCGTGTACTTGATCGAGTTGCTCGCGCGCGCCTGATTGTCGATGTTATCCAGATCGCCGGGGTGCGCGCCCATGCCCGTCAGGAAGGTGCCCGCGCTGATGGTGCCGACGAAGTCGACGATCGGATCGTACTGGCGACCCAGCGTGAGCTTGCCGAGTCTGGTGCTCGACAATCCCATCCATGCCTGACGACCAAACTCGCGGCCGCCCTGACCGAGCTGCCCCGTACCGATATTAAAGCCGTTCTCCAACTGGAACACCGCCGACAGGCCGTCACCCAGGTCTTCGTTGCCCTTCAGCCCCCAGCGATCGCCTGACCAGGTGCCGCTCGCAAACCCATAACTCGATCCATTACTGTAGACGGCCGGCTTGCCTGCCGCACCCTTGGTCTGCACGACGCGTTGGCCGCTCGTATAGCCAAGACCCGCGTCGACAATCCCGTACAGGGTCACGCTGCTCTGCGCGTGTGCGGTGAGCGACAGGCTGCTCATCGCGAGTAATGTAACGGTGGTTTTTTTCATCATGATAAGGATGCCTATTTATTAGAGAGAAGTGATCAAACTGATTGAGATGCCTGTTACATCGGAACCTCGGACGCGAGCCGGTGACTCGCGCCCGTATTCCGTTTCATTCTTTGGCTGTTTGCGTCTGTCTCGCGGCTACAAGCCAGTTCGCCACACTGGCGACGAGCGTATCAACATCGTCGAACACCTCGGCCCCCCGTACCAAAGGTGCGCCTAGCAGGGTGAAGACGGGCTTGTTCCATTGCAGGCCAAGCGCCATCTCTGACAACGTGCCCAGCCCGCCCCCAATCGCGATGAGACAGAGCGAGGCGCGCGCAATCAACGCATTTCGTGTAATACCTAATCCGGTCGGCAGCGCCACGGTAAGAAACGGATTGGCCTCGTTCGCATCGTCCTCGGGCAGCAGGCCGACCACGATGCCGCCCGCGCGTTTCGCGCCGAACGCGGCCGCTTCCATCACCCCGCCTTTGCCACCGCAGAGGATCGTCATGCCGGTTCCCGCTAACGCGTAGCTCAGGCTTCTCGCCGCCTGCAGTTGTTCCGGTGTGGCTTCCCTTGGACCGATCAATCCGACCGGCATCGCATGCCGCATCGGCCCCGTCTGGTGAACCGCAAGTCTCTGCAGCGCCAGATACGCTGCGTTGGACCATTCAGTGTCGTCGTTGCCGTGCAAGGCATTCTCCTAGTGCCAGAACGCACGTACAAACCGCCATCAACACCAGCGAAAGCGCGGCTGCCTGCGGGAAATCCGTCTGTCCGTCCGAAAGTTTCAGGTACATCAGTAGCGGCAGGATATTGATCTGCGTCCCGGCGAGCGCGAGTGCAGTACCGTAGGTTCCGAGTGCGATCGATGTGACGAGACACCAGGCCGCGGCGATCGATGGCCACAGTTCCCGCAACGCCACGTCGAACAGCGCTCGCAGCGGTGTCGCGCCCAGTGTCAGCGCGGCTTCGATCGGACGGCGGTCCAGGTTGGCGATCGCCGGATAGAGCATCAGCGCCACGCGTGGGATCAGGTAGTACGCGTAGGCCGCGACCAAACCCGCAGTCGTATAGATCAACGCCCCGACCGTGGCCGGGTCGGCGCCGAGGCGAGCGAAGATGCTCGTCACGAAGCCGGCGCGGCCGAAGGCGAGAATGAAGCCGTACGCAATCACCAGACCGGAAAACGCCAACGGCACGCCGAGCAACGCGAGCAACCAGCCGCGCCGCTGCGGCGGCTGTCCGGCCAGCACCATCGCAAGCGGCAGCCCCACCGCCAGCGACACGGTGCCGGCAGCGCACGCCAGCGCCAGCGAGTGACCGAGCGCACTGACCACCAGCGGATCATGGGCGAGGCGCACGAAGGCCGCGCCGT
Source organism: Paraburkholderia aspalathi (assembly GCF_905220735.1). Lineage (NCBI taxonomy): Bacteria > Pseudomonadati > Pseudomonadota > Betaproteobacteria > Burkholderiales > Burkholderiaceae > Paraburkholderia > Paraburkholderia aspalathi. The sequence goes on from NZ_CAJNBA010000001.1 coordinate 122,835, forward strand.
TCCCCTCAGCCGCCGAGACCAGCAATGCGCCGAGCGGCAGCGCGAAGAACAGGGCGAGAAGAAGGCCCGCCGGAACCGCGCCGAAGCGCCGCGCCAGCCCTTCGTTCATCGAGGAGGTCCCCATCTGCCGCCCCTTATTTAGCGAGCGCGGCCTGCGCCCACAACTGGTCGACTTCCGCTTTCTTCGCCGCGGCTTTGACCACGTCGAGCGGATGCATCTGCGGCACGTCGGGCATCTTCGCGCGGATGTCCGCGGAGAGTTGCACGTCAGCCACAGCGGGACGCACATACCCTTGCGCGAACAGTGCCTGGCCGACGTCGCTCATGACGAGGTTCAACCACAGACGCGCCGCATTCTGATTCGGGCCGTCCTTCACGAGACTCATGGCGTACGGTGCGGACACCGTGGCTTCCTTCGGGATCACGACTTCGACGGCGTCGCCCATACCGTCGGCGTACTTCGCTTTGAGACCGTCGTTTTCGTAGCCGATCAGGATCGGAATCTCGCCCTTGACGAACTTCGCGTAGGGAGTGGTGCCTTCGACACGCATCACGTTGCCCGCTTCGCGCAACTTGCCGAAAAAGTCGGCACCCGGCTTCGGATTGTCGACGCTACCGCCGAACGCATAAGCCGCGGCGAAGACCGCGACCTGTCCCTGGCCGGTCGAACGCGGATCCAGATAGACCACCGAGTTACGGTATGCAGGCTTGAGCAGATCGGCCCAACCTTGCGGGACGTCCTTGATCAGTTTCCGGTTGACCAGCAGGGCAATGTTCAATGAATGGACCGTGAACCAGCGGCCGTCGCGCTCGCGAAACACCGGCGGCAGTTTGTCGAAATTGATTGGCTTGAACGGCGCCACTACGTCCTTGTTGACGGCGTCCAGTGCGGACGCGGCAAAGTAGTACGCCGTGTCGGCCTGCGGACGCCGCCGCGACTTGTCGAGCGCCACCACGGTCGCCGCCGAGCCGATATCGTTGTACGTAATCTCGACCTTCGGATAGCGCTTTCTGAACTCAGCGAACAGCGCCTTCCAGTTGGCCCATTCGGGACCGGTGTCGAACGAGACGACGAGTCCTTCATCCGCGGCCTTCGCGTACAACGCGTCTTCTCCGGGGTAAAGCGGCGCGGCCGGCGCGGCATGTGCGCCGGACGCGGCGGTCAGTACCGACAACGCACAAACAACTGTGGCGATGCGGCGGACTCGCGACAAAAGACTAAGCCCTGCAAACATTCTGGTTCTCCGTCAAACAAGGAAGGTGAATTAGCAAAATTGACTGGTCTGCGCGGGCAGTACGCGCAGGTGCTCGGGGTCGATCGCGATAGCGTGTTCGGCAAGACGGCGCCCTTCGCACAGAAGCGGCTTCTGCGTGGAATCCGGAACGAAGTCGTAGCGGCACGTCGCGCCGAAGTAGCGCACCTCGGCGCGGCGGCCGGCGAGCCGGTTGACCGCGTTCGCCGGCGGATCGGGCTGCACGTGCTCGGGGCGAAGCAGTACCTCGACCTGGTCGCCAGGGCGGAAAGCACGGGTATCGGCGGACAGCAGCGCAAAGGAAACGTCGACCGTGCCGTTCGCAATCACGCGCCCCGGCATCACGCTCGAATGACCGACGAAGCGTGCGACCTGCGTCGATACTGGCTGCTCGTAGAGACGTTCAGGCGTATCCACCTGCAAGACACACCCGCCGTCGACCACGGCCACGCGGTCCGCAAGGCTCAACGCTTCGTCCTGATCGTGCGTGACCAGCAGGGTTGTGGCGCCGCATGCGCGCTGCAGCGTGCGAATCTCGTCGCGTAGCTGCTGGCGGATGCCTGCGTCGAGCGCGGCAAGCGGTTCGTCGAGCAGCAGCACCTTCGGTTCGAATGCCAGCGCACGGGCCAGCGCGACGCGCTGCTGTTGTCCGCCCGACAGCAAGGTCGTACGCCGCGCGGCGTGTTCGCCAAGACCGACCCGTTCGAGCATGTCGAGCGCGCGAGCCCGGCGTTTCGCAGCATCGATGCCGCGCATCCGCAGCCCGTAGGCCACGTTGTCCAGCACGTTCAGATGCGGGAAAAGCGCGTATTGCTGGAACACCATGCCGACCTCGCGGCGCCACACCGGAACGCCCGCCACATCGCGCCCGTCGATCGCGATCCGTCCTCGATAGCCGTCCAGGAGACCCGCGGTCAAGCGCAGGATCGTCGACTTGCCGGAACCGCTGCGGCCCATCACCGCGACCAGTTCTCCCGGCGTGACCGACAGCGTGACGGCTTCGATACCGTGTTGCGCGCCGGGATAAGTAAAGCTCACGTTGTCGAAATGGAGGCTCATCGTTTTACTTCAGTCGTTGGACAGTGTTGATCGATACCAGGGTCGCGATCACCGCGAGGCAAAGCAGCACCACGGTGGCGGCGCACGCCATGCCGGTCGCGCCGTAAAACGCCTGCAGCAACACGACCGGATAGTTCCGGTAGCGAAAACCGGCGATCAGGTTGGACACCTGAAATTCTCCGATCGACAGTGCGGCCACCATGACGAGTCCCGAGAACAGGCTCTGCCGGAGGTTGGGCAAAACGATCGTGAAGAACTGCCGCAGCGGCGTGGCGCCGAGCGTCGCAGCGCAGGCTTCGAGGCGCGCGATGTCGAGGTGGCGCAAGTCGCTAAGCAGTGTTTGCGTGAGGTACGGCAAAGTCAGCACCGTATGGGCAGCAATCAGCAACGACAACGATCCGAGCCAGGGCAGCGTGTCGCCGCTGAAGATGGCGATGTAACCGAAGCCCAGCGCGAGCGCCGGCACCCCGACCGGCAGCAACGCGACCAGCCGCGCGGTCATGCCGCGCCCGGAGAGCGAGTGGTAGTGCAGCGCATACGCGAGCGGCAAACCGATCACGGCAGTCGCGCAACAGCAGGCCAGGGCGACCATCAGGCTCACGCCGAAAGCACGGCGGAAACTCGCGTTGGCGGCAAGGTCGGCGAACCAGTGTCCGGTGACGCCGGTCGGCAGCATTGTGTTGGTCCACGTTTCACCGAACGCGCCGATCAGCAGTAGAGCGATCGGCAGCAGCATATAGATCGCGAAGAGCACCACTACGGCCTGAAAGACGACGCGCTGGATCGACGCAAAGCGCCCGCTGCTGTGACGAGCGGGAACATGGGGCTGGATGACCGGTGCGGCAGGCGTTTGCATGCAAGCTTTCCTCGTGAAACGGATGGAAACCCGCGCGCCCTGACAGGACGGGGCGCAAGATTTCGATTTGCTTGCAAGTGTGCGGATGCGACATGGCGTCGTCATGAAAAAAACGTACAAAACACGCATTGCGCTGTGCGCATCCGGAATACTTCGACGCCAGAACGATGAAACACCTTTACCCGAACCTCACCGAATTACTCGCCTTCACGAGCTCCGCCAAGCATCTGAACTTCTCGAGAGCAGCGCGCGAACTGGGACTGACGCCGAGCGCAGTCAGCCGGCAGATCGCCAGCCTGGAAGATTCATTCGGTGTGCAGCTTTTCATTCGGGACGGCCGCAATCTTGCGCTCACCCGGGCGGGCGGCCTTTACCTCGCGCGCGTGGCCACCCCGTTGCGCGACCTGGGCAACGCGTCGCTCGAACTCATGAGCGCCGCCGGGCAGAGCGACGTGCTGACGATCGCGAGCGTGCCGACGTTCACGACCAAATGGCTGATTCCGCGGCTACCGGAATTCCTGTCGAGCACCCCAGGACTCACGATCAGCTTCAGCCGGCACCTCGCGCACGGCGATCCGTTTCCGCTGGATCTGGACGCGGCTATCCGCTATGGCGATGGAAGTTGGGAGGGCGTCCAATGCGATTACATCGACGGGCGTACTTTTCTGTTGGTCTGCGCGCCTGAATGTCAGCAACGGTATGCGTTACGCCGGTTGCAGGATGCCGCGCGCGTACCCCGGCTGTTGCACAGCCAGGCTGAACAGGTATGGAGTCAATGGACCGAGTTCTACGATGTCCGCGACATGCATGTGCTTGCAGGCCCGCGCTTCGAGCAATACTCCGTGCTGATCCAGGCAGCTCAGGCCGGTCTGGGACTAGCGCTCATCCCAGCCTTTCTCGTGCGCGACAATCTCGCCGCCGGCACGCTTGTCGAACCGCTGACGGCCCCGATCGACGTCGATCATGGACACTATCTCTGCTATTTCCCGGGGCGCATGGAAACACAACCGGGGTTGAAGCGGTTCCGGGAATGGATGTTGTCCAAGGTCTGAGAGTCGATACGCCAAGACACACATCGGCGGGCGCCAGTGCGCCGCTTTGCGGGTACCCGTGTTGAGCCTAAACTAGCCGGATACCTTCGGCCCCCTCGGACCTCATGCCCCGTCGCGAAGACCATCACGCCCAGCCGCTTGCCTCGTCCGCCACACCGGTCGGCGCCGACGCGTTGCAAGACCCGGCCCTGCTGCGCCGCCTGCTACGCGCCAAGGACCGCATGGACGCCGCCTCGCACGAGGCCTGGCCCGTCAAGCGCCTCGCCGAGGTCAGCGGCGTCTCCGAGGCCCATTTCGCGCGCTCCTTCAAGCGGGCCTTCGGCCTCCCACCGCACCGCTACCTGCTGACGCGGCGCATCGAGCAGGCCACCACCCTCCTGCGCGACACCGAGCTCGGCATCACGGAAATTGCCTTCGCCACCGGCTGGGAGAGCCTCGGCACTTTCGGCCGCATCTTCCGTGACATCACCGGTCAAAGCCCCAGCGCCCTGCGCCTCGAGGCTCGGGCCAACATGCCTCTGCTCGACCGTGTGCCCGCCTGCGTCCTCAAGGCCGCGCAACGCCCCGACCTCAACATCGCAGTTTTGGAGAAGCGCCGCCGCATGGCCAAAGATACATTCTGACCATCAACCAGGGAGGTGCCATGAACCAAGGTGTAAATGTCGTGGGCTTGTACGTCGATAACCAGGACGAAGCGCTCACGTTCTACGTCGACAAGCTCGGATTCCGCGTCCACACGGACGTGCGCAACGGTCCCTACCGCTGGCTCACGGTCCAGCATCCGGATCAGCCCTCGTTCCAGCTCGGCCTGTTCACACCCGGGCCACCCATCCACGACGACGCTACTGCGCAAACCTTGCGCGCCATGGTCGCCAAGGGAGCCATGCCGCCCCTGGTTCTCTCAGTGGACGACTGTCGCGCCAGCTACACCCAGCTGAAAGCCCGCGGCGTGGAATTCACGCAGGAGCCGATAGACCGCTTCGGCAGCGTCGATGCCGGTTTCCGCGACCCTGCCGGCAATGGCTGGAAGATGATCCAGGCGCCGAGGAGCACGAAATGAATACCAGCGCCTGGATTCGTCGGTCTCACCGGTGGATATCCATCGCCTTCACGCTGACGGTTATCGCCAACTTTGTCGCCATGGCCCGGGGAAGCGGTCTCCCGCCGCCCTGGATCACCTACGCGCCGCTGCTGCCGCTGGCCCTTCTGTTGCTCTCGGGGCTCTACCTGTTTGCTTTGCCGTACTTAAGCCCCGACCGCAGCCTTCGAAGCCCGCAGCGCTCTGTTGGAGACCAGGAGGCGCCGCTCGCCTGAAGAACGGCCCTATCGTGCGAGCTGAGCCTGCCTGGGGCGTTGGTGATAAGTCTAGTGGGTCGAGAACACTGAAATGCCGCCGTTGGGGAAGCCTGCCGCGCCGGGCTGGAACGGCACATACACTTGCCCAAGCGAACTGTCGATGGCGACAGAATGCGCGCCTGTGCCCACCGCAATCTTAAAGAGCAACTGCCGTGATGCACCATCGATTACGCCCATCTGCGGACTAAACCCTGAGGCGGCGGCAATCCCGCTCGTCACGTAGTGCCGGGCCGGCAGGAAATAGCGGTTGGACGCCGGATCGTAACCGACCTGGTCCACCCCGCCAAATGGCAGGCTGGCCTGAATTGCGCCACTCGTGCGATCGAGGATCAGCGTGATGAGCGGATCGCCGGCGGGTGGATCGCATCCAATGAGCACGTCGTTATTCGGACCAAGCACGATGCCCGTCGGTCCGCATTTCCCTAATGGAAACGACTTGCTGACAGCAGGACTTCCCGCCACCGCGGAGCTGGCAGTGATGACATCGAGTTCGCCCTCGGGATTGGCAGCGGTCCCGTCGTTGTTGATCAAAAAGCTCTTCGAGGCAGAATCATATGTGCATGCTTCCAGCCCCGACGAACCGTTGAAAGGAAGCTTTACCAGCACCGTTTGTGTCAGCGTGGAAATGAACGTGACGAACGGCGGTGAGTCTCCAGGACTCGCGTACATCACGAGATGATCGTCAGGATCGTAGCAACCCTCGTCGACGCGCTGTCCGGAATTACTGATGGTGATGGTGTTGACCGTCTTTTGCGCAGCCGTATCGATCACCTTGACTGAATCGACGTCGCCGGCATAGATCGTGTTCGTGCCGGTGATACCTACAATTCCGTCCGGACCGGACTCGTTTGTCGTGGCGCCGGCACCGATGAATGGACCCGGGATCTGGGCGATCAACGTGTTCGATTTGGTGTCTACGACATCGACTGCTTTGTTGTTGCGGTCGGTCAGAAAGTACTTGCCGGCCTCGACGTAGCCGATGTCGAAACTGAATGGCGGGCTCGAAGCATTGGGCACGGCGATATTCGTCAGTAGCTTTGGCGATGTCGGTCCGCTGACGTTATCTCCGCCCCCACAACCGGCCAATGTGGCTGCAGCGAGCAATATCAAGGCCATCAGGCGCTTTTCCATCGATTCGTCTCCTTTCCGTTTATTGGCTTGACCGCTGGTCCACGGATTGGCCTGAGTATTTGACTTTCCCACCGCTTTCGATCGATGAACCATTTCTTAAGGAATCTTAAGAAAAGTCCATCTGAACAGATAACAACATTCCCCATCGATGCGGCTGTATGGCTCACACAATGGCGGCGCAGTGGAAAATCGGAAAGTAAAACTTATTTATGGTCTGCATTCAGTGAATGCCATACCTGTAATGGATCTGAAACATTCCATGGCGCTTGCTCATCTCGCCGATGTTGGTATTTTCAGACGGCGATTCACTCAATACGCCGAAAGAAGTAATCAACGATGGCTTGTGAGGTCCGCGAACTTCAGTGACCGAAATAGATCGAGTGAGTATTTACGGTTGCCGTCGGCGCACCCGCCTGCGATGAGCCATCCGACGTTCCGCCTACATCCATGCTCCCCTGCGCCGCGACATTCTGCGTTTGAACACGCGCCTCTGCTGCCTGAATATCGTCTGGGTAGTGCACGTCTTTGGCGGCCGGGCGGTAGCCGGCCTGTTCTACGCGAATCAGATCCGCGCGTACGTCGGCCCGTGTTAGCGGAGCCGTAGCGTCCTGCGCGAAAGAGGCAACTGGAGCGGCGAATACGCCGGCAATCAACGCTGCATAGATAAGGGTCTTCATGATGAAATATCTCCCGAACTTGAGTTTGGTCAGCTTCACGCCACTGTGACTGAAGCCTCCGATCTCACCACATCGTAGAAACGTGAGTGAGTGTTCCTTATTCTGTACGGTGAAGATGGATGCACGCTGACGCTCACATTACATTGGTGTCATGTTCGCTTTGGCAGTTCCCCGTTTCTTGCTGCAAGAGTGATAACTAAGGGGTTATCCTTCGACACTCACAGCGACACACGCACGTCGACCGTTGACAGTCAGTCGCCTCGCATTTTTTCGAGGATGAATTTTTTACTTGCCACAACTAGTCCGTTGTTTCACGCGGGAAATATAACTATGGATTATTTTGCCGCGGTACGGGCCTTCATCAACGCAGCGGAGCTGCAGAGCTTCAGCAAGACAGCCCATGAAATGGCGGTCAAGACCTCGACCGTCTCGCGCTACGTCAGCGAGCTCGAAAAGGATCTGGGCATCGCTCTGTTCAACCGGTCAACACGGGGACTCGTCCTGACAGAAGGGGGCAGACTGTTTCGCGAACACGCCATGATTGCCCTGCAGGCGCTCGACGACGCACGTCAGGTTACGTCATCGTTGAATCTCACACCGCAAGGCGTGCTGCGCGTCACGATGCCCTCGGCATTCGGGCGCCGGCATATCGTGCCGCATCTGCCGGCGTTCATGACGCGCTACCCCGACATCGGCCTCGATATTGTGTCGACCGACGAAACGCTCAACATGATCGAAGCCGGCATTGATGTGGCAATCCGTATCGGCGTGCTGCCCGACTCTTCGTTGATGGCTAAACGCATTGCGCCGCATCGTCGTATCGTCTGTGGCAGCCCGGCATATTTCGAACGCAGCGGGATGCCTCTTGTCCCTGAAGATCTGGCCGCGCACGATACGCTTCGCTTGTCCCTGCTGCCGGACGATAAATGGTCTTTCACGCGCGTCGCGGATGCACAGGCATCGCCGGAACAGGAACAGGTGCTGGTGGAATTGCAAGGGCGCTTGCGCGCAGACGACTCCGAAGCCGTATTGGAACTCGCCGTGGCTGGCTGCGGCCTTGCGCTCCTGCCGACATGGCTCGCGTCTACAGCTCTGCGCGAAGGGCACCTGCTGCACGTGCTGCCTGAATGGGAAGCACGCACGGGGCGAACCGAACCCGCGGTCTGGGCGGTCTACCCGCCGAAGAAAATCGTCTCGTCGAAAGTGCGCGCGTTCGTGGATTTCTACGCCGAGATGTTTGGCGAGCCGCCGTACTGGGACGACGGACTCGCATTGGCGATTGAACCTTAACGGGCGAAGCGGATATCGAGCGTGCGCAGCCAGGTCTGCAAGCCGGCATCCTGGATCGGGATCACATAAGCGTTTTCGTTCGTTTCATTGAAATGCGCATGCCAGTATCCCGGCGGCGTAACAAACGCCATCCCGGCTTCCCAATCGACGCGTGTCGGATTCACGATATTGCCGTTCTCGTCCAGTTCGGTACCCACCAGCGTATAGACGCCGGGACTGCCCCCAGCGATGAAGTCGAGTGCAATCGACTGGTGACGGTGCGGCTTCTGGATCGAGTTGGGCGGCACGATGCCGAACATGGCCCACAACACATGCGTGACCGTTCGCGTCTGCGGGAAATTGGCGTTGCCCATCAACACGCTGATGCGGTTGCGGCGGCCCGCATTGGCCTCTTCCGAAACCCTGCGCAATTCCGCCTGCGCCTGGGCGGCCGGATAGAGCGTCGGCGCAAAGCGCGCGCGGACGCCGGTCGTGCCGAGATAGGTGAGCAACGGCGCGTCGTTGACGTAATAGAGCGTGGCCGTCGCTGCGGCGGAAAGCACGGCAGCATCGCCGCCTGGCAGCGTGAAGAAATCGCCCTGCGCGAACGGGAAGCTCGTTTCGGCCTGCGTCACGCTGCCGGTCCCGCTAATGACATAGCAGACCTGCGAGGTCGCGTTCGGGGCAAGCGTCAACGCATCGCCTGCGTTGATGCGCAGGAAATTGGCGCTCAAGCCGGGGCCGGTCGCGGGGCCGGGGCAACCCAACTCCGCGGAGAGGTCGAGCGGCACAACTCGCGTTGCGCCATCCGCGTACAGCGAAGGCGGGAAATTGCGGAAAGGCACGCGCGAGATGAGCTTCGCGCCGATCGGATTAGCGGACGACGTGTACTCGAAGTATTGCGCGTCCAAGGTTGCAGTAGCGGGTTCGGCGAGAAGCGCCGGGGATGTCCTGGTCAACATGGTCTGCTCCTTTGGGTTAGGCGGATTTCGTCCGGGTCCCCTCATGAAGTTGGGGTTAGCGTCCGAAAGCTGACCTGACTATAGGTGCGGGCCGCTGGCCTCAGAAGTGCCGGAAATCGAAATCACTTTTGCGCAAAGGGGCATACCGTGCGTACGCTTTGGAGCAGTAGCTGGTTGTTCGAGATGGCGGGCGATACGATCGTTACCTTCTTGCCTAAACAGGGTCGGCCCCGGGATCGCTAACGCGGGCGGCCGTATAAATCAACCACATCAAATGGCCCATTTGCCGTTCAGTGACCTTCCGCCCGTCGGTCTGATGAACGACGACAATGTCGTTCACGGGATCGACCACCACGAACTGGCCACCGTGACCATCGGCCCAGAAACCACCGGGTGGCAGATCCATCACCGCAGTGCGTCGATCGGCCAATCCGGTCCACCAGAGATAGCCATATCCGGAATGAAGGTGATTCTCCGACCAGGCCCGGGTACTTTCGCTGACCCAGCTTGTGGGAACAATAGCCTCGTTATTCCATTGGCCGGACCGAAGGTATAGCAAGCCGAAACGAGCCAGGTCGCGCGCACTCAGATGAAACAGATAGGCCGGATACATGGACTCCGGTCCGCGGAGGTAATGCCCATCCTGCGGACGATAATCCTGCATGCCGATCGGACTCGCAATGCGCTGCCGAAAGCTATCGAAAATCGATGCCCCGACCGCACGTTCATAAATCGCACCGAGGACATTGAAATCCCAGTTGTTGTAATACCAGAACGTGCCGGGAGGATGACTACCGCGAGCAGGCCGCAGTCGCTTCTCTCCAACTGTTTCGTAAAGCGCCGGATGATATACGCCGGAACGCGCCTGGAGTAACTGCCGAACCGTTGCCTCTTTCTCTGCATCGGTCAGACCGGGAGGTGTGTCGTCGATATTCAGGCTTGCCAGGCTTGCGTCGAGATCGATTTTTTTCTCTGCAACAGCGATGCCAATCAGCGCACTGAGAAGGCTTTTACGTACTGAATTGACCTGTAGCTTGCGAGTAATGTCGCCCAAGCTGCCAAGCATGCGGCCGCGATGCACGATGACGAGCGTCGCGGTGCCGATCGATTGAGCATAGGCATGAACCTGCGTGAGCGCATCGGCCGACCATCCTGCCTGTTCGGGCGCGATACGGTCCCACTCTGCTCCCGGCCAATCTATCGCGTCAGATGACTGGCCCGCGAAAGAGATTGAGCTCTGCGCCACCAGATCAGCGATGGCAAGTGCAAGGAAGGCCCTGCGAGTAACTTTCAAACTCATCTCCTGTAGCCAACGCACGTTGTTGCCGTCCGAACGAAGAACGTTTCAGAATTGACTCCACGAACCCTTTGGAATCACGTATCGGTGCGGCCTGGAACGTTATCAAAGAATCATTTCGAACACTCCGTTTTTAAACGACGGACTGCCGATATTCCGTTGGCAAGGGGATCAGCACAATCTTGCTGAATATTACGAAGTGGGACGCACGTGGGTAAGACCCTTCGCACACACGAAGAGATTCAATGTCGCACGTTAGAGACCGGCGACAGTTGCTGGTGACTATCAAGTAGGTGAGGAAACACCGATCGGCAACGTACCGCGCGATGTCAGTTTGTCGTTGCCCGCATTGCCCGATATTCGCGTCGCACGATATCCATCAGTTCCTCGACGGACGTGCTGGCTGCTTCCCGCTGGTAAGTGACACGTCCGCGCTGCATCAGCATCACGCGGTCCGCGATGTCGAGCGTCTGCGCATAGTTGTGCATGATCATGATGATGGACAGGCCACCTTTATTCTTGAGTCGAAGGATCAGGTCGATGATCAGTCCGGCCTCGCGGGCGCCCATTGCAGCGAGCGGCTCGTCGAGCAGCAATATCCTGGCATTCGAATTAACCGCACGCGCGACCGCGATAGCCTGTCGCTGTCCTCCGGAAAGCTGCTCGACCGGCAAATCGACCGAAGGCACATGCACGCCGATTTCTTCAAGACACTCCGCGGCGCGCTCACGCATGGCGCGATTGTTCAGCAAGCGAAACGGGCCTCGACGTATGATCTCCCGATTCAAAAACATGTTGTGATAAATGCTCAGCGAATTGGCGAGCGCCAAATCCTGGTAGACGCATTCAATGCCGAGTGAACGGGCGTGATCGACCGAGCGAAGCATGGTCTCCTCGCCACCTACAAAAAGCTTGCCGCTGGTCTGCTGATGAAACCCGGTCAGAATCTTGATCAAGGTCGATTTGCCCGCCCCGTTGTCACCCAGCACGCCAAGGATCTCTCCTTGTCTTAGCGTCAGCGACACGCCGTCGAGCGCGGTGACCGCGCCGAAACGTTTGACAATATCCTCACCGCGCAGCGCCTCCAGCACCTCGGCCATCACAACTCCCCTTTGCGCGCGAGACGAACCACGTGGATGTTGAAGATCATGGCCCCGAGGATCGCCGCGCCGAGAATCATGTTGAAGGTGAAGGCGTTGATGCCGATCAGCGTGAAACCGTCGTTGAGAATGCCAAGCACCGCCGCACCAATCAGCCCACCGATGATCGTGCCCGATCCACCGGCGAGCGGCGTGCCGCCAATCACGGCTGCGGCAACGGCAAGAAACATGATCTGATTACCGCCCGCTTGCGGATCGATCGACGTGATGCGAAAACCCTCCAGAATCCCGGTCAAGCCCGCCAGTAACGCGGCAAGAATAAAGTTGCCGAGCTTCAGCCGCCGGACCTGTATCCCTGCCTCACTCGCGCCCAACGGATTAGCGCCCGACGCGATCGTATGCAAACCCCAGCGTGTATGGCGAAGCAGCACGTGCATGACCGCGGCGATGGCCAGCGTCCAGATGATCTCGCTATATCCCCATCCCCCCATGACTGCAGCAAATACGGAATCCTCCGGTGGCGAAACCGGTGTACCTCGCGAGATCGTCAGCGTGAGGCCGTTCACGAAGAACAACGTACCGAGCGTCGTCACAAAAGATGGGATGCGCAGATAGACCGTCACCGCGCCGTTAATGAGCCCGACGAGTCCTGCGGCAATAACGCCGATAAACATCGCAAGCCATGCCGGCAGGCCAGCCTCGAGAGAAAAATGCATGATGAAAGGCGCAAACGCAAAAACCATCCCGGCGGAAAGATCGATCTCTCCCCCGATCATCAGCATGATTTCACCAAAGGCAATGATCGCCACCGGGGCGATGAACTGTGAGAGATTCTGCAGACTCGCGCCGGTCAGCAGGAAGTCATGGTTGACTGTCTCGAAGTAGATGCAAAGGATGAGTGCGACGGCAAGAATGCGAATCTCGCTGGAACGTCCGAGCGCGCTTGACCAGCGCCTCGGGCGTTTAGCGGGTGGTTGATTCGGCACGGCAGAGCTCACCCTTTGATCGCGCCTGTGCGTGGCACGATCTGGGCCTTCGTGCTTTTGCCTTCATAGCGCGTCGAAGTGGTCAGGTAAGGATCGACGGTGCCCTTGGTGACGAATTTCAGGCCGGTGTTAATATTGGCCGGCCCAACGAGGCCGCCGGATGAAAGAAAGATGAAGGCCTCCAGCACCGTATAAAAACCCTGTACATAGGGTTGCTGGTCGATCGTGAAGTCCAGGAATCCTTCGTGGATCAGATCGACCGTGCGCGGCAACAGATCAAAGCCCCCGCCGTGCACACCTTTGGCGGGCAAGTTGGATTCTTTCATCACCTCGGCAACGCCTTGGGTGCTGCCCGCATCCACGGCAAACATGCCTTTGAGATCCTGGTGGCCGAGAAAGAAGGACTTGATCTTCGATAGTTCTTCGTTGACGGTCGCACCGGTTGCGATGGTCTGCACGTCGATCTTCTTGCCCGATTTCTTGATGGCAGCCGCTGCGCCGTCAAGCCGGGGCTGAATGTTGAGCTGGCCGGGCGTGGCGATAAAGAGCGCGACGAGGCCGCTGTCGATGAGGCTGACGATTCGCTCGCCCATCTGGTAGCCGGACAGATAAAGATCCTGACCGATATAGGCCAGGCGCGGATTCGTCGAACCCGAGGGCGCGTCAGCGTTGTAGGCGAACACGGGAATGCCGGCGTCGAGCGCGGCCTGGATGGGTTTGTCGAACGCTTTGGGATCGACGATCGGTACGGCGATTGCGTCAGCTTTCCCGGCAATCGCCGCGTTGACGGCGTTCACCATTTCGCCGATGTCGGCATTGGCCGAGCCGGTCCATTGATAGTCCATGCCCAGCAACGCGGTCGCATCCTGAATGCCGTATTGCGTGGGAACGAAGAACGGATTCGTTGTGACGTGGTTGACGAATACGATCTTCCACCGTTTGTGCGCTGGGAACGATCCGGCTTCAGCCGCCTGCGCCGGTGTGATCATTCCACCCATCAGCGCCAATGCTGCGGACAGGCCCGCGCCCTGCAGCAAGCCGCGACGCATGCCTTGCACTTCGTCCTTTTGGTCCCTTTGGTCCGTTTGGTCTTTGTCTTCCTTCGCTTGCGTCATCTCAGTCTCCCGTCTCTCAGTTGTTGAACACTTCAATGTCCATGACGGCGCAAGCAGGAAAAGCCCCGGCAAGAACAGCACCGGAGCCGGGAATCATTCCTTTCATGAAACCCACGTGCACGCGCGTACGCATGACTACCCTCCAGAAAATGCTATATCACGCCCTATTGCCTACTAATCGATGTATACCCTTAACTAGTCGGACTAATTAAATTTTTGCGGTGCAGCGCAGTGCTCTGTATTCGCGTCCCGCCGTGCTGCGCAACACAATGACAGGATGGGCCTCACTCGCCAGCCACAGGTCGTGCGTTGTCGAAATGATCTGAACGATAGGCCACTTTAATAGTATTACTATCCAGTTAGCATCTGGAAGGAAAGAGACAGGAAGAACGAAGCGCTTCGCTCAATGGTTGGGCTCAGCCGACCCGTTCGTATCAGGGTTCTGTTTGAAACTGGCTGCCGGTTTCCAGAACGCGCTCGGCGTCTACGCGCGCATTGTCGAGCTGGACCAGACTTGCATGTCGCGCGCCCAACGGGTCACGACTCTGGATTGCAGTAAGAATCGCCTTGTGCCGCGGCAACGAAAGCGCGTGCGTGTCGGGATGACGACTCGTCAGCTTGATCGATTCCGTCAGGGCAAGCGAGAGCATGTTGCCGATATAGGCCAGCAGGTCGTTGTGAGTAGCCGCCATGATGGCGCGGTGAAACTCGAGGTCGGGATCCAGTAGCGCGCTTGCGGTTTCGGCGCGCTCCATCTGATCGTAAGCCGATGCAATACGCGCAAGATCGTCGCTAGTTGCAGCCGTGGCGGCGAGCGCCGCTGCCGCGGGTTCGATCACGCGGCGTACGGTCAGGAGTGAGCTGAAGAATTCGCCTTCTGGAACACTGTTGATCGTCCAGAACAGGACATCGGGGTCAAGCATGTGCCATTCCGCGCGAGGCTTCACAACACTGCCTACACGCGTTTTCGACACGACCAGCCCTTTCGCCACGAGCACACGGGTGGCCTCGCGCAGCACGGGGCGGCTAACGCCGTACCGCTCACACAGGTCGGCCTCTGCAGGCAAGCGCTGGCCCGGCTGCAGCTTGCCGCCGACGATATCCATGCCGAGCTCCTGCACGATGCGGCCATGCAGGCTCTTGCGCTGCTGCAGATGACGATAGTCCATGGTCAACGATCGCGGTCGTGTCCGGCTCAGTTTTTGCGCCGACCGGTGCGGCGTTCTGAATGGCACTTACCTCGTCGTCGACACGGATAGAGCTGGGTAGCGTGGAGATACTTGCCGGTCCAAGCATAGCACGCGACATTTGGCGCTAATCGAGTCCAGCTCGATTGGCTAGTGCCCGGCTAGCAGGACATTGGCAATGACACCCGTCGCGATGGCGGCGAGTACATAGTCCCCGTTCACGCCGACCCATTGATACCCGCGCGGCGGCGCTTGCAGGCCGTGTTCGTGCCAGTTGTCGACAACGTAATTACGGTCGCGATACTCCGTCGGAAGCCGCTCACCCTTGTGCCAGTCGTTGTGAGGAACGGGACCGCCCGGCCCTCCTAAAGACGCATCGTGCGGCGCAGGGCCGCGGCCATGTCCATGCTGGTCCCCGTGACCCGGATTCGGTCGGTCGTGCGAAGGCTGGCCGTGGCCGTGATTGTCGTCATGCTGCTGCGCAAAGACGGCTGTGGACGTGCCGAGTAACGAAATGATTAAAAGTGGTGCGGCGATTGTCAACTTCATGGCTTTGCCTCTGAGAGAATGACGCGATAACAGCGTGGCGCTCGAAGCTCTGTCTGCCGTGAAACGCCTGCTGCGTGTCGATTACATGGCTACGCGACGTAGTTCGCTCATCAACGCTCACCACGTCCGCGCTGGCAGATAATGTCATAAGAATGCCCGATCGCCAAAACCGCGCTTGGTGGCTTCACGGATTCGCGTTGCGTGACACAGTGGCGTCATCGGAACGTGTGCTGACGGCGCTAGCCGAGTTGGCTCTGAAGTTTACTTTCCTTACTGTTCGATTTGCCCCGCGGCAATGTCCTCGAGCGATCTTCCGCGTGTCGGCACGCCCATGAGTAGCACGGCCATCGCACCCGTCAGCAGCACAAGCGTTGTCGCGCCGAACACTCCGCCAAAGCCCAGTTTCGGATAGACGTACCCAACGAGGATAGGCGCCGCAATCGCGCCCAGCCGGCCCACTGACGAAGCGAGCCCGGTGCCCGTTGCGCGCACGTCGGTGGGAAACACCTCGGGCGTATAGGCGTAAACGCCCGCATAGGTGCCGTTCATGAAGAACGACAGCAGGATTCCGGACACCATGATGCCGGCATCCGTACCCGTCAACGCAAGCCCAAGCGCCGATACGCCGCCCAGGATCATGTATGACGCGATCGTCGCCTGCCGGCCGATCTTCTCGTTGAGCCACGCGCCTGAAAAGTATCCCGGGATCTGGGCAAGGTAA
Source organism: Paraburkholderia aspalathi (assembly GCF_905220735.1). Lineage (NCBI taxonomy): Bacteria > Pseudomonadati > Pseudomonadota > Betaproteobacteria > Burkholderiales > Burkholderiaceae > Paraburkholderia > Paraburkholderia aspalathi. The sequence goes on from NZ_CAJNBA010000001.1 coordinate 139,405, forward strand.
ATCACGAGCGAATACGAAAAGCTGCGCGTGATCGTCATCCCGTTTTGAACCAGCAAGCCGGGAATCCACGTGAAAAAAGCGTAGTAGCTAAACGTGATGGATAGCCACATCAGCCACGTCATGGCTGTGATGCGCGCGAGCTTCGTCGCCCACAACGCCTTGACGTTCGCGACGATCGAGGCTCGTCCGGCTGCGAGCGGAACGGTTCCGTCGCGCACCGGAGACAGCGGCTCCAACTGCACGCCCGCTTGCGTGACCTCCGCTTCCATTCGCGACACGATCGCATCGGCTTCCGCATGCCGGTCACGCGCCTCGAGCCAGCGTGGCGACTCGGGCAACGCACGGCGCCACCACAGCAGCATCAGAATGGGCAGCGCGGTGATGACCATCACGGCGCGCCATGCATTGGGCGCGAGCGGGATCACCAGATAGCCGAGCAGTGCAGCCGCCACGAAGCCGAAGGAGAAAAACCCCGCGAGGCTGCCCGTGAAACTCCCGCGATACCGCCGCGCCACGAACTCGGAGAGAAACGGCGCGACGATGGCGCTTTCCGCACCCGTTCCCAAGCCGGCGACGATCCGCGTCGCGAGAAAAAATCCCCAGTCGTTCGCCAGTGCACTGGCAAGCGACGCGACACAGTAAATCACGAGCGCATACATCATGACCTTGCGCCGGCCGATGACATCGCCGAGCATGCCCGCCAGCATCGCGCCGACGAAATAGCCCATGAACGTGCCGCTTCCCAGTACGCCCGTCTGTACGCTCGTCAGCCCCCATTGCGTGCGCAACACGGGCAGCAGGAAAGCGAGCACGGCGGCGTCCATCGCATCGAAGGTGTAGCCGAGGCCGCCCATCAATAGCAGACGGCGGTGAAAAGCTGAAAACGGCAAGCGCTCGATGCGGGCGGAAATCATCGTCATGAACAGGCTCCGATAGGGACTGTGGGGCACCGCGGACGAGCGTACTACGGTCAATATCTTTCGAGTTCGTTGACGAAGAGCCGGCCATCCTTCATCACGAGCGGAATATGCTCACCCTGACCCAACAGGCAATCGACGGACTTCAGAGGATTGCCGTCGACCACCAGCACATCGGCATGGGCACCCGGCATGATTCTGCCGAGCTTGTCCTGCATGCCCAGCACTTCCGCGCCAACGAGGGTCGCGCTTGCGATCACCTCGGCTGGCGAGAGAACCTCGGCCAGGATCCGGAATTCGTCGCTTTGCAGACGCTGTGCCTCGCCGAGCAAATCCGTGCCGAAGCCCATCTTGACCCCGGCGCGCTTCATGATTTCAATCGAGTGCATGCCGGCGCCGTGCACGTCCGCGACCTTGGCGATACTTTCCGGCGGCAAGCCATACTTCTCGCCTTCGCTTGCAAGGGCGTCGTAAGTAACAAGGGTTGGCACAACATACGCGCCATGCTCCGCAACGAGGCGGGCCGTCTCATCGTCAATCAGATTGCCGTGTTCGATCGTGCGCACGCCACAGCGCACCGCGCGCGCGATCGCCGCGGCCGTATAGGCGTGAGCGAGCACATAGGTGCCACGCCCCTGAGCTTCCGCTACGATCGCGCGGATCTCGTCTTCGGAGTAACCGAATGCGCCGACAGGATCGGTCGGTGAAGCAACGCCGCCCGACGCCATGATCTTGATCTGATCGGCGCCCATCTGCAGTTCCTCGCGCACGGCCCGGCGCACTTCATCGACGCCGTCCGCCACGCGGCCCAGCGCACCCACACGCACGCAGCATCCGCAGGGTGAATCGGGTGGCATGTAGTCGGAGCGGGCGCGCGGATCGGCGTGGCCGCCGGTCTGGCTTAACGCGCGGCCGGACACGAAGAGGCGCGGGCCTTCGATCAGCCCTGACTCGACCGCCTGCTTGAATGGATACCCGGCACCCCCTGCGTCGCGCACGGTGGTGAAGCCGCGGCGCAGCATCGCACGCATGATCGGCACGGCGCGCAGCGTAACCAGCACGTTAGGTAGCGTCGCCACGCGCGGCAGGTTGAACTCGATCGCGACGACATGCACATGCAGATCGATCAAACCCGGCATGATCGTTTTGCCTTTGACGTCAATCACGCGCGCACTGCCGCTCTTTATCGGCTTGTCGGAAACCTCGCGGACGAAACCGTCCTCGATGAGGACTTCGAAGCCTTCTAAAAGATCAGGATGGGTAGGGTCGAGCAGTGCGCCGTTACGTAGGAGGAAGGTGGTCAACGGTTGTCTCCTTCAGGTTTCGATCGCAGCGCCCGGCGTCCGGAACTCACCTCGGGTATGCAGGCGGGCGTATGGAAGCATATGGAAGCGCTGCCAGAATATTCACCGGAATCAGTGTGACACGCATCACGTCTGCGCGCTAACGAACACGTTGTGCGAAGCGGCACGCAATTGCCGCTCAACGGGTCATGCTGCGCCGCGACGGCTTCACGAAGGTAGCGTAAAAATCCCGAAAAATTTTTTCCCAAATATTGATCTATTGGACAACTCAGCATTAAGATGAGTGCCATGGCGCGCGACATGCCACCCGAACGCAAGGTGACAGCCTGCAGTAGCCATCCACGAATCGATCCTGCTCGCGTAGCGAGGCCAACGGATCAGGTTCCCAGCAAAGCAGGATTGGCCAGGAGACGGAGATGCTCAGTCCGCATGAATTCGCGACCCTCATGCTGCTCAAAGATGCACCGGATTGGCTGAGTCTGGACGGTGCCGATCTGGAAGCGCTTCTGGACCGTCAGCTCGTCACGCTGGAGAACCTCCCTTCCGGGCAACAGCGCCCTCTCATTACTCACGACGGACAGATGTTTCTGAAGGCTGCCGCTCGTATCCTGAACGACGAATGACACGTATCGCTTGATCTGTTTCACAGTCAAGGAGTATTCCGTGGCCGAATCGTGGACAGGAATCGTTGTGGGGCTGTGTGGGTTGAGCGCCGCCGTGCTGCTGGTCGCCGTTCACTATTGGCGCGAAATGACGCGACGGCGCAAACTTAGCCGGATGGACCATCGCGATTGCTGGGAAGTGATGCGCGACAGGCGCTAATGGCAAGCGCATGTCGCTAACGAAAAATGTCTGCAATCCCGTTGCGCAGAATATTAGAGGTCGAAAGTGCCTCGATACTTCTCGTCGGCATCTGAACGGGTATTGATTTCGACGAGAACGCCGCCCGGTACTTCACAGAAAAATCGCGAACCGCGTTCATGCTTGAACACGCCGGTTTTCATCACGACGTCTCCTGCAAGCATCTCGTCATAGAGCGTGCGAACATCGTCGAGGGTCGCCAGTTCAAAGCCGATGTGAAAGTTATGCGGCCACGCGACCGGATGATCAGCGGCGTCATCGATCACGATATCGAATCCAGGACGTTTCAGAAGCCAGCTCGCGCCGCGCCCGGCGACGGTACAGCCTAGATGGGCCTCGAAGAAAGTAGCGGTGGCGCTCACATCGGACGAGGGGAAGCTCACGTGGTTGAGCTTCATGGTGGTGGTGATATGAGTCATGTCGATCTCCGTTGAATTGGATCGCTCGTTGCGTTCCATACGGAGAATGTTACGAGTAAAAGCTCGCGTTCAATACTCGCGTCGCCGCCTTCACATCGACAGCCGCTCAGCCCCGTCCTACGGGCGTTTCAGCCCTCGCGCCGCCGACTTGCGTACAGCCTGCTCGCGTTTGCTCGCGGATTGCGGTGTGTCTTCGGCAGGCGAATCGCCATTGCGTCCCGCACCCGACATCATCGTCAGATAGCCCAATACGGCGGCCGTCACGCGGCGAGTGAGTCCAGTCGTGTCCGTCTCCTCACGCTCGCCGGCGGCGTCGACGAGCCCACGAACAATCGCCATCAGATCGCTCGCGGCGACGGCCACGTCGTCTTGCGGCGGCAAACCGTCACGCACGAGGATCTCCAATAGCACGCTGCGCACCGATCCGGTGTTGGCCAGCGCCATGCGCAGTTGCGGCCTGCTCTCCTCGACGTCGAGTAGCCGTGCAAGCGTAGGCCTCGCGAACTGCTGCCGAACTGAGACGCCGATCAGATGCGTGAGCGCGATCGGTCCGCTCGGGTGATCGAGAGCAACCAGCGCATCGCGATAGAAGCGTTCGCTTTCACGCTGCATCAGCGCGATCGTCAACGCATCCTTACTCGGGAAGTATTGATACAGCGAACCAATGCTGACGCCAGCGCGTTCCGCGACCGCGTTCGTGTTGAACCCTTCGAGTCCCTTCGTTTCAAGCACCTGTGCAGCCGCTTCGAGCAAGGTGGCGACCATGCGTTCTGAGCGGGGCTGGCTGGGCGCCCTGCGCGGTTTGAGTGGCGATGGAGTCGGTTGTCGAGGCATACGGCAATCAGGTGGTTGGGTGGCAACGAATGTTTCGGTCCAGAGGTAGCCGTCAGGCTCGATGTGGACGCAAGCTTGCCACAAAGTCATCACGTCGGTCGAAGTCGACACCAGCGGCAAGAAGTGGCGTGCCGCGCCCCGGCTGACTTCATGCATCTGCATGAGTCGTCATGCACGCCATTCATGTCGTTCATTTTTGTCCTGAATTTGACCGGCCTTTACCTCGGCCATATTGTGCGGACATGCCTGCCCCGTTCGCATCGTCGTACCTGCCGATCTGTGTTGTCGAGAGGCGGGATCTCCAACACCGTGATCTGCGAAATGCCATGAATCCTGACGCAACAGCTACGCTTGCTCCCCTATCCAATCTGCGTCCAACCAGCAAGGTTCGCCGCGCGGTAACGACTGCAGTGCTCGGCCAGATTCTCGAGTGGTACGACTTTTTTCTCTATGGAACCGCCGCCGCGCTGGTGTTCGGCCACCTGTTCTTTCCCATCGGTACCGATCCGCTGACCGGGACGATTGCGGCGTTCGGCGGCTTTACGGTCGGCTTCATTGCCCGTCCAATTGGCGGCGTGCTGTGCGGCCACATCGGCGACCGGTACGGCCGCAAGACGGTCATGATGCTCACGCTGTTGATGATGGGCAGCGCGACCGTCTGCATGGGTCTCCTGCCGACCTATCAGCAAATCGGCATCGCGGCCCCCATCTTGCTGGTCCTGCTGCGCATCTTGCAGGGTCTTGCTGCGGGTGGGGAATGGAGCGGCAGTATTTTGCTGATCCATGAAAACGCGCCCGCATCGAAACGCGGTGCGCTGTCTGCATGGAGTCCCTGCGGCGCCGCATTCGGCTTCGTTCTTTCCACTGCTGCGTTTCTGCTCGTCCAGACGCTGTCGTCTTCCGACTTTCTGAGTTGGGGCTGGCGCGTGCCGTTCCTCTGCAGCGCCGTGTTAGTCGCGCTCGGGCTGTGGATGCGCCGCTCCGTCGACGAAAGCGCCGAGTTCGCCGAGGTCAAAGCCGCGCGCCGCGACAGCCGCATGCCGATTATCGAAGTGCTTCGCCAATGTCCGCGTCAGGTGCTGACTGTTTTCGGCCTGCGCTTTGGCGAAGGCGCTGCGTCGTACATCTTCTTTGCTTTTTCGATTGCCTACGGCCGGTTTGTCGGCCTGCCATCGAGCTGGATTCTGGGTGGATTGACCGTATCGATGCTGTTGATGATCCCCGTTTCGCTCTTGATGGGCCACGTGACGGACAAAATCGGCCGCAAGCCGGTTTATCTCGCCGGCGCGATTGCAATGGTGCTGGTCGCCTACCCTTACTTCGTGCTGCTCGGCTCGGGCGTGCTGTGGAAAGTCATCCTGGCGCTCGTCCTCGCCAACAGCATCACACTGGGCATCCTCGAAGGCGCTCAGCCAGCTTTCATCAGCGAATTGTTGCCCGTCCATCTACGTTTCTCGGGCCTTGGCATCGGCCGCGAGATGTCGTCCGTACTCGGCGGCGGCCTGTCGCCGATGATCGCGACCGCACTGCTCGCTCACTACCGTAGCGCCACGCCAGTCGTCATTTACCTCGTTGTTCTCGGACTGATCACTGTGCTCGCGACCTGTCTTGCGCCTGAGACTTTCCCGAAGGCTCTGAGACTTCAGGCGAAAGAAAGCGCTTAACACCGTTAAGCGGCAGCGCTGTGGCGCCGCCGCACCAGACGGATCGATTATTCAATTCCGACACCCTGCCATCATGCAAAGCCTTCAAAGTGCCAGCCTTCCGACGCACGCCTATGAACCTCGCGTCGTCGATCAAGCCGATCCGTATCCGGAGTACGCGGGTCCCCTTTCCCTCGATGTTCTGATCGAGGAAATCGAGCGACGAAGAGACGAGTTCGATCAGCTCTCGCATGTTCCGCGCGACATGATCGCGAAGATGAAACGCGCAGGTATTTTTCGCGCAAGTACGCCGCGCCGCTTTGGTGGAGACGCGCTGCCGCCGCCACAGTTTCTGCACATGCTCGAGCGCATCGCAATCGCCGACGGGTCGACCGCGTGGGTCGCCGCGTTCGGGTCGGCGAATACCTATCTCGCGTCGCTCCCAATCGAAACGCAGCAGCATATCTATGCGAAAGGACCGGATCAGGTTTTTGCCGGCGGACTCTATCCGTTGCAACCGGCCGCCAAAGTACCGGATGGCTTCATGGTCAGCGGACAATGGCGATTTGCAAGCGGCTGCAAGGGCGCGGACTGGATTGGTGTAGGGATCGGCGGCACGCCTGCCAATTCGGGTGACACTGGCGCAGGAAAACCGTTCACCGCTGTCTTCCCCGCGCACGAGGTCGAAATCGTCGAGAACTGGAACGTGGTCGGCATGCAGGGCACCGGCAGCCACGATCTGCGGCTTCGCGACAAATTCGTCGACGAGCAATGGACATTCGTTCGCGGCGGACAAGCGCTGATCGACGAACCGCTCTACCGCTATCCCGCCGTTGCGTACCAGGCGCAAGTGCACGCCGCCGTCAACATCGGCCTCGCGCGTGCAGCACTCGATCTGCTGACCGACATGTCCGGATCGACTAAAACCACCACCGGCGCCCCGCGTCTTGCAGACCGCGGTTACTACCGCTCCGGTCTCGCGAAGGCGGAGGCCAACTGGCGCAGTGCTCGCGCGTTTTTCTACGAGTCCGCCGAATCGGCGTGGCAAACCATCGTCGCCGGCGATCCTGTGACACAGCATCAGGCCAATCTGATGCGCCTCAGCGCAACTCACGCTGCACAAGTGTGTGCCGAGGTCGTGATGCAGGCCTATCAGTTGGCGGGCATCGCGGCGATCTACCGCGAGAACCGGCTGCAGCGATTGGTGCGTGACTCGATTGTCGTGACACAGCACGCGTTCCTTGGAGAAGGCACCTACGACGCATCGGGCGCGCTGTTTGCCGGCATCGCACCGGTAACGCCGTATCCCTGATGAGAGGACAATCATGACGATCGACGACACCAAACGGCGTTTCCGCGATGCAATGGCGTGCCTGCCCGCGGCTGTCAACATCATCACCACGGATGGCCCGAGCGGACGGTGTGGGATTACCGCAAGCGCCGTCTGTTCCGTGACAGATGCGCCGCCGACGATGCTCGTTTGTATCAATCAGGCCAGTTACGTACACGATGTTCTGCATCACAACCGGAACGTGTGCATCAATGTGCTGGCGGCGGAATGCCAGGACGTCGCGCGTGATTTCGCGGGCATGACAGCCTGTTCGATGGATGAGCGGTTCGCACGTCATGCATGGACGATCGGGCATCAGTCAGCCCCGGTCCTCTCGCATGCGATTGCAAGTCTCGAAGGCGAGATTGTCGACCTCAAGAGTGTCGGCTCGCATTCAGTCATGTTTGTAGAAATCGGGCATATCTCGACCAGAGCGGAAGGCGACGGACTGATCTATTTCGGCCGGCAGTTCCACCGCCTTGTGCGGCCAGAAGCAACGGCGCAGTCCGTTGTAGCAAGCGCTGCGAGGTGAATGTGGAAGTTTGTCTGTTTCTTATCGGCTACCGCCATGGCATACATCCGGAGTCGCGCGACGTCGATATATCGCTGATTCAGGCGGCGTCCCAGAACGTTGAAGGACTGCGGCGCTTCGTGATCCATCGCTCTGAGGAGTCGGCGAATGGCGATCCTCATTCAAACGAACATGCATTGAAGCCACGCTGGGTGCTGCAGTGGTATTTCGACGATCTCGATCCTGCCGAAGCGGCTCTTCAACGCGGTGGTGCGGCACACACGATCGTGGAGCAAGCGATAGACGCCGCCCAAGACCGCCTTGCAGTCGCGCAGCAACTCATGGCGGTGAGAAAGTTTGCTACGCCGAATGCCCCCGGCATTGGAGGTCCGTCTGAGAAATGCACGTATCTCGTCGGCTATGAAGGAGAAGCCCAGAATTTCAATGCGTGGTTGACGCACTATTTGAAGCATCATCCCCCGCTCATGGCACAGCTGCCCCACATTCGTGAGCTGGAAATCTATACGCGGGTCGACTATCGGACCGGTTTAGATATTCCGCAAGCAACCGCCATGCAGCGGAACAAAGTGGTCTTCGACGATCCCGCGGCGCTGGCCGCAGCGTTGGCCTCGCCGGTACGTGCGCAGATGAAGCAGGATTTCGACGCATTCCCGCCATACAGCGGACCGGCCTCGCATTTCCCTATGCACAGCATTTACGGTAACCTGCAGCGGACGTAAAGCCGGACGCGGATAGCCCTAAGCAGCAGGCGGCTGTCAGGTCCCGCTCTGCGGACCGGATACTGTCGCACCGAAAGTTGCGCGTCCGTTTTAACAGCCAGAGCCTGACGCAACGCGATCGTCAGACTCCTTCACTGCCGCGATCCGAACGTCATGACAAAGTCGCACTCTGGCATTACGGATTTGAATCTGCTGCGCGTGTTTCTGGCCATTTCGGATCTACGCAGCCTGACCGCCGCGGGAGAACGGCTCGGGCTCACGCAACCTGCGGTCAGCCACGCGCTCCGTCGACTGCGTGGCTTATTCGACGACCCGCTCTTTGTGCGCACGCCCAGCGGCATGGTGCCCACAGATGCGGCACTGCGTTTGCACGCACCGCTCACGCAGGCGTTCGAGATCATCAACGGCGCCGTGCAGCAGCTCGCGAAATTCGACCCCGCTACGACGACACGCGTGTTCCGCGTGTCGATGTCGGATATGTCGGAGTACTTTTTCCTGCCGCCGCTGCTCTCGATGCTCGACCGTACTGCGCGCGGTATCCGGATCGAGATTGCGAATGTCTCCGTCGACTCAGTGAGTGCCGCGATGCGCAGCGGTGAAATCGATCTCGCGCTCGGTTACGTTCCGGGTCTGGATTCAGGTTGCGTGAGCAGGACGCTATTTTTCGACGAACACGTTTGCGTTGTGCGGGCGGGTCACCCTTTGCGCAAGCTGAAACCAACCAAGGAAGACCTCGCGGGCTTGCGCTACGTCTATGCGAGTACAAACGCAACCGGACACCGGATGGTCGAGCAATGGCTGGAGGAATTGAATCTGCGCCGGGATATCGTGCTGCGCCTGCCTCATTTTGTCGTTGCGCCGGAGATCGTTCAGAACACCGATCTCGCCGTCATTTTCCCCAGAAGCATCGCGCAACGCTTTAACCGCAACAAGTCCTTCCGCATCCTCCCGCTGCCCTTCTCGTTGCCACCCATTGAAATTCAGGTCCATTGCCACGCGCAGTTTTCGGCGGACCCGGGAATCGCCTGGCTGGTCGACGCCATCTACGATATGTTTCATCAGGCCGATTGACCGGAATTGCTCGGACGGCGCTAGTGCCCGGCGCGCAATCTTGCCGACGCCGATTCGAGATCACGCCAGGCCGGCTGCCCCGGTGCGTAGCGCGCGCGGATATACGACGCGAGCTCGGCCATCTGCTTGTCGTCGAACACATCACCGAATCCGGGCATGTAGCCCAGCGACTCCATCGCGGGCTGATCGATCCCATGTTGCAACACATGCAGAAGATTGTCCGGTGAGGCCTGGGCAACGCTCGTGTTCAACCCCATCAACGGGCGTACGCCGAAATGGCCGACGCCGCCCGATTCCGCATGACACACCGCGCACGATGCTTCGAAAATGCGGCGGCCGTTTTCGAAGCCAAGTGTCGTCGTCGAATTCGCGTCTGTAGCAATCGCCCGCGTGGCCGCAGCACGGGCGGACACCTCCGCGTCAACGGGTGGCGACAACGAGGCGACGTAGTGAGCCATCGCACGTACGTCCGATTCCGGCAGCGTAGCGAGTCCGGCGACGACCGGCGCCATCGGCCCCGCCGCCACACCGTGTTCTGCAGAAAAGCCCGTGCGCAAATAGTCGAACAGCGCAGCCTCGGACCACGGCACCGGCGACGCACGCGAAGCCACCAGCGACGGCGCGTCCCAGCCTTCCGCGCTCCCGCCCGACAGATACGCAAAACCACCCTTCTCCGCGCCGATCGCATTGCGCGGTGTATGACACGCGCCGCAATGCCCCGCGCCGTCGACCAGATACTTGCCGCGATTCCACTGCGCCGAGCGCGTCTCGTCGGGGACGAACGGACGTGTGTCATGAAACAGCCAATTCCAGCCGGCCACCAGCCGTCTTTGATTGAGCGGGAATGGCAAGTTCGTTTTCGGTGGCGCGTTTTTGACCGGCGCTTGCGACATCAGATATGCGTAGAGCGCCATCATGTCGGACTCGCTCATCCTGGCGAACGCGGTGTACGGAAACGCGGGGTAAAGATGCGAGCCGTCGCGCGAAATACCTTCACGCATCGCTCGCGCGAACGCTTCGTACGACCAGGTGCCGATACCGGTCTGCGCATCGGGCGTGAGGTTGGTCGAATAGACGGTGCCGAACGGCGTGTCGAGCGCGAAGCCGCCGGCATTGGTCTTGCCGCCTGGCGCGGTGTGGCAGACCGCGCAATCACCCGCGGCGGCGATCTGACGACCGCGTTCGAGCGTGGCCGGCGACCACAGCGAAGTATCGACGGAGGCAATCGGTGCGATCGGCGCCGGCCCCGGCAGGACCGAGCAGGCGAGGCCGATCAAACCGCCCATCACGCCACCGATACCGCCCCCGGCCAACCAGCGCCGCCAACGCGACGGACGACGCATCTGCGCAGGCGCCTCAGCCAACGTAGCGGAAGGCACATCAGCCAACGCGCGGCGGATGCGCTCCGCGTCGAACGGGGGCGCTCGGAAACGCACGCCGGTTGCGTCGAACAAGGCGTTCGCAATCGCGGCTGCGGCGGGCGCGGCAGCACGCTCTATGGTGTCGGCCTCCGCGCTCGTCAAGGTCCGCGCCGTCCCGGCAGTCGGCTCGTTCAGCGCGCTTCCCACCACGCTCAGTTCATGCGACACCGCGGCATCGCCGTTTGCAGAGCCGGTTTCATCGTGGGCTGACCGGGCAAGAAAGCGCACGCCGGTGGAGCGCTCGATCGCATCGGCCACCTGCCACGACGGCAAGCCCGAGACGCGCGCCGCACCCGGTTCGCCCGAACCACGGCCCGCGACCACGCGTCTGATCGCGACATCGCCAGTTTCACGATTCACGTCGACATCCACGACCCACGCCGTCCAGCTATCGGCACCCGGATTCGGCGTTCCCGTTGTGACACGCACAGGCAAACTGCCTTTCTCATCCGACGATAGCGGTGCGCCGTGTTCAAGCGCTTCGCCGTCGAACGCGAAGCCGCGTCCGCGCACCCAGGGCGACGCCGGCTCAACCTGAGCTGCAAGCACCCCGCCCCAAGCGGCACGCTCGGTTACCATGCGGATCGTTTCGCGTGCGCCGCCGTCACGCTGCGCGTCGAGGTGCTGCAGGCGCAACGCGACAGGATCGCGTTGCAGTGAATGAGCGAGTTCGTCGATGAACGATTCGCGGGCAAACGCATGCGCCTGAACAGGAATTGTCCGGGCCGCAGAAGCTTCGACCGCCACGGACGTCTGAGCGTGCCGGTATACCAGCAAAGGCGCAGTAGGCTCGACATCGTCATCGCACGTGGAAACCTCTTCGTGCTCCAGACGCGCACGGTATTGCCACGTTGTCATCGTGCCGTCGCGCTCGTGGCCGGTCCCGACCATCAGGTCCGCATAGGCCATAGCGGCTGCGTCGCCCGTTTGCGTTCGTACGGGCCATTGATACCGTTCCGACCGGTGCAGCGTCGCGCCGGACTTTTCGTTCCCGACAGACCGCGCACGCACAGACTCAAGCGCACGTTCATCATCACGCACCGCTACGAGGTCGTCACCGTCCTGATTCATGCGCACCTTCATGCCGCAGATATTGCGCAGCGCGACGCACCGCGTTGACGATCTCGAAGTGCGTGCCGCATCGGCACAGATTGAAGCGCAGCGCGTCGCGGATCGCGTCGTCGTCAGGCTCCGGGTTGCGTTCGAGGAGCGCCTTCGCGCTCATGATCATGCCGTTCAGGCAGTAGCCACACTGCGCCGCCTGTTCGTCGACGAATGCGCGCTGCACCGGGTGCAGCGCATCGGCCGTCCCAAGTCCTTCGAGCGTCGTGACTTCGCGCCCGATCGCAATGCTCGCGGGCACGACGCACGAACGCGTCGGCTGGTCGTCGACGATCACCGTGCACGCGCCACACTGCCCGAGGCCGCAACCGTACTTCGGTCCATTCAGTTCGAAGTCGTTGCGCAGGATATACAGCAGTGGCGTATCCGGCGTGGCGCCCTGAACGGTGCGACGAACGCCGTTGACGGTGAGCGTCAGCGGACCGGCGGGCGGACTCGAATGCGCCATATCTGAGCCTGTTCACAAATGAAAAGGGACGACCTTACAGCGGAAGCACGCAGCGTGCTATGGCGCCGGTGCCACGCGCTTCCATATCGCGTGTTTGCCACTCACACACTCAGGCCGAAGCGACCTCGGCGGCCGGCGACACGAGCGGTACGTTGAACACGTCATAGCCAAAAACCCAAGACGGGTCTTCATTCGTGCGCAGCCACGTGTTGTTGTGCGAGACCAGTTGCACCTTGGAGGCGCGCGTCGCACGGTTCGCTTCGTACAGCGCGAAGGCACCCGCGTAGTCGGTTGCGCCCACTTCGTCGAGGCAGCGCGTCAACATGGCTGCGTCTTCGATCGCCATTGCCGCGCCCTGCGCCATGTGCGGCTTCATCGGATGACATGCGTCGCCGAGCAGCACCAGACGGCCACGGCTCCACAACGGCAGCGGATCGCGTTCGAGCAAAGGCCATTTTGTAATGGACGGCGACACGTCGATCAGATTCTGCACGTCCGGATGAAAACCCGCGAACGCCTCGCGCATTTCTTCGCGGCTGCTTTCCATCATCGACACCCCCGCGGGCCACTCGGCCTGCGGCACGCCCGTGACGTAGTAGTACTCGTCGCGCGCCTCGGTCACGTAGTAGACCATCATGTGACGGTCTTCCGACCACCACTTCACGCACATGTCATACGGCTTGTGGCCGAGCAGCGACGCGGGGAAGACCGCGCGATGCGCAACATAGCCCGTATAACGCGGTGGCTCCGAGCCCAGCAGGTGATCGCGAATCTTCGAGTTGACGCCGTCCGCGCCAATCACGATGTCGGCCGTCTCGACCGAACCGTCCGCGAAAGTCATGCGCACGTCGCTACCGGTATCTTCGACAGACTTCAGGCATTTGCCGAAGACGATCGTGCCGGGCGCAACCGCCTCGGTCATCAGCGCATGAAAGTCGCCACGATGGACCGTCAGATAGCTCGCGCCATAGGCCTTGAGCGCGTGATCGCCGAGCGGAATCTGCGAGATCGCTTCGGCCGTTTTCCAGTCGCGGCTGTACCAGAAGTCGGGATGCGAGCCCATCAGGTTCAAAGCATCTTCGCAGCCGATGCGACGCATGATCTTCATCACATTCGGCCCCAGGTGAATACCCGCACCCAGGCGTGAAAACGCCTGAGCCTGCTCGTAGAGCCTGACGTCATAACCGCTGCGTTGCAACAACGCGGCAGCCGCCGTGCCGCCGAGGCCTGCGCCGATAACGGCGATACGGGTTTTTCTCATGATGTTCTCCTGTTCGTGCGCCCGCCCAGCGACATGCTTCGACGGTCCGGTTGAGTTCGATTAAATGTAGCGTACACATTCGAAATTCTTTCGACAACAAAAATTTTACGTGCACTCGAACACCGAATTTGTCGCCTATATACGTGAAATCTCGCTTTCACTCCTCCTGTCGCTCGTCTGGAGCATTTTTATTCTGTTGAATTTTTATAACGTACACACTAGACTTTGCTTCAACGTACGACGCCCCTCGCCGTCGCAAGGCGCCGGGCATCACTCACATTGACCGGAGAGCATCACAATGACCAGGACATACCGGATCGGCCAGATCGTGCCGAGCTCGAACACCACGATGGAAACGGAGATCCCGGCCATGCTGCGACTGCGCGAGACGATCCGTCCGCAGCGTTTCACCTTTCATTCGAGCCGGATGCGCATGAAGAAGGTCGTCAAGGAAGAACTGGCGGCAATGGACGCCGAGTCGGACCGCTGCGCACTCGAGTTGTCCGACGCGCGCGTCGACGTGCTCGGCTATGCCTGCCTCGTCGCGATCATGGCCATGGGTCACGGTTATCACCGCGTGTCGCAGGCGCGCCTGACGCAGCGCACGGCGGAAAACGGCGGGCAGGCGCCTGTCCTGACGAGCGCCGGGGCATTGGTCGATGCACTGCGTGTGATCGGCGCCAAACGCGTGATCGTCGTGGCGCCGTACATGAAGCCCTTGACCGAGCTCGTGGTCGACTACATCCGCCACGAAGGGTATGAAGTCATCGACTATCGTGCGCTCGAAATCCCCGACAACCTGGACGTGGGCCGCCACGATCCCGCGCGCTTGCCCGACATCGTCAAAAGCATGCCTTTCGAACAGGCCGACGCAATCGTGCTGTCCGCCTGCGTACAGATGCCGTCACTGCCGGCGGTCGCCAAAGTCGAGGCCATGACGGGCAAGCCGGTGGTTACGGCCGCGATCGCCACCACCTACGCGATGCTGCGCGAACTCGATCTCGAACCGATCGTGCCGGGCGCAGGCGCCCTGCTGTCGGGCGCTTATTGACCCCCGCCGCAAGAGGACGCACCATGACTACCTTCCTGTACGGCGCGAACGTCGCGGCCAACGGCATCCGTCAGCACTATCTGCGCTACGGCGGCGCCGATGGTTCACGCGCGAAACGCCCCGCTATCGTGCTGATTCCGGGCATTACCAGTCCGGCGATCACGTGGGGCTTCGTCGGCGAAGTGCTGGGCCGCACGCACGACACCTATGTACTCGACGTGCGCGGCCGTGGCCTGTCGTCGGCATCGCCGACCCTCGACTACAGCCTCGACGCGCAAGCCGCCGACGTGGCCGCGTTCGTCGCGGCGCTCGGTCTGCGTGAATTCAGCCTGGTCGGCCATTCGATGGGCGCGCGCATTGCGGCGCGTGCGGCGCTGCATGCGCCGCGCGGACTCGCCTCAGTGGCGCTGATCGATCCCCCGGTTTCCGGGCCCGGCCGCCGTGACTATCCGGGCAAGCTGCCCTGGTACGTCGATTCGATGGCGCTCGCGCGAAGCGGCACCGACGCGGAAGGCATGCGCGCGTTCTGCCCGACCTGGACCGAAGCCGAACGCCAGTTGCGCGCCGAATGGCTGCATACCTGCGACGAGCGCGCAGTACTCGCCTCCTATGAAGGCTTCCACACCGACGATTTCCACGCCGACGCCGCCCGTCTTACGGTGCCCTCACTGCTGATGACCGCGCAGAACGGCGATGTGGTGCGCGACGAGGACGTCGCCGAATTGCAGCGCGCCACGCCGGCGATGCTGCATGTACGCGTACCCAACGCCGGCCACATGATTCCGTGGGACAACGCTGCCGGCTTCTACGCCGCCTTCAGCGACTTCCTCGGCGCGCCGCTCGCCTACTGACCGTAAAAAGGAACCGTCGATGCCAGTCAGCGACTACCAATTGATCGAAGCGTGGAAGGAAGTGCTCACGCTGTCCCGCCTCGAACCCGGCCAGAGCGTCACGATCCTGACGAGCCCGGCCACGCATCCGCAGACCTTGTCTTGCGCACTCATCGCGACGCAATCGATGGGCGCGATCGTCAATCGGCTCGATCTGCCGCCGGTGAACGGCGAGAAGGCCTTCAGCCGCGATTCGCTCGCCTATCTGGGCACCACGCCGCTCACCGGCAACGGCCCCGCGATTGCCGCGCTGAAAGCGAGCGATCTCGTGCTCGACCTGATGACTCTGCTGTTCTCCCCCGAGCAGCACGACATCCTGAAGTCCGGCACGAAAATCCTGCTGGCCGTCGAACCTCCCGAGGTGCTCGCGCGCATGGTGCCGACCCAGGCAGACCGCACGCGGGTGCTGGGCGCCGCGAAGCGTATCTCCGCCGCGCGGGAAATGCGCGTGACGTCCCCGGCAGGCACGTCGCTCGTGTGTCCGCTCGGCGAGTTCGGCCCCACCGCCGAATACGGTTTCGTCGACGAACCGGGCCGCTGGGATCACTGGCCGAGTGGCTTCGCTCTGACCTATCCGAACGATCGCACCGCGCACGGCACGATCGTGATCGATCGCGGCGATATCCTGCTGCCGCAGAAACGCTATGTGAGCGAGCCGATCGTACTGACCGTGGAAGGCGGCTACGCGACAAAGATCGAAGGCGGTGTTGATGCCGCGTTACTGCGCGACTACATGGAAACCTTCAATGACCCAGAAGGCTATGCGATCTCGCATATCGGCTGGGGGCTGCAGCCGCGTGCGCGCTGGTCGACGCTTGGGCTCTACGATCGTGAAGCGACCATCGGCATGGATGCGCGCGCGTTCGAGGGTAATTTCCTCTTCTCGCTCGGCCCGAACAACGAAGGCGGCGGCAGCCGCACCACGACCTGCCACATCGATATTCCGCTGCGCCACTGCACCGTGCTGCTCGACGATGATGTCGTCGTGCGCGACGGCCGCGTAATCGAATCGACACGCTGAGACCTGATGCGATGAATGCTCCCCAAACGCACGCCGAAGCCCATGTGTATCAGCAGCAAGGGTTCGGCACACCACTGCCCGTTCAAGGCAATATTGGCCTCTTGATCGTCGACTTCGTGGTCGGCTTTGCTGATCCGTCTACATTCGGCGGCGGCAATATCGCGCCGGCGATTGCACGTACCGTGACGGCGCTTGCCCACGCCCGCGCCGCGGGTTGGCCGGTCGCGCACAGCCGCATCGTCTACGCGGAGGACGGCAGCGACGACAACGTGTTCTCACTCAAAGTGCCGGGCATGGCGACGCTCACCGAAGACCATCCCAATAGCGCGATCGTGCCGGAACTGACACCCGCGAAAGGCGAACTGGTGGTGCGCAAGACCGTGCCGTCCGCGTTCTTCGGCACGCAACTCGCGCCGTGGCTTACGCAGCGCGCCGTGCAAACGCTGCTCGTGGCCGGGGCGGTGACGAGTGGTTGTGTGCGCGCCAGTGTTGTCGATGCAATGTCGTATGGGTTTCGACCGCTGGTGTTGTCCGACTGCGTCGGCGATCGGGCAATCGGCCCGCACGACGCGAACCTGTTTGACATGCAGCAGAAGTACGCGGCGGTGATGCCGCTCGCGGACGCGCTGGTCGCGATCGAGCAGCGCGTGCGTTGACGCATGAGCGTGGTGCACATCCAGGGACTCCGCCCGTGAATCGCTCCGAACTTCTGGCACGCATCGGCCGTCTTGCCGTAATCCGGCGGCCGGCTGCGCCCGTCACGCCCGCCGCCGGACAGCCAGGCAGCCTCTCGACCTACGTGCCGGACGTACCCGAAGTCTTCGTCGCGATACTCGATGACGGGCGGATCCTCGCGTTCAACGGTCACGTCGATCTCGGCACGGGCATACGCACATCGCTCGGCCAGATCGTCGCGGAAGAACTCGACGTGCCGGCGAAGCGCGTCACGGTGCTGCTCGGCGACACCGCCGCCACGCCGAATCAGGGTCCCACGATCGCCAGTGCGACGATCCAGATTTCGGCGGTGCCGCTGCGTTGTGCAGCGGCGCAGGCGCGCGGCGCGCTCTTCGAACTCGCTGCGCAGCGCCTCGGTGTCGCTATAGAACAGCTTGCCACCGACGACGCCCAGATTTTCTGCGCGGCCAACCCGCATGGCGCACGCGTGACATTTGCCGAACTGCTCGCTGGCCGCAGCATGACGCTTGAACTCGATACCGGCACGCCCGTCAAGGATCCATCGACGTACCGGCTCGTCGGGCGTTCATCGCCGCGTGTCGATCTGCCGGCGAAGGCGACCGGCGCGCTGACCTTTGTGCATGACATGCGCGTGCCCGGCATGCTGCATGGTCGGGTGGTGCGTCCGCCTTATAGCGGCATCGATAGCGGCGCTTTCGTCGGCACATCTTTCGAGCGGGTTGAACGCGAATCCGTCGCCCATATTGCCGGTGTACGAGACGTAGTGGTGATCGGCGATTTCATCGGCGTCGTGGCCGAGCGCGAAGAACAGGCGATTCGTGCCGCACGCGAGTTGCGCGTCAAATGGAAGCCGCTGCCGCCGCTCGAATCTTTGGATGATCCAGGCGCTGCGATCTCCGCTGCGCCGGCAAAACGACGGCCTCTGCTGGAAGAAGGCGACGTAGAATCCGTGCGCGGCCTGCCTGGCACGATCACGGTGTCACGCACCTACGTGTGGCCTTATCAGATGCATGGCTCGATCGGTCCATCGTGTTCGGTGGCCGACTACCGGGAGCCCGGCAAGGGACGCATCACCGTCTGGTCGGGCACGCAGAATCCGGTCTCGCTACGCTGTGATCTCGCGACTCTCCTGCAACGCGACGAAGCCGACATCGACGTCGTCCGCATGGAAGCGGCGGGCTGCTACGGACGCAATTGTGCGGACGACGTCTGCGGCGACGCGCTGCTGCTCTCGCGCGCGGTCGGTGCGCCGGTGCGCGTACAGCTCTCGCGGGCCGACGAACACACGTGGGAACCGAAGGGCTGTGGCCAGGTGGTGGACGTCACCGGCACGGTGAGCGACGACGGCCGTCTGCTCGGCTACGACTTCGTGACGCGCTATCCGTCAAACGATGCACCGCTGCTCGCCTCGCTGCTGACTGGCGCCGTCGCTCCACAAGCGCGCGTCTTTGAAATGGGCGACCGCACCGCTGTCTCGCCGTACGAAAGCCCGCACCGCCGTTTCGCCTGCGACGATCTCGCCCCGCTCGTGCGTTCATCATGGTTTCGCGGTGTGTCGGCGCTGCCCAACTCGTTCGCGCACGATTCGTTCGCCGATGAAATGGCCGCGCTAACCGGCTGCGACCCGCTGGAATTTCGGTTGCGCCATCTGAACGACACACGCGCCGCCGAACTGCTCGAAGCGGTTGCCGCACGCGCCGGATGGAAGCATCGCAAGCGCGGCAGTGAAGCGCCTGACGAGCGCTATGCGCGCGGACATGGGATCGCTTATGCACGCTATGTGCACAGCCGCTTTCCGGGTTTTGGCGCGGCATGGTCGGCGTGGGCGGTGGAACTCGTAGTGGACCGCGTGACCGGGCAGGTGCGAGTCGAGCGCATTACGGTCGGCCAGGACACCGGCACGATGATCAACCCCGACGGCGTGCGTCATCAGATTCACGGCAACGTGATCCAGGTACTCAGCCGTTCGCTCAAGGAGCGCGTGCGATTCGTCGACGGCAAGGTGGCGAGCCGAGAATGGGGCAGTTATCCGATCCTGACTTTTCCGGAATTGCCGGCCGTCGACATCGTGCTGATGCCGCGTCAAGGCGAACCGCCGCTGGGCGCCGGCGAATCGGCCTCCGTGCCTGGACCCGCCGCGCTCGCGAATGCGATCTACGACGCGACTGGCGTGCGCCTGCTCGCGCCGCCGTTCACGCCAGAGACTGTGCGCGAAGGTTTGCGCGCCGCCGGCAAGCTGCTGGCGGCTGAACCGACGCAGGCGGCGAATACTTAGGAGCCGTGCAAGACGATCGCGGCGTGACTCGCCTACTCGCCGTCCGCGTCCGCGTCCGACTCCATCATTTTGCGCAGCAGAAACAGCATGGCGACGCGCTCGCCCGCATTCAGCGCGCCGTAGGTGCGCTCCGTGACCTCCTGGGCGAACGGCACGGTGCGCTCGATCAATGCGAGGCCCGCCGCGGTGGGACGCACGACGAGCTTGCGCCCGTCGTTTGGGTCGGCGCCCACCTCGATCAGCGCGCGCGCCTTCAGGCGCTCGACGACGCCGCGGATCGTCGCCTGATCGATTGCGGTTGCTTTGACGATGTCGTTCAGTGAGCACGGTTGCTGCTCTTTGACCGCACACAGTGCGACGAACTGTGCAGCGGTCAGATCGGAATCAGGAATCGCTTCCTGAAAAATCGCGACATGCCGTTGATACGCACGACGCAACAAGTGGCCGATCTGATCGTGAAAGTCGTAGGAATCCTTGCGCGGCGCCATAGGGGTACAAGGCCGGGCGGCCTGAAGACGAAAGAGAAAGAGTGTACACCCTCTAACCGGACCCTCAATACGACCTCGATCAAGCCCTCGCATCGGGTGGCTTATTTGTAGCTAACACGCTTAACATTTTCCGTGCACTTTCGTTGTTCAACAAGCGCGAACATGCTCGTAAAAAAGCATGAATTACAGGCATTTTTACGAGGAATAGAACGACTCAACGAGGAAATTCGATGGGCTTTGACCAGTATTTTTCGACACCGTATTTTGGAGCGTATACGCTACGTTTTTAGCGTGATACACAGACATCTGCAAGCGAAGTGCGAGTGATCTCTGTCGCACGACATCCACCTTTTTTCGCACCACCTTCCGGGAGTGGCAGTCATGGCGAATGTTTATCAGGGCAGTGCCGTGCTCGACACGAGCAGCACCGACAACAGCGATCTCTATCGCAAGGTTACGATCCGTCTCATCACGTTCTTCTGCCTGTGTTATTTCGCGGCGTATCTCGACCGGATCAACATCGGTCTCGCGAAGCTGCAGATGCTCGACGCGCTCAAGTTCAGCGATACCGTCTACGGCCTCGGCGCGGGTCTGTTCTTCGCCGGCTATATCCTCTTCGAAGTACCGAGCAATCTGATTCTGCAGCGGGTGGGTGCGCGCTTGTGGATCGCCCGCATCATGATTACCTGGGGTCTGCTGTCGGGCGCGACGCTGTTCGTCACCACACCGATGCAGTTCTATACCGTGCGCTTCCTGCTCGGCGTCGCCGAAGCCGGATTTCTGCCGGGCGTGCTGCTATATCTGACGCAGTGGTACCCCGATGCGCGCCGTGCTCGCATCGTGGCGCTGTTCATGGTGGGCTTACCGCTGTCGAGCATGATCGGCAGCCCGATTTCCGGCTGGATCATGGCGTTCTTCAATGGGGCGCACGGCCTGGGCGGCTGGCAATGGCTGTTCCTGCTCGAAGCGCTGCCGTCGATCGCGCTCGGCATTGCGATCCTCGCGTGGCTGCCGAATAACATCGAATCCGCCCGCTGGCTCAGCGCCGCGGAGAAGAAAACGCTGCGCGCGAATCTCGACGCGGAGCCGTCCGGCAACAAGAGTCATTCGCTGAGCGGCGCCTTCGTCGACTTCAAGGTCTGGGCACTCGGCCTCATCGATCTGTGCGTGCTGCTCGGGCTGTACGCAACGAGCTTCTGGCTGCCGTCGATCTTGCGCGATACCGGTGTAGCCGATCCGTATCACATCGGGTGGCTGATGGCGATTCCGAACGCGCTAGCCGTGCTGAGCACGCTTTACTGCGGCGCCAGTTCCGACCGGATGCGCGAACGTCGCTGGCATATCGTGGTCCCGTTCCTCGTCGCGGCGGTTGCGCTAGTTATCGCCGGTGCGGGCCACCACGGCACGGTTGCAACGGTCATTCTGTTCTCGCTGATCAACGCGGGCGCGGCCGCTGCAATGCCTGTGGTGTGGTCGCTGCCTTCGACCTTCCTGAAGGGGCCTGCCGCGGCGGCGGGTATCGCCTTCGCCTGTTCGATCGCGAACCTCGGCGGTTTCGGCAGCACGTATTTCATCGGCTGGTTGCGCGATACGTTCCATTCGCAAAGCGCAGGTCTGTTCGGCTTCGCCGCATGTATGATCGTCGGCTGCGCGCTTGCGTTGACGTATTCCGCCAAGCTCGTGAACCGCTGATCGATTCGTTGCGATGCGCGCGCCTCGCCGCGGCGCATCGTGACGCTTGCCGGCGTAGAAAAAGAATCGCGGAGAGAGGCGGTTGGAGAGCCTGGTGTCGGGCTGTTTTATGGGAGTTTGCCGAGAAGAGCGCTGAATTCGTCTTTCTTTAATGCACGGAGCGTTTGCGTGCGGACATTGCCTGCGGAGCCGAGCGCCAGGCCGAACGACATGAAGCTTTGTTCATCCGGCGCTTCCACGATCGTGACAATGTCGTATTGGCCCATCGTCCAGTAGATCTCTTTCATTTCACAGCCAAAACTCCTGGCCATCTCTGCCGCTTGACCAGCCCGCTGTGCGCTGTTTTTGACGTTGCGGATACCTTGATCAGTAAATTGCGCAAGAACCACATAAGTTGCCATGACGATTCCCCTTACGATTACTACAAGTCGGGATTCGGGCGCGCAGGCTCGACTGCGAACGCTACTGCAATCGAGTTGCTCGAAAGCGTCCTGCACGTAACCTGATTGTAGGCAATGGAATCGCCGTCACCGGCTGTTTGGCGGTCTGGGCAGGTAAGGAGGCGTGAGGGTCTAGTGAATTCCGACGTCGCAGCGTTTCCGATGGGAAAAGTTGCTAGGTGGTCGCATGAGCCGGACACTACCGAGCCCCGCCCCTCCCAAATGTTATTATCGGAAACATCGAACGCCGCGCAAGGCGAGTATTTAAGCCAGCCCAATGGACACCCATCTCACCAAACCCGCCGATCCATCGACAACCGACCTCGGCCGCCGCGTCCGTGCGGCCCGCCAGGTGCAGGACTTGACGCTCGAAACCGCGAGCCGCCTCTGTGGCGTCTCCCGCTCGACCCTCTCCAAAGTCGAAAACGGTCTGATGTCCCCGACGTTCGACGTCCTGCAGAAAATCGTACTCGGTCTGAAGATTGAAATCGGTGAGCTGTTCGGTTCGACGCCCAAAGTCAGCGCGAGCGGCCGCCGCGCATTGACCCGCAAAAACGAAGGCCAGCGTCACGCCTACCGCGGCTATCAGATGGAGTTGCTCGCCACGGATCTGGCGCACAAAGCGATGTTGCCGTTTCGCATCCGCATTTCGGCGCACACATTGGATGCCTTCGATGACTGGGGCCGTCACGAGGGTGAAGAATTCCTGTACGTGATCAGCGGCAGCGTGTGCCTCTATTCCGAGTTGTACGCGCCGACGCATCTCAACGCAGGTGACAGCCTTTACTTCGACAGCCGCACCGGCCACGCAGCAGTGTCCACCAGCGACGAAGACGCCGAGGTGTTGTGGATGGCAACCAGCGCCGACATTCCGCAGACGTCGGCTACCTCAGAGCCGGCGAAAAAATAGCGACGGCGCTACGGCCCCTTAACGGCGCGCCGCCAACGCCCGCTGCGCCAGTTGCGCGATATGCATCGCGTGTTGCCCGGTCCCCTGTTCGATCTGCTCCCGGCAACTGAAGCCGTTGGTCAGTACGATCGTTTCCGCGTTTGCCGCCGCCGCAGCACGCACCGCTGGAAACAGCGTGTCTTCGCCGATCTTCTCCGACAGCGCGTGATGCTCGTCGTTAAAGCCGAACGATCCCGCCATGCCGCAGCATCCCGTATCGAGCAATTTCCACTTCACGCCAAGCTTGTTCAGCAGCGCGGTATCACCTTGCATACCGAACAGCGCCTTCTGATGACAATGCCCGTGCACGATTACGTCCGCGGGAAGCGTCGGCCAATCGAACGGCTGACGCGCGACGAAATCGGAAAATAGAAACGTCTGCGCTGATAGCTGCGTCGCTAAAGCATGATCGGGGAATTGCTTCAGCAGTTCGTCCTTGAACACCGACAAGCAACCCGGTTCAAGCCCGACTAACGGCACACCCGCGGCGATGTCCTCGCCGAGGTCATCGAGAATGGTGGTCAGCAACTCGCGCGCACGGTCGAGTAAACCGAAGTCATACAGCGGACGCCCGCAACACAAACGATTCTTCGGCAGCACGACGTGCCAACCCATTTGCGTCAGCACATCGGCCGCGGCCTGCGCGATCTCTGGCGTGAAGTGATCGTTGAACGTATCGACCCACAGGATGACTTTCTTCACGTCACCAGGAGAGCGAGCATCAAGCTCCGTCTGAGGCGAACGCCGGGCAATCTGTCGATACGTCCGCGTCGCAAACTTCGGCAACTCACGTGCTTGCGCGACACCGGCGACCCACTTCCCAACCGCAGCCAACCCCGGCGCCGACGTCATAAAATTCGTCAGCCGCGGAAAGCGCGCCGCCCACGGCGCCCATTCGCCAATCCGCCCCATAAACAACGCCTGACGCGGCCGGCGATTCGTCTCGTAGTAATGCGAAAGAAACTCCGCTTTGTACGACGCCATATCCGTATGCGTCGGGCAATCGGATTTGCAGCCCTTGCACGCGAGGCAGGTATCAAGCGCCTCTTTCACTTCACGGCTTTGCCAGCCATCGGTGATCACGTCGCCTTGCAGCATTTCCCAGAACAGATGCGCGCGGCCGCGTGTCGAGTATTTCTCTTCACGTGTTGCGCGAAAGCTCGGGCACATCGTGCCGCCTTCGAGCGAGCGGCATTTGCCCATGCCGATGCATCGTTCGATCTCACGCTGAAAACCCTCACCTTCCTGACTCGCGAAGGTGAGCTTCGTTTGCAGTGTCACGGGCTTGTAGGCCGGCCCCATACGCAGGTTTTCGTCGGCGCGATACGCATGCACGACCTTGCCGGGATTCAATCGATTGGCCGGGTCCCAGATCGCCTTGAACTGCTCCATCGCCTGCATCAGATCGGGGCCGTACATGATCGGCAGGAACTCGGCCTTGGCCTGACCGTCGCCGTGTTCGCCCGAGAGCGAGCCGCCGAATTCGACCACCAGTTCCGCCGCTTCGCGTAGAAACTTACGCCACGTCGCGACACCTTCCACGCTGCGTAGATCGAAGGTAATGCGCGCGTGGACGCAACCGTCGCCGAAATGGCCGTATAGGCTCGTCTCGTAGCCATATCGATCCACCAGCGCCTGAAACGCACGCAGATAATCGCCGAGACGCATGGGATCGACTGCCGCATCTTCCCAGCCGACCACTGGATCGGGCGTGCCCGCATCCACCGACAAGGCCACCGCCGACGCGCCCGTCTCGCGGATCGACCACACCTTCGCCTGCAGTGCACGATCTTCGACGAGCATCGTCGACACATTCGGTCCAGCCGTGCCCGACGAGAAATACGCCGCCGCGGTTTGCGCTTGATGCACGGCGTCGTCTTGTGTGTCCGCGCCGAATTCGAGCACGACCCAGGCATCGCCTTCCGGCAAGAGCGCGATCTCGTCCTTCTTCAACCCGCGCGCCTGCAAGCCGCGGATGATCGCACGGTCGAGTCCTTCGATCGCGATCGGCCCGCAGCGCATGAAATGCGGCACGGCGTCCGCGGCGGTGTAGATATCGGTAAAGCCGGCCACGACGATCACGCGTTTCGCCGGACTCTTTACGAGCCGCACTTTCGCCTGCAAGGTCACCGCACAGGTGCCCTCGGTGCCGACCAACGCCCGCGCGACGTTGAAGCCGTTTTCCGGCAGCAGTTGATCGAGATTGAAGCCCGACACGCGCCGCTTGATCTGCGGGAATTTCGCGCGAATCTGACCGGCGTAGGTGTCGCGCAGTTGCTTGAGCGCGGCGTAGATTTCACCCTGGCGGCCGCCTGCTGCGATGATGCGTTCGAGTTCGTCGTCCGAAGTAGGCCCGACCCAGAAACGCGCGCCGTCGAAGGTCGCGATTTCCAGCGCCTCGACGTTCTCCACCGTTTTGCCGGCCATTACCGAATGCGCGCCGCACGAGTTGTTGGCGATCATGCCGCCAAGCGTGCAGCGACTGTGCGTCGCGGGATCGGGTGCGAATGTGAGGCCGTGCGCTTCGGCAGCGTCGCGCAAGGTGTCGCAGATTACGCCTGGTTCGACGATCGCTACGCCCGCGACAGGATCGACCGACACGACGCGGTTCACATACTTGCTCGCGTCGGCCACCACCGCGACATTCACGCATTGACCGTTCTGCGAGGTGCCACCGCCGCGCGGGAGAAAGGGCACGTCGTTGCGGCGGCAAGCGGCGAGCGTTTCGAGCAGATCGTCGACGTCCGACGGCACCACCACGGCGAGAGGGACTTGCCGATAGTTCGACGCATCCGCCGCATACAGCGCTTTCGAGCCCTGATCGAAGCGTACTTCGCCGCGTACGCTGCGACGCAGGTCAGCTTCGAGCGCCTGCATCACAGCAGCAGTCCCTTGAAAGGGCTTGGCAACGCGCGGCGCTTTCGACGAGCCATGAGCCGTGTCGCTCAACGAAGCCTTCACGCCGGCGCCCTGCTCTTCATCCAATGACGTTCCCACCTTGCCCCTCATGTCTCGTGTTCAACGCCCACGCTATCGCCCTGCACTTACGAATTAGGCCGCCTGGCTCGCGGTCATCTTGAAGATGCCCTGTGCGTTGCCGGCGTCGAAACGCAGGTCCGTTTCCCAGCGGCGCGCGTCCTGATCGAAGGTCCGCTTGCGCGTGATGAACTCGTAGAACGAGCCCGGCACGTCGCGCGTGACGATGCTGCCATCGGCCGCGCGAAATTCGCGCCGCACGATGTCCGCACGGTACGCGGTCTGAAACACGCGGCCCGAACGCGAACGCTCCACTTCCGGCTTCATCGGACGACCCTTTGCCTTTTCGTCGTCGGAGAGCTTGAACACGTCCGCGACGCGATCGGTAGCGTGATTGAAGGCGTTGCCTTCGGTCGCGATCCACGCCATTTCGGCCGACTCCTTCAACAATACTTCGTAATCGGCTTCGCGTGGCGTCTCATGCTGACGCGCGAAGGCGCCGACGATCACCGGCAGCAATGCGTGAGCCGCCTCGAGCGATAACACGCCTTCGCGTTCGAGCTCCCACAACTGGCCGGCGGCTTGCGGCGTCAACGGATCGCGAGAGGGGCCGATCACGTTCGTCACAGCCTGCTGAAACTCCGCCGAGAAACGCTCGGGATGCAATTCGCTGACGAAGAACTGCGCGATCTCATCGGGGGCGTCATCGTGTGCCCAGGCGCGGCCGGTCATGCCCAAACGGTCGAGTGGATAACGGCCGTTGATGCTGAAGCCGAGGGGACGCAGGATGCGCGCGAAGGCAGCCTCACCCGGCGGCAACGCGCCGCTCTCCGCCCAGCGCACCGTGCGCAATGCGCCATGATCGAAGTAGACGCTGCCACCAGCGGCGATCGCCTCCTCGGTGTACCGACGGCCATTCGCCGAGCGCGCCAGCAGGTCTTCGAACAGCGCCATGTTCATCGCCTGCGCCAGTTCGGCGCGGGTGACGGTGCCGTCCTCCCATTCATTGAGGATCTGCGGATGGTTCAGAGTGGCGAACAGCCTCGCGGTTTTCTCTGCGCCGAGCAATTTCAGCAGCAGTTGTTCGACATTCGCATTCTTGATGTTTCGCATATCGGTTCCGGGCGGAGTGCGGTGAGCACGCGTTCGTGTGTATGAAGATGGCTTGCCGGCATGGCTTCAAGGCGCAAGCACGGCATCGTTGGATGCGAGATTATTCAAATTCGCAGCGGCGCCGTAAAGCGAGATAAAATCGCCACTTGATGCGTTTTTGGAATCAACGTGCGAAAGTTCAAGATCCCCAACATGGGCGCGCTGCTCGCTTTCGAAGCCGCCGCGCGGCACGAGAGCTTCACGCATGCGGCGCGCGAGCTGTTCCTCACCGAAAGCGCGGTGTCCCGGCAGATCAATACGCTGGAGAGCAATCTCGGCGTGCGGCTGTTCGTGCGCGTCAAACAGCGGGTGGTGCTGACCAAGGCGGGCAAGGTCTATAGCGCGCAGGTGCGACGCTCGCTCGAACAACTGGACCGCGACACGCTGTCGATCATTGCGCATGGCAGCGGCGGTGGGTATCTGGAACTGGCGGTGCTGCCGACTTTCGCATCGCAATGGCTGATTCCGCGGCTGGCGGCATTCAATGCGCAGTATCCGGACGTGCGGGTCAATATGGGTGTGCGCACCGGCACATTCCCGTTCGCCGAGACGCATTTCGAAGCCGCGATTCACTACGGCAAGCCGACATGGCCGGGCACATCGGCCGATTTTCTGTTTAGCGAGGAAGTCGTGCCGGTGTGTGCGGCAAGTCTGCTGGCCCGGCCCGTGGAAACTGCGGCAGATCTGCTGGACTACCCGCTACTGCATTCCACCACCCGGCCTGACGGCTGGGCGTCGTGGTTCGCCAACCTCGGTGTCGACGATAACCGGACAATGCAAGGGGTCCGCTACGAACTCCACACGATGCTGATCAGCGCTGCAGCGGCCGGTCTCGGCATCGCGCTGGTGCCGCGCTTTTTCGTCGACGCTCAGCTCGAACAACTCGGACTTGTGATTCCGCTTGACGCACCCGCCGTCGCGGACTCGGCGTATTACCTCGTCTATCCGACGGAGTTGAGTCACGGCAAGCCGCTCACGAGCTTTCGCGAGTGGCTGTTGCGGGAAGCGGCGGCGTACAGCGCGGTGAATCCTGGGCTGGCGGGCAATCCCGAGACTGATTGATTCAACGGTAAGCGGCAAACGGCAAAGCGTTAAGCGCCGGCTTGCTCGCGTGCCTGCGCCAACGCGCTCAGATTGCCTTCGCCGAAGCCGTGGTGACCCTGCCGTTGCACGATCTCAAAGAAGATCTCGCCGGCACCGCGCCGCACAAAGGTCTGAAAGAACAGCAGCGGCACGCCGTCGGCCCCAATCTCGCCGTCCACCAGAACGTGCGTGCGCTTGAGCCGCTCGACATCGAGCCCATGACCCGGCAAACGGACATCGAGTTGCTCGTAATAGCGCGGCGGGGGCTCGACGAATTCGACGCCGTTCGCGAGGAGTTGCTCGACGCACGCGAAGATGTCGTCGGTGGCAAGCGCGATGTGCTGCACGCCTTCGCCCGGATGATCCGGCAGATAGTCGTGCATCAGATTCGTGCGGCGCGTGCCTTCTTCATACAAAGGCACGCGGATCGCGCCGCATGGCGACACCATCACGCGCGACTCCGCCGACACATGCCAGTTCGCGTGCAGCTCGTGAATCTCGCGGAAGTTGAGCAGGTCGCGATAGAAGTCGAGCCACTCCTGCATCCGGCCCTCACCGACTGTTTGCGTCAGATGATCGACCGCGACGAGACCGGTGCCCGCGTGACTCAGATCGGCGTGCGCGGTATCGATCTCGATCGGACGGAAGTCGATGTCAAAGATCGAGATGTCGCCGAGGCCGCCGCGCTGGCCGCCACGGCCGCGCCACCGGTCGACGAAATAGATGTGCGAATCGCCAATGCCCTGGATCGCCGGAATCAGCAACTCGCCCGCACCGAGGCGTTCGCCTTCGAACGCCCATGCACCGAGTTCGATCGCGCGGTCGAAGGCGCGCTGCGCGTTGGCCACGCGAATGCCGATCGCGCAGATGCCGGCGCCGTATTCCTCGGCGTAGCGCTCGGCAAACGAATCCGGCTCGGCGTTGATCAGGAAATGCATCTCGCCCTGGCGATACAGCGTGACGTCCTTGCTGATATGGCGCGCAATTGCCTTGAAGCCGAGTTTCGTGAAAGTCTCGCCGAGCGCCTTCGGCTCGCGCGAGGCGAACTCCACGAATTCGAGGCCGGCGGTGCCGAGCGGATTGTGCTCAGGCGCCGACACGGCGCGCAGCGCGGCGTCTGGAGTGGGCAAGTCGCTGGGCATGGCAATCTCCTTGTGCAGGCTTTCTTACGCTGTTGCGCGTGTTCGTGATGTTTCTGCTGTTCGGTGCGCGCCGTCTTTCACCTGCAGTGTGACACCGCATGCGTGGTGTGCCGCGGCAATGCGGCCCGAGACGGCTTTTGCATCGTGTTTGTACACCGGGTGACGGGGCGTTCGCAAACTTTATTTTGTACTGAATGGTTCACGCGGGGAGAATCGGGCCGCGGCGGGCGTCCATAGCGTCTACTGCGCCTCCCGCATCTCCCGTGCCGCCTGGCGGCGTGCCTTAGGTCCTGGACATGCCGCCGCGGCTGCGCCTGGACGCACGTTTGACCGCAGGCTTGCCGGCGGCGGCCGTCATGCGCAGCTGGGCAACCTCGCGCACGGCATCGATAAACGCCCGTCCCACCGGTGACGGCTGCGTGTCCGAACGCCGGATCAGCCCCACAGGTTCGCCGGTGCCCGCGAACTGCAAGGGCAAACGCACCAACATGCCGTGCCCCAGTTCATATTCGACGGCGCTCAGCGGCACGAACCACACCGCGTCATTCTCCAGCGTCAACGCACGCCCCGTCGATACCGACAGCACTTCGACAAACCCCGACAACGGCGGCACGCCCCACGCGCTCAACAGGCTCTCAGCCGATTGCCGGATCAGCGTGCCGAACGGCGGCAGCACCACCGGAAATTCCTCCAGCGACGTGGCCGGCAAGCCGGCCCCCAGCGCCAACGGATGCCCGGCGCGGACTACGGCAATCAACGGTTCGCTGAAAAGCTGTTCGAAACTGAGCCCGACCATCCGTTCCGGGTCCGCCAGACGCCCGATCGCGAATTCGATCGCGCCGGCCTTCAAACGCTCGAGCAATTCGGGGTTGGCGCCTGTGGCAAGGCGCACGATCACGCGCGGCCAAAGCGCGGCGAAGCGCTTCAGCACCGGCGGCACCAGCGCAGCCGCGACGGTCGGCAGAATGCCGATTTCGAGCGTGGCGGCCGCCGCGCCTTCCGCGCGCGCCAGCAGGTCCACACCCTGTCGCAACGCACTGACGCAGGCGCTCGCATGCGGCATGAAGAGCTGCCCCTCGCGGGTCGGCACGGCGCCGTGGCGGCCGCGCTCGAAGAGCTTCACGCCGAGAATCGCCTCCAGTTCGGCAACCGTCTTGGAGACTGCGGGCTGAGTAATGGACAAGCTTTCGGCGGCCCGCTGCACGCCGCCGAACTGGGCGACGGCCAGAAAGCACTGGAGATGACGGAATTTGACGCGGCTGTCCGCGAGGCTGCGTTGCATAACGGCAGGTTATACGAAATGGGCGAAAACGTCATTTTGCATAACCTCTCAGGTTAGATAAAGTCGCTCCATAAAGCCGTATCCCACAATTCTCGAAGGAGACACTGATGGACGATTCCTTTCTCACCGCGCGCGACTTCGCGTCCCACCCCGCCTACGTCTATCCCGGCTACGGTTCTTCGGTCAAACGCGGCCCGACGCGTCCGTTGATTCCTCTGAAGGAAAAACTGCGCGACCAACGTGTACCGGTTTACGGCACCGAAGACCTCGGCGCGCTCGATCACGATCTGACGCGCAATGCGGTGCGCAACGGCGAGCCGCTCGGCGAGCGGATCATCGTGACTGGCCGTGTGCTCGACGAGGGCGGCCGCCCGGTGCGCAATACGCTGGTTGAAATCTGGCAAGCCAACGCTGCCGGCCGCTATGTGCACAAGAACGATCAGCACGACGCGCCGCTCGACCCGAACTTCCTCGGCGCAGGCCGCTGCATCACCGACAACGAAGGCCGCTATCGCTTTCTGACGATCAAACCGGGCGCTTACCCCTGGGGCAATCATCCGAACGCGTGGCGTCCGAATCACATTCACTTCTCGCTGTTCGGCGAGCATTTCGGCTCGCGCCTCGTCACGCAGATGTATTTCCCCGGCGACCCGCTGCTGGCCTTCGACCCGATTTTCCAGGGCACGCCCGAGCACGCACGCGACCGCATGATTGCGGGCTTCTCGCTCGATACGACGCAGGAGGCCTATGCGCTCGGCTACGACTTCGACATCGTGCTGCGCGGCCGCAACGAAACCCCGATGGAGCGCTAAGCCATGACGACCCTCAAGCAAACGCCTTCGCAAACGGTTGGACCGTACTTCGCCTACGGCCTGTGTCCGCAGCAATACGACTTCGCCTTCAAGAGCCTGTTTACGCCGGTTCTGGCCGACCGCGAAGCGGCCGGCGAGCACATCACGATCGTCGGGCAGGTGTTCGACGGCGACGGCAAGGTGATCGGCGATGCGATGCTGGAAGTGTCGCAGGTAGACGCGCACGGCCACTACCCGGAATCACGCGAGGAAATCCTGAATACCGGTTTTCGCGGCTTCGCCCGCGTCGGCACGGGCACCGATCCGCTCCAGCGCTTTGTCGTTGAAACGGTCAAACCCGGCCGCGCAAACCCGGACGAAGCGCCGCATCTGAATGTGATTGTGACGATGCGCGGCATGCTGCTGCACACCTTCACGCGCATCTATTTCGAGGACGAAGCCGAGGCTAACGAACGGGATGCCGTGCTGGCAGCGGTTCCGGAGGACCGGCGTGGCACGCTGATCGCGCGCCGCGAGCCGAACACGGCCAATGTGTACCGGTTCGACATCTATATGCAGGGCGACAAGGAAACCGTGTTTTTCGACCTGTGACGCAGATTTTCTATACTTTCATAAAGCTTTCACATACACTGGAGATGATCCGTCTAGCGACTGGATCGCGAAACTCCGAGTAGGTTAAGCCCGCCCCGCGCGGGCTTTTTTTTTGGATGCCGAATCAATTGGCCGAACGCGATATCGTGCAGCCACGCAGGAAAACAATTGGCAGAAAAAACCGCGGCTCCGCTCAACAGCGGAAATGGTCGATGTTCTGCCCAGCGTAGATTGCGCGCGCCAGCCAATCCGGCTTTTCGCCATGACCGTCCCACGTATTTCCGTAGGCATCGCGATACATCACGGCGCGGACTGCGGCTTTGTCGGCTTCGATTGCTTCAGCAAGCGCTTCAATCGTAATGCCGTATTCGTCCATACGTCGGCGGATCCACACGATCAGGCGCTCACGCGCATTCCCGTCGAGGTCGAACAGCCGTTGTTCCTCTCGCTCTTTCATAACGTACCGGTTTCGCGGCTGATAGTGCTCGCGTTTGAAAAACAAAAAGCTTCGCAAAACAACGCGAAGCCTATGCGTAAATCAGATGGGTTGAGTGCAAATCGAACTTGCGACGCCTCTCCCGATGCGTGGGAACTCGCATCAGGGTCATGCCCAATAAATCCTGGATTTAGGGGAATTCGTCGGCAAACGGCTCGAATCGCGCCCGATCGGCCTTGGTGTTCCAAGGCTGCTTTAGCGTATGGGAGGGCATTCTAGCATCCAATTTCCGCTGCTTGCAGCAACTGATTGCCGGCATTCGATGGCGAGCTTACTTGGTCATTCGGTTGGTGTTCTTTAGCGGCTTTTTCGATTCTTATTGGTGCTTTAATGGGTCTGTTGGCTCTGGCCAAAAACAAAACCGCGCCTTCCCATGCTATGTTTCACTGACCGCATCAGCGCCTGTAGGAGACACGCAAAAATGCCCGCTTCGACCGCCATCGTCACGATCCTTGCCGCACTGCTGCTTGGTGCCATGAGTCCAGGACCAAGCTTCGTTATCGTTGCACGCAATGCAATCGGACTCTCGCGCGGCGACGGCCTCGCGACCGCAGCAGGCATGGGCATCGGCGGTGTGTTCTTTAGCGGTATCGCCTTACTCGGCCTATACACCTTGCTGGCGACAGTGGAATGGCTGTACGTCGGCTTGAAAGTGGCCGGCGGTCTTTATCTGATCTACCTCGCGTCGAAGATCTGGCGCGGTGCGGCCAAACCGCTCGCGTTCGATGCTGCGCAAGCCGCCGCTACCAACGTGCGCAAATCCTTCTGGATCGGTTTGAGCACACAACTCAGCAATCCGAAAACAGCGGTCTACTACGGCAGTATCTTCGCGGCCCTGCTTCCGCAGCATCCGCCGCTGTGGTGCTACTTTGCGTTGCCCCCTGCAATCTTCGCCATTGAAGCCGGCTGGTACACCGTGGTCGCGTTGTGCTTTTCGAGCAAACGTCCGCGTGAAATCTATCTGCAGTGGAAGGCCTGGATCGATCGCGTCGCCGCAAGCGCAGTTGCTGCGCTCGGATTACGCCTGATCCTGACCGCGCATAAAGTGGGCATCTGAAGCAGAAATTCAGCTCGAGTGGCTTGTCGTGTCGCGCAACGCGGCAGGCCCGTAACGAGGGCCGCATCGGCGCCCGTCGAGCGTATGCGAGCACGGCCCATAACAAAACAGTTACAAGATAAGTGTTGACGCTGGCATGGCCGGCGGTTACTGTGGCACCCGAAGTTCAAGAAGTTCGATTGCTGTTCATCAATGTCTCGCTCCTCAGCGGTATTCGTTGTCCTCTCCCTCCTTGACCCTTCAAGCGCTCCTCAACCGAGCAAATTTTTCTATTTTTTCCTCAAGGATTCTTCATGGATACCGGTACCGTTAAGTGGTTCAACGACAGCAAAGGCTTTGGCTTCATCACCCCGGACAAGGGCGGCGACGACCTGTTCGCGCACTTCTCCGAAATCAGCGGCGACGGCTTCAAGACGCTGGCTGAAAATCAGAAGGTGAGCTTCGAAAC
Source organism: Paraburkholderia aspalathi (assembly GCF_905220735.1). Lineage (NCBI taxonomy): Bacteria > Pseudomonadati > Pseudomonadota > Betaproteobacteria > Burkholderiales > Burkholderiaceae > Paraburkholderia > Paraburkholderia aspalathi. The sequence goes on from NZ_CAJNBA010000001.1 coordinate 173,828, forward strand.
GAAGCAAGGCCCGAAGGGTCTGCAAGCGGCTAACATCAAGCCGATGTAAGTTTGAAGGGCTCGGTGTCCGGCGACGGACATCGGGCTGCAGCGACATCCTCGCGGAGCTTTGTCTCCCACAGTTGGCGCGATCGCTTTTAGCTGCATATATTGTTCAGCTAGCCTAAGCGCCAAACGCCTCGTTGCACCTCATTCTCCCCTCTGGCTTTAACGCCCTTTTTAGCTTTCCGACTGCGTTTGGATTCGGCTCGCAATGGCTTGAATCGGCTCGTCCGCGTGACCCGTATAACGGCTCGCACGGCAGGCGCGCACTCGAACATTATTAAAATATAAAATGCAAAACAAACATATTCATCATTACAACGGCTATGCCGTCAAACCCTCGGCGCATCGTTTGCCCGACGGTAGCTTCTCATCCAACCTGTTGCTCGAACGCGCTAACAGCGCGCGTACCGAAGGGCGCTACCAGTTCTATTCGCTCGATTACTTCCCGAACGAAGAACAGGCACTGCAGCACTCGGCACGCTGGGCACGACGTTGGGTCGACACGCGCGGTTAAGCGCTTGTCGAAGCTGATGCGCGCGGAACCCCGCGCTTGCATCGTTCAGCACCCATAGCGCGCCATTCGGTGCGCTAGACCATCGCGCGCGGTCTATTCGGTTTGTTCCGCCTTGATCCGCGCGCGCAGTTCGAACTTCTGAATTTTTCCCGTCGACGTCTTCGGCAATTCGCCGAAGCGCACCGCTTTGGGCAGCTTGTATCCCGCAAGAAACAGCCGGCAGTGCGCGATGATCTCTTCTGCGCTCACCTGAGCGCCCTCCTTGAGCTCGACGAAGGCGCAGGGTACCTCGCCCCACTTCGGATCGGCCATCGCCACCACGGCGGCAACCGAGACCGCAGGGTGACGGTACAGCGTGTCTTCGACCTCGATGCTCGAGATGTTCTCGCCGCCCGAAATGATGATGTCCTTGCTGCGATCGCGGATACGGATGTAGCCGTCAGGCATCCGCACGCCGAGGTCCCCGGTGTGGAACCAGCCGCCGCGGAAGGTCGCTTCCGTGGCGCGCTCGTTCTTCAGATACCCCTTCATGCAGATATTGCCGCGGAACATGATCTCGCCGAGCGTTTCGCCGTCGTCAGGCACGGGCTCGAGCGTGTCCGGATCGACTACCGTTACGGCTGCCTGCAAGTGGTAGCGCACGCCTTGCCGCGCGTTCATTTCGGCGCGCGCGTTGTCGTCGAGCGAGTCCCATTCTTCCTGTTTTGCGCAGACCGCCGCCGGACCATAGGTCTCAGTGAGTCCGTACACGTGCGTCAGATCGAAGCCGATCTCCTTCATCTTCGCGATCACCGCCGGCGCGGGCGCCGCGCCCGCCACCATCGTCGACACGCGATGCGTGATGCCCTCACGCCATTCGACGGGCGCATTCGCAAGCGCGCTTTGCACGATCGGCGCGCCGCAATAGTGCGTGATGCCTTCACGGCGAATCAGTTCGAATACCGTCTTCGCGTCGAATTTGCGTAGACAGACGTTGACGCCGGCACGCGCGGCAACGGTCCATGGGAAACACCAGCCGTTGCAGTGAAAGAGCGGCAAGGTCCACAGGTAAACCGCATGCTTGGGCATATCCCATTCGAGGATATTGCTAAGCGCATTCAGATACGCGCCGCGATGGTGGTAGACCACGCCTTTAGGATCACCGGTCGTGCCCGAGGTGTAGTTCAACGCGATGGCGTCCCACTCGTCGGCGGGCAGGGTCCAGGCGAACTCGGGGTCGCCGGTTTGCAGGAATGCTTCGTAGTCGGTTGCGCGGATGAACTTGCTGGCGTCGGCGGGCATCGCGTCGGCCACGCTGATCACGCGCAACTCGGGGAATTCCAGCGCGGCGCGGTGCGCCAATTCGCTGTACTCCGTATCGACGATCAAGGCCTTCGCCTCGCCATGGCGCAACATGAACAGCAGCGACGACACGTCGAGCCGCGTGTTCAATGTATTGAGCACGGCGCCGGCCATCGGCACGCCGAAATGCGCTTCTATCATCGGAGGAATATTCGGCAGCAAAGCGGCAACCGTGTCGCCGCGCTCGATGCCGGCCTGCCGCAACGCGCTGGCCAGACGCCGCGCGCGCTCGTAGGTTTCGCGCCAGTTGCGGCGAATCTCCCCATGAACGACCGCCAGCCGCTCACCGTAGACTTCCGCTGCGCGTACGATGAAATCGATGGGCGTTAGTGGGACATAATTGGCCTCGCGCCGCTGGAGGCCTTCTTCGAACATGTGCATCATCGCTTTGTCTCCTGAGGCGCTGGCCGCGCCGTCGATTTTTCTGATTGATGAGCTAGCCTAGCAATTGTCATGGTGAACTGTCTGTCATTCAAATGACAGAGTGGCGCGCCCTGGCTCCATTCAACCAACTTCACCCGCCTACGCACCGCTTGCTGCTTATGGATGACGCACCGTTTACCGCCGTCGCAGACTCCCGCCCGCACCGGCCTGAACGGGTCCCGCGCGCCGATCTGCCGCGGCTATTCGGCACCTGCGCGTGGTTCAGGGCGCTCGCCGCCGAGCACCAGGCCATGGTCCTTGCCAGCGCGCACGCGGAGCGGCTGGAAGGGGGCGCATGGATCGCGCGCCGCCAGGAACCGTCGGACTACTGGATCGGCGTCCATTCCGGCCTCATCAAACTCGCCATCTACAACGCCTCGGGACGCAGTTGCACGCTCTCCGGCGTGCCGCCCGGCGGCTGGTTCGGCGAAGGCAGCGTGATCAAGCGCGAATTGCGCAAATACGACGTGGCCGCCATTCAGCCTTCGCTCGTAATGTTCGTGCCATCAGAGACGTTCCATGCGCTGCTCGAATCGAGCTTGCCGTTCACCGGCTTCGTGATCCGGCAGTTGAACAACCGCATGGGCGAATTCATTGCGTCGATCCAGAACAGCCGTCTGCTGGATGTCGACGCGCGCGTCGCCCAGTCGCTCGCGCAACTGTTCAATCCCGACCTATACCCCGACACCGGGCGCACGCTGGCCATTTCGCAGGAAGAAGTCGGCCTGCTGGCAGGCGTGTCGCGGCAACGGATCAACCAGGCACTGCAAAATCTCGAAAGGCTGCAGATTTTGCGCCTCTCGTACAACCAGATCGACGTGCTAGACCTCGAACGCCTGTCGGCGTTTGGTCAGGAGCAGATCTAGGGTTAGTACGGGCGCCCAGTTACCCGCTGCAGTTTCCCGCGGTTTTCTACGGGCTTGACGCCACTTTCCCCGATTTTCCTCAACGTTCCCTGTATTTCATCGGCCGCATCAGGCCGGACGCACACGTTTCAGCCAGCAATTTCGGACGCCGGAATAAAGAATCCACAGCAACAGCCGTTATGCCGGCTATGCAACGCAGATTGCAGCCCGTCCCTATTCCGAGTTCAACGTATTGTCGAAGCCGATAATGAACCGTCTGACACTAAAACAGAAATTGTGGGTGCCGATACTGCTTTGCTGGGCAGCCCTCCTGATCGTGACCGTTGTAAATGCGTTCGATGCACGAAACGCTCAAATGGACGCACGGCGCGCGGACCTGGCCGACGTCACCGACATGGCGGTGTCGATCGTTGCGGACTACGCGAAGCAGGCCGACGCGGGCAAGCTTCCGGTCGATGAGGCCAAACAGCAGGCCATCGCCCGCATCACCGCGCAGCGTTACGGCACATCGGGCTACGTGACGATCGTGCGCAGCGATTCGGTGATGGTCGCTCATCCGATGAGCCCGAAGCTGAACGGCAAGGACATGAGCAGCTTCCGCGACGCCAAAGGCAATGCGCTGTATCACGATATCGCGCAGGCAGGCGGTTCGGCGGGCGGCGCAGGTTATCTGCGCTACTGGTGGCCGAAACCCGGCGAGACGGTACCGAGCGAAAAGATCGGCTATGTGAAGCGCTTCGGCCCATGGAACTGGGACTTTATCGCCGGTGCCTATATGGATGACATCCAGACGCAGCTCTACGCGACCCTCGCGCGCTCGGCCGGCATGCTGGTGCTGCTGGGTGTGGTGGTGTCGTTCGTGGCTTCGCGCGTGGTGCGCAACGTATCGCGGTCGATCGGCGGAGAGCCTTCCGCGGCAGCGGCGATTGCCATGCAGATCGCGCGCGGCGATCTCGCCACTCACATCGACCTGCGTCGCGACGACACGTCGAGCCTGTTGTTCTCCCTGCGCGAGATGCGCAATCAACTGGCTGCGACCGTCGCGCGGATCAAGACGTCCGCCGAAACGATCACGATCGCCTCGAAAGAGATTGCCGCGGGCAACCTGGATCTGTCGAGCCGTACCGAAGAACAAGCCGCATCGTTGCAGCAGACCGCCGCCAGCATGGACGAGCTCACCAAGACCGTCACCCAGAACGCCGACAATGCCGCGACCGCGTCAGAACTCGCAGCGGATGCGTCGAACATTGCCGCGCGTGGCGGCGATGTCGTCAACGACGTGGTCGAAAAAATGGCCGGCATCACCGATAGCTCGCGCAAGATCGGCGAGATCATCAGCGTGATCGAAGGCATCGCCTTCCAGACCAATATCCTCGCGCTGAACGCCGCAGTAGAAGCGGCGCGCGCCGGCGAGGAAGGCCGCGGCTTCGCGGTCGTCGCGGGCGAAGTGCGCAATCTCGCGCAGCGCAGTGCGACGGCGGCCAAAGAGATCAAGGTGCTGATCCATCAGTCCGTCGCGCAGGTCGGCGAAGGCTCGACGCTGGCAGGCAAAGCCGGCAGCACGATCAGCGAGGTGGTCGACGCCGTGCGTCGCGTGACGGCGATCATGAACGAGATCTCGGCAGCCTCGAAAGAACAGAGTTCAGGCATCGGCGAAGTCAATCTCGCGATCCGTCAGATGGACGATGTGACGCAACGCAATGCCGCGCTGGTCGAACAGGCAGCAGCCGCAGCCGGTTCACTCGATGAGCAGACCGAACGTCTGCGAAATGCGGTTGCGGTGTTCAAGGTCGAAGAGCATGCGTGATTGAGCGGTGCCTTGATGCAGCACCTTTATGCAGCACCTTTATGCAGCACCTTTATGCAGCAGACTAAAGCATGCGATTGAAAAGGCCGTCATCCGGTAACCGGATGACGGCCTTTCTGCTTGTTATACCGAAACGGTCCTGATCCTGCTACGCAGTGCGCGGGTAGCCCTTGCGAGTGACAGGCCGTGTCGGCATGGCATCGGTATCGAACAACGCAAAGGCGATATTGGCCAGCACCCCTGAATTCTTCCAGCGCAAATAGTAGCGATGCGCGGTCTGATAAGGCGCATAGCGGTCGGGCATGGCGTGCCACGGCTTGCCAGTGTGCAGCACCCACAGCACACTGTTCACCACGCAACGGATGTCGATGCTGGGACGGCCACGCCGAGGTCCGTGGTCCTTCATTTCAGGCAGGAGCGGCACGATGAGATGCCATTGCTCGTCGGTGAGATCCTGAATGGCCGGCGAACGAGCCAGAGGGTTTGAAGCGGGAGTATCCATGCAGTAAGAACGCGCACCTGCAGCACACGTGCTAGCGTCGCCGCGAAAAATGTCTATAACTCAATCGTTTCAGACTACCGCAAGCGCGCTGCCGCGAAAGTCAACTATTGTCAGAGTCGTGTGCATAATTGTTAGAAATCGCAATACGTTATTGCGCCAATGGATTAATGGCGCGGTGGAGGTGGTGGTCTATCATCGGCGCGCCCGGCGCGTAGCGAGCCTGCGCGTCGCGGCCGTGAATGAAAAATCCATAACCAGACACAGGAATTCCAGTGAGACAAGTAAGACTCCTCAAGACCGCCGCACTCGTGAGCGGTGCAGCCCTCGTCATGACGTCCGAGCAGGCCTCTGCGCAGAGTTCGATCACGCTGTATGGCGTCGCCGACGTAAGCGTGCGCTATCTGACGAACTCCAATGCGAAGAACGACGGGCGCCTCTACATGACCAACGGCGCGATCACCAACAGCCGCTGGGGCCTGCGTGGTTCGGAGGATCTGGGCGGCGGTCTGAAGGCGATCTTCGATCTGGAAAGCGGTATCAACCTGCAGGACGGCTCGGCCTCGGACAGCCAGCGGCTCTTCAATCGCAACGCCTATGTCGGCCTGAGCAGCCAGTACGGCACGGTAACGTTCGGCCGTCAGAAGACGCCGTTGTTCGATCTGCTGGGCGACACCTACGATCCGCTCACGGTCGGCAACTACGCGGAGAATTCATGGCTGCCGGGCGCGCTCGGCGCCGGACTTTACGCGGACAACGCCGTTAAATACACCGGCACGTACAAAGGCCTGACCGTGGCTGCGATGTACTCGTTCGGCACCAACTCGGAATCGACGGGCGTCGGCGGGTTCTCGGGACAAGTGCCGGGTCATCTCGGCGCGGGCAATATGTACGGTCTCACGCTGTCGTACGTGGCTGGGCCGCTCAGCGTCGCGGCGGGCGTGCAACAGAACAGCGACAACAGCAATCACAAGCAGACCATCTTCAACGCGAACGCGGTCTATGCATTCAACTCGGCGAAGGTGTACGTGGGCTATCTGCATTCGAAGGACGACACAGGCTTCGTGGATAGCGCTCTGGCGCAGCAAACGCTCGTGCCGGGCGTCGATATCCTGAAGGGTTCGGGGCGCGTCGACAGCGGCCCATTTGCCGGCGTGACGTGGCAGGCCACACGCACTCTCATGCTGACTGGCGCTGCGTATTACGACCACATGTCCAATGCTGCGATCGGCAACGGTCAACTGGGCAGCGGCAATCGCTATACGTTCGTGGCGCTGGCCGAGTATGCGTTGTCGAAGCGCACCGAGGTGTACGGTACGGTCGATTTCGACAAGGTGTCGGGAGCAGCCTCGGTCGAATTGCCGGGCAAAAACAATCAGACCGGCGTTGCACTCGGTCTGCGTACGATTTTCTAAGTCACGTACGGTACTTGCAAGATCCCACCAAGCGCACCACGGCATCCGGCATTCACGCCGGGTGCCGACCACCAAAGTGGCGCACCCATAAAAAAAGGTGCCGCGAACGGCACCTTTTCTGCAACAACAAGCTTCTTCTGCTGCTGAAGCTTAGAAGCGGTGACGCAGACCGACCGTAGCAGCCGTCTGGTTCTTCGACGACGACGGCAGTTGCGTGTTGTCGCCGCTGTAGATCGAAGCTACACCGCCGTCGCCCATTGCGTGCTGGTACACGGCTTGAGCGTAGACGTCCGTACGACGCGACAGCGAGTAGTCAGCTTGCAGGCCGATCTGGTGGTAACGGGTCTTCATGTCGTTGCCGTCAGCATTGGCGCCGTAGCCACGTGCGTCGGTGAACGTGTAAGCAACGCCCAGAGCCATTGCCGGCGTCAGGTTGTACTTGCCGTTGACTTCGTAGTTGTTCGAACGACCTTGACGTTGGCCAACTGCTGCGCCAACCAGGTTGTCGATACGCGACTGCGTGAATGCAGCACCGACGGTAGCCGGGCCGAACGAGTACGAAGCAGCTGCGCCGAACTCACGTTGGCGGAAGTTGCCCGTGATGGTGCCTGCGGTGTTAGCCAGCACGCCGTCCGAAGCGCCGGTTGCGTTTGCAGCCGGGTTGTTCTGTTGTGCGTAAGCAGCGCCCAGGTGCAGGCCTTGCCACTGGTATGCAGCACCAACGCTGTATTCGCGGTTGTTTGCGAATGCGCCAGCCTGGTTCGAGAAGCCGTACGTGCCGCCGAACGTGAAGCCTGCGTAGTTAGCGCTCGAGTACTTGATCGAGTTGTTGACTGCGTAGCCGCCGTTCGTGCTCAGGTTGTCGTTGTTGAACGGGTGAGCGAAGTACGTACCGCCCCAGCTGCCCGTTGCGGTCAGCGGTGCCAGGTAGTCTTGTGCTGCGTCGTATTGACGACCCAGCGTGACCGTACCGAATTGCGCGCTCGACAGACCGACAAACGCTTGACGGTTGAACATGCCGTTGTTGTTAGCGAACTTGCCGTTGTTGATGTTGAAGCCGCTTTCCAACGTGAAGATTGCCTTCAGACCGCCGCCCAGGTCTTCCGAACCGCGCAGACCGAACATGCTTTGGTTGATGCCGCCGCTACCTGCTGCCCACTTTGCGTTGTGGTTGACGTTGCTGGTGTACGTCAAGCCTGCGTCCAGCAGACCATACAGGGTCACGCTGCTTTGTGCGTGAGCGACGGATGCGAACGATGCGGCAACCGCAACAACGATGAGACTCTTTTTCATGCGTGGGACTCCAGTTCGATAAATTTACGCGGGGAGCGGGACCTGCCTCAGCAGCGCATGCATCATTCGCTGCCGCCCTGTTCGCCGAACCGTTTCGGATCAGCTGGGCACCCTTGAAACGAAGCGTGAGTGTAGGTGGAGACCCTAGTAGCAACGCCCGCAATTTACGCAACAGGATTTTTCAGAATCCGCAACAATCAAATCAAGATAGGCATTAAGTCTTTATCTTTCATACGCTTATCGCAAAATGTGGATGAATGTACGCCTGCTCTGGACAAAAGTTATCCGCAACATCTCAATATTAAAGTTGTGTGAATGCAACAGCATTTAATATGCGTGACGTAATCGGGTCGGAACGTTTGAAAAGTGAGAGACATCTGATTGCTCGACAATCAGGCAATTGCGATAGGCCTAATTCGACACGAAGTAAATTTATTTCGGAAAAGCGGGAACTTAATTTAATTAATGCAGTCGTCGATTTAAGCGTCGAATATTCCGAGAAACGGATATCTGCATTAGCTGTGATTAACGCGGACCGTGAATTGCCGAACGGCTTGGTGAAGTGAAGTCAGGCGGAGTCAGACGAGGTGGAAGCCTTCAGCACGGGCGTTGCCCGGAGGTGAACTGCGGCGCCGGCCGCCGCGTGACAAGAACCCGTGCTGAAAGCGGACGGCATACATCGAACAGCCTTCCGTATTCACTTAACGGCACAGCCGTGCACTTTTTTTACACGGAGTTTCCCTTACTTCCTTGGCGCCGGTTGCCGGTCCTCCATATGGTCTGCCGTGGATCATTAGGCGTTAAGAGTCGGAGCACGCTTGCGCCAGGTTCGCCGATCTCATCTCGACGAAGAGAAGCGTGATATTGCGCGGGAACATGCGGAGATTAATAAGCGGCATATTGCCGCATCTGATATTGGATTCTCACCACAAAACAAAAAGGGTTCCGAAAACTCGGAACCCTTCTTTACATCTATGGTGGGCCGGGTCGGAGTCGAACCGACGGTGTCCTTTCGGAGGCGGATTATGAGTCCGCTGCCTGCAACCAGCACGGCGTCCGGCCCAAGAAAAAGACCCGGTCATGAAGGCCGGGCCAATTCGTTGATTGGCCGACATACTACACGAAAAAGGGGCCTTCGCAACCGCTTCGCCTAAGCGAAACAGCCCGAAGACCCCTTCAAACAGCTACATCATTTCCAACGAACGTCTGCTTCGATCAATTCCCTTCGAGGAACGACTTCAGCTTGTCCGAACGGCTCGGGTGACGCAGTTTGCGCAGCGCCTTTGCCTCGATCTGACGGATCCGTTCACGCGTCACGTCGAACTGCTTGCCGACTTCTTCGAGCGTGTGATCGGTGCTCATCTCGATACCGAAACGCATGCGCAGCACCTTCGCTTCGCGCGGCGTCAGCGAGTCGAGCACGTCCTTCACGACATCGCGCATGCTGGCATGCAGTGCAGCGTCGGCCGGCGCGACCGTGTTCGTATCTTCGATAAAGTCGCCCAGATGCGAATCGTCGTCGTCACCGATCGGCGTTTCCATCGAGATCGGCTCCTTCGCGATCTTCATGATCTTGCGGATTTTGTCTTCCGGCATTTCCATCTTCTCGGCCAGCGTTGCCGGATCCGGCTCGAGACCGGTTTCCTGCAAGATCTGACGCGAGATGCGGTTCATCTTGTTGATCGTTTCGATCATGTGAACCGGAATCCGGATCGTACGCGCCTGGTCAGCGATCGAACGCGTAATGGCCTGACGGATCCACCACGTTGCATACGTGGAGAACTTGTAGCCGCGACGATATTCGAACTTGTCCACCGCCTTCATCAAGCCGATGTTGCCTTCCTGGATCAAGTCCAGGAACTGCAGGCCACGGTTCGTGTACTTCTTCGCGATCGAGATCACGAGACGCAAGTTCGCCTCGGTCATTTCACGCTTTGCCTGACGCGCTTTCAGTTCGCCGGCCGCCATCTGGCGGTTGGTTTCCTTCAGGTCCTTCAGCGGCAGCACAACGCGCGCCTGCAAGTCCAGCAAACGCTGCTGCTGTTCGCGAATGGCCGGAATGTTACGCGTGAGGATCGCGCTATACGCGTGACCTTCACCGACGATCTTGTCGGCCCATTCCAGATCCGTTTCGCTGCCCGGGAAACGCGCGATGAATTCCGCACGCGGCATGCCGCACTTGTCGACCACCGTATGCAGAATCTGACGCTCGACCTGACGCACTTCGTCCACTTGCGCACGCAACGTGTCGCACAGACGCTCGACGGTACGCGCGGTAAAGCGGATCGTCATCAGCTCGTTCTGGATCGTTTCCTGCGCCTTCAGATACGACTTGGACTTGTAGCCTTCCTTCTCGAACGCACGACGCATCTTGTCGAACCATTCGCTGATCATGGCGAACTTCTCGAGGGACGCACGCTTGAGCGCTTCCATCTGCGCAGCGTTGGCCGTGGCTTGCGCCGCGCCGTCGTCTTCTTCCTCGTCGTCCGATTCCTCTTCCTCGACTTCCTCGTCTTCGCTTTCGATCGCTTCTGCTTCCTGCGCCGAGAAGCCGTCTGCATCTTCCGCGTTGGCGTCGATCAGGCCGTCGACCAGTTCGTCGATACGGATTTCCTCGTTCGCGACGCGCTCGGCCATTGCCAGAATGTCGGCGATCGTGGTCGGGCACGCGGAGATCGCCATCACCATGTGCTTGAGGCCGTCTTCGATCCGCTTCGCGATTTCGATTTCGCCTTCGCGCGTCAGCAGTTCGACCGTACCCATTTCACGCATGTACATGCGGACCGGGTCGGTGGTGCGGCCGAATTCGGAGTCGACGGTGGAGAGCGCGACTTCCGCTTCCTCTTCCACTTCGTCGTCTGACGAAGCAGCGGGTGCGTTGTCGTTCAACAGCAGCGTTTCAGCATCCGGCGCCTGCTCGTACACAGCCACGCCCATGTCGTTGAACGTGCTGATGATGCCTTCGATCGCCTCGGTCTCGGTGAAGTTGTCCGGGAGGTGGTCGTTGATTTCCGCGTACGTGAGGAAGCCGCGCTCCTTGCCGAGCTTGATCAACGCGCGCAGTTTGGCGCGGCGCTCTTCGAGTTCCTCGACGGTGCCAGGCTGCGACGACGCGAACGCGTCCTTCAGCAGCGCTTTTTCCTTTGCACGACGATCGCGAGCCTTGACCTTTTCCACCTTGCCGGGAACGGCCGCAGGGGTTTCTTCGCTTTGGGTTGCGTCGTCGTCGACGGGTGTTTCGTTAAGCTTTTTCGTCATGGAGTTCGTCGTACCGGCTGTAGTCTCGACTCGCGGCTGTTGGACAACAGCCGGTTGAACCGTGGATACTGGAGTCTCACGCTCTACCGCATCGTCCTGCGCGGCAGGCGCTTCCCTTGCGCTTCTGACACCCGGCCGTTTTGCGGCCGGTGGTGGTACAGCTTTCGCCGCCCTGACCGGCTCCGCTCGCGCAGCGGAAGTGGTCGAGGGTTTCTTCCCGGCAGCAGGTGTGACGCTTGCGGCAGACGTTTTTCTGGGGGAAGAAGCTAACTTGGCCTCGGTGACCTTTCTGGTCGGCTCATTCGAACCTGTGCCCGTTGCTTTTTTTCCGCCTGGTGTCTTTGCCATCGCAATCGCCTTTTCGCCTTTGCTAGGAAAACCATTGAAAAAACAAACCGCTAGAAACCTTTTATTATAGCACTCAGCTTTCTGCCATCCCGCTTACAGCCCGAGCTGCCGCTTCATCTCAGCCCGCTTCTGATTCAGGCCCGTCAGCTCCGCAAACTCCTCCGGCGTGTGCCGGGATTGCCGCGAAAGCTGCTCGAGGCGATCGCAGTAAGCGTCGTATCGCATCTTCAGAATCGCCGCTTTCAGTTCCTCTCCGACGATCCGTTCCTGCTCGCGCCGTTCCTCGATGACGGTCGCATCCTCCGGGTCCTTCAGCAGCAAATCCCGGACGTTTTCATCATAGTCTAGAATTTTGCGAAAGATTTCCTCGAAAGTTGGGGCATTTGCGCCGTTTCGCAATAGGTCGGACAGCAACTGAAACTCCGCCGAATCGCCCAGCGCACGCGCATGCGTCGTCACTTCTTCGAACAGTTCGCCGTGCCGCGTGACGCTCAGAAGCGCCTGTTCGGCTTCCTCGTCGAGCACTGCCACCGTGCGCGGATACATCACCAGATTGCGCAGCGTTTTTTCTTCGATCCCGGTCACACTGCGCCGGTCCTTGCGGGCTGGCGCCGATCGGGCGGCCGCCGCGATCCGGGCGTCGACTTCGCATAAAGCGGCGACTTCCTCGAACGGCACGTCGAGCCGGTCGGCAAACATATGCATGATCTGCGCGCGCAACGCATTGGCCGGCAGCTGCTGCAGCAGCGGCTTCGCGTCGAACAGCGCGCGGGCGCGGCCTTCCGGCTGGTCCAGCTCCTTGCCGGTCAGCACCTCATTTAGCATGAACTGCGACAGCGGCATGGCGCGCTCGACCTGCTCGGCGAACGCTTCCGTGCCGAATTCACGCACGTAGCTGTCCGGATCGTGCTCGGACGGCAAAAACAGGAACCGGATGGTCCGGTTGTCCGCCGCGTGCGGCAGGCAGGCATCCAGCGCCCGGCGCGCGGCGCGGCGCCCCGCCGAATCGCCGTCGAAGCTGAAGATGACCGTATCGGTCTGGCGCATCAGTTTCTGCACATGAATCGGCGTGCAGGCCGTGCCAAGCGTGGCGACCGCGTTCTGGAACCCCAATTGGGCCAGCGCGACCACGTCCATGTAGCCTTCGACCACCAGCACGTAATGCTGTTCGCGAATCGCCAAACGGGCCTCAAACAGCCCGTACAGCTCGCTGCCTTTGTTAAATAGAGGCGTTTCCGGCGAATTCAAATACTTGGGTTCGCCGCCGTCCAGCACGCGTCCGCCGAAGCCGATCACCTGCCCTTTCACATTGCGTATCGGGAACATGATCCGCTCGCGAAAGCGGTCGTAGCGGCGGTTCTGGCCTTGCGCGTCCGACTTTTCGCTGACGATCACAAGACCCGATTCGACCAGCGAATCATCCCGATAGTTGGGGAATGCGGGTTCGAGGTTCTGCCAGCCGTCCGGTGCATAGCCGAGGCCGAAACGGGCGGCGATCTCGCCGGTTAGGCCGCGTTTCTTCAGATACTGGATCGCGACTGGCGCGCCGCGCAGCTGCTTGCGGTAGAAATCGCAGGCAGTCTGCATGACATCGGACAGCGCCGTGGTCACCGCCTTGGACGCACCCGGCGAATACCCGCCGGAGCCTCCACCGCCGCCATAGCCCGGCGAAGGCTCGTTCGGCACGGTCAACCCGACCGATTGCGCAAGCTCGTTGACCGCCTCTGGAAACGTGGAGCCGACATGCTCCATCAGGAAGCCGATTGCCGTACCGTGCGCGCCGCAACCGAAGCAGTGATAGAACTGCTTAGTCGGACTAACCGTAAACGAAGGGCTCTTCTCGTTGTGAAACGGGCACAGCCCCATGAAGTTCGCGCCGCCCTTTTTCAACTGCACATACCGGCCGACCACGTCGACGATATCGACGCGGTTGAGCAGGTCCTGCAGGAATGACGGTGGAATCACAGTGAATGACGCTACCTAAAAAGCTCAAGGCTGTGCACGCCGTCGAACAACGGCGCGCCCAGACCGGAAATACAGGGATTACTTCGCGAGCGCGGCTTTGACTTGCGCCGAGACAGCGGTCATGTCGGCGCGGCCGGCCAACTTCGGCTTGAGCACGCCCATCACCTTGCCCATGTCCTGCGGGCCGGCAGCGCCGGTTTGCGCAACCGCGGCCTGAACTTCTGCAACGATCTCCGCTTCGGACATCTGCGCCGGCATATAGGCGGACAGGATGGCCAGTTCGGCCTTTTCCTTATCGGCCAGATCCGTGCGGCCAGCGGCTTCGAATTGGCTGATCGAGTCTTTGCGCTGCTTGATCATCTTGTCGATGACGGCGGTGATCGCCGCGTCGTCAAGGACGACGCGTTCGTCGACTTCGCGTTGCTTGACCGCCGCGAGCAGCAGCCGGATCGTGCCGAGACGCTCGGTCTCACGCGCCCGCATGGCCGCTTTCATGTCGTCGTTGATCTGGTCCTTGAGGCTCATCACTCACCTGAATGCGTTGAAAATTTAAAAACCGGCCGCTTACGGCACCCATGCGCCGTACCAGTACGCTGCATCCAACACAAACGCCCGCTTGGGACTGCTTCCTCAAGCGGGTTGGCGCAATTTTGCGTAGTGGATGCGACCCTGCCGGCTGGCCCGAAGGGCCGTGTTTTCCGCGATGGCACCTGCTGTGCCGTCACCGTTGGATGTCGCCGCTCCGTTCAACGGGAACCGCGGCAACGCCAGAATCAGTAGAACTTCTTTGGCAGCATCTGGCCACGCAGACGCTTGAAATGACGCTTAACCGCAGCCGCCTTCTTGCGCTTGCGCTCAGCCGTAGGCTTTTCGTAAAACTCCCGGGCGCGAAGTTCCGTTAGCAGCCCGTTTTTCTCCATCGTGCGCTTGAAGCGGCGCATGGCAACTTCAAACGGCTCGTTGTCTTTTACGTGGATGGTCGTCATTTTTCAATAACGGAACTTTGTAAAGGTTCAGGAGTATAGCAGAGCTTTCTCACAAAGCCATCGCGCCGTCAAGCCCCTAAAACGTACTCTGCGGACGCCTGGCCGGCCGCCACGCCGGAGGCCCACGCCCACTGGAAATTGTAGCCGCCGAGCCAGCCAGTCACGTCGACCGCCTCGCCGATGAAGTACAAACCCGGCGTGCGGGCGCTCATCATCGTCGCCGACGACAGGTCACGCGTATCGATGCCACCGCGCGTGACTTCAGCCTTGCGGTAGCCTTCGGTGCCGTTCGGGGTGAGCGTCCAGCGCGACAAGGCCTCACCGATGCGGCGCAGCGTCTTGTCCGGCAGATCGGCCACGCGCGCTTCGGCGGGAATCTGGTGGGTTTCCAGCCAGACGTGGGCGAGCCGTTGCGGCACCCATTCCGAGAGCAGATTGGCGATCTGGCGCTTCGTGCCGGTTTTGGCTTCCAGCAATGCGGTGGTGGCGTCCTGCTCGGGCAGCAAATTGATGTGAATCGGCTCGCCGGGCTGCCAGTAGCTCGAAATCTGCAGAACCCCCGGGCCCGACAGGCCGCGGTGCGTGAGCAGCAGATCCTCGTTGAATTCGGCACCGGTCTTCTTGTTGCCGGTCGCCAGTTGGACCTCGAGCGACACGCCGGAGAGCGCCGAGAACGGCTCCCAGTCGGCCGGAGCAAAGGTCAGCGGAACCAGCGCAGGGCGCGTGTCGATCAGCTTGTGGCCGAATTGCTTGGCGAGACGGTAGGCGAAATCAGTCGCGCCGATCTTGGGGATCGACAGGCCGCCGGTCGCCACTACGAGCGCGCGGGCCGTGATCGGACCCGAGTGGGTGTCCAGCGTGAACCGTCCTTCGGCGTCATGCCGCACCTGTTCGACCGTGAGCGGCGTGCGCCACGCGACGCGGCCCGCGCCGCACTCGTTCTTCAGCACATTGATGACCGCGTCGCTCGACTGGTCGCAGAACAGCTGCCCCTTGTGCTTCTCGTGCCACGTCACGTGATGGCGCTTAAGCAGCGCCATGAAGTCACGCGGCGTATAGCGCGCCAGCGCCGAGCGGCAAAAATGAGGATTGGCCGACAGATAGTTGGCCGGCCCGGCATACAGATTCGTGAAATTACACCGGCCGCCGCCGGAAATGCGGATTTTCTCCGCGAGTCGCTGCGAGTGGTCGATCAGCACCACGCGACGGCCGAGTTGCCCGGCCACGGCCGCGCACATCATGCCGGCCGCACCCGCGCCGATCACTGCGATATCGAAGGATTCCATGGGGCCGCATTGTACCTGCGCGCCTGCGGCCGCCTGCGCGCGCTGCTATACTTTCAGGCTTGCCTTTTCACTTTTGGACGCCGGAGCGGCTTCGCTCCCGTGCCCGCTCCAACCCACCCGCGACCCACCCATCATGCTCGTTCTCGGCATCGAAAGCTCCTGCGACGAAACCGGTCTCGCGCTCTACGACACAGAGCGCGGCCTGCTCGCGCACGCGCTGCATTCGCAAATTGCGATGCACCGGGAGTACGGTGGCGTGGTGCCGGAATTGGCGTCGCGCGACCATATCCGGCGTGCACTGCCGCTGCTCGAAGAGGTGATGGAACGCGCAGGCACGGCGCGCGGCGACATCGACGCGATCGCCTATACGCAAGGCCCCGGCCTCGCGGGCGCGCTGCTGGTCGGCGCGAGCGTGGCGAATTCGCTGGCCATGGCGTGGGACAAGCCGACCATCGGCATTCACCACCTCGAAGGGCATTTGCTGTCGCCGTTGCTGGTGGACGAGCCGCCGCCTTTTCCGTTCGTCGCACTGCTGGTGTCGGGCGGTCATACGCAGTTGATGCGCGTCACGGATGTGGGCGTCTACGAGACGCTCGGCGAAACGCTGGACGACGCGGCCGGCGAAGCTTTCGACAAAACCGCCAAGCTGCTGGGCCTCGGTTATCCGGGCGGCCCGGAAGTGTCGCGAATGGCGGAATTCGGCACGCCCGGCGCAGTGGTCCTGCCGCGTCCCATGCTGCATTCCGGCGACCTCGATTTCAGCTTCAGCGGGCTGAAGACCGCTGTTCTCACGCACGCGAAGAAGCTCGGCGGCGCGAATATTTGCGAGCAGGCAAAAGCGGATCTGGCGCGCGGTTTCGTCGACGCAGCCGTGGAAGTGCTGGCGGCGAAATCGCTGGCCGCGCTCAAACGGACCAAGCTTAATCGGCTGGTGGTGGCAGGCGGTGTCGGCGCGAACCGGCAACTGCGCGAAGCCCTTTCCGCCGCGGCGAAGAAGCGCAATTTCTTTGTGCACTACCCGGATTTATCGCTGTGTACGGACAACGGCGCGATGATCGCGTTGGCCGGCGCATTGCGATTGCAACGCTGGCCCGATCAATCGGGCAAAGACTACGCATTCACCGTGAAGCCGCGCTGGGATTTGACTTCCCTCGCACGCTGAACCCGCAACGAGGCCGCAACGCCCTTCGCATACCGGGCCACACGATGACAATGGCAACGCCATAGAAAAAGCCGCTTCGAAAGCGGCTTTTTCTATTTGCGGCAAGCGAGAAGGCAGAGTGTGATCACGCCACCCGCTTATCCCGCTCGATCACGGCATACGCGCTGTGATTGTGAATCGATTCGAAGTTCTCAGCTTCGAGCACATACGCGACGATGCGCTCGTCCGCATTCAGACGTTGCGCAACGTCACGCACCAGGTCTTCGACGAACTTAGGATTTTCATAGGCACGTTCGGTGACGAACTTCTCGTCCGGACGCTTGAGCAAGCCCCACAGTTCACACGAAGCCTCTTCTTCCGCGATACGAACCAGCTCTTCCACCGCCACGTCGCCCGCCAGCTCCGCGTTGATCGTGACATGCGAGCGCTGATTGTGCGCGCCGTACTGCGAAATCTTCTTCGAGCATGGGCACAGGCTCGTGACCGGCACCAGCACCTTCAGGAACAGACGCGTCGCGCCGTTGCGGGTCTCGCCCGTCAACGTCACTTCGTAGTCGAGCAGACTTTGCACGCCCGACACCGGCGCGGTCTTATTCACGAAGTACGGGAACGACACTTCGATCCGGCCCGCCTCGGCCTCGAGTTTTTCCAGCATCGCGGCGAGCATGGTGCGGAACGTGGCCGCCTCGAGCGGCGCCTTGTTCTCTTCGAGCAGCGCAACGAAGCGCGACATGTGCGTGCCCTTCTGATCGGCGGGCAGATGCACGTCGAGATTCCACGTGCCCACGGAAGGCTGCACTTCGCCGCCTTGCGTGCGCACCGTCAACGGATGGCGCACTGCCTTGACGCCGACTCGTTGAATCGGAATCTGACGCGTATCGGGCGTGCTCTGCACGTCGGGCATCACAAAGGCGGGATTCATCTGGTTCATATTCTTGTCCTTTCAGGAAACGCCGGGCCGTCCCATGTTTTCCGCTCCGCGGGAAGTCCCCCGCTCCGAAGGAAGCCCCTTCAAGGATTGGAGGATCGCCCCATTGGCGGGTGTCGCAAAGCGACACGTTTGAGGGCACTCAGCGGCCGTGCGCATCAAGTCGCGCAATGGCAAACGCCGGCCCCTGCCGGCGTTGGATGATGGACCCGAAGGTCCATCGACTCAAGTTGGAGATTGCTATGGCCGCTATAGCCGCGGCGTAGCGCACGGCAGTGCAGCTGAACGACTCAGCCATTCCACGCAGCTAAGTGAAGCAACTAAGTGCCGCAATCAAGCGACGCGCTTCACCGAGGATTGGCCAGCGACCGCGCCGCTGGAAAGAAAGCGTTCGCGAATCGACTTGGCGATGCCCGCTGCGTCCAGACCGCAGGCGGCGAGCAACTTGGCCGGATCCCCATGATCGATGAAGCGATCCGGAAGGCCCAATTGTAGTACGGGCCGGATAACCCCACTCTCAAGCAGGGCTTCGACACACGCCGATCCCGCGCCGCCCATCACGCAGCCTTCTTCGACCGTAACGATCGCGTCGTGCGTTTCGGCCAGCTGGCGGACCAGTTCGGCGTCCAGCGGCTTTACGAAGCGCATGTTCGCCACCGTGGCGTCCAGTTGCTCAGCGGCCGCCAGCGATGGCGCAACCATCGTGCCGAATGCCAGAATCGCAATCCGCTTGCCGGCCGGTTGCGACGTTTCGCGACGGATCTCGCCCTTGCCGAGCGGCAGCGCCGTCATTTGCTTGACCGTTGCCACGCCCGTGCCGGCGCCGCGCGGATAGCGCACTGCCGTCGGGTTCGGCTGCTGCAATGCCGTGTAGAGCATCTGGCGACATTCGTTTTCGTCCGACGCAGCCATCACCGTCATGTTCGGGATGCAGCGCATGAACGCCAGATCGTAAGCACCCGCGTGCGTGGCCCCGTCCGCGCCGACCAGACCCGCACGGTCGATGGCGAACACCACCGGCAGGTTCTGCAGCGCGACGTCGTGGATCAGCTGGTCATAAGCACGTTGCAGGAAGGTCGAGTAAATCGCGACCACCGGCTTCATGCCGTCGGCAGCCAGGCCGCCGGCGAACGTCACTGCGTGCTGCTCGGCGATGCCGACGTCGAAGTAACGATCCGGGAAGCGCTTCTCGAACTCGACCATGCCCGAGCCTTCACGCATTGCCGGCGTAATGCCGACCACGCGCGCGTCCAGCTCGGCCGCGTCGCACAGCCATTCGCCAAACACCTGCGTGTACGTCTTTTTCGACGGCGTGGTGGCGGGCTTGATGCCCTCAGCCGGATTGAACTTGCCCGGGCCGTGATACAGCACCGGATCGGCCTCAGCCAGCTTGTAGCCCTGGCCCTTCTTCGTGACCACGTGCAGGAATTGCGGACCGCGCAGTTCCTTGATGTTCTGCAGCGTCGGGATCAGCGAATCGAGGTCGTGACCGTCGATCGGGCCGATGTAGTTGAAACCGAACTCTTCGAACAGCGTGGCCGGCACGATCATGCCCTTCGCGTGCTCTTCGAGCTTGCGGGCCAGGTCGAGCATAGGCGGCGCGACACGCAGCACACGTTCGACGCCCGCACGCGCGGCGGCGTAGAAGCGGCCCGACATCAGGCGCGCCAGATGGCGATTCAGCGCGCCGACCGGCGGCGAAATCGACATATCGTTATCGTTCAGAATGACCAGCAGCGGCACGTCGTCTTCGACGCCGGCGTTGTTCATCGCTTCGAAGGCCATGCCGGCCGTCATCGCGCCGTCGCCGATCACGGCGATGCCCATCCGGTTCTCGCCCTGCAGCTTGCTGGCAACGGCCATGCCGAGCGCGGCCGAGATCGACGTGCTGGAGTGCGCAGTGCCGAAAGTGTCGTATTCCGACTCGTCGCGCTTCGGGAAGCCCGAGATGCCACCAAGCTGACGCAGCGTGTGCATCTTGTCGCGGCGGCCCGTCAGGATCTTGTGCGGGTAGGTTTGATGGCCGACATCCCACACGATCCGATCGCGCGGCGTGTCGAACACGTAATGCAGAGCAATGGTCAACTCGACCGTGCCGAGGTTGGACGAAAGATGGCCGCCCGTCTGCGATACGCTGTCGAGCACGAAGGCACGCAACTCGTCGGCAAGCGGTTGCAATTGGCGGCGATCGAGGCGGCGCAAGGCTGCCGGGTCGTCGATAGTTTTCAGCAAGTCGTACATCGTCGTTCCATTGTAGGAAAACTTACGCGCCCGCACTTCATACATGCACCCCGTAGCAAAGGTGCGCGGCGGCGGGCTTTCGCGTTCAGCTAACCCGGTTCACCACCAGGTCGGCCAATTCGGCAAGACGCTGCGCGCGCGCACCAAACGGCGCAATCGCAGCGTGGGCGTCGCTGCGCAGTTGCGCTGCGAGCGCACGCGACGCATCTAGCCCAATAATCGACACGTAGGTCGGCTTGCCGTCCTTCGCGTCTTTACCTGCTGTCTTGCCAAGCGTTGCGGAATCGGTCGTGACGTCGAGAATATCGTCGACGACCTGAAACGCGAGGCCTACGGCGGCCGCATATGCGTCAAGCGAACGCATGGCGTCCGCATTCGGCGTTTCGCCCGCCAGCGCGCCCATGCGCACCGCGGCACGCAACAAGGCGCCGGTTTTCATCCGGTGCATGGTTTCGAGTTGCGGGCGCGTCAGCGTATGGCCGACGCTCGCGAGATCGATAGCCTGGCCGCCGCACATGCCGACCGAGCCGCTCGCCAAGGCCAGTTCACGCACCAGCGCGGCCTGCTGCGCCGGCGCCAGCACGTCCGACGTCAGCGCAACGAACGCCTGCGCTTGCAGCGCGTCGCCGACCAGCAGCGCCGTGGCTTCGTCATACTTGACGTGTACTGTGGGCTTGCCGCGACGCAGCGCGTCGTCGTCCATGCAGGGCATGTCGTCGTGCACGAGCGAGTACACGTGGATCATTTCCAGCGCCGCCGCGGCCGCGTCCAGGCACTCGGCGCGCGCGCCGGTCAGTTCGCCGGCCGCGTGGCACAGCAGCGGGCGCACCCGCTTGCCACCGCCCAGCACGGCGTAGCGCATGGCTTCATGCAGTTTGGCCGGCTCAGTCGCTTCCGTGGGCAGGTAGTGTTCTAGTGCCGATTCGACACGTTCGAGTACCGAGCGTGTCCATTGTTCGAATGTCATAGGTCGTCCCCGCTTTCAGTAGCGGCTGTGCCTGCGCTATTCATAGGCAGCGGCTTCAGCGTCTCGCCATCGAGCACGCGCACCTGTTGCTCGACCTTCTCGAGCTGCTGCTGGCAAAACGCGACGAGCGCCGCACCGCGCCGGTAGGCGGTGAGCGATTCCTCGAGGCTGAGATTGCCGCCTTCCATGCGCGCCACCAACCCTTCCAGCTCAGCCTGGGCGGCCTCGTAGTTCTCGGGCAACGGCGTGGTATCGACGCCTTCAGCAGGCGCGGCAGCAGTATCTT
The DNA here is from genome assembly GCF_905220735.1 of Paraburkholderia aspalathi. Lineage (NCBI taxonomy): Bacteria > Pseudomonadati > Pseudomonadota > Betaproteobacteria > Burkholderiales > Burkholderiaceae > Paraburkholderia > Paraburkholderia aspalathi. The sequence continues at coordinate 195,458 of NZ_CAJNBA010000001.1, forward strand.
TCGACGCGGTCTTCGCCATGAATAGTCGCAAAATTAAAACAAGTCGGACATTCTACGGCAAAAGCGACATTTCCGATCCCATCGCCAGCCCGCGCCCCGCCTTTGCCCTTCGCGCCCGCCTCTCAGTCTCGCAGAAAAAAAACGATTGGTCTGCGGCGAAAACCTTGAACTTCCTTGACATTTTTGACCCAAATCAGGCACTTAAGCGCCCCGAGGAGGGGGAATCGGGTATAATCGCGGGCTCCCTAAATCGAATCTATCGATGGTTGGGTTGTTCACTGCTTTCACGTCTTCACGGGAGTGGGAATGTCCAATCTGAGCAATGCATTGCAGTTGCGGTCTGTCCACAGCCAGCTGCCAGTCACGGCTTACTTTGACGAAGCGCTTCTAACGCGCGAAATCGACACCCTTTTCAAGAAAGGTCCTCGCTACATCGGCCACGATCTCATGGTGCCCGAAGCGGGAAATTATTTTGCTCTGCCCAGCGAGAGCGAAGGGCGTGTGCTCGTCCGTAACCAGCAGTCGCAAGTCGAACTGCTGTCGAACGTCTGCCGCCACCGGCAAGCCATCATGCTCAACGGCCGCGGCCAGACGGAGAACATCGTCTGCCCCCTGCATCGCTGGACGTACGACCTGAACGGCCAGCTCCTCGGCGCACCTCATTTTGCGGATAACCCCTGCCTGAATCTCGGCGCCACGCCGCTGCAGAACTGGCAAGGCCTGCTGTTCGAAGCACAGGGGCGCGACGTCGCGCGGGATCTGGCGCGCCTCGGCACCAAGCAACACTTCGATTTTTCGGGCTTCATGTTCGATCACGTCGAAGTGCACGAGTGCAATTACAACTGGAAGTCCTTCATTGAGGTCTATCTGGAGGACTACCACGTCGCGCCGTTCCATCCGGGCCTCGGCAGCTTCGTCAACTGCGATGATCTGACGTGGGAATTCGGCGAGTGGTACAGCGTGCAGACGGTCGGCGTCCACAAGGATCTGGAGCAGCCGGGCAGCCCGACGTACCGTAAATGGCACGACGAGGTGCTGCGCTTCCGCGGCGGCAATCCGCCCGATTTCGGCGCGATCTGGATGGTGTACTACCCCGGCATCATGATCGAGTGGTATCCGCACGTGCTGGTCGTGTCGTGGCTGATTCCGCGCGGTCCACAGAAAACCACCAATGTGGTGGAGTTCTATTACCCTGAAGAAATCGCGCTGTTCGAACGCGAGTTCGTCGAAGCCGAGCGCGCCGCCTATATGGAAACGGCCCGCGAAGACGACGAGATCGCCGAACGCATGGACGCCGGCCGCCGCGCGCTGATGGAACGCGGCGAATCGCAGGTCGGCCCGTATCAGAGCCCGATGGAAGACGGCATGCAGCACTTCCACGAGTTCCTGCGGCGTGAACTCGGCGCGATCTGATTCGCGCGGTCCGCATCAAAACATGGAAGACGGGCTTCGGCCCGTCTTTTTTTGTTTAGACTATCAGTATCGTTCGGCCATTCGCTAACGGCCTCAAGCCGCCCGCGTGAGCGCCGCAACCATCTTGCATGGGACTGGAGACGTCATGCCCCACACTCACTACACCACTCTCATCTCCGCGACAAACCTCGCGGAACGGCTGGCCGCCGCGCCGGGCAGCGTGTTCGTCATCGATTGCCGTTTCGATCTGGCGGACACCGAGGCAGGCGAAAAAGCCTATCTGGCCGGGCATTTGCCGGGCGCGCATTATCTGAACCTCGATCGCGATCTGTCGGGGCCGAAGAACGGCCACAATGGTCGCCATCCGTTGCCGGATCGTGCACGGCTGGTGGAGACGCTGGAGTCGCGCGGGCTCAAGCAGGGTCAGCAAGTGGTCGCGTATGACGCGCAAGGTGGCATGTACGCCGCGCGCGCATGGTGGCTGCTGCGCTGGCTCGGTCACGATGCGGTGGCGCTGCTCGACGGCGGACTGCAAGCCTGGGAAGCGGCCGGTAAGCCGCTGACGCAGGACGCTCCGGCACAAAACACCGGCGACTTCAAAGCGGGTGCGCCACTTTCGGTAACTGTCGACGCGCAGACCGTCGAGCGCAACCTCGGTACGAAAGAACGCGTCGTGGTCGATGCGCGTGCGAACGATCGCTATCGCGGTGAAAACGAAGCGCTGGATCGCGTCGGCGGCCATATTCCTGGCGCACTCAACCGGTTCTTCAAGGACAACCTCACCGCCGACGGCCGCTACAAGCCGGCGCACACGCTGCGTGAGGAATTCCATGCGTTGCTGGGCGACACGTCGCCGGAACACGTCGTGCTGCAATGCGGCTCGGGCGTAACGGCGTGCGTGAACGCGCTCGCGATGGAGATTGCCGGCATGCATGGCGCGGCGCTGTACGCGGGATCGTGGAGCGAATGGAGTTCTGATCCGAAGCGGCCGGTTGCAACGGGCCCGAATCCTTAAGCAGCCCGTCAAGCAGGACGATTAGTATTAGGCCGTGGCCGCTGGAAAGCGGCCACGGCCTTTTTGCATCCTTCTAGCCGAGCGCATCGGCACGCCGTTATGGCGCGTCAACTGACGGTATCGAACTGGCGCCCTCAGGCGACTCCGTGCTGCTTGAACCACACCAGCGCCCGGCGCCAGCCATCCTCGGCATCGGCTTTCTTGTAACTCGGCCGGTAATCCGCGAAGAACGCGTGGCCCGCGTCGTCGTACACGACGAATTGCGAGCCGCGCCCCGCCTGTGGGCCCTGCGCGATGGCGTGTTTCATCTGTTCGAGCGTGTCTTGCGGAATGCTTTGATCTTGCAAGCCGTATAGACCCAGAACCGGCGCGTGCAACTGCGCCACTTCATCGAGCGGATTGGCCGGGGTCATCGCGGTTTTCTGGCCTGTTACGCGTCCGTACCAAGCCACGCCCGCCTTCAGCCGCGGATTGTGTTCGGCATATAGCCACGCGATCCGCCCGCCCCAGCAGAAGCCGTTCACACCCAGCCGGTTCAGATCGCCGCCGTGTTCGCCCGCCCAGGCGACAGTTGCGTCGAGGTCGCCCAGGACCTGGTCGTCCGGCACCTTGCTGACCAGTTGCTCGTTGAGTTGCTGCATGCTCGTGTAAACAGTCGGATCGCCCTGCCGCTCGTACAGGTTCGGCGCGATCGCCAGATAACCCTGTTTGGCGAAACGCCGGCACACGTCGGCGATATGCTCGTGCACGCCGAAAATCTCATGCACGACGATGATCACCGGCAAGTGCGTCTTGCCCTTGGGCTGCGCGCGATACGCCGGCACCAGCGTGTCGCCGGAACGCACCGCGATCTCGCCGGCTTCAAGACCGTCGCTATCGGTACGGATGGTTTGCGCCGACACTGGCATCACGGCCGCGGCGAAACCGGTGCCGAGCGCGGCTTTAATGAAGGTGCGTCGATTGAAGGGAACGTGCGGGACCAGGCTGTCGATATCGGGTTTCAGCATGCGGCGCTCCTCGTGTGAAGGTTGGAGGCAACAGGATACGCTTCACCCGCATCCTGTTGCAGATGCAACCTTCTCGAGCACAGTCAGCTTTCAGTGCAGCTTGACCCGCGGCAGCGTGGTGCGCCGCAACCAGTGCGCGAAGGTGTCGAGCACCATCCGAGCGTAGCCGTGCAGCGCCGCGATATGCAGCCGGTACAGCGACATATACATGAAGCGCGCGAACAGCCCTTCAATCAGCATATTGCCGCCGATCACGCCGCCCATCAGATTGCCGACCGCACTGAAGTGCCCGAGCGACACCAGCGAGCCGAAGTCGCGATAGGTAAACTCAGGCAGCGGCTTATTCTCGAGCCGTGCCGCAAGCGCCTTCAACAGGAAGCTCGCCTGCTGGTGAGCCGCTTGCGCACGCGGCGGCACGTTGCGTTCGTTGCCCGGCCATGGGCAAGCCGCACAATCGCCGAGCGCGAAGATGTTGTCGTCGACTTCGGTTTGCAGCGTGCGGCGCACGATGAGTTGCCCCAGACGATTGACCGGCAGGCCGTCGAGTTCGCTCAGGATGGCGGGCGCCTTGATGCCTGCCGCCCATACCGTCAGATCGGCGCGCACAGTTTTGCCGCTGGCCGTGCGGATCATGCCCGGAGCGACCTCGGCCACGGTCTCGCCGATCATCAGTTTTACGCCGAGCTTGGTGAGCAATTCGGCGGTGGCCGTCGATACACGCTCCTGCAAGGCCGGCAAAATGCGCGGTCCCGCCTCGATCAGCACGATGCCGACGTCGTGCCGCGGATCGAGCTTATGCAAACCGTACGCAGACAATACCTGGGCCGTATTGCGCAACTCAGCCGAGAGTTCGACGCCCGTCGCACCGCCGCCGACGATCGCCACCTGGATGCGCGGCTCAGTAGAGGTCGACGACGTACCCGGGCCCGATTCGACCGGTTCATGCACCTGGTGTTCCGCGCGCATACAGGCCGCGATAAGGCGTTTGCGGAAGCGCTCCGCCTGGCTGACTGTGTCGAGCGCGAGAGAGAACTCCGACGCGCCTTTCACGCCGAAGAACGCCGTGGTGCTGCCAATCGCGATGATCAGCGTGTCGTATTCGAGTTCGCGCGCGGGCAGCAATTCGGCGCCGTCGTCGTCGAGCACGGTACCGAGCGTGAGGCGCTTGTTCGCGCGGTCCAGACCGGTCAGATCGCCCTGCTGGAACTCAAAGCCGTGCCAGCGCGCCTGCGCCGCATATTCGAGTTCCTGGGTGAACGGGTCCATGCTGCCGGCTGCCACTTCATGCAGCAGCGGCTTCCAGATATGGGTTGGATTACGGTCGACGAGCGTCACTTGCGCGTGCACGCCGCCCTTGTTCTTGTGGGGTGCATAGCGGTCGCCCAGGCGCGTCGCCAGTTCCAGTCCCCCCGCACCCCCGCCAACGACGATAAAACGATGCATTGAACTCTCCGTATTTGCCGATGGGTTATGCGTCGCGACGGCGCGCTTGCAGCATGAAACGCGCGCAGTCTATCCTGGCGATTGTCCGCGAGCGGCACGGGTTGTCACAAGCCATCAATACGCATATGTGACATGCGCGCGACGATATCGCCTATCGCGCGCGCCGTCACATGCACGTCAATGCGCTTCTTCCCAGTTCAGGCCGGCGCCCACTTCGGCGACCAGCGGCACTTTCAGCGCGGCGACACCGCACATCAGTTCCGGCAAGCGCTTACGTACATCGGACAATTCCGCGTCCGGCACTTCGAGGATCAGTTCGTCGTGCACCTGCATGATCATGCGCGTTCCGACCTTCGATTCTTCGATCCACTTCTGCACCGCGATCATCGACAGTTTGATCAGGTCGGCGGCCGTGCCTTGCATCGGTGCGTTAATGGCCGCGCGCTCTGCGGCCTGACGGCGTGGGCCGTTGCCGCCGTTGATCTCCGGCAGCCACAGGCGGCGGCCGAACGCCGTCTCCACATAGCCCTTGGACTTCGCGCTCAGACGTGTTTCGTCCATGTAACGCGCGACGCCCGGATAACGCGCGAAGTAACGGTCGATATACAGCTTGGCCGCGTCACGCGTAATGCCGAGGTTCGCGGCGAGACCGAACGCGCTCATGCCGTAGATCAGTCCGAAGTTGATGACCTTCGCTACGCGCCGTTGATCGTTCGACACTTCGAGCGGCGTCACGCTGAAAATCTCCGCGGCAGTGGCGCGGTGAATGTCTTCGCCCTGCGAGAACGCACGCAGCAGGGATTCGTCGCCGGAAATGTGCGCCATGATGCGCAATTCGATCTGCGAGTAGTCGGCGGAGACGAGTTTGTGGCCCGGCGGCGCGATAAACGCCTCGCGGATACGACGCCCTTCGCCGGTGCGCACGGGGATGTTCTGCAGGTTCGGATCGTTCGACGCCAGCCGGCCCGTGACCGCCACCGCCTGCGCATAGTTCGTATGCACACGACCGGTCTCGGCGTTGACCATGCGCGGCAGCTTGTCCGTGTAGGTCGATTTCAGCTTCGACAAACCGCGGTGTTCGAGCAGGATCTTCGGCAGCGGATAGTCTTCGGCGAGCTTTTGCAGCACTTCTTCGTCGGTGGACGGCGCGCCGCTCGGGGTCTTCTTGACCACCGGCAATTCGAGCTTCTCGAAGAAGATCTGGCCGATCTGCTTCGGTGAGCCAAGATTGAATTCGCCACCGGCCAGCACGTACGCTTCGCTTTCCAGCTGAATCAGACGCGTGGCGATTTCACTGCTTTGCGCGCGCAGCTTTTCGGCGTCGATCAGCACGCCGGTGCGCTCCATCTTGCGCAAAACGCGCGAGGTCGGCACTTCGATGTCGCGATACACGTAGTCGAGGGTCTTCTCCGCGGCCACTTGCGGATACAAGGCCTGATGCAGACGCAAGGTGATGTCGGCGTCTTCCGCCGCGTATTCGGCGGCCGTTTCCAGCGCGACTTCGTCGAAGCCGATCTGCGACGCGCCCTTGCCCGCCACCTCTTCATACTTGATCGTCTTGATGCCGAGATGGCGCAGCGCGAGGCTGTCCATGTCATGCGTACGGTGCGATTCGAGCACGTACGATTCCAGCAGCGTGTCGTGTTCGACGCCGCGCATTTCGATGCCGTAGTTCGCCAGCACCTGTTCGTCGTACTTCATGTGCTGGCCGACCTTCTTGTGGTCGGCGCTTTCCAGCCACGGCTTGAGCTTCGCGAGAACTTCGTCGCGCGGCAGTTGCACGGGTGCGTCCGGACCGCGATGCGCGACCGGCACATAAGCGGCATAACCAGGCTCGACCGAAAACGACAAGCCCACGATTTGCGCGGTCATCGGGTCGAGCGAGGTGGTTTCGGTATCGAACGCAGTCAACTCAGCGGCGTTGATCTTCTCAAGCCACGCGTCGAGCTGCTCCCAGGTCTGCACGGTGTCGTAGTGACGTTCGTGATCCACGGTAAGCGCCGGCGGTACATCGGTCTCGGGACCTTCCACGACTTCGGCGACTTCCACCTCACGCAGCCAGGTCTTGAAGCCGTTGCGCGTGAACACGTCGCGCAGTTCTTCGCGCGATTCCGGGCGGCTTTCCAGGCTTTCTTCGATCGACACGATATGGCCGGTCAGATCGCATTGGCGCTCGACGGTGACGAGTTTCTTCGCCATCGGCAGAAAATCGAGCGCACGTCGCAGATTGTCTCCTACCGCACCTTTGATCTCGTCCGCATGTGCGACGATGCCGTCGAGGGTTTCGTACTGCGTCAGCCATTTGATCGCCGTTTTCGGCCCGCATTTTTCGACGCCGGGCACGTTGTCGACGGTATCGCCGATCAACGACAGGTAGTCGATGATGCGTTCCGGCGGCACGCCGAATTTGGCGATCACGCCTTCGCGGTCGAGCTTCTCATTAGTCATCGTATTGATGAGGGTGACATGATCCGACACGAGCTGCGCCAGATCCTTGTCCCCAGTCGACACGATCACATTCATGCCGCGCTTTTCCGCCTCGGTGCTGAGCGTGCCGATCACGTCGTCAGCTTCGACGCCTTCGATCATCAGAAGCGGCCAGCCGAGCGCGCGCACGGCGACGTGAATCGGCTCGATCTGCCGCGCGAGATCCTCGGGCATCGACGGACGGTTCGCCTTATAGTCGGCATACCAGTCGTCGCGAAACGTTTTGCCCTTGGCGTCGAACACGCACGCGCTATACTCTGCAGTAACTTCCTTGCGCATGCGCCGCAGCATGTTGATCATTCCATAGAGCGCACCCGTCGGGCCACCCTCGGGTCCGCGCAGATCAGGCATCGCATGGTAGGCCCGGTACAGATAACTCGAACCGTCGACCAATAGCAGGGTCTTACCTTCAAGGCTTCGTTCTTCAGGCATTATGACTAAGAGAAAAGTGATTCCGAGTCTGCGATCACTCGCAGATCAAGAGCGCGCTACGGCTAAGAAGGCCCGCGCATCGTGGCAGATGTTCACGATTATGGCAGAGTTTATCGAGGCGACCGAGTACCTCTCGGAGATTCGTCCGGCTGTCAGCATCTATGGTTCAGCGCGCCTGAAACCGAACTCGCCGTATTACAAACTCGCCACGCAAATCGCGCGCAAGCTTTCGGACGCCGGCTTCGCGGTCATCTCGGGCGGCGGCCCCGGCATCATGGAGGCGGCCAACAAGGGCGCCCATGCGGGCAAAGCCCCTTCGGTCGGCCTGAACATCGAACTGCCGCACGAGCAATCGGGCAATCAATGGCAGGACATCTCGCTGCGCTTCCGCCATTTCTTCACGCGCAAGGTCACGTTCGTGAAGAACTCGGATGCGGTGATCGTCATGCCGGGCGGTTTCGGCACGCTGGATGAGCTCGCCGAAGTCCTCACGCTGATTCAAACCAAGAAATCGCGCCACGTGCCGATCATTCTGGTGGGCGGCGAGTTCTGGGAAGGCCTGCTTGCGTGGTTCAAGAACTCGCTCACGCCGATGGGCCTGATCAATCCGACGGATATGGACTTGATGCAGGTGATCGACGATCCGGATCAGGTGCTCGAAGCGGTGTTGAAGTTCTACGAAGACCGCGAAGAAACCGAACCGCATCCGGCCAAGTCGGATGAAGACCGGATGTTCTATCTGTGATGCTGGAGCTTCGCGCCTCGTGCGCGAAGTCGGCTTGCTGATGTTCAATGCGTCATTGAACAGAGCAACGCACGCGGGTTCTAGCGAGCGGCCTCCAGGTCGCTCGCTTCAACTACATCGGTCTGATCGCCCCGCGCTTGCAGCCATTCGCAGAACTGCGCCACTAGCGGCGCCTGCGCGACCTCCCGCCTCGCCACCCACCAATAGCCGCGTGCATCGATACGCGGACCGGCCAACGGCACGACGAGCCGTCCTGATGCCAGCTCATCCGCCAATAAAGGCAACGGGCCGAGCGCCACGCCGAGCCCATCCACCGCGGCCTGCAAGGCCAGATAGAAGTGATCGAACGACTGCTTCTTCCGGCATGTCGCCGTTGCCCCTGCCGCCGATAACCAGTTGCTCCACGCATCGGGCCGCGTGTCTGAATGCAACAGCACGTGCTTCGCGAGATCGTCAGCCACCTTGATCGGCGAGCGTTGCAGGAGCGCGGGACTGCACACCGGGAGCTCGCTCTCGCCAAGAAAATGGCCGCTCACACAGTTCGGCCAATGCGCCGGCCCGCGCCGCACGGCGACGTCGAAACCGTCCAGCGTTTCGACCGGTGCGTTTGAAGTCGATAGGCGCAATTCCACATTCGGCACCTTACGCTGGAATTGATGAAGCCGCGGCAGCAGCCACTTCATTGCGAAGGTCGGCAGCGCATTCACCCTCAAAACGTGAACGACGCCCGTGTCGCGCAGTTGATCCGTAGCCAGCGCGATGCTGTCGAACGCGGCCTGGACGGTGCCCAGATAGCGGCGGCCGTCGTCGGTCAGACGCACGCGCTTGCCGCGGCGATGAAACACCTGCACGCCGAGCCATGTTTCGAAAGCCGCGACTTGCCGGCTAATTGCACCGTGCGTCACATGCAATTCGTTCGCAGCGGCGGTGAAACTTTCATGCCGCGCGGCCGCTTCGAAGGCACGTAGCGCCGGAAAGGGAGGAAGATTACGAGCCATGCTTGTGATTCTAAATCACAAAGGCGCGCTCAAAAATCGTTTTGCCGAGCGACGGTTCGGCGCTAACCTCCAGAGCTTGAACTGGAAGCTTAGCGAAATGGATCACGATCTCACCTCAGCCACGGCCGACCGGCCGCCCACGCCCACATTGCGGGAAATTTTTAGCGGCTTTCTCGGCCTCGGGCTGATCTCATTCGGCGGCGCATTGCCGCTGGCGCGGCGCGCCGTGGTCGAGCAACGGCGCTGGCTGACCGGCGCGGAATTCACCGACTTGCTGGGCCTGTGCCAATTCCTGCCGGGCGGCAATGTGATCAATCTTTCGGTGGCGATCGGGATGCGCTTTCGCGGCGTGCCGGGCGCGCTGGCAGGTTTGCTCGGCTTGATCGCGGGGCCTTCGCTGGTGGTGATCGGCCTTGGCGTGCTGTACGAACACACGCAAAACGACCCGCACGTTCGCCATCTGTTTGCCGGCCTCGCCGCGGCGGCGTCCGGCCTGCTGATCTCGATGGCCGTGAAAATCCTTCTGCCATTGCGCGATAAACCGATGGCCGCGCTTATCGCGGCGCTCGGCTTCATCGCGATCGCCATCATGCGGCTGCCGCTTCTGCCCACGATGCTGGTGCTCACGCCGCTCAGCATCTACATCGCGTCGAGGGCCGCACGATGACCGACACGCTCATTTCTCTGGCCATCATTTTCAGTCAGCTTTCGTTGCTCGCGTTTGGTGGCGGCAACACGATCCTTCCGGAGATGCAGCGACAGGTGGTGGATGTGCATCACTGGATGCCGGCCAGCGAATTCAGCGCGCTGTTCGCGCTTGCGCAAGCGGCGCCGGGGCCCAATCTGATGATCGTGACGTTGGTCGGTTGGCACGTGGCGGGTTGGGCGGGGATGTTCGTGACTTCAGTGGCGAAGTTCGGACCTTCGTCGCTCGTGACAATTCTTGCGCTGCATGCGTGGGACCGGTTCAAGGACCGTCCGTGGCGGCGTTACGCGCAAATGGGACTGGTGCCGGTGACGGCCGGCATCGTCGCGGCGAGTGCGTCCCTGATCGCCGAAGCGTCGAACCCAACGGCGATCGCATGGGCAATCTGCGCATTTACCGCTGTGCTGGCGTTGAAAACGCGGATTCATCCGCTGTGGTTGCTAGCAGCGGGGAGTTTGATTGGGCTGACGGGGTTTGGGCAGTTTTGAAACGCGCGGGGGACCTGAGTAATGCAATGCATCGAGCACAGAACTGCCGCAAACATGGCGGCCCGAGAAACGCATTGACTAAGCGCAATGCGGCGTCAAAAACCCGTACGGTCAGTGTCTCGGGATTACGGAGCACAGCTATGCTTGCAGCTTATAGACTCAGCTCCTGTGCCATCCGCTTATGACCTACCATGCCATCACCGTCACGCTTGAAAACATCGATGGGATAGTCGCCGAGAAAGACAAATATGGTAGTAGAACAATCAGCACAGCCTTTAACGTAACGGTTGCAGGCAAACGCCAGTACGCTGTACAAATGCGCGGCGCGCCTCGACTTGAAAGCGGCATGGTCGTGACGGCGGTGCTGCGCGATACAGATAACTGGCAAACGCTCGTTGGATGGCTAAACCACTCCACCGGTGAGATTTGCGGCATCAATTCGCCCGAGATTTCCTTCTGGTGGTTTGTGGCTGGCATCCTAGTGTCAGCCCTGCTTTGCCTTAAATGGATACACGAGGCTCACAGCGGCAACGCCAGTGCGCGCGTCGTAGTATGGATTGTCGCGGTCGCAGCAATGAACGCTTGGACACTATTCTCCTGGCGGAGGTCGGCGAAGGTCTACAGGTTGCTGAAACCCTAAGCCTCGGTACTTACAAAGTCACGAAATCTTGAAGGAAGAATCGCTGCCATCGACTACCGCGCAATGCGGTAGTCGATGGCAGGAGAGAGAGGCCGCTTATTCGTCATTCATCTACGCCACTGCAGACCGTCGCCGGTAGTAGTCGCTTCGATCCAATCTTTCACCGCCTTGCGCCGCAATATGAGAAGCGCGCCGAGTCGGAGCCACACACAAAGGGTAATTAGTGCGATAGCCCACAATCCCAATTCTTGCAAATATGGGTGCCCGAATATAGTCCATAGAAGAAGAAAGGCCGCGATCCACTTAAGCAGGTCGTAAGCCCATCTCTTTCTCTTTATCCCATACACAAGCGCCAGCAGATTCGCCACAAGACTTACGAACACGGCCAGACAGCCTTCCCACGGCAGAGAGCCGGATTGAAGTAAGGCGATTTCTACCCAAGCCTCGCACAGGAAGGCGAGAAAGAATCCGATAAGTGAAACCCGAATGCAACGCGGCATTGCTGTCATAGCTATCTGAATTTTACGTTCTTGCAATAATCCATTCCACTAACGATATCGCTCCAACCCTGTTCAACACTCAGATATCGGCAATAGTTTTCCTTGTATTGATCTTCGTTGACTGGCGTGAAGCTACCTGGAACGGGGGTCCCCATAGGTATCAAACCGCTACCTGAAACACCCTTGTCGCTCAAACAGACGAACATCCCCTTTTGCGTCAATATTTCGTTGTAGGAGGAAAGCACGTACCCACTTCCAGTTCCGAGACTTGACCAATAAAGCGATGCACTAGCAACCGACGGAGGATTCGAGACTTGCAGCAGAGTTGTCATATAATTACCCAACCATATTTTTGTAGAGTTTATATATGGCTGAAAGGAAGATTGCAGGTCGGCAGCCAAGATGAGTCCACCAACTACTGCAGCGGCACCCGGGCCAATTTCTGCCCAAACAAGCAGCGTAACAGCGATCGTTCCAACCGCACTTATGACGGTCAGCACGTCTCCCGCCTGGACTTTTTTGTTCGGGTCTTTCCAATCTGTCGCAATTCGTATTAATGCAGACGTCGCGGCCAATCCGTTTGTCATGATACGTACTGGCTGCATCATCGGTGCCACATTTGATATTGTTGCCACGAGGTTTGTGCCATTTTGAATAACTGACAGCGAGTCATTTTGGCTATTTGCTGCGGCCATAAGCGCCTGATAAGTAGTCATCGAATTCGAACCGTTTTCGATGAATTGCAACACCATTTCCACTTTTGCCATTTTATTCAGCCTTTGACTCTGTATTCCACGGGGCAATTGAATTCACTGAGGAACTGACGGACGGTGCGATAGAAGGGCTCGACCCGACAACATAGCGATAATAGAGCTGCGTATTGCCTGTTTTTGGCCTGTACACCGTCTGAGCAATAAATGATTTTGTTTTTGTGAGCGTGACAGGCAGGACATCAATAATTTGCGAGAACCCCTTATCCGTCGCCACCTGAAGATTTGCCGCAATATCACTATTTGGGTCCTGAAAATTTATGATACGCACCCAAAATATCCATGTCCCGTCGTCGCGCCTCAATGCAGTCGCGCCGTTTGTTAAAGCATATCCGCGGAGCGGAGTGGCTGTAGTTTGGGGAGATGTGGGAGTCGCCTTTGCAATTTGAGACGTGATGCCGACAAGAGACAATGCACTTGTTCGCAAAAATAATCGTCTGGTAGTCATCGTGTTTTTATTTAGTTTGGTGGATACCACCATTTATGAATGTAGCTTTCACTACATTGAAAATGTATCGTCATCGACGATGCGATTGACATCAGACAATTCCGAAAAAACGGTTACTTCGGAGGGAGAAGCCAGGCAGATTGCGTGAAGTGCTACAGATGGTGAAGAGCACCTGGTAAGCTTTGTTGAAGGTGCGTGTACCGTGGCTTGTATGGCCGAGAAAAAGCGATGCAAGAAGGTGTGTTCAATATCGAAGACGCGTTTGGCGATTTGCGTGATCCACGTAGCCGCGCGCCGGCGTCAGGTGGTAACCCTCGATGGCAAGACGGCGCGCGACGCCCATCGCAGTGATTAGCGTGCGCTCCGTGATGCCGGCCTACGGCAATGACGTGAGCGCGGTACTGGGACAGGTGTGCATGGCAAACAAAAGCAACAGGACCACAACGATTCCGGAGTTGCTCGAACCTCCAACGGGATTTCCTTCTGGGCGCCGAAAGCAGCATGGACTGGGTACTCAACATGATCTTTGGCGAAAACCACTGCCATGTGAGAGCCGCGTCTACAGCGCAGAACTTCACAATGTTGTGCCGTAACCTCATTGAAGCTGCTTAAGCGCGATACAAACACGAGCGCAGAACTGAAACTACGCCGCCCAAGGTCCGTGCCAACGGATCAGTGCGCGCCACAGCCTGATCGGCTTGTGAAGTTCATGGAATTGCCCAGACGCACTCCTCCATACGGCCGATCTGTTCGCGGTCGTATTCCGCGAAGCCGACGCATACCCCTTACTGAAACGCCACTTCCGCGAAGCTGCGCAACTTACGGCTATGCAAACGATGCAGGCCATTCATCCGCAATAACTCCATCGCCTTCACGCCGATCTGCAGATGCTGATCGACCTGCGCGCGATAGAACTGATCCGCCATGCCGGGCAGCTTCAATTCGCCATGCAAAGGCTTGTCCGACACGCATAGCAAGGTGCCGTAAGGCACGCGGAAACGGAACCCGTTGGCGGCGATCGTCGCGCTCTCCATATCGAGCGCGACCGCGCGGCTTTGCGACAGCCGCTGCACCGGCTCACGGTGATCGCGCAACTCCCAGTTGCGGTTATCCACACTCGCCACGGTGCCCGTGCGCATCACGCGCTTTAACTCGACGCCGTCCAGTTGCGTAACCTGCGCGACCGCGCGTTCCAACGCCACCTGCACTTCGGCGAGCGCTGGAATCGGCACCCACAGCGGCAAATCGTCGTCGAGCACGTGATCTTCGCGCACATAGCCGTGCGCCAGCACGTAGTCGCCCAAACGCTGCGTATTGCGCAGACCCGCGCAGTGGCCGAGCATGATCCACGCATGCGGACGCAGCACGGCGATATGATCCGTGATCGTCTTCGCGTTCGACGGCCCGACACCGATGTTGACCATCGTGATGCCGCTGCCATCGGCACGCTTCAGGTGATACGCGGGCATCTGCGGCAGACGCGGCGGCGCCGTGCCTTCCTGCGCCTGCTCGCCGAGATTTTCGTTGTAAGTGATCACGTCGCCCGGTTCGACGAACGACGTGTATTCACTGCGATAAGCGCGCAGTTCTTCGTCGTCGGTATGGGCCATCATCGTGCGGCCGAGTTTGACGAACTCGTCGATATAGAACTGGTAGTTCGTGTACAGCACGTAGTTCTGGCAATGCGTGGGTGAGGTCGCCGTGTAATGCTTCAGCCGATGCAGCGAGAAATCCACCCGCGCCGCCGTGAACAGCGCGAGCGGATGCGGCTCGCCCGGCAGCGGCTCGTACGTGCCGTTGACGATCCGGTCGTCGAGCAGCGCGAGGTCAGGTGTATCGAACACGTCGCGCATCAGGAACAGGCGCTCGCGATCCAGATCGCCCTCGAGATGGATGCCTTCGGCGAAAGCAAAGTGAATCGGAATCGGCTGATCGGACACACCGACTTCGATCTTCACGTGATGGTTCTTCGCCAGCAGGCGCAATTGCTCGCGATAGTAGTTGCCGAACAGATCTGGCCGCGTGACCGTGGTCTCGAACACACCGGGGCCCGCGACGAAACCGTACGAGCGGCGCGAGTCGATATGCGTGTTGACTTCGGTGCGCACTCTGACGAACGGGTAGCAGGCGCGCACCCGGCGCTCGAACAGTTCGTTGCGGCGATAGCGCGCGAAAGCGTCGCGCAGAAACGAGGTGTTCGCTTCATAGATCGCCGACAGACGCGTGACCGCCTCGGCCGCGTCGTCAAAGGATTCGGTTGGGAAGCTGTTGGCGGGAGTCTGCACCGCGCGTTGATTGGTATCGTTGTTCATCTTCATTCGCCCCTATTGATGAGATGACATTACCACGGAACCCGCGATCGCCAAATGACCTCGCCGCGCCTACCACAACTGCCGCAACAGCGGCCGCAAGATTGCGCGCACGTCGCGCGAAAGCGGCGCAAAATAAGGCGATCGCGCCCGTAGGCAAGGCTGGATTTGCTAGAATCGGGGCACCATATTGGAGAATCACCATGAAGCCGTTCCTTCCCGTCGCCGTTGCACTGGCCCTCGCCTTTGGCAACGCGGCGATGGCTGCCCAGCCTGTCGATGACACTCCGGCCCCCGGCGCGCCCCAGTCCGCCAATGAACGGGCCGGTCTGCCTGATCTGGAGAAGATCAATCGTCCGGCCGCCGAGGTCAGCTCGAAGGTCGAAATCAACGTCCCGCGCACGCCGAGCTTCTACGAACGCAGCGCTAACGGCACCGAAATCACCGAATACCGCGACAAAGGCAAGCCCGTTGAAATCAACGTGCATTCGAATCTCGGCACACGCTATCAGATGAGCGCGCCGCTCGACACGTCGCCCACCGTGCGCGACAACGGCCGCCCGAACGCGCGTTTGCCCTCGGTGAATCTGACTTATTGATGCATGCCGGGGCGGCGGCGTGATGTAAGCCGCGCCCGGATCTGCGCGGCCCGCGGGCGTCGCCCCGGGCTTTTAGCCTGCTTGCCGATTTTCAGCACCGCCTGCAGCATGGCGATACCGCGTTGAATTGTCACAGCGCTTGGCGACCCTGACGGGTGGCAAGGATTGGCAGGCAAGGTCGCTGCCTGATTGAACTTGACCGCGTGACCCTGACCGCGCTTTCTGCAACGCATTTGCCACATCTCGCACTGGTCGCCTCGCGCCAGCCCGACTAACCTGATCCGACGTTTCCCGCATGGCTGTCTTCACCGCTGTCACCGAACCCCAACTAGCAGAATGGATGCGTCATTACGATCTCGGCGAAGTCGTCGAGTTTCGCGGCATTCCGTCCGGTATCGAGAACAGCAACTTCTTTCTGACGACGACGCGCGGTGAATACGTCCTCACGATTTTCGAAAAGCTGACGGCCGAGCAACTGCCGTTCTATCTCGATCTGATGCAGCACCTGGCCGCGCACCGCGTGCCGGTGCCGGATCCCATGCCGCGCGAAGACGGTGCGCTGTTCGGCACGCTGCACGGCAAGCCCGCCGCCATTGTGACCAAACTCGAAGGCGCGCCGGAGTTGGCGCCGCAAATCGAGCACTGCGTCGAGGTCGGGCACATGCTCGCGCGCATGCATCTGGCGGGGCGCGATTACGCGCGCTATCAGCCGAATCTGCGCAGTCTGCCGTGGTGGCAGGAAACCGTACCCACCATCCTGCCGTTCCTCGAGGGGGCGCAACGCGACCTGCTGTCGTCTGAACTGGCGCATCAGGAGACGTTCTTCGCCTCGGCAGATTACGCCACGTTGCCCGAAGGCCCCTGCCACGCCGACCTGTTCCGCGATAACGCGCTGTTCGCGCATGCAGCACCGGAATCCGGCCACGAGGTGCGCCTGGGCGGCTTCTTCGACTTCTATTTCGCCGGCTGCGACAAGTGGCTGTTCGACGTCGCGGTAACGGTCAACGACTGGTGCGTCGACCTCGCCACCGGCAAGCTCGACGAGGCACGCACCGAAGCCATGCTGCGCGCCTACCAGACCGTGCGCCCGTTCACTGTCGAAGAAAACCGCCATTGGGGCGATATGCTGCGTGCCGGCGCTTACCGCTTCTGGGTCTCGCGCCTGTATGATTTTCATTTGCCGCGCGCGGCCGAGCTACTCAAACCGCACGACCCCGGTCATTTCGAGCGCATTCTGCGCGAACGCCTGTCCGGCGTTGCTCTTCCAGGCATTCATACCTCATGCAACTGATCGAAGTCCCCGCGAAAACCGGCTATGTCTGGTTCCGGCAGGGTATCTGGCTGTTCCGCAAGAACCCGCTCGCGTTTCTGACGCTGTTCTTCACCTATCTGCTGGTCATGACGCTGGCGGCGCAGATTCCGGTCGTCGGCGGCGTGCTGCCGCTGGTCTTCATTCCGGGTGTCGCCG
The DNA here is from genome assembly GCF_905220735.1 of Paraburkholderia aspalathi. Lineage (NCBI taxonomy): Bacteria > Pseudomonadati > Pseudomonadota > Betaproteobacteria > Burkholderiales > Burkholderiaceae > Paraburkholderia > Paraburkholderia aspalathi. The sequence continues at coordinate 212,926 of NZ_CAJNBA010000001.1, forward strand.
TCGGCTTCATGGCGGCGTGCCGCAACACCATCGCGGGCAAACCGGTGTTCCCGACCATTCTGGTGGACGGCTTTCACTCCTACGGCCCCGCGGTCGCCAAACGTCTGCTGGCGCTGGGCGTTCTGTACGTCGTCGCGATGGCGCTGGTGCTGGCCGGCTCGGCACTCGCCGACGGCGGCATGCTGCTCAAGGTCATGCTCGGCATGGCTACGATGGATCAGGACGCGATCGCCAACAGCAATATCCCGCTGGCGGTGATCGCCGCGTTTGCGTTCTACATTCCCGTCGCGATGATTTTCTGGTTCTCGCCGGTTCTTATCGCGTGGCACGACGTGCCGCCCGTCAAGGCGATGTTCTTCAGTATCGTGAGTTGCTGGCGCAATCGCGGCGCGTTCATCGTGTTCGGCGCACTGTGGTTCGCGGTGGCGACCACGGTCTCGTTCGGCTTGTCCGCGCTGATGCAGGCGCTGGGCGCGGGTGACTTCGCATTCGCGATCCTGATGCCCGCCACGATGATCGTCACGACCATGCTGTATTGCTCGTTCTACGCGACCTATCGCGGCTGCTTCGGCGTGCAAACGCCGGAAGCACCGGACCTGCCGACCACGCCGGCGGCTTGAGCGCCGGCTAGACCGTTGCTCACGCGCGGGCGCTTTTTCGGCGCCCGTGGGGTTTCAATCCGGCGCACTGCGCGCTTTCGCGCTGGCGCCGTCCGCCCCCATCGCCTCGCCAAATTACCATCCGCGCTCGGCATCTCGCCTCGACTTACGGCACAATGGTTTGCGCGCAATCGATTTGCACGCTCTTTTTTACGCGAGATGCAACATGACCCAGCGCCCCGCTTTGCCCTTCACGCTCGACGAGCAACTCTGCTTCGCCCTCTATTCGACCTCGCTTGCGATGACGAAGGCGTACAAACCGCTGCTCGACAAGCTCGGCCTGACGTACCCGCAATACCTGACGATGCTCGTGCTATGGGAGGCCGACGACGTCACGGTGAAAGACATGGCCGCACGCCTGAATCTCGACTCGGCGACGGTCACGCCCCTGCTCAAGCGCCTCGAAGCGCAGGGCTACCTGGAACGGGTACGCGGCGTCGAAGATGAGCGACTCGTCTATATCCGGCTCACCAAAGCGGGCACCGCGCTGAAGCGCCAGGCACGCGAAGTGCCGGCGGAAATCTTCTGCGCGACCCAGCAGACGCCGGAATTCCTGCTCCGTCTGCGTGACGATCTGACGCGCCTGCGCTCCACGCTCAACGATTACATGGACCACTAGTCGGCCTGTTTCAAAAGGCACGCTATCGGAGCGATACAAAAATTAGTTTTCACACAAATGATTTGTGTACTATCTTTATCACATGCCGCTTCGATAGCACTCCGCCAGAAAGGCGGCCAGACAGCGGCAAGCATGCAAACCACCCTGACAACCCGGATTTAGGAGCAGCACAATGAACATCCTCTACAAAGCAAGCGCAACCAGCACCGGTGGCCGTGACGGCCGTGCAGTATCGTCGGACAATGCATTGGACGTGAAGCTGGCAGCACCGCGCGAACTGGGCGGCACGGGCGCAGCGGGCACCAACCCTGAACAACTCTTTGCAGCGGGCTACTCGGCGTGTTTCCTGAGCGCGATGAAGTTCATCGCCGGCCAGCGCAAGCAGGCTTTGCCGGCTGACACGCAAGTCACGGCAGAAGTGGGGATCGGCCCGAACGACAATGGCGGCTTCGCGCTCGACATCGATCTGCGCGTCTCGCTGCCGGGTCTCCCTGCAGATGCAGCCAAGGAACTGGTCGACGCAGCGCATCAGGTCTGCCCGTACTCGAACGCCACGCGCAACAACGTCGCGGTGCGCCTGCAAGTCGCGTAAGCTCCGGCGGCTTGAACGAATTGCCAATGAATCGAATCGTTGATGCGCGCGGCACAACCGCGCCGTCATGAACAACGCTCGTACCCTGCAAATCAGGTACGGGCGTTGTGCTGTTTGGCGGTGCAATAGGCATTCGCGGACGCGGCACGCAATGTGCGGCATCGATCCGACCGATCATCTGCCGTCGCGCGATTTCGCCGATAGCTCTGTTAGTCAACGCGCAGTTCAGTAATATCGTCGCCTGGCAGTCGATCATTGCGCCGGTCGATGCCAGACTGCGCAGCCCCTTACCCGACCCACGTTATCAATGACACGCCTGCAGCGCCTGAACGACACCTTCGATACCGGTCTGGTCTGGTTTCGCCGCGACCTGCGCAGCACGGACAACGCCGCGCTCTACTACGCGCTCAAGCATTGCGTGCGCGTCTGGTGCGCGTTCGTATTCGACACGACGATCCTGCAACCGCTGAGCGACGCCTGGCAAACTCGCCATCCCGATACGCAGCCACAGGACCGCCGCGTCGAGTTCATTCTTGCTGCGTTGGGCGAATTGGACGAGGCGTTGCGTGCCAAAGGTGGCGGGCTCATCGTGCTGTACGGTGATCCGGTCGATCTCGTGCCCAGGCTCGCCGACGAACTCAGCGTGGATGCAGTATTCACCAATCACGATTACGAGCCGGTCGCGATCGGGCGTGACGAGACGGTGCACGAGCGGCTTGCCGAAGCCGGACGCCAATGGCTGACGTTTAAAGACCAGGTGATTTTCGAGCGCGATGAGGTGCTGACAGGCCAGAACAAACCGTTCACGGTGTTCACGCCCTATAAGAATGCATGGCTCAAGCAGTTGACGGCCTTCGATCTGAAACCGTATCCGGTTGAGGCCTACGCGAAGCATCTGGCAGCACTACCGCCGAGGCTGGACCGTCAGTTGCCGACACTCGATCAACTCGGCTTCGTACCGAGCAATCTTGCGGAGCTCAACTTGCCCACCGGCATGAGCGGCGCGCAACGCCTGCTCGACGACTTCATGACCCGCATCGACAGCTATCAGGACCGGCGCGACTTTCCCGCCGTCAAAGGCCCGAGCTACCTGTCGATGCATCTGCGCTTCGGCACTGTCTCGATCCGGACGCTCGCGCGACTCGCGCACGAGATGTCACTGCAACCGGACGGGCAAGGCTCGGCCACGTGGTTGTCTGAGCTGATCTGGCGGGATTTTTACTTCATGATCCTCTCGCATCATCCAAAGCTGGCGGACGGCGCGTCGTTCAAGGAAGAGTGTGACCAACTGCGCTGGGAGCAAGGCCCGGAAGCGGACGAGGCCTTCGCCGCATGGTGCGACGGCCGCACGGGCTATCCGCTGGTGGATGCGGCGATGCTGCAACTGAACCGCACGGGCTACATGCACAACCGCCTGCGGATGGTGACAGCGAGTTTTCTGGTGAAGGATCTGGGCGTCGACTGGCGACGCGGCGAGCGCTACTTTGCCGAGCAACTGAACGATTTCGATTTCTCGGCGAATAACGGCGGCTGGCAATGGGCGGCATCGACGGGATGCGACGCGCAGCCGTATTTCCGGATTTTCAATCCGATCACGCAATCCGAAAAGTTCGACGCCGAAGGGCGCTTTATCAAACGCTACCTGCCGCAGCTCGCAAAACTGCCGGCCAAATGGATTCACGCGCCATGGTTGGCAGGTGCGGATCGGCTCTCGGAATTTGGTGTGGTGTTGGGCAAGGATTATCCCGCCCCGATCGTCGACCATGCCGACGCGCGGCAGCGTACGCTTGCCCGTTTCGGCAAGTAAGCGCCCGCTCACATTGATTTGATCAGGAACGTCCGGCGAAGACTTAGAGACGCGCCGTTTGCGGTCGCTGCTGGTGTTCTGGTGTCGCTCGTCGCACTGACGCTTGCATACAGGCAACGGGACCGCTGGGCTGGCCGAACTGCTCGAGCCCCAGGTAGCCTACGTGGCATTTACCGCGGTGTTGAATCAAACGCGCTGTGGCAATTGAATCCGGCTGTTTAAGCGTGCTGAGCCCTTCCAATAGCTCATAACAGCTTGGGCGCCTCACCCCAAACATCGGCGTTCTTCAATACGCGCCGATGCTTCAAACTCGCGCAGCTTAGTGCTGGGCCATCCACGCCGGATGACGGGTAGCCGCCTCACGGTCCAGCTTGCGCATACGGAATTCCAGATCGTAAAGATCGGTTGCCTCTGCGAGGAAGGCGTCAGCGCGTTCTTTCGCGAGTTGATCGGGCGATTTGGTCAGGAACAGAAACAGGCGGCTAAGCAAGTACATGGTCAACCTCGACAATGAGTTTAGGCGTTAACGCCTAAGGGATAACCCGTATTATAGGGAAAACCCTAGGAACACGCCAATACTCATTTCGAAGTGTTGCTCCAATGTCACCGCGCGCCCGCCGAAGCTTCTGTGGCGGTGCTTTCAGCGATGCGGCCAGTGCCCGTACGACGTTGGTGCCTGAAAAAATCCCACACCATGGCGCTTGCGTCCGGACCTTTGGCGGAATGGAAAGGTACGGCGTCATCGCCACCACTCCAGGCGTGCGCGAGCCCCTGGACACGGCACAACCGCACCACGCGCCGGCCGCCGCGCAGGTAGTCGCGCATCACGACGCCACCTTTGCGCTCTTCCTTCACTTCGCCGGATTTGCGCGCGCCTTTCTCGTCGACGATCCGGTTCAGACGAAGAAACTGCACCGCAAGCTGGTCCGCATTGACGGGCGCGACCACATGGTCGGTGTCGCCGTGGAGGATGATGGCCGGCATCCCGGGGTATTCAGCCACGTTAACGAGTTCGTCAACCAACTCGGCAGGCTCGCGACGCGCGCCGCGCCGCATCACGTCCATCGCCGTAATGCCGGAGCGGGCCTCGCCGAAAGCAGGGCCCGAATGCAGCGCGACAGCCGCAAAATGGTCTGGGTAGTTAGCGGCCAGAAGCGCCGTCAGGCCGGCCCCGGCAGAGATTCCGGCGACATAGACGCGCTCGCTGTCGAAGCCGTGCTGGGCAACCAGTGAATCCACCAGCGAGACAACCGCACGCGCCTCGGCACCGCCGGCGCTGTCGCTGGCGTCATACCAATGCCAGCAGCGATGCGAATGCACATGCTTCGACTGTTCCGGATAAACCACGGCAAAGCCGAACCGGTCGGCGAGCACGTTCATCCGCGTGCCTTCGGCGAATTCGTCAATTGACTGGGTACAGCCGTGCAGCATCACGACCAGCGGCATCGCCTCGTGCGCATGGCCGGTCGGGATGTACAGCCCGTATTGAAGGTGGTTGACGAGCCGCCCAGGCGCGGTAGGCGCCGAATGGAACGAGCGCGTCCATGAACCGCTCGCCCATGCCGAGGCGCGCGGACGAACCCGTGATTCACGCGGAGCGGCGCGCGGCGCCTCGCGTTTCGCGGATGCGCGCAACGCGGCCGCCGGCTTGACCGGGCGGGCCTTGGCCGAAGGTTTGGGAGTGGCGGCGCGTGCCGGCCGTGTGGGGGCGCGCTTGGTCGTTGCGTGAGTGTGCTCGGTTTGAATCGCGAGCAGCCGCTTAAGACCGCGCAGCCAGATTTTCGACAGACTTTTTGCCATCGGCGGGTAACCTCGCAAAAAGGGACAGGTGCCGTTCGATCGAACGACGCTTTGTTGTGCAATGCACAATAACACCAATCCTCATGCGATGCTGACGGCCTTGGCCTCTGCCGGATACCGAATTTTCCGCCCGGCGAACCTTGCAGCAGCACCAACGTCAAACCGTGGCAAAGCTTGTTCGCTAGCCAACACCCGCCACAAAAAGCCTGATGCGTGGCGAATCCCGCCCGCAGCACCCGTCTATACTGGCGGGTAAATAATGTCTGCCGACGCCTTTACCGCGTCGGCGATTCGCGCCGTTCGCGCGTTAAACCATTACCAACCCGATTCTACGCGGCCTTGGTCGCGCTTTTGCCATGCCCGATTTACCAGCCCATCTGTGGTATTCGATCACCAGCCTCGGCGGCGCCGGCATGACGCTGCCGCTCGCGTTCGCCATCGCGCTGTGGCTGGCGGTCGGCTACACGTGGCGCATGGCGGCTGGCTGGTTGCTGCTGCTTGGCGCGGCCATCGGCGTTGTGACTTTGACCAAGCTGGCCTTCCTCGGTTGGGGCGTCGGCGTGCGCGAACTGGATTTCACTGGCGTCAGCGGTCACGCCATGCTCTCTACCGCCGTCTATCCGGTCGCATTGTTCCTGATGTTGCTGCCGGCGCGTCCGGCAATTCGTCTGCTTGGCGTTTTATTAGGCCTGGCCGCGGGCATGGCAGTCGGCTTGTCGCGCGTCGTGCTGAGCGCTCACTCACCATCTGAAGCCGTGACCGGCTGCCTGGTCGGTGCGCTGGCGGCGCTGTTCTTCGTGCGCATGGCGTGGCATGCCGAGCCGGGCCGGCTGTCGGCAGCGCCCGTCGCCGCGAGTCTCATGATCCTCGCGCTGCTGATGCACGGTGTGCATGTGCCGACGCAACGCTGGGTCACGCATATCGCGCTGAAGGTGTCCGGCCACGATCGGCCGTTCATCCGCGCCAAGTGGAGGGCCGTGCGCGACGTGCGTCCCGCCACAGCGCCGCTGTCGCAGACGCTCAACACGCTGACGCCGCCGGACTCGCCAGACGTCTGAAGCACGTTCAATCGATTTCCTGTTCAGCAACTGAAGCCAACGCCTGCCGGGCCGCGTTATGCGCGCGACTGAATAATCGTCATGGGTACCGCTATAACCTTTCATATATTACGATAGCGTTTTAACCCGCCGCTCCGGCCCACGCCGGACATCCAGCCTTCATGACACTGTCCCGCCGCCTTGTGAAACACGCGCTGTTCATCGCCAGCGCCATCTCCGTTGCCGTCAGCGCCAACGCACGTGCCGACGAACTGGTGGTTTCGGCCGCCGCCAGCCTGACCAACGCGTTCAAAGCAGTGAGCGAGGTCTTCGAACAGCAGCATCCCGGCATCAAGGTGCTGTTGAATTTCGGCGCGTCCGACGTGCTGATGCAGCAGATCGTCAAGGGTGCGCCCGCCGACGTGTTCGCTTCGGCGGACCAGAAAGCGATGGACAAGGCCGCGGCGGAAAAAGTGATCGTTCCGGCTACGCGCAAGGACTTTGCCGCCAATTCGCTGGTGCTGATCGTGCCGACCGACAGCCATTTCGCGCCGGCCTCGCTGAACGATCTGACGTCGGCGAATGTGAAGCGTGTGGCTTATGGCGATCCGGCTTCGGTGCCGGTTGGCCGCTATACGCAAGGCGCGCTGCAAGCCGCTGGCGTGTGGGACGCGGTCAGCGCAAAGGCTGTGCTGGCATCGAACGTACGTCAGAGCCTGGACTATGTGTCGCGCGGTGAAGTGGACGCCGGCTTCGTGTTCAGCACCGATGCCGCAGTCATGCCGGACAAGGTCAAGGTCGCGATGAACGTGCCGACGCAAACGCCGATCACCTATCCGATCGCGCAAGTCGAAGGCAGCCGCCACGCGGCCGACGCGCAAGCCTTTATGAACTTTGTGCTCTCGCCGGCCGGCCAGGCCGTGCTCGCGAAGTACGGCTTCAAGCCCGCGCATTAACCTAAGTACCGGACGCACATGCAACAGGCCTGGATTCCGCTCCTGCTGTCACTGAAAGTGGCGGGCTGGGCCACCGCGCTCAATCTGGTGTTCGGCGTCGCGGCCGGTTTCGGTTTGTCGCGCTGGCGCTCGGGCGCGCGCGACGTAATCGATTCGCTGCTCATGCTGCCGCTCGTTTTGCCGCCCACCGTGCTCGGCTACTACCTGCTGGTCCTGCTCGGACGGCGCGGCGTAATCGGCGGATGGCTCGACAAGCTCGATATCCAGTTGGTGTTCACCTGGCAGGGCGCGGTGATCGCGTCGACGGTGGTGGCGTTTCCGCTCGTGCTGAAGTCCGCGCGCGCCGCCTTCGAATCCGTCGATCCGCAACTCGAGCGGGCCGCGCGCACGCTCGGCGTGAGCGAAACGGCGGTCTTCTTTCGCGTGACACTGCCGCTCGCCGCCCGCGGCATTCTCGCAGGCGGTCTGCTGGCGTTTGCGCGGGCGCTCGGCGAATTCGGCGCGACGCTGATGATCGCGGGCAACTTGCCGGGACGCACGCAGACGCTTTCGGTTGCGGTCTATTCAGCTGTGCAGGCCGGCGACGACAGCACCGCCAATTTTCTCGTGCTCGTGACTTCCGTGACGTGCGTCGTGATCCTGTTGCTCGCGGGCCGTCTGGTGCCGCAGCACACGCTTCTGTCGTCCCGCTGATATGTTGCTCGCCGTCGACATCCGCAAGACCTTTCAGAGCGCCGAGCGTCATTTCACGCTCGACGTCTCGTTCAAGGCGACCACGCAGCGCGTCGTGCTGTTCGGGCCGTCCGGCGCGGGAAAGAGTTTGACGCTGCAGGCCATCGCCGGCTTGCTGCGTCCCGACGAAGGGACGATCACGCTGCACGGCAACGCGTTGTTCGACAGCGCGCGCGGTATCGATCAGAAACCGCAAGCACGCAAGATTGCGTATCTGTTTCAGGACTACGCGCTGTTTCCACATCTGAACGTGCGGCAGAACATCGGCTTCGGATTGCAGCAGGGTTGGCTCAATCCGCGCGCGCGAATCTCGCACCCGCAAGTCGATTACTGGCTCGACGCGCTCGAGTTGAAGAGCGTGGCCGGTAATCATCCGGCGCAGCTTTCGGGTGGACAGAAGCAGCGCGTGGCACTGGCGCGGGCGCTTGTCGCCGAACCTCGCTTGTTGCTGCTGGACGAGCCGTTTTCCGCGCTAGATAGCGCGCTGCGTCAGCGTATGCGCAGCGAACTGTCGGACCTGCAAACGCGGCTCGATATTCCGATGGTGTTGATCACGCACGATCCGGACGATGTCGCCGCGTTCGGCGATCAGGTCGTGCAGGTCAGCGATGGTTGCGTACGTGAGAACCATCCGTTTGCTGGGTACGAGCGCAGCGTGCCGTAACCGCAGCGCGCCTGCTCACTCAATCCTTCACACCAAGAATCACGCTCGATGCCTTGAATACAGCAACCGCGGTCCCGCCTTCCACAAGCCCAAGCGTATCGACGCTTTGATTCGTGACGACCGCGGTAATCACCGCGCCGCCGTCCAATAGCAGCGACACCTCCGCATTGACCGCCCCGCGCTTCACACTCTGCACCGTGCCGCGCAACTGATTACGCGCGGACAACTTCAGCGGCGCGCCACTTTCATCCTCCACGAGCAGCACCACCCAAGATGCCTTGATCAGCGCAAACGCCGCCGCCCCCACCGCGAGGCCCAGCGTCTCGGTACTTTCATGCGTGACTACGGCGACGATCGTATGGCCACCTGGCAGCGCCAGCGACACCTCATCGTTGACCGTCCCGCGGATGATCGCCGACACCGTGCCATATAGCTGATTGCGCGCGCTCGTTTTCACGCCGATGCGGCCGATCAGATCCCAATCCGTGGCAAAGCCTTCGATAGCCGCGCCAGCGCGTTCGAGAAAACGCCGATGCTCGCGTTCGACCGCCCGAAACGTATCGATCAGCTTCACGGCGCGCGGCGTGAGTATCGTGCCGCCGCCGCCTTTGCCACCGGTCGAGCGCACGACGAGCGGCTCACCAGCAAGATTGTTCATCGTGTCGACAGCGTCCCACGCGCCTTTGTAGCTCATGCCGATGGCTTTCGCCGCGTTCGTGATCGAACCGGTTTCGCCGATCGCCGCGAGCAGCGCGATCCGTGACGCGCCGCCGAGCGTTTGCGCGCCTGCCTTAAACCAGACTGAGCCGCCAAGTTCGAGGGCTTCGTGGGACGGATCGATGCGGTCGGATGTCATGGCGGCAGGGGGAGGTGGGCTAGAAAAGGACAGCGAATCATTATAGCGACGCAGGTGTCCGTCGGCGGATGAGCACGTTTTCGACCCCGAAGGCGGATAGGTGGGATACTCACCTCGAAGGTTTGAGCACTCCGTCGCTTACATTTTTCGGCAAGGCCAGCCGCACGCCTGGGCAGTCCGCCGCAACGTCAACAAGGAGCAAGCCAGTGAACATCGATCTATCCGGCAAGACCGCCATCGTCAGCGCGTCCACGGCGGGCATCGGCCTCGCCATCGCGACCGGCATCGCCGCAGCGGGTGCGGAAACCATCGTCAACGGCCGCAAACAGGAAGCGGTAGACCGCGCCATCGAAACGATTCTCAAGACTGCGCCGAAAGCAAAGCTGCGCGGCTTCGCCGGCGACCTCGGCACGCCCGAAGGTTGCGCGGCGCTCTCGAAAGCCGTGCCGCACGCAGACATTCTGGTGAACAACCTCGGCGTGTTCGGCCCCGGCGATCTCTTCACCACCACAGACGACGACTGGGAGCGCTACTTCCAGGTCAACGTGATGTCAGGCGTGCGGCTCACGCGCCATTATCTGAAAGGGATGATCGAGCGCAAATGGGGCCGCGTGGTGTTCATTTCATCGGAATCGGGGTTGAATATCCCGGCAGACATGCTCGCCTACGGTTTCTCGAAGACCGCGCAGTTGAGCATCGCGCGCGGGATTGCCAAGCAGGTGGCGGGCAGCGGCGTAACAGTGAATGCCGTGCTGCCTGGACCGACCTTGTCGGACGGCTTCCGCGCGATGGTGGAAGACACCGCCAGGCAGCAAGGCAAAACCGTCGAGCAGGTTGCCACCGAGTTCGTACGCGAGCATCGCAGCAGTTCGATCATTCAGCGCGCGGCTTCCACTGAAGAAATCGCGAACATGGTCGTCTACGTCTGCTCGCCGCAGGCTTCGGCGACCACCGGCGCGGCGCTGCGCGTGGATGGTGGTGTGATCGATACGATTGCGTGACAGGCACCGCGCTTGCCGGCGACATGCGGCAAGGTCAATCGACCTTGCCGCACGTCTCGCATTGAGCGCTTGCCCAGCGGGCACTCAAAGCGCGTACTGCGCGATCCCATTGCCGAACGACCAGTTCTCCTTCAGCACCTCGACGAGATTGATGAACACGTCCTCTCGTCGCAGTCCCGGCGACTCCGCCAGTTCATCCGCCATGCGCTTGTACAGCGCCTTCTTTTGTTCGAGCGTGCGCGTATTGTTGAACGTGATCTGAATCACCACGAGATCGTCGCTGCGTTCGATGTTCAGATACTGCTTGTCGTACACAAAATTACCGGCATCGTGCTCGGTGATCAGCATGAAGATGTCGTCTTTCGGCACATTGCACGTCTCCACCAGCGAACGCTGGATGCTTTCCGTCAGCGCCTTCCGATACTCCACCGGCTTGCCAGCGCGCAATGCGATTCGTGTGAGCGGCATGATGAAACTCCTTGGTTGCAGTGATTGGGTAAACACAGCTTAGGCGCGCTCAGTCATAATGAACAGCCATCTTTGGCTATTTCATCCATATTCAACTGAAATGAAAGTCCTCGATCTCGATGCGGTGCGCGCCTTCGTGCTGGTTGCCGATCTGCACAGCTTCACGCGGGCGGCGGACGCGCTCAATACCACGCAATCGGCCGTCAGCCTGAAGCTGAAACGGCTGGAGGCGCATCTCGGCAAGCAGTTATTGGAACGCACGCCCCGTGTCGTGCGCCTTTCCGCGGATGGCAACGCCTTCCTTGGCGCGGCCCGCGATCTGCTGGGCGCACATGAGCGGGCGCTGGGTTCGTTGTCCGTGGAGCGTCGGCGGCTCACGCTGGGGATGAGCGAGCACGTCGCGGGAACGAACTTGCCGCAGTTGCTCGCGCGGCTCAACGCGCACGATCCGGGTCTGGTGGTCGAATTGCATCTGGGCATGTCCGCGGCGCTGCTCGCGCAATTCGATGAACGGCGTCTCGACGCGGTGATCATTCGTTACGGCGCCGATGAGCCGCCGCGTGAGGACGCACAGGTGCTGTTCAGCGAGCCGCTTGGCTGGCTCGCTACGCCGGAATGGCTGCCGCGCGTCGGCGAGCCGTTGGGGCTGGCGCTGTTGAGTCCGCCGTGCAATGTGCGCGACGTCGCGCTGCACACGCTGAATGAGGCGGGGCTTGCGTGGCAGGAAGTGTTCGTCGGTGGCGGAGTGGCTGCCGTCGGCGCCGCGGTCGCGGCTGGTCTGGCGGTATCGCCGCTGGCGCGCAGAGTGGCGCCGCGTGGATTGGTCGATGTCGGCGCACGGCTGGGCTTGCCACCGCTGCCGGAATCACGCGTGACGCTGCATTCGCGCGTGAGGGATGCGCGGTCGATGGAGACGTTGCGGTTGGTGACGAATGGGTTGGCAAGCGCTTGAGACATTCGGCCGCCCTCTTAAAAACCCAAGCGGCTACGGTATATAATGGCCGCCATGCCCATCATTGCCCGGATCGACGGGCTGATCGTGGTCATCTACCCTCACGATCACGCTCCGCCTCATGTTCATGTTCTCGCTCCGGATGGTGAGATTATCTTTATCTTGAATTGTCCCGACGGCCCGGTTTCCATCCGCGAGGCTCGAGGGTATTCAGAACGCGAAGCGCGCCGGCTGGCAAAACGCATTAACGAAATGGTGCCGTTCCTGTGCTCCGCATGGAAAGGAATCCACTCATGAACAGCAGCGAAGAATGGCGGCTTGCGCGGGAACGCGGCGCTGAAACCGCCAAACGTCCCGCCGCGCGTAGCGCTTGCTATAAACCGCGCACCAAACGGCTCGAAATCACGCTGACCAACGACATTTCGCTGCTGGTGCCAATCGCCTATATCGAAGGTTTGCACAACGCGTCGGCCGCGGATTTACGCTCGATTGAGATTTTCGGTCTCGGTTCGGCACTCGTTTTTCCGGCGCTCGACGTCGTCGTGTCGGTGCATGGCCTGATCGACGGTGTATTCGGCTCGAAAGCGTGGATGCGCGATATCGGCCGCAGCGGCGGCAGCGTGAAGTCCGAGGCGAAATCGGCGGCTGCCCGCGAGAACGGCAAGAAAGGCGGCCGTCCGCGAAAGGCTGCGTGAGGCTTATCACCCAAAAGGCACTCAGTGGACCTCGACCCCCGACAAACCGCCGCCGTCCGCGCGGTCATCGAAACCGGCAGCTTCGAACAGGCCGCCGTGCGCCTGAACGTCACATCGTCCGCAGTATCACAGCGTGTGCGGGCGCTCGAAACGCGCCTGGGCAACCCGCTGATCGTGCGCACGCGGCCCTGTCGCGCGACGCAGATGGGCCAGCGTCTGTTGCAATATCTACGGCGTGCCGCCCTGCTCGAAGACGACTTCGCCAGCGATCTCGCGGGCGCCAACGAAGCGCTGCTGAACGTCGCAGCCGCCGTGAATGCGGACACGCTGTCCACGTGGTTTTTCCCCGCGCTCTCCGAGATCCTGCTGCAGGAAAACGTGCTGCTCGATCTGACCGTCGACGACCAGGATCACACTCACGCGCTACTCGCCTCAGGCCTCGCAATCGGCTGCATCACCACCGAACCGGCGCCAATGCGCGGCTGCTTCGCGGAACGGCTCGGCGCGATGCGCTACCGGCTGGTGGCATCGGCGGCGTTCGTCGAACGATGGTTTCCAAATGGCTTGACGCGTGAAAGCGCGCGGCGCGCGCCGGTCATCCTGTCCTCACGCAAAGACGCGTTGCAGGCGCGCTTTCTCGAGACACGCTTCGGCCTGCCGCCGGAAGCTTATCCATGCCACTACGTGCCTGCGCCGGTGCCGCGCTACATGGCAATCCAGCGTGGGCTCGCTTATGGGATGGTGCCCGAACTGGAATTCGGCGATGCCGTCGAGCGCGGCGAACTGGTCGATCTTGCGCCGAAGCAGCCCACCGACGTCGAGCTGTACTGGCACGCCTGGAAGGTCCAGTCGCCACGCCTCGAAAAGCTCTCGGCGCGCATCGTCGAACTCGGCCGCACGGCGCTGGGTCCGCCGGGCGCCAAGGCCAAACGCAAACGCGCCGCCTGAACGGAACTGAACAGAACAGAACAGAAGGTCAGTGGAGGATCGGCGGCAACGAACCGCTGCTGGCGGTCGCCGGATTAGCAGGCGCGGCGGCCGCGGGACTCGCCGCTACGTTTGCGGCCTTGGCAGGCGCGTTCGTATGGACCACGGCCGGTTTGGCTGCGCTGGTTTTCGCCGCCACATTGACCACTTTGGCATGCGCTGCATGGCCTTGAACCAGGTCGGCGTGCATGATCCGGCCTTGAGCCGGCTTCGCTTGAGCGAGTTTTGCGTGCGGCTTCTTACCCTGCGCCACTACCGCTGCCTTCGACTTAGGTTTGCCCGCGCCCTTCACCGCGCCACTGTGGCCAGCATTCCTGGCGACGACCTTCTTCACACTGCCATGCGCTGCCGGCTTGGCACCACTCTTCGACGCCGACGCGACCCGTTGCTCCCCATGCTGCCCCTTCGCCACCTGCTTCGAACCCGCCTTCGCGCCGGCGGTAGACTTGACCTTGGCCGTACCCGCCGTTTTCTTTGCATGCTTCGCCGTATGCCCGGCCGATTCGGGCGGATTCCACACTTCCGCATAACCCGCGGCCATTGCCGCACCCGACACACACCACACTGCAACTGCCGTTGCTACTGCTCGAACCCACATCTCCTGCTTCTCCTGATCTTCGACTTCATAACGAGCCGGGATTATATTCTCTTGCAAAAATCCATTTTTAGACTAATATCAACAATAAGTACAGATAAGGACTCACCCCATCATGGCTCACGCCGCCCGCTTCACCCAGCCCGAACCGCCCATCCGCCGGCCGGTTTCGGAACCCACGCTCACGGAAATGTCGGCGGCAGGCCTGCGCGCGTTCTTCAACATCGCACGAGACTGGGATTTGAGCGCCGAGGAGCAGATCGTGTTGCTCGGCTCGCCAGGCCGTTCCACCTACTTCAAATGGAAATCCGCGCCGGGCACAGCGCGTCTGGGGCGCGACACGCTGGAACGCCTGTCGCTGCTGCTCGGCATCTATAAGGCGCTGCAAATCCTGCTGCCGCAACCCAGCGCCGCCGACACCTGGATCAAGCGCCCCAACAGCGCGCCGCCGTTCGGCGGCCGCCGCGCGCTGGACCGCATGCTAGCCGGTAACATCAGCGATCTCGTGGCCGTGCGCCAGTATCTCGACGCGATGCGAGGCGGCTGGGCGTGACAGAACCGCATTGGCAGCACCGCTGGCGCAGCGCGCCGCTCGACTGGTCGCCCGCGTATCGCGTGATTCCAACGCGCTTTCCGGCCGTCAATCTGTTCGACCGGGTCGCATCGCCCGAAGATTTCGACGCTCTCTACGCGCTCGAAGCGATGACCAACGACCGCCTGCGCACCGAAGTCGGCGAACTCGATCTCGTGCCACGCGAGGAGCGCCGTTTCGGTCCGGGCTACGGGCCGATCATGGCCGCGCTGACACACCTGAATCCGCTCGGCAGCCGCTTCTCGGACGGCACGTACGGCGTGTTCTATTGCGCCCGTTCGCGTGCCACTGCGATCGCGGAGACGCGCTACCACACGGGGAAATTTCTGGAGGCGACCGCCGAGCCCCCCATGCGGCAGCAGATGCGGCTCTACACGGTTGCGGCGCAAGGCAACGTGGTCGACATCCGCGGCGACGCATCGCTCGATCTCGCGGTGCTGTCGCCCGACGACTATGTCGCCGGGCAATCGCTAGGCCGTGCCGTGCGCGAGGGTGGTGCGCCGGGCATCGTGTATCCATCGGTGCGGGATGACGAGGGCGAGTGCCTCGCCGCGTTCAGAACCACGCTGCTACGCGACTGCCATCATGCGGCGTATCTGGAATACAACTGGAATGGCACGAGCATCGATATGGTGTTCGAGCTCAACCAAGTAGGCTAGGAACCAGGAGACTCGAAACAATCAGGGCAAGGCCAGCGCCGCCGCCCCGCTCTCCCGCGCCGCCTCCACCGAGATCGACCAGCGCCGCAACGCCTGCGGCTCCACGATGGTCAGCTTGCCGCCGGGCCCGAATGCGCCGGTGTCGATGAAAATCTGCGAGCCGATCTGCTGGATGTCGCGCATCGGCGTATGACCGCAATAGGTCAGCGAAAGCCCATGCTGGCGCAGCGGATCGCCATTGCCCAAGGCCAGATCCCGCCCCCACAGCAATTGCTGGCGCGTTTCGGCGGAAAAATTCCCGGCGTCGAGTTCGGCGTCCGTGCCGAAGAATTCGGCATGCAAAATATTGAAGCGCTCCTTACCGCTGCCGACCACGCGTACGAGCGGCAGCGTCCGCAGACGTTCGGCGTAGTGCTGCAAACGTTCGTCGGACAAACTTGCCGCCCATATCCCGCCGATTCCGTACCACCACTGGCGCCGCAAGCGCCCATCGGCGACGCCGCACAAGGTGTCTTCATGATTGCCGAGCACCGCGTGAAACCACGGCTTGTCGAGCAGGGCCAAAGCCTCCTCGGAATGTTGACCGCGGTCTACCAGATCGCCGACCGAAAATAGCCGGTCACGCGCCGGATCGAATGCGATGTCGCGCAGCAGATAGCGCAGCGCATCGACACAGCCATGCAAATCGCCCACGACAAAGTCGCGGCCGCTCCGATTGGCCGGATGATGCTGAACGGTGTTGACGAGTACGGAATCCATTCGCTCATGATAGTGCGGCATCCGCAAGTGCGTATGCGCGCTGCCCATCTTATCCTGACGTCCCGCATCGCTCGAATGACGTAGAAACAACGCAAGAACGGCGCGTCTCCGGCAGGACTTACCGGAAAACGCGTCGGCCGCGCACTCATTATTGCTGGGTGCGCAGTTTGGCGACCTGATCCACCGTCACCGTGGACTGCGGATTGCCGAACTGTTTGGTCACATAGTTCGTGATAGCCGCCACCTGGTCGTCGGTAAGCTGGGTGCCGAACGCGGGCATCAATACGTCAGCCTGTTTCGTCGTACGGCTAACGCCGTGCAGGATCACCATCGCCAGATTGTTGGCATCGCTCGCTCCCACCGCCGAGTTGTGGATCAGCGACGGATAGGCACCCGGCGCGCTGGCGCCGACACCCTGACCGGTCCAGTTATGGCACGTCGCGCAATTGGCGATGAACAGTTGCGCACCGTTTACCGTATTGATCTTGGTGCCGCGTAGCGCGGTGACGTCGTCGACGGCGGGATTGCCCCACTGGTCGCGCGGACGCGATTCGCCGCCGTTGATTGGCGGCACCGAGCGCAGATAGGTGACGATCGAGCGGATGTCCTCGTGTGTCAGATACTGCGTACTGTCGGTCACCACCTCGGCCATGGGGCCTGCGGCATTGGCGCGACCCGGCGCTGCGCCGGTCGACAGATACGCCGCCAGTTCGTCATCGCTCCAGTTGCCCACGCCGCTGGTCTTGTCCGACGTGATGTTGTACGCATGCCAGCCGGCTTGCACCGCGCCGGAGAGGCGCGAACTCGTCTTCAGGCCTTGCGTGAAGTTGCGCGGCGTGTGGCATTCCTCGCAATGCGCAAGACCCTGCACCAGATACGCACCGCGATTCCATTCAGCGCTTTGCTTCGGATCGGGCACGAAGCGGCCTTCGTCGAAATTGAACAGATTCCAGAACACCATCAGCCAGCGCTGGTTGAACGGGAATTTCAGGCTGTTGCTCGGCGGCGCGTAGTGGATCGGCGTGAGCGTGTTCAGATACGCGCGAATCGCCAGCGCGTCCTGATCGGTGACCTTGGTGTACTCCGCGTATGGGAAGGCCGGATAGAGCCGTTCGCCGCCCTTGCCGACGCCTTCATGCATCGCCCGCAGAAAATCGGCGTCGCTCCATTGGCCGATGCCGGTATCCGGGTCGGGCGTGATGTTCGGCGTCACGATCGTGCCGAACGGTGTGTTGATCGGCAGGCCGCCCGCGAATGGGCGTGCTTTGTCAGCCGTGTGGCAGGCAACGCAATCGCCGGCGCGCGCAAGGTATTCACCGCGTTTCACGAGATCGCTGCTGGTCGCCGCCGTCGGTGTGGCCGCCGCATTGTCCGGTTGCGCGGCGTCGTCCGCGTGGGCCTGCGTGATCGGCAGCTCGTCGTTATGTCGTGCGATCGGCCCATGCGCTTCGTGCCAGGCGACATACAGCGCAAACAGCGAAAAGACGGCCGCCAGCGTCGCCACCCGGAAGTGCCGACGACGCGCACGCTGAACTAGCGCATCGGCCGGCTGCACGCGAGAGGTGTTCTTCGTCATTGTGGCTCTCCGTTCAGGGCTCAGATTTCACGCTTGAGCTTGTCGGCCAATTTCAGCGACAAAGCGGCGATCGTCAGCGTGCAATTCACGGAGGCGGCAGTCGGCATTACGCCGCTGCTGGCGATGAACAGATTCGAGTGATCGTGTGTGCGGCAATCGGCGTCGACAACCGAATCGCCCGGATCGCTGCCCATGATGGTGGTACCCATGATGTGATTGTTCGGCGCGAACGTATCGTCGAATGAGACTTCGGCGCCGCCGAACAGCGAGGCGATCTGCGCATACAGTTCATGCGTGTTCGCCGCGCTCTTCTTCACGTAATCGTTGATCGAGTAGTAGATCTCGGGCTGCGGAATGCCGAGCGCATCCTTGTGATCCGCCGAAGGCACCACGCGGTTCTGGGGCTCCGCCAGATGCTCGTGAAAACTGTTGATGTTCAGCGTGCGCGCGGCGCGGTCGCGAATCTGGCGGTCGAGCTCGGCGCCGGTGAGGCCTTTCTTCAGCAGATCGGCGGTCACGCTCATGGTCGGCACGCCATTCGACAGATGCAGTTTTTTCGCCGCGTAATCGGAGCGGAACGCGCCATCGCGGAAGTTGACGATCGATGTCATCTCCATCGGCCCGCGTCCGGGCCATAGGGGTTCGTTGGCGAGGAAGGTGACGCCCGTACCCGGATGGTCCATCAGGTTGCGGCCCACCTGGTCGGAGCTATTGCCAACGCCGTGCGGGAATTTGTCGGAGGTCGACATCAGCATCAGCTTGGGCGTTTCGATGCCGTTGGCGGCGAGCACGAACAGCTTGCCGGTCACGCGTGTGCTGTTGCCGTTCGCGTCCTTGTAGTGGACGGCCGTGATGAGCCCTTTGTTGTCTGCTTCGACGCGGTACACAACCGCCTCGGCAATCAGCTTCGCGCCGGCCTGCTCGGCCTTCTCCGCGTGCACTACCCCGTTGTACATCGCGGCGATCGGGCAGATCGGCATGCAGTTGTTGTTGCCGCAACAGGTCGGCCGCGCATCGTATGGACGGCTGTTACGCGCGACCGGTTCGGGCACCACCTTGAAGCCCTGTGCATTGAGCACGTCGCTAAAGCGCTGATCCATGTACGAGAGCGGCAACGCACTCATCGGATAGGGCCTGGAGCGCGGGGAACCGAGATCGATCGTGCTGTCCGGCCCGGAAACGCCCAATTGCACTTCAGCCGCGCCATACCACGGCTCCAGCGTTTCATACGGATAAGGCCAATCACGCCCCACACCATACAGCTTGTGCAACTGGAAGTCCGACGGCAACAGCCGCCACGCAGCGGCCGCCCAGTGCCACGTCGTGCCGCCGACCAGCCGCACATACTGCGAGTTATACGGATAGTCGCCTTTCTGGATCAGATAATTGTTGGCGGGCGCGTACTCGGGATGCGGCGCGTAAGGCGTGGAGGGATAGGGCGTCGCGAAGTCGGACTTGGCCGGCGAATTGCGGAAGTTTTCGACGATCTGCCAACGTGGAATACGCGGCCCGGCTTCGACCAGAATCACCGACGCGCCGGCCAGCGCCATTTGATGCGCGACCAGCCCACCTGCCACGCCCGAGCCGACTACGACGATGTCGGCGGAATTTGAGTTTGCCATTGTTGCCCTTTCCCTTCTGGCTTGTCTTTGCTTGCTGACCTCGCGTGCCGCATTTCGTCGAACGGCTCAATCAGGCCATGCGACGACACCGCACGCGTGAGAGGAACATCGTTCAGGCGCTCAACGGCTTCCGCGTCCAGTAGAACGGGACGTCGCGGCAATAGGACGGGATCGTCAGCACGTCCTTGACCGGCTCGAACATCAGCGCTTTTTCATAAGCGACCACGTCCACATGCGGCATGTCGCCCACGAGACCGAGATACCACGCGCGCATGATCGCGCTCACGGATTTCGCGAGCGCCGGCTGGTCGACCTGCAAGGCCTGCGTGACGGTATCGGACGGCACGCCGCCATGGCCTTGCAGCCACGTGTTGAGCGCGGCGACGTTCTGGGAGAACTGGCCGTCTGATTTAACGAGAGCGTCGTAGACGCGTTTGCCGAGCACGGCGTCGAAGCCCGTGTGACCGGTGAGACGCTGCGAGAGCGCGAGGAAGGCATCGAGTCCGCCGCCGGCGGGCGCAGTGTCAGCGAACGCCGGCGCGATCCATGAGAGCGAGCGGCCTGCCCCGGCAAACGCGAGCGCCGCGGCCGTCGCGCATGCGCCTAGCACCCAGGCTCTGCGCGAGGCCGAAAACGATGCATGCAGTGAAGAGGATGTTGACGACGGAAACCTGGCCAGATGCGTCACGCCATGGCGCGCATCTTTATTCTCAGGAACATCTGTCATGGGGGCTCCAGATGGTGAGTTGATCGTGAGTTGTTCTCAACAGACAACGCCACCGTGGCGTGATGCCGTTGGCGCGCTGTGTCGATTTCTCTACCCCAAACCTGGTCTGGCGCCGCTTAAGCGGTCTTGTGTGGCTGCATGATAACGATGCAAGCCGCATTACGTTGTGCCAATGACAGCCTTGTGAAAACAGCCTGACCGCGCGCGGCACGCACGGCGAAACACCCGCCGCCTGCCAATCTCCTTTCAACTGAAAGCGGCGCGCAAGGCCGTTGCGAAAGACTATAGCCTGTGATTCCCTTATTCGACAAATGGTGCCCGAAGCGCGAGTAGAATCCGCGGCACAGACGGCCCTTCACCCTTGATCTCATGCTCCTTAAATATTATCCGCAGGTTCTTCGCAATCGACCCCGCATGCTGATCGGCCTCGCCGTCGGCCTCGTGGCCGCGCTGGTGCTGCCGGAACACGTACGCCCCATGGTGCGTGTTCTGGCCGGCTGGGATGCCGCGGTGTGGATCTACCTCCTGCTCATGTGGGTGCACATGGCCGCCGCCGACGAAGGCCGCGTCCGCGAATACGCGCGGCGCGACGATGAAAACGCGGGCGTGGTGCTGGTCGTGATCTGCGTCGCAACGGTCGCCAGTATTGCCGCGATCGTGCTCGAACTGGCCTCGGCGAAAGGCACGGCCGGCAGTTCGACTGCATGGCACTACCTGCTGACCGGCCTCACGATGTTCGGCGCCTGGTTCATGATCCCGACCATTTTCACGTCGCACTATGCGCGGCTGTACTACGACCCGGATGCACCGGAGACCCCCTTGCTGTTTCCCGACCGCAAGCTCCAGCCGAACTACTGGGATTTCCTGTACTTCTCGTTCACCATCGCGGTGGCCTCGCAAACCTCGGACGTGGTGCTGCGCTCGCGGTCGATTCGCCGCGCCGCGCTCGCGCAGTCGATCCTGGCGTTCTACTTCAACGTCGCCGTGCTCGGCTTGTGCGTGAACATCGCAGCGGGCTTACTCGGCTCCTGACCGGCGAGACCTCCTTGAAAGCCGTTTCCCTCACGACCCTTACCCCGCCGGCCGCCACTTCGCCTTTTGCGGCACCGGCAGCCCCAGCGCCCGCCTCGCGCCACCCCGTGTAAAACCCGGGCGACGCCCGTCCGTTTTACACGCGAGCCACCCGCCGCCGCTCTCCCACCGCGTCCGGCCGACCGTCGCGCGTCCCGCTAGGGCGCGCGCTTCCCCACCCTTCCGCTTCAATCCAGAACGCACTGGCACAACGTTTGCTGCGTCTTGCGAATAGTTCTGGCCGGCCTCGTGCTATCGACGCCTGGCGTCAAAGCACCCCTTACTGGCCAGCGGCGTGACGATCTTTGCACTACATTGACCAGTACGCGCCCTCGCTTCACGCATCGCGCGGTATCCGGCTCTGGAAGCCCAATGAGCGCTGTGATCGCATGTCAATTGCATCCACACCGCAGCAGGACGAATCTGGAAACGACCGATGGAATCCCCAAACGGGTACGCGCCGCGGATTTACTTTTTCCATTCACTTCTCGTTGGGCCGCTCGATGCATGGCCCACGCAGTTCGCTCACGCAGCCGGACTGGGCTTCGATCACGCGCTGATCGGCGGCCTTTTCGAACCGGGCCGCGCGGGTCACGCACAGGTGGTCGGCAACCACGGCCGGCTGCATCCGGTGTTCGAGACTCAGCAGCCCGCCGCAGAGGCGATCCGTACGCTCGCGCAGGCCGCCCGCCAGAACGGTCTGGCCTTGCTGGTCGATCTGGTGATCGACCGGATGGCCGCCGATGGTGCGCTGTACGCCGAACATGCCGGCTGGTTCCACCCATTCGAGTCTGAAGAGGCGCGGCTCGATCCGCGCCATCTGCATCACGAGGACAACGTCGCGTATGCGAATTTCAACGACGCCGCCAGCAGCGCTGCGCTAGTCGACTGGTGGACGCAGAAACTGCTGGCGCTGGCCGACGCCGGCGTCGGCGGCTTCCGGTTCGATTCGCCGCATCGCGTGCCCGCCGCGGTTTGGCGGCAACTCGGCGACGCGGTTCGTGCCAAGCATCCTGAGGTGCGTTTCCTCGCCGCGACGCCGGGTCTCGCGCGTGGCGATCTGCTCGGCCTGGCAGGCGCGGGCTTCGACAGCGTGTTTTCGTCGGTGCGCTGGTGGGACTTTCGCGCCAGCTGGATGGTGGAAGAGCATGCCGCGCTCGCCCGCATCGCCGCCCCCATCGCCTTTCCCGAAGCGCCTTACGGCACCCGCCTCGCCGCCGATCTCAGCGATGCGCACGACTCCGCCATTGTCGAGCGGGCCTACCGCCGCGCGCTGTTCGCGTCGGCCTCGACCGGCACCGGCTGGATGATGCCGATGGGCTTCGAGTACGGCATCACCGAGCCCATGTCGCAGACACGCGGCGACGCCGCGCAGTTCGCGCTGGCCTGCCGGTCGAAGCGATTCGATCTCTCGGAACAGATCAGCCATGTGAACGACGTGGTGTGCAATACGAAAACGCTGCACGCCAACGGCGAATTGCGTCCGCTGAGCGGGCCCGGCGCACCCGCGGCCGTTTTGTTACGCGCCGACGCGCCCGATCTGCGCGACGCCGGCGAAGCGATCCTGATCGCCATCAATCCCGAACTCGGTGCACCGGTGCGCGTCGATCCAGCCCGCTTCCTCACGGGCGTACCGGGCAACTTCACGCGCTTCGTCCCGCTTGACGCGCCCGGGAAAGCCACGCCATCCGCATTGACTCCGTTCACGCTCACACCCGGTGCAGTGCGCCTGTTCCGCGCGGCCGCCGATCAACCGATCCGTCTCGCGCCACCGATCGACAAGTCGAACAGCAAGCGCAGCGGCCGCAAGACCGTGCTCGAAGCGATCAACGCACCGCGCGTGGCGATCGAGAGCGTCACGCCCTCGGTCGATAACGGACGCTTCCCCGCCAAGCGCACGGTGGGCGAGCGCGCGGAAATCACCGCCGCGATCTTCGCGGAAGGCCACGACAAGATCGCCGCCGCCGTCGTCTGGCGCGCCGCCGACGAAACCGCCTGGCACGAAGTACCGATGAGCCCTGCACAGCCTGCCGGACTCGATATCTGGAAAGCGCGCATTCCGCTGGAGCGCATGGGTCGTCACGAGTTCACCGTGGTCGCATGGCGCGATGACTTTGCCTCGCTGGTCGAGCATATTCAGAAGAAGCTGAAGGCGGGCCAAACCGTCGAGCTCGAACTCGACGAAGCCACGCATCTGTTCGCCCTCGTGCTCGCCGAAGTGGAAACCGTGGAAGGCGCGGTGACCGAGCCGCTCGAACATATCGTCAAGCTCTTCACGAAGGGGGACGCCGAAACGAAGCTCGCGCTGCTGCTCGCACCGACCACCGCGAAGGCGATGACCGCCGCGCGCCACCGCCCGTTCCTGAGCCGCGATCCGATCGTCTACAAGATCGATGCCGAACGCACGGCGGCAGGCTTCGCAAGCTGGTACGAAATCTTCCCGCGTTCGATGAGCGACGACGAATCGCGTCACGGCACCTTCGCTGACGTCGTCACGAAACTGCCGCGCATCCGCGACATGGGTTTCGACGTGCTGTACTTCCCGCCGATCCACCCAATCGGCGTCGCCAATCGCAAAGGCCGCAACAATACGCTGACCGCGCAACCGGGCGATGTCGGCAGCCCGTACGCGATCGGTGGGGCCGAAGGCGGCCACACCGCCGTGCATCCCGAACTCGGCACGCTCGACGACTTCAAGAAGATGCTGGCCGCCGCGCACGCGCACGGCCTCGAAATCGCACTCGACTTCGCGATCCAGTGCTCGCCGGATCACCCATGGTTGAAGGAGCATCCGACGTGGTTCGCCTGGCGCCCCGACGGCACGCTTCGTTACGCCGAAAATCCGCCGAAGAAGTACCAGGACATCGTCAATCCCGACTTCTATGCGCACGACGCCAAGCCCGATTTGTGGCTCGCGCTTCGCGACGTCTTCCTGTTCTGGATCCAGGCGGGTGTGCACATTTTCCGTGTGGACAATCCGCATACCAAGCCGCTGCCGTTCTGGGAATGGGTGATCGACGACGTGCGCTCGCGCTATCCCGACACAATCTTCCTCGCTGAAGCCTTCACGCGGCCACGCATGATGAACCGCCTCGGCAAGATCGGCTTCTCGCAGTCGTACACGTATTTCACGTGGCGCGAATCGAAGCGCGACTTTATCGAGTACATGACCGAACTCACGCAAACCGGCGCGCGTGATTTCTACCGGCCGAATTTCTTCGTCAATACGCCGGACATCAACCCGCGGCATTTGCAATCGTCAGGGCGTTCGGGCTTTCTGATTCGGGCCGCGCTGGCCTCCACGCTCGCCGGTTTGTGGGGCGTGTATAGCGGTTTCGAATTGTGCGAGGCCGCTGCGTTGCCGAACAGCGAGGAATATCTCGACTCCGAAAAGTATCAACTGCGCGCGTGGGACTGGAACCGGCCCGGCAACATCGTCGGCGAGATCACTGCGTTGAACCGGATTCGCCGCGCGAACCCGGCGCTGCAAACGCATCTCGGCCTTACGTTCCTCACCGCGCACAACGACAACATCCTGTTCTTTGAAAAAGCAACCGAAGCGCGCGACAACGTGATCCTGGTCGCGATCAATCTCGATCCGTTCAACGAACAGGGCGCGGATATCGAATTGTCGTGGGACACTTTCAACCACTGGAATCTGCACGACCATGGCGCACTGGAAGTGACCGATCAGATGACCGGTGCGCGGTTCGAATGGCACGGCCGCTGGCAGCACGTCCGCCTCGGTTCAGGCCAACCGTTTTCGATCTGGCGCATCGCGCCGCTCGGCGGCCTGCCCGCTGAACGCCCCGATGATGCCGACAGCGACTATCACGCAGACGACGCTGGCAACCCAACCCCTACGGAAGGTGCGACATGAAGCGTGAAGATCCAGCCCAAAGCACGTCGCAGACCCATACGAGCGCTGCCACCGGCAGCGCCGCCAAAGCGCGCTCGCATCGACGCGGCAAGCCCGCGGCCTTGAGCGACGATCCGCTCTGGTACAAGGACGCGATCATTTATCAGGTGCACATCAAGTCGTTCTTCGACGCGAACAACGATGGCGTCGGCGACTTTCCGGGCCTGATCGCGAAGCTCGACTACATCGCCGAACTCGGCGTGAATGCGATCTGGCTGCTGCCGTTCTATCCATCGCCGCGTCGCGACGACGGCTACGACATCGCCGATTACCGCAATGTGCATCCGGACTACGGCCAACTATCGGACGTGAAACGCTTCATTCAGGAAGCGCACGCGCGCGGCATCCGCGTGATTACGGAACTGGTGATCAACCATACGTCTGATCAACACCCGTGGTTTCAGCGCGCCCGTCGCGCGAAGCCGGGGTCGAATCATCGCAACTACTACGTATGGTCCGAGACCGATCAGAAGTACACGGAAACGCGGATCATCTTCATCGATTCTGAACCGTCGAACTGGACGCATGATCCGGTCGCGGGCGCTTACTATTGGCACCGTTTCTACTCGCACCAGCCCGATCTGAACTTCGACAATCCGGCCGTGCTGAAAGAAGTGCTGCAGGTGATGCGCTTCTGGCTCGATATGGGCATCGACGGGCTGCGGCTCGACGCAGTGCCGTACCTGGTCGAACGCGAAGGCACCAACAACGAGAACCTGCCGGAAACGCACGCGGTGCTGAAGAAGATCCGCGCGACGATCGACGCCGAGTATCCAAACCGGATGCTGCTCGCCGAAGCGAACCAGTGGCCGGAAGACGTGAAGGAATATTTCGGCGACGAAGACGAATGCCACATGGCGTTCCACTTCCCGCTGATGCCGCGCATCTATATGTCGATTGCAAGCGAAGACCGCTTCCCGATCACCGACATCATGCGGCAAACGCCGGACCTCGCGGAAACGAACCAGTGGGCGATTTTCCTGCGCAATCACGATGAACTGACGCTCGAAATGGTCACAGATTCCGAGCGCGATTACCTGTGGAATACCTACGCGAGCGATCGCCGGGCGCGCCTGAATCTCGGCATTCGCCGCCGACTCGCACCGCTGATGGAGCGCGACCGCCGCCGCATTGAGCTGATCAATTCGCTGCTGCTGTCGATGCCCGGCACGCCCGTGATCTATTACGGCGACGAGCTCGGCATGGGCGACAACATCCACCTCGGCGACCGCGACGGCGTGCGCACGCCGATGCAATGGTCGTCGGATCGCAACGGTGGGTTCTCGCGCGCCGATCCTGAACAACTCGTGCTGCCGCCGGTGATGGGTTCGTTGTACGGCTTCGACGCCGTCAACGTCGAAGCGCAAAGCCGCGATCCGCATTCACTGTTGAACTGGACCCGGCGCATGCTCGCCACGCGCCGTGCGAAACAAACCTTCGGACGCGGCACGATCCGTTTCCTGAAGCCGGAAAACCGCAAGATCCTTGCGTATCTGCGCGAATTGCCAGGCGAGCCGCCAATATTGTGCGTGGCCAACCTGTCGCGCGCACCGCAGGCGGTCGAACTCGATCTGTCCGAATTCAACGGCTCGGTGCCGATCGAAATGACTGCCGATTCCGTGTTCCCGGCAATCGGTCAGCTTACTTATCTGCTTACCTTCCCGCCGTACGGTTTCCTGTGGTTCATGCTTTGCTCCGGTGGCCAGCGTCCGACATGGGCGCAAGCGCATTCCGAACCGCTGCCCGAGTTCGTCACGATCGTGATCCGCGAGGGTCAGGTCGGACCGACGCCGGAAAACGTCCGGCTGCTCGAGTCCGAAGTGCTGCCGTCCTGGCTGAGCCGGCGCCGCTGGTTTGCCTCGAAGGATCAGAAGATGCACGCGGTGCGCCTCGCTGCGCTGACCACGATCCCGAACGGCGGCTTCGCCTTCACCGAAATCGAAGCGGACGTGGGCGACCATACCGAACGCTACGTCGTGCCGATCGCAATCACGTGGGGCGGCGAAACCACCACGCCGCTGTTCATGCAACTGGCACTCGCGCGCGTACGCCGCGGCCGCAACGTCGGTCACCTGACGGACGCGTTCGCGCTGCCCATCTTCGCTCATGGCGTGATGCGTAAGCTGCGCGAACGCGCGGTCGTGCCAACCGTACAGAAGAGCGAGATCAAGTTCCTTCCAACCGAGCGTTTCTCCGAACTCGACGATCTCGGCGAACGGCCCGAGATCCGCTGGCTGGCGGCCGAGCAAAGCAACAGCTCGCTGATCATCGCCGATGCCGCAGTGTTGAAATTGGTGCGGCGTCTGGTGAGCGGCGTTCATCCGGAAGCGGAAATCAGCCGCTATTTGACCCAGCTCGGCTACGCGAACACCGCGCCGCTGTATGGTGAAGTGGTGCGCGTCGATCCCGAAGGCGTGCCGCATACACTGGCTATCTTGCAAGGCTATATCGACAATCAGGGCGACGCCTGGAACTGGTCGCTGGACTACCTGCGCCGCTCGGTGGACGAACTCGCAATCGCCGTCGATACGGACGGGCAATCGCCGGACCGCGACAACGAAACGATCCTCATGGAAGGCTACAGCGCGCTCGCCGGCACCATCGGCAAGCGGCTCGGTGAACTGCACATGGCGCTTGCGTCACCGTCCGACGACCCGGCATTCGCACCGGAACTCGCCAGCGCAGAACAGGTGAAGGCGTGGGTCGCCGGCACGCAAGCCATGCTCGCCAGCGCGCTCGATCTGCTCGCACCGCGCATCGAGCAGATGAGCGATCCGGACACCCAGGCATTGGCGCAAAGCCTGATCGATCGCCGCGCCGCGTTGGTCGCCGCGGTCAGCAAGCTGGTGTCAGGCGATGCGGGCGCGCTGCGTACCCGCATTCACGGTGACTTCCATCTGGGTCAGGTGCTGGTCGCGCAGGGCGACGCGTATCTGATCGACTTCGAAGGCGAACCTGCGCGTACGCTCGAGGAACGACGTCAGAAGTCGAGTCCGTTACGCGACGTGGCCGGCTTGTTGCGCTCGCTGTCGTATGCAAGTGCCGCGGCGCAGTCCACGATGGAAAGCGCGCCACAGCAAACCGCCGATCGCAAGCGCGCGCTCTTCGACCGTTTCCGCGCGCATGCTACCGAAACGTTCCTGAAGGAATACCGCGCCGCCATCGCGGATTCGCCGACGCCGCTGGTGGCGCCCGAAGCCGAACAGGCCTTGCTCGATCTGTTCCTGATTGAGAAAGCCGCTTACGAAATCCGTTACGAAGCGGCTAACCGTCCAACGTGGCTCAGTTTGCCCGTACGCGGCCTTGCCTCGCTTACCAGCCGCCTGCTCGGTGACACCGGCAATCCGCACGATCCATCAACCCAGGCGCCAGACGCCGCCGCATCGCCTAATCCGGCCGAGGGCGACTATGAGTGAGCATGATCCGGCCGCAGGCCTCCAACCACTCGATATCGACGCGCTCGTTGAAGCGCGTCACCCCGATCCTTTTTCGCAGCTCGGCATGCATCAAACGGACGCGGGTCCGGTGGTGCGCGCGCTGTTGCCGAACGCAAAACACGTCACCGTGATTTCACGCGCCAACGGCGCAACGCTCGGCGAACTCGAGCAACTCAGACCGGGACTGTTTGCCGGCCGCATCACGTCTGCCGCGCCCTATCGCCTGCGCGTCGACTGGCATGGCACCGTGCAGGAAATCGAGGACACGTATTCGTTCGGCCCCGTTCTCGGCGACGAGCCGTTGGGCCGTCTCGCCGGCGGCGATCCGTACGCCGTGCTCGAATGCCTCGGCTCGCGCCCGATGGAAGTGGACGGCGTGCCGGGCGTGCGCTTCGCCGTCTGGGCGCCAAATGCGCGGCGCGTCTCGGTGGTCGGCGACTTCAACTCGTGGGACGGTCGCCGTCATCCGATGCGGCTGCGTCATCAGGCAGGCGTGTGGGAATTGTTTGTGCCGCGCGTCGGTCCGGGCACGCGCTACAAGTACGAATTGCTCGCCCGTGACGGTCATCCGTTGCCGCTCAAGGCCGACCCGTGTGCGATGCAGACGGAATTGCCGCCAGGCACCGCATCGGTGGTCGCGCATGTCGACGAGATCGAACAGTTTGAATGGACCGACCACGACTGGATTCAGTCGCGCGCCGCCAAACAAACCCCACGCGCACCGATCTCGATCTACGAAGTGCATGCCGAATCGTGGCTGCGCGTCGCCGAAGAGGGCCAGCGCGGCCTCACGTGGGAAGAACTCGCTGAGCGGCTGATTCCGTACGTGAAAAGCATGGGCTTCACGCACGTGGAATTCATGCCGATTGCCGAGCATCCGTTCGGCGGTTCGTGGGGCTATCAGCCGCTCGGACAGTTTGCGCCGTCGGCACGCTTCGGCAAGCCCGAGCAGTTCGCGCTGTTCGTCGACAAGGCACACGCGGCCGGCTTGGGCGTGCTTCTCGACTGGGTGCCGGCGCACTTTCCGAACGACGCGCATGGCCTGATCGATTTCGACGGCACGCCGCTCTACGAGCACGCCGATCCGCGCGAAGGCTATCACCAGGACTGGAACACGATGATCTACAACCTGGGCCGCAACGAGGTGAGCGCGTTCCTGGTGGCATCGGGCCTTGCATGGCTAAAGCGCTATCACGTCGACGGCCTGCGCGTGGATGCGGTCGCCTCGATGCTGTACCGCGACTATTCGCGCGCCGCCGACGAGTGGGTGCCGAACATCTACGGCGGGCGCGAAAATCTCGAATCGATCGCATTTCTGAAGCGGCTGAATCATGAAGTCGGCTATGTGCCGGGCGTGCCGGGCGCGATCACGATCGCCGAGGAATCGACCGCGTGGCCGGGCGTGACCGCACGCCTCGAAGACGGCGGCCTCGGCTTCCAGTTCAAGTGGAACATGGGCTGGATGCACGACACGCTGCACTACATGGAAGAGGACCCGGTCTACCGGCAATACCATCACCACATGATGACCTTCGGGATGGTGTACGCGTATTCCGAGCGCTTCGTGCTGCCGCTTTCGCACGACGAGGTGGTGCACGGCAAAGGCTCGCTGCTCGGCAAGATGCCCGGCGACAGATGGCAGAAGTTCGCCAACCTGCGCGCGTACTTCGGCTTCATGTGGACGCATCCGGGCAAAAAGCTGCTGTTCATGGGCGGCGAATTCGGCCAGCTGGCCGAATTCAACCACGACACGTCGCCACACTGGCATCTGCTCGACGATCCGAACCACCATGGCGTGCAGAAGCTCGTGCGCGACCTGAACCATCTTTATAGCGAGGAGCCGGCGCTGCATCGGCTCGACAGCGAGCCGGGCGGTTTCCAATGGCTGGTCGGCGACGACGCCGGCAACAGCGTGTATGCCTACCGCCGCACCGATGGTGAAGGCCGCGAACTGGTGGTGGTCTGCAACATGACGCCGGTGCCGCGGGTCGGTTACCGGATGGGGATGCCGCGCGGCGGCCGCTGGACGGAAGTGCTGAATACGGATGCCGGCGTGTATGGCGGCTCGAACATGGGCAATGGCGGGCTGATCCACACCGACAACGTCTCGAGCCACGGCTGGCCGCATTCCGCTGCGCTAACGCTGCCACCTTTGGCGACGATCGTTTTGCGCGCAGATTGATAGAAGTGTTGTAAGACGGGCGCGCGGCGGCCAGGCCGCGCGCCCGTTGCATGAAGTCCCACGATAGCGTTCATAAAACAGAACAAGGAAGGGGAATCATGTCGCATGCAATGCCCGACCGGCTTCTGCCCGGCTCGCCCTATCCGCTCGGCGCCAGCTGGGATGGCCTCGGCGTCAACTTTGCAGTGTTCTCGGCAAATGCGCAGAAAATTGAGCTTTGCCTGTTCGATCCCACCGGTCGCAAGGAAATCAGGCGCTTCACGCTGCCCGAATGCACCGACGAAATCTGGCACGGTTATTTGCCCAATGCGCACCCCGGCACTGCATACGGTTTTCGCGCACATGGGCCGTATCAGCCGCAGCATGGGCATCGCTTCAATCCGCACAAACTGTTGCTCGATCCGTATGCGCGCAAATTGGTCGGGCAGTTTCGCTGGTCCGACGCGCTGTTCGGTTACCGCGTGCATTCGAATCGTGCCGACCTGTCCATCGACCGGCGCGACTCGGCGCCGGCCATGCCGAAGTGCGTCGTGATCGACGAAGCCTTCGACTGGTCGCACGACAAGCGCCCGAATGTGCCGTGGGGCGAAACCGTCGTCTACGAGGCGCATGTGCGCGGCGTGTCGATGTTGCGCCCCGATTTGCGTCAGCACGAACGTGGCACGTTTGCCGCGCTGGCGTCGCCGGAGTTCATCGAGCATTTGCTGAAGCTCGGCGTGACCGCCGTCGAATTGCTGCCCGTGCATGCGTTTCTGAACGACCGCTTTCTGGTGGAGCGCGGCCTGCGCAACTACTGGGGTTACAACACTGCGGCATTTTTTGCGCCAGAGCCGTCGTATCTGAGTTCACACCGGCTCGATGAAATGCGCATTGCCGTGCGTCAGTTGCACGCGGCCGGCATCGAAGTGATTCTCGACGTGGTCTACAACCACACCTGCGAAGGCAACGAGATGGGGCCGACCGTCTCATGGCGCGGCCTCGACAACGCGAGCTACTACCGCCTGATTCCAGGCGACGAACGCCACCATATCAACGACACCGGCTGCGGCAATACCCTGAACCTGCCGCATCCGCGCGTGCTGCAGATGGTGATGGATTCGCTGCGCTACTGGTCGACGAAGTTCAATATCGACGGCTTCCGTTTCGATCTCGGCGTGACGCTTGGCCGTGAGCAGCATGGTTTTGATCCCGGCTCCGGCTTCTTCGACGCATTACGCCAGGACCCGATCCTGTCGCAACGCAAGCTGATTTCCGAGCCATGGGACATCGGCCCGGGCGGTTATCAACTCGGCAACCATCCGCCGGGTTTCGCTGAATGGAACGATCGTTTCCGCGACACGGTGCGCCGCTTCTGGCGCGGTGACGCGGGCTTGCGCCCCGATCTTGCCGCGCGTCTCACTGGTTCCGCCGATCTGTTCAACCGGCGCTTCAGGAAACCGTGGGCATCGGTCAACTTTGTCACGTCGCATGACGGTTTTACGCTAGCCGATACCACCGCGTATGAGCACAAGCACAACGAGGCCAATCGCGAAGACAACAACGACGGCCACAACGAAAACTGCAGTCGCAATTGGGGCGTAGAGGGCCCGACCGACGATCCCGTCCTCCTCGAAACCCGCAAACGCGTGGCCCGCTCGCTGATCGCCACGCTGCTGATGGCGCTCGGCACACCCATGGTGCTGGCAGGCGACGAGTCGCTGCGTACGCAGAACGGCAACAACAATGCGTACTGCCAGGATAACGAACTATCATGGCTTGACTGGGAGCGTGCGGAGTCGCCCGACGGCCGTCAGATGACCGCGTTCGTCGCGCGCGTGATTGCGCTGCGCAAACAGCACCCCCTGCTGCGCGAAACGCGCTTTCTGTTCGGCGACCGCGAAGTGTTGCCGGGCCTGTTCGATGTCGGCTGGTTCGATGAACACGGCGATCCGCTCACTATCGAAGCCTGGCAGGACCCCGAAGGCCGCACGTTCACGCTGCGGCGCGCGGGTCCAGGCTTGAATGACGAAACGGAAGTATTGTTGATGATGCTCAATGCTGCGGACGAAACACGGCGTTTCACACCGCCCGCGCCACACCTGGAATGGCACGTGCTGCTAGATACGGCTGAGCCGGAAAGCACGCCACACCGGTTGGCGGTGCCGGAGGTCGAAGTGGCCGCGCATAGCCTCGTGATGCTGGCAGCGCAGCCCATCGGCGAAGCGGATTGGCAGGCGGGTTGGAAGGCTGGCGCGCAGCACGGGCCGCGGCTGCTGACTGCGCTGCCACCCGATCCGGGTGCGCATCCGCCGAGCGGCGATACGTCGCCGACCACGTAGGCGAAAGCAATATCGAATGGTGATGAATCATGTCCGAAAGTCCGATTGATCCTCACGCGCATCATCACGCGCATTGCCTGCCGTTCAGCGCGCAGTTGCTGGGCGCGACGGGCGCGAAGCCGCGCACGCGATTCCGTTTCTGGGCGCCTTCGTGCAAGACGGTCCAGGTGGAGATCGAAAACGGACCGGCCCAGGGTGCGCACGACATGACGCCTGCCGGCAACGGCTGGTTCGAAACGACCGTCGAGAGCGGCGCAGGCACGCTGTATCGCTTCCGGCTCGATGGCGAGCACGCGGTGCCTGATCCTGCGTCACGCTTCCAGCCGCAAGACGTGCACGGCCCAAGCGAAGTGATCGACCCGCGCGCCTACCACTGGGAACATACGAACTGGCATGGTCGTCCGTGGGAAGAAACGGTGTTGTACGAGTTGCACGTCGGCGCGATGGGCGGCTATGCTGGTGTACAGAAACGCCTACCCGCGCTTGTGGCGCTTGGCGTGACGGCCATCGAACTGATGCCGTTGAACGACTTTCCCGGCAAGCACAATTGGGGCTACGACGGCGTGCTGCCGTATGCGCCCGATTCCGCGTACGGCCGCCCCGAAGAACTGAAAGCGCTGATCGACGCCGCGCACGGCCTCGGCCTGATGGTGTTTCTCGACGTGGTCTATAACCACTTCGGACCGGACGGCAATTATCTGCACCAATACGCCCGCTCGTTTTTCCGCGAAGGTACGCACACGCCGTGGGGCCCCGCGATCGATTTCGAACGCAGCGAAGTGAGTGACTTCTTCATCGACAACGCTGTCTACTGGATCAACGAATATCGTCTCGACGGCCTGCGTTTCGATGCGGTGCATGCCATCGACAATCACACGTGGCTGCGCGAATTGTCCGACCATATCCGCGCGAAAGTGCAGCACGGCCGCCATGTGCATCTGGTGCTGGAAAACGAGCACAACAGCGCGAGCCTGCTGGACACGCACTTCGACGCACAGTGGAACGACGACGCGCACAACACGCTGCACGTTCTGCTCACAGGCGAAACGGAGGGCTATTACTACGCGTACAAGGATCAGCCGATCCAGCGCCTTGCGCGCGTGTTGTCAGAAGGCTTCGCGTATCAAGGCGACCCATCGCCGATTCACGACGGCGCGCCGCGTGGTGAAGCGAGCCGGCATCTGTCGCCCACCTCGTTCGTCATGTTCTTGCAGAATCACGATCAGATCGGCAATCGCGCATTCGGCGAGCGCCTGCGCAAGCTGACGTCGGACGATGCCTTGCGCGCCGCCACCGGTTTGCTGCTTCTGTCGCCGCATATCCCCATGCTGTTCATGGATGAGGAATACGGCTCGACCCAGCCGTTCCTGTTTTTTACCGACTACACCGGCGAGCTCGCCGACGCCGTGCGCGAAGGACGGCGTCGCGAATTCGCACGCTTTTCGGCGTTCAGCGATGAAAAACGTCGCGCGCAGATTCCCGATCCGAACGACGTGCAGACCTTTGCGGCCTCGTCACCGCCGGAGCCGGTTCAAAGCCCGGCCGCGGACGACAACACAAAAGACCGTCTCGAGTGGATGCACTTCTACAAATCCGCGCTCGCCGTGCGGGCGAAGCTGATCACGCCGCGTCTGAAACATGCCAAAGCGTGCGGCTCGACTGTGTTGACCGCTGCAAACGGTGGCGACGCCAATGCGCTGATTGCCCGCTGGAAACTCGCCGATGGCGAAACCTTGTCGATTGCGTTGAATCTCTCGAAGGAGAACGTGGCGTTCCCCGATCTGCCTGCCGGCAAAGTGATTTTCGAAACGCCGCCGCGCGTGCGCGAGCAGATCGACGCCAAGGTGTTACCGTCATTCGCGTTCGTCGCGTGGGTGACCGGCGACGTCAGCGACTATGCCATCGGCCACGATGCCCGCATCGCAGGCCAACAGGAGCGCCACGCGTGAGTGCCACCCGCCGTCCAAACGATACGATCGTGACCCTTGCCACGCGCGCCGGCTTTGAAGTCGAGTGGCGCGACGCGCACCACACGACGCAACACGTACCCGAGAGCACGCTCGCCGTGCTGCTCGACCGGATGGGCTTGCCGTGCGGCAACGCCACGCAGATCCGGCACAGCGCGGCCGCGCTCGAAGCCGAACTATCCGGCCGCAAGCTGCCGCCGCTGATGACCGCGGAGGTTGAACGCGGCATTGCACTGCCGATCGCGGCGATCAAATCCGGCAGTCACTACCGGATCGAACTGGAAAGCGGCTCGATCATCGACGGCCGCTTCACGGCGCCCAAAGGCGAAGAAGCGTTGCTCGCGCCGATCGACGAGCCCGGCTATCACACGCTGGTGATCAACGAGCAACGCGTGACGTTGGCCGTCGCGCCGTCACGCTGCTATACCGTCGCCGATGCCTGGCGCACGCTGCACGACGGCGCCTCGACACAAGCGCCGCCGCTGTGGGGTATCGCCGCGCAGTTATACGGCTTGCGCCGCACGGGCGATGGCGGCATCGGCGACTATACGGCCCTCGCACAAATGGCGATTGAAAGCGCGAAGCGTGGCGCGCATGCGCTCGCCGTCAGTCCGACGCACGCGATGTTCAGCGCCGAGCCGAATCGCTTCAGTCCGTATTCGCCGTCGTCGCGTTTGTGGCTGAACGTCACGCATATCGACCCCGCCGCGGTGTTCGGCGCCGACGCCGCGCGCGCCGCGCTCGAGGCCGCGCAGGCCACCAAAGCATGGCCGGCACTCGAAGACTTGCCTCTGATCGATTGGCCGAACGCGGTCGTGTTAAAGCTGAAGGTTTTGCGTGCGCTGTACGAGAACTTCTGCACCCAGGAACGTGCGCACGACACGCCACGTGCGCTCGAATTTCATGGCTTCTGCGAACGTGCCGGCCGGGCGCTCGAAGACCACGCGCGTTTCGAAGCACTGCAGGCGGTGCAGTTGGCTCAGGAAGGCGGCAATGGCCACTGGCGCAACTGGCCCGAGGCATTGCGCGATCCGCGCAGTCCGGAAGTTGAAGCCTTTGCCGAAGCGCATCGGCATGAAGTCGACTTTCATCTGTTTCTGCAATGGCTTGCCGCCAAGGGCTTGTCGCACGCGCAGCATGCAGCGAGCGACGCCGGGATGGCCGTCGGCCTGATCGCCGACCTCGCAGTCGGTTGCGATAGCGCCGGCAGCCATGCATGGTCGTACCGCGACGACATGCTGCAAGGCATTTCTGTGGGCGCACCGCCCGATCTGTTCAACCAGGCCGGCCAGGCGTGGGGGCTCACCACCTTCTCGCCACGCGCGATGCGCACGCAGGGCTTCTCCGCATTCATCGACATGCTGCGTGCGGCGTTCGCGCATGCGGGCGGTATCCGCATCGACCACATTCTCGGTTTGCGGCGCCTGTGGCTCGTGCCCGAAGGCGAGAGCGCGCGTAACGGCGCCTATCTGCGCTATCCGCTCGAAGACCTGCTGCGGCTGATCGCGCTCGAATCGTGGCGGCATCGCGCGATCGTGATCGGCGAAGATCTCGGCACCGTGCCGCCCGGTTTTCGCGAGCGGCTCGACGAGCACGGTCTCTCCGGCATTCGCGTGCTGTGGTTCGAAGGCGCGGAAGGCGGCAAGGGTTTCAAGCCACCGCAGGCATGGGACCGCAACGCTGT
This sequence comes from Paraburkholderia aspalathi, assembly GCF_905220735.1. Lineage (NCBI taxonomy): Bacteria > Pseudomonadati > Pseudomonadota > Betaproteobacteria > Burkholderiales > Burkholderiaceae > Paraburkholderia > Paraburkholderia aspalathi. Next base: position 249,859 of record NZ_CAJNBA010000001.1, read on the forward strand.
CGGCACCACTACGACCCATGATCTGCCGACCGTGGCGGGCTGGTGGCGCGGCAGCGACATCACGTGGCGCAACCGGATCGGTCAGACGATGGCGCGCGCCGATGGCCGCGATGCGGAGGAAGTGGCACAGGAAGAACGCGCCGCCGATCGCGCGCTGTTATGGCGCGCGTTTCAGCAAGCCGGCGTCGCCGCGCCGCACGTGGATGCGCCGCCGCCCGACAAGGCGCCCGTGGATGAAGCGCTCGCCTTCGTCGCCGCCACGCCCGGGCCGCTCGTCACTTTCCCGCTCGAAGATTTGCTAGCACTGGTCGAGCAGCCGAATCTGCCCGGCTCGATCGACGAGCATCCGAACTGGCGCCGCCGCGTGATCTTGCCCATCGACGCATTGTTCGAGGACGGCACCTTCAGCGATCGCCTGCTGGCGGTCGACCGCGCGCGCCGCGGCGCCACCGTTCCTGCTGCTTCCAACGTTTCTTCGGAGCCTGATACGCCATGACCGTCCCGCGCTCCACGCTTCGCCTCCAGTTCCATCGAGGCTTTACCTTCGACGATGCCGCGAAGCACGTCGACTATTTCGCCGCGCTCGGCATCAGCCACGTCTATGCGTCGCCCGTCACCACTGCGGAGCCGGGTTCGATGCACGGCTACGATACCGTCGACTACACCCAGGTCAACGCTGAATGCGGGGGCGAGGCGGGCTTGAAACGCCTTGCCGATAAACTACGCGCGCACAACATGGGGTTGATCGTCGATGTGGTGCCGAATCATATGGGCGTCGGCGGCTCGAGCAACGCGTGGTGGCTCGATATCCTCGAATGGGGCAGACACAGCGCGTACGCACGCCATTTCGACGTCGACTGGCATTCGCCCGATCCGGCCTTGCGCGGCAAGGTGCTGGCGCCGACACTCGGTGCGCCGTACGGCGAGGAACTCGCGGCCGGCCGGATTGCGCTGCATTTTGCAGCCGACAGTGGGCGCTTTTATATCGTCTACGGGCCGCATGTGTTTCCTGTGTGTCCAATCGACTACCCGGCGATTCTGCAAAGCGCCGATCGCGCCGATCTCAACGCACTGGCCGAACGTTTCCATGGCCTGACGACGCAGCCTGCCGATCAGCCACGCGCCGCCGAAGGACGCGACATGCTGCGCGAGTTCGTCGCGCAAAACGGCGGGTCGGCGATCGAATTGGTGCTGGAATCGTATTCGCCCGCGGACCCGGTGACACGTGACCGTTTGCATCGGCTGATCGAACGGCAGCACTTCCGCCTTGCGTGGTGGCGTACCGCTTCGGATGAAGTGAACTGGCGGCGTTTCTTCGACATTTCGACGCTGGCCGGCGTACGCGTGGAGCGGCCCGAAGTGTTCGAGGCCGTGCACGCGCTGATTTTCCGCTTGTATCAGGAAGGCGTGGTGGACGGTTTGCGAATCGATCACGTGGACGGTCTCGCTGAACCGCGCGAGTACTGTCAGCGTCTGCGGCAACGCCTCACTGAATTGCGCGACACTGCGCCGTATGTGGTCGTCGAAAAAATTCTCGGCCGTGGCGAGCCGCTGCGCGACGACTGGCCCGTGGACGGCACAACCGGCTACGATTTCATGAACGACGTGGGCGCGCTGCTGCACGATCCGGCCGGCGCCGAACCGCTCGCGCAGACGTGGGCCGAACTCACCGGCCGCAGCCCGCGCTTCACCGACGAAGCCCTGGCCGCACGCCGCAAGATTCTCGCGGAAAACCTCTCAGCGGAACTGGATCGCGCGGCGCGCGCGCTGCACCGCATTGCCCGCGATTCGCTGACCACGCGCGATTTCACCTTCACCGCACTGCGGCGCGTGCTGGCCGAACTGGTCGTGCATTTTCCGGTGTATCGGGTCTATCCACAGAACGGGCTGCGCAGCGCTGCGGATAACGTGTATTTCGAGCAGGCACTGGCAGGCGCGAGAGAGACGCTTTCGCGCGCGGACTACGTGGTGCTCGACCGCGTGAACGCGTGGCTTGGTGGCAGCGCCGAGGAAGTGCCGAATGCACGGGTCTCATCACAACAGCAAGGTCAGAATGGTGCCCCGCCAAGTCATGCAGGTTCCGCGCGGCGCACCGCGCAGACGCTGTTTTCGCAATTGACCGCACCGGTCGCCGCAAAGGCGATTGAAGATACAGCGTGCTATCGCTACGGACGTTTGCTATCGCGCAACGAAGTCGGCTCGGACCCCGGCGAGTTTGCTTTGTCGGTCGCGCAATTTCATGCGGCGAATCTCGAACGTTCGCAGCGCTTTCCTCACGCGATGCTCGCCACGGCCACGCACGACCATAAGCGTGGCGAAGACATGCGTGCGCGTCTTGCGGTGTTGAGCGAGATTTCTCATGACTGGAGCGCGACCTTGCGTGCGTGGTCGACCTTGAACGCGCCGCATCGGCGTGCGCTCGACGGTAAGCCGATCAGCAGCGTGAGCCACGATACAAGCTACGATTGGGCGCCAGGCCCCGCCGCCGAGGCGATGCTGTACCAGACCTTGGTAGGCAGTTGGCCACCGGACTTAAAGCCGGACGATGACGCTGGCGTCAAGGACCTGGCTGAGCGCGTCGCGCAATGGCAATTGAAGGCGCTACGGGAAGCGAAGCTGCAGACCAACTGGCTCGCACCCGATGAAGCCTATGAAGCCGGCTGCCGCGATTTCCTGTTCGATATCCTGGCGCCGCAGCGGCGCAATGGTTTCCTGCACGAGTTGTCCGCGTTCGTGGCGCGGATTGGACGCGCCGGTGCGCTCAACAGTTTGCAGCAGACCGTGTTGCGGTTGACGTCGCCTGGGATTCCCGATCTTTATCAGGGTACTGAGTTGTGGGACTTCAGTCTGGTCGATCCAGACAATCGCCGGCCCGTCGATTTTGCCAGGCGCGAGGCATGGCTCGCGCAAACACCGCCTTCGGAATTTCTGGCGAGCTGGCACGATGGCCGGGTAAAGCTCGCGGTAGTGCAGCGCGTGCTGGCGTTGCGCGCACATTTGCCGGAGTTGTTGAGTCAGGGTACGTATCTGCCGCTTGCAGTGCGCGGTGCGCATGCGTCGAATGTGATCGCGTTTGCACGGCGGCATGGGAATGCGTGGGCTGTGGTGGTGGCAAGCCGGCTGGCTGCCGGGTTGCTCGGCGAAGAAGACGATAGCGGCGATTTGCCGATGGTCGATCCGGTCAAATGGGGCGATACGGCGATCGAAATGCCTGCGGATCTGGCCGCGCGGGCGTTGTTCGACTGGCTGAGTCCGGCGGCGCCCAAGGTCGACGAAAACGGTTTGCTTTATCTGCGCGATGCGTTGAGCGCAATGCCGATTGCGGTGTTGGTGGAGGACGGTGTGCCACGCAGTTGATCGGCGCGTTGTCGAAGGTTGAAAGGCGGCTAGAGCGCACATGCTTTAGCCGCCTTTTTTATCGACTCATTCAAGGTGGTCCATCATCCCGCTGAGCCGCCTTGCTGCGCGCGTTTGACCGCCTCGGCCACCTGTTCCGCCACTCGCCGCGTGTCCCAATACACTTGCCCTTTGTACATCCGGTCACCGCGCAGGTTGAAGCGGTCGACACCCAACCACTTCAACGGCTGCCCTGCTACGGTGGCCGATGCTTGCCATTCGATCATGACGGCGTCGCCCGTAGGTGCCCATTGAAGGACGTCGACTTTCAGATCCGGCAGTTGGGTAAGGACCTGCCGGAAATGTTCGATGACGCCTTTCCTGTCGGCCGGTTCGGTCATGGGTGGGATCAGGTTTCGTGTGTCCTCGTGCATGAGCGCTTCCAGGTTATCGGCGACGGGGTGTTGCCACTCCGAGGCGAAGCGTTGCACTGCTATCCGGGCATTGGCTAACTGCTCCGCAGTCGGGGGAAGGTATTTTTCTGCTGACGTCATGTGGGTTTGCTCCTGAATGGGTTGCTTACCGACGGTGTTGTTTGCCCGTGTATTCAGGCCGCAGCCGAAGTCCGATTTAACATACAACGAGATTTTCACATACACCGTGTATGTATACTACAATTAGAATGTGAAAAATCAAGGGATAAAAACGCTGCCTATGCCGACCGCAGGTCCAACCCCCAAATCCCGTCGCGAGGAATATGCGGACGCAACCCGTCAGGCGCTCATCGCTGCTGCGGGCGAGTTGTTCACCTCAGAGGGCTACCAGCAAGTCGGGATAGAGGCCATCGCTCGCAGTGCGCGCGTGACCCGCGGCGCCTTCTATCACCATTTTGCGGACAAGGCCGAACTGTTCGACGCCCTGGTCGAGTCTCTCCAGGCGGACGCTGCGTCTAAAGTCAGATCCGCTGCCGCGGCCGCGACGCCAGCCAAACGGATGAGCGCGGGCATTCGCGAATTTTTGGAGGTCTGCACCGAACCTGCCTATCGGCAACTCGTCATTGAAACTGCGCCGGCCGTGCTCGGCCAGGCACGCTGCCGCGAGATCGAAGAAGTGCACGTCTACGGTCTGCTCATTGATGCGCTGACGAACCAGACCACCGGCAAGGAAAAAGCCAAGGCCTACCTCGCCGCGCGCATGATCGGCAGCATGGTGTGCGAAGCGGCACAATTGCTCGATGGCGCAGACGATCCCGTCGCCCTGAAAGCGGAAGCGTTGAAGCTCGTTGAAAGCATGGCCGGAACGCTGACGCCAGATAAAAGCCGGGTAACATCTACGCGCAAATAAACGCACCCGGGAGGAGCATCGATGCAGATCGACTGGTCGATTATCAGAACCGGGGATGCCGACAGGCTGCACGGCGCGACCATCGACATATCGGGCTGGATGATTCCGCTGGACCCGCAAGCCGACACGGTCGACTACTTCCTGCTGAGCGCCGACGAGCCGTGTTGTGGGGGCTGCGTGCCGCGCAATCCGTTGACGTCGATCGAGGTGCAAATGGCCGCGCCGCTCGCGCCACAGGTGGAGGCACTGGCTTTGCGCGGCCGGCTGGTTTGTCTTCTCGACGATCCCGCGGGCTGGCGGTATCGGTTAATCGATGCAGTGCCGCTGGAGCGTCCACGGGCTTCACAGCGGCGATTTAGCCGGCGTGCGTTTCTCGCCTCAGGTGCGGCGCTGGGCTTGACGGCTTGTGCGTCCGGGCACTTTGCCGGCTATACCGAGGCGCATGACGAAACGGCGCAATCAACGGCATCTGCGCCATCCGTGTCATCCACGCAATCCGAAACCGCGCCGAGATGGCAAGCGCCCGCCGGCACGTTCACCGTCGACATGCACAGTCACGGCGGCCGCGTGATCGTGTCGCGCGATCCGGCGATCGGTGCGCATCGTCCGTTTATCCCACTGGCCGCGCCAATGCGCGCTGGCGGCATGAACGTCATCTGCCTTGCGATCGTCACGGACACGACGGTCACGCGCGTGGCGGACAACCGCAAACGTTTCGAGGCATGGCGCGAGCCACAGCCAGGCGAACTGTATGCGCTCGGCCAGACCGAATTCCTGCGCGCCCATCAGTTGATCGAACGCGAGCAGATTCGGGTGGTGACGAACACTGTTTCGCTGACGGCATTGGGTCCGCAGGGTCCGTGCGCGATCATCTCCGCCGAAGGCGCGGATTTTCTCGAAGGCCAGGTAGATCGTGTCGATGAGGCGTACACGAAGCATCAATTGCGACATCTGCAACTGACGCACTATCGCGTGAATGAGCTCGGCGATATCCAGACCGAACCGCCGGTGCATGGCGGCCTCACGGACATCGGCGCGCAGGTAATACAGCGCTGTAACGCGTTGGGAATCGTCGTGGATGTGGCGCACGGCACCTACGATCTGGTGAAGCGCGCGGCAGATACGTCGACTAAACCGCTGGTGCTCTCGCATTCGGCATTGGCCACCCATCCGAGCGCGCGAAGCCGGCTCATCACGCCGGACCATGCGCGGGTGATCGCCGGCACGGGTGGCGTGATTGGCGTGTGGCCGAACTCAGGAACGTTTCACGATTTGCACGCGATGGCTAACGGCGTCAAACGCATGGCGGATGTCGTGGGAGTGGAACATGTAGGCTTGGGGACGGATATGCTCGGGTTCATTTCGCCCCCGGTATTCAGGAGCTACGAGCAGTTGCCCGATCTGGCCAGTGCGCTGTTGCAGGCCGGATTCTCACAACAGGAAGTTGGGGCGATTCTTGGGGGGAACTACCTGAGGGTGTTTCAGGCGTCGGTGGGATGATGCCCCGTGCGTTTTTGCAAAAAGGGCCCTACCGCCCCGCAGCCCACAGCAACGAAACGCCTGAAGACAACATCAACCCATCCACGACAAGTTTGAAAACCGCAGGACTCATCCGGACCACAATCAGCCGCGCGGAAAAGGATCCGATCATAAGTGCCGAGCCGGTAATCAAGCCGTCGATCACCACATGCAATGGCAATGCGCCAAAATGATCGAATACCGCGACTTTGGTGCCGTAGACAGCCAGTGATCCAGCGGCTTCGGTTGCGAGAAAAGCGCCTTTAACCAGGCCATACGACATAAACACGGGCACCGTAATCGGCCCGGTGGAAACGACGATGCCGGTGAGAAAACCCACCACGCCGCCGATCAGCGAAAGCTGCCACAGATTGAATTTGATAGCGCGTCGCGCAAGCCAGCGCCGCGTCGGCACCATCGCGATAAAGAACAAGCCCAGCGCAAGTTCGACCGCATGTGGCGGCAACGCAAGAAGTGTCCGCACACCCAGCGCCGCTCCAGGAACCGCAGTCGCGCAATAAGCGCCGCAAGCCCGCCAGTCGATCTCGCGCCACCACGCCAGGATCTTGCCGAAGTTGCCCATGATCGCGGCGATCGCCATGATCGGCACCGCCTGCTGCGGACCGAACAGCATCACGAGAACGGGCATCAGCATCATCGACGAGCCCGTGCCGATCACGCCGCTCAACGTGCCCGCAAGCAAACCGACGCACAGCACCAGCAAATATCCCATGTCGCCCCCGGGTGGTATGGGCGACGATTTTACTCGAACGATGCTTTAACGGACCTGGAGCGGATTCAGCGCAGACGCCGCTCAACCGCCTTCGTCGTCGTAGGTCTTCGGATAAACGCGCACGAGCACGATGCGCGGCCCCTTCATCTTCTTGACCACCACATCGAAGCGATCGAACTCGACGCGCTGCCCTTCGGTAGGCAGATCGTTGAGCGCCTGAATCACGAGGCCGCCGACCGATTCGGCCTTGCCTTCGTCGATGTCGATCCCGAGCGCGCGTTCCAACGACACCACCGGCAAGCTACCTTTGCCCATCAGCGTGCCGTCGTCCATGCGCGTCCAGTCGGCGTCGCCCTGGCGGAATTCGTCGTGGATCTGCCCAACCAGCGCGCCGAGCAGATTGTCCAGCGTCAGAAAGCCGATCGGCTTCGAGTTCTTGTGACCAACCAGTGCGAAGTGCGGCGCGCCCTTGCGGAAGCGGCGAAATAGTTCGAGCGCCGGCATGTCCGGCTTCACGTACTGCACGGGTCGCGCATATTTGGAGAGGTCGTCGAGTGTGCTGCCCGCGTGCCGCGCCAGTAGCAAATCCTTCAAATGGATCATGCCGGCCACGCGCTCGCCGGACGCGTCTTCGAACAACGGATAGCGGCTAAAGCGGTGCCGCGCCACGACCTGCATGTTTTCGCGCAACGGCAGATCGCGCCGCAGGCCGACCATTTCATACGATGGGCGCATCAGATCCGAGACGGTCATGCGCGAAAAATCCAGCGAATGCGCAATCGTGTTCCATTCGTCCTGGCTGTATGCGCCATCCGGCGCACCGAGTTCAGTCGCAACGTTGGCGCGGCGGCCACGCAAGATCAGCTTGAGTTCGTCAGTCGAGTAATGCGAATCGTGGCCATGGTCCGCGTCGAGGCCTGCGAGTTTCAACACCGCGTTTGCGCTCGTATTGAGCACCCAGATTGCCGGATACATCGCCCAGTAGAAACCGTACAGCGGCGTAGCGGCCCACAGCGAAACCTTTTCCGCCTCGCGAATCGCCAGCGACTTCGGCGCCAGTTCGCCCACTACGATGTGCAGGAACGAAATACACGAGAACGCGAAGAACAGCGAGATGCCGTGAATCAGCTTCTCCGACTCGACGCCGAGCAGACTGAAGACCGGCGTGAGCAGTTCGGCGAACGCCGGCTCACCGATCCAACCGAGCCCAAGCGACGCCAGCGTAATGCCCAGCTGACAGGCGGACAGATACGCGTCGAGCCGCCCGTGCACCTTCGCCAGCAAACGCCCACGCATGCCATGTTTGGCCGCGAGGCTTTGCACACGCGTTTGCCGCAGCTTCACCAGACCGAATTCGGCGGCGACGAAAAAACCGTTGAGGGCAACGAGAAACAATGCACCGATAAGGGCGACAACCTGGATCAAAGCGAAGGGCTCCGGCAACAAAAGTTGTCAGTATAGATGGCGCAAGCAAACTGAAAGTTAATCGCGTGCAGGAATGCGCGCCGACAGCCGCCGTTCACGTTGCTGTCGTTGCACTCAGCGGCACGTGCAGCGCGAGCGTCACCGCTTCGCTCTCGGATGCATCGCTTTGCTCGAAACTGCCGCCGTGCGCTTCCGCAACGCGCTTGCACAACGCGAACACCCACGCGATCCGTTTGGCTTCGCGCGGTTCGCACGCCTGTTTGCGGGCAAAGGCTTCCAGCAAATGCGGCGCCGCCGGATCGTTCAATGCAGCGGCGCTTTGATTGAAGGTGACCGTGGCGTACCACCTGCTGGCGTCCGCGCGTGCGGCCAGCGTGATCGCGGCGCCCTCCGTGCTCGCCTCGACGGCGAATGTGAGCATCAGCCACAGCGCGGCGGCCAGGCGCTCACGGTCGCCGTTGAGCTGCTCGGTAGCGAGGTGCGATTCGACCGTAACCTCGACGCCGCGTGTGCGCGCCAGCCCGGAACGGACTTCGTCAACGGTTTCATCGAGTAACGGATGCAGCGAAAACGGCGCAAATGCCAGTTCCAGCGATTTGGTCTCCGCGCGCGTGGCGTCGACAATCGTCTCCAGCAGCTTCACCTGCTGTTCCACGCCGTTACGGATGCCGGTGACGGCGCGTTGCGAATTGGGGTCGTTGGCATCGAGCTTGCGCTCGAGCACGTACGCCCAGCTATGGATGGCGTTCAGCGGACCACGGAGGTCATGCGACACCAGCGACAGCACGTGATCGCGCATAAACAGCGCGGTCTCCGCGCGCAGGCGTGCGGTGCGTTCGGATACGGCGAAGCCGGAAGGAACCGGCGTTGCGCCGGCGGTCCCGGTGGAAGGCGTTGTCACGATCGAACCCTCTCAGGCGGTGCATCAAATTTCAAAAGAAACCCCATTATAGGCATGCCGTCCAGCGTAACCAGCCTGGCCGGATGGCTAACCTGAACGCAAACCACATGCCACACGGCAATCCTCGGCGATGCGAGCCCAACACGCCTACAATGTCGGTTTTTACATTTTTGATCTAAGGAGCGACACATGTCGACTGTGACTACCGAATCCGGCCTGAAATACGAAGACATCGTTGAAGGCACTGGCGCCGAAGCGGTGGCCGGCAAGACCGTCAGCGTGCACTACACGGGCTGGCTGACCGACGGCCAGAAGTTCGACTCGAGCAAGGACCGCAACGACCCGTTCGCGTTCGTGCTGGGCGGCGGCATGGTCATCAAGGGCTGGGACGAAGGCGTGCAAGGCATGAAGGTCGGCGGCACGCGCAAGCTGACGATTCCGCCGCAACTCGGCTATGGCGTGCGTGGCGCAGGCGGCGTGATTCCGCCGAATGCAACGCTCGTGTTTGAAGTCGAACTGCTCGGCGTCTAAGTTTTTCGCTGCGCTGTTTTGTATTTTGTAATTGGGTTTCACCGATGAGTCACGCCGCCATCACCGCTCCTAGCGTTTCGTTGCGCCGGTACGGCGCGATCGAAGCGTCGGACGTGCACGACTTTCACCAGGTCGTGCTCGGACTCGACGGCGCGATGGTGATGGCGGTAGACGGCGTCGCGCATCAGATCGACGCCGGCTCCGCCTGGCTCATCCCGGCGGGTGCACGGCACGACTATGCGGGCGTCGGCGAGAACCGGCAGTTAGTGCTGGATCTGCCGGCCACGTCGCTGGCCGTGCCGGAGCGTTTGTTCGACCGCGCGCGGGCCGTGACGGTGGATGCCTCGCTCACGCAGCTCGTGCATCGGATTGCCGCGCACGCCACAGGCGGTGCGCAAGGCGACGATCTGGATACCCGGCGTTTCCATTGGGACGCAGCCGCCCGACTGGGCGCTGCGTTGGTGGCCGATACCGGCACGGCGGCCGGGGCGCAGGCATCCGGCGCCGGCCTCGACTTCACTCGCATCGACCGCTGGCTGCGCGCTCATCTGTCGGAACCGCTGCGTATCGCCGACCTGGCCTCCCATTGCGGCTTCGGCACGCGGCGCTTTCATCAGCTTTTTATCGACGCCTTCGGCGAAACGCCGCATCGCTATTTGCAGCGTCTGCGGCTCGATACCTCTCTTGGCTTGCTGTCCGATCCACGCCTGTCGCTCAGCGATATCGCGCTAGAAATCGGCTTCGGCGATCAGAGCGCTTACACGCACGCATTCACGCGGCGTTTCGGGCTGGCGCCCGGTCAATGGCGCGCGCTGCGCCATTGAGTTTGTGCGACATGCGAGCCGCCTGAAAAGGCGGCCCGCGTTCTCCTTCTCTGCTGCATGTGTCCGGCGTGATCAACCCGCCAGACCGCGCTCCAGATCGCCGCGAATATCGCCGGCGTTTTCCAGACCCACTGCGAGACGGATCAAGCCTTCGCTGATCCCCGCCGCCGCGCGCGCTTCCGGCGTCACGCGACCGTGCGTGGTCGTAGCCGGATGCGTGATGGTGGTGCGCGTATCGCCGAGGTTGCCGGTGATCGAGCAGATCTTCGTGCTGTCGATCACGCGCCAGGCATTCGCGCGCATCTGCTCAGGCGTATCGCCCTTCAGTTCGAACGACAGGATCGCACCGCCCGCCTTCTGCTGACGCATGGCCAGCGCGTGCTGCGGATGCGATTCGAGCCCCGGGTAAAACACGCGGTTCACGGCCGGATGCGTTTCCAGCCAGCGCGCGATTTCGAGCGCGTTCGCCGACTGCTTTTCGACGCGCAGCGACAGCGTTTCCATGCCCTTGAGCAGCACCCATGCATTGAACGCGGACAAGGTCGGCCCGGCACTGCGCACGAACGGGAACACCTTTTCCATGATGAACTGCTTCGAGCCGACCAGTGCGCCGCCGAGCACACGCCCTTGGCCGTCGAGGAACTTGGTGGCCGAATGCATCACGACATCAGCGCCGAGCTTCAACGGCTGTTGCAAAGCCGGGCTACAGAAGCAGTTGTCGACCACGAAGATCGCATTGGCCGCCTTCGCGATCTTGCTGATCGCTTCGATATCGGCGACTTCGGTGAGCGGGTTCGACGGCGTCTCGAGGAAGAACATCTTCGTTTCCGGACGCACGGCGTTTTTCCACGCGTCCAGATTGGTCGGATCGACGAACGTCGTCGTGATGCCGAACTTGCTGAAGATTTGCGAGAACATGCCGAGCGTCGAACCGAACAGCGCTTGCGAGCTCACCAGATGGTCGCCGGCCTGCAAGGTCGACATCACCACCGACATGATCGCGGCCATCCCCGAAGCCGTGGCCATGCACGCTTCGCCGCCTTCAAGCGCGGCCAGACGGTCCTGGAACATCGAGACGGTCGGATTCGTGAAGCGCGAGTAGGTGTAGTTGTCTTCGGAATTCTTGAATTTTTCGGCGGCGTCCGCGGCACTCGCGAAGACGAAGCTCGAGGTCAGGAAAATCGCTTCCGAATGTTCGTTGAAGTCGCTGCGCACTGTGCCCGAGCGGACTGCCAGCGTGTCGAAGTTCAGGGAGTCGTCCATGTTGGTTCTGGTTTCCAATGTTCCATGGCTGGGTTCAGCGTCTACGGCTCACGTTAAACGACGAGCACAACAACGCCAAACGGCAGCAACAAAAAAGCCCGCTTTTGCGTCGGCATAAGCGGGCTTCATGTGCGGGGGAAAGCTGGAGCGGAGGCGGATGACTGCGGCTTTTCCACCATTCGCTTTAGCTGTTTTGGGTTGCCCCGCGTCCGCAAGCTGAGATCAAATCGACGCAAGCCGTCATGCTAACACGCTCGCGGCGTGGCGTGCAGCGGGCCACGACGCGAGCGCCATCACTCAACCGCACTCAACCAACCGACAACTGCAGATGCAGTTGCGAACGCGACGGGCCGCCCTCGGCCGCTTCGCTCGCGGCGTCGCGATCCGATTGCGAGGACGGTGCGAGGCGCGCGGTTTCGATGCGGTCGAGGTACTCGGTGGTCACATCGCCCGTGACGTAGTTGCCGTCGAAGCACGAGGCTTCGAATTCCTTCAGCGCCGGGTTGATATCGCGCACTGCCTGCTTCAGGGCGTCGACGTCCTGATAAACGAGATAGTCCGCGCCGATCATGCGGGCGACTTCATCGTCCGTGCGGCCATGCGCGACGAGTTCGCCGCGCGTAGGCATGTCGATACCGTAGACGTTCGGGTACTTCACCGGCGGCGCCGCCGAAGCGAAGATCACCTTGTTCGCGCCGGCGTCGCGCGCCATCTGCACGATTTCGTGCGAGGTCGTGCCGCGCACGATCGAGTCGTCGACGATCAGCACGTTCTTGCCCTTGAACTCGATGCCCATGGCGTTCAGCTTCTGACGCACCGACTTCTTGCGCATCGCCTGGCCCGGCATGATGAAGGTGCGGCCCACGTAGCGGTTCTTGAAGAAGCCTTCGCGATACTCCACACCCAGCTTCTTCGCGACCTGCATCGCGGCCGGACGGGACGAATCGGGAATCGGCATCACGACGTCGATCTCGACGTCGGGCAATTCACGCTTGATCTTCTCGGCGAGGTAATCGCCCATGCGCAGACGCACGTTGTAGACCGGCACGCCGTCGAGCACCGAGTCCGGACGCGCGAGGTACACGAGTTCGAAAATACACGGGTTCAGGCTCGGATTCGTTGCGCATTGCTGCGAGTGCAAATTGCCTTCGAGGTCGATGAAAATTGCCTCACCCGGTGCGATATCGCGCACAAATTCGAAACCGATACCTTCGATCGCGACCGACTCCGACGCCAGTATCCACTCGACGCCTTCCGGCGTTTCCTGCTTGCCGAGACACAGCGGGCGAATGCCGAACGGGTCACGGAAGCCGAGCAAGCCGTAGCCGGCAATCAGCGACACGATCGCGTACGAACCCCGCACCCGGCGATGCACGCCCGACACCGCCTTGAACAGCGCCGCCGGATCGAGTTGCAGACTCGAACTGGAGAGCTGCAATTCGTGCGCGAGCACGTTGAGCATGACTTCGGTGTCGGAATTGGTATTGATGTGGCGGCGATCGATGCGGAACATCTCATCTTTCAGTTGCTGCCAATTGGTCAGATTGCCGTTGTGCGCGAGGATAATGCCGAACGGCGCGTTCACGTAGAACGGCTGGGCTTCTTCTTCGCTCGATGCAGAACCGGCGGTGGGATAACGGACCTGGCCGATACCGGTGGTGCCGGGCAGGCTGCGCATGTTGCGCGTGCGGAACACGTCGCGCACCATGCCGTTAGCCTTGTGCATGTGGAAATTGCTGCCGTTCGCTGTCGCGATGCCGGCGGCGTCCTGACCGCGGTGCTGCAGAAGCAGCAGGCTGTCATAGATCAGCTGATTGACCGGAGAATGGGAAACTACGCCTACGATGCCGCACATGGCATGTCCTTCAAAGGTACGAAATTCGTAACGGCGGCCGGTGCCTGCGATGCTGCGCGAGGGTACGCGACTACGTAGAGGCAACCGGATTGCGCCGGAGTCCTGCTGCGTTCCTCTAACCGTTCACCTGATCGTCACACGCGGACGTAGGCAGCGAGCGTCTCGGGAAGCAGCGGTTTCATTACGTGCACGCCCTCGACCGCATAGGGCCGAAGCAAGGCGTTGCGCCAGAATTCCTGTTGGGGCAGTTCGGTCAAGCCTGCAAGGGCGACCAGAACCAGCACCAGAACGACCCCGCGCACGAGGCCGAACATCAAACCGAGCGAGCGGTCCACGCCACTCAAGCCGCTCGCCTGCACGATGCGGCTCAGCAACGCGTTCAGCACGCTTGCGACCAGCACCACGCCGATCGCCACCAGCACGAACGCCAGAAGCCACTGGGTCAGCGCGCCGCCCGGCCACGTGGCAGGGATAAACGGCACGACATAACCAACAAAGCGGCAAGCAATGAAAAACGCCGCGATCCAGCCGATCAGCCCGAATATCTCGGACAAAAAGCCGCGCCATGTGCCGCGCAAGGCCGACAAACCGATCACCGCCATTACAGCGTAGTCGAAGGCAGTGAACATCGCTCGCTTACTGTGCAGCGCCGCTGTTCGCGCCCGACGTCAAGCCGGCCTCACGAACCTTCGCAATCGCGGCGCTCGCCGCTGCACGATCGGCGAACGGACCAGCACGCAATAGCGTGAGCGTGGAGCCGTCGGCCTGCTTCCGATGTTCGGTATATGCGGGCACCCCGGCCGCTTTCAACTTGGTAGCCCAAGTACGGGCATTGGCGTCGTTCGCAAATGCACCCAACTGGACGGCGAAACGGCTGCCAGGCGGCGATGCCGGCGTACCGGAATTGGCGTCCGCGCTGGCGGCGGCCGTGTTCGCGCTGTCTTCGCTCGTGGCCGGCGTTTTCGCCGCGCTTTGCGTGGCGGGTGCTTTGGCCGGTTTGGCAGGCGTTTGCGCTACAGGCGCTGCAGGTGCCGTATTGGCGGCAACGGCGGCGGGCGCTTGCGGCTTCGCAGCCGGTTTGGCAGCGGCGGGCGCTGCGCTCGTTGCAGCGCTCTGCTGTTTCGCGGCGCCGGACTGGCCTTGCGTGGCTGCCGTTGTCGGCGCAAGGCCGGAAGCGGCGAGTGCCGCGTCAGGCGCCGGGTTATCCGGTGCTACGCCGGCTTGCGTGTCTTCGTCGGTCTTGGTAGCAACCTTCGGCGCAGGGCGGCTTGGAATGTCGATTGAGATATCGTCCGTGACAGGCTTTGGATGCGAATCCAACACCATGGGCAGGATCACCACCGCTGCGACGACCAGCGCGACCGCGCCGACGAGTCTGCGCCGCGCACGCTGCTTTTCAGGCAACGTAGGGTCGAGCAGCATCGCATCGGCATCCACGGTGCGCTCCGTGCGGCGGGTTCGCCGCTCCACGCGCTCGCCACGGGCGGCCCGGGTGGAACTGGTGTTTGCGCCGCGCCGGCTGGGCGCGTCGTCTTTCTTGCCGAACGAGAAAATTCCCATGAATCGCTTGGTTCGAGCCTGGCGCCCGTTCAGTGTTGCTGCGATTTACGGTAGGCCATTACGCCTGCTACCGTATAGAAACTGCCGAAAACCACGATTCTATCATTCTCTGACGCTCGTTTTAGCGCGTCTTGGAAAGCGTCTGCCGGTGTTGCGTAACGCGTCACGCTGCTGTCATTGCCGTCGCTCACGCCCTGCTCGCGCAAAGCCGCTTCGAGTTCTTCCGCCGAAGCCGCACGCGGGGTCGGCAGATCGGTCACGCACCAGTGGTCGATTTCGCCCTTCAGGTGTGTCAACACGCCGGCAATATCCTTGTCGCGCATCGCGCCGAATACGGCGTAGGTGTACGGGAAAAAGCCCATGTTGCCCAGGTTTTGCGACAGCACTGCGGCGGCGTGCGGGTTATGGCCGACGTCGAGCACGATGGCCGGCTTGCCGGGCAGCACCTGGAAGCGTCCCGGCAATTCGACGTTAGCCAGACCAAGCCGAATGTCCTGCGCCGAGACCGGTAGACGGTCGCGCAGCGCTTCAAGACCGGCCAGCGCCGCCGACGTGTTGATCAGCTGATTCGCGCCGCGCAATGCCGGATAGGCGAGCGCGGAACGGCGCATGGTCGGGCCCACGTAGCTCCATTGCTGGCGCTCGCTACCGGCCTGCCCTTCGTAGCGGAAATCGCGGCCGAATAGCCACAGTTCGGCGCCGATCTTTTCGGCGTGATCGATCAGGGATTGCGGCGGCACCGGATCGGCGCAGATCGCCGGCTTACCAGGGCGGAAAATGCCGGCTTTTTCGAAGGCGATTTTCTCGCGCGTGTCGCCGAGATACTCGGTGTGATCGATATCGATGCTGGTGATGATCGCGCAGTCCGCGTCGAGGATGTTGACCGCGTCGAGGCGGCCGCCCAGGCCGACTTCGAAGATCACCGCGTCCAATCCGCGCGAGGCGAACAGGCTCATGATCGCGAGCGTCGTGAATTCGAAGTAGGTCAGTGTGATCGGTTCGGCAAGGCTCAGGCGCGCGGCTTCGACGGCTTCGAAATGCGGCAGCAGGTCTGCGTCGCTCGCCATTTCGCCGTTCACGCGCGCCCGTTCGTTGAAAGTCAACAAGTGCGGCGACGTGTGGCAGCCAACCGTAAAGCCCGCGCGCAGCAAAATCGATTCGAGAATCGCGCAGGTCGAACCCTTGCCGTTCGTGCCGCCGACCGTGATGATCGGGCACGCGAACGACAACTCCATTGCGTCACGTACCTGCGAGATGCGTCCCAATCCCATGTCGATGCCGACAGGATGCGCGGATTCAAGGTGCGTGAGCCACGCGTCGAGGGTGGGGAATGTGGTCATCGAGCGAATCTTTGCTGCGTTGCGAGATCGTGATTATCCCGGAAATGACAGCGCGCCGCTTGATGACTCTCGCGGCGCGCTATTTTTTTACTGCTTTTCTTGTGGGCGCGGCGCCCTTTCAGGCATGGCCCCGTATTGATGCGTAGGCTTACGCGACTGCGTCAGCTGGCTGATGGCTCAAGAGCGCCATCAATTGCGCGATTTCTTCACGCAGCTTGCGACGGTCGACGATCATGTCGACCGCGCCTTTCGTCAGCAGGAACTCGGCGCGTTGGAAGCCTTCCGGTAGCTTTTCGCGCACGGTTTGTTCGATCACGCGCGGGCCGGCAAAGCCGATCAGCGCCTTCGGCTCGGCGATCACCACATCGCCCAGGAACGCGAAACTTGCCGACACGCCGCCCATGGTCGGATCGGTCAGCACGGAAATGAACGGCAGCTTGGCTTCGGCGAGCTTGGTCAGCATGGCCGTGGTTTTCGCCATTTGCATCAGCGAAAGCAGGCTTTCCTGCATCCGCGCGCCGCCCGAGGCGGTGAAGCAGATAAACGGCACCTTCTGTTCGAGCGCGTTCTGCGCACCGCGCACAAAACGCTCACCGACCACCGAACCCATCGAGCCGCCCATGAACGAGAACTCGAAGCACGCGACCACCACCGGCAGCGTGTGGATGGCGCCACCCATCACGACCATCGCGTCGGTTTCGTCGGTGTCGTCCATCGCCTCTTTCAGGCGATCCGGGTACTTGCGGCTGTCTTTGAACTTGAGCGCGTCGACCGGGACGATTTCCTGGCCGATTTCGTAGCGGCCTTCCGGATCGAGCAGGCCGTCGAGCCGCTCACGCGCGCCGATGCGCATGTGATGGTCGCACTTCGGGCAAACGTGCAGATTGGCCTCGACGTCATTGCGGTACAGCACGGCTTCGCACGACGGGCACTTGATCCACAGGCCTTCCGGAATCCCCTTGCGGTTCTTCGGGTCGGTTTGTTTGATTTTCGGCGGCAGCAGCTTATCGAGCCAGCTCATATTGAATCCCTCTGGGTCAACCGGTTGCGCAAACGGCGGGACGAACCCGCCGCTCACACTACAGGAGACAAAAAATAACTGTTATCGGGCAGTCGCGACGCTATCGAGCGCCTCGCGCACTTCGGCAATGAAGCGCGTCAGCGTCTCGGCGGCGGCTTCGGGCGCCGCTTGTTCGAGCAATTGCACGATACGGCTGCCGATCACGACGGCATCAGACACTTCGGCCACCGAACGCGCCGTTTGCGCGTCACGGATGCCAAAACCGACGCCCACCGGCAGGGGTACGCGCGACTTGATGGCCGGGATTTTACTCGCGATGCTGGAAACGTCCAGATTTGCCGCGCCGGTCACACCTTTCAGCGACACATAATAGACGTAACCGCTGGCGATTTTGCCGACTTCCGCGATGCGCTCATCCGTGGAGGTGGGCGCCAGCAAAAAGATCGGATCGATGCCGGCAGATCGCATCTGTTCGGCGAAATTAACGCACTCTTCCGGCGGGTAGTCGACAACCAGCACGCCGTCCACACCGGCTTCTTTCGCCGCTTTCGCGAACGCTTCGGTGCCCATGCGTTCGATCGGATTGGCGTAGCCCATCAGCACCACCGGCGTCTTGTCGTCGGTTTCGCGGAAGCGCTTCACGTCGGCCAGCACGTGGCGCAGCGACACGCCATGCGCCAGCGCGCGTTCGGACGACTGCTGGATCACCGGGCCATCGGCCATCGGGTCGGAAAAGGGTACGCCGAGTTCGATCACATCGGCGCCGCCGGCGGCGAGCGCGTGCATGAATTCGACCGTGCGCGCCGGATCCGGGTCACCGGCCGTCATGAACGGAATCAGGCCTTTCTTACCCTGGGCGGACAACGCGGCAAACGTGTTCTTGATACGGGACATGGAATATTCTCGGATTTTTAAGCTACTGCGCGCTCATTGCGTCTCGGTTTGCTGCTCGACTTTGGCCGCATTCTTGCGGGTTTTGCGAGCGGCAGTGGGCGCCGACGCGGCCGCGCTAACGCGTTCGCGCGCTATCGCGCAGTAACTTTCATTGATCTCATAGCCGACGAATTCGCGCTGCTGCCGAGCGCAAGCGACTGCGGTGGTGCCGCTGCCCATGAACGGGTCGAGCACGCGCCCGCCCTTCGGACAACTTGCCAGCACCATCCGCTCGACAATTTCCAGAGGCTTCTGGGTCGGGTGATCGACGCGCTCGGCGTGTTGCCGATGCAGCCGCGATACCGACCAGACATCCTTCGGATTATAGCCAAGCTCCAGCCACTTACTGCCTTCGAACAATTTACGCGAACGCGCCTTCTTCGTGACGGCATCGTACGGGATGCGGACGGGATCGAGATCGAAAAAATAATCTTTCGACACCGCGAAAAAGCCGATGTTGTCGTGCACCGAGGTGAACCGGCGAACCGTTCCACCCATGCTCGGCACACGCCGGTCCCAGATGATTTCGTTGATCATCGTGAGTTTTGTCTTCAGGAAGCTGAAGATTTCCGGCGCGTACTGCCAGGTGCAGAAGATGTACAGCGAACCCGACGGCTTGAGCTTCGGAATAGCCAGCTCGAGCCAGCCACGCGTCCATGCGAGGAAATCCTCGCCGGAGCGCATGTCGGAATCGTTGCCATAATCCTTGCCGAGCCCATAAGGCGGATCGCACAGGATCAGGTCGATCGACCCGTCGGGGATGTTCGCTACATCGGTCAGAAAATCGCGGTTCAACAGCCGGATGCCGGCGGGCACCTGCGCTAACAAGGGTGCAGGCGCCTCGGCCGCCACTACCTCGGCGGCCGGGCTGGTTTCAAGCGCCGGTTGCGGCTCGTCGAACTCGTCGCGCATCGTCGCGGCGCTCAGAACTGAATGCCCGATCGCTCAGCGACCGTATGCATGTCCTTGTCGCCGCGGCCCGACAGATTGACCAGAAGGACCTTGTCCTTCGGCAGCGTCGGCGCGAGCTTCGCGGCGTAGGCCAGCGCATGGCTGGACTCCAGCGCCGGAATAATGCCTTCGATGCGGCAGCAATCGTGGAACGCCTTGAGCGCTTCTTCGTCGGTGATGCTGACATATTGCGCGCGATTGCTGTCTTTTAGCCACGCGTGCTCGGGGCCGACACCCGGATAGTCCAGACCGGCCGAGATCGAATGGGTTTCGATGATCTGACCGTTCTCGTCTTGCAGGAGATACGTGCGGTTACCGTGCAGCACGCCCGGCGTGCCGGCGATCAGCGAGGCTGCGTGCCGACCGGTTTCGATGCCGTCACCCGCTGGCTCGACGCCGATCAGCTGCACCGAAGTGTCGTCAATGTACGGGTAAAAGATACCCATCGCGTTCGAACCACCGCCAACGCACGCAATCACGGCGTCCGGCTGGCGGCCGACCAGTTCGGGCATCTGCACCTTGCACTCGTCGCCGATCACGCGCTGGAAGTCGCGCACCATCATCGGATACGGATGCGGTCCCGCCACCGTGCCGATAATGTAGAACGTGTTTTCGACGTTAGTCACCCAGTCGCGCATCGCTTCGTTTAGCGCGTCTTTCAACGTGCGCGAGCCGGACGTCACGGGCACGACGGTCGCGCCGAGCAGCTTCATCCGGTAGACGTTGGCCGCCTGGCGGCGCACGTCTTCTTCGCCCATGTAGACCACGCATTCCATGCCGAAGCGCGCCGCGATGGTCGCGGCCGCCACGCCGTGCTGACCCGCGCCGGTTTCCGCGATCACGCGCGGCTTGCCCATGCGCTTTGCGAGCAGCGCCTGGCCGATCACGTTATTGATCTTGTGAGCGCCGGTGTGATTCAGGTCTTCACGCTTGAGAAAAACCTGCGCGCCGCCGAGCATTTCGCTCCAGCGTTGTGCGTGATAAATGGGGGACGGACGACCCACGAAATGCTTCAATTCGCGCTCGTATTCGGCGACGAATTCCGGGTCTTTTTGAAATTTCTCATACGCGGCACGCAGTTCGTCGAGTGCGTGAACCAGCGTTTCAGCGACGAACACGCCGCCATACTGGCCGAAATGGCCTCTTTCGTCAGGCAAGTTATACATGGTGATCACTCTTCTCAGTGTGGCGCACGGCTTTCATATGAGAAAACCGCGCCGCCTGAATCATTCAGCGTCCGCTGCGCGCACTGCGCGTACGAACGCCGCCATCCGGGCGTGATCTTTCACGCCCTTGGCGCCCGGCACTTCGATGCCGCTCGAGACATCGACCGCGTACGGGCGCACGCGATGGATCGCATCACTGACGTTTTGCGCGTTCAACCCACCACTCAAAACGGCCCGACGCGCGAGCTCTGCTGGAATAAGTGACCAATCGAAAACCTTCCCGCCGCCGCCATAGCCTTCGACATGGGTGTCGAACAGAAGGCCGCTGGCTGCTGAATAGTTAAGCGCTGATTTTACCAAATCTGCCGGTTGAGTATCCGCCGCGACTCGCAAAGCGCGCAACCAAGGCAAACCCGCAACGCTGGCGAGGGATTCGCACTGCTCCGCGGTTTCGTCGCCGTGGAACTGCAGCAGCGTCAGCCCGACATTGCTGGCAACTTCGCGGATCCAGTCCGGCGTTGCGTTCACGAACAAGCCGACTACCGATATGAACGGCGGCACGTCATGCACCAGCTCGACGGCTTGCGCGACGCTCACCGAACGCGGGCTCGGCGGGTAGAACACAAGGCCGATCGCGTCGGCACCGAGGTCGATCGCCAGTGACACGTCTTCCGGCTTCGACAGGCCGCACAACTTGATGCGCGTGCGATGCGGCGCGGCATGCTGCTGCGCGCCGGCGTTTGCTTCGGCTGCCAGATTTTCAGTTGATTTCATGTTTGCGCTTGCTCGGTCCATACGGTACTCCACGGCACGCTGCCGGTCTGCGGCGCGGGCACGGCGAATTGCTCAGGATAGCCCACCTGCGCCAGGTACAGGCCGTCAGGCATGAAGGTCGGCGCGGCACAGTCGCGATCGCGGCTGGCGAGAACCTCGACCATCCATTCGGCCGGATGGCGTCCCCGGCCGATATCGACGAGACAGCCCATCAGGTTACGCACCATGTGATGCAGGAATGCGTTCGCCCGAAAGCGGAAATGAATGAAGTCGCCCTGTTGCCGCGCGTCGATCTGGTACAGATGTTTGACCGGCGTTTTCGCCTGGCATTGTGACGAACGGAATGCCGAAAAATCGTGTTCGCCGATCAGATGGGCCGCGGCGGCCCGCATGGCCTCGACGTCGAGCGGCGTGTGTACCCAGCCGGCTCGCGTATCCTGCATTGGCGAGCGGAACGGATGGACGTACAGGACGTAGTAATAGGTCCGTTCGAACGCCGAAAAACGCGCGTGGAATTCGTCGGGCATCGGCTTGGCCCACTGCACGGCAATCGTCTTCGGCAGGAAGGCGTTGGTGCCGCGAATCCACGAAAAGTCAGTGCGATCGAGTTCGGTATCGAAATGCACGACCTGACCGAGGCCGTGCACGCCAGTATCCGTGCGCCCAGCCACAACGGTTTGCACAGGCGTTTGCGCGAACTCGCGCAACGCCCGTTCGAGCTCGTCCTGCACAGTCTTGCCGTGCGGCTGCGACTGCCAGCCGCAGAATGCCGAGCCGTCGTACTGGACGCCTAACGCAATACGCTTCACGACAAAGGCGCGAGCGTCGAGAGCAGCGCGCGAGCCTCGGTGCGCGTGGCCGGATCGTTCGCTTCGATCACTTCGTTGATGAGCGTGCGCGCGCCGGACAGATCACCGAGGTCGATATATTCGGCGGCCAGATCGAGCTTGTTGCGGGCGATGCGGCTGAGATCCGCTCGCGTGAAAACCGGCAACGGCTGAGCTGGGCTCGGCGGCAGCTCCAGGTCGAAATCGAGCTTCAGCGCGCCGAAGCCGGCCGCACCAAGGCCCGCGACGGCTGCATGGCCTGCGGTGCCGGCGGCGATTTCGTCAGCGACATGCGGGAAGTCGTCCGGATCGTGCGGCGCCACGGCTTGTTGCGCCGTGATTTCCGGGGAGGCAATCGGTGGTATCGCAAGCGATCCGGGTACGCTCACCGCTTCGTCGTCGGTCGATTCGACGCGCGGCGGCAATGGCATGTTGAGACTGCTGAATGCGTCGAGGGCATCGCGCGGGAACTCGGTTGGCACGGATAGCGCGGGCTGAACTGGCGTGATGGGTGCCGGTTCGAAATTTGGTGCGCCGTCGGGCGTCGCGGGTTCGGCGTGCTGATTTGACTGCGGTTGTGGTTCGTAGGACGGTTGGTGCGTCGGTTCGACGTGGGCTGCGTCCTGTTGGGCCGCGGGTACTGCCGACACTGAAGTATCGGGCGCCAGCGTCTCGCCGTGCGGCTGACCGAACTGCGAAGTCGTGTGCGGTTCGGCCTGCTGCCGCGTGAAGTCGATAACCGGGGGCGGGGTGTCCTGATGGCTCCACGACTCTGCAAGCGGCTCATTCGTCGGCTCTGCCAACGGCGTGGCCGGCGCGCTCGATGCCGGCTCGTCGTCCCATTGCAGACGGTGCGGAGGCACCTCTTGCTGGAAGCTCTCGTCGATCGGTTCAAGCGGCGTCAGCGGCAATGCTTCGGCACCGAGTTCCGCGGCCGCTGCGAGGCTCGCAGCCGTGGTCGCCCCGTCGAGGTTTTCGTGATGGGCCGAGGGAAGAGGTTCGGTGT
The DNA here is from genome assembly GCF_905220735.1 of Paraburkholderia aspalathi. Taxonomy (NCBI): domain Bacteria; kingdom Pseudomonadati; phylum Pseudomonadota; class Betaproteobacteria; order Burkholderiales; family Burkholderiaceae; genus Paraburkholderia; species Paraburkholderia aspalathi. The sequence goes on from NZ_CAJNBA010000001.1 coordinate 273,167, forward strand.
CCGGGCTCGGTTGCGTAGCTTCGAACGGCGCGGGTGTCGGGTGGATTTCCTGCGATGCGTGTTGGAACGCGTCGTGGTCTTGTGCGGGCAAGCCTGTGAGCGGTTGGTGAGCAGCGGCTTCGTGTTCTGCTGCGGCGCGTTGCGCCGCGTCATGATCTTCTGCCGCACGCGCAGCCGCAGCTTTGTCTGCCTCCGCGCGTTCAGCTTCGGCGCGCTCCGCCGCAGCCTGTGACGCAGCTGCGTGTTCGGCTTCTGCCTTCTCCACCGCAGCGCGTTCCGCTTCTGCACGTTCCGCCGCCTGGCGTTCGGTCGCCGCGCGCTCTGCATTTTCTCGCTCTGCTGCCTCGCGTACCGCGGCTTCACGCGCCGCCGCTTCATCCCCAGCGGTCTCGTGGTCAGTCGGCGCCAATGCCGCTGCATGCCCTGCTGCCGCTTCGCCGCTTACGTCTGACGCTTCGTGCGTCGAATCGACATCCTGCGACGCAGCCGCTCGCGCGGAAGCCGCCGCTGCGTCCTCCGCCAGCGAGGAGCCGCCTGTCGCGGCAACAGCTACGCGCTTACGTCGACCCAGACGCAAAGCGGCCAGCAGCGCGACCAACGCCGCGCCGATCGCCGCCGCGATGCTCAAATTCGTCTGCGAGATGCCGGCGTCGGTCGACGTGGAAACCGGCGCGCTGCCATGACCGGGAACGGCTGCCGCAGACGAAGCGCCGGCGGCCGGTTGCGCACCGTTTGTAGCAGGCGGGACCGGCGCAGCCGGCGTACCACCGATGCCATGTTTCTGCAGTTCCATCAGCACGCGGTTTTTCAGCGCGAGCAATTGCTGCAAGCTCGAAACCTGCGCACGCGGTTGCGATGCCGGTTGTGCGCCGGCCGCCGCTGCGGCTGTGGCAGCCGCCGACGCCCCTTCGGCAGCCTCACTGGCCGAAGGCTGGATCGCGCCCGACCAGACATGTGCGCCGCTGCCCGGCAACACGCCTGCAGCCTGTGAGCCGGCTACGGGGGCTGCGCCGGCCGCTGCCGAGCTACCCGGCGTCGCCGCGCCGGCTTCAGCCGTCGAGCTGACCGTCCCTGAAACCGCAGGCGTGGCAGCCTGAGCCGCAGCGCTTGCCGCGCTCGCTGCCGCGGCGTTGACCTGCGCCACGCCGCTCGCGGCGCCGACAGCAGCACCAACCGCCGCCGCGTCCGGCGCGGAAGCCGCCGCAGCCGTAGCGGCCGATGACGCCGCAGACGCAGACCCCACAACCGGCGCAGAAGCCGCCGGAGCGCCAGTCGCATCCAGTGCCGGGATCGTCAATAGCGCGCCGACGCGCATCCGGCTCGGGTCATGACTCATGAAGGCGTTCGGATTCGCCTCGAACAGCGCGCGCGAAGCGCGTGCGAGCGTCCCCTTGTCGTGCGATTGCGTGACGGCGATCGCCACGTCGTTCAACGACTGCCCGGGCCGCACCGTATATTGGCTCCCGGCGGCGTAAGAAGCGGAAGCGCCCTCGGGCGCGCTCGCGGCGTCTCCCGGCGCTGCCACCGCGCTACCCATACCGGCGCCCGCCAGCGCGAACGCCAAAGCGGCCACGGCCATCAGCCGGCCCATACCTTGATGCATAGACATAGCCCGAAGGGAAGAGAGTCGAAGGTTCATCGGGACTCCAGGCGCGTCAGCGCGCAGCCCTTTTTTGCGGTTGAAAAGAGACAAGATAATCGGAGCACACAATGAAAAAAGCGCCGCGCAAGCGCGACGCTTTTTGAGTTTTCTACGCGTCGTGAGCGCGTAGTTTACTTTACTTGTCGAGCACAATGCGAAGCATGCGACGCAGCGGTTCTGCCGCGCCCCACAGCAGTTGATCGCCGACCGTGAAGGCCGACAGATATTCGCCGCCCATCGCCAGTTTGCGCACACGGCCAACCGGCACAGTCAGCGTGCCCGTGACCACGGCCGGGGACAGATCGCGCATGGATGCTTCGCGTTCGTTCGGCACCACCTTGACCCAGTCGTTACCCGACGCGAGGATGCTGTTCACTTCGTCCAGCGGCACGTCCTTGTTCAGCTTGATGGTCAATGCCTGCGAGTGGCAGCGCATTGCGCCGATCCGCACGCACAGGCCGTCCACAGGGATCGAACCCGGCGTGCCCATTGCCGGCTTGCCGAGGATCTTGTTGGTTTCCGCGCCGCCCTTCCATTCTTCCTTCGACATGCCGTTACCGAGATCCTTGTCGATCCACGGAATCAGCGAGCCGGCGAGCGGCACGCCAAAGTTGTCGGTCGGCATACGGTCGCTGTTCATGGCGCTCAGCACGCGACGGTCGATGTCGAGAATCGCCGACGACGGATCCGCCAAGTCTTCCTTGGCCGCGCCGTACAGCGTGCCCATTTGCTGCAGCAGTTCGCGCATGTTTTGCGCGCCCGCGCCCGAAGCGGCCTGGTACGTCATGGCCGTCATCCAGTCGACGAGGTTTTCGCGGAACAGGCCGCCCAGCGCCATCAGCATCAGGCTGACCGTGCAGTTGCCGCCGATGAAATTCTTCTGGCCCTTGACCAGCGCATTCTTGATCACGTCGAGGTTGACCGGATCGAGAATGATGACCGCGTCATCTTTCATGCGCAGCGACGAGGCCGCGTCGATCCAATAGCCGTTCCAGCCCGCTGCGCGCAGCTTCGGGAACACTTCATTCGTGTAATCGCCGCCCTGGCAGGAGATGATCGCTTCGCACTTCTTCAGGTCTTCGATGCTTGTCGCATCTTTGAGCTTGGTCTCGTTTTTGGCGAACGACGGCGCGTTGCCGCCCGCGTTGCTGGTGCTGAAAAACACCGGTTCGATCAAGTCGAAATCGCCTTCCTGCTGCATACGTTGCATCAGGACGCTGCCGACCATACCGCGCCAACCTACGAGACCTACGTTCATGACTTCATACCCTTCGAATGGAAACTTCCCCGCATCTTTGCCCGCAGTGACCGCGCGGGGAAGATGAGCGGGCACGACGGACGATCAGCGTTTCGTGATCGTTTTCGGGGTAATCGTTTTAATGAGCGCTTTGATGGTAATGGCGAGCTCAACCACACGGGCCGTTTTGCCGTGCAGTTTCGAAATCGAGGAGATTTGAGCCATGTGCGCCATCGCTACAATATACACGAAAACCGGAATCTGGCGACGTGATCGTCTGCCGCTATCGTCCGTATTGCGCGCGAATCGGCCTGTTTCGAGGCCAATTCGCGTTTTAAAGGTCGCTTTGAAGACTGTTTAGCGGCCTAACTACCAAGTGCTTCAAAGCGCCTTACAGCGCGGCGACCACTGCATCGCCCATCGCCACGGTGCCGACCTGCTTGCAACCCGGCGTCAGGATATCGCCCGTGCGGAGGCCTTGCTCCAGCACCCTCTTCACCGCGTTTTCGATGCGATCCGCCTGTTCCGCCTTGTTCAGCGAATAGCGCAGCATCATCGCGGCCGACAGAATCGTTGCCAACGGATTCGCCACGCCCTTGCCGGCGATATCCGGCGCGGAACCGTGCGACGGCTCGTACAAGCCCTTGTTGTTCTTGTCGAGCGATGCCGACGGCAGCATGCCGATCGAGCCCGTCAGCATCGCGGCTTCATCCGACAGAATGTCGCCGAACATGTTGCCGGTCACAACCACGTCGAACGCCTTCGGCGCCTTGACCAGTTGCATCGCCGCGTTGTCCACGTACATGTGCGACAACTCGACGTCAGCGTATTCCTTCGACACGTCGATCATCACGTCGCGCCAGAACTGCGACGTTTCAAGCACGTTGGCCTTATCCACGCTCGTCAGCCTCTTCTGGCGCTTTTGTGCGGCCTGAAACGCGACGTGCGCAATGCGGCGCACTTCGGGTTCCGAATAACGCATCGTGTCGAAACCTTCCTTCGCGCCTTCAAACAGCCCATCCGGCGACGAACGCACGCCGCGCGGCGCGCCGAAGTAGATGTCGCCGTTCAGTTCGCGCACGATCAGGATGTCGAGACCCGAAACGATCTCTTCCTTCAACGAGGAAGCGCCCGTGAGTTGCGGATAGCAGATTGCCGGACGGAAGTTCGCGAACAATTGCAGGTGCTTGCGCAGACCGAGAATCGCCTGCTCCGGACGCAGCGCACGTTCGAGCGAGTCGTACTTCCAGTCGCCAACGGCGCCGAACAGGATCGCATCGGCTTCTTTCGCCAGCGCCAGCGTCGAATCGGGCAGCGGATGGCCCTTCGCTTCGTAACCCGCGCCGCCAACCGGCGCTTCTTCGAGTTCGAACTTTTCGCCCAGCACGTTCAGGACCTTGACGGCTTCCTTGACGATTTCGGGACCGATGCCGTCGCCCGGCAAGACTGCGATCTTCATGCGAGTTTCCTTGATGATTTTCTTCGAGACTTTTCTAAGCGTGAATCAGCGAGCCGGTGGGCTCTCGGGCCTATAAGGCCTTACCCGACGATGCGGTGATTCAGCCACGGCTGCTTCGCGATCCGCTCGGCTTCGAACTGGCGAATCTTGTCAGCATGACGCAGCGTGAGGCCGATATCGTCGAAGCCATTCAGCAGGCAGTACTTGCGGAACGCTGCCACTTCGAACGGATATTCGGCGCTACCGTCCGACGTGCGCACGACTTGCGCTTCCAGGTCGACGGTCAGCTTGAAGCCGTTGAACGCGTACGTTTCGTTGAACAGGTGATCGACTTGCTGTTCGGTCAGCACGATCGGCAGCACGCCGTTCTTGAAGCAGTTGTTGTAGAAAATATCGGCGAAGCTCGGCGCAATGATTGCGCGGAAACCATACTGCTCCAACGCCCACGGTGCGTGCTCACGCGAGCTGCCGCAACCGAAGTTCTTGCGCGCCAACAGCACTGAAGCGCCCTGATAGCGCGGCTGATTCAGCACGAAATCCGGGTTCAGCGGACGCTTCGAGTTGTCTTGACCCGGCTCGCCGTGGTCGAGGTAGCGCCATTCGTCGAACGCGTTCGGACCGAAACCCGTGCGCTTGATCGACTTCAGGAATTGCTTCGGAATGATCGCGTCCGTGTCGACGTTCTCACGATCGAGCGGCGCCACGACGCCGGTGTGTACGATGAATTTATCCATGACGCTTGCGCCTGTTTCGAGACCGGGCGATGCGCGTGACGGCCGGAAAACCGCCCGGCGCATCGCCGGCAAAAATCAAAAACCGCTTATTTGTCAGCGTGATTGCTGATCGAATTGCCGAGGTGCGACATGTCCTCGCCAAATCCGTGCACCGTGTTGCAGCCGGCCAGACCGAGCAATAGCCCGGCCAGGGTACCGAGTGCGAAACGCCGCAAAAGAGTGGTGCGATTCATGTTCTTCATCATGCGTGTTTATCCAAGCTTGCGAATATCGACGAAATGCCCTTCGATAGCCGCTGCAGCAGCCATCGCGGGGCTCACGAGGTGGGTACGGCCACCGGCGCCCTGACGACCTTCGAAATTACGATTCGACGTGGATGCGCAACGCTCGCCCGGATCCAACCGGTCGGCGTTCATTGCGAGACACATCGAGCAACCGGGCTCACGCCATTCGAAACCGGCATCCGTAAAGACCTTGTCGAGGCCTTCACGTTCCGCTTGCGCCTTCACCAGACCCGAACCCGGCACGACCATGGCCAGACGGATGTTCGGTGCAACGCGGCGGCCGAGCTTCTTCACGACGTATGCCGCAGCGCGAATGTCTTCAATGCGCGCGTTGGTGCACGACCCAATGAAGATTTTATCCGGCTTGATGGATTCGATCGGCGCATTCGGTTCGAGCGCCATGTACTTCAGCGCGCGCTCCATTGCATCGCGCTTGACCGGGTCTTTTTCGCGCTCCGGATCCGGCACGCGGCCGTCCACGGCCGTGACCATTTCCGGCGACGTGCCCCACGTGACTTGCGGCACGATTTCCGCAGCGTTCAGCTCGACCACGCGGTCGAATTGCGCGCCTTCGTCTGACTTGAACTGCTTCCAGTACTCGACCGCGTGATCCCACTCGACGCCTGCCGGCGAAAAGGGACGGCCCTTCAGGTATTCGATCGTGGTGTCGTCTACAGCGACCATGCCGGCGCGCGCGCCCGCTTCAATCGCCATGTTGCAGACCGTCATGCGGCCTTCCATGGACAGCGCGCGAATCGTCGAACCGCCGAATTCGATCGCATAGCCCGTGCCGCCTGCCGTGCCGATCTTGCCGATGATCGCGAGCACGATGTCTTTCGCCGTACAGCCGCGCGGCAACGGGCCTTCGACCTTCACCAGCATGTTCTTGCTCTTCTTCTGCAAGAGCGTTTGCGTGGCCAGCACGTGCTCGACCTCCGAGGTGCCGATGCCGTGCGCCAGCGCGCCGAACGCGCCGTGCGTGGACGTGTGCGAGTCGCCGCAGACAATGGTCATGCCCGGCAGCGTAGCGCCCTGCTCCGGCCCGATGATGTGCACGATGCCCTGACGCAGGTCGTTCATCTTGAACTGCGTAATGCCGTAGGCGTCGCAGTTCGTGTCGAGCGTATCGACTTGCAGCTTGGAGACCGGATCGGCAATGCCGTGGCTGCGATCCGTGGTGGGGACGTTGTGGTCCGACACCGCCAGATTCGCGCTGATACGCCACACCGGACGCTCAGCCAGCTTCAGGCCTTCGAACGCCTGAGGGCTGGTGACTTCGTGCAGCAAGTGACGGTCGATATAGAGAATCGTCGTACCGTCTTCTTCCGTGTGGACCACGTGTGTGTTCCACAATTTGTCGTAGAGAGTCTGTGCCATGGTATGCGGGGTAGTAATGACTGCGGGCTGACTGTGTCGGTCGATTATGCCACGCAGAACCCCGCTTAGGGCCCATGAATCATGCAAAAAACCGATAAAAAACAGGGAGTTGGGTGGTAGTGACGATACCTGTATGGATGTTACCCGGACCCCATTTGCCACCAGCAGTTTCGCGTATCCAAAACCAAACGCCCCAACGGTCAACCCGTTGGGGCGTTTTTCATTCATCCGGCCGCACGCATTTCACCGCCCTTGGGCGATAAAACGCGCCGCAAAGACTACCGCTTAGCGTTGCGCAATCGGCTTCGCTTCGCGTTGCGTGTCGCCGATGAACAGTTGACGCGGACGGCCAATCTTCTGTTCCGGATCAGCGATCATTTCGTTCCACTGTGCAATCCAGCCGACCGTACGTGCCATCGCGAAAATACACGTGAACATCGACGTCGGGATGCCCAGCGCGCGCTGCACGATGCCCGAGTAGAAGTCGACGTTCGGGTACAGCTTGCGCGACACGAAGTATTCGTCTTCCAGAGCGATCTTTTCCAGCGCCATGGCCAGCTTGAACAGCGGGTCGTCGTGCAGGCCCAGCTCTTCCAGCACTTCGTGGCAGGTTTCGCGCATCAGCTTCGCACGCGGATCGTAGTTCTTGTAGACGCGGTGACCGAAGCCCATCAGCTTCACGCCCGAGTTCTTGTCCTTCACCTGCTTGATGAACTCAGGAATATTGTCGACCGAACCAATCTCTTCCAGCATGTTCAGTGCGGCTTCGTTCGCACCACCGTGCGCCGGGCCCCACAGACATGCGATACCGGCTGCGATACACGCGAACGGGTTAGCGCCCGACGAACCCGCCAGACGAACCGTCGAGGTCGACGCATTCTGTTCGTGGTCAGCGTGCAGGATCAGGATACGGTCCAGCGCACGCACCAGCACGTCGTTGACCTTGTACTCTTCGCACGGGTTCGAGAACATCATGTGCATGAAGTTCGCGCTGTACGACAGGTCGTTCTTCGGGTACGCAAACGGCTGACCGATGCTGTACTTGTACGCCATCGCGACGAGCGTAGGCAGCTTCGCGATCATGCGAATGGCCGACACTTCACGGTGACGCGGATTGTTGATGTCGAGCGAGTCGTGATAGAACGCCGACAGCGCGCCGACTGCAGCGACCAGAATCGCCATCGGGTGTGCGTCGCGACGGAAGCCACGGAAGAAGAAGTGCATTTGCTCATGCACCATCGTGTGCTTCGTGACGGTGTTCACGAACTCGTCTTTCTGCTGCGCGTTCGGCAGTTCGCCCTTCAGCAGCAGATAGCAGGTTTCGAGGAAGTCGGCGTTTTGCGCGAGGTTGTCGATCGGGTAGCCGCGATACAGCAGCTCGCCCTTGTCACCGTCGATGTACGTGATCGCCGAATTGCACGCCGCCGTCGACATAAAGCCCGGGTCGTACGTGAACTTGCCGGTCTGGCCGTACAGTTTGCGGATGTCGATCACGTCCGGGCCGAGAGTGCCCTTGTAAATCGGCATTTCAACGCTCGGCGAATTGTCGCTGAACGATAGCGTGGCTTTAACATCTGACGGGGTCATAGCACATCCTCAATCGAAGTATGGAAACAGGGTTTCGATAATTTGCACGCCTGGGAACAACGGACAAGCGGCGCTCAAGACGTTAGCGGTGCTCAAGCATTCCGCAACAGCTCCAGCACCCGGATCACATCCGGGTCGGCAAGTTCGCCTTCCGGTTCCTTGCGAACGAGCAGCAAGTCCATCAGGTCGTTATCGCTCAGCTCGAGCAGGCGCGTGAGAGCGCCAACATCGGCATCGCTGAGGTCATGCTCATATCGGCTGAAAAAACGTTCAAAGATCAGATCGTTTTCCAGCAGGCCCCGCCGCGCGCGCCAGCGAAGGCGCGCGCGGCGGAGAGGGTCGGACTGATGCGATGTTTCTGTGTTCATCCTAGACTGCGCGGCGAACCATCAATTCCTTGATCTTGCCAATCGCCTTGGTCGGGTTCAGGCCCTTCGGGCAGACGTCGACGCAATTCATGATCGTATGGCAACGGAACAGACGGTACGGATCTTCCAGATTGTCGAGGCGTTCACCCGTCGCTTCGTCGCGGCTATCCGCGATGAAACGATAGGCCTGCAACAGACCAGCCGGGCCGACGAACTTGTCCGGATTCCACCAGAAGCTCGGGCACGACGTAGAGCAGCTAGCGCACAGAATACATTCGTACAGGCCGTCGAGCTCGTCGCGTTCTTCCGGCGACTGCAGACGTTCCTTTTCCGGCGGCGGCGTATCGTTGATCAGGTACGGCTTGATCGAGTGATACTGGTTGAAGAACTGCGTGAAGTCGCAAATCAGGTCGCGCACAACGGGCAGACCCGGCAGCGGACGCAGCACGATCTTCTGCGGCAGGTCGTTCATGTTCTGCAAGCAGGCCAGACCATTCTTGCCGTTGATGTTCATCGCGTCCGAACCGCACACGCCTTCGCGGCACGAACGGCGGAACGACAAGGTTTCGTCCATCGCTTTCAGCTTGAGCAGCGCGTCGAGCAGCATGCGTTCGTGCGAGTCGATTTCGATCTCGTACGTTTGCATGCGCGGCGCTGCGTCCTTGTCCGGATCGTAGCGGTAAATTTCAAATGTACGCTTGGCCATTTCTGAATTCCTTTGACTTGTGCCTTAGAAGGTACGCGCTTTCGGCGGCACCGATTCGACGGTCAGCGGTTGCATCTGAACCGGCTTGTAGTCGAGGCGATCGCCTTCGCTGAACCAAAGCGTATGGCGCAGCCAGTTTTCGTCGTCGCGATGTTCGAAGTCGTCTTGCGCGTGCGCGCCGCGGCTTTCCTTGCGGGCTTCGGCGGAAACCATCGTGGCGCGGGCCACTTCGATCAGGTTCTCCACTTCCAGTGCTTCGATACGCGCCGTGTTGAACACCTTCGACTTGTCTTTCAGGTAGATGTTGTCGACACGGTCAGCCACTTCGCGAATCCGCTCGACACCTTCGGCCAGCAGCTTCGACGTGCGGAACACGCCTGCGTGCGCCTGCATGGTAGAGCGGATGTCGGCCGCAACGGTCTGCGAGTATTCGCCCGACGTGGACTTGTCCAGCTTGTTCAGACGCGCCAGCGAGAAATCGCCTGCGTCGGCCGGCAGCGGCTTGTGTTCCTTGATGTCCTTCACGTGCTTGACGATGTGGTTGCCGGCCGCGCGGCCGAACACCACCAGGTCGAGCAGCGAGTTCGTGCCGAGACGGTTTGCGCCGTGCACCGACACGCACGAGCATTCGCCCACTGCGTAGAAACCGTTGACGACTTCCTTGTGATCCCGCGACGTGCCAACGACCTGGCCGTTGATGTTCGTCGGGATACCACCCATCTGATAGTGGATGGTCGGCACAACCGGAATCGGCTCTTTAATACAATCGACGTTCGCGAACTTCATGGCGATTTCGCGGATCGACGGCAGACGCTTCATGATCGTCTCAGCGCCGATGTGCGACAGGTCAAGCAGCACGTGATCCTTGTTCGGACCCACGCCGCGGCCTTCCTTGATTTCCTGGTCCATCGAACGCGAAACGAAGTCGCGCGGCGCCAGATCCTTCAGCGTCGGCGCGTAGCGTTCCATGAAACGCTCGCCGTTCGAGTTACGCAGAATACCGCCCTCACCACGCACACCTTCGGTAATCAGCACGCCCGCGCCGGCCACGCCGGTGGGGTGGAATTGCCAGAATTCCATGTCTTGCAGTGCGATACCCGAACGCGCAGCCATACCCAGGCCGTCACCGGTGTTGATGAACGCGTTCGTGGATGCTGCGAAGATCCGGCCCGCGCCGCCCGTAGCGAACAGCGTGGTCTTGCCTTCGAGGATGTAAACGTCGCCGGTTTCCATTTCCAGCGCGGTGACACCAAGCACGTCGCCGTCGGCGTCGCGGATCAGATCCAGCGCCATCCATTCGACGAAGAACTGCGTCTTGGCTGCCACGTTTTGCTGGTACAGCGTGTGCAGCAGCGCGTGACCCGTACGGTCAGCGGCCGCGCAAGCGCGTTGCACCGGCTTTTCGCCGTAGTTGGCGGTGTGGCCGCCGAACGGGCGTTGGTAAATCGTGCCGTCAGCGTTACGGTCGAACGGCATGCCGAAGTGTTCGAGTTCGTACACGGCGTTCGGTGCTTCACGGCACATGAACTCGATCGCGTCCTGGTCGCCGAGCCAGTCGGAACCCTTGATCGTGTCGTAGAAGTGGTAGTGCCAATTGTCTTCGCTCATGTTGCCGAGCGAGGCGCCGATGCCGCCTTGGGCAGCGACCGTGTGCGAACGCGTCGGGAACACCTTGGACAGCACGCAAACCGACAGACCGGCGCGCGCGAGTTGCAGCGAAGCGCGCATCCCCGAGCCGCCTGCGCCGACGATAACCACGTCAAACTTGCGACGCGGCAGAGAATTCTTGATTGCAGCCATTCTTTTACACTCTCCAGAGAATCTGCGCAGCGTAGCCCGCACATGCGAGCAGCCAGACGATCGTCAGCGCTTGAAGAAACAGGCGCGTGCCAACGGGCTTCACATAGTCCATCCAGATGTCGCGGATACCAACCCACGCGTGATAGAACAGCGACAGCAGCGTGACGAACGTGGCGAGCTTCATCCATTGCGTTGCAAAGATCGAGGCCCAGCCGTCATACGAGAAATCGCGCGCGCCGAAGAACCACGCGAGCAGGATCACCGTGTAGACGGCCATGATGCAGGCGGTAATGCGCTGGGCGAGCCAGTCGCGCAGGCCGTAATGTGCGCCGACGACGAGACGCTTCGGACCGATTCGGTTATTAGCTGCCATTTTTTTAGAATGCTCCGAAGAGTTTGAGCGCGAAAGCAATCGTCAGAAGCGACGAAACGACCAGCACCACGATGGAGGTTTGCTTGCCCTTCTCTTTGGTCGTGAGGCCGTGGCTCGTGTCCATGAACAGGTGACGGACACCCGCGCAGAAGTGGAACAGGAAGGCCCACGCGAGAACGAGCGTGATGAGCTTGACGATGATGTTGGAGAGGAAGCCCTTGAACACTTCGAAGCTAAGTTCGGAAGTCAGGCTCTGATCGAAGAGGTACAGCAGGAACGGAAGAAAAACAAAAAGCAGCCCACCGCTTAAGCGGTGCAAGATGGACACGCGCCCCGCTAGCGGGAGACGGTATGCCGTCAAAATCTGCCCGATACCGATGTTCCGGAATTCCGGCCTCGGTTTTTTTACGGCTTCAGCCATGCTAGACCCCTACTATGTAGTCACACTAATCCGCAATTTTAGCGCCTTTTTATATCGCGCTGCAGCGAAAACCACTACAGGTCCGTTACAGCGCGCGCGATAAAGGCGCCTTCAAACAGGCGCGCGTGTGGGACGCGACGCCTTTTTTCGTCCCGATTCAGCTCAGATCGTTCTGATAGTAATACCCGGTTGTGACATACCAACCACGGCGCACCTCAACCGGCCGGTCTCCATATGTATAGGAGACGCGTTCGACCGAAAGCAGCGGGAAACCCGCCGGCACATGCAGCAGATCGGCGACTGCCGGATCAGCTGCGACCGCGCGGATCTTCTCCGTTGCGCGGATCATGCGTGTGCCGAATTCCGTCTCGAACATGGCGTAGAGGGGACCTTTATACTCCGACAGCCGCTCGAGCGTGAGCCCGCGAAACACCGCGCCGGGTAACCAGATTTCGTCCAGTACGGTGACTTCACCGTCGAACTGCAGCAAGCGCTTGATCAACACCACCGGATCGGCGGGTTTCAGATCGAGTTGCCGGGCGATGTCCGCCGAAGCACGCAAACGCCGGCACTCAAGCAGGCGGCTGACGTGCGGATGTTCCGCGCCGTCATCGGCCAGTAATCTGAGGAAGCGAAACTGGGCGCGGTCTTCATTGTGCGTTGCAACAAAAGTACCCTTGCCCTGGCGGCGCACCAGCAGGTTGTCGGCAGCAAGCTCGTCGATCGCTTTGCGCACAGTTCCCTGACTGACCTTGAATCTGGCCGCCAATTCGACTTCACTAGGAATGATCTCGCCAGGTTTCCATTCGCCGGTTTCGAGGCTCTGCGTAATCAAGCCCTTGATCTGCTGATACAAGGGGCTGAAAGTGGGCGACGTGGCGGGCGTGGCAGCGGATACACCCTCGCCCGTGGCCCCATGGCCGTTCGGATTCGCGGTGTTCGCCTGGTTCGAAGTCATCCGCGCATTTCATCATAAAGGGCCGGGCCGCGTCTAGGGTTTTCCCCGCAACAGATATGTCTTATATAAGACATAAGATAATGTTGACTTTGTGTCTGACGGCTCCTACACTCCTTGTCGAGCAAGGGTTTGCGGGTTTTTCGGCGGCTGTTTTGCACTGTGCAATACAGCGCCGCAGCGCACCGGCAGCCACTCTGCGCCATGCTGTTCCCACGCAGTCCAGGTTTCGATTCGCCGCCATTCGTTGGTCAGACGCTTGCCGAAACGCGCTGTTTGCAGGAGCCCGCATCGTGCAGCGGCTACCCGGCGCCAGGATGCCCCGCTCCCCGCCCAGCAGTACAGGTTTCCGGCATGGCGGTCTTGCCGCAGCGCGCCGCACAGCCTCGGCACATTCCGAGGCCGTACGCAAACAGTGAATTCCGCCGTGTTTCACAACGCTTCGCTGAACGCACATATAGAATGGCGTTTTCCCTAGCGTCTAACGCATCGTCCTGGAGATTTCTCAATGGCTAAGCCCGCAAAGCGCGTTGCCGTCACCGGCGCCGCAGGTCAAATCGCTTACTCCCTACTGTTCCGCATCGCCAATGGCGACCTGCTCGGTAAGGACCAGCCGGTTATCCTGCAACTGCTCGACCTGCCGCAAGCGCAAGGCGCCGTCAAAGGCGTCGTGATGGAACTGGATGATTGCGCATTCCCGCTGCTGTCGGGTGTCGTGATCACTGACGACCCGAAGGTTGCATTCAAGGATGCCGACGTTGCCCTGCTGGTCGGCGCACGTCCGCGTTCGAAAGGCATGGAGCGTAAAGACCTGCTGTCGGCAAACGCCGAAATCTTCACGGTTCAGGGCAAGGCGCTGAACGAAGTCGCGAGCCGCGACGTGAAGGTGCTGGTGGTCGGCAACCCGGCCAACACCAACGCTTACATCGCAATGAAGTCGGCGCCGGATCTGCCGAAGAAGAACTTCACCGCCATGCTGCGCCTCGACCACAACCGCGCGCTGTCGCAACTGGCCGCCAAGTCGGGCAAGCCGGTCGCTTCGATCGAAAAGCTGGCTGTGTGGGGCAACCACTCGCCGACCATGTACCCGGACTTCCGCGTTGCAACGGCAGATGGTCAAGACCTGACCAAGCTGATCAACGACGAAGAATGGAACCGCAACACGTTCATCCCGACCGTCGGCAAGCGCGGCGCGGCGATCATCGAAGCGCGCGGCCTGTCGTCGGCAGCGTCGGCAGCTAACGCTGCAATCGACCACGTGCGTGACTGGGTGCTCGGCACGAACGGCAAGTGGGTCACGATGGGTATCCCGTCGGACGGTTCGTATGGCATTCCGGAAGACATCATCTACGGTGTGCCGGTTACGTGCGAAAACGGCGAGTACAAGCGCGTTGAAGGTCTGGCAATCGACGCGTTCTCGCGCGAAAAGATGGACGGCACGCTGAACGAGCTGCTCGAAGAGCGCGAAGGCGTTCAACATCTGCTCGGCTAAGCCCTGATGCAGACGAACCGGAACTCCGTAGCTTTATCGCGGCGGGTTCCGGTTTTTTACGTGCGAATGCAGGTACGTCCCACGAAATTGCGGTTCACTTCGCAATTTGTCGTGCCAGTATTCGCCTCTGATTCGAACGCGCTTTGCGTCATGGCTGGTTGATCGCCGAGCAGAACGCGTCCGAATCCGATTTACCCACCCGACCACCCAGAATCCTGACGCCGAAGATGCGCGCCCTCACACCCGCCGAAGTGCTGTTTGACGGCGAAGTGCCGCCCGCTGTGCTGCCTGCCTGCGATCACTACGCCGGCAGCGAGAAGCTGATGCTGAAATCACTGGCATTGCAGCAGCAACTCGGCCCGGTGTTCGACATCACGCTCGATTGCGAAGACGGTGCACAGGTCGGCCGCGAAGCCGAACACGCGGAGCTGGTCGCGTCGCTGCTGGGCAGCGAGCATGACCACTTCGGCCGTGTCGGCGTGCGGATCCACGACTTCGATCACCCGCACTGGCGTGACGACGTCCGTCTCATTCTGCGCGCTGCAAAGCGAGCGCCTGCTTACATCACCCTGCCGAAGATCCGCAACGTTCCCGATGCCGCCGAAATGGTCGCGTTCATCGAGGCGATGCGGCGTGAACTCGGCATCGCGCAGCCGGTGCGGGTGCAACTGCTGGTCGAGACGCATGGCGCATTGACGCGCGTGTTCGATCTGGCCGCGCTCCCCGGCGTCGAGGCGCTGAGCTTCGGCCTGATGGACTTTGTTTCCGCGCACGACGGCGCGATTCCCGACACCGCCATGCGCTCGCCCGGTCAGTTCGATCATCCGCTGGTGCGGCGCGCCAAGCTCGAGATTTCGGCGGCCTGCCACGCGTACGGCAAGGTGCCGTCGCATAACGTCAGCACCGAAGTGCGCGACATGAGCGTGGTTGCAAACGACGCCGCCCGCGCCCGCAACGAGTTCGGCTACACGCGCATGTGGAGCATCCATCCGGCGCAGATCGAAGCGATCGTCGCTGCGTTTGCTCCGCGCGACGAAGAAATCGTCACTGCTACCGAAATTCTGCTGGCTGCGCAGTCGGCGCAATGGGGGCCGACGCGCTATCACGACACGCTGCATGACCGGGCGAGCTATCGCTACTACTGGTCGGTGCTGCGTCGCGCGCAATCCACGGGTCGCGCCGTCCCGCAAGACGCTGCGCCGCTCTTCACGAAAGTGGGCGCTAACGGGCAAGCCGCATGATGAGCACGATGGCCAATGCAGCAGTCGGCGTGGCAGCGCTGGTAGGCGGCTTCGCGTGGCGCCGTACAAGCGAATCAGAGCCGCGTCTCGCGCAGCAGGAAACAGCCGTCGAATGTGTGGTTCAACCGGAAACAATGAGCAGGCACAAAGGAGATTGCGGGAGATGAGCGAGACGACGCAAACCGCCGGTGCACAAGGCGAGAACGAATCTAAAAGCGCCTTCAAACCGAAGAAATCCGTCGCCCTGTCTGGCGTGGCGGCTGGCAACACTGCCCTTTGCACGGTCGGCAAGACCGGCAACGATCTGCACTACCGCGGCTACGACATTCTCGACATCGCCGGCGCATGCGAATTCGAAGAGATCGCGTATTTGCTGGTCCACGAAAAGCTGCCGACGCAGGCCGAACTCACCGCCTACAAGACCAAACTCAAGGCGCTGCGTGGCCTGCCCGCAAATGTCAAAGCCGCGCTGGAATGGATTCCAGCCGCTGCTCACCCCATGGATGTGATGCGCACCGGCGTGTCGGTACTCGGCACCGTGCTGCCGGAGAAAGACGACCACAACCTGCCGGGCGCACGCGACATCGCCGACAAGTTGATGGCCTCGCTCGGTTCGATGCTGCTGTACTGGTACCACTACTCGCACAACGGCAAGCGCATCGAAGTCGAAACCGATGACGATTCGATCGGCGGTCACTTCCTGCATCTGCTGCACGGTGTGGAGCCGTCGAAGGCATGGGTTGATGCAATGCATGTGTCGCTGAACCTGTATGCCGAGCATGAGTTCAACGCGTCGACGTTCACCGGCCGCGTGATCGCTGGCACGGGCTCGGACATCTATTCGGCGATCACCGGTGCAATCGGTGCGCTGCGTGGCCCGAAGCACGGCGGCGCCAACGAAGTCGCATTCGAAATCCAGTCGCGCTATCAGACGCCGGACGAGGCCGAAGCCGACATCCGCAAGCGTGTCGAAAACAAGGAAGTGGTGATCGGTTTCGGTCACCCGGTGTACACGATTTCCGACCCGCGCAACAAGGTCATCAAGGAAATCGCGAAGAAGCTGTCGAAGGAAGCGGGCAACCTGAAGCTGTTCAATATCGCCGAGCGACTTGAAACAGTGATGGCAGATGTGAAAAAGATGTTTCCAAATCTCGACTGGTTCAGCGCGGTTTCGTATCACATGATGGGCGTGCCGACGGCGATGTTCACGCCGCTGTTCGTGATCGCCCGTACGGCAGGCTGGAGTGCGCACATTATCGAGCAACGGATCGACAACAAGATCATCCGTCCGAGTGCGAATTACACCGGTCCAGAGAATTTGAAGTTCGTGGCGCTAAATAGGAGAAAATAGCGGTCGCTGTGCGCTTTCGAAGCGCGTGCAGTTCAACCCTCGCGGTTGCCAGGACCGGTAGCCCGCGTACTGTTCAACTGAAACTAGATAGAAAGGTTCTCCTCCATGAATAAGCTGTTGATCGCCGCCGTAATCGGCGCTTTGTCCACGACGATGCTGACCGTTGCGACGGACGCCGCTGCACAAACCACCACCACGCCGGCTGCCAAGGCTGTGCCGAAGAAGCCGCAACCGAAGCGCCTGATCAAGCGCAAGGCCAATCCGGCCAAGGAAGCGAAGGTTGATCCGGTGCCGGAAGGTTCGGAAAAGTGGTCGTGCAACGAAGGTCTGGCATTCGACCTGAAGGGCGACATGAAGCGTGACCAGATCGTCACGGTTCACTGGGCGAACAAAAACTACAATCTGCCGCGCGAATCGACCACCACGGGCGCAGACCGCTTCCACGACGCAGCATCGGGTATGGACCTGGTCGTGATCCCGACGAAGGCAATGCTGTTCTCGGATAAGGACAGCTCGCGTCTGGCCGACGAGTGCAAGACGGTAGCCATGCAACAAGGCGCACCGGCTCCGACGCAATCGAACGCGATCGACAAGACCAGCAACTAATCAGTTACATCAGGAAAGCTCCCCGATGTCCGCTCCGATTTCCAACGTGCGACCCGACCCGGACTTAGTCCTGGTCGATATCGTCGATTACGTACTGGAATTCCCGATCGACAGCACGCTCGCGCTAGACACCGCGCGTAACTGCCTGATCGATACGCTCGGCTGCGGACTCGAGGCGCTCACCTATCCTGCCTGCACCAAGCTGATGGGACCGATTGTGCCGGGCACGATCGTCCCCAACGGCGCGAAGGTGCCGGGCACGTCGTTCCAGCTGGACCCGGTTCAAGCCGCCTTCAACATCGGCGCAATGATCCGCTGGCTGGACTTCAACGACACATGGCTGGCCGCCGAATGGGGCCATCCGTCGGATAACCTCGGCGGGATTCTGGCGACGGCCGACTGGCTCTCGCGCAGTGCCATCGCAGCAGGCAAACAGCCACTGACGATGAAAGACGTGTTGATCGGCATGATCAAGGCGCACGAAATTCAAGGCTGTATCGCGCTCGAAAACTCGTTCAACAAGGTCGGGCTCGATCACGTATTGCTGGTGAAGCTGGCTTCGACCGCCGTGGTCGGCCAACTGATCGGTTTGACGCGCGATGAGTTGATCAACGCGGTATCGCAGGCGTTTGTCGATGGGCATGCACTGCGCACCTACCGTCACGCGCCGAACACGGGTTCGCGCAAATCGTGGGCCGCGGGCGATGCGACTTCGCGCGCCGTACGTCTTGCGCTGATCGCGAAGACCGGCGAGATGGGCTATCCGTCGGTGCTGACCGCGAAGACGTGGGGCTTTTACGATGTCCTGTTCAAGGGCAATGCGTTCAAATTCCAGCGCCCGTACGGCTCGTACGTGATGGAAAACGTGTTGTTCAAGATCTCGTTCCCGGCTGAATTCCACGCGCAGACGGCGGTGGAAGCGGCAATGACGCTGCATGCGCAACTCAATGCAGCAGGCAAGCGAGTGGAAGACATCAGGAAGATCACGATCCGCACACACGAAGCCGCGATCCGTATCATCGACAAGAAGGGCCCCCTGAACAACCCGGCCGACCGCGATCATTGCATTCAGTACATGATCGCCGTGCCGTTGATCCATGGCCGTCTGACGGCCGCGGATTATGAAGATTCGATCGCGCAGGACGCGCGTATCGATGTGCTGCGCGCCGGGATGGAATGTGTCGAAGACGCGCAGTTCACGAAGGATTACCACGATCCGGAGAAGCGTTCGATCGCCAATGCACTGACGATCGAATTCAACGATGGGTCGACGTTCGACGAAGTTGTAGTCGAATACCCGATCGGTCATAAGCGTCGTCGCGAAGACGGAATTCCGTTGCTGGTCGAGAAGTTCAAGACCAATCTCGCGCGCCGCTTTCCGGTCAAGCAACAACTGGCGATTCTCGACGTGTCGCTCGATCAGGCAAGGCTCGAAGCCATGCCGGTCAATGAATACGTCGATTTGTACGTCATCTAGTTAAGTACAGTAGTTCCGCGATCAAACCAAGGAAAACACCATGGCCCACAACCTCCACAAAACGCTCAAGGAATTCGACAGCGGTTCCGGCAAAGGCAAGTTCTACTCCCTGCCGCAACTCGGCAAGGCACTGAACATCAAGATCGACCGCCTGCCGGTTTCGATCCGTATCGTGCTGGAATCGGTGCTGCGTAACTACGACGGCAAGAAGATCGCCGAAGAACACATCGAGCAACTCGCGAACTGGAAGCCGACCGCAGCGCGCGTCGACGAAATCCCGTTCGTGGTGTCGCGCGTCGTGCTGCAGGACTTTACCGGCGTTCCGCTGCTCGCTGACATCGCTGCAATGCGCGGTGTCGCGAAACACATGGGCAAGGATCCGAAGTCGATCGAACCGCTGGTCCCGGTTGATCTGGTGGTCGACCACTCGGTGCAGATCGATCACTTCCGCGAAAAAAACGCGCTCGATCTGAACATGAAACTGGAATTCCAGCGCAACAACGAGCGCTACCAGTTCATGAAGTGGGGCATGCAGGCATTCGACACGTTCAAGGTCGTGCCGCCGGGCGTCGGTATCGTTCACCAGGTGAACCTGGAATACCTCGCACGCGGCGTGCATAAGAAGGCCGAAGGCGCGGACACCGTGTACTACCCGGATTCGCTGGTCGGCACCGACAGCCACACCACCATGATCAACGGTATCGGTGTGGTGGGCTGGGGCGTGGGCGGTATCGAAGCTGAAGCCGGCATGCTCGGCCAGCCGGTGTACTTCCTGACGCCGGACGTGGTGGGCGTCGAACTGAAGGGCAAGTTGCGCGAAGGCCTGACGGCGACCGATCTGGTCCTGACCGTGACGGAACTGCTGCGTAAGGAAAAGGTTGTCGGCAAGTTCGTCGAGTTCTTCGGCGAAGGCACGAAGTCGCTGTCGCTGCCGGATCGCGCGACGATCGGCAACATGGCTCCGGAATACGGCGCAACCATGGGCTTCTTCCCGGTCGACGAAAAAACCATCGACTACTTCAAGGGCACGGGCCGCACCGACGCAGAAATCTCCGCCTTCGAAAACTACTTCAAGGCGCAGGGTCTGTTCGGTATTCCGAAGGCTGGCCAGATCGACTACACCAAGGTCGTCACGCTGGATCTCGGCACGGTGACGCCGTCGCTGGCAGGTCCGAAGCGCCCGCAAGACCGTATCGAAATTGGTCACGTGAAGTCGACCTTCAGCGACCTGTTCTCGAAGCCGGTGGCAGAAAACGGCTTTGCGAAGAAGTCGGAAGATCTGGACGCGCAATACACGACGAGCAACGGCGTCGACGTGAAGAACGGCGACATCCTGATCGCCGCGATCACGTCGTGCACGAACACGTCGAACCCGAGCGTGCTGCTGGCTGCTGGTCTGCTGGCCAAGAAGGCTGTGGAAGCTGGCCTGACGGTCGCGCCGCACATCAAGACCTCGCTGGCGCCGGGATCGCGCATCGTCACGGAATACCTGACGAAGACCGACTTGATGAAGTACCTCGACAAGCTCGGTTTCACGCTGGCCGCTTACGGTTGCACGACCTGTATCGGCAACGCAGGCGACCTGACGCCGGAACTGAACGAAGCGATCACGAAGAACGACATCGTCGCGGCAGCGGTTCTGTCGGGCAACCGTAACTTCGAAGCGCGTATCCATCCGAACATCCGCGCGAACTTCCTGGCCTCGCCGCCGCTGGTTGTGGCTTACGCAATCGCCGGCAACATCACGCGCGACCTGATGACCGAACCGGTCGGCAAGGGCAAGGGCGGCAAGGACATCTACCTGGGCGACATTTGGCCGACCAGCGAAGAAGTCAACGAGCTGCTCAAGTTCGCGCTGGACGCAGACGCGTTCCGCAAGAACTACGCGTCGCTGACCAAGAAGGGCGACCTGTGGAGCAAGATCGAAGGCGAAGAAGGTCAAGTCTACGACTGGCCGAAGTCGACCTACATCGCTGAGCCGCCGTTCTTCGGCAAGGACTTCTCGATGACGCCGGCCGACAGCATCGCTCCGGTCAAGGGCGCACGCGCACTGGGCATCTTCGGTGACTCGGTCACGACCGACCACATCAGCCCGGCAGGCTCGATCAAGGAAGACTCGCCGGCAGGCAAGTGGCTGAAGGCAAACGGCGTGCAGAAGGCCGACTTCAACAGCTACGGCTCGCGCCGCGGCAACCATGACGTGATGATGCGCGGCACGTTCGCGAACGTCCGGATCAAGAACCTGATGATCCCGGCGAAGGCAGACGGCACGCGCGTGGAAGGCGGCCTGACGATTCACCAGCCGAGCGGCGAACAAGAGTCGATCTACGACGCAGCGATGAAGTACATCGACGCGGGCACGCCGACGGTTGTGTTTGCGGGTGAAGAGTACGGTACGGGTTCTTCGCGTGACTGGGCTGCGAAGGGTACGCAACTGCTGGGCGTGAAGGCTGTGGTTGCTCGCAGCTTTGAGCGGATTCACCGTTCGAACCTGGTCGGCATGGGCGTTCTGCCGCTGCAGTTCAAGGGTTCGGATAGCGTGCAATCGCTCGGTATTACCGGCGAAGAGACGTTTGACGTGGAAGGCCTGGGTTCAGACTTCAAGCCGCAGCAGGAAGTGACGCTGGTGATTCACGGCAAGGACGGCAAGGAAAAGCGCGTGCAGGTTCTGCTGCGTATCGATACGCCGATCGAAGTGGACTACTACAAGCACGGCGGGATTCTGCCGTTCGTGTTGCGTTCGCTGCTGGCTGCTTAAGGTATTAGGTAACGTATGCAGTAGCTGCAAGCTGTTTTGCAGGTGCTGCGTCCTTGTGGAAGGACGCAGCCGATTTGAGAGCCCGGCTTTGGCCGGGCTTTTTTTATTTGTCGCTGCGATCGGTGTGGAAGGCGGCGGGATCGTCGGTGATGCGGCGCTGGATCATGCGAGCGTTCCAGTCGGCGTCCCCTTGGACCGGTACGGTGGCGCGCGTGGTGACATGTGCGCGCGACTGCTTGGCCCAGTTGAGCAACGCTGCCTGCTCGACTGTGTCGTTTTCGGTCGACGGACGCGTGGCCCATTCTGGCTGTTTCGACACAGCAGGTCCCGCGGCCGGGCGAACGGCACGGCTCAGCGCGAGCCGCTCGTTGACATGCCCTTCCGTCATACGTGCGACCGCGACTTTGCGTTCCGTCTTTGCGGGGCGGGTTGTCGTGGTCTCGCGAGAAGGTGCTGGCACGACATCTGCCGCCGCATAGCGCTTTGCAAAGCTTGCGGACGGTGGCGCTGCAACGGTGCTTGTCTTTGGCACCGCGCTAGCTGCTGAAGGCACACTCCCCGAAATCGTCTGCATCTCTTCAACTGCCAACTGAGCCAGCTCAATCGGTTCTTGTGGATCGACAACGTGTGGACTGCTGACGGCCGGCGGAACCGCTGGTCTCAGAGCCAGTTCGCTCGCCTTATTGGCGTCTCGCATCGCGCATGTCGCCAGCAACCAGGCCAGCGCGATACTGCAACCCACGAAGATTGCCCCACCGAGGATGTGGTCCGACCGCGACGAGCGCGGACGTACCCTGCCTGCCTCAAGGTAGCGCTTTGCTTCAGCCAGCGCCGCGTCAAAGCCGTGGGAAGCCACGCGTCGCGGCGGCACTTTATAGAAGAAAAGCTTCGCGCCCGGAGGAAACGGACCCGGTCGTGCCTGCTGCGGCCGGCGTTGCACTGCGTCCTGCAGCGCCCGCTGTGCTTCGGTTTGAGCGATAGGTTGCGTGGCGTCTTGTGTCGCGGCTCGCGCGGTACGTCGTCGCGAGCCGAAAGGAGGCGGCAAGCCGTCGAATGGGCGCGGTTTCGGAATCGCCAGAGCACCTTCAATCAAGGCCAGAGGTCGGTTCATTGCATGATGCTCCGGTGTGGGTCGATCGCGGTGTCGAGTTGCGTGACCAAAGTCCTGCTGCGCTCGATGAGCGAGTCGATTGCACTGGTCTCGTGCTCCGGTGCCGTACTAGCGCTCCGTAGCGCTTCCATCAGACTGCCTGCACCGACGAGGCCCACGGCCCCACTCAATCTGTGCAGCAAGGTGCGTAACCCATCGATGTCATGCTGGTGATGCAAGCCGCCTAGGCGCTCCAGATCGTCCGTCATCGAACGACGCCAGGCACTTAGAAATGTGTAGAGATTGATGCCCTCTTCCGACAGCGCGTCGAGATAGCGACGTTCGAAGGGTTCAAATGAGGAGCTCGTGGCAACGTCCCGCGACTGCGCGGCGATGGTGAACAGGGGCGCCCGTGCGTTGCTCGTCAATTCCGCGGATGGCCCCCATTGCTCGACGCTGAACGGCGCACTGAAGCTCACACGAGTGGCGGATTTTGAATCGCTCGTGACTAAAAGTTCGCCTTGCATACGCTGCGCCAGTATCTGGCAAAGCGACAAGCAAGCGTCCAAGTTGGCGGGCCATTCTCCGGCGAACGCTAGATCAACGATCGGCTCGAACAGTGGCAATTGGGCAACGTGAACTGCATCACGTCCGGTATCCATCAATTTGATAGAAATACGCTGCGAACCAGCATTCAGTAGTTCCGCCTGCACAACGACGGCAATCTCGCCCTGTGTGCCGAGTTGAATCACGTGGTTTAGCAGGTGGAAGAAAATCTGACCAAGCCGCGCACTATCGGCGAGTATCAGCGTCGCCACCGCTTGGTCAAAGCTCACACTCGGACGCAAGCCTCGCTGCGCGGCAGCAGGAGCCAACAGCGCGATGACACCATCGATGACCTCCCGCGGATTCGTCACACTTTCGTCTAGAACGATGGTTCGTGACTCCAACGGCGAAATATCCATCAGATCGTGAAGCGTTTGGGCCCACGTACGCATCGCGGACTGGATCATCAACATCTGCGTGCGTTGAGCAGACGGCATCGCTGTGGTTTCGAGCGATTCAAACAGACCCGTTACGGCGGTCAACGGAGCTTCCGTATAGAGACGCATCGCGCCGAGCAGCCAGAGCTGCTCCTGCTTTGCGGCGGCATGTGCCTGGATGGATGCCTTGACACGCGCAGCCTGCTCCCGTGCTTCGGCTGCATCGCACCGGCGTGCCCATTCATCTTCAGCGCGACGCCATTTCTCCGCAGCGCGCCTCAGCGCGGCGCGAGACAAGCACGCACCGGCAAGCGCTACAACCGCGGGGGCAGCGAGCTCCAATACCCACGTTTGCCGATCGATCTCGGTGTCACGTGCGCCAGTTGCCGGTTGGCCCGTGACATAGCGACTATCACGCGATGCAAGCACGAAGGGCGCGCTGGCGACAGTCTCGTTGCGCGAATGAGTGCCGTGAGCCGGTTGCCCGAGTTGGGCCACCGCATCTCGCGCGGCCAGCACAACAGCCGGACGCGAATTGTTGTGGTACAGCATGCGTGGCGCACCGTCGGCTAGCAGTGCCGCATTGGCCCGTAGCGAGAACATACACAGCAGCGCAAACGCACAAAGGCCGCCCAAAACCGCCGCAAAGCGGATTGACGTAAGTCCCGCATTCTGCGAGAAGCGTGATGCACGACTACGCGTGTCCGCTGGAGAACCAAGCCGACTCATTTTTTTCATAACCCGAAAAACTCAGTCGATCAGTCTGTGCAATGTCGCAAACTCGATTAGCGCGGCCAACGACGACAGCCCAAGCTTTTCCTGAATGCGGCTCTTGTACGTGCTCACGGTCTTGTCGCTCAAAAACAGGCGGCTCGCAATATCCCGGTTGCTTACGCCACGCGCGAGATGCTGCAGCACCTCGACCTCGCGCGCCGACAACGTATGCAGTCCGTTCTCCTTCGCCGAATTGGCCGTCTCGGCCGGAAAGCAGTCGTAACCGAATAGCACGGTTTTTAGTGCAGTAACTAACTCGCTGATTTCTCGCGCTTTTCCGACATACCCATTTGCGCCAGCAATACGCGTATAAGCAGCCATAACGTGTTCTGGTTTGGCGGAAAGGACGAGAATGCAGATTTTGGTATTGTGTGCGCGAATACGGCGAATCATGGATAGACCGTCAAGCCGCGGCAAATCGAGATCGAGAATAAGTAGGTCGGGGTTCTCAGCCAGCACCATTTTCAGGCCGTCTTCACCATCGCCGCACTCGCCAACCAGATCCAATTCGGGGTCGGCGCGTAACACATCCGCTATAGTTCCTCGAATCATCGGATGGTCGTCAACAATCACGATTCGCTTCATTTACCGTTCCATTTTTTATCATTAATCAATGGGCGTAAACTGAATCGAAATAGCCCATGCAAGACATTGCACGAAATATTAACAATATCCCGGAGACATTTTTTCTTTGCGGCGGCGCGATAATTCCGCAATATTTGTCGGATTTTTCCCACTCGGACGATTTGAGATTCCCTACGTGCAAGTGGCGAATACCGCACTGAAATCCGTCTGGAAAAACCGGATATGAAAAGACGAGATGAGAAGCGAGTGCGACCGCCGTCCGCAGTCATGCAACAGACGTCATCGTGTGGCATCAGACTTTCTGATGCCACACAATGATCGAGTTGATTCCGGGTGATACGTATTGCAGTAATACCCGTTAAATGTGGTCACCGAACTGGCAAGGTCCGGCGATCACCTCCTCCTTACTGATCCTGCGGGTCTTGCTGTCGCATCTGTTGCTGCATTTGCTGTGGTTGCATTTGCTGTGGTTGCATTTGCTGTGGTTGCATTTGCTGTGGTTGCATTTGCTGTGGTTGCATTTGCTGTGGTTGCATTTGCTGCGCATGCGCATTGCTGCGCGCGAAGTCCAGTTCCACGCGACGGTTCGGTGCCAGACAGTCGATCAGTGCCTGTTGGTTCCCGTTATTACACTGCACGACCGGTTCTTCCTTGCCCCGACCACGTGCCATCATCGGCGTCTTCACGCCACCGTTCTGCAGATAACGTTTAACCGTCTCAGCACGCTTAGCGGACAACTGACGGTTATAGCTTTCGCTACCGAGGCGGTCCGTATAGCCTTCAATGCGGATGCCCGTTACGTCGTCAACCTGCCGGAGATCCCGGACCAACTGGTCGAGCTTGGCCTTGCCTTCTGGCAGGATGCCGGCCAGATCGCTGCGGTCAAACTTGAAGGTTGCGTCCGCCTGCAGCGTCACCTTTTGCGGTATCGGCGAGGCGACCGGCGCAGCAACTGGCGGCGGCGTGCAGGCTTCGAGAGAAGCCCCGATGCCTGGCAAACCCTTCTCCACGCCGTCAACGATCCGCTGGCTTGCGTCGAAGTTACGCGTCCACGCTTCGTGGCCGGCGTGAATCAGTTCAACCTCGGAGCAGGCCGTCAAGCGCTGCGCCTCCTGACACTGCGGGAAGAGCGGCGAGGTTTTCGCGGCAAGAATCTGCTTCCACAGATCCGGGCGGATCACCGACGCGGTTCGCAATTCCGGATTGTCGACGGAAAGTCCCTGCCCCGTTTCAAGAGCGGTGGTCAGGTGGTCGGCCTGGTGCAGCGCTTCTTCGACAAAACCCCAACCGTCGTGGAGGGAGCGTTCATCGCGGGCGGCGTTAAGCCAGCATTGCGCCTTGTCGCCAAAATAGTTGTTCTTGCGCTCACCCAGTGCGTTCAGACGCGTCTGAACTGCGTTCAGCATCGGACCATTCTTCGTGCTGCTGTAGGTTCCGATCCACTGCGGCGTGACGGCTCCGGAAGATACATCTTGCGAAGCCTTGAAACCAGTCTGCAGAACTGTGGGATCCTGAATCTGCAGGCGGTCGCGCGTCGCGGACGACGAACAGCCTGCAAGCATCGCGGCAAGCGCGATGGCAATCAATGAATACTTCATGTGTGTGTTCCATGGAAAGAGGGCCGCACGGAAGCTTCCCGTGCGACCCAGACAGCTAACGTCTCAAGCTTCTATTCAAGGCCTCGCGGCCATTGCTTAGTTGCCGAGGACGATGCCGATACCGGCGCGGACGATGGTGCTATTGCCGCCCGAGCTGGACACGCCAAGGTTGTAGTTGATCGTGCCCTTCTCATTCCAGCGCGAGACGCCCAGACCAACGGCCTGGTAGCCGCGGTAGTTAGCCACACCAGCATTCAGCGTAGTACGACCCGGCAGATACGGCGTGACGATGTTCAGCGCCGATGCCGAAGCAATACCCTTGGCTGCACTGCGGTCGACGTTGTTGATCGACTGCTGCATGCCACCCATGGCGTTGTTCAACTGACCGAGGTTGACTGCATCGGTTGCCTGCGTACCGGCTGCAACGTTGGTGATCTGACGCTCGTTACCGGCGGAACCTACCGATACCGAATTATCACGATCGGCAACGGAGTTCGAACCCAGCGCGACAGAGTTGTCACCACTTGCC
This sequence comes from Paraburkholderia aspalathi, assembly GCF_905220735.1. Lineage (NCBI taxonomy): Bacteria > Pseudomonadati > Pseudomonadota > Betaproteobacteria > Burkholderiales > Burkholderiaceae > Paraburkholderia > Paraburkholderia aspalathi. The sequence goes on from NZ_CAJNBA010000001.1 coordinate 300,594, forward strand.
GACGCACCTGGGCCCATTGCCGTAGCCTGGTTACCCGTGCTGTGCGTGTTCTTGCCGATAGCAATCGCTGCCTCACCCGATGCAACAGCGCCGTTACCGATCGCGATCGCATCCGTACCCGACGAAACTGCAGCCGTACCACCGGAGGCTGGGGTGTTGATGTTGACGTAGGTCGTATCACCCGTGCCGCCGCCAGCAAGGTTGTTCACCTGGCTTTGGAGGCTAGAGAACTGCGAGTAGTTGACCGCGTCGTTAGCATTCGAGCCCGCTGCCACGTTCGTCAGCGTTACCGGATCGTGACCCGCACCGCCGAGCGTCACGGTGTTCTTGCTCGAGTCGTCATAGGCCACTGCGTTTGCCGTCCCGCCGCTGCCGGCGTTCTGCGAAACATAGTCCTTCATCTGGCCAAAGTTGACTGCATCGGTCAAGTCCGAAGCGGCAGCCACGTTCTTCAACTGAACCGGCGTGGTAGAGCCGAGACCACCGAACGTGACCGTATTCTTGCTTGCGTTGTCGTAGGCGACAAACGCGTTGGTCACGTTACCCGCCGTGTCGACAGTAAGACCAGCGTCCTTCAATTGCTTGAGGTTCACCGCGTCGTTGTCAGCCGTTCCCGCCGCCACGTTCGAAATTTCAACCGCAGTCGTTGCACCGTTGCCGCCAAGCGTCAGCTTGTCACGCTTCGACGAGTCATACACCACGCCAAGGGGCGAGCCAGTAGTGCCGAGCGAGTTCAACGCGTCCACGGCCGAACCAACGTCGCCATAAGTGCTGCCGGCCACCGTGTAGGTCGGTTTCGTGACCGAGCCATTCGACGTCACGCTGGAACCACCGCCCAGTGCCTGGGCAACGCTGCTTGCCGTACCGTACAGTTGCGAACCGTTGATCGCGTCCTTGCTGCTCTGCGTGACCTGGCCCGCTGCGATGTTGGTGAGGCTCACCGGCGTCGTCGAACCAAAGCCGCCCAACGTGACCTTGTTCTTGCTAGTGCTGTCGTAAGCAACGAACGCGTTCGTCACGTTACCCGACGTATCGACCGTCAGACCAGCGTCCGTCAATTGCTTGACGTTCACTGCGTCGTTGTTCGCTACACCAGCAGCTACGTTCGCCAGCGTCACCGGCGTCGTGGCAGTCGTACCGCCGAACGTTACCTTGTCCTTCTTCGCCGTGTCATACGACACGCCGTTCGCCGAACCGGTACCCGCCTTTTCGTTAACCGCTGCCAGTGCTGCACCAACGTCGCTGTACGTGGTGCCGTCCAATGCATACGCCGGCTTCACAACCTTGCCGTTCGCATCCACCGTCGAGCCACCGCCCAGCGCTGCTGCCACACTGTTTGCCGTGTCGTACAGTTGCCCGCCGTTCACTGCGTCAGTGCTGCCCGACTTGATCTGGCCTGCTGCCACGTTGGAAAGCGCCACCGGCGTCGTTGAGCCTTGGCCGCCAAGCGTCAGCTTGTTGTGCAGCGACGTGTCATAGACCACCGCGTCAGGCGCCCCACCGCCCGAAACGGTCTTGATCGCGTCACCCAACTGTTTGACGTTCACTGCATCGGTGTCCGCTGTACCCGCCTTCACATTGACGATCTGGCGCTCAGAACCGCTCGCACCAACCGATACCGTGTTAGCACGGTCAGCCATCGAATTGGCACCTAGTGCAACGGAATTAGCCACACTGACGGTCGCTTTGGCACCGAGTGCCATCGACTGATTTGCATCAACAGTCGCCAAGGCTTTGCTGCCAAATGCCGTAGAGTCCGCGGCAACAGCCTTGCTACCGGCTCCAAGTGCCAACGCGCTGGCGCCAGTTGCTCTTGCCGTATAGCCAATCGCCACGGCGCTGTCACTATCCACGCCGACGGTTGCATTGGTACCGATCGCGGTTGCGTTGGCGCTCATTGCCCCTGCACTGGAGCCGACCACTGTCACGTTGTCCATGGCCGTACTCGACTGCGCGCCCACCACAACCGAGTTCACGCCTCTGGATGACGCCGACGGGCCGATAGCCATCGCATTTTCTTTCGTATCGTCCACGGAAGTCGCTGCGCCAGGCGTCACCAATGCACTAACAGCAATGTAGTTAGTCACAGGTGTCGCGCCCAGGAGCATCGACTTCACGCCGCTCGACTGCTGCAGATTGACCTGTTTCTGGAGCGCCGTCAGTTGCCCGATAGTTGCAACATCATGAGCGTCCTTGCCGTCGGCGACATTGGTGAGGCGCCGCTCAATACCGGTGTCGCCAAACGATACGACGTTCGCTTCCGCTGCATATGCGTTGGCACCAATCGCCGTCGAATTCTGAAACAGGGCAGTTGCACCTGCTCCGATTGCCACGGAATTCTTCCCGCTGGCGAACGAATTCCCACCGACAGCCACCGCCTCACCGCCGGTCGCATTAGCCGCCGAACTCGCAGATACCACCTTGATGTACTTTGTAGTATCGCTGATCGTGTTATTGATCTGACTAACCGTGCCGTCAATACCGGCAAGTGCCGAACCAACATCGGCATACGTGCCTTCGCTTAGCTTGTAGGTCGGCTTCGTGACCGTACCAGTATCGCTCACGCCTGAGCCACCACCCAACGCGGTCGCGATGCTGCTTGCCGTATTGTAAAGCTGCGAACCATTCACCGCGTCCGTGCTCGATGCCGACACCGTACCTGCTACCACGTCTGTGATCTGTCGTGAACCCACGTCAACCGTGTTGGCACGGCTAGCCACCGAGTTCGCACCCAGCGCCACAGAGTTGTTTGCGGTCGCCTTTGCGTTGGGGCCAATCGCCATCGCATCGGTACCCGTTGCCGACGAATCAGCCAGTGTCGAATTGACGTGGAAATACATGACGCCAGCATTACCGTTGGTGATGTTGTTCACCGTGTTGGTAATGTTGATCACGTTACCTGCGACGTTCAACACGTTCTGGTTCGTCGAGTTCAGTTGTGCACCATTGACCGCATCAGTGCTCGTTGCCGACAACGTACCTGCCGTGAGACCCGTGATCTTGGTTGAGCCGCTTGCGCCTTTCAGCGTGATCGTGTTCTTCGTCGTGTTGTCGTACGCGACAAACGCGTTCGTGATGTTGCCACTAGAATCAACGTTCGCGCCAAGCGCCTGAAGCTGTCCCACGTTAACCGCGTCTGTGGGTTGCGTACCCGCTGCCACGTCTGTGATCTGTCGTGAACCCACGTCAACCGTGTTGGCACGGCTGGCCACCGAGTTCGCACCCAGCGCCACCGAGTTGCTTGCGGTCGCCTTTGCGTTGGGGCCAATCGCCATCGCATCGGTACCCGTTGCTGACGAATCAGCCAGTGTCGAATTGACGTGGAAATACATGACGCCAGCATTACCGTTGGTGATGTTGTTCACCGTATTGGTAATGTTGATCACGTTACCTGCGACGTTCAACACGTTCTGGTTCGTCGAGTTCAGTTGTGCACCATTGACCGCATCAGTGCTCGTTGCCGACAACGTACCTGCCGTGAGACCCGTGATCTTGGTTGAGCCGCTTGCGCCTTTCAGCGTGATCGTATTCTTCGTCGTGTCGTCATAAGCGACGAATGAGTTCTTCACGTTACCCGACGTGTCGACACTCAGACCAGCGTCCGTCAATTGCTTGACGTTCACGGCATCGTTATCCGCCACGCCTTTGGCTACATTCGCCACCGTTACCGGCGTCGTCGAGCCAACGCCGCCCAACGTTACCTTGTCGTGCTTCGTCGTGTCGTACGACACGCCATCGGCCGAGCCACCCGTCGCAACCGCCGCAAGCGCCGAGCCAACGTCCGTGAAAGTCTGACCACCCACCGTAAAGGCCGGCTTCGTGATCTTGCCGTTGGCGTCCACACCAGCGCCGCCGCCGATCGCGTCCGTCACGCCCTTCAGCTGGCTAACGTTAACTGCATCGGTATTGGCCGTACCAGCTTGCATGTTCACAATCTGGCGCTGTGCCGAGGAACTTCCTACGGAGACGGTATTCACGCGGTCCGCGGTGGAGTTCGCGCCCAGTGCCACCGAATTTGTGGTGCTGACGGTTGCACCTGTCCCAAGTGCCATTGACCCTGCGGCATCAACAGTCGCGAGGGCGCCAGCACCAATCGCAATGGCTTTTGACGCCATCGTCTTGCTCTTCGATCCAATTGCCAATGTGTTGTCGGATCCCGCACGCGCCGTATAGCCGATCGCCACGCCGCTGTCGCTATCTCCAGCAACGGTCGCATTAGTGCCGATCGCGGTTGCGTTGGCGCTCAATGCCCCTGCGCTCGAACCGATCGCCGTCACGTTGTCCATGGCTGTACTTGCTTGTGCGCCCACTACCAACGAGTTTACGCCGCCTGATGACGCCGACGGACCGATAGCCATCGCGTTTTCTTTCGTGTTGTCCACGGAAGTTGCTGCGCCAGGCGTCACCAATGCGCTGACAGCAATATAGTTAGTCACTGGCACTGCGCCCAGGAGCATTGACTTCACGCCGCTCGACTGCTGCAGATTGACCTGTTTCTGGAGCGCCGTCAGTTGCCCGATAGTTGCAACATCATGAGCGTCCTTGCCGTCGGCGACATTGGTGAGGCGCCGCTCAATACCGGTGTCGCCAAACGATACGACGTTTGCTTCCGCTGCATATGAGTTGGCACCAATCGCCGTCGAATTCTGAAACAGGGCAGTTGCACCTGCTCCGATTGCCACAGAGCTCTTCCCGCTGGCGAACGAATTCCCACCGACAGCCACTGCCTCGCTGCCAGTCGCGTTAGCAGCCGAACCGGCTGACACCACCTTGATGTACTTGGTGGTATTGGTGATGGTGCCGCTGATGCCGTCGATCGCCGAATTAATCCCGTCGAGCGCGGAACCAACATCGTGGAACGTACCAGTATTGCCAAGCGCGTAGGTCGGCGGCGTGACAGTGCCGGTCGGGCTCACGCTGGTGCCACCACCGAGCGCGGCTGCAACGCTGTTTGCCGTGCTGTACAGTTGTGAGCCATTAATTGCGTCAACGCTGCTCGACGTGATCTCGCCTGCTTTCACGTTAGTCATCATCACCGGCGTCGTTGAGCCCTTGCCGCCCAGCGTCACTTTGTTGTGCAGCACCGCGTCATCATAGATGACCGCATCAGGCGATCCGCCGCCTGCTACAGTCTTGATCGCGTCGCTCAACTGCTTGACGTTCACCGCATCGGTATCCGTCGTACCTTCAGCTACATTGATAATCTGACGCTCGGCACCAGTTGCACCCACCGATACTGCGTTCGTACGGTCAGCCACCGACTTCGAACCCAGCGCGACCGAGTTGTTTGCTGTCGCGCTAGCCGCCCCACCGATCGCGGTCGAATCCGTGCCGGTCGCCGACGAGTCGGCCAGTTCCGAATGGGTGTGGAAATACTTGATGCCACCACCGTTAACGATGTTCTTTACCGTGTTGTCGACGTTGTATATGTACGTGGACAAGCTAGCCTGCCACCCGGCCACGTTCTGATTCGTCATGTACAACTGGCTACCGTTGACTGCGTCGGTGCTCGACTCAGAGAGGTCACCGTTTGCCACGTTCGTCAGTTTGACCTTCGTCGCACTTCCAACCCCACCCAGCGTCACACTGTTACGATCTGAAGTGTCATAAAGCACGACGAGAGGGGAGCCCGCGATGCCGTTATTCACGATGTTGTTAACAGTATTCGTGATATTGGTCACGTTGCCAGCCACGTTCGCGAGATTACTCGCCACGTTGGCGACGTTCTGGTTTGTCTGGTAAAGCTGTGAACCGTTCACTGCGTCCATACTGTAGGCTGACGAGATGTCGCCTGCGATCAGGTTAGTGATCTTTGTACCTTTCGTGCCCTGGAGCGTGATCAAGCCCATTCCGGAGTCGTTGTAGAGCACAGCGTTAGGATTGCCACCACCGCCACTGCTACCGCCACTGACGCTTTTAATAGCCGCGTTCAGCTGATCGACGTTGACCGCATCAGTACCCGCAGCACCGGCCGTCACATTGGTAATCTGCCTGGTGTACTGCCCCTGGCCATCTGCGGTCAGATAGCCGACCGACACGCTATCGTTACGGCTGGCAACCGAGTTAGCGCCAAGCGCAACCGAACTGGACACCAAGGCAGATGCGTGAGCACCGTAAGCACTGGAATTGCTTCCGGTTGCCAGCGCATACGGACCAGAAGCGACCGAATTCGCTCCCATTGCCTTTGCATCGGAAGAGGGATCGCTCGAAACAGAGTTTGCGTTGAAATACCGAGTACGTTGATACAGTTGGTTCCAGTTCACCGCATCGCTGGCGTTAGTGCCATCAGCAAGGCCAGTGATCTTTGTTCCATTAAGGCGAGCGCCACCCATAAAGCTGGCCTCACCCCATACGTCGAGATAGCCGCCAAGGTTGATCGAATCCTCCCCCTTAAACTGGCCAGTGGAAGACCACATTACAATGTCGTTGCCTGGGTTACCCTGACCACTGGCCGTATACTTGCTCGTCGCCCCATTACCACACCAACCAGTTCCGCCGCTAAACAGCGCCCAATTGGGATCGCCGTCGGATGCGTTGGCTTCGCAGGTGGAAGACGTTTGCGGATTCTGGATCTCGACAATCATCGCGCTAGCATCCTGTGCAGCTAGTGCCAAACCCGCCAAGGTAAAGACCCCTGCGACCTTGGACGGCGCAGCCTTAGACCCCGATGACTTCTTGCCACGTGCTTTGGTCGTTTCTGCGGCAGCTACGTACGTACCTGCGGCCGCGTTCCATACCGATTTGTGTACCTTGTTCATTCCTGTTGCATTCCCTAAAAACGGGCGAGCCCCGCTTGCAGTTAGATTTGTGAAACCGCCCTCTGCTGGTTTCCGCAAAAAAACCGGCCGCAAACCCATAAGGCCCGACCTAGGCTTTTCACGCGTCGCAAATCTAACCGGCAGCTCTATCCCTAAAAATCAGGAAAAGCGAAAAACGCGCAGGAACTTTCTGAATGATATCGAGTGAAGTCACGGCGGGCGGAACTACCGCACCCAGCCTGAATCCGGGCTATTCAAGCTGCCTTTCAAAATCCGCGCTTTAGGCTATCGCCGTGGTACCGTTACAACAAAACGATCCGGCAACAACATGATGAAGGAAACCTAACTAAATAGGTGTAATCTACCTTTCCCCATATACCACGATAACAAGCACCAGGTGGTGACCGTTGCCGACAGTTGGTCACGTCACGCAGATGCGCCCCCACTCGCCGTCCTCTGTCCACGCCCGTTCACGCTGCCAAACGACACAGCTCTCGCGTGAGCAGAACGTTCGTCGATTAGCGATCCGCGTAACTACCGCCCTCCCCGAATGAGGAACGAATTTCTACCGCGTGCCGCACAACACGTGCCGACGTAATTGCACCGCGAACGTTCGGAAGTTTCCCACCCCTGCAGAACATCTCCATTCCTATACTTCGCACCGGCACTGTTGCTCGTGCGTTTTGAGCAGTGAATTGTTTAATTTCTGTTTCTGTTCAAGACACCAAATCTTGCAAAGCCGTGTCCAGGCAACATTCAATTTTTCGTATTAATTTTTTGAAATAGAGATCATGAAACTTTCTCAAATTCGCCGCAAAAACAAGCAACTCGGTCAAGGCATGACGGAATACATCATCATCGTCGCCCTGATCGCCGTGTCGGCAATCGGCGTGTATTCGCTGTTCGGCCAGACCCTGCGTAACCAGACTGCCGGCCTCGCGGTGGAAATGTCCGGTCAGAACGCTCAAGGCAACATCACCACTTCGCAGACCAACGCGAACAAGGCGACGACCAACGCCGACAAGACGAAGAACATGGGTACGTATAACGACAGCAATAACGCTGGCAACTAATCTCCCTAGATTAACGATATTCATCATGAAACGCTCTGCCCGTAAGGGCAGGGCCAGGGTCGCCGGCGCTAGCGGGCAGGCGCTGGTCCCTGCACTGTTTTTTCTTCTGGTCGGCAGTATCGGCCTCTATGTGGCGTTCAACTCGTTCCAGATGACGAGCGCCAAAATCAAACTCCAGAACACCGCAGACGCAGCGGCGTATAGCGCAGCCGTGCTGCAGGCCCGCGACTACAATTTCTCCGCCTATACGAACCGGGCGATGGTCGCCAATCAGGTCACTGCAGCGCAGGTAGTTGCGCTGAAATCCTGGATTGACGAACTCGATGCAACCTACAGCACGTCGCAACTCGACGACATCGTCAATAACATCGCGGATCATCCGGACAGATGGAACACGCCGAAACGCATCGGCAAAAATGACATAGCGCCCGTACGCGAAGCGTTGGATGCGTTACTGCCTGGCGTCGCCGCAGACATTGGTTCTCTTAACCGGGCACTGAGCGTTGCGCAGGCCAACTATCACGCAGCAGTCTTTAGCGCCGTACCGAACACGGCTAACGCAATCGCACAGCAAAACCAACCGGATACGCAGGTCACGGCCGGATACTTCGTTGGTGAACGCAACGCTGCACAACTCGCGGCCTGGTCCTCCTATACGGCTACCGTCAAACCCGCCGGAACGCTCGGGCAGGACGATTTTGCCGACGTGGTGACGGACCAGAGCACGCTTGACAGCTTCATCAAGAATCGCGATTCCGTCCGGAGCGTCGCACCGACTTTCCAACAATTGAATGACTCGGCCAACAAGATATGCGGTGCGAACAGCACGTTCACGATCAATGTCACGCACGACGGCGGCACCCAGCTGCGTAACGACAAAACCGGCTGGGAATCCATTGACGCAAGTACTGCGCACATCAAGATCTCCTGTATCGGTCCCCTTGAGGCCGAAGCAGGCTTCGGTGGCAGTGCCAATGGCAACGTCGTCACTTACATGACAAATCCTCCCTTCGCTGCGTGGCAGGACTGGCAGGGATACGGTGGCTATTTCAATTTCGGCTATCAAGGGAGCGATAGGCCAGGATGGCAGGTGCCGGACGCCATGGCGGAGCAGTTCAGGATTGGCCCTGGCCCGTCGCTCGACGCGGCTAATGGCGGCCTGCTGCCCTACCAGGAAGTGAGCGGGATACAACGCGTCAGTCAGGCGCCGCGCATCACCATCGAAGTGACGCGCAACAGCAATACCCTGGTGAAGACCATGGGTCTGATCGGTGGCGGACGGATGGAAGTTAAGGACAACGCTGCCAGCGGTGCGATGCGGGCACTGTCGAGCGCTAACGCCTATTTTGTGCGCCCTGACGAAACGTCCTTTGGACGTTCGATCATTGGCGGCCTCGTGAACGCCGACCAGTGGGCGCGTGCCGATCACAAAACCGAATACCCGAGCCTGTTCAGCCCGTATTGGCAAGCCACGCTTGCGCCGGTCAGTGATAGCGAGCGCGCGGCAGCTCAGGCAAGCCAGATGGCGACAGCAACCCAGGCCAAAAAGCAATGAAACGAATTAAAGCAAGAACATCCGCACAATCTGGTCAGGCCATGGCGGAATTCCTGATTGCAATGATCATGGTGATGAGTGTGCTGTTGCTCGGCATCGCAATGCTCGGCAAATTCAATGATGTGCGCAACCGGACGCTGATGGGGTCACGTTACATGGCGTGGGAGCGTACCGTATGGACAGACAATGATCCCGCGAAGCAACTCGTCGGCGATCCGTCTACCACCGACGGTTGGTCCAACAGCTACGGTCGCCCAGCGTTGGCCGCACACAAGACAGATGCCGAGCTCAAGCTCGAAGTGATGCAGCGCGTCATGGCAGGCGACCGTTCTGCGATTTCCGGTACCGACCGAACACAAGGCCAGTTGCCAGGTTCCCGACCTGCCATGTGGAACGACTACGGGGGCAAACCGTTACTCGCCTCTGCGGGCGATGTCGTTGCCACTACACGTGTGAGCAACGACCCGGCACTCAGTAATACAAGTGCTGCCGTCGCCCCATTTGCGACGGTACACACCGGCACTGGCGGCACCTATCAGTCGAAGCTAAATCTGCCAACGCGCACGCTCCAATCCGGCACGCTCAGCATCTCCATCGCCCGGGACAGCGATGTATTGAGGCGACTTTGGCCTAAGGATGGCTTATTGCCCGCCTTCAGTGGCCTGACCTTTTCCGATACGAACGTCCTGATGACAAATACATGGGTGCCCGACGGCACCAACAGCAACAAGGCTGTCTTCAGTCAGGCGGTGCCAGCGGCGAACGTCGTGCTGGTCCAACCTTACGGATATCTGGGTCTCGAGAAATATGCGCCCGAGATCTCGACGGTCGAGTTCGGCCGTATTCGGCAAGACGTTGTACCTCCAAATCGTTTGAGTCAATGAAACTAGTCTATTACCTCGCGCGCGCCGGCTGCCTCACCAGTGCGCTGATCGCCGGTGCGGCAGTGGCCGGTACTGCGTGCAACAAGCAGCCAGTGCAGCCGCAAAGCATTCAGGCCATCGGTCGGGACATGATCGTGAATGGGGTACCTACGTCCATCGTCGGCGCGCAGTACGCTGGAACGCCAGACGATGTGTCAAAGGCGTTCCGTGAGTTCTGGACCACCGAAGATGTGCCCGCTAAAGGCCAGAGTGGCCCCTCAGGGCTGCTGCTTAGCGCCCTCGATGGTCAGTGCCTTTACACACTCTCTATCGGGCCGCAATCGGACTCATCCAACACGCGCGGCCTCATGAGCGTAATCAGAATCGGCAACGATCGGGCAAGCCATCGCATTCCCGACGATGCCATTCCGCTGCCGGAAAGCGGCAAGGTCGTCTCAGACATTGAAAGCCGCGATCCGGGTCAAACCGGGCGTACGTGGTTGATCAATCTTCCAGGCAGTGCACGTTGGAACGCGCAGCAATATCGCAACCGGCTCACAGCGCAAAAATGGGCGAGTGTTGGGCGGCAGCCCGACTATCAGTCCGGCCGTGCGCAATCCATTCTTGGCACCGCGTTCGTCATGCAGCGCGAGGCGGATAGCGTCGATGCGAGTTTCTCAGATCGTGATGGAAAGACCGTGGCGGTGATTAATGCAATCAGGAGCCGTTGAGATGAAACGACCAGGACATTTAAAAACACCTGTATTGCGGCGTGGGCGGCAATGCGGTCAAGCCTACGTGGAATACATCATGATCACGGCTGTCGTGTTCGTCTCCGCCGTAGCATTTTTTTGGAACGACGGGACTCTGGTGCCGTCCGTCTCTATTGTTGCCTTATTCAAATCGATGTTCGGCGCCTATAGCTTCACTCTTTCGCTTCCCTGACCTCGCAAGGTCAAATAGTTATGCTTAAAAAAATTAATCTTCGCTCGCTTCTTGGAAATTCCTGGGTACTGCTGATTCTGGCTGTATTGGTCGCAGGTGGCCTGACTTTCCTTCTGTACAAATACCTCACTGACCGCGAGAACAAGCTCAAGGCCGACATGGCAGCGCGCCGCGTGCGCGCCGGCATCGAGGTCGTCGTCCCTGCAAAGGATTCGCCGATCGGCACACCACTGTCGAGCGGCGACTTTGTCGCGCGCGAGATTCCCCCCGACCTGGTTTACGACGACATGATTCGTGCCGATGGATTTCAGCAATACCGCAGCTCGCATCTGGTCAAGGCGGTACGTCGTGGCCTGCCTTTGCGTGCCGGTGACATCGATGCGCTAAAAGGCCGTGATTTCTCGGACCTCCTGGCTGAAGGGCAACGCGCGGTCACGGTCGAAATCGATACCGTCAACTCAACCGCCTTGATGCTCCGCCCTGGTAACCGCGTCGATGTGTATTGGGTCGGCAAGGTCTACCACCCGGGCCAGTCCTCCGACGACGGGAAGATGGCGCAACTCATCATGCCGAACGTTCTGGTTCTTGCCACCGGTCAGGACATGCGTCCGCGTGACGCTGGCGAGGCACAGGAACAGGACCAGGCAAACGCGAACAGCAGCGCGATGAGCAGGCAGGAAGGCATGGGCTACACCACCGTCACGCTGCAAGTTCCGGTGGACGAGGCACCTCGAATCGCCCTTGCACAAAAGGTTGGCGGTCTACGGCTCATTCTGCGCAATTCTGACGACAAGGGCACGGATGTTCCCTTACTCGTAAAGGAGAGCGACGTGTTCCTGGAAGTCGGCAAGAAAAGGGCAGATTCCACAGGACCGGTTGTAGAAGTCATTTCTGGCGGTGGCGCAACTAGCGGCGCGATCATTCCACAGGGCGTCCCGTCCGCTGCGGCACAAGACACGCCAGCTGCTGCACCCGCCCCCGTCAATGCGGCACAGCCAACTGGCACTTTGCCGCCAAGCCGGCAGAGTTTCTACGAGCAGGCCAACGCGATTGCCAAGCAATTGCAGAAGGCCGTCGCGCCCAGCACGTCAAAGCAGAACTAAAGTACAGAGCACAGGTTTCACACCATGAAAGTCAAACACAATGCGACGCATCTGCGTCGGCGGGTCCTGCCGTCCGTTCTTATCGGCATCCTGCTATGCGATGCGGCTCCGGCTGCCCTCGCTCAAATCGCGTACCCGTCCTCCAACGACGAGGCGCCAGCTAGCACCCGCGTGCTCGAAATGTTCCGTGGCGAAGTGCGCATCATGCATTTGCCTGGCACCATCAAACGGATCGCGATCGGCAACGGCAAGTTGATTACCGCGAATGTGGTCGACGGTAGCCTCATGCTGCTCGGCGAGCAGGACGGTATGACGTCCCTCGTGGTGTGGAATGAAAAAGGCATTGCACTGCAAACCACCGTGCGCATCGCGAAGGCCGAAGTCAATGCTTCGCTGGAACAGTTGCGTGCCGTGCTGAAGTCGGTACCAGGTCTGCGTATCGATGCCATTGGTTCGAGTATCGTCTTATCGGGCACAGTGCATCGCGACATGGTAGGGATCGTCAAGTCCGCCACCCAGGACATGAAGAACGTGGTCGACACCACCACCATCGATGAAGGCGACGCGCTTAAAAAGACCGTCCATTTCAAGGTGCAGATCATGGAAGTCACGCGCACCGCACAGAAGAACCTCGGCATTTCGTGGGACAGCAGCTTCAAAGGACCGCAGGTCGGCGGCGCCACGAGCGTCTCGACGGGCGCCGCGAAAGCGGTTACCGCGGGCACAAGTTATTTCCTTGCGGGCCTCGCCACTAACATCACCTCGCAGATCAACTTTGCCATTGAAAACGGCGATGCGTATATTCTCGCGGCGCCTGAGCTGAATACGAAGAGCGGCGGCACCGCGAGCTTCCTCGCGGGCGGCGAAGTGCCGATTCCCCAGTCCGGCGCGCTCGGCACCACCAACGTCGAGTACAAGCCGTACGGCATCAAGCTGAACATCATTCCCGTTGTGGATGCGAACAACGTTATCTCCGCCCATTTGACGACCGAGGTCAGCCAGATCGATCCCAGCGTCACCTACGGTGGCATGCCAGGCTTCCTGACCCGCAACACAAGTTCGGATATCTCGATGCGCTCCGGCGAAACGCTGGCCATTTCTGGTCTGGTCAGCGCGGACGCCCTCAGCGACAGTAACGGCATGCCGTTCCTCGGCAAATTGCCCATCATCGGTCAACTGTTTCGCTCGGACAGCTTCCGCGCGAAGAAAAGCGATCTCGTCATTTTTGTGACGCCGGTCATCTCCGATCCGGACCTGGCACCTAACACGGATCTGCTGGCGCGCGCCGACAGACTGGATCAGCGATATCGCAAGGAACATGGCAATCCCAATCCGCTCCTCGACGATGAGGAGAAGGCATCGCTTTCGCCGGCACCACGTCAAGCGATCGGTCCAACCCCTGCGCTGCCTCCCGCGCCCCTGCGCAGTAGACCCATGCAAGCGCCGGCCGAAGAGGAATTGTCGTACACGCCGGTTCCGGCTCAGGCCGCGCTCCAACCCGCCAACGACGCACCGGCACAACCCCTGCCCGCGCGGCCGTCAGTCAGTACGCCGCCTCCCGGCGTCGCTGACGCGCTGCTTATGTTGAACGCTGCACAGCACCCGCCGCTTGTGCAACCCGCTTCGTCCAACGCAGCGCAACCTGCCGGCAACGGCAAGCTGCCGCCGCAAGTCGGCGTTCTTGGCAACTCAGGCAACTGACCGGACCTTGTGGAGAAGTTAGATGCTCAATTTGCAAGTACACACCCGTAACGCGCCCGTGCGCGCTTTCGCGATCGATCAGGGTTGCACCATCGGCAAGGACGCCAGCTGCGACATCCTGGTTAAAGGCATGCTGGTCGGCAAGCTGCAAGCTCGCATCGTGAAGGAAAACAACGCGTATTACATCGAAGATCAAGGCGGTATCGCGGCAACGCTCGTCAACGGTTCGCCAATCACTCGCTATGGCCCGCTGACGGAAGCGGACCAGATCGAAATCGGCACGACGACCTTCAAGATCATGCGTCCGGTGAGCGCCGCGCGAGCGGCGCAGGAACAGCTGCAGGCTCAGCCAGCATCCGTGCCTCAACCAGACAACCATTCGGCATCACACGGTTTGCAGACGACGACTGCGGCACCAGCGTACGCGCAATCGTCAGCCGCACCTGGTGAGACGAACGCCGGTGCCTGGTCGTCCAACGGAACAAGTACTGTATCGCAATCATCCGCCGTCTCGCCGTCCCGCGCGGCCGAATCGGCTGCGCCAGTCGCGCAGGTCGCAGCGCCGCAATTCAACGCTCAACTGGCGGCGTCACGCGAGATTACCCCGGCCCCAAGAGCGGCGCCCATCGAGGCACCGCTACGCATGCAACCCGCCCACGCAAAAAAAACGGCAGCGGAAGAATTGCCTGTGGCACCAATCAACAGCCCCCACGGCATCGAATTGCGTAAACGGGCACATATGAAGGTCATTGCTGCGCTTGACCTGCGTCGTCTGAACGTCGCGCGTATGGAAGATGACGAACTACGCAAAACCGTCAGCACCGCGCTCGACGAAATTTTCAACCAAGACAGTGCTTTCCGGACCCCCGACATCCCAATTGAGACGCTGAAAAAAAGCGTCTTTGATGAAATCATCGGCCTCGGACCGCTTGAAGAATTGATCGCGGACCCGACCGTGTCAGAAATCATGGTCAACTGTCATAACGAGATTTTCATTGAGCAATCGGGAAAGTTGACCCGCTCGCCGGTGATCTTCACTGACGACCGCGCAGTGCTCGGTGCGATTGAGCGGATCGTCGCTCCGATCGGTCGCCGGATCGACGAAAGCTCGCCGATGGTCGACGCACGTCTTGCGGATGGTTCACGTGTAAACGCCGTGATTCCACCTCTGGCGCTGAAAGGCCCAAGCATCACTATTCGGAAGTTCTCCAAGCGCAAGCTGCAAGGCGAAGACCTGATCAATTTCGGCACGTTGTCGCCGGAAATGCTCGAATTCCTGCACACCGCCGTTCAACAGGGTGCGAACATTATCATTTCAGGTGGCACCGGCTCGGGCAAAACGACTTTGCTGAACGTGCTGTCGAGCTACATCCCTGACAACGAGCGGATCGTCACAGTGGAAGATGCGGCCGAACTGCAACTGTCGCAGCCTAATCTCGTTTCGCTCGAAGCTCGCCCCGCCAATATGGAAGGGAAAGGTGCAGTACACATTCGCGATCTCGTGAAGAATTGCCTGCGGATGCGTCCTGACCGGATCGTCATTGGCGAATGCCGGGGCGGTGAGGCATTGGACATGCTGCAAGCAATGAACACCGGTCACGACGGTTCGCTCACCACCGCGCACGCGAACACTCCGCGCGACTGTATCGCGCGTCTCGAAGTGATGACGCTGATGGCGGGTCTCGACCTTCCCGTGCAGGCAATTCGCGAACAGATCTGCTCGGCGGTCGACATTATCGTGCAGCAGTCCCGCTTCTCCTGCGGCTCGCGCCGCGTCACGCACGTGACGGAAGTCAGTGGCATGGAGTCGGGCGTCATCACGCTGCAGGACGTTTTCGTCTTCAAGGAGGAAGGGTTCAGCGAACAGGGCAAGATCCAGGGCAAGTTTGTGCCAACAGCCTACATCCCTGACTTCTACCAGGAGCTGATTCGCAGGCACATCCCTGTGAATACAGAAATTTTCACACGAATGGAATGAGAGAGCGGTCATGAGTCTTCCCATCATTCTCGCGCTGGCATTCTTCGGCAGCATTTTCCTGATCTGGATGGCTATCCGAATGGGTACCTCCACGATCAAGGCCGGTTCGCGGCAAATGGCGGGTGAAATCGAATCGTCACTTGCCGACGCGTTCGTGTTCGTGAACCAGCAAAAGATGGCTGCGTGGAGCATGCTCGCCATCATCGGACTGCCAGTCATTGTTTTCTTGTTGAGCCACAGCATTCTGATCGCGCTGGCATCCGTGCCCCTCGCAATGATGTTGCCCAAGAAATACCTGGCGCGGATGCGCAAGAAGCGTATCGAAGCGGTCGAGAAGCAATTGCCCGATGCCTTGCTGATGATGTCCGGTGCGCTGCGGGCCGGCGCCAGCTTTCCTGCCGCATTGGAGGCCGTCGTACACGAAAGCGCTCCACCTATCTCGCAGGAATTCGACCTGTTGATGCGAGAAATCCGCTTGGGTATCGACCTCGACATCGCCATGCGCAATGTCGAGAAACGTATTCCGATTCCTGACTTCTTGATGGTGACGGCCGCCGTCACCATCGCGCGTGAGGTAGGCGGAAATCTTGCCGAGGCGCTGGAGTCCGTCGCGCGTACGTTGCGGGAAAAGCTGCAGATGGAAGGCAAGATCAAGGCACTGACGTCACAGGGCCGTATGCAAGGCATTGTGATGACGTGCCTGCCGTTGTTCCTGATGCTGGTTCTGCGCTTCATGGAACCCAAGGCGATGGCCCCACTCTTTAGCGAGCCCGTCGGTTGGGCCACCCTCGCAGTGATCGGTGTGATGGAAACCCTCGGCTACCTGTCCATTTCCAAGATCACCAATATCGACGTGTAACCTATGCTGCTATTTATTGCTTTCGCCGTCAGTCTCGGCGTGATTGTCGTCGGCGTCATCTTTTTTAAGTCCGTTAGCGGATTGACGGGCGTTGTACCAGACGAGGATCGTGCTTTCCTTGACCCGTTACCCAAATCGCTGCGGATACTCTGGCCGCTCGTCAATTTCGTCGACTTCCATTTCGGCGATAAATTCAGCGCAAAGCTTATCGCGAAGACTGATTTGCAACTGCGTCTGACTTCGCTCGTGTTCCTGATGAACGCGCGGCAATTCCTATCCTTGTCGGTCATCGCCTCACTATTGGCCTCGCTCATCGTGCTTCTGCTGATGCTCGCGGTCGGTTGGTTTTCGCTTTGGGCGCTAATCGGCGCGGCCACGCTCGGCTACTTCTACCCGCGCATCTGGACGCGCGATGTCCGGCGCAAGCGCGTCACGCGAATTCAGAAGCATTTGCCGATCTATCTCGACTTTCTGACGCTTGCCGTCGAAGCAGGGCTGAATATCAATGGCGCCCTGCAGAAGGCAGTCGAGAAAGGCCCAGACGGCCCGTTGCGCTGGGAGTTCGAACACGTGCTGCGCGATTTGAAATCCGGCCTGAACCGCACGGAATCACTGCGTCGACTGGACGACCGGCTACGCATCAAGGAAGTAACGAATCTCGTCGGCGCGGTCGTCCAGGCAGAACGGATGGGTTCCGGGCTAGCGAAATCGCTACGCTTCCAATCCGAACAACGCCGCTCCGAACGCTTCCAGCGTGCGGAGAAGCAGGCGATGGAAGCTCCCGTAAAGCTCGTCTTCCCACTGTTGATGTTCATCTTCCCGATCACCTTCATCGTGCTGGGTTTCCCGATCGCGATGAAATTCGTGCAGGAAGGTCTGCTGTGATTTTGACCCGCCTTCACGTTCGCGGACGCGACATTGGCGTGCGCGTGTCGATCACCGAAACCGCCCGTGAGCGCATGCGCGGTCTGCTCGACCACGACCGTCTCCCGCACGACGAAGCTTTACTTCTGAAGCGGTGCGGATCGGTGCACACGTTCGGCATGCGCTTCGCCATCGACGTGCTGTTTCTTGATCGGCAGCGGCGTATCGTTGCGATCCGCCATAACGTGCCGAAGCGGCGCATGTTGTTTAGCCTCCGCGCGACCCAAACCCTGGAAATGCCCGCGGGTATCGCCCGGCTGCACGGTCTTGAACTTGGCGACATCCTTGATTTTGAGGCAATCCGGTGAATCCCTCCCGATCCATGTTAAAGAATCTCACCTCGTTTCGCCCAGTACTGAACCGAAGCGCCCGCAGGCTTAGGCAGTCGGGTCAATCAATGGCGGAGTTCATCATCATCGCGCCGGCGTTGTTATTCGTGGGTTTTGCGACCGTGCAGTTCGTATTGCTCTATCAGGCGAAATCGACGCTGGATGTCGCCGTGCTTGAGGCTGCTCGCGAAGGTGCCGTCAACAACGGTTCGATGAAGGCGATGCGAGCAGGTTTGGCACGCGGTCTTGCGCCGATCTACGCGCGCCATGCAGACGCCGACGGTGTCGCGGCGGCCCAGGCCAAAGCACAGGCAGACGCAGCCAACTTCAGCATCATTACCGTGCTGAATCCCACTCAACAGGCCGTGCACGTTTTTTCGCAGCCACGCGTCTATCTGGATCCATCCAATCCCGTCATGGAGATCCCGAACGACACGTTGATGTATCGCGATTCCAGCATGCAGAATCCAGCCAAAATGAGCATTCAGGACGCGAACATACTGAAAATTCATGTGCACTATTGCTACAACATGTACGTGCCGCTGGCGAACAAGGTGATCTACTACGCGGCGAACGTGATCGGCAGTATCGGCAGGATGGGCATTCTGACGACTGAGCCGGCTAACCTGAACAAGGATCCTTACGGCTTTCCCCAAAACGGCGACTCGCTTTGCAAAGTCAAACTTGCGGACGGTATCGCAACTGGTCGCTGGCCGCTATCGCTGGATTCAGAAGCGATGGTGCGCATGCAGTCGCCGTTCCGGATGGCGTCGGCGAATGACTCTCCCAATCCCACGGGAAATTGATGGCACATTGTATGAAAACGTGGCTGCCGGCATTTCTGTGTACCGGGGGGAAGCGGGCTCGCCTATTCTCGAAGAAGACATTGCCGGCCGCATGGTTGCATAGGTCGCTGCTTGCCTATCTGATAGCTGGGACGATTTCCCTGCCACTCAGCGCAGGGGCGGTCGAAACCGCGACCACGCGCGTCCGCAATACATCCAACGTGATCATGATGGTTGGCGGACTGACGGCCACGGACGATGTCGTCGCGCCAAGCACGCCCGCCGACTCAGCACAGCCGGATGCCGCTGACGACAACTCGAAACCACAATCCGTTGTCATCCAGCCAGACCTCTCCCAGTCAACCGACCCAGTGCTCCGCTCTTCCGCTTCGGTCGCCTCCCGCGTCATGGCGCTCTCGCCCGTGATCGACGAAGCCGCACGCGCCACCGATCTGGACAGCGCACTACTGATGGCGGTGATTGACGTCGAGTCTGGAGGCAATCCGCAGGCGGTCTCGCCCAAAGGCGCCACAGGGCTCATGCAATTGATGCCGAACACCGGTGCGCGACACGGCGCGTCGGATCTGTTCGATCCTCGCCAGAACATAGCCGCCGGAGCGCGCTATCTGAAGCAGTTGATGCGTCAGTTCGGAGACCTGCAGTTGGTGCTCGCTGCTTACAATGCAGGCGAAGGCGCGGTGCAGAAGTACGGCGGACAGATCCCGCCCTACGCGGAAACAATGAACTACGTGCCCAAAGTCATCGCGCGATATATGGGGTATCGCGATGCCATATCTTCCACCGGCACTGTGAGCAATCGAGCGATAGCTGACAGTTCACGCGGACGCGTGTTGCTGGTGCGATAGGGCCGCCGGCGATATAGGCAACGGTGTTGCCAAAGGCAAGGTGATTGCAGATCAATGCTGTGCCGCAGACTCGAGTGCTTCATGCATTGACACGTCGAGACTTTCGAGTGCATCGACTACGAGCGGTAGAAGCGCGGTGGCCAAGGCAGCTTCACGCTCCCGCGCCGCAGCTTCCAGGCGTGTCAACAACGCGATCAGCCCGAAACAGTCGAGCATCCGCGCAGATCCCGCGATGCGATGTGCCGCGCTACTCACCTCGCCCCATGAACTCGCTTTGAGTTTGTCACGCAACAGCACGAGCGTAGTTCGGTTGGTGTCGATAATCATACGAAGCAGGCGTACTGCGGTGCCTTCGTCGCCACAGGCGAGTTCAAGAACTTTTGCGCGTAGCGATACACGTTCGCCCGGTGCCAGTGCGATGTAGCGCCGTGAAGACAACGCCTCACACAGAGCAAGTTCATCGACTGGTTCCGTCAGGATGCTGTCGAAGCTTTCAGCTAGCGCAGCGCGTGACGACGCGGTGATGTCAGCCGGAACTACTGCAAATCGCAGGCTATGTGCACTCGTTACGGGATGGGCGAAAGTCGGGGTCGCGCCTCGATCCTCCGCAGCACAATGAACTAGCGCCAACGCGGCACGACCCGGTACTTCAACTGCATCTGCACACTGTCTAAAACCGAGACTCGCCAGCATTGTGCTTAGACCGCTTGCCTGTCCCCATGCAGAATCAGCGCTCACAAGAATGGCGTATTGCATTGTGTTAGGCATGACGAACTCACTCACTGCGGCGACGCAATCCGGCAGCGGCGTGCCAGATCGATCAGTTCAACGAGCGACTTTACCCCTAGCTTTTGCATGATACGGGTCTTGTGACTGCTCACGGTCTTGTTACTGATAAACAGCGTGTCTCCAATCGTCTTGTTCGACATGCCCTTCGAAAGCATCTGTAGAATCACGAGTTCCTTATCTGATAGCAGGGTGAGCCTGTCTTCTTCTTTCGCGTCACCGCTATTGGACGAAAACCCGCGGCCTCCGGAGACTACAGGGAACACGGTATACCCGGCCAACACCGCCTCTACGCCGCGCATGATCTCCTTCATTTCCTGCGACTTGGCAACGAAACCTTGCACGCCGGAGCGCATCGCCCGCGGTGCAAATATAACAGGATCCTGACCTGACAACACGAGCATGCGCATCGACGGATGTGCAAGCTTGAGCCTAGGGATTACGTCAAGTCCGCTAATACGCGGAATATCGAGATCAAGTATCGCAAGTACCGGTGTGTGCTGACGGGCCAGTTCAACGGCCGTTTGCCCGTTGTCGGCTTCGATCACATCTTCGATGCCAAGCAGTTGCATAAGCTGCATCTTGATGACCAGTCGAAATGCCGGGTGATCATCGATAACCAGGATCTTAGACATATATGGTATTCCTCATTAAAAATCCCCTTATCACGTCAATTGTCACCATGCGCGAGCTCGAAAATCTGAATCGATCGAGAAGAAACCCCATGCGCCCTAAAAATGAGAAGGCAGGCCGCCGGTAAGTATTCTTGCCAGATGTGCACACAAATGCACTTCTGCTTTGCGGTGAGAGACTATGGAGAATTGAGATTACAGGAGGCTCACAACGGAGCCGGGACACAACATGTGCGAGTCGAAATATCGACCAGCTGCTGCGCGACGTTGGCGTCCATAGATACCGACGGTGATTCTTGATGCATGTGCACGCTACGACTCGGCCAGCACAAATTCGATTTCGACGCGCCGGTTTGGCTCAAGACACCGCACCAGTTCATCGCGCTTTGTTTGCTGGCAGGTGACTAACTGATTCGCACTGCCTTGGCCTTGCGCGGTCATAGGCAACGTCACGCCGTGGTTGCGCAGATACTGCCTGACTGTCTGCGCACGCTGCAACGATAGACTCTGGTTGTGGGTATCGCTTCCGAGTCGGTCGGCAAACCCGGTGATCTTTAGCTCGCGTACCGTTGGGGCCCGCTTCAAGCCCGTGACCACCCCGTCGAGTTGTCGCTTGCCAGCCGGCAGGATCGCAGCCTCGCTGCTGCCGTCGAAACGGAACAGGGAGTCGGCCCGCAGCGTAATCTTTTGAGGCACCTGTACTGCGGGTGCCGATGCAGGCGTCGCTTTCGCCTGCGAGCATTGCAACGCCGTTTCCGCCGACTTCCGCAAATTATCCTGAACCTCGGGTAAGCGCTGTTCAGCAGCGGAGAACCTACGCGCCCAAGCGTCATGGCCTGCTTGCAGCAGTTCGACTTCAGCACATGCAAGAGGTTGTTGTGCCTGGGGACACTGGGCGAAGGCAGGATCGCCTTTGATGGTATTGACGATTTTCCACAGATCAGGACGCACCGTGGACACCGTGCGTAAGACCGGGTTAGCAGCGGACAACGGCGTGCCGTTTTCGAGGCTCATTGTGATGACCGCAGCCTGGCCGATCGCTTCCTCAACGAAGCCCCAGTGATCGTTAGCCTGCTGCGTCTGCTGACCGGCATCGATCCAGCACTGGGCCTTCGCGTGGAAGTAGCCGCTCTTGTCGCCGGGCAATTGATCGATCCGCTGTTGCAACGATGCCAGCGCGGTGCGACTGCTGACGATTGACGCATAGGCGCCAACCCATTGCGCGTTTGCCGCGCCTGCTGCCTCGTCCTGCGATGTGCCGATTCCCGCTTTCAGCACCGTGGCATCTTCAATCCCGAGACGTTCACGCGCGGCGTGATCCGCGCAGCCTGACAAGGCCAGTGCAAAAGCTAGCAGCGTTAGCTGAAATTTCATTGCTCTTCTGCGTCGAGCGCATCTTCTTTAAGAAGGCTCCGAGTATGAAGAGACGCAGCACGAGACGGAATGGGAACATTCTTAGAATCATGTCGGAAAATCCACGCTTTTGCATTCGTGTGGCATAACAGCTGTCATCGGGCGCGACGCTTACGCCGCCACCGCCCGCGCCGCATTCCTCCCCCGCAGCCATTCCAACGCAAGCAACAGACAAGTCGAGAACACAATCAAAATCGTCGCCAGCGCCGCGATAGTCGGGCTGATGTTCTCGCGAATACCAGTGAACATCTGACGCGGCAAGGTAGTCTGATCCGCCCCAGCCAGGAACAGCGTCACGACCACTTCATCAAACGAAGTAGCAAACGCAAACAGCGCACCCGAAATCACCCCCGGCGCAATCACCGGCAGCGTGATACGGAAGAACGTCTTCACCGGATTCGCTCCTAGCGACAAACTCGCGCGCACCAGGTTGTAGTTAAAGCCTTGCAACGTCGCCGCGACCGTCGTCACCACAAACGGCACACCGAGCGACGCGTGCGCGAGAATCAGCCCGATATACGTATTCGCCAAACCAAGCGGCGCAAAAAACAGATACATGCCGACGCCGACCACCACCACCGGCACGATCATCGGCGAAATCAGAACCGCCATCAGCAATGCCTTGCCGCGGAAATTCGCTTTGGTCAGGCCGATCGCAGCCAACGTGCCGAGCACGGTCGCCACGACAGTGGCCGAAGGCGCGACGATAAAGCTATTCTTCGCCGCCATGCGCCATTCATCGGACCCGATCAGGTTCGCATACCAGCGCATCGACCAGCCCGGGATCGGATACACCAGGAATGTGCTGGACGAAAACGATAACGGCACAATCGCCAGCACCGGCAGGATCAGATACAGCAGCGTCAGCACGGCAAGCGCGCGCAACGCGAAATACCACACGCGCTCGATCAAGGACGTATGCGGCGCAAACAAGGGCTTGGCAAGTTTCATCGCGAGTAAGCTCCGTTCAGCCAATCAGCCGAGGCTCAGGGACGAACGCGTGAAGCGTCCATAGATGACATACAGCACGAGCGTCGCGGCAAGCAGCAAACCGCCGAGTGCGCACGCCATACCCCAGTTGATCGTCACGTTGGTGAAGTACGCGACGTAGTAGCTGACCATCTGATCATTCGGTCCGCCGAGCAATGCCGGCGTGATGTAGTAGCCGATCGCCAGAATGAACACAAGCAACGCACCCGCGCCAATACCCGGATAAGTTTGCGGCACATAAACACGCCAGAACGCGGCGAACGGATGACTGCCAAGCGAGATCGCGGCACGCTGATAAGTCGGCGGGATCGACTTCATCACGCTATACAGCGGCAGAATCATGAACGGCAACAGAATGTGCGTCATCGAGATGTACACGCCGGTGCGGTTGAACAGCAACGACAACGGATCGTGCAAAATGCCACTCGCAATCAGCGCCTTGTTCACCAGCCCTTCGCTTTGCAGAATCACGATCCATGCAGCAACGCGTACGAGGATCGAAGTCCAGAACGGAATCAGCACGAGGATCATCACAAGATTCGCGCGGCGGTCGGAGAGCGTCGAAATCCAGTAAGCGAGCGGATAACCGAGCAGCAGCGCAAAGAATGTCACGACTGCGCCGATCACGAAGGTGCGGCTGAATACGTGGAGATAAATCTGTTGCTCCGGATCCGTCTCGATGATGTGACCGAATCCGTCCTGCTTGTGGTCCAAAGAGGCCAGCAGATAAAACGGCGAGTAGGCACCGGAATTCTTCGCGATCGCCTGCCAGTACGCGACGTTGTTCCAGCGTTCGTCGAGTTCGGCGAACTTCGCGTGCATCTGGGCCGGCGTGAGCGTCAACGGCTTGTTGTTGTCGTCGACGAACGGCATGGCGTGAGCCGATTTTGCGACCAGCGAGCGATAGCCTGGAATTTCCACGTTCAGCCGCCGCGCCAGCGCGCCCATGCCATCGCTATCGGCAATCGCAGTCAGGTCCACAGCTAGCGCGGAGTATGCGGCGTCAGGCGGCAGCGCCTTGCGATCCCAACCGCTCAACGCATTCAGCGTATGCGGCAGGGCGTTCATCACTTCCGGATTCTGCGCGGCCCGCGTCAATAGCGCACCGATCGGCACGACAAAAATCAGCAGCAGAAAAATGGCGAGCGGTGCAATCAGCAACAGCGCCATCGCGCGCTTCTTTGCTTCTGCGGCCTTCAGTTCTCGCTTAAGTCGAACATTCGACTCAGGCGTCGAATCGGCGGCGATCGTCATCGTAGTCACACCTCGTCTCCTCGATCCGGAGTTAGCGCGCTAGCCCTTACTCCGATCCCATGCATCCGGCCGCTCGCGCACATCGCGAAGACATGCGTTTGCGTTTGTTTCATTGCATTGACGCGGCGCGGCTTCACCATAAAAGCCGCGCCTTCTCACACCTGGCTAATTACTTCGAAGCCCAAGACGAAAAACGTTGCTCCAGCTCATCGCCATGGTCGGTCCAGAACGAGAGGTTCTGCAGCACGGCGTTCTTGCCGTTAGCCGGCGAGTTCGGCAGATTGGACAGCGTCTTCGGATCGAGCGCCTTGATGGCCGCCACGTTCACCGGACCATACGCAATGTTGTGCGCGTAGTCCTGCTGCGGCTTCGACGAGATCGAATACGCGATGTACTTCTCAGCCAGCGCCTTGTTCGGCGTGCCCTTCGGAATCGCCCAGTAGTCGAGGTCGTAAATGCTGCCGTTCCACACCACCTTGAGGTTCTTGCCTTCCTTCTGCGCGGCATCGATACGGCCGTTGTACGCGGTCGACATCACCACATCACCCGCGACCAGGAATTGCGGCGGCTGTGCGCCCGCTTCCCACCACTGGATGTTCGGCTTCAGTTCGTCGAGCTTCTTGAACGCGCGGTCCTGGCCTTCCTTGGTGGCAAGCACCTTGTAGACGTCCTTCGGCGGCACGCCGTCGGCCATCAGCGCGAATTCGAGGTTGTAACGCGCGCCCTTGCGCATCGCGCGCTTGCCCGGGAATTTCTTCACGTCCCAGAAGTCGGCCCAGCCTGCCGGCGCAGTTTTCAGCTTGTCGGCGTTGTACGCGAGCGCCGTCGACCACACGAAGAAGCCCACGCCGCAGGTTTGCGGTGCTTCCGGAATCAGGTCCGACTTCTTGCCGATCTTCGACCAGTCGAGCTTCTCGTACAGGCCCTCGTCGCAACCACGGCCGATGTCGCCCGATTCAACTTCCACCACGTCCCAATTCACGTGTTTGGCTTCGACCATCGCCTTCACTTTGGCCTGCTCACCGTTGTATTCAACGGCGGTCACTTTATTGCTGGTTTGCGTTTCGAACGGCTGGTTGAATGCGACCTTTTGCGCGTCGCCATTCGCGCCGCCGAAATTGACGACCGTCAGTTCAGCTGCATTGACTTGCGCGGCGCCCAGCGCGAGCGCCACAGCACCGACAGCGATGGCGCAGCGCGATTTCCCGATCTTGCTCATGGTGTGTTGCTCTCCTTTGGTGGTGTGCTTCAAGCTACGTACAGTGCGACTTGTTATGTGCTGCTTAGGTGAACTGCTTCTTTTGCCTGCGTCGACGACCTGCAACCCGTGCATTGCACGCGCTCACGCGCCTGCAAACACTCGCAGATGCTCGGGCGCAAACTCGAGCGCGACGGGCGCGCCAGGTGCGAAGGTTTCGAGTGCATCGGTGCCGAGCGGCACCTTCACGAAGCACTCGTCCTGCTCCGGCAAACCACAGCGCATCCGCACGTGATCGCCGAAATAAATCAGCCCGCGCGCTTCGCCGCTTAGTGCATTGGCGCCAGGCCTTGACACGCCATTGGCGAGTTTCATGCGCTCAGGCCGGATACACGCGACCGCCGGCGTGCCCGCCCGCGCACCGCCAATATTGCGTCCCGTGAGTCGCGTGCCGTCAATCAGATGAAACTCGCAGTACTCGCCGTCAACATTCGCGATCGTGCCGCGCAGCTTGTTGCTGTCACCGATGAAGTTCGCAACGAACTCGTTGCACGGCGATTCATAGAGACGATCCACGGTATCGAGTTGCTGCACGATGCCCTTATCGAACACAGCAACACGGTCGGACATGGTCAGCGCTTCGCCCTGATCGTGCGTGACATACACAAACGTCACGCCGAGCTTCTCGTGCAATGATTTAAGTTCGTACTGCATGTGTTCGCGCAACTGCTTGTCGAGTGCGCCGAGCGGCTCGTCCATCAGCACGAGCTTCGGCTCGAACACGAGCGCCCGCGCCAAGGCAATACGTTGCTGCTGACCGCCGGAAAGCTGCGCCGGGTAACGCTTTGCGAAGCTTTCCATGCGCACCATCTTCAGCGCGTTATTCGTGCGATGCGCACGCTCTTCCGCCGACAGTTTGCGCACCGTGAGCGGATACGCGACGTTCTGCTCGACCGTCAGATGCGGAAACAGCGCGTAGTTCTGAAACACCATGCCGATGTTGCGCTTGTGCGGCGGCACGGTATTGAGCAGCGTGCCGTCGAGCCAAATCTCACCGCCGGTGGGAAATTCGAAGCCCGCCAGCATCATCAGACATGTGGTTTTCCCTGATCCGGACGGCCCGAGCAGCGTCAGGAATTCGCCCTGATAGATATCCAGATCGAGTTGTTTGACGACCAGCGTTTCGCCGTCGTACGTCTTGCGCACACCCCGAAAGCTGACGATCACGTCATCGGTTTTCATCGCACTAGTCTCCTCTGCGGTCCGGCTGGCTCCCCCTGCAAAGCAGCGGGATTGCATTAATTGCGTGGCTCACTATAGTCCCTTACGGTTCTACAATATGGAACCATTTCATTATTCCGGATAGAACCACTTGGACACCGTGATCTTGTCGGATTGGCTTGCCGCGCGACTCGACCGCGCCGCCGCCGAACCGGTCTACAGACAGACGTTGCGGCTGATGCAGCAGGCCATCCTGACCGGTCAGCTACCGCCTGGCACCAAGCTGCCCAGTTCGCGCACGCTCGCCGAGGACCTCGGTATCGCGCGCAACACGGTGCTGCACGTCTACGACCAGCTTACCGCCGAAGGCTATGTGATCTCGACCACCGGCAGCGGCACCTATGTCGCCGACACGCGGCCGGACACGGCAGCAGTGAATGCACGCAAGAAGCCGACAGTGGCGAGTGTCAATGTTGACAGCGCCGATCAAGCCGCCGAGGCCTTGAAGCCGCCCAAACGCGATCTAGGCGACCTCTCCATGCGCGGACGCAGGCTCATCGATCAGGCAGGCGTGTCCGCCAAGCAATGGGGCGCGTTCATGCCGGGCGTGCCCGACGTCGCTGAGTTTCCGGCGCGCACATGGAGCCGCTTACAAGCAAGGTTGTGGAAGGAAGCCAATCCCGATCTGCTGACCTATGCGCCAGGCGGCGGCTATCGGCCTTTAAGGCGGGCGCTGTCCGATTACCTGCGCGTCGCGCGCTCGGTGAATTGCACGCCCGATCAGATCATCATCACGACGGGTATTCATCAGTCGATCGATCTGGCCGTGCGTTTATTGACCGACGTCGGCGATCGCGCGTGGGTAGAAGAGCCGTGCTATTGGGGCGCGCGCAGCGTGCTGCAATCGTCGGGGATTACGCTAGTGCCGGTGCCAGTGGATGACGAGGGCCTCAATCCGCGCGAGCAGGATCTGCAACAGCCGCCGCGGTTGGCGCTCGTCACGCCGTCGCATCAATATCCGCTCGGCATGGTGATGAGTCTCGCGCGGCGCCGCACGCTGCTCGAATACGCACGCCAACACAACGTCTGGATCATCGAGGACGACTACGACAGCGAATTCCGCTACGGCAGCCGTCCGCTCGCGTCGTTGCAAGGACTCGACGACGCCGGCCAGGTGATCTACGTGGGAAGTTTGGGGAAGATGCTGTTTCCGGGTTTGCGGATCGGCTACATGATCGCGCCGGAACATCTGGTGGATACGTTCCGCACGGGCGTGGCCGAGCTGTATCGCGAGGGGCAACTGATGCAGCAGGCGGTGATGACTGACTTCATCATGGACGGCCATCTCACATCGCACGTACGCCGTATGCGCGCGCTCTATGGCGAGCGCCGGCAGATTCTGATCGACGCGATCACCGCGCGTTTCGGCAACGAACTGCCGGTGATGGGCGACGAGGCCGGGCTGCACCTGGTGCTTGGGCTGCCCGATCATGCGAACGATCGCGCCGTCACGGCAGCCGCTTACGATGCCGGCGTGATCGTGCGACCGCTCGCCGCTTACTACAGCAGCGAGACGCCCGCGCGACGCGGACTGTTGCTGGGCTACGCCTGCGTGCCGAACGAGAAGATCGGTCCGGCATTCGACACGCTCGCGCGCGTGATCGAGCAGACGGCGTTGAAGAAGGTGCCGACGCGAGCCGCTTAACCGGCTCGCATCGCAACACAATGCATCACTTCAACCCAAAGTCCACCCGCGTCGTGGCGCCCTTGTCCTTGATGCCATCGGCGTCCAGTTTCGGCGCGACGATAAACACGCGGCTGCTGTCGATCTTGCCCTCGAAATACTGCTGCACGGCTTGCGCCCGTTGCTGGGCGAGTTGACGCAAGCTGGCGTCGTCGATTGGAGCATTAGCGGCCATCGCCGCCTTCATCTCGTCGTCCGGCAGGCTCTTGGTCAAACCGACAAAATTGCGCGGCTTCTTGAAGTCGGCCGCCTTGTAGGCCTTGGTCAAGTACTTGTCGTATTCCTTCGGATCCACGGTAACGGTCGACAGATCCACGCTTTCGCCATTGCCCACCACGTCCTTGATCTTCTGTTGCTTGACCTGGCGATCGACGTATTGAGCACGCAACCCCGGTCCGTCGACTGCCGGATCGACGCGGCCAATCAGATCGATACGAATCGAGCTCTTGTCTGCCAGCGCCTTCACGATAGTGTCGAGCTTCTTGTCCGCAGCGTCGGACAGTTGCGCCGACCCGGGCTCGAACTCGACATAGCCCAACTCCTCGCCACCGCCACCGAAGGCGTTGGCGATCAGCGAGAACGGCGCCGTTACCGCCTTCTGCAGCAGATTGAGCACCGCATGCCAGATGAGGCCGCCGATGCTGAACTCCGGATTCGACAACGAACCCGACACCGGCAGATTCACATCGATTTCACCGCGTGAGTTTTTCAGCAGCGAAATCGCGAGACGCACTGGCAGCTTGGTCGCCGTATCATTCTCGACGTGGTCACCGAACGTAAGCTGATCGATGAAAATATGATTGTTGGCATTCAACTGATCGTTATCGAGCTTGTAGTGCAGATCGACGTTCAGCTTGCCCTTGGTGATCGGATAGCCGGCGTATTTCGCCGAATACGGCGTGAGATTGGTGAGCTCGATATCGTGCGCGCTCGCAGTCAGGTCGAGCGCCGGCTTCGCGATCAGCGGATTGACGGTGCCGCGAATCGATAGCGGACCATTCGCCGCCAGCTTCGCGGCGATGTCCACGGGCGCAGGCGTAGTCGACTGCGTGCCGAACGCGCCGACCGTGCCTTGAATGCCAACCAGGTTCGCGGTGAAGTTCGGCTTGATGAAGTTGTCGGTGTACGTCACACGGCCCTGTTGCAGCACCAATTGGCCGAAGTGCAGTTTGACGGGGCTTTGCGGCGGCGTGGCGGCCGTCACTGTGGCCGGGGTTGCCGACGACGCCGGTACCGGCGCGGAAGCCAGCTCTGGCGCCGATGCAGCCTGCGGCGTCAACGGCACCGGCTCGTGGCCGCCGCTCTTGTCGCGTGTCAGCGACTGCGCGGCGCCGCTTTCATGCGCGACCACGTCCTTGAGATTGAGCTTGCCTTGCGCGTCGAGCAGCACACGCCCATAGAACTTCGTGAACGTAACGCGGCCCGCATCGACCACGGTGCCGTGTTCGTCGTAGTCAGCCTTGAGGTTGGTCAGCGCGAGCGAACTCCATCCCGCGAATGGGTCCGAAGTCGCCTTGTCGATCATCCGCACGTCGACGAGCGCGACGTCTCCGCGATACGTCGCTTTGAGCGCTTTCGCCTGACTCAGCGCGAGATCGCCATTCGCATTGAGCAACGCGCTCGCGATAAGCGCATTCAGCTTGCCGCCGAAGTACGGTTCGAAGGCCGCCGCATCCAGGCGGTTCGCGTTCACCTTGACGGCCACCTTGAGCGGCGTCGCCGTGACATCGCCCTTTACGCCGAGCGTGCCTTTCTTGTTGAGCGTGGCTTGCAGATCGACCGGCAGCGGCTTACTCAGATCGTCGCTGATCTGCTGCACCTTCAATTGCAGCGGCGTGACGCTCAGCTTCACCGGATTCGGCGTGGTGTTGTCGGTAAAATTCGCGGTCGCGTCTTTCAGGTTAAGTTCGCCGATCTTGTAGTGCCACGCGGGCCCCGCTGCCTCCGCCTTCTTCACCGCATGGATCGCCGTGCGCTGTTGCTCGGCCTGATGCGGACCCGCGAGCGCGGCGAGGTCGATGCTGCCGTCCTTCAGACGTTGCGCATTGACCACCAGGCCGGTCGTATCGACGCCGGTGATATCGGCAGTACGCCCCGCCACGTCCACCTGTTTGACCGTCACCTGGCCTTGCGCGAGCGAAACGACCGGCTCCTTGCCGCCGCGCGCTGCGAGTTTGAGCGATTGCAGATCGAGTTGTGTGTCGGTGACCATGACTGCGA
Organism: Paraburkholderia aspalathi; assembly: GCF_905220735.1. Taxonomy (NCBI): domain Bacteria; kingdom Pseudomonadati; phylum Pseudomonadota; class Betaproteobacteria; order Burkholderiales; family Burkholderiaceae; genus Paraburkholderia; species Paraburkholderia aspalathi. Next base: position 331,791 of record NZ_CAJNBA010000001.1, read on the forward strand.
CCGGCGACTTCGACCAGTTCGCACCCACGTTCGCGTTGGCGGAGAGCGCGCCGTCCACTACTTGCGCGGCGGTCGCGGTGTCGAGGTACGGTTGCAGCAAGGGCAACTTCAGTGACTTCAAATCGACCTTTGCGCTGGCGGTCTTCGCAACAAGGCCGAACGCGCCGGCCACGCCGAGCGAGCCGCCGCTGTCCTTGAAGTCGGTATTGAGCGTGTAATGCGCGGGGGCGGTAGCGAGCGTCGAGAAATCGGTCAGCGTGACAGCCAGTTTCTGCAGGCCGGCGTCAACCGGACGCGAGGCAGCTTCATCGTGAACGTTCACGGTCCCGTCGTTGAGCACGAAACGCTTGATCGACAGGTCCAGAGGCTGTGCGGCCTTTTCCGTTGCGCCAGTACCCGATGCCGCAACGGGCGCAGACGCCGGCGCGGATGCGGAAGCCCCCGTAGCAGGCGCAGGCGCGAACATCCGCTCGACACTCAACACGCCGTCTTTATCACGCGCAAGATTGGCGCTTGGCGCGTCGATGCGGATCTCGTCGATGTGATACAGGTTCTTCAACGGCTCCAGTGTCCCGGCAGCCACATGCAACGCGCGCGCCGCGAAGAACGGCGCCTTGCTCTGATCGCGCACGTCCACATCGTTCAAGTCGACGGTGCCTGCCACGCGTAACGAGGGAGCGTCGTTAGAGACCACGAAGTTGAGCTTGAGATCGGTGGACAGCTTGCCGCTCTGCACAACCACAGGCAGCTTGGTCGGCGCGTAGGAGATGAGCTGCGGCACGTCGAGCCCGTCGAAGCGCAGCGACACCTCCGATTCGCGCGACGCGGCAAACGGCTTGGTCTTGCCGTCGATCGCGAGCGGGCTGCCGTCAATACGCGCACGCAGCAACGGCTCGACGAAGATGTCGGTTTTCGAAGGCAGCGTAGCGATGAAAGGAATGCCGAGCTTCCATTGATCGATCACGTGCGTTGCGCCGAGCAATTTGTCGTCGAACGTAATCTGGCCGTTTTCGAGGCGAATGTTCGACACTGAAAACAGCGTTGGCTTGCTATCGGGCTTGGCCGGCTGCTTCGAGAATTTCTCGATCAGGTCGGTGAAATTGAAGCGCTGCGCGTCGTAGCGAACGATATGAAAGCGTGGTGAATCGAGTTGCACTTCATCGACGATCGGCGCGCCACGAAACAGCGAGCTCCATGACGGCTTCACGATGAGCCGCGCAATATCGACAAAGTCGCCCGCGCCGCCGCGCTCGCCGATATGCACGCTATCGGCTTCGAGCTTGAGCGTGTACGGATTGAGTGCGATGCGGCTGATCGTAGCCGGCCGGTCGAGTTGCTTGCTGAGTTGCTGCTCGGCAATGTGGCGAATCAACGGCGGCGCCGCGAAAAAGCCCAGCAGACCGAACAATACGAGGAAGATCAGCAGACCCGTGATGACACGCCGGGTGCGGCGTGACTGCGCGACATCGCGCACGGTCTGCATGGAAGAGGCGATTGATGCTTTATTGAGGCTTGCCATGCTCGGTCTTGGGTAATGCGGCGGCAAGCCCGCCGCGAAACGAAAATCCCGCAAGCGGCAGTATAAGTGGTGAATCTTACGCGGCCTAGAAATGTAAGCCGTGGCTTACACATTGTTGCACGCCGCAGCAGTGCATGTCCGCCGGCACGAAGCGGCGGACATGCACTGGTTTATGCGTCACTCATACCTCACTGTCACAGCAGTGACGCATAACATTCATGGACTTCACACCAGCACTTCGCTGCCCCGCTTCACCGAGGCATTTCACTAGCCAACTTCAACGACGTCGGCGGCAATTCACTGACGCACGACGGCCGGCGGTTGCCAGCTGCCATCGGTCGCTTGCGGCTTCGGTGCGTACAAACGCAGCATCAGTTGCAAATCGGCGCGCGGCGCCGGCAGCCAGTTGCCACTCTTGCCGCGCGTGGACGACACCGTCACGTCGAGCGAGCCGTCGCGGTTACGGCGCGCACCGTTGCGATCGCCAACTGCGAGACGCGCCGGCGCGCTTTCCCCTAACGCACCGTCCTTCGTGTAGGCGGTGATCGACCAGAAGCCGCGCACCGGCGGCAACTGGTTCGGCGCGAAGTGGATCACGTAGCGATTTGCACCGTTGAGCGCATGGCCGTCACTGTCCTGAGTGACGACCGCGCGCACTTCATCATCCTTCGTGCCGATACCCGGCTGGGTCGCTGCGGCGTAGGCGCGCATTGCATAGTCGGGGCCGTAATTGCCCACGCCGTCGCCGAACCAGTTCCAGCCGTTGCCGATCAGCAGATTGGAGGGCGGCGTGACGACACGCAGGTGACCGTCGGCCAGGCCCGCGGCGATCGCCTCGGGTGGACTCGGCAGCTTCACCGGATCGCCAGGCGTCACACCAAGGTCCGAAAGGATTTTCAGCGCGTGCGGATCGGCCGGCGCCGGCGGGTTGTCCGGCAAGGCCTGCGCGAGCCGGCTGAAGAAGCCGTTCGCGTCGAGCGCGGCGACTTGCGCAGCCGGCGTGCCGGAAGCGGCCGCGGCGGCAGCATCGGCGGCATTGCTGCTAGGCGGCGTAATCGATGCCGAGCGCGTGTCGCCCGCGTAGACGCTCAACGGTGCAATACGGATGGCGCGCTGCAGCTTGCGCACCGCCGTCAGGTCGCGGGTGCCGTTCGACTGGATGCGTACGCTCACCCAGGCGTTGCGGGTCGGAACGTCGACACGCGTCACGCCCTTGGGCAGATCGCCCTGCCAGCCCGCGCCGACGAAGGCAATCGTTTGCGCCTTGATGCCCGCGGCGCGGGTAGCGAACTGTGAGCTGGTCGACCACACCACGTTGGTCCACATGTCGAGCACGCGGGCGTCCACGTAGCGGCCGCGCGAATCGGGCAGCGACACGATCACCGGCTCAGTGCCGACGTCCAGCCAGCCGGTCGAGTCGAGCGTGTCGAGACTCGGCTGCAGCGGATTGGACGCGCCGATCGGCGGCAACGCCTGCGCGTGACGCAGCGTGTTGATCGGCGCCTGGCCTGGATCGGTGCCGACCGCCGCGTCGCGCGCGACGCCCATCAGCACCAGCGGATAGCCGAATACATACGAATCGGCGACTTCGTCCTTGACCCAGCTGTCGGCTTTTTGCGTCGTGGACGGAGTCGACGCACAACCAGCCAGAAATGCGAGGCCTACGAGCGATGCGCAGGTCCAGTGAAGCGAAAACAGTTCTCGGCGATTTTTTATCATTCGTTCAGGTGGCAGAACGTGCGGTCCTAAGGGAGACGTCGGTGCGCAGCGAAACCGGTTTGCGTGGCCTCCCAAAGCCCAGCGCAGCCAGGCGGTGGCTCGCGATTCCGACAACATCGGGTTGTATCGTATCCTTGCTCACCAGGCAAGCGCAAAGGCAGGAATAGCGCCTGGCAATGCGCGCGTGGCCATCATTTAGCGTACGGTTGACGATTTTTGTCATCCCCCACTGATTCTTGCCCTGCTGGCTAGGTCACACGACAGGTCGGCAAGGCGCACCGCAAAAACATCCTTGACCTTCCCATCATGGGAAGGTCAATACTGGGTTCATGATGCGGCCCAATGCCGCGACGAGCCTTGCCTGCCATGACCGAACTTGCCACGCCGCTGCGTCCCGCGGACGCCACACCCTCCAGAACCACCGAACTAGACATCGGCGGGATGACCTGCGCCTCATGCGCGATGCGTGTCGAAAAGGCGCTCGCCAAAGTGCCAGGGGTCACGCGCGCGTCGGTGAATCTCGCCACAGAAAAAGCCAGCATCGACAGCGACGCTGCCGTCGACCCCGAAACGCTCGCTGGCGCCGTGCGTAAAGCGGGCTACGAAGCGACGCCGTCGGCGCTGCCCGACGTTGCGCCGGCGCAAACTTCGCACGCGACGGAACTGGCGATCGGCGGGATGACCTGCGCCTCGTGCGCGATGCGTGTCGAAAAGGCGCTCGCCAAGGTGCCGGGGGTCACGGGCGTGTCGGTGAATCTGGCGACCGAAACGGCGACCGTCAATCTCAGCGACGTGACTTCGGACGCCAATGCCGCCTCCGACGCATTGATCGCAGCCGTCAAGAAAGCCGGCTACGAGGCAACGCTGATCGCGCCGGCGGACGCACCGGCGTCGGCGGCCGGAAATTCCGCCCTTGCCTCCTCTGCCGACAGCAAACGCAGCCAGACGCGCCGCGAACTGGCGGCCGTGCTTGCCTCCGCCGTGCTGACGCTGCCGCTCGTCCTGCCGATGGTCGGCGAATGGTTCGGCTTGCACGCGATGCTTTCCCCGTGGCCGCAGTTCACCCTCGCCTCGATCGTGCAGTTCGTGTTCGGCGCGCGGTTCTATCGCGCGGCCTACCGTGCGGTGCGGGCCGGCGCCGGAAACATGGACTTGCTGGTCGCGCTCGGCACGTCGGCAGCCTATGGAATCAGCGCCTACGAACTGGCGACCCATCCGGGCGACATGACGCATCTGTATTTCGAAGCGTCGGCGGTCGTGATTACGCTGGTGCGTTTCGGTAAATGGCTCGAAGCGCGCGCCAAGCGTCAGACCACGGATGCGATCCGCGCGCTCAACGCACTGCGCCCCGACCGCGCGCGGATCCGCGTCGGCGCGGACGAACGCGAAGTACCGCTCGCGCAAGTGCGGGTCGGCACGGTGGTGATCGTGCGTCCGGGCGAGCGCGTGCCGGTCGACGGCGCGGTGCTCGAAGGCCGCACCCATATCGACGAATCGCTGATTACCGGCGAAAGCCTGCCGGTGCCAAAGCAGGCAGCCGATCCGGTTACCGCCGGGTCGATCAACGGTGAAGGCGCGATTGCGGTGACGACCACCGCGATCGGCGCGGAGACGACCCTCGCGCGAATCATCCGGCTCGTTGAAAGTGCGCAGGCCGAGAAAGCGCCGATTCAACGTCTGGTCGACCGCGTCAGTGAGATCTTCGTGCCGGCGATCCTGGCAATTGCGGCGCTCACGCTGGTGGGTTGGCTGATCGCCGGCGCAGGCGGCGAAACCGCGATTCTAAATGCGGTCGCCGTGCTGGTGATCGCCTGCCCGTGCGCGCTCGGACTGGCGACGCCCGCGGCCATCATGGCCGGCACCGGCGTCGCTGCGCGCCGCGGCGTGCTGATCAAGGACGCCGAGGCGCTGGAAACCGCGCATCGGGTGAATATCGTCGCGTTCGATAAAACCGGCACGCTGACGCTCGGGCAACCGTCGGTGACGGCGTTCGATGCGATCGGCGGCATTGGGCACGACGAGGCGCTGGCGCTCGCTGCGGCTATGCAGCGGCATAGCGATCACCCGTTGGCGCGGGCAGTGGTGAAGGCGTATGAAGTGGCGTCGCCGGCCGCGGCGGAGTCGCGAGTTCCGACGCTCACGGCCAGCGCCGCTCGTGCGGTGCCCGGGCGCGGCGTGGAAGCCGACGTCGAGGGCCGCACCCTCGCGCTCGGCAGCACGCGCTGGCTCAACGAACTCGGCATCCAGTTGCCGCCGCAACTCGCCGAGCGCGCAAAACAGCTCGAAGCCGCCGGCAACACGGTCTCCTGGCTGATGGAGCGCGCGCCGCTTGCGCCCACCGCGCTCGCCTTGATCGCCTTCGGCGACACCGTCAAGCCGACCGCCCGCGCGGCCGTCGAGCGGCTTGCCCAGATGGGCATCAAAAGCGTGCTCGTTACCGGCGACAACCACGGCAGCGCGGCGAGCGTTGCCCAGGCGCTCGGCATCGACGAATTCCACGCCGAAGTCCTGCCCGACGACAAAGCCCGGGTGATCCGCGATCTGAAGATCCGCAGTGCCGGCATCGTCGCAATGGTGGGCGACGGCATCAACGACGCTCCCGCGCTCGCTGCCGCCGACATCGGCATCGCGATGGCGACCGGCACCGATGTCGCGATGCAGGCGGCCGGCATCACGCTGATGCGCGGCGATCCGGCGCTGGTGGCCGACGCCTTCGATATTTCGCACCGGACGTGGCGCAAGATCCAGCAGAACCTCTTCTGGGCGTTCGTCTACAACCTGATCGGCATTCCGCTTGCCGCCTTCGGTTTGTTGAATCCGATGCTGGCCGGCGCGGCGATGGCGTTTTCGAGTGTGAGCGTCGTGACCAATGCACTACTACTGCGCACCTGGCGCGGCGCGTCGGCGCGCTGAAAGGCAGGGCAAGGGGCAGTATTACGTAAGGCTTTCGAAAATACTAAAGATATGGGCAAATCGGCCGTAATCCTGACATAGGTGTAAACCACGCATTCGCACGGTTTGCGCACCTCATGTCACTCCTTACTCCGAACGCCCATGGAATTTCTCTCTTTGCGCCGCGCCAGTGTTGGCGCCCGGCTTGCCGTACTGTCGTGCGCGCTGGTGGCATTGATTTTTGCCGCCTTTACATGGGCGCTCACGCGCAGCGCCGGCAAGCAGGTCAGCGATCAGGTGCTCGAACGCATCGCCGATAAGGACCGCTCGATCGCCGCAATGATCACGCTGTTCGACAAGGCATTGTCGGCCGAAGTCGATCGCTCGATGTCGCTGTTCGCAAGCTTCCTTCCCACCGGCTACACGCTCGACGACGCCCAGAAAGTCGACATCAACGGCGTCGCCACCCCGACCATCAAGGCCGGCGACAAAGTCCTGAACATGGACTTCTCGATTCCCGACCAGTTTCTCGAACGCAGCGGCGCGGTGGCTACCGTGTTCGCACGCAGCGGCGACGATTTCGTCCGCGTGACGACTTCGCTGAAGAAACAGGACGGCTCGCGCGCGATCGGCACGTTGCTCGACCGCAAAGCGCCGGCCTACGGGCTGATCATGGCGAACAAGTCCTACACGGGACTTGCCGCGCTGTTTGGCAAACGTTTAATCACGCAATATCGGCCGATCACGGACGCGAGCGGCCGCGTGATCGGCGCGCTGTTTGTCGGCGTGAACGTGGACAAGGAAATCCAGTCGGTCCAGGACGGCATCAGCAAACTGAAAATCGGCGACACCGGCTACTACTTCGTGGTCAATGCCTCGAAAGGCGCGGATCGCGGCAAGCTGATCGTGCATCCGGCCGCCGCCGGCCAGAACGCGGACAACGCGAACGCGCCGTATCAGCAGATGCTCGACATGAAAGAAGGCCAACTCGAATTCAGTTCCGCCGACGCGACGCTGGGCGAGCGCAACGCGCGCGACAAATTCGTGTCGTTCGTCACCGTGCCGGAATGGCAATGGCTGGTGGGCGGCGTCGCACCGCGCGACGAAGTGATGGCGGACGTCGTCGCGACGCGCGATCAATTCCTGGTGATCGGTTTCGTGCTGGTCGGCGTGTTCGCGATCGTGTTCCTGATCGCTGTGCGCCGCCTCGTGAGCCGTCCGCTCGATGAAGCCGCGAAGGCTTCCGAGCGCTTCGCGTCGGGCGATCTGAGCGTGCGCGTGGGCAAGGGTGCGAATGCGCGTGCCGACGAAATCGGCCGCCTGATGCAATCGATCGATGGCATCGGCCAAGGCCTCGCGCGTATCGTTTCGCAAGTGCGCAATGCGTCGACGGATATATCGGGAGGGACTGAAAAGATCGCTACCGGCAGCGGCAACATTGCCGCGCGTATTGCCACGCAGGCTAGCAGCCTTGAAGAAACGGCGGCCAGCATGGAACAGATCACGTCGACCGTGCAGCAGAACGCCGACCATGCCGCGCAGGCCAACACGCTCGTCACGAATGCCGCGGACGCCGCAGTCGAAGGCGGCCGTGCCGTCGAACGCGTGGTCTCGACAATGGGCGAGATCAGCCGCTCGTCGCAGAAGATCGCCGAGATCACCAGCGTGATCGAAGGCATCGCGTTCCAGACCAATATCCTCGCGTTGAACGCCGCCGTCGAAGCGGCGCGCGCCGGCGAACATGGCCGGGGCTTTGCGGTGGTGGCGTCGGAAGTGCGCGCGCTGGCGCAGCGCAGCGCGGCTTCGGTAAAGGAAATCGATGGGCTGATCGCCGCCTCCACGGCGACCGTGCAAAGCGGCTTCCGGATCGCGGAGGAAGCGAGCTCGACGATGCAGGGCATCGTTCAACAGGTCGGCCAGGTGCGCGCGATCATGGCGGAAATCAGCGTTGCGTCACGCGAGCAATCGGGTGGCATCGAGCAGGTCAATCTCGCTGTCACGCAGATCGGCGAGGCGACTCAACAGAATGCGACGATCGTCGGCGAGGCCGAACACGCGGCGGCTGAACTGCGCGATCAGGCTGCGCGGCTTGCGCAGGTGGTGAGTGTGTTCAAGCTGGGGGCTGGGCGGGATTAACGCGTTGCCTAGGTCGATGTAACGGCGCGGCGCCCTGCCGCGCCGCCGCGCGCCGTGATCAAAACTCCACATCCAGTTCGTCGATCTCCTCGACTTCCTGCTGCGCGTCCGCGATCCACTGCTGCATTTCCGGCAGCGCCATAATGCGCTGCCCATAGTCGACGATCTCCGGATCCAGCTTGACGTCGTAGGTCACGAAACGCGTCACCACGGGCGCGTACATTGCATCCGCCGCACTGCGCTCGCCGAACAGAAACGGTCCGCCATACTGCTTCAGGCACTCGCTCCAGATCGTCACGATGCGGTCGATATCCGACTGCGCCCGCGCCCACACCTTGAAGCCCGGGAAATGCGCTTTCAGATTCATCGGCAACGCCGAGCGCAGCGAACCAAAACCCGAATGCATCTCGCCGCAGATCGAGCGGCAATGCGCTCGCGCGCGGATGTCTTTGGGCAATAGCGCCGCTTCCGGCTTCAGTTCGTTCAGATATTCGGCAATCGCGAGGGTGTCCCAGACCTTGATGCCGTCATGAAAGAGACATGGCACCAGAATCGACGGCGACAGCAGCAACAATTCGGCGCGCGCGGCGGGATCGTCGATCGGCATCACGATCTCTTCGAACGGCAGGCCGCTAAATTTGGTCAGCAGCCAACCGCGCAGCGACCACGACGAATAGTTCTTGCTGCTGATGGTGAGCGTGGTATTCGCCATACGATTCTCCTCCAGATGAGGCGTTCGTCCGACGCCTGACGATGCGCATGCACGTTGCCGTGCGTGGGCGCACCAAAGCGCGGCAAATTCGGCCCGCTCCCATGACCGGCGCAAATGCTATGCCAACGTGCAGCGACGGCGGCGTCAGTGCGACTGCACGATTGGCACATGACTTGCCTCTATTCGGGTTCCTTCCTTTCCTGCACTCGTGCGAAGGTTATGAACCTGTTCGCATATCCCACATACCAGGCTTTCGCCGACATGATGCTGCCGATGCGGCACGGCGCAGCGCTGGTGAATCATTCGCTCGACGCGTGGCCCGCGTTTGGCGATACGTCGCATGGTCGTTCGATACGCGCGGCTTGCGAATTGCTGACGCTTGCCGGACTCACGCCTGTCAGGCCGCCGTTCGGCATCGATAGCGTGGTGACGGAAGGCAAACCCGTACAGATCGTCGAGGAAGTCGCGGCGCACACGCCGTTCTGTTCGCTGTTGCATTTCCGTAAAGACACCGCGCCTTCTCATCCGCAACCGCGCGTGCTGGTGATCGCGCCCATGTCCGGCCACTTCGCGACGCTGCTGCGCGGCACCGTGCGTACGATGCTTGCCGAGCACGATGTCTACATCACCGATTGGCACAACCCGCGTGACGTGCCGCTGAGCCAGGGCCGTTTCGGCTTCAACGAATACGTACGGCACGTGATCGATTTCATCGAAACGATCGGGCCGGGCGCGCATCTGCTCGCGGTGTGTCAGCCGACAGTCGCCGCTTTGGCCGCAGTCGCGCTAATGGCCGCCGACGACAACCCCGCGCAGCCCGCCAGCATGACGCTGATGGCCGGCCCGCTCGACACGCGCATTAACCCGACGCGCGTCAACGAACTGGCTAAAAGCAAGCCGATCGAGTGGTTCGAGCAGAACCTGATCAGCGCCGTGCCGTTCGGTTTTGCGGGTGCGCACCGTCGCGTGTATCCCGGCTTCGTGCAACTAACCGCGTTCATGGCGATGAACCTCAACCGCCATCTCGACTCGTTTGAGACTATGCATTACGAGCGCGCCAAAGGCGATCCGGCGAAGGCCGATACGATTCGCACTTTCTACGAAGAATACTTCGCGACCATGGACCTGACGGCCGATTTTTATCTGGAGACCGTCGATACGGTTTTTCAGCGGCACGCGCTGCCCTTGCATGAACTCGAGGTGGAAGGACGGCTTGTGGAGCCTTCGAAAATTCGACGTACTGCGCTGCTGACCGTAGAGGGTGAAAAAGACGATATCTGCGCGGTTGGGCAGACGCTTGCTGCGCAGGATATGTGCGACAAGTTAAGGCCGTATCTGAAGACGCATCATGTGCAGACCGGTGTGGGGCACTACGGCGTGTTCAATGGGCATCGGTGGGAGCGGCAGATTTATCCGCGTGTGCGGGCCGTGATTTACGACAACGAACCGCGTGCGGTAGTGGTGAGTTCGCGGGCGCGGACGATTCAGCCGGTGTCGGTGGCAGCGGCTTCGGAAGCGATCGCGTCAGCCCCGGCTGCTGCTGCAGTGGTCGACGTCGAGGTGGATTCGGCGGCGGCGGTAACTGCCTCGCCAAACGGGGTTGGCTCCGGCCCCACCGCCAAGACTCAGCAGGCGTCACGGGCACCGCGCCGGCGGCCACCCGCGACGCAATCGTGAGTCAGGCCACGGCGCTCTTCCACGGCTGCACCGCCGGGACTTCGCACGGACCTTCGACTTCAATCGATTTGAAATCGGCCGGCGACACGATCTCGATGTACTCCATATCTTCGGAGTAATCGAACAGATAGTGGACGATGCCCGGCGCCTGATGCACACAATCGCCGGCGGCGACGAGCGTCTCCTTGTCGCCGTACATGAAGCGCGCCCAGCCCTTCAACATGATCACAATATGGAAATCGGCCTCATGACGGTGCCAACCGGTGCCTTGCTCTGGTGCGTGATTCGCCTTGACGAGTTGCGCGAGCACCTTACCTCCGGTTGCCTGCGCGATGCCTAAATCCCGGTAAAGAAAAAAGTCGCGTAGGCCCTGATCCACGTAGGACGTGTCTTGCGGACGGACATGGCTGAACTGCGTAGCGAATTCGGTGGACATGATCGCGCTCCTCTTGAGTGAGCCGGCAGTTGAAAACGACGCGTTGGAGCGTCGGTTGCAAGCATCAAGCGGGCCAGTTTGCGGGGCGCTGGCTTTGCGTTTCGCGGAGGTGATCAGGTGAGTGCCGCGCCGCATTGCGCGGCGCGAGATGATTCAAACGCTTTGGGTGCCACTTTGGGTACTTATGCGGTTGGGCGGAACATCTGGAACATCTCGCCGATTTCCGCGTAGTCGGCGCGATAGCCCGCGCGCATGATCGGCTGCGCAGCGTGGGTGTCGAACAGACCGTCTTTCAGATAGGCCTCGTTAATGTGGACGCCGACTACTTGGCCTAGCGACAGGTAGTTGTCCATGGGCTTGCCGTCGAGGGTGTGCAGACGGACCACTTGCAGCAACTTGCATTCGAGCGCGGCCGGCGATTCGGCGACGTGCGGCACGGCTACGTTGCGACCAGGCGCGGGTGTCAGGCCCGCGAGTTCGAATTCGTCGACGTGGGGCGGGACTGGCGCGGAGGAGCGGTTCATCTGCTCGGCGAGTGGCTTGCTGGACAGATTCCAGACGAATTCGCCGGTGGCCTCGATGTTGGCGATGCTGTCTTTACGGCCTTCGCTGCAGAAGCCGATGATCGGCGGGAAGCTCGCGAACGCGCCGAAGAAACTGTAGGGCGCGAGGTTGAGAGTGCCATCGGTAGCGCGTGAGGAAATCCAGCCGATCAGGCGCGGAGCGACGATTGCCTTGAATGGGTCGTGCGGGAGGCCGTGGCCGGTGGCGGGGTTGTAGAAGTAGTGGGGCATGGTTTGTGTTGGGGTTTGCGGGTGAGGCTGGAGGTATTTATACCGCAGACTTGCTGGGGCTGCTGAAGGCAGCAGTGAAGCGGACTACGGCTGTTCGCGCTTCCGTGAGTTCCAGTTCATCGGTTGGGTTCGCGCTCGTATTAACAGGCTTTAAGCTGTAAATTACAAATACAGTCTACAACCTGTATATTTGCTTTACAGCTTATTGACTGTATTTTCGTGATACAGTCCAGAGACTGTACGAGCCTGAAGAAAATCCAATGGATTACGCTATCAAGACGCTAAGTCAGCTCCGCCCCATTCTGCTGGGCTTCCGCAAGTCCGCAGGGCTCACACAAGCTGCGATGGCCGAACTGCTAGGCATCACGCAGCAAAGCTACGCGCAGCTGGAAGCCAATCCGGCATCGGCAAGCGTCGAGCGGCTTTTTAAGGTCATGCGTTTGCTCAACGTCGAGTTGCGTATGAGTCAGACGTCGTCCGCGCCTGACAGTAAACCAGCGCAGGCCGAAACGCCAAAGCTTCAACGACACGTCCCTGCCGCCCAGAAAGCGAAATCTCCGTCTGTCGCCAACCGCTCAGGCCGGACTCAGAAGGCGTCGAGTTCGAAGCAATCCCTTGGGACAATCACGACCAAAAAGAAACGGGAAAACTGGTAATCATGGCGCGCCGCTCTCAGACACAACGACTCAACATCTGGATGAACGGGCTGCCCGTAGGCTACTGGGAAAAAGCACGGGAAGGGGACCGCCTGAGTTATCTCGACGAGTGGATCGAAGACGAACAAGGGCGTCCCCTTTCCCTATCGATGCCGTTCACGCCCGGGAACCAACCGTACCGCGGCGACGTGGTCAGCGCATTCTTCGACAATTTGCTTCCCGATAGCGATGCGATCCGCCGGCGATTGGCTCAACGGCATCGCACGGGCAGCACGAACGCATTCGATCTGCTGGTAGCGCTTGGCCGGGACTGCGTCGGTGCGATCCAACTACTCCCGCCTGACGAACAACCCACCGACCTCTATGACATCTCCGGAACGCCGTTATCCGAGCCGCAAATCGCGCTGCTACTGCGCAATGCCACCTCAGCGGCGCCGCTCGGCCAATACGATAGCGGTGCGGATTTAAGGTTATCGATTGCCGGGGCTCAGGAGAAAACGGCGCTGCTGCGCCACGACGAACAGTGGATCTACCCGACTGGCAGCACGCCGACCACGCATATCTTCAAGCTTCCGCTCGGGCTGGTTGGAAACATGCAGGCGGACATGCGGACCTCAATCGAGAACGAATGGCTGTGCTCGAAAATCGTATCGGCGTATGGACTTCCCGCGGCGAACTGCGAGATTGCAGCGTTCGAAAATCAAAAAGCGCTCGTGGTCGAGCGTTTCGACCGTAGATTGTCGAGCGACGCGAGCTGGATCGTGCGCCTTCCGCAGGAAGACATGTGTCAGGCCACCGGAAGGCCCTCACATCTGAAGTACCAGGCCGACGGCGGGCCGGGCATCGCAGAGATCATGGACGTGTTGCTCGGCTCGGAAAACGCGGACCAGGATCGGCGGCAGTTCTTCAAGACTCAACTTGTGTTCTGGCTATTGGCAGCAACGGATGGGCATGCGAAGAACTTCAGTATTTTTCATCTGCCAGGCGGGTTGTACCGCTCGACGCCACTTTATGACGTGCTCTCCGCGCATCCAATCATTGGCCCCGGGCGAAATCAAATTGCGCGTCAGAAGGTAAAGATGGCGATGGCTGTTCGCGGTAGTACCAATCACTATCTGATCGAAAAGATTCAGCGACGGCACTGGATCGAACAGGCTCGACAGGTTGGGTTGGGAAGCGATACGGCGCAAGACATCATTGCTGAAGTGGTCGACGCGACTGATCATGTGATCAGTGCGGTGGGCACTCAGGTTCCTTCGGGATTTCCGGACGGATTGGCGGAATCGATTCTGGGTGGGCTTGCGAAGCAGAGGGATAAGTTGGCGATGACGGTCGGTCACCGCCAATGCTCACCGCAATCCTCTATGTCTGATCGTTGATTGCCGCGCCATAGTTAACCGCGACTAATCACCTGCTTGCGGCCAGCTTTGACGCGCGCCAAATGAGCCTCGTCCCACTCATAGAAACCAGCACCGCTGCGCACGCCAACACGCCCCGCGTTCACCTGCGCCCGCAGCAGATCGAGCACGTCTTCGTCCTTGGCGAGTTCCGGCATCAAATGCGTGGAGATGTCGAGGAAGGTATCGAGGCCGCCCATGTCCGCGCCCTCGAACGGCCCGACGATCCCCCAGCGGCGCCCGAGCGATGCCTTCATGACCCGATCGACCACATCAGGCGTCGCCGCTCCCGAACGCACGATGTTCAACGCCTCGCGGAGCACCGCGAACTGCAACCGGTTGCCGACAAAACCCGGGATCGCCTTCGCCAGCACCACCGGCTCCATACCGATCGCGCTCATCAACGCAGCGGTATGTTCGGTGACTTCCGGCGCGGTCGCGGTACCCGGCACAACTTCGACGAGCGGGATCATGTGCGGCGGATTCCAGAAATGCGCGATCAGAAAACGCTCCTTCGCGCGCAACGGAGCAACCAGTTGATCGGGCGGAAAGCCGCTGGTGTTGCTCGCGAGAATCGCATCGTTTGCCATCAACTCAGCCAGCGCCGCGTACAGGCGATGCTTCAGTTCGAGCACCTCGGGAATCGCCTCGATCACGAATTGCGCCGACGCCATGACGTCAAGTTGCGCATGTGTCTCGATGCGCCCGAGCGCCGCCTGCTTGGCAGCGTGGTCAATGCGTCCGGCGTCGATCAGTTCGTCGAGCACCGCTTCCGCCTTCGGCGCAACGCTCGCGAGGCGCGCCGGGTCGACGTCGTGAACGATCGTCCGATGTCCGTGCAACGCGCTTTGCGTCGCAATGCCGACGCCCATCAATCCCGTGCCCACTACGCCTATGACTGCCTTGTCCACGCCGCTCTCCTGCTGCCGTCGATGAAAGCGTTCAAGCATAGCGCAGCGCGCCGTTTTCGAAGACCGAATGCAACAAAGCCGGTCTTCCGTGAGGAAGGACCGGCTTTGCGGACCTCACGCCGCGTCACGCGGCGCCGTCATTCACGCATTAGTAGCGCGGGGGCGGCGGGCGACGGTCGTCGTGGTGATGCGGATCGTAGTCGTGCGGATGATGGCGCATCCAATCGTCATGAGCCCAGTAGCGGTGGCCGTCGTAGTAACGATCGCCGTGCCAGCCGATATTGATCGACACGCCCACCGGCGTCATGTGCGGCTGACCGTAAACCGCCGGTCCCGGACCATTCTCGATAACCACCCGTTCCTGGGCGAAAGCACTGCCGGCTGCGAGCAGCGCGCCGCCCGCCAGCAAGGTTGCAACGATCGAACGCGACGTCTTGTTAAAGGTTTTCATAGTGACCTCCCATGCAAAGTTTTGTATCAAGCCAGCGCCCGTGTTCGGCCAACATCGAACCGCGATTTTGGGTTCGGACCAGACGCCGTACGCTTGAGACCAACTTTAGCGGCGCAAACCGCATGAAGACGTGAGCACTTGTAAGCGCACATTTCAATGAAAGGGACTGATGAATGGCCGTGTTTTGGACCTTCGCCGCCCGTCTACTGCGCATGCGCGGTGAATCAACTGAACGACACTACGGCGCCGTGTGAGCTGCCGTTACATTCATTTCGGCCAGGAAATATTCGGAAAAACGGGGAATTGGGCGGTAACCGCACAAAAAACAAAAGCCACGGCACGCGTTTCGCGGGCAGTGGCTTCAATGATGCGGACGCACTCGACGTGCGCGCCCATGCGCGATGGTCCGCGCTCAGGCCGTACAGCTTTGCTTTATTAGTCGCTCAGCTTGATGCCGAACAACGTGGATTGCGCTTTGCGCATGCGTTCTGCTTCGCGGCTACGTGCTGCGTACGAGTAGTCCGAATCCAGCGGCAGATGGGGCGACGCAAAGAGGTCGCTGACCTTTTGGAACAATGCAAAAATGAAGCTCATGGCGACTCCCGGTTGGTTACTGCATTAGCTAGGGTTTTCCCTTAAGAAGAATTATAGGGTTTTCCCTAGGCAAAAGCTAGTGCAATGCAGCAATTTCTCGGATGTGGTGTGTTGTCACAGGGTTTTTATCCATGGTGCGTCGCACCATGACAACGTCCCCGTTTTTTATATTTCAGGGTCAAAAGCTTCCGTCTACTGAAGCGTGGTCGACTGTGGCTTCCTGCTGCGCGTGGGTTTCGCGCTCGTCGTGGTTTTGCGAGGGTTCACTACGGCGGCATCGACGGCGCCTTCCGCCGTGCTGTCCGCACGCATCAGCGTAGCGCTGTTGACGGAGACGATCAGCCCCGGCAAGGTCCGCGCGGGGTTCTCTTGCGGCTTGACGGACGCGCCCGTCGCCGAAAACTCGACGTTCAACGCCCAGTTCCCTTCGTGGATGCCCTGATCGCGCAGAAGCGCGGCTAGCAGGTCCTCGATCGAATATTTGTGCGTGCTGGTCGGCATGATGGCTCCCGTCAGAAGATGCGCTGGCGTATCCGGTCCGGCTTCGCAACAGCAACGAGAGTTTAAAACGTGAAGTTTGGCTTGCGAGGCGTTGGCAGCGGGTGATTCCTTACGGCGCCTATCCTGGGAGGCAGGGAGCGAGGGTGGGACTGGAAGCCGGGGAGCTGAGGGCGGAAGTAGGCGCCCGGCTGTTTGTTTGCGCGGGCAAAACGAGTTGCCGCGGCCAGCTAACGCCGGCGCGGCAGTCACTGAGAATCAGTGCGAATTGGCAGCTTTCGGCTTGTGCGCGTGCTGTGCGCGCGTGCCGCGTTTGCTATGAGCGGGCGTGGCCGCGGCTGCCTGAGGCGCCGCGGTTGCGGCTGCGTCAGAAGCCGCGTTGGCTGCCGCTGCGTTGGCCATCGCGATGTGCGTGTCGAGCAAGCTGGCCATGGCGGCCTGCTGGTTCTGCATCATCTGTTCGATGCGGTGTTGCTGGGCGGTGGTTTCACGCGTCAGGCGCATCAGGAGCACCGTCTGCGTGATGCCGATCGCGACCGTCATCAGCAACGCGCCCACCACGATCGACAACATCCATTTCATGCGACGTGAATGATCGGTCGCGGCGAGGCGTTGATCGGCGATCACGCCGTACAGCGCATCGACGGTATCGGCGAAGGCTGTCGCGCGGGCGCGGTCGAGCTCAGGCGCGGCGCGCAGTGCTGCCGCGGCTGCTTCGGCACGCTGGGCTTCGCGGAAAGAAGGCGCCGAGAAAGACGCATTCGCGTGCGCGGAGGATGCCGACGCTGATGCAGGCGTTGATGCCGATGCTGACCACGCGGATGCAGACACATTGCCCGATAGCTTCGCAGCCGGCTTCGGCTCGGCAATCACCGCGCCGGCATCCGCCATAGCCCCAGACTCGGACGAAGACGAAGACGAAGCACGCTCCGCTCTCGCATTCGCGCCTTCCACCCCAACCTCTTCTCTCGAAGCCGTCGCCGCTTTGGCAAAAGTCGCCGCGAAACGCTGCGGCGGCGCAGCCGGTTTGGCACCACCTGAGGTCGATGCAACCGCTGCATCTGTAGTCACTGCACCCGGCTCAGCAGCCTGGCGCAGCGCGGTCACACTACGCGCCACTGTCGCGGCCGCCATCGCAGACGTAAGCGGCGCAGCCGCGTCACGTGCCGATGCCGCCGACTTCTCTTCGGCCGACGCTTCTGCCGCCGCCTTCACATCCCCGAAAGCCAACTCGCCGACCGGCGATGCCGTGGCCTCCACGGCCTCCGTCTCCAGCCCGCTCAATTGCGCATTCACCGGCACCGGTTCATCGGATTTCGCAGCGCGAGGCGCGCGACGCGCCGCCCTTGCCTCCGGCGACATGCCATCGGCGTCGATCACGCCAACCGCGGCCAGCACGACATCGGGTAATTCAAAGCCATGCAGCGTACCTTGCCGGACGTCGATATTCATCGCCTCCAGCGTGGCGCGGGTGGGATCGTCGGGGAACAGGTCGAGGGTGCTGTCGTCGCGCGAGGCATCGCTCAGTTGCGCGAGACGTTGTGCCGAGCGCGCGGCGCGCGCCAGCTTGTTTTCAGTTTCGGTCGAGACGGTGGCCTGCCGCCGCTTCTTCGAAGCGGCGCGCTGAGGCCGGGACTGCGTGGATGCTGCGGAATCTGCCATAGAGAAAAAAGCGGTCGTCGCCGGAAAGCGGGCGCCGAGCACCGCTCGTCAATGCCATTGGAATTTTTCGAGACCGCATTGTCGCATGGCCGCCCGCCCCTGCCGAAGCCATTCGCCGAGGTTTTTCCGTTTTTAAGACGACACCTCGTCCTGCCGGAACTGCTTGACGCCGTGCAACTGACGCAAGCGCGAGCAGATCGCTTCATATTCGGTATTCGACACGCGGTGCAACGTGATTATCACTTCGTCGCACTCCGGCGCGTCATCGCTTTGCTGCATCACGAATTGTTTGACGCGCGGGCTCGCGGCGCCGAGTTCGTCGTGCAGGGAATGGAATGTCATGGCGCCGCGCTCGACGATCATCGTCAGCTGGCGCCGTTGCTTCACCGTGATGAAGCGGCGCTCGAGCGGCTTGATCCCGGCGAGGATGATCAGAATAATGATGGTCGCGGCGATCGATGCCGTGTACAGCCCGCCACCGACCGCCAGCCCGATCGCCGCGACCGACCAGAGGCTGGCCGCCGTCGTCAACCCGCGCACGATTTCGCCGCGCAGCAGGATCGAACCCGCGCCGAGAAAACCGATGCCGGAGACCACCTGCGCGGCCATCCGTGACGGATCGAGCACGACGTGATCGCCCGACAGCACTTCGGCAAAACCATAGGCCGACACGATCATGATGAGCGTCGAACCGACGCAGACCAGCATATGCGTGCGCAAGCCCGCGGCCCATGAAAGCCGTTCGCGCTCGAAGCCGATGACGCTGCCAAGCGCAGCGGCCAGCATCAGACGGGAAATGAGTCCAAGGTTCCCCAACATTGTTTTTCCTCCTCTTCTGAAATTATTTGAAGCGTATTTCGCAGCTGTGACGGAGTGCCAGCGGCAGCCGTTTGCTTTATGCTTGGCCGCACGTCGCCAGCGGCCTCGCTGCGGCGAGAGCCAAAATCCGCAGGCGCTTCGAATGACCGCGTTTGACCAACCGAACTATGCAGAGCATGACCCCTTTCACCGCTTCCACGATCCCGCTTGCCAACACACTGCGTGACCACTTCGCTCACGTGGTGCTGCCGCTGTGGCGCGGGCCCGGTTTCAACCCCGCGCTGAAGCTGCCCTACGAAGCGGTCAGCGCCGAGGGTCCTGAACCTTTGCCCGCGGAGCGTTACCGGGCAATGGCGTGCGCGCGACAATTGTTCGTGTTCTCGCAAGCAGGCGATGCGGCGCATGCCCAAGTGCTGTTCGATTCGCTGATGCACACCTTTCAGGACACCCGCCACGGCGGATGGTTCTATAGCGTGGATGCGCAGGGCGCGCCGCTCGATACGACCAAAGACTTGTACACGCACGCGTTCGTCGTGTTCGCCTGTGCGGAATATGCCGGCCGTTCCGGCAACCGCGACGCGTTGGAAGTCGTGCATCGCACGTCGGCACTGATCCAGTCGCACTTCGTGGCCGACGGTGATTTGTTCAACGCCGCGCTCACCGCGGACTTTGCCAGCGTGACCGGCACGCCGATCCAGAATCCCTTGATGCACCTCACCGAAGCCTGGCTGGCCGCCCGCGAAGTCACGCGCGACAACGTCTTCGACGCCGCGTTGGGCCGTCTTGCCGGCGCCATCGCGCATCACTTCGTGCATGCGCCGACCGGCTGCGTCGCCGAATTGCCGATTGGCGCGGACGACAACCGTCTGGAACCTGGGCATCAGTTCGAATGGTTCTGGCTGGTCAAGCAGGCGGGTGCGTTGTTCGACGCTTCGGGTCTCAACGAATCGCTGACGCGCGCGTTCAGCTTCGCGCAGCAATATGGCGTGGACCCGCAAACGGGCGGCGTATACGCCTCGCTCGACGAAACCGGACGCATCAAGGACCCCACCCAGCGGATCTGGGCGCAAACCGAGTATCTGCGCGCACTGGCGAGCCATGACGACCCCGCTGCGCACGCCGCGCTGCCGCGGCAAATCGAGCTATTCCGGCAACGCTTCCTGCGTCCGCAAGGCTGGTTCGAATGCAAAACGGCCGCCGGTGACGTGGTGCGCGCCGACATGCCGTCGACAACCCCCTATCACCTCGCGACCGCCTATGACGCCTTGCCGGGCTAGGCGCCGGCCGCCGTCTTCCCGTGCATCGGCGTCAAAAGCCGACTGACCGGTCAATCAGTATTCTTCGCGTTGCCAGGGTCCCCAATCGGCGTCGGCAGTTTTGAATCGCGTGTAGGTCGCGCTGTGTCCGGTGGGGGTATCCGATGTATCGCCGTGCGGTTTTTTATCGGTGGTGTGAAGGGCGAAAGCCTGGTGCTCTTCGGTATCGACCGTGATTCGGCCGACCGGATCCGGGGCGCCTTCTTGAGGTGATTTCGACTCCAATATCGCGAGATAGGGGGTCAAACGACTCCAGAATGAGGTAAGTTCATCTTGCAAATAATGTGTCAATGTTTTTCCTGGAAGAGTAATACAAGCAGTTTACCCTACCGGCTGGGCCCCCTTGGAAAATGGTTTCCGGACCTCAAAAGGGTCCAATCAGGGGAATACCCGAATACTTGTTGATTGGCGTCCATCATAAAGACGTGATACAACTCGTACTTCGCGCTCGATCTCGTGTTGAGAAATAGCGGTCGCGAATGCAACACACAACATTTACTGGATTAAAAATGGCAACAGGTACTGTGAAGTGGTTTAACGATGCAAAGGGCTTTGGCTTCATCACCCCGGACGACGGCGGCGAAGACCTGTTTGCACACTTTTCGGAAGTTCAAGGCAGCGGCTTCAAGTCCCTGCAGGAAAACCAAAAAGTGACGTTCGAAGTCAAGCAAGGCCCGAAGGGCAAGCAAGCTGCGAACATCCAGCCGGCCTAAGTACCTTCAGGTACGTTGAGGCACCCTTAGGCGCTTGCGTCTAATGCAAAATGGCCCGCTTTGGCGGGCCATTTTCTATTGCAGATGCCCTCTTTTTGGGCACGTTCGCGGCCTAGATCGCCCGCATCCCTGACAGCGCAAACGCCGCCGTTTGCCCGTGCAGGTCGTCCATTTGTTGCATTCGCAACACAGTCTCAGAAATTTCGAACACAGAAACAGCGTCCTTCAATTGCTGCGTCTGCTGATGCAGCGAGGCTGCCGCTGCGGCAGCTTCTTCGACGAGCGCCGCGTTCTGCTGCGTCATCTCGTCCATCTGCACCACCGCCTGGTTGACCTGCTCAATGCCCGTGCTCTGCTCGAGCGAAGAGGCGCTGATTTCCGCCATCATCTGCGTGACGCGGGAGATCGATGCGGAAACGTTCCTCATCGCCTCACCGGCATGCTCGACCAGCGTCGAACCGCCCTGAATCTCGGCGACCGATTCGCTGATCAGCGTCTTGATTTCCTTCGCCGACTGCGCGCTGCGCTGGGCGAGCCCGCGCACCTCGCCCGCCACCACGGCGAAGCCACGGCCTTGTTCGCCCGCGCGCGCCGCTTCGACTGCCGCGTTCAGCGCGAGGATATTGGTCTGGAACGCGATGCCGTCGATCACCGAAATGATCTCGGCGATCTTGTCCGAGCTTTGCGCGATGCCGCGCATCTTGTCGACCACCTCGTTGACCACTTCGCTGCCGCGCGAGGTCGCCTCCAAGGCGGTTTCGGCGAGCGCATTGGCCTCACGGGCGTGATCGGCGTTCTGGCGCACCGTAGCGGTCAATTCCTCCATGCTCGACGCAGTTTCTTCGAGCGATGCCGCCTGGTTTTCCGTGCGTGCCGACAGATCGGCGTTGCCGGTGGCGATTTCGTCCGCGCCGAGGTGAATCGAGTCAGCGGACTCGCGCACGGTTTGCACGGTGCGCGCCACGCTCGCCTGCATTTTCGCGA
Organism: Paraburkholderia aspalathi; assembly: GCF_905220735.1. Lineage (NCBI taxonomy): Bacteria > Pseudomonadati > Pseudomonadota > Betaproteobacteria > Burkholderiales > Burkholderiaceae > Paraburkholderia > Paraburkholderia aspalathi. Next base: position 353,677 of record NZ_CAJNBA010000001.1, read on the forward strand.
GGCCCGAGAACAGGCGGCCGATCTCATTGGTGCCGCGCGAAGCGATCGGCTGGTCGAGACGCCCCTGCGCGATGCGGTCGAAGTGACGGCCGGCTTCTTCCAGCGGCGCCACCACACCCTTACGGAGCGCCGCGTACACGCCGAATGTGCCCGCTACCAGCACCAGCAGGATCGCGACGCTGACGGCGCGGAATGTGGCCATGCGGGCGTCGATCGAATCAAGCGATGCCTGGCTAGCAGCAGCGCCGAATTGCACGAAGTTGTGCGACTCGGCGAGATAGGCGTCCTGGAAGCCCTGAGTCGGCTGGTCTAGAAAAGCCTGGATATTGTTCGCGTCAAGAAACTGCACCAGCTCCGCGAGCGCGTCGTGAAATTTTTTGTAGCGCTCGGCGAGCGCAGCGGCACGGGTGCTGTTTTCGTCGCTGGTCTTCTGCGCGCTCATGAACGCGCCGAACGACTGATCAGCTGCCGTCAGCTGGTCGCGGGCATGCTGCACGATATCGGCCGGCTCGGCGCCGCCGCGCACCATGCGCGTACTGGCGCGCGACAGGTTGATGCGCGCATCCATCAGGTGCTGGGTCGTTTCATTGACCGCGTCCACCTGCTTCAAGGCGACATTCGACAGATCCCCCACGTCGTCATGCGTGCGTGTGAGCGACCAGAACCCCAAACCCACCGTGACAAGCTGGAAAACGCAGAACGCGGCCAGAACACACAACAGGCCGGATGCGACCTTGATCTTGCTGAACATCGTGAACACCTAAAGCAAAGAATGACGGGACCTACGTCCGGGTTAACGGCAACGCCAAACTTTGCTTGAGATCAATGTCGCCAAAAATCGTCTTACGTCCCCGTTTCATCGGCCAACTTCGCAATTCCCGTCATTTTCCGCAACAATGCTCCACAGATATTTTGGATTCACCTTGACGCGATGCGTCAGCGCTTCCTAGAGTGGGTAGGGACTGCACAATGGACGCCGGTGCAGATGCCACTGCGGGCCAAGCCCGAAGGACTCACGATGACCGACATCCTCGACCGGGCGCGCGGCGCACTGCATGCCCAGCCGTTCAGCATGCTGCTAGGCACCGAACTCATGCACACCGGCACCAATGAACTGACGCTGTGTCTGCCGATCCGCGACGAGTTGCGGCAACAACACGGCTTCGTGCATGGCGGTGTCATCAGCTATCTCGCCGACAATGCGCTGACGTTCGCCGGCGCGCTGTCGCTGGGGCCGAAGGTCGTGACCGGCGAGTACAAGATCAACTATCTGCGGCCGGTGATGAACGGCACGCTAATCGCACGGGCGAAGGTCGTCTACGCAGGGCGGCATCAGGCAACCTGCCAGTGCAACGTGTATGTGATGGACGGCCAGCGCGAGAAACTCGTCGCCGTTGCGCAAGGCACGATCAATCGCATTAGCGAGAACGGCGAGCACGAGCCGGCGGGTTGATCGGAGCCTGAGATGGGCGAGTCGACCGGCTCGCACCAGGGTACATAAAAAAAACCGCGCCTGCTGGGAAGCAGGCGCGGTTTTTCATTCTGAACAGCGCTGATTGCGCGGCTTACTGCATCGCTTATTCCGCCGCGTAAGTCTTCTGCGTCTGTTCGCCAAGACCTTCAATACCGAGGCGGATCGTCTGGCCCGGCTTCAGATACACCGGATTCGGCTTCACGCCCATACCGACGCCCGGCGGCGTGCCGGTCGAAATCACATCGCCCGGTTGCAGGCTCATGCACTGCGACACATACGACACCAGCTTCGCGACGCCGAACACCATCGTCTTCGTGCTGCCGTTCTGATAGCGATGGCCATCCACTTCGAGCCACAGGCTCAGGTTCTGCGGATCGGCAACTTCGTCGCGCGTCACGACCCACGGGCCGATCGGGCCGAAGGTATCGAAGCCCTTGCCCTTATCCCACGTGCCGCCCTTCTCGATCTGCCACTCGCGTTCCGACACGTCGTTGATCACACAGTAGCCGGCAACGTAATCGAGCGCGTTGGCTTCGTCGATATATTTCGCGGGCTTGCCGATCACCACGCCCAGTTCGACTTCCCAGTCGGTCTTCTTCGAGCCGCGCGGAATTTCGACGTCGTCGTTCGGGCCGCTGATCGCGCTCGTCCACTTGTTGAAAATCACCGGTTCCGCCGGCACCGGTAGATTCGATTCGGCGGCGTGGTCCGCGTAGTTCAACCCGATGCAGATGAACTTGCCGATCTTGCCGACGCACGGTCCCATGCGCGGATTGCCTTCGACCAACGGCAGCGAAGCCGGATCGAGCGCGCGCAGCTTGGCGAGGCCTTCGTCAGTCAGCGCGGCGCCGTCGATATCGCCAACCACCTTCGACAGATCGCGAATCTTGCCTTGCGCGTCGAGCAGGCCCGGCTTTTCCTGGCCTTTCGGCCCATAACGAAGCAGTTTCATCGTTGCACTTCCCTTTCCGTTCAGTGGTATTCGGTTCGTGTGTCAGCGTCGATCAGTGTGCGTCAGTTCGACCAGCCGCCGTCGATCACATGCGCGTGGCCAGTGGTGAACGACGATTCGTCGGACGCGAGATACAGCGCCAATGCGGCGATCTCTTCCGGCTTGCCGATGCGGCCCATCGGCTGACGCGCCACAAAAGCCGCCTGCACGACGTCGAGCGTCGCGCCCTGCGCCTTGGCCTGCTCAACGATCCGCTGTTCGAGCGACGGCGAATGCACCGTGCCCGGGCAGATCGCGTTACAGCGTACACCACGTGTGATGAAGTCTGCAGCGACGGACTTGGTCAGCCCGATCACCGCGGCTTTCGACGCGCTGTAGGCAAAGCGGTTCGGCACGCCCTTCACGCTAGAGGCCGCTGACGACATATTGATGATAGAACCGCCGCCCTTCTCCAGCATGGCCGGCAAAAACGCGCGGATCATGCGGTACATCGCCTTCGCGTTCAGGTCGAAGGCGAAGTCCCAATCTTCTTCGCTGCATTCGAGAATCGAGCCGGCGTGCACGAAGCCCGCGCAGTTGAACAGCACGTCGATCGCGCCGAGCTCGGCGGCCAGCGCCTTGATCGCCGCGTTGTCGCGCACGTCGAGCTTGCGCGCTTCGACCGGCTTGCCGGCGAGTCCGTCGATGCGGATATCGGTGGCGATCACGCGCGCGCCTTCGCGCGCGAACATTTCCGCGGTGGCGAGACCGATACCTTGTCCTGCAGCGGTGATCAGGGCCGTCTTGCCGGCCAGTCTTTGTGTCATCTACGACTCCAGTTGAATGGGCTTTCTCTTGTCTTCGTAACTCGTCTTCGTCACATCAAAGTCGATAAAACGCAGCGGCGTTGCCGCCGAAAACCGCGTCACGCTCGGCGTCGCTCAAGGACGCGAGCAAGGTGTTCGCCACCGAGTGCCAGACCTGATAGTCGCCGTTCAGATCGAGCACGGGCCAGTCGCTGCCCCACATCAAACGCGAGGGGTCGAATGACTTCAGCAGATGCTCGACATACGGATGAAGCGTTTCTTCGCTCCAGCCAGGCGACGCTTCTGTGACGAGTCCCGACAGCTTGCAATGCACTTGCGGCAACTTTGCGAGCCGCGTGATTGCGTCGGCCCATGATTGCCAACCCGCGCGACCGTAACGGATCGGTGGCTTCGCGCCGTGATCGACGACGATGCGCAGCGCGGGGAAACGCGCCGCGAACGTTTCGAAAGGCTCGACATGCCGCGCGTAAATCAACGCGTCGAACGCGAGGTCGTGCTCGATCAGTGCTTCGATTGCGGGCACGAGATCGGGATTCGCAATCCACGTATCGTCGGGCAGATCCTGCAGCATCGGCCGCACGCCTTTGAACTTCGGCTCATGCGCCAGCGCTCCAATCACGGCCGGCGCCGTGGGTAACAGCAACGGCACCCAGCCGACCACACCGGCAATCGATGGCTCATGCCGCGCGATGTCCAGCAAGTAGCGCGTTTCATCGATGGTCGGCGCTGCCTGGACCACCACCGTCCGTTCGACGCCCGCTGCTTCTCGCAGTGGCTTGAGATCGTCGGGACCGAACAGCCGGTACAGGATTTTCAGTTCCGGCGTGAGCCACTCGTAGTCGCCACGAGCGGGGTCCCAGTAGTGCTGGTGGGCGTCGATACGTATCGTCAAATCAATCCTCCGGCGCGGGCGCGCGGCTGTCGAGCAAGCCCTTGTCACGCAACGCGGACCACAGATCCGCGGGGATCTGCTGCTCGAACGACGCGGCGTTCTCGCGCAATTCATTGGCACTGCGCGCGCCGGTCAACACGGTTGCGACCGCCGGATGCGCATACGGAAACTGCAAAGCTGCGGCGGCAAGCGGCACGCCATGCACCCGGCACACCGCTTCCAGCCGCGCGACGCGTTCGATGATTTCGCTCGGCGCGTCGCCGTAATTGAATTTCAGATCACCTGAGACGCCGCGCGCCAGAATGCCTGAGTTGAACGCGCCGCCTAACAGAATGCTGACGCCGCGTTGTTCACATGCTGGGAGCAGATCGTTGAGCGTGGTCTGTTCGAGGAGCGTATAACGGCCCGCGAGCAACGCGCAATCGATATCGAATTCGGCCATCACGTCGAGTATTGCCGCGCCTTCGTTGACACCGAGCCCGACAGCCTTGACCGCGCCTGAGGAGCGCAGATCATCGAGCGCACGAAAGCCGCCGCCTTCGGTGAGTTGCTGCCAGTAATGGGGGTTCTTGTCGCCATGCGTGACAACGCCAATATCGTGCACCAGCAGAATGTCGATATCGACCATGCCGAGACGCTGCTGGCTGTCTTCGAACGAACGCAGAATGCCGTCGTGCGTATAGTCGAAGATCGCCTGGAACGGCAGCGGGTCTTGCCAGCCTTCGCTGCCGTCGTAGGGCGTGGTGCGCGGTACGAAGCGGCGCCCGACTTTGGTGGACAGCACGTATTCACTACGCGGGTATCCGCGCAACGCGTCGCCTAGACGGTGCTCGGCTTTCGTGTGACCGTAGTGCGGCGCGGTGTCGAAAAAGCGCACGCCGACGTCCCACGCAGCGGCGATAGTCGCATGCGCTTCTTCTTCGGACAGATCGCGGTACAGACCACCCAACGGCGCCGTACCGAGCCCCAATCCGGATACCTGCAATGCACGACGGCCGATGTTGCGCCGCTGTTCGATCTTCGAACCGATCTTTGCCGTCATGGACCACGTCTCCTATGTCGACCAGAGTTAGCGCTTTAGCGCTTACTCTGGTCCCATGCAATGCTGTCGACCAGAGTTGGCGCATCAGCGCTTACTCTGATCCCGTTTATGTTTTAGCACGTGCCGACGATGTTTGCCCGCTGCCGCGCTAGTAGCGACGGACTTGGCGTGCCGATGGCCGCTGAGTCGATTACGGCTCGGGCTTGCGGTCGTACTGATCGCTGAGGACGCTAAGCCCGCTCAGTGCGGCTCGATCGCAACAACCCGATGCGGCGGTGCAGCGCTCGACGGCAAACACGCCGGGCCCACTGGTTCGAAAGTCTTGTACGTCAGGATGAATTCCTGATGACCGAGCATTTCCGATTTCGACGCCGCCCCGAGCGATACTGCCACCGTTTGCTCGAATACTTCGCGGCCGACTTCGTCGAGCGTGCCGCGGCCTTCGAGAATGCGTCCTGCATCGACATCCATATCGCCGGCGAGATTGCGGTAGGTCGCGGGATTCGCGCACACCTTGATGACCGGCGAAATCGCCGAGCCGACAACCGATCCGCGTCCGGTCGTGAACAGAATCACATGCGCGCCGCATGCGATCAGCTCGCCGATTTCCGCGTTGTCGCTGATGTTCGGAAAGCCAAAGCGCGGTTCGCCGTCAGGGACGACGTCGAGAAGATAGAGGCCACCGGTCGGCGGAACGTCGCCGGGTTTGATAATGCCGACAATCGGCGACGCGCCGCTTTTCGCATACGCGCCCAACGATTTCTCTTCCTGCGTGGTGAGGCCGCCGTCCGCATTGCCGACGGCAAAACTGCCATGCCCAAGAATCGAGTAGTAGCGCGCCGCCTTCGCCACGCACGCGACAATTTCATCCCCGAGTTCCGGTCTCGCGGCACGCGTTTTCATATGAAACTCGCAGCCCACCAGCTCGCCGGTTTCTTCGAAGATGCAGGTCGCGCCCGCATCGATCAGATGATCGAACGCACGGCCCACGGCCGGGTTTGCGGTGATGCCGCTGGTTCCGTCAGAGCCGCCGCAAATCGTGCCGATCACCAGTTCGCTCAGCGCCATCGGCACTTTCTTCTGCGCGGCAAGTTGCTTGCGTGCGTCGCGAATCCAGTCGACGCCGTATTGAATCGTGCTGCGTGTGCCGCCTTTTTCCTGGATCGTCAGGACTTCGACGGGACGGCCGCTCGCGCGCACCACGTCCACAAGGTAATGCTTGTTCATGCTCTCGCACCCGAGCGACACGAACAGCACCGCGCCTACGTTGGGATGCGTGGTGAGGCGCTCGAGCATCTTTTCGGCGTACCCATTCGGATAGCAACCGGGAAAGCCGATCAGATGCACGGGCGGCTCGCGCTCGGCGGAAGGATCGTCGAACGCGTCGAGCGGTTCGCGGAACTGCGTGACGATCTCGCGCGCGACGTGATGCGCGCACTCGACCAGATACGCCACCGCAACCACATTGCGGATGCCCTTGCGGCCATCCTTGCGCGGATAGCCCTGCAACAAGGGCTGATGCTGCGCGGCGGCGGATGCTACGGAAGTGTCAGTCATGATCATTCCAGCGCGGCGCAAGGCCACGTCAATGTGCTCAATTCAGTGATGGACGAACTCGTGGCCCGCGTCGTGCGTATACGTGGGCAGGTAATCGCTTTCGAGGTTGTGCGTATGCAAATGCGCACCGCGCGCCACCGCCTCGGTCACGTGACCGATCACTGCGCCGTAACGCAGCACCTTGTCGTCTTTCGCGAGTTCATGGCGCGCGACCTTGTGGCCGAGGTCGATGGTTTTGGTGAGCGTCACGCGCTCACCTTCGATCTCGACTTGCGTGCCTGCGTCGAGACGCGCCGCCGCGATCAGGCAGTTGTCCGCGGGGCTGAGCAGGATCAGGCGTGGATCGGTTTGCAACGTTTGGGGCGTTTGCGCGGTTTGCGTTGAGCTGCTGGTCAAGTGCGTTCTCCGTGATGCGTGTGCATTAGTTCTGGCCTTCGCCGCTGGCGAGCCGCGCCACCATCAGCGAGCCCAAAATGATCGCGCCGTAGATCGCCTGAATCCAGAACGACGGCACCTGGGCCAGCGTCAGCAGGTTCTGCACGACGCCGAGCAGCAACACGCCGGTGAGCGCACCGAGCATCGAGCCCTTGCCGCCGTCGAGTGATATGCCGCCGATCACCGCCGCCGCGAACACCGTGAAAATCATGCCGTTACCCTGGTTTGCGTTGATCGCGCCAACATAGCCAGTCACGATCAGACCGCCCACCGAGGCAAGCATACTGCCGAGCACGAATACGCCCCACGTAATGCGCTCCACGCGAATCCCAGCTGCGCGCGCCGCTTCCGGATTACCGCCGATCGCGTACAACGCGCGACCCAGGCGGTGATAGCGCAGCACGAACGCAGCGATGGCAAACGCTGCCGCCGCAAGCCATACCGACAACGGCAAACCGAGCACGATCGTGGTGGCGAGCGAGAAGAACGACGGCGGCATATCGAACAGCGTGCCGCCTTTGGTCGCACCGACCAGCATGCCGCGCAGCACGATCAGCATCGCCAGCGTAACGATGAAGGCGTTCAATCGCAAACGCACCACCAGGAAACCGTTGACGAAGCCAATCACCGCGCCAACCACGAGGATAGCCAGCAAACCCGCCGCCGCCGGCCATTGCAACCCGAAGCCCGCGGACGCCGCCGGCATCACCAGCATCGCGCCGATAGCCGGCGCAATGCCCACCGTCGATTCGAGCGACAGATCGAACTTGCCGGTCAACACGATCAGCGATTCGGCGAGCACAACCAATGCCAATGCCGCGGACGCCCCCAGCACGCTGATCAGATTTGCCTTCGTCAGAAAGCTCGGGCTGACGAACGCGCCGATCACGAGCAGCAACGCAAGCGCGGGCAGCAAGGCCAGTTCGCGCAGCCGGGCGAGTTCGCTGCGGGCACGTTTGCCGCTTGAGGCCGCCGCGATCGGCTGCGGTTGCGCTTGAGCTTGCGCGGTGCCGAATGCAGGGCTGGGCACACTATTCTTCATGGAGACTCACTCCTTCAACGGATGCGATCAGGTCGTGGTCTTGCCAACCCGCGGGAAATTCGGCCGCGACACGGCCACGGAACATGACCAGCACACGGTCACAGGTACGCAGATCGTCGAGTTCGCCGGACACGACCAGCACGGCCTTGCCCTCCTCTCGCACGCAATCCACCACTGACAGCAACGCTTCTTTCGATTTCACATCGACGCCTGCCGTAGGGTCGATCAATACAAGCACGTTCGGATCGGTGGCGAGTGCGCGGGCCATGACGACCTTCTGCTGATTGCCGCCCGAGAGCCCTGACACGACATGCTCGGGGCCTTGCGCGACGATGCCGAGCGCGTCGATCATCTTCTGACCGAAGGCGTTCTTCTTCGCCGGCGGCGCAATGCCGAATTTGCCGAGCAGGCGCGCGATCGTCATCGAGGCGTTTTCGGCAACCGATTGCGTCAGCACCAGGCCTTCGTGATGGCGATCCTTCGGCACGCAGCCGATGCCGTGAGCCAGCGCAGCGGGTACATCACCGGGTGGCAGCGTCGTGCCATCCACGCTGATCGAGCCGCGCCTGGCCGCACGCAAACCGGCAATCGCTTCGGCCACGCTGGTGCGGCCGCTGCTCGTTGCGCCGGTCAGCCCGACCACTTCGCCGCGCTTCACCGTGAACGACACACCTTCGTAATCGGAACCCACCAGATCTTTGACTTCCAGCGCAATGGCGGTGTCCGCCGGCAACGCATCGCGCGCCGCCGCGTCAGCGACGGCCAGGCCGCCGCGCTCGCCGGTCATCGCTTCGATCAATTGCTCGCGCGGCAACGCGGAAACCGGCGCGCTGACGATATGTCGCGCGTCGCGCAGCACCGTCACCGCCTGGCAGATTTCATAGACCTCTTGCAGATGATGAGAAATAAAGAGGAACGTCACGCCTTCGCGCTGCAACTCGCTGATGCGGCGGAACAGGCGCTTGATTTCGTCGCCGTCGAGTTGCGCGGTCGGTTCGTCGAGAATGATGAAGCGCGCGCCGTACGACAGCGCCCGCGCAATCTCCACGAGTTGCCGTGCTTCCACGCTCAGATCGCCGGCGCGCGCATCTTCTCGTACGTCGATCTTCCAGTGATCGAGCAACTCACGTGCATCGCGGCGCATGGCGCGCCAGTCAATCACGCCCCCGCGTGACGGCTGCCGGTTGATGAACAGATTCTCCGCGACGCTCAGATCGCGAATGATCGTCGAATGCTGATAAACGCAGGCCACACGCTCGCGCCACGCATCACGGTCCGCGATCGACGGCGCGGCCGCGCCGCCAAAACGCACCTCGCCGGTATCGGGCTTGCGCAGGCCGGTGAGGATCGACACCAGCGTCGATTTGCCCGCACCGTTACGCCCGACGAGCGCATGCGACTCGCCAGGCATCACCCGGATGCTCACGTCTTTCAGCGCGGCCGTGGAGCCGAAGCGTTTGGTGACCTCAAACGCTTCGACGACCGGCACGGAGGGCGTCGGCTCGTTCATTTAACGGTATTGCCCCACAAGGCTTTGTCGTCGACATTCGCCTTCGTGACGAGCGGTGCGGGCAATTGATCTTCGAGAATGCCCGGCGCCAACTGGACGATGTTGCTGCCGTGATCCGTCGGGCCCGGCTTGAAGGTCTGTCCGGCCAACGCTGCCTTGATGTAGAAGAGACCGTATTTCGCGTAGGAATCGGCAGGCTGCGAAATGGTGGCGTCGATATCACCACGACGGATGGCCTCGAACTCCTGCGGAATGCCGTCGTTACTGACAATCACGACGTGCTTCGCATCGCCGGCCGGAAACAGCATCTGCTTGCGGCGCAGCGTTTGCAGCGTGGGCGACAGATAGACGCCGCCGGCCTGCATGTAGATTGCCTTCACGTCAGGATTCGCGGTGAGCAGACTGTCGAGCGCGGTAGCCGCGACGTCACCCTTCCAACTTGCCGGAATCTCCAGCAGCGACAAACCCGGGAAGCCCTTCAGACACGAGCGGAACGCTTCTGAGCGGTCGCGTCCGTTCACTGACGCCAGGTCGCCCATGATCTGCACAACCTTGCCCGACTTCACATGCTCGCCGATGTACTTGCACGCTTTCTCGCCGTAGGCGTGGTTGTCGGCGCGCACCACCATCGCCACCTTGCCTTGTGTCGGCGCGACGTCGACGGCGACCACCGGCACGTTCTTCGCCGATGCCGCATCGAGCGCGCGACTGATCGCCGCCGAATCCAGCGGGCCGACCACGATGCCTTTCGCACCGAGGTTCAGCAGGTTGTTCATGTCGGTGATCTGCTGGGCCGGATCGCCGTTCGAATTGACCGGCGCGAGGATATCGATGCCCATGTCCTTCGCGTACTTGGGCAGATAGTTGTTGTACGACTGCCAGAACGGCGACGTGAGAAGCGGCAGACCGAGGCCGACCTTGCCGGCGTCAGCGGCGTGTGCCGCACCGCTGACGGCGAGGCTGGCGACGCAAGCTGCCGCCGCAACGGCGAACAACGAACTCTGGAAGAAACGGCGAGCCGGGTGCGGCCCTTTCGCGAACGACATGGTTGTCTCCTGCTAGTGCATGCGTTGTGGGAACTGCGTGAACCCGCCATGCGAGTGGCGGGCACTTGGTCCTGCGCTTTCTTATGAAGTATTGGTGTGCGTTCATTCACCAATGAACGTATTATTCATATACGGACTTTTCGAAGTCAAGCGATGTGCACTGCATCATGCCTCGGTGTTTCCCCTGGCGCGTGCCACCTCGCGCGAGATTCCCCACGCACTTACACTCACGCGCCAGATAATGAGAACAACACACGGAACCTCGCTCACCATGGACGCAGACGACAAAGACGACGCCGACCGTTACCGCGCCCCCGCGTTGGACAAGGGCCTCGACATCCTGGAACTGCTCGCCGAGCAGAAAGAAGGGCTGACGCGCGCCGAAATCACCAAGCGGCTGGGACGCAACGCGAGCGAGATGTACCGGATGCTGGAGCGACTGGTCGCACGGCAGTACGTAGTGCGCTCGGCGGCGGGCGACCGTTATTCGCTGAGCCTGAAGCTGTATGCGCTCGCGCATCGTCATCCGCCGATGAACCGCCTGATCTCCGAAGCCCTGCCGCTGATGCAGCGTTTTGCCGATGCCGCGGAGCAATCGTGTCACCTCGTGGTGTACGACCGCGGCAATCTGCTGGTGATCGCGCAGGTGGACGGACCGGGCACGTGGGGCATGTCGGTGCGGCTCGGCTCGCGGGTCGGCCTGATCGATACGGGTTCGGGCCGCGTGATGCTCGCGTTTCAAAGCGTCGAGCAACGCGACCAGATGCTGGCCGAACACACCAAGGTGAAAGGCGAAGTCACGATCGATCGCGAAGCCCTGGAACAGGCATGCGAGCGGATTCGCGCGGCGGGTTTTTCGCAGAAGGACAGTCAGCAGACCTTCGGTGTCACGGACGTCACGTTTCCGATTCAGGGGCCGTCCGGTCAGGCGATCGCGGTGCTCACGTGTCCGTACCTGCGGCGCATCGACGAATACGTCGCGCCGACGCTGGAGGCGGCAACGGCGCTGCTGCGTGAGACGGTGCAGGCGCTCTCGATGTTTCGGGAAGAGGCTGTTTAATGGACATGGTTTAGAATGGCGACCCTTTCAAAAATCACGCCGCAGAGGTCTCCTCATGCGCGCTCAACGATCAAGCAATGGCGAAACTTCTGACCGATTCCGAATTCCAGCGTTTTTCCGAACTTCAGCAGAAGCAGTCGAGCTTCACGATCACGCCCGAAGAAGCCGACGAACTGCGCGACATCGTCGCTCATGCGCAAAAGCGCCGTGACGACCGCGCTGCAGCGATGCACAGCATCGAGACCTTCATTCAGCAATTCGACATCAGCCCGGACGAGCTGTTTTCGGCTGAGCAGATCGGTGACGCCGCGCGCACCTTCGGCCTGATTCCGGCCGCGAAGAAAGAGCGCGTGCTGCCGCCGCAGTTCACGTTCAACGGCAAGCCGTATCAATGGACGGCGCGTCCGCTGCCGGACGACATCCGCGTGCCGCTGTTCGACGCCTTCAAGGCGGGTGAATCGGTGAAGTCGTTCATCGCGACGCTGAAGGACGCGAACCGTTGCGCCGCGACCATCGCGCGCCTGGAACGCGAAACCGGCGCTGTGTACGCTGAAGCGCTGCTGGAAGAGTTGTCCGTGACCCGCACGCAAGTCGACGAAGCCGCGGCGAAGCTGCCGGCTTAACTGCTGAAGTCACAACGCCTAGGTCGCGAATCGCCGCGGCCTGGCGTCACAGTCATAGCGGGCGGCCTTGTGTCTGTGAGCTTCGGCAAGCGCCGTCCCCGCCAACTTAAGCTTGCGCCGGTTCATCCAGCGCCATCCTGAAGCCGACCACGCCGGGATCTTCCGTCGGCGTGATGGTGAAGCCGCAGGACCTGGCTAGCGCGATCATCGGCGCGTTCTCCCGCAACGCCTCGCCTACCAGCCAGTGGATGCCGCGCGCCCGCGCGTACTTGATGATCCGATCCATCAGCAATTGTCCAAGGCGCCGGCCTTTCTGGTCGGAGCGCACTGCCACGGCGAACTCGGCTGTCTCGTTGTCGGGATCAGCGACGGCGCGCACGACGCCGAGCGTGCGCGTGAAACCGTCTTCGCTGGCGACCGTCGCGATCAGTGCCATTTCGCGGTCGTAGTCGATCTGCGTCATGCGCGCGAGTTGTGAATGATCGAAGCTGCCGACCGCGCCGAAAAACCGCAAACGTAAATCTTCCGGCGTCATCGCTTCGACGAAATCGTGATGCGCGGCTTCGTCTTCCGGACGGATCGGCCGGATCGTCACACGCAGGCCCTGCCAGTCGAGCGTCTCTTCGAAGCGGCGCGGATAGGGTACGATCGCAAGCCGGCTGCGCGTCGCCGCCAGGCTGAGGGTCGGCTCGACTACCACCACGTGGTCCTTGAACACCCGCAGCGTCAGCGAGAGGCCGACGATCTCCTTGACGTCGCAGACCGCCTGCGAAAGCGCCGTCAACGCGGTTAATGCCGGCTCGGGATCGATCAGGCGCGCGTAGCGCGAGTGCGTGACCATGTCGCGCGCGAGCATCGGATTGAGTGGCGGCAAGCCGTAGACGCGCAGCGGATCGGACACGCCATCCGTCGACGGCGCGGTGAACCGGAAAACTGGGCCGAAATTGTCGTCGTCGTGAAGTTCGACGGCGAGGGCGACAACCGGCTTGCGCGACTGCGCGGCGACCAGTTCCTCGCAATCTGTTTGTGCCGGCGCTGCGGTTAGTTGCTGCGCGGCTTGTTGGGATAGCACTTGCGTCGATCCTTGCGTAGCGCCTTGCGCTAATGCTTCTTTCGTCGTCGGGTCACCCCCTTGCGTTTCAACGCTCAGCCCAAAACGCTCAAGAAACTGTGCCGCTGCCGCCCCGGTTAGTTGGTGCTCACCTGCGGCAAGTGCAGCACGTGCTTGCGCCTGAGCGGCGTCGATTGCTTCGGGTATCTGCGCCGGCAAACCTTCCGGCGTCTGCATCAGCAACTCGCGGCCCATCCGGTAGTCGACCAGACGCGCAAAGGCGCGCGCCAATCGCTGCGGCGTCGTATGGACCGGAATGCCTTGCGCATGCAGGGCATCACGCGTGGCCGCGTCCACGCCGCCGAAAAAGCATGCGAGCAGCCCACGATAGGCGAAGCGCTGATTCGCGATCAATGCCTGCGCGACCTCACCGACCGGCGCGCCATGCGTCGACGCGTGGACCACGAAGGCCGTGCCCGTGCTGCGATGCTCGGCGAGCAGTTTGAGCGCGGTGCCGAAATGCTCGGGGCGCGCATCGTCGCCGAGTCGTAGCGGATTGCCCGCCACCGCGTGCGGCAGCGCTTCGCTTAGCGCCGCGTCCGCTTCGGCGGGCCACGGCGCGAGCGTGTCCCCGGCGGCGGCAAAGGCGTCGCAGGCGAGCGTGGCGAGACCGCTGTCGCTGGTGATCAGCGTCGCGGTCGCGCCTGCCGCCACCCGGCCCACGCCGAGCGTTTCGATTTCATCGAGCAGATCGTCGAGCGAGTCGACACGCACCATGCCCGCGCGGCGGAATGCAGCGGTGTACAGCGCGTCGGCCGGATCGGCGCGGCCTGAGCGTAGTGCCAGTACCGGTTTGTTGCGCGCCGCGGCGCGAGCCGCCGACATGAATTTACGCGCGGCGCGCACCGTATCCAACTCCAGGAGGATCGCGCGCGTGCCGGGATCGCTCGCCAGATAGTCGAGTACGTCGCCGGCATCCACGTCGGCTTCGCCACCCAGCGCCACGGCGTGCGAAAAGCCTAGGCCGCGCGCATGCGCCCAACCGAGCACGGCATTCGTCAGTGCATTCGATTGCGACACCCATGCCACGCCACCCGCCTTCACCGTGCACGACGGCGCACCGAAATGCGCGTGGAACGCCGGCGACACCACCCCGAGACTGCCCGGCCCGACGATGCGCAGCAAATGCGGCCGCGCCGCCGAGAGCGCATGCCGGAGATGCACGCGGTCCTCATCGCTCCGCACCTCGCCGACGATGATCGCCGCGCGCGTGCCCAACCCGCCGAGCTTGTGGATGATGCCGGGCCACGTATCGGGCGGCGTGCAGATCAGCGCGACGGTAGGCGCTTGCGGCAAATCGCCGACATCGCCGATGACCTTGCGGCCGCCGAGCGTCTCGTATTTCGGATTGACCGGCCAGACAGGGCCCTCGAAGCCGCCTTCCAGCACACGCGCCCACACCATTGCGCCGGTGCTGCCCGGTCGCTCGGAGGCGCCGATCACGGCGACGGATTTAGGGCGGAACAGGGCGTCTAGGTTGCGAACGGTCACGGGCGCTCCAGCGGAGTGTGAAGTAGGCACAGCGGCCAGGTGGCGCGCGTCTTCGTCAGGATAGGCGAAGTCGAGAGCTTGCGCGGCGGCGGTTCTGAAAACGCGGCGTGATGTGGACGAAATCCCATTGATCCGCACCAACGCACGCCAGAATTTTTTTAGCGCGATCAGGCAAAATATCAAGCCTGAATGCGACAATCCTGGGGATGCCCGACCAGCCCGTTTGCCTCTGAAACGTACGGGCTGATTGATGGCGGCATGGCGCGTCGGAGACAACGCGCGGCACGAACATGGATTACGCGAGCAGGCACGCGACAACCGTCACGCCCGCTCCGGACGAACAAAGAGACAGAAGGTGATTTATGCGGCGCTTGCCATCACTGATCGCGTTGCGCTTCTTTGAAGAAACAGCCCGGCACATGAGCTTTAACCGCGCGGCCACTGCGCTATGCGTTACCCAAGGCGCGGTGAGCCGGCAGATCAAGTTGCTCGAGGAATCGCTCGGCGCGAAGCTGTTTGAGCGCGATCACAAGGGTATCCGGCTGACGCCGGCCGGGCTGCAGTTCCTGCCTTGCCTCTCCGAGGCCTTCGACACCATCGAACGCGGCTTCCGTCAGATCACCGCAGCCAAAGGGCGGCGGCGTCTCGTCGTCGCCGTGCCGCCCACCTTTGCGACGCAATGGTTCTCGCCGCGGCTCGGTTCCTTGGGAGACGAATTGCCCGATGTCGAACTGTCCGTTCGCACGTCGCCCACGGAAGACTGTCACTGCGTCATCCGCTTTGGCCGAAACGCACTGGCGGGTGCGCATTCCGAATTGCTGATGACCGAGCGCCATGTACTGGTCGGCGCACCGGGTCTGCTCAGCGAATCACTCGACATGCTGCTCGAACATTTGCCCGCGCTGCACGTGCTGCATAACGACGCCCGCCTGGACCTATGGCCGAACTGGCTGGCGAAGGCGGGCCTGCCCTCACGCTACGCGGAAAACGGCATCGAGTTTTCTACGCTGGAGCAGGCGATCCGCGCCGCGCGTAAAGGCGCGGGGCTGGCGGTGGTCGATCGGAACATGATCGTCGAGGAACTGGCGGACGGGAGTCTCGCGCGGTTTTCCGATGTTGAAGTAGCCGGGCCGTATGGCTACTGGCTCGACGTGGCGCAACACCACGCGTCGCTTGAACATGTGCAAGCGTTTGCCGGGTGGATGCGGGAAGAGGTTTTGAAGATGGAATGAGGCGGTGCGGCTGCATTGCCTTGGACAGCGACCAGCAAAGCAGGGGCGAAAAAAAGCCGCGTTTTTTGACGCGGCTTTTTTTCGTCTAACGACGCAAGCACCGAGCGATCGCGGCCGGATGACGTTACATCGCCTTCTTGAACGGCGCGCCTGAATGCTCGCGCAATTCGTTGAACACGATCTTCGGCCACGCCTTCTGCGCGACTTCGATCTCCGACACGTGCGATGCCAGATACGTCGGCGCATCCGATGCATCGAGCGCGATCCGCGCCGCGTACGAATCCGTAAAACGGCGCAATTCGGCCGGATCGTCACACGTCACCCAACGCGACATGCGATAGCGCGCCGGCGCCATCCGCACATCGACCTTGTATTCCGTCGACAAGCGGTGCGACACCACCTCAAACTGCAGTTGACCGACCGCGCCGAGAATCATCAGACCGCCGACTTCAGGACGGAACACCTGAATCGCGCCTTCCTCGCCGAGCTGCTTCAGCGCTTCGCCGAGTTGCTTGGCGCGCATCGGATCGACTACTTCGACCGTCTGGAAGATTTCCGGCGCGAAGAACGGCAAGCCGACGAACTGCAACAGTTCGCCTTCGGTCAGCGTATCGCCGAGACTCAACGTGCCGTGATTCGGAATACCGATAATGTCGCCCGGGTACGCCTCACTAACAGTCTCACGACGCTGCGACAGGAAAGTCACCACGTTATTCGCGCGGAAGGTCTTGTTCGTGCGCGTCACCTTAACCGCCATGCCGCGCTCGAAGTGCCCCGAACACACGCGAATGAACGCCACGCGGTCACGGTGCGCGAGATCCATGTTCGCCTGCACCTTGAAGACGACGCCGGTGAACTTCGGCTCGTCCGGCATCACCGGACGTTGCACGGTCATGCGCATCGACGGCGGCGGCGCCAGATCGACCAGCGCGTCGAGAATTTCCTTCACGCCGAAGTTATTGATCGCCGAGCCGAACAGCACTGGGGATTGCTGACCTGCGAGGAACTGCTCGCGATCGAAATCAGGCGACGCGCCGGTGATCAGATCAATCTCTTCTTTCGCCTTGACCCAGCTATGGCCGAAGCGGCGTTCGCCTTCTTCATCGCTGAGCGCTTGCAACGTTTCGACCGCCCCGCCCGCCTTATCCTGCCCGGCGCGGAACAGGCGCACCTGGTCATGCTGAATGTCGTAGACGCCCTGGAAGTCCTTGCCCATGCCGATCGGCCATGTGAACGGCACGGCGGCGACGCCGAGATGCTGCTCGATTTCATCGAGCAGTTCGAGCGGCTCGCGCACTTCGCGGTCGAGCTTGTTGATGAAGGTGACGATCGGCGTCTTGCGGCTGCGGCAGACTTCGAGCAGTTTCAGCGTTTGCGCTTCGACGCCGTTCGCGCCGTCGATCACCATCACGGCAGCGTCAACCGCCGTCAGCACGCGATAGGTATCTTCGGAGAAGTCTTCGTGGCCCGGGGTGTCGAGCAGATTGATGACGGCGTCACCGTACTCGAACTGCATGACCGAACTGGCGACGGAAATGCCGCGCTGCTTTTCGATCTCCATCCAGTCCGAGGTCGCGTAGCGATTGCTCTTGCGGCCCTTCACGGTACCGGCGATCTGAATCGCGCCCGAGAACAGCAGCAGCTTTTCAGTGAGCGTGGTTTTGCCCGCGTCCGGGTGGGAAATAACCGCGAACGTGCGGCGGCGTTTGAGTTCGGAGACTGACATCGGGTCTGGCGGTCACGGATAGAGGTTCGGGCGGTGTCCCGAAGCTTGTGGCCTCGGGTCTGCCACGTCTGGCGCGGCGGCGTCGAGCTGCGGGAGTTGGATCGGAGACCCGCGTCACGATGGCAACTCCGCCGCGTCACAACCAACCAGGTTACGAACGAGCGTTTGGAAATACGGGAATTGCCGGCACAGAACAGCGCAGGGAACGAATGATACACGTCATGGGGGATGACGTATGGAAATGGGGTTTGGGGGTCACATGGGCGATCGGCGATTAGGACCTGTTCGACAAATGCCTGGAACGCCTCCGGCCGGCTCTCGCGCAGCAAATGAGAAACCCCGCCGCATTGTTGCCGATGCGACGGGGTTTCCAAACAACACACTGACCGCAGACTACGCGCCGCTGGCTTCGTTCAAGGTCAGATGCTTCGTTTCAGGCGCCCATGCAATCGACACCACCATACCGATCAGCAGGACAACAGCAAGCACCATCATCGTCGCGTGAAAACCCAGGTGGAGGATGCCGAGCGGCAACAGAAACGTGCCGACGGCCGAACCGAGACGGCTACACGCAATCGCCAGCCCGACACCACACGCACGCACCTCGGTCGGAAAACACTCTGGAGGAAACACGCCGACAAGGTTCGAGAACGCCGACATCGTCAGCGTGAAGATCGCGAACGCGACGATCATCGCAAGCGTTGCGGACTCCGGCAGCAGGCTCAACGCAATCAACGACATGCATGTCACCGCGAACGAGCCAATCAGAAACGCGCGGCGCGATAACTTGATGGTGAGCCAGATACCAATCAGCGCACCAAGCACGAGGAAGCCGTTCAACAGAAAATCCGCACCCGATCCGTCGTTCAAATGGATCGCTTTAAGAATGGTGGGCAGAAATGTGTAGATCGCGAAGTACGGAATCACGAGGCACACAAAGAACGCGCAGTTGAAGATCGTTCTGCGGATCAGGTCCTTCTTGAACAGGCGCATGAAGCCGCCGCGCGTTTGCGCGTGATCATCGTCGGCGCCGTCGAGCGTTACGTTAGGGCCGAAGTGCTTGAGCACGATTGCCTCGGCTTCAGCAACACGTCCCTTGCCGTGCAACCAACGCGGCGACTCCGGTGTGCCCATACGCAAAATCAACACGATCAGCGCCGGGATGCCAGCGGACGCAAGTAGCCAGCGCCATGCGTCGGGCGACGCGTCGGCATACTGCATGCCGAGCACGTTGGCGACCACGTAGCCGATCGTCCACACCACGCTGAACGATCCAAGCAAAGTGCCGCGATGTTTGCGTGGCGAAAACTCCGCGAGGATTGCGTGCCCAACGGCAAAATCGCCGCCCATGCCGAAACCGATCAACACCCGCAGCAGGCACAACTCGAATGGTGAACTCACATAGAACTGCGCGAATGCGGCCGCAGTGATGATCAGAAAACTCATCAAAAAGATCTTCTGTCGCCCCAGACGATCCGACAGCCAGCCAAACACGAGGCTGCCGACAAAGATGCCCATCAGCGCGGAACTGCCTATCATGCCCATCCAGAACGCGTCGAGCGGCATCTGGCGATTCAGCGACGCCAGCGCATAGCCGATCGTGCCGAGTGCAAACCCTTCAGTAAAGTGAGCGCCGAACGTCAACCCGGCGATCTTGACGTGGAACGCGTTCAACGGAACGTCATCCAGAGGAACGGGGCCGCGCACGGCCGCCGCTGCGGCGGACGGCAAAGTGGGGGCGAGGCCGAGAGTGGCCGCCTGGCTATCCTGAGTGCTCACGCTGTCTCCTTGTTTGTACGTGCGCGGATGGCGCGGTGCCGGCGTGATGCCGGTGCCGCGCCAAGCCACGCAGTTGGGCTCGTTATTCCCTTCGCGGTTTATCCCGTCGTTCGCCTCGCTGTTCGCCGTGTGCTACGGCATGCGATGTACAAGGCGAATGGGTGAGATGAACGCATAAGACGCAGATCAGCGGCCGAGCCCGCCCATCATCATGTACTTCAGTTCCGTGTATTCATCGAGCCCGTACTTCGAGCCTTCGCGGCCTAGGCCTGATTGCTTGACGCCGCCGAATGGCGCGACTTCAGTCGAAAGAATCCCTTCGTTAATGCCGACCATGCCGCTCTCCAGCGCCTCCGCGACGCGCCATGCACGCGCCAGGTCACGCGTATAGAAATAGGCAGAGAGACCGAACGGCGTATCGTTGGCCGCAGCGATGGCTTCGTCTTCCGTCTTGAAGCGAAAGCACGCTGCCACCGGGCCGAAGGTTTCTTCCGCGGCGACCAGCATAGACTTCGATGCATCGATCAGCACGGTCGGCTCATAGAATGTGCCGCCGAGCGCGTGCGGTTTGCCGCCCGTTAAAACCTTCGCACCTTTCTGCAACGCGTCGGCGACATGCGCTTCCACCTTCTTCAGCGCCGCCTGATTGATCAGCGGACCTTGTTCAAACTCGCCTTGCTGCGCGTTGCCGACACGCATCTTCCGCACGGCTTGTGTCAGCGCCTGCGTGAATGCATCGTAGATACCGTCCTGCACGTAGAAGCGATTCACGCACACGCAGGTCTGACCGGTATTGCGGAATTTCGAGGCCATCGCGCCTTGCACTGCCGCGTCGATATCCGCATCGTCGAACACGATGAATGGCGCGTTGCCGCCAAGCTCCAAAGACAGCTTCTTCAGCGTATCCGCCGACTGCTTCGCGAGCAGTTTACCGACGCGCGTCGAGCCGGTGAACGATAACTTACGCACCACCTCCGATTCAGTCAGCACGCCGCCAATTGCCACCGCATCGCCGGAGACGATGTTGAACACACCCGGCGGAATGCCAGCCTTCTCCGCCAGCACCGCCAACGCCAAAGCGGACAACGGCGTTTCTTCGGAAGGCTTGAGCACCATCGTGCAGCCCGCCGCGAGCGCCGGGCCGGCCTTGCGCGTAATCATCGCAAGCGGGAAGTTCCACGGCGTGATAGCCGCGACTACGCCGACCGGTTCGCGCGTCACGATGATCTTCGCGTTTGGATTCGGGCTCGGGATCACGTCGCCATAGCTGCGCTTGGCTTCCTCGGCGAACCATTCGAAGAAGCTCGCCGCATAGCCGACTTCGCCGCGTGCTTCGGCAAGCGGCTTGCCTTGCTCACGCGTCAGCAGTTCAGCGAGCGCGTCGCGGTTCTCGAGCATCAACTCGCCCCAGCGTCTGATACGCGCACCACGTTCTTTTGCGGTCAGCGCGCGCCACACCGGAAAAGCGCGTTCAGCCTCGGCAACGGCCTGCGTCGTTTCCGCCGCGCCGCCCTTGGCGACTTGAGCGATCACCTCGCCCGTCGCGGGATTCAGAACGGGATACGTGCTTGCGCTTTCGTACCACTCACCGCCAATGTAATGTCCGGTTCGGAGAAACTCGTTCATGCTGCCTTCTCCAGGTTCTCGACGAACGTGCCTTGCGCAAGCCGCGCTTCACGAGCGATGCGTTTGCCCGCGGTGTAGTCGTTGATCAGATCGCACGGGGTGTAATTGCGTTCGAGTTCGAATAGTTCGTCGGCGGAGAGCTTCGTGCCTAAAGCGGCCAACGCGCTATCGAATTGCGCAGGCGTGTCTGCCCCTACCAGCATGCTCGCCACACCACCATGATTCAGCACCCAGGCCTGCGCGATCTGCGCAGCGGACACGCCGCGCCGCGCCGCCACGCGCGCCACCGAAGCAGCAATCTCACGAGACGCCGTATCGCCGTACATTTGCGCGGTGAAGAAATCGGTCTGGTTACGCGTTGAGTTCGGATCGCAGGTCAACAGACCACGCGCCAGCGGACTGAACACCGACACCCCGACGCCCTGATCCTGGCAATACGGAATCATTTCGCGCTCTTCCTCGCGATAGGCCAGGTTGAGCTGCAGCTGCATGTTGATGGGTTTGTGCCAGCCATTGCGCTCGCAGACCTGCATGATCTTCGCGAACTGCCACGTGTACATCGTCGATACGCCGATATAACGAGCCTTGCCCGCGCACACGATATCGTTCAACGCACCCAGCGTTTCCTCGACCGGCGTGTTCACGTCGAAGAAATGCAGCATGTAGATATCGACGTAATCCATACCGAGGCGCGTGAGCGACGCGTCGATACCATCCATGATGTGCTTGCGCGAATGGCCGCCGGCGTTCTGATACGTGCCCATGTCGTACCCGACCTTGGTCGTCACGACAATCTCCTCACGCCGTGCGACGCGCTTCAGAATGCGGCCCACCACTTCTTCGCCCACGCCGGTCGAATAGAAATCGGCGAGGTCGATGAAATTGACGCCGGCTTCCAGCGCGTGACGCACGATCGGTTCGCTCTGCGCTTCGTCGAAAATCCACGGCTTCCATTGCGGCGTGCCCATGTTCATCGTGCCGAGGCACAGACGCGACACTTTCAGGCCCGAGTGGCCGAGGCGAATGTATTCCATAGTGCTTGTCTCCTTCCTGATCACATTCAGTAGCGCACGCAGCAGCACGCCCCTCACGGCGCGCGAACCACGTTGCGTGTGATTAACGTTGTTTGGGGGTGTAGAACGGATTCGATACGTCGCGCGCGGCGGCAAACACTTCATCGCGATGCGGCAGGCCCTTCATCGCCGCGAGAATCGCGTTCTTGCACGCGCGGTAGTTGTTCTCGAAGACGGCGTCGAGATCGTCGGTGGCCGGATTGACCCAGTTCGCGGATACCACCACCCAATCGTTCTCCGCTTCGGGCGGCAACGTGCCGTTCTCCAGTGATTCGGCCACCGCTTTCGCGATGCCGGCTTGCGAAGCACCCCACGTCGCGTTGCCGTGGAAGTCGCTGCCGATCTGCGCCTTGTTCACATAGAGCGTCAGCGGCTTGGTCGGCACACCCGGCCGCGCGATCACGACAAACGGTGCATGCCCCGCTGAAGGCGTCGCCAATGCCGTAGCGAAGGCCTGCCCTGCGGGGCCGTTGCGTGGGCCGACCAGCACGTTGATATGCGCGAGATTGACGCCAGGACCTTCGAATCCTTCGCCGATAAAGAGTTGTTTGTCCGTCGATACGCTCATGGTCTTTCCGTCGAGGTTGAGTGGATGACCGATTGTGCTGCGCGGTCTCAGCGACCATGTATCGATGAGTTTTGATCCGGGGTATGAGGCGAACTCATCTCCGGGTTTGCCCCGGGCGCACCAGTCGGCACGTTGGATGTGCGCGTTGAGTCGCGCGCACGTTCAAGCGCAAAGGTGAGACTTTTCGGGACTCGCGATGGCGAGCCTCGAATCTAGGCGAAAGGTGAACGCACAGAAGACCGCACACGCACCCGCGGCGCGAGGTTCAGCAGCGAGGCGAAGCACGCGGAAAAGACCGTGTGAGAATCGAACGATGGAGTACGCGATTCTTCGCATAGCCAGGGAACGCCCACCAGCAAAGGCTGGCGCGGGTTTCGAGGGAGGTCGCGACACCGCGAGAGACAGCCGGAGTGATCGCACCGCAAGGTGCGTCATCCGACAAAACCAGGCTCACCGAAACAACGAACCCTGGCGCGAGGCGCCTCGCTAAACCCACGGCGCGCGTTGCAAGCTCACGCGAAAGGTGAGCGTTTTCGGGACCCTCTCAGCGGTGCGAGAAAAACCCGACGCAACTTCACTTCAGAAAAATTCGGCGCGTTGCGAGCGCAAGCGCCACGGTCGAACCGTACTCTAGCCTTCGATCAGAAAGCGCTCGCGATTCTTGCCGGCGAGCCAGCCAGGCGAGCGACCACGGCCACTCCACGTCTCGCCGGTTTTCGGGTTGCGGTACTTGGCTACCGAAGGCGCTTTGCGTACCGCGGCACGCTTGCTCGTAAAACCCAGCTCTTCCGCGGTCAGATCGTACTCGGCAACCTTCTGCTTGATCTCGGCAATCGCCTGTGCGATTTCCTTTTCGCGCGCCACCGCGACTTCTTTATGGAGCTTCTCGAGCTGAGCAGTCAACTGTTTATATGAGGCCATGGCGGGTACTCCGATCGATTTGACGAACTGCGGTGCGGACACTTGCGGACACTATCAGACGAATAAAGTGCCGGATAGAGCGGCCCGCGCAGGGCGGTCCGCTCAGAGTGCGCCCGTGAACCGTCCGCCGTTCAAGACCGCCCGCTCAACTGCTGCAGGCCACGCACTCAATCGTCAATTGCATCGTACACGCGGCGCTCGAAATCAACCGACATTGGGAAGGGTTCGACAGCACGCCGCTGAATCAGCATCAGACCGATCAAGTCCTCCACCGGATCAGCGAACCAGCTCGTGCCATACGCACCCGGCCAGCCGAACGAACCCATCGAGCGATAGCCGAGCGGCAACTGCTGCGCCGGATCGTCGACCACCGACACGCCGAGGCCGAAGCCCTGGCCTGCCCACAGCACATGGCCGAACGCCGGGACGCGCCGCTGGTCGCGGGTCAGAAAGTTCGAGCGCATCAAATCGACCGAGCGATGCGACAGCAGACGTGTCGAGCCGACGCGCCCACGCCCTAGCAACAGTTGGGCGAACTGCAGATAGTCCTGCGCTGTCGAGACAAGTCCGCCGCCACCGCTCTGGAAACGATCGGGATTCGCCCAGCGGCTCGCCGACGGATGATCTTCGACCACGCGCCGCCGCGTGCCCGCCTCGACGCCATAGGCCGTCGCCAAACGTGTGAGTTGCGCGTCGGGCACCCAGAACGCCGTATCGCGCATGCCGAGCGGTTCGAAAATCCGCGTCCGGAAGAAGTCACCCAGCCGCATGCCGCTCACGCGCTCGATCAGCACGCCGAGGACGTCGGTCGCGATACCGTAATGCCAGCGCGAGCCGGGCTGAAACATCAACGGCAAGCTGGCTATGCGCCCCAGCCACGCGCTGGCATCCCCACGCGCTTCAATGCCGTTGAAGGCCGCCGCGTAAGCTTCGGCCAACGGTCCGGTGGCGGTGAAGTGATAAGCAAAGCCGGCGCGGTGCGTGAGCAGATCGAGCACGGTAAGTGGCGCTCTGACCGGGTCGGTTTCGTCGAGCGGGCCGGTGGGGTCGCGCAACACGGATGGCGCTGCCAGCTCCGGCAACCACAATGAGATTGGCGTGTCGAGCGCGAACCGATCCTCCTCGATCAGCATCAGGATCGCCGCGCTCGTCACCGGTTTGGTCATCGACGCGATGCGAAACAGCGTGTCGCGCTCCATGGGCAATTGGGCCGCTTCGTCGCGCAGGCCGAGCGGCCCGAAGTAGCCGATTTCACCGCGCCGCCAAACCAGCGAAACGACCCCCGTCACTTCGCCGCGTTCCACATAGCCTTGCATGGCGTTCGTCAGCGCCGTCAGCCGGGCGGCTGAAAATCCTGCTGGTTGCATGCTCCTCCTGAATTCCTAGGTGTTACGTTCCCTAATTTCTGCCGGAAACGTTACCCGATCAGACGGTACACGTCACCCTCCACCCATGGACAGTTACGCTTTCTGCCGGTCCTCCAATGCAGCGAGGGCCGCATTGAGCCGTTTGACGCGATTAGCCTGTGCCGGCATCAGTGCCGCTCCGGACACCGAGTTAATGCGATTGCGCCAATACGACAGCGGGATGCGGTCTTCAGCGGAAATATGCGTGATTACATTTTCAAGGTGCTGGATATCTTTTTCGAGTTGGAGGTGATTCATTGCTTTCCCCGGAATTACTCATTGAGCCAGTTTAAAAGCATAAAGCGTGCCCTGATTACTCCAGAAGCTCCGTTAAAACGGAAGATTTTTCTGAAGCGGATAATTCGGATCGCCGAAAAACCGGCAAAACCTGCACATTGTTTTTGATTGTGAGCCGGCCAGATGAGGATACTGCGGCGAAACTTCGCGTTCCGTTAGATGCCGCACCGACTCGGCCTGACGGCGAAAACCGAGCGCTTTTTGTCAGAGCAAATAATTAAGGTAATAAACTCGAAGCAATTCGATCGATATTCATTGCGCATCGTAACCGTTTTGGCGAACGCACATTAGAGCCAGATATTTATGACGGTCATATGCTTTCCGCATGACACTGCTCGCCATATGGCCGGTTTGGTCCGGTTAAGCGGAAACTGCGAAGAGAGGGAGACAGCCCGCCGTCATGGCCGAGCGGCGGGATCAACGAAGGAAAGTGTCAATCACACGCATCACACCAGCCATTGGCCGGCGTGGCGTCATTTCGCCCGGCAGGCGTAAATCAGACTGAGGGTGCCGTTGTCGCTGGACTGGCGCACGACGTCGAAGGCGCCGCCGCACGCTGCGTTTGCCTGCTGCGAGCAGGAGTCGGATCCGACCGAACACTGGACCAGCGTAGTTGGTCGGCCGTCCGACAGAAACAGCGGTGCGCTACTGCTACAACTGCTCAGCATGGCGATTGCGGGAAGCGCCAGCGCAGCACAGGCACCGCGCGCGAAAGAGAAAAGACTGCGTTTCATTTGAAACCCCGATCACGTCTTGTTTTTCGATCACGCGATTGTGCCACGCGGCAATTACACTTCGCCACGCGATGTAGCGGGACTTCGTCACACCTCGATGCCGTATGCAGCGATCTTCTTATAGAGCGTCGCGCGGCCCATGCCTATCTGCATGGCCGTCTCGATCACGCGACCGCCGTTGGCGCGCAAGGCGTCGCCCAGGAAGCGCTTTTCGAACGCGGCCATGGCTTCGCTCCATGACGACGTCACGTCAGGCGCCTCCGAGGTGGCATCTGAAGCGTGCGCTTCAGAGCCCGCGGAAACAAGCGGACGATGTCCGCTGCGTGCTGGACCGATGAACGGCGCTAGCGCACGCGCATCGATGCGCTCGCTGTCCGAGAGCACCACTGCTCGCTCCAATGTGTTGCGGAGCTCGCGCACATTGCCGGGCCACCCATACGAACACAGCAGCCGCAAGGCATCGTCCTGCAATTCGAAGTGGCTGGCGCCCGGCGCTTGCGCCGACAGGTCCTCGAGCATGGCGTAGGCAAGCGCCTCGATATCGGACGAACGCTCGCGCAGCGCCGGCGCCTGGATCGTCAATACGTTCAGCCGATAGAACAGGTCCGCGCGGAAACGCCCGGCCGCGACCAGCGCTGGCAAATCGGCTGAGGTCGCGGCGATGATCCGCACGTCCGCGCGCACGATCCGGTTCGAGCCAAGCGGCTCGAACTCCTTGTCCTGCAGCACGCGCAACAGCTTGCCCTGCAAAGGCAGCGGCATGTCGCCGATTTCGTCGAGAAACAGCGTGCCGCCGTTCGCAAGCTCGAATTTGCCGACCCGTCCTTTCCGGTCGGCGCCGGTATAGGCGCCGGGAGCGGCGCCGAAGAATTCGACTTCGAGCAAGGTGTCCGGAATCGCCGCCACGTTGACGGTCACGAGCGGCCAATTTGCCCGTGCCGATCCGCCGTGAATGGCATGCGCCAGCAGTTCCTTGCCCGTGCCGGTTTCGCCGAGCAACAGCACCGGCGACTCGAGTTGCGCGGCGCGGCGCGCCTGGCGCTTCACTTCGAGACTGGCCGCGCTCGTACCGACAAAACTGCCGAACGTGTACTTCGCCCGTCTTGCCTGCGCGAGCGACTGGCGCGTCGCGATCAACTCTTCCTGCACGCGCGAGTAGTGGGAAAAGAGCGGCGTGAGCGCCTTCAGTTCGTCGAACAACGCGAAACCCACCGCGCCGACCGTTTCACCCGCATCGTCTTTCAACGGCAGCCGCGTCACGACAAGCGGCTCGCGGCCCGTTTCGAGGATGTCGAGCAGAATCGGCTTGCCGGTTTTCACAACCTCGCGCATCAGGCTGTTGGGAATCACCTCCTCGCAATCCCGGCCAATCGCCTGCTCCGGGTCCGAAAACCCAAAGCGCGCCGCGTAGCGCTTGTTGATCCAGACGACGCGCGCCTCGGCGTCGACGATGAAGGTGCCTTCGCTGAAGTTTTCGAACGTGCGGAAGAGCGAGTCCATCGCCCGGCGGAGTACGTCGCCGTAGGTAGCAGGAAGGCCCGCCCAGTCGTTCATCATGGTGTCGCTGTCTCCGGCTATCGTTCTATTTATGCATATCTCATTTCGTGGACAAGCTTATCTCATCGGCGAGATCGCCAGCAAGCCCACTCCATAAGGGTTTAACCTCGGTTCGGCCTGTGTTCAGCCGAACTGCGTCCCGATTTGGAGACGTTTGGGTACAATCGGCCGCATCACGTTTCGAACTTCGGCCTGTGAAATCAACGGACAGGCCGTTGCGGCGTGCGTGGCATGGAATCTGCATTTGCGGGCGCCGGGCCGTCGCACTCATCGGGACGGCGTACACGTAGAACAACCAAGCTTTGGAGACTCAATGTCCTTTGTTATCGTCCTCGCCGCGCTGGCGTTTCTGATGTTTGCCGCGTATCGCGGCTACAGCGTCATTCTGTTCGCGCCGATCGCCGCCCTCGGCGCGGTGCTGCTGACCGATCCGGGCGCCGTCGCGCCGGTCTTCTCCGGCATCTTCATGGAGAAGATGGTCGGCTTCGTGAAGCTTTACTTCCCCGTCTTTCTGCTGGGCGCGGTGTTCGGTAAAGTCATCGAACTGTCCGGCTTTTCTGAGTCGATCGTGGCCGCGGCCATCCGTTATATCGGGCGCTCGCGTGCGAATGCGGTGATCGTCGCGGTGTGCGCGCTGCTCACCTACGGCGGCGTCTCGCTGTTCGTGGTGGTGTTCGCTGTGTATCCGTTCGCAGCCGAGCTGTACCGCCAGAGCAATATTCCGAAACGCCTGATGCCTGGCGCGATCGCGCTCGGCGCGTTCTCGTTCACCATGGATTCGCTGCCGGGCACGCCGCAGATCCAAAACATCATCCCGACCACCTTCTTCAAGACGACGTCCTGGGCCGCGCCCACGCTTGGCGTGATCGGCTCGCTGTTCATCATCGTGGTTGGCCTCACCTATCTGGAATGGCGCCGCCGCGCGGCGATGGCCACTGGCGAAGGCTACGGCACGGATCTCGTCAACGAACCGGAACGCGTCGAATCGAAGCAACTGCCGCATCCGCTGCTGGCAGTCGCACCGCTGGTGCTGGTCGGCGTGGCGAACTTCCTGCTGACCCGCTGGATTCCGAACTGGTACGGTGCGACGTACACCATCGCACCGGACATCCTGCCTGGCATCCATGCGCCGGTCACGACGACGATCAAGAGCGTTGTCGCGATCTGGGCTGTGGAAGGCGCACTGCTACTGGGTATCGTGATGGTCGTGGTGACGGCATTCGGCCGCGTGCGCGAACGCTTCGCAGTCGGCACCAAGGCGGCGGTCGCGGGCGCACTGCTGGCTTCGTTGAATACGGCGTCGGAGTATGGTTTCGGTGGCGTGATCGCGGCTTTGCCGGGCTTCCTGGTGGTCAGCGATGCGCTGAAAAGCATTCCGAACCCGCTCGTCAATGCCGCGGTTTCAGTGAGCTCGCTGGCGGGTATCACGGGTTCGGCATCGGGCGGTATGAGCATCGCGCTCGCGGCTATGTCCGATACGTTCATCAAGGGCGCGGAAGCGGCGCATATTCCGATGGAAGTGCTGCACCGGGTCGTCGCGATGGCGAGCGGCGGTATGGACACGCTGCCGCATAACGGCGCGGTGATCACGCTGCTGGCGGTGACGGGTTTGACACACCGTCAGTCGTACCGCGATATCTTCGCGGTGACGGTGATCAAGACGCTGGCGGTGTTCTTTGTGATCGCGGTGTATTACATGACTGGGTTGGTTTAACGGCGCGGCAGGTGACGCGGAGATCACGCCGCACAGTGCGGCGTGATCTCCGCAAGCTCGACCATTTGAGTACTTGAGTACCGGCAAGCGGTTAACACAGGCGGCAATAAGGACAAACCGCCGACGTGAAAAATTTTGTTCGGGTAACTTAGGCCGGCCGACACTCGACGCCGACTGCCCTCATGAGCCCTACCCCCGCCTTCTGGATGATCCCGTCAGCCCCGACGCCTGTCGGCCCCTTCTCCCATGCCACCGAAACCGACGGCTGGGTGTTCCTCACAGGTCAGATGCCGACCTCGCCCACCGACGACAGCGCGCCGCTTCCGGACGGCGTCGTCGCGCAGACTCAACGGGTGATGGACAACCTCATACTCGTGCTGCAAGGCGTCGGTCTGACGCTGCAACACGTGGTCGCCGTGCGCATTTTCCTGACCGAGTTCAAGCGCGACTATGCGGTGATGAACGAGACCTACCGCGCCTACTTTCCCGCGGACAAACTGCCGGCGAGAACCTGCATCGGCGTCACTGCGCTCGCACGCGACGCGCTGGTCGAGATCGACTTCATCGCGAAACGCCCGGATTGACCGGCTACGACTGAAACGCCGATGACGATGGCATCGGCGATGGCAGAAACGCCAATCAATGCGTCGACGCTTCATCCAGCCCGAAGTGATCGCATATCGCCTCGTGCAGCGAGATCGCGCGTTCGTCCAGCTCGGTCGTCCACGGTTCGCCGTTCTCGCATAGCCGTTGCAGTTCACGGCATTGCTGCGCGAATCGCTGCTCCTGCACAACCAGGAACCCGCCGGCCGCGCTATGCGCCCAGCCGCCCAATGCTGCCCGGTCTTCCTGTTCGACAATCGCCAGCAGTCTCGGCAGGTCGTTTTGAAGATGCTCCTTGAGCATGGCCGTGTAACGCGACTTGTCGTCCGCGCTGAGCGTGTTCGCTAGGTCGGTGGCTGCGGTGGCTGCGGTGGCTGCGGTGGCTGCCGCTGGAGTCGTTGCAGCCGTTTGCGCGGCTGTTGTTGAAGCCGGGGCCAGTGTCGCTGCTGTCGTCGATCCCGGCTCCGCCGAAGTCACCGCAAGCAGCGCCGCCTCCAACTCTCCCAGCGACGCCGGCTTCCCGACATACCCGGTAAAACCCCGCTCGCGCCAGCCTTCCTGCTGCTGGTTGTCGGTGACTGCGCTAAAAGCCAGCACCGGTAAGTCTGCATGGGCTTTGCGCAGTTCCGCCAGCAACGTATATCCATCCATCACGGGCATATGGATATCGGTCAGCACCACTTCGAAATGCCCTTGTTCGAATGCCGCCAGCGCTTGCCGCCCATCGCCCGCAATCGTCGGCAGGCAGCCGAGCGCGTCGAGTTGCTCGACGATCAAGCTTTGGATCAGCGGATTGTCTTCGGCGACCAGCACTGTCAAGCCTTGCAAGGCGGGATTGGTTTCGGGAGGCGGCAATGCGGCAGCGGTCGGCGGCAGCGTCGCTGCGACATCGGTGGCGCCCGCGGCCGCGAGATCGACCGCGGCCAGAATCGCCTTGCGGCTGAACTCCGTCACTTCGAGTACGCCGTCTCCACACGGAGCGGGACGATGCGGTCCGGTGCGCGTGATCCACACTACGCCGGCCGGGTGCACCGCACGCAACGCGGCAATCGCGTCGAGATCGTATTCGCCGGTGACCACCATCGCCTCCGGCCGGTTCACGCGCAACCACGCATCTGCACTACGCATCGATACCACGGTATGAACAGACCACCCCACCAGATGCAAACCGCTGTCGATGATCTGCCCCGACTCGCGTTCCTGCGACACCACCAGCACACTGCCACGCCGAGCCGGCTCGACAAGCGGTTCGCGCAACTCATCTGGGGACGAAGCGAGCGGGATCGACACGCTGAACGCGCTGCCGACTCCCAGCACGCTCTCAACCGAAATATCGCCGCCCATCAACTCGCACAATCGCGCGCAGATCGACAAACCGAGGCCGGTTCCGCCATAGCGACTCGACGTGCTCGCTTCGCCCTGCACGAACGGACTGAAGATGCGAGCGACCAGCGCCTGATCCATGCCGATCCCTGAATCACAGACCCGGCAAATCAGAATCGGACGTCCTTGCAGATCGTCCTTTACTTCGGCATTCAGCGTGATCTTGCCGCACGAGGTAAATTTGAACGCGTTGCTCAGCAGGTTGTTGACGATCTGCGCAATGCGCGTGCGGTCGCCACGCAGCACCTGATCGAGCGTCGGCGACAGATGCGCATAGAAACGAATCGCGCGATCCGCCGTCATGGGCGCGTAGGAGAGCGCGATATTTTCGAAATCGTCCAGCGGGCGGAACGACTCGCTCACGAGCTTCATCTCGCCGGCATCGATCTTCGAAAAATCGAGGATGTCATTGACGATACGGCGCAGCGCATCGGCCGCGACATTCAACGCCGTGAGTCGCTGCGCGTGGGCTTCGAGTCCTGACGTACGGGCGAACAATTCGAGGTTGCCAAGCAGCGCGTTGAGCGGCGTACGAATTTCATGGCTCATCGACGCGAAGAAATTCGAGCGAGCCCGCATCGTGATCTCGGCGGTCTGCTGCGCGAGCCGCAATTGCTGTTCGAGCGCGTGTTGTGCGGTGACATCGAGGATCGCGCAGAACAGCACGTCCTCGTCGGCGTAACGTGCCGGCGCGTAGGTGAACTGCAGAAACTGCGCTTGTGGAGAGGCGCTTTCGTCGGGCGCCGGTTGTGACGGCGGCTGTGGCTGCGGATGCGCTTCCGGCTGCATCGGCTGCGCAGGCGCGACAAAAGCGGCGATCCTCGCGAATGCCGTGATCGAAGGACCATCGGGCTTCAGTGCACGAATCTCATCGACGATATGCGGCGGCAAGCGACTACTGCCGGCTTCGATATGCAGCAACTCGTCGGCCAATGCATTGGCGATGATGATCGAATAGTCGCTCTGCCGGACGATGCACAAACCAACCGGCGTCGCGCTGACCAGAACGTGATTGATGGTTTCGCTTTCCAGCGCACGCGACGCTTCCGCGAAGGTGCTGCGCATCAGGCGCAGCCCCCAGAATCGCGCCGCCAGTGCGATCCCCGCCAACACCAGCAGCGCGAGGCCGACAAGCGCGGCCAATTGCCAACCGAGCGCGGCAATCAGCTCGCGCCACGACAGATAGCTGACTAGCGAACCAAAGCCGGGCATCAACGGCTCACTCAGAATCACGCCGTCGCGGGTGTAACGGTACGCATCGGATGGCATATGCGCGACGGCGTCTTGCAGCCTGGCTGCAGTCTGCGCATCGACGGGCGGCGACGACACAATCACATGGCGATCCGCCGTCATCAGCAACTGTGTCCCGTCGTAGTCGGGCCGCGCGACGTGCGCCAATAGCCCGTCAAGCGGAATGCTCATTACGATCAATGTGGTCGGTGTATCGCCGGCATAGTAGGCGCTCACCGTGGAGATGACCGGCACGCCTTGCAGCGTATCGCGATAGGGACCGAGCCAGATCCG
Source organism: Paraburkholderia aspalathi (assembly GCF_905220735.1). Lineage (NCBI taxonomy): Bacteria > Pseudomonadati > Pseudomonadota > Betaproteobacteria > Burkholderiales > Burkholderiaceae > Paraburkholderia > Paraburkholderia aspalathi. Next base: position 386,861 of record NZ_CAJNBA010000001.1, read on the forward strand.
CTGGCCCTTGCCGGGCATACGCGTGCCGGTTTGCGTCTGCAATTCCTGTTCGAGGGTCTCACGCAACGTGCTCACGATCGCCGGCTGCAAAGGCGGCGCAGCCGTTACGCCGCTATCGGCACCCGAATTGGCAACCGGTTGAGCGAGCGAAGGCAGAATCGCGGCGTAGTCTTCGGTCAGCCCGAGCAGGATCGCCCGTTGCGGCAGCTCGAACGCCTGCTGGGTCACCAGCGTCGACTGTGCCGCTTCGTAGATACGCCACAGGTTCGCGCCGAATTGCGGCCCCCATGCCGCGCGCGCGGCGTCGCCGACCAGCAGGTCGAATTGCGCGTTGACCCTTGGCACCGTACCGCGTGCGACGCCGCTCACGCGCACCGCGTCCTCGACAGTTGCCGGCACGCGCAGCACGTTGTCGGTGCCGTGATAGTAGTCGAGCGTGAATTCGGCCCGCCGCATGAACGATTCCTGCCGATGCAGGAGCCGCGAGAGGTCGGCCGCGCTCTGGGACGCGAACGTTCGCCGGTATTCGAGTTGCTTGTCCGCGGCAAGGACGGCCAGCAGCAGCGCAAAGATCACCACGATCAGCATCAGCGAAGCGATCGTCGCGAGGTACAACCGTTGTTGGCGCTTCGCGCTATGAGCCAGCGACGCGAATGCGTGCGCCAGTGATTCCTGCGTACGGTCGAGGATCTTTTGCATCAGCTGGCAAAGTTAGCGTGGTTCGCGCACGCAGACCGTTGCGGCTCGGAGGAGCACGGAACAGGTCTGCAGCCCTTTACCGGCGCAGTGTAGCGCTTTTTGATAACCGCACGCGAAGCATCCGGCACTGATTTTCACGGCCACTCGGAGCGCAGGCAAACGTTCGACCAGGCAGCGCGCAGCCTGTCGTCAACCGTCGTTGAAGTGGCGAATGCCGGCGGAAGATTTGACATTAATCTGATAGATCGGCGTTACTCCCACCTCGACAGTCCGGAATTGACGCATCAGGATGCAAACGTCAGCGCCCAATTAGTTGCAAGGGCAGGCTGACCCGAGTAACAACGGCGTTTAGCAGCCCGTCCTCCCAAAGGACGGGCTATTTTTTTCGCCGCCTGTTTTTCTCATCGCGCCCGCCTTAACCGACGCGCGCGTCAACACCGTGACAGGCGGGGAGAGAAGGGCTGCACCGTCACGGGGCACGAAAAATGCAGCCGTCGGCGCGGAGAGTCGCGTTAAACTGATTGTCACAGTCGGGCGTCACCGCTCGCATTGCCCGGCGGGCCTCGCCAGCCATTGGCCAATGCGGCGTAGCGCGGCGTCCCGGCAAGCAGATAGGTGGCGGGCGGATTCCCCACGTGAGCGCCGTACGAAAGACGGCGCGCCAACCTGCCCGTACAATGGTTCGATCAACAACGGAACAAGGACAACCTCGATGCGCACTACCGGGTCCTCCGGGTCAATGGCCCTGCTCACCGAATACGACGACGCAACGGCGCGCGAACTTCGCTCGCTGCGCCTCGAATCGACAGAAGACGGCAAAGGCATTCTTCTGGTCGAGGTCGATGAGCGCAAGCCAGGCATTCACCGCGAAGTGCGCTACGAAATCACGCCTGCCGAACTGATTGCTGCCATTCGCGCGCATGGCGCGGAATTGCCGGGCGAACAGCACAATCATCGTCAATAAAGCTGTCACGCATGGTATTGCCCTTACGCGCGAATGCCGTGCGCCGTTTCTGCATCGCCGCCTTTGGTTTGCGTACAGCAATAATGGCCTACGGGCATCCGTAGGCCATTATTCGTCACTTGCTTGCCGCGAAAGCATCAATCCGTTCGCTTTGTTCCATTCGCGCTTCTATTCCGCGCCTTTAACCCGCTGGCAAGCGACACTCGCGCATTTAACGCGCTAATAACCTGACGCATTTCCGGACATTTGCACGTCTTGAAAATGCGTCCATAATCCTTACATACCCCGTTGCTTTCCCTACCTGCGCCGTGCCCGAAAGGGCTGCGGAAGTAAGCCGATGCTACATGATCTCGTCGAGCAATATGGACCGGCGCTCGTCTTCGTCAACGTGCTGGCCGCCTCACTCGGGCTGCCGGTGCCGGCGATGCCGTCGCTCGTGCTGTTCGGGGCGATGGCGGCCATGCATCCCGGGTCGGTGGGCACGCAACTGATGCCGGTCCTGGTGTTGTCGATCTTCGCCACGCTGATCGGCGACAGTGCCTGGTATCTCGCCGGCCGTATGTATGGCGGCAATACGCTGAAAACGATCTGCCGTCTTTCGTTGTCGCGCGACACCTGTGTAAAAAAGACCGAACGCTTTTTCGGCCGCTGGGGCGTGCGTGTGCTGGCAGTGGCGAAGTTCGTGCCGGGCCTGTCGATCGTGTCGATTCCAATGGCCGGCGCGATGGGCACGCGCTACCGCACGTTTCTCACCTACGACAGCATCGGCGCCGCCTTGTGGTCGGGCACCGGTTTGATCATCGGCGCGCTGTTCGCCCGGCAGATCGACATGCTGTTCGCCATGGCGGGGCGCCTGGGGCGCACGGCCGCGCTGGTGGCCGTCGCGTTGCTCCTGTTGTACGCAGCCTATCGCTGGATTCGCCGGCGTCAGCTGATTTCCAAGCTCGCAACTCAGCGGATGGAAGTCGAGGAGCTGGCGGCGCTGGTCGCGTCCGGCAAAACGCCAGTACTGTTCGATATTCGCTCGCAGGAAAAGCGTGCGCTCGACCCGTTCGTGATTCCGGGTTCGCAATTCGCCGACGAGCGTCAGCTCGAGGAGATCGTCGCAACATACCCGCACGATCAGAAGGTAGTGATTTACTGTTCGTGCCCGAATGAAATATCCGCGGCATGGATGGCCAAACAGATGAACGAAGCCGGCTTCGCCGACGTGCTGCCGTTACGCGGCGGTATGGAAGCCTGGCGCGACTCGGGCAAAGCGGTGGACGCGCTGCCCGGCATGCCGCCGCCCGACGTTGCGGTCGGCGACGAAATCGCGCCAAAGGCCGTGTAGCGCAGCAGCGCATTCATACCGGCGCCCTTGTGCGCCCGCGCCGCTTCGCCCCCCGTGTCGATCATTCAGGATGAACACAGAAGGAGCGGTTCAATGCTGTCGACTCAAGAAGTTGAAGGGCAACAGGCCGTCGTCGCCGACGCGCCGTTTTCGTCGCTTGCGACGCGCATGCATCAGATGTTCCCCGAACTCACGTGCGCAGAAATCGATCGTCTGCGCCGGTTCGGCGAAGTGGGCCACTGGGAAGCCGGTGAGCTGCTGTTCGAGACCGGCTACACCGGTCCTGGCATGTTCGTGCTGCTGGAAGGGCGCGTGAAGGTTTATCAGCGCGATGGCATCGGGCGCGAGGTTCTGATTGCGGAACATGGCGCCAAGCATTTTCTCGCGGAAGTCGGTCAGTTGTCCGGGCGCCCCGCGCTGGTGAACGGCATGGCCGTCACCCCGGTCGACGCTTTGCTAATTCCGCCGGACAAGCTGCGCGCGTTGATCGTCGCCGAGGCCGAACTGGGCGAGCGCATCATGCGGGCGCTGATCCTGCGGCGCGTGTCGTTGATCGAAAAGGGTGCGGGTGGCCCGATCCTGATCGGCAACAGCAGCGACGCACGGCTCGTCATGCTGCAAGGTTTCCTGTCGCGTAACGGCCATCCTCACTCGGTGATCGACGAGCGCGACGAAGACGCGCTGCGTCTGATCGAGCAATTCGCCGCGCAGAAAGAAGACATGCCGCTGGTGATCTGCCCGGACGGCACAGTGCTGCGTCATCCGAGCATGCCTGAACTCGCCACCTGCCTCGGCTTGCTGCCCGATCTCGATGATTCGCATGTGTACGATGTCGCGATCGTCGGCGCCGGGCCGGCCGGCCTCGCCACGGCCGTGTACGCGGCGTCCGAAGGCCTCTCGGTTATCGTGCTCGACAGCCGTGCGCCAGGCGGCCAGGCAGGCGCCAGTTCGCGGATCGAAAACTATCTCGGCTTTCCGACCGGTATCTCCGGCCAGGCGCTGGCGGGCCGCGCGTTCGTGCAGGCGCAGAAATTCGGCGCGCACGTGGCGATTCCGGTCCACGTTAAGGCGCTGCATTGCGCGGAGTCGCCGTACCGGCTGGAACTCAAGTGCGGCGGCAAGATCACGGCCCGCACCATCGTGATCGCGAGCGGCGCGGTCTATCGGCGCCCTGCGCTCGAAGGGCTCGACCGTTTCGATGGCCGCGGCGTGTATTACTGGGCGTCGCCAGTCGAGGCCAAGCTGTGCAAACGCCAGGAGATCGTGCTGGTGGGCGGCGGCAATTCGGCGGGCCAGGCAATCGTCTATCTGGCGACGCACGCGGCCAAGGTCCATGTGCTGATCCGCCGGGGCGGCTTTGAAGCCACCATGTCGCGCTATCTGATCGACCGCATCCGTTCGTTGCCGAATGTGTTCGTGCATCCGCATTCGGAGGTCGGTCGGCTCGAGGCGGACGACATCGGGTTGTCATCGGTCGTGTTGAAGAAGCCGCTACCGGACGGCACCGCAAGCCTCGATACGCGCCATCTGTTTCTGTTCACCGGCGCTGATCCGAATACCGACTGGCTGCGCACCTGCGGCGTGGAGCTGGACGACAAGGGCTTCGTGCTGACCGGTGCCGGCGTGGACGGCGCCTCCGTCTGCGATCTCGCTACAACGGTCGAAGGCGTATATGCGATCGGCGATGCGCGCGCCGGATCGACGAAACGCGTCGCGGCGGCGGTTGGAGAAGGTGCGGCGGTGGTCGCGCAGATCCACCAGCTGCTGGCTGTTTCGGCGGGGGAAGCGGTCGCTTTGGGGGCCTGAACGCCCCCGGGGTAATCTGCTGTTACACACGCCTTCAACTGGTTGCACCTGCTTTTCTTTCTGTCTCGTAAGATTGTTGTCAGTCATTCGACAGCGAATGGCTGACTCTTTAGACCGCAATCTTGCATGGGACCGGAGTAAGTGCTCTCAAGCGCGCGAACTCTGGTCGACACAGGAGACAAGCATGATCCAACGTGCGATCGTTTTCGCCGCCTTCAGCCTGGCTGCCGCCTGCGCATCGACCTCTGCCTTGGCTCGGGTAGACGTCGGTGTGTTCGTCAACACCCCCGGCCCCATTTATGCCCAGCCGCCCGTGGTTTATGCGCCGCCTCCGGTCGTTTATGCGCCGGTGCAACCAGTGTATGGCTATGGGTACCGCGGCGATTACTACCGCGGGTATCGCGAGCGGCATGACCATGGCCGCCATCGCGGCTGGGATAAGCACCACAGGCGCGACTGGTAATGTCCGTCGGCCACGTTGCGGAGTTGCGGCGCCGTTGTCATTGGGCTTACCGTGCCTCCCACGGCGCCATGCTCTGGTTGCGCACCACGCCGATTCGTCTGCCGTATTCGCGCTAAAGTAGCGGCTGCTGATCCAGGCCGGACCTTGCGTCCGCTCCTAATCCCGTGACCAACGCCCGCGTGAAGACTCTTCCGCTATCTGCCGCCCGCACCCTGCATCTGGCCGCGCAAGGTTTGTTGACACCGCCACGCCGCAAGGCCGTCAAAACCGACGTGCTCGACGCGATTCGCCGCATGGCGCAATTGCAGATCGACACGATCCACGTCGTCGCGCGCAGTCCGTATCTCGTGCTGTTCAGCCGGCTCGGCGCGTACCCGCAGCAATGGCTCGACGAGCATCTCGCCGAAGGCAAGCTGTTCGAATACTGGTCGCATGAAGCCTGTTTCGTCCCGATCGAAGACTACGGTCTGCTGCGCCATCGCATGCTCGACCCGAGCGATATGGGCTGGAAATACGCGGCGGAATGGCACAAGAAGTACCGCAAAGACATCGAGAAGCTGCTCGCGCATATCCGTGCGACAGGTCCCGTGCGCTCAGCGGACTTCGCGCGCGAGGCGGGCAAGGGCAACGGTTGGTGGGACTGGAAGCCGGAGAAGCGCCACCTGGAAGTGCTGTTCGCGATCGGGCAATTGATGGTGGCCGAGCGGCGCAATTTTCACCGCGTCTACGATCTGACCGAGCGCGTGTTGCCGGATTGGGACGACGCGCGCGACCTGCCGCCGCGGGAAACCGTCACCGAAGAAGCGTTGCGACGCACCTGCCGCGCACTCGGCGTCGTGCGGGCCGATTGGGTCGCCGATTACTACCGGCTGCCGCGCCGCCCCTATCGCGACGAACTGCATGCGCTCGCCGATCGCGGTGAGCTGATCCCGGTTCAGGTGGAAGGCTGGAAGCAGGACACCTTCGTCCATCACGAATTCGCGCCGATGATCGACGAAGCAGCGAACGGCAAGCTCGCTTCAACCGTCACCACGGTGCTGTCGCCGTTCGATCCAGTGGTGTGGGATCGCAAGCGCGCTGCCGCGCTATTCGACTTCGACTATGCGATCGAATGCTATACACCGGCCGCGAAACGCAAATACGGCTACTTCGTGCTGCCGCTGTTGAGCCGGGGGCGCCTGGTCGGCCGCGTGGATGCGAAAGCGCATCGGACCACCGGCGTGTTCGAACTGAAATCGCTGCACATCGAACCCGGCGTGCGGCTTAGTGCGAGGCTAGCGGGCGATCTGCGCCGCGCTCTGCAACGCTGTGCGGACTGGCATGGCACGCCGCAATTGGAAATCGCATCCGCGCCGCCGGAATGGCTCGAGGCTTTGAGCGTAGACAGCAGGATGGAAGCTTAAGCTCGCGGCACAAGAGGCGGAATTAATGCAGCGCCGCCCACGCAAGTGACAAGGAAAACACGCCCAGCACGATCGACGCGCCGCGCTGCATCTTCACCGGATTCAACCACGTGAGTTTGCCGCTGCCGAGCGCCGCGCCGAACGCGATCCATGCAAGCGCGATCGGCACCAGCAGGCAGGCGAACATCAGCATTGCCGTGCCATACGCGGGCAGATGCGCGAACGCGACTGCGGGAAAGATCGTACCGGCGAACAACAAGCCTTTCGGATTGAGCAGCGTCGCCACGAATAGCGTGCGCATGCCGCTCGCCCGCTGCGTCGAATCGGGCAAAGCCACCGCCGCGCGCCACATATCGACGGCGAGATACGCGATGTACGCACCGGCCGCCACGCGTAGCAGCGACGGCAACCACGGCAGCGCGTGCGCGGCTTGCGCGAGAAAATGCCCCCACACTGAAATCGACAGAAGATAGCCGGCGAGTTCAGCGACGATCAGCGGCAAAGAACGGCGCACGCCCTGACGCAAACCAGCAGCCGCAAGCAGCGTATTGGTCGGACCCGGCGTAATCAGCACGACGATAATGCCGATGGCCAGCAACGCGATAGCGGACGTGGAAAGCATAAAAAAGGCGCAATGTTGGAAACAATGCGCCTTTTTATCACAGAGAACCGCGCCGCCGAATTACAACGGCGATTCGTAAGGGCGAACCACGCCGCCCGTAGGCGGCGCGCCCTTCGCCTTCAGTGGTCCAGTTTCGCGCGCAATTCGCGAGCGGCTTCCAGCAGCCCCTCGTAACCCGAACGCGCGTGCTCCGGCAGATCCGGATCACCGACGAATGCGCCGAGCGTTTCGATCAGGCTATACAGAATGCCCTTTGCGGCACCGGAAGCAATGCTGCCGGACGACACCTGCTGATCCACGTGACTCAGCGCTGCATCGAGGTGTTCAAGGTCGGGCCGGTCGCCCGTGGGCGGCTGAGGCGTTACGTCTTGCGTCATGATGAAACTTCTCTCAGGTTGATGCATCAGTGAACAAAGCCATCCTTTCACGTTGTTATATACCGATCGTGCGCTGACGTCTATTCGTGCTCGGACTCAGTGCGATTCACACGATTCACGTCAAGGCGTCCACCGATACATCAGGATTTTCGCGCGCGCATCGTCTTCCAGCAGGACGACGTATTCGCCATTGGCGCGCTGCACCGCGCTGATGCCGAGATAGACATCCACCCAGCCGCTGGTGTTGCCGACGCTCGCGCCCGGCGTCATATAGCCGACCGCCTGGCCCGTGCGTGCGTCGTACACGTCCACTTTCGCGGTGTACAACTCCGCGATAAAGACGTAATTGCCCGCCACCGCGACGCCGACCGTTGTCGTCTGCGGACTGGTTTGCGTGTTCCATGGCAAGGAGACCGTGTATTGCTGCGTCGGTGTTCCGGAGCTCCAGTTGTCATAGCGCGCGAGCACCGGACCGGCCTCTTTCCAGTGCGTCGAATCCCACGGGATCGCACTCGTAAAGCCCGATATGTACATCGTGTCGGTCTCGGCGATGTAGACGATCCGCGCGATCCGCGTGAACGGTTGCGGCATCGCGAACATCTTCGAGCTCGCGTACGTGTAGATCGGATTGCCGGCCGAGTCGAGACCTTCCAGCGGCATTTCGCGGATGCCGCTCGTCGGCGTGGCAAGCCACACGTTGCCAGGCGTATCGACCCACCAGAAGCCGTTGCCGACCGTGCTGCCCGTCGATGGATTGCTGCTGATCTCGCTGGCGTCGACGGTGCCGTTGCCATTGCTGTCGCGCCATAGCCATTCGCCGTAGGTGGGCTGCGCTGCGGGCCATGTGCCCGGCAATGGATTTTGCGCCAGCAAGCCGGACGGAATCGCCATCTCTGCGTGCGCCGCGTCGAAGCGATAGACGTTCAGATAATGCGCGCCAGGATCGAGCGTATAGAGAAACGGCAGGCCGTTGATTCGCCGCACCATCGGCTCGCCGCGTACGCCGCGCGGCTCGTGGAAGGCGGGGTCGTCCGGATAATCGAAGCGGTCGAGCGTGAAGCCCGCATACGACCATTCGTGGCCGACCGGTTGGCTGTAATCGAGCGTGAAACGCTTCGAACCCGTGTAGACGGAATTCGGCGTTGCCGGATCGAACGCGGCGCTATCGACGAAAGTCAGCCCGTACAGGCGCCAGTTGAGAGCATGCGTGCTGTACCCATAGCTCTCGAGCACCGCACCTTGCCCCACCGATGCCGAGCCGAGCGGCCGCGGCCCTTCACCATTCTGCGCGACATACAGATTGCCCGCCGGATCGAGACCGATACCCGTGATGCCGTTGAAGCGCCAGTTGCCTGGCACGCCCTTGAGCGCGTGGAAGATGCCGTTACGGGTGCCGATCGATGCGCCCGCTTGCGGCTGACCGCTAGCATTTTTTTTGTAGACGAGGATCTGCTGCGACGGTCCGTTGTCGGCGACGAGGATTTGTCCGGAAGGTGTAATCGCGATGTCGGTTGGCACTGCGCCGGCGGGCAACGTCAAGGTGCCTGAGAGCGCAGTGCCGTTGGCGGCGTAGTGAAGAATGCTTAGGTTTCCGGATGAAACACCGCTCATCACCCACAGTGTTGAATCCGTGTCGATTGCGATGCGTCCCGGCGAAGGCACGTTCCAAGATCGCAAACGCTGCATCGAGGCCGCGTCGAACACGAGGATGCGGCTGTTGATGGTATCCGCGACATACAGTTCGGTATCGGTGGCCGCCATGCCGCGAATGCCCGCATCGGTACCAGTCGTCACCGTGTTCAGCAGCAGGAAGCTGTTCTTCGTCGCGTTGGCGCTATTGCCGATGCCACCCGTGAAAGGCGCGCCCGTTGCCAGATTGGCAAGCGTGCGGCGCGTCACACCGAACCATGTCTGGTTCGCCGGTGGATAGTCGGCGCCGACCAATCCATTGCTCTCATTGCCGATCGACATCGCCGCGTACAGGTAGGTATGGTTCGTCGCGACCGCATCGCCGCCGGCGGCGCCCCAGCCATGCGTCGAACCGGCCACGGCGATCTTGTCGCCCGCACGGTATGCGGCGATTTCGCTACCGCTTTCATCCCAGGGGGCGTTGGTATAAACGGTGCCGTCGGCGCCGACGCTGATCGCCTGAATGTCCTGCTGCATCCACTTGCCATCGCCGAAACCAAAGCTATTGCCGATCCACGACGTGGTGTAGGTGAGTTGCGATTGCGCGGATGCACTGAGAGGAAGGAGACTATGGACGACAAGAACTGCCACGCCAAGGCGAGACGAGAATTTCACGACGGGTTTTCCTTGCGAGATGCGAAGCGCGCACGGCCGGCGTGTGCGGCGCGCTATCGCCTGTATGCGGATCGACTAGCTATCGCACATACATGAACGTTGTTGGCGTTTTATCCTCGCATGGCAAAAGCGGAAATTTATTCGCAAAAAATTCGCGGTAAGCAGTTAATCGCCTAAACAATTCGAAGCGCATAAACATGCGCTGTAATGCAGCGCTATTTGCTCTTGAGCTTCACGCGATAGGTACAGCGCCGCGCGCCGGCGAGCACATGCTCCTCGCGTTCAATCGATCCTTCCTCACCGACAATCTCCGCGAACAGCTGCAACTCTGTGCGGCAAAAGCCCTGGCAGGTGCGCGCCGCCGCTGGCCGATCCGCCGTTGTGGCCGGTGCTGGATACGCAGCGTCTAAACGAACTCAATACGGCGTCGCACTAAACGCATCGACGTGCGAATACGAAAAGAAGTGCACTAGCGCGCCTCAACCCGCCTGCGCGAATTCTTCTGCCACGGCCGCAATCAGCACCTGCATCCGCGCGCTCTTGTAGAGATCGGCGTGCGCGACCACCCAGACATCGAAGGGCTCCGCGCGATGCGGCATCACGCGCACCAGCTCCGGTTCGTAGTCGGCGCGAAAACATGCCAGCTCGGCGATACCGAAGCCGGCAAGGACAGCCTCGAACAGCATCGCAGTCGATTGCGTCTGGAACACGAGACGCCCGCGCGAAGTCGGCTCACCGCACAACGCCGCCCGCATCGACGGCGAGGCCGGCTGTTGATACATCACCAGAGCGTGCCCATCGAACGCCTCGCCTTCGCGCGGCTCGCCGCGTGCCGCAACGTATTCGCGCGACGCGTAAATACCGACCTCCAATTGCGCGAGCTTGCGCGCGATCAGGTCGGGTGCGTCGGGCCGCAGCGTGCGGATTGCCACATCCGCTTCGCGCCGCGTCAGATTGGCGATCTGCGCGGACGTCACGCAGATGATCTCGATGCCCGGATGGGCCCGTCGTACCTTGGCGATGGCCGGCACCACGAAGCGTTTGCCGAGCGAATCCGTCGTGGCGACGCGGATCGTGCCGGCCAGCTGATCGTCGAGTCCGGCAATTCGCCGTTCGATCGACAAGGCAGCCTGCTCCATCGTCTCGGCCGCCCCGAGCAGGGCTTCGCCGGCTGGCGTCAGCACGAACAAGGCGGGGGTGCGCAGAAACAGCGTCGTCGAAAGCGTTTCTTCGAGCGCCGCGATCCGTCGGCCGACCGTTGCCTGATCGACATCGAGTTGCGCCGCCGCGCCGCGCAGCGTACCTGTGCGCGCCACAGCGAGGAAAAATCGTGCGTTGTCCCAGTTGATCATTGGCTGCGCCGTCCGTCATGCATATTTGCATCATACACATGCGCAATCACTGCTTTATTGCATTCGTGTATGTGACTAGACTTCGTCGATCGATTCAATTGCAGTTTTAGCCCGAGGATGTGTAATGACCGAATGCACCGCTGAACAACCGCTGCCTACCAAGCTAGCCGACTCGGAGCGGGCCGCCCGGCGTCCGCGCCTGACGCTCGCGCTGGTGGCGAGCGGCATGTTCATGGCCGTGCTCGACACCACCATCGTCAATGTCGCCCTGCCTGCGATGCACGTCAGCTTGGGCGCGTCCGTGGGCGGTCTCGCGTGGATCGTCGATGCGTACACGCTGAGCTTTGCCGCGCTGATCCTCGCGGGCGGCGTCGCGTCCGACCGTTTCGGCGCGAAGGCGGTGTATCTGTGGGGCCTGGCGTTGTTCGTCGCGGCCTCGGCGGCTTGCGGGCTGGCGCCGAACGTCGGTGCGCTGGTGGTCGCGCGTTTCGTGCAGGGCAGCGGTGCGGCGTTATTTCTGCCGGCGTCGCTCGCCATTGTGCGCAGCACCTTCGACGACCCCGTCGAGCGCGGGCGCGCCATCGCGACGTGGGCAGGGATTGCCTCGGTCGCGGCGGCGATTGGGCCGGTGTTGGGCGGACTCCTTGTGCAAGGGTTCGGCTGGCGCAGTGCGTTTTTGATCAATGTGCCGACTGGTCTCGTTGCCTTTGCGGGAGCTTGGGTCGTGGTGCGTCACTCGACGCGCAGCGTTGGGCGTCATTTCGATTGGGGTGGGCAGTTGGCGAGCATCGTCGCATTGGGCGCGCTCTGCTATGCGGCGATTGAGTTGCCGTCGCGTGGGATCGCTGCGCGAGAGGTGTGGGGGGCGGCGTTGCTTGCCGTGCTAGCTGCGCTGACGCTTGTTGTTGTCGAGCGACGTGCGCACCATCCGATGGTGCCGGTTGAGTGGTTCCGTAATCGGATGTTCGTGACGATGAATGCTATGGGGACGCTCGTTTATGTTGGCTACTTTGGGTTGTTGTTTGAGTTGAGTCTTTATCTGCATGGCGAGTTTGGGTTTAATGCACGGGAGATTGGGCTTACGCTTTTGCCGCTGGCGGGGAGTTTGTCGATCGGGAATGTGGTGGTGGGTAGGTTGCATGGGCGGTTTACTGCGACGCAGTTTATGACTATTGGGCTCGTGTTGGCTGCTGTTGCCGTGCCGGCTATGGCTGTTAGTCTGGAATGGCGGGCGCCCTGGTTTTTTACTTATGCGGCGATGGTGATGTTTGGAGGTGGGACTGCGTTGTCGGTGCCGCCGATGATTTCTACTGTGTTGGAACAGGTGCCTGGTGAATTGGCTGGCGTGGCCTCTGGGTTGCTGAACGCGTTGCGGCAGGCCGGAGGGCTCGTTGGCGTCGCCATTGCCGGTGCGGCGACGATTTTGGCGCCGCATGTTTCGATTGCGTTGTGGTGGGTTGCTGCGATGGGGTTGGTGACTTATGCCGGGGCGGCGATTTTGGCGGCGTGTGCGCCTGTGGTTCTGCGTCCGCAGCGTTGAGCTTTTCCTTGATCTGGCTTTGGTGCCTTCCTTGCATTGTTAGTGGTCTATTAGCGTTGCCCCTGTGCGGGGCGGCACTTACTTTCTTTGCCGCCGCAAAGAAAGATAAGCAAAGAAAGCGGCTAGAAGCCCCTGCTAAGTGGGCACCGTGGTCTGCACAGGATAGTGGTGCATCTGGAATCTGTGTTCGTGCCACTACATGCTCTTGTGACAAGGGCGTCATACTTCCGGCGGCGCTGCGCGCGCCGAAGAGCCGTTCATAAAACCGATCGCTACGTTTTGGCGCATGTGGGTTGTCGCGAAGTGCTTGCGGGTGCGCGCTTCACGCTTCTCTTGCTCCCGGAAAAGCTCACCGATGGTGTTTTTCGTTTATTTCTTCGCTCCCGGAAAGACTCACCTTTAACGCTGGCGGTGCAAGCGCGATCGCTCAGGACATCACCGTTGCTTGAACCACTCCCCTCGAACAACGTCATTCGCTCAGGTGAACGTCGTGTTCATTTGCCCTTGAACGCCGGTGGCCGTCTTTCCGAAAACGCCGCTAGCCCCTCGCTGAAATCCGCGCTTTCGCATGCTTGCCGACGCAGTTCTGCAATCTGTTCCATCGCTTGCACAGGCATCGGTTGCAAGTCTTCCAGTATCCGAAGTTGTTCCTTCACGGCCTGGATCGCCAAGGGCGCCTTGCTTGCGATTCCGCGCGCCATTTCAAGCGCCGTTGCTTCCAGTTTGTCGCTGTCGACCAGGCGGTTGATGACGCCGAAGCGCTCGGCGCGCGCGGCATCGAGTGGCAACGCGCTGAAGAACATTTCCTTCAATACGTGAATCGGCAAGTTGTTGAAGAAACGAAGCAGGCCGCTTGTCGTATAGGGCAAGCCGATGTTCGCCGGCGTCATCGCGAAGCGCGCGCTTTCGTCGGCGATAACGAGGTCGCAACTCATCGCCAGATCGACGGCGCCGCCCCATGCTGAGCCCGACACCATCGCGATCACTACGCCCGGGTAAGCGCGCACGCGGCGCAACGTCCGCTCCAACGGCTTGCCGTAGGCAATCGGATCGCGATCATCCGCTAGCTCTCCAAGGTCGTGGCCCGCGCTCCAGACATCCTGCCCGATGCCGCTGCCAAGTATCACGACCGGTATGCGCTGTGTCGCGAGATCGACAAGGTGTGCGTCGAGCGCGTGCAGCAACTCCGCGCTGAGGGCATTCCTGCGGGTAGGATGACTGAACGTCAAGCGTGCGATCCGTTCATCTACGATATCGACCGTTACCGTAAACGGCGATGTGTTCGGTGTGTTCATCGTATGGCCTCTGCAGCGTGTTCCAAAGTTTTCGGCCTGCTCATCGCGTAACTCCCGCAGCGTATTTCAAGCTTTTTCGGCATGCTTATTGCGCGACTCTAACAGCCCTGTTCCGAATTTTGCGTCGGATCCACAGCGTGGCTCGCGCCGCGAGTTCGAAGTTTTTAGGCGTGTTCATTGCGTGACTTCCATCGGATGATCTGAGTTTTGCATCAGACTCATTGTGTAGCCCCTGCCATACGTGCCGCTACCTTCTCCGGCGAACCATAGCCACCCTGCTGATGCACCGCTTTAGCAGCAATCAACGCCTCAATCGATACCTCATCGAAACCCGCCTCGCGCAATACATCAACCGTATGTTCGCCAAGGCCCGGCGGCGCATGGCGGCTGACGTGATGCGAAGAATCGCCCTGTACCGCTGAACTCGACACCGGCGTCACGACCTGGCGCAATGCGCCGAGGGTCGGATGCTCGACCGTTTCCACCAGCCGGCAATGCTGGACTTGCGGGTCGTCGAACACTTCGTCCAAGGTATTGATCGGGCCGGCAGGCAATCCCACGCCGATGAACAACTCTGTCCACTCCCGTTTGCCGCGCGTCTTCAAACGCGCTTCCAGCGCAGCCTTCAATTCATCGCGATGCGCGACGCGCGCCTCATTCGTCGCGAAGCGCGGGTCGTCCGGCAATGCGGGCAAATCGAGCAATTGGCACAAGCGCAACCACATGTCGGACGTAATCGGCGCAATGTTGAGCGGACCATCGGCGGTTTCGAATACGCCATACGGTGCGATCACCGAATGCGCGTTGCCGGTACGGCGCGGAATGTCGCCAAGGCTCAGGTAGCGCTGGCCATGCACGCTCAAGAGGCCCACCAGACTCGCAAGTAATGATGTGCTCACGTGTTGGCCGCGCCCGGTTCGCTCGCGCTCCAGTAACGCGGACAGTATCGCCATCGCGAGCCACATGCCCGAACTCAGATCGCCGATCGCGGTGCCGGTGCGCGTGGGATCGCCGTCGGCGAAACCGGTCAGGCTCATCATGCCGGAATAACCCTGCGCGATCTGGTCGAAACCGGGCCAGCCGCTCATCGGACCATCGGCGCCAAACGCGTTGATGCTGCCCATCACCAGCCGCGGATTGCGCGCGCTGAGCACGTCATAGCCGAGCCCCATGCTCTCGATGGTGCCAGGCTTGAAGTTCTCGATCACCACGTCGGCATCGTCGATCAGCCGGTGAACCGCGGCCAGTCCTTCCGGGTTGCGAAAGTCGATGCACACGCCGCGCTTGTTGCGGTTGCAGGAAAGATAGTAGGTGCTCACGCCCCGGTCGAACGGTCCCCAGGTTCGGCTCATGTCGCCGCCAGGGCCTGGCTCGACCTTGATGACGTCCGCGCCGAGATCGGCCAGCACCATCGAGCAAAACGGCCCCGACAGCGCACGGCTCAGTTCAACGACCTTGATTCCTTGTAACGCTTGCATTCATTTCTCCAGCGAATTAACGACGGTTGCGGACAACCCAAGTGACGCGCTTGCGCCATACCCGCCGCGTCCAACGAAAGACGGCAGCAACGCGAGCGATGCGTTCAACGAAGCACTATTCCGGCAACGTCTGATGACGGGTCTCGACAGCAAACGGCAAGATCAGCAGGCCAATCACAAAGGCCGCCGCTGTCCACGCAATCGGCAGCCCGAGCGAACCTTGCCAATGAATCGCGGCAGCCAGCAAGAAGTTCACCCCAGCGCCAAGCAGGCGGCCCACCGACGCATTGAAGGCAAACGCGGTAGCGCGTATCCGCGTCGGGTATTGCTCCGGCAGCCACAGCGAGAAGATCGCGAAATTGCCGCCGAAGAAGCCGAGGAATAGCAGCGACACCATGAAAAGGTTGAGTCCGTTCGGCAGATAGAAGACCCAGCCGAAGGCGAACACGATCGACACTGCCATGCCGGCGAAGTACACCCCGAGCGCCGTGCGCCGCCCCAGCCTTTCCGCCAGCCAAGGCGCTGCAAGACAACCGAGGATCGTCCCGACCGACAGCACCGCCGCCCCGATCGACGCAAGGCGCACAGCGCCGACGCGGTCGATGCCGGCGCGCGTCGCCAGTGTCACGACCGCGCTCGCTTCGTAGACCGACCCGGCCCACAAGCCGATGATCGCGACGCCCACCAGGCTCGCACTCGTCAACGTGCGACGTCGATAAGCCGGCGCGAATATCTCCATCAGCGGACGGCGCCTGGTCACCGCCGCGACGTTCGTCTGACCGACGCCATGCGTGGCCTTGCGCCACTGCCCCGGCTCCTTCACCTTGAGCACCGTGAAAATCGCCAGCAACGCGGGTGCGAGACCGCACAGGAACATCGCGCGCCAGCCGTACGTCGCGCCGACCGTGTAGTTCAGCAAAGCGGCAAGGAAGAATCCGACGTAGTAGCCGGTCTGCAGATAGCCCGCGCCCATCTTGCGACGATCCTCCGGCCAGCTTTCGGCGACATAGGTACCTGCCAGCGCCCATTCGCCGCCCACGCCGATGCCGGCAATCAGCCGGAACGCAGCCAGCTCCCAGACGTTGTGCGCGAACGCAGCGGCGCCGGTAAACACCGAGTAGATGAGGATGCTCGCGGCCAGCGTCTTGACCCGCCCGAAGCGGTCGGCGAGCGGCCCCCAGATGAACGACAGCCCCCAGCCGATCAGAAACAGCGCGAACAGGATCGAGCCGTACATGCCGAGATTGCCGGGCGTCGCGGCAATGCCCGAGACGGGCAGCAACTCGGTGAGCGCCGGAATCAACACCAAGGCGTAGATCACCGAATCCACACCATCCAGCACCCATCCCGAGTAAACCGCCCAGAAGCCGCCGATCTGCTCGCGGGTGAGGGGCGTGCGGCCGGGCTTGATCCCGGGCGTCGATGCATCGATCACTTTCGACATGCTCGTCTCCTGACCAGCAGCAGCCGGCCGTTTTGAAGCGGCGCCAGACAACTCACGCTGGGCACGCTTCGGTTTTTGTGGTTTGAGTATAAGAACGCGCTCGATAATCGAAAAATATGATATTTCTCTAGCTCAATCGGATTTCGTTATGGGATGAAGGAGCGAGCGACGCGCATGGACCTGCGGCAACTGCGGTATTTCGTCAAAGTGGTGGAGTGCGGGAACGTGACCCGCGCGAGCGAGGCGCTGCATATCGCGCAGCCCGCAATCAGCCAGCAGATGCGCAATCTGGAGCGCGATCTGGGGATGCAGTTGCTCGAGCGCAGCGTGCAAGGCGTGGCGCCCACCGCCGCCGGGCAAACGCTTTACCGACACGCGGTCGAGTTGCTGCGCCAGGCCGACAGCACGCGCGAACTCCTGCGCCAGGACGCCGAGCTGCCGCAGGGCCGAGTGTCGGTCGCCATGCCGTCGAGCACGGCGCGGATGATGGCGATCCCGCTTGCTCGCACAATCCGCGACCGTTACCCCGGCATCGCGCTGGAGTTGCTCGAAGCACCGAGCGCGGAGCTCGGCAGCCTGATCGGTAGCGGGAGGGTGGATCTGGCCGTCGTGGTGGATGCAGTCGAAACTCGCGGGGTGGCCGCGCAGAGGTTGCTCACCGAGGCGCTCTATCTGATTGCGTGGCCGGAATTTCAGATGCCGCGTGAGCCGGTGTCGATCGCCGAACTCGCGCGCATGCCGCTGATCCTGCCGAGCGCGCCGAATACGATTCGCAGCCGCGTCGAGTGGGCGCTGCGCGAAGCCGGGCTGCCGTGCGAGATTCTGTTCGAGGCCAGTTCCACCGCGTTGTTGTTCGCGGCGGTGATGGCAAAACTAGGCGTGACGATCCTGCCGTGGACGGCTGCACACGTCGAACTCGATGAACACAAGCTCAAGCTTGCCAAGGTCGATCACCGGTTGTTCTCGCGCGATCTGTCACTCTGCTGGCACGACACGGCCTTGCTCAGCAACGCCGTGCAGAAGGTCAAGGCGACGATACTCGAACTGTTCGACAGCATGGGAAAGCGGCCTGAGTGGGCGGCCGCGGATTAGGATGCCCTCACCCGCCGCACAAAGAGCCGCCGCGTGAGATCGAACGCCACCAGATTCCCCGCCACCACCAGCAGGAGCCCGAGCACCGCCAACGCGGACCACCGGTAGCCCTCGAAAACCGTCGACGCCGCCAGCGCCACAATTGGAAACAGCACGGTGCAGTAGGCGGCCCGCTCCGGCCCGATGCGTCCGACCAGCATCAGGTACGCGGTAAAGCCGATCACCGAGCCGAAGATCGCCAGATAAGCGAGCGCGCCGAGATAACGCACGTCGGGTTCGATAGAGAACGAAAAGCCGGCCAGCGCGCTTCCCACCGTCAAGACGCCGGCGCCGATCAGCATGGCCCAGCTATTGGTGGCGAACGGGTGCAAACCCATCGATTGCATCCTGCTCGACAGCAGATTGCCCGCTGAAAAGCACAAAGTGCCAAGGAACGCGATCGCAAGTCCCAACCATACCGTGTGATCGCCCAGGTGTCCCGCCATCTGCTGGACGAACAGGCACACGATGCCGACGAGCCCCAACGCCGCCCCGGCAATCGCCGACGGTTGCAGAGGACGTCCCATGAAAAGCCGGCCGTTGATCGAATTCAGCAGCGGCGCGGTGGAAAACACCACCGCGACAAGGCCACTCGGCACCACCTGCTCGGCATAGTAGAAGCACAGAAAATTCAGACAGAAGAGCGCGAGGCCTTGCGCGGCGAGGAAGCGCCAAGCGGCGCGGGGCGGCCAGATGGGCCGGCGCATGATGCGCAGCAGCGCGAACAGCACCAGCGCCGCGATCCAGAAACGCCACGCAATCGACACTGGTGGCGGCACCGCGCCCAGTTGCCATTTGATGGCGATCCAAGTGGTGCCCCAGATCAGCACGGTGACGGCATAGAGCGAAAGGTTCATGGCAGCGCCTGCAGCAGCAAAAAGCGGAAACCCAACTATGCTGCAGCGGCGGCGGCGGCACTTGTCCAGGATTGCGCACTTTTTCGGAGGCGTGAGCGGCCGGCAATCGCTCGCCCTATACTGACGCTTACCCTGTCATCGAATGCATCCCGCTCGTTCCGTGAACGTCAGACCGCCCGCCACTGTGATCGAATCCACCGAAACGCCGTTCGGCCTTCAGTCGGTCTGTCACACGTTGCAGAGCGCCAACGCGAATCTCGAACGCTTCGCGTGGCTCGGCGACCGGCTCGCCATTGCCGTCTGGACCCGCGACACGGAGGAAGCCGAGACCGTCTATGACCGCCCCGGCCATCACACGTTGTCGTGCTATCTGGACGGCGGCTATCGCACCGAACGTCAGAAAATGCCCGGGCGCTACGGCGCGCCGTCGCGGCTTTGCGCGTTGCCCGGCGAGCACGAATCGCGCTGGTGGGTGCGCGGCCATATGCATTTCATGCATCTTTACTTTCTGCCCGAACACTTCACGCAGCGCGCTGTGCAGGAACTCGATCGCGAGCCGCGCGAACTGACGCTGGCCGATCGCACCTATTTCGAAGACGCCCGCATCGCGCACCTGTGTCAGTCGCTCGCGAATGAAGACTGGCAGGATCCTGATGGCCTGCTGCGGACCAATGAAACCGCGCACGAGGTGTTGAGTCTGTTGCTGCGCGCACAAGGTGTGCGTCGCACGGATACGTCGCTCAAGGGCGGTCTGTCGGTTGCGACCCGGCGGCGCTTGCGCGACTACATCGAGAGCCATCTCGAGCAAACGCTCACGCTCGGCGAGCTTGCCGGTGTCGCAGCGCTGTCGGAGTTTCATCTTGCGCGCATGTTCCGCACGTCGTTCGGACTACCGCCTGCTGCCTGGATCGCGCAGCAACGGCTCGAACGTGCACGCACACTGCTGCGCACGACCAGGCTGCCGCTCGCACAGGTCGCCGAACAATGCGGCTATGCGAACGCCAGCCATTTCAGCCATCGTTTTCGTGAGAGCGTCGGTGTGGCGCCGACGGCGTATCGGCAGGTGGTGGGCGCGGCATAAGGGCCAACCGCGGCCAACCACCCTCCCTCACTGCAACGCCATCGCCAATACACGCGCCACATGGATTGCGTCGATGCCTGTGCCATCATGAATCTGATGCCGGCAACTCGTGCCGTCCGCGACCATCACCGTATTGCCGTCGATCTTGCGCACCGCGGGCAGCAGCGACAATTCCGCCATTGCCTGCGATGTCGCGTAATGCTCGGCTTCGTAGCCGAAGCTACCCGCCATGCCACAACACGACGACTCGACCGTCGACACCTTCAATTCAGGAATCCAGTTCAGTACGGTTTGCACGGGCGTGAACGCATCGAAGGCCTTTTGATGGCAGTGGCCGTGTACAAGCGCCTGCTCTTTCGCCAACGGCTTCAACGCAAGCTGCAAGCGCCCGGCCTTTTCCTCACGCACCAGAAACTCTTCGAATAGAAATGCCTGTTTCGAAAGACGTCGCGCTTCTTCGCCGAAACCGTAGTGCAGAAACTCGTCGCGCAACGACAGCAAACACGACGGCTCCAACCCAACGATCGGCACGCCCCGCTCCACGAACGGTTTGAACAGATCGAGCATACGTCGCGCTTCCTGCTTCGCTTCATCGACCAAACCAGCCGCGAGGAAAGTGCGGCCGCAACACACCGGGCGCTCGCCCTGGCGCGCATTGAAGTGCACCGTGTAACCCGCAGCTTCCAACACCTGCTGCGCGGCGCGCGCGTTTTCCGGCTCCATGTTGTTGTTGAACGTGTCGACGAACAACAGCACTTCTTTCAGCGCGCCGCCTTGAGGCGGTTTGTTCGCCGACGCGCTCGCCAGGAACGATTTCTTGAAACGCGGCAACGTACGTTCAGGCGCAAAACCCACCGAACGTTTGAACCACGCCGACAACACCGGCACGTTGTCGACCAATGCCATCAAGCCCGGCACGCGGCTCGCCGTTGCCGCATAGCGCGGCATGAAGGCCACCAACCTGTCACGCAGACGCAGCCCGTGCCGTTTGACACGCGCCGCCCGCGCCTCGATCTTGAACTTCGCCATATCAACGCCCGTCGGGCAATCGCGCTTGCAGCCCTTGCACGAAACGCACAGGTCGAGCGTGTCCTTGACGTCGTCACTGGCGAGTCCTGCTTCGCCGAGTTGCCCGGAGATCGCGAGACGCAGTGTATTCGCACGTCCTCGCGTCACATGCTGCTCATCCTTCGTCACGCGATAACTCGGGCACATGGTGCCCGCATCGAACTTGCGGCAATGGCCGTTGTTATTGCACATCTCGACGGCCTTCGCGAGACCGCCCGACAGATCGTTGCCGCTGCCCGGCAGCGTCTCCCGCCCCGTCAGCGGATCGCGTTCAACGTTCCATACGGACCAGTCGAGCGCGGTATCGATCCGCTGCGCTTCGTAGCCTGGCGCGAAGCGGAAGTTGCGTGCGTCGTCCATCTTCGGCGGACGCACGATCTTGTCAGGATTGAAGCGGTTGTCCGGATCGAACAGCGCCTTGATCTCCGTGAATGCCTGATTCAGACGCGGCCCGTATTGCCACGCTACCCATTCGCCACGGCACAAACCGTCGCCGTGCTCGCCGGAATATGCGCCTTTGTATTCGCGCACCAGGGCCGCCGCCTCTTCGGCGATCGCGCGCATCTTCACCGCGCCGTCGCGCCGCATGTCGAGAATCGGCCGCACGTGCAGCGTGCCGACACTCGCATGTGCATACCAGGTGCCTTCGGTGCCGTTGCGATGAAAGACTTCAGTCAAACGGCTTGTGTATTCCGCCAGGTGTTCGAGCGGCACCGCGCAATCTTCAATGAAGGAGACCGGTTTGCCGTCGCCCTTCATGCTCATCATGATGTTCAGTCCGGCTTTGCGGACTTCCCACAGCGCTTTCTGTTCGTTCGCGGCAGGCATCTCGACGACCGAATCGGGCAAGCCCAAGTCGGCCATCAGTTCGGTGAGTTGTTTGAGCGACGCGAGTTGCTGGTCGCGGTCCTCGCCCGCGAACTCCACCAGCAGAATGGCCTGCGGCTCGCCGACCAGCGCTTTCTCGATCACCGGACGGAAAGCGGGATTGCTCATCGCCAGATCGATCATCGTGCGATCGACCAGCTCCACGGCCACCGGCTTCAGCTTGACGATGTGCTGCGTGAGATCCATCGACTGCCAGAAGGTCGGGAAGTTGACCACGCCCAGTGTCTTATGTGTCGGCAGTGGCGCGAGCTTCAGCGTCAGTTGCCGGCTGAACGCAAGCGTGCCTTCCGAACCGACCAGCAGATGCGCGAGATTCGCGATGCCGTCGTCGGTATAGGCGCGCGGGTTCTGGCAATCGAACACGTCGATGTTGTAGCCCGCAACGCGACGTAAGACTTTCGGCACGCGTTCGACAATTTCAGCATGCTCCCGCTCAGCAATTCGCTTCACACCTTCGACGATCTGCTGCAAGCGCGCGCCTTGCGGCGCCTCGCGCAATGAAGCGAAACGCGCTTCGCTGCCGTCGGCGAGAATGGCGTCGATCGCTTCGACGTTGTGCACCATATTGCCGTATTCGATCGAGCGCGAGCCGCACGAGTTATTGCCGGCCATTCCCCCAATCGTGCACTGCGCCGCCGTCGAGACATCGACCGGAAACCACAGGCCGTGCGGCTTCAACCATGCGTTCAGATGGTCCAGCACGACGCCCGGCTCGACGGTCACCGTGCGCGCGTCGGCATCGAATGCGACGATGTTGTTCAGCCACTTACTAGTGTCGATCACCAGCGCCTCGCCGACGGTCTGGCCGCATTGGCTCGTGCCCGCACCGCGTGCGAGCAACGGTACTTTCTCGCTGCGTGCAATTTCCAGCGCGATGCGCAGATCGTCCTGATCGCGCGGCACCACCACGCCGATCGGCGTAATCTGATAGATGGACGCATCGGTGGAATAACGGCCGCGGCTCGCCGCATCGAACAACACGTCGCCACGTAAAGACTTGCGCAGATGCTGCGCGAGCGGCGACGTCAGCCGTGCGGCGGACGGCACCAGATGGATCGGCTTGACGAGTAAAGCGGAAGTGGGGTTCGTCATATCGTCGGCCTATAGGAAAGCGGGCTAGTACAGCGTCAGGCTGATCGGCGCGAGTCCTTCAATACGCCCGCTCGCTGTGCCCGCGCTCTGCGGAAAAAACATGCCGGTGTACGAACCGGTGGTGACGACCATCTCCGGCGTGATCGCGATACCGCGCGAGGTGGCGTGATTGACAAGCCATGTCAGCAGGCGTCGCGGATCACCGGCCGGATTGGCGGGTGTCGTCGCCACCACGTCACTCCCGTCAAAGCTGAACTGCAGCGACGGCGCCCCAAACGGAAAGTCCTCGCGATACGGCGTGAATTCGCCGACGATCAACGCACCGTGATTCTGCAAATCCGCGAGCTGCGCAAGCTTGTCGACCTTGGGCCAGTCAGCGTAACGGCTCGCCACAATCTCGATGGTCGCGCCGATCGAGCCGATACCTGCGTGCACGTCGGCTTCGCTATAGGGCGTTGTCGACGGCTCGAAGCGGCGGCCGAAACGGAATGCAATCTCCAGTTCGAGTCCTAGTGGCGCGAAGGCTTCACGCGGTAATCGTGCGCCGTCGGCGTGCAAATCGTTCGCCGGTAACGGTGCGCCCTGAATCGGGCCGCTGTCGGACTTCGCGCCGATCTTCCAGCCGCCGATCGGCGCGTTCAATACGTTCAGTATCTCGTGCTGGATCGCGTAGGCGGCGGTGCCGTCGGCGGGCGTTTGCTCAGGCGGCAACGCATCGAGCGTCAGGTGATTGCGGCGCGCGTCGGCGAGACGTTGACTCAGTGATGTTGTCATTGCTTTGAATGCGAAGAGAGGGAACGGTGCGCGGTCTGCTTATGCACCCACGCCTGTGGTGGCGTGTGCTTCATCGGCCGCATTGAGCGCGAACTTGCTTTCCGGCTGCATGCGGAACGCGAGCACCACGCCGATCGCCATCAACAGCATGCTGCCGACGAACGGCAACTCCCAGCTGCCGAAGTAGTCGATCAGAAATCCGCCGACCACCGGCGAGATGATCGCGGCCAATGCCGAGCCGGTGTTCATCATGCCGCTCGCGGTGCCCGAGTATTCCGGCGCGATGTCCATCGGAATCGCCCACATCGGGCCGATCGTCATTTCGGCGAAGAAGAAGCCCGAAGCGAGACACGCCATCGACAGATACAGATCGTGCGTGAACATCAGCGGGATCAGCGAGAGCAGACAAAAGAACATGCACACCGACACCATCCAGCTCCGGGCGCGCTTCAGGCTGCGGGTCCGCGTGAAGATCCAGTCGGTCACGATGCCGCCGAGCGTGTCGCCGAGTACGCCGGCAAAGAACACGACCGAGGCGAAGATCGCCGACTTTTGCAGTTGCAGGTGATAGCTGTGCAGGAAGTACTGCGGAATCCAGCTGAGGAACAGCCACAAGGTCCAGCCGTAGCAGAAGTACACGATCGTGACCGGCCACATGCGGCGAAACAGTTTGCCCCACGGCACGCGGGCCGCTTTCGGCTTCGGCGCGGGGAGGACCTCGAGTTCCTCGGTCGTGATACGCGGATGGTCTTTCGGATGTTCGGTGAACGTGAACGCCCACACCGCCACCCACAGCAAGCTGAACACGCCGCAGATATAGAACGATTCGCGCCAGCCCCAGGTCGCCATCACCAGCACGATCAAGCCAGGTGCAACCGCATTGCCGATACGCGATGCCGCGTGGGTGATGCCCTGCGCAAAGCCGCGTTTTTCTTTCGCAACCCAACGCGCCATCGCGGACGTCGCAGCAGGAAACGTGGCGCCTTCGCCGAAACCGAGCAACACGCGTGCGGCCAGCAACGAGACGAGACCACCGGCGAAACCGGTCAGCAACGTCGCCACGCCCCAGATAGCGCCGCAGAAAATCAGCGTGCGTTTTGCACCGAAGCGGTCACTAACCCAGCCGCCGATGATCTGGAAAATCAGATACGGATAAGCGAAGGCCGAAAACACCAGGCCCACTTCCGTATGCGAGAGGCCGAATTCCTTGCCGAATCCTGCGGCCGCGGTGCTGACGTTGACGCGGTCGAGGTAAGTGATGAAGTACATGATGCATAGCATCACTAGAACGATACTGGTCGCACTGCTCACACGAAACCGCTTCATCGTCTCTCTCCATTGCAGTCTATCGACGGCGCGCCTGGAATGGCGCGCTGCGTCGTCGCCCGCCAGCGGCATGCGCTGTGGGTCCATCGCATGTTGTCCATGAGCCGCGTTCTATGTGCGGCTTCGTAAGGGAAGTGCCCCCGCCTTCCCTTGCTGCGAGATGCCTATTTACTTGCTGCTTGCTGCCTGTTGCGCGGATGCGCTGACGCACCGATGTGGTGAGCACCGATGCGCGTGGCGCGCCATCGCTTAAGCCGCGGCTTTCAGCCCCGAGGCTTTGGTCGGCTGGCTCAACCACTCCATAGCGGCAGGCAAGCCGCTTTCCTTGAGGGGCACACCCGCGAGCCGCAGTCCCATTTCGCAACCGGCCAGCGTCGCCAGCAGCATCAGGTCGTTGCAGTCGCCAAGGTGGCCGATGCGGAACATGCGGCCTTTCATCTTGCCGAGGCCCGTACCGAGCGACATGTCGAAGCGTTCGTAGATGAGCTTGCGCACGGCGTCGGCATCGATGCCTTCGGGCATCATCACGCCGGTCAGCACCGGGCTATACACAGCGGGATCCGCGCACTGAATCTCCAGACCCCACGCGCGGACCGCGCGGCGGGTGGCTTCGGCGAGACGCTCGTGACGGGCGAACACGTTGTCGAGCCCTTCGCCGAGAATCATCTCCAGCGCCTCATGAAGCCCATACAGCAGGTTCGTGTTCGGCGTGTACGGCCAGTAACCGGTCTTGTTCATCTCGACGATGTCGGTCCAGTCCCAGAAGCTGCGCGGCAATTTGGCCTGCTTGCTGGCGGCCAATGCCTTCGGCGAGATCGCATTGAAGCTGATACCCGGCGGCAGCATCAAACCCTTTTGCGAGCCTGACACAGTGACGTCGACGCCCCATTCGTCATGGCGATAGTCGGCGCAGGCGAGACCCGAGATCGTGTCGACCAACAGCAGTGCCGGGTGACCGGCAGCGTCGATCGCGCGGCGCACGGCGGCGATGTCCGAGGTGACGCCCGTCGAGGTTTCGTTATGGACGACACACACGGCCTTGATCGCGTGTTGCGTGTCGGCGCGCAGACGCTCTTCGATCATGTCCGGCTGAACCCCGCGCCGCCAGCCTTCAATACCAGGCAGGCCGAGGAACTCAGGCTTCAGCCCGAGGCTTTCCGCCATCTTTTTCCACAGCGTCGCGAAGTGACCGGTTTCGAACATCAGCACGTTGTCGCCAGGGCTCAGCGTGTTCGACAGCGCCGCTTCCCACGCGCCGGTGCCGGAGGCCGGATAGATCACCACCGGTTGCTGCGTTTTGAAGATTTTCTTGATGCCTTCGAGCACCTTCAGACCAAGTTCGCCGAACTCGGGGCCGCGGTGATCGATGGTCGGGTAGCTCATCGCACGGAGAATGCGATCGGGCACCGGGCTCGGACCCGGGATCTGCAGGAAGTGACGGCCAGCGGGATGAAAGTCTAGCTTGAGCATTGGGCTCCTCCGATTGAATTTTGCATGCAAAAAACTATATCAGATGATCCATGACGATCCCAAGGCGAAAATTGCCTGCTGATACCGGTGTTTACCCGTGCTATTAACTAATCTGCATGGTTCCGATAAAATCGTACCTAACACGATGTTGGGGGCTTTTGTATGCAAAATTCGGATTTCGACGCGGGTGTGGCCGCTTCTCCGCTTATGCCGAAGGTTGAGCGTCAGCGTTTGCACGACACGGTGGTGGAGCACATTCGCCGCTTTATCGTCGAGGGGGTGCTCGAGCCGGGCAAGAAACTGAACGAGCGCGAGTTGTGCGAGACGCTTGGGATTTCGCGCACGCCGTTGCGGGAGGCGCTGAAGGTTCTGGCTGCGGAAGGGCTGATCGAGATTTCGCCGAATCGCGGTGCGTCGGTGTCGAAGATGTCGGAAGCGGAGTTGCGTGAGACCTTCGAACTGATGAGCGGTCTTGAGGCTTTCTCCGGCGAACTGGCGGCGGAGCGGATGACGGCTGCGGAACTCGCCGAGATCAAGGCGTTGCATTACGCGATGCTGGCTTGCCGGACGCAGAACGATCTGGCCGGGTACTACAGCCGCAACCAGGCGATTCACGACAAGATCAATGAGGCGGCGAGGAATTCAGCACTGCGGCAGACTTATGTCGCTGTTAATCGACGCTTGCAGGCGTTGCGATTCCGGTCGAATTTTCAGATCCCCAAGTGGGATAGCGCGATTCATGATCATGATGAGATGTTGAAGGCGCTCGAGGCACGAGATGGGAAGAAGTTGAGCGCGATTCTGCGGCAGCATTTGCTCGATAAGCGGGATGCGGTTTTGCAGGTGCAGTCGCGGGAGGACGTGGCGGCTTCGGTGTTGAAGGCATAAGGTGTTTGGATGCTCGGCGCTTGTTGTCCGTGTTCTTGGCGCTTTGGCCTTTCCTTGATCTGGCTTTGGTGCCTTTCCTTGAATTGTTAGTGGTCTATTAGCGTTGCCCCTGTGCGGGGCGGCACTTACTTTCTTTGCCGCCGCAAAGAAAGATAAGCAAAGAAAGCGGCTAGAAGCCCCTGCTAAGTGGGCACCGTGGTCTGCTAGGGATAGTGGTGCATCTGGAATCTGTGTTCGTGCCGCTGCATAGGCTTGTGACAAGGGCGTCATACTTCCGGCGGCGCTGCGCGCGCCGAAGAGTCGTTCATAAAACCGATCGCTGCGTTTTGGCGCTCGCGTCTCGTCATCAAATCGTGGCCTCATCATTTCCCCGGCATCGCGACTGCGATTGGAACGGCAACGGCACCCGTGCCGCGACCGTGATTGCGGGGCACCGCCATATCATTTGAGGTACGGGTTCCGGCTGAATGCATGAGCGCCTCGCCGAGGCGAAGCCGACGGCTCCCACAAACCTCAACCGAAGCCCGTGGTTTCCCCTGCATACCCGTCCGCGATGCACGCAGTGCGGAGTGGGAGCTGATGACTCCTTTGTCACTAACGCCGAATGTGCGAGAACACGGATTCCAGTCGCACCACTACCCCAGGCAAACCTCGGTGCCCACTTAGCAGGGGCTTCTAGCCGCTTTCTTTGCTTATCTTTCTTTGCGGCGGCAAAGAAAGTAAGTGCCGCCCCGCACAGGGGCAACACGAATAGACCACTAACAATTCAAGGAAAGGCCAAAGCGCGAAGAACACTGACAAAACAAGCGCCGAGCATCCAAAAAACTTGTCCCCACAAATTGTTGGCAAGCCTGTGGACAACCTGCGCACAGTCACCTCAAGTGCCTGATGCAATAGATGTATCGTCCGTCTGCTCAACTGCAGGCAATGGACTGCAGGCAATGACCTTGCTCTGTGATAAAAAGTAATCCCCAGCCACCCGCCGAGGCTCCCGCATGTCCTCCGTCATGGGCTTCAAACTCGTCCTGCTGTCGCTCGGCGCGATGATCGGTCTTCAACTGCTCGCCAAGCGGCTACGACTCCCTCCGGCCGCGGCACTTCTGGTCGGCGGCGCCGCAATGGCCTTCGTGCCTGGACTCCCTCGCATCAACCTCGATCCCGAACTGGTCCTGGTCGTGTTCCTGCCGCCGCTCCTCATGGACGGCGCCTACTTCTCCGTATGGGACGAATTCAAACGCAATTTCGGCGGCATCCTGCTGCTCGCGATCGGCGCCGTCGCCTTCACGACCCTCGCGGTCGGTCTGGTCGTGCATTGGGTCGTGCCGGCCTTACCGTGGAGCGCGTGCTTCGCGCTGGGCGCGGTCGTCTCGCCACCTGACGCCATCGCTGCAAAGGCCGTACTCGAACGCGTCGCGCTGCCGCGCCGGTTGATGGTGCTCCTCGAAGGCGAAAGCCTGCTCAACGACGCCGCCGGCATCGTGCTGTTCCGCTTCGCCGTCGCGGCCGCGCTGACCGGCACGTTCAACGCTCAACACGCGGTCGAGCGGTTTGCGGTGCTCGGCCTGGGTGGCGTGGCAGTGGGCATCGCGATCGGCTTCGTGGTCGTCAGGCTGCTGCGCTACCTCGACGACGTCTACCTCATCATCACCGCATCCGCCCTCTCCCCGTGGCTCAGCTACATCGCAGGAGACATGCTGGACGTCTCGGGCGTCATCGCGACCGTCAGTTGCGGGATGGTGCTGGGCTGGCACCAGCACGAAGTTTTCTCTGCCTCGGTGCGCATGCGCGGCACGGCTTTCTGGCAAGTCCTGATCTTCCTGATGGAAGCACTCGTGTTCCTTCTGATCGGGCTGTCGCTGCGCGGCGTGATCGTGCGGCTGGGCGGCGTCGGAGATGCGTGGACCGCGTTCGCACCCGCTGTCGGCACAGTGATCGCAGCCGTCGTGCTGTCGCGCTTCGTATGGGTGTTTGCCGTCGAATGGTTGAAGGGACTCGTGTGCAAGGTGACGCGGAGCGCAAACATTGCGCTCGACTGGCGCTCATCGACGGTGACGAGTTGGGCCGGCATGCGTGGCGTGGTGACGCTGGCAATCGCGCTCTCGTTGCCAGAGGCAATGCCGGGGCGCGATCTGATTCTGGTGGCATCGTTCGCGGTGATTCTCGTGACCGTGCTCGGACAAGGGACCACGATCGGTGCACTGATTCGCTGGGTCAAACTGGATAGCGTGAAGGAGCACAACGAACAGCATTTGACGGAGCCTCAGGCGTGGGCGAGACTCGAAGCGGCACAATTCGCCGCCATCCAACCACTCGTGCACGACGCCGACGGACAAGTAATTCATCCGCGCCTACTGGAGCAATACAGCTATCGGGCGCAGATGACGGACACCTACCAGCACGTGACGGAATATCCCGCCGACGTTCGCGTCGCGCATTACGACGTTGTGCTCGCCGCCGTCGCGGCCGGTCGCAGCGAGTTGTTGCGGATGCATCGGTCGGGGATGATTCACGATGAACTGCTAACCGAACTGGAGCGGGATCTCGATTTGCAGGAGATCGCCGCGTTGCATGGCAGGGGATGACCGGGCCGCGCCTGACGTGCGTCCACACGCGAACCGGTCGAACCGCGGTGAGCGTCAATGGCCTTTGAAAATGTCCAGCAGTTGATTTTGCATCTGCATCATCTCGTGCGCGTGCTTCATCTCCATCTGCGCCATCGTGTCCTGATACTCCATATCCATCTGCATCATTTTTTGCTGGATGCCGATGGCCTGAGCACGCTGTTCAGGAGTCAGCTTGTCCATCATCATGCTGTACTCGGGCGGCATCAGATAAGTGCCAGCGCGTCCTATTCCCTGTGCTTGCACAGAACCCGCTACAAGCGCGAGCGGCAGCAATCCGCACATCAGTACGGCTCGGATCGATTTCATTTCATCTCCAGTCTTACGTGAGCAGCCCGCTTTCAACAAGGGCTGCATAAGCGACGTTCAGGTGCTCAGACTGGCTTGCCGCGGTCGATCCGTTGCACATACCGGGTCTGAGGATGCAACACCCTGGGCTGACCGCTGCACACGATCGACCGGGTGTTTCATGGCCTTAGTCGCGAACGCTGACTGGAAATGACATGCTGGACGAAAATTGCGCCGATAATATTTCTTCTGCGCGGCTGTCATTTTCGCCGCGGCACGCCGACTAATTAATCCTTCCAGGACGACCCCAAAATCATCGTGCAGAAATTCTCGCGATGATAATGCGGGTCCTTCAGCGCCAGCACGTCCGCCTTCACGTTGCCGAAGGTCGTCTCCGGCTTGTGGATCGTGCCATGCGCGAATGCGTCGATGATGCCTTCCTTGAAATGCGCGCCGCGCGGGTGGGCGTGGATCACTTCATGGCGCTGGTGTTCGGTGAATTCGTCATAGGCGAGGCCCAGCACATCCATCTCCACGCCCGCGGTCACCAGTGCGACCACTGGCTTCATATATTGCGGAATCCCGGGCGTGGTGTGCAGCGCTATCGAATTCCACACCTGCTCGATATCGTCTTCGCCGATGCCGTGGCGCTGCAGAAAATCACGCGCCGCGTTGGCGCCGTCCACCTCGAAGCGATCATGCTCGCTGCTATACGGCGCGACGAGCCCCATGTCATGAAACATCGCGCCGATGTACAACAGCTCGGGGTCATACTTGAGTTGCTTGCGCGCGCCGGCCAGCGAGCCGAACAGGAACACGCGCCGCGAATGGTGGTAAAGCAACTCGGTTTCGGTATCGCGCACGAGCTGTGTGGCTTCGCGCGCCATCATGCTGTCGGGAATCTGGATGCCTGCGATCGTGGTCATGTGAAGTGCTCCATGAAAGACTCGAATGAACGGGACGCGCGGTCTTTGTGAGTCGATAGCGCGTTTGGTATGCTGGTCCGCGATGCTTTTTCTGGCTGCTTATTTGACCCGTCGAGCAGCGCGTCCGATGAAGCTCAGTATTGGTCAGCAAGCCGTCGCGGGCAATCACCGCGGACCGTTGAACACTGCCAAACGCACCGCGTTGACTGCCGCGGGCCGCGGATTCCCATCCATCGTCAAAGGAGATCATTCGATGCCTACCGTCGCGATCGCGATCTTTCCAGGCGTGCAGGCGCTCGACGTCGCCGGTCCGGTCGATGTGTTCTCCGAAGCCAATCGCTTCATCGCGCCGCAGGATCGCTATGAGATCACGCTGCTCAGCGCGGAGCCGGGTCCACTGCGTGCGTCCAACGGCATGACGCTCGTCGCCGATGCCACGTTCGACCAGGCACGCCGGCCGTTTGATCTTGCGCTGGTTGCAGGCGGCCCTGCATTGCCCGACGGCACCACGCCCGACACACGTTTGCTGGATTGGTTGTCGCGAGCCGCCACACAATGCGAGCGTTTCGGCTCGATCTGCACCGGCGCGTTCGCGCTCGGCCACGCGGGGCTGCTCGACGCACGCAAGGTAACGACGCACTGGCAGCACGCGGCGCAACTCGCCGAGCAGTTTCCGCTAGCCCATGTCGATTTCGACCGGATCTATCTGCGCGACGGCAACCTGGTCACGTCAGCGGGTGTAACAGCGGGCATCGATCTATCGCTTGCGTTGGTCGCCGAACATCACGGGCCGCATACGGCGCTCGCCGTCGCCAAACGGCTGGTGGTGTTCGCACAGCGGCAAGGCGGTCAATCGCAGTTCAGCCCTTACCTGACCGCACCCGCTGACGACGCCTCGCCGGTCGCCAAAGTGCAGGCGCACGTCATGGAACGGATTCGCGAGAGCTTTACGGTCAAACAACTGGCGGACGTCGCCGGAATGAGCGCGCGGAATTTCGCCCGGGTGTTCGTGCAGGAGACCAGGGTGACGCCGCATGAATTCGTCGAGCGTGCTCGCGTGGATGCGGCGCGCAAGTTGCTCGAAAGCAGCGATGCCGCGCTCAAGGCGATTGCGTATGACTGCGGCTTCGGCACCGCGGACCGGATGCGCATTGTCTTCACGAAGCGAATCGGCGTCACGCCGATGCAATATCGCGAGCGCTTTCGCTCTGCCTGAGGGAAGCAGGATGACGGCGGCATGGGCACCATTCAGGAGAGCCGTTAGCGCGCCGCCGGAATGCGACTTGAAGACCCGCGCCGCTGCAAGCATCAGACATAGCGTGAGAAAATAGCGGTCTTCTCAAGCGAACGATCACAAGGAACGACATGTCTCCCTCTTCTCCGATCCGTGCGATCGTTACCGGCCACAATCGCGGCCTCGGCGCGTCTCTCACTGAACAACTGCTGACGCGCGGTGTCGCGGTACTGGGTTTGTCCCGCTCGCGTCACGCCACGCTCAAAGAGCGTTTCCCGGCACTGCTCGACGAAATCGAGCTTGAGCTTGCAGATCCCACGCGCGTCGCACAGTGGATCGCAACCGATGCACTGCGCAGCTTCGTCAGCGGCGCACAGAGCGTCCTGCTGATCAACAACGCAGGCATGGTTCAGCCAATCGGTCCGATCGAAGGGCAGAACGCCGCCGACATCGCGACCGCCGTGAGTCTGAACGTGGCCACGCCGCTGATGCTGGCGAGCGCACTCGCCGAGGCCAGCGTCGACGCGACCGACCGCCGCATCATGCATATTTCCAGCGGCGCGGCGCGCAATGCGTATCCCGGCTGGAGCATCTACTGCGCGACCAAGGCCGCGCTCGATCATCATGCACGCGCCGTTGCACTCGACGCGAATCGCGCACTGCGTATCTGCAGCCTCGCGCCGGGCGTTATCGATACGAATATGCAGGCGGAGATTCGCAGCAGCGGCGAGGAACAGTTCCCGATGCGCGAAAAATTCGAAGACCTCAAGCGCAACGGTCAGCTTTCGACGCCCGAACAATGCGCCACCCAGTTGCTCGACTACGCCTTCAGCGATGCATTCGGCCAAACGCCGGTGGCCGACATTCGCGAGGTCGCGAAGCAGGCCTGATACGCGAGCTTCGTGCTCCCGTAAAACCTCACCTTTCGGCGGAGAAGCCGATACTCACACGCCGGGCGCAACCATCGCGCTGCGCTCAACCCTTATCCACCAACCCACCTGTCTGATCGTACACGACGCTGCCCAATTCAATGGCATTACTACATTAGTTAGCAAAGCTAATCTAGAGATGAGTAAATTTCTGCATAGTGGGACAGCGGAAAAGTAAGTTGACGAAGCGTCACACCGCCCATAGAGTTACCCGATAACCACGCTCGGTTCGAACCGCATCCGGCCGTTCGAAGAACCTGAATACGCGGAGCATCTGTCGAGTCCGCGAGTGCGTGAAGGAGACGACCATGAGCACCTCACCCAAAAAGCCATTGCGCAGCCAGGCCTGGTTCGGCAAAGCCGACAAAGACGGCTTCATCCATCGCTCATGGATGAAGAATCAGGGTCTACCGCATCATCTGTTCGATGGCCGGCCTGTCATCGGCATCTGCAATACGTGGTCTGAATTGACGCCTTGCAATGCGCATTTCCGCGAACTCGCCGAATACGTCAAGAAAGGCGTCTACGAAGCAGGCGGCTTCCCGCTCGAATTTCCGGTCATGTCGCTGGGTGAATCGAATTTGCGGCCTACGGCGATGCTGTTTCGCAACCTCGCGTCCATGGATGTCGAAGAGTCGATTCGCGGCAATCCGATCGACGGTGTCATCCTGCTATGCGGCTGCGACAAAACCACGCCCGCGCTGCTGATGGGCGCGGCGTCGTGCAACCTTCCCGCACTGGCGGTCTCGGGCGGCCCAATGCTGAACGGCCGCTACCGGGGCGAGACCATCGGTTCGGGTACCGGCGTCTGGCAAATGTCAGAGCAAGTGCGAGCGGGCAAGATGGAGATGGCAGAGTTCATCGAGGCGGAAAGCTGTATGAACCGCTCGCGCGGGCACTGCATGACCATGGGCACGGCGTCGACCATGGCCTCGATGGTCGAAGCACTCGGAATGGGTTTGCCGCACAACGCCGCGATTCCCGCCGTCGACGCGCGCCGTCAGGTACTGGCTCATATGGCGGGACGCCGCATCGTCGAGATGGTCCGTGAGGACCTCACAATGAGCAAGATTCTCACGCGCGAAGCGTTCGAAAACGCGATCCGCACGAATGCGGCGATCGGTGGCTCGACCAACGCCGTGGTGCATCTATTGGCGATAGCGGGACGTATCGGGGTTGACCTGAAGCTGGAAGACTGGGAACGCGGTTCGGATGTGCCGTGCCTCGTGAATCTGCAACCCTCCGGCGAATTCTTGATGGAAGATTTCTATTATGCCGGCGGCTTGCCCGCCGTCCTGCGCGAACTCGGCGAGGCGCAACTGTTGCATCGCGACGCGTTGACGGTAAACGGCCGCAGCATCTGGGAGAACGTGAGTCGCGCAGAATGCTTCGACCGCAAGGTAATCTTTCCGGTCGCAGAGCCGTTTAAGCCGAAGGCCGGCATTGCCGTGCTCAAAGGCAATCTTGCAGTGGATGGCGCGGTCATCAAGCCATCGGCGGCCACGCCCGAACTCTTGCAGCATCGCGGCCGCGCCGTGGTGTTTGAAAACGTCGAGGACCTGCACGCACGCATCAACGACGAGAGCCTCGACATCGACGCCAGCTGCGTGATGGTGCTCAAAGGCGCGGGCCCGAAGGGCTATCCCGGCTTCGCCGAGGTAGGCAACATGCCGCTCCCCACCAAGGTTCTGAAGCAGGGCATTACCGACATGGTGCGCATTTCGGACGGCCGGATGAGCGGCACTGCCTACGGCGCAGTCGTGTTGCACGTAGCGCCCGAAGCGGCCGCGGGTGGCACTCTGGCGCTCGTTCGCGATGGCGACATGATCGAACTCGACGTTGCCGGGCGACGCCTGCATCTGGATATCGACGATGCGGAGCTCGAGCGCCGCCGAGCGGAGTGGAAGGCGCCGGAACCGCCCGCACGCGGCTGGTACAAGCTGTATGTCGAGACGGTCCAGCAGGCCAATCTGGGAGCCGACCTGGCATTCCTCGTCGGTTCCAGCGGTGCGGCAGTGCCGCGCGACTCGCATTGAGCGGACGTCATGAACCAAGCTTCCGTTCATTCGAGCAGCATCGCCGGAATCTATCCGATCCTTTACGCATTCTTCGATCGAGACAACCATCTGGACCGCGACGCGATGCGCCGACAGATGGAAGCCGTCGTGCGCGCCCAGGCTCCTGGTGTGGCCGTGCTCGGACTCGCCACCGAAGTCAACAAGCTCTCCCGAATCGAGCGCGAACAGATCATTCAGTGGGCAATCGAAGACAGCGGCGGCACGCTGCCGCTCGCAGTCACGGTAAGCGGCAGTTCAGTTGAGGCCCAGCGCGATCTGGCTGGCTACGCGATTGCACAAGGCGCAAGTTGGCTGATCCTGCAGCCGCCTGCGCTGGCCGCCGGCGCGCCGCCGCAACCCGAGGCGTTCTATTTCAACTTCTTCGCCGACGTGATGAACGGACTCGGCGTGCCGGTCGGCATTCAGAATGCGCCCGAATATCTCGGCATCGGCTTGTCGGCCGAAAGCCTAGAACGTCTCGCCGCACAGTGCCCGAACTTCCGCCTGCTCAAGGGTGAAGGTCCGTCGATCGTGCTGGCGGAAACGGTGGCGCGCGTCGGCCATCTGATGCCCGTGCTCAACGGGCGTGGCGGCATGGAGTTGCTCGACAATCTGCGTGCCGGATGCGCGGGCATGATCGTGGCGCCCGATTGTTTCGACTGGCAGCAGCGAATCTACCGGGCGTTCGTCGGTGGCGACGTTGCACAAGCCGAAGCGCTGTACGGCCAGGTGCTGCCGGCGATTGTCTTCGTCATGCAGTCGTTGGATACGCTGATCTGTTACGGCAAACGAATCGCTGCGTGGCGGATGGGTTTCGACGTCGAGCATGATCGCGATGTAAAGCTGCTGCCCACTCGTTTCGGTCTCGAAGCGGCGCGGCGGTTCGCCGAGATGCTCGGACCATTGCCCTAATTCACTCGTGCGCAATCTGAATTTCTCGATTGCGGCAATCATGCCCGCCTGCGGCGGAGAAGCCGCACCTCACACGCCGGGCGCAACCATCGCGTCGCGCTCGGCCGCTCCAATCTCGCCGTGCGGCACGAACACATAGCCGCGTCCCCACACCGTCTGCACATAGCGCGGTTCGGAAGGATCGATCTCGATCAGACGCCGCAGCCGCCAGATCGATACATCGAGACTCCGCCCTTGATGCAGCACGCTATTGCCGCGTAGTTTCTCGTTGAGTTGCACGCGCGTGAGCACGGTCATCGCGTGATTGACGAAGATTTTCAGCAACGCGAATTCGGAGCTGCGCAGCGCGAAATGCTCGTTGTCGCGACGCAATTCGCGTGCGGAGAAGTTCAGCTCGCAACGTCCGAAGCGGTACGGCGGCCGCGTTTCCGGCGCGCCTGGCGCGAGCGCGCCACGCCGGCGCAGCAGCACGCGGATGCGGGCGAGCAATTCGGCAGGGTCGGCGGGCTTGCTCATGAAATCGTCGGCGCCGAGCTCGAGACCGATCACGCGATCGATCGCCTTGCTGCTCGCCGACAGCAAAATCACCGGCACGTCGTTGCCACTCATGCGCAAGTCGCGCAATACGGCAAGGCCGTCGCCGTGCGGCGCTGAGACGTCGAGCACCAGCAACGCCGGCCGCTCCGTCTCGACCACGTGCTTCAGTCCGCCGCAATGCGGACGTGCGGATACGCCGCAGCCTTGCCCGCGTAAAGATTCGCCCACTACTGCCGTTAAACCGGCATCGGCGCCAACAAAGAGAATGTGCTGACTCATCCAACTGATTCCAGGAGACGATCGGTTTTCAGAGACAGGCGATGGCTTGCGGGAATAGCAAATCCGCTGACCGCTTGTCGTCCGCGTCGCCATCTTCCCTGTATGCCGCTATTCTCAAAACGCGGAACAGCCCCCAAGGTTGGCAATTTCTTCCCAACTCTTTCAACGCAGAACGTGATATGGGAAAGCTCGCCAAGTCACCCTGCGACGCGCGCATCAGCTCCCGAAAAATCTCACCTTTGGTACGAAGCGAACGGGATCAGGCGCGAAGTGCCCATCGGGGGGCTCCCGAAAACGCTCACCTTTCGAGCTTAGGGGCAGGCCGCAAAGGCATGCTGGGCGGGCAACCGGTAGCTCAGAACCGGCTACTCCCGCAAACCCTCACCTTTGGAAGGGGTCGAGTAATCTGCATACCCAGGTAAGAAGCGATGTGTGTCAGGCGCTCGCATTCCGCGCCGATGGCGGATCTGCTCGGAAAATACTGGCGGGAGTCGTCGACGGAATTGTCGGAAGGTGAAGAGGAGTGATGCGATGCAACTCACGTGTGCGCTGACGCATCACGCTCCCGAATATTCTCACCTTTGAGCTTTGTGAAGACATTCAAGACGCCGGCCGCCATCAGGGCAGCCGGCTCATTCAACCAGGCAATCAGAACTTGTGACGAATCCCCACCACTGCCACTTCCTGGCTGTTGGTCCCTGAATTCACGCCGTAACTGCCGATCGAGGCTTGCGCGCTCACCACCTTGCCGCTCGCGTTCAGCGTGTTGCCGCTCGCCTTCTGGTAGCCCGCTAGCGCATACAGTTCGGTGCGCTTCGACAACGCGAAGTCCGCACCGAGGTTGACCTGGTTGTAGTGTGCCGAACTCGGACCCGTCAACGACGTGTAGTTATAGCCAACGCCCGTGCGCAAGGCCGGAGTGATCTGATAGTTGAAGAACACCGAGCCGTTGTTGAACTTGGCGGTGCTGCTGAAAGCAGAGAACGTGTCGTTCGCGTACTGCGTGTTCGAGTAAGCTGCACCGACCGTTGCCGCGCCGATCACATACTGTCCACCCACCCGCACGATCTGAATCGACTTGGCGCTCGCAAAGCCCGCGTTGATGACTGTGTTGAACAGCGAATCGGAACTGCTGGTCCACGTACGCACATTCGCCGTCGTCGTCGTGTTGCCGCCGTTCGCGTAGAAGTAAGCTGCGCCGAGCGATAACGGGCCGTTTGCATAGGCCGCGCCGAAGCTATACGTCTGGCCGCTGCCGGTCGCACCCGCAACACCACCCACGCCGTACAGCGCCTCGACCTGGAAGCCGGCAAACAACGGGCTAACGTACTTGACCGAGTTGCTTACGCGCAGACTGTTGTCGTAGTTGTCGAGGTCGCCAGGCGTGGCAAACACGCCGCCGAAGTAGTTGTCTTCCGTGAGACCTTGCACCAGATCGACCACCGGGTCGTATTGGCGTCCGAGGGTGACCGTCCCCCACGTGCCGCTCGACAAACCGACCACTGCCTTGCGGCCGAATTCGCGGCTGCCCTGCCCAAGCGCGCCCGTACCGATGTTGAAACCATTCTCGAGTTGGAACACGGCGGCGAGGCCGCCGCCCAGGTCTTCGGTGCCCTTAAGGCCCCAACGGCTGCCAGACAGGTTGCCGCTGCTGAACTTCACGAGCGTCGACTGATTCTGACCGCTCGCGTTTTGTGCGTTGTGAACATAGGCGATACCGGCATCGACGATGCCGTACAGCGTGACACTGCTCTGTGCCTGAGCGCCGGCAGCAAGCAAAAGACCTGCGGGCAATGCGAGGAGAGAAAGACGTTTCATTTTTGGAGTTCCCGTATCAATGTTGTATTTGTTTAAATCTGGCGCAACGATACGAGAGGAATTTGTGTCGGCAAACTAACGAATTCTTCGATGAATATGAAAGTGCCGGTAGCGTGGGCGCTTCTAAGGCCACGCGTTGGCGCGATGTCACGCCGGGATGGCGGACAACTCGGAAGGTGCGTATTTCGCGGTGGCGAGGAGTTCGGCAGGAACGGGTACGTGCGCGCGCCGCAACAGCGCGCCACTGCGGAACATCAGCAGATCGCCCGGCTGGCAGGTGGTCCAGACTTCATCGGTGAGCGGCGTGGTGGCGATCACTGCCGTGCGATCCGCAGGCGTGCCACGCTCGGCGAAATCAACTGAGAGGTCGCCGTCGACGAGACGCGCGCTCGAAAACGGCCAGTGACGTATCACGTACGACAGACGCGTCGAGCAATACGCGAACTGTGCTGTGCCGTTCGAAAGCACGAAGTTGAAAATGCCATACGGATTCAGTGCGTGCGTCGCCTGCTCGATGACGTCGAATACCGCGTCGATGTCATTCGTGTCTGCATGATTGGCGAAATGCGCGTAGAGGCGATTCATGATGAAGCAGAACGCCGCTTCGCTGTCGGTCGTGCCGACCGGTGCATACGGACCTTGCTCCGGTTCACCGAGCGGCTGCAGGTCGCCGTTATGCGCGAACACCCATTGCTGGCCGCGCAACTCGCGCATGAACGGGTGGCAGTTCTCCACGCGCGCGCCGCCTTGGGTCGCCTTGCGGATGTGCGCGACGACGTTGCGCGACTTGATCGGATGGCTTTTCAGAAACTCGGCGACCGGCGACTGATACGCGGGCTTCTCATCCACGAACACGCGGCACGCGCGATCTTCGTAGAACGCCACGCCCCAGCCGTCCACGTGATGGTCAGTGAGACCGCCGCGTGCAGCAAAGCCCGTCAGCGAAAAACTGACGTCGGTGGGTTCGGCGCAGCTGAGGGCGAGCAGTTGGCACATGCTCGCAGACTAGCGTGTTTCAACCGCCGCCGTTATAGCGAATCATGCTTTGCAAATCACCGGCGCAGCGCTCCCGAAAACCCTCACCTTTGGCCGGCCCGCCGCGCATGCGGCGTCTAGCTCGCCAGCTTGCGGAACGTTTCCAGCACCGCGTCGCCCTTGAACGGCTTGACGATCCAGCCTTTCACGCCCGCCGCCTTGCCGCGCTCTTTCATCGCCGGGCTGCTTTCGGTTGTCAGCATGATGACGTTGACGGTCGTGTTCGCGAGTTCGCCGCGAATCTTTTCGACCATCGTCAGACCATCCATATTCGGCATGTTGACGTCGCTGATCACCAGCTTGATGCCCGGGCTGGCCTTCAGTTTCGCCAGGCCGTCCTTGCCGTCCACCGCCGTGTCGACGTCCAGGCCGTTCTTCTTCAGAAAGCCGGCCACTTCGTCGCGCACGGTGCTCGAATCATCTACCACCAGAATTTTCGACATGTTTGTTTCCTATGACAACATTCAGAACAGATCCAGTTCGCCCGCTTCGACCATCGCGCCGACGTCGTCCGTGACTTCCTTGAAGTCCTCCGGCGACCAGCTCAGGCTGAACACAAAACGTTGATGCAGCTTGACCGAGCGGCCCGTCTGCGGGTCGGTCAGCGAGTACATGAAACACAGCTGCGGATTGCCGCTGCCGAACGAGATGTACTTGTGCTTGTGATTCACCAGCAGTGGCACCTGCACCTGGCTGCGCAGCCAGGCGTCCGCATCGCCGACATAGCGGTTCTTGAACGAACCCCAGATCAGATTGGTCACTTCGCCGAGCACGCCATTCAGATCGCGGAAATTTGCTTCGCCGTCTTCCGCGTGCTCGCTCATCCGATAACGATCGATCAGTTCGAGGATCGGCGCCTCTTCCGCTTGCATCATCATGTAACCGCGGCACCACGCGCTTTCCAGCGGAATCAGGCTGAACACTTCGCCGAAGATGATCCGGTCGCGCACGATATAAGGCGTGTCGCACGTGATGGTCAGATCCTTGAACACGTCGCCGAGAATCGCCTGCGTCATATCGGCGATGCCGCGCACCAGCGCGTTCGGATAATCCAGGCTGAAGATGTATTCGTCGATCACCTTGCGCAAAGGCGCCATATCGTGTCCGACGTAGGCCGCGCAGACCACGCGGCGCAAGCTCTCCGGCAGACTTTCGACACTCGGATCGTCATCCCGCCGGATAATGATCGGCAGCTCGGGGCGCACCGCGTTGATCCTGATTGCGATCTCGGCGCTCGCTTCGGCTGAGCCACCGTAGCCTTCAGCAAACAGAACCGCGCCCAGATCGATGTTCGAGCGCAGCACCGACTGCAAGCGGTTCTTGCCGACCTTCACGCCAACCAGATTGTTCTCGTCACAAAAGCGCTTCAGCGCCTCTTTGTGCACGGGACAATCGTCGAGCACCAGCACCTTGCTGACCGGCTTGTTCATGTTCATTTCGCGTTCCTGCTCGCTGCGGATATCGACGTCATGGTCAACACCAAACTCTCAAAACAACTCCAGCTCACCACTGGATTCTTCGATTGCGCTCGTATCGGCCACGAAGTCGATCGGCGCATGGGCACACACGCATACCGTCGCGGCAAGCTGCACGGAACTGTTCAGCGTGACCGAATACGACGACAGCAAACCCGGCTTCAATGCCGGCAGATGCCCCAGACAACGCGCGCTCAACACATAAGGCGTCGACATGCCGAGGTCAGGGAAATAACGCAGCAGTTCCTGATTCATCGCGCCGCAGCACAGATTGCAGATTTCCAGAAACGCTTCCTGAAACGGCCGCTCGTCGCCTTCTTTCAGGTAGTAGCCGCGGGTGCTGTCGTTTTCGTCGAAGTGCAGGATCAGCAGCAGTCTGAACACGATCGACGAGATGGTCAGCACGACCACCTGAGTGTCCTTCGTTGCGCCCTCACCGGCCTCGCTGAGCGGCGCGATCTCACACGTATCGCCAGAATCCCGCGGCAAACGCGCCTGTGCCGCCTTGCGGAAAATGCGTTCGAAGCTGTCCTTCGCCTGGCTCGTGATCACGCCGGCACCTGGTGCAGCTTCGAGTGGAACTGATTGGCAAGCGATTCGACGCTGGAGAGCGACGCCGCGATCATCTTGCCGCCCGCCTGGATGTCCTGGAACGTGGAGGTAGTGGTCAGATCGTTGCGGTGCAGACTGTCGCGATAGCTCTTCGACAATTCTTCAGAACGCGCAGCGAGCGCGCGAACTTCGCTCGCCACTACGGCGAAGCCGCGTCCGGCCGGACCCGCGCGCGCGGCCTCGATCGACGCATTCAGCGACACGATCACCACGTGCCGGACGATCGACGAGAGCTCCTGATTCTTCGCGTGCATATCGTGGTTCTGCGTCATCAGCGAGATCATCTGCTCGTGCCAACGCTCGAACGTGGCGCCGAGGCTCTTCAGACGCGCGGCTTCGCCGGCGATCTGTCGCGCCTGATGCGCCCACCGGTCTTTGTCGTCAGTCGCTGCTTTCAACGTTACGCGCAGTTCGTCGACGCTGGCTGATTGCTGCCCCAGTTCCTCACGCAACTGCGCGGCCAGGGCTTCCATCTCCTGCGCGGCCTGTTCGCGTTCGCGGATCGCTTCGGCGTGGTCCGCCTGCGCCGCCGATAACGCCTTGATCCGTGCTTCTGCTTCGTCACGCAACCGTGCCGTCAGCCTCGCGCTTTGCAACTTGTGCACGACAAAAGCCAGCAGCGCGGTTACCGCGCTGCCTGCCATCGCCGCCAATACGTACTGTTGAATCACAACCTATCCTTCCGAAGTCCGTCGCGAAGCGCATCAATCAGCGCTCAACCGACGTTCAATCCGCCATCGCGTCGAGTTGCAGTTCACCGGCATCGCCGCGCGCTGCCACACCCAGCGTGTCGACGGCGAAGCTATCCGGCAGGCAGACGATCGTCTGGAACTGACGGAACGAAGCGCCCTTGTGATCGTCGGTGAAGCGCAGTTCGATGCGGCCGTTCTCGCGCCTGAGGAAGTCGCGCACCGCGTCCATGCCGACGCCACGGCCCGATACTTCCGTCACGGTTGCGGCGGTCGAGAAGCCCGGCCGGAAAATGAATTCGGCGATGGCTTCGTCGCTCAGGTGTTCGTCGCTGCCGATCCAGCCGCGCTCGACGGCAATGCCGCGAATCCGTTCGAGTGCGAGGCCGCGACCGTCATCGCTGAGCGTGATCTGCAGTGCGCCGCTGTCCACGCCCACTTCGATATCGATGGTGCCGGCCGGTGTCTTGCCGTGTGCGCTACGCGCCTCGGCGGTTTCGATGCCGTGGTCCATCGAATTGCGCAGCAGATGCATGAACACGTTGTTCAAGGTGCCACCCGCCTGGCCGCGCAGACGGTAGCCGTTGTCGTCGATGCGCACGACCGGCGCCGGCTTGCCCAGTTCCTGCGCCAACGAAGGCAGCGAGTCCAGCACGCCGGAGAGCGCATCGCGCACGCTTTCGCTGCCCAAGGCGCGCAAGGTCTGGCGCAGTGCATCGCGCATTGACTGCAATTCGTGGAGTTCGCCGGCGTTCGTCTTGTCCAGCATGCTCAAGGTCTGCTGAATCTGCTCCTTCTCGACCATCACATAGCGGCCCGCATTGCCGGCATTATTCGCTCCGACCTTGCTCTTGCGGCCGAGGCTATGTTCGTTGATCTTCGCGTAACTCTCGATCGCCTCGCGCACGCGCGTCAGCTCCTGCATCAGGTGTTCCTGATCCCACGAGCGGTCCGCGTCCGGTTGGCGCAGTTCGTGATAGCTCTGCTCGGTTTCATGGACGACGTTGGTCAGGTGCGCCAGGTTATAGGTCCGCGCATTGCCCTTGATGGTGTGCATGTTGCGGAACAGCTCGGCGATCGCTGCATGGTCCGCTTCCGAATGCTTGCGGATGATGCGCTCGTTCTCGCTGACGAAACCTGCAGAGCTTTCAATGAAGTGATGGAACTTCTCTTCGCTCACCGCGAGAATCTCGCCGATCATGTCGAGACGGCGGCGCTGTTCGCTGGCTTCCGCAGCAAGCTTGCGCAGTTCGGTAACGTCGCGCACGCACAGCATCAAACGCCCGATAACGTCGTTTTCGTCGGTGATCGC
The DNA here is from genome assembly GCF_905220735.1 of Paraburkholderia aspalathi. Classification (NCBI taxonomy): domain Bacteria; kingdom Pseudomonadati; phylum Pseudomonadota; class Betaproteobacteria; order Burkholderiales; family Burkholderiaceae; genus Paraburkholderia; species Paraburkholderia aspalathi. The sequence continues at coordinate 431,240 of NZ_CAJNBA010000001.1, forward strand.
CGACCAGCTGAGGTCGAGAATCTTCACGCGGCCATCGGGCATGCGCTTCGAAATTTCACCGACCAGCAGATGCTGATTGAACGCGAAGTTGATGCAATCTTCGCCGAGGCAGGCATGCGTGGCCGCATCGACTTGCGAGAGCACGTCCGAGCCGAGATCCGTATCCGAGAACACCAGATCCATCAGACCGCGCCCGGCGATGTCCTTTGTTTCGAAGATGTCTTCCAGATACGCCGAATACTCCGAGTGGATCACGGCGCCGTCGACCACCGTCAAGATACCTTGCTGCATGTTCTGCAACATCGCCTGGATGTCGGCCGTTTTCTGCTTGAGTTGCGCGGAGCTTTCCTGAATCTTTTCGATCATGCCGTTGAAGGCAACGATCGAATGACCGATCTCATCCAGCCGGCCCACCGGCACGCGCCGCGTGAAATCCTGACTCGAAGCGATCTCGCTCATCATCGCTTGCATGCGGCTGAGCGGACGGGTGATCTGACGGTAGAGTAGCGTGCCAATGAAGGTCAGCAGAATGATAGCGATACCGGTCACGATGGCGATGGCCGTCGTGGTGGTGGAAAGCGTGGCGTTCAGTGCGGTGATCGCATCGTCTTTCTGGCGGTTCTTCTCAACACGCAGGGTTTCGACAATGCCTTCGAGTTCGTCGCGATACTGCGCGACGTTGGCGAACAGATACGCTTGCGCGAGTTCGTTCTTGCCGTCGGCCTTCATCTTCGCCGTCTCGGCGATTGCGGAAAAGTAGTTCTCGAGGCTGTCGTTGGCCTGGGAAACGAGGCCTTGCTGGGCATGGCTCGCGGCATCTTTGCCTTGCAGTGCGAGAGCCTGTTGCAACGAGGCCTTTTTCTTCTTCAGTTCGTCTTGTGCCTGGGCGACCATGTTGGCGTCCGGCGCGTAGACCAAGGTCATGGTCGCGAGCTGTACGTCTTTCACTTGCGAGACGAGGTCGGCGGAAGCCAGCGCGCTGGGGACGACGCCCTCGGTCACCTTGCGCACTTCGCCTGCGCTGCCGCGCGTTTGATACACGGCGTAGCCACCGATTGCCGACAAGGCGACGAACATCAAGACAACCAATAGCGTGATGCGATGACGGATAGTCATGTGAAACCCCCGGGGGTATGGCCTTCGCGTCCGCCCTCGATCGGGGCAGCGCGTTATTTGCTAATTTGAGTCAAGCTTGCAGCGCTGCCGAGTATTGCTGGCGCATATTACTAAGCGATGACTACAGAGCGTTTGGCCACGCCCGAGAGCTTAAATATTCTTCTAAAGATTTTAGTTTCGACGCCGTTAACGGCCGTTGTTTCGCGATCGCCGCGTCAGCGGATCGGCGGCAGATGCTTCGACGCCTCACGCAACGTGAGCGGTGACAGAATGTCTCGCGCGGTCATCAGAAAGCCGCTGACCGCGTGAGGCGCATGCCACGCATAGTCCCGCAAGGCCCAGCCGATTGCCTTGCGAATAAAGAAGTCCGGCTCTGCGGCGAGCGAGCGTGCATAACCAAACAAACGCGTCTCGTCCGTATCGTCACGCCAGCCGAGTTGATGAATCATCGCGATACGGCGAACCCATAACGATTCATGCTCGAGCGCCGCGTCCATGCATGCTTGCGCGTGCGGCGTCTGTCCGCGCGCCGACTTCAGAATGTCGCCGACCACACCCGCCAGCGGATCGATCGAATCCCACCACGCGCTGCGCTGAGCGATTGTTAGTAGATGCTCGATGTCCGCGATCGCCAGCGTCTTCCACTTGCGCGCCAGCAGATCGGTAGCCGCGTATTGGTATTCGCGCTGCGGCATCGCCCATAAGACGTGCGCACACGCGAGCAGGTGTTCCGCGTTTTCAACAGGCAGCCGCTTGAAGACCGGCAATATCGCTTTGCGCCGCAGCGGCGTCGGCACCCCGATGAACTCGAACTGGTCGCGCATGTAGGCGCGCATCGCGACGGCGCGCCCGGCATCCGCGTGCGGAGCCAGCGCTGCCTTGATTTCTTCACCGAAAGCGCCAGGCGTCATTGGGAACGTGCTCCATATGAATGGAAAGTAACTCGCAGATGACTGCGTTCGTTTGGGCAGGCCTCCCGAATCTTCTCACCTTCGAATCGAAAGTGCGTCGACAGGTAGCAACATTATCACCTCACACGCTCCCGAATGTTCTCACCTTTCGGCTTTCAGCTCCCCTCCCAACCGCCACCTAACACCTTGTACAAAGTCACGAGATTGGCCTGTCGCGACAGACTATCCGATGCCAGTTGCTGCTGCGCGGTGTAGAGCGTGCGTTGCGCGTCGAGGAACGTGAGGAAGCTGTCCGTACCCGCCTTGTAGCGCGCCTGAGCAAGCGTGTAGTACCGCTGCGACGACGTCACGTAGTCACGATCCGCCTCCACCTGATCGACGTACGTTGCACGCGCAGTCAGTGCGTTCGCGACTTCTTTGAACGCTGTCTGAATGGCGCTCTCGTAATCAGCGACCTCGATTTGTTTCTCGATCTTGGCGACGTCGAGCGATGCCTTGTTGCTGCCGTAATCGAAGATCGGCACTGACACGGTCGGCGCGAATTCCCAAGCGCCTGTGCCCGCTTTGAACAAACTTGAAAGCGTCGAACTCGATGTACCAGCCGAAGCCGTCAGCTCGATCTTGGGAAAGAACGCAGCGCGCGCGGCGCCGATGTTCGCATTCGCCGCCTTCAGCGCATGTTCCGCCTGCACGATGTCGGGACGACGGGTGAGCAGCAACGACGGCACGCCCGCACCGATGTCGGCGAACATCGTCTCGTCGTCGAATTCGCGGGCGGGTGGAAGGTCGTCGGGAATCGGCGCGCCGAGCACGGCGACCAGGTTGTTGCGGTCCTGCGCGACGGCGCGCCGATAGGACGCAAGGCTCGCCTTCGCGCTCGCCAACGAGTTTTGCGCCTGCTGCACGTCGAGCATCGACGAATTGCCCAACTCCTGAATGCGCTTGGTCACGTCGTATGTCGACTGATCCGCCTTGACCGTGTCTTCGGTGATTTGCAGGAGACGTTCGTCGGACAGGAGCGTCAGGTAGTCGGTCGCTACCGTCGCGATCAGGCTGATCTGCGTACTCTGCCGCGAGGCATCCGTCGCGAGATAGTTTTCCAGAGCCTGACGCTTGAGGCTGCGCAAGCGTCCAAAGAAGTCGATCTCCCATGACGTAGTACCGACGCTCACATCGCTGGAACTGCTCGTCACGCCTGAAGTGCGCTCGCGAGTCAAGCTGCCGCTCGCGCTGATCGACGGCGCGAGCGCTGCACGCGTGATGCGGTATTGCGCTTCGTACTCGGCTACGTTCAACGCGGCGACGCGCAGGTCGCGGTTGTTGTCGAGCGCGATCTCGATCAGCCGTTGCAGACGCTCGTCGCGAAAGAAGCTGCGCCAGGCCATGTCGGCGGCAAGCGGCGGTGCGGTAGTTGTCGTTCCCGGCGTCGCGGTTCCTGAAGCCGTTCCCGAAGCCGCAGCGCTAGTGCTCTCATACGCCTCGCCTTTGGGATAAGCCACCGCAACGGGTGCCGCGGGCCGTTCATAGTGCGGGTCCAGCGTGCACCCCGTCAGCATGGCAACAGCGAACGCCACCATGCATGCGCTCAATTTGAGTCTCATCATTCAACACCTTCCTGTTGCTTGGCATCGCCGTGTTCGCCGAACAGGCGGCGCACGACAACAAAAAACACCGGCACGAAAAAGATGGCGAGCAGCGTCGCGGCGATCATGCCGCCCATCACGCCGGTGCCGATCGCATGCCGGCTCGCCGAGCCGGCGCCTGTGCTGATGACCAGCGGCAGTACGCCGAACACGAAAGCGAGCGATGTCATCAGAATCGGCCGCAGACGCAGCCGCGCGGCTTCCAGCGTAGCGTCGATCAGGCTGCGGCCCTGCGCTTGCAGGTCCTTGGCGAATTCGACGATCAGGATCGCGTTCTTGGTGGAGAGCCCGATGGTCGCGAGCAAGCCGACCTTGAAGTAGATGTCGTCGGACAGCCCGCGAATATGCGCGCCCAGTACCGCGCCGAGCACGCCCAGCGGCACGACCAGAATCACCGCGATCGGAATGGACCAGCTCTCGTACAGACCGGCCAGACAGAGAAACACCACGACCAGCGAAATCGCGTACAGGTAGATCGCCTGGGATCCGGCAAGGCGCTCCTGGTACGATTGCCCGGTCCAGTCGATGCCATAGCCGGCGGGCAGCTTCTTCACGAGCGCGTCGACGGCGGCCATCGCCTGGCCCGTGCTGGTGTTCGCACCGGTTTGCGCGGTGATTTCCATCGCCAGCGTGCGGTTGAAGCGTTCGATCTGCGGCGGCCCGAACGTCCATTTGCCTGTAGCGAACACGGAGAACGGGACCATCTGGCCGTCGTAGCCTGTGGTGGTCGTACTGCTCGTGCTTGTGGTCGAGCTGCTTGAAGTGCTCGTACTGGTACTCGTGCTCGAACTGCTCGTCGTGCTGGACTTCACATACCACCGTCCAATATCGGATGGCATCATCCGGTAAGGCGCATCGGCCTGCACGTAGACCTTCTGGATGCGTCCCGTATCGACGTAGTTGTTCACGTAAGTCGAACCGAACGCGGTCTGCAACGTGTCGTTCACGTCGGCGATTGAAAGCCCGAGCGCACTCGCCTTCTCGCGATCGATATCCACATGGAACTGCGGCGTATCGTCGAGGCCGCCGGGACGCATGCCGGCTAGCGCGCTGTCCTGCGCGGCAAGCGCGATCAATTGCTGGCGCGCGGCCATCAGCTTGTCGTGGCCCTGCCCGGCGCGATCTTCCAGTTCGAAGTCGAGACCGCTCTGCGTGCCGAGTTCCTGAATGGCCGGCGGATTGAGCGCGAAAATCTGCGCGTCGTGCGAGGCGGCGAAATGCATGTTGGCGCGCTGGATGATCGCCGCCGCCGAACCGTCGCTGCCGCGCCGCGTGCTCCAGTCCTTCAGCTTGACGAATGCAAGGCCGTTGTTCTGCCCCGAGCCGTTGAAGCTGAAACCGGTCAGCGCGATGATCTTGTCCACCTGCGGCAGACCGAGGTAATACGCCTCGACTTTTTTCACGACTTCCAGCGTCTGCGCGGCGGGCGTGCCGACAGGCGCGGAAATCGACGTGATGATGATCCCCTGATCCTCGTCCGGCAGATAAGACGACGGCAGCTTCATGAAGAGCAGCGCAACCACGCCCCCAATCAGCAGGTAGATCACCATATAACGCATCGGCTTGCCAATCACGCGCGCAACCGTCGAGTCGTAACGATCGGCTCCACGAGTCAGCACACGGTTGAACCAGCCAAGCACGCCGCGCTTCGTGTGGTGCTCGACGTCCGCGCGCCGCAGCATGGTCGCGCACAGCGCCGGTGTCAGCGTCAATGCGAGGAACACGGAGAGCAGCATCGCCGCGACGATCGTGATGGAGAACTGCCGGTAGATCGCGCCCGTGGACCCCGAGAAAAACGCCATTGGAATGAACACGGCAATCAGCACGGTCGTAATGCCGACCAGTGCGCTGGTGATCTGCTTCATCGCTTTGCGCGTGGCTTCGACGGGCGATAGTCCCTCTTCCGCGATCAGCCGCTCCACGTTTTCCACGACCACGATCGCGTCGTCCACCAGCAGCCCGATCGCAAGCACGAGCCCGAACATCGACAGCACGTTGATCGAAAAGCCCACTGCCGACATCACCGCAAACGTGCCGAGCAACGCGACCGGCACGACGATGGTCGGAATCAACGTCGCGCGCAGGTTTTGCAGGAACACGTACATCACGACGAAGACCAGCATTACCGCTTCGATCAGCGTCTTCACCACTTCTTCGATCGAAATGCGCACGAACGGCGTAGTGTCGTACGGATAGTCGACCACCACGTTGTGCGGCAATTGCCCGCTCATTTCGTTCAGCTTCGCGCGGACCGCTTTGGCTACGCTCATCGCGTTCGCACCGCTCGCCAGTTTGACCGCGAGCGAGGCCGCCGGCTTGCCGTTCAGTCGCGAGTCCGTGCTGTAATCGTCGCCGCCGACTTCGACGCGCGCAACGTCCTTCAGCATGACCTTCGAGCCGTCGCTATTCACGCGCAGAAGGATCGCGCCGAACTGCGCGGGCGTGGTGAGCAGGCTCGATGCCGAAATGGTCGCGTTCAGCGCCTGCGTCTTCGTGGACGGCGAGCCGCCGATCTGGCCGACCGAGAGTTGCACGTTCTGATTCGTGATCGCGGTGGTGACGTCGCCGGCAGTCAGGCCGACGGCCTGCAGCTTCACCGGATCGAGCCAGATACGCATGGCGTGCTGCGCGCCGAACAATGTCACGTCGCCGACGCCGTCGATCTGCGTTAGCGGGTCTTCGATCTGCGTTGCGATGATATTGCCGAGATCGATGGAATTCATGCTGCCGTCGGAGGACGAGAGCGACACGATCATCAGAAACGCATTGGCTGCCTTCGCAACCTGCACACCCTGGTCCTGAACCGTCTGCGGCAGCGACGAACTGGCCTGCTCGACTTTGTTCTGTACCTGTACCTGGGCGATATCGGCATTGGTGCCCTGCTGGAACGTGAGCGTGATAGTGGCCTGCCCGGCCGAACTGCTGGTGGACGACATGTAGAGCAGATGGTCGATGCCGCTCAGCTTCTGCTCGATCACCTGCGTGACCGTTGTCGCCACGGTTTCAGCCGAGGCGCCCGGATAAGTCGCCGTGATCTGCACGGAGACCGGCGCCACGCTCGGATACTGTTCGACCGGAAGCGTCCCGATGGAGGCGCCGCCGATCATCATGATGACGATGGCGATGACCCACGCGAGGATCGGTCGATTGATAAAGAAACCTGCCATGAGTGTCTCGCTTTAGCTATGTGCGGCCGACGTCGTGTCCGCGGTGGCGGGCGCACCCGATATGGCTGGCGATTCGACCGGCTTCACAACACCGCCCGCGCGCGCTTTCTGCGATCCGGCGACGATCACGCGATCGCCCGCCTTGAGGCCGCGCGTGACGAGCCAGTCGGCGCCTGAAGCGGTGTCCGCCGTGACGGGCGTTTGCGTGACCTTGTTGTCGGCGCCGACCGTCAGCACGCTCGCCGAGCCGTCGGATGCACGCGAGACCGCGAGTTGCGGCACCGTAATCGCCTGCTGGTTCACACCCTCTTCAAGCCGGGCGCGCACGAACATACCGGGCAGCAGCACGCCGTCCGGATTCGGGAACACGCAACGCAAGGTGACCGAGCCGGTGGTGGCGTCGACGGTGATATCGGAGAACAGCAGCTTGCCTGGCTGCGTGTACGTGCTGCCGTCTTCCATCACGAGATGAACGACTGCGCCGTCCGAGGCCGCCTGTTGCAACTGGCCACTGGCGAATTCTTTCTGCAGCCGCAACCAGTCGGCGGATGAGCGCGTGACGTCGAGATACATCTCGGTCGTCGCCTGGACCGTCGCGAGCGCGGTGGTCTGCTCCGCGGTGACGAGCGCGCCTTCAGTCACGCTCGATTTGCCGATCCGTCCCGCGATGGGCGCAACGACTTTGGTGTAGCCGAGGTTGATCGCGGCAGTCTTCAATGCGGCACGGTCGGCGACCACGTCGGCCTTCGCTTCCTCCAGGGAGGCGACGGCGTCGTCGTAGTCCTGCTTGCTCACGCCTTCGATCTTCGATAATTCGGCGTACCGGGTGGCCTTGGTCTGCGCGGCGCTCGCTGTCGCCTCGGCTTTGGCCAGCGTGCCGACGGCCTGGTCGTAAGTTGCCTGGTAGCTGGACGGGTCGATCTGGTAAAGCAGCGCGCCGGCTGCGACCAGCGAGCCTTCCGTGAAGAGGCGCTTTCGGACGATGCCTTCGACCTGCGGCCTGACTTCGGCGACGCGGATCGCCGACAGTCGCCCGGACAATTCGGTACTCGACACCACGGCGTGCGGCGCGATCGTCTGGACGCCAACTTCGGGGATCAACTGTGGCGGGCCATGCGGCGCCTGCTCGCCGCAACCCGCCAGCCAAAACGTGGCGACAGCGACTGTGGCGGCAAGATAGGTGAATCTCGGTACACGCGAGGAAGATCCGGACGCGCTAGGATTATTCGGCATGCTGTGGGCATCCTTCGACTCAATTCGACAAAGGGCCGTCTGGCATGCGTTGTTCGCTAAAGCGGGGCGGGTGAAAACGTGTCGGTCGACCACGCGCCTGAATCTGCGCGCAAACCAACCCACTGAGCCCGGAGGAAACCGCGTAACGCCACCAGCGGCGAGAAGTGGCCCAGCATAGTGAGTGGCGTCTTACGGTGGCTTAGACGAGGATTACGAGTTGTAACGAGGCGCGTGGTGTTGCGATGAATCGGACGGTGTGACGTTGACCGGCACGGGCTGCTTCACGCAGGCGGACAAATCCGAAGGCAGGCGTCGTAATAAACTGTAAGTGCAGATAAGAACCCGAAACCGCTGCCACCGCGAGATTCGCTATATTGCGACATGCGATAGACGCGCTGCCGCGCCGTCCGTCAATTGTCCTCATCGATCAGGGCCCAGCCATGTCAGACACGCCCATCCAGGTTTTACTGGTCGACGACGACGCCGACCTTCGTGACCTGCTCAGAACCTTCTTTCAACAACGCGGCATCGAAATGTCCGTGTTGCACGACGCGAACCATCTGGCACGCCGGTTGGAACGCGAACGGCCCTCGATCATCGTGCTCGATCTGATGATGCCGGGCGTCGACGGACTCAGCGCGCTCAGGCAATTGCGTGCGCATGGCGACACGATTCCCGTGATCATGCTGACGGCGCGCGCGGACGGCGTGGATCGCATAATCGGTCTGGAACTCGGCGCCGACGACTACCTCGGCAAGCCGTTCATGCCGCAGGAACTGCTTGCGCGTATTCATGCGGTGTTGCGCCGGCATGCGCAGCCATTGTCGGGGTCCACGGCTACGGCGCTCGAAAAACGTGAAGCACTGCGCTTCGGCCGCTTCCGGCTCGACTTCGCGAGGCGCACCCTGTTTCGCGATGACGAAGCGCTCAAGTTGACCGGTGGCGAATATGCGCTGCTCGAAGTGCTCGCCGCGCATCCAATGGAAACGCTGTCGCGCTCGAAGCTCGTCGATCTGCTGCATGGGCCGAACTCAGAAGTAACCGAACGCGGTATCGACGTACCGGTGTGGCGCCTGCGCCGTCTGCTTGAAGACGACCCGGCCAATCCGCGCCGGATCCAGACCATACGCGGCATCGGCTATATGTTCGTGCCCGACGCCAATGACGATGAAAAATCCCTTTAACACACTGTTTGGCCGGCTCGCGTTGATGACGGTGAGCCTGATCGTGCTGGTGCACATCACCGCAATCGTTCTCGTGGACCGTGACCGCGGCCAGATCGACGCGGGTCATGCACAACGCGCTTTAGTGCTCGCGGTTGAGGCGGAACGCGGCGGCCCGCTCGCCGCCTCCCAGGTCGCGGCAACGCTCGGTGTGTCCTATGTGAGCGCGCAAGACGCGATTCGGTATGGCTGTCCTGCGCCGTGTGAGAACACCTCGGGTCCGTTCGAACACGACTTGCGCGAGAAATTGCCAGCAGGCAGCCAGGTCGTATCTGACGGCGAGAACGGCACGGTCTGGGTCCACTACGCGGGCAATCCAGGCTGGCTCAAAATGCAAAACTCGACGCTGCCGGCGCGTCGCTTCCTGGGCGCATCGGCGACGATGCTGGTGTTGGCGGTGATCATCGCGCTGCTCGGCGCATGGCAATTGCAGCGGCCGTTGCACCGGCTGGCGCTCGCCGCGCGCGAGTTCCGCGTCGGCCATCGCGCGCCGGTCGTGGAGGCGAGCGGCCCGCGCGAGTTGAAGGAACTGATCGGCGACTTCAATCAGATGGTGCATGAACTTGCGCAGGCCGAGCAGGAGCGCGCGGTGATGCTGGCCGGCGTGGCGCACGATCTGCGTGCGCCGATCACACGCATGCAGGTGCGCGCGGATCTGCTGCCCGATGAAGCGAATCGCCGTGGTTTTTTGCGGGACTCGGAGTCGTTGTCACGCATCGTCACGCAGTTTCTCGACTTCGCACGTGAGACGGCGGATACCTCGCCAAGCACCAGCGTCGATGCCCACTGTCGCCGGCACTACGGCGACGGCCTCGCGGACGATGCGCTCGTGCGCCTCGATCTACAAGCTGGCGATGGTTTTGGGTTGCCGCTTGTCGATCTCGACCGGATTCTGACCAATCTGATCGAGAACGCGCTCACTTACGGCGAGCCGCCGGTGGAAATTTCGACGTCCCGCCGCGACGGCCAATATACGCTCGAGGTCCGCGATCACGGCGGCGGCATTCCGAGCGGTCAACTTGATCGTGCGCTGCAACCGTTCGTGCGACTCGATGAAGCGCGTAGCGGCGATGCGCACTGCGGGCTCGGGCTTGCGATCGTGCGGCGCCTCGTGCGATATAACGGCGGCGTTTTTCATGCCGATAACGCCGCCGCCGGCGGGTTCGTGGTGACGCTTACGTTTCCCGCCTAGTTTCTGGCCTGGTTTCCGGCTCAGCCCTGAGCAGCGTTGCCAGGAACGACGATCGCACCGTGCGGTCCGCCGCCACCAGGTCCACCCCCACCCCCGCCGCCACCGCCCCAACCTGGAGGCGGCCCCCACCAGCATCCGCTCAAGGTTGCGCTCAGTGCGGCCAGCGCCGCGATTGCCAACAGCTTCTTCATGCTTTCTCCATCGATAGATCTACGGTGACGCAAAGTCGTTGCTCGAGTGGCGACGACACGCGTTATCCGCAACTTATCAACGAGCGAAAGATCATGTTTTACGAGAGCGTTACAAGATGGCGAAGTTTGGCCGCTTCTGGTGCGCACAAGCTGCGGTGTGTATCGCCGTGCGGCGCAGGTAGCACGGCCTTTGCGACGTGACCCGACGCAAGCTGCCGCGCTCACCCTTTGTTTGTATATGGAAGAGGATGTAAGGAGATTGGCGGTATCGGTCTTGCTCTTGCACGTGTCAGGGTGAGGTTCGGAGTGCTCGCTGCATCACCGAAAGCGACCACGACGAAGACTCCCTGGAAATCCTCACCTTATTTAAGGTGCGCGCTCAGCGAGGCGATTTCTCACCTCCTGGAATCGCTCACCTTTGTGGATCATCTCCTGGAATTCCTCACCTTAGCGCGTCGCTGCCTGCTCCTAAGGTGCTGTTCGACTCATGGGATGACTCACCTCTGGAGGAGATGATGTCGTCTCCTGGAATTCCTCACCATTGATCGCGGTGGCACCATCTCCTGGAATTCCTCACCATTCTTCACTGCTCGATGAATTCCCGGGCGAGCTTGCGTGCCGCGTTCGCAAACATAAGGATGTCCACACCGGTCGCGACGAACGTGCATCCAAGCTCGAGATAGCGACGTGCGAGCACCGGGTCCGAGGTCAACGTGCCGGCCGCCTTGCCGGAAGCAATGATGGTGCGCATCGCGGCTTCGATCGCGTTCTGCACTTCCGGATCGCCGGGCTTGCCGCGATGGCCCATCGACGCGGCCAGATCCGCAGGCCCGATGAAGACGCCATCCACGCCGTCAACCGCGCAGATGGCTTCGAGATTGTCGAGCGCTGTGACCGTCTCCGCCTGCACGAGCAGGCAAATTTCGCTGTCCGCGATATCCAGATAGTCGGTCCGCGAACTCCAGCGCGACGCACGTCCCACCGCACTGCCCACACCACGAATTCCATGGGGCGGATAGCGTACGGCAGCCACGCACGCGCGAGCCTGATCCGCGGTATCGATCATCGGAACGAGGAGGTTACGTGCGCCGATATCAAGCAGGCGCTTGAGCAGCGCCGGATCACCGTTCACGGGTCGCACGACGGCTTCGGCGGAATACGGCGCGACCGCCTGCAATTGCGCAAGAATGCTGCGCACGTCGTTCGGGGCGTGCTCGGCGTCGATCAACAGCCACTCGAAGCCGGCGGTCGCGCTGACTTCGGCCAGGTAGGCGTCGGCCATCGAAAGCCAGAAGCCGATCTGTCGTTGACCATTTGCAAGCGCCGCCTTGAATGGGTTAAGCGCTGACATCGACGTTGCGTTCATCACGATTTCTAGCTTCCACGGGGACTTGATTGAATTGAATGGGCTCCACCTTTCCGAGCAGGAACAGGTAGTTGAGGATCGCGATCACGATCAGCCCCGACGAGAACAGCAGCGCTGGAATGAAAGAGCCGGTTGCACCGACGATCGCGCCGGTGACGATCGGCCCGACCACGCCGCCCATGTTGGAAACGGTGTTCTGGATGCCCGCCACCCGCGACACCATGTTCCCCGGCGCGACATCTCCCGGTAGCGCCCAGACCTGGGATGCGGCGACGGTCGTGCCCGACTTCGCCACGCAGAGCAATGCGACGGCCACGAGCGGAGAAGTGGCGAACGCCGCGAGTCCAATGCTTGACGCCATCACCAGGCCGACCACGAGGAACAGTTTTCGGGTCGCGGTGAGCGACAACTTTCCAGATGCATACACACGATCGGAAGCCCAGCCCGCGAATACCTCGACGATCATCGAAAGGACGAGCGGTAGCGAAGCCATGAAGCCCATCTCCATCAGGCTCATGCCGCGTTCCTTGACGAGATACGTCGGCAGCCAGGTGATGAAGAAGTACGAGTTGTAGTTGATCATGAAGAAGCCGATGCACATGGCCCAGATGTTCCGATGCGCAAACAGCCTGTGCCAGGGTACATCGGCGGCCGCGCCCGTGCTGTCGCCGCGCGACACCGCTTCGCCATCGCGGATATGGGCAAGCTCGGCCGCATTCACGCGTTTGTGATCCGCTGGCGAATCCCTGAACACGAACACCCAGACGACGCACCAGATGAGACCCAGCACACCGGTGATCGCAAAGGTGACCTTCCAGTCGAAAGTCGCCAGCAGCCAGGCGATCAGCGGCAGCGCCACCGCGCCGCCAAGCTTGGACCCGCTATCGAAGATGCCGGCCACCGTTGCGCGCTCCTTGCGAGGAAACCATCGCGAGGCAATGCCCGCGTTACTGGGGTAGGCGCCCGCTTCGCCGATGCCCAGCATGACCCGCAGGAGCACGAGGGACTTGAAGCCGGTGGCGAGTCCGGTGACGGCCGTCGCAAGCGACCACCAGAACACGGACGCACCCAGCACGATCTTCTGTCCGAAGCGATCGGCGAGCATGCCCGCAGGCAATTGCAGCAACGCGTATGACCAGAAGAAAGCCGACATCACGATGCCCATCTCCATCGCGCTGAGATGGAACTCCGCCTGAAGATGGGGAGCCGCGGCGGACAGCACCGTGCGGTCGATATAGTTGATGGCAATGGCCGACCACATCAGACCGGCCACCAGCCAGCGCACTTTGCTGCGTGGCGCCTGTTGCAAGGCTTGGTTCAATCTCTGTCTCCGCTTTTTTTGTAGGAATGAGGTGGCGTTTCAGCTCACGATGCCCATATGCCAGGGCACAAATTCGTGATCGCCCAGCCCGAGCAATTCACTGCGGGTGCGCTCACCCGACGCGGCCCGCAGAATGTGCTCGAAGATATCCTTCCCCATCTCCTCGACTGACCGCTCGCCGTCGAGGACAAGTCCGCAATTGATGTCCATATCGTCGGAGAGCCGCTTGAACATCGGCGTGTTGCTCGCGAGCTTGAGCGTGGGCGCGGGCTTCGAGCCGAACATCGAACCGCGGCCGGTCGTGAAGCAGATCAGGTTTGCTCCACTTGCAATCTGCCCGGTCACCGCAACGGGATCGTAGCCTGGCGAATCCATAAAGACGAAGCCGGCCCGGTCAATAGGCTCGGCGTATTCGTAGACAGCCTGCAGTGGCGTTGTGCCGCCTTTCATTGCCGATCCGAGCGATTTTTCGAAGATGTTGGCGAGTCCGCCCTTCTGATTACCCGGGCCGACGACACCGTTGAACTGACCGTTGTGGCCGCGCGTGTAGCGCTCCCACCACGCGAGCCGGTCGAGCAATTTCTGACCGACTTCCGGTGTCACCGCACGGCGCGTCAGCATGTATTCGACGCCGTGAATTTCGGGGGTTTCGGAAAGAATCGCCGTGCCGCCATGGCGCACCAGAATATCCATGGCCGCGCCCAGGGCCGGATTGGCCGTGATGCCCGAAAAGCCATCGGAGCCGCCACATTCCAGACCGATTTTGATGTGGCTCGCCGACACCGGGCGACGCTCGATATCGTTCGCTGACGGCAGCATCTTCTGTATGGCAGCGATCCCCGCTTCGATCGTTGCCCGGGTGCCACCTTCGTCCTGCATCACCAACGCGTGGACCGACGTACCGACATGAAGCCCTTGTGAATCGAGCAGGTCGCCCACCTGATTGCGTTCGCAGCCCAACCCGACGATCAACACCCCGGCAAGATTGGGATGACGCGCATAGCCGGCGAGCGTCCGGCGCAGGACATCGAAGTGTTCGCTGGGCGATGACATCCCGCAGCCACTTGTCTGCGCGAATGCGACCACGCCATCGACATTGGGATAAGGCGCAAGCCGCTCCGGCGTAAACCAGGCGGCGATATTCTTGATAACGGTCGACGAACAATTGACCGATGCCAGAATCCCGATGAAGTTGCGCGTCGCGACTCGCCCATCGGGCCGAACGATGCCGTTGAATGTGGCCCGTTCAGCTTCTGCCACGTACTCGACCGGACGCACATCGAGACAGAAACCCGGATCGCGCTCGAAATCGATCAGCTCGACGTTATGAGTGTGGACGTGATCGCCCGCCTCGATGTCGCGAGCCGCGAGGCCAATGACGGTGTCGTATTTACGGATCGGCGCACCACGTGGGATACGATAAGCGGCGACTTTGTGACCCGCGGTGACCTGCGCGCGGATGCGGATCGTCGCCTCGCCGATGCACAGTTGCTGTCCGATCGACAGCGATTCTCGCGCGATCAGTACATTGTCCGCGGCGTTAAGCCGGATCAGCGGCTCGCTCAACACCGTACCAGCCTGCGACATGCTGCTCTCCTGTCTCTCAAGTTCTGGGCGCACGCACTCGGGTCGCGCCAATCGCTTTTCTTCTAATCGATGTTACCGGTTCATGTAACCGGTAACATACGACGCATGGTAGTATGGTTTTGCCATAATCGCCAGCAACTTTTTTCGGGCCTGAGTGATCAACGTCGTGAGCAAACCGCCAACTACCCTGCTTGCCCCTGTCGAACGCAGCGCCTCCCGGCGCGCCCGCAAGAATTCCGGCCGCGTAACGCTGAGCGATCTCGCGGCGCTCGTCGGCGTGACGAAAGTGACCGTCTCACGCGCACTGAACACGCCTGAACTAGTTTCGGTCGATACGCTGGAGCGTGTCCAGGCGGCCGTCCGGCAAACCGGGTACACGCCTGACCTCATCGCCGGTTCGCTGGCGTCGACTCGCAGCCATCTCATCGTCGCGTTGATTCCGGCGATGGCCGGGAGCGTGTTTCAGGAAACCGTCGGCGCCCTGACGACCGAGCTTGCCGCGGCGGGCTACCAGTTGCTGATTGGGCAAAGCGGATACGACGAGTCGCGCGAAGACGCCCTGCTTGATGCGGTGATCGGCCGCCGGCCCGCCGGCATCGTACTGACCGGCGTTATTCATTCGCACAGTGCGAGGCAAAAGCTGCGCGCGTGCGGCATTCCTGTCGTCGAGACCTGGGACCTGACACGCGAGCCTATCGACATGCTGGTCGGCTTCTCTCATGAGAACGTCGGGAGGGCAGCCGCGGACTTTCTGAAGACGCGTGGCGTGCGGCGGCCCGCTGTCGTCACGCCCAGCGACCGGCGCGCGCAGGCCCGCACCAAAGCTTTCCTCAAAGCGTTCGGAAATGGCAAAGCAATCTCCTCCATTCCTGTCATGACGGTCGAGTCACCTGCGAATCTGGGCGACGGGCGACGGGCGCTGAAGGGCTTGCTCGACACGCACGCCGATATCGACGCCGTTTTTTGTGGCGCGGATATTCTGGCGCTAGGCGTGTTGATGGAAGCTGAGTACCGGGATATCTCAGTACCAGAGAAACTGCGTGTGATTGGCTACGGTGATCTGAATTTCGCGAAGGACACCACGCCACCGTTGTCGACCATGAGAATCGACGGCACGAGAATCGGAACGCTTGCGGCGACCATGCTAGTCGATCGGATTGAGAATCGCGCTGGCAGTGAGCCAATCGTCGATGTGGGGTTCAGTCTGATCGAGCGGGAAAGCACTTAGTGTCGTGGTGCTCTGTCAGCGGCAATGACTACGACTCCCTGGAAATCCTCACCTTATTTCAGGTGCGTACTCAACGCGGCGATTGCTCACCTCCTGGAATCGCTCACCTTTGGCGAGCGACCTCCTGGAACGCCTCACCTTGGCATGGCTTTGCTTACTTCCACGGTGCAGTTCGTCTCATGAGACGACTCACCTCTCGCTGATATGGCGACACCTCCTGGAACCGCTCACCTCTCGCCGACGTGATGTCATGTTCCCTGGAACAGCTCACCTTTCGTCGAGGTAGGTGCGTCTCCTGGAATTCCTCACCTTTGGCTGCGCTGACGATATTTCCTGGCGATCCTCACCTTTGATTGCGATGACATCATCTCCTGGAATTCCTCACCATCCTGGAATCGCTCACCTTTGCAGACTAGAACTTCACCTTCACCTGAAACCCGATCGTGAACGGAAGATTGTCCGAGGGGATCGGCGGGATCACAATGAAGTTAGCCCCAACGCGCTTGTAGTCGACCATCACGATCGGCGCGACCACCGGCCCGATCGTGTGGTTACGGCCGAGACCCCAGCTGCCGTAGTTATAGCCCGAGATAATCCCGCCGATCGCCGCGATCCGCACAATGCCCCAGTGCGCGAACTCGGGCGCCCAGACACCGCCGCCATAATAAGAAGGGCGCCGCAGCGAATTGCGGAAGCCCCCGGCAGTCACCGCCCATTGATTGTTGAGCCAGCATTCAACGCCAAGGCCAGGATTGAACTGCTCGAAATGGGTATTGGGGTCGGGATTGATGTGATACGAGCCAAGCATGGCGTCGACCCATATGCCGCCCTCGCACCAGTTGCCCGCATGCGCAGCGGACGCTGCGGCGAGGCTCGCGACGAGCGCTACGGCCGCGTGTCGAATCTGCTTTTTTGTCTGACGAAAATGCATGTATTCTCCGCCACCGATCGAACGCCGGTGTCATCTGTGTTCTAGGTATTCTTGCTTGTCGTCCGTCGCGCACTGTACCTCAACCCGTACTGGCGATGTGGAGGACACGCTCGGGCGCGCGGGCACGGGACGTGCCCCACGACGCAGACGCAACGATAACGGAGAACCGATGGCAGAGCGGTGAACACACGGCACGTGTCCACCTTCGATCGCTGGGAGAGGTCTAAAGGCCGAGGTCGGACAAGCCGGGATGGTCGTCAGGACGGCGGCCGAGCGGCCAATGATAAAGACGGTCGGCCTCGCGGATCGGCAGGTCGTTGATGCTGGCATGCCGGCGCGCCATCAGCCCGTGCTCATCGAACTCCCAATTCTCATTACCGTATGAACGGAACCAGTTGTTGGAGTCGTCGTGCCATTCGTAAGCGAAGCGCACAGCGATGCGGTTATCTGTGAATGCCCATAGTTCCTTGATCAGGCGGTAGTCGAGTTCCTTTGCCCATTTGCGGCGCAACAGGCCGACGATCTCCGCTCGGCCATGCGTGAACTCGGCACGGTTGCGCCAGACGCTATCCGGTGTGTATGCGAGCGACACGCGTTCGGGGTCGCGGGTATTCCAGCCGTCTTCCGCGGCGCGTACCTTCTGGATCGCGGTTTCGCGTGTGAAGGGCGGAAGAGGCGGGCGGGTTTCGATCGAGTCAGCCATGGTGTGTGTTTCCTCAGTCAGGTTTCTGTGCGCCGGGATGGCGGTCGTTTGCTTCGGGCTTCACTTGGGGACTTGCTCGCGGACTTACCTGCGAGTGGGTTCGATTCGCTTGCGGACTCGGTATTGAGCAAGGCTTCGGCGGCGGCTCGCGCGTCGAGCGCGGCGTCGGCCTCGCCGCTCACCAGCGCCACGGCAATGGCGCCGTCGAGCAGGATCAGCCATTGGCGCGACAAGCGCGCGGTGCGGCGCGCGTCCATGCCCGATTCGGCCGCGTAGTCATCGCACTGGGTTCGCACGAACACGAGCAGGCGCTCCTTGTGTTCACGCGCGACGATCCGGATCGGATCCTCCGCGGAGGCGATTTCGCCGGCCGCGTTCAGAAACGCGCAACCGTGAAAGTCCTCCGACGCAAACCATTCGCGCAGCACATCGAACATGCCGAGCAGGTGTGCGCGTGCAGTCTTGCCGTGCTGCAACGTGCCCGCGATAAACCAGTTCATCCAGCGTTCGTCGCGCCGCTCCAGCGCGGCCGCGACAAGCGCGTCTTTCGATTCGAAGTGCGTGTAAAAGCTCTTACGCGCAGTACCGGATTGCTTGACGATCGCATCGACACCGGTGGCATGGATACCGCCGGCGTAGATCAACGCCTCCGCGGCATCGAGCAGCCTTTCACGCGCGCTGCCGGATGCAAGCAATTCAGTTGGGGTTTGAGTAGCCATGTGCGAAGGGTAGAACGATCATTCTCCTTCGTCAAGTTTTTGTGCGCTTCGGCGGATTGCTGCGCTTGCTGTTATCGTGATGCTGGTCGACCAACCGGACGAATTCCATGAGCTTCCCTGTTGTCCGCATCACCTTGGTACGCGCGTTGCTCAGCGCAGCGCTGCTGACTTCGATGGCCTGCACGCCTTTGCAAGTGCTTACCCATACGGTCAGCCAGAACGAAGCACGCGTGCCGCCCGGCCGCTACGATCTCGATCGGGACCATTGCAGCATTACCTTCGACATCGATCACTTCAAGTACTCGCGCTTTACGATGCGCTTCGATCGCAGGCAGGGGCAACTCGACTGGAACGAAGGCGGGATGGACAAGAGTAGCGTCGCGATCACGATCGACGCCGCGAGCATCGATACGAATGTGCCACTACTCGACAAGATGGTGAAAAGCGACAGCATGCTCGACGTCGCACGCTATCCGGAGCTGCGCTTCGTCAGCACGCACTTTGAGCGCACCGGTGAATCGCGCGGCACGTTGACCGGCGATCTGACGATTCACGGCGTGACGCAACCTGTGACGCTCGATGTGACCTTCAACGGATTCGCGCCCGATCCGCTCACGAAAAAAGACACACTCGGCTTTTCCGCGGAAGGGCATTTCAGCCGCGCGAAGTTCGGTTTGTCGACGTGGTATCCGGCTGTCGGCGACGATATTCATGTGCGTATTCAGGCTGAGTTCGAAAAAACGCCCGCAGGCGCGTGAGCGCGGTGCGGGCGTTTTGTTTCAGCAGTTACGCTTGAGTGCAGCGCTGTTTCAAATCACGCAGCAGTCCAGTCGAGAATCACCTTGCCGCTCTCACCTGAGAGCATCGTGGCAAACGCTTCCTGGTAATCGTCGACCTTGAAGTGGTGCGTGAGGATCGGCGACAGATCCAAACCACTCTGCAGCATCGCGACCATCTTGTACCAGGTCTCAAACATCTCGCGGCCGTAAATGCCCTTGATTTCGAGGCCTTTGAAGATCACCTGGGTCCAGTCGATAGCGGTCTGCGCGGGCGGAATGCCGAGCAGCGCAATCTTGCCGCCGTGGTTCATCGCTTCGAGCATGCTGGTGAAAGCGCTCGGTACACCTGACATTTCCAGCCCGACGTCGAAACCTTCGGCCATGTGCAGATCCGCCATCACGTCGCGCAACGATTCACGCGAGACGTTCACGGCACGCGTTGCGCCCATCTTGCGTGCGAGTTCGAGGCGATAGTCGTTGACGTCGGTGATCACCACATTGCGTGCGCCAACGTGTTTCGCAATCGCTACTGCCATGATGCCGATCGGCCCGGCGCCGGTGATCAGCACGTCTTCGCCGACCAGGTTGAACGACAGCGCCGTATGCGTAGCGTTGCCGAACGGATCGAAAATCGCGGCGAGATCGTCGGAGATTTCAGGCGGAATCTTGAACGCGTTGAAGGCCGGAATCACGAGGTATTCAGCGAATGCGCCTTCACGATTCACGCCGACGCCCACCGTATTGCGGCACAGATGCCGGCGTCCTGCACGACAGTTGCGACAGAAGCCGCAGGTGATATGCCCTTCGCCCGACACGCGATCGCCGATCGCAAAGCCGCGCACTTCCTGACCCATCTCGACGATTTCGCCGACGTATTCGTGGCCGACATGCATCGGTACGGGAATCGTCTTTTGCGCCCAGTCGTCCCATTTCCAGATGTGGATATCGGTGCCGCAGATCGCGGTGCGCGTGATGCGGATCATCACGTCGTTGTGACCGACTTCGGGTTTCTTCACATCCGTTAGCGTGAGGCCCGGTGCGCGTTCGAGTTTTGCCAATGCTTTCATGTGCGCCTCCGCTTCAGATGACACCGAGTTGACGGCCGACGCGCGCAAATGCGTCGACAGCTCGATCGATTTGTTCCGGCGTGTGCGCGGCGCTCATTTGCGTGCGGATACGCGCGCGGCCTTTGGGCACCACGGGGAACGAGAAGCCGATCACGTACACGCCTTCCTTCAACAACGCGTCTGCCATGTTCGATGCAAGTTGCGCGTCGCCCAGCATGACCGGAATGATCGGGTGTTCGCCGGGTACGAGCGTGAACCCGAGCGCGCTCATCGCGCGGCGGAAATGCGCGCCGTTTTCGCGGACGCGCGCACGCAGTTGCGCGCCTTCGTCACTGGCGAGCAACTCAAGTACTTTCAGCGAGGCGGCGGCGATGCTCGGCGTCAGCGTGTTGGAGAACAGATAGGGACGCGAGCGTTGACGCAGCAGATCGATGACTTCCTGGCGCGCTGCAACGTAGCCGCCCGATGCGCCGCCCAGTGCTTTGCCGAGCGTGCCGGTAATGATGTCGACGCGCGACAGCACACCGCAATGTTCCGGCGTGCCGCGCCCATGTTCGCCGACAAAACCAACCGCGTGCGAATCGTCGACCATCACGAGTGCGCCGTAGCGGTCGGCGAGATCGCAAATGCCTGCGAGGTCGGCGATGATGCCGTCCATCGAGAAGACGCCGTCGGTAGCGATCAGCTTGAAGCGTGCGCCGGCGGCATCCGCTTCTTTCAGCCTGGCTTCGAGATCCACGAGGTCATTGTTCTTGTAGCGAAAGCGCTTCGCCTTCGACAGCCGCACACCGTCGATGATGCTCGCGTGGTTCAACTCGTCACTGATGATGGCGTCGTTGTCGTCGAGCAAGGTTTCGAACAGACCGCCGTTCGCATCAAAACAGCTGGAGTAGAGGATACAGTCGTCGGTTTGCAGAAATGCGGCCAACGCCTTTTCGAGGTCTTTGTGCACGGTCTGCGTACCGCAAATGAAGCGCACCGACGCCATGCCGAAGCCGTCGTTATCGAGGCCAAGCTTCGCGGCCTCGATCAGCCGTTCGTCGTTGGCCAGACCAAGATAGTTGTTCGCGCAGAAATTCAGCACTTCCGTGCCGTTCGCAAGGCGCACGTCAGCCGACTGGGGGCTGGCGATCACGCGCTCGTTCTTGTAAAAACCGTCAGCGCGGATCTGCTCGAGTGTGCCGCGCAGATGGGCGAGGTAAAGGTCACGCATGAACCAGACTCCTGAAAGGGTGGTGCGCCCACGCGCGACATGTCCGGCACTTGCGGCATGTTCGACGTCGAGGCGGGCTGTTATAGTCGGCTGTCAGTTTTATCGGATATTTTCGTTTTTCCGAACTAAAATCCGGTATGTCGAACAACTCTAAACGATAGGTCAGTAAATGGCAAGTTCGGGAATCCGCCGCGCAGCAGCCAGCGCGGCACCCATTTCAGGCGCGAGTCCGGTCCCGGCGATCGCTGCGCCGCCTCGCGTCGGCGAGCAGATTCAGCGCCTGCGCGCCGAACGGCGCATGACGCTCGACGACCTGTCGCGCGCGGCGGGCGTGTCGAAATCGATGCTCTCGGAAATCGAACGCGACAAGGCCAATCCGACGATCGCGGTCGCGTGGCGTCTGACGAACGCCCTCGGCGTCAGCCTCGATTCACTGTTCGCGCCGCAGAAGGCGCCGGAGGCGATTGCCGTCTCCGGTCCGCACGACATCCCGACTTTGAGCGGGCACGAGGCCAAGTATCAGTTGCGAGTCTGGGGTCCGATCGAATTGGCCGGCAAGTTCGAGT
Source organism: Paraburkholderia aspalathi (assembly GCF_905220735.1). NCBI lineage: Bacteria > Pseudomonadati > Pseudomonadota > Betaproteobacteria > Burkholderiales > Burkholderiaceae > Paraburkholderia > Paraburkholderia aspalathi. The sequence continues at coordinate 453,396 of NZ_CAJNBA010000001.1, forward strand.
GGTACGAGTTGACGTTGCAGCCGGGTGGGGCGCTGGTGTCGAACGCGCACGAACCCGGCACGCGTGAGCATTTGACGGTGCTGCAAGGATCGATAGAGATCGAGGCGGCGGGCGCAACGAAGCGGCTCAAGGCCGCGGACACCGCGCGCTATGTCGCCGACGAGCCGCACGCAATCCGCAACGCCGGAAAGGGCGAGGCGAAAGCATTGCTAGTGGTGATTCACGGCTGAGGGGTAGGCGCACCGTTGCAGGTTGATGTCTGAATTGGACTGAATTGTCCGCTCGGCCGAGGTTGCGCGAGACACTGTATATTTGTACAGTACAGGGTGTCGACTGGAGCCGATAATGAACGACCTGACCACCGAACAAGCCGAGCATGCTCTGGCCGCGCTGCGCTATCAAACCGCGGCGCGCGATCTTGAACACATCGTGCGCAACATCGCCGCGCGCTACATCGTCCAGCAGGTGCCGCTCTCGTGGCGCCTGCTTCATGCAATCGAAGCCGAAGCGTTGGCGGACCTCGGGTTTGCCAGCCGGCACGACGCGATCATGCTCGGGCTGTTCCAACGGCCGTCCGAGTTGCCCTATCCGGAAACGGACGAGGCGGTGGACTTCGGTACATCCACGGCATTGCCTGCAGTGTTTGCGTTCGCGGTCTCGGCCTATGAAGAGGCGGCACGCCGAGCCGCACAACCGGCTTCTAAAGACGCGCCGCTAAAGCACGCACGGGCATGGGGCGACTGACCAAGCGCTGTACTTTCATCGGTTGCCACCTACAATATGCGCAACTAACGGAAGAATAGCCTATGTCGCCTCCTAATCTGTCCGACCCGGTTCCACGCCCTGCACCGTCAACCGATCTCTTCGATCAGGAACGGGAAGACTGGCGCCGCGATCCGCAAATCGCGTTCGACGCGTGGCTTGCCAAGCAACATTTCAGACGCTCTTCTGCTGAAGTCTATCAAGCACAGTGGGGGCTTTTCCTCGACTGGCTTGCTGTTCGCCAAAAGAGTCTGGTCACGGTCGATACGCAAACCATCGCCGAATTCGCGGGCGGCCTTGAGATCCGAAAACCGCAACGTGTCCGGTATTTGCGGCTCATTGAACGGGTGCTGGATCACGTGCGCGAAATCGAATCCGCGTCGACCAATCCTGCACGCTTCATTGCTCAGGATGGCGAAGCAGCATGGCGGAATGCACGCGATAACGAGCCGACCGGGTTTCTCAATCATGCAGAACGCGCAGCGCTCATTGCGCATCTGTTTTCGCCGTTGCCGGTTTTGTCCATGGCGCAGCGCTGGAGAGAGCGGCGTGACCGCGCGTTGATCGCTGTGTTTCTCGGCGGCGGTATCAAGACCGGGGAAGCGGCAGCACTTACGGTTAGTTGCGTGAATGTTGGCTCACCGTGGGTCACAATCGAGTCCGCGAATCCGATGCTGACGCGCCGTACCCGGCTCGCACCCTTCGCGGCGGCCGTTCTCGACGCTTGGCTTGCGGAACGGCGCCTTTCCGAACTGGCCGGCAATCTGGTCTTTCCCGCTTCGCCTTCAGGACGCCCAATGCACAAGGCGACCATGCTGCGCGGCGTCGATGCGTTGATCGACGCCGCAGGCATCGCCGCGTCCCGAGCCTCACGCGCCAGTCCGCAAACTTTGCGCAACACCTTCGCGGCAGATCTATTCGAGAGTGGAGTTGAGGCGGAACAGGTCGGGCAATGGCTGGGATTTGTCCAGGCCGTGTCTGCCAACCGTTTGTACCGGGCATGGCAAAGGTGGCTGGATCAGCAGGATTCGCCAACAGTGGATGAACCGGATCCAGCTGCTCCGCCATTGCCCGCGCCTAGGCGTGACGGGCGTTTGACGAGGAAAGGGTGAGTGAACGGGTCCTGAAAATACTCACCAATCAGGTCCCGAATTTCCTCACCTTTGGCGATTTATCCGTTATGACGCGTGCGCCGAGGGTCACGCCGACGCTGCAATCGAGCCACTCGACAAAAACCGGCTAACCGCCTCCAGCCTTGATTCGCCGGGTCCTGATGAGTGATCGCATTCCGGACACTGCAGCTCGAAGCGGTGATCCACTTGCGACAACTCGGGCTCACCTTCCTCACATTTTGGGCAACGCAGCGGCAACGTGACATGGCCGTCCGCCGCAGTACCGATCGCTGATAGCTCGTCGGTCGTGAGCCTGCCGGCTTCGACCAGCGAACACAACAGGTTCGCGACGGCGGGATCGATGTCCTGCTGGCCGCGCAGTGCCGCGACTTCTTTCGTCAAAACATCCACTTCATCCGACTGTTCGCGCAGTTGCGCGTCGAGCCGATCGCCGCGCGCCTTGGCCGCAGCGAGCTGCTGAATAAACTCGAATTCCTTGCGGCTGGCGTCACGCACCCCCGATTGGTAGGTGGCAGCCATGCTGCGCAAGGAATCTAGTTCGACCAGCATTGGCTTCACACGGCGCTCGGCTTCGGCGACGGCGTCCTTGATCTGTTGCGCATAGTGTTCGGTGCTTTGGCGCAATTCGACATGCAACGCATCGATCCGGTCGCGGAGCGCCGCGTTAGTTGCCTGTTCGGTATCTAGGCGTTGGCGCAACGTTTCGTTTTCGCCATCAAGTCGACGGACCGTGGCCTGCAAGCCTTCCTGGTGAGCGGTCCCATGTGTGGTGGCGTTGGATAGCTCAGTCTCGAGTGCGCGAACACGTTCCCACGCGGCTTCAGCTCTGAGTTCGCTGCGCTTGATCGCTTCTTCCGAAACGTCGCAGCGAATTTCCGCTTCCCGTGCGCGTTGGTCGGCGAGGGTGACTTGGGCGCGAATTTCCTCGCGTTCGTTGTCGAGGGTAGAGCGGGCATGCACGACGGCTTCTTCGAAAAGGGCGCCTAATAATTCTCCGGCGCGATCTTCCAGCGCTTTCGGGATAGCGCCGGCGCCAACTTTGACGCGCGACACCGTTCGGATCCGTTCCCAGAAGTGGTCGATGTCCTTTGGGATGTCACTTGCGCTGCCTGTTTGTGTCAGGTCGCGGACGGCCGCCATGGACGGGCGAATGCCCAAATCGAAGAAAAGTCGTTTGCAAGCATGCAGCGATAGTTCTTGCCGCCGTGCTCCGCTAGCCCTCAACGATTCAAGCTCGTCACGGATGGCTTGCCGTTCCTGGTCCAGATTCATGTATACCTCGATGTCGCTCGAATTGGATGAATCATAACAATTTACGTATTGTTTGCTACGTATTTGTTGGGGACGAGTGTTATTTAGCCAATTGGCGTGTTTTGACGTTGCTGGTAGCTCACAAGATCGGAGCGAGCTTGGTTTTTCCGTGAAACAAAACGAAGACTAGCTAATAAGTTGTTGTAAACAAAGAAGTTTCGGCAGTTTCTTTTTGATCGCTCACTGTTTCACGCGGGCGTCATCGGAGCGGTTGGGGTGAAGCAGTCTTGTCCGAAGGACGCGCGGGGAAAGTCTAGAGAGTAATAAAAGTAAACACCTTTGAACCCATGTTAAAAACGTTAACGCCATGGCAAACCCTTACCAGGTGGGCGTTCCAGCCCGGCAAGGTGAAGCTTTACGGGAGAGGTGGTGAGGTCTTGCGGGAGTGTTGAGTGATGAGGTTCGGGGGCCTCGGTGAGCAGGTCCGGGACAGAACGTGAGCGGGTTCAGGAGCTGCCCCAAAAGTGTGGTTTCGCTAAAGGTGAGATTTTGCGGGACCTGAGCGACCGGGATCGCCCGGCAGCACTCAAAAGTAGGTGCGGATCTCGATGGGCCTTAAGGTGAGCGCTTTCGGGACCACCGCGGCCGCCAATTTTCGGCCTTATTTTGGCCTCGTTAACCCCATTGGTGAGTCAAGACAGGAGAAAACGCGAACCGAAGGTGAGACTTTCCGGGGCCGAGGGGTCATTTTTGCCTCAATTTTGTGCATTTGGACGCTTAAGGTGAGGGTTTGCGGGAGCTGAAGCTGATTTCGGTCGAAATTCGGTTCGGTGCGCCGATGAGGTCGTCGATCACCCTTTGCGGAAAGGTGAGCGAATTCGGGAGACCTGGATCGAGGCGATGGCCGACTCGCCAAAAAGGCTGTTTTGGGCCTGAGGTGAGATTTTTCGGGAGCCTTTTGGGACGTTTGTCTTCGCTAAGGTGAGGAAATACAGGACCGAAATCGCTGCAACGGGCCGGAAAAGCCCTACTGACGCTGTCAGAGTCATTCTGATTTTGTGGCTGCGAAAATCTTAAGGTGAGGTTTTTCGGGGCCCTTTGGGCTGCGACCGGAAACGTCGAATTTCACTGAAAAGCTGTTAAAGGTGAGGATATACGGGAGCGCGTGCCCATGGCTCGGTGAATAACGATCTGATAAGTCAATGAAATCATTGGATAATTTTTGTGCGCTGCGCAAAGGTGAGGTTTTTCGGGGGGTCTTTTTCATGCGCTGCGTAGGCCTGATTCGGACTCATAGGTGAGGCTTTTCGGGACTATTTATCGGTGTTTTTTCAGCGCCCCAGGTCTGGAGGCCGCGTCGTTCCAAGCGCTCAGCTAGCGTTAAGGTGAGCTTTTTCGGGGGAGATTCTCGCGACTCGGATCTCACTGCCGCGTGAATCAGATGTCTTGCCGCCAGGTTCGCGGGCCATTTGCTCAATCAAATATGCGGCGATTGCCGTGTGCATCTGTGCATCGATGGCCACATGGCCGCAATCGACACATATGCGTGCCGGCGGGCTTCGGCGTGGTGCCTGCTTAGGGAGGAGGCTCGGCGCGCTTGTCGGGTTTCTCCCCTCCCCTATCCGCTGAAATCGGCAAAAGTGCATCCAAGCCACCGATCGAGTACGAGTGCGTCTCGCTCGCTACGTGCGTGCAGCCAAAATTCACGAAAATTTTTTGAGGTGAGAAGATTCGGGATCGAATAGCTCCGGTTCGCGGCAGGTCAGAAATGGGTCAATTTTCTGGAGGCCGCGACCTGTAAGGATGCCCTGAACCTGGCGCGAAACGGGTGAGGTGAGGGTTTTCGGGAGTTGCTCGAGGTGAGTTGTGCCTCGTAAACTCACTTCACCGGGAACGGTGAGACCCGTGCTATAGACGCGTATCACCACAGCCGGTATGCTCTCGCCAAATCCCTCCTCGACCAGACGCATGGCCACGAAGCGCGCGAAGAAGACAGATGTAGTCAGCCCGAGCTCGGCCGAATTACGCAAGGCCGTTGAGGCGATCGCCATCCAGCCCAAGAGCGGCAAGATCACGCTCCTCACCCGCAAGCTGTTCAACGTTCTCCTTGCCGTCGCTCAGCAAGCCGATGAGTCCGGCGATACGTATCGGGCCTTGCTGTCTGACATCGTCGCCAATTCCGCATTCGATTCGAACGACACGGCGCTCGTGAAAGAGCACCTGCGGCGCATGGTGTCGGTGCAGGTCGAATGGAGTACCGGCACGTCCAGCCAGAAGCCGGGTCGGAAATGGGGTATTTCCACGCTGATTGCCGACGCGGAAATTCTTGAAGATCCCACCACTCGCCGTGTGTGGGTGGAGTTCTCATTTGCGCCGAAGATCAAAAAGAAGCTGCTCGATCCTGTTCAGTATGCGCGGTTGAGTCTGCAGTTCCAGAGCCAGTTGCGCAGTAGCGCGGGGCTCGCACTTTACGAGATTTGCGTTCGCTACCTGACCAACCCGAGCCATCTGACGATGCGCGAAACATGGGAATGGTGGCGCCCTATTCTCTCGGGCACGCCTGACACCGAAGCGGGTGATGAGGCGAAGCGCGAGTACAAGTACTTCAAGCGCGATTACCTGCGCCCGGCCATCGCCGAAGTAAATGCGGTCACCAACATCTTTGTCGAGTTGATCGAGCACCGGGAAGGACGGCGGGTTGCCGAGATTCAGTTCCGCGTGACCGAGCGCAAACAGCCTATGCTCGCACTCGACGAACACCCGAATGTATTCGACAGCACCCTGGTCGACCGGATGGTGAAGATCGGCATTCCGCTGAAAGAAGCGCAAACACTGTACGCCGATAGCGAAGAAAACCGCATTCGCGCGGCGCTGCAGATGACTGAGCAACGTATGCGCAGCACGTCCTTGCCCGCTGTGCGTAGCGCGCCGGCTCTGTTCAAGGATGCGTTGAAGAAGGGCTATGCGCCGCCGGTCGAGGCGCTGGCTTCCGGTAGCGGCGGTAAAGCCGCGGTGGCTGCGCCGGCGGACGACCTGAAAGCGCGGCTGCTCGGCGAGTACTCGGCGGTTCGTCGCAAGGAAGCGCGCGAGCTTTACGACGAGCAAGGTGAGTCGGAGCGGGAGATCGCGCGGAAGTCGTTTGAGGACGACGTGTTACCGGATCTCGGCACACACATGCGGGACGATTGGCGCCGTCGCGGACTGGATTCGAAGATCGTCGAAACGGCGTTCTTTGATTGGCTGGCTCGCAAAACCTGGGGCGAACCCACCGATGGTGATCTGCTCGCTTTCACGCTGAGCCAGTCGCGCGCGGCGTAATCAGCAAGATCGCATCAAGAAAAACGGCGGCCACTTTCGTGTGCCGCCGTTTCTTTTCCTGCTGATACTTCCCCCACTGTTACTTCAGCATCTTTTCAATCTGACGAAGGATGTCGTCACGCTTTTCACGGGTGAGGCCCTTCAGGCGCAGTTCGATTCGATCGTCTCCATACGATTTCAGATCGCCGACCGAGACGCCGCCGAGCTTGATTTCCAAACGCTGCGCATAGCGCTGCCGACCCGCCGGCTTGGTGCTTTCCTGCGCGCTTGCTCTGCCCTTGACGATGTCCGCGACCTGTCGCGTGCTCAGGTCGTCGGAGAGGATTTTGTTGATCAGGCGCAGCGTAGCGTCGGCGCCGCGGGCAGTGTGATAGCGGCCCACCTGATACGCCATGTTCGAACCAAAGCGGTCAGGCCTTGCGACCATCTCATGCATCACCGCCTCGGGTAGCTTCGCAATCGACAGGGCGACCGCGATGGTTGACTCGTCCAGTCCGAGATGTTCGGCGAGCTCCTTCTGGCTCTGGAAATGCCGATCGTCGAGAAAGCGTTTCCAGACGACGGCGTTGTCGAACACGGTCTGCGAATCGCGCTGGACGTTGAGGTCGTAGCCGAGCTTATAGCTCTGGATGCCGATCGGCAGATCGATGACGATTGCCTTCACCGATTCCTTGTTCGCTTCTTTAAGCGCTCGCACACGCCGGCCGCCGTCGCTGACGTAATAGGTGCCGGGGTTGTCGTAATCGGGGATGACGTGAATTGCCTGCTGCTGGCCCTGCTTCGCCAGATTGACAGCAAGCTCGGCAATCGACGCCTTCAGATAGAAATGGCGCGGATTGAACGGGCTCGGCTTGATCGTCTTGAGCGCGAGTTCGATGACCTGGCCCGGCCGGTAAGCGTGTTCGATCCGCCAGGCACGGTAGGCCGCCGACTCATTAGCGATATCCGCCGCTTCGAGTTCGGTGACGTCCTGGGAAAGGACAGGCTGGATGACGCGGTTCGGTACATCGCCAGTTGGGGCGCCATTCTTGACCAAACCGTCGATCGCGTTCAGGCGGTCGAGAGCGGTTCGCTTTTCGCTGCTAGTCGTATCAGGACGTGCTTGAAAGCCTTTGGCGAATTGGGAGGGTTTCATTCAGGGTCCTTTATGCGCATAAATTCAGGGGAGCAGGGCTGCGATCTCGTTGGCGCACGCCCGTACTTCGATGGCGGCGAGCTTGGCGCCGCGATCGTTCATCTGAAGCACTGTCTGCCCTAAGGCCATTGCCTGCTTGTAGGCCTCCCGCGTCGGGATCTGGGTCTTGAGCAGTGGAAAACCGAGCTCTTCCAACGCACGCTTCAGTTCGCGCGTCAGCATCCGTTTCTCTTCGGTCTTATTCAGCAGAAAGACGGCGCGCAGATCCTCGTTCATGACCTGGGCCTGCTGCACGAGTTTCACCAGCCCGACGCTCGACCAATAGTCGGCGGGCGACGACGACGTTGGCATGATCGCGACGCTCGCCGCGAGCAACACGACGCCGGACACTTTCTCGGTGATGGAGGGTGGGCAGTCGACGACGATGATGTCGTAGTCAGCCACGAACTTCTTGATCTCGCGATGGATCTGGCTGCCGGCTTCGGAGAGGTTGACGACTGGGAAGGGAATGCCGGTTTCGCCGTCTGATGATGCGCTGGCCCAATGGACCAGGGTGTTTTGACCATCTGCGTCTACGACGAGGACGCGTTTGCCTTTTTCATGGAACGCAGCCCCGAGGTGCATCGCGATTGTGCTCTTCCCGACCCCACCCTTCTGCTGAGTTACCGCGATGATTTCTGCTGCCAATCTTCACCTCCTCTTTTTAGACGCAAAAGGATTTTACCTGGATGAATTCGCATTTCAATCGTTTTTGTGTAAACGCGAGAAGAATTAGCCGAACGGGATAGGTTTATGCGCATAAAGGTTGTGGCATGGCTGAGCAAAAGCGCAGCGGGTGCGAAGCGGATCAACGGCGATAGGTTTGCGGCACCGGGAAGGTGTCAGACGCTGTGAGGTATCGAAGGGGGAGTTCGCTACTGGATCTGGTGCGATGCGAAGCTGCGCCCACGGGTATGGGTCGTGGTGTATCGGTAGTCTGGGATTCGACGCCGTGCCGCTTACTTAGGGTTGGCGTTGCTGCGTCACATCGCTTTTACAGGCCCCAACTGTTGGCGGCGTCGAGGCATATTCGGGCCACACTCGTGCCCCGCGAGCCGTCACGCATAGACACCTTTATGCGCATAAACTTTTCGGGCGTGACTCAAGCATGGAGCCGCCGTTGCTGGGGGGTGTAGGGATCGATGCATGATCCTGCGGCACGGCACGGAGGTGGGGCTGGCTGCTGCACGAAGCCTCGTGTCCATGCATACAAAGGGGGAGGCTCAACCAACATGGGTTGACGCTTTCAGTAGAGCGGCCCAAGCCACCCGGCGATAGCTCGACAACTTCCGGCAGGCGCTTTATGCGCATAAACCGAACGACATCATCACCAACAGACAACGTCACGTTCCTGCCCCAACAAACCCGATCGCCCCACCCAACTCCCGCACCCGCTAAAATCCCCCACCAAAAAACACCCCGCACCCAACACAAGCACCATTCACCCAACTATGATCACCATCTACCACAACCCCCGTTGTTCAAAATCGCGAGCTACCTGCGACCTGATCGCCACCACCTACAACAGCGCCAACGAACCAACGGAAATCATCGAATACCTGAAGCAACCACTCACGGCCGCGCAGTTGAAGCAACTCAACGCGCAGTTAGGCTGCACAGTCCGCGAGATGATCCGCGACACCGAAGCCGAATACAAAACACTCGGCCTCTCCGACACCACACTGAGCGACGCTCAGTTATACGAAGCATTGGAAACGCACCCGATCCTTCTGCAACGACCGATCGTCGTGCGGAACGGGCGAGCCGTGATTGGCCGGCCGCCGGAAAATGTCGAAGCGCTATTCGCCTAGGCGTCGAAGCATCGCGATCTACGTGACCCGAGCCGAAGCGACCTAAGCCTTGGCAGCCAATGCAGCGTCCTTCGTCACGATCTTTGTCGGGATGATGCGCAGCTCGCTGAATGTGTCCGCGATACGTTGCTGTTCTGCAAGCACACTCGCGTCGATGGGTTTGTAGATGTGCGCATAGTGCCGCAAACCCGCTTCGATCACGCCCGCGTCGAGGCCCTGAATCGGCGCAAGCTGTGCGGCGGCTTCGCTGTAGTGCCCGCGCACCCACTCGCCCTCTTTACTCACCGCATCTATCACGATCGCGAGCACGTCACCGTTTTTCTCCGCAAACGGCCGCGCGCTCAGGAAGAACTGATGGTGACTGACGATCCCTTCGGCGTCGGCCAGCAAGCGGGCATTCGACTGGCGTTTTGCCGCCTCGAGGAACGGGTCCCAGATCGCCCATGCGTCGATCGCACCGCGTTCGAAGGCCGCACGCGCATCGGCGGGCGCCAGAAAGACGGGTTGGATGTCGCTGTACTTCACGCCGCTCTTCTGCAATGCGGCGACCAGAAACCAGTGAACGTCCGAACCTTTATTGAACGCGATCCTTTTGCCCTTCAGATCGGCGAGCGTTTTGATCGGCGCGTCCTGATGGACGAGGATCCCTTCGGCATGTGGCGTCGGGATTTCATACGCCGTATAGACGAAGTTCGCGCCGGCCGCCTGCGCGAACACCGGCGGCGCCTCGCCGACATAACCGAAGTCGATCGCGCCGACATTCAATCCTTCGAGCAACTGCGGGCCGGCGGGAAACTCAGTCCATTTGACCGTGAAGCCAAGCGGTGCGAGCTGCTTTTCGAGCGTGCCGTGCGCCTTCAGCAATACGAGCGTGTTGGCCGCTTTCTGATAACCGATGCGAAATTCCTTCGCATGCGCATCCGCGGCGAAGACTGACGTGGAGACAACGGGTAAGGCCGCGGCGGCCAGCGAGGCGCCCACGCCGGCGATAAACGTGCGGCGCGTGAGCAACGGATGACGGGACATAAAAGTGCTCGTTAAAAAGACGGACGCGAAACGGACCGATTAGCGTTGACGATAATTCGTCTGCAAGCCTGGACGAACCGATAAATTCGCATAAGCAAATCACGCCGGAGGGGGCGGGACACCCCAGCGGTCCCGCTCTGCGTGTCTGACTGCGTCAAGTCACCTTGCCCCGCTACAATCCGTCATCCGCGCGCAGTCGCGGCTGCGTCAATCGGAAAAGGGACATCGTGCATCTGACGACAACACTCGCGCCGTGGTCATCCCACGACACTCAACTGATTTTGTCGTGCGTGCTCGGGCTCGCACTGATCATCGTATTCATCAGCGTGCTGAAGCTCGCACCGTTTCTGTCGATTCTGGTCGGCACGTTCGCGGCGGGTTTTTCGGCTGGTCTGCCGCTGGAAGCAGTAGCCAGCGCATTCAGCAAAGGCGCGGGTGCGTTGCTCGGCGACGTCGGCATCATCATCGCGCTCGGGGCGATGCTCGGCGCGCTTATGGCCGAATCGGGCGCCGCTGACCGGCTCGTCTCAACCATCCTCAAACATTCCACGCCACGTACGCTGCCGTGGATGATGGCGCTGGTGGCGATCATCGTCGGCCTGCCGCTCTTCTTTGAAGTCGGCCTGGTGATGATGGTGCCGATCATCTTCGTGATGGCGCGCCGTTCGCAGCAGCCGATCCTGCGGATTGCGATTCCCGCGCTCGCCGGCATGACCACATTGCACGCCCTGTTGCCACCGCACCCAGGTCCACTGATCGCCGTGAGCGCACTGCATGCCGATCTCGGTCTGACGCTCGGTCTCGGCCTGATCGTTGCCATTCCGGCGGTCATTCTGGCGGGACCGGTCTACGGCATCTGGTTGTCGAAGCGGATGCACGTGGTCGAGCCGGAAGAAATGGGCAAGCTGTTCACCGCGGAACAAAGCACCGGCGAGCCGCCGAGTTTCGCGATCTCGCTCATCACGATCCTGTTGCCGGTCGTGTTGATGCTCGGCCGCACGGTTGCCAAACTTCTGCTGCAACCCGAAACCTTCCTGTTCGACGCGCTCAATTTCCTGGGTGAGCCGTTGGTCGCGCTCGGCCTCACCGTGCTATTCGCGGTAGTCGCGCTGGGCTGGTCGCGCGGCATGGCACGCGACCGGGTCGGCGGCATTCTGCGCAAGAGCTTGCCGCCGATCGCGGCGCTGCTGCTGACCATCGGTGCCGGCGGTGGCCTCAAGCAGGCGCTGGTGGTGGCCGGCATCAGCACGACGATCGGCAAGATCGCGGTCGGCGCGCACATGCCGCTGATTCTGCTGGCGTGGCTGATCGCTGTCGCGCTGCGGCAGGCGACCGGCTCCGCGACGGTTGCGACCACCACGACCGCCGGTATCGTCGCGCCGGTCGTCGCGGGCCTCAGCGCGACGCACAATTCGCTGATGGCGCTCGCGATCGGCGCAGGTTCCGTGTTCTTCTGCCACGTGAACGATGCCGGTTTCTGGATGGTGCGCGAGTACTTCGGGTTGCAATTGAAGCAGACGGTGATGGTCTGGTCGGTGCTGCAGACGATCGTATCCGTCGTCGGCCTCGTCTTGACGTTCGCGTTGTGGACCGTGTTGACCTGAGCCTGGCCCAAGGATCGCAAGCGGTGGCAGGAATTGACGCCTGGCTGTCAATTCCACATGGCCCGATCCACTTACACTGCTTCGACACAGACGAGGCGCAGTCCCGCGCTTCGCTTCCCTGCCGACCCGGAGCCACCATGCTTGAACTGAGACCGTCCTGCGAAGGATGCGGCAAATCACTGCCGCCGAACGCGCCCGACGCGATGATCTGCACGTACGAATGCACTTTCTGCGAAGTGTGTGCGCTCAGCACGCTGCGCAACGTGTGTCCGAACTGTGGCGGCAATTTTCAGCATCGGCCGATCCGCACGCGCGCGCAGCTGGCCAAACATCCGGCCGGTGCCCAAGCGCATCCCGTCTCCATCGACGAAGCGTCACACGCAAGCTTCTTCGAGTGCTACCGGAACACGCCACCCGGCGAGCGCTAACAGGCGCCACCTCAATCCTCACCACCACCCGCGCCCGGCGTCGCAATCCCGCTCACCGTGCGCGCCGCCACGCGGAGCAGCCGGATCTGTTTGCGGTAATTGCGGCAGCCGCTGCAAGTCGGCAGATGCAGCCGGATCGCGACCCATTCGCCGGTCGTCAAACGGCGGTCGAGCGCGTCTGATAATAGCCGCGTGATGTGCTTACACTTCCCCATTCGCATCCTCTCTGGATAGGCCCTTTTCGCTCAGGCAAGTGCGCAAGCGCAGCCGCGCGCGGTAGATCAGCACGCTGCAGTGATTGGCGGTCATCTGCAGTTCGGCGCAGATCGCTTCGGTTTCGAGATCGAGAAATTCGCGCATCATGAACACGCGCCCGATGTGCTCGGGCAGGTGTTCCAGACACATCTCGAACAAGGTCCAGAATTGCTGCTGACGCAGCGCGGTTTCCGGCGTCGGCCATGGTTGCGGCTTGCTCTCGCGTGACCAGTGGCCGTTGTCCTTGAAGAGTTCACGATCAAGCAGCGTCTCGCCGTCGATTTCGGATTCGAGCGCCGACAGATTCACCGTGCGCTGCCGGGCGCGCAAGGTGTCGATGAGCTTGTGCCGCAGGATGCCGAACACCCACGTCTTGTGCTCCGATTGCGCGGCAAACCGGTCGGCTTGTGTCCAGGCGGCGGCCAGAGCCTCCTGGACGGCGTCTTCGGCGGCAGCGGCATCGCGCAGTTGCAAACGGGCGAAGCGCAACAGGTCGCGCCGCAATTGCGTCAGATAAACGGGATCATCGAGCGCCGGCCCGCTTACTTGCGCCATGGCAGGCTCCATCGCCGCGCTCGCGGTTGCCGCGCGTTTTCTTCTGGATCGTTGTGGTTCATAGACGGGTGGGTTTCCTCGCGCAGTTCCCGGACGTGTGCGCCATTCTCCCGCACGTTCCTGCGCAAGCGAATTGGTATTGAACATGTGCCCGCCAGCAAGCGAAGACTCGATGAGTTTAGTCGTGCCGCAACAGGCTTTATGACAGCAAAAATATTATTGCGAAAAATGAAATCAAGGCTGCGCCGGCGCAACCGTAACTTCAGGCGCGTGGGCGAGGCGTGCAGTGACACACGTTTCAAGCTCGCCGCAAATACGCGGCTGGATTATTTCAATATTTGAAAAAACATCTTCTCGTCTTCGGTATTTTTAGGCGGACGCTGAATCGCTATTCTCCACTCCATCGATCGCCCAGATCGCGAACTAAATGCCGAAGAGGAGTAGCACCATGAAACGCATTCTTACCGCCCTGATCGCTTCCGTCGCCCTGTTTGCTGCTGCTTCGGGCGCAGCTCAAGCTGCTGCACCGGCTCAATGCAGCGGCCCGGCATCGTATTGCAACGTGTTCTTCGGCAACTAATCGTCTGGCGGACGCGGCCGGACACCGGTCCGGCACAAGTCTGCTGACGAAACGGGTTCTCGAAATCAAGAAAGGGCGCCGATAAAGGCGCCCTTTTTGCATTTAATCCCGCACGTTTGACGCACGTATGAAGCGTCTGCAGAACAGGGCTGCGACTCCCTTTCTCCGGTGTGCAAGCGTCGAGAAACAGAAAGCGGTACGCAATACCCGGCACTCCGAAGCAACACCCGCGCCTGGCGCGCAAATGCGCCTAATGCTCACTCTTCTAACGTGTTACAGTGAGCCAACAGCTTGCAGTTCTCCTGCGCGCCCTGCGCAGTCCCTCAGGCATCAGCCTCTCATCACAGCGCCCTGAACCGAACGGGGTCCTTTCCTTCTACTTCGTTTGACGGTGTCGCCGGCGTGGCCTTACAGACGCCGCTCCAGACGCGCATCGTCGCCGACCAGCACCTGTTTGCTGAAACGCCGCGACTCGCCCGGCGTCATGCCCAACACACAGCCACACGTTTCAAGCGAGATCCTTTACCGGAGACGACTACCATGAACAATACGATCAGAAGCTACCGGGGCCTTGAGATTTATCCACTGGTTTATCCGCACCAGCCGCGTTCTGCCGATGGCGTCCGCCACTACGATTCGGGCTTCGACGCCGCGGTGCGAATCTGCCGGCGCGGCACCGACGACACCTTGACCAGCAGCCGTGTATTTCGCGTGCCGAGCCGTTCTCCGTTTGGCGCGGCTGGCGACGCACGCATTGCATCAGCAAGTTACGCGGAGCGGGTGATCGACGGCATGGTTGCCGGCGAGTCGATCGCCGGACTCTGATGCGCGCACCGATGGCAAGCCACATTTCCAGGCGCTCGCAGGGCGCGAATTCCACGCCGTTGACGGGCCGCGCAAACTATCAGGTCGCCGTGTCGTCGCGTCGAACCTCCAGCGGGACGGTGCCGACGCTGAAAGTAATTCGGTTAAGCGACGAGCGCGTGATCTATCCCTTCCAGGGCCACGCGGACATGCCGTTTTTCGAAAATGCGGATGCGGCTCAGGTGTTTGCCGAGACGTACGGCTGGCAGCTTGTGGATGGCGACATCGCTGTCCCGGAATGACAGCGAAGAACGTCGAGTTGCCTCAAATCGTCCTAGGCCGAAAGCATGCTTGATTGACAAGGCAAAAGTACCAGTTATCCACAAGGTTATTCAGTGAATCTGTGGATAACTTTTGTCGCTACCGGGTTATCCACCGGTCGCAACTTTCGAGGTCTGGACCGCGTAACCAGAAGTCGGCGTTTTTTGTGCGCGCCCTTGCCGTACCGCCCGGCTTATTGCCTATGATGGACAGTTCGTACCCTTTAGCGCGTCAAGCGCCTAACCTCGAGGAAGCGAACTATGGCCCATCACATCGCAGTGGTCGTCGGCAGCCTGCGCCGCGAGTCGTTCAACCGCCAACTGGCGCAGGCCGTGATTTCTCTCGCGCCCGCGGACTTTACCTTCGAGTTCATCGATATCGGCTCCTTGCCGCTCTATAGTCAGGACTATGACGCCGACTATCCCGAAGTCGCCAAACACCTGAAGAAGCGCGTTGAAGCCGCAGATGGCCTGCTGTTCGTCACCCCCGAGTACAACCGCTCCATGCCAGGCGTCCTGAAGAACGCACTCGACTGGGGCTCGCGGCCCTGGGGCACCAATTCATGGGGCAACAAGCCCGGCGCGGTGCTCGGCACCTCGCTCGGGGCGACCGGCACGGCGCTCGCGCAACAGCATCTGCGCAATGTACTGGCGTACCTCGATGTCGCCACGCTTGGCCAGCCTGAAGTGTTCATCAAGCACGACCCGGCGGCGATCAACGAGAAAGGCGAGATCGTGAACGACGGCACCCGCAAGTTTTTGCAGACCTTCGTCGACCGTTACGTTGCATGGGTCAAACGTCAGACCGCTGCCTGACGGCCAATTCGGGCCATATCAAAGCACCCGCCCAGACTGAAAACGCCGACGTCGCCGTAACTTCACGGCACGCCGGCGTTGCCGCTCCCCCGTTTAGACGTGATGGTGTCCCGTCACCCGTTCCCAACCATGACGCACGGCCAGCTTGAAGCGCTCCCACGTGCTGTCGGGCGAGGTGGTTTCCCAATGGCGACGGGCTTCCGGCTCGACGTCGTCCCATGCCCGGTCGCGAAAACGCGCGTCCTGACCGATCTCCGCGCCGTAGCGATAGGCCGGCACGTAGTCTTCATAGCGCGCGTTCTCGGCCGCGTATTGCTCGTCGTAGTGCGTACGGAAATCCTCTTCGTATTCCAGGTACTCGTTCGGCATCTGGCTACCTAAACCCGCGGTCGGCTGCCCGGCTTCGGAGACGACGTCCGACGGCTGCAGGATCGCGCCCGAACCCGGCATCGAACCTGCCGCAATCGCGGTACGTCCCGCATCGCCCACCAGCGGGTCGATGACCGGCTCGCTCACGGGGTCGCGCATCGGCCGCTCAGCCCGCGGCGGCGGGACGAACGGCTCGGCGTCGGTGCCCATGAGCGGCGGCGGATAGAGTGGATCGGCCGAGGCCTTAGGCTGTGTCGTTGAAGCCGGCGTCGCTACGCCGGCCGTCGTCATGCTCGATGTATGCGGCGTGCCTGGCGTCACCGCGCCAATGCCGAGTTCGTCGAGTATTGAATGATCGCGGCTCGATTCAGCCGGCGTGTCCCAGTCGGGCGAACGCTCGCCGATGTCGGTCGCACCCAGCCTCGTCAAGGTATTGCGAGCGAGTTCTGCATGCGATTCGCTGGCTGCGCTCACGCAGACCAGCACGGCGCCGCGGCGCACGGCTTCCGTGTAGCGAGCCGTGTCCGGCGCGCGAGGGCCGCTCGCAAACAGGCTCGAGAGAAAACGCTCGATATTGGCGAGCACACCGGAACCGGCGACCTCGTCGGTTGCAGAGCCGACGGAGGGTTCCGGATTCGCCTGCAACTCGATCGTTTCGCGTGCAAAACCGGTCTGTACAAGCGTGTCGCGCGCGGCCTCGGCTTGAGAATAGGTGTCGAATAAACCAATCACGGTATGTCGCATGGCTGTCTCCCGGCGGTTTTAGGTGGATCGAACGGCGCAAGAACGCGTCGGCCTCCTTCCCTAAAAACATCGCAACGATCATGCCGGGGCGGCACGGCGTGTCCGCACGCCCGCTGCTGGCCGCTTGCGCCATGTGTTCGCATAGAAACTGCGGCATTCCGCTGCCGCGCTTTTACAACCGCCGGTAATTGCGGCGATGCTGAAAAAGCAGCGTTAGTCGGCCGGATAGGCCGCCGCAGCCGGATCGGCGCCCGTTTGCGCCAGTTCGCGCTGGATCGCTTGCAGGAGTTCTTCCAGCAAGGCGATATCGAAGGGTTTCGACAGCACCCGCACGTTCACATGCCGCGCGCGGTCGAGTTCTTCCGCGTAGCCGGTGACCAGAATGACCGGCAGCCGGGTGTCGAAAGCCTGTACGGCTTCGGCCAGGTCGATGCCGTTCATCGTGCCCGGCATGTGGATGTCCGACAGCACCAGGTCGAACGGCAGCGGCTCGCCGGTGCGCGCCTGCCTCGCGTGGGCGTCGTCGAACAGGCAGAGCGCGGTATCGGCGTTGAATACACACGTGACCTGGTGGCCCATCATCTGCAACAGGGCCTCGGTGCCGGCGGCGACTTCGTCGTTGTCCTCGACCAGCAGGATGCGCAAGCCGTGCGGCGCGCCGCTTTCCTCGACACCCGTTTCGGCCGGCAGTTCGGCTTCGGGAGCGGCTGTGGCGCGCGGCAGGTAGAGGCGCACCGAGGTGCCCGCGCCGATTGCGCTGTCGATCGCGGCAAGGCCGCCGGAGCGCTCGCAGAAGGCGAAAACCTGCGGCAGTCCGAGACCGGTGCCCATGCCTTTCGGTTTCGTGGTGAAAAGCGGTTCGAAGGCGCGCGCGAGCACTTCAGGCGGCATGCCGCCACCGGTATCTTCAAGCGACAGTTGCACGAAATCGCCGGTCAGCGGAAAGCCGTCCTGGTGGCGGAAGTTGATATTGGCGGCTCGAACCGTGAAGCGGCCGCCGTTGGGCATGGCGTCGCGCGCGTTCACCGCGATGTTGATCAGCGCCAGTTCGAGCTCGGCGACGTCGACACGCATGGGCCAGATATCGACGCCGATATCCATCACCAGCGAAATCTTCGCGCCGAGCGATGCGCGCAGCAGTTCGCGGCACGCCGGCAGCCAACGCTCGAGCGCCAGCGTCTCGTTGCGCAACGGCTGTTTGCGCGCGACGCCGAGCAATTGCCGGGTGAGCGACTGGCCACCCTTGAGCGCCCGCTCCATCGCCGACAATTCGCGGTCGAGCCCCGGCGCGCCGCGCCGCCGGGCGATCTGCACGTTGGCAGAAACGATCATCAGCAGATTGTTGAAATCGTGCGCCACACTGCCGACCAGATTGCCGAGCGCCTCCATCTTGCGCGACTGGCGATACGCGGATTCGATCGAACGGCGCATCGAGGCTTCGGCCTGCCAGCGCTCCCACGCCTCCTCCTCGGCGCCGAGGCGCCGCAGCGACAGCCAGATCACGCACCACAGCACGATAGATGGCGTGAACATCGACAGGATCAGCACGCTCAGGTGCCGATACCACGCGGCCCAGATCGCCGAGGTGCGATAGCCGCACAACGCGTAGACCGGATAGGCGCCGATGCGCCGGAACGCGAGGATTACGTTGTCGTCGTCGATGTCGGAGTGCATACGTACGACGCCGGCTCGCCGCCCTTGCGCCAGCGCTTCGGCCAGTGGCGAATGCGGCGCCGTAGCCTGCGGCTCGCGCGGGCGGCGCGGATAGTGTGCGAGGATCGCGCCGTCGGTGCGCACGAGGCTCATGATCATCGGCGTGCTGTCGCTGCCGCCGAGCAGTTCCCGGTAGAACGCGTCGAAATAGCTGGGCCGCAGTGCGACTGAGACCACGCCGGCAAATGAGCCGTCGGCTGCTTGCCGCTCCACGCCCGTGTTGAACACCTGTTCGCCCACGACATGTCCCGTCATGACCTTCGAGACATGCTCGAGACCCTTGCCGTCGCGAATGCCGGTGAAATCGTCGCGGTCGGCAATCGACAACTCCGGCGCGGGATAGAAACGGCTGGTGGCGAGCAGATCCCCCTCACGGCCGAAGATCGAGACGGCCGCCACCTGAGGATAGCCGCCGCCCATAGTGCGCAGCTTCTCGTGAATCTCGCCTTCCTGAGCGCGAATGCCGTTGTCGTCCAGACCTTGCGTCAGATCGACAATGCGCGAATCGAGCGTCTCGTTCATGTCGAACACTTTCAGCGCGTGTTCTTCGGCCACGCGCACGGTGCGCAGCGTCACGTCGGTCGCGTCGGCCATGCGCGCGCGCAGATCGCTGAACGCCATCGCGGCGACGTACACGCACGGCAGCACGATGGCTGCGATAAGCAGCGCGATCAGCGTGATGCGCCGGACGTGGAAATTCTGTTCCGGTACGGCCGGAAACCGCGCCTCGTCCTGGCGGCTAGGGGGAGGGCGGCTCGCTTCAGGCGGGTCGAACCGTTCTGATGTCATGGTCGGTAACGCTAAGGTCGTTCTGGACGAAAAGGCCGGGAATCGGCGTCATACGAAAAGCATAGACATGCAGCAGCCGTACTAGTTACTGTGACGAATGGTCGGCCCCCGATTTGTCGGCCGTTTGAATCAGTGACAAATCGAGCAGCGCAAACGTACACAAAAGTATAAATGTAAAAGAAAGGCTCTGAAATCTACCGAAATATTTTCAAAAATAGCATTTAATGGGAAAATCTCTTTAATCAAAGCGAAATTGGCGAGTTGCCTTTCCGCCAATTTGCTTCGAAAATCGATGTCATCACAAATAATGCGTCCGCCATGTTCGGATGCATCTGCCACGAGGACCGCCAGGCAACGCGCACAACGCGTGACCGAAGGCGCTCGCGGAAACAGCCGCGCGGCAAGGGACCAGCCCGATCCGTGGAGCCGCGCGGATTCATCTACGGGGTAGGCTCGAACATGCCGGTCATAGCCGTCGTCCACCGTGCCCGCGCGCATCCATGCGCGCCCACGGCTTCCGTCACACACGCCTCGCTGTGCGCGCACCCCGCTCGTTTGCAAGCTTCATTCTCGCAAGCTTCAGCCCGTTTGAGCGCCGGTCGACAGACCGCACGCTAAAGAAATCACCTCTACCCGCCGTTAACGCGCAAGAGCTAATTCCGCTTACCGACCCGCCCATGCCTTTGCCCATTGTGATCGCCGACGATTCATTGCTTGCCCGCAAGGTGCTCACCAAGGCATTGCCGCCGGACTGGGATGTCGACGTGTCCTATGCGACGAACGGGCGCGAAGCGCTCGGCCTGTATCGCGAAGGCAAAGCGTCGGTGATGTTCCTCGACCTGACGATGCCGGACATGACCGGCTATCAGGTGCTGGAAGCATTGCAGCATGAGGATCTGAACACCTTCGTCATAGTCGTCTCCGCCGATGTCCAGCCGATGGCACAGTCGCGCGTGCGCGCGCTCGGCGCCGTCGCTTTCATCGCCAAGCCCGTGACGCCCGAGGCGGTACTACCCATCCTCAAGGAGTACGGGTTGTATGTCTGAGCCAGTCCTCACCGAAGACCAGCGCGACGCGCTGCAAGAGGTCGCCAATCTGGCGATGGGCCAGGCCGCGACGCGTCTCGCGAGCCTGCTCGATGCGTTCATCGAATTATCGGTGCCGCGCGTGAAGGTGGTGGCGGTGAGCGAGGCAGCACAGGCGCTGCGCGAGATGACCGGAATCGAGGACACGGTGAGCGCGGTGCGCCAGGGCTTTCGCTCCGATATCAAGGGCGAAGCGCTGGTGATCTGCCGCAGCGACAGCATCGACCAGTTGTGTTCGCTCGTGAGCGATCCCTATTCGCGCTCGAGCTATGAGGCGGTGAGCCAGCAGGAACTCGTGTTCGACGTCGCGAACGTGCTGACGGGCGCGTGTGTCTCGTGCATCCTCGACCAGCTCGGCCGCACGCCGGTCTTCTCAGCGCCTGGTCTGCTCGGTGAGGCGATGACGCTCGACGAAGTGTTCCAGCCCGGCGTGTTGCAGTGGGAAGTCGCGCTGCTGGTGGAAGTCAATTTCGCGCTCGAGGACCAGAGTTTTCGCGCGCACCTTGTGATGCTGATGGCCGAAGAGTCGATCCGCCATATGAACGAGGCGCTCGACGAGCTGTTGTCCAGCCTATGAATGTGTCCGCGGAGTCGTTGAGCGATCTGGTGGTCGAACGTGTCGGTTTCGGCATCTTCGTGCTCGATCGCAATATGACCGTGCTGATGTGGAATCGCTTCATGCAGGATCACAGCGGCTTGACGCCGGAGCAGGTGGTCGGCAAATCGCTCTTCACGCACTTTCCGGAATTGCCACGCGTGTGGCTGTCGCGCAAGATCGAAAGCGTGTTCCAGCTCGGCAGTTTCGCGTTCAGTTCGTGGGAGCAGCGCCCGTATCTCTTCAAGTTCGATCACGACCGGCCGATTACCGGCGGCGTCGACTTCATGCAGCAGGACTGCACGTTCATGCCGCTCACGCGCGATCGCGAAGTGGTGGCCGTGTGCGTGACCATCTCCGACGTCACGCATGTCAGCATCGTGCAGCGCGAGCGTGAAGAGGCGGTCGCCAAGCTGCAGGAATACGCGGACCGTGACGGCCTGACCGGCATCGCCAACCGGCGTTACTTCGAAGCGCGCCTGCGCGACGAATTCACGCGCTGGCAACGCTACGGCGGCGAGATGTCCGTGCTGCTGTTCGATCTCGATCACTTCAAGAAAATCAACGACCAGTTCGGCCACGGCGTGGGCGATACGGTGTTGCGCGTGATGGCGCAACGGGTCGCCGAGGTGGTGCGGGCGCAGGATACCTTCGGGCGTTTCGGTGGCGAGGAGTTTGCCTTGCTGTTGCCGTGTACACCGCTGGAAGACGCCATGCGGGTCGCGGAGAAAATCCGCTGCACGATCGCCGACACGCCGGTCGACGTGCAAGGCACAAGCGTGCCGGTGACGGCGAGCGTCGGTGGCGCGGCAGCGCGCCTTGGCGTGCCAGCGTACGACGTGCTCATCAATGAAGCCGACGCTGCGCTGTATAGCGCCAAGCGGCAGGGGCGCAATCGCTCGGTGGCGTTTACCTGAGCGTTTCTCGCGAAGCGCCACATCCGTCTTCCGGCCCCTTATTCACCCCTAAACTGCGGCATCTCACAAAGGTTGTTATACTTTTCGCCGTTTCCGGCATCCCTGCCGGGTGTTTCGCGCGTGTCCGCGCGCGCGGGGCGCATGCCTTGCAGTAACCACCAAATTTCTTGAACGCCTTTCAGCGGGCGCCTCCAGCGGAGATCGTCTTGGCTGTTTCCAATCTTGTCGTGGACGATACAGAAATCGACGCCGCTGCCGCTACGTCCGGCAGCTCGTTCTATCTCGCAATGCGCATCCTGCCGGCCGCGCAGCGCGACGCGATGTATCAGGTCTACGCTTTCTGCCGCGCTGTCGACGATATCGCCGACAGCGACAAGCCGCGCGCCGAACGCGCCGCCGCGCTCGAGCGCTGGCGCGCCGACATCGACGCGTGCTACGCCGGCTCACCGCGCGCTTCCTTGCGCGCGCTGACGCGGCACATTCATACGTTTCACCTGCAACGCGAAGATTTTTACGCAATGATCGACGGCATGGCGATGGATGCCGCCGCCGACATCTGCGCGCCCGACGAAGCCACGCTCGACCTGTACTGCGACCGCGTCGCGAGCGCGGCGGGCCGTCTGTCGGTGAGGATATTCGGGATGCAGGAGGAGCCGGGCCGTTTGCTGGCGCACCATCTGGGCCGCGCGCTGCAACTGACCAACATCCTGCGCGATATCGACGAAGACGCCGGCATCAACCGCTGCTACCTCCCGCACGAATTGCTGGCGCGCGAAGGTATTGCCGTGACGAGCCCGACCGAGATCGCCGACGATCCGTCGTTGCCGCGCGTCTGCGCGACGCTCGCCGAGCGCGCCAAGGAGCATTTCGCCGCTTCCGACGCGATCATGGACCGCGAGCCGCGCAGCCACGTACGCGCGCCGCGCATCATGTCGGGCGTTTATCGCGTGCTGCTCGAACGCACGCTCGAGCGCGGCTTCGACATTCCGCGTACGAAGGTCAGCAAGCCGAAACTGCGCATGCTGTGGATCGTCGCGCGTTACGCGCTCTTCTGAGCTGATGCCGAAGCTCATCCATGTGATCGGCGCCGGCCTCGCCGGCCTGGCCGCAGCGGTGCAATTGCAGCGGCGCGGCGCACAAGTCGTGCTTCATGAGGCTGCGCCGCAGGCGGGGGGCCGTTGCCGTTCGTATTACGACGCCAAGCTTGGCGCCACGATCGACAGCGGCAATCACATGGTGTTGTCGGGCAATTACGCCACGCTCAACTTTGTACGCGCGATCGGCGCCGCCGACGAGCTGGTCGGCCCGTCCCAGCCCGAATATCCGTTCATGGATCTGGCGACGCGGGCGCGCTGGACCGTGCGCATGTCGCCGGGCCGCCTGCCCTGGTGGATCTTCGACCCGAACGCGCGCGTGCCGAACACCGGACCGAGCGACTATCTGGCGCTCGTGCCGCTGCTGTTCGCCAAACCCGGGCGCAGTGTGGCGCAAACCATGCGCTGCAATGGCCCGCTGTGGGATCGTCTGCTGCGGCCGCTGTTTCTCGCGATGCTCAATGTCGAGCCGCGTGAAGCGTCGGCGGAGCTCACGGCCGCGATGGTCAGGGAGACGCTGGTCGCCGGTGGTCTGGCGTGCCGGCCTCTGGTGGCGAAAAACGGTTTGGGCAGCGCGTTTGTCGACCCGGCGCTGCGTCTGTTGCAGCACGGCGGCGCGGCAATCCGGCTCGGGTCGCGTCTGACCGACATCGTGTTTGCCGACAGCGGCGCCGGCCCCGCCCGCATCTCGGCACTGAATTTCGCGGACGAAAGCATCGCGATCGAAGCCAACCAGGCCGTAGTGCTCGCGGTGCCGCCGGACATCGCGCAGACGCTCGTGCCCGGCTTGCGCTCGCCGAATCGCTTCACCGAGACCCTTAACGTGCATTTCGCGGTCGAGCCGCCGTTCGGCATGGCGCCGATCACGGGGCTGCTGAATGCGACGGCCGATTGGCTGTTTGCCTTCGAGGGCCGCATGTCGGCCACGGTCAACGCCGCGGAGCGCCTGCTCGACACACCGCATGAAGCGCTGGCGAAAACCATCTGGGCCGAAGTGGCTCAGGCTGCCAACGTGCCGGCCGAGCCGATGCCCGCCTGGCAGGTCGTGGTGGAAAAACGCGCGACGTTTGCCGCCTTGCCGGATCAGGAAATGCTGCGCCCCGGCACGCGCACTCGCTGGAACAATTTGATGCTCGCGGGCGACTGGACGGCCACCGGCCTGCCCGCGACGATTGAAGGGGCGATCCGCTCCGGCCAGAAGGCCGCGGACACGCTGCTGAATCAACCGATGGAACGCCGATGAACGACTTATCTCAAGCCCAGCCGCTGGACGCCGTCCTGCCTGAAATCGCCGATGCGGCGCTGAATGTGCCAAGCGCGGTGTCGAGCGCTGCGCCTGATGCCGCGCCGCCAGCGTACGCGCCGTCGCTCGACGCCGCGATAACGCGTGCCACCGACGCGATCCTCGGCGCGCAGAAACCGGACGGTCACTGGGTCTACGAACTCGAAGCCGATGCGACGATTCCCGCTGAATACGTGCTGCTGGTCCACTATCTCGGCGAAACGCCGAACGTGGAACTGGAGCAGAAGATCGGCCGCTATCTGCGCCGCATCCAGCTGGCGGACGGCGGCTGGCCGCTCTTCACCGACGGCGCGCTCGACATCAGCGCGAGCGTCAAGGCGTACTTCGCACTGAAGATGATCGGCGACTCGCCGGACGCGGACCACATGGTCCGTGCGCGCGAAGCGATTCTGGCGAACGGCGGCGCGGAAACGGTGAACGTGTTCACGCGGATTCTGCTTGCGCTGTTCGGCGTGGTGTCGTGGCGTGCCGTGCCGATGATGCCCGTGGAAATCATGCTGCTGCCGCAGTGGTTCCCGTTCCATTTGTCGAAGGTGTCGTACTGGGCGCGTACCGTGATCGTGCCGCTGCTGGTGCTGAACGCGAAGCGGCCCGTGGCGCGCAATCCGCGCCGTGTGCGGATCGACGAGCTGTTCCGCGGCGCGCCGGTCAATACCGGCATGCGTGATCGGGCGCCGCATCAGCATCTCGGCTGGTTCCGGTTTTTCCGCGGCGTGGACGTGATGCTGCGCATGGTCGACGGCCTGTTCCCGAAGGCGACGCGTGAGCGTTCAGTGCGCGAGGCGGTGCGCTTCGTCGATGAACGGCTGAACGGCGAAGACGGCCTCGGCGCGATTTTTCCGGCGATGGCCAACTCGGTGATGATGTACGACGTGCTCGGCTATCCGGCCGATCATCCGAACCGCGCGATCGCCCGTCAGTCGATCGAAAAGCTGCTCGTCATCAAGGATGACGAAGCATATTGCCAGCCGTGTCTGTCGCCTGTGTGGGACACCTCGCTCGTGGCGCATGCGCTGCTCGAGACCGGCGAAGCGCATGCCGAACAGGCGGCTGAACGCGGGCTCGCCTGGCTGCGCCCGCTGCAGATTCTCGACGTGCGCGGCGACTGGATCTCGCGCCGCGCGAACGTGCGTCCTGGCGGCTGGGCGTTCCAGTACAACAACGCGCACTATCCGGACGTCGACGATACGGCGGTGGTAGCGATGGCGATGCAACGCTCGGCGGCGCTGACGCAATCGGATGTCGACCGCGAAGCCATTGCGCGGGCGCGCGAATGGGTGGTCGGCATGCAGAGCAGCGACGGCGGCTGGGGCGCGTTCGAACCGGAAAACACGCAGTACTACCTGAACAACATTCCGTTCTCCGATCACGGTGCACTGCTCGATCCGCCGACCGCGGACGTGTCCGGCCGCTGCCTGTCGATGCTTGCGCAACTCGGCGAATTTCCGCAGGGCAGTGAACCGGCGCAGCGCGCGTTCGATTACATGCTGAAGGAACAGGAATCGGATGGCAGCTGGTACGGCCGCTGGGGCCTGAACTATATCTACGGCACCTGGACCGCGCTGTGTTCGCTGAACGCCGCCGGTCTGCCGCATGACGATCCGCGCATGAAGCGCGCTGCGTTGTGGCTGCTGTCGATCCAGAACGAAGACGGCGGCTGGGGCGAGGGTGGCGAGAGCTACAAGCTCGACTATCACGGCTATGAGCGTGCCCCGAGCACGGCTTCGCAAACCGCATGGGCGCTGATGGGCCTGATGGCGGCGGGCGAGGTGAATCACGAGGCGGTGGCGCGTGGCGTCGAGTATCTGCAGCGCGAACAGCGCGAGCACGGGTTGTGGGACGAAACGCGCTTCACGGCGACCGGCTTCCCGCGCGTGTTCTATCTGCGTTACCACGGCTATCGCAAGTTCTTCCCGTTGTGGGCGCTGGCGCGCTTCCGTCATCTGAAACGCAACGGGCTGACGCGCGTCGCGGTCGGGATGTAACGGATGGCGTTTTCAACAACGCTGTCAGCCGACGCCGGCCGCAACACCTTGCCGGTGATCGTGGTGACGGGTATGGCGTTCGAAGCGCGCATCGCGCGCGGCAAGGGTGTCGAGGTGGTCTACGCGGCTCGCGCGGATCTGCTGGAGCGGGCGTTGAGTGCGGCGGTTGCGCGTGGGTGCTCGGGGATTGTTAGCTTTGGTACGGCGGGTGGGTTGGCGCCCGATCTGGAGCCGGGCACTTTGATCGTCGGTGAGGCCGTTGAGGGGCCGTTCGGGCGGCTCGAGACTGATCGCTCATGGGCTGACAGGTTTGCCGCTGCGTTGGCAACGGGGCCGCTCGCGGCGCGTCTGCGGCGTGGGGTGATGGCGGCTGTGACCGCGCCTTTGGTCAGCGCTGATGACAAGCGGTTACTGCATCGTTCGACGGGTGCCTTGGCTGTTGATATGGAGTCGCATATTGCTGGGGCGACGGCTGCCGCGCATGGGGTGCCGTTTGCGGTTTGCCGGGCGGTTGTTGATCCGGCCTGGCGGACGTTGCCGGCTGCTGCGACTGCTGGCCTGCGGGATGATGGGACTACTGCGTTAGGGCCGATTTTGCGGGAGCTTTTGCGGCAGCCTTCGCAGCTTGCGGCGCTGATTCAAGTCGCCGTCGATGCGCGGGCGGCGCGGACCTCGTTGGTGCAGGCGCGGCATGCTATGGCGGCGGCGGGCGCTTTGGCCTTTCCCTGATCTGGGTTTGGTGCCTTTCCTTGTTTTGTTAGTGGTCTATTAGCGTTGCCCCTGTGCGGGGCGGCACTTACTTTCTTTGCCGCCGCAAAGAAAGATAAGCAAAGAAAGCGGCTAGAAGCCCCTGCTAAGTGGGCACCGTGGTCTGCTAGGGATAGTGGTGCATCTGGAATCTGTGTTCGTGCCGCTGCATAGGCTTGTGACAAGGGCGTCATACTTCCGGCGGCGCTCCGCGCGCCGAAGCGTAATTCATAAAACCGTCTGGTTTTTTCAGGCGAGTTGTCTGCGTGTTCTTCGCTGCCCGACGCGCGCAAAGCGCGCCGGGGATCTGACCCACATCCCTTATTGGACCGCTGGCGTTGCTTCCTGCGGTTTCTTGTCCGTCGGCGCCGTTTGCGGTGCCGGCGTCGTTGCGCCCGACGCGGCAGCAGGCGCTGCTGCTGGGGCGCTCGGTGTGTCGCCTGGGTCGGTGTAGTTCGGGACGCCTGCCGGGGCGCCTGTGGCGCTTCCTGAGGCGGCGTTCGGGGCTTCTGGTGCGTCGCCCGGGTCGGTGTAGTTCGGGACGCCCGCTGGGGCGCCTGCCGCTGCTCCCGACGCGCCCTTGGCGGGGGCGGCGGCGCCGGAGTCGTCCTGGTCGTCGTAGGTCGGGAGCGGTGCGGCGTTGTCGCCGGTGCCGCGCAGGCGTGCCTTACGCTGCTGCGTGTAGGCGTCGCGCACGAACGAATACTTGTCGAGCGCGGCCTGTTGCAGCAGGCTGGATGCGCCCAGCAGATCGGAACGCACGCTCACGAACTGCAGCACGTACAGCGGATTGCGCACCGCCGGCTCAATGTAGTTCAAGGGGTTGAACTTCACGTCCACCACGAGCCCCATGCTGTCACGCACCGTGCTCGGGCCGAATAGCGGCAAGACAAGGTACGGGCCCGACGGAACGCCCCAGTGGCCCAGAGTCAGACCGAAGTCCTGGTGGTGCTTCGGCAAGCCGGCCGGCGTCGCCCAGTCGAGCAGGCCGCCGAGCCCGAAGGTCGAGTTGAACGCGAAGCGTACGAAGTCTTCGGTCGCGTCGGTGATCTTCAACTGCAACAGGTTGTTGGCGGCGTTGGTCAGGTCGCCCAGATTCGAGAAGAAGTTGCTCACCGCCGTACGCAACGGCTGTGGTGTCACCTTCTGGTAACCCTTGGCGACCGGGACGGCGATGAAGCGGTCCACACCGTCGTTGAAATTGAAAATCACGCGGTTTGCCGGCTCGAACGGATCGCCAGGCTTGCGGTCGGGGCCGGTCGCGCAGCCAGAGATCAGACCGGTGGCGGCCAGCGCCAGCACGGTGTTTCGCAGCTTCATACTTATATTCCTTTACGCTTCGCGCGACGTTGACGCGGCTTGCCCATCAGTACGGGTTGGAATACCACCGCGCCGATCAGGGTGCAAAACAACGAGAGTGCCAGCAAGCGTCCCATACTCGACGTCCCCGGATGATGCGACAGCCAGAGGCTCCCGAACGCCGTCGCCGTGGTCGCCGCGCTGAACAACACGGCATGCGTGAGGCTCGACTGCAAAAGGCCAGTCTGTCCGTTGCGCCACGCCATCACAAAGTAAATCTTGAATGCTACGCCGACGCCGAGCATCAGCGGCAGCGCAATGATATTCGCGAAGTTCAGCGGCATGCCGAATACCACACACAACTCCAATGTCACCAGCGCCGATACCAGCAGCGGAACCAGGGTGCGCAGCATATCGCTGACCCGTCGCAGCGCAATCCACAGCAGGACTGCAATCGACAGCAACGCGTAGCCCGCGGCCTGCAGGAACGCCTTGATGATCGTGTCCGCGGAATTCAGGATCGAAATCGGGCCGCCGATCGCGTCCGGCTCCGCTTTCTTCACCGAGTGAACGAAGCGGGCGAGCAGGGCGTCGTCATTTGGATCGGTACCGGGTTTGACCTTCGGCGCGATGTCGACCAGCGCGCGGCCGTCTTTCGAAACCCAACTCGTGGAAATCTCCTTGGGCAGGTTGTCGCGCGTAATCTCGGTCGGCTGCAGCAGATCTGCCAGTTGCTTCAGCGCGATGCGCAGCGGCTCGGACATTGCGGTTTCGGCGCGATCGCGCGTGGCGGCGTCGGCGGCGGCCAGCTTTTGCAGCGTCGTGGACAGGTGCTGGGCTTCGGCGGCGCCCGGTCCCGGGTGGTCGTCCGCGGCGAGCGAGAGCTGGTTCGAGGCGCGCTTCAACGCGGCGACGCGTACCGCGTCTGTGGCTTGAGGCGCGGGCTGCTGCTGCAGCGCGGGCAACAGCTGCTGCGCAGCACTTGCAACCAGCATCATCTTTTGCTGCTGCTCAGTCGGAATGAAGGTGCTCAGCGTGGTCACACGACCCACTTCCGGTAGCGCGCGCAGATGCGCGGCCTTCTGGTCCGCGTCGGCAAGCGTCGGCGCGAGCACATGGACGTTGTTGACTGCGGCTTCCGGCGAATCCTTCAACGACAGCAGCGTGGCCATCGACTCCGTATGCGGGTCTTTCAGATGCAGCGGGTTGAAGTCGAAGCGCAAATGCGTCAGCAAAGGTGTCGCGCCAATCACGACGATGAGCGTGCCGATCAGCACCGGTTTGCGGTGATGATCGAGGAAATCGTCGACGGGGGCGAGTTGCTTGAAGCCGGGCGAAACGGCTTCAACCGGCGGTTTGAAGATTTTCAACAGCGCCGGCAGCAGCGTCATGTTGGTGAAGTACGCGACGAACATGCCGACGCCGGCGATCTCGCCCAATTCCGACACGCCGCGGTAAGCCGTTGGCAGGAACGAGAAGAAGCTCAACGCGACCGCCACAGCCGCGAGCGTCAGCGGCACGCCGATGCTGTGCGCGGTATGCATGAGGGCGGCGGAAAGACGGTTGTCGCGAGTCCGCTCCTCACGATACTTGACGCCGAACTGCACGCCGAAATCGACCCCGAGCCCGACGAACAGCACCATGAAGGCGACCGAAATCATGTTGAGCGCGCCCACCAGCAACAGGCCGAGCGCCGCGGTGATCGCGAGCCCGACGAACAGCGTGATGAACACGGCGACGATCATGCGGCCCGAACGCAGTGCCAGCCAGAGAATCACCAGCACGACGATGAAGGTGCCGATACCGTTGAGCACGGCGCCGTCCTTGACCGATGCGAATTCTTCGTCCGCGAGCGGCTGTTCGCCTGTCAGACGGACCGTGGCGCCATAGCGCGCATCGAGGTGCAGCGATGCGGCCGTGGCGCGGATCGCTTTCGATGCGGTGGCGCCCGGCTCCAGCGCGTCGTAGTCCACGACCGGCTGCACCGTGACGAAAGCACGCGCCGGCTCCGTGGCGGCGCTCTTGTCGACCAGCGCGCGCCACGAGAACGCCGCTGGCTGGCCGGCCAGCACGCGATCGAGCGTGGTTGCGCTTTGCGACAGCAAATGACTCATGTCGGCCAGTTTCACCTGACCCAGCTGCAGCGGCAGCAGCAGGCTCGTGGTGAGGGTGCCGGCAAGGCCGGTCAGGCTCGGATCGTGCGCAAGAGCATTGACGAGCGGGCGGGACTGAACGAGCTGCGAGGTGGTGGACAGGACCTCATTGGTCGACGGGAACAGCAGTCCATTGTGTTCGAAGAACGGCCCGCCAGCGGGCTGCGAGACCGCGACGAATTCCTTCGGATCGGCTTTGAGCGCGGCGGTCAGGGCATTGGCGGCGGCGTCGGCAAACTCCGGGGCACGCGCTTCGACGACCACCAGCACGGTTTGGCCGCGATCCGGGAAGGCCGCGTCCATCGCATTTTCGAGCGCGGACCATTGCTTGTCAGTCTCGACCAGCTTGCTGATATCGGTGTTGATCTTGAAATTATGGGCAACGTAGAAGCCGCTCAAAACGGCGAGCACGAGCGACAGAGCGATGATCCGTAACGGATGACGCACCGAATAGGCGACGAGACGGACGATAGATGACTTCAGCATGTAGGCGGAGGTGGCCTTATCACGAGTGGTGTTTTTGACGAAAGTGCACAAGTATACAGAGCCGGAGCGACTCGGCTCCACTTCGGTAGCAAGTACGACACCCGGGCGGCGCGGCTGGGGGCGGGAACGCAATATCGGTATACTGGTCTATCTTGCTTTGGCTGCGGGCTTGCGAGCCTGCCGGCGCTTACTTCCTGGGGTTTTGGCGAGCGTATGAAACGTTATCTGTCTGCTTTTCTGGCTGCGGCCGTGGTGTCCACTGCGGCCTATGCGCAAAGCGCGCCTGATGCGGTGGTGAAGGGTGCCGTCGAAGGCACGGTGGCCGCGATGAAGGCCGATCCGCAGGCGCGCGGTGGCGATATGGCGAAGATCACCGAGCTGGTTCAAACGCGCTTCGTACCGGCTACCGATTTTCAGCGAACCACCCGGATCGCGGTAGGGAAGGCATGGAGTACGGCGACCCCCGAGCAGCAGAAGCAGCTCTATGACCAGTTTACGCTGCTGCTGGTGCGCACCTACGCCGCCTCGCTGTCGCAGTTGCGGGATCAGGACGTGAAGTTCAAGTTCTTGCCGGTCAATGTGCCGGCCGGCTCCAAGGACCTGGTGGTGCAGTCGCACGTGCTCAGCAATGGCGGCGACGATGCCATCGATTACCGGCTGACCAAGGGCGCTAACGGCTGGAAGATTTACGACATCAACATGATGGGCGCCTGGTTGATCCAGGTGTATCAGACGCAATTCGCCGATCAGATTTCCAAGGGCGGCGTGGATGGGCTGATCAAATTCCTGACCGCGCATAACGCACGAGGCGCGGGCTGACTGCGGGCTGACATATAGCAGCGCAAAAAAGAAAAAGCGCGGTGGCAATCAGGCCACCGCGCTTTTTTTCTACCTAAGGTGTACTTCATGGGGCGGATAAAACGGCCCTAAGCCGCCCCAGGCACTACGCTTAGTGTGCGGAAGCGGAAGCCGCCGTCTGCACCTTCTTACCCGTTCCAGCGCGCCCGATTTCCTCGAGCTTGATCTCGACGTGCCGCGAGAACACGTACTCAGCCGGACGCTGCTTATCCAAAGCAATATCTTTGGTGAAGGCACCCGAAGTCTTCGGGCCGCGCAGGCTGACCTTCAACGCCTTCAACGGGTGCGCCACCGTATCCATCACCGCAGTCGCTTCAAAGCCGCAGTGCACCATGCAATCCGCGCACTTCTCGTAGTTGCCCGTACCGTACTTTTCCCACTCCGTGGTTTCCATCAATTCCTTGAAGGTCTTCACGTAGCCTTCGCCGACCAGGTAGCACGGCTTCTGCCAGCCGAACACCGTACGCGCCGGGTTGCCCCAAGGCGTGCACTCGTACGTCTGATTGCCGGCCAGGAAGTCGAGGAACATGCCCGACTGGCTGAACGACCAGTTCTTGCCGTTGTTGCCGCGCTTGAAAATCTCGCGGAACAGTTGCTTGGTCTTGTCGCGGTTCAGGAAGTGTTGCTGATCCGGCGCGCGTTCATACGCATAACCCGGCGAGACGGTGATGCCGTCCACGCCCATCGGGCCGAGCGTGTCGAAGAACGCGGCGACGCGTTCCGGCACAGCGTCGTTGAACAACGTGCAGTTGATGTTCACGCGGAAACCGCGGCGCTTCGCTTCCTTGATGGCGGCGACAGCCTTGTCGTACACGCCTTCCTGCGACACCGAGTGGTCGTGCGCCTGCTGGTCGCCGTCCAGGTGAACCGACCAGACGAAGTACGGATTCGGCTCGTAGTCGTCCATCTTCTTTTCCATCAGCAACGCATTCGTGCACAGGTACACGAACTTCTTGCGCGCGATGATGCCCTTCACGATCTGCGGCATTTCCTTGTGCAGGAGCGGCTCGCCGCCTGCAATCGAAACGACCGGTGCGCCGCATTCGTCGACTGCGCCAAGGCATTCTTCGAGCGACAGACGCTGATTCAGGATGGGATCCGGATAATCGATCTTGCCGCAGCCATTACAGGCAAGATTGCAGCGGAACAGCGGCTCCAGCATCAAGGCGAGCGGGTAGCGTTTGTTGCCAGAGAGATGCTGACGCATGATGTATGCGCCAACCCGGACTTTCTGTAGCAGCGGAATAGACAAGACGTCCTCCTTAAACTTCGCGTGCAGCGAGTGGTTGCATCAGTTTCGATGGCAACTTGAATTCGACTTTCTCTTCACGGCCCGCCATCGTCGTGACATCGACGGGCCCCAATGCGCGCAGCGCATCGATTACGTTCATTACCATCTCTTCCGGTGCTGAAGCACCAGCCGTGATGCCGACGGTCTGCACGTTCGCAAACCACTCCGGCTTCACTTCCGAACCGTCGGCGACGAGATAACTCGCCACGCCGGTTTCGCTGCCGATCTCACGCAGCCGGTTCGAGTTCGAACTGTTGGTTGCGCCTACCACCAGCAGCACCTCGACCTCTTTGCTCAGTTCGCGCACCGCCGCCTGACGGTTTTGCGTGGCGTAGCAGATGTCGCGCGTGTCGGGACCGACGATGTCGGTGAAACGGCGCAGCAGGGCATCGATAATGCCACGTGTGTCGTCGACCGACAGCGTGGTCTGCGTGACGTACGCAAGCGGCGTATCGAGCGGCAGGTCCAGAAGCGCGACTTCAGCCTCGCTTTGCACCAGCAGCACCTTGCCTGGAATCTGGCCGATCGTGCCTTCCACTTCCGGATGGCCCGCGTGGCCGATCAGGATCAGGGTACGACCCGCCGCCACATATTGGCGCCCTTGCACGTGGACCTTGGTCACGAGCGGGCAGGTCGCGTCGAGCACGTCGAGGCCGCGCTGCTCCGCGTCGCGCTCGACGGTTTGCGCGACACCATGCGCGCTGAAAATCGCCACGGCGCCGTGCGGCACCTCATCGAGTTCTTCGACAAAGCGCGCGCCTTTCTGGCGCAGGTTATCCACCACGTGGCGATTGTGAACAATCTCGTGGCGAACATACACGGGCGCGCCGTGTTGCTGTAACGCGCGATCGACGATCTCGATTGCACGTACAACACCCGCACAAAAGCCGCGGGGCTGAGCAAGGATGACTCGCATAAATTGGCGAACTCCGACTGACGCGGGTTTCGAAGAAGTCGGTAATTATGACTTTATCGCCGCGATCATCTATTTAGTTGACGTCTTGAGCCCCGGCTGCCAGCCGGTACAGCAAAACCAAACGCGCATTCTAACGCTATCAGGCCGGCTTTGCTTTGGCGTACCCGCCAGGGTGTTGGGGCCGCGCCGCCCGCGTGGCGCAGGTGGCAATGATTACACTCTGCACCGGTTTGGCGGAACCCTTAAACTACGTGGTCCTGCGGCACGTATCGGCTGCCGCATTACAAAAAGGTTTCGAGGCTCGCTGGATGGACGTCGATCAATACGAAAACTTTCCAGTCGCGAGCGTGCTGCTGCCAAAGGCGCTGCGCGCGCCTATCGGCATTATCTATCAGGTTGTCCGCACCGCCGGCGACATCGCCGATGAGGGCGACTGGAGCCCGGCCGAGCGGCACGCGCGCCTCGCCGACTTCCGCGCCGGCCTCGACGCGGTAGCGGAGGGGCGCGCGGCGCCCGTGCACCCGCTCCTGTTCGGCAAGCTCGCCGGCGTGATCGCGCAGTATAAACTGCCGCTCGCGCCGTTCTACGATCTGCTCCACGCCTGCGGTCAGGACATCGACACCCGCCGTTACGCGGACCGGTCCGCCTTGCTCGACTATTGCCGCCACTCGGCCAGCCCGATCGGGCAGTTGATGCTGCATCTGGTGGGCGCCGCCACGCCGGAGAATCTCGCCGACGCCGACGCGATCTGCACGGCTTCGCAACTGATCAGCTTCTGGCAGGACGTCGCCGCCGACTGGGAAAAAGACCGCGTGTATCTGCCGCTCGCGGATATGCGGCGCTTCAACGTGACCGAGGCGCAGATCGCGCGAGGTGTCGTCGACGATGCCTGGACGAAGCTGATGGCCTACGAAATTTCGTTCGTGCGAACCACGCTGGTACGTGGCGCGCCGCTCGCGTTGCGGATTCCAGGGCGCCTGGGAATCGAGCTGTGCGGCGCCATCCACGGCGGTTTGCGGATCCTCGAACGGATCGAAAAAGCCGGCTACGACGTGTTTCGCGAGCGGCCGGTACTCAACACATTTGACTGGTGCGTCGTCGCGGTACGCACTGTGGTGATGCGCCTGTCGCGGCGCGTCGGCGTAGAAGCCGGTTCACTCGAGGGTAATGCTTAATGGCGGTGGTTCTGTTTCTCCTTTCGTGTCTTTCCCTGCTGATCTGGTGTGTGTTGCTGTTTGCGCGCGGCGGTTTCTGGCGGGCGCGGCCCGCCGCGCCGCTCACGCTTGAGCCGCGCGAAACATGGCCGGCGGTCGCCGCCGTGGTGCCGGCACGCAATGAAGTCGATGTGATCGCGCAAGCGGTCACCACGCTGCTCGAGCAGGACTATCCGGGCGAATTTCACGTGATCGTGGTCGACGACCACAGCACCGATGGCACCGCCGATGCCGCCCGCGCAGCCGCGTTGCAACTGCAATGTCCCGATCGTCTGACGGTGCTGAGTGCGAAGCCCCTGCCGCCGGGCTGGTCCGGCAAGGTGTGGGCGCAGTCGCAAGGTATCGAGGCGGTGCGCACGCTCGGCCTGCCGGCCGATTTCCTGCTGCTCACCGATGCCGACATCGGCCATCCCGCCGACGCCGTCGCGCAACTCGTCGCCGGTGCGGATGCGGAAAAGCGCGACCTCGTCTCGCTGATGGTCCGTCTGCGCTGCGATTCGTTCTGGGAGAAGGCGCTGATCCCGGCCTTCGTGTTCTTCTTCGCCAAGCTGTATCCGTTTTCGTGGGTCAACAACCCGCGCAACCGAACGGCCGCGGCGGCGGGCGGCTGCATGCTGGTGCGGCGCAGCGCGCTCGAAGAGGCGGGTGGCATCGAGTCGATTCGCGCCGAGCTGATCGACGATTGCAGCCTTGCTGCGCGGATCAAGCATCGCGGCACGGGGCGTCATCCGATCCGCCTCGATGTGGCGGCGCGCAGCGTGTCGTTGCGTCCTTACGATAGCTGGCGTGAGATCTGGAACATGATCGCGCGCACGGCCTTTACGCAGCTGCATTATTCGCCGTTGTTGCTGGCCGGCACGCTGTTGGGCATGACGATCATCTACCTGGTGCCGCCGGCCGCCGCGCTGGTGCTCGGTCCGCAGGGCGCGCCCGCGTGGCTCGCCTGGGCGGCCATGTGCTGCGCGTATGCGCCGATGCTCAGCTACTACCGTCGCTCGCCGCTGTGGGCCCCGTTCCTGCCGCTGGTGGCGTTGTTCTATGTCGGCGCGACGTTTGCCTCGGCGGTGCGCTATTGGCGCGGCAAAGGCGGCCAATGGAAGGCGCGGGTGCAGGCGCCGGTGCAGGAGCGCTGAGACGCGGCTGTCCAGGGATTGATCAGACGAAAAAAACGGCGCCCTCGGGCGCCGTTTTTTGTATCGACCTTTGCTTCAGCCCTTGGTGAGCATCATGTACATCTGGATCACCATGTCGGGCGAGAACGTGAACGGCACCCAGCCGTGACCGGTGTGGCGCATGACCAGCAGGCGGTCGCCATTCGACTGTTTCTGCACGGCCATGACGGGGTTCTTCGTCGACACGAAACGCCAGCCCGGCGGAATGCCCGGCGGCGGTTCCGGCGTCATCGAGGCGCGCGCGTTCGACAATTCCTCGATCAGCTGCCCGATCTGCTCGGCACGCAGCGCGACCATCTGGCCGCCGATCGTCATGGTGATTTCGTTTTGCGCGGGGCGGTTGATTTCGAGCGTGGGCTGCACCTGGGCGGCCGGCTCTTTGTCGGACGCCGCTGTTTCCGCCGCTATTGCCGCCGTCGTTGCCTCAGACGCAACAGTTTGCGTTTCTGATTCCGATGAGGCGTGATTCGCCGCTGGCGTTTCCTGCGCTGCCACCTCTGCGGTGTTTGCAGCGTGTGCGGGTGTCTCGGGGATGTTTTCGGCCTGCGGGGCCACGACAGCCTGGATGAGCTGATCGACGCCCATTTCCAGCGCGCCGAGCTGTTCGTGAAGATTCATGCGAGCTTTCTCTGGTAAGACCCACGATTTTAACTGCTGCGCGTAGGCTTTTACCTGCCGCAAACACAGTGACGTTGTAACAAAGTGCGTGCAGGCCGCACCGGATCGGCGCGACCTGCGTCAGCACTTTTATCAAGCCTTCAAATACCCGGCTTGCCTGAACCATTCGATCGCATCGCTCAAGCCCTCGCGATAGGGCCGGGCGCGATAGCCGAGCTCGCGTTCCGCCTTCGCCGAAGTGAAGTACATCTTGTTCTTCGACATCTTCAGACCGTCGACGGTGAGGAACGGTTCACGCTTGGTGATCTTGGCGACGGCTTCCGCGCCCGCGGCGAGCGGATAAAGCGGCCAGCGCGGCAAACTCAGCGTGGGCGCCTTGCGGCCGGTCAGCGCGGCGATATCCGCGAGCATCTGTTGCAGCGGCAGATTTTCGCCGCCGAGAATGTAGCGCTCGCCGATCTTGCCGCGTTCGAGCGCGAGAAAATGGCCGGCGGCCACGTCATCCACATGCACGAGATTGAGCCCCGTGTCGACGAACGCGGGAATCTTGCCGAGCGCCGCTTCGACGATGATGCGCCCGGTCGGCGTCGGCTTGACGTCGCGCGGACCGATCGGCGTGGACGGATTGACGATCACGGCCGGCAGGCCGTCTTCGGCGATCATGCGCTCCACCGCGCGTTCGGCCAGCACCTTGCTGCGCTTGTACACGCCGATCGCCTGATCGGCTTTGAGCGGCGAGGTTTCGTCAGCGGACTGGCCGGAACTGGTGACCTTCAGCGTGGCCACGCTGCTCGTGTAGACGATGCGTTCGACGCCTTCCTTCAGCGCCGCGCGCATGGTCGCCTCGGTGCCTTCGAGATTCGAGCGCTCGATTTCGCTCGGGTCCGGCGCCCACAGCCGATAGTCGGCAGCGACGTGCAGCAGATAGCGCACGCCGCGCAGCGCGTTGCGCATCGACGCTTCGTCGCGCATATCGCCCACGACGATTTCCGCATCCAGCGCCTCGACGTTTTTGCGCGGACTGGTGGCGCGTACCAGTACACGCACCTTGAAACCCTTCTGTTGCGCGATGCGCGCCACCGACGAGCCGACGAAGCCGGATGCGCCGGTCACGAGCACGAGATCGCGATTCTGTTCGGTCATTCTGTTTGATTCCCTGCGTGACAGTCGACGGATTGTACGTGTCGCGCGGGCCACGTGTCGCGCCGTGCGGCTCAGGCGTGCAGGGGAACTCAGAGAGACCACCGAGCAATGTTGCCGCGAGACGTCTAGAATGCCGGCTTGAAAAAGATGTTTGGAGAGGACGGCATGGCCCCGGATCTGGACCAGCGGATCGAAACATATTACGTACGGGTGCGCGGCACCGTGCAGGGCGTGGGCTTTCGCCACGCCACCGTGCGGCAGGCCCACGCGCTCGGTATCAAGGGATGGGTGGCGAATCTCGACGACGGTTCCGTCGAAGCCATGTTGCAGGGCTCGGCCAACCAGGTCGACCGAATGCTGTCGTGGCTGCGTCACGGGCCGCCGGCGGCGCGCGTCACCGAAGTGACCGGCGAAGAGCGCGCGACCGAAAAGCGTTTCGAGCGGTTCGAGCAGCACTGAGCACTTGAGCTTCACGCAAAAAAGGCGGCGCGCCATCACCTCGATGGCGCGCCGCCTTGTCGTTTGCGCGTCCTGTTTGTCCGATTAGTCAGCCGATAACGCTTTGCGCCTAGCGCGCCACCAGCAAACTCTCAGCGAACCCCCATCCGTCTTCGATCCATTGATGGCTGCACACGAAGCCCGCATCGTCTGCAATCGCGGGCACCTCGTCCGCGCGATATTTGTGGCTGCTCTCGGTCCAGATCGTTTCGCCTGCCTTGAGCGAGACGGTCAATTGCGCGGCGCCCACATGCGCGGTGACATCGCGCTTCGCACGCAAATGCATCTCGATGCTGCGCGCGTCCGGATTGAAGCGGGCAACGTGTTCGAACGCATCGAGCGGAAAGTCGCCGTCGAGCTCCCGATTGACACGCGCCAGCAGATTCAGATTGAACGACGCGGTCACGCCGACCGAATCGTCGTAGGCGGCCACCAGCACAGGTATCGGCTTGATCAGATCCGTGCCGAGAAGCAACGCGTCGCCGGGCGCAAGCATGTTGCGGATATCGCGCAGAAAACGCGTCGCTGCGAGCCGGCCGAAATTGCCGATCGTGCTGCCAAGAAACAGCACGAGTAAGCGTTCGTCCGCCGCGCGGTCCTGGCTCACCTCGGCGAGCCCGGCCAGGTAATCGCGTTCATAACCGACGATCGAAATCCGCTCGATGTCGCCAAGTTCGCGTCTGCACAACTGCAACGCGCTGCGCGAAATTTCAATCGGGAAGTACGAAGTGGGGCGCTTTTTACACAGCGCTTCCAGAATGCGCCGCGTTTTGCGGCCGCTCCCACTACCCAGTTCAGCGACGGTCACGTCGTGCGGCAGATGCGCGACGATGTCCGCTGCGTGCTTCGCGAGCAGGCGTTCCTCGGCGCGTGTCACGCCGTATTCGGGCAGTACGGTGATCACTTCAAACAGCGCAGAACCCACTTCGTCATACAGATACTTCGACGGCAACTCTTTTTGCGGCGTATGCGTGAGTCCGGCGCGTACCTCGGCGGCAAACGTGGCGCGGAGTAGGTCGGGCGATGCGTCGTGCGATAGGGCTGGCTGGGTCATGCTGGCTCCAGTAGTCACATTCGATGTGCGGGATTGCTGGCCGGGCGGCGGCAGGTGCGACGGAGCGCAGTTGCTTGCAGTTGCGCGCAGTTACCGTATGCCGCGGGAAAGAAGGGCGGGCTCGGTCCGTATGGACTGCCTATGCCGGCCCGGCTCATTGATGCTGTGATGACAGTTGAAAATGACGCTTGCGACGGATATCCAAGATGTCTCAGATGACGTTGCAAACGATGCCGCTAGACTTCATAGCAAGATTCGCGCTTGCGCAACTGCGCTGAAACTTGCCGGCGTTGCAACTGCGGATTCGCCTGTCGCGCATGAAGTTATGTTCTAGTGCATCGGCGCGCGATGCGCACGGGAAAAATTGCTATTGGCTGCAAAGAGCGAACGGGCACGTTGTTCGGGAACCCGTCTAGAATGCCGGCTTGCATCGCATATCGAAGATAAAAACGCAGCGCTTGATACGCACTGCCCGCCGTACTGCCTGCTTGTGAGACTCTACTTCCAATGACAATAGCTCGAGGCACGCAGCCGTATGCTGCGCCGCACACACCTGAATCTGCATCCAAAGCGATTGCGCCACGGGCCGCGCAATGAACCAGTATGACCCAAAGCGCGGTATCGCGTTGTCGGTGGGCGCATCGGCAATGTTTGCTTTACTGTCGGCTTACGCCAAGCTGCTTGCGCCGTTGAGCGGCCTCGACATCTTCGCGTGGCGTATTGTGTGGACGGTCCCCGGGGCGCTATTGCTGATCGTGTTGCGCAAACGCCTGCCGATTCTCCGGCAACTTCTTTACCGCATGGTGACGGAGCCGACGCTCGGCGCGGCGATGGTTGTCAGCGCGGCGTTGCTTGGCGCACAACTGTGGGTGTTCCTTTGGGCGCCGCTGCATGGGCGCATGCTCGAAGTCTCGCTCGGCTATTTTCTGCTGCCGCTGGTGATGGTGTTGGTGGGCCGCTTCTACTATCGCGAGAGCCTCGACGGTCTGCAGTGGCTCGCTGTTATTTGCGCGGCATTGGGGGTTGTGCATGAACTGTGGATGACGGGTGCCTTTTCGTGGCCCACCTTGCTCGTCGCACTCGGCTATCCGCCGTATTTCGTGCTGCGCCGCAAAATCAACCAGGATTCGCTCGCCATGTTCACCGTCGAAATGGCGTTGCTGTTGCCC
The DNA here is from genome assembly GCF_905220735.1 of Paraburkholderia aspalathi. NCBI lineage: Bacteria > Pseudomonadati > Pseudomonadota > Betaproteobacteria > Burkholderiales > Burkholderiaceae > Paraburkholderia > Paraburkholderia aspalathi. The sequence continues at coordinate 494,445 of NZ_CAJNBA010000001.1, forward strand.
GCGGCGGCGGTGTTCATCGTTATCGGTGGTTCGCTGACGATGATCGGCGGCCGTATCGACATGTGGTGCTTATTGTTGCCGGGACTCGGCGCGCTCAGCACCATTGCGCTGGCTTCGTATCTGAAGGCAAGCCGTTTGTTGCCGGTCGCTTTGTTCGGCATTCTTGGCTATGTCGAACCGGTGTTGCTGGTGTTCGTCTCGATCACGCTGCTTGGCGAGACGCTCAGCGCCGCGCAGTTAGCCACGTATGTTCCGATCTGGATGGCGGTTGCGCTGACGGCCTTGCATAGCGTGCGGCTCGTTCGGTTTGCGCCGCGTTGAGTTTCGGCCACTGGATCACATGCCGCGGTTCAGCGATGCGCTGCCGCACGATCCGCATTGATACGCGTTGCGCCGACCTGTTCCTCGATCGCTTCGCGCAGCGCCGGCCGCCAGCCAAAACCGAACAGCGCTTCAGCGAGTACGAATAGGGGCCCGATCAGCAGACCGATCACATCGTCGACAAATGCCGGCTTGCGATGTTCGTAGGCGACGTGGCCGATGAACTGAAACACCCAGCCGATCACGAAGAGTCCGATGCCGGAGGCGAGCCAGGTGAGGGTAGTTTGCGCAGCGAGCCACTGTCCGCACGCGACGCATAGTATCGATACGACTGCCATCATCACGCCGAGCGGCACATCGAGTACGAGGTAATAAACGGTCGCCGCAGCAAACAACACCCACGCGGGCGACAAGGCAAGTGGCAACGCGCCGAAGCTGAAAGCAGGCCGGCTCAACAACACCGCCAGCGCGAGCACGATCATCGGAATGCCGATGAAATGCGTGGCGATATTGCGCCGGTCTCGATGGTAGGCCGCGTATTGCGTAAGCTGTTGCGTCAGCGTTCTCATGGATGCCGCTCCTCAATCAAAGCCAGCATAATCGCGGGCAGCGGAATTTGAAACCATCGGGTAGCCGACAATCGGGCACGGATACCGTTCTATGACTGCGAGTTTTTCATCGAATGAGCTTGCCGTGCTGCTTGAACGCAGCGCGTGGTTTCGCTCGGCGCCCGCTGCCATGCGGGCTCAGCTGATCGAAGCGGGGCGTGTCGAGCGCCTCGCGGCCGGTCAACGGCTCTTCACGCGTGGCGATTCCGACGACGGCCTCTACTGCGTGCTCGACGGTCTCGTGAGAATCGGCGCGGCCAGCTCGGCCGGCAAAGAGGCGTTGCTCGCGGTCATCGAGCCGGTCAACTGGTTCGGCGAGATCGCGCTGTTCGATAATCGCCCGCGAACCCACGACGCGTATGCCGAACGCGAATCCGAACTGTTTCATGTGTCGCGCGCGGCGCTTGCCGCGCTGCTCGAACGCACGCCCGAGTATTGGCATGTCTTCGGTTTGCTGTTGACGCAAAAGCTGCGCCTCGCTTTCGACGCCATTGAGGAAGCCGCCTTGCTCCCCGCCGCACCGCGCGTGGCGCGCCGCCTGTTGTTGATGGCAGGCGGCTACGGCGAGCCCGGCGCATTGCGGCGCGTACTCAAAGTGCCGCAGGAGGATCTCGCGATGATGCTGGCTCTGTCGCGGCAGACGATCAATCAGGTGCTCAAGCAGTTCGAGACGCAGGGTGCGTTAAAGCTGGGCTATGCGGAAATCGAAATCACCGACGTGCAAAAGCTCAGGGCGCTGGCCGATCTGAATCCGGCCGCGTGATCGCCGTGATCTACGCGCAAAGCGCGACCTTGCCTCCCCTATACGTCCACTTGCATGCCGCTGCATCTTTATAAGCATTTTACGGCGCACCCCTATTTCTTTGGCGATTCGCTACACCAAGCCCGGTAAGGTCGATGTACCCCGGTCAGGAAGCGAACCTATGCATGGAAATAGCGCTCTGGATGGTGTCCAGGTACAACGAAATCTTCGCCGCAAAGCCGGCCTGAAGGTGATGTTCGCGGCGATCGTCTTCTCGTTCGCAGCGGCATCGCACGCCGCCGACGCGCAGTCGGCGTTGCCATTGCCGTTAGCCACTCCAATTGTCGCGAGCGACGCAGCGCCTGATGCCGGCTTGCCGGCGCTCAGCGATATCACCGCCATGCTGCGCGCGCAGTTTCGCGTTGCGCCATTGGAATCCATGAAGATCGCTCGCGCGGTATTGATCGAAGCCGAGCGTCAAGCCATCTCGCCGGTATTGCTGCTTGCCGTGATGTCGGTCGAGTCGAGTTTCGATCGCCACGCGGTCAGCATCGCGGGCGCGCGAGGGTTGATGCAGGTCTTGCCCGCTGCGCATCCGCAATTGATTGCGGGCACAACTGACTTATCCGATCCGGCAATCAATGTGCGGATCGGCTCGACTATTTTGCGCGGCTACCTCGATCAAAGCGGCGGCGATCTCGACGCCGCGCTCGTTCGCTACAGCGGCGGTGGCCGCGGTTACGCGCAACGCGTCGTGCTACGGATGCAGCGTCTGGACGCAAGTTTGCGCCACGAATGATGAACTCATTCGCGGCGCATTCCTCCTCGGGCCCTCTTGTCGTCGCTCCAGCTCTTTAGCGCTTTAGCTCATCGCTCCGGCAAACTCGGCGCGCAGATCCTGCAGCCTGTCGCGCGCGGTGCCGAGACGTTCGACGAGTTGTGCCGACGCGCGCGTAATCGGCATACGTGTTTCGTCTGTCATTGAATGATCGAATGCCAGCATCGCCTTGATCGCGGACGGATTGGGTGCGGCGAACAGCAGACGCAACACGGGCAGCAAGCTGGCGAACAGATTGCGCTCGTCCAAGTCGCGATCGACGCGGATCAATTCCTGTACGGCAACCAGCAGGTCCGCGCAAACATGTGCGCTCGCCAGAATCCCACCGGTGCCGCCGCTGTGCAGACAGTCGTCCAATGCTTCGTCGGTGCCGCATAGCACGCTGATCGACAGGCCGCGCAGCTTGCTGAAATGGTCCTTCACGCATTCCTTGATCGCGACGATGTTGCTGTATTCGACCAAACGCGCAACCGTTTCAGGCGCGATCGCCACACCGGTTCGATGCGGCACGTCGTACAGAACGATAGGGCGTTCGGTGGCGAGTGCGGCCTGTTCGAAATGCCATTGCACGCCGGCTTGATCCGGACATACGTACGAGGGTGGAGACACGAGATAGCCGGCGCAGTCCCAGCGCTCATAGCGCTGAATATCGTGCAGGACGTCGCGCGTATTGGCGCCGCCAACACCGATCAGCATCGGCAGACGCGAACCGATTACATCGGTCAGCGCCTGCAAGACGGTGAGGCGTTCGGATTCCTGTAACAAAGCGGCTTCGCCCGTCGTGCTCAAGGCGACAAATCCGCTGATCTCCGTGCGCAGGTAATAGTCCGCGAGGCGCTGCAACGCGTCGACGTCAACTTCACCGTTGCGAAACGGGGTGACGATGGGCAGCCAGATTCCTGAGAACATGATTAGCGCGCCTTTGCGACGGCATGGCGGCGCTTCAATGGTCCGATGAGTGCTGCTGGGAGTGTCGAGATCAGCGTATGCAAGGTGAAGTCGAGGTCGTCGAGCGCAATGTCGAGTTGCACGCGCACTTCTTCGCGCACGGCTTCCGTGCTGACCACATACACGCCGAGCGGCGAATGAAGCAGTGTGCGGAGCTGGGTGCCGGGAAGATCGTGCGGGGGATGAGGCAGGGTGATCTGCAAGCGGGCGCGAGCCGCGGGGAAGGGGATGACATTGTTGCGCTGGACCGGCGGCGCGCTAAGCGGCTGCGTTTCGAATTTGTCGATTGATTGCGTGAGTGCCATTTGATGCGGCGTTCATTGACGCCATGGTTGATCAAGACAGTTCGAGATTAGACGTCTACGGGTAAACGCAGTGCAAAAATTGGGGTATCCGCTGAAAAAATCACGAGGACTAGACGAGTTGCTCGAATTGCATCAGCCAGCAGCCGTGCCGGTAATTTAACTGTGTGTGGGCTTCAACCCTGTCCATATGACACGCCCATAAAAAAAGGCGAGTCGTGAGACTCGCCCTCCCTGAACGGCAGAGTTCGGCTTCGATTAACTACAGATGCCTGGCCGGTGCATGCCGAATACCGATCACGTGTTATTGCGTTTTAGTCGTGTCGATCTTTGCGCCGTCGGCTTTTGCCGGGGCATTGCTGGCCTCTTTCGCGCTCTCCGTCTTTGTCTTGCTTGCGCTTGTATCTACTGCGGTCTTCTTGGCGGCCTTATGGGGCTTTGCCGTGTGGCTGGCGGAAGCCTTCTTCACATGCGCCTTCGTCGCGGCCTTCGTCGGCGCTTTGGTCGTGGCGGCGCCTTGGTCCGTGGCGCCCGTTTGCACGGCGGTGCTCGCCTTCAGGTTCGCTTGACCGGCGGGTTGCGTTTGCGCAGGTTGCGCGGCCGCCGGTGCTGCGGTTTGTGCGAATGCGGTCGACACGACGAGAGCGGAAGCGAGAGCAGCGAAAAGCGTCTTCATGATGTAACTCCTGGTTAAACCGGTTGTTCTTTGTGTCGCGGCTGAAATGTTTCAGCGCTGCCGGTTTAACGTTGGCGGGAAGACAGCAGTTGACGATGCTCTGGTGACAAAACGTAACGGCGGATACATATCGGGGTCCTGAATCAACCCGAAGCGGTTTCGCGTTTCAGCCGCGAAGATAGCGGGGAAAGCCGTACCTTCGCGCCTGAGCGATTGCGCGAACGCACTATTGAAACGGATTCTGGACGACGCCCGGCTTCGTGTCCGGCTCGTCCTTCACTTTCGCCGGCAGATTGGTCTGTGCCTGCAGCGCGGCCACTACCGCATCGATCGCTTCCTTCAGTGCGAGTGCCGCCTTCAGTCCGCGTTGGTCTTGCGTCAACTCCAGCGTACCGTTCAGCACCACGCGCGTGGTGCCGTTGCTGACGGTGAGTGCATCGCCCTGGATGTTGAGCACGTCGTCATCGTTCGAATAGGGTTTAAACACCTTTTAGTCCTCCCGGTCGCTGATCTTTGAGGTTCTCCGGAATGCCCGGAAAACGGATGCCCGATGCTGCCTCGAGTTCGTGAATCGTCCTGATGTCGTAGCGGTTGGTTGAGACGTTGTCCACCACCACCGCGAACGCCATCTGCCGCGACGGTACGTAGACCACCTTGAACAATTGCGTCGGCACGAAGACGCGCGTCGGTCCAATCGTCTGCAATTGCTGGCCACTGAAAATCGGCCCGGTGACGACATAGGTATCGTTGTACGACATCGCGATCTTACGCACCGACGTTTCGATACGCGCCCACAAGCGCTGATTGTTCTCGCGATTTTGCGGCACGACGTTGGCCAGCGAAAACGATTGTGCCATCGCTTCCTGATTCCAGCGATTGCCTGCCGGACTCATATGACCGCGATCGAAGCCGCTGCGTTTATAGTCCGCGAGCGTCGCACCTTCACCGTCGGGCAAACGCGCGTCTTCGAAGAACTTGTTGGTACGCACCATGTCTTTCGCGGCTTCGATATGGTCACGCGTCAGATGCTCCGAAGACCATAGCGGACCATGCGTGATACCCGAATGCAGCACCGCGAAATCGCTATAGCAAAGCATGCGCGTTTTCGGCGCCATCTTCTGATTGGTCAGAACAGGCCATTGCGCATTCGGGGTGAACTGGGTGCAGGAAGGCGCCGCACTCGCGTGAGCGGCAACGGCGAACAACAGACAGGCAAACCACTTCTTCATGGGTGGGTCAGTTGAGGGATCGGGGGCGCAAGTATAGCGTCGCGAGCCGGTGTCGAGCGAGGTGGAACGCAGAAGAACATGAAGGAGGAAAGCGGCTTTGGCGCAGTGCCCGCAGCGATGAAAATGCAGCGAGCGGAAGAAGCCGAAGAAGCACGGCAAAAAACCGCTGCACCAAAAAAAACGGGCCGCTTTGCAGCGACCCTAATGCGTGGAATTCAAACTCTACTCACGCAAACTTAAGACGGACTTAAGCGCGGAATGCGGAGTGCGAAAGCGTGGACCGACGGTCGAACGCGCACACGAACCCACCCGCCACGCCCGCAGGCGGCGTGTTTTGGATGAGTGGAAATTTCGACCGACGAAAAAAAGCGCCGAAACCTAATTGCCGAAAACACTGTGTTCGGCGTGCACGTTCTGCCGATCGACAGCTTGCAAGCGCCAGAAACCGCTGGCCGGCGCGCGTGTCGGCAAGGCTGTCCACGCTGCGGCACCTTGCGCCGCGCTCACGCGTTGTTTGCGATCGACATGCAATCCGCGCAACGTGCACAGCGGCGCATCCGTGCTCGGTGCACAGAGGGTCGTCACGCCATTGTCGTCGTGTAACTCGCCCCACGGGGGCAGATCGATCCCTTGATGCGCTTCCCTCGACCACCGATGTTCGTCGGTGTCGAGCCATAACACAGCGTAGTCGTGGCTGACGGTGGGATCGGAGCCGTTGATGAGGATGGTCAGGCGCATGGCAGCTCCGTACAAATTGCGAAGTAATGCCTTATCAGTCTATGTCGCGACGCGTGTTATGCAAGGCGAAAAGGTACGGCGATCGGGCACGAAAAAAACTTACGCCCGGCGCGCACGGCTGTACGATAGCCGCGTCGGAAAGACATTCGCGGAGGCGAGCCATGCTGCGTCGATTGCTGCAACTCACGATGATGGCAGGGTGCCTCGGCGCGATATCGACGCTCAGTGCAGCCGCGGACAGCACCCCCTTCGCCGCGCCCGCGCCGATCGTCTATGTATCCGACTTCGACCTCGACGTGGCCAACGTGACGCCTGACAGCGGACCGGGGCAACGCGTGCGCCGCCTGCGCGGTCTGTTGCCGAGCGGTCCGGGACCGATGGGCAAGGACAAGAATCCGCAGGACCACGCCAAGGACATCGTGAACGAGATGGGCGACGCGCTGACTGCGGACCTGAAAAAAGGCGGTGTCGATGCGCGCCGTATTGCGCCCGGGCAGCCACTGCCCGCAACGGGTTGGCAAGTGCGCGGCGTGTTTCTGAGCGTCGACGACGGCAATCGTCTGAGACGTGCAATGGTCGGTTTTGGTGCGGGTCAGAACAATATTCAGGTGGCGGTGTCGTGCGATAGCCTCGCGACGGCTGATTTGCCGCCGCTCTATGAGGCCGTCGAAGAAGCAGACAGCAAGGGAAAGCCCGGCGCGGCGATCAAACTCAATCCGTACGTAATCGCGGCGAAGTTCGTGATGGCGAGTGGTGACGAGAAGAAGACGATCGGGAAGACAGCGCAGCAGATCTCTGATTCAGTGATTGCCAAGCTGCACGGGGTGGCGCAGTGATTGATGCACTGCTGCCCACCCCGGCGCAATAGACAAACACAATAGCGCAATGGGCAAGCCGTTCAGGCCAGATCCAGCGTACCGGTCAAATCACCAAGCGGCGCCAGGCCATTCTGCGCAAAAGCCCGATCACGTGCGACAACCCCATCGAGCGGCGCCAGCCCATGCACCCGGCTAATCAGGCGAAGAATCGAATTGGTGTCGTACACCGTATGATCGACATAGCCCTTCTTCGCCAACGGCGAAATCACTAACGCTGGAACCCGCGATCCCGGCCCCCAGCGATCGCCCTTCGGCGGCGAGACCGGGTCCCACCAGCCGCCGTTTTCATCGACCGTGACGACTACGACCGTATTGGCCCATTGCGGGCCGCGCTGAATATGCTCGATCACATTTGCGACGTGACGATCCCCCGATGCGACATCCGCATACCCCGCGTGCATGTTCAGATCGCCCTGCGGTTTGTAGAACGTGACGGCCGGCAAACGTCCTGCATCGATGTCGGCAATCAGCCGATTGGTAGACGCATCGTCGCCGAGGCCCGCATCGCGCAGATACTTGCGCCGCGCGGCGGTGCCCGGCGCGTAATTAGTGAAGTAGTTGAACGGCTGGTGGTGGTACTGGAAATCAGGCACGGCACCCGTGTCCTGATGCTCCAACGCGTACTGCCACGCACCGCTGTACCACGCCCAGTCGACGCCCTTGTCCGTCAGCCGGTCGCCGATCGTCGCGTAGTTTTGCGGCGGCATCACGCGCGGATTCGACGGGTCCGCGAGCGCGGGATTGCCGCCTTCGGCCGGACGCACGCTACTCGGCTGGTAGGGCGGCGCCATCGTGTTGACGGCGTAACCGTCGGCGGTAAACGCGCCATCGTTGACGAATTTCGGCGGACCGTCGAGCGCTGAGGCCGGCGAATCGGGCGCCAGTTTCAGCCGCACGCCGGTCGGATCGTCGCCGTCCACCACCGAGACCATCTTCTTCGCCGGACTGTTGTGGATGTCGGGATAGAACGGTGCCTGCGCCGAGATCAGGAAGATGTGGTTCAGCCACGATCCGCCGAAAGCGGCCATGAAGAAGTTGTCGCACAGCGTGTATTGCTGCGCGAGATTCCACAGACGCAGCGTGTCGGCGGAATTGCGGTAGTGGCCCATCACCAGGCCGCCGGAGTCGCCCCACGCGGCGAACTGGTTGTTGCGCCCGGCGTTGATCTGCATCTGGTTCTGATAGAAGCGATGCACCAGATCACGCGTGATCACGCCATTCGGCAACGGTGCGCCTTGCGCGTCGGTAATGTGGAACGGGCCGTTGCGCAGGTTGGCAATATCCTTCTGACCGATCATGTAGCGCTTGCCGTCCACCTCCTGCGCTTGCGGCACGAGGCCACCCCAGATTGCCGGCAGGCGCGGCAGCGGCGTCTTGCCGTCGCGGTCGAGTTGCAGATAACGCTCGGCGCTCACCGCATCGAGTGGATGCTGGACACCGGGAAAATTCCCGTACAGATTCGCGAAGCTGCGGTTCTCGGCGTAGATCACCACGATCTGCTTGACCTGGTCGTGTAACGCGGCGTCGAGCCGCATGTCGGCGGCACTGCGCGGCGCCGTGTCGCTCGCCATACCTTGGTCAGTCTTGCACCCGGTTAGCGCCAGCCCGATACCGACCGCCGCGAGTCCGGTCAGGACACGGCGGCGTTCAGGATCGTCGGGGGTGTCGTCGGGGTTCGGTGGCAGGGTGGAGTCGTTGTCTGTCATCGGTATCTCTCGGAGTTTGCGTGACGGGCGCTTCACAGTCATAAAGCTACCGCTCGGGGCGGCGTGCGCGCGGCACCGGGTTCAAAATCGAGGTGGCCGGAAGGTTCCGGCACGGCTAGGGCAATCGTCGCTTCACGCGCCAACTGTTGTGCGTCGAGTCGATGGCGAACAGAAGCCAATGTCTGGCGTCCACTGGATGACGCCGCTGCGTAGCGTAACGGTCAACGGTCAATTCGAGTTCGTCGAAAGTCCGCCGATGGCAAGTGGCATGCGCGCCGGAGCCGTCCGCGAATTCGACTATCGCTGCCGCCGCGCGGGCCGGCTCGGGCAGGTGCGCGATCTGCACTGCGCAACCCGGATAAAGATGTGAGTCGGCAACCTGGATCTGTACGGAATCGGACATGAGCGTGGCCTCCGGACGCCTGGCGCGAGCCAATGCGCGGCAGTGAGACCTCGCGCGATGGACCGCATCAAAGCATAGCACCGCGCGAAACGAAAATGACCGCCGTGTGCTTCGCGCTATCATGCTGATCTGTATCCGATGAACAGCAGAGACAACGGCAAAGACGGCAGCCAAGATGGCAAAAGAAGAGCAGACAGGAGCGGGACGCAAGCACGCGAGGCCACGCGGCGCGACAGTTTCGACTCCGCGAGACGAGGCGGCGCGATCCCTGGTGGACAGCGCTGATTCCCCCGATTCCCCCGATGAAGAGAGCAGCGGCGGATCGACTTATCTCGTGCCAGGGCTGGAGCGCGGCCTGCGCATCCTCGCCGAATTCAGCGCGCGCGAGCCGATTCTGGGTGCGCCCGAATTGTCGAAGCGCATCGGCATTCCGCGCACCACCACATTTCGTCTGCTGCAAACGCTCGAAGCCTTAGGCTTTCTCGAGCGCGTGAACGGCGACCGCTATTTCCGGTTGAGCGTCGCAGTACTGCGGCTCGGTTTTGAATATCTGAGCTCGCTTGAACTGACCGACGTTGGCACGCCGATTCTCGAACGTTTGCGCGACGCGACCGGCCTCAGCACGCATCTGCTGATCCGCGACCAGCGTGACGTGGTGTTCGTCGCCAAAGCGCAAACGCATGAGCCAATGTTCAGTTCGGTGAAGGTGCATGTCGGCACGCGTTTGCCCGCGCATGCCACGGTGCACGGCCAAGTGCTGATGGGCGATTTGAGTTTCGAAGAATTGCGTCAGTTGTATCCCGAGCCGCAACTCGAACGGTTCACCGAACGCACGTCGGCGACCGTTGAAGAACTGTACGGAAGAGTGCGCGAAAGCGCGGCGCTCGGCTACGCGTTGAGCGAAGCGTCTTTTGAACGTGGCATTTCAGTAGTGAGCGCGCCGGTGCGCGACCAAAGCGGCAAGATCGCGGCCGCGTTGACGGTCACCATTCCCCGTTCCGATATCGGCGAAGCGGAAGAACGCGAACCGCTCATCATCGCGGTTTGCCAGGCGGCGCTCGAATTGTCCGAGCGGCTCAGCTATCGTCCGCGGCCGGATGATCCGACCGCGGCTCAAGCGCGTCGCAGGTCGGTTGCGGCGAATTGATATCAGAACGAGTGGTGGATACCGGTCAGGAAAATCGTCTGGTTCCGGCCGCTCGACACACCCGCCGTAAAGAACGCGGCGTCCGTATTCGAGCCCGCGCGCTCGTACAGCGCATTCACATACAGCTGCGTCGATTTTGACAGCGCGTAGATGTCGCCGATCTCGAACTGCGTCCAGCGATGGCCGGCCATCGTCGTGGTCGCGGCGCCGCCGGCGACGCTGTTGAACGGCGTGAACTGATAATTCGCGCCCACGTCGTAGCTCTGATACGTATCCGAATGGCCGGACGATTCCAGCTTCACACGCGTGTACAAACCGTGCACCAGCAGCTTGCCGAACTGGTATGACGCGCCTGCCCCCATGTTCTCGACCTTGGCCGCCGTGTAGTTAGCCGCCGCGACACCCTGGAAGCTGGTGATGCCCGTTGTCACGATCGACGGCGTACGGTCGTGCTCATTCGCATAGGTCGCGCCCGCCTTGAACGGACCGTTGGCATAGCTAAGCGCAAAGCTCAGTGTCTTGCCGGTCGAGAAGTTGGTCGTGTTGCCGAGACCCATCATCGCGCCGACCGAGAAACCGGCGAAACTCGCCGAGCGGAACTTCACCGAGTTGTCGAACGGCACCACGCCGGTGTCGGCGAGTTCGTCGATGTTGCCCGGGTGGAACGCGTACCAGCTCGCGGCCAGATAAGCCGTGCTCAGCGGACCCAGCACGTCGAAGCTGAACGGCGTCTGATGGCCGAGCGTCACCGTGCCGACCTGGTCCGAACTCAATCCGACAAAAGCCTGGCGATTGAACAGCGTGCCCGCTTTGGCGAACGCCCCCGTGTTCGTATAGAAGCCGTTTTCCAGCTGGAAAACAGTCTTAAGACCACCGCCCAGATCCTCGACACCCTTCAGGCCCCAGCGGTCCGGCTGCATGTTGCCCTGTTCCTCGATCCACTTCGAATGGCCACCCGCATTGCTGATGTACGCAATACCGGCATCCAGGCTGCCGTAGAGCGTCACGCTGCTTTGCGCCCAGGCGCCGGTCGTTGCGCAGATTGCCGTCAAGCCGGCCGCCGCAATGATGTGCTTCACCGTTGGTTCTCCTGATCACACGACGGATAGCTCGCGCCGATTTCGTCGTCCCTGATCCTTGCTTTGGGTTGAATGCAGCTTCGGGTTTATGCGCCAAAACTGCTCCGCTTTATGTTCCACCTATGGGCGTTTGTATCGCCTATGGAAAAGTATAGTGAGTCTGGAAGTGGTCAAAATAAATTTTCGGACCCCGTACAAACCCGCATGAGGGCCACAGCATTTGTCTGAAAATTATAGGCAAACCCACGCCCAGAAAGGCTATCAAGCGGAAACTGCGGCTCACGTCAGTTCACGCAAAGCTGTGTTGCGAATGCCACAGTCGGTGTTTTCCCCTACCAGCCCAGATTTTTATTTTCTCGAGCCAAAGCCACTCCTATAATTATCCATACACGAACTGATGTTCCGTATATGGAACATAAGGCTTCAGGAGAAGGCGAGAAATGACTGAACAATGGCGCTGCGCCGGCCATGCCGGCGACCTGTCCGAAGACGCGCCGCTCGAGTTCAAACTCGACGGCACGGAAATCGGCATCTACAAGGTGGGCGATGCGCTGTACGCGCTGGAAAACGTCTGCCCCCATGCATACGCGCTGCTGACGCAGGGTTTTGTCGACGGTGACACCGTCGAATGCCCGCTGCACGAAGCCGTGTTCCATATCCCGACCGGCAAATGCCTGAAAGAGCCGGGTGGCCGCGACCTGAAGATGTACTCGGTACGTCTCGCCGGCGAAGAAATCCAGATCAAGGTGGAATGACATGTCAGAACACATCGTGAACTTCAATCCCTTCCTGAAGCCGTGGCTCGCGCCGCAGCCGAACAACGTTGCCGGCAAGGGCGTGATCGAAAAGCCGGGTGAGACCGAAAACTTCATCTGGCAAACGCGCAAGGCTGAGCCGACCCAGTACGAAAACGACTTCGGCGATGCGCTGGAAAAGGTTTTCGAAGCCGGCGCGAATGAGTTGCAGGAAGTCGTCGACGGGTTGAACCGCGTGGGCTTCCGTACGCCGGAAGGCAACGCGTGGGACGCCGATCGCCTCGCCGCCGAATTCCGCCTGCTCGCTGAATAAGCGCGCTCTCCCGCACACGTCTCTTCGCTTTCGCATCCGGAGTCTCTTCATGACGTCCCCCAATACAACGACTCAAGGCGCGGCCGACCCGATCCAGTCTTATCTGAATCGCGGCCTGCGCAATTACTGGTATCCCGTTGCACCGAGCTGGCAAGTCGGCGACGCGCCGGTCGGCGTCACGCGCCTCGGCGATCAGATCGTGCTGTGGCGCGACAAGGAAGGCAAAGTCCGCGCGCTTGAAGATCGCTGCCCGCACCGCGGTGCGCGTCTGTCGCTCGGCTGGAACCTCGGTGGCAGCGTCGCGTGCTGGTACCACGGCATTGAAATCGACGGCGGCGGCACGGTCACGAAGGTGCCGGCTGTCTCGAACTGTCCGCTGGAAGGCCAGAAGTGCGTGAAGTCGTATCCGGTCGAAGAGCACGCCGGCGCGATCTTCCTGTGGTTCGGCGACGACGCCCATAAAGAACCCACGCCACTAGTGTTGCCGGAAGAACTGGTAGGCGACGAGTACGCGAACTTCCTGTGCATGTCGAACTGGAAGTGCAATTACCAATACGCGATCGACAACGTGATGGACCCGATGCACGGCGCGTATCTGCACGCAACGTCACATTCAATGGCCGAAGGCGACAAGCAGGCCGACATGCGCGTGCGCAAGACCGAAACCGGTCTGATGTTTGAAAAGGTCGGCCAGCGCGACGTGAATTTCGACTGGGTTGAGCTCGGCGAAACCGGCGCGCTGTGGATGCGCCTCGCGATTCCGTACAAGAAGAAGTTCGGCCCCGGCGGCAACTTCGGGATCATCGGCTTTGCTACGCCGGTCGACGAGAACAACTGCCAGGTTTACTTCTGGCGCACGCGCAAGGTGTCGGGCTGGCAGCGCGACGCATGGCGCTTCATGTATCGCAACCGTCTGGAAGGTCTGCACTGGGCCGTGCTGGAACAGGACCGCTATGTTCTCGAAAGCATGGCGCCGAATGCGCGCGAGCACGAATTCCTCTATCAGCACGACGTCGGCATGACGCGTGTGCGCCGCATGTTCCGTCAGCGCGCGCAGCAGCATTTCGCTGAGCTGGATGCCTATCACGCTCAAGCCGCTCAGGCCGGCACCGGGCAAACCGAAGCAGCAGGCCACAGCCATGCATAACGAAGCGTCCCCGGCATTGGTTGCACTCCATGGCAGGCGCGTCCTCGTGACGGGCGGCGCGCGCGGCCTTGGCGCGGCGTTCGTTCGCTCGCTGGCGCAAGCCGGTGCGCAAGTCGTGTTCGGCGATGTGCTGCATGACGAAGGCCGGGCGCTCGCGGCGTCACTGGTCGAGCAAGGCCATGCAGTGACTTATCTGCCTCTCGATCTCGCGGACCCCGCCAGCATCAAGCAGTTTGCCGATCGGGCCGCAGCACAACTCGGCGGCCTCGACGCGCTGATCAACAACGCGGCGATCACCAACTCGGGCGGCAAGTTCGCCGATGAGTTGTCGGTCGAGACGTGGGACGCCGTGATGAACGTCAACGTGCGCGGCACGTGGCTGATGAGCACCGCCGCATTGCCATATCTGCGTGATTCGGGCCGCGGCAGCATCGTCAACATCGCGTCGGATACAGCGATGTGGGGCGCGCCGAAGTTGCTCGCGTATGTCGCGAGCAAGGGCGCGGTGATTTCGATGACCCGCTCGCTGGCGCGTGAATTTGGCGCACATCAAGTGACCGTCAACGCCATCGCACCCGGCCTCACTGAAGTCGAGGCCACCGCCTACGTACCTGCCGAACGTCACCAGTATTACCTGCAAGGCCGCGCGCTCACACGCGCGCAAGTGCCCGACGACGTCACCGGGCCAGTGCTGTTCCTGTTGTCCGATGCCGCGCGCTTCGTGACTGGCCAGTTGCTGCCGGTCAACGGCGGCTTCGTGATGAATTGATCTTGTCGAATCGAAAGGAGAAAGAGATGGCGGACGCCGAACTCGAACGCAAATCGTGGGAACAACCCGCGGACGCGAGCTTTGCACAATGGTTGGACAGCCGTGTTGCGCGCCTGGAAACGCGTCGTTATGACTGGGATGCGCTGAAGTTCCAGGCCGACTACGACCCGAAATATCGCCGCGCGCAAATGCGCTATGTCGGCACGGGCGGCACGGGCGTCGCGAAGGACATGAACACCGTGCCCGCAGGCGGCTTCACGTTTTCGACGATGGTGATCCCAGCCGGCAACATCGGTCCGAGCCATATTCATATGGATGTCGAAGAAATCTTCTTCGTGCTGCGCGGCAAGATGAAAGTGATCTGCGAGAAAGACGGCGAAACGTGGGAAGCCGTGCTCGGTGAACGCGATCTGATTTCGGTGCCGCCGGGCGTGTATCGCACGGAAGTAAATATCGGTGAAGAAGATGCGTTGATGTGCGTGATGCTCGGTGCGGCCAAACCGATTACGCCGACGTATCCGCCGGATTCTCCTTTGGCCAAGCTCAAACGCTAAGCCCTCAAGTTCGTTTTGAAAACACCCACGAAGGAAACCATGTCCGCAGTCCCGTCCGCTACCGTCGATCAGAACGCTACGCTCGAAGCGCGCCTTGCGCGCTTTCCGGCGCAGCAGATCTGGCCGGCATCGCAACGCGCGGTGAGCTATCGCGATGTGGATAGCGCCGAAAGTGGAGCGCTGCCTTTGGTGCTGCTTCACGGTATCGGTTCGGGTGCGGCCTCGTGGGTGCAGCAGTTTGAAGTGCTGGGTGAGACGCGCCGTGTGCTGGCGTGGGATGCGCCGGGGTATGGCGCATCAACACCCGTAGACGCCGATTCCCCGGCAGCAAGCGATTACGCCGCTGTATTGAAGGAATGGCTCGACGCACTCGGCATTGAACGCTGTGTGCTACTGGGCCATTCGCTTGGCGCGATCATCGCCGGTGCATTTGCCGTGGCGAATCCGCAGCGCGTAGCCGGTTTGCTGTTGTTGTCGCCGGCTGGCGGTTACGGCGCTTCCGCGGTGGAAGTGCGTGAAACAAAACGCGATCAGCGTCTGGCCATGCTGAAAGAACTCGGCCCGCAAGGTCTCGCCGAAAAACGCAGCACCAATATGTTGTCAACCCACGCGAGCGACGAAGCCCGCGCATGGGTGCGCTGGAACATGTCACGTGTGATCCCGCACGGCTATGCGCAAGCGACACATCTACTCGCCAATGCCGATCTCGCCAGCGACCTCTCACGCTACAAAGGCCGCATCAGCGTCGCGGTCGGCGCAGAAGACACCATTACGCCCCCCGAAGCCTGCGAGCGACTTGCTCTCGCCGCCGGCACCACACTGCAGGTCGTGCCGCGCGCCGGGCACGCCGGTTATATCGAAGCACCCGCCGCGTACACCGCGATCATCGACACGTTCTGCCGCGCAAGCGACGGACAACGGAGCCAATGAATGACGTCCGACACGCATGACATGGTTAGCGCCGAGCGCGACGCGGACGACGACCGCAACGACGCAGACACGAGCAGCGATATCAGCTATCGCGTGCCGGGTCTGGAACGCGGTCTGAAGATTCTGACGGAGTTCTCGCCACGCGAGCCGGTTCTCGGCGCACCGGAATTATCGAAGCGCCTGAAGATTCCCCGCACGACGGTGTTCCGTCTGCTGCAAACGCTCGAATCGCTCGGCTTTCTCGAGCGCGCCGATAAAGACCGTAATTATCGCCTCGGCGTTGCCGTGCTGCGGCTCGGGTTTGAATATCTGAGCTCGCTCGAATTGACCGACCTCGGTTTGCCGATCATCGAAGCGCTGCGTGACGACACCGGTCTCACCAGCCACATCGTGATTCGCGACGGACGTGACGTGGTGTTCGTTGCCAAAGCGCAAAGCCATGCGCCGATTTTCAGTTCGGTGAAGGTGAATGTCGGCACGCGCCTGCCGGCCCATGCAACGACGCACGGCCAGGTGCTGATGGGCGACATGACGCTCGACGACTTGAAAAAGCTCTACCCGGAACCGGAACTCGAACGCTTCACGAAACAAACGCCGGCCACCATCGACGACTTGTACGAACGCATTCTCGATGACGCCAGGCGCGGCTACGCGATCAGCGAGTCGTCGTTCGAACGCGGCATTTCGGTGGTGAGCGCGCCGGTGCGCAACGACACGGGCCGCATCGTCGCCGTGATTACGACGACGATTCCGCGCCACGAGATCGATGCGTCCCTGCTCGATAGCGGCCTGATCGACAAGGTCCGCCGCGCGGCCGACGAACTCTCGCAGCGGCTCAACTATCGGCCGACGGGTAGCTCGAACTCGGGCGCGAAATACTTTAAGGCATTGGGGCTCAAATGATTCAAATCGACTTGACCGGACAGGTAGCGGTGGTGACGGGCGGTTCGTCCGGCATCGGCCTTGCGACTGCCGAACTGTTTCTGCGAGCAGGCGCTTCTGTCGCGATCTGCGGCCGCGACAGCGAACGTCTCGCGCAAGCGGAAGCTTCGCTGAAGGCACAGTTTCCGCAAGCGCAATTGCTGGCGCAAACCTGCGACGTGCTGGACGCGGACGAGGTCGCAGCATTCGCGCAAGCAGTGCAAGCGCGTTTCGGCAGGACCGACATGCTGGTGAACAACGCGGGCCAAGGTCGCGTATCGACGTTCGCCAACACCACCGACGACGCCTGGCGCGAAGAACTCGACCTGAAGTACTTCAGCGTGATCCGCCCGACCCGCGCCTTCTTGCCGATGTTGCGCGACGCAGCAAACCCCGCGGTGGTCTGCGTGAACTCGCTGCTCGCCCTGCAACCCGAGCCGCACATGGTGGCGACTTCGTCGGCACGCGCCGGCGTGCTGAGCCTCATCAAATCACTTGCGGTCGAACTCGCACCGCAACGCATTCGCGTGAATTCGATTCTGATCGGCATCGTCGAATCGGGTCAATGGCGCCGCCGTTACGCGAAAGAAGCGCAGCCGGGCCAGAGCTGGGAAGACTGGACCGCCGAACTGGCACGCAAGAAAAACATTCCGCTAGGCCGCTTCGGCAAACCCGAAGAAGCCGCTCAAGCGCTCTTTTATCTGGCTACGACGCTGTCGTCCTATACGACGGGCAGTCACATCGATGTTTCTGGAGGCGTTGCACGACATGTCTAATAAAACCACCGTTGGCGAACTGATCGCCGCTTTTCTCGAGCAGTGCGGCGTTCAAACCGCATTCGGCGTGATCTCGATCCACAACATGCCGATCCTCGACGCGATCCACAACCGCGGCAAGATTCGCTACGTCGGCGCACGTGGCGAAGCGGGCGCGGTGAACATGGCTGATGGCCTGGCGCGCGTCTCCGGCGGCCTTGGCGTGGCATTCACCAGCACCGGCACTGCTGCGGGTAATGCTGCTGGCGCGATGGTCGAAGCGCTGACCGCGGGCACCGCGCTGCTGCATGTGACGGGCCAGATCGAAACCGAATACCTCGACAAGGATCTCGCCTATATCCACGAGGCGCCGGATCAATTGTCGATGCTGTCGTCGATCTCGAAGGCCGCGTTCCGCGTGCGCTCGGTCGAAACCGCATTGCCGACCATCCGCGAAGCCGTGCGTGTCGCGCAAACCGCGCCGAGCGGCCCGGTCAGCGTCGAAATTCCGATCGACATTCAAGCGGCCGAAATCGAATGGCCTGCCGACTTGGCCGCGCCGCATGTCACCACGTTGACGCATTGCAGCCAGCGTGTCGTGCAACTCGCGGATCAACTGGCGAATGCAAAGCGTCCGCTGTTGTGGCTCGGCGGCGGCACGCGTCATGCACGTGCTGCGGTTGAACGTCTCGTGGCCTTGGGCTTCGGTGTGGTGACCAGCGTGCAGGGCCGTGGCGTGCTGCCGGAAGATCATCCGGCGACGCTCGGCGCGTTCAACGTGCATGCCGCTGTCGAAAGCTTCTACAAGACGTGCGACGCGCTGGTGGTGGTCGGTTCGCGTCTGCGTGGCAATGAAACGCTGAAGTACAAGCTGGCGCTGCCGCAACCGCTGTATCGCATCGACGCCGACGCGCTCGCCGACAACCGCGGTTATCGCAACGACATGTTCATTCACGGCGATGCCTCGGCCGTTCTCGAAGAGCTCGCGACGCTGCTCGAAGGCCGTCTGAAGGTCGATCCGACGTTCGCGCAAGACCTGGCTGCTGCGCGCGAAAGCGCCGTCGCCGATGTGGGCAAGGGTCTCGGCCCGTACAAGCGCCTCGTCGACGCGCTGCAGCAGGCCGTGGGCCGCGACTACAACTGGGTGCGCGACGTCACGATCTCGAACAGCACGTGGGGTAACCGCATGCTGAAGATATTCTCGCCGCGCGCGGGCGTTCATGCACTCGGCGGCGGTATCGGCCAGGGCATGCAGATGGGGATCGGCGCAGCGCTCGCGGGCAATGCCGCGAAGACGGTGTGCCTGGTTGGCGACGGCGGCCTGATGGTCAACGTCGGCGAACTCGCAACAGCCGTGCAGGAAAACGCCAACGTGATGATCGTGCTGATGAACGATCAGTGCTACGGCGTGATCCGCAACATTCAGGACGCGCAATACGGCGGTCGCCGCTGCTACGTCGATCTGCACCAGCCGGATTTCGCGCAGTTCTGCGAGAGCTTGAAGCTCACGCACTACCGCATCAAATCGCTCGACCAGGCCGAGGAGATCATCCGCGAAGGCATGGCGAAGACGGGCCCCGTGCTGGTTGAAGTGGACATGCTGTCGGTCGGCTCGTTC
This sequence comes from Paraburkholderia aspalathi, assembly GCF_905220735.1. Classification (NCBI taxonomy): domain Bacteria; kingdom Pseudomonadati; phylum Pseudomonadota; class Betaproteobacteria; order Burkholderiales; family Burkholderiaceae; genus Paraburkholderia; species Paraburkholderia aspalathi. The sequence goes on from NZ_CAJNBA010000001.1 coordinate 513,822, forward strand.
GCCACGGCGTTCGCGGGCCCGCCGGTCAAGGAAAAGGAGCCGGAACATGCGTGAGACCGGCTACGCGGGGCATCACGCACCCGTCGACGTCGCGATGATCGGCTTCGGCGCGATCGGCCAGGCGGTGTATCGCTCGGTCGAGTCGGATCCGACGGTGCGCGTGTCGCACGTGATCGTGCCGGAGCGCCATATGGCGTCGGTGCGCGAGGTGGTGGGCGCATCGGTCGATGTGGTGGCCTCCGTTTCCGCGTTGAGCAGCCAGCCGCATTTCGCGCTGGAATGCGCGGGGCACAGCGCATTGGTCGATCACGTGGTGCCCTTGCTGAAAGCCGGTACGGATTGCGCGGTCGCATCGATCGGCGCGCTGTCCGACATGATGCTGCTGGACGCGCTCTCCGCTGCGGCCGATGAAGGCGACGCAACGTTGACGCTGCTCTCGGGCGCAATCGGCGGCGTGGATGCGTTGTCTGCCGCCAAGCTCGGCGGCCTCGACGAAGTGCTGTACACGGGCCGCAAGCCGCCTTCGGGCTGGCTCGGCACGCCCGCGGAACAGCTCTGCAATCTGCACACGCTGAGCGAAGAGACCGTGATTTTCGAAGGCAGCGCGCGCGAAGCGGCGCGCCTGTATCCGAAGAACGCCAATGTTGCCGCGACGATCGCGCTGGCTGGCCTGGGTTTGGACCACACCATGGTCCGTCTGATTGCGGACCCGAACGTGTCGCGCAATGTGCACCGCATCGTGGCGCGTGGCGCGTTCGGCGAGATGTCGCTGGAAATGTGCGGCAAGCCACTGCCGGATAACCCCAAGACTTCCGCACTGACCGCGTATAGCGCGATCCGTGCGCTGCGCAATCGCGCGGCCCGTTGCGTGATTTAAGACATTCGCTGATTAGCTGAAGCAAACCGGAACGACCGACATGACTCACTTCGATACCAGCCTCGTGCCCACCGGCGATATTTTCATCGGCGGCGAATGGCGGCAAGGGCGTGGCAGCCCGTACAAAAGCCTGTATCCGGCGGATCAGTCGGTCAACATGGAAATCTCGACAGCCACCGCAGACGACGCCCGCGAAGCCGTGGAAGCTGCGGATTTCGCATGGCGCAAGGCGGATTGGTCCGGTTTGAAGCCGCATCAACGCGCGCTGATTCTGTATCGCATCGCCGATCTGATCATGGCGCGTCACGAAGCGCTTGCGCAATTGCAGCGCCGTGACAACGGTAAGCCGATTGGCGAAACGCGCGTGCTGGTGGCGAGCGCTGCGAACACCTTCCGCTATTTCGCGGCGTGCCTCGAAACGCTCGATGAAGAGGTAACGCCCTCGCGTGGCGACTATCTAACGATGAGCATCTACGAGCCGATCGGTGTGATCGCGGCGATTACGCCGTGGAATTCGCCGATTGCTTCGGATGCACAGAAGCTGGCGCCGGCATTGGCGGGCGGTAACGCCGTGGTGTTGAAGCCGGCTGAAGTCACGCCTTTGGTCTCGCTTGCGTTGGCCCGTATCTGTGAAGAAGCCGGCGTGCCGAAGGGTGTTCTGAGTGTGGTGCCGGGTAAAGGCTCGGTAATCGGCGACGTGCTGGTGCGTCATCCGTTGGTGAAGAAAGTGTCGTTCACGGGCGGCACCGAAGTCGGCCGCGGCATCGCGCGCATTGCTGCGGACAAGCTGATGCCGGTCTCGCTCGAACTCGGCGGTAAATCGCCGACCATCGTGTTCGATGACGCCGATCTCGATCACGCAGTGAATGGTGTGCTGTACGGCATTTTCAGTTCGTCGGGAGAAGCATGCATCGCGGGCTCGCGCCTATTCGTGCAGCGCTCGATCTACGACGCGTTCATGAAGCGTCTCGCGGAAGGTGCACGCAAGCTGCGCGTCGGCGATCCGTCGCGTACTGAAACGCAGATGGGCCCGCTGATCACCGCGGCGCATCGCGATACAGTCGAACGTTACGTCGCATTGGGCCTGGAAGAGGGCGGCCGCTTGCTGTGCGGCGGCGAACGTCCAGTTGGCGATGGCCGCGAGCAGGGTACCTATTTCCAGCCAACGATCCTCGAAGGTCTTACGAACGACGCCCGCATCTGCCAGGAAGAAATCTTCGGCCCGGTGCTGGTCGCCATGCCGTTCGACGACGAAGCCTCGCTGCTGAAAGAAGCCAACAACAGTGTGTTCGGCCTCGCCGCCGGCATCTGGACGCGCGATTACAAACGCGCTTACCGGATCGCCCGTGCGCTCGAAACCGGCACCGTGTGGATCAACACCTACAAGCTGTTCTCGATCTCGACGCCGTTCAGCGGCTGGAAAGAGAGCGGCATGGGACGCGAGAAGGGCCGACTCGGCATCCGCGAATACATGCAGCAGAAGAGCCTCTACTGGGGCTTGAACGACGCGCCGCTGGCGTGGGCGAACTAATACGCGAAATACGCAAGAGGCACGTTATGACGATTCTCGGCATTGAACAGATTATTTACGGCGTGACGGATCTCGCCACCTGTCGCCGCTTTTTCGCGGACTGGGGTTTGAAAGAAGTCGCGCATGACGAAACGCACGCACGTTTTGAAACACTGAACGGCTGCACGATTCTCGTCGTCGATGCAACCGACCCGTCGCTGCCGCCCGCATTCGAAGAAGGTCCGACGCTGCGTGAAGTGACGTGGGGTGTGGCAACGAAAGCGGAACTCGACGAACTGCGCGGCCGCTTTGCCGGTCAGCCGGGCCACTTCGAAACGGAAGATGCTGTGGGTTGTATCGATCCGAACGGTATGGCGATTCGCGTTGAAGTGACTCGCAAGCGTGCGCTCGACATTCACGGTTCGCCGTCGAACGTGTGGGGCCAGACGCTGCGCGTCGATCAACCGTCGCCGATTTACGAACGTGCCGAACCGGTTGAAGTGGGCCACGTGGTGTTCTTTACGAACCAACTCGCGGCACAAGAGAAGTTCTACCAGGAACTGCTCGGCTTCGAAATGTCGGACCGTTATCCGGGCCGCGGCGCGTTCATGCGCTGCGCACCGCACGGTGGCCATCACGACATTTTCCTGCTGGCGTTACCGGGTGGTAAGCGCGGTCTGAATCACGTCGCGTTCACCGTGCGCGATATCCACGAAGTGTTTGGCGGCGGCATGCATATCAGCCGCTGTGGTTGGGATACGCAACTCGGTCCGGGACGTCATCCGGTGTCGTCGGCGTACTTCTGGTATTTCCAGAATCCGGCCGGTGGCCTGATCGAGTACTACGCCGACGAAGACCAGCTCACGCCCGAATGGCAACCGCGCGATTTCGAACCGGGTCCGACCGTGTTCGCCGAATGGGCGATCGACGGCGGCATCGACGGCAATACACGTCGCCAGAAAAACGCGAAGGCGCCGGAAGGCAAGTTCATGACGGAGCGGAAAAATGACTGACGCTGCTGCTGAAAAGGCTCAAGCTGCACACGCCGGACTCGAAGCGCCGCGCACGATCGTCGTGATCGGCGGCGGTCAGGCGGCGGGTTGGGTTGTGAAGACGTTGCGCAAGGAAGGTTTCGATGGCCGCCTGGTGATGATCGCCGATGAGATCCATTTGCCGTACGAGCGCCCGCCGCTGTCGAAGGCCGTGCTCTCCGGTGAAGCCGATATCGAAACCGTGCGCCTCGTGAAGCCTGACGATTTCGACGCGCTGAATGTCGAAGCATGGCAACCGGATTGCGCGACGTCGATCGATCGTGAACAGCGCATCGTGCGCACGCAGTCGGGCCGTGAAGTGCAATACGACCGCCTCGTGATTGCAACCGGCGGCGCAGCGCGTCGTTTGCCGGACGCGCTGGTGAAGACCTCGCACATTACCTATTTGCGTACGCTCGATGAAGCGGTCGTTCTCGGCGAACGTCTGCGCGCAAGCAAGCGCGTGCTGGTGGTTGGCGGCGGGTGGATCGGTCTCGAAGTCGCAGCTACTGCGCGCAAGCTCGGTGTGGACGCGACGGTAGTGGAGGGCGCGCCACGTCTGTGCGCCCGCTCGCTGCCGCCGATGGTGTCGGATTTCCTGTTGCAACTGCATCGTGCGAACGGCGTGGATGTGCGGTTGAATGCATCGCTCGTGTCGATTGCTGATCATCCGAACGACGCCAACCGTATCCGCGCAACGTTCGCTAACGGTTCCTCATTGGACGCCGACTTCGCCGTCGCCGGCATCGGCCTCACGCCGCATACGGCACTGGCGGAAGCGGCGGGCATCAAGGTGGAAGACGGCATTGTCGTCGATCATTTCGGCGCGACCGATGACCCGCGCATCTTCGCTTGCGGTGACGTGGCGAACCATCCGAGTGCCTGGTTGAAGCGCCGCGTGCGGTTGGAATCGTGGGCCAACGCGCAAAACCAGGCGATCTCGACGGCAAAAGCCTTACTCGGCAATTTCGAACCGTACGCGGACATTCCGTGGTTCTGGTCCGATCAATACGACGTCAATCTGCAAATCCTCGGCGACATTCCGGGCGATGCGCAGCTCGCTGTACGCGGCGATTTGCCTGGCAAACGCGCCACGCTCTTTCATCTGGAAGACAGCGCGATTCGCGGTGTCATCGCCATCAACACGCCGCGCGAACTGAAACTGTCGCGCAAATGGATGAACCAGGGCCGGACTATCGACCTTGCCACCCTGACCGACGCCTCAACGGCGCTTGTCTAACCACACCTACGGACGGCACCACGGCATGAGAACCATCGACAACACCATGGGGGACCGCAGCAGCGCCGGTGTCTCAGGCCCCGTGACCCGGGGCTCGATCATCGCGCGTCTCGAGCGCTTGCCGAAGAATGCGATGCAGGTGCGCGCGCGCATACTGATCGGTCTCGCGACGTTCTTCGACGGTTTCGACGTGATCGCAATTGCGGCCACGCTGCCAATCCTGATTGCGAAGTGGCATCTGACGCCGTGGGAAATTGGCTTCCTGATCGGCTCCGGCTCGGTCGGCCAGCTAATCGGCGCGTTCGTGTTCCCGTGGTACGCGGAACGCAAAGGCCGTGTGAAGGCGATTGCGTTGAGCTCGGGGATCATCGGCATTACGAGTATTGCGTGCGGCTTTGCGCCGACCTTCGCGGCGTTTGTCGTGTTGCGTGTGATTCAGGGGCTCGGGCTGGGTGGCGAATTGCCGGTGGCCGCGACCTATATCAACGAGATCAGCCGCGCGCATGGCCGTGGACGTTTCGTGCTCTTGTATGAAATCGTTTTTCCGGTCGGCTTGCTCGCATCCAATGCGTTGGGTGCGTGGATCGTGCCGCGTTTCGGTTGGCAGGCGATGTACTTCATCGGCGGTATGCCGTTGATCCTGTTCTTCGTGCTGCGCAAACTGGTGCCGGAATCGCCGCGTTGGCTGGCCGAATGCGAACGGATGGCCGATGCCGATACCGCAGTGCATGCTTTCGAACGCGCCGTGAAAGGTCCGCTTCCGCCGGTTGCCAATGCGGCCGAGTTTGACGCGATGGCCAATCGCCATCCGAAGCGCCGTATGAGCGATCTGTTCGGACCGGCGTATCTGAAGCGCACGATGGCTGTCGCGATGCTGTGGATTACGTGCGGCTTCATTCAGTACGGTTTGTCGACCTGGCTGCCGACGATCTATCGCACGGTTTATCACGCGCCGCTGCAACTGGCGTTGAATCTGGCGGTGGCGGCTTCGGTGCTGGGCGTGGTGGGTTCGCTGACCTGTGCGTTGCTGGTCGATAAGGTTGGGCGTAAGCCGATCATCAACCTGTCGTTCGTGGCGTGCGCGCTGTCGTTGCTGTTGGCGGGGGTGTTCCACAATTCGTCGGTGTATGTGGTGGCGACGTGTTGCGCCTTCTCGCTCGGGTTCCTTGCTTGCGGCTTTATCACGGCTTATGTGTACACGCCGGAGCTGTATCCGACGAGTATCCGTGCGATGGGCTGCGGTGTGGGCGGCGCATGGCTGAAGGTAGCAGCGATTTTCGCGCCGGCCATCGTGTCGAAGACGATGATCGGCGGCAATCTGGAAGTGGCGTTTTATATTCTCGCGGCTGTGCCGTTCATTGCGGCAATCGCGGTGCACTTTCTCGGGATCGAGACCAAGGGGAAGGTGCTGGAGCAGCTCGAGGCGTGATGCTTTTAGCGTGTGATGGGTTTGGTGGGCGGTTGATGTAGTACCGCAATGGCAGGAGGGCGAAGGGCGCACTGGGTGGTGTGCCCTTTGTTTTTGGATCGCCCTTTGGACGTGACTTTAAAGCGCCGTCCGGTGCGATAGACGTCGTTGTTTCAGCTCCTCAATAATCCAGACACTCATCAATCCCGCGCTCACGCAAGCGATGATGTCCGGTTTGGAGACTGCAAGCGCCAACCAGACGAGGTGTACGTAGCCGCGGAAAAAGGGCGGCACGGCCCCGCGCAAATCGCTCCAACGCGTCGTCGCCAACACGCCACCCGCCGCCGCCATCACCGTAAAAAGCGCCCACGCGAATTGCGCCGAACGCTCGTCCCGTTGCAACAGCAAAACGATCAACGTGGCGAAGCCCGCAAACCACATCGTCGCTACAAACCACGCAAGGCGCGGTCGACCTGCGAGCCAGCCGCGAAACTCCTGTTGCGCAAAAGAGAAAAAGAAAGCGAACAGCACGCCGTGCGCGAACGGCATCTGCCACGCGCGAGAATCAGTGGAGAGCCAATGGCCGGCGAAACCGAATCCGATCGCGCCCACGGCGGCGAGTACCGCGAGTTGTTTGATGCGCGGCCATCCATAGATCAGCGCGGCCCACATCGTGCAGATCCCAAGTGTGTCCATTGCGATCGACGTCAAGCGCCCGCTACCTGCGTCGCACAACGCGGCGGCGGTCGCGCCAAGCCACACCGGAATCCATCCGTAGCGCAGCCAGCCAATCGAGCGCAGCGTCCGCAGCCGCTGTTGCTGCGGTTCGGACAGCAGCACAGTCGTCGCGGCGCTGGTGACCAGCGTCACCATCAGCGTGGCCAGAAGCACAGCCAGCTGAACGGGCGTCCATTGATCGAACCACCGATTGCTATTCAGGTTCATCGACGCGTTGGCGAACAGCAAGCCGCACCAGGCGCTCAGCGCAAGTGCCGGCCCGAACAGGCGTCCTGCACCAATCCGAAACGACAGGCAGCGGGTCCAGAATTCGACCTTCTCGCTGTCGAGCCGCAGGCGCACGACATTCGGATGATAACGACCGAGCGCGGTCAACAATTGTTCCATCTCGGTTCGCACGCCAGCGCGCAGCAGTGCGTGTGCGCCGGCCGCCAATGGAGGTTGAGGCCCTTCGAGCAGCGCCATTGCATTTGTGAAGCGCAGGCGCAACGCGTTGTAGTCCTCGTCAGCGAATACACGGTCTAGCGCGAGGGTCGCGATGGCCGCGTTGCGCCGCCGCAGATGCGCGGCGTTGTCCCGCCATCCCAGGACCGCACTCAGGTTCATACGCAGCGTGGCCGGCGCATCCTCGTTCAGACAATGAACCAGCGCTTGCCATTCGAGTTCGTCGCGCATCTGAATATTGACGACGGCTGCGAATAGATCTTGCAGCGAACGACGCGACTCGAGCTGATCTCGTTGCAAGACGAAGTGCTGCCACAACTGCACGGCGCTTTCGAAGGCGTCGTGTTCGGGAAGGTGGTGAGCCTCAGGTGGCGGGCTGGGTACCGACACAGGTACCGGTACCGAAGCCGACACCGCGGCTATGGTCCCCGCAGCACCGCCGCTCGCCATCTGCAAAGCCGACTCATACGCGTACCGAAGCCGCTGAAACGCCTCAGCGTCCTCATCCGGGCGTTGCTGTTTCAAAAGACGCGCATAGGCGCGGCGCACGGTACGCTCGTCGGCGTTCGCCGCAACGCCGAGCACGTCCCACGGCCAGTGGTGAGCAGAAGTCGTATCCATAGCCGGTCAGTACGTCACATGCACATCGAAGCGATCCAGCAACGCACTCAATTCGCTGCGCACATGGGCGATTTCCTCGGCGTTCTGCCGCTCGAGCAGCGACTGAAAGCGCGCGATATGCGCAGCCAGATATTGCCGATGCTCCCCCAGCGTTTCCTCATAGACACGATCAGCGCGCGTGAGCAGCGTGCGATTTTCCAACTGTTCGCGCGGATGGATCTTCAACGCAGCCAAGGCCGCGAGCCGTTCGCTGATTTCTTCCGGCGTCAGCACACCTGGGTTTTCTTCGATCACCATCGCGCGCTTCACGCCGCCGGGAAACGCAGTAGCTTCCACTTCCAGCACGCCGTTGACGTCGTAGGTGAAGCGTACATCCGCCCCGGCCTGGCCGGCCGGCTTGACCGGCACTTCAAGCGTGAATTCGCCGAGCGCCACGTTGTCGACGGTCAAACGCGCTTCGCCCTGGAACACCTTGATGCTCAACATGCGCTGACGGTCGCTGACCGTCAAGATGCGCTGCATGCGGCTCACCGGCACGATCGTATTGCGCTCGATGATCGGCAAGTAGTGCCCGGGCACATATTGATTGGCACTGACCTGCATCGCAGTATCGATGCCGAGGCTATACGGCGCGACATCGGTCAGCACCATTTCGTCGAGACCTGCGTCCCGCGTGACAAGCCCCGCTTGCACAGCAGCGCCAAGCGCCACGACTTCATCCGGGTTCAGATTCGCGGCGGGCAATCGGCCGAACATCTTCGAGACCAGCTTGCGCACCATCGGCATACGCGAGGCGCCGCCGACGAGGATGATTTCGTCGAGCGCATCGACGGCGATCTTCGAATCGCGCAACGCTCGCTCGACCGGTTTGCGCAGACGTTGCAGCAGATGCTCGCAAGTCCGTTCCGCGGCAGCCGCATCGAGTTCGAGGCTATGCTCGTTATCGCCGACCGTGAGCTTGAGCGTGACGCTATCGGCGCCGCTCTGCGTGAGCAGACGCTTCGCACGTTCGGCCTGCTGATGCAGACGTTGTGCAGCAATCGGCGTAAGCGATTTGCCTTGAAGGCGATTGCGCCGGCAGAACAGATCGACGAGCGCTTCCGTGAAATCTTCGCCGCCCAGAAAATTGTCGCCCGTGCTGGCGCGCACTTCCATCACGCCTTCGAAGAAGTCGAGCACGGAGACGTCGAACGTGCCGCCGCCCAGATCGAAGATCAGGAACTTGCGTTCGCTGTCGCGCTGATGCACGCCGTACGCGAGCGAGGCCGCGGTCGGTTCGTTGACGAGGCGCAGCACATTGAGGCCGGCCAGTTCGCCGGCGATGCGCGTGGCTTTGCGTTGCGCGTCGCTGAAATAGGCGGGCACGGCGATCACGGCGTCGTTTACCGCTTCGCCGAGGAATGCCTCGGCATCGGCTTTCAGCGATTTGAGCACCAGCGAAGACAGTTCTTCAGGACGCAGTGTCTGTGCGCCGAGCGACACGTTGCGATTCGTGCCCATGTAGCGCTTGAAGTTGGCGGCGGTGCGTTCGGGATGTGTGTGCAACCGGTCATGGGCGGGGCGGCCGACGAGGATCGAGCCGTCGTCATCGATCGAGACGCACGACGGCGTCAGCACATCGCCCAGTGCGTTCGGGATGAGCGCAGCCTCGTTATTGCGCCAGACGGCCGCAAGACTATGCGTGGTTCCAAGATCGATGCCGATGATCGAAGGCATGTACAGTTTCCGATTCGTTTTGCGCCCCTTCGTGAGGAGATCGCCCAAGGTCGCGTGGGAGCCAGATGGCGCTCCGTCCAATGGCGATAACGGCAGGTTGCCTGCAAACTTGAGCGGCGCGGGGAACGAATGCGGTGAGCGTCGGTACGTGCAATGCGCTACGCATGCCGGCTGGATGGGCCGCCGGCCATGCGAATGCGATGTCTGGTCGCGCAAGAATGGCGACGCGAGAATGGGATGCGAAGCGGGGACGCAAAGCCCGCCAGGCGGGCCTGCTGCGCTGTTTCACAACGTCACAATGCCTTGCGGTACACCACGAAACCGGAGTGATCCGCGACCTTGTCGTACAGCTTCATTGCCGTGTGATTCGTCTCATGCGTTTGCCAGTAGACCCGTTGCAAACCGTCGGCCTTGGCGCGTGCATACACTGCTTCGATCAATGCACGGCCGACACCTTTGCCGCGCTCCGCTTCAAGCGTGTAGAGATCTTGCAGATAGCAGGTCGGTGCAACCATGGTCGTGTGACGGTGGTACAGGAAGTGCACGAGGCCAAGCAACTGGCCGTTGCGTTCGGCGACCATTGCGTGCATTGGCTCGTAAGCGTCGAAGAAACGCCCCCACGTGACTTGCGTGATTTCGCGCGGCAATGCCGTTTCACCCGAGCGGCCGTAGAACGCGTTGTAGGCGTCCCACAGCGGCAGCCATGCGTCGAAGTCGGCGGGCGTGACGGGGCGGATTTGAATCGCGTCGGACATGGGTGTGGCTCCTTGTGTTGTGATGGTTGAGGGCGAGTGCGTCGTCGCTGCTAAGGCTGAGTCGAACAAGCATAGACGGCCGCGCTGAATGCCTGCTCGCGCTCTTCTGCGGCAGTAGGCGTTGCGGACGGTGCTGAAGCTGCGCCGGTTGCGCTACCGCGCTGCTCCAGATTTTCATTCACGCAGGCATCCAACCTTGCGCGTGCCGTTGCCGCCGGCTCGAGCAGCCCGTAGGCATAAGCCGCGCACGCCAGCGCCACGCACCACTTCACCGCGGCGCCATAGCGCAGGTGTGCGGTGACGGCGTGACGTGCATGCGTGTTCATGGCAACGGCCTCTCTCGAGAGTATTCAGCGACTCCAGAACCGTCAGCATAAGAAATTTGTGGCACCATTGTTAGCTCCACAACGCGACCACAATTTGGAGCCACGGAATTGGACTACGGCCTGTTGATGTCGAACGTCGAGCGCGCAATGGGTGGGCGCAAGCTTACGCAGCAGGACTTGCTCTACGAGAGTCTGCGTCGCGCGATTCTCGATGGCGATATCCGTCACGGCAGCCGTCTTCTTGCCACGCGAGCGCTTGCCGAACAGTTGGGCATTGCGCGCAACTCTGTCCTCTACGCATACGAGCGGCTCACCGACGAGGGCTTCATCACGGCGAGCCGGCATGGTTCCATCGTCAGCATGGTGAGCGGTTCAGGCGCCTCGATCTCCGCAGCAAGCGGCAGTGTGCAGACGCCTGAAAACCACCTGTCACGCCGTGTCGCCGATCTGCCGCGCGAGCGCACGAATCCCGACGACCCCACGCCGTTTCGTCCCGGCGTGCCCGCACTCGATGAATTTCCGCTTGCGCAATGGCGTGCCTCGATGGAGCGCGCATGGCGCACGGTCGAACCGCGGGAACTCGGTTACGGCAACAATGCTGGGCACCCCGCATTGCGCCGCTCGATTGCGGAATACGTGCGCGTGTCGCGTGGTGTGCGATGTTCGGCGGAGCAGGTGTTTATCACCTCGGGCACGCAGGCGAGTCTCGATCTATGCGCCTGCATGCTGGCGGACCCCGGCGACAGTGTCTGGGTTGAGGATCCCGGCTATCACGGCGCAAAGGCTGCATTCCAGGCCGCTGGTTTGCAACTGGTGCCGATTCCCGTCGACGCCGCCGGCATGGCGCCGACGCCCGATCACTGGGAACAGACACCGCCACGCCTGATGTACATCACGCCGTCGCATCAATATCCGCTCGGCAGCGTGCTGAGCCTCGAGCGGCGCTGGTCGATCATCGAGAACGCAGTGGCGCGCGGCGCCTGGATCATCGAAGACGACTACGACAGCGAACTGCGCCATAGCGGTCCGCCGTTGCCGTCGATCCAGGGCCTCGCGGCCGACACGCCGGTGATTTACCTCGGCACCTTCAGCAAGACGATGTTTCCGGCGCTGCGGATGGGCTTCATGGTCGTGCCGGCGCACCTTGTCGCTGACATCGACGAGGCGCTCAGCGAGATCGCACGACAAGGGCGCGTGGCTGAGCAGATCGCGTTGGCGGATTTCATCGATAGTGGGAAATATGCGCGGCATCTGCGACGTATGCGGCGGTTGTACCAGCAGCGCCGCTCCGCATTGGTGAACGCGATCGAGCGGCATATGGGCGACCTGGTGACGGTGTCATCCGACGGCGGCGGCATGCATCTGACGATGCGACTCGATGTGCAGCTGCGCGATCAGGACGTAAGCGCAGTGACACGCGAGCACGGTTTGCATATCGCTGCGCTCAGTGCGTTTTGTCAGCCGCCTGCTAAAGACGCCGCGCGCTACAACGGCTTCATGCTCGGCTACGCGGGTGTCAAACCGCACGAAGCCGACGCATTGGTGGCGCAACTCGCCGCCGTGGTGCGTGGGCTACGCTAGATCGCGAACGAACATCGTATTGTTGTGACGAAAGAGAACTAGACCGCTTCCGCCCTGAGCCAACGCGCGAGCCCGGCGTCGTCATCGGTATCCAGCGCCTGTGCGACCCGGCGCCCGACTGCCGCGCCGAACTTATAACCGTGGCCCGAGCATGCCGATACCACCAGTGTGTTGCCGATGCGCTTCGAAAAAAAGCGTTCATCCGCAGTGAACGTGTAAGCGCAGGTTTTCACTTCGGTAACCGTATATTCGTCGATGCGGCTGAACGGCGGTGAAAACAAGCGACGCAGACTGTCGCCTTCTCCGGGTGCCGCGACGCGATTGGCGTCAGGGTCAGGTGCACGTGATTTGTGCACACTGGCGCCGAACTTCAGGCCGACATCGTCGATTGGCGGCAGCACGTAACCGCTGCTGGCGCCGCCAATATCGACGATAGCGGGCGCATTCGACCATGCGTCCGCCAGATCCGCGGGGGGCTCCAGATAGGCGACCACGTTGCGATACGTCATCAGGTTTTCGGCGAGCGAGGGGGACAGTTGCAGCGTCCACGCGCCGGCTGTGACCACGAGGCGGTCGGCGCGAATGATCGTGTCGTCTTCGATCCGCACGGAGGCCGCATGCGCATCGACTGCGAGCACCTTGGTATGGGTGCGAATATCGGCGCCGCGCATCTTGAGCCACGCTTTCATGTCGCGTGCGATGCGTTCGCTAAATAGTGCGCCGCCATCCTGATCGAGGTAGGCGTAGCGAAACGTGGCGGGGTCGAGAAACGGATAACGCTCGGCCGCTTCGCGCGGGTCGAGCTGTTCGTACTCGAATTTCATGCGGTCGAGACCGGTGCGAAATTGTTCCGCGCCATCACCTGCGTGTTGCGAAATGCCGAGCACGCCGCAGTTCGCATAGTGGGATACGCCGAGATCATTCCACAGCAGATCCCAACTATCGAATGCCTCGGCGATGGTGCGTGCGTAGCCGTCAGCATCGCCATACGCTCGACGGATCATGCGACTCCGGTCGCCCGAGGCGGCGAGTGGGTTCGGAATCGAGCCCTGCTCGATCAGAGTGATGTCGTGTCCCAGCTTCGCAAGCGACCACGCTGTGCTCAAGCCGGCAATGCCCGCGCCTACGATTGTCACCCGCATGCCATCTTCCCCCGAGTCGATGTATCCGGGTCAGAGTCTAGCAGTGGGAAAAATAAACAGGTACGCGTTCTGGCAACGCGAAAAATAATTCGGTATGTGTTTTAGCGAATCGCCGCGCGAGCCAACAGGGGCGATCCAGCGTACTACCAGGCAGGGGGTGGTCTCCGCGCGCCGCCGTGTCAGTGTTTCTGTTTCGACGGATGGCGCAGCTTGTCGCGTACTTTCTTCGCGGCGAACAGCGGTACGTAATCGAATACACGCGCTTCGTGCCGGTAGTCAGCCAGGGTGTCTGCGTACATCTTCGAAACCGTTTCCGTCGGGGTATCGGTTTCCTCTGCGATGCTTCTCACCACTTCGTCGACATTTGGCTCGGGTTGGGACATGGAACTCTCCGGGGCAAGCGGGATGGACCGGCGGGTCGCCGGGAACGGGCGCACGACAGGAGTTCATTAGAGGATGCGTTTGGCCACGATGCCAATTGAATTGGTCTATCGAATGACTCGCTCCACAGAGATTTTTGTCTTGCACTGCAGCAAGCGCCCGCGCCATGCGGGGATGCGGAAAATCAATGTGTATGCCGATGATGAATATCTGGGAAATGCGCGTGCGCATGCGTGATCGGCGCGTGGGAATGCGGATGCGTGTGCGGCTCGTGGCCGTCCCACGCGAAATCATGTTCGTGCTGGTGATGCGCGTCGTGCCGGTGACGATGCGTGTGATCCAGCGGGGTATGCGTGTGCGGATGCTCGTGACGTTCGCGGATGTGCAGCCAGACACCCAGCGTCATCAAGGCAGCGGCCACCCAGAATAACGGCGGCGGCATCTCCGGCCACAGCAGCCACGATAAGGTCACACCAAATAGTGGTGCGACCGAAAAATAGGCGCCCGTACGCGCGGTGCCGAGATTGCGCAGCGCGACGACGAACAGCACGAGACTCACGCCGTAGCCCGCGAAACCCGTCAGCATGGCGAGCGCGACGGTCGTGGCCTTGGGCCACGCTGCACCAAAAGTGAGCGCGAGCGTGACGTTGACTGATCCGGCCACGAGCCCCTTTACGCAGGCGATGAACATGGCGTCGTGAGTCGACACCTTGCGCGTGAGATTGTTGTCGACTGCCCAGCACGCGCACGCGCCGACCAGCAGCAGGGTGCCGGGCGGCAGGCCGGCCGCGCCGGGCTGCCACGACAATGCCACGCCGCCCGCAACGATCGCGGCCATGCCCAGGAACACCTGAATGTCGACGTTCTCGCGAAACACGATCCACGCGATCAGCGCGGTGAATACGCCCTCGAGATTCAATAGCAGCGAGCCGGTGGCGGCTGGCGTCGTTTTCAGACCCAGCATTAGCAGCGCCGGCCCCGCGACACCGCCTGCCACGATTGCGCCGGCGAGCCACGGCACTTCGCGCACCGGGAAGCGGTGGTGACTGACCGGCTGCCCCTCCGCTTGACCTTTCAGGCGGCGCGCCAGAATCACGGCGGCAAGGCCCGTGCCGCTGCCGAGGTAGAACAGTCCGGCCAGCAGAAACGGCGACAGCGAGCCGAGCAGCGCCTTGGCGAGCGGCGTGGTCGCGCCGAACAAGGCGGCGGCGAGCAGAGCGGTGAAAGCGGCGTTGAAGCGGGTCGGCATGGGCGGGAGATTCGGATGGAGCAGGCGTTGCCGACACGATACCGCTATCGGGCCGTGGACGCCTAACTCCGCCGAACAGGCGATCGGGCTGGAAATCCCGCTCGCGCGCATCCGATCGCGCCCTCACTGCGTATAACCCGCATCGCCATCGAAAGAGGCCCCCATGCCGCCACTTGCCGCCGCCGTGATCGCCCTGATTGGGCTCATCGCGATCTTCAGCGCTGTCTGGGCGTGGCAGTTGAAGACCGGGAACGCCGGCATGGTCGACCCGGTCTGGGCCTATTCGCTCGGGCTGGTCGCGGTGCTCTACGCCGTGCTCGGCAACGGCGATCCGGTATCGCGTGCACTGACCGCGCTGGGTGGCCTGGTTTGGGGTGTGCGGCTCGGCACGCATCTGTGGAAGCGCAATTTTGGCAAACCGGAAGACGCGCGCTATCGCCGCTTCCGTGAAGAATGGGGCGACAAGGCGGCCAGCAAGATGTTCTGGTTTTTTCAGGTGCAAGTCGTGATTTCGATGCTGCTGTCGATCGCATTTCTGGTGCCGTCGTACCGGAGCAGCGCACCGGCCATCGGCTGGATTGTGCTGGCTGTGGCGGTGTGGATAGTTTCGGTAGTCGGCGAAGGCATCGCGGACCGTCAACTCAAGCGCTTCACGCAGGATCCGGCCAATCACACCGCCGTGTGCCGCGTTGGCTTGTGGCGCTATTCACGGCATCCGAATTACTTCTTTGAATGCGTGCATTGGCTTGCTTACATCGCGCTGTCGATCGGCACGCCTTGGGGTTGGTTCACGGTGTTGCCGCCGGTGCTGATGGTGTTTCTGCTGCTGAAGCTCTCCGGCATTCCGTTGCTCGAAGAAAGCATGGCGAAAAGGCGCGCCGGTTACGCCGATTACATGCGCACCACCAGTGCGCTCATTCCGTGGCCGCCACGGGATTGAGACGAGCCGGCTACGACACAAAAGTCCAGACAAGACGATAGGGAGTCAGCCTCATGAGCCTTTCCACCACCGACCATACAATGCCGCCTTCGTCGCCCGCCGAGCCGAGCGACGGCTGGCTGATCCAGAGCTGCGAACGCGGCTGGCTGCCCGACAGCGTGATCCGTTTCGGCATGCGTCAGCTGATGCGCCAGCGTTTGCGCGACGAAGCGATCGACAACGGCGAGGTGCGCGCACAACGGCTCAACCGTCTGCTGGACGACTTGCGTTCAAGCCCGATTGCCATCGAAACGCAGGCCGCCAACACGCAGCATTACGAGGTGCCGGCGTCGTTCTTCCACGCGCATCTCGGACCGCATCTCAAGTATTCGTGCTGTCTGTACCCAACCGGCAACGAGACGCTCGCGCAAGCCGAAGCCGCGATGCTAGAGCGCTACGCCGATCGCGCGGAACTGGCCGACGGTCAGCGGATTCTCGATCTCGGTTGCGGATGGGGCTCGTTGTCGTTGTGGCTGGCGGCGCATTATCCAAACGCGCAGATCGTCGCGCTGTCGAATTCGCATGGGCAACGCGTGTTCATCGAAGCGCGCGCGGCGGAGTTCGGTTTGCACAACCTCTCGGTGGTCACGGGCAATGTCGTCGATTTCGAATTCGACGAAGCGCAGCTTGGCGGCGGCTTCGATCGCGTGGTGTCGATCGAGATGTTCGAGCACATGAAGAACTACGGGCTGCTGCTCGCCAAGATTTCACGCTGGATGCGCGACGACGCGAAGCTGTTCGTGCATATCTTCGTGCATCGCACGCTTGCGTATCACTTTCAGGTGCAGGACGGCAACGACTGGATGTCGAAGTACTTTTTCACTGGCGGCACGATGCCCTCCGAAGCGCTCCTGCTGAACTTCCAGGACGATCTGCGGATGGAGCGGCAGTGGTGGGTGAGCGGCGCGCACTACGAGCGCACGGCGAATCACTGGCTCGCCGCGCTCGACGCAGCGCGTGACCGCGTGATGCCGATGCTGGTCCATACATATGGCGCGCGCGATGCGGCTGTATGGTTTCAGCGCTGGCGCATGTTCTATATGGCCGTGGCCGAGTTGTTCGGCTACGCCAACGGGAATGAGTGGGGCGTGGGACACTATCGGTTTGTAAAACGCTAAACCGAATCCTGATCCGCGCCTCGGTATGACCGCAAGGAAACCCATTTCACTAAACACGTTGTTGCACGACATTCGCGCCTGTACCGTATGCGCGCCAGTGCTGCCGCATGCGCCGCGTCCGGTCGTCGTGGCGTCGGCTGATTCGCGCATTCTGATCATCGGCCAGGCGCCCGGTGCGCGCGTGCATGCTTCGGGCATTCCATGGAGCGACGCCAGTGGCGCACGTTTGCGCCACTGGCTCGAAGTCTCCGACGAGACCTTTTACGACGCCTCGAAATTTGCCATCGTGCCGATGGGCTTCTGCTTTCCGGGCAGAGGCACGAGTGGCGATTTGCCGCCGCGGCCCGAATGCGCCGCGCTTTGGCATCAGGCCTTGCTCGCCCAGTTGCGCGAGGTGCGGCTCACGGTGTTGATTGGCCAATACGCGCAGCGTTTTGGCCTCGGCGACGCATTCGGGCCGACGCTGACCGATACGCTGCTGCGCTGGCGCGATTACGGCCCGCACGTAATACCGCTCCCGCACCCCTCACCGCGCAATATCGCGTGGTTCAAGCGCAATCCCTGGTTCGAAGCAGACGTATTGCCGACTTTGCGGGCGCGGGTTGGTGCGGCGCTCGAGGAATGACTCGCCTCGCGCCGTCGAAATACGTCGAAACAATCGGAAACACACAATTAAGCGATTGACGGAATAAAACGGCAAACTGATGCGTTTGCTTCATACCGGCGGCGAGATCAGGCCTGCTGCGGCACGGCCGAATTTTCAAACAGCTTTCGCTAGAAAACCATTTGCAGACGGAACGACCGATGAATACTCACGCCGACTCCTTGACCGATTCAACCGGCACGCCGCTGGCGTCGCGCTATACCCGCACGGCGATAACGCTGCACTGGCTGATTGCGCTGCTGATGATCGGCAATGTGGTACTCGGCCTGACCGCGGAATCATGGCCCGACGACTGGGTACGTCCGGTGGTCGACACGCATAAGTCGATCGGCATCACCGTGCTCGGTCTCGCGCTGATGCGCATCTTGTGGCGCGTGACGCATAAGCCGCCGCCGTTGCCGCGTGAGTTTCCGTCGTGGGAAAAAATCGCCGCACACGTTGCCCATTTCTTGCTGTACCTGCTGATGATTGCGCTGCCGCTTTCCGGCTGGCTGCACGATTCCGCGTGGAAAGACGCTGCCACGCATCCGATGCACCTTTTCAACCTGTTTCCCTGGCCGCGCATCGGCTATGTGATGAATCTCGATCCGGTGCTCAAGGAGACACTGCACGACCGCTTCGGCGCCTTGCATACGTGGCTCGGCTACGCGCTGTATGCGTTGCTGGCAATGCATATCGGCGGCGCGCTGAAGCATCAATGGATTGATCGCAAGTCGGTTCTGAAACGCATGGTGCCGTAAGCATCGACGCTGCTTTCTATCTAATAACCACCAACGACGAACTCGGCAGTCATTTTGAAGAAAACTCTGGAACAGGCGCTCGCCCTCGCATCGCCGCGCATACTGCCGCGTCCCACTACGCTGCTCAGCACGCTGATTCATTTCAGCGTCGTCGTGCTGTGGTTGTTGCTGTTCGCCCGCGCATTCTTTCTGCAAGGTGTGGTGGCGTGGTCGACCGGCATTGCGTACGTCGTGTACGACACCTTGCTGCTCGCGTTCGTCACCTGGAAAACGCTGCCGCTGATGCGGCCCACGCCGCCGCTCGAGCCGGACTTCGATGCGCGCAACTTGCCGGACATGGGTGTGATCGTCGCGTCGCATAACGAGGCAACGGTACTGCCGGTGACGCTCGCCGCGCTACTGCGTCAGACACATGGCCCGGCGCAAATTGTGATCGCCGACGACGGCTCCACCGATGCCACCCACGCGCTGCTCACCGAACGCTTTGGCCTCACTGCCGCCGCTGACGGCGTGCTGAGCGCGCCGAGTTCGCTGTACCCGAATCTGTACTGGCTGCGCGTGCCGCACGGCGGCAAGGCGCGCGCGCTGAACGCCGCCATCATGGTCATGACCACCGAGACCGTGATGACCGTCGACGCCGACACGCTGCTCGACGACGACGCCACCTACGCGATGCGCGCCGCCTTCGCGAGCGAGCCGAAGCTGGTCGCGGCGGCCGGCATTCTGGTGCCGGTGTGCGGCAAATCGGTGTCGGGCCGCGTGTTCCAGTGGTTCCAGACCTACGAGTACATGCGCAACTTCATCGCCCGTTTTGCGTGGATGCGCGCCGACAGTCTGCTGCTGATTTCCGGCGCCTTCGCGTCGTTCAGGCGTGACGCGCTGGTCGACGTGGGCGGTTTCGATCCGCAGTGCCTGGTCGAAGACTACGAACTGATTCATCGGCTGCGCCGCTATTCGGTCGATCATGATCTCGGCTGGGACGTGCGTGTGGTCGGCGATGCCCATGCGCACACCGACGCGCCGGACAACCTCGGCAGTTTCCTGCGGCAGCGCCGCCGCTGGTTTGCGGGTTTCCTGCAAACGCAATACTGGAACCGCGACATGACCGGCAACCCGCGCTACGGCACGATGGGCATGCTGATGCTGCCGGTCAAGGCCATCGATACGATGCAGCCGATCTACGGGTTGACCGCCTTCGCGTTGCTGCTTGGCTTTCTGTTCGGCGGGCATGGCGCGATCGTCGTGTCGATTTTCAGCGTGATCGGCCTCAAGACGGCGATCGATCTCGCGTTTTATCTCTGGTGTATCCATCTGTATCGCCGCTGGACTGGCCATCGCACCGGCTCCAGTTTGTGGATGGCGGTGCTGGCGGCGATCGCCGAGCCGTTCACATTCCAGCTCGTGCGACACGTCGGCGCTCTGCTCGGCTGGCTGCATTTCCTGCGCGGCGGACGCTCGTGGGGCGTGCAACGCCGCTCCGGGCTCGTGACGCGCGACGAAAGCTAGCCGCCGATCATCTGACCAAAGGCATATGGAGAGGAAGAATGGCTCGCCCACCCAACGGGCGGCGAGCCGGACACGGCACGCAGGTGGGGGAACCATGCCGCTTCGGGTTCGAGTAGACTGTACGGCGATGTCGGCCCGCGAATTGCAGGGCGACCACCTTCTATCCGCTCGTGCACGGAGGCTCCACCTATGCATGCTGTTCCCCCGCTCGAACAAGACACCGTCGATGCGCCGGTCGATGCGTCTCCTGCTCATGCAGCCGCGCAAACCAACGCCTCAACAGGCGCGAAACCCCACGCGCCGGATCAGGCCGCCAACGACGCCCCAGTGCGCGATCTGCGGCGCGTAGGTATTCACCCTGATTACTGGTATCCGCTCGCGTGGTCGCATGAGGTGAAGCGGGGCAAGACGCATGGTGTGACGTTCGCGGGTGAGCCGATCGTGCTGGCGCGTACGGAGTCCGGCAAGGTGTTCGCGCTTGAAGACCGCTGCGCGCATCGCCAGGTACCGTTGCATCAGGGCGTGGTGGACGGCGAGTCGATCCGCTGCGGGTATCACGGCTGGACCTACGATTGTTCGGGCACCTGCATCGACGTGCCGTATTTGGGCCGCGACCGGCTGCCCAATGGCGTGCGTTCCTATCCGTGCCGCGAAGTCGAAGGCCTGATTTTCGTGTTTCCCGGCAATGCCGAGTTGGCCGAAGAACGGCCGCTGCCCGCGTTCAGCTCCGTATCCGACAAGAAGTACAAGACGCGCCGTTTCGGCCGTCCGGTGAATTGCCACTATTCGTTCATGCACGAGAATCTGATGGATATGAACCATCAGTTCCTGCATCGCCGCCAGATGGGTCAGATGCGTGCACGTTCGCTGGGCCGGCGGCGCGGCGAGGGCTGGGTCGAAGTCGATTACACGTTTGCGCGCATGGCCGGCCAGCAGCCGATCGGCGAAGCGATCGTGTTTGGCCAGAGCCGCAAGACCGGCGGCGACAACGACAAGGACGTGATGACGATCCGCACCGAGTATCCGTATCAGACGCTGCAGATCCGCACGTCCGATCAGACGCTGGTGATGGATTTGTGGATCGTCTACGTGCCGCTCGATCGTGAGCAGCGTACGAACCGCACCTTTGGCCTGCTATCGATTCGCAAACCGGGCATCCCCGGCGTGCTGAATCTCGCGTGGCCGCTGCTCGTGTGGTTCACCGAACGCATTTTCAAGGAAGACCGCGAGATCGTCGAAGCGGAACAACGTGCGCACGATTCGCAGGGTGCGGACTGGAATCACGAGGTGTTTCCGGTCATCAACGAACTACGCGCCTTGTTGCGCGAAAGCGGCGCGCCGGATCAGGTGGTGGGCGCCGGCACGGGTGGCGCTGCGGTGATCCGCTTCTGGGATTCGCGTCACGGCAATCCATTGTCGAATACCTGATATTCGAGTTTTTTGGGGCCGCGCAGGACCGTACAATCGTCGGCGACGATGAGTGACGGGCCGGCGGCACCGGCTACAACAATACGCATAAGGCGCACAGCGCCCATAAAGCAGTAGCGGGCTCATCGATCGGGAAAGCCAAAAATCATAATGAATCTCTTCAGGGGTCCATTCGATGAGTACCGAACTGCATGCAGTGATGCCGGTCGTCGTGTTCTGTGTGGGTCTCGCCATCATGGCGCTGGCGCTTGTGAAGGGTGGCCCCAAACAGCCGCCGCCGCTTGCGTCGATCAATGAGCCTTTCAAGTCGGTCGATACTTCCGATTTACCTCCCGTTGAACGCTATGCCGCCCGTGACAACGCGGCGCTTGCGTATCGGCGCTATGCGAGCCGGATAACGCGGGTGCGAGGCAGCGCGGTGCTGATTCACGGCTCGTCGGCGAGTGGTGTGAGCCTGCATACCCTGGCGAAGGCACTCGCTGCGGTCGGCTACGACGTCTACGTGCCCGACATTCGCGGGCATGGCGAATCGGGCAAGAAAGGCGCGATCGCTTATATCGGCCAGCTCGAGGACGATCTCAGCGACTTTCTCGACGTGGTTCAGCCGGCCGGCCCGCGCACACTGGTTGGTTTCTCGGCGGGCGGCGGTTTCGCGTTGCGGTTCGCGGGGGACGCGCGGCAATTGGCATTCGACCGCTACGTGTTGCTTGCGCCGTTCATTCATCAGAAAGCGCCGACCACGCAGCCTTCCGCCGGCGGGTGGGTGAATGTCGGGTTGCCGCGCGTGACCGTGTTGATGATCCTCAACAAGCTGCACATCACGCTTTTCAACCATCTGCCGACGGTGGCCTATGCGTTGTCGCCTGAAGCGGCCGCCAAGCTCACGCCGCAGTACTCGTACAACCTGATGCAGAACTTTCGTCCGCATGAAGATTACCGCGCGGATATCCGGGCGACACGGCAGCCGATCGAAGTGCTGGTCGGCGCGGATGACGAGGCGTTTCACGCCGGGAAATTTGCCGAGGTCTTTGAGGAAGCGGGGCGCGTGGTGCCGGTCACGATCGTGCCGGGCGTGGCGCATATCGCATTGACGCTCGATGCTGCAGCGGTTGCCGCGATCGTGGCGGCGGTGTCTGAGCATGCTGGCGAGGTGGCGCTTTCGTAGGCCGGCTTTCCGCCCGGTGGAGAACGAATCCATCTCCACCGGGTAGGGAATTCAGCCCGATGGAGCAGCGATAATGGCATCTGACACGCCAAGGTTTGCGCCAATCGAGATGCGCTGACCTCCGACCCGTGTACCATTTCGCTTTTTCCAATCTTTAAGAACGCCTCGTGACTACGCAACACATCCCCACCGCATCCCGCAAATCCCTCACTCTGCTGCAACTGCTGGGCCTTATCGGCGCCGCCGGACTGATCGCAGCGATCGTGCTGAACCAGTTCGCCTAACCCCACCAAGAAGCTCTCGCTTCAAGCATCCGACCCTATGCCGGCGCTCGCCGCCGGCTTCATCGATATTCCGATTTGCCATGTACAAGAAGGGCGTCGCTGTAGAAATTCAGTTTTCTCCCGAACGGCTCAACGACGGCGCCGGCGATCCGTACTGGATCGATTTGACGCAGGTCGAAGCGCAACGGCTGTTGGAAAGCCTGCAGGCACGTCTTGCTGAAAGTAGTGCAGGTACCGCCGCGCCTTTGGTTGTGAGCCTTGATGAGATGGCGGCGGCGTCGCGCCCGGTCGACACGCCGCATGCGGCGGAAGAAAGCCCGGCGCCTGCGGACGACTTCAAACAATGGGTTTGCGTGATCTGCGGCTGGATCTACGACGAAGCCGCCGGCCTGCCGGAAGAAGGTATCGCGCCGGGCACCCGCTGGGCAGATGTCCCGGCCGACTGGCGTTGCCCACTGTGCGACGTGGGCAAGGAAGATTTTGCGTTGGTCGAGTTTTAAGCCGGAAAGTCCGCGCCGACCGTTGTGGCCTCCCACGCATCGAAGTCGCCGCGCATGAAGTCCAGCTTCTTGCGCGCCAGTTCGAGGGCCGTCTTGCCGAGCAGCAAACGCAGCGGCGGCGTGTCCGATAGCGCGGCGTCGATGATCGCCTGGGCGGCGCGTACCGGATCGCCCGCCTGCTTGCCGCTGCGCGCCTCGGTCTGCTTGCGGCGCTCGCCTGCCGTGGCCGCGTAGTCGTCGATCTCCGTCGCCGATTGCTTGATTGACGGACCCGCCCAGTTCGTACGGAACGGGCCGGGTTCGACGATCAATACGTCGATACCGAGCGGCTTCACTTCCGTCGCGAGCGATTCGGACAAACCTTCCACCGCGTATTTGGTGGCGTGGTAATAGCCGGTCGCGGCGAAACTCGTGATGCCGCCAATCGACGACACATTCACGATCAAGCCACTGTGCTGCTCACGCATGATCGGCAACACGGCCTTCGTGATGTCGATCAGACCGAACACGTTGGTCTCGAACATGGCGCGGACTTCGTCGTCCTCGCCTTCTTCGATCGCGGCCAGATAGCCGTAACCCGCGTTATTGACGAGCGCGTCGATGCGCCCGAAACGCTGCTTGGCCTGCGCGACCACGTCCGCGATCTGCTTGCGGTTCGTCACGTCGAGCGGTAGAACCAACGCGCGGTCGCCGTGCGCTTCGGCGATATCTTTCACTTTCGACGCGTCGCGTGCGGTGACCACCGCGCGCCATCCGCGCTCCAGCACCAACTTCGCCAACTCGCGGCCGAAGCCGGTGGAACAGCCTGTAATCAGCCAGACGGGATTGTCTCGATTCATCATTTGGGAAACTCCTGTTGATGGGCGAACGTGGCGCCGGTTGTTGGTCGAATAGCGCCCTTATTGCTGCTTGCGTTTTGAGTGGGTTTTTAATTGTATTCTTAACACGGCGGCCTCGCTTTGCAGCGCGTCGACGAACGCACCGGCCAGCGGATGGCTTGGGCGATGCTCCGGATGAACCACGCTCACGCGAAACGGCAACGACACGGCGAGCGGCCGGATATGCAGATTGCGGCCTGCGAAATCCAACGCTGTAAGCGGATTGACGATGGCCACGCCAAGACCTTGCCGCACGAAACTGCACACGGAGACGGCGGTGGGCGTCTCGATCATCTGGCGGCGCGCGATGCCTGCTTGCGTGAAGGCTTCGTCGATCTGAATCCGGTACGGATCGTTCGACGACAGGCTGATGAAGGGCTGATTCGCGAAGTCCTTCAATTCGATCACGCGCTTGGCGAGCAATGGATGCCCATCGGGCAACACGCAAACTTCGTCCACTTCGAGCAAGGGCGTCAGGCGTGTTCCAGCAGGCGGCGCGCCATGTTCGGTCAAGCCGAGGTCATAACGCTGCGCGGTCAGCCATTCTTCGAGAAACGGTGATTCCTGTGTTGCGATCGAGAGACTGACGCCGGGCTGTACATCGTGAAAACGTTTCGCCGCGCCTGGCAGGATCGAGTGCGAAAACGCGGGCAACGCGATGATGGAAAGCTGGCCGCCCTGGAATTCGCGCAGACTTGCCGCCGTGGACGCCACCCTTTCGAGCCCGATATACGTGCGCTTGATTTCGTCGAACAGCGTCAACGCGGACATGGTTGGACGTAGCCGCCCATGCACGCGTTCGAACAAGGCAAAGCCGACGCTCTGTTCCATGCGTGCCAGCTCGCGGCTTACCGTGGGCTGCGAGGTGAAGAGCATCTCGGCCGCTTTGGTGACGCTGCCTGCTGTCATCAACGCGCGGAAGACTTCGATATGTCGATGAGTGAGCGCCATGATGTGTATATCAAGAATGAATGGATTCACAAAGAATAGGTATTTTACTGAATGACCGGTTCTCAGCATCATGTTGCTCACTAATGCTTCGATATAGAGAGCCGCGAACCGTGACCACAGCCAATCCCACACAACTCGTCGAACTTGCGCGTCAGTACGGCACGCCCCTTTGGGTCTATGACGCCGATGTGATCCGCCAGCGTATTGCCGAATTGCGTAGTTTCGACGTGATTCGCTATGCGCAGAAGGCGTGTTCGAATGTACACATCCTGAAGCTGATGCGCGACGAAGGGGCGATGGTCGATGCGGTGTCTTTAGGCGAAATCTCGCGCAGTCTCGCGGCGGGTTTCACGCCGGATGGCGATCCAGAGGGCGTGGTTTTTACGGCTGACCTCGTCGATCACGCAACGCTGGCTGCAGTGATCGAGCATCGCATCACGGTCAACGCCGGGTCGCTCGATATGCTTGAACGTATTGGACGGCAGGCGCCTGAAGGGCACCGTGTGTGGCTGCGGATCAATCCTGGTTTCGGCCACGGGCATAGCAACAAAACCAATACGGGCGGCGAGCATAGCAAGCACGGTATCTGGCTTGACGACGTGCCGCTGGCGATTGCCATGGTGCGGCGTTACGGTCTGAAGTTGGTCGGGCTGCACATGCACATCGGTTCCGGCGTCGACTACACGCATCTATCGCGGGTATGCGATGCGATGGTCGAAGCGGTGCAAGGCTTGGGCCACGATATCGAAGCGATTTCGGCCGGTGGCGGTTTGTCGGTGCCGTATAGCGAAGGCGAACCGCGGATCGACGTCGAACATTATTTCCGTCTTTGGGACGCGGCACGCAAGCAGATCGAAGCGCGTCTCGGGCATCGCGTGAGACTCGAAATCGAGCCGGGGCGTTTTCTGGTCGCCGAAGCGGGTGCGCTGGTTGCCGAGGTGCACGCGCTGAACCGGCGGCCGAACCGGCAGTTCGCCTTGGTGGATGCGGGATTCAATGATCTGGTGAGGCCGTCGTTTTACGGCAGCCATCATGAGATGACGGTGGTGAAGGGTAATGGCATGCCGAGCGAAGCTCCGGCTGGCTCTTTCGTGGTGGCCGGGCCGTTGTGTGAAGCGGGCGATGTGTTCACGCAGGAGGCGGGCGGTGTCGTCACGAGCCGCTCCATGCCGGCTCCTGAAGTAGGGGACTTCGTCGTGTTTCATGACACCGGGGCATACGGCGCGTCGATGTCATCGAACTACAACAGCCGGCCACTGGCGCCTGAGGTGTTGCTGGAGAACGGCACGCCGCGGTTGATTCGGCGCAGGCAGACCATCGAAGAGTTGATCTCGCTCGAAACGCTGGGATGAGCACGCCGATAGCCACATAGCCGGAATCGCGGCATCGAGCCGACGGTTGCCTTAGCTCGGACGTCGCGCCGTCCAGCCCAACCATGCGCATGACCAGGGCACCTGCGCACGGCCCCGCACTGCGCGAATCTGCTTCATCGCGCCCGCACAGTGCGCATGTACGACGCAATCATCGTCGCGAGTTCCTGTGCGGCTGGTGTGACAGGAATCGCCGCGCGCTGCAACAGGCAGACGTTCTGTTCGACCGCCCGTTCGCGCACATTGATCGACGTGAGCGTGCTCGCAAACGGTCCGCGTTTGACGACAATCGACGACTCCAGCGACAGACAGTCCGTCGCGCCAACCAGATGCAGCGTCTCGTACAGACCTTCCACCGTCGCGATGATTTTCGGCGGCGGCAGGCCGTGGCTCTCGAATAGATGGTTCAGCCGATTGACCTGCGGATCGTCAGTGAGATTCGGCGAGGGCGTCGCCACCCAAGTGCAATCGACGAGATCGGCAATCGAGGTGGCACCCGCTTTCGGATGACCGCGACGGCAGACCACCACCGGGTCGGACGGATAGAGCGGCGTCACGGACAGATCGGCCGTATCGGTGTGCTTCGACACCAGCGCGACGGCGAAATCGAGCCTGCCTTCGCGAATCCACGAAATCATCATCCGCGAGGTGCCGGTGCGCAAATGCACCGCGACCCGCTCGAAGCGCGCGCGGAATTCCATCAGCACCGGCGCGAAGGCATCGATCAGCGGCTCGGTGGTCATGCCGAACGTGACCGCGCCCGCGTAGTCGCCGCGTAGTTGCTGCACTTCCTGTTCGGCCCGCTCGCATTCGCCGAGAATCGCGCCGGCGCGCTGCAGGAGCCGCTGGCCGAGCGCGGTTAGCGCGATGCCGCGGTTCGTGCGGGTGAATAAAGTCGCACCCAGCATCGATTCGAGGTTCTGCAACTGCTGCGTGATGCCGCTCTGGGCGATGCCGAGCGCCCGCGACGCTGCGCGAATGCTGCCGTGCTCGGCAACGGCGGTGAACGCGCGTAGCTGGGAGATCGTCAGCGCCATGAGGAGTCTCAGTGATCGGTAAAAGTGATCATGATATTACTTTCGGGACTTCTTTGAGGCGCAACGGCGACATAGGATGGCTGTGTAGTAATCCGCCCAACCCACACCCGCCTCCCATGAAAATTCCGCTGATGATCTTGAGCGCCGCGCTGGCTTTCAGCAGTGCTGCGTTTGCCGCCGACTCCGCCACGCTGCGCCTCGGTATCGATCCGACCTATCCGCCGATGGACTCCAAGGCGCCCGACGGCAGCTTCAAAGGTTTCGACGTCGATCTCGGCAACGAAATCTGCCGGCGCATCCATGCGCATTGCCAGTGGGTCGAGCTCGAGTTCTCGGGGATGATTCCCGCGCTGCAGGCGCGCAAGATCGACGCAATCCTGTCGTCGATGGCGATCACGGAGAAGCGTGAGCAACAGATTCTGTTTTCGTCGAAGCTGTTCCAGTTCAAATCGCGGTTGATCGCGCGGCAAGGTTCGGCGCTCGCGGGCGGGTTGAATGCGTTGGCCGGCAAGCAGATCGGTGTGCAATCGGGGACTCAGTTCGAAGGGTATGCGCTAAAGAATTGGGCGCCGCTTGGCGTGCACGTGGTTGCGTACAAGAGTCAGGATGAGGTGTTCGCCGACTTGCAGAACGGCCGCCTAGATGGCGCGCTGCTCGGATCTGTTGAAGCTGACTACGGCTTTTTGCGCACGCCGGCGGGGAAGGGGTTTGCGTTTGTCGGCGAGCCGCTTTCGATGGGTGATCGAGGTGTAGGGATCGGCCTGCGCAAGGATGAGACTGCGGTGCAGGCGTCCATTAACGAGGCGATTGCTTCGATGCGCAAGGACGGTACGTACGCTCAGATCGCGAAGAAGTACTTTGACTTCGATCCGTACGGCAATTGATTTTCTCACTTCATATTTTTCTCCAGGCTTCTTGCTCTCATGAATAAGCAATCGATTCCGCTTCTGTCGCCGGCTATCGGCACGCACCGCGAACTGGTGTCGTTTCATTTTGGCCCTGCGGATAGCGGACAGAAGATCTATATCCAGTCGTCCCTGCATGCCGATGAAACGCCGGCGATGCTGACGACGGTTTTGCTCAAGCGTCGATTGCTTGAACTGGAGAAGCAAGGTGCGTTGAACGCCGAGATTGTGCTGGTGCCGGTCGCGAATCCTGTCGGGCTTGGGCAGTACGTACTCGGGCAGTTTCTTGGGCGCTTCGATCTGGGCAGCGGCAAGAACTTCAATCGACACTTCATGCAGTTTTCGAAGCTGATGGAGCGGGCTAAGGATGCCTTGGGTTCGGATGCTGCGGAGAATCGGCGGATTGTTCGTGAACTGATTGCGGCTGAACTCGCCGAGCAGAAACCGTTGACTGAGTTTGAGTCGCTGCAATTGGCGCTGCTGAAGCTCTCGTTCGATGCAGATGTGGTGATCGATTTGCATTGCTCGTTGGAAGCGGCAATGCATCTCTATACCAGTGAGGCGGCGTGGCCCGAGTTTGAACCTCTGTCACGGTATCTTGGTGCGCAGGCTTCGTTGCTGGCGACTAACTCGGGCGGGGAGTCGTTTGATGAGACGCATAGTTTGTTGTGGTGGCAGCTGCAGCAAGCTATGCCTGCTGATAAGCCGGTACCGAATGGCGCGATTGCTGTCACTGTGGAATGCCGTGGGCAGCGGGATGTGTCTTATGAAGTTGCCCAGGAGGATGCAGACGCGTTGGTCGATTATCTGGTCTGGCGCAAGGCTATCAAGCTTGATGTGAAGCCTTTGCCCGAGTTGCTTGCGCCAGCGACGCCACTCGCTGGCAGTGAGCAGTTTTATGCGCCCGTTAGCGGGATTCTGATTCATCGCGCGAAGATCGGGGACAGGATTCGTGTTGGGCAGCCCTTGTTCGATATCGTCGATCCGTTGACGGATGAGACCACTACGCTGTGCAGCAACACCGAAGGTGTGTTTTATATGCGGCGCGCGATTCGGTTTGTGACGGCTGGGGCGCCGCTGGGGCGGGTTACAGGGAAGAAGGCGTTCAGGACCGGGGTCTTGTTGGGGGCGTGAGTTATTCGTTTTGCTGAAGGCCGGGCGTGCTGGTGATATCAGATCACGCCCGCCTGCAGGGTGGGTCTGCCATCTGCGGGTTTTCTTACTTACTTCCTTCCTACCAGATACTTCACACCATTCGGACCGTAACGCTCTGCATGCGGCTTGTTCGCCGGTAATTGGAAGACGTCGCCGACTTTATATACCTGCTCCGTGTCGCCCACGCGTATGTGCAACTCGCCTTCCAGAATCAACGCCTTCGCCTCGAACGGATGTTCGTGTACGTCCATCGTGATGTTCGCCTCCCGCGTCACAACGACGGCCTCGGGGAATCCTTCTTTCGCGAGGCTTTCAGTGAATGCTTTGCGGTCCATGGCGCCCTCAGCGGCTAGCAGTTGCGAAGATTTACTGTAACGCTATCCGCTAATTCGTGCAGCGCGCAGCCCTGTGTTATGCCGGCGCCGTTACACCTGAGCCGACCTTCCTGCGCGTTCTCGTGCGCGGCACCACCGATTCACCCAATCCTTTCCTGCGGCGCGCAGCATTCGCTTCCGCTTCTTTCGCATCGGCCATCACGACCGAGATATTCCCCCGCTCGATGTTCGCCTCGGTTTCGTACTGCTGTGCCGTACGCTCCAACAACTCCGCAAGCAACATCTGGTCGCGACGGTCGCAATGATTCATCGCGATACCTTTGCGCAGCGTCCTCGCCAGCATAGCCAGCGATGAAAGCCGTTCCACATACGTGCGGGTTGCTTCCAGTACCTCGCCGGCAAGTCGCTTATATTCAGCGGGCTTCACCGAAAGACGAGGGTTCATAAATGGAGCTTCAGCGGGTTTGCTCATGGCGCGATTTCCGGTTGATTCTCGAAATCGCCCGACACTCGCTGCAAACGGGTGGGCGGGCACGTAGCGAGGTTGAGAGACCGGTGTCCCGACAAGCCGGCGAGCCTTGCGGCCCCCTCGCCATCACCCGCCCGTTGAAGACGCGCTAAGGCAAACGCACGGACCTGCACAACAGGTTATGCGATCGGAACAGTCGGGCTCTCACACCCGGTCATCATTGTTTTGACGACCGCCAGATTATAAATGCGCTCTTCTCTTAAAATTCACTTTGCTAAGCTAACTATCTAGCTTTGGCTAATCGGCCTAAGACCGTTCTAATTTTCCTTCGCCGTAATAGCCCGGAGCAACTGAGCTTCGATCAGGCAACCCAACAAAGCAGCCACCCAACCGAAGCCCGTCCATCATCACCTTGCTTTAATTCACCACCAACACCGGCGCCACAGCCGCCGGGTCACTAATACTCGGCCGGCCATTCTCAACGTGCCCAGCCAGACGAACCGAGAAGCTGGCGTCGTCGTTACTCGTCACCGTCAAGTCGTACCAGTGATGGCTCGATGCCAGCACCCAGGCCTCTTCGATGTGCGCCCCTGCCGGCACCAGCACCGGACGCGTGCGCGCACCATACGCGTTGTCCGTCACTGTCAGGCGGGCAATACCGCCGCCCTTGTTGCTGAACTTGATAAACACATTGCCGTTCGCAACGTCGTATTGCACCTTGATTTCCGGCTGGGCGGGTTTGTTGTTGCCATGTCCACCAAAGGCTGCCTGTGCAGTCTGCGCCGTCGCCGCTTGCGTATTACCCGCAAACTTGCGCACGAAACCATTCGGCCCAAACACTTCAAACGCGTACACACCGTTTGTCGTCGTCAGATCGAAGCTCTCGTTGAGCGACTTGCCGGCCTCGACGGTATAGCGCCACGGACCATCCGTGCGATTCGTCGAGTACACATAGAAATGCGCGCCTTGATTGCCGCTATTGGCAAACGCGATGTCAAACGTGTTCTTCTTCACGTCCGCGTGACCGTTCACGTGCAACTCGTACGGCAAGGCACGGGCGAAACGGATGCCGCTTTCCTGCGGGTCGAATGCCACCGGCGTGGTGGGCACCGTGGGTTTCGGCTGCGACGTGCACTCGTTGGCGATCTGCTGGTAGTTGCTCGTGTCCGGGAGCGCAGGTACGGAGGAGTCCGGCGTGCGGAAGTCGAACGCGGTGGTCAGGTCGCCGCACACGGCACGGCGCCATGCGGTGATGTTCGGCTCATAGACGCCAAAGCGCGTTTCGATGAAGCGAATCACCGAGGTGTGATCGAACACCTGCGAGCACACAAAACCGCCCTTGCTCCACGGCGATACGATCGTCATCGGTACGCGCGGGCCGAGGCCATACGGCAAACCGTCCGCGGTGTAGCTGCCGCCACGGCCGGGATTCACCACGTTGTGAATCTCACCGTCGGTGCTGACGGTCGACTGTCCCTGGGCCGGCGTCGTCGCCGGTTGCGGCGGCACGAGGTGATCGAAGAAGCCGTCGTTCTCGTCGTACATGATGAACAGCACGGTCTTGCTCCACACTTCGGGATTCGACGTCAGCGCATCGAGAATCTGCGACGTGTATTCCGCGCCGTATGCGGGCGTATAGCTCGGGTGCTCGGAGTACGCAGCCGGCGGGCACAACCACGACACCTGCGGCAGATTGCCCGCGAGCACGTCGTTCTTCAGGTCCGCAATCGTGCGCACCGTCTGCGCGCGCTCGTACAAGGCGCTGCCCGGCTGCGCGTTGATGAAATTCGCGAAGTTCTGCAGCACGTTGGTGCCGTAGTTGCCGTTCAACGGATCGGCGCCGGTCAAACCCTGCTGATACACCTGCCACGTAATCCCCGCGGCTTGCAGGCGTTCCGGATACGTGGTCCACGAGAGCAGCTGATAAGCCGGCGGACCGTCGTTGTCGACGAAATCGTTGTTGTCGAGCAGTGGGCCGCCCATGGTGCCGGTCGGATCGACCATGCCGGTCATCAGGTACGACCGGTTCGGGTGCGTCGGTCCCGGCAGCGAGCAGAAATACGCATCGCACACGGTGAACGCGTCGGCCAGAGCATAGTGGAACGGGATGTCGCTACGCAGGTAGTAGCCCATCGTCATGTCCGTCTTGTACTGGGGCCACTGGTTGTACGCTCCGTTGTTCATCGCGTAGTGCGTCGGGTACCACGAGTGGTCGAGGTCGCCGATACATTGCGCACTGGTTGTCGCTGTGTTCAGATGGAACGGCAGCACCGGTTGCGCGGCGTTCTCCTTCGACGGCTGGTACCACACGGGTTGCTTGCCACCCGGCAGCGGAATCGGGAAGCGGTCGTTGTAACCACGTACGCCGCGCATATGGCCGAAGTAGTGGTCGAACGAACGGTTCTCCTGCATGAACACGACGATGTGCTCGACATCGCGGATCGTGCCGGTGCGCGAAAACGCGGGCACGGCGAGCGCATTGCGAATGGACTCGGGCAGCGCGGTCAGCGCGGCGGCAGCGCCGGCGGATGAAGCCACGGTCTGCAGGAAACGGCGACGGCTATTTGATGTCATCGAATATCACCTTCTGCGGGTGGGGAAAGAATAGCGCGCCTCGAGCGCGCCGGTGGAGTCGGATCAGTTGCTGTTGGCGTTGTCGCCCGGTGCGTAATGCATCACGGGCGTGACTTGCTGGCTGTCGGCAGCGAGGCTCGCCTGCATGTTTTGTGTGATCGGATCGGATGCAGCGGCAGGGTCGGCTGCGAGTGGCGCTGATGCGTTGAGCATTGCCGCTGCTGGGGCCGTCGTGGCGCTTTGCGCGACAGCGTTGTTCCCGGCGGTTGGCGATGAAGATGTTGAACTCGAGCCGGAGTCATCGGCGCCACAACCGCTCAACGCGAAAGTTGCGAGTGCAACGAAAACGGCGCTGGCGAGGCGAGTGTCTGTTCTCATATCTGCATCCAATTTATGGCGGCGGATGCAGTCTCCATTCCTTTCGAGAAATAATTGTGAAACGTTTGCGAGTGGATAG
Organism: Paraburkholderia aspalathi; assembly: GCF_905220735.1. Taxonomy (NCBI): domain Bacteria; kingdom Pseudomonadati; phylum Pseudomonadota; class Betaproteobacteria; order Burkholderiales; family Burkholderiaceae; genus Paraburkholderia; species Paraburkholderia aspalathi. The sequence continues at coordinate 547,356 of NZ_CAJNBA010000001.1, forward strand.
ACTTACGTCGCAATGTCGGCTAATAGAAAGCATTTGGAAAGCAGTAAGCAGGAGAATGGTCACGTTAGAGCCACACGGCTGAAGCCCTGGCACACCGAACGATTTGCGCTTCGCATACTTTGGCAGGTCCATGACACGCATCGAAAGACCTTTCGACATCACGCGTCTCGAAGACGAATGGCTCGAGGCTGACGGCTTCGGCGGGTTCGCTTCGGGAACCGTCGGCACGCTGCGCACGCGCCGCTATCAGGCCTTGCTGCTCACGGCCACGCGCGCGCCGGGCGGGCGCGTGGTACTCGTGAACGGGGTGGAAGCGTGGCTCGAAGCGAACGGCCAGCGTTATCCGTTGAGCATGCAGCGGTATATGCCGGACGTGATCTATCCCGACCTGACGGCGAGTCTTCTCGCGTTCGACACTGACCCGTGGCCGACATGGCGATTGCAACTCGATCCGCACGTAACGCTGATAGCGGAAGTGTTCGTGAGCAAGGCGACGCGCGAAACGGTTTTGCGTTGGCGGCTGGAAGGCGCAGTAGCGGCTTCTGGCGCAGGCGCGTTCAACCTGAAAGTCAGGCCCTTGCTCTCCGGGCGCGATTACCATGCACTGCACCACGAAAACGCCGCGTTCAATTTCAACGCGCAGACGAGCAGCGATCAGGCGTGCGTGAATTGGCAACCTTATGGCGACCTGCCGGTCATCAGTGCGGCGACCAATGGCGTCTACACGCACGCACCTGATTGGTATCGGAACTTCTGCTACGTTCGCGAGCGCGAGCGTGGCCTCGACTTCAGCGAAGACCTTGCCACGCCAGGCGTGTTCAGTTTCAATCTCGCCGACGGCGAAGCGGTGATGATCCTCAGCGCGTCGATCGCGTCCTCGGCGGCGGTGCCGGCAAATACCAAACCAGCCGCCTCCCATGCAACGGAACTCGCACACATCGAACAGCAGCGCCGCGGCGCACTCGGCTCACGCCTGCACCGTTCCGCCGATGCCTACCTCGTAGCCCGTAACGAAGGCCGCACGATCCTCGCCGGCTTTCCCTGGTTCACCGATTGGGGCCGCGACACGTTCATCGCCATGCGCGGCTTGCTGATCGCAACGGAGCGCCTCGACGAAGCCGAAGCGATCCTGCTCGAATGGTCGGGCACCTTGTCCGAAGGCATGCTGCCGAATCGCTTTCCCGACTACGGCGACACCCCGGAATACAACTCCGTCGATGCATCGTTATGGTTCGTCATCGCCGTTCACGACTATCTGGCAACGAACCACCCAAAAGCCGACACCCGAACACGGTTGCAGCAGGCGGTCGAGACCATCCTCACGGGCTACACGAACGGCACGCGCTTCAACATCAAAGCCTCCACCGACGACGGCCTGCTGAGCGCCGGCGTACCCGGCGTGCAACTCACGTGGATGGACGCAAAGGTCGGCGACTGGGTGGTCACGCCGCGCATCGGCAAACCTGTGGAAGTGCAGGCGCTCTGGATCAACGCATTGCGCATTGCAGCAACGTGGAATCGGCAATGGCAGCAAGCTGCGGACCGAGCGCTGCAAGCGTTTCATGAACGTTTTACCGATCCGTCGACGCAAGCGCTCGTCGATAACGTCGACGTGGATTTCGTGAAAGGCGCCGTTGACCGCTCAATCCGCCCAAATCAGATCTTCGCCGTAGGCGGCCTGCCGTTTCCGTTACTGGAAGGCGCGGCGGCGCGCGCGGTGGTCGATCAGGTCGAAGCGCAATTGCTCACGCCGCTTGGCCTCAGAACACTCGCCCCGTCCGATCCTGCCTACCGCGGACACTACGGCGGCACGCCGCTGGAGCGCGATGGTGCCTATCATCAGGGGACAGTTTGGCCATGGCTGCTAGGCCCATTCGTCGAAGCATGGCTGCGGGTCCACGGCGCAGAGCCGGATGCCCGTGCCCAAGCCAAAGCGCGGTTTCTCGACCCGCTGTACGCGCATCTTGATCACGCGGGCCTCGACCATCTCTCCGAAATCGCCGACGGCGACGCGCCGCACACGCCCGCCGGCACGCCGTTTCAGGCGTGGTCGCTGGGGGAGTTGCTGCGCCTCGAAACCCTGCTTGCCCGATTGGAGTCCATCGCCCCTTAAACCGCGCTACGATGTGAGTCCCACCGCCAGGCCCGACGCAAGGACGTAGTCATGCCACCGCTGCGCGCTGCCAATCTGCTCGACACGATCGAAGGTTCCCGCCTGCACTCCGCCGACTGTGCCCATTGGCAACGCTGGGGGCCGTATCTCAGCGAGCGTCAGTGGGGCACGGTCCGCGAGGATTACAGCGCGGACGGCACCGCCTGGGACTCTTTCCCTCACGACCACGCACGCAGCCGCGCTTACCGTTGGGGCGAAGACGGCATCGCCGGTTTCGGTGACGACAAACTCAGCTGGTGCGTGTCGCTCGCGCTGTGGAACCGCAAAGACCCGATCCTGAAGGAACGTCTGTTCGGCCTCACCAACGCACAGGGCAATCACGGCGAGGACGTGAAGGAGCTGTACTTCTACGTCGACGGCACGCCCACACATTCGTACATGCGGATGCTCTACAAGTACCCGCACGCCGCCTTTCCGTACGACGATCTCGTGCAGGAAAACGCGCGGCGTGATGGTGACATGCCGGAATACGAAATCCTCGACACCGGCGTGTTCGACGATTGCCGTTACTTCGACGTGCAGGTCGAATACGCGAAGCATGCACCCGACGACATCCTGATGCGCGTGACGATCGAGAATCGCGCGGATCAGGCAGCTTCGCTCGACGTGCTGCCGCAGATCTGGGCGCGCAATTCGTGGTCGTGGAAGGAGAACAAGGACAAGCCGTCGCTGGTCGCGGGCAAGGACCACAACGGTGAAGTCCATTTGATCGGCAAGCAGCATGGCCATGAGCCGATCGTCGTGACAGCGTGGTCGAAAGACGCGCCGCAGATGGCGTGGCTGTTCTGCGAAAACGACACCAACGTCAAGCGTCTGTTCAACATGGAGGGCGCCGGGCCGTTCAAGGACGGCCTCAACGACTACCTCGTCCACAGCGACGAACAGGCGGTCCGCCGCGACGCCGGCACCAAGGCGGGCGCGCACGCGTCGATTGAACTCGGGCCGCATGGCCGCGCCGTGGTGTATATGCGCTGGCGTCCGCAGTCGGCGCCGGACGACGCGCAACTCGATGCGGATGCAGTGTTCGCTCACCGCATCGCCGAGGCCGATGAATTCTATGGCGCGCTGCAACACGAGATCACCGATCCCGACGCGCGCCTCGTGCAGCGCCAGGCGCTCGCCGGCATGCTGTGGTCCAAGCAGTACTACCAGTACGACGTGCAGCGCTGGCTCGAAGGCGATCCGCTGCAACCCACGCCGCCTGCGTCGCGCAAAGGCGGCCGCAACGTGGACTGGCGGCATCTGTGCAACGCGGACATCGTGTCGATGCCCGACAAGTGGGAGTACCCGTGGTACGCGTCATGGGATCTGGCGTTTCATGCGGCCGCGTTCGCGCTGATCGATCCCGCGTTTGCCAAGCGTCAATTGTTGCTGCTGGTGAAAGACCGTTATCAGCATCCGAATGGTCAACTGCCGGCCTACGAGTGGGCGCTCGGCGACGCGAATCCGCCCGTGCATGCGTGGGCCGCGTGGCGCGTCTATGAAATCGACCGCGCGCTGACCGGCAAGGCGGATCGGGATTTTCTGGAACTCGTGTTTCACAAGCTTTTGCTGAACTTCACGTGGTGGGTGAACCGCAAGGACGCGGATGGCCGTAACGTTTTCCAGGGCGGCTTTCTCGGGTTGGACAACGTCGGTATCTTCGACCGCTCGTCGCCGCTGCCGACGGGTGGTCACATCGATCAGTCCGACGGCACTGCTTGGATGGCGGCATACGCGCTCGACCTGATGCGGATCGCGCTTGAACTCGCGTATGCGAACCACGTGTTCGTCGACATCGGCGTGAAGTTTTTCGAGCACTTCCTGTATATCGCCGAGGCCGTGAGTTGCGACGACGGTTGCGATACCGGTCTATGGGACAGCGAAGACGAATTCTTCTACGACAAATTGCGCCTGCCCGACGGCAGCAATATTCCGATGCGCCTGCGCTCGATCGTCGGCCTGATTCCGCTTTTCGCGGTGCACGTGCTTGAAGAGCGTTTGCATGGTCACTTGCCGGGTCTGCGCGAGCGGCTCGTCTGGTTCCTCGAGCATCGCCCCGATCTGGCGAAGCTGGTTTCGCGCTGGAACGAGCCTGGCAAGGGCAATGCGTTACTGCTCTCGCTTCTGCGCGGGCATCGGATGAAAGCGTTGCTGCGCCGGGCGCTCGACGAAAGCGAATTCCTCTCCGATCACGGCGTGCGGGCACTGTCGCGATTCCATCGCGACCATCCGTTCGAGTTCAATCACAACGGCACCAGCGTGACGGTCAAGTATCTGCCGGCCGAATCCGACACCCGCGTGTTCGGCGGCAATTCGAACTGGCGCGGACCGGTGTGGATGCCGGTGAACTATTTGCTGATTGAATCGCTCTACGAATTTCATCGCTACTACGGCGATGGCTTCCGCGTCGAATATCCAACCGGCTCAGGGCAGAAGTTTTCGCTCAGCGAAATCGGCGACGAACTGGCGCGCCGCGCGACCACTCTGTTCCTGAAGGACAAGAACGGCGAACGTCCGGTGATGGGTGCATATCCGCTATTGCAGGCTGACCCGCGGTCGCGCGATCTCGTGCTGTTCCATGAGTATTTCCACGGCGACAACGGACGCGGTGTGGGTGCTTCGCATCAAACCGGCTGGAGCGGCCTGGTGGCGCTGCTGCTGCAACCGAGGGCGATGGGCGCATCCGGCAATGTGCCGCTGGCGGGCGAGCCGGACCGCGCGCCGATACCGACGTCGACTTCGGCGCCGGCTCCCGCCTGCCCAACTGAGTCCGCGCCCGAACCTGCGCCCGCGCTGGTAACGGCGGTAACCAAGTAGCTTCCATAAGCGAATCCCATGTCGACTACTCCGAACACCCCAACTTCCGCCGCTCGTGAACCTAGTTGCAAAGTCAGCGCGGGTCCGCATGACGCGCCATCGTCGCCGGCCGGCAAACGGCCTGCGCCGCCTTGCACGCTGGTGATCTTCGGCGCGGGCGGTGACCTGACCAAACGCTTGCTGATGCCCGCGCTGTACAACCTCGCCGTGGACGGTCTGCTCGACGACGGCATGAAGATCATCGGCGCGAATCACGGCGAACGCGAGACGAGCGTATGGCGCGAAGATTTGCATAAGTCGCTGCAACAGTTCGCCGCCGACAAAGCCAGCACGTTCCACGCCGGGAAGCTCGACGACAAAGCGTGGGACTGGGTCGCGCAACGGCTCGAATACATGGCCGGTGAATTCGAAACCGACGACACGTTCGCGAAGCTCAAGCAAAAGCTCGATCAATCGCCGGGTGGCAATGTGATTTTTTACCTGGCGGTCACTGCGCGCTTCTTCAAACCGATCGTCGAGCATCTCGGCAAAGCGGGTTTGCTGAAAGAAGGTGAGGGCGATGCGGGCGGCTTCCGCCGCATCGTGATCGAGAAGCCATTCGGCACCGACCTCGCTTCGGCGCGCGATCTGAACGCGCACATTCTGTCGTACGCGGACGAGTCGCAGGTGTATCGCATCGATCACTTTCTCGGCAAGGACACCGTGCAAAGCATTCTCGCGGTGCGCTTTGCGAATGCGTTGTTCGAGCCGATCTGGCGGCGCGAATATATCGACAGCGTGCAGATCACCGCGGCCGAAACGATCGGCGTGGAGGGACGCGGCAAGTTTTACGAGCAGACCGGCGCGTTCCGCGACATGCTGCCGAACCACCTGTTCCAACTGCTCGGCATGGTCGCAATGGAACCGCCCAATTCGTTCGACGCCGAAGCCGTGCGCGACAAGAAGGCCGAAATCTCCGACGCGATCCAGCCGTTGACTGCTGACGACGTCGTCTTCGGTCAATACGAAAAGGGTCCGGCGGGCATCGGCTATCGCGAGGAACCGGACGTCGCACCGGACAGCACGACCGAAACCTACGCCGCCGCCCGCGTGTATGTGGAGAACTGGCGCTGGGCGGGTGTGCCGTTCTACCTGCGCACCGGTAAGCGGCTCGCCGCCCGCCGTACGGAGATCTCGGTGCAACTGAAGCCGGTGCCGTTCCGTCTGTTCCGCGATACGCCGGTCGACGCGCTGACGCCGAATGTGCTGACCTTGCGCATCGATCCCGCGCACGGCACGAGTTTCGATTTCAATGTGAAGACGCCAGGGCCGGTGATGCAGATCGGCGCGGTGCAGTCGTCGTTCGACTACGCGGACTTCTTCGCCGAACGGGCCAACGTCGGCTACGAGACTTTGCTGTACGACTGCATGCTGGGTGACGAGACGCTGTTCCAGCGCGCCGACAGCATCGAAACGAGCTGGTGCGCGGTGGACGACGTGCTGCACCCGAAGACCGGCGGCGCGATTCCGGTGCATGGTTATGCAGCCGGCAGCGAGGGGCCTGCTGAAGCGGACGCGCTGCTCGCACGCGACGGCCATGCATGGCGTCCTTTGAAGCAGGATGCAGTCGAAAAGAAGTAATTCCATGAGGCGCACCAACACAATCGGGGGACACCGTGGCCACACGTAAGACGAAAGTAAAAACCAGTACCGAGCGGATTCTGGCGATCGATGTCGGTGGCACGGGCTTGAAAGCCGCGATCATCGATGCGGACGGTAAGATGAAAACCGACCGTCTGCGTGTGCCGACGCCGCATCCGTGCACGCCGGATCAACTGGTGGATGCGCTGGTGAAGCTGGTCGAGCCGCTAGTCGAAAAAGAGCCGCCCACGCTGATGTCGATTGGCTTTCCGGGCGTGGTGCGCAACAACCGTATTCTGACGGCACCGCATTTTGGCGTTGAAGGCTGGCATGATATTCCGCTTGCGGATTCGCTGGCGCAGCGCCTCGGCGGTCTGCCGGTGCGCATGATCAACGACGCGGAGATGCAGGGCTTTGCCGCGATCGAAGGTCATGGGATCGAGCTCGTACTGACGCTTGGCACGGGCGCGGGCACGGCGCTGTTCCGCGATGGCGAGTTGATGCCTCACCTCGAGCTCGCGCATCATCCGGTCAGCAAGAAGGGGGTGGCGTACGACGAATACATCGGCGACGCGGCGCGCGAGAAGGCGGGAAACAAGCGCTGGAATCGCCGGGTCGAGAAGATAATCGGCATTCTCAATTCGCTGGTGAACTACGACAAGCTGTGGATCGGCGGCGGCAACGCGGCGCGGCTGACGTTCAAGTTGCCCGCGAACGTCGCGACCGTTTCGAACGATGCTGGGATCGAAGGCGGCGCGCGCTTGTGGCATCCGAAGTCACTGCGTGAGACGCGGCAGTTGCCGGAGGCGAATGAGCGGACGGGCCGGTTCAAGTGAGGCGCGATTTACGGATGAATTCGTAGCGCGTCGACGGAATAAAGCGACCGATCGATACGTTTGTCACCGGTGGCCGTGACACGCGTTTGTTGCGGCACGACCTTTTTCAGCTTAGCTAACTTATACCCGGGGAAGCCAACAATGATTCGAAGCCATACCGCTGGCGTTGCACGACGCCTGTTATTTGCCAGCATGTGCGCCGCGCTGACTTTTGCTGCAGTGAATGTCCGCGCGGCCGATGCATTTGCGTTGTCGTCGCCGGGTTTGGCCGACGGCGGCACGCTGGATTCGAGCCATGCGGCGAGCGCGAATAATTGCGGTGGCGGGAATGTGTCGCCGGCCTTGCAATGGCGGAACACGCCTGCCGGCACGAAGAGCTACGCCATTACTATCTTCGATCCGGACGGCGCGAAGGGCCTGGGCATTGTCCACTGGGTGATGTATGGCGTTGCGCCGTCGGCGACCGGGCTTGGTGCAGGCGTGACGCCGGCCGGTAGCGTGGCCGGCACGAACCGGACGGGGGGCCCTGGCTATTACGGACCCTGCCCGCCGGTTGGGGACATCCCGCATCACTATGTTGCGCAGGTTTATGCGCTTGATTTAGCGCCGGACGCATTGCCGGCAGGATTGACGCGCGACGCGTTGCTGGCGGCGATGAAGGACCATGTGCTCGCTGCGGCGAGTACGGTGCTTCGATACGGACGGTAAATTCTGTGCCTTCGATGGCGGCGGGCCGGCAACCGGCGCCGCCGTCAAAGGCATCCCACTACCTAGCCGCATCACCCCATCGATATTCGTGACTCACCTCATCAAGCTGTGTCTTAACCTGTGCATCGAGCACAAGCTCCGAAGTCGATAGCGTGTCGCTCAACTGCTCGGCGCTACTGGCGCCAATAATCGCGGACGTAATCAGCGGATTCGCCAGCACCCACGCAAGAGAAATCCGAGTCAAAGACTCGCCCGTCGGCGTAGCGATCGCCTTCAGTTTCTCGATCGTTTCGAACTCACGCTGATGCCAGTACCGCTCCTGATAGACGGCTCCCGCTTTCCCGACGGTTTCGGTGAATCGCCCGGATGTGGGCGCAGCATCCACCCGATGCTTACCAGTCAGCAAACCACCTGCCAGCGGGTTATAGGGAATCACGGCTAGTTGCTCTTCATCCGCCAAGGGCAACAATTCTCGCTCGATCTGCCGGAACAACAGGTTATAGCGGGGCTGCACCGATACAAATCGTGCCACGCGCAGCACATCGGCGCGACCCAGCGCCCGCGCCAGCCGATACGCCAGGAAATTCGACACGCCGATATACCGCGCCTTGCCGGATCGCACGATCGCGTCCAGTGCTTCGAGCGTCTCATCGAGCGGGGTGTTCGCGTCGTCGGAATGGAGCTGGTACAGGTCTACGTAGTCCGTGCCGAGCCGCCGCAGCGATGCATCGATCGCATCCAGCAGATGTTTGCGCGACGCGCCTTGATCCCACGCTGACGGTCCCATCTTGCCGACCGCCTTCGTCGCCAGAATGAAGCGGTCGCGTTTGCCCTTCAACCACCGTCCGACGATCTCCTCCGTGCGTCCAGCATTACTTTCGCCGGCGCCGAGCGGATAAACGTCGGCGGTATCGATGAAGTTCACGCCGGCGTCCGCCGCCGTGTCGAGAATCCGCCGCGAAACGTCTTCTTCAGTCTGCAGGCCAAAGGTCATCGTGCCGAGACACAGGCGCGAAACGGTCAGGCCGGTGCGGCCGAATTTGCGGTATTGCATGGTCAACTCCGAAGATGGACGGGACAGTTGCGGTATGCGGTGTTGTAAAAAGGATAAACGGTGTGGCGATTTCTCGTTTGGCCGGCGGCACACGCAAGCGCGGCGAAGCGTTAGCTTTTAGAAAGCTTTCTGGCCGGCTCGACTGATTTGCTTAAGTAACATGTGCTTTCATCGCCGAGCGATATCACCCGGGTTATTGACATCAGGTCTGATGAGTGTTGAGAGAAGTTGATGTATTTATCGAGGATATACACGTGTCCGAATATTCATCTAACAAATATTCGGAGCTGCCATCAGTCGGGCTGCTTGACATTACAAAGAAGTAATTTTTAGCTGGCCGCGAAACTTCGAAAATTACGTATTCCCTACGTTGGTAAAAATTAGAAACAATTCCATTACAGCAGGTAAGGTTCGCCGCGATTGATGCGTCTTTGTGCGTATGGAATGATATCGATTCTCATTTAACAACTAGCCAGCCATCCCGTCGTTCCTGCTCCAAGCAGGAGACCGGCAGCCAGCCAATTGCGGTTTTGTCATTGATTCCATGTCGAGCATGCGGATCGGGCAAGCGCACTTCCGACGGGATTTCCCATGTTCAATCACACGCCGCTTGCGACTGCGTTAGCGCTAGCTTTTGCCGTTCCATTTGCGACGCCCGTCGTCGCGCAGACCGCACCGCAAGCTGCGTCGCAGCCGTCGGCGCAAAACGCGCCGTCGCCCGCAGCGGCCGACAACGCGACCTTGCCGACCATCGGCGTCGCGGCGCAAGCTGAACAACAGGACTTCCAGGCAGAACGCTCGACGGTCGGCGCCAAGACGCCCACCGCATTGCGCGACATTCCGCAGACGGTGACGGTGATCAACAAGGCGGTGCTCGCCTCCCAAGGCGCCACGTCGTTCCAGGACGCGTTGCGCAATGCGCCGGGCGTGACGATCGGCGGGGCCGAAGGCGGCCAGATCGGCAATAACATTAACTTGCGCGGCTTCACCGCGCAGAACGACATCTATCTGGACGGCTTCCGCGACCGCAACCAGTACTATCGAGACACTTTCGACCTCGAAGAACTCGAAGTGCTGTACGGTCCGTCGTCGATGTTGTTCGGCCGTGGCTCGACGGGTGGCGTGATCAACCAGGTCAGCAAGAAGGCGAACCTGAAAGACTCGGCGGAAGTCACGGGCATGATCGGCACCGACGACCGCTATCGCAGCACCGTCGACGTGAACCATAAGCTGACGGACACCTCCGCGATTCGACTGAACGCATTCGGCCAAAGCCTCGGTTCGACGCGCGACGAGATGAAGAACAAGGACTACGGTATCGCGCCGGAAGTGCGCTTCGGCATCGGCACGCCGACTGAAGTCACGATCTCCGCACTGATCCAGCACAACTACGACATGCCTGACTACGGCGTGCAGGCGTTGAACGGCCGTCCGTCGCCGGTACCGAAGAACACGTTTTATGGCTTGACCACCGATCGCACGATTCAGGACGTGCAGACGTTCACCGCCGTGATCAAACACAAGTTCTCGGACCAGCTCACGCTGACCAACCAGACGCAGTTCTCGCACTCGATGACCGATGCGCGCGAAACTGCGCCGCAAGCTGTGTTGACGGGGCCGCTTGCGACCAGCACGGCGCTGACCAATGGCAATTTCACGACGCTGTCGCCTTCGCAACTGTTCATCAAGTTGCAAAGCCATGACCGTGTAATCGAAAACCACTCGCTGTACAACGACACTTCGCTTCAGTACAAATTCGACACTGGGCCGATCAAGCATGAGTTGATTGCCGGGGTCGACCTGGGTCACGACAGCTATTCGAATCAGGCCTACACGCGCAACAACTTGCCGGTTGTTTCGATGGTGAACCCGCCGTATCTGTCTTCGCCTGCCGGTGTGACCACCACGGTCGGCAACCGCGCCGATTCTGGTTCGAACGAAATTGGCGCGTACGTGAACGATACGGTGTCGCTCGGTCAGCACTGGAAGGTGATTGGCGGTTTGCGTTGGGATCGCTTCCAGGCGCAGATCCACAACACGATCAGCCTGCCGGGCTACGCGACGCAAACGAACTTCTTCACCAGCGTTCGCGCCGGCGTGATTTATCAGCCGACCGACTGGCAGTCGTACTACGTGTCGTACGGCACGTCGTTCGATCCATCTCTCGAAGCGCTGACGGTCACCAACCTGACGCAGAATCTCGCGCCGGAATCCACCAGGTCGTATGAAATCGGCGGCAAGTGGGATCTGCTGGGCGGCAATATTTCGGTGAACTCCGCGTTCTTCCGCGAGGAAATGACTAACGCCCGTACGCAAGTCTCACCGACCGAATACGAACTCGACGGCGACATCCGCGTCGACGGTTTCCAGGCCGGCGTGACGGGCCACATTACCGACAAGTGGCAAGTGTTCGGTGGCTACACCTACATGGACGCCATCGTCCTGAAGGCGCTCGACGGCACCCAGGGGCACACCCCGGCCAACACGCCGCGCAATACGCTGACGTTCTGGACCACCTACGCGATCACCCCGCACTGGGAAATCGGCGGCGGCCCGACTTACATGTCGCCGCGCTACGCGTCGAACACGAACTACGTGCAGGTGCCGGGCTACACGCGCTGGGATGCGACTGCCGCCTATCACGCGAAGAAATACGACGTTCGGCTGAATCTGCTGAACCTGACCAACAAGATGTACTACGACGCGCTCATCCAGTCGGACGGTGGCCGTTCGGTGCCGGGGATTGGACGCACGCTGCTGGCGACGTTCGACTACCGGTTCTGAAGCGTGCCTCATTGATACGGTAGGCTTGCCGTTCTCGCAAACGGCAGGCCGACGTAACGAGGCCAAGGAAACTCAAGATGTTGCTGCACATTCCGAATGTACTGAACGCCGAGCAGTTGCGCTTTGTGCGCGAGCGGCTCGATAGCGCCGGCGACGCATGGGTCGACGGCCGCGCAACCGCCGGTTATCAAGGTGCGCCGGTCAAACGCAATCAGCAGATCGCCGAGCATTCACCGATCGCGCGTGAACTCGGCGACGTGATTCTCGCGTCGATCGAGCGCAACCCGCTCTTCATTAGCGCGGCGCTGCCGAATCAGGTGTATCCGCCGCTCTTCAATCGCTACGAAGGCGGTATGGAATTCGGCAGCCATGTGGACGGTGCGGTGCGGGTGCTGCCCAACGGCGTGAAGCTGCGCACGGATGTGTCGGTGACGCTGTTCCTGTCCGAACCCGGCGAATACGACGGCGGCGAACTCGTTGTCGAAGACACTTACGGCGTGCAACAGGTCAAGCTGCCGGCGGGCGACATGATCGTCTATCCCGCCACCAGTCTGCATCAGGTCACGCCGGTCACGCGCGGTGCGCGCCTCGCCAGCTTCTTCTGGGTGCAAAGCCTCGTGCGCAGCGACACGCAGCGCGCTTTGCTATTCGATATGGACACGGCGATTCAACGTCTGAACGCCACGCATGCCGACGATGCCGCGCGCCGCAGCCTCGTCGGTTGCTATCACAACCTGTTGCGCACCTGGAGTGAAACGTGAGCGTACCCGAGGCTATTGAATTCCGACCGGCTGAGGCCATCGACGCTGAGGCGGTCGAACCGCAGCGGCTCGACCGCGACGAACTGAAGGCACGGCAGCAGCGTTCGCGCCGCGCCACCTTCGTTAAATGGCTGCGCAAAGTGCATGGCTGGATCGGGTTGTGGGGCGCTGCGCTGGGTTTGCTGTTCGGCACCACGGGTTTTCTGTTGAATCATCGTGGCGGGCCGCTCAAGGTGTCGACCGGCGAGCCGCAGGTGTCGGTCGTGCAGGTGCCGTTGCCGCAACCGGCGCCGGAAACGCCGCGCGAACTCGGCAAGTGGCTCAAGCAGGAACTGAAACTGGCCGGTACCCCGGGACGCGCGCAGAAAGAGCCCGCACATCCGGTTGCGTGGGGCGATCGCAGCGTGCTTCAGCCCGAGCACTGGCAGCTCACCTTTTCGTCGCCGCACGAAAACACCGCCGCGGAGTATTGGGTCGGCAATGGCTATGTGACGGTCAAGCGCAGTGAAAACTCGTTTCTCGCGACGCTCACGAATCTGCACAAGGGCGTCGGCTTGAGCGTCGGCTGGGTGCTGCTGATCGATACGCTGGCGGGCAGCATCATTTTGCTGTCGCTCACCGGCGTCCTGCTTTGGACGGAATTGAACAAACGCAAAACCGTCGGCGCGGTGTTGGTGATCGGGTCGATCGTTGCAGCCGTGTGTATGGGGCTTCTTTAGCCGACTCTGAGGGCGCAGCGTCGCAGCAGTGACGCGCCCGCCCGGAACCCTGCACGCCTGCCAGCGGAAAAGTGGGCGCTCGCGCTAGAATCGTCGCAGACCGCCAAAAACCGTTGGCCCTGCCGGATTTCTGCCGATGACCACGTCCCCCAATCAGGTCGACGCCGCATTGATATCGCGGCGGTCGATCCGCGCCTTTCTGCCCACGCCGGTTGCGCGCGCCGATATCGAGGCGATTCTCGAAGCGGCCAGCCGCGCTCCCTCGGGCACCAATACTCAGCCGTGGAAAGTCTATGTGGTGACGGGCGAGTCGCTCGCGCGCCTGTCGGAGACTCTGGTCGCCGCCTATGACAACCCTCAGCGCGATGCGCTGTATCAGGAAGAGTATCGCTACTATCCGCACCAATGGGTGTCGCCCTACATCGACCGCCGCCGCAAGATCGGCTGGGATCTGTACGGCCTGCTAGGCATCGAGAAGGGCGACAAGACGCGCATGCATGAACAGCATGCGCAGAACTTCCGGTTCTTCGGCGCGCCGGTTGGCCTGTTCTTCACGATCGAGCGGGTGATGGAGCTCGGCAGCTGGCTCGACTACGGCATGTTCCTGCAAGCGATCATGACGGCGGCGCGCGGCCGCGGCCTCGATACCTGTCCGCAGGCGGCTTTTACGCAGTTTCACCGGCTGATTGCCGAGCATCTCGGCCTGCCGGCCGAAGAGCAACTGGTATGCGGCATGTCGCTCGGTTTCGCCGACGAAAACGCGCTGGTCAATACGTTACGCACGGATCGCGAACCGGTTGAACGGTTCACGCGATTTCTCGATTGAACCCGATCCACGGGCATCCCCACTTTCCAATCTTCCCCCCGGACCATGATGAAAACCTCACGCCGCCATTTTCTGATGCTGAGTGTGGGCGTGAGCTCATCGCTCATGCTGTCCCGCGTCGCGTTCGCCGACACCGCGAACGCACTGAGCGAAGCCGATCCGAAGGCGCAGGCCGTCGGTTATAAAGAGGACGCGGCAAAGGTCGACAAGGCGAAGTTCCCCAGCTACACCGCCGGGCAAACCTGCGCCAACTGCTCGCTATTCCAGGGTAAGCCTACCGATTCCTACGGTGGCTGCACGCTGTTCGGCGACAAGCAGGTCGCCGCGCGTGGATGGTGCAACTCATACTCGAACATGTGACCGGGCTAGCGGCCGTGCGCCGCTGCGGATGCCTTGGCGCCTAGTTGAAAGCGCTCAGTACGAGCTCATGCGAACGGCCGATCCACAGCGCCGCGTCGCGGTGGTCGCGCAAGGCGTCGCCGGTATTCGGGTGCAGAAAGATATCGAGTGCGCCGTGATTCAGCGTGAGCCAGCCGACGAGCTCGGCGAACTGCTCCTGCGCGAATGCGAGCTGATACGACCACATCGGGTGCGGTCCGACCGGGCGTTCGTGAAAGCGGCCCATTTGCAGTCTGCCGTTCCAATGAGCTTCGATTTGCTCGCGAAAGGTCCACGCGGCGTCGCGGCTACCTGAATCGAAGTAAACGTGGGCGTGCCAGCTCTCGATGGCCGAGGTATCGCGAAAGGTCATGGCGGGTTTCGTTCCGTCTTTGTCAGACGGTCATTCTGCTCGAATTTGCGCAGACGCGTGCGGCGCGCGCCGCATCAGAAACTCCATTTCCTCTTCGGCAACGATTTCGAAGCCTAGGCGTTCGTACAGGCCGCGCGCTTGTGTTTCGGGCGCTTACGCTCACGGCTCAAGTCTGAAGAAACCTTCACACCGCGGCGATTCGGCAAACTGGCCTGCCAATTCCCCTCGTTTCGCGCAATTGCATTTTCGTGTGTTCACATAAACTGTTTTCCATGGAGCGACAAGTCACCGAGCCCATCGACGCGGTCTTCCCCCGCGTTGTTTTGAACCGTACCGTTGATGGCAGTTTGCCGCGTTTGACCGACGTGGCAGGGCAGTAAAGCAGTAGGAAGTCGAAGCAATGCAAATAGTGCGCAATCGCAGCAGTCACGCGCACGGCTCAGCAGGGGGTTGCAGCGAGGCGATGTTGATGGCGAGGGACCGAGCTGTAACGCAACACCGCTATACCGCAGTAAAGCGACACGGCAACACCGCAGTAAAGCAGTACCGCAATAACGTAGTAGCAGTTCTGGTAGCAACAGCTTTGGTAGTTTGTGATGGTTATAAAAGTCGGCAAGCATCCACGCGCCTGTACGACTCTTCCATCCTGTCCGGCCCTGTTCCCTCGCGGGAACAGGGCTTTTTTTTCGTCGATGCGGCCGATGTGACTTGTATTTATTCGATCCGAACCTATATGGCAGCGTTGCATTTCCGGCCAGCCGTAGCGGAAAATCTGCTCGCGCGGTGAGACGCCGAGCACATTCGAGACTTTGAGTTGTTTAAGTCTGTCTTAATAGTTGCTTGCCATGATGGCTGCACAGACTCACATTAAGGGCCTGTCAAGCCGCCGGCGCATCGGCGGCGTTTGCCACCGGAGAGCACAGCATTCGGTGGCAAAGCCGAGAGTTAGCGAAGGAGGTTGAATCGATATGTCCAGTAAATCGCGAGTCCGCAAGCACACCCAGCCGGCCATGTCCCCGCTGCTGCGCGCGCTGACCTATAGCCGCACCGCCCACGAGCCGGTCACCGAGGCGATGCTCCTGCAGTGCTACACCGCCCTCGATGCATTCCGGCGTGGTCGCGGCACGCGGGATTTACACCTGACCTTGAGCCGGCATCTGCTGGTGTCGCAAGAATTAGCGCGTCTTGGTCTCGGCGAAGACGTCATTGCCGATATCGAAAGCGCGCATGCGGCGATGGTGCAGCTCGACGCGAGTGAGCATCAAGACGGCGCCTGGATGCTCGAAGACAGCGAATACGCCCGTCTTTGCACCGCGCTGGCGATTCTGGATGGGCAACTGTCGATCGCATCGTTGAGCGAGATCGCGAACGCGGAAGCGAAGATGATCGAGGGGCTGATGAGATCGGCCCATACGCAAGCGATTGTCGAAGCGACCGTCTAAGCACCGTCCCGCTCCGCCGCAAGCAAGCTAACGCCCAAACGAAAAAACGCCCCGCATAGGGCGTTTTTTCGCATCAACGCTGATCCTGCTGTTGATAGCCAATCCGATGCACCCGGTTAAATTACTGCGGCTATAATCTCCGGCATGAAATTTCTGCGGACGTTGCTCCTCTTGTTGCTATGCGCTGCGCTGCCCATTAGTGGGCTGGCGGCTAGCGGCTTGACGGGAGAATGTCCAATGCAGATGAGCACGAGTGCCGACGAGAGCGATGCGATGTCGGCTGACATGCCCGGCTGCGAGTCCATGCAATCATCATCGCAGCCCGAAAAAGCCAAGGGCTTTTTCTGCAAGGTAATGGCTCAATGCCAGATCGGCAGTCTGTATCACCCGGTCTCTCCGACCGGTATAACCCGGCCTGCCGGGTTGTCGAGCACCGTTGTTTTCCACTACGCGCAATCACTGCCGGTCCGTGAGCCGACCGGACCGTGGCGACCTCCTCGCGCCATCTAATCCCTTGCTGACAGGTTCACCGCATTTGCGGTGAGGTCGTCCTGCGTCCAGGACGTGGACTCCGTTTGGGAGTTCGCCGTTGGGGTTAGAACATGCCATTCATTTTTCGCACGCCGTTAGCCCGGCGTGCACCACTGCGCGCGCGTTCGCTTTTCGCCGCGCTGATTCTCGCGAGCGGCGCGGCACACGCTCAGCAAGCAAGCTACACGCTCGATGCGGCGCTTCAGGCCGCGACCGACCGCTCTTCCGCCATGGGAGCCGCACAGGCCTCCGTGCGCGCCAGCTCCGATGCTGCGGTTCGGGCCGGGCAGTTGCCCGACCCGCTACTCAAAGCGGGTATCGACAACCTGCCGGTGAACGGATCGCAACGGTTCACCATCGGTCAGGACTTCATGACGATGCGCCGTATCGGCATCGAGCAGGAATGGGTATCAGGTGACAAACGCCGCCTGCTCTCCGCGCGGGCGAACGATGTGGTGGACCGCGAGCGAGCCGGCTATCTGCTACAGCTCGTGAACACACGGCAACAAACCGCGTCTGCGTGGTTGAGCGCTATCTACGCAAAGCAGGCGCTCGCGTTGCAGCAGGAGCTGGTGCGTCATATGGGTCACGAACTGGACGCGACGAAAGCGTCTTACCGGGGAGCCAAGGCAAGCGCAGCCGACGTCGTGCAAGCGCAGGCGATGCTCGCGCAGACGCAGGATCAGCTGCTCAAGGCACAACAGGCGTTTCAAACCGCACTGATCGGACTGTCCCGCTGGACTGCTACGCCTGTTCTCGATGTGAGCGGTGATCCGCCCGCACCGCAATCGTATGTGTCGTCTCTGCCGCCCGACGAGCTTCGCGACGTTCAGCCGGTGCTGGTGGCCGCTTCGCGGGACATTGCCGTCGCCGATGCCGATACGGCTGTCGCCAACAGCGACCGCAGTCCCAACTGGACGTGGGAAGTCTCTTATCAGCAGCGTGGCGGGCAGTACTCGAACATGGTTTCGGTCGGCGTCAGCATTCCGCTGCCGATCAATCGCAAGAATCGCCAGAACCGCGACGCCGACGAGAAGGCCGAACTCGGCACCAAGGCGCGGCTGATGTACGAAGACGCGCAGCGGCAAGTCGAAGCGGATATCCGCACGCAGTCGGCGACGCTTGCCAGCGGCCGCGAGCGCATCGTCCATCTCACCGACTCCCTGCTGCCCGCTGCAGACCGGCGCGTCCAGCTCGCTGCCGCTGCCTATCGGGCGGGTAGCGGGTCGCTTGCGGACGCGTTTGCTGCCCGACGTGCATTGCTCGACGCCCAGCTACAGGTGCTCGACCTTCGGCGCGAGGTGTCCCAGACATGGGCCCAGCTCGAATACCAGGTCGTGCCCGCGTCGATGTCCATCAGCCAGTGAAGGAGAACACCATGCAAAAGAAACAACTGGCACGCGCGGTTCTCATTGCGTTCGCCGCCGCCGCTTTGTTGGGCGCAGGCTACGTG
Organism: Paraburkholderia aspalathi; assembly: GCF_905220735.1. Taxonomy (NCBI): domain Bacteria; kingdom Pseudomonadati; phylum Pseudomonadota; class Betaproteobacteria; order Burkholderiales; family Burkholderiaceae; genus Paraburkholderia; species Paraburkholderia aspalathi. Next base: position 565,813 of record NZ_CAJNBA010000001.1, read on the forward strand.
GCCGGCGCACGTCATTCCACGCAGGCGGATTCGGCTTCTGCCGCCACGATGCCCGCCGCGACATCTGCGGCAGGCGACAAGATCGACCCGAAGACGGGCCACAAGGTCCTGTACTGGCACGATCCGATGGTGCCGAATCAGCATTTCGACAAACCGGGCAAGTCGCCTTTCATGGACATGCAGCTCGAACCGGTCTTCGCCGATGATGCGGGCACGAGTGGCGTCAAGATCGATCCAGGCTTGCAGCAGAACCTCGGCATCCGCTACGCAACGGCACGACGGCAAGAGGTGACCGAAGGCTTCGATGCCGTCGGGACCACGCAATTCGACGAATCGCGCGCCGACGTGGTGCAGTCGCGCGTCACGGGCTACATCGACCACTTGTACACGGACGCACCGATGCAACGGATAGCGAAGGGCGCGCCGATCGCGTCGCTCTTCGTGCCGGACTGGCTGGCGCCGCAGGAAGAATACCTCGCGCTCAAACGCAGTGGTATGGACAGCAGCATGCTCGACGCGGCTCGCGCGCGCATGCGGGCGATGTCGATCCCTGACGGCGTCGTTGCGAATCTCGACCGGAGCGGAAAGGCGCAGACGCATGTCGTGCTGACCTCGCCGGAAACGGGCGTGGTCAGCGAGCTTAACGTTCGCGATGGCGCGATGGTGACGCCCGGGCAGACGCTCGCCAAGATCGCCGGGCTTTCGACGTTGTGGCTCATCGTCGAAATACCGGAATCCCTTGCGCTAATCGTGCAGCCTGGGATGACCGTGGACGCGGCATTCGCGGGCGATCCCACTCAGCACTTCAAAGGGCAGATCCGCGAAATCCTGCCGGGCATCAGCACGGGCAGCCGCACGCTGCAGGCGCGTCTTGAGATCGACAACGCAGCGTTCAAGCTGACGCCGGGCATGTTGATGCGCGTGCGGGTCGGCGCGCGGAAACCGGCCTCGCGTCTGCTTGTTCCGTCCGAAGCGGTCATCACGACCGGCAAGCGCACCGTGGTTATCGTCAGGAACGGCGATGGCCGTTTGCAGCCGGTGAATGTCACCGTCGGCAAAGATGCAGGCGACGAAACCGAAGTGTTGCGCGGTTTGAACGATGGCGATCAGGTTGTGGCGTCCGGCCAGTTTCTGATCGATTCGGAAGCCAGCCTCAAATCAGTTCTTCCTCGCCTCGCGGGGAGCGCCAACGCAGGCCCGAGCGCACTCGCGCCAGCACCCGCATCCGCTGCGACCGGTGCATCCCAAACGTACGAGACCACCGGCAGGGTCGAAAAGGTGACTGCTGAAGACATCACGTTCTCCCACCAGCCGGTCCCGGCTTTGGGCTGGGGCAAGATGACAATGGCATTCGGCAAACCATCGCCCACGGCCTTTCCTGACGCAAAACCCGGTGACGTAGTGCACTTCGCATTCCGGCAGACGGACAGCGGTTACCAGTTGACGACAGTCGAACCGGTAGGAGGCGCCAAATGATCGCGCGTCTTATCAGATGGTCGATTTACAACCGCTTTCTGGTGCTGCTTGCCACCGTGCTCGTCACGGCATGGGGCGTCTACTCGGTAATGCAGACGCCGCTCGACGCGCTGCCCGACTTGTCCGATACGCAGGTCATCATCAAGGCGTCGTATCCGGGCAAGGCGCCGCAGGTCGTCGAGGACCAGGTCACCTATCCCCTCACCACGACGCTGCTGGGCGTACCGGGCGCCAAAACCATTCGCGCGTATTCGTCATTCGGCGATGCGTTCGTCTACGTCCTGTTCGACGACAAAACCGATCAGTATTGGGCCCGTTCCCGTGTACTCGAGTATCTGAATCAGGTGCAAAGCAGGCTGCCTCCTGGCGCGACGGTATCGCTCGGACCGGATGCGACCGGTGTCGGCTGGGTCTACGAATATGCACTCGTCGACCGGAGCGGACAGCACGATCTGGGACAGCTTCGCGCCCTGAACGACTGGTTCCTCAAATTCGAACTGAAGTCGGTACCGGATGTGTCCGAGGTCGCGAGCATCGGCGGCATGGTGCGTCAATATCAGGTCGTTCTCGACCCGGACAAACTGCGCGCTTACGGCATTACACAGGCGATGGTCGCCGACGCGTTAGGCAAGGCGAATCAGGAATCGGGCGGATCAGTCGTCGAGATGGCCGAGTCCGAATACATGGTGCGCTCGTCCGGCTACCTGCGCACGCTCGATGACTTTCGCAACGTCGTCCTGCGTACGAACGAAGCCGGTACGCCCGTGCTGCTGGGTGATGTCGCGCGTATTCAGATCGGACCCGAAATGCGGCGCGGTATCGCTGAGCTGAACGGTCAGGGCGAAGTGGCGGGCGGTGTCATCGTGATGCGTTCCGGCAAGAACGCGTTGACGACGATCGATGCGGTGAAGGCAAAGCTCGCCGGGCTGAAGCGTTCGCTGCCCGCGGGCGTGGAAGTCGTGACGACGTACGACCGCTCACAGCTGATCGAACGCGCGGTAGATAACCTGAAGGACAAGCTCGTCGAGGAATTCATCATCGTCGGGCTCGTTTGCGCGGTCTTTCTGTTCCATCTGCGCAGTGCGTTTGTCGCGATCCTGTCCTTGCCCCTGGGCGTGCTGGCCGCCTTTATCGTGATGCGGTATCAAGGCGTCAACGCGAATCTGATGTCGTTGGGCGGCATTGCGATTGCCATCGGCGCGATGATCGACGCGGCCATCGTGATGATCGAGAACGCGCACAAACATCTCGAAGCGTACGAGCACGCGCATCCCGGTAAGGCGATCAGTTCGGCTGAACGTTGGGAACTCATCGCGACGTCGGCCGCGGAGGTCGGGCCGGCGCTGTTTTTCTCGTTGCTCGTCATCACGTTGTCGTTCATTCCGGTGTTTTCGCTCGAAGGCCAGGAAGGCAAGCTGTTTTCTCCGCTTGCCTTCACGAAGACCTACACGATCGCAGCGGCGGCTGGGCTATCGGTGACGTTGGTGCCTGTGTTGATGGGTTTACTGATCCGCGGCCGCATCCCGCACGAGAACGCGAACCCGATCAACCGCGTGCTGATCCGGCTCTATCGCCCGGTGCTGGAGGCGACGTTGCGTCGTCCGTGGGTCGCGATCGGTCTGGCGGTGGTTGCGCTCGCAGCGTCGGCGATTCCGCTTTCGCGGCTCGGCGGCGAATTCATGCCGCCGCTCGACGAAGGCGATCTGCTGTATATGCCGACAGCACTGCCGGGCATCTCGGCGGAGAAAGCGAGTGAACTGCTGCAGCAGACCGACCGGCTCATCAAGACCGTCCCGGAGGTGCAGACCGTGTTCGGCAAGTCCGGCCGTGCTGATTCGGCGACCGACCCCGCGCCGCTCGAAATGTTCGAGACCACGATTCAGTTCAGGCCACGCAGCGAGTGGCGGCCGGGCATGACGCCGGAGAAGCTGGTCGACGAACTGGACCGCACCGTCAAAGTGCCGGGGCTCTCGAACGTGTGGGTTCCGCCTATCCGCAATCGCTTGGACATGCTGTCGACGGGTATCAAGACGCCGGTCGGCGTCAAGATTTCGGGCCCCGACCTCGGGCAAATCGACAAGGTCGCAACGCAGATCGAAGCAGCGGTCAAGACCGTGCCCGGTGTGACGTCCGCACTCGCCGAGCGCCTGAACGGCGGCCGATACATCGACGTCGATATCGACCGGCTGGCAGCGGCACGTTACGGCCTCGCGGTGGCCGATATCCAGTCGATCGTATCTACCGCAGTCGGCGGCGAGAACGTCGGCGAGGTCATTGCCGGCCGGGAGCGCTTTCCGATCAACGTCCGCTATCCACGCGAGATCCGCGATTCGCTCGAGAAGCTGCGCGAGCTGCCAGTCGTGACCGAGCGTGGCGCGCAAATCCAGCTAGCTGACGTGGCGCACATCACGATTGCCGATGGCCCGCCGATGATTCGCAGTGAGAACGCGCGGCTCGCCGGTTACGTGTACGTCGATATCCGCGATACGGACCTGCATTCGGCCGTGCAGGCCATGCAGCGCGCGGTCGCAGAGAAAGTAACGCTGCCCGCGGGCTATTCGATTGCGTGGTCTGGTCAGTTCGAATATCTGGAGCGAGCAGCGGCGAAGTTGCGCACGGTGATTCCCGTGACGCTGGTGGTCATTTTCGTGCTGCTTTTTCTGACGTTCAACTCTGTGGGTGACGCGTTGCTATTGATGTCGACGGTGCCCTTCGCGCTGGTCGGCGGCTTCTGGTTTATCTGGATGCTGGGGCATGCCGTATCTGTCGCGACCGCCGTGGGATTTATTGCGCTCGCTGGCGTGGCCGCGGAGTTCGGTGTCGTGATGCTGCTTTACCTGAAGGGTGCGTTGAATCGCAGACTCGACGCAGGCGAACCGCTGACCGAAACGCTGCTTCTCGATGCGATTCGAGAGGGGGCCGTGCAGCGTGTGCGTCCCAAGGCGATGACGGTCGCGGTCGTGCTTGCCGGTCTCATACCCATCATGGTCGGGCATGGCGCCGGCTCCGAAGTCATGCAGCGCATCGCCGCGCCGATGGTGGGCGGGATGATCACGGCGCCCATCCTTTCGATGTTGGTTATTCCCGCAGCGTGGTTCCTGCTGCAACGCCGCCGCGCGAAGCGTCTGCCCGACGTGCGGCTTTCTCATGCAGTACCTTCCGGCACAACCGTGCCAACTACTCAAACTGGAGAACTTCAATGAAGAAATGGATTGTTGCGTTTGCTGCTTTCGGCGCCATTGCCGCCGCCCCCGCGTTTGCGGGCGACGATATGGCAGGGATGAACATGTCCATGAAGCCGACGGCTTCAAAGGACTCGCCGAATGCGGCCCTCACGGACGCGGTGGTGAGAAAGGTGGACCCGGCCTCCGGCATGGTCACGCTGAAACACGGCGCGCTGCAGAACGTTGGGATGCCGGCCATGACCATGGCCTTCAAGGCGAAGGACGCCGCGATGATCAAGCAGATTCACGAAGGCGACAAGGTGAGGGTCCGCATTGAAGACGTCGACGGCACGATGACCATCGTGAAGCTGGAAAAAGCGTCGTGACGCGTAGTTGATGCAAACTCGCGGGCTTGTTGCTTGGGCCTGCGAGTTTGCAAGACTACGGCTGGGTCGATGGCCTATTGAAGTCCTGCGCTAAACTCTCAGAACGCCCGGTGACGGCGACCCACAAGGAGACAGGTGTCATGGAACGCTCTGAATTCCTCGCAGTCACGCGGCAACTGGCAGCCGCAGCCGAGCTTCTGGCCAAGGTCGGTCCAGAGGAGTGGCGACTCGACGCGTTCCAGATGCTCGCGTTCTTTCGCCGCTACGACCAGCCGGGTGCCGGTTCGAATGCAGTCGTAACGTCCAACGACGAACTGTTTGCGAGCACCGGCCACGCCGCACTGACGATGGCGGGACGCAACGAGTTTGCTGCGTCCCACGCACTTCTCGAGCAAGCCCGGTCGCTGTTGCCAACTACGTGAAAGCCGCTGCGATGGGCCGGCGTTTCTCGTTTGTCCGGCTCTAATCGTTGTACTGCGTCATGTCGTAGTACGTGATTCCACTCCGTCCGCCACCCAACTGCACGAGCCGCGAACCACCGGACGTCAACGACGGGAATGGGCAATTCGTGCAAGTCTGCACGCCCGCGGCATTGACCCCTGCAAAGACGGTGGTTTGATACTGACCGACCGTGGTGTTGTTCGGCGCACCAATCGAGAAGCCATTGATTGCAGTCGTCGAGCCGGTGCCCGTTCCGGGGGAGGCCTGAATCTGCACGGACGTCACCGGATACGCGAGATTCTGTCCATTCACGAGGCTCGACCACGTCACGCTCATCGCGTACTGCACGCTGGCCAGCGATCCGGCCGGCGTGAGGAACTGGGTCGCGAAGTCCGGCAGCAGCGTCGGCCATGCAACCGTGCTACCCGCCGCCGCGTTCAACGGGCTGCCCGGATTGATGATCGACGACTGGCCGAGCTGCGCGCCGTTCTGGTCGTAGAACGTCACGGTATAGGTCGAGTAGAGCGGCACGGTGCTCGCGTCGATCGATTGCGCCGAGTAGTAGCCGCTCGATGCTGCCGGCGTGAAGTTCGCGGTCGACGACAGCGATTGCCATGACCAGCGATACAGCTCCGTATTGCTGCTGGTTGTCGCGGGCGAAACCGGCGCCGCGCTCAACGGCTGGTCCGAGAGACCCAGCGAGCTGATACCGAGCGCATTGCGTTGCATCAGCCAGATCGGCGCAGCGAGGCCAGGTCCCGTGACGGAAGCCGAATACACCGTCGGATTCGAAGTAGTCGGAATCGAAATCTTAAGACCCGACTCGTACCGGTTCACGTCGTTCAGCTTCGAATCGAGGAATGTGCGACGCTGGATTTGCGACATGATCGCCACAGCGAATTGCGACTGATTGCCGATCAGATCCCAGCCGAGTTGTGTGCCGCTGGCGAGCGTGACGGGCGTGGAGAGCTGTTGCGCGATGGTGTAGAGCGCAGTTGGCGTGCCGCTCGCCAGCGTGACCGGCAACTGCACGAGCGCGAGCTGCTTGCCATTGCGGGTGAAGAAGGCGAGCGTCTTCGGCGAACCGAACACCGCACCCGTTAAGGTCGCTTCCGTCAGGCTGTGGGCTACGGCCAGATCGGTCGAGCCGCTTTCGAGGTAAGCGGAGTCGATGGCCGGCGAGCATGACGTGTTGAGCGTGCCGGTCGCCGCGCAGGCCGTCAGCAGAGACGCAAGCGGTTCCAGATAGTTGGCCGCCGCGGACGGCGCTGCCAGTGCGATCGATTGGGCAGTCTGGTTGTTCAGCGCGATGGTCGTGCCCGGCGCCGCATTCGATAGCAGCAAGAGGCCGCCGTTGGCCGCCGAGACGACCGACACCGTATCGATCACCGCATCGGCGCCGGTGTGGTTCGGCGTAAAGGCCGTACCGATCGGATCGAAGCCCGCCGTCAGTATGCCGTTCTGCGTGAGGATTTTCGTCAGCATCGTGTCGAGCGTGATGGTGGCGATCTGCACGGACGGCAGCGTCACTTTGGCCAGTGCCGTGGTGGACGCGAGGTCGAGCGGGTTGCCCGAAGCGGTCAGCATGGCGGCAATCGCGGTGGTCAGCGTGGTGACGTTGGCGACAGCCGGCGCCGTGCCATTCGGCAGTTTGGCGAGCACGGAGACGAGCGGGGCGGAGATGCCGGCGGCGTCGGTGGCGACGATGAGGAATGGCGCGGTCATGCCCTTCACCGAGATCGTGTACGCGCCCTGGGTGTTGGTGGTTGTCGTGGCCTGAGCGCCGGTCGCATCGGTCAGCGTGACGGTTGCGCCCACTACGGCGCCGCCGGTGGCGACCGTGCCGTTCACCGAGGTGGCCGTGACCGTCGACGTGCTCGACGACGTTGAACTGGAACCGCCGCCGCCACAACCGCCGAGTTGGAACAACGCAAAGGCCACTGCGGCCGCGACGCCGCTACGCACTAACGCTCGATGCATGAATTTCCCCGATGCCCTGTTTATATGATTCGTTTGTTATGCCGGCAGATTATGCCGATAAATTCGATTGCATTTGCCGCGTCGGTTTATCGAATTGAAAGCAGATTATTTGCTGCCTTTAATCCACACACAATGCGTTCGCGACGCGCGCTTAAGCGTTGGGAGAATACTTCAAAGTGGTGTTGTTGTGTCGCGTGGGAGAGCGACTGAATAGGAGAATATGAAGGGTAGTCGCGTTTGCGAACCCGTCATATTCTCTGATCGAATTGCTTCAGACAGTTCAGGCGCTAATTATTTGCCCAACTCGTGTCCGATAATGCCGCCGGCTACTGCGCCGCCGACTGTGCCGACCGCGCTGTGATTGGTCGCCTCGTTACCGATCACGCCGCCTGCTGCCGCACCGCCAAGGGTACAGCCGGCCATCAATGTCAGTAGCGCCAATACCATCGCAATAACGCCCAGACTAGGTCGATTTCGCATGATGTCACCTCGGATGTGTATCGATGCAACCGAAGCAGCAATCCACGTGCCGCAACTGTATTACGAGTGTCCGTAGGGCTTGCGGTCCGCGGGTGCCCGGGCAGTGAAACGGGTTTGCTGGAGTCATCCGCGCTTGCTAGACTGGCTTTCGCAACCCAACTGTAAGCGCGCTCTTGCCGTGGTACGCCTCGCTGGTGTTCACTGCGCGGCGCGATCAATCGGAGACGCCATGTCTTACATGCTGCTTATCGTCGAACCCCCGAATCAACGCGTCGAACGCGGTGAGCAGGCGGGGCGCGAGGTTTATGACCAGATGGTGCGTTTCGCTACCGGACTCAAAGAGCGCGGCAAGCTGGTCGCGGCCGAAGCGCTGACTTCCTCAAATGACGCCGTGCGCGTGCAGGTGCGCGACGGTCAAGCGAAACTGCTCGATGGTCCGTTCGCCGAAGCCAAGGAAATGATCGGCGGCTTCTACCTGCTCGATGTTGAAACCCGCGAAGAAGCGGTGGCGATCGCGCAAGCCTGCCCGGCGGCCTCGTGGTGCACTGTCGAAGTCCGCAAGCTCGGGCCTTGTTTCCTATAAGCGGGTTTGCCCATTCGTAACTATTTTCTGGGGGTTTTCCCCAGGCTAACGACAAACATGTCGATCTGGCCACGCATCGCTCGTCGTGTGAATAAGGAGCCAGCAAACAGATAACGGCTCTCCACCAACTACACACCACCCCAGGAGCGATTGCGATGCGATTCATGATCATAGTGAAGGCGACGGCCGTCAGCGAAGCCGGCGGCCAGCCGGACGAAGCCCTGATGGCGGCGATGGGCGCCTACCATGAAGAACTGGCCAAGGCCGGTGTGCTCCTCGACGCAACCGGTCTGAAGCCGAGTTCTAAAGGCTGGCGTATCCACTACAGCGGGGGCAAGCGCACGGTGATCGACGGTCCGTTCGCGGAAACCAAGGAACTGATCGCCGGCTACACCCTGATTCAGGTTCGCTCCCGCGAAGAAGCCATGGAATGGGCGCGGCGCTTCCCGGCGCCGTTCGGCGAGGATGCCGAAGGCGAAATCGAAGTGCGGCAGCTATATGAACCCGAGGACTTCGAGCCGAGCCCGGAAGTCGACCGCTTCCGCAAGCTGGACGCGGCCAAACATTAATCGCGACGCCGATCCGACCGCCAGACGAGGCGCCGATCCGGCCACATCGAGAGGATTCATCATGCTCAAAGTTATTCTGATCACCGTCGTTGCGGCGGTGGGTCTGCTGCTCATCTACGCGGCGACGCGGCCGGACAATTTTCGGATCGAACGCAGTGTGCGCATCGAGGCGCCGCCCGAGCGGGTCTACGGCTTGATCGACGACCTGCATCAGTTCAATCGCTGGAATCCGTTCCTGCGCAAAGATCCCGCAGCGCAGGGCGCTTACAGCGGCACGCCGAGCGGCAAGGGTGCGCGCTATGCGTGGCAAGGCGAAAAGGTTGGGGTGGGGCAGATGGAGATCGTCGACACGGCGGCACCGGCGAACGTGACGATGAACCTCGATTTCATCAAGCCGTTCGAAGCCCATAACATGGCCGATTTCACTTTAAAGCCAGAGGCCGGCGCGACTCAGGTCACCTGGGCGATGTATGGGCCAGCGCCGTTTCTGTCGAAGCTGATGCAGGTGTTCGTCAGTATGGACCGCATGGTCGGCAAGGATTTCGAAGATGGCCTGAGCAATCTGAAAACGCTGGCCGAGGCGAGCTGAGTACGCGGGAACGCTGCATGCGTGGCGGACTACGACGCAATGCGCCGCCCCGGCGAGCGCCCAACCCGATCACTGGATTTCATCATGCATAAGCAGATCTACGTCAATCTCGCTGTCGACGATCTCGAACGGTCGAAGGCATTTTTCAGCACGATCGGTTTCAGCTTCGAGGCGCAGTTCACCAACGGGCAGGCCGCTTGTCTGATTCTTGGCGAGAACCTCTACGCGATGCTGCTGGTCAAGGACTTGTTCAAATCCTTTACGCGCAAGTCCCTTTGCAATCCGAAGGAAAGCACGGAGGCGTTGGTGGGTCTCTCGTGCGAGAGCCGGGGCGAGGTGGATGCGCTGGTCGCGAAGGCGCTCGCCGCCGGCGGCACGGTGCCGCGCGCGCCGCAGGACTACGGTTTCATGTACGGGCACGGCTTCGAAGATATCGACGGACACATCTGGGAGCTGATCTACATGGATCCGAACGCTAAGGCAGCGGGCTGATCCCGTGACAAAACCGGCCACCCATCGTGCCATCGAGGCAGTCTGGCGGATCGAATCCGCCAAGGTCATCGCCCACGTCGCACGGATCGTGCGTGACGTGGGGCTCGCTGAAGAGCTGGCGCAGGACGCGCTGGTGGCGGCGCTCGAACATTGGCCTGACGCGGGCGTGCCCGACAACCCGGGAGCGTGGCTGATGGCGACCGCGAAGAACCGCGCCCTCGACCGCTTGCGCCAGGAAGCGCTGCATGCTCGCAAGCGTGAGGAGTTGGGCCACGATCTCGACGCAATGGAGGCGCACCTCGTGCCGGATTTCGTCGATACCCTCGATGCCGCACGCGCCGACGATATCGGCGACGACCTGCTGCGCCTGGTGTTCACGGCGTGCCACCCGGTGTTGTCCACCGACGCACGCGTCGCGCTGACGTTGCGCCTGCTCGGCGGCCTCACCACTGACGAAATCGCGCGCGCGTTTCTCGTGCCCGAGCCGACCATCGCGCAGCGCATCGTGCGAGCCAAACGCACGTTGTCTGCGGCCAAAGTGCCGTTCGAGGTGCCGCAGGCGGATGCGCGTGCGCCGCGGCTCGCGTCGGTGCTGCAGGTGATCTATCTGATTTTCAACGAAGGCTATTCGGCCACAACCGGCGACGACTGGATGCGTCCGGCGTTGTGCGCGGAAGCGCTGCGGCTGGGGCGGGTGCTGAGCGGTCTCGTGCCGGACGAAAGCGAAGTGCATGGCCTCGTCGCGTTGATGGAAATCCAGGCGTCGCGTACGCGTGCGCGCACCGATGCCGAGGGCCGGCCGGTGCTGCTGCTCGACCAGGACCGCAGCCGCTGGGACCCGCTGCTGATCCGCCGTGGGCTGACCGCGCTCGGCACCGCGCACGCGTTGGGCGGCGCGAGTGGGCCATATGCTTTGCAGGCGGCGCTGGCCGCGTGCCACGCGCGTGCCCGCCGTGCCGAAGAGACCGATTGGGCGCAGATCATCGCGTTGTACGACGCGCTGGCGCAGGTGACGCCTTCGCCGGTGGTGGAGTTGAATCGGGCGGTGGCAGTCGGCATGGCATTCGGACCGGCTGCCGGTCTGGAAATCGTCGACGCGCTCGCCGCCGATGCTGCGCTCGCGAACTATCACTGGTTGCCGAGCGTGCGCGGCGATCTGCTGGAGAAACTCGGCCGCGTGGAAGAGGCGTGCGCCGAATTCGAACGCGCTGCCGGCATGACGCGCAATGCTCGCGAGCGCGAACTGTTGCTCGAGCGTGCCGCGCGCGGCCGCGCGCATTGAACCGTACGTAGGTAACTTACCGGATCAACCGACGCACGCCATGCCGAGCATCGCGGCGAAACTTCGTTCGCGCAATCACGCCGAGAAGAACGCCACAGCGGCAGTGATCACACCCGCAGCCGCAATCCCGAAAGACAGATTGCGCAGCCATTTCTTGCGGGTCAGCAACGTGATCGCGCAGAGGGCGATCGCCACCTGAATCAAGGTCGTGGCCTGCGCCCAGCGATGATGGCCGTGCAGCAGCGCCTCGCTCCTGGCGTCGTTGTCCACGACTTCCTTTTCGATCGCTTCAGCCTTCGCGCGGATCGGCTCTTTCTGCTGCTTGTATTTGTCGACGTCGGCGGCGAACTTCGCGTGCGCATCGGTATTGCCGAGCGACAGCGCCGCGCCGAGTTCAGCGAGATTCTCTTTCTCGCCCTTGGCCTGGTAGTAGTTCCATTGATTCGACGCTTCGGTCTTTTTAATGGCGGCTTCGTTCTTGTAGTACAGCGCCAGATTTTCGCTGTTGCCGCTCTGGTAGGCACACAGTGCGCCGATCGTCGCGAGGATCGCCGTCATCACGGCCATGCGGCTCGCAAACGGGTCCGAGTCATGGTGGCCAGCGTGTTCAACCGCATGGTCGTGCGGACCATGCACTTCATATTCTTCAGACATCTGATTCTCCGAGCCAGGCTTTTCTTGTGGTCTCCGGGCGGCGCGCATGTCGATGGCACATGCGCGGGCGAAGCTGCAAGCGCGGCTCGCCGACCCGGCGGCCTCCATCTTAGCGTGCTGCGCCCGGTGACGGAAAAGCTATTGGTGCGAAGAGAGGTCGATGACTGACGTTAGTGGGAGGACGTTAGTGGGTGGGCGTCAGTGAATACCGACGGACAGCCACGTCCGCACTAACGGGATCGCGTGCTCGCCGGCTAGCATGCCGAGCAACCCGACCAGGGCGATGGTCGGCGGCGCGGGCGACTTCACCTGCATCACGCTGTAGATCAAACCGACTACGACGCCGGCCGCGAGCGAGACCAAATACGCTTTCATGTTGTTCATACCCATCTGAAATGCGGGCAGCCACGCCCGCCGGTCATGTCGGCAATTACATCGTGATGACGACCCGGCCGCGCGTGCCGGCGGCCACCGATTCGTAGGCCTCGCGTGCCCGTTCGAGCGGGAATTCCTGCGCGATGGCCGGCCCTTGCAGCTTGCCGCTCTCGAAGCCTCCTACCAACGCAGTCATCAACGGCGCCGATTCGGCGACGCCCAGCTTGGCGCTGTCCACGCCGAGCAGTTGCGTCTCGTTGTGATAGAAATCGATCAGGTCGAATTCCACGCGGCGTTTGCCCGTGGCGCTGATTTCCAGCACCCGGCCGCGGCGCTTGACGAGACTCAGTGCGGTCTCGAAGGCGACGCCGCCGACCGTGTCGTACACCACGTCCGCGCCGGCGCCGCCGGTCAGCGCTTTGATAGCCGCGGTTGCGTTTTCGTCGAACGGAACGTAGTCGTCGATCAATCGGCCTGCGGGGGTGTCGGCGGAAAGTGGATGACGGTCGACTCCAATCACGCGCGCGCCTCGCGCTTTCGCGATCTGCACTACCGCGCCGCCGACGCCGCCACCTGCGCCGATCACGGCGATCGTCTCGCCCGCTTGGAGGTGTGCGTACTCGACCGTGCCGAGCCACGCGACCACGAAGTTCACGCCGATCGCGGCGGCCTCCGTGTGGCTGAGCGTGGTGGGTTTGCGCGACAACGCGGCGAGCGGAATCTTGATGAACTCGGCGTGGGTGCCGTCGCGTGTGAAGCCGATATCGCCGCCCGTGCCCCAGACTTCGGCGCCGAGCCATTCGGCGGGACCGGCTGTCACGACGCCGCTGAAGTCGCGGCCGGGCGTGCGCGGCAGAACGGTGTGTTCGAAATGGCCGGACACGTTCTTGACGTCGCTCGGATTTACCGAGGCCGCCTTGACCTGCACGACGGCGCTGTCCGCGTCGGCTTGAGGCGTTGGCAGATCGACGTATTCGAGCACTTCGGGGTTGCCAAAAGTCTTGAACTGAATCGCTTTCATTGCGTGTCACTCCTGTCAGGTCGTGCGCTGCGTCGTGCAGTCGATGAGCGTAGTCTAGATGACCGGTACAAAGGCGTTGAGACAAAGACTTTCGAATTTCGGACAAGGCGTGCTGTGTGGCGGCCTACAGGCCTGGCTGGGCGTCGTTGGGCCGGCAGCGCAAACGGCTTGGCTGACGGTGGAGGGCGCGGATGTCAGCGCGGGTTCGTTAAGCCGCCAGCGAGCGCTGGCTTAGCTGCAAGGGCGAATCTCGCTGCCGTCAGTGCGTATAACTTACCCGTCAGTGGACAGCTTGTCTTGGGCCAGCTCCGGCGAAGCTTCAGAAGCCGCCTCGCTGAGTGTGCCGCTCGGATCGAAGCCGGTCGGCGGCGCGCCTAACTCGCGCCGGAACATGTCGCTGAAGCTGCTCGGCTGGAAGCCCAGCGAGCGCGCAATGCTGCTGACCGAGCGCCCTTCGGCGAGACCTGACACGGCCACCGCAAGTTGCACCTGACGCCGCCATTCGGCAAAGCCCACGCCCAACTCACGCGTGAAGAGGCGAGCCAAGGTCCGCACGCTCGCGCCGACGGAGGCCGCGTGCTGTTCGAAGCTGATCGCGATCGAAGGGTTGTCGATCACCGCGCGGCACAACGCATCGAGCCGCCGGTCCGACGCATCGGGCAGCGCGATGCGCAGCGATGAGCGAGGGGCATGCCCCAGCTCCAGCATCGCGAGACGATAGGCGGCTTCCAGATAGGTTTCGTCGCGAGCATGGGTACGCTCGTGTTCCGCAATCGACGTGATGAGTTCGCGCAGCAGGCCGTTGATCTCGAACACGTCGCTGCGCCGGCTCAGATGGCCGACGTTGCGTTCGTGCAGATAGATATTGCGCATCTCCACCTCGCTCATCATGTGGATGGAGTGGACCGTGCCGGCCGGCAACCAGACCGCGCGCTGCGGCGGCACCACCAGCGCCTCGCGGCCGACTTCCACCCACATCACGCCCGATACCGCATACAGCACCTGCGCCCACGTGTGCGAATGCGGATCGATGCGCAGCCCACGCGGATAGCGCCGCGCGAGGGAGCGGGCGTCGGCGTCGTCGTGAAGTTCGGGTGGGCGGGCTTTGGGCACGGCAGTTCGGTTCGCTGTTTGCTGTTTGCTCTTTGTGGATGGAGAGCGCGGACCTTGATGGTCCGTGTGCGAAGCATAGCGCGAGGCGTAGCGCGGCGGATGTTCTCCCGTTCCGCTTACGTACGATGCCCCATCACCAGCAGCAGCAACGAAAGGGTCACGACTGATCCCACCGTCGACAGCAAAATCGTGCGCGAGGTGATGTGCGCCTCGCGTCGGTAGAACTCGGCCAGCATGAATGGACCGGTGCCGGTGGGCAGCGCGGCGAGCACAACAGCCATCTCGACCAGTGTGGATGAGAGCCCGAACACGCGCGCCGCGAGCCACCAGGTCAGCGCCGGCTGCCCCACCAGCTTGACGCCGGTCAGCAGCAGCGAGATGCCGCCCGCGCCCGCCTCGGACGGACGCTTTTCAGCGAGGAACAAGCCAAGGCTGACCAATGCACACGGACTGGCAGCGCCGCTCAGCAGCTTCAGAAACGTCTCCGCGCTTTGCGGCAACGCGACATGGGTGCTCGCCAACAGCACGCCCAGGATTGGCGACACGATCAACGGATTGCGCGCCAGAGATCCCAACACTTTCAACCCTAGCTTGTGCGGCGTGCGTTCGGTCTGCAGGCCGATTTCGATCAGCACGATGGCAAGCGCAAAAAGCACGCACGCGACGAGGATCGTGGCGATCGTGGTCGGTGTCAGGCTGGCCGAGCCGAACGCGATCATGCCAAGCGGAAAGCCGATGTAGCCGGTGTTCGGATACGACGCCGCAATCGCATCGACGCTCGCGTCGGCCAGATGCCGGCCCCCGATCATCCGCATGGCGAGAATCGGCAGAAACGCACCGAGGCACCCGATCGAAAACGCCGCGACGAAGGCCGGCTGATAAAGCTGTTGCCACGTGGCATGCGCCATCGTGTCGAACAGCAGCGCCGGCAGAGCCAGCCAGACGACGAAGCGGTTCAGTTCGGACGCGGAGTTCGGTCCGAGCACGCCGCGCCGACGGCATGCAAAGCCCGCGAAAATCAGGCCGAACACGGGAAGCAGAATCTCGAGAGTAGCTAACATCGATTAAATAGAAAGCGTGGGCGCAGGGAGCGATGCGCCAGCGTAGTGGCTTGCGTTGATACAATCCAATACTGTTTTCTGCCGTCAACAATACCTTTTCTGCATCGTCATTCAGCGCGAGGGCGTCGTGATCGATATCAAGCCGTTACGCTACTTCGTGACTCTCGCTGAGACGCGGCATTTCGGCCGCGCAGCGGCGCGCCTGAATCTGTCGCAACCGCCGTTGAGTCGGCAACTGGCGGCGCTGGAGGCGAACCTGGGTGTGACGCTGCTGGAGCGCAGTCCGCGAAGCGTCACATTGACCGCGGCGGGCGAGCGCTTTTACGCCGATGCGAAGGCGATCCTTGCGTCCGTGGAGCAAGCCGTCAGCAATGCCCAGGCGGCGGCGCATGGCGACGCCGGCAAGCTCGCCATCGGCTTCACGATGTGCGCTGCGTACAGCGTCGTGCCCGGCTATGCGCGCACGTTCGGCGCCGCGTTTCCCGAGGTCGCCTTGAACCTGCGCGAGGTCGTATCGAACGATCTGGCTGCACAAGTGCTGGCCGGCCAGATTGACGCCGCGATCATGTTTCCAGGCGTGCCCGACAAGGGCATCGCGATCCGGACGATTCTTCGCGAGCCTTTGTGCGTGGCCTTGTCACGCAGCCATCCACGCGCCCGCGCCCGGCGTCTGAAGATCGCGCAACTGGCGGGCGAGCCATTCGTGCTGGCGTCCGAGGAAGTCGCGCCGAGCTTGCGCACGGCCATTCTCGAGCATTGCCGCTCAGGCGGCTTCGAACCGGATATCCGCTTCGAAGTGCAGTTGCAGCAGACGGTGCTCAGTCTCGTCGATGAAGGAGTAGGGGTGGCGCTGGTGCCGGCCTCGATGCGTAAAGCGCAACTCGCGGGCGTGGTGTTCCGGCCGCTAGTCGACGCGCCGCTGATCGAGCAGGTGCTGGCGTGGTCGCCAGCTAATCGCAATCCGTGTCTGGCGCGGTTTCTCGAGATGGCGTGAGGGGCGGCTTCATGAATTCGCCAGACGGTCGGTGGCGTTCGCAGGGTCGGCCGGATCGGTTGGATAGCGCATGGCGTCCTGCTTTTTGGCCGCGAACCTGGTGCGCAAAAAATCTGCGATCATCCCAGGCACTCTTCAACGCTTCTCAACCTCATAGCGTCTACGCCAACCACCTGCCCGCCTATGTCCAACCGCCCCACGCTTCTCACCACCGACCGCCTGATCATGCGTCCGCACGCACGCGACGATTTCCTCGAGAGCTATGCGATGTGGTCCGATCCCGAAGTGATCCGTTACATCGGCGGCAAGCCGTTTACGCGCGAAGAAGTCTGGGCGCGCCTGCTGCGCTACGCCGGGCATTGGGCGATGCTGGGATACGGCTATTGGGTGGTGCGGGAAAAGGACAGCGGCCGGTTCCTCGGCGAAGTTGGCTTTGCCGACTACCACCGCGAGATCGAACCTTCCTTGCTGGACACACCGGAAATAGGTTGGGCGCTGGATCCTGCCGTCCACAACCGCGGCTACGCGACCGAAGCTGTGCGCGCTGCGCTCGATTGGGCCGACGCGAATTGGCCTGACGGCGAGACGGCCTGCATCATCGCCCCGGAAAACCAGCCTTCGCTGAACGTCGCGCGCAAGTGCGGTTACCGTGAGCAACTCCGCACGACGTACAAAGGCAACCCGACCATCCTGCTGCGGCGAACGGCGGGCGTTGCCTGAGCCGTCGCGCGGCACTCGCCGGAAGTCTATTTAGTCTCTGAAGTCTCGGGATCGACGAGCCGGCCTTCTGGCCGGCTCGCAAGCAGCCCGCAACGGGCCGCCTCATTGACCGCTTTCGCTCGCTGCTGCCCGCTGCCGCGCGATCAGGTCCACCAGCCGTTCAACCTGCTTACCCTGCGCATCGAAATTGCCGGCGTCGAGCCAGTGTGCATAGCTCGGACGCAGCGCAGGCCATTCGCTATCGATGATCGAAAACCACGCGGTATCGCGATTCCGTTCGCGATACACGATCGCCTGCCGGAAGATTCCTTCGAACGTAAAGCCATAGCGCAACGCCGCCGTGCGCGATGGTCCGTTAAGCGAATCGCACTTCCATTCGAAGC
Organism: Paraburkholderia aspalathi; assembly: GCF_905220735.1. Classification (NCBI taxonomy): domain Bacteria; kingdom Pseudomonadati; phylum Pseudomonadota; class Betaproteobacteria; order Burkholderiales; family Burkholderiaceae; genus Paraburkholderia; species Paraburkholderia aspalathi. Next base: position 583,576 of record NZ_CAJNBA010000001.1, read on the forward strand.
GGCGATACCCGAGGTCGTCGAACACATGGTTCATGAGCAGGAACATCGCTTCGGTGGCGATGCGCGTGCGTTTCAGGCGCTGCGAATAGGTGACGTGCCCGACTTCGATCACGCCGTTCGCGCGGTCGATGCGCATCAGCGCGAGCGTGCCGACCGCCTTGCCGGTGGCCAGATCGATCACCGCGTAGTGCAGCGGATCGGGCGATGCGGCCATGCGCGTCAGGTGCTCGCGATACGCCGCAAGGCTCTCGAACGGACCGACCGAAAGATAGGTCCAGTCGCGGCCATCGGGCGCCGAGCTGTAGGCCTCGTACAGGTCCGCCGCGTGGCGTTCGACGTCCACCGGCTCGATCCGGCAATAGCTGCCCACCAGCGGCTCGCGGCCGGGCGCCTGGGCGCCTTTCCAATCTGGCACGGGGACGCCAATCGGCTGATCGAACGCGTTACGTCTGGGTTCCATGTCTGCTCTCCTGTCGATAGTTGGATGGTCGATGCTTGTGGAGAACGATACGGCAAACGTGGTATGTTAAAAAGATCCAACAGAACAGCATTTGATAGATCCAGCCAGGATGATCGAAATCATTGGTCCGCTCGCCAACCCGGCCGCCACGACCACCAGCGGCAACGGTGAAAAATCCGTGCCGCTGCAAAAGCAACTGATCGAACGCTTGCAACAGGCGATCCTCACGGGGCGCTTGCCGGCGGGGTCGCTACTGCCGTCGTCGCGCTTGCTGGCGGCGGAGATGGGCGTATCGCGCAACACGGTGGTGATCGCGTACGAGCATCTGGCCGCGGTGGGCTATGTGGTGGCCGACAAAAAGGGCACGCGCGTCAGTCCGCTCTCCAGCCCTTCGGCACGCGGTGAAACGCGGACATCGTCGGCCGCGCCGGAGGTCGCCTACGCGGCGCGCGTCGAGCAATTCGCGGCGACGCGCACCCATGCCGACAACACCTTGCCGCTGACACCGGGCACGCCTGCGCTGGACCGCTTTCCCCTGGCCGCCTGGCGGCGCGCGCTCGAACGTTCGATGGAGCGCGCGTTGCCGTTTGCGCTCGGCTACGGCGACCCGGCGGGCGAACCGGCCCTGCGCGACGCGATCGCCGCGCATTTGCGGATGGCGCGCGGCGTGCGCTGCGAGGGTTCGCAGGTGGTCATCACCGAGGGCGCGCAGGAAGCGCTGAACCTGTGCGTGCGGCTGTTCACCAATCCGGGCGACATCGCATGGGTTGAAGATCCGGGCTATCGCGGCGCGAAGGCCGCTTTCAACCTCGGGGATCTGAGCATGCTGCCGATGCCGGTCGATCCCGAAGGCATCGCGGTGCCGTCCGATGCGTGGCGCGCGCATCCTCCCAAGCTGATCTACACGTCGCCCGCGCATCAGTATCCGACCGGTGCGGTGTTGTCGGTGGCGCGCCGGCTTGAACTGATCGCGCAGGCGCGCCGCTGCGGCGCGTGGCTGATCGAGGACGACTACGACGGCGAATTCCGCCATACCGGCGAGCCGATCGCCAGCATGCAAGGGCTGGTCGAGGACGCGCCGGTTCTGTACGTCGGCTCATTCAGCAAAACGATGTTTCCGGCGCTGCGTATCGGCTTCGTGGTGTTGCCGCGCGTGATCGCCGCGCACACAGCCGTCGCGTTGCAGGAGATGCTGCGCGGCGGGCATCGTCTGGAGCAGCTGGCGCTCGCGCATTTCATCGATAGCGGCGAGTTCGGGCGGCATCTGGGCCGCATGCGGCGTTTGTATCGGGAGCGCCAGCAGGCGCTGCGCGATGCGCTCACCATGCATTTCGCGCCGTCGCAGATTCTGGGCGGCAATTGCGGCATGCATCTGACGCTGCGCTTACCGCCGCATATTTCCGATCGGACCCTCGCCGAACGCGCGCTCGCCAGGCGGCTCAATCCGCGTCCGTTGTCGGGTTTTGCATTGCAGCAGCGCGAGGAGACGAACGGGCTGGTGATCGGTTACGGCAGCACGTCAGCCGAACAATTGGCGCTCGCTGTCCGCGTATTGGCCACGCTGGTGCGGGAGATGGCGGGCGAGTCGGGTATCCGGTCGACCACCCGGCGCGCCGTGTAACTTTTTACGTCTGTCCGCGCGGCCCATGTCGCGCTATCGTGTCGTCTATGCGCGGCGAATTCGAAGTGCGCGACGTCGACGAATCGCCCGCAGGTCATGCCCAGCGCACCGCCCTGCAGCACCGCGTGACAAGCGGCGCGCGCCTGCCGGGCCGCTAGCGGGTTCGGGCATGAAGAATGCCTTGCTTGTGGTTATCTTTGACGATCTATCCGACCGGAGACGACATGAAGGAAATCGAACCGACCGCCTGGTTTGAGCTTGCTGCCCATACGCCTGTCCATGAGGGCTGGTACGAGGTGCAGTTGACGAGCGGCGACACGGCATTTGCGAAATATGGCGAGGGCGTATGGACCGAGAAACCGCTGCTGGTGTTCACGCACTGGCGCGGCCTTTCCTCTGACCCTTCGAAAGCTGCGGACGGCGAGGCAGAATCGATTGGCGCGGAGGCCACCGCGGCTCAGGGCGTGCGCGCCGCATGGAACGCGTTCTTCCCGGGACTCGGCGAAGAGCAGCACAAACCGCTGGACGCTTTGCCCAACGGTAAGGCTCCGCATTAATTGACGTAGGGCTTGGGCGGCGGCTTGCGGGCTGCTGCCCAAGGCAGTTTTCTCTTCAGCTCTCAGCTCTCAGCTCTCAGCTCTCAGCTCTCAGCTCTCACTTCCGCTTCAACGCTTCGGCCGCCATTCTGCCGATGTCTATATCGATGTCCGGTGTCTCGCCCGTTTCGAGAATCCACGCTGCTGACAATCCCGACCACGCAAGAATCCATTGCAGCAGACGGTGTCTGTCGAGCCCGGCGATGTGCGCCACGCGTTCGACGCGACGCTCGAACCGTCCAGGTGCCAGCGCGGACGCCTCGTCTGGATTGCAGAAGATGTTCGCGTAGTCGAAGCCGCGTTCGCCGTAGAGACCTTTCGGGTCGATCGCCAGCCAACCACGCGCGCCGAAATCGAGGACGTTGCCGTGATGAATATCGCCGTGCAACGCAACCGGGTCTTGCGGCGCGGCGAGTAGGGCTTGTGCTGTCGCGGCACTGTCGGAGAGCCAGCCGCCGTATTGCTGCGCTGCGGGCCAGAGACTCTGGAACCAGCGTGGCAAGCCGATCAGTTCGGGCAGCGGTTTGTGACGTGGTGCGTGGAGTCGTGCCGCGGCGGCGCAGAGGATGTCGATGGCGTGGTCGTCTGCTTCATCGTCGCCCGTGCGCGCTTGGTCCGCTAACGCGTGATTGCTTTGGGCGCGCTCCAATAGCAGGGCGTCGGCATCATGGGCGAGTACGCGGGCTGCGCCGTCGCCGTCCCACCACACCATCAGTTGCGAGCCGAATTTCTCTTCGGGTTCCTGCGCAACTTTCAGCATCGCGGCGACGCCATGCTGGCGCACCGGTAGCAGCCGGCTGCTATGCGTGCGAATCGGCTCGCCGTCCGAAAGCAGGTCCCATTTGACGAGGTACTCGGCGAACATCGCGCTTCAGGCTGCGAGGGTGGCTGCGTGGACTGCGGCGGCGAGGGCGATGGTTGGTGTGGTGAGAGGTTTCGCTCCGCTCTTGACCAGGTAAGCCGCACCGGCCATCGATGTTTGTGCGAACGCTAGGACGTTCGCGCCGTTTTCGTAGGCCGCGTCCGCAGCGGTGGCGATCATGGATAGGTAGCCTGCTGTGTCGTCTGCTCTGAAACGGTCCCATGCGCCGCTTACCAACTTAACCTCGACTTCCGCGGCGGTGTGCGTGGCGGCTTGAGCGAACACGCGGGTGGTCGGCTCGAGTGTAGTGGATACGGTGCATAGCACGACAACCTTGCCGCCTTTTTCCACCGCGCGCTGAGCCAACGCGGCATCGGCCCGTAAAATGGGTACCGGCGCAGCTTGCGCGGCGAGAGCGTCGTTCACTGATGGGCTGAGCGTCGAGCAGTTGAGCAACACGGCGTGCGCGTTGTCCGTTAGCGTGAGGAGCACCTCGCGGGTTTGCGACGCGATCGCCTCGGTCAATCCGCCGGCCTGCTCGGCGGCCGCGAGCAAGTCGGCGCGGACCACATGCGTCAACTCGAGTGCTTCGAATCCGGCGGCGCGGGCCGCGGCGTCGAACAAGGCGATGTTGCTGTCAGCGGTGTGCAAGCAGACGATACGCACTGTTTCTCCAACGGGTTGTGGTGGTTTTGTATTCTCGCCTGGAAATGGCCGCGCGTCGTGCCGGATGACGGCATTCGATCGGTGCCTAGATCATCGACAGTCGTCCCTGTAGGCTCAAACCGTTGCACCTTGTAGATAACGATACTGAAATGCTCAAACTTTCCGATAACCTGGGTCTAGCTACCGATCTATTACTGCACGCAGAAACCGGTATGGTCGAGTCGCAGGATGACTACGTCGTTGTCCGGACACCGGACGCACCAGAATATTTTTTTGGCAACATGCTCGTCCTGGAGCAACGACCTTCGGGAACCGATCTAAAACGGCTGGAGGCTGATTTTGCCCAATTTGTCGGGATCCCACCGCTGATCGCACACCGCACGTTTGCCTGGCCGGAAAGAGCAGACAGTGTTGTGAATCTCGACGCATTCGTTGAGCAAGGTTACGACGCAACGGTTTGTCGTGTGCTGGCTGCGCATCCAGATGACATACGACCAGTTGCGACAAACTCATTGGTCGACGTCCGCAAGTTTGGGACGCAGAAGGATTGGGACGATTGGTCTCGAATGCAGCTCGCCGACATGCTAGACCCGTCGAACACCACCTCACAGCGGTACTTGGCACATCAACAGACCGCCTACAGGACTCTAATTGCACGGGGTCTTGGAAACTGGTGGGGAGCGTTTATCAATGATGAACAGGTGGGAAGTCTGGGCTTATTCTTCCTCGGCGGCATTGGGCGGTTCCAATCGGTTCTTACCGCGGAACAGCATCGAAACCGAAATGTTTGTAAGACCTTGGTGAGCGAGGTTATCAAACTGACGGCCGGACAATCGGACCGGCTCGTCATGGTTGCAGATGAAAGTTACCATGCCGGAGCGCTATACGAGGCAATGGGTTTCCAACTGCAAGGGCGTGTCGCAAGCTTGTGCCAGGAGCCGCGTAATTGAGGTGATGCAGAACGTTGACGCATACGAGGACACCCGCTGAACGATAGGCCGTAGAGGCCCGAGATGCTTATGCAGGGACCGCATAAGGTCGTTGATGCGTACTCAGGGTCGTCAAACGCCCATCGCGCGAGGTTCCGATCGGCCACGTTTGGTCATTAGACACTCGCACGCCGGCCTCACCTTTACCAGCGAACTCTGGAAAAAGAACAAGATGAAAGCCAAGCATTCGATAAGAACGGCTAGACCGGAAGATGTAGCGCGTATCGCGGCACTTGGCGCACAGGTGTGGGTGCGTACCTATGCAGCGGCGGGAGTGTCCGACGTCATCGCGCAATATGTACTGACGACATTTACGCCAGAAAAAATCCTGGCTCTATTGAACGATCCGGGCATCGTTCTATTGGTGGCTGAGGCAGAAGCCAATCTTGTCGGCTATATTGTCATGCGCTTTGGTTCGTACCATGCGGACGTTCCTATCGAGATCGAGACACTCTACATCCAAGGCTCTTTCTCCGGCCGTGGAATCGGATCTGCATTATTGACTGATGCCAAAGGCATTGCAGAGGCAAGAACTGGAAATCGTGCAATCTGGCTCGCCGTTAACTCGCAAAACGAAAAAGCAATCTCTTTCTATCGTTCCCGTGGGTTGATGCAGGAAGGGGTAGCGTACTTTGAACTTGGCGGTATCAAACATGAGAACAAGGTGATGGTCGTAAGGGATTGACGCATGTCTTGCAATCGTTAAACACTGTTGGAAATCACCAAGTAGATGATCGCCAATGCGATCTATGTAGTTCCCGGAGTGACCACTTTCGAGAAGCTTGAAGGTGCTTTGTGGGGCGCCATGAGTCGGTCATAGTCGGGCGAAGTTTGGCCAATTTCAGACGCTCGACATCTCCCCCAAGATCGTCAACAATCAATCCGACCGACACACTCCAGCCTATGCACTGTCCCTACTGTTCCGCACAGCTCGTTGAAGCCACCCCGGGAGAGCTCCGATGCTCATTGTCGGGCTCATTATTTAGCATCTCCGTTCGAGAGCAATTCGAGACGCTCACGTTGAAGGCCCCCCCTTTATCCTACAAGTTGACACGGTTCAATCTGGGTAGGTGGTTTTGTCCTTGCTGCGGCATGGCAACCAACAACGGAGTTTGCGCCAAATGCGGCCCGGTGATCACCAGTCGGCTAGCACGCCAACTGCTGGAACTGAATCCGCACGAGCGCAACTAAATCTCTCGAGATAAATGACGACAGACGGTTCGGACCGGCGTCGGCCATGAAGCGACGGTCGATATCCCTCTTCGAATCGTCGACAATTTTCCCGTCGATGTTCCAATTTGCTCGACTACGCATTACTGTCCGTTCCAAACGCCCGAGTAAAGGTCATAGACGGTCAAGTGTCGTAGCGCCTCTCTAACCTTTGCCTCCCCGACAGTGTCAAGCAATCGGGTCGGGATAGAAATCCCGACATGCTCTCGGTCAATCGAAAATACTTCGGCTTTACCGTCGAGCAGGTCAAGGCTACGCTCAACATCGCTCAGGGATGCCCCACGAGCTATAAGTTGAAGGCTCATGACCGCTTCACCCGAACCTCGGCGACGTCTCCGAGCGCTTTTTCCAGCCGACCCTCCAGATCGTCCACAATCCTTTGTCCACGCACGTCATAGTGCGCCACAAACCTTGTCGGCAGAGGCACGTGTTGTCGGCCAAAAAGTATCCGCGCCCGTACGAACGCAACGCTTAGGTTCAGTGCATCTTCCGTCTCGACATAGTGATTGGCGATCAGCGTGTGTTCTGTGGCGTCGGTTGCAGAAAACTCTGGCGTAAACATGATATTTTGATCCGAGACATCCCAGACTGTTGAACGGCCGCTTTCGGGAAATCTGAAGGCCCGCTTCGGGTCGCCTGCTGTCGATCGCGGTCTTGCGGGATTCGGGCGGTCTATGCCAATTGCACAAGGCAAAACGGTCAAAAGCAACCCTCCGTCGTCCCCTAGATCGTCGACAACGTGATTTATGCGGATGGGCTAAACACCTGACCGTCAAAACGCATCTCGCTAGACCGAGTTCGGGCAGCTTGAGACGTTCGACGCCATCGCGTAGATCATCAACAATCGCATAAACATTCATTCGTACGGCTTTCATAAGCTGCGACTAAAGAACTTGAACAGTCATGCCGATATTCGTGGGGAGCATTCTATGTTTGCCTGCTTGATGCCGGTTTATGCGTCGTGGATTCCCTAGGAATCGAATGGTCTTCAAGCTCGGGCTAGGAGTTTCTGAACTTTTAGGGAATGCGAGCCTGCTTCCCGTGTGGTCATTGACGAATACATTCCGTATCTGCCGGTGCTTTCAGCGGCAATCGGCAAGCCGTTGACCCACTAGGCGGCCGATGCAATGTCGACTGGCTACACCAACCTAATGACGCTGAAGATGGGGACTAGGTATCGACGCTCACACTCCAAGGCGCGAAAAATGCGGCAAGCGGACCCGTCAATATACAGCGTGACAATTTCGCGTCGCCCATGGTGACGTCGCGGGTCCTGTTTCAACGACCGCTATTCGCCACTTACCCTTGTAAAATCAGACCGACTCAATCCTGGACGTCCCTGCATGGACTCTTACGCCCCAGACTGCGGTGCGCTTGTGCCGCTCACGTATCACGCAACGGTGGTCGACTACCTACGTCGCCACGAGCCGGAGGTCTGGCGCTGGGCCAGTGCCCGCACCAGCTCCGTCGAGCAGCGCGAAGAGTTGCGTTCAATGTTATTGCGCGACACCTATCGCCTCGATGCCGATGCCCATGCCGAGGTGCATGCAGCTCTGGAGCACGCCATGAAGCGGCTAGGAGTCGATGCTCGAGCAACTCTTTATCAGTCGTCAGGACAGGAGATGAACGCGTCGTTGATTTATGTGCCCGACGAAGTGCACATCATCCTGCAAGGACCGTTGCTGGAGCGCTTGTCGACCGAGGAGCTGATGGCGGTATTCGGCCATGAGCTTGCTCATCACCTGCTATGGTCGCGAGACGACGGCCAGTTTCTGGTGGCGGACCGCATCCTTAACGACGCGCTGGCCGCCCCTGGCAACAGCAGCAGCCATCGTGAGACTTATCGGCGCTATGCCCTGCATACCGAACTGTTTGCCGACCGAGGTGGCGCGGTGGCGGCCGGCTCAGTGGCCCCAGCAGTATCGACGCTGGTAAAAATCCAGACAGGCATACACAGCGTCGATGCAGCGGCTTACCTACGCCAGGCTGCGGAGATCGAGTCGAACGAAGCAAAGGCAAGCGCCGCGCATACCCATCCGGAGACCTTCATTCGGGCCCGTGCATTGGCGCTGTGGTGGGAGCAGGCAGAGAACCTCGACTCGTGGATCGAGACCCGGCTGCATGGTCCGTTGGGACTGGAGCGGCTGGACCTGCCGGAGCAGGGGCGGCTGCAGCAGTTGACGCGTGGCTTCCTGGCTCATTACCTGGCCGGTACTCCGTTGGCGAGCGACGGCGTACAGGCTCAGCTCCGCATGCTGTTCCCCGACTGGCAGGATGATGAGCCCGCCATCGGGCCGGAAGCATTCGCCGGCGACGTGGCCGACGGGAGCATCCGTGACTACCTCAATGCGCTGATGATGGATCTCGCTCTAGCGGACCCCGACCAGCAGGATGCGGCGTTGCTCCGGGCTGGCCAAGTGGCCAGGACGCTCGGCAGCCTCGATGCCCTGCAGACTAATCTTCGTCGAGATGCCGGTTTCACGAAGCGGGACCTCGAGCGCTTCTACCGCCAAGTGGCCGGGGAGGGCCGAGTATGAGCGACCAACCGGTTCACAACGATGCGCCGCGTACGCTGCGTACGCTGATTCAAGCTCAGGCAGGTGCCCCGCTGCTCACCGACGATGTACTCGTGCTGGTAGTGCCGCTGTTCGAACAGGTGGCTTCCTTACACAAGCATGGCCAAGTCGCCGCGCTCGGCGTCGACGGCATCCTGGTGGGCGAGGGCGGCGCACTAGTCCTGCGCCGGCCGGAAGGCGAACTGCCGGCCATGGATATCGGCGCGGTGCATCGGGTGCAGCCGCATCCGGCGTCTGGTCTGAACATCATTGGCGCGCTGCAGCGCAGCCATACCGAGGACGGCCGGCGCGAAGTGACGGACGAAGCGCTACAACTGGATTGCGCCGCGCCGATTGACCGCCCGGTCTACCTGCCTGGTCCGCTCAGTTGGGAACTGCTGATCGGTCACCACGATGAGATCAGCGACATCTTCCTTCTGGGCATGGCGCTCGCCAGTCTGGCCTGCGGCCTCGACTTTGCCGATGAGGGTGATCTGCGCCGATTCGTTGCCCACCGCCGCAACCTGTTCTCGCTCCACGGGCGGCTGAATCCAATCGTGGCGGCGGTCATCGCGGAAATGACCGAGATCAACCGGCACGACCGCGCGACCGACGTGTCCGCTTTGGCCGCAAGGCTGCGCACCTGGCGCGAGCAGCCGCTGGGCCTTGACATTGAGCGAGCGCTGGCCGGCGCTAGCGGTGCTGCACCGCGGCGCGCCGCAGTGCTCACGCATCTGCGCGACCGTCTCTTCGATCTGTCACGGCGCAACCGGCTGCTGTACTTCCGTCCCAGCGCGGCCAACGTCAACCTGACGGTGGCCAGCGTCCCCTTGATGCTGCAAATCCAGAGCGTACGGCCAGAGCACATCTGCACGTGGGGTGGACCGTTTGCCGCTGAACTGGTAGCCGGGCGATCGGTGCCCTTGCAGCGCTGGCTGCGCTTCGACGATCAACCCTATTTGCCAGCCGCGCTTGATCGACTGATCACCGAGACCCGTCGCGACCGCGCTGAATTCGGCTTCAGCAACCTGCGCCTCGTGGTCGCTTTCCTGCGCTGGCACAACCTCAAGGAGGCGCCAGACGAACGTATCACGACGCCGCTGTTATGGCTGCCGGTGGAACTGGTCAAGCGCAAAGGAGTGCGTGACCAGTATGTGATCCAGTGCACGAGTGGCGACGCCGAATTCAATCCGGTGTTGCGTCATCATCTTAGTCAGCTATACGGAATCCACCTCGACGAAACAGTGGATCTGGGCAAGACTTCGCTGGCCGAGATCCATGCCAATATCCTCACGCAGATCCATCGCTCGGAGCCGTCGGTCGAACTGCGGCTCGTCGAAAGAGCCTCGGTCCGGCTGGTGCGGCAGAAGGCCCTCCAGCGCATGCAGCAATTCAAGCGCCGCAGGCCAGGAGCCGTCGTGCGCGCACGCAGCGGGTCGCTGCCACCGTATAGCTATGCACAGGACGATTACCGCCCGCTTGGACGCGCGCTGTTCGAGCATTGGGTCCGGTCAAGCGATCTGCCGCAGCGCTTCGAGGCGGGCGCCGCACCGCGCGCCGGTCTGCGTCAACCAAACATGTCGGACGCGGCAGTGGCCGACGGCGATCGACAAGGCTTCGTGCTGGAAGAGGTCGAAGGTCACCGGTATGCGTGGGATATCGACTTGACCCAGGTCACGCTGGCCAACTTCAACTACCGGAAGATGTCGCTGGTGCGCGACTACGCTCAACTGATCGACGAACCCGGGGCCAACCCGGCGTTCGATCGCGTCTTCTCGATCGAGCCGCGCGAAGTGGAGACCGATACAGCTGTGCTGCTCGCCCCCGGCGATCAGTGGAACGTTGTCGCTTCCGACGCGACCCAGAACGCGGCGGTCGGCCTCGCGCGCCACCAGCGCAGTTTTATCATCCAAGGGCCGCCCGGCACCGGCAAATCGCAAACCATTACTAACCTGATCGCAGACTACGCGGGACGTGGCAAACGTGTTCTGTTCGTTTGCGAGAAGCGTGCTGCCCTGGACGTGGTGTTCCATCGGCTCAAGCAAAGCGGGCTGGAGTCGCTGTGCTGCCTCATCCACGACTCTCAGGCCGATAAAAAATCCTTCATTGCCGATTTGCGCACCTGCTATGAGCAGTGGATTTCCAAACCGCACGATTGTGACGCGTTAGGCGCACGGCGCGCTCAGATCGTAGACGCCCTAACCGAGCAACAACGGTCTATCGACCGTTTCGAGTCGGCGATGGCCGAGGTCCCCGAGACGCTAGGCGTTAGTGTGCGTGCGCTGCTGCGCCGCCTGGCCGAACTCGGTGTTACTCCGGAGACTGGTCCCGCAATGCGGGAGCGTCTGCCGACCTTGGCGACCTGGGATACTCATCGGGAACTCACCCAGCGCGTTCACCGCGTGATGAAGGATCGCTTCGGTCTGGACAGTCTTGCCGCGCACCCATTCGCCAGAATCTCGCCGCGGCTACTGGATGGCCAGCACGCATTCGGGCGCGTCGAGCAACTATGCCACGACGTCGAAGTGCTATTCGAATTACTGGACCCGGTTTTCGAAAGTACGGCGAGCCTGATCGATCAGGACAGCACGCTGGAACATGCCCGTTCGATCACAACCGACAGTCAATGGCTGCTCGACCGTGGCCTTGCCGCCCATTTGAATCTTCTCGATGCGAATTCCCCCGCACAAGGCGAACTGAGCCGGGTCCGCGCGAGCCTGGAAGAGTGCGCGCAAGCGCTGAGCGCGGCGCAAGCGGCCACCGCGAACTGGCGCGACAAGCTTGGTTCGGACGACACCGAGTCGGCGCTCGTGATGGCGCGGCGTCTGGAGCACTCGGCAGCGCGTTGGCTGAAACCCGTGTGGTGGCGCTTGCGTGGTCAGTTGAAGCGGCGTTACGACTTTGGCAAGCATGCGATTCATCCGGGGTACGGCAAGGTGCTTGAGGCGTTGGCCACGGAGCACGCCGCTAGTGCAGCAATGAGTGCGGCCGATGCCGACTGCCGCCGACGCTATGGCGTAAGCGACATGAGCGCCTTTCTGAACGCGCTGGGCGAACTCAAGGTACGGCTGGAATCGGACAGCGGTCTTCGCGCACTGGTCGCGCATCTGCGCCACGCTGTCGACCCGGTTGAAACGTCACTCGCGGAGGCCCGTTCGTGCGGGATGCTGGACAAGCTGGCCGCACGTGTCTGCGATGGAACGACGTTGACCACGGGTGCGCGTCTCGCCGACATCGCGGAACATTTACGTGACCTGCGTGAAGCACTGGATGATCTTCCCGACCTGCTCCCGCTGCTGCGTGCAGTTCATGCCGCAGACCCGACCTATGCCGTCGCGCTGCAGATGATCGATCACGCACCGGCCCAAATCGAGGCGCTGGTCGCCGACGAAACGTTGCGCCGGCTTGAGCGCGGCAACCCGGTACTCGCACGTTTCAATGGTGCGGCGCTTGCGCAAACCGCACGCGCAGTTGCGAATAACCAGCGCGAGTTGCTCGCCCTCAACGCACACGTCGTGCAAGCAACGAAGCATCGGCAGTTTGCCGAACACGTGCGGCAGTCGTCGCTGTCGGCCACGCAACTGGACGCCGATGGCAAAGCGTTCAAGAAGCGCTATGCCACTGGTCGCCGTGAACTGGAGCATGAGTTCAGCAAGAGCATGCGTCATCGCTCGATTCGCGATCTCAGCGATGGTGAGACCGGCGCCGTGATCAACGACCTGAAGCCGATCTGGCTCATGAGCCCGTTATCGGTGTCCGACACGCTGCCGCTGTCGCCGAACCTGTTCGATGTGGTGATTTTCGACGAGGCTAGTCAGATTCCCACGGAAGAGGCGGTTCCTGCTATGAGCCGGGCACGCCAGGTAGTCGTGGTCGGTGACGAAATGCAATTGCCGCCGACGAGTTTCTTCTCTTCCGGCGGTGCCGATGGCGACGACGAGGTCGTCGTGGAAGAAGATGGTGAGCGCATTGCCATCAATCTGGACGCTGACAGCCTGCTCAACCAAGCCGCGCGCAACCTTCCTGCCACGCTACTGGCATGGCACTACCGTAGCCGTCACGAATCGCTGATCAGCTTTTCCAATGCGGCGTTCTACGGTGGTCGTCTCGTCACTATTCCGGACCGTTTGCTGGATGTAGTCGAAGACGAAACGACACCGTTGCGCTCGGATCAGGAGAGCGTCGGCATCGCCGGCGCCGACGCGCTGCTGATGAGGCCGGTCAGTTTCCATCAACTGAGCGACGGCGTCTATCTGGATCGGCGCAATGAACCGGAGGCGCGCTATATCGCCCATACCGTGAGAGAGCTGCTACGTCGCGAGACCGGATTGAGCGTAGGTATTGTCGCGTTTTCCGAGGCGCAGCAAAGCAGCATCGAGTCTGCGCTGGAAGCCCTGGCGAGCGAGGATGCCGACTTCGCCGCGCGCCTTGAGCAAGAGTATGTGCGCGAGGACGACGACCAGTTCAATGGTCTGTTTGTCAAAAACCTTGAGAATGTCCAGGGTGACGAGCGCGACGTGATTATTCTGAGCATCTGTTACGGCCCAGGGCCCGACGGCAAGATGCTGATGAATTTCGGTCCGATCAACCAGCGCGGCGGCGAAAAACGCCTGAACGTGATCTTCAGCCGTGCCCGGCATCGCATGGCGGTGGTGTCGACGATTCAGGCCGATGCCATCACCAACGTGCACAACGACGGCGCGGCGGCACTACGCACGTTCCTGCAGTTCGCTGAAGCCAGCGCCAGCGGCCAGTACGAGCGCGCGCAGGCGGTGCTGGGGGCGATCAACCTCGGTGCGCGCGACACGTTCACGCGTCAGGCCTCGTCCGACACGATCAGGGATGCTCTGGCCAAGGCGTTGAGAGCCCGCGGTCATCAGGTGCATGTCAATGTCGGGCACTCCCAGTTCCGCTGCGATCTGGCCATTGCCGATCCGTTGGCGCAGGGCTATGCGCTGGCAATCCTTCTCGATGCACCCGGCGAAGCGGTCGCGGACACCATCGAGCGTTTCGTATTTCGCCCCGGCATTTTGCGCAGCTTCGGCTGGCGTGTGCTCGACATTCCCGGCAAAGATTGGCTCACCGATGCGAACGGAGTGCTGACGCGTATTGAGGCAATGCTGACGGATGGCGAGGACCGCGCGTTGAGTGCGGAAGTCGAGCTTCTTGCTCCGCGGCAGACACCCCCATCGGCACTATCGGCGGATGTAGCCAATGTCGACGTTCGCGCCGCGGAAGCGGCGCAAACTGCGCAAACAGAAGTGGTACGGACGCTGCGCTTCGAGCAAGGCGGCTCGAGCAAGTTCTGGTGCGCGAGGTTGCGTAGCACCGAGTTGAGCGTGAGCTATGGCCGTATAGGCAGCAACGGGCAAACCAATCTGAAGGAATTCGACACGCCGGAGCGGGCCCGCCGCGAGATGGACAAGCTCGTGGCGGAGAAGCTGCGCAAGGGTTATGTGGAGGGGTGAGAAGAGTTGGGTCCGTATTCGATGTTCCTTCCCTTGCCAAGGCCGAAGCAGGTATGCCAATCGCAAGAGGCGCTGCCGGGCCAGCTTCGGACGGTCGTGAAGCGAATTCAGCGGCTGCGCTGACACCGCATTTTCCTGCAAGAGTTCGGTTTCGTTTACAAGGATTTCGTATGAGCCTAAGTGCAGATAGCTTCTACGACGATATGGCTTCTTCTTATCATTTGATTTTTGATGATTGGGAACAGGCAATAGAACGTCAACGGGCGATTTTGACGCGACTCCTACCATCGCCTGATGAGATCGGTGTGGTTCTCGACTGTGCGTGCGGAATTGGGACTCAAGCCTTGGGTCTTGCCCGCGCTGGCTATGATGTCGAAGGGACAGACTTGTCGAAATTGGAAATCGAGCGGGCATCGCGAGAGGCAGTGAAACGGAAGCTCAATATTCAATTTCGTGTTGACGATATGCGACTGCTTGCAACGTGCCAAGCGCACCGGTACGGGGCGATAGTCGCATTCGACAACGCCATTCCGCATCTTGATAGTGACGAGGACGTGGCTCAAGCGTTTGCGGCAATGCGAAGGAGCCTACGACCCGGCGGCCAGATATTTATCAGTTTGCGCGACTATGGCGCGCTGATGATACAACGGCCTAGCGTGATGCCTCCGGCGATGTTCATGGACGACGGTCTTCGCCGTATTGTCCATCAGATCTGGGATTGGCACGATGACCGTCGTTATTCCGTTCACCTCCACATCACTCGCCAAATAAGCGACCTCAACTGGCAGTCAAAGCATTTTGTGGGGCGTTATCGGGCTATCACGCCTCACGAGATAGCGTCTCACGCCTCGAGAGCCGGATTCGATAATGTTCACATACTCTCGCCGGTTGCCACCGGTTACTACCAACCAATCGTTACAGGCTCAACGGCCTAATCGCCGTTGCTGAGCACATTAATCAGCCGGACAGCTTGAGAGCGCCGCCCACGTGCGTTTCCATCTCGAGAAGCGTGTCCGCAGGAACCGCGCTGGACCATAGGTAGCCCTGCCCCATGTCGCAGCCGATGCCGGCAAGCCAGTCGGCCAGCTCGCGCGTCTCGACGCCTTCGGCCACCACTGTGAGCCCCACGCCGTGAGCCATCGCGACGATGGCTTCCACGAGCACGCGGTTTTTTGGGCAACCGGTGGCCGACTGCGTGAACGAGCGGTCGATCTTCAACGTAGCAAAGGGAAAGCGCGTGAGGTAGCTGAGCGCCGAATAGCCGGTGCCGAAATCGTCGATGGCGATGCGTACGCCCATCTGGTTCAAGGCGTTTAGCGTGTCGAGCGTGGTCGCATGGTTGACGAGCAGCAGCCCCTCGGTGATCTCCAGTTCAAGCCATTCCGGCCGGCAGCCGGTGTCGTGTAGGACCCGCTGCACGACGGTCGGCAGGTGGCTCAGGTGAAACTGGCTCGGCGACAGGTTGACGGCGATGTGTCGCTGTCCCTTCTGCCACGAGTTCCATCGGCAAACGACGCTGCATGCCTTGCGCATGACCTGCTCGGCGATCGGCACGATCAAACCCGTCTCCTCGGCGATACCGATGAAATCGGACGGTGGTATCCAACCGAGTTCGGGATGCAGCCAGCGCAACAGTGCCTCCGCGCCGACGATGCAGCCGGTCGCGAGATCGATCTGCGGCTGGTAGTGGACGTCAAGTTCACCGCGGGCGATGCCGCGGCGCAGGTCCGCTTCGAGACGCAAGCGTTCGGTGGCGTTGTCCGTGATGTCGCGCGTATAGAACTGCACGTTGTTGCGCCCGGTCTCCTTGGCGTGATAGAGGGCGCCGTCGGCATAGCGCACGAGTTGTTCCGTGGCGTCGCCATGATCGGGATAGACGGCAATGCCGATGCTCGCCTGGACCACGAGCACCCGACCCTCGAGCTGCATCGGAGCGGCCACGGTCGATAGTATGCGGTCGGCGAGGCCGCGCAGTTCCACGGCGTCGCGAACGTGCGGCGCGACGATGATGAATTCGTCGCCGCCGAGACGAGCCACGGTGTCCGTGGCGCGCACGCTCGCTTCGAGCCGCCGCGCGACCTCGCACAGCAATTGATCGCCGGCGACGTGGCCGAGCGTGTCATTGATAGTCTTGAAGCGGTCGAGGTCCATCATCAGGACGCCGACCTTGCTGCCTTCCTGGGCGGCCTGCTGCAACTCCTGCAAAATGCGCTCGTTGAACTGGGCGCGATTGGCAAGTCCGGTCAGCGTGTCAAAATACGCGAGCTGATGGATCTTGCTCCGGTATTCGTAGACTTCGGTCATGTCGCGTGCGACGGCGAGCAAGCCTAGCACTTTGCCGTTGACATCGCGCTCGAGTCGCAGCCGCGTGTGAAAAATTTGCTCGATGCCATCTGAGCCGCGCGCTTTCCATTCGACGTCGGAGTCCCTGCCCGTTTCGATGGCCTGGCGGATTTGCTCGTGGTACGTGTGCTGGTCCGTCGAAAATGCGGAAATCTCCAGCACTGTTTTGCCGAGAAACGTCTCCAGCGGCCTGCCGGTGAAGCGCTCGTGAGCACCGTTGACATAGGTGCGCCGGCCTTCGCAATCGAAGCGGACGATGATGTCTGGCAGGTTTTCGGCGAGGGAGCGAAACTCGCGCTCGTGGGCGGCCAGCAGTTCCTCCATGCGCTTGCGTTCGGTAATGTCCCGGCCGAACACGAGGGCACCCTTGATCTGCTGGTCCTGATCGCGCTCGGCCACCATCTTGATGTGGTGCAGGCGCAGCTCGTTCGAATCGGGCGCCCCGATCAGGACTTCGACGGTCTCCGCTTCGCCGGTTCGAATCACGCGCTCGAGTGTTTCGCGGTAGCGGCGTTTTTCTGCCGCGAGCGTCTCACCCCAGCTGATGTCGTGTGACCGCTGTCCGACGACCGGCGCCACGGGCACGTTCACGCGGTGCATCAGGTTGCGGTTCGCGAAGGTGATGCGGCATTCGCGGTCGTAGCGGGCGATGTTGTCGGGGGCGCCCTCCATCAGCGAGCGAAGCTCCGCCTCCTGCTCACGAAGCGATCTTTCGACCAGCCTCGTCTCAGTGATGTCGCGGCCGACGCAGAGCGCGCCTACCAACCGTCTCAGCCAATCGTGCTCCGCCACCAGCCGCACGTGATGAATCGCCGTGTTCCCGCCGCCTAAAGGGACGGTGAGCTCTAACTCCTTCGGCTCGCTGGTCGCGAGAACCTGTTGGAGCGCGTCATAGTAAGTGTCGAAGCGGCCGTCAGGATGACGCGTGACGGTCGAGATTTTTCCGATCAGGTCGTGCGGGCCGACGTTCAAAGCCTTTGCCATGTTCGGGCTTACGTAGAGAAAGCGGCCGTGGCGATCGTAGCGGCAGATATACAGCGAAGCGTTCTCGGCAAGGTGGGAGAAACCCAGCTCGGAGGCTTGGCGATAGCGGCGGATTTTTAGCCACAGGAGGAATGTTCGTGTGGTGCTGCGCATGGCGGGTCCTGTACTTTTTCACGTTCTCGACAGGTAAACGGCGCGCGCTTAGAGTTGGCACAGGGGAAGGCTTGTAGGGATATCCTGATTTTGTCGTGAGTGAATGCGCAGGTGGTGTGTTGGGTAGGTATGTCGTGCGATGCTCGCTATTCGTTCGCTGTCCGTTCGCATACGAAAAATTACTCTCGAAGGAGCGCCGGAATATGTCCGACGTTGAAAATTCACTCTATGCCGATCCGAGACTCGTTGACCTCTACGATCTACTGAATTCAGGAGACTGGGATTACGCTTTTTACGCGGAGCAGATCGGCAAACGGCACCTGAAAGTCCTGGACTTGGGATGTGGTACTGGAACCTTCGCGCTCCGCCTGGCTGCCGCCGGTCATGAGGTCGTCGCGGTCGACCCCTCACCAATGATGATCAACTACGCTCGACATCGCACGGGGGCCAGCGAGGTGGAATGGATCATAGGAGATGCCGCCAGCGCGCAGAGCCGTGCGCCGTTCGACGTGGTGACCATGACTGGACATGCATTTCAGTGCCTTTTGACCGACTACGACGTGCAAGCTACGCTGCGGGCTGTGCGCGAGATTCTCGGGGCGGGAGGGAGATTCATGTTCGAGACCCGCAATCCCGCCGCTCGGGCTTGGACTGCCTGGACTCCAGCGCTATCAGCACGCTCGATCCAATCGGACAAGCATGGTCCCGTTGACGTCTTTCACGAATGCATTGCAGTTGCTGAACCGCTCGTGGAGTTCGAGACGCATTATGTTTTCGGTCGCGACAACACGCAGCATGTCAGCAAAAGCCGATTGCGTTTCATGTCCTGCGAAGAATTGGCGAGCAACATCAACGTAGCCGGATTCAGTGAGATTGAATGGTTCGGGGATTGGAGCGGAGGTCCATTCCAGGAAGCATCGAGCACTGAAATCATTGCAATATGCCACGCGTGAATCACGGATAACGCCGTCCTCTCAGAGTAGAAGTTGTTGACTCGCGGTCAATCTAGCTATCGATTGCGCGTGCAGACGAATTTTGGCGACGCGTTAATTCTGTCGAAGACGTCGTTGCGGCATTCGAATGGCTACGAGGCTATCTGTCGACAGGTGGCTTGGGCTTCTACAACTATATCCAGCATCCTATCGCGCTCGCGTTTGTGCTCGCGAGGACAGGCGACGCAGTTGGCGCACGTCGAGAACTGGACCGCTTTCTAGCACGGCGTTCGCCCGAAGACCCGGTTTCAATACACCTCGGCGAACTGCTGACTAAAGCTAGCGGCATCGCGTGACCGCGGGCGGGATGGAAATGTTTCTCGCGCCACACGTTGTTGCATTCCGCATGCTATGTGCCGCTCCTTAGCGAAGTGCAGCCGCTACCGCCTCATCAATCTGCAGCGCAAAGCGCGCATCAACATCGGGCACCGTGTAGCCAAGTGTCAGTTCCAGATGCGCGTCGCCTAACACCAACTGAACGAATGTCGCTGCCCGCAATGCAGCGGTCGATTCGTCAAATCGCTTTTGCAGAATTTTTGCGGCGAAGGCGCGCACGACCTTTGCACCATTTTCGTAAAACACCTGGCCGAGTTCCGGAAAACGCGCGGCCTCGGCAACGATGGCCCGGTAAAGCCCCAGACTATCCGGCGTAATAAGGCTTCGTGCCAGCACCCATCCCAACTCGCGCAACTCGACTTCGGGTGCGCCATCGGATTGCTCGCCCTGAGCGCTCGCAAGCACCGCGCCCACCTGAGCGCACATCGCGCTCACCAGACCAACAAAGAGCGCCTCCTTCGATTTGAAGTGGCGGTAGACCGTCTGTTTGCCGACGCCGGCGGCCGAGGCGACATCGTCCATCGTTGCCAAACCGAAACCTTCGCGTAAGAAAACGGTTCTTGCGCCGTCGAGGATTGCAGACCGCTTGCGGCATTGCAGCGGGCTCAGGCCGGAGAGAGAAGAAGTGTCCATCCCAGATAAATAACAGATCGTTGAGTAGTTGACAAGACTGGCCAGTCTCGTTTAGATTTGGCAAAACGAGACCGGCAAGTCTCGTTGTATGGCTTTTCAACTTCGCAGCCAATCATTGGAGAACGCTTTGAAACTGTTCATGACAGGTGGTACTGGCTTCATCGGGCAAGCGGTCGCACGCAAGGCGATCAGCCTCGGTCATCAGGTAACGGCGCTCGTGCGCCAGGACAGCTCGGCGGCCGCCAGCGCGCTGGCACGCCTCGGTGTGACACTGCATTCCGGCGACCTGCGCGAGCCACAATCTTTCGCTGCGACTGCCGGCGCCGCTGACGGCGTGGTGCACGCCGCGTCGACCAACGATGCCTCCGCTGGTGCCGCTGATGAGGCCGCGGCTGTAGCGATGCTTTCGCATTTGCGTCCGGGCGCGGCGTTTGTCTACACGTCGGGCACCTGGGTCTACGGCAATACGGAGGGGGAGCCCGCGACTGAAGCATCGGCGCTTAACCCGACACCACTCATCGCCTGGCGGCCCGCAGTGGAGCAACAGGTGCTGGCGCTAGCAGCACGCCGCTCGATTGCTGCAGTGGTCCTCAGGCCGGCGATGGTGCACGGCTACGGCGGCGGCGTCTTCGGCATGCTTGCCGGCATGGTCCGTCAGACCGGCGGTGTGAGGATCGTCGGTGACGGTCGCAACCACTGGCCTGCCGTTCACGTCGATGATCTCGCCACGGCCTACCTGAGTGCGGTGGAGCGGGCGGCAAGTGAGGACGGTCGAGTCGCGGGACAGATCTTCAACGTGGTCGCGGAAGATGCCGTTGCCGTTGCCGAAATGGGTGAAGCGATTCGGGCCTCGGTCAGCGCAGATCGCGTCGAACTCTGGCCGCTCGACGATGCTCGCAATTCGCTTGGACCGTTCGCTGACGCACTGGCGCTCGACCAGGTAATAAGCGGCCAGCACGCCCGGCAAGTTCTTGCGTGGAAGCCCCAAGGACCCGGCCTGATTGCGGACCTCTCTGTACAAACGCACTTTCAGCAACTCAACGGAGCATGACCATGGCGTGGAACACTGCATCTTTCGAGTCGATTCTCGCGATGATCGTAGCGGTCCTGTTCGCGGTTGCTGGGGTGGTCAATCTCATAGGACTCGGCGCGGTGAAGCGCGACTTCGCACGCTGGGGTTACCCGGCGTGGTTTCGTTTTCTCTGTGGCGCGCTTGAGCTGTTGTCTGCGGCACTTCTTTTTGGACAACAAACCAGAGTTTTGGGCCTAACGCTGGCCGGTGCGATCATGGTCGCCGCGCTCATCACGTTGCTACGAAACCGGGAGCCGTTCGGGCATCTCGCCCCGGCGCTGGTCTTCTCCGCTCTCGTGGTGGCTACAGTGGCGCTCCGCGGTTGAGGCTTGCTCGCCACCAGGCGAGTGAGCCTTAGACGCCAACAGCCCGCGCGGGCAATCCGCGCTGCATGTGCTTGAAATACGCATATGGATAGCGGCATTGGAGCAACTCCAATTTGATCGCGTGCGGCATGTGCCTACTTTTTGTCCTCAAGGCGGGCATCCTTCGAGGGCTCATTTTTTTCCACGCATGGATCGTTCGACGAACTCCGAAAGTGCGCGCGACCCACGGCATAGATACTGGTTTACCCCGTCCGGTTCATATAAGAAAAATCCCAACCAATCTAAGTTTTATCCATGGACCCATCGCCGTTCGCGCGACTAACCTTGCCAGATGAATTTCAGTGCGCTGTTCACCGGAATCGACGACCCCTCCATAACCCCGACATACCCGGGCGTATCTGGGACGTTCGAGTGCTAATCGCATGACTTTTATATTAGCTGTACAAACAAAATAGATATTTATAAAAGCATCGGCGTGCCGATGCGGATAAAAATGGAGACACCGCATGAAAAGGTTTATCACTCTCGCATCCGGCGCAGTCTTGTCGTGTGTGTCCGCCTCCTCCGCGTTCGCTCAGTCGTCGGTCACGCTCTATGGCGTGCTCGACAATGGCTTCGTCTATCAAAGTTCGGGCGGCGACAATTCGGCGATTCGCGCGGTGCCTGGTGGACTGTTCGCGACACGTTTCGGCTTTAAGGGCAGTGAGGATATCGGCGACGGCCTGCGCGTCAATTTCCAATTGGAGCAAGCCTTCTCCGGTCAGACAGGTGCTGCGACAAATGCGGCCGAAGCCTTTAATCGTCTCGCGTTCGTCGGCCTGTCCGGCGGATTCGGAGAAGTCCGTTTTGGTTTGCAAAACTCGCCGCAATACGACGTTCTTCAGGCAGCGATGGACCCTTCCTGGGTTAAAAGCATCGCGTCGCCAATGAATAATTTTAACGGCCTGATCATCCGCGCGAACAATGGCATCTCCTATTACACGCCTACGTTTGGCGGGCTGAATGCCAAATTTATGGTGGCGTTGCGTGATCCGAGTACCGGGGCGGGCAGCGGCGTAGGGTTCTACAACGTTGTCGTCCAGTACATCAACGGGCCGTTGAATGTAGCGGCTGGTTACGAACGAGGAGATGAGCCCGCCGTCGGAGCGGGTGGTAGCTATACGTTGGCGGGCGGTGCTGCCGCGGGTCCTGGCGCGGTGTTTAGCGTGTTCAACGCAGGTGCTTCGTATGCGATCGGGGCCAATCGCATCTGGCTGGCCTATCACACGGAGAACCTGACCAACACGCCAAAATACATGCAGCACGACGTCTACCAGATATCGGACTCGTATCAGGTCTCGCCTTATGCTTTATGTTCGCTGATGTACGGTTACGTGCACGACCGCACGGGAGGGGGCAACAATGCGCAGGAACTGGGCCTGCTTTTCGAGTACGCCCTGTCCAAGGCGACCGAGCTCTACACCGCCGCCGGCTTTATCCAGAACAGGAATCAGGCGGCCTATACGCTGGCCGGCACGGCATATTCGGGCTTGACGATCACGCCCGGCACTGACACGCGCGGCATCGGGGTTGGGATCGTACACAAATTCTGAGGGTACGGCGGAAAGCGAATCGCAGCTTGCTGCTCAAGCATTTAATTTGAGCTAAAGTCTAATGCTGACATTCCCGAGAGGCTGCATTTGTGATCGACGAAACGGCTGTCATCCACCCCACCGCAGTTATTGAAGAAGGTGCCGTCATTGGGGCTCGCGTTCGCATTGGTCCCTACTGCTGTATAGGTGGTGACGTCGAGATTGGCGAAGGCACCGTCCTTAAGTCGCACGTTGTCGTAAGCGGGCACACCCGCATTGGCCGAGACAACACAATCTATCCTTTCGCCACGATTGGAGAAGACAACCAGGACTTGAAGTACGCTGGGGAGCCAACCGTCGTGGAAGTGGGTGATCGCAACAGAATCCGCGAGAGTGTCACGATCCATCGCGGCACGGTCCAAGGAGGCGGTATCACCAAGGTTGGAAACGACAACCTTCTGATGGTCAATGCTCACGTTGCCCACGATTGCATTGTTGGTGACCATTGCATTCTGGCAAACAATGCAACGCTAGGCGGTCACGTTATCGTGGATGATCACGTGATCATCGGCGGAATGTGCGCAGTCCATCAATTCTGCGTCATCGGAGCGCACGTTATGGTGGGGGGGTGTTCTGGTGTCGCGCAAGATGTGCCGCCGTTTGTTATTGCTCAAGGCAATCATGCTTCACCTGTCGGAGTGAATACCACGGGGCTACAACGCCGTGGTTTCAGCAAGGAGGCGATACAAGCTATCCGGAACGCCTACAAGCTGCTTTACCGTAGCGGGAAGACGCTTGACCAAGCGAAGCCGGAGATTGCTGAGATTGCAACAGCCCATGCCGAGGTTAAGCCTTTTTACGATTTCCTTGATCGCTCGACCCGCGGTTTGATTCGGTGAGGACGGTAGGGAGGGTTAGCTGCTAATGCCTGCGGTGGGCTCCTATGATCTTGACAGCAGGAGGTTCACAATGGTCCGAGATGGCCGACGCTCTCTGGCCCCGCCGCCGTGGCTGAGTCGAAGCGTTGCCTGACCAGGGGCATCACATTAGGGGGTGTTCTGCAAGCACAGGAGCAATCTCCCGCGGACGTCGCGGCATTTCTCAAAGCCGCGTTCGAGCAAGTACAAAGCTGTACTTCCTGAACCGGCAGTCTTCGAAATTGGGGCGCAAAACTGTCGCCTCATATCAAAGTTAGGCGACATCCGAACATGCGAGAGGACAATCATGAGCAAAGTATTCGTCAACATTGGACTTAGCCTCGATGGCTACATGGCACCGGAAGGAATGACCATGGAGAATTGGGACACGCCTGAGTACAAGAACTGGGGCGCCAAGTGGGGGGCGTTGATGGCCTGGATCTTCAATCAACAGTACTTCCGCGAGAACCTCAAGCTCGGACCAGGGGGAGAGACCGGCCCGGTCAATGACCTGCTTCGCAGCACCACGGAGCGCATCGGTGCCAACATTATGGGCAAGCGAATGTTCGAGCAAGGCGAGCGCGCCTGGCCAGAGGAGGCTCCGTTTCACACACCGGTATACGTTCTTACCCATGAGAAACGCGAACCTTGGGTGCGCCCGGGTGGCACGACCTTCCACTTCATCAATGACGGGCCGGAGCGTGCCCTTGAGCTGGCTCGGGAATCCGCAGGCAGTCGTGATGTTCGTATCGCGGGTGGAGCCGATGTGATCCAGCAGTACCTGACCATGGGTGTCGTTGACGAACTGGAAATTGCCTTGTCACCCGTGTTGTTCGGCAGTGGGCGGCGTCTCTTCGAGAACCTGCGCGAGCCCGGGCCGCAGTTTCGCATTGACAGGGTTCTCGATGGTCCGGCTGCCACACACTTGCGCTATGTGCGTCAGTGAGGGTGCCTAACAATCGGCTGCAGCGGACGGTTCGCTGAACCGTGCCGTTGGCTATGCTCGTCCCGCAATGTCAACATGACTTGTGGGCCACTAGAGACTGCCAATCATTTTTTTCGTGTCCAAAGGATAGCGTGCAACGTGGAGTTACCCGCGATATCGCCGTGCTCGTTGATCCCGACACCTTCGCTGAAGTTGTCCCCGGGGAGCGTGCCCAGGTCGGCCATCGCCCCGTGTTCAAACAGAAACGCGTGCGGCAAGTACGGGTTGGTTCCGGTATCCGACTCGCCGACCACCTGGCCATGATTGTTGATCCCAAAAGCGTTGCTGTCGTTGCGACCGGGGAGCGTGCCCAGGTCAGTCATCACCCCGTTTTCAAACAGAAAGCCGTGCACGTCCCCGCTTGCGGTAGACGATATGCCGATCACCTGGCCGCGATTGTTGATCGCCTGAGCATGGCTGCTGCCGTTAGTACCCTGGAGCGTGCCCAGGTCAGTCATCACCCCGTGTTCATACAGAAAGGCGTGCGCGTACCCACCTGCGATGGACGAATAGCCGACCACCTGGCCGCGATTGTTGATCCCCAAAGCTCCGCTATCGCTGCCGCCGGGGAGCGTGCCCAAGTCGGTCACCACACCGTTTTCAAACAGGGCAGCGTGAACGTACCCGCGTAGGTTGGACGCTAAACCAACCGCCTGGCCGCGCTCGTTGATCCCGTTAGCTCCGCTGAAGTCGCCGCCGGGGAGCGTACCCAGGTCGGTCATCGCCCCGTGTTCGAACAGAAAGGCGTGCGAATTCCCACGCGCGGTGCTCGAGGAACCGACCACCTGGCCGCGATTGTTGATCGCGCTAGCCGAGCTGTAGCTGCCACCGGGGAGCGTGCCCAAGTCGGTCACCACGCCGTTTTCAAACAGACAAGCGTGCGTGTTGCCGCCCGCTGTGATCGAGTAGCCGATCACCTGGTCGCGCTCGTTGATCCCGAGCGCGTTGCTGTAGTTAAATTCACCGGGGAGCGCGCCGAGATCTTTGATGGTGAGACTTTGGCCTGCGGCAGGCTGGAATGCAGCGACCGCGATCAGAGTGAAAACAATCAGGACGCGGCGAACATAGCGCACATTGCCAATCATGTTGCATGCGGATTGCATAGTGATCCCCTTTTCCTGGGATAAAACCCGGATTGCGATAAATTCAAATGCGGCACAGCGGGGCACACCTTGCGTTTCGATATAGGAGCAGATCGAAAGAAAGTCGAGTCTTTTGCAAAATAAAAATTTGCTATATATGCCGTTCGCGCGTCTATAGCGGGATAAATTGCGCTGGCTTTCATCGCAAAGCGGGCGCGGTTAGTTAGGATTGCTGGCTGGTACAACCAAGACGCTACCGATGATCCACCATGGGTCACCGTGATCAATGACGAGATAGCCTGTTATCCGCTTTCCGTGTCGGAGATTCGAATATGTAGGCAGATAGAAGTTACCGACCACTCTAGTCTATGGAATGCCTTGTTTCAACTTATTAAATAGCGAGGCAAATTAATGACAATGCAAAATTGCGATGACTTGCCTTTGCTTGATAGCGGGTCAAACGCTCGCTCGCGTTTGAGCGCTCGACTCGCAGGATTTCTGCTGTTTGATTGGGGCGCGAACTGAGGTCATGGTGGTGTAGATGGCAAGGCAAACGCAAGCATGCTGCATGCGCGACGCTCGGTTCTAAGGGTTTGTACTTATTTTTTCAACATTGTTTTGTTCCGCAGGTACTTAATTGCGAGCAGGCCCAAGCCTAGACTGCAAGCACTGAAACGCAAACGGGCGTTTGCGGAACAAACGAAGTCTGGAGGTAAGTATCATGAAACTCGTTCAATCGCTCATCGTCGCAGCTGCTCTTGCAATTCCGGCTGTCTCATCTTTTGCTCAATCCAACGAAGCGGTCGCTCCGGCCGCACAAACTAGCGCTGCGACCGGTTTTGGCGGTGTTGCTGACGGTACTTCAGCGTCGGGCGGCCATCATGAGCTGCGTTCGTTCGGCACCGCTGTCTTCCACCTGGGACATAAAATTCAAGGCTCTGTTCGCCCGGACCCGAATGATGGAATGAAGCCCGTGTTTTTCGGCGGCGCATAAATTGACCGGATTGATTGCAGCCTTGTGTCGTTGACTGAGTGCTGCCTGGACGTCCTTGGTCTGTTGATGGAATGACGTAGAGACGCGCAGATAAATCTGCGCGTTTTCGCTTTCAGGAATCTGCCGCTGGGTTTATTTCGCTTTGCGCGGTGATTTCGCTACGAAATATGTGAAGCCAAGTGGATCATGGCGCGGCTATGACGGCACGGAATCCAGAAAGACGTAGAGTGCTTCAATCTTCCCGTCGCGAACGATGATGACATCCACGCCCGTATAGTCGGGTACCTCACCACGCGGACCGGAACCCCATGCGAGGCGACCAGCATTGTGGAGGGCCTGCGCTTCACCGTGCGGCGCATAAACAAAATGCGGGTGCGTCGCCCGAAGATCTCCCGCGAATTTGTCGAGAGCGTCGTGCCCGACGAATGTACCCGGAGGCACGTAGAGCACACAATCTTCGGTATAAAGCTCCTCGATGGCTGCGCGACGACGCTCTGCGTCACCTTCGCCAAAGACCTCCTGAAGGTTACGATAAAGCAGTTCATGGATACGGTCGTTCATTGCGATTCTCCTTGGTGATTGACTGTGGACAGAGCCACGTCACGATGTGTAGAAGTCTGGGGAATTGGAGGTTGCATCGCATTACTGAGCGAGCGCCACGGTCTTTGCGATGGCTGCGACGACAGCCGGTCGCGTCGAAATCTCTTCGTACCAGCGAGTGACGAACGGAAATTTGTCGAGGGCCGCTCCGATCGCCTGATGACGCCATACCCACCCGAAATGAGCAATGTCTGCGATGCTGTACTCGACGCCAGCAGCGTATGGATGACGCTCGAGAATCTGGTTGAGCACGCCCAGCGTCCGATCGACCTCCGCCAGCGCCCGCGCTTTTGCCTCGGGTTGCGGCGACGCCTGGATCGCGACCTGGAATGACTGCAGGAACGCCGGGCTGAGGCCGGATGCGTGGAAGAAAAGTTGCTCGAAGACCTTGCCGCGTTGGGGGCCGTCTTTCGGAAGAAGCTGCCCGGTCTTCTCTGCGAGGTACACGAGGATCGCGGCAGACTCGCTGAGTATCACGTCGCCATCCCCAGGAACCGATCGGTCGATGAGAACCGGGACCTTCGCGTTGGGATTCATTGCCTTGAAGGCGTCGGTCTTCTGCTCGCCCTGGCGCAGATTGACGGGAACCAGCCGATAGTCGAGCCCCATCTCTTCCAGTGCGATGGGAACTTTGACGCTGTTGGGCGTGGCGAAAGCATGAACTTCGAGCATGCTCTGTTGTTGCGTGGCATCGGGGCTGGCGAGATCGACAAGCCCTGGTGTCCTCTTTCGTTCCATGATTTATCTCCTGTGCGACGAGACAAATCTATGGCAGCGTGCTACTTTTCGAAATAGAAATGATTGAAAACCATCGTTGCAAAATTGCCGATGTCAAAATTACCGGACTTTGAAGGATTCGCGATGTTCGCGAAGGTCGCTGAAGAAGGTTCGTTTGCAGCCGCGGCGGCGGCAATGGGCGTCTCTGTCGCCACGGTTTCCCGGGCGGTCACCCGCCTGGAAGAGCGACTCGGGGGGAGGCTTTTTAACCGTACCTCCCGACGACTTGCACTCACGGACTACGGCCATACGCTTGCCGAGCGAGCGGCGAAAATCTACGCTGACGCCGAGGAGGCCGAGGATTTCGCGCGTGAGACCTCGAGCCGGCCGCGTGGCCTGGTAAAGCTCGCCGCACCACTGTCCTTCGGTGCTCGCTGGGTTGCCCCGCTGCTGCCTGAGTTCTTCCGGACCTATCCGGATATTGCCGTGGATCTTCATCTCACGGATGTCCATGCCGATCTGATCGGGGATGGCTTCGACGCCGCGCTTCGTATCGCGATCATGGAAGACTCGTCACTCGCTGCACGTCTCATTGCACCCGTGCGTCGGTTTGTCGTGGCATCTCCAGCCTATCTGTTGCGCTGTGGTCGACCGCAGCACCCACACGATCTTGGCGCCCACCAGTGCCTGACCTACGCCAACAGGAGCAAGCGCGACGTTTGGCGCTTTACCCACCAAGGTGGCGAGGAATGCACGATCACACCAACTGGGGCATTGCGAGTAACAAGCGTAGAAGCGTTACTGCCCATGCTCATCGCAGGACTTGCCATTGCGGAGCTTCCCGAGTTTGTCGCGACACAGTATTTCGCGGACAAACAGCTTGAACCGATTCTGACTGATTGGCGACTACCCGAAGGTGGTCTGTATTTTGTTACCCCTACTGCCCGCGCCCGGCCAGCGAAGGTTAGCGCGTTGGCTGATTTCTTCATCTCCAGACTTGCCGCAGCGGAATGGAGCGCAGAGACACTGATGGGTTGGAAACCACCTGGCCATCGCATCAAATGATGGTGTCCGCTGCAAATGAGGCGGCGCTAACGCCATTCAAGCCCCGGCCGAGCCGGAGCGTTGTGTCATCGTCGCGGACGAAGCTCTGCCGCCCGGCGCCGCCTCGACGACGCAGCGATTGAATTCGGCAATCGCCGTCCGTTGAGTTTGCCCGCCGCGCTCGACCAGCCCGATCTCACGGCTGAATGTATGCTCGCCGAGCGACAGCTTATCGAGACCTCGTGGAATATGCAGCGATGCCGCGTTCGGTATCAACGCAATGCCTACGCCTTGTTCGACGAGGCCGACGATACCTTGCAACTCGTCGAGTTCGACGACGTCATGTACGCGCACGCGTATCCTGCGCAGAAAGCGCTCGACGAGACGGCCGCCAAACGAGTTCCGGTCGTAGCGAATAAACGGCTCCGATGCGAGCAATTCGCGCCAGGGCGTCTTTGCGAGCTTCTTAGGCACGAGTAGAACGAAGGGCTCGGCGCAGAGGAGGTGCCACTTCAATTCGGCTGGCAACGCGAACGGCGGTTTGATGATGAGCGCGGCATCCACGTCGCCGGAGTCGACCTGTGCCAGCAGATTCAGCGATACGCCAGGCACGACGCGCACGTGCCAACCCGGCGAGCTCACACGAAACCTTTGAATCGCGGATACCAGCAACGAAGCCTGGGCCGATGCAATGGCGCCAATGCGAAGAAAGCCGGTTGCGCTCGAGTCGCCGGCCTGAGCGGAGAGCGTCGCATATTGCCGAAGCAGATCTTCGGCGACGGCAGCAGTTCTGATGCCGGCTTCGTTGAGTGTTGCGGAGCGTCCGGTCCGATCGAAGAGCGGAAACCCTAGATCTTCTTCCAGCCGTTTGATTTGCGCGCTCACCGCCGATTGCGTCAGACCGATATGCGAGCCGGCATTGCCGAAGGTGCCGAAGCGGACTACGGCGAGGAACGTCTTGAGTTCGCGCATCATGGCGTCTGGGGCGGTGGGATGGCCGCTGGCGTTGGTGTGGCGTGTATTTCATCACAAAGCGGCGGCGCAAAAAAACAGACCGCTTGTACCGCCCGCACCAGGCATTGAGTGCAGGCTGCCGCGAGCGAAGTCAAAGCAGCTTCAGGTCGTCGGTCCGGACATCGCAGATCAGCATGTGACCGGGCGCATGCGTGATGCAGATCGGTGGGCGTGCTTCGATCACTGCGGCTTGCGGTGTGACACCGCAGCCCCAGAACACCGGTGTTTCGCCGTCGAGAATCGCGGTCGGCTCGCCTTCGTCGGGCACATTGACGTTGCGGATGCCGATCGCGGCCGGGTCGCCGATATGGACGGGCGCACCGTGCGCGCCGGGCAGCTTCTCGCAGACTGCATACGCGATCGCTGCATGCTCCGGCGTGTAAGGCCGCATCGACACCACCATCGGCCCGCGGAAAGCGCCCACCTGCCGCGTCTGAATCGACGTGCGGTACATCGGCACCACTTTCTGTTCGTCGACGTGACGCACGTTCAGACCGGCAACCTGCAAAGCGTGTTCGAACGACAGCGAGCAGCCGATCACGAAGCCGACCCAATCCGCTTGCCACAACGCCGAGACATCGTCGAGTTCTTCGACCAGTTCGCCGTCGCGCCATACGCGATAGCGAGGCAGGTCGGTGCGCAGATCGATGTTGTCGCCGAGCATCGGCACGAGGCTGCTGCCGGGTTCGGTCATGCCGATCAACGGACAAGGTGTCGGATTGGCGCGGCAATAGGCGGCGAAATCGTCCGCCCACGCCTTCGGCAACACGACGAGGTTGCCTTGCGCGTAGCCAGGCGCCATGCCGCTGGTGTTGCCGCTGAAGCCTGCCCGTATTCTCGCGCGCTCTGTCCTTGGCGTTGGCGCGAGCGCGGCTTGAGCTTCAACGTCGACGCGGACTGTAGTGGTTTGCGTCATGCCAGGTGTCCGTGTTGAGGCGCGAAGTAAGCGCTGCGTGTGTTGGTGTCAGGCGAGCGATGTGTCGGCCGTTTCCCGGATGCCGGCGAGGGTCACGAGCGCGACCACCGCGGCGCCGACAAGGAGGAACGCGGGACTCAGCAGATTGCCGGTGTGGCCGATCAGCGCGGTGGCGAGATACGGCGTGACACCGCCGCCGAGGATCGCGCCGAAGTTGAAGCTGAACGCCATGCCGGTGTAGCGCACGCGCGTCGGGAACTGCTCGGTGTAGGTCGGGTAACCGACCGACTGCACGATCGGCATCGGCAACGCGACGATGAACATCGCGAGAAACGCCAGCGGCATATTGTGGTGGTTCATCAGCATCATCATCGGGATCACGAGGACCGCGTACGAAGCGAAGCCGATCGCGAGCACTCTGCGGCGTCCGATCCGATCGGACAGCGCACCCCAGAGCGGCATCAATGCGGCCATCGTCATGCTCACGAGCGACATCATCCAGAAGACACTGGTCTTGTCGTACTTCAGGTACGTGATCATATAGATGCTCATGAACACGAAGCCGACCCAGTACCCGGCATTCTGTCCGAACGACACCAGAAATACCCTGAGCATCGCGCCACGATGATGGGCGAGGACTTCGCGCAACGGTGCCTTGACGGGCTCGCTTGCTTCGAGGACCTTCTTGAACGCGAGCGATTCGTCAATACGCCGCCGCATATACGCTGCAATCACGACGAGCGGCACCGCCATGAGAAACGGGATGCGCCAGCCCCAGTCATGCAGTGCGGCGCTATTGACCGATGCAGTCGTCAGTCCGCAGACTGCCGCTGCAAGCGAGCCGCCGATCGCGACACCGACCGGCGTTGCGGAACCAAACAGGCCGCGTTTGCCGCGCGGCGCCGATTCCGCAACGTAGGCCGCGGCGCCGGTCACTTCGGCACCGGAAAAGAAACCCTGAACGAGCCGTACGGCTAGCAGCGCAACGGGTGCGAGGACACCCGCTGTGGAGGCGACTGGCAACATGCCTACCGCAGCGGTTGCGATGCCCATGCCGATCACCGTGACGAGCAGGACCGAGCGGCGTCCGATTCTGTCCCCGATCCGGCCGAGCACGATGCCGCCTATCGGGCGCATCAGGAACGCGCTGCCGAACACGGCCAGTACCGATAGCAGTGACGCGGTGGCGTTGTCGGCAGGAAAGAATAGCGGTCCGATGATCGCGGCCATATAACCGTACACACCGAATTCGTAGTACTCGATCGCGGTGCCGGCGGTTGCAGCGATGGCGGCTTTGCGGGCGGTCGTGCCGGGTACGGACGAAGATGGCGTCGTTTCGACATCGAACTCTGCAGCTGAGGCATTCGACATGATGATTCCCACGTGACGGTAACACTAGGACGAAATAGAAAGAGCGTCCGATTCCTTCGATGCGAGGTCGACGCACGATCGGTGGCTTCGGTTCACCCAGCTAGGGTTGGCCGGATGCGTTCAGCACGGGCCGGGACTGAAAAAACAGCGAGGAAATAACCTCTAAAATGATAAGCATGCCGAATATAAGTACGGATACCCGGGTGTGACAGGATCGACCGGCTCAGTCCGGAATGAGGTGAGCCACAGTCTGACCTTCCTCAACCATTTCTCCTTCTGCGACGAGATACGACCCGATGTGGCCCGATACATCCGCCTCGACCCGAATTTCCATCTTCATCGATTCGAGCACGAACAGCTCGGCGCCGTAACGAGAACACCGGCGCGGGTCAACGCGTCGCGGATCTGCCGGGCGAAGGTGGCCGCGATAGTCTGCGCATCGCCCGCATGAAAACCGCAGGCGATGTTGGCCGACGTTACGTGCTGAAGTATTGCGTCGTCACAGCCGAGGCGATACACGCCGAAGCTTTCGCCGAGATCGCTGTTGAAGTCGATTTCAACCATGACCGTGTTGTTCCAGTGCGGCGAAACAGTCCTCCTGCAACAGCAGAAGCCGTTGCGCGGTTTCCAGATCGACGCGGGTGAAGTGCACGGATTCGCCAGGCATTTTCTGGGCGAGCCGGGGCAGATCGACCGCGCAAACGTGACCGATCTTTGGATAGCCGCCGGTGGTCTGCCGATCCGCCATCAGGATGATGGGCTGGCCGTCCGCCGGTACTTGGATAGCACCGAAGCCGACCGCTTCGGAGGCGACGTCGCGTGGTGCGCTCAAATCGAGCCGCTCGCCTTCGAGGCGATAGCCCATGCGGTCCGATTGCGGCGCGAGCCGGTAAGGTTCGCGCAGAAATGTCTGTTGCGCCTGCATCGAAAAGTATTGCCATTCGCGGCCTGGCAGTACGCGGATCGGCGCGTCCGGCGCGCTCAGAATGTTTTCGTCGAATAGTGTCCGGTCCGGATGGTGCGGTACAGGTCGGGTCGGCGCGTGAGCGGCGAGCAGATCGCCCTTCTTCAATGGGCGTCCCGCGTGACCGCCGTAGCCGCCTCGCGTGTAGGTGCTGGCGCTGCCCATCACCGGATCGAAGCGGAAGCCGCCGCGCACCGCGAGATACGCGCGCAGGCCGCTGCGGCGCTTGCCGAAAGAAAGCTCGCTGCCGGCGGGCACCATCGTCGCCCGATCGAGCGGGACCGGCGTAGCGTCGAGCTTCGCGTCGAGATCGGCGCCGCTCAGCGCGATCACTGTGTCGTGCAGGAATCTCAGCGTCGGTCCCATCAGCGTGATTTCAAGCGTTGCGTTCGTCGACGCATTGCCGACCAACGCGTTGGCAATGCGGTGGGCACGTTCGTCCATGGCGCCGTTTGCCGGAATCCCGAGATGCTGAAAGCCAACACGGCCGAGATCCTGAAAGGTGCTCAACGCGCCGGGCTTGATCACTTCGATGTTCATTGAGAGGCTCCCGGGTGCTCGTTGAGCGCGTCGAATTGAGCCGCGCTGATCGGCACGAAGCGGACCTGATCGCCCGCCTGCACGAGGCACGGTTCGGCGCGCGCTGGCGCGAACAGCGACAGCGGCGTACGGCCGATCAGATTCCAGCCGCCCGGCAACGTCAGCGGATAGATAACTGTTTGCCGGTTCGCGAGGCCGATCGAGCCCGGCGGGACAGCCGTGCGGGGTGTTGCGCGCCTCGGCAGCGAAAGCGTTTCATCGAACAGGCCGATATACGGATGTCCCGGCGCAAAGCCGAGCATCATCACGTCCACGGGTGCGCGACTGTGACGCTCGATGAGTTCGGTCGACGACAGATCGCATGCGCAGGCGGCTTCGTCGAGATCGGGGCCGTGTTCGTCGCCGTAGCACACGGGAATTTCGACAATACGGGTCGCCGCGGGCTGCACGATATCGACGATTTGCAGCAGCGCGCCGAGCGCGTCGCAGATCGTGTCGAACGGCATCCGCCGGGTAGCATCGCGCGGCACCCGTGCCGGGTCATAGTGGACGCCGACAGTCGTCAAGGACGGAACGATGTCCGTGACGTAATCTGGCCGTGACGACACGATCCGCGCAGCGAAGGCGCGCGCCATCCGGTTGGCCTGCACGGTGTCGCCGCCCGCGAGTTCGACGATGAGCAGCCGTTCTCCTGATGGGTGGATTGTCCACGACGGCATTTCGTCGCGATTGGCAACCAGAGTCCGTTTCATGACGATAGAGGGCGATGATGTCGAAGAGGGAACGGCGCGCGCAGCGCGACGGAGCAGACGACTTACTTGGCGAACAGTGCAGCCATGTTCGCAAACGCCTTCAACTCGAGTGCATTGCCCGACGGGTCGAGGAAGAACATCGTCGCCTGCTCGCCGACCTCACCCTTGAAGCGGATGTGCGGCTCGATGATGAACTTCGTGTGTGCCGCTGTGAGCTTCCCGGCCATTTCGGACCATTGCTTCATCGACAGCACGACGCCGAAGTGGCGCACTGGCACGGCATCACCGTCAACGGCGCTGGTCTTGACGTGGCCGACTTCTTCCGGCGCGAGGTGAGCGACAATTTGATGACCGTAGAAGTTGAAGTCCACCCAGTCTTCGGCGCTACGTCCTTCAGGGCAGCCGAGCAGTTCGCCGTAGAACTCGCGGGCCGACGCGATGCTGTGAACCGGAAAGGCGAGATGGAAAGGGGGAATGTTGGTGGTGGCGTCCATGGTATGACTGAATCTCAGTGGGGTTATCGATCTGCGTGTGCTTGCAGCCTGCGTGGTGTGCCGTTGCCGTGAGATGCAATCGGTACTTCACGCTATGGAGCCAAGTCTAGATACGACAGAAATGCTCGACTACCGATATATTTTTGACCTGAGCATCAAAAAAACAGATCAATCGATGGTGGCGATGATCGGTGAGTAGCGTGATGGATTGTGAGCTCGCGACGCATCGCGGTTGGTCGGTCGCGGGGAACGAACAAGTTTCTCGAGTAATTGGGAACGAGACTTCACGTCTCGCGATAAGTAATCTCGACCAGCAACACAGTGCGCCGGTAAGCTGGAAACCTTCACGGCCAATGTTGTATCGTGAGCGCCACCGCCGTCGCACAGGCCCCACGATCTCCGTCGAAATGCCCCAGATGATTCCACTCCACAGCGATCCAGCTTTCTATCAGCTCCTTGCCGACAGCTATGCCCGGCTACTTGGTCGGCACCTGGTGCACCAGGCCATGCCCGTGGCCGAAGCTACCGAATGGCTCTATGAGCATGCTCCGTTCGCGGTACTCGCGCATAACACCGATCCCGACCCGCTCTTTATATACGGCAACAAGGCCGCGCAGCGCCGCTTCGGATATAGCTGGGATGAAATCACTCGACTGCCGTCCCGACTCTCGGCCGAGGCTCCGAACCGCGAGGAGCGGCAGCAATTTCTCGCACGCGTACAGCGGCTCGGCTACGAGGCGGGCTACAAGGGTGTGCGTATCACCAAGTCGGGCCAGCGCTTCATGATCGAGGAAGCCACGCTGTGGCAGCTTCTCGACATGGACGGCAAACTGCACGGCCAGGCGGTTGTCATCCCGCGCACGCGCGACCTCTGAGCGGGCATATCAATCTGGAACGAGCTGCAGTTGCTGGTTGAAAACAGTCGATACGATGAAGCGGCCGACCGTCGCATCGCCGGGGCCGTCTGGCGCCGCGAGTACCGTCGCTCGTCCCTATGTGCAGGCAGGAATTTTGCGTCTGAAGTTCCGCTCCAGTTCCCTTGCAGGCTCATCATGCCGAGACCTTCGTTTTCCACCCAGCTTTACGCGCTGTGGATCCTTATCGCCGTACTGTGCTGCCTGCTGACCGTAACCGTGTGGGTGATGCTGTCGTCGGCGCTCGGGGAGCGTGTCGCGGATGCGAAGCAGCAGGCCGCCACGGCCTGCGCGGCGGTCGCGTCGCGCTACGACATGTCGGTGCAGCGGCCGGGCGAAACGAATGTCGATCTTATGCACGCCGTGCTCGATCTCGTCCTGGTCCGCACGGAGGGTATCGAAGGCGGCTTCTGGACTTCCGCACCCGTGCCCAGCGCACCGAGCGGCTTTCTCGCCTACGCGTTTCCCACCTACGAAGGTAGCGGTGTCAAACGCGATATACCCGAGGCTGAGACACCGCTCATTCTTCGCACGCTGCGAAACGTGGTCAGCACCGGCCAGATGCGCGCCGACGTCGTCGCTGGAGGCGCCGATGCGATAGTCGCCGTCGCCTGTCCGGTTCCGCGTCATGCCGGCCTGCTCGCCTGGACGCTCACGCGCGCGCGGCCGCCGCTTGGGCCGTATGGGCAGCGGGCCGCGACGTTCCTCGCCGGCGTGCTAGCGATCATCGTGGCGCTGGCGCTGCTGCTCGCGATGGCGCTCAGACGCTGGAAGCGCAACCTCACGCGGCTCGAACAGGCGCTTGCGCCAGACGGTCGACTCGAGCAGGGCAGGCGGATCGATCGACTTGGCGAGCGCGATCTGGACCATATCGTCGATGCGCTGAATCGTTATGTCGAACGCGCAGAGCACCTGCAACGCGAGGCGAACGAGTTGACCGCGAAACTCGGGCAGGCGGAACGTTTCGGCGCGCTTGGGAAGATGGCCGCACAGATCGCCCATGAAATCCGCAATCCGGTGGGCGCCATGCGGCTCAAAGCGGAAAATGCGCTGGCGGGCGACGCCGCCCGGCGCGAATCCGCGCTGAAGATCATCATCGAGCAGGTGGGGCGCATCGAGTCGCAGTTGTCGAGCCTGCTCGCGCTTACCCAGCCCGTCACCGTCCGCGCGCAGGAAGTCGACCTGCGGGCGTGGCTTGCCGGACTGGTCCGTACGCACGAATCTCGGGCGGAAAGCCGGCACGTAACCTTGCAGGCCGAAGCTGCGTCCTGCACGACGCAGCCGGTCTTCGATTCGGCGCAACTGGCGCGCGCACTCGATAACCTGATCGTCAACGCGCTGCGTCACGCACCGTCCGGCGGACACGTCACGGTCAAGGCGCGCGCCATGTCGGAGGATGGAGGCGAGCGGCTCCGTCTCGAAGTGATCGACGATGGCCCCGGCGTGAGTGCGGGCGATCGCGAACGTATCTTCGAGCCGTTCGTCACAGGCCGGCCCGACGGGTCGGGTCTGGGCCTCGCAGTCGTGCGCGAGATCGCATCGGCGCATGGCGGCCGCGCGTGGCTTGAGGACAATCCGGAATTGACCTGTTTTGTAATCGATATGCCATGGCGACCATCCTGATCATCGACGACGACGACGCCTTCCGTGACGGCCTTGCGGAAACCATCCAGGACCTTGGATACACGCCGCTCGAGGCACGTTCGGGCGAAGAAGCGATCGAACGTCTGCGCGAGGAGGCGTCGCCCGACTGCATCTTTCTCGACTTCCGGCTGCCGGGCGCGGACGGCCTTTCCGTGCTCGAAACGCTGCGCGGGACGGCTGGTCTGCAGGACGTGCCGGTCGTGATGCTGACCGCGTACGCGACCAGCGACAACACGATCGGCGCGATGCGGCTCGGCGCCTTCGAGCATCTGACCAAACCGGTTGGCCGAGACGAGATCGCCACGCTCCTCGCGCGCATTCTCGCAACCCGCACGAATACGCCCGCGCGACAGGCGATCCACAGATTCGCGGACGAAACACCCTCGCGCGAACCGCAGTTGCTCGGCATCAGCGAAGCCATGCGCGACGTACAGAAGCGCCTCGGCCGCGCGGCCGGCACCAACTCGACGGTGTTGATTACCGGTGAGACGGGCACCGGCAAGGAAGTGGCGGCGAGCGTGCTGCATCGTGCGTCGGCGCGTGTGGGCGGACCGTTCGTCGCCGTGAACTGTGCGGCGATCCCGGAAGACCTGCTCGAGAGCGAACTCTTCGGCCACGCCAGGGGCGCATTCACCGGTGCACATGCAGAGCGGCGCGGTCGCTTCGAAGAAGCGCATGGCGGCACACTCTTTCTCGACGAGATCGGCGACATGCCGCTCGCGATGCAGGCGAAGCTGCTGCGCGTGCTGCAAGAGCGGCAGATCACGCCGCTCGGAACCAACAGGCCGTTTGCTGTCGATGTACGCGTGGTGGCCGCGACGCATCGCGACCTGCCGGCGATGGTCGCAGCGGGCACGTTCCGGCAGGATCTATCGTATCGGCTCAGCGTGATTCCGCTGCACATACCGCCTCTGCGCGAGCGCGTAGCCGACATTCTGCCGCTGGCGGAGCATTTCCTCGCGGCCGTCGCTGGTCCCTCCGAAGCGGCGCGCAAGCACCTCTCCGCGGACGCCCAGCGCCTGCTCGTCGGCTTCAGTTGGCCCGGCAACGTGCGGGAACTCGCCAACGCCATCGAACGCGCGAGCGCGCTTGCGCCTGCCGCGCTGCTGACCCGCGAAGATTTCACCTTCCTGTTCGATCCGGCCGCGAACGACGCCTATGCGATTCCCGCGGGCCTCATCGACCTTCCGCTGAACGACGCCCTCGCACAACTCGAACGCGCCCTCATCGTCCGGGCGCTTGCGCTCGCCGATGGCAATCGCGCCGAAGCGGCGCGCAGGCTCGGCATCAGCCGCCAGTCGCTCTATACGCGTCTGGCGAATCTCGGCCTGTCCGACTCCTGACCGTTCGAAGGGGACCAAGGTGTCCATTAACCGGACGGCACCTGTCCGGTTAATGGACACCGCGGCCCTGCTTCGTTGCGTTGCTGCCCGGCCGCATCGGATTTCTGGCTGATGGCATAGGCCTTGCAAAAAGCTCCTCGTCTTACGAAGGAGTGGACCATGCAAGCGATTCCGAATTACCCGCTTGGCAGCATCGCTACGCGCGTCTTGAGCGCGATGAGCCTCGCGGCGCTCATGGCGGCGAGCACCGTATGTGCCGCCCAGACTCAACCTGAGCCGCAAACCGCGCCTCCGCCGCCACCGGTCGCGACCGGCGCGACACCACCCGTGCCTCCGCCTGGCGTCGCTGCCATGGCGCCGCCCCCGCCGCCGGTCGGCGGCCCGGCGCCGCTCATCGATGCCGGAGATCTCGCGACCGCGCAGGGCACCGTCGCGCGTTTTCTCACCAATCCGGATGGCGACGTCGACGGCTTGTTGACGAGCGACGGCGTGCTCGTGCATGTCCCGCCGCACATGGGTCCGCAGCTTACGTCGATGGTTCGTCCGGGTGACAACGTGCAGGTGAGCGGGAGGCGCGATGCCGGCGGCGCGCTCGCGGCGCAGCGCATCACCGACACGCGCAGCGGCCAGCAACTGGAAGATCAGCCGCCACTGCCGGGTACCCAGCGGCTGCCGCGTGAGCTACGCGGCGTCGCGCTGTCGCGTCTCAGCGTGCAGGGCCAGGTGGCGCACGTCACGACCGCGCCACGCGGCGAGCCGGACGGCGTGATCCTGGCCGACGGCACCGTGATCCGGCTGACGCCGCCGATCGCCCAGCAGTTTCCGACGCTCGTGCAAACCGGCGCGAAGGTCTCGGCGCAAGGCTACGGCACGCGCACCCAGTACGGCACGGCACTGCAGGCGACGGCGTTCGGATCGCCCGGCAATCTGACCCGGCTCTACGATCGCGCGCCACCGGCCCCTTGAGTGCGCCCGGTAACCGCACCTGACATTCACCCGTTCAACCATCATCGAAAAAAGGACCATGACCATGCATTGGATCGATCCCGACAGCCTTCACGAAACGCGCGGCACGGTAACGCGTTTTCTTTTGAATCCGCACGGCGAACTGGATGGCTTCGTGCTCGGCGCGCGTCAGTTGCAGCAAGTCCATTTCCCGCCCCATCTGTCGCGGCAGGTCGCGCGGCTCGTGGCGGTGGGCGACGCGGTGCGCGTACGTGGCGTCAAGCCGCGCGGCGCAGACATGATCGCAGCCGTCTCGCTCACGTTGAAGACAGGCAAGGTCATTCTCGACGAAGGCCCGCATCGCGACGGCGAGAAACATCATCATCCTGACGCTGAGCGCAGCCCCATGGAGGCGAGCGGCGAAGTGCTGCTGTCACTGTTCGGTCCGAAGGGCGAGTTGCGCGGAGCGCTGCTGGACGATGGCACGTCGTTGCGCATGCCGCCGCATGCCGCCGCCGAGCTGGCGTCGTACCTGGCGCCTGGGGCGCATGTCCATGCCTGGGGACATGGCATCAGGAACCGGCACGGGCGAACCGTTGAAGTGGACGAGATCGCCGAACTCATCGACGCAGAAACCGCCGCCTGAAGCAGGTCCGGCCCTACAGGGAGAAAGCGACATGTTGAGCTGGGTGCACTTCGAGGATCTGCATGTTTCGTCCGATGACGGCTATCGAAGCATCGATCACCTGCAAACGGTTTTCGACCGATGAATCCCCAATACGCGCTCGAAGGGCTCAACTTTTTCATGGCCGATGTCCAGGCGGGCATCGGGCCGTTTCTCGGCGTCTTTCTGCAGGCACAGGGCTGGCACCCCGACGCGATCGGCACGGTGATGACGCTCGGTGGCATAGCGGGCATGCTCGCGACTTCGCCGTCCGGCGCGCTCGTCGATGCAACTCGTCACAAGCGCGGCTTGATTGTCGCGGCAGGTGTGATGACGACGCTCGCCTCGCTCGTGCTATGGGTCGCACATACGTACTGGATGGTCGCGGCGTCGCAGATCCTCACGGCGGTGACAGGCGCCGCGCTCGGGCCGGCCGTGGCGGGCGTGACGCTCGGCATTGTCCACGAGCGCGGCTTCGACCGGCAGTTTAGCCGCAACCAGGTGGCCAATCACGCTGGCAACGTGGTTGGCGCGGCGCTGTCGGGCTGGCTTGGCTCGCGCTATGGTTTCGGCGCGGTGTTCGCGCTCGCAGGTGTCTTCGGCGCGCTGTCGGTTGTCTCGACGTTGCTGATCCGAGCTGATTCAATCGATCACGACCGCGCACGGGGCCTGGCCGCCGCCCCTTCCACGCATGAGCACGAACAGGCGAGCGGCATTCGTGTGCTGCTGACGTGCCGCCCGCTGTTGCTGTTGTCCGCCGCGCTCGCGATGTTTCACCTCGGTAATGCCGCGATGCTGCCGCTCTACGGCCTCGCAGTTGTCGCCGCGCATAAGGGCGACCCGAGCGCGTTCACCGCGCAGACGATCGTTGTCGCGCAACTGGTGATGGTCTTCGCAGCGTGCTTCGCGAACCGGTTGATCCAGCGCGTTGGATACTGGGGTGTGATCCTCATCACCTTTCTTGCGCTGCCGCTGCGCGGGCTAGTCGCGGCGCTGTTCATCTCGGCCTGGGGGGTATGGCCCGTGCAGGCGCTCGATGGCATCGGCGCGGGGCTGCAAAGCGTGGCCGTTCCAGCGCTCATCGTGCGGCTCCTGCAGGGCACCGGGCGTGTCAACGTCGGACAGGGCGTGGTGATGACCGTGCAGGGTGTAGGCGCAGCGCTGAGTCCTGCACTCGGCGGTGTCCTCGCGCAACACTTCGGCTATGCGGCGGCCTTTCTCGTGCTGGGCGCCGTGTCGGTGGGCTCGCTTGCGCTGTGGCTGCTGTTCGGCACCTTCCTGAAAAAGGCCTGTGGCATTCACAACGATCTCGCCAACCAGAATCCGCTCGTTACATGAATCCGACTTTCCTCTCCTGGGGTATCGCGTTTGCCGCTACCGCTGGCGTTATCTTGCGTCCCTTCCGATGGCCGGAAGCGATCTGGGCAGTGACAGGCGCGGTGCTGCTCGTCGCGCTCGGGCTGCTTCCTGTCAGCCTCGCGCTGCAGGCGGTCGCAGAAGGCACCGACGTCTATCTGTTCCTCATCGGCATGATGTTGCTGTCGGAGCTAGGTCGCCGTAAAGGACTGTTCGACTGGATCGCAGTGCTTGCCGTGAACCACGCGAAGGGCTCGCCGCGCAGGCTCTTTCTGCTGGTGTACCTGGTCGGCGTCGTGGTGACGACGTTTCTGTCGAACGATGCCACTGCCGTCGTGCTGACACCCGCCGTGTTTGCCGCCGCGAAGAAGGCGAATACGAAGCCGTTGCCTTTGTTGTTCGTGTGCGCGTTCATCGCCAATGCGGCGAGTTTCGTCCTGCCAATCTCGAATCCCGCCAATCTCGTGCTTTACGCGAATCACACGCCGGCACTGGACTTGTGGTTGGCGCGCTTCGCCGTGCCGTCGGTGCTGTCGATCGTCGTGACGTTCTTCATGCTGCGCTGGACGCAACGTCAGGATCTGCAAGGGGAGTGCGCCTCCGGTCTGCCGGTGGACACGCTCAGCGCGAACGGCAAGGTGGCGCTGGCGGGCATCGGCGTGACGGCGATCGCGTTGCTTGTCGTCTCCGCCCTCGATCTGCAGCTCGGCCTGCCGACCGCCGTGCTAGGCATCCTCACGACACTGGTGGTGCTCGTCAAGGAACGCAAGTCGCCGGCGGAACTAATTAGCGGCATCTCAT
This sequence comes from Paraburkholderia aspalathi, assembly GCF_905220735.1. Lineage (NCBI taxonomy): Bacteria > Pseudomonadati > Pseudomonadota > Betaproteobacteria > Burkholderiales > Burkholderiaceae > Paraburkholderia > Paraburkholderia aspalathi. Next base: position 626,490 of record NZ_CAJNBA010000001.1, read on the forward strand.
GGAGCGTGCTGCCGCTCGTGGCGGGACTCTTCGTGCTGGTGGAGATGCTCGCGCACACGGGCGTTATCGCTCAACTGTCGCGGCTGCTCGCGCAGGCGACGCAGCAGAGTCAACTGGCTGCGGCCGCGACATCGGGGCTCATCGTCGCGCTGGGCAGCAACGCGATCAACAACCTTCCGGCAGGGCTGATCGCCAGCGCGACCGCATTGCAGGCACATAGCCCCGAGCGGGTCATCGACGCCATGCTGGTCGGCGTGGACCTCGGTCCGAACCTGTCGATCACCGGCTCGCTCGCGACCATTCTGTGGCTGCTTTCGATCCGCCGCGAAGGCGAAGACGTGAGCTTCATGCAGTTTTGCAGGATCGGCATGGTCGTGATGCTGCCTGCGCTCGTGCTGGCGATGGCCGCACGGCTTTTGACCGGACATTGAGAGAACCTGAAGGAGGAGCTTGTTGAACAGCGCGTGGATCTATCCATTGCCCGACACGGCCAGCGTGTTCAGCGCCAACAATCCCCTGACAAATGGCGTTGATCTAGCCATATATAAATTCAATTGGGCGCAAACCTTTGCGTCCGGTCGCGCAGTGTTTGTGCCCCTCTAGTAATGCGACAGCACGCCGTAAAGCCAGATGCATGCAGCTGAAGCTCGTGCATTCGGAGTCCGCACGTCTTCTGGCCTACTCGACGCCTCGAATTTCTTTTTTTGTGCACCACCGATTGGCAACTGGAGTTGAAATATGAATCTCAGCAATCTGTCAGTTAAGACAAGACTCACGGGGACCTTTGGCGTGCTTGCCGCCACTGTTCTTATCGTGTCAGGCATTTCGCTGAAGTCACTGAACGATGCCAACGACCGATTCGCAAATTTCGTGTCGGGCGTCAATGCCCGCGCCACTATGGCTGAGCAGGTTCGAACCGCAGTTGACCGACGTGCGATTGCCGCACGCAACATGGCGCTCGTGACCACGCCGGGCGATTTCGAGATGGAAAAGGCTGCTGAAGCGCAGGCCCAGATGGATGTCCAGTCGAACATCGCGAAACTGACCCAGATGGTTTCGTCCGCGACCGACGCGACAGAAAAGACCCGCAGCCTTGTGGGCGAAATCAACCGGATTGAGACCGTTTATGCACCTGTCGCCCAAGCAATCGTTGCTCTCGCCGTTGGAGGCAAGCGCGACGAGGCGGTGAAAAAAATTGACGACGATTGCCGTCCGCTGCTCGCCGCCCTGGTCAAGGCAACGGACGACTACGCGCAATACACGCGCGGCCGTGAAGAGGAACTCGTTCGACAGTCCGAGGAACATTATGCAACGCAGCGGAATCTGCTGATGGCGATCTGTCTCGCCGCTGTTGCGTTGGCGGTCGTGGCGGGCATGGTTATCACGCGAGGATTGCTGCGTGCACTCGGCGCCGAGCCGGTGGCCCTGGGTGAGGTCACACGGCGCGTAGCCGCTGGCGATCTGAGTCCCGTCGCAGGCGCGAAGAATGCGCCGGGAGGGAGCGTGCTCGCGTCAATGGGTGAAATGCAGGCAAGTCTCGTCAGCCTGATCGGTCAGGTGCGTACCGCCGCAGACAGTATCGCGACCGGCTCAAGCCAGATTGCTTCGGGCAACGTCGATCTTTCGTCCCGCACCGAACAGCAGGCCGCGTCGCTGCAGGAAACCGCGTCAAGCATGGAAGAGCTGACTTCGACAGTGAAGCAGAACGCCGAAAACGCTCAGCAGGCAAGCTCGCTCTCCGCCAACGCGTCCGAAGTGGCGCTAAAGGGCAACGAGGTAGTAAGTCAGGTCGTCGGTACGATGGGCGAGATCAGCACGAGTTCGACCAAGATCGCGGAGATCACGGGAATTATTGAAGGAATCGCGTTCCAGACCAATATCCTGGCGCTGAACGCTGCGGTGGAAGCGGCGCGGGCAGGGGAGCAGGGCCGCGGGTTCGCAGTGGTTGCAAGCGAGGTGCGCAGCCTTGCGCAGCGTTCGTCGAGCGCGGCGAAGGAAATCAAGGATCTGATCAACGCGTCCGTCCAGAAAATCCACGATGGATCATTGCTTGCGAATCAGGCGGGAAAGACGATGTCGGAGGTCACGCAGGCCGTCGCGCGGGTGACCGACATCATGGGCGAAATCGCTGCCGCGTCGACGGAACAAAGCAGGGGCATCGAACAGGTCAACCAGTCGATCACGCAGATGGACGAGGTCACGCAGCAGAACGCTGCGCTGGTGGAGGAAGCGGCGGCCGCATCCAAGTCGCTCGAAGACCAGGGGCGGCAACTTAATCAGGCTATTTCGTTCTTTCGTCTGGATGCCAGTTCCGGTTCGCTGGTACTAGATGGATGGGCATCCGCCGCCAATCGTCAAATGCCACGTTTTCTTTCGGCGTAAGGTCAAAGTTTCTGGCCATGCTCCACGAGCTGGAGTCCGAGACGTGCCTTAGCCGGAGGACCGCGCGAGGCGCCAAACTACCCCGTCGTTCGGAAGAAGGACCGTGCTTCAGGTGCAGCAGGAAAATTGCCCACCGAATGGACCCGAGGGTCCATTTTTTTTTGACGCTGCCGTTAACCGGGTCATCGGCTATCCGCGAAACCTTGGCAATCCTTCGCCGCTGAATCCGTTTACCCCAACCCGACTCTACGGCGCGCCTGCGGGACAACGTTGTTAGGACCGGGTGCACCCATTAGAGCATTACCGTGTCTCTTTCCATGACTACCGGAAAACTGGCTGTTCTCGCCGGCCGCCATCCTTTGATCGTCGGCATGCTCGGTAGTCTGATGTCATTGGGCGTGTTGGCGATCAGTCTGATCACGCTTCTGGCCTCCCGTGAGGCCGCCGTCGAACATGCCCATGAAACGTCCAGAAACGTCACTGCCGTTTTGGTCAGCAATATCGCGAGGACGATTGAAACGTCAAATAACTCGCTTCTCGCCTTGATTTCGGCGCTGGACAAACCTGTGGTCCAAAGCATGGATCCTGACCTGCGTCACGAATTGCTGTTTGACCGCACCGCGGCCATGTACGTCACCGGGATGGGAGTCACGGACGATCAAGGTCGTGTTGTCGACGGCTGCTGTTCCAGCTCCCATACATGGGATTTCAGCGATCGGGACTATTTCATAGTTCATCGCCAGTCGGCGAATGTCGGGCTCTATGTGTCATCAGTCTACCGGGCGCGGTCGCGGCCAGGCGCGCAGTCAATCGCGATCTCGAGAAGGATGAACCGGCCCGACGGGTCATTCGGTGGGGTAGCGATTGTCGCTATTGACGTCGAGTATTTCAGGCAACTCCTTACAAAACTGGACGTGGGGCCAAAGGGTATCACTGCGATCGTACGGACGGACGGCAGCCTGGTGGCCAGAAATCCCCCAAGCAGCCAGGCCGGGCTGGCCAATGTGGGTAGATCTCCAGTGTTTCCGCGGATGGTGAACCATGATTCCGGGTTTTATGCTGCTCGATCGATCTCGGACGGCGTACTTCGTCTGTATACATTCCAGCGCATTCCCGGCACGCCACTCATCGCCGTCGTCGCGCCGGCGGAAAGCGATGTTCTGGCTTCCTGGAAGCAGTTGTCATGGATAGTCGGGATTTCCGCATCGTCCGTTAGCTTCGCGTTCTGTGCAGCGGTCTGGTTGCTTGCGTTCGCACTGCGGGACCAGGTAAAGACTCAGGTGCTGCTTACAGAGCTGACGCAAACCGACGCGTTGACAGGGCTCAAGAACCGCCGTGCCCTCGACGAAGTGCTCGAAAACGAGTGGAGCAGACTTCAGCGCCATGATGGTTACCTGTCACTGCTGTTCGTCGATGCGGATAACTTCAAGAAATACAATGACAGCCACGGCCATGCTCAGGGCGATATAGCATTACAACATCTCGCGGAGTGCATCAATCGTCACGCGCGTCGTCGTGGCGATGTCGCGGCACGATATGGTGGAGAAGAATTTGTTGTGGTGTTACCCGACACGGATGAAGCGGGCGCGGTTCAGATTGCTGAAGCAATACGTCGTGAAGTCGAGCATGGGCGACAGGCTGTGGCTTCTGCGAAAATTTCGCCCTTCACAGTGAGTATTGGATGCGCGACCGGTCGACGCTCACGTTCCTTGTCGCTGGATGAATTGACTAATTCAGCTGATATGGCGCTGTACGCGGCCAAAAGAAGTGGAAGGAACGCTGTCGTCTGCGCAGGTGATGTTGTCGCATCGATTCAGCAGGAGACTTGATTGCATTCCTTGGCTGGGGCCGTCTTATTCTGATGTCACAGCGGCTAGTCGAGGAAGAAACTGCATCAGCAGTTTCTCACCGACCTGGCGCAGTTTTCACTTGCCGTTTCATGCGACACGCTGCCCCCGTTTTACGTGTCCCCGCTACAATCTGCCTGATCCATTTGACGCGGAAGAGCACGTATGAAAGTCACCCGGGAACCCGTCGCATTGTCGCGGGCCACGCAGTTACTGAATCATGGACCTGTCACGATCATCACCAGCGCGCACGGCGGCCGCTCGAATGTGATGGCGGCATCGTGGGCGATGCCGCTCGATTTCACCCCGCCGAAGGTGGTCGTAGTGGTGGACAGCCGCACGCTCACGCGACAACTGATCGAAGCGAGCGGCGTGTTCGGGCTGCAACTGCCGAGCCGGGGATTTGCCGCACAGACACTGGCAGTGGGAACGAACGCAGGCGCTGAACTCGACAAGTTTTCAGCCTTCAACCTTGAGACTTTTCCCGCGCAAGAAATCGATGTGCCGATGCTGGCGGGCTGCATCACGTGGATGGAATGCAAGGTGATTCCAGACGATAGCCAACGGCACGATCTGATCATTGGCGAAGTGGTCGCCGCTTACGCGGACAGCCGCGTGTATTCGAACAACCGCTGGCACTTTGGCGATGATCCGGATCTGCGCACATGCCATTACGTGGCGGGCGGGACGTTCTTCGCCACGGGCGATGCGTTTGAAGTCGCGCCGGAGGCGAGCAGCGCGGGGGATTAATCGGCTAGCGGCTACGTTTCTGTCCGGGGGCAAGCGTGTTTCACGAATTGCCATCGGCGAACGCCGTAAGGGCCTCGCCCGCCAACCGATAGCGAACCCATTCGCTTTGCGCACTCGCGCCGATCGATTCATAGAAACCGATCGCGGGTTCGTTCCAGTCGAGCACACTCCATTCGAAGCGCCCACAGCCCGTTTCGCAGGCAATTTGCGCAAGATGGCGAAGCATCTGTTTGCCCGCGCCGCTGCCACGCGATGTCGGCGATATGTACAGGTCTTCCAGATAGAGCCCCTGTTTGCCGAGCCACGTCGAATAGGAGAAGAAGTAAACGCAAAAGCCGATCGGCTGGCCGTTCATTTCGCAGATCAAAGCCTTCGCGGTGGACGTAGCGGAGAACAGGCTCGTTTCGATGTCTTCAACGGTCGCGACAACTTCGTGCTCAGCTTTCTCATACACCGCGAGTTCGGTGATGAAGCGGAGAATCAGGGCGGCGTCGGCTGCGTGGGCGGGGCGGATGTGGATGGTCAAGGTGAGGTGCTCGGTTTGTTGGAATATCGATCGAAGTTTAGCGAAAATACCGCGGCTCCGGATCAAACATCCATCGTATCGCTTATCCAGATTGCGATTGACGCGTCGCCACAAAATCGTTTACTGTCGATCCATGGACTTCCATTCGATTCCCTTCGCTGCCGTCACCACCACGACGACCACCTTCACAGGCGGGTCGTCTGGAGGTCGCGCACGCTAGAAGCAGGAAGCTGTGGCAGACCACCAAAGGCCCCGCCGGAAACGGACGGGGCCTTTGGCGTTTCTGGACCTCCGTTTGCGGCATCGATCCTCAGTATCTGCAAGATCAAATCAAACGGAGTGTCATCGTGAACGACATCGACCATCGTGTACTGGGCAACAAACTCGACCTCTTTCATCAACAGGAAGAAGGCGCCGGCATGGTGTTCTGGCACCCGCGCGGATGGGAGTTGTACCGCGTGCTGGAAGACTACATTCGCGCCCGCATGCGGCGTGCGGGCTTTCGCGAGATTCGTACGCCGCAACTGCTGGCGCGCTCATTGTGGGAGAAAAGCGGCCATTGGGAGAAGTTCGGCGCGGCGATGTATTCATTGGCGGACGCGGAAGAAGGGCGCGCGCTATGCTTGAAGCCGATGAGTTGTCCGTGCCACGTGCAGGTGTTCAACCAGCGTGTGCGGTCGTATCGCGAGCTGCCGGTTCGTTATAGCGAGTTCGGCGCGTGTCATCGTGACGAACCTTCAGGATCGCTTGAAGGGCTCAAACGTACGCGTGCTTTCGTGCAGGACGATGCGCATGTGTTCTGCACGGAGGCGCATATCGAAGCCGAAGTGGGTCGCTTCTGTTCTCTGTTGCGTGCTGTCTATGCGGACCTCGGTTTCCCTGACTTCAAGGTAGCGCTCGCCACGCGGCCTGCGATGCGCGCGGGCGACGATCAAACGTGGGATCGCGCGGAGGAGGCGCTGGCCAATGCCGCGCGTGCAGCAGGCCTTGAATTCGACATACTCGAAGGAGAGGGCGCTTTTTACGGGCCGAAACTGGAGTTTCATCTAACGGACAGTCGTGAACGTAGCTGGCAATGCGGCACGATCCAGCTCGATTTCGTACTGCCCGATCGGCTTGACGCGGAGTTCGTCAACGAGCGCAACGAACGTGGGCGGCCGGTGATGATTCATCATGCGGTGCTCGGTAGCATGGAGCGCTTCATCGCGATGCTGCTCGAGCATCACGAAGGGTGGTTGCCGATGTGGCTCGCGCCGGAACAGGTCGTGGTCGCGACGATCAGCGACGCGAACGCGGCCTACGCGCAAGAAGTGATGCAGGCGCTTGACGACGCCGGCATCAGAGCACTGCTCGATGGCCGACCGGAGCGTTTGGAGAAGAAGATCGTCGATGCAAGAGAAAAGCAGGTGCCGATTTTCGTCGCAGTCGGTTCGCGCGATGAGCGCGATCGGACGATCAGCATTCGCATGCGCGACGGGCAGCAGTCGACGCTTGAGTTCGCCGTGGGCGTCGAGTATTTGCGGCTATGTGCGTTGCCGCCTGCAACGAAGATGAAGCAATGAAACATGGTCAGCTTAAAGGCGCACGGACCTGCGCCTTTAAGTTATCGTTCACGCTCAACCGTTCAATGTCATTTGCAAACCAGAATCATCGAATCTGCTCACTAGACTCTCTGCGGCCGCGCTCAATCCACCTCCTCAAACAATCTACCCCAGCTCCTAAGCGGCCTGGTGTCCACGCCCAACATTCTCAAAGATTTCCAAACGACGGTGGCCACCGTGTCATACGCGGGAATATCCGTCGCCATCTCAAACGCCCGCACCAGATGCGCCGCGTGCAGATTCGTGCAGAACGTTGTCACCGCATCCGGCCTTGCAAACGCGGCCTCACGCATCATGACCGCCAGTTGCGTATCCGGCACCTCGGCAAAACTGAAATTGTCCTGCAAGCCGAGGTGTCGTTCGGAAACGCATTCGATGCCGAGCTTCTCGTAGTTGCGCACGATCCGCTGCTGAACCTCGTCGATATACGGCGACACCAAACCGAACCGTCGCACGCCTGTCTTGGCGAAAATCTCGTTGAGCGCCAGTACCGAGGTCGTTGCGGGAATGCCGGTCGCCTCGGTGATCTGGCGGCACAACGCCTGGTCGCGCTCAAAGCCGAGCCAACCGGCCGACGTGCCGCTCCAGCCGATCACGTCGACACGTGCATCGGCCAACTGACACGCCGCTGCGAGAATCAGGCTCGCGTCGAACTGGCCGAGTGCCTGCTCCGACAACGCGATCTCCGTGACCGTGAAGCGCGCAAAGTGTGCGCTGACGTGCGGCAGTTCGCTGAGCATGGCAGCAGTAATCGGCTCCAACGCCGTGTTCGACGACGGCGTGAGGATGCCGAGCCGGATTCTCCTGTGTTGCATCGTGGTGTGCCCCTTGGGTGCTTGAGTGCTTCGATGGGGTTAGTCGGCGAGCAACAGTTTCACGCCCTCAGCGGCTTCATAGCGAAGCTGCTCGAGATCGAGACCCGGAATCACACCGTTGTCCACCACGACCCGACCATTCACTACGTTGTAGCGAACCCGAGCCGGCTCACCCGCCGTCACCGGCGCCATGGCCACGTCATGGAAGCCGTTGAAGCGCAGATCGCTGACGTCATAAAGCACGAAATCCGCTGCCTTGCCGACTTCGAGCGTGCCGACTGCATCGAGGCCGAGCACACCTGCGCCGCCCGCGCTGCCCCAATGAATCGTCTCTTCGACGGTGGTCGCCGACGCGCCTTGCGCCGCCCGATGCACCAACCACGCGAAGTGCGCTTCGTTGGTCATGCTGCCGGACTCGTTCGAGGCGACGCCGTCTACGGCCAGCGACATCGGCACGCCCGCCGCCGCCATCTGCGGTGCCGGCGCAATACCGCTGCCGAGGCGCGCATTGCTCACCGGACAGTGCGAGCAGCCGCTGCCGGTTTCCGCAAGCATCGTGATCTCGCTCGGCTGCAAATGCACGAGGTGAGCGAACCAGACGTCCGGCCCGAGCCACTCGTGATCGGCGACGAACTCGACCGGCAGTTTGTTGAAGCGCTCTTTGCAGAAATCGACGTAACGGGTCGTTTCGGAAAGATGCGTGTGCAGCCTTAGGCCCATGCGCCGCGCCGCGCGAGCGACTTCAGGCAGCAGTTCTGGCGGCAGTGAAAATGTCGGCGTAGTCGGTGCAACCACCACGCGACGCATGGAAGCCGCCCGCGAATCGTGATAGCGCGACTTCAAGCGCTCCACGTCGGCGAGCATCTGATCGAGCGTCTCGGGTTTCAACGCCACTTTGGAAAAACCCGGATGGTCCCCCGCCGCCTGCAATGCGCCGCCACGGCACAGCACAAAGCGCATGCCGAACGACGCCGCTTCGTCGAATAGCAGATCGCCGGTTTCAGTGGTGCCGTCCGCGTGATAGAGGTAGTGATGATCGGCACAGGTCGTCACGCCGGACAACAGCAGCTCGGCAAGACCCAGACGTGCAGCGACGCGCGCCAGGTCCGGAGTAAAACGCGCGAGACGCGGATACGGCACGGCGGCCAGCCATTCCTGCAAATCGGCGTTGATGCCGGACGGCACCGCCTTCAGCAGGTTCTGGAACAGATGATGGTGCGTGTTCACCCAGCCCGGATAAACGACGCATGAACGCGCGTCGATCACCCGCTCGTCAGCACGCGGTTTGAGGTTGGGCGCGATGGCTTCTATACGGCCGTTGCGAATGCGCAGATCGACTTGGCCCAGGCGGGCGTTATCGCCGCTTCGGCCGCTCATCACCGCGACAGGGTTCTTGATCAGCAACGCTTCAGTTTGCATGCTCACGATTCAATGTCCTTTCAGATACTTCGAAGCGGCCACCGGTCCATGGAGGTACAACGGCCGCGCTCGTCCTGCTGTCCCGGTCGCTTATTCGCGTACTAGGATTCGCGCACCAGGTTGCTGTGCGCCTCGACGATTTTTTCTTCTTCGTGCGCGCCGTTCAACACCGCGTTCAGCACGACCGACACCAGACATGCCAGCACCACACCGCTATGCAGGAAGGGCTGCGTCCAGTCGGGCATGTGTTTGAAGACTTGTGGCGCCATCACCGGAATCAGCGCGGTGGCGATCGTAAAGCCGACGATCAGCACGTTGTAGCGATTGCGCTCGAAGTCCACCTTCGCCAGCGTCTGCACGCCGGCTGCGACCACCACGCCGAACATTGCGATGCCTGCACCACCCAGCGCCGCGGCAGGTGTTGATGCGACTACCGCGCCGATCTTCGGCACCAGCGCCACGACGCACATCAGCACGCCGCTGATCGCAACCACCCAGCGGCTGCGCACGCCGGTGAGAATCACGAGGCCGACGTTTTCCATGAAGGCGATGAAGGGGAACGCCGCGAACATGCCGGCGATCGCGCTGGCGAGACCATTCGCACGCATGCCGCGCACCACGTCGTCCTCGCTCACGTCTTTGCCGACGATGTCACCGATAGCGACGAACAGCCCCATCGATTCGACCATCTGCACCACCATCACGACGATCATCGTCAGCACCGGCACCAGCGAGAACACGGGCGTGCCGAAGTGGAACGGCATCGGCAGCGTGAACCACGGCGCGGCGCTCACGCTGGTGAAATTGCCCATGCCGAGCGAGCACGCCAGAATGCCGCCTGCGATCAATCCGATCAGCACCGAGAGATTGCGCAGGAACGGGCCAGCAAAGCGGTTGATCGCGAGAATCACCAGCGCGACGAACAGCGTGACGCTCAGGAAGGGCAGTGCACCGAACTGCTGCTGCGCGGCCTCACCACCACCGGCCCATTGATACGCAACGGGAAACAGCTGCAAACCAATTACCGTGACGATGCAGCCGGTCACTACAGGTGGGAAGAATCTTCGTAAGCGTCCGACCAAGGGCGCGGCAAACATCGTGAAGAGACCCGCGCCAATCACCGCGCCACACACGCCTGCGAAACCGACGCCCGGACTCAAACCAATCGCAATGACCGGCCCGACGCTGCTGAACGCGACGCCTTGCAGAATCGGCAGCCTCACGCCGAATTTCCAGACGCCGACGGTCTGCAGGATCGTCGAGATGCCTGAGCAAAACAGAGCGGTGCTGATGAGCACGGTCGTGTCGGCCGGCGACATCTTCAGTGCCGACGCGACGATCAACGGGACTGCGATCGCGCCGATATAAGCCACTAGCATGTGCTGCAAACCGAGCGTGATCATCTGGCGCTTCGGCAGAATCCGATCGACGGGATGTATGGCGGTGTTCATGACGTGTCTCCTTTGTCACGCAAAGCTGCCGGCCGGAGTGGGTGCCTAGGCGTTTACTCCAGTCTCAGCGCAGCGATTTTCGGTTTCTGGCCGGAACGCACCACACGGCTTTGCCGTGCAGCATCACGTCGCGTGCCGGCCAAGTCTCCCGTCAGGCCGCAATTGGCACGGCAAGACAGGCATGGAAGCGGTCGGTCAGCGCGGCGCGATCGAGATCGCGTCCGATGAATACAATGCGGCACGAGCGCGGTTCAGTGCCCCACACCTGCGCCGCGCGAAGTTCGATCACGTTGTGCACGCCTTGCAGCACATAGCGGTGCGATTGGCCCTGCAAAGCGAGAATGCCTTTCATTCGGAACAGGTTGGTGGCGTCGGACTGGCGCAGTTCTGTGAGCCAGACTTGCAGCGCGTCAAGATCGATGTCCGCATCGACTTCGATGCCCACCGAGGACACGCTTTCGTCGTGCTGGTGGTCGGCGTGGTCGTCGTCGTGATGGGCATGTTCATGTTCATGATGGGCTTCGTGCGCGTCGTGGTGATCCTCGTGTTCGTGCGCTTCTTCATGCAAGCCATCCGTTTCCACGAGAATCTGCGAAAACTCGTTCGCACCGACGCCGAGAATCTTGTCGAGATCAATCTGGGCGTAGCTCGATTCGACGATCTCTGCCGTGGCGTTCAACCCGCGAATACGCTGCGTCAGTGAAGCGATATCTTCTGCCGTCACCAGATCGACCTTGTTGATCACGATACGGTCCGCGCAGACGATCTGATCGACCGCCTGGTTGTCGCTGCCGTCGAGCACCAGATCGTCCAGGTGCGCGGCGATATGCTTGGCATCCACCATCGTGACGACCGCATCCAGCGTCACCTGTTTCGCGATCGGATCGTCGAGGAAGAAAGTCTGTGCAACCGGATACGGATCAGCGAGTCCACTCGTTTCGACGATGATGTGATCGAGCCGGTCAGGCCTTTCCACCAACATCCGTACGATCCGCACGAGGTCTTCACGCACCGCGCCGACGCAGCACACGCAGCCGTTCGTCATCTCGTAGATCTCTTCGGTCGATTCGAGCACGAGACCACCGTCGATACCGATTTCGCCGAACTCGTTTTCGATCACCGCGATCTTGCGGCCGTGCTTCTCGCGCAGGATGTAGTTGAGCAGCGTCGTTTTGCCGGCGCCGAGAAAGCCGGTCAGCACGGTGACGGGAATTTTCTCGATTTCATTGTGAGTGGTGTGAATGTGATTCATGGCTCGTCTCCGTTTCTTCGTTCGTGCTGCGGTTGGTGCGGTTCGGCTATCAGGCGGTATGCGGTGCGTATGCCGCTTCTTGCAACGCGGCTTCTGCCTCGCCATCTCGCCAGCGTTTGACAGTGCCCGCTTCGAGACCGAACAGATCGAGCACGCGGCCTAGCGTGTGGTCGACCATCTGATCGAGTGAAGCAGGGCGCGCGTAGAACGCCGGTACCGGTGGTGCGACGATGGCGCCCATTTCGGTGACGGCGATCATGTTGCGCAGATGCGCCAGCGTGTAGGGGGTTTCACGCGCCAGCAGCACCAAAGGGCGGCGCTCTTTCAACGTGACGTCGGCGGCGCGCGAGATCAGGCTCGACGACATGCCGCTGGCAATTTCGGCAAGCGTCTTCATCGAACAGGGTGCGACGATCATGCCTAGCGAGCGGAACGAGCCGCTGGAAATGGCCGCGGCCATATCGTCGCAACGATAGGTGAAGCTGGCGAGGGCGCTGACTTCGGCGAACTTGTAATCGGTTTCGTACGTCATCGTTAGCAGGGCGCTGCGCGAGACGGTCAGATGCGTTTCGATGTCGAGATCGCGCAGCAGTTGCAGCAGGCGCACGCCGTACGTGAAGCCGGACGCGCCGCTGATGCCGACTACCAGTCGCCGCGGGGTCATTGCTCTGCTCCGATTACGGCGCGAGCAAGAATCTCAACCGCTTGTTGCGCAGCGCGCTCGCTGATCTTCGCGCGGATGCCGTCGAAGTGCGACCCGCGTGTCGCATCGATACCCATGCGCGACGTGGTGCCCGCCGCGGACGATGACGAATCGAGCGGACTACCCGGCAAGCCATCGACGATGAACACGTCCTGATGCGGCTGGAAATGCGTGGCGATGGCCCACAGCACTTGCGAATCGTTGGTGATGTCGATATCGCTATCCACCGCCACCACGTTCTTCAGATACGGGTCCCAGCCGAGCAGTGCGAGCATGATCTGGCGCGCTTCGCCGTCGCGTGTCTGATTCAGCGCGACGTAGCAGTGAAAGTGCGTGCCCGAGTTCGGATAATGCAGCGCGGTGACGGAAGGAAAGCGCGCCTTCAGCTTCTCGCTCATCTCCGCTTCGCGCGGCAAGCGGGCCAGCGTCAGATGCTCGGCGTACGGGCCACCCACGACATCGACGAGCCATGCATCGTTACGCCGCATCATCGTGTCGACGCGCAACACGTTGTTGGTCGAGCGGTCCGATGAATAGCCGGTGAATTCGCCGAATGGGCCTTCTTCTGCGTGAGCGTCGGGATCGATCGTGCCTTCAAGGACAAACTCAGCGGAAGCGGGAACGCCGATGCCGTAACGCGGCGTGCGTACCAGTTCCAGCGGCGCGCCGAACAGTCCCCCTGCAATTGCGCGTTCATCCGTACCGAAAGGCACGCGTGCCGCAGCGGCCAGCATGAACAACGGATGCGCACCGATCACCATCGCGACTTTCAATGTGTCGCCGCGCGCTTGCGCGGTCTGCAGCATGCGCCAGAGGTGGCCGCGAGAATGCAGGCTGGTGGCGAGCGCATTGCGCGCATGCCGCATCGAACGGTGATAGCTGAGATTCGCGACGCCCGTCACCGGATCTTCGGCAATGATCACCGCGTTGGTGATGTACGGACCGCGATCGGTATCGAAGTGGCGGATCATCGGCAGTTGCGCGAGATCGACAGCGTCGCCTTCGATAACCTGATCGAGAACCGGGCCGGTCGGAACGAAGACCGGCGCGATAGGAGTGTTGGCACGCTGTTGGTAAGCGTCGAATAAGCCCGGCGCATCAACGTCGAACAAGCGCCCAATGCGTGTACGTGAAGCAAAGAAATTGGTAACCAGCGGTGTCGCAATGCCGTCGACCTTTTCGCAGATCAACATGTCATGCCGACCGCGCGCGGCCAGTTCGGCCACGATAGCGGTGACGTCCTGATCCGCGGACACCGGCTGCTTGATGGTCAATACATCGTCGGGAAACTGCTCGCGGTACGCCAGGGCAAAGCGATGAAAATCCTGCGTGGCGCGGAAGAGGTTATCCGCCATAGTGAACTCCGTCGAAAGCAATAACGAAAGCGGACTGTCGGGCGAGGCAGGCGCGGCACCAACCGTTGGTCGCGCCTGTCCATCATCAAGCGCTAAACGCGTTAAGCCGGCTGCGTGACGTCATTCACGTAAGTCGCCTTCAAACGCTTCTCTGCTTCGGCCAGATCCTTCGGCGGCTTGGTCGGTTCGATGCCGACCAGACGGGCGATGTTGTTGCCCATATAGTCTTCGAGACCGTCCTCATCCAGATCCATGCCCTGCGGCGCGGGACCGCATAGCATTTCGAGTTCGCGCAGCCACATGCCCGGTTCGTTCGGCGGCGAATCAGTACCGAACACGATCTTGTTGCGCGGCAACTCACGAGCGAATTCGACGATGCGCGATTGATAGCACCAACCCGATTCGCAATACACGTTTGGCGTATCCATCGCCATCCAGAACGATTCGAACGAGTAGTTGCCGCCTGTTTGAATCCCGAAGTGACCGATGATGAAATTCACCATCGGGAATTCGCGGATGATCGGATAGAACTGCGTCGGGATCGTGTACGGTCCGTCGCCGGTGTGAATCAGGACCACCACGCCGAGCTCCGCGCATTTCTTCATCGCCGGACGCAACCAGTCGAGCGCGCGATCCGGACGATAGCCGTGCATGTTCGCGTGCAGCTTGAGCATCTTGAAACCGTACTCTTTCACGTGGAATTCGAGTTCGGCGGCGCCGTTCTCCGGACCCCAACGCGGGTTGTACGTGAAGTTGCCGATAAAGCGATCCGGGTACTTCTGCGTCAGCTCGGCGATATACGCCATGTAGTCGCGAATGCCTTCACGGCCGCGGCGATTGCCGTCGCGATAGCCTGTGTTGCCAGGCGGCGGCTGGATGAAGCCCATGTCGATACGGCGCGGCTTGCCGTTGATGATGTACGGACCGTCCATCATCTTCAGCAGGCGTTCGCCGGTGAACGGCTCGCCGGTGTGGCGCCACGCTTCGTCGACGAGGTTGGTCGGGTGCAGATGGGTATCGATGATCATCAGCGGGCTCCTGCGTAGGCTGCTTGTGATGCCTGAGCGGCGTGCTTCTGCGACGCGCCGGCATGCTGTTTCAGATAGGCTTGCGCTTCCTCGACGCTTCTCGGCGGCGCGCTCGGCTCGATGCCGATCATGCGGGCGAGGTTGTTGCCGAGGTAATCCTCGAGCGTGTCTTCGTCGAGATTCAGGCCTTGCGGCGGCTCGTGGCACAACACTTCGAGCAAGCGCAGCCACATGCCGGGTTCATTCGGCGGCGTGTCCGAGCCGTAGAGAATCTTGTGCGTCGGCAGCACCTTCGCGAATTCGACGATCCGCGATTGCAAGCACCAGCTCGATTCGCAGTAGACGTTCGGCGTATCGAGCGCCATTTGATACGGCTCGAAGCAATACACGCCCCCCGTCTGCACGCCAAAGTGCGCCATGATGAAATTCACCGACGGGAATTCGCGGATCAACGGATACCACTCGCTCGGAATGCTGTACGGCCCGTCGCCGGTGTGCAGCTTCACGAGCAGGCCGAGATCCGCGCATTTACGCAATGCAGGACGCAGCCAGTCGAGTGCGCGATCGGGACGGTACGCATGCATATTGGCCTGCAACTGCACCATCTTGAAGCCGTGTTCCTTCGCATAGAACTCGATCGCTTCGGCACCGTTCTCAGGACCGCACCGCGGGTTGTACACAAAGCAACCGATCAGACGATCCGGGTACTTTTGCGTCATTTCGACGGTGTACGCCATGTAATCGTCGATCGATTCGCGGCCCGAACGATTGCCGTCGGTCCACGTATAAATGGTGTTGCCTTGCGGCGGTTGAATGAAGGCCTTGTCGATGCGGCGCGGCTTGCCGTTGATGAGGTACGGGCCGTCCATCGTTGCGATCAGACGCTCACCGGTAAATGGCTCGCCGTCGTGGCGCCAGGCGAGGTCGACCAGATTGGTCGGGTAACAGCTGGTGTCGATGATCATGTACTCGATCTCCTTGAGAGGAACTGGTGTATCCAGTTGCCGGATCGCGGGCAGGCGCATCGATGGAACGGAGCCCAGACAGGCTTGCCCATGCGGCCCTTTGCAAAGCGCCATTTTTGTGCGCCTTCCCCTCGCCGGCATCGAGTGTCACACTGATGTGCACTGCTGCTTGCGATGCAGTCTCACAAGATAAAAACGCTCTGTACAATATTTTTTAACCACGATCTTGATACGTTCTCGATATGGACATTCGGCTGTTGCGTTACTTCGCGGTACTTGCCGACGAACTGCATTTCGGCCGGGCAGCCGCACGGCTGCACATTTCGCAGCCGCCTTTGAGTCAGCAGATTCGCATCCTTGAAGAGGAGATGGGCACCGCGTTGTTCACGCGTTCGCAACACCGTGTCGAACTCACTGATGCAGGGAAAACACTTAAAGAGCAGGTGCCGCTGATCTTCGCGCAGTTCGAACGCGCGATCGACCTGACGCGTTGCGCGGGGCGTGGCGAAGTGGGAAGTCTCGAGATCGGCATCATTAGCTCGGCGATGGTCGATCCGATTCCGCGCGCGCTGCGGGTATTTGCGGAGAAGCATCCGCAAGTGCAGTGGACGCTGCACGAGATGACACCCGCCGCGCAGATTCTCGCGCTCAAGGAGCGGCGCTTGGATGTGTGCTTCTTCCGGGTATCGCATGAGGACCCGGAGATTCGTAGTGAGGTGGTGATGCGCGAATCGGCGGTGGTGGCGCTGCCGTTAGGGCACACGCTTGCCGCGCGCGATGAGATCGCGTTGCGCGAGTTGGAGGCGGAGCGCTTTGTGTCGTTCGGTTTGCAGCAGTCGCAGCTTGCGCGCTTTCTGCAGGACTGCTGTGTCGAGGCAGGGTTTACACCGCAGATCGATCAGGAGGTGGTCGAGGTGCATACGCTGTTGTGTCTCGTGCGTGAAGGGCTGGGCGTGGCGTTGCTGCCTTCTTCGGCACGGCAATTGACGACTGGTGGTGTCGCGTTCGTGCCGCTGGCTGCGCCGCGTCCCGAGGTGTCGCTGCATGCGCGCTATCGTGCTGAGGATCCGTCGCCGGTGTTGTCGTTGTTTCTCGATACGGTGCGCGAAGTGGCTGCTAGCATGGGCTGACCGTTTGCGCGACCAACTCGCGAATAACCTCGATCAAGGGCGCAACACGGGCCGCTTTCTCGCGCGGCCATACGGCATACAGGTTGTAATGCGTCGGAATTTCTACTTGAGTGAGTTCGACCAGACGTCCCTCGCGTTTTGCATCCGCGGCGAGCAGGCCGCGCGCTAAACCCGCGCCCACGCCTGCGCTGGCCGCTGCAATCAGTCCGGCGGCATTGTCGAACACGGCGACTGCATCCGGTTCGACCTCGGGCATGCCTGCCGCGGAAAGCCATGGAATCCACGAACGTTTCGTATAGCCGAGCAAGGGCAAATCGAGCACCTGTTCGGGCGTGAGCGGCAGGCTCAGCCCGCGCGCTTCAAGAAGCGCGGGTGATGCCATGGCAGTCAGCCGATCGCCGCAAATCAGCGCGTTTTCGAAACCTTCCCATTCTCCATACCCATACCGCAACGCAATATCGATGCGCTCGAACGCGCTACGTTCATGCCGCGGCGTGGACAGTACCGTCAACGACGTGCCGGTCAACGCATCGAGTAAAGCGGGCAAGCGCGTGACCAGCCAGCTCTGCGCGAGTTCGGGATCGACGTCGAGCGTGATCGACTGCTTGACCGTGCGCTCTTTCACCGACGACAACGCGCGATCGATCTGTTCGAAGCCATCTGCCAGTTGATTCGCAAACAGCACGCCCGCATCGGTCAGCACCACGCGGCCGCTTTCGCGCACGAACAACGGCTGCCCGACGAACTCTTCGAGCGTGCGGATCTGCTGGCTGATCGCGCTATGCGTGAGCGATAGCTGGCGCGCCGCGCTTGAAAAGCTGCCGACGCGTGCCGCTTGCAGAAAGGCCTGCATCGACTGAATGGAAGGGTAGCGTTTCAACATGGGTGTTAGCCGGACTTACCGGTGATGGAAGAAATCGTCGCTGGCGTTGTGCTTAACGGCTTTCAATAATGGCCGCAAGCACGCGGACCCTTTGAATCATGCGCCGCGCTGCACAACACCATTCAGGAGACAGCGCATGATCGAGATCGTGGTCAACGACACGCGGCACTCGCTCGACAATGTACCGGAAGACATGCCCCTGTTGTGGGTGTTGCGCGACCGGCTCAAATTGACCGGGACGAAATTCGGCTGCGGCGGCGGCTTTTGCGGCGCGTGTACGATGCATCTGGAAGGCGAGGCCGTGCGCTCCTGTTTGTTGCCGATTGCTGCGGTGGCGGGCAAACGCATCACGACGATCGAAGGCCTGTCGAAAGACGGCAGGCATCCGCTGCAACTCGCGTGGGTGGCGGAAGACGTGCCGCAGTGCGGCTACTGTCAGTCGGGTCAGTTGATGCAGGCGGCCTCGTTTCTGAAGGACAAGCCGACGGTCAACGATGAAACCATCGCGACGGCCATGTCCGGCAACATCTGCCGCTGCGGGACTTATTCACGCATTCGCAAGGCGATCAAACGCGCCGCTTCCGGTGATCCGGCGCTCGCGTCAGTCACGTGGGGCGAGTCCATCTGCGCTTCCGTGTGCACCTCCGCGAAAGAGGAGGCTTGAATGCGCAATGACAAGCAAGCGCTGAACGGCGCACACGGCGCGGCGCGTCGGCGTTTTATCAAACAGAGTTCGGCATTGTTGGCTTCGGGCCTCGCGATCGGTTTTCAACTGCCCGAGGCTTTCGCCAAAGACGCCAACGTAAGCGGCGACCCTAAACCGCAAGCAGGCGAGTTCGAACCGAACGCATGGGTGCGCGTGCTGCCTGACGACACGATCAAACTGGTGGTCCATAAGCACGACTCGGGCACCGGGACGCGTACGGCGCTCGCGGCGGTTGTCGCCGAGGAACTTGACGTCGATCCGTTTCGCGTCGAGGTGATCACGCCGGAGAATCCGTTTTACGGAGACTACATTCATCCGCTGTGGAAAGTATTCTCGACAGGCGGCAGTACCAGCGTCTCGCTTGAGTACGATCGCTTGCGGCGCGCGGGTGCAACCGCACGTGTCATGTTGATCGAAGCCGCAGCGAAACAATGGAACGTGGCGCCGTCCGCGTGTTCGACGGAAAACGGCTTTGTTATCGATAAGGCAAGTGGCAAGCGCGCGAACTACGGATCGTTGGCGAGCGTAGCTGCCCAATTGCCCGCACCGAAAGACGTCGCGTTGAAAGACCCGTCGCAGTTCAAATACATCGGCAAGCTGCAGAAGAAGCGCGGTGCCGATCTGAAAGCGAGAGGGGCGTTCCCGTACAGCATCGATGTGTCGTTGCCGGGGATGCTGGTAGCGGTTGTCACGCGTGCGCCGGTGATCGATGCGCGTGTGCGGAGCGTCGATGCCAAAGCGGCGTTAGCCGTGCCGGGTGTGCGGCAGGTGTTGCAGATTCCTGGCCGCCCCGACCTTCTTGGCGGCAATCAGGCGGGCGTTGCTGTGTTGGCCGATGATTACTGGTCGGCGCATCAAGGCCAGGCGGCGCTGAAGGTCGAGTGGGAAGACAGTCCGC
The DNA here is from genome assembly GCF_905220735.1 of Paraburkholderia aspalathi. Taxonomy (NCBI): domain Bacteria; kingdom Pseudomonadati; phylum Pseudomonadota; class Betaproteobacteria; order Burkholderiales; family Burkholderiaceae; genus Paraburkholderia; species Paraburkholderia aspalathi. The sequence goes on from NZ_CAJNBA010000001.1 coordinate 646,201, forward strand.
TGGAAACCTTCGACAGCAGTACGCTCGCCGCACGTCAGGCTGCCTGGCTTGACGATCCTGTCGCGCATGTTGTGCCGACGATTCAAACCGGTGACGCGAAGACGGCATGGCCACATGGTGCGCGCGTGATCGAGGCGTCGTATTCGATGCCCTATAAGGCGCAAAACGCGCTTGAGCCGATCAATGTCACTGCGTGGGCGAAAGACGGGCGTATTGAATACTGGGGTGGTTTGCAAGTGCCTTCCACAGTGCAGGAAGCCGCCGAGGTGATCGGCGGGATTCCTGCTGAGCGCGTTGTATTGCATGAGCTTGTATCGGGTGGCAGCTTCGGTTCGCGTGAATCAAAGTACTGGTTGTTCGAAGTGACATGGCTTGCATTGAAAGTCGGCAAACCGGTCAAACTGATGAACAGTCGCGAAGATGAAATGCGTGCGCTCTTTTATCACTCGGCCAGTTATCACCGTGCAAAAGCCGCATTCGATGCGCATGGCAATCTCACCACGTTGCAATTGCGTGCCGTGATGCCCGCTTCGCCGGAACAATGGGAGCCGGGCTATTTCGATCGTCCGGACCGAATGGACTACAGCACCACCGAAGCGATCAGCAAATACGAGTTCGCTTACGATGCGCCGCACGTCGATATTGGTTGGGTACGTCACGAGACCGGTGTGCCGACCGGTTGGTATCGCGCGGTGAGTTATATCCCGAACGTGTTCGCGGTGGAGTCGTTCATGGATGAGGCCGCGCATGCCGCGCGGCGCGATCCGATTGAGTTCCGGCTAGCGTATATGAAGGACCCGCGGCATAAGGCGGTGTTGCGCGAGGCGGCGGAGCGGGCGGGGTGGGGGAAGGCGTTGCCTGTGGGGACGGCATTGGGTGTTGGAACGAATCAGGCGTATAGCAGCTACGTTGCGGTAGTGGCGCGGGTTGTGAGGAAGGGCGATGCGGTTGTGGTTGAGAAGCTGACCTGTGTGGCGGATTGCGGGTTGGCTGTGTCGCCGGGTGGGGTTGAAGAACAACTGTATGGCGGGTTGATGTGGGGGTTAGGTCATGCGACGGCGGATCGGATCGATATTCGGCATGGGCAGGTGGAGCAGAAGAACTTTGATTCGTATCGCGTGATGCGCATGAGTGATATGCCGGAGGTCGATATTTTGATTGTGCAGGGGGACATGTCGAAACCCGGAGGCGTTGGCGAGTTGTCGAGTCCTTCGGTGGCTCCGGCAGTGGCGAATGCGGTTTTCAGGTTGACGGGGAAGAGGTTGAGGGATACGCCGTTTGAGATGGCGGGCTAACTACCCTGATAGATATCGCACGACAGCCCCACCACGCACGGTTGACCGTCTCGGGTTTTGCCGTAGCCATTTCGTCCGCCCGGTTGGGCTCCATGGTCCCACGTGCTGTCGCCGCCCATCGGCATTGCCCGCTGCGATGAATTCATCGACTGCTGACTGGATGAGTGGCTAGGGACGTCTGACGGTTGCATTTCCTGAGCGTCGGAAGCGCCGGCCGCGGTGAGCAGGAAAAGCACGACGGTTACGGCCGAGGGTTGCACTTTCATTTCTTCACCTTTCGTCATCAACGGGTTGCGTTAGCGACGCCCATTCCGCTAGCTCTTGAAATCGTCTCGCCTCGCGCGCCTGTTAGCTCCCTCCGAAAAAAACGTTGCATTGAGGATCCATCCGGCACGGTCTGACATTTTTTGTACCGCCTTGTACCCGTGTGTCGGGCGTGCCGCCGTATGCTTCCATGCCCGCGCTCGGGTCATTGGCTTGTGTCGCGGCGTTTTCTTGCGGGACGGGCTGAGAGGTTTGCGGCGTGCCTTGCGAATGCGCAGCACCGGCCACAACAAACAGCACGGCAGCGGATACGACTATCAGTGGTGATTTCATGTTGGGTCCTTTATCTGCGTTGAGTTTTCCATATCAGCTCATCACGACGACCAACCGCTCCGGGTGCACTCGACGAATGCACCTTCAGCGTTGCTGTCATATTCATTCTTGGTCAGGGGAAGTGCCGTCGCAACGCACATGCGTAGGTGGTGGACAGCAAACATCGGCGAAAGATGTATGCACTACGATCGTTCGCGACCAGACTTGTCAATCTGATAGTCAGGCGGTTGGGTGCCCGCCAGCAGCCGGCAGGCTTCGGTCAAGCGCCGGATCCGTAACCGGCGGGACACCCAGCCTGACCCCTCTATCCGCCAGCATGACGATGAGTTCCGTACGGCGCCGCAGATTGAAATGCGCAAGCAGATGACTGATGTATTTCCGTACCGTAATGTCCTCGAGCCCCATTCTCACGGCAATGGCCTTGGACGGAAGTCCGCGCACCAGCCACGCCAACGTTTCGAACTCTCTCGGTGTGAGCCCCAGCTCGGACGCATTGCTCGTGTCCGGTTTAAGGCGCGGCTGTTTATCTTCAGGTCCATTTGCCGGAGCCTTGTCAGCGTCCATGTCACGACTGAGACTGGCGATGCTGGAGGCTGGCAGGAACACGCCCCCGGCAAGCACCGCGCTTATCGCCGCACGAAGCGCTTCAGGCGGCGACGATTTGGGCACGTATCCCATGGCGCGGAGCTGGATGCATCGACTGATGGTTTCCACTCGCTCATCGGCCGATATCACGATCACGGGTAACGACGGTCGCGACTCCTTCAATTCGGCAAGCGCGTTACAACCGTTGCCATCGGGCAGGTCGAGATCGAGAAAAACGATGTTCAGGAGCTCGCCAAGCGCATGATTCATCCCCTGCGACAATGTGCTCGCGTGCAGCAACTCGATGTCCGGAAAGAGCTCCGTCAGCAGAAGCGCCAATCCGGCTCTGAACAGTTCATGGTCGTCGACGATCAGTACGCGCATTCCATCGTCTCCTGGAACTGCTTTGAGCCGAGCTGCGATTACACATCGGAAGATGGCTAAACCGGTAGTGATCGTCCGATGTATTCAGGTCAGATAGTACACAGTGGCGGCTGATCTAAATGGCGTCGCCTGAAAAGTGGCGGTTTTCGCCCATCATTAGACGAATCAAGCGTACTCAAAGAACCACCGCGCTCAGGACGCTTTCAATCACTGATCGTTCGCGAGATCGAATTTCATCTTCCGCTGAGCGTTCACGTACCGGCTGATCTCCGCCAGCAGGTCTTTAGGGGCGGAGGACTTGCGCAATAGCACGAACGGTTTGGGGAAGTCGCGAAGGACGTGATCGGACAGCAGTTCGCCGGTGATAAATGCGACGGGAATAACGCCCGCCCATGCGAAATGACGCCTGATCTGACTAGCAACCTCCTTGCCGGTGGCTCCGTCGCGCAGGCGGATATCGGCGACGATGAGATCGGGAATACGGCTGTCATCGGCAAGGATGGCTTCGAATCCAGCCATCGAATCGGCGGCGTACACGAGCGCGCCCGCGCTTGAGAAAAGACGCCTCAGGCCTTCGAGGACAGTAGGCTCGTCGTCGCACAGGAGCATGAACGTGCCAGTGAGATCGGGCGTGTAGACGTCGCCATCCTGAGCATGTGTCCCGACGATCGGGGTTGATGCCGAAACCGTCGCGTAAAGGGAAAAGCGTGATCCGCGCCCTTCCACCGAGGCGAAACTCATGCTGTGTCCCGGCAGAATATGGATCGCACGATGCACAATCGAAAGCCCCAGTCCCAACCCTTTCGAACGATCGCGCCCCGGATTGTTGATCTGATAATACTCGGAGAAAATCGCATCCCGATGGGCGGGCGCAATACCGATGCCTGTATCCCATACATCGACGCGCAGCTGTTCATTCAGTTGCACCCAGCCAAGCACAACGCCACCCGATGACGTGTTCTTGATCGCGTTCGATACGAGATTCGACACGGACCGCTTGAAGAGCGATCGGTCGGTTTCGATGGAAGGCGGGTGCCGTCGCCGCCCCGCGATTCTTAGATCGATGCCACGCAATCGCGCCGTCTCCCGGTATTGCTCGAAGACCTCGGTCAACAGGCCGTGGGTATCGACAGGTACGACATGGGGAACATATGAACCCAGCTCGCTGTAGTCCTGAATATCCTTGAACATGTCGAGGATGTCGGACGCGGTCTCCTCGATGACATCGAGCTCGCGATCCACAGCGTGGCCGTCCTTGATCCTCGTCCGGGCGCTTCGGATGAAAAGGTTGATGGCGGCGAGAGGCTGCTGGATGTCGTGATACGCCGATGAAAAGAACCGTTCTTTCTCCTTGACGAGCTCCTGCATGCGTTTGTTTTGCTCGTTGACCGCGCGCGACGCCGCTTCGACGCGCGCCTTGGCCGCACGCAAGGTGCGCCGGTAGATGAATTCGCGCCTCGCGGCACGTTCCAGCGGAATGCTGAGCAGCACGCCGACAATAGACATCAACGGCAGCATCGTGGCGTGTGCAGCCACTGACTCCACGCGCAGTTCGACACTCCCGCCGACGGGTTTGAAATAAAGCATGACCAGATAGCTGACGACGCATATCCCGATTAGCCATGCCGCCGTGATCACCCGAAGCCGAAAAGCCATGAATATCACGAAAAGGGAAAACATCAGCACTGGATAGACTTCGCGCCAGCCAAGGTCGCCCGGATAGAACTGCAGCATTCTCAGGGTGGCGAACCAGCAACTGATCGTCCAGACACTGAGCAGCCCGACGGCCCAACGTTCATCGAGTGCGCGAGGGGTCCAGAACAGCACGGGAATCGCCATTCCGATCGCGCCGGCGACTCTCAGGAAAATGAGCTCGTTGTGGTGCAGATGGGCGGGATCGAGTACGTTTAACCGGGGGAAGTCGCGGATGGAAAACGCGACCCACAACGCGGTGAAGATTGTGATGGCGAGCCTGCGCTGTCCGAAGAAGCGCCGCGCATAGTCCATCCGGAACGCGCGTTCCTGAGCCGCCGAGCTGAACCTGCGCACCCTGAGGCCTGACGATCTCATGACGGCGCTCGATCAGGAAATTCGCTGCCCGCGGATAGGGCAGCGTGTAGTTCAAACAGGATAGCAGGGCGCCATCTACGGTCATACACACAAATGTAGCGTTCCGGATGCGCCTGCCAGATCAGGAGCGCCGACATCTTTCACGACTCGATTCCGGCCGACTACTCCCTACCTTCGCGGCCGCCTGACGCCAATGGCGCCGAAAGCGTTCCACTAGAAAGCCATCGGATCATTTTGTTACACCTCTTACCGAGGCCCCAACTGGTAGGTTACAAAATGCTTTCGTGGGGCGGTTATACTCGGCGCCGTCCCAAAAACTAAAGACCTTTTTATGTCGAAGAGAATTTTCCAGATTGTGGCCATTGCAGCGCTCACCACTGCAGCGTCGTTACCGGCAGTGGCCGGCGATATGAACAATGCCCTTGGCGGCGCGCTCGGCGGCGTAGCCGGTGCTGCCCTGGGTGGCGCAGTAGGCGGCAGCACCGGTTCCGTCATTGGCGGTGCAATTGGCGGCGGCGCCGGCGGCGCAGTCACGTCAAACCGCAGGGAACGCACGGGCGCCATCATCGGTGGCGCGCTCGGCGGCGGTGCCGGCACAGCGGCAGGCAATGCGATGGGCGGCCGCACGGGCGGCCTCGTCGGCGCGGCTGTGGGCGGCGGCGCGGGTTCAGCGCTCGGCGGGAACATGTCGCGCTCCAATTCGTACTCGGACGACTATGCCCGCGGCTACCGACCGAACAAGCGCCATCACAAACATCGTCACCATGACTGAACGTTGATTAAAAAAACGGCGTGGTTCAATCAAAGGCTAAGCCCGAAACGCCGAATACCTTTCGCAGCGCTGCACTGGCGATTCTCATGTGAGCCGGAGCCAGCGCTTGATGAACCACGCCAGCTTCTTCAGTCGCTGTAGCGGCGCAAGAGTCCGACCGCAGCGAAGGACTCCGCGATTCCCTCCATCGCGCTTTGTTTGACGTTCGCCTGCATCACCTGGCGATGGTTGCCATCTTGCGAACTGTGCGGCGCGTCTCGGAGTGCAGCCAGTGAAGGAAAGCACCAATAAATGCAGCGCATTCAGTGGGCTATGCTAGCCTCGATGCGACTAGCCGAGTTTCATAAAAAATGATGAATAGCTTCGATTCGTCTATAGAAATATATCTGTCCAACGTACACTTCGGCCATTTCGCGACCCAATCCATAGAAAGCGTCGCCGACCTTTACACCTTCAAAGGCCTCGTACTCATTCCCGTGCTGTGGTGGATGTGGTTTCGGCAGGACGAGCGCCGCGAATGGCGACGAGAAATGGTTCTCGCGACGCTTCTCAGTGGCCTCGTGGCGCTCTTCGTCGGAAGACTGCTGACTCACTGGTTGCCGTTCAGAGTTCGCCCCGTCTATAGCGCCGAACTGCATCTGCAGTTTGCCGGTAGCAATATCAAGGAAGCACTGCTGACAAGTTGGAGTTCCTTCCCTAGCGATCACGCGATGCTATGGATGGCGGTCGCCACCGGCATCTTCTTCGTGTCGCGTGGCATCGGTGTACTGGCGATTCTCTATACCGTGCTGTTCATTTGCGTTCCGCGCGCCTATCTCGGCTTTCACTACCCAACCGATTTGCTGGTGGGCGCCGCTGTGGGAATCGGAATTACTTATGTCATGACGCGACGTGTGATCCGCATGCGCTATGCGACTCCGGCGCTGCGATGGATTGAACGCTGCCCGGGACCTTCAGCAGCGCTGGCCTTTATTCTCTGCCTCGAACTCGTTACGCAGTTCGACGAACTGCGCACGCTGGCGAACATTGCGCTCAAACATCTATGAATCACGCGTCGTTGTGATCGAAACGGCCGCTTAGAAAACGGGGTAGTCGCACGAATGTCCATGTGACGGTCCAGATCACGGAGTACATATTCGATGGAGATCCAGAGCCGGCGAACGCCAGAGTTCATTGGAATTGGATAACCGCCTGCAATTTGAATGAAAATAATCGTTGACACCAAAATAGACCGATATATTTCATTTCGTGAAATTGAAGCTTAGCCGCACTGGGCAGCACTCGTCGTGCTGAATGCATTGGATTTACGTGCTCAATGCATTTAATCGCTGTTAATTTTTACCGGGCGACCCTCATTCAGCATAAAAACGCATCGTATTAGTAGAAGTACTGATGCTGTAGTCAGACTACATTCTTACATTACGTTGCACGGAGAGTCGCTACAGTCAATCCGATGGTCCCGATTCCGCTCGGGCAGGCAAACGTTTGCGCAGCCATCCTGCGTCGCCAGCCTTCGTGTCCGCTGTGAACCTGTCGGACTCGCTCCGCTTCCGCATTCCAACAAAAGCAGAATCTCGGAGAGACAACTATGCAGAAGAAACTATGGCCAGCAGTCGCGTTAGCGGCGGCCGTGTGCGTCGCTGCCCGTGCGGATGTACCCGACTTTTCACTTGATTTCGCGCCCACTTCAGCTGCGATGAACGCGTTCGGATCGGCCGCCGCGCATCGGCGCGCCGACACCCTCGTCAGCAAGATGACGCTCGACGAAAAGCTGCAATTTATTCATTCGGAATACGCAATGTCTGCCGTGCCGGGAGGTGGTGCAGGCTACATTCAAGGGGTACCGCGTCTCGGCATTCCTGATCTGAACATGGTGGACTCCGCGACGGGCTCCGGCAGCACGTCGCAGGCCAGCACGACTTTCCCGGCAACGATCGCGCTTGCAGCAAGCTGGGATCGCCGCCTGTCTTCCAATTTCGGCCGACAGGTTGCGATAGAACTGCGTGCGCAGGGCTTCGGAATGGGACTTGGCGGCGGTACGAATCTCGCGCGCGAGCCGCGCGGTGGCCGGCTGTTTGAGTACCTCGGCGAAGATCCAGTGCTCGCCGGCGAGATGCTCGCCGAGCGCACGGACGGCACGCAGAGTGAGAAAGTCATCGCCACGATCAAGCACTACGCCGGCAACGAGCAGGAACATAACCGCGGGGGCGGCAACAGCCAGATCGACGAGCGCACGCTGCGCGAGCTTTATCTATTGCCGTTTGAAATTGCCGCAAAGCGCGCGCAGCCAGGCAGCGTGATGTGCAGCTATAACCGGCTCAATGGCGACTATGCGTGTGAGAACGCGCATCTGCTGAACGACGTGCTAAAGAACGATTGGCGCTTTGAAGGACAGGTCCAGTCGGATTGGGGGGCGACGCATAGCACAGCAAACGCGATCAACGCGGGCCTCGACGAGGAAGAGGACGTCGGCAGCACGGTCTATCTGACACCTACGGCAGTTCGGCAGGCGATCGCGAACGGGTCGGTATCGACCGCGCGTCTCGACGACATGGTTCGTCGCAAGCTGTACGTGATGATTCGCGTCGGTGTGATGGATGATCCTGCGAAGGGGGGCGCCACGATCAACTTCGCTGGCGCGAACGCATTCGCACAGGCGGTCTCCGAGCAGTCGATGGTCTTGCTCAAGAACGACAGCAACCAGTTGCCGCTCTCCGCAGCCTCGCTCTCACGGATTGCAGTGATTGGCGGACACGCGGATGCAGCCGTGCTGACGGGCGGCGGGTCAGGCAATACGCGTGACCCGGTCACAGGGGCATTCGCGGGTTGCGGCGGCTTGACGTTCGGCACATCGACTGGATGCAGTTGGTGGACCAATCCGTGGCTGAAGCTGAACACACCCATTGTTGCCGCGATTCGCGCGCTCGCACCGTCGGCACAGGTGAGCTTTGCGGGCAACAGCGATCAGCAAACGCCGTTTCGCGCATACACGCAACAGGAGATCGACCAGGCGGCGGCGCTCGCGGCTCGCTCGGATGTCGCAATTGTCGTCGTCGCGCAGCCGGCGGGTGAAGACTTCGGCGATTTGCAAAGTCTGAGCCTTGCGAATCCGTCGAACCAGGATGCGCTCGTCGACGCGGTCGCGCACGCCAATCCCCGCACGATCGTTGTTGTGGAAAGCGGCAACCCGGTGCTGATGCCGTGGAAGGATCGCGTGGCGGCAATCGTGGAAGCCTGGTATCCGGGTGAAGGCGGCGGCAATGCGATCGCGAACGTGCTGTTCGGCAAGGTCAATCCTTCCGGCAAGTTGCCCGTCACCTTCCCTGTGCGCGATCAGGATACGCCGACGTGGGGGCAAAGCGGCGCGTTCGAGCCGGACCCTGTCTACGCAGAGAAGCTGAACATGGGCTACCGCTGGTACGACGCGAAAAACATCACCCCGATGTTCGAGTTCGGATATGGGCTGTCGTACACGCATTTCTCGTACTCGGGGCTTTCGGTGAAGCATCGCCCTGACGGCGCGATCGACGTGTCGTTCACCGTGCGCAACGATGGCCGCATGGCGGGCGCGGAAGTGCCGCAGGTGTATCTCGGTGTGCCCTACCGCGACGAGCCGCCGCGGCGTCTGGTCGGCTGGGAGAAGATCGGCCTGAACCCCGGCGATGCACGCCACGTCCGTATCACGGTCACACCGCGCATGCAAAGCGTGTGGGATACGTCGCGCAATGGCTGGCGGTATGTGCCTGGCGGGACGGTGTACGTCGGGGCGTCGTCGCGTGATATTCGGCTGCAAGGGAGCTAAACCTCGTACTCCCGTCATGCACCCAGGCGCGGGAGGTTTCGCGCCTGGGGGTTCATGGCCGCACTGAACTGGATGACGACCGGCTCAGGTCGCCCCTTGCGCCAGTCACTCGCTCATTCCGAGCGGCCGAAGACAAGCGGCAAGCGGTCGCTCGGCTATCTTCTTCAGCCGGACACGCTTCGCTTAAAAAATATCAGCGTTCTGTTTTGTCAGTAACGGTGCGTCGTTGGAACTGACGCACCGTCTCCCCCAAACTAGCGCACAACTCGTATCACACTCAGGCGGAGCGATGTCTGTCGTGCAGCAGCGTCTGGATGACCCCCGTGGGCTCATCCAAGCCAGCCCTTGATCGTATCTGCCATGACGTTGGTCGAAATGCCATAGCGATCGTGCAAGGTCGGTAGCGCGCCCGCACCGAGAAACTCATCGGGCAGTGCGATTTGACGATACATCGGCGTGACACCGGCCGTGAGCAGCGTGGTCGCGACCGCTTCGCCGAGGCCGCCGATCACCGAATGATTCTCGGCGACCACCACCATGCGACCCGTGCGCCGCGCTTCGCGCAAAATCGTCTCAGTGTCGAGCGGCTTGATGGTCGGCACGTGCAGTACGCCAACTCCCACGTTGTCCGCTTCCAGCAACTTCGCCACCTCCAGCGAGCGCATGGTCATGATGCCCGACGAGATGATCAGCACCTCGGCGCCGTCGCGAAGCAGCTTCGCCTTGCCCAGTTCGAACTGATAGTCGTATTCATCGAGCACGGCCGGAACGTTGCCACGCAGAAGGCGCGCATACACCGGGCCGTTATGCGCGGCGATCGCGGACACCATCTGCTCGGTATCGAGCGCGTCGCACGGATCAATGACCGTCATGTTCGGCATTGCGCGCATGAGCGCAAGATCCTCGGCTGCCTGATGGCTCGGACCGTAGCCGGTCGTTAGCCCCGGCAGCGCGCAAATGATCTTCACGTCGAGGTTGTCTTCGGCGATGGCCTGGTGCATGAAGTCATACGCGCGACGGGTTGCGAATACGGCGTACGTCGTGACGAACGGCTGGGCCCCTTCATGCGCCATACCGGCGGCCGCGCCCATCAACAACTGCTCGGCCATGCCCATCTGATAGTAGCGCTCAGGGAATTCCTTTCCGAAGATATGCAGGTCGGTGTACTTGCCGAGGTCGGCGGTCATGCCGATCACGTTCGTCTTCTCCCGGGCCAGTTGGGCTAATGCATGGCCGAACGGCGCAGAACGCGTGACTTGTCCTTCGCCGGCAATAGAAGCGATCATCGCCGAGGTCTTCAGGCGCGGCTTCTGGGTAAGAGTGGTGTCGCTCATGCTTGTCTCCCTGCTTCGAGTGCTGCGAGCGCCAGTTGCCACTCATGGGCATCGACGCGGATGAAATGGTTCTTTTCCCGTTCTTCGAGAAACGGCACGCCGCAGCCCATGCGGGTATCGCAAACGATAATCCGGGGCTGCTCTTTCGGATGGTCGCGTGCAGCATCGAAGGCCGCCTTCACTGCATCAATATCGTTGCCGTCCACGCGCTGCGTGAACCAGCCAAATGCTTCGAGCTTCTCGACGAGCGGCTCGAACGCCATGATCTTCGAGGAGGGACCATCTGCTTGCTGGTTGTTGACATCCACCATGGCGATCAGGTTGTCCAGCTTCCAGTGAGCGGCCGACATCAGGCCCTCCCAGATCGCGCCTTCATCGAGTTCACCGTCGGAGAAGAGCGTGTAGACGAAGGCGTTTGAGCCCTTACGCTTCAGTCCCAGGCAGCGTCCCACCGCGATCGTGAGACCGTGGCCGAGCGAGCCACCGGACATCTCCATGCCGGGCGTGTAGCTCGCCATGCCGGACATCGGCAGACGGCTGTCGTCGCTGCCGTAGGTTTCGAGTTCTTCCGGTGGCAGGAAGCCGGCTTCGAAAAGCGCGGCGTAAAGCGCGATCGCGTAGTGGCCGTTGGACAGCAGGAAGCGGTCGCGGCCTTCCCAGTCGGGGTTGTCGGGTTGGTAGCGCATCGCACCGAAGTAGGCAACCGCGAGTACATCGGCGATATCAAGTGCCTGGCCGATATAGCCCTGGCCCTGTACTTCGCCCATCAGCAAGGCGTTTCTGCGAATCCGATAGGCGCGCTCGGCGAGCGTCACTGCATCTGATGACGGACTGTTCATGATGTCTCCTTGATTAAAAAATGAGTCTTTGCGGCAAACGGTGTCAGCGATTGACGGATTTGGCTGGCACGAGGAACACAAGCGCGGCACCGATGACGATTGCCACAGAGATAAAGATGAGCCCAGCCGTCGATTTACCGGTCAGGTCGTTCAACCAGCCCACGATGGCCGGCGAGAAGAAGCCTGCGAGATTGGCGAAACAGTTCACCGCGGCGATACCCGCCGCGGCAGACATGCCGCCGAGAAGCGCGGTCGGCAGTGACCAGAACTGCGACGACGAAGCGAGGATGCCGGCGGCCGCCACGCTGACACACACCAGCGACGCGCCGACTCCGCCCAGCATCGGAAGCGTTGCGAAGCCTGCCGCCGAGACGAGCATCGGGATCGCAAGATGCAGACGACGTTCGCGGTGGCGGTCAGCGCTTGCGCCCACCAGCGGCAGCGCAATGATGGCGCACAGGTACGGTACGGCCGTAAAGATGCCCACCCACAGCGGGTCGGCCACGCCGGATTTGCGGATGATCGTCGGCAGCCAGAACGTCAGCCCATACTGACCGAGCACGACGCAGAAGTAGATGGCAGCCATCAACCACAGACGACGATCGCCGATGAAAGACCTGATCGACACATGGGCGATCTTGTGGGCGTTGTCGTTCGCCACGTTTCGTGCGAGGAGCGCCTTCTCCGGATCAGTGAGCCATTTGGCGGCAGCGATACCGTTGTCGAGGTAGAGCAGGATGGCGACGCCAAGGAGCAGCGACGGCAGCGCTTCGAGGATGAACAGCCACTTCCAGCCAGCGAGACCGTGTACGCCCTGGAACGCATGCAGGATGTAACCGGACAGCGGCCCACCGACAATGCCGGCAAGTGGAATCGCCATGAAGAAGAGGGACAGCGCCTTGGCGCGCCGCGCCGAAGGAAACCAGTAAGTCAGATACAGGATGACGCCTGGCGCGAACCCTGCCTCGGCCACGCCCAATAGAAAGCGGAGAACATAGAAGGTAGTGGGCGATTTGACGAAGACGAAGCAGGCTGAGATCACCGCCCACGTCAGCATGATGCGAGCGAGCCAGTTTCGTGCGCCCACTTTGTGCAACATGAGATTACTCGGTACCTCGAAGAGAAAATAACCGAGGAAGAAAATGCCGGCGCCGAAGCCATACACGGTTTCGCTGAATCGCAGGTCGTTGAGCATCTGTAGTTTTGCGAAGCCCACGTTGACCCGATCGAGATAAGCGCCCAGATAGCACAGCATCAGGAACGGTATCAAGCGCCGTCCCACCTTCGCATACGTTTTTGATTCGAAGCTCGCCGGATCGGCGAGCGATGTGACATCGCCCGTCATAGACGGCGCAGTGGCCTTCGTTTTCATGGTTGTCTCCTACCATATCGCCCCGGGTTTTACCGCCGGGTGCATTGACCCATCCGCCGCAATCGCGACGGATGTCGTACTTAGTGGATCAACATGCCGCCGTTGACGTCGAGCGTGATGCCGGTGAGATAGGCCGACAGGTCGCTCGAGAGGAACAGACAGGCGTTCGCGACGTCGGCCGCATCGCCGAGTCGACCGAGCGGGATGCCCTTGATGATGTCGGCGCGCATTTCCGTCGTGAGCTTGTCGCCGGTAATATCGGTCTGGATCAGGCCCGGTGTGATCGAGTTGACGCGGATGTTGTCCGCCCCGAGTTCACGCGCCATCGCACGAGCGAGACCGAGTACGCCCGCTTTTGCAGCGCTGTAGTGAGGACCGCCGAAGATGCCGCCGCCGCGTTGCGCGGAAACGGATGACATGCAGACGATGCTGCCGCTCTTTTGCTCTCTCATTTGCGGAATGACCGCCTGCGACATGTAGAGCGTACCGCGCAGGTTCACGTCGATGACCGCATCGAAGTTGTCGGCTCCGATGTCCATCGTCTTCAACGGCTGGGTGATACCCGCGTTGTTGATCAATCCGTCGACACGACCGTACTTCTCGATGACCGCTTTGGCGGCAGCCATGCATGCGGCCTTGTCGGTCACATCGCAGGCGAGGCCGAAATGTTCTTCGCCGAGGTCACGCGCGGCACTCTCTGCGTCTTCCTTGCGAAGGTCCAGAATCACCACTCGCGCGCCTTGCGCAGCAAGCGCTTTTGCGGTTGCCTTGCCGATGCCACGCGGCGAGGCTGCGCCGGTTACGATTACCACTTTGCTGTCGAGCAACATGTTTGTCTCCATCGATCACGTTAGTTGGTAGACGCAGTTTCAGCGCTTCAACCATCTCGATCAATGCAGTTCGGCTCAACTATTGCTGAAGAATTTTCAGGTGTCGCGGCTGATCTCTTGCTCGACCCAGGCCAAAAACTTGGCCACGCGCGGCAATTCCGCGTTCTGGGAAGGGTAAACGAGGTGATGAGCTCCGACCTCCACCGCATACGTGCGATCGAAGACCGGTACGAGCGAACCTCGTTTTAGATGGACCGATGCGAGCATTGTGCTTTCGAGCGCGATGCCGTGTCCCAATGCCGCCGCCTCGAGCGACATGTACGAGCGGTCGAACGCGAAATCGTACGCCTTGCGCGACACTGCGACGCCGAACTTGCCGAACCATTGCTTCCACTGCACGAGAGGCGTTTCGGAGAAGATCAGGCGCCGCTCGAGCAGATCCTCGGGGGTACGCACCGGGTGTCTTTGCAGGTATTCCTCCGAAGCAAGAGGCGCGATGAACTCGTTGCGTAGCGTTTTGATCTCGCCATCGGTCCAATGGGCGTAGCCATGCCGTATGTCGACGTCATAGAAGCCGGAGGTGAACGACACATCCTCGTACGAGCACGCGAGATTCAACTGAATGTCACCGTTCGCTTCCTGGAACAAAGCCAGCCTCGGCAGCAGCCACATCAACCCAAAGCTGGGACTCGAGTGAATGCGAAGAATCTCAACGCCCGACTTGCTCGATGCTCGCTCCGTCGCCCGGCTCAGGTCGGCGAGTGATCCGGTGACATCCGCCAGATATTGCTGCCCCGTTGGCGTCAACACGAGTCCCCGTCCCACTCTTGTGAACAAGGGTCTTCCCACCATGGATTCGAGGTTGGCAATTTGGTGGCTGACCGCCGATGGCGTTAACCCTAATTCGTCAGCCGCCCGATTGACGCTCTTTGTCCGGGCGACACTCTCGAACGCGACGATGGCTTTAAGTGGAGGGATGCGCATTGTTCCTGGGTGCAGAAGTGACGAGCCGTCCTGGATCAGGGTGTTCTGCTTCGCTACTGTCAGCGAGGTGGTTCCAGAAATGTCGCGTATCCGGGAGGTAAAGGCAAGCCGGGGTTCGGCCGATACGCAGTCAGCTCACAGGGGCGCGAGACGGTGTGCGAATGCGAGGGCGAGCCCGATTACCGAACGCCTCCGGTGGTCGGGAAGTGGCAGACAAGTGTCCGTTGGCGAAGCGCCACAAAACGAATCGGTGCGTACTCTCATTCCTTTACAGAAGTGACTTCAACTTGAAGTTCAAATCGGAGAGCGTTTCGGGTGCCGGTGTTGCGCCTCGATCGACCAGCATGCGTGCGAGTTTCATCTCTTTCACAAAACCGCTTACGGGCCCGAAACCACTCGCTCCAACGAGCCGACCGTTAGCATCCAGATTGAAGTGAATCTCCGCCGCACCGGGAAGTGCCCTGGTCACGCATTGCTCTCCAAGCACCGGCTCGCCAGCCACCTGTAGTTGATGATCGTATTGGTCGGACCAGAACCACGGAAGGTTCTGATACTTTTCCTGGGCGCCCAACATGTTGCGAGCTGCAATACGCGCTTGCGTCTCCGCGTTGTGCCATGTTTCTTGCCGGATCAGTTGACCTGAGAGGCGGCTAGGAAAGATGGCGACGTCACCCGCCGCGTAGATCCCAGGCGCCGACGTCTCGAGCTCAGCATTGACGACTACACCACGTTGCACCTTAAGTCCGGCCTCTCGCGCCAACTCGTCCGCCGGATCAATCCCGATGCCGATGATGACTGTGTCTGCTATCAACACGTCGTCATTTGCGAGCGTAACAGCCAACGCTCCCTCAGGGGTATGCTCGATCGCCGTCGGTGCCGTGTTGACGCGAACCTCGACCCCCTTGCTCTCATGCAATGCGTGCACCCGCGCGGCAATGGTTGCAGGCACTGCACGTCCAAGCAAACGCGGCGCGCCTTCTAGCACGCAAACATGGCAGCCACGCTGACGCGCCGAAGCCGCGACTTCGAGGCCGATAAATCCGCCGCCAATTATCACTACGCGAGCATCATGCACCAGCCTTAGTGCGATCGCCGCCGCATCGTCGAGTGTGCGCAGGGTCGATACCCCGTCGAGTTCGGCACCCGGAATCGCGAGACGCCGGACGTGACCTCCGGTGGCAAGCAGCAACGCCTCGTAGGGAATGGTCCTGCCATCCACAAGCTGAATTTCGCGGGTATCCGGCGCGATTGCTTTCACCGTGGCGACGATGTGTTCGACGTTGTCCTGCTGCCATGCGTCGCGTGTTCGGAGCTGACATTGCGCCGCTTCCCGCTCGCCCGTCAGCAATCCCTTCGAGAGGGGCGGCCGCTCGTACGGCAAGTGTGACTCGGCGCCGATTAGCGCGATGACACCCCGCCAGCCGGATTCTCGCAGCGCCTGGGCAGCGCGGCCACCGACGTGACCCGCGCCGACGATTGCCATGACACGATCGGTTGTCATCGCGTCAGACCTCGATCAGGATGCGGCCGGCTTCGATCTTCGCCGGGTAGGTCTTGAGCTTTTCGCACACGGGTGCGCAAAGCGGGCGGCCATCGCGGATGTCAAAGCGGCCATTGTGCTTCGGACATTCGATCACATGGTCCATCACGAGCCCATCGCTCAGGTGCACATGTTCATGCGTGCACAATCCGTCGCTCGCATAGACGTTATCGTTGACGCGATAAATTGCGTAGGTATGTCCCGCGTGATCGAAACGCATCACGTCTTCGTCTTCGATATCGCCCAGCGCGGCAGCTTCGACCCATTGTGACATGGCGGTTGTCTCCAGGTTTTGTATTGATTTCTCTCAGGCCCGCTTGACGGCTGGAACCGGACGCACGATGTGATACGACGGATCGCGGGTCTGTCGTACGAGTGCCGGAATGATCTCAGCGTAGGCGGCAAGACTGCTGCGATATGGCGGCGGCATGTCACTCTTTACCGTATCGTGTAGCTGCGGTAATGCATGGAACGGAACCATCGGGAACATGTGATGCTCGGCGTGGTAATTCATGTTCCAGTACAGGAACCGGAAAAACGAATTCATCAAAACGGTGCGGCAGTTCTGACGGTGGTCCAGCACATTTTCCGGCATCCCCGCATGCTGGGTAAGACCAAAGTACAGGTAGAGCCAGCCCCCGTACAGGCTCGGAAGTCCGATATAGAGGAGCGGCAGGATTGTGCGGAAATAGACACTTGCACCAATCACTACGACGTAAATGGCCAGAGAGATTCGGGCCTCGCGGAACACTTTCGGCCATTCCGACGCCGGCACGAAAGTCCGGTCTTCCTCATTAATCCGGCCAAACGCCGCGGCAATCATCTTTGGCAGTTCATTCCAGACGTGTTTTAGCGCGAAGATACTCAGTGCCAGGCCCAGCCAATCGGTTGGCCGGGGCGCTGCGATCTCGGGATCACGTCCGACCACGAGGGTGTCCGTGTGATGACGGGCGTGACTCCAACGCCATACCGTCGCACGACGGAACACCTGAAACGACGCCGCCTGATACAGCACGTTATTCATCCACCGCGTCTTGAATGCCGTTCCATGCCCGGCTTCATGCCAACGCGAATCGGCCGGGCTGCAGTAGAGCGTGCCATAGAGAAAAAAGGCTGGAATCGCCCACAGCGAGTGAACGTGCCACGCGAACCCGGCAAGCACGCCGCTGGCGATTATGGCCGCGTACCAGATGAGCGTGTCGCGAATCGCACGGGCATCACTGCGCTGCATCAACTGCTTCATCACCGGGCGGGGTACCGAACATTTGTACCACTCCGCATTGACTAGACCGGCAGCCTGCGCGCGCTCACCCGCTCCGCCGACAAGCCGATACTCCTCGTGTCGTGCGGACGAGGAAGCTTTGCGCGCACGGTCGGTCATGTTTGCCAAGTCTGTCTCCGTTATGTCCTTCTCTGCATGATGCAGAGAGTCTATGAATCAAAAATAAGCCCTATTCGTGCATCGCTCAACGGAAAGGTTGACGATTTATCGTCAACCTTCTAGCGTAGGAAAATGGCGATGAAAATAATGAACAGCACAAGGAGACAAGCGTGGCAAATAGCGCAGCCCCCCCTCGGCGTAAGCGCTCTGCGCGGTTCATCGAGATCGCACAACTTGCCGGCGTCAGTCCGTCCACCGTTGACCGTGTCCTGAACGAGCGCGGCAGCGTATCGGATGCAGCACGCAAGCGCGTCGTGGCGGCCGCTCGGGAGTTGGCCGTGCCGCGCCTGTTGCCTGAGACCCGTCACGGACTTATCCATGTCGACGTGCTGCTGCCCGACAGCGAGGCGCCGTTCTTCAACCGTCTGAATCAGGCGCTGCAACGCGCCATGCAGATGCTGGATCGCCGCGTTGTCGTGCATCGCATGGTACTTTCGGCCGCCGACGACGACGTGATCACGAAGGCGATCGGCCCGTCCCGTCGTCAACGCGCGGCGCTCATCATCACGACACACGATACGACGCCGGTGCGCGATGCACTCAGATCGGCGATCGCGCGCGGGGAACAGGTGGTCACCATGGTCACGGACATTCCCGATACCGGAAGACTTCACTACGCCGGCATCGACAACGTGTGCGCGGGCCGCACCGCCGGCTATTACATCGGTCGGCTGGTGAGGCAACCGGGCCGGGTGTTGCTGCTGTGCGGCCGTATGGACTACCGGGCGCATCTCGATCGCATTGGCGGCTGCCGTGCACAGATCGACGAAGCGTTTGCCCATCTGACATGTGAACCCGAGCCGATCGAGACGCAAGACGATGACGACCGCTGCTATTACGCGGTGGCTAAAGCGCTCGAACAAGGCGGTCTCAGCGCGATCTACAACAGCGGCTACGGCTCGGCGGGTATCGAAGCGGCATTGCGCAAGTTCGGCGCGGCAAATGAGGTGGTGTGGGTCGGTCATGAAATGCTCGATCTGCATCGCGACTTCATCAAGGCGGGCAGCATGGATATCGCGATTGACCAGGATCCGGACGGACAGGTCATCGCGGCATTGCAGCATGCCCTCCATGCGTGCGGTATCGTCGATACGGCACCCCGGGCCGAACCAGTCGAGTTTCGCGTGTTCTGCTCCGCCAACGTCAGACACAATCCTTACCTCAGCGAATGAACAATGAAGCGGGGCGCCATTTCGAGAGTGACCGCCTTCGCCTAGTAAAGAACGACTGAGCGGATCGATTCACCCTTCTTCATCAGGTCGAAGCCTTCGTTGATGCGCTCGAGCGGCAGATGGTGCGTGATCAGGTCGTCGATATTGATCTTGCCTTCCATGTACCAGTCGACGATCTTCGGCACATCCGTGCGGCCGCGCGCGCCGCCGAATGCCGAACCCTTCCACTCGCGGCCCGTCACCAACTGGAACGGACGCGTGCTGATCTCTTCGCCCGCCGCCGCCACGCCGATGATGAACGACTGACCCCAGCCCTTGTGCGTGCATTCCAGCGCATGACGCATCACCTTGGTGTTGCCGATGCATTCGAACGAATAGTCCGCGCCGCCGTCGGTGAGTTGCACGATATGGTCGACCACGTTCTCGACTTCATTCGGGTTGATGAAGTGGGTCATGCCGAATTTCTTTGCGAGTTCAATGCGGCCGGGGTTGATATCGACGCCGATGATCTTGTCCGCGCCGACCATCTTCGCGCCTTGAATCACATTCAGACCGATGCCGCCGAGACCAAACACCACGACGTTCGCACCCGCTTCGACCTTCGCCGAATACACAACAGCGCCGACGCCCGTCGTCACACCGCAGCCGATGTAGCAGATCTTGTCGAACGGCGCGTCTTCACGCACCTTCGCGACCGCGATTTCCGGCACGACGATGTAGTTCGAGAAGGTCGATGTGCCCATGTAGTGAAACAGCGGCTTGCCATCCAGCGAGAAACGCGACGTGGCATCGGGCATCAGGCCCTTGCCTTGCGTCGAACGGATCGCCTGGCAAAGATTGGTCTTGCGCGACAGACAGAATTTGCACTGACGGCATTCAGGCGTGTACAGCGGAATGACGTGGTCGCCCTTCTTCAACGTGCCGACACCCGGGCCCACATCGACGATCACGCCCGCGCCTTCGTGACCGAGAATCGCCGGGAAGATGCCTTCAGGATCGGCGCCCGAGAGCGTGTAGTAGTCGGTGTGGCAGATACCCGTCGCTTTCACTTCAATCAGGACTTCACCGGCGCGCGGACCTTCCAGATCCACTTCTTCGATCGTCAACGGGGCGCCGGCTTTCCATGCGATTGCTGCTTTGGTTTTCATCCTGCCGTCCTCTAGTGATGCAGTTGTTATTCGGGGATTGCGCTACCCGTGAGCGTTGCAGCGAGCTGCAATTCTTCCCATACCTCGCGTATCCAGTCGCGCAGCAGCAGTGACTCTGCCCACCGGTCGGTCGTGTCGTTGCCATCGCGTCCGATAATCGCGTACGGTTTGGGACCGAGCTCACAGGTGAACGCCAGCGTGTCGTCAGGACCCGCTCGCCGGCGCCACGACGCAAAGCCATAGCGCCACCAGTCGAGAAACAGGTCGATCCACATCCGATGCGGTTCGAACGACAGCTCGATCTGCACCTGCTCACGGCTCGCGACGCGTCCGTGAAATGCCCATGAGTGGTCGAGGATGCGGTGCATCAGCGCGTGGTTTTCGTCGGACACGGGCCATGCAAATTCACGCCCCACGAGGTAATGCGAAATGTCACCCAGCAACTTAAGATCGGGCCGCGCGTCGAGCAGATCGAGCGTGAAATGCAAGTCCGTGGTCATCCGGTCGCGGTGCGTTTCAATGTAGACCGGGAAGTTGACCTGTTCCGCCAGCCGCTGCCACCCATCGAGCAGCGTCACGCATTCTGCGACTGTGCGAGGACGCACGTCGGGCTGCAGATCAATGTGGTGAACCCCAAACTCGGCGGCATTTTCGAGCACGGGCTGCAAGTCGTCCACCGTCCGTGGAAAGCACTGGCCTTCTGCGTGCAGTCCATGCGGCCCGCGCAACTGCGCCAGCCGCTGAACAGACGCCCGGTCGGTATAGTGCGCACTCACGCCGTCGAAGCCCGCAGCGGCAATCATCCGCACGTTCTCTTCAAGCGTGCGTTCGTAGCCGTCGGTATGGCGACGCTCCATCGCCCACACTGACTGAAACACCAGCAGGCGTTGACTCATTGGACCTCCTCGGCAAGCAACTGGGCTTAACGGTAGCTGCCAGCCAGCGCCGACACCTTCTCAATGTTCTGCGGCGTAATGAAGCCCGGTCCCGAGCTGATATTGCGCGCCTCGTAGACCGGCTTGAGTCCATAGGACTCCAGGCGCTTCATGAACTTCGGATCCTTTTCGAGCTCCGTACGGGCGGCTACGACATTCGTGTTGTGATTCTTGTGCATGATCGCCAGCATTGCGATGGGAATGTAGCCCTGCAGATAGGGTTGCTGATCGGTGCAGAACTTGATGGTGCCGTCCTTGATCGCCTTGGCAACGTCAGGATCAATGTCGAACGTCGCAAACCAGATCTTGCCGGCGAGCCCCATTTTGGTCACGGCGCGAATGGTGGGGTCGGCGGACGTCGGTCCCAGCGTCAACACGGCCTGCGTATCCGGGTGAGCACGCAAATAGGCACTCACTTTGGCTTCGATACCGGTTGGATCGGTGCCGACATCAAGCGAAGATGCCTTCGTGTCCGCACCGATGGCTTCTCCGAATCCGCGGCAGCGCTCGAACGAGAGCGGATTAGTCGCATAGTGGTTCACACACAGAAACGTCTTGATGCCGGCCGCCTTCGCACGCAGCCCCGCTTCCTTGCCTGCCAGGTATTCCGGCTGACCCACATGCATGATGGCGCCGAGATCGGCACTCTGCTGCTCCGTACCGGTATTGGAGGTAATGAACGGGATATTCTTCGCCTTCAGCTTCGTGACGGCTCCTTTGAGAAGGTCGTAGTCGGCAATCGTCAACACCACGCCATCGTAGTTGCGCGCGGCCGCCTGGTTGACCAGTTGCACCATGTCGGCGATGTCCCCGTTTGGCGGATTCCGGTAGTCGGTCTGTACGTTGAAATCCTGATCGGCCTGTCTGATGCCATTCTTGACCGTGTTCCACCACGCATCCGAATCCGGCGCGTGCGTGATGAAATCAAAATGAGCGACGGGGTCCGCGAAAGCACCGGTACATAGTCCCAGGCTCAACACTGTGGCGGTCAGACAAAGCGCCTTCCCTATGGTGGATTGCATAGCTGTCTCCGTATATACCGTTCTGTTGGCCAGTATGACGATACGGGCCAGGGGGAGCCGCGCCTCTCAACCGAGGCGCGGCGGTCAATCGCCTGCCAACCCGATGAAAACCTTGTTGTCCTCGATCTTCACTGGATGAGTAAGCAGATTCACGCAGACGGGCGCGCCTTTTGCCGCGCCCGACGGAATGTGAAAACGGCCCATGTGCATCGGACATTCGATGATCTCGCCGAACACGAGACCTTCGGTGAGGCGCGCCGTCTCGTGGGTACAAAGACCGGCGGTTGCGTAAAAGCCGCTCGGCGTGTGATAGATCGCATACAGCTTGTCGTCATGACGAAACTCGATGACGTCCTCTTCGTCGATGTCATCGCACGTGCAGACCTGATGCCATTGCAGGATATTCATTGCATCTGTTCCCGGTTAGCGTACCTGGGCCGCAAGCGGCGCGGCGGTGTCGTGTTCTGCCGCGACGTATGGCGACTTGCCCGGTACGCACGGCGTAATCATGTAGTCCGGATCGTGTCGTTGCATCCGGAAGACGTGGAAGATTTCTCCCCAAGCGTTGAAGAGTCCTTCGTATGCCGGCGGCAGATCGGCCTCGATCGCTTTGCGCAGTTTCGGCAGCGCGTGGAAAGGCACGTTGGGGAACATGTGATGCTCGACGTGGTAGTTCATGTTCCAGTAGAGGAACTGCAGAGCGCGATTGAGTTTGATCGTTCGTGTCGAGAAGCGGTGGTCGAGTTCGTTCTCACGTAATCCCGTGTGCTGCGTAATGGCCAGCAGTTCGTGCAGCCAGGCGCCATAGGAGCGAGGCAGCAGCAGGAAAATGACCGGCAACCAGCTGTGGGCCACGATCGCCCACGCGGCGACGGCAATGTACAGCGCCAGAATCACACGCGAATTGCGGAACATTGCACGAAATTCGGTGGGCGGAACAACGGCCCTGGCGCTCTTCGATACGATGCCGAAGCTATGCAGGACGATGTTGCCCAGGTGATGAATGCCGTGCGAAACACGCAGAAAATCTGTGGCGAGCTTCAGGTAATTCGGTGGCCGCTTGACCGCAATTTCAACGTCGGTGGGGAGCGTTGCGGTGAGATGCGTGTAAGTGTGATGTTGCGCATGCGACCAGCGGCTATAAATCTGCTCACGCCAAGTCATGAAGCAGATCAGCCAATGCACCGACTCGTTCAGCCATTCGCTTTTGAATGGCGTGCGATGGCGCAGTTCGTGTTCCATCGCCTCGGCGAATGCATACAGCGTGCCGTAGAGAAGAAACGCCGGTATGCACCAGAGCGAACCGAGCGAGAACCATGCGAGCGCGCCGCTTGCCACCACCAGCCCAATGAATCCGCTAAAACGAAGCAGCGCGGCGGAGTCGTTGCGCCGTGTGACGTCCTTGAGCACCTTTCTGTCGAGCCGGCATTTATACCAGTCGTCCATGGTGATCGTTTTCCTGCTGTCTTGCTGGTCGGACATGAGTCGCACCCTGTACGAGAAATCGGTTTGACGATGAGATGTGAGATGAAGCATTGATCACAATTGAGCTCATTTAAGGCTCTTTATGAGCCATCGTCAAAGACTAATATGCCTCATATTGAGCTATTTAGGGTATTCCATGGTCCCCGCCCTGCCGACTGTATTCGCCTGGCTGCCTGATTGCGTAGCATTGACTCACGTCATGTCTCATGAAGACTCATTTTTTGAGGCAAAATGCCAGCCATGCGCTGGTTCCGCGCTTCGACCCATGGGAATGCACGATGAAAGGCAAGCCGACCCTCAAACAACTGATGGAGATGACGCAGCTCAGCCGGGCGACGATCGATCGCGCGCTGAACAACCGACCGGGGGTGCACCCACGTACGCGCAGCGCTGTCGACGCCGCGCTGCGGCAACTGGATGCTGGATCCCCGGCACATTTGGCGATTCCTGTCGCGCAGCGGAATTACGCCTTCAGATTGCTCGCGCAGGCCGGGGACGCTTTCACAGAGGAACTGATGCGATGCGCGGCCGAACTCGAAGATGACTTCGCCGCGGCAGGAGCGCGGCTTGAGGTCGTGAACTGCGTGGGTGTTTCCGATAACGACGTGGCAGCGCAAGTGAGCGTCGCGGCTGATGAGGCGGACGGTATTGCAATCATCTGCACGAACACGGCGGCCACAACCGCAGCCCTGCGCAAATGTATGGCCGCTGGCAAGTCGGTCGTGACGCTTGTTACGGATGTCGATGCCGATGCCCGTCACACCTACGTAGGTGTCAATAACCGCGCTGCAGGGCAATCCGCGGCGTTTCTCATCGGCCGGCATTTGCAGGCGCACCCATCGCCCGACGTCGCCGTGGTCGTCGCAACGTTTTCCTATACCTGCCACGAGGACCGCGAGATCGGTTTCCGTTCTCTGATCAGGCAGCGGTTCCCGAACGTGAACCTCGTGGAGGTCATCAAGGGCGCTGATTCGGGCGCTGCGACCTATGAGGCAACCCGGCGCTTTCTGGACGAGCACGGCAAGCTCGATGGCATCTACAACGTCGCGGGTGGCAACGAAGGGCTGGCGGCCGCGCTGCGGGAATACAGCCTGGCGGGCCAGACGGTCTACGTGACTCACGAAGTTAACCGCATCACGGAGCCGCTCTTGCGGGCCGACGCGATTGACTATTTGCTGACCCAGGACCTTCGACTCATGCTGCGAACAGCTGTCGAGCACTTGATAAGTGCTTGTGAAGCCCGACCGGTTCCCGCCCAAGCGATCATCCCGATAGAGACGTATTCGCGTTACTCGTTGTACTAATTTATATCAACGGAAAGTATGTTTTTGGGCTTCTATCTCATACCTCCGGGCGGGACGTGACACAGAGTCCATGAGGGCATCGTTACGGAAGCGCGTCAAGCCGTTGAAGCCCGACGACTCCTGACAGTCAGTGAGCGGACGTTCGAACGAATTTTCCGAATGTCAGTATCTGGCCGGCTACCGTCTCACGCTTCCGGGCGAGCCCGACCGACAGGTCGCAGTCTGCCGTCCTGGCAACGGACAGTCGCACGGGCGATCGCATAGAATGAACTAGCCGCTGCAACACACCCGAACGCAATCCCCAGACATACAAATCCAGATGACTCTGGCCTTTGCAATCTGGGACGCCATCTGATTTCATTCGCTATCGTTTCTCTCCAGTCGGGGCACCACGTCCTTATGTCGAGAATGACCACCAATGCGATGAGCCGCCGGCACCTGCTGACGCTGATCGGCAAGAACCTTGGCGCGGCCGCCATGATGCAAGGCATGGGCACGTTGGGGTTTGCCGCTCCCTCGACCTACGCCGGACCGATCAGACTCGATGGCGCACCCAAAGGAACGCGAATTCTCGTGCTCGGCGCGGGCATGGCCGGCCTCGTCGCGGCCTTTGAGTTGAGGAACGCGGGCTACCACGTGCAGGTGCTCGAGTACAACAACCGCGCAGGTGGTCGGGCCTGGACTGTCAGGGGCGGTGATCGTTATACCGAACTCGGCGGTGCCACCCAGAACTGCGAGTTCGCTGACGGGCTTTATCTGAACCCAGGGCCGTGGCGCATTCCATATCACCACCAGGGCGTACTCGACTACGCAAAGCGCCTGAAGGTGCCGCTCGAGCCGTTCATCCAGGTCAATTACAACGCCTATCTGCATTCGACGGAGGCCTTCGACGGCAAGCCGCAACGATTCCGGGCGGTGCAGACCGACTATCAAGGCTATATCGCCGAGCTCCTTTCCAAAGCAATCCGCAAGGACGCACTCGATGATGCGTTGTCAGCCAACGATGCACATCTGCTACTCGAATCCCTGCGCCAATGGGGTGCACTCGGTCGGGATGGGAGCTACGAGGCGGGCCAGCGAAGCAGTGAACGCCGTGGATTCGCGACCGCGGATGGCGGCGGCCTGATGCCCAATGCCGTGCCGTCGAATCTGCTCCCGCGCGACCCTTTGCTTGCATCGCGTTTGTGGCATTGGCTCTCGTCTGGGAACGAGCAGGATTTCCAGAGCAGCATTTTTCAGCCCGTCGGCGGGATGGACAGGATTGCCCACGCGCTTTATTCGCAGGTCGCGAGCGCCGTAGCGTTCAACGCCAGAGTCACAGCCATCTTGCAGGACGAGCAAGGCGTCACAGTGCGCTATACCGATACGACCACCCGAACCGAACGGAGCGCGCACGCGGATTGGCTGGTGTGTACGATCCCGCTCTCGATTCTGAGTCAGATCGACATTGCGGTCGGCCCGGCCATGCGCGCCGCGATCGACGCGGTGCCATACGAGACATCGGTGAAAATCGGCTTGCAATTCGGCCGGCGATTCTGGGAAGAAGACGAGCAGATTTACGGCGGCATTACGTATACGAACCTGCCGATCTCGACGATCGGCTATCCGGCAACAGGTTACGGATCGACCGGTCCCGCGGTGCTGCTGGGCGCCTACATGTGGGGGCCCGCCAGCTATGAGATGGGTGCGCTCCCTCCTGCCGAGCGGATCGCAGTGGCACTGAGCCAGGGTAGCCAGATTCATCCGCAGTACGCGCGCGAGTATCAGAACGGCTTCGCGATGAGCTGGAGCCGATCACCGTTCACGAATGGCTGCTTCGCCGCATGGACGGAGGCGTTGAGAGAAGCGCATTACGCGAATCTCTGCCAGATCGACGGACGGATCGTCCTTGCCGGAGAGCACGCTTCCCATGTCCCGGCATGGCAGGAAGGCGCCGTGCTGTCGTCGCTGGATGCGATCACTCGCTTGCATCGGAGAATCGTCAATGGATAGGCCGACGCTGATCCTCCGCGTGATGCTGATGGCCTGGCTGTCGGGTGCCGCGACGGTGTCGGCTCAGACTGCGGCACAGGACGCCCCACACGCCTTCACGATTTCGCCGGGCTATCGCTTCACCGAAAAAAGCGGCGGAGCGCTCTACAACGCGACCTGCGCGGGATGCCATATGCCCGATGGAAAAGGCGCGCAGGGCGCGGGTCACTACCCAGCGCTTGCTGACAACCCGGCAGTCGGAGCAGCACCCTACGTCATCATCAACGTACTGCGCGGCCGAAAGGCGATGCCATCCTTTGGCGACGAGATGAATGACGATCAGGTCGCCGCTGTCGTCAACTACACGAGAACCCACTTCGGCAATAGATTTGCCGGAGACGTCACGCCGAGCCAGGTCAAAGACCTGCGCTGAGAAGTGTCTGACGAAATGCGCGGAAGCGCACAGAGTGATTTGAATCGGGTCCATACTCTGTTCGGTGCAGCAGACAGATCTCCACCGGACATCCAGCGCCGTATTTCTGCATGTCCTTCAAAAGCCCCAGCTCGACGAGCAATGGGGAATGATCGCGCACAACACCAGGTCGACATCGGGGCCCCCGCACTATTCCGCGGAAAGCAACTTTACGCAATCAGGTGCCACCGATGCGTCTTCGAACCATCAGATATGCCTTGATTCTTGCCTGCGGATGCACGGCTGTCGCGAATGTGCTTGCCGCCGATGCTGCCGGCGTCGTGAAGACTCTTAAGGGTACGGTGCAGATCGAGCGGGCTGGAGGGAATTCGGGTGCGGCCATCGGCAGCGAGGTTTACGGCAGCGATCGCATCGTGACCGGCGCGGAATCTTCCGTCGGTATCACGCTGCGTGACGCCACCCAACTCTCTGCCGGCGCCAATACCATCCTCGAGCTCAACAAATTCGCGTTCAACACCACGACCCATGACGGGGTGCTCGACGCCTCCATCAAACGCGGTTCCTTGGCTGTGATTTCGGGGAAGCTGGCGAAGGCGAATCCGGATGCGGTCCGCTTCAGCACGCCGACTACCACGCTGGGCGTGCGCGGCACCGAATTCATCATCGAAGTTGGCGATAAATAAGGGGGGCGCGTTGAAGGCTGCAATTCGACATTACGGGCTGGCCTTTGCCGCAGCGTGCATCCTGCTGCCGTTCCTCGCCGCGTGCAGCACGCCGGACAAAATTATTCTATTGCCGGATCCCGATGGCAAAGTCGGCGCGGTCATTGTCCACAGCGCCACCGGAGAACAGAAAATAGACAAGGCCTACGCCGAGGCCGACGTCACCAAGGGCGGCGCCATCGAAAAAACGATGGATAGCCAGGCCACCGTGGAGACACGATATGGCGCGCTACTTGCGGCCCGGCCGCCTCGTCCCCAGGCATTCACGATCTTTTTTCTCTTTGATTCCGCTACGGAGTTGGCCCCTGAGTCGACGGCCACGGTTAAACAGCTCAAAGCCGTCCTGGCGACGTGGCCCGCGCCGCAGCTCGTGGTGGTCGGTCATACTGATCTGGCGGGCTCTCAGGAATTCAATGACCAACTTTCCATGCAGCGGGCGAAGACGGTTGCAGCGTTCCTGATCAAGCAAGGCATCCCTGCCCAGCAAATAGAGACCGCGGCCCGGGGCAAGCGCGAGCCACTGGTGCCCACGGCAGATGGTGTTCCCAATCGCATGAACCGGCGCGCAGTCATCACAATCCAATGACCCGCGCCAGTCATCGGCGCTGAATGGCTTTCCGTCGATGAAACGCTATTTCGACCCATGGCACGCCCGGATCAGGAATCTGCTGAGGGTGGCCCAGGGGCGTCCGGTGGCACTGGCGGTGTTGTTCGGCCTGAGCCTGCTCAACCTGTGCAGCGAATGGCCGAGCGATATAGCACGTCCAGCTTTCGTCGACACGCTCGATGAAACGCTTCCCGACTCCTTTAAAACAGCCCGGCAAATTCTGTTCGATCAGTATCAACGTCACTACCCACGGGTTCCGACGGCTCAGCCGGTGACCATTGTCGAGATAGATGAGGAGACGCTCGCAACCGTCGGCCAATGGCCCTGGCCGCGAAATCGACTCGCGAACCTGATCGATGCCATCGCGGCGCTGAAACCGCTGGCGATCGGTCTCGACATTTACATGCCGGAGCCGGATCAGACTTCTCCCGACAAGGTGGCGGGCAATCTGCCGGAAACGGCTGCGGCGCTGGCCGCCGGCCTGCGGGCGCTGCCCAGTCACGAAGCCATTCTCGCGAGATCGTTGCGCGCAGCGCCGACCATACTGGGCGCCGCGGCGCTCGATCATGCTGCGTTCGGCACCCGCACCGATCTGCGAAGCGCACCGATCCGCGTTCATGGCACCGACCCGCTGGGCTACGTGCCGCGTTTCGACTATGTTCTCGGCAGCCTGCCGGAACTGCAGGCGGCGGCCCGCGGGCAGGCGATGCTGAGCGTAGCGCTCGAACAAGGCGTAGTCCGGCACATTCCGCTCATCACGGGGTTGAGGGAGAAACTGGTCCCCAGTCTGCCGATGGAAATGCTCCGCGTTGCCACGGATTCATCGGCGATTGACGTCTTTGCGGATACCTCGGGCGTGCAAGCGGTGGGTGTCGCCGATGTGCTGGTGCCCACGCAGCCCGGAGGGGACATCTGGTTGCACTTCGCGTCCATTCGGTCGACGCTGAGCCGCTACGTATCGGCACGCGACGTCATGCAGGGAATAGTCGATCCGGAACGGATCCGGGACAAACTGGTGCTGGTCGGACTAACCGGTGCCGGCGTGACCGACATGCGCACGACGGCGCTGGGAGAACTGGTGCCGGGTATCGAGATTCAGGCGCAGGTCATCGAGACGATTGTCGAGGGACGGTTTCTGCGCCGCCCCACGTGGCTGAAATGGGCCGAATGCGCCTTCATCATGACGTTCGGGTTGCTGATCATCTGGTATGT
The DNA here is from genome assembly GCF_905220735.1 of Paraburkholderia aspalathi. Classification (NCBI taxonomy): domain Bacteria; kingdom Pseudomonadati; phylum Pseudomonadota; class Betaproteobacteria; order Burkholderiales; family Burkholderiaceae; genus Paraburkholderia; species Paraburkholderia aspalathi. The sequence continues at coordinate 676,057 of NZ_CAJNBA010000001.1, forward strand.
GCCTCGTCCCCAATCTCGGTTCGCGACGTTCATCAGAGTTGTCCCGAAGGGTGTCGCCGCTGTGGGTATCAGCTTGCATCTGCTGAATCTTCTGTGCTGCTACTTTGTTTTTATCCGCTTTGGGCTGCTCGTCGATGCGGCCTCGATTTTCATTATTCTGTCTGCGGTCATGGGCTGCTTCCTGTCGCCCGCGTTACTCCGCTCCAATGAACAAACGAGAACGGAGGCCGCGGAGCGATCCGTTCGTTAATTCGGCAGACGCCTCGGAAGATCGGTGATGCGCGGCCCACAAGATCGAGCTTGCCCGAGGCACGATGCAAGCGCCTGCTCGCCGAACCATTTCTGCGTGTCCAGGTTGTAGTGCACGCTGCCGTCTCCACCACCTAACGTACCGCCCTGGAAAATACCGAAGCTAGGCGGTTGTCCATTCCAGTCCGGCGATTGCGATGCGTCGGCGAAACTGAAGATGCGAGGATTCGCGTCGACGAAGCCACCGAACACTTTCTGCATCGACGCAAGCGCGGCGGGGTTATAAGGCGCGACCGCGTTGGTGACGTTGTCGTAAGCGGTCGACAACGGCTTCACGATCAGCACCGGGAAGGTCGAACCCACCGCGGCAAAGAAACTGCTGAACAGGTAAGCGTAATTCTGCGGCGCGCGACGAATCGTCGTTGCGTTGCCGGCCGAATTCAGCGGTGCAGCTTCTGCCTCCCACTGGTTCCATTCCAGGCCGAGGATGCGCGGCTTCTTGCCAGTCGCGAGGATCTGTTTCAGCCCTAGATACATCATGCGGCGCGCGAACGGTGCAAGCGCATACGTCGGCGTCTTGCTTGCATCGAGCAGGGGTTGCCAGAGATTAACGCCATGCACCGTCCAGCCGCAGCAGCCGCTGAACGCATCGTCTGCGACGTCCACGCCCTGGCTGCCCCAGCCGATATGAATGATGTACAGATCGGGCAGCGGCTCGCCTGCATTGATCGCCGACTGCCACGCGTACGCGGCGAAATCGGCGGCATTTCCGCTGCCGCCGTAGTAGCCGAGATTCATGTCGGACGACGTGCTGTCCGACCAGTTCACCCACGACACGTGATCGATCGCGGATATCGGCTGGGTAAATGGCGCACCCGACCCGTCGGCGTTACCTGCGATGTTGCTCCAGCCGTCGTTGCGGATGCCCCATACATTGGGTGCCGGCATCCCGCCGGTGCCCGCGCCTGCACCCGAGGCTCCCGTCAACGTCAGATCCGTGGGCAGGCCGTTAAGACCGGCACTGTTGCTCTGCCCCATCACGAACAGGACCGCCACCTCGTCGTGCCGGAAGCGCGCTCCTTTGTTCCACGATTCTGCCGCTGCGGCATTCGGTTGGGCCGTCGCGTCGGCGGCAACGGACACCTGCACCCCGCTCGCAGCCAACACGAGCGGCAGCGCAATCCGCATCAAGAAGTTCTTCATGCCTGTCTCCTAGGATCGCCGGTTCACTGTTTGACCGGCTGGCTGATTGGTTGGCCCAAACCGTCGATGTCGGGACCGTAGTTGCCGGAAATCACAGAGAACTTGACGGTGTTGGCCGCACCGGCTTTTAGCGGAACCGTGACCTGAGCACTCGACAGGATCGGAAAGTCCCAGGTGCCTTCACCAGGAAACTGCACGGGAACCGGTGGGCCATTGTTGACGCTCACGCTCAGTGCACGAGGCGAACCACCACCGTCGTCCGCGCTGATATACACCACGGGGACTGCATACTCGCCATCGACAGGCACCGCGATTCCGTTGAACTGGAGGCTCGAATCCGAGTTCACAAAATTGCCGACCTTTTCGTGGCCGCTGCATATGTTGCATGCCTGGACTGCCGCATCCTGAATGATGTTGGTGGCGCTTTCCGCTTGATAGGCGACAGGCGGCAACGCGGGTTGCGGAGCGGCGATCAGCGTCACCTTGTCGATCGACGGAGCGTGGTGGCCCTTGTCCGGAAGAGCGAAACTCAGCGTGTTGCTTCCCGGCACGAACGGCATGTACAGCGTGACGGTGCCTTGGGCGTGTCCGGTGGTAACGGGCAGTTGGATCGTTGTGAGTACGCTGTCGTTGAGTGTCAACGGCACCTTCAGCGAAGACGTTCCTTCGTTCCGGTACGTCACGTCGATGTAGCCGCCCGTGGTTGCATTCACCGTATAGCTTGCTGCGCCGTCTTCATGTCTGCCTGGTTTGGCTGGGTGGATTTTCGATGCATCGTCCACGCCGGCGATGGTCAGCATGACGGAGCCGCCAGCCGGAACAGCGGACACCGTGTACCCGGACCTGTGCGAACCCAGATCCTTGTGCGCCCAGATATCCCGCACGCTGGCCGAAGCAGCGGGGTCTAGCCCGAGATCCTTCCAGTTCACCGTGATCGGAGCGGCCGACCCGGTTGTGTTGAGCAGAACTACCGCACGGCGACCTTGACCGACGAGCAGCTTGGCCCACACGCCCAGACCGTTCTGCGGCACCGCGACCCGGATCGCCTGAAGGCCACGCGGGTCCTGATCGACGGCGAGCACCTCGGGATTGGTCAGCGTCGCCATCGTTGCCGAACTGATCGGCGTCGTGACATCGAGACCCAGGATAAGCGGTGCGCCGGAAATGGCCCACAGGCTCATGTGCGTCTGATCCTGCGCGGCGGTCAGACCGAACCCGGCAAGCATCATGTCCGCGTCGTTATAGACGCCTGTATGTTGGGCTTCCGGAAACAGATTGCCGTAGAAATTCTGGTTCACGATTCTGGAAAAATCAGGCGTGCTTTGATGACCCGGCGTGCCGGTGTCATAGGTGATGTCCTCGGTCGTTCTCCACAGATCCGCGACTTGCCCCCAGTCATACGATCTGCCCGTCTTGTCGGTGTGAAAACTGTTCGGATTGATGCTGTAGACGATCTGCCGATTCACGGCAGCACCCGCGCTGTTCAGCGCATCGCGCATCTTCTGGAAACCGGCCACCTGATCGTCGACGGTGCCATCTGGCGAGCACCAGTCGTACTTCACGTAGTCGACGCCCCATGCCACGAATGTATTGGCATCCTGAACTTCGTGACCAAGACTGCCCATCGGGTTGGTGTGTCCAGGGTACAGGTTGTTACGCTGAGCACAGGTTTCGGCTGCGGGCACTTCATACATGCCGAACTTCAGACCTCTGGCGTGAACGTAGTCGGCCAGCGCTTTGATGCCGCTGGGAAACTTCACGGGGTCGGCGACCAGGTTGCCTTGCGCATCGCGGGACGGCGCGAACCAGCAGTCGTCGACGTTGATATAGCTGTAGCCCGCTTTCATCAACGGACCATCTTTCTTCAGGCCGTCGGAGATAACGTCCGCGGCCGTTTTCACCAGATCCTCGGTGATGTTGCAGCCGTACGCATTCCACGAGGCCCAACCCATAGGCGGTAGTGCAATCGATGCAATCGACCCTCGGGCCTGAGTTTGCGATGACGCGTCTTGTGCGGAAACGTTTGCGGAGTTGGCCGCGACTTGCGCGACGCTCGCGGCGTTGGAGGACCCTTGCTGGTCGCCTCCGCAGCCGGACAAAACGAAAGCCATCACGATGCTCGCGAAGAACAGATACACCTGTGTACGACCCAGGATTTTCATGATTTTCCTTTGCTGAAAAATGAAACTGGGACTTCTGGGTAGGTGCTCTTTCTTGGCGTTGTGTCGGCCAGGTCGACATCGTTATTGCTGGCCGAGCGCAACGTGATTTCGTTTAGATAGAGCGCCTTAGGTTCGCTCGCGCAGAATTTGATTCGCCTGCGGCGGAGCGTTGGCTGAAGCGAAAGTGTTAGGTGGAAGTGAAGGGGGATTGCCGGTTGCGCCGGGCTAGGAAGCGTTGCAGCGACGGCAGGTGCTGCAGCCGGGGGATGGCAGCAGCGCTGCCTGACTTCAGCAACTCGCGACGCTTTTGACTGATGGAAATCTTCATCGTGTCTCCTGCTGTGAATTTATGCTGAATCCACTAATGAATATATAGTTCAAATATGCACGCGTAAGGATTTGTCAGACATTAGGTTTTTCCCCTGGTATCGTGTTGCAAATGGTGGGATGGGGATGCGGGGAGTTGATGTTGCTGGGGTGGAGTTGGATCGGTGTTTTGTGGAATTTAGGAAGCCGTATTTTTTGTGATCTCGGCAGAATGCCAAGGATCCGTACTTCGCGAATTTCCGGGGCAGTACTTGAATTCGATGTTGGGCGATATACGACGCGATGCAAATGACGGCGTGAAGGATGCGCGGAAAGCACTGAAGCTGCTTAACAAAAACCGTTTCAAGAAATAGCCAAAGCCATGACAACAGTTTTGTTTGATCTGCTCGAAAAGCTCGACGCAGAGAAGATTCACTACACTTTGAGCCGCAATCGCCCCGATACCATCCTGGTGTCAATCGCAGTTGTCGGGATGCGCGTTGAGGTCGACGTGTTCCGCGACGGGCACACGGAGGTATGCGTATTCAATGGATCGGAGGGCGAGGCGGAAGACGCCGGGGTTCTCGAGCGGATCATCCGTGAGAACGCAGACTGATTGGCGTCGTCGGAAGCGGATGAGTTTGCCGAGATCGGTGGCGGTCATCCTTGACGGATATGTCGAACTGCATCCTGTAGGCCTGACATTTGACGAGTGCGAATTAGCGTTTCCATGGCAACGCTACGAGCGGTTGTGAGAACGTGCCGATCGCCATCTAGATGGTCCAGCAGTAGACGAAAGAGAGCAGGATTCCGCATCACGGTCTCCGATGCGCGCCTGAGGCGCATAGCAACGGTCAGTTTAGAGCGACCAGTATAGAGATGAACGCAGGCTTAACAAAAGGCCACGCGCCGCCAGCAAAAAACAGTGCCGTCAACCACCCGGATCCCTCGGCGATCCGAAATGGCCACGCTCCCGTTGTTGTATCCGCGAGGGCGTCTTGCGGTTGAAGCGTCTGCGCGTCAAACGCCCTGATTCTCCGCATGATTTCGCGTTGGCGCCATATGTGCCCTTGAGAATTTGCGTACATATTGACTAATGCAGAAATTAGTCCGAGTGCGAAACACGCAGCTGCCGGGTAACTTCCAAGTGTCGCTTTGGCGGCACTTTCGCTCGCGTAGATTGCTGAAACACCAGCTAAGCCAGCGCTGTTAACAAGCGCCAGCGTACGGACAGTTTCGAGGTTCCATACTTGAAAAGCCTCCGAGCAGTCTGACTGCCACTTTAAAAGTGCGTCTCGGACAAGCCTTCGGTAATCCGGATTCTCTTGCCCTGACATGATGCCCTATGAATTTCGATGTTCTGAGCCAATGATAGCAGTATGGCGGACATTCATCATGCCACCTAGCGCACGTGTCGTAGTTCCCGTCGCACGGGTTTACGAGCAATGCATAGTGCGAAAATATCTACCATGATTAAATGATATTAGGATTGCTACGAGCTGAAAGGAGATCGTCGTGGCTATTTATAAATACCCGCAATTCTTACAGCAAGGAGACGACGTCTTGTTTGACAAGGTCTGGTCGCCCGGAGGTACTGCCCCTCTATCGGGTATCTATCGGTGCGAAGGCTGCGGTATCACAATCGTCTCCACTAGAGGGCATACTCTGCCCCCCCAAAATCACCATCAGCACACTGTCGCGCAAGGCGCTATTCGTTGGCAGCCGATAGTTAAAACGCATTTCTGACAAAGAAGAGTGTGCAGTGGAAGACGACGGCGACACTCAGATCAAGGTCAACATATTGCGTGACATAGGTTCGCCAGACAACGATGCACGTGGCGCGTTTTGTGAACACTTTCGTGCAGAGATAGACGAGTTCGCGACGTACATGTCAGTCGCTCTGAACAAGTGGGGCGAGTTCTTTGATGGCGTGCCCGAAGATGACGAGCGCCGTCGTGCCGTCGTCGCTATTTTGTTTACGACCATCAACCTCAATGTAACGTCGTTCAAGCTTTTCATGTCTGGGCACACTGTGGCCGCTGGAGGGCTCTTTCGTCAAGTCATAGAGTCCGTGGCTTTGGCACTTCTTTGTTCTGCCAAAGATTTGCCAGTCCTAGGTCAGTTTATGGATGATCAGTATTCGAGTAGCAATGCCGTGGCACACCTGGTCAAATTTCGAAAAGCCGCTCATGTGAGAAAAGACGCGCTTGAGCCGATGACGAAGGCATACAAGTTCTTCCACAAGTTCTCACACCCCACTAAGCTGACTATCGCATCGAGTGTTGATTTTTCCGCAGGCGGAGTTCCAAGGCTAGGGGCTTTTTTTGATCCGGACAAGCTGAAGGAATATCAAAAGGACGTATCTGGTCGGATCAGCCTGTCTAAGGCGTTTCCAAACTTCATCGATGGTGTACTGCAAAACGTGGCCAAGTGGTGACTCCCTGCAAATCCAAGTCGTGCCCTAACGAAGCTTGCCGGATCTTAAGCTTGTTATGAACGAACCCATTTCATTCCCGCAACCGCCTCAGATCTCCGAGGAAGAATGGGAAGCCTGTCGAGAATCTGGCGATTACTGTCCTATCTCATTTGAATGGTACAAGTTCGTAGGTGCAGCGTGCGCGTTTGTAGCGCACATTCAGATCGATTCGCCAGCGCTCCGGGAAATCCCCGCTGTCCACTATGCAGTCGTTACGGGTCTTCTAAACCGCTGCGCGCGATTGATGCTTTCTAATCTGGCGCTGTCACATGAAGGTAAGTTCGGAGAGACTACGGCGATAGTTGACCGCTGTATATTCGAATCAGCGATCAAACTTATGTGGCTGTGCCACGGAGACGAAGCAAGTGATCGATTTCTACGTTATCTCGCCGATGGATTGCGGACTGAGTTGGAGTTAAAAAAGAAGATTAGTGATGCAATCTCCCAAAGGGGAGCAATGGTTGCGATCGAGAAGCGGATGCTAGCATGTATTGACCGACACATTTCGTGCGCTGGCCTGACTGATCGCGAGGTAGAGCAAGCTAGAAAGCTCCCCAACCTTGCTGCAATGATCGAAAGTTTGGGCCAAGATCGGCTAACGTACATCGTGGGACAACGGCTCGGATCTCATCACATTCACGGAACGTGGCCCAGTCTCGTAATGCATTACCTTGAACATTCGGATGATGGTACCTTCAATCTGCGTGGGCATGATTGCGATACGCATGTGAACCAATACGTAGTGATACCCCATCTGGTGCTGGAGGCTATGGGGAATTTCGTCTGTTTCATTATGGCCGAGCAGGAAGACGTGCTTTCTATGACGCAGCTTTTCGAGTCAATTCAGAAGGAGATTCAACGCGTTCTCAAAGTAATTGCAGAAGGCGACTGGGACATCGTCGAGCGTGCAGATCCGAATTCACCGCAACGTGCCGTCGATTGACGACTTAAGAAACAAGGCCGTAGGGTCAATTTTTTCGCCACTCGGTGCAATGAGCCGAATAGAAGCAGGAGAGGAGCCCTTTTCACTTCCTCAGCAGCATGTGCGGCTCTCGCTCACTGTCGACTGGAGCAGTTCCTTCCTATGCTTCGAAACCTAGCTCCGCTCTGAGTTACCGTCGAGCTTTAACGTCGATGACGGGCAGTTCAAAGTCTTGAGCTTCGCTTCAATTTGAGTGAGAAGCTCATCAAGGGCGCGTTGGCGACCTCGATGTCGCCATGGTGCAGTCAGCAGAAACAGTCCCAGTGCGAAGCCCGCACAGCAAAGGAGCAAACCGCCGCTGCTGATTTTTGCGCCCAACCCAAACTGCCAGATCATCTGCAACGGAACGCCGCTCATGAAGAGCATGGGCAAGCTGCACACGAAGGCGATCCGATCGTTAAAGCGCTGCATGCGCTTGCGGGTACGAAGTGCAAGTTCGTCTGCACGCAGTTGAAGGCATTCCGAAATGTTCGGATGGTCTGAATTGTAAATCTTGTGAAAGTCTTCAAAAACGTCCATTGGTCTTGTTCGTCTGTACGATTAGTTAGTTAACGGATCGCATCACGCGAACTTTAGCGTTCGGCCGCTCGAACCGGAACAAGGTTGTAGCCTAGCGGGGCGGTGATTGCGGATCCCCAAATGGGCGAACCAGCAAATGTAGTGAATCGGGTTCAACCGGTATCAGATCCTCATCCTCCTCGCCGTCGGCATCGAGGCAATCGCTGATGAACTCACCACAGCGGTTCAAGAGCGCCCAAGGCATCGAGATTGAAACCATGATCGGTGTGGATCGCGTCGTAGATCAGAACTACGATCCCAATTTCGGCAATGCGAAGCATGGTGTATGCACGGCGCGATTGACTCGTTCCTGAAATGCCTGACCGACCGCGGGAAACCTATCTTGAGCATCGTCCAACGGCACACTATTTCGTTAAGGTGCGTCGGTCTGCATGATTGAATTGTCCTGTTGCGTCCATTTTTCCTTGATATATTTAGACGCAAACTCCACTTCGGGAAACAATGTTCGAGAATTTATGTTCAAGACGTCGAGCTGATCGATGATATCTTGCTTGGAATCATGAGGAATTTTAATCCTTTGAATTTTGATGCCCTTGGACGCGGCGGGCTTCTGAAATAGAAGGAGCCCTGCGACAATGAATGCTCCTGATTGCGCGATGACTCGACGGTTGTTTTTCAGTGGGTAAACGAAATAATATCTCTGTAAGTCAACCGGTTTGGCAATATCTAGGAAGTACGGCTTTTCAGTCCGAACGAACTGATTAAGTCGTTTCATGGGCGCCAGGCATCTAAATTCCTTTAATTTTTCTTTATCTTCCAATGTCTCATTTGAGTTAAGGAAGGTTCGAATCGTATCTTTTTCTTGATCACTTAGTCGAGCGAGATTGGATATTAGGCTGACAGTGTCGCTATCAGCAAATTTGACCCGACTGGCTAGAAAGTCAAAGATCTCTACGACACCGTCCTTGCTGTGATGCTCGGTTTCGTTGCAAGCGAAATACAATCCAACAAGCGGGTTAAGAGAGACATCGAGGAGCCGCGTCGGAAGCCCGTAGTGTTGGGCGCGTACGAGCTTATCGAACATTGACTTGTCCATGCCAAATTCAGACGGAGCCTCGAGCATCATCTCACTGAAAATTTGACTTTCTGCGTTTGGTTTTAGGTTCCGTAGCACCGACGGCTTCAACTTCCACGTAACGTCTGCCTGTCCCCGGTAGCACCTCGCAGCTGAGTCATCTGAGCGATGTTCAAATACGTGTCCTAAAAAGGACCTCACATCGTGAGCTTGTAGTTCGGCAGCTTTCATGGTCTCGTCTTTGTTTGTTAACAACCGCCAGTCATGATGACTGTTCGGGTCGTCACTTCACTCCCCGAGCTTTGCGAAGTCGCCGACACTGGGCAACACTTTCCATGATACCTACCTAGGGAATTGTTGACTGTTAGTTCGACGCGGTCGAAGTTGTCTCTGCAACTCTTGGGGGCGATGCTCGGTGCTCGTCCTTGGCATCCGGCTCAGCCTTTCACCCATGCAATGTAAGGGCACCAGACCCGCGTGGCAAGTACTGCGGGACGATGATCTTGAACGTTGGATGTCCGATCTTTGGAAGCTGGAACGTCCGTAATAGATCGGAAGTGTACATTCGCTGAAGTTGGGGTCAGCTGTTCGGTGCGACTGCGTGACGAACGTTCAGTCAGCGGCAGTTAGCGGAAGGGCCAACGCCGATTGGCGAATGGCGGGCCGGCCAAACGCGCGCCACCTTCGTCCTATCTCTCCTTATCCGTTCGGCCAAATCAAACATTTAGCCTACAAGATTGAAGTCAACCTCGGTCGCCTCCCTTATAATTACCAAGTCGTCAGGAGACACCCGGCGACCAGGTTTGACAGCCTGATTGTTACGTCCGCACCCCGCTTAGGCGGGAGTGCGTCTGCTGCTGCACGTCTATATTCTATGGGCGGGCTGTAGTGGGGGAGCCGCAAGGCTCGCCGGCTTGACGTAACACCGGTCTGTCAACCCTTCTACGTGCCCGCTCACCCCTCCAGCGAGTGTCGGGCGATCCAAGAAGTAACAGGGAGATCGTCACCATGAGCAAGTCCAACAAAAACCAACCCACTTCACGTCAGCCAGTCGACGCAACCCAGTACGAAAAGCTTGCCCTGTCGGCATTCGATTTATGCGACCGGCACCTGGCTCAACTGGATACCTTGATCACACTTGCGTCCTCGATATGTAGGAATCCTTCCATCACGCTGGAGGAAAGAAGGCGTCGTCAGACGCTTCTTGAATTGCTGGTGGACAAGGCTGAGCAATATCAGCAGGAACTCGAATGCGACCGTGAGTTGTACAAGGTCATTGCGCTCGATGCGAAGGGCGTTCCGCAGAGCCGCATCACGGCCCGCCACGCAGCGAACCTGCTTGCAGAAGAGGTGGCGCAACGAGCAGGCGAACCGACAGCCACCGCAAACGAGCCACAGCGCCAAAGCTCATCAGAGAAAACTGCCGCAACGTTAAGAACCGACGCAGCCCAACAACCGGTCGTCGCGCAACACTAGACGATCAAGAAGGGCCATCGGCTGACAAGATGGTACAGCCGAAGAATCGTTCGGAACCCACCCACACTGAGACGGCCGTCGTCCGTCTCAGTGCTGTCACATAACCCAGACCATCAGCAACCCGCGTCACCCGGCGCAACCTCACCCGCATACCACCGCACCTACCTGGAATATGTCATATCAATCCGCCAACAGACCGCTTAAAGTAGGCGAAAGCACCTCCGTCCCGGTTGCCGGTCTGAGTTGACCCGACTACTATGCGTGTTAGCTTTGGCATCAACTTCTCGAGACCTCATGTCGCAGAACGTGAACAGAAAGGGCGGCGTAAGGCGTCGATCATCCTGGCACACAAAGGAGTCTTGAATGTCGATTGAACAAGTCCTGTATCGTGCTCACGCACACGTCACCGGCGGTCGCGACGGACGCGCGACTATTCCCGATAGCCACCTCGATCTCAAGCTGACCACGCCGAAGGAGCTCGGCGGCGGAGGCGGCGACGGAACGAACCCCGAGCAACTCTTCGCGGCGGGATATAGCGCATGCTTCATCGGGGCAATGAAGTTCGTTAGCGCGCGCGACAAGATCGCGCTGCCAAAAGACGTCGCCATTGATGGCAATGTCGGCATCGGACAGATCCCCAATGGCTTCGGCATTGAAGTCGAACTGAAAATCTCGCTGCCGGGCATGGACCGCGCAGAGGCGGAAGCGCTGATCGCCAAGGCGCACATCGTCTGCCCATATTCGAACGCCACACGCAACAACATCGACGTCAAGCTGACGCTGGTCTAAGCCGCGCGTCGTCACGCGCACTTTCGAGTGCAAGCAGCGGATGCCGTGTCGCGCAAAGCGGGGCGCATCTCTGAGGTTCATGACATGGACAATGCCGCCGAAAACGCTGCTCGCACCCGAATCCAGCCGCAACGGGCAATCGCCGAGTTTGCCAGGGTTCTCTGGCATCTGCGCGCCATCCTGGCGATGCTGCTGATACTCTTCTTCATTTTGACGGTCGCCATGTATTACGTTGGCGGGGCCGTCGATGTAGCCACACGCACGCCCTCATCGCTAGGCCACACCTTCTATTTTTGCGCGGTCACGGCGCTGACCATCGGCTACGGCGACGTGGTGCCGACCACCACACCGGGCCTCATCATCGCGGTTCTGCTTGGACTGCTCGGCGTGTTGATAACAGGCGTGGTAACGGGTTCGGCCGTTTATGCCATCCAGCTCGCGGCGCATCTGATCGGGCGACACGAAGCGCAGTAGCCGACTTTACGACGAATATGTCATTTCAGATGGCCGCTACGTCTCCTAATATGTGTAGTTAGCGTTCTGATATGCTTTTTACCGTGCGCCGGCATGCGAATTCGATGTCGGTACCACTGGCAGGCGGTATCCACTCAAGAGGGTAGATCTCATCATGACCAGTCAATCGAATTCGCGGGGCGTGATCGGCGGCATCACCTTGCTCTTTACGGTGCTGACCGCGCTCTATCTGTTGATCGGTGGCGTATGGCTGCTGGCGGTCGGCGGCTCGGCCTACTACGTCATCACAGGCATCGTGCTGTTGGGCGTGGCCTGGCTGCTTTGGCGAGGCAGTCCCGCCGCACTCCTGCTTTATGCGCTCGTGCTGATCGGCACGGCGATCTGGGCACTCTTCGAGTCGGGTCCCGACTTCTGGGCACTCGCGCCGCGCTCCGGTGTACTCGTTATCTTCGGCGTATGGTTGCTGCTGCTCGTGAGCGGGCGGCTGGAGGGCGAGCGCAAGCTGGGTGTCGCGTCGCTCGTCGTCGCGCTCGTGGCATGGGCCGGCATACTCGTGTACGCCAACTTCAACGATCCGCAACAGGTCAACGGCACACTGAACGCTTCCGCGCCCGCGAGCGTCGCCAGCACCGGGATCGACCCCTCCGACTGGCCCGCCTATGGGCGCACCCAGGAAGGCACGCGCTACTCGCCATTGCAGCAGATCACGCCTGAGAATGTGAAGAATCTCCAGGTGGCCTGGACCTTCCGCACCGGTGACGTGAAGGGGCCCAACGATCCTGTCGAGATTACCAACGAAGTCACGCCGATCAAGATCGGCGATCTGCTTTACCTATGCTCGCCGCATCAGATCCTGTTCGCGCTCGACGCGAAGACGGGCACGCTCAAGTGGAAGTTCGATCCGCGACTGAAGAACGATCCGTCGTTCCAGCACGTGACATGCCGCGGCGTGTCGTATGTCGATCTGTCGACCAGTGCCCCGGCGGCCGCACCCGCTGCGGCGCCGGCGAGCGATGCCGCAGCAGCCCCCGCGGACGCCTCGGGCGCTGCTGCCACGCCTGCCTCGGGCGTCGCCGTCGCAGACGCCTCAGGGCCCGCTACGGCCGCCTGTACGCGCCGCATCTTCCTGCCGGTCAACGACGGCCACCTCTACGCCCTCGACGCGCTGACGGGCGAACGTTGCGCGGGCTTCGGCAACAACGGCGACCTCGACCTTCAACACGCTCAACCGGTCACAACGCCGGGCATGTACGAGCCCACCTCGCCGTCGATCATCACCAGCAAGGTGATCGTCGTGGCGGGTGCGGTGGAGGACAACTTCTCGAACCGTGAGCCGTCGGGTGTGATCCGCGGCTTTGACGTGCGCACGGGCGAATTGCTCTGGGCGTTCGATCCGGGCGCGAAGGACCCGAATCACATTCCGGGCCCAGGCGAACACTACTCGTGGAATTCGCCCAACTCGTGGGCACCCGCCGCTTACGACGCGAAGCTCGACATTGTCTATCTGCCGATGGGTGTGAAGACACCGGATATCTGGGGCGGCGACCGCACGCCGGAGCTGGAGAAATACGCCACCGGGCTGCTCGCACTCAACGCCTCGACCGGCAAGCTCGCCTGGTTCTACCAGAGCGTGCACCACGATCTGTGGGACATGGACCAGCCGTCGCAGCCCACCATCGCGGACATCACCGGCAAGGATGGTAAGACCGTGCCGATCGTGTACGCGCCGGCCAAGACCGGCAACCTGTTCGTGCTCGACCGCCGCACCGGCGTGCCGGTCGTGCCGGCGCCCGAAACGCCCGTGCCGCAGGGCGCGGCGCCCGGCGACCACGTTGAGCCGACACAGCCGTTCTCACAGCTCACGTATCGTCCGTCGAAGAACCTGACCGACGCCGACATGTGGGGCGCCACGATGTTCGACCAGCTTATATGTCGTGTGATGTTCCACCAGTTGCGCTACGAGGGCACGTTCACGCCGCCGTCGCTACAGGGCACGCTCGTGTTCCCGGGCAACCTGGGCGTGTTTGAGTGGGGCGGTCTTGCCATCGACACCGACCGCCAGATTGCCGTCGCGAACCCGATCGGCTTGCCGTTCGTCTCGCGTCTGATTCCGCGCGGACCGGGCAATCCGCTGGAACCGGTGGAGGGCGCCAAGGGCAGCGGCACGGAGTCAGGCGTCCAGCCGCAGTACGGTGTGCCGTACGGCGTGACGATCAATCCGTTCCTCTCGCCCCTGGGCTTGCCGTGCAAGCAACCGGCATGGGGCTATATCTCAGCGATCGATCTTAAGACCAACGAGATTGTGTGGAAGAAGCGCATCGGCACCGTGCGCGACAGTTCGCCGATTCCTCTGCCGTTCAAGATGGGCATGCCGATGCTGGGCGGTCCGATCGTCACGGCGGGCGGCGTCGCGTTCATTGGCGCAACGGCGGACAACTACATCCGCGCGTTCAACGTGAATAACGGCGAGCAGATCTGGGAGGAACGTTTGCCCGCAGGCGGTCAGGCTACGCCGATGAGCTATTCGATCGATGGCCGTCAGTACGTTGTGATCGCGGCGGGCGGCCATGGCTCGTTCGGCACCAAGCTCGGCGACTATGTGATTGCCTACGCGTTACCAGCGCGGTAAGCGGCACGCGCCGCGCATGCGGTTTTTCTTGTCCCTTATGCGGCGCATTGAATGCGCCGCTTTTTATATCGTCGAATGAACCATTCACGCTTTGCGTCGCGAGCCTGTGTCGTGCTGGCCTCGATCGCGGTGCACGCCACGCTTGCGCATGCGCAAAGCTCCGTCACGCTCTATGGCGCACTCGATACGAGCATTGAAGTCACTAATCCGGGGGCGGGCTACGTTGCTCGCCTAGATTCGGGCGCTTATCGTGGATCGCGCGTCGGCTTGCGCGGCGTCGAGGATATCGGCGATGGCGTCAAGATTCTGTTCACTTTGGAGAATGGTTTCAGTTCAGCTGACGGCACCTTTGCCGTCGCGAACACGATCTTCAACCGCCAGGCCTGGGTCGGAGTGGATACGCTTTACGGCACCGTGCGCGTCGGCCGTCAGTACTCGCCGATCTATATTCCGTTCAAGGGCGGCCTCGATGCGTTCGACGCCGGCACGATCGCTTCCGGTCTCGACAACCTCTCCAAGATCACGCCCTACGAGAGCAATGCGATCACCTATCTCTCGCCGGAATTCCACGGTTTCTCCACGACCATCATGGCAGCCCTGCGCGACGGCGACGCCAGCAATGATGGCAACGGGCTCGCCGGCCACATCGAAACCTTCGCATGGCGCGAGGGACCGTTCCGCATCTCGTACGCGCATCAACAGACGCATGGCGACGGCGCGTTACGCGCTAACCTGGGTGGCGTCTCGTACATCTATGGCCCGGTCACGGGGTTTCTATCGTTCTTCAATGGCGATGGCGGTACGCCGCGATATCACAACGACGGTGTAGCCGTCTCCGCGCGCTATGCCGTGAATTCGCACTTTCGTGCCTCACTCGGCTACACCTATCTGCGTGATCGCTCAGGTGGTGACAACAACGCCGATCAGTTCAGCGCGGCATGCGAGTACGACCTCTCCAAGCGATCTCTGCTCTATGCGAGTGCCGGCTGGTTGCGCAATCGTGGGCAGGGTGAGTTCACGTTGCGCGGGGTGAATGTGACGGGGCTCACGCCGTCGTGGCCGGGGGCTTCTGTGCGGGGCGTGCAGTTCGGCATGATTGAGCGTTTCTAACGTTGCGCTGTGGGAGCTTGTCCGTTCATCCGTGCGCGGACTGGGTGAGCGTACGCGCGTTGCCTCGCCGGACTACAATCAGTTATGTGACCCTAATCATTCATTGACTGCGCGCCGGCTTCAAACCGGTCAGCCAGGTTCGCAGCAGAGTAGCGGCTTAAGCAGACCTGATTGCAGTCAGCCACAAGTGGCGTCCCGGCAAAGGAGGGGCGATGCATTGGCAACCAAGCTCCGGCGTGAACGTTAAACGCATCGCAATGATGGTTGCGGTCGTTGTGGGCGCTCTGATCGTTGCCGGGCGTCTCACTGGCGTCGTGGTCGACTGGCTGTGGTTTGCTTCAATCGGTTACGTCGACGTTTTCTGGACGACTCTCTCCGCCAAGGCACTCCTCTTTGCCGCCGTGTTCGTAGTGTCGGCGAGCGTAATTGCTGCATCGGGGTTTCTTGCGCATCGTTACGCGCGGCGTCCCGGTAGCTGGCAAGTTGAAACGGCCCGTCTGTCAGGTACGCCGGAGTTCATCAGTGAACTGGCGGACCAGCTCGCACCGCGCATTCCATGGCGCGCCAGCATTGCGGGCTGCGCGATTGTCCTGGCGCTGATCATCGCTGGGGGCGAAATCTCTAACTGGGATCTGGTGCTGCGCTTCCTGCATCAGGTGCCCTATGGTGACCGTGATCCTGTTTTCGGGCAGGACATTAGCTTCTATCTGTTCTCGTTGCCCGCCTATCTTGCGTTCAAGAACTGGCTGCTGCAGTTGATCTTCTGCAGTGCGCTCGTTGCAGCCGCGGTGTATGGAGTTCGCGGCGACGTCATGTTTGATCGGGCACCGCGTGTACTCTCTCCCGCTGCCATTGCTCACGCTTCAGCACTGCTCGGTGCGTTCTTTCTCCTGAAGGCCTGGTCTTACACACTCGACCGCTTTCTGCTGCTCTACGGCGATAACGGCGTCGTGGTCGGCGCCGGCTATACCGACATCCACGTCGAGCTTCCGGTCTTGTGGGTGCTCGTTGGCCTTGCTGTTGTTGCAGCTGTCGCGTGCTGGGTCAATATGCGCCGGCAGGGATATCGAATTCCTGTCGCCTCGGTGTTGCTGGTGTTCGGTACCTCGTTCGTGTTCGCCTTGATCTACCCGGCGCTGTTCCAGCGCCTCTATGTCAAGCCGAGTGAACTGCAACTGGAGATGCCCTATATCAAACACAATATCGCGCTAACGCGAATGGCTTACGGCCTCACACAGATCGCGGTAAAACCGTTTCCGGCTGATCAGGAATTGAATCTGGCCTCGCTCGAGGCCAATCGCGCGACCGTCGATAACATTCGGCTGTGGGATGTGCAGCCGCTGATGGATACCTATGCGCAGTTGCAGGAGATCAGGACGTACTACAAATTTTTCTCCGTCGACATCGATCGCTATCGACTCGACGCCGGATATCGACAGGTGATGCTGTCGGCCCGCGAACTGGAGCCTTCGATGCTCCCCGCCAACGCACAGACCTGGGTGAACCTGCACCTCCTGTTCACCCATGGCAACGGCGTCGTGATGTCGCCCGTCACTGAAAAATCGACGGAAGGTTTGCCGTCCTTCTATCTGCAGGATATTCCGCCTGTCGCGCACGGCGGGCCGGCTATTCGCGAGCCGCGTCTGTATTTTGGTGAAGGGGGTGAGGGTTACGTCATTGTGAAAGGCAGCATCCCCGAGTTCGACTATCCCAAGGGTAAGGACAACGTCTACACCGCTTACAGCGGGAGCGATGGTATTGGCTTCGGCAGCACCGCGCGCCGCAGCCTCTTTGCCTGGCAGTTCAACGATCCGAACATTCTGCTAACCGACTACATCACGAACAGTAGCCGCATTCTGCTGCACCGTAACATTCAGGATCGCGTGCGCACGATCGCCCCGTTCCTCAGGCTCGATCACGATCCCTACCTCGTCACAAGCAACGGACGCCTTTTCTGGATGCAGGACGCGTATACGACGAGCAGCTGGTTCCCCTACGCACAGCCGGGCTTCGACGATGGCGCCAACTACATCCGCAACGCAGTCAAGGTTGTGGTCGACGCATATAACGGTACGGTCGATTTCTATGTCAGCGATCCTGGCGATCCGATCATGCGAACTTATCAGCGCATTTTCCCGGGTCTGTTCAAGCCGCTTGCGACGATGCCGCAAGATCTTCAGCAACATATCCGCTATCCGGAAGAGCTGTTCCAGATCCAGGCGCAACTCTACCGGGCCTATCACATGGATGCACCGGAGGTTTTCTACAATCGCGAGGATCTTTGGCAGTTCCCACGGGAACTGATCGGCGTTGATGGCGGGAATAGTCCCGGCACGCCGATGGCGCCTTACTACATGATCATGCGGCTGCCCGGGGAACCGCGTGAGGAGTTCGTCCTGATGCTGCCGATGGTGCCCAGCCAGCGCGACAATATGATCGCGTGGCTCGCCGCGCGTTGCGATCCGCCTAACTACGGCAAGCTTGTCGTCTACTCGTTCCCGAAGGATAAGCTTGTCTATGGGCCGTTCCAGATCGAGGCGCGCATCCAGCAGAACACCGAGATTTCGCAGCAGATTTCGCTGTGGAACCAGATGGGTTCGCGTGTCATTCGCGGCCATCTTCTTGTTGTGCCGATTGAGAATTCGATTCTCTATATCTCGCCGCTCTACCTGCGTGCGGAGTCGGGGCAGTTACCTGAGTTGAAGCGGGTGATTGCCGCGTATGGGGATCGGGTGGTGATGAGGGAAACGTTGGGTGAGGCGTTGGCGGCGCTTTTCAAGGAAAGTGGTCCGCTCGCGTCGCAGCCTCAGGGGACAGCGGATGCGCGTGCGCGTGAGGCGCTTGCACACTATGACCGTGCGATCGAGCGATTGAAGGCGGGGGACTGGAGTGGGTTTGGTGTGGAACTGGATGCGCTGCGGCCGCTGCTTGAGGCGCTGGGTGGGGGGCGATCAGACGGGAAGAAGTGATTCAACCGATCGCCAACATTGGAATTCCCGCCAGGCAGCGCCCATCATTGGACGCTGCCTGATTCCAAAGTTACTCAACAAAATCCGTCGCTTCGGATGAGCCCTTCCACGCTTCAAGATCGCGTTGGACCGCCGTCGCTTTTTGCGCCGCCAGTTCGTTGGCGATCTTGCCGGCGAACAGGTGCAATGGCGGTTCGGCGACATCAACAGCCTGCATGATCAGCATGGCCAACTTGTCCGGATCACCGGCCTGATGCCCATGCAGCGTGCCCAGGTGCAGATCGAGCGACGCCTTGGCTTCGGTGTATTCATCGATCTGTCGTTTGGCCACCGCCAGCGCGCCACTCGACAAAAACTCCGTGCGCACCGGCCCAGGGTAGACCACCGTTGCCTTGATGCCGAACTCGGCCACCTCAGCGGCGAGCGACTCAGTCAGGCCCGCCAGCGCGAACTTGCTCGCCACATAGCTGCCCCAACCAGCGTAGCCTCCTTGATAGCCGACAATCGAGGAGAGGTTGATAACATGCCCGCCGCGCTGCTCGCGCAGATGCGGGAGCGCGTGCCGGAGTACCAACAGCGGTGCGAACAGGTTGACTTCGAAATTCTGCCGAAGCTCCTCGTCCGAAAGCGCCTCGACGGTGCCCTGTTGTGCGTAGCCGGCGTTATTGACGATCACGTCGACCTTGCCGAACGTCTTGACCGTTTGCGCGATGGCGGAGCGCACGCTCTGATCGTTGGTCAGATCCACTTGCAGAGGAAGAAATTGCTCCGATGCGGGGCCGATCGCTTCCGTCAGCGACGCCACGGTTCGCGAAGTCGCGGCGACGTAATCGCCACGCGCGAGGAGTTGCCGTACGAGCCGTTGGCCGACGCCTTTCGATGCGCCAGTGACGAACCAGATTTTCGCAGACTTGTTCATGATGATTTCCTTAAGAGATATGGAATACGAAATAAAATATCAGCGATATTTAAAAAGAATGTGACCAGCGCCTTACTTGAGCGCCACGCTCATTCCACCGTCGGCCATCACAACTGCGCCGACGATATAGCTCGCTTTCTCAGAAGCCAGAAAGGCGATCACTTCAGCAATTTCACGCGGATCGGCCGCACGCTTGATCGGCGCGTTCTTGCCGTGCTCGGCGAGGAAGGCCGGGCCGTCGTCGTGAAGATGGTTTGTGATGTTCGTCACGGCATCGCCGGATCCCACCGCATTGACACGAATGCCGTGATCGATCGCCTCGAGCGACATGGCGCGCGTCAACTGAGCGAGTGCGCCTTTCGAGGCCGCATAGGCCGCGATCAGCGGAAAAGCCTGGTAGCACGCGTATGAACCCACGTTGACGATTGCGCCGGTCTTCGCCGGCATCATCGCGCGCATGGCTTCACGCGAGAACAGGAATGCGCCGGTGGAGTTGACCGCCTGGATACCGTTCCAGTCGTCGAGAGTCATCTCGATGACCGGTTTGTTGATGATGATCGCGGCGTTGTTGACCAGAATGTCCAGCTTGCCGAAGTGTTCCATCGCAGCGGCCACCGCGCGCACTGCACTTTCCTCATGCGCGACGTCGGCGATTAGCGGGACGATCCCGGGCCGGGCCAACGCTTCGACATTGTCGCCGCGTCCAACGGCGATCACGCTCGCGCCTTGGGAGTGCAACAGTTCGGTGGTGGCGAGTCCGATACCGCTTGCCGCACCGGTGACGATGGCAACCTTGCCGGCGAACGGTTGGTGGGTGGATGCTTGTGAAGTCATGATGAATTGCTCCAAAGAAATGAGGATCAGGAGATGAGACCTGTTAGAAAGGGCTCGCTGTTGGGCGCACAACGATTTCGCTGACATCCACGTCCGCCGGCTGCTCGACTGCGTAGGCGATCGAACGCGCAATGGCGTCCGACGTCAGCGC
Organism: Paraburkholderia aspalathi; assembly: GCF_905220735.1. Classification (NCBI taxonomy): domain Bacteria; kingdom Pseudomonadati; phylum Pseudomonadota; class Betaproteobacteria; order Burkholderiales; family Burkholderiaceae; genus Paraburkholderia; species Paraburkholderia aspalathi. Next base: position 696,380 of record NZ_CAJNBA010000001.1, read on the forward strand.
CACGCGGCGGAAGTCCTGCATCGCTGCGCGCGCGGTGTCGTCGGAGATCGAATCGGCCAACTCCGATTCCACGACGCCCGGGCAGATCACGGTCACGCGAATCTTGTCGGTTTCCTGACGCAGACCGTCCGAGATGGCGCGCACGGCGAACTTGGTGGCGCAATACACGGCGGCCGTCGGCGAGACAGAGAGGCCGCCGATCGAGGAGATATTGATGACCTGGCCAAACCCCTGGCGCTCCATGGTCGGCAGGACCGCAGCGATGCCGTGCAGCACGCCGCGAATATTCACGTCGATCATGCGATTCCATTCGTCCACCTTTGTCGCGCTCAAGGGCGACAAAGGCATCACGCCGGCGTTGTTGACGATCACGTCGATGCGGCCGAAGGCGTCCAGTGCGGATTGGGCGAATGCGTTGACGTCGTCGGCGGACGTGACGTCGAGTGCCTTGTAACGAACCGAGCCGCCGCTTGCCTGGATTTCTTCGGCCAGCGCCGCGAGTCGTTCTGTGCGCCGCGCGCCGATCACGAGCTGGTGACCTTGGGCGGCGAGCAGCCGGACCGCTGCTTCGCCGATACCGCTGCTTGCCCCGGTGATAAGGATGACTTTGGGTTGATGGGTTTGCGTTGTCATGTTGCGTTCTCCGTGCCAATAAGCTGTGCAGGTTTGTCAGAGGGAGAGGCTACGAAGTCTGCGCACGAGGCGGCAAAGCAATCGCGGCGCGGTCTCCCGAGCGCTTCGGCCACACCGTGCAGCCGATAACCCATCTTATGAGCCGAGCTCCTGCACGCGAATACACGTGACAATCGCGGTATTGCCTATTCCTATTGAAGTGGATGCGGGCCGCCGAGCGTATCCGGTAGAATTTATTCACCCGATCTGGCGAAAGAGGAGTCTTCGTGACAGTTACCGACAACCCGGTTTCCGCAAAGATGGTGAGCTTGCTCGAGCGTCTGGCTCCGAATGAGGGGTACACGCAGTCCGCGCTGGAGGGCGTGCGGTTCATGCGCTCGGACCGGCCGCTGGGGCGCACGCCGGTGCTGTACGAGCCCAGCATCGTGATCGTGTGTCAGGGACGCAAGCTGGGGTTTCTGGGCGAGGAGGTGTATGTCTACGACGCCCAGCACTATCTGATCTTGTCCGTGCCACTGCCGTTCTCGACTGAAACCGAAGCGAGCGAGGCGGAGCCGATGCTGGCTGTGACACTGCGCCTCGATCTGATTGAATTGACCGATCTGATACTGGCGATCGATCGCAGCGGAAGCCATCAGGAAGGCACGCCGCTAGGGATCGTATCGACGCCGCTCGAGGGAGACCTCGCCGAAGCAGCCTTGCGCCTGCTGCAAGCCCTGACGTCACCTCTGGACGCGGAGGTGCTGGGGCCCGCAATCGTGCGGGAAATCTGCTACCGGGTATTGATCGGGGAACGCGGCGCAGCGATGAGGGCTGCACTCGCGCATCAGGGGCGCTTCGGCAGGGTCGCGAAAGCGCTGCGGCGAATTCACACTGACTACGCGCAGCCGTTGGATGTCAGTCGTCTCGCGGAAGAGGCGGGGATGAGCGTTCCCGCGTTTCATGTCAACTTCAAAACCGTCACGCTCACCTCGCCGATCCAATACATCAAGTCGACGCGTTTGCATCAGGCGAGGCTGCTGATGATTCGCGACGGTTTGACGGCGGCTTCAGCCTCGGCACGTGTCGATTATGAAAGTCCCTCGCAGTTCAGTCGCGAGTTCAAGCGCTTCTTCGGACGTTCACCGGTCGATGAGGCTCGAGATATGCGGGCATCGTTCGCGCTATCTCCGGCTGCGACGTTCGACGCGTTCTCTGCTTCTCACTGACATCAAAATGAGGTGGGCGCCCGGTGCTATGCATCGGATCGCGCTCGCGCGATTTTTTTGGGGCCGGTGTGCTTCGCTCCTTTCTGGCGTGTTTAGACATGCACTGATTTGCATGACGCGGCCAAAGTTCCAGCGGCAGTGTTGCAGTGTGGTAAACGGTCTATTGACGAATGATGGGTCTTATCGCGTGAGGTTTGCCTCTACCATTGCACCGGTGCTGCATGTGCCAGTCATAAAGGAGTCTCATGAACCTCGCTTCGATCCGCAAAGACGCCTTTGCGATGCCCGTTCACAATCCAGCCTACCCCCGGCCGCCGTACCGCTTCATCAATCGGGAATACTTCATCATCTCGTATGAAACCGATTTCGATGCGTTGCGCGCCATCGTGCCGGAGCCGTTGCATCCGGAAAACGACCTCGTGCATTACGAATTCATTCGCATGCCCGATTCGTCGGGCTTCGGTGACTACACCGAAAGCGGCCAGGTTATCTCGGTGCGAGACCAGCAAGGACGCCTCGGCAACTACACGCATTCGATGTACCTCGACGACGAAGGCCCGATCGCCGGCGGCCGTGAGATCTGGGGCTTTCCGAAGAAGCTGGCTAAGCCGACCTTGAGCGTCGATGGCAATGACACACTGCTCGGCACACTCGACTACGGCACACAACGTATCGCAACCGGCACGATGGGCTTCAAGCATGTGCCGCTCGACATCGAGGTTGAACGCAAGAAGCTTGCGGACACACCGAATTATTTGCTGAAAGTGATCCCGCACGTTGATGGTTCGGCGCGCGTGTGCGAACTCGTGCGTTTCTATCTGCGCGACGTGAGCGTGCTGGGTGCGTGGTCCGGTCCCGCCGCGCTCGAACTGCATCCGCACGCATTGGCGCCCGTCGCCGATCTGCCAGTGAAACGGGTGGTCGGCGCGCGACATGTGATTGCTAATCTCACACTGGATATCGGCGAGGTTGCGCTCGATTATCTCGCCACAACCGAGAGCGTGAAGCTCGCAGTCAATCAATAACGGTACGTGAACCGATAAGGAAGGAACGCAACATGTCGTTGAACAATAAAGTCGCGCTGGTGACGGGCGCAGCAAGCGGTATTGGTGAGCAGTGCGCACGCAAACTGGCTAGCCTCGGCGCCGCAGTAGTGATTGCCGACCTGAATCTCGAGAACGCACAGAAAGTGGCCGACAGCATCGTCGCCGCGGGCGGCAAGGCGCTGGCGGTTGCAATGGATGTGACGAATGAAGAAGCAGTCAATAGCGGCATCGAACGTGCGGTGCAGGAGCTCGGCAGAATCGATGTGCTCGTGTCGAACGCGGGTATCCAGATCGTCGCTCCAATCGAGGAGTATGCGTTTTCCGACTGGAAGAAAATGCTGGCCATCCATCTGGACGGCGCCTTCCTCACCACGAAGGCTGCCATCAAGCACATGTACGCGGGCGGCAAGGGCGGCTCGATCGTCTACATGGGTTCGGTGCATTCGCATGAGGCGTCGAAACTGAAGTCCGCCTATGTGACCGCTAAGCACGGCTTGCTGGGACTGGCCCGAGTGGTTGCGAAGGAAGGTGGACCGCGCGGCGTGCGGGCGAATGTCGTGTGTCCGGGTTTTGTGCGTACTCCGCTCGTCGACAAGCAGATTCCCGAGCAGGCCAAGGCGCTCGGTATCTCCGAGGCCGAAGTGGTGAAGAACGTGATGCTCAAGGAAACCGTCGACGGTGAATTCACCACCGTTGAGGACGTCGCCAATACGGTTGCGTTCCTTGCAGGCTTCGAATCGTCTGCGCTCACCGGGCAGTCGGTGATCGTGAGCCACGGCGGGTCAATGCAATAAGGGGTCGCGTATGCGCAGCAGCACAAAAAAAATCAACGGGCAGCCGGATGCGTTTGTGCTGCCGCGCTACGACGAGATCGCTCTGGTGCTTCAAGGTGGCGGCGCGCTCGGGTCTTACCAGGCCGGCGTCTACGAAGGCCTGGCCGAGACCGGTGTGCAACCGAACTGGATTGCCGGTGTCTCGATCGGCGCGCTTAACACCGCCATCATTGCTGGCAATGCGCCGGAAAACCGCGTGGAAGCGTTACGAGGCTTCTGGGATTCGATCTGCCATCCGCTCGACTGGGTGGGTGGTCTGGGCGCATGGATGCTGCCCGGCTTCGGCGCGCAGGACCTGTCGCGCAAGTGGGCGAGTTTGTGGGCAGCCAGTCGCGCGTTGACAGAGGGGCAGCCAGGTTTCTTCTCGCCGCGCAACCCATTGCCAATGGCAGGTTTCGGCAAGCAAAACCCCAACGCGGTCAGCTATTACGACACGGCCGCACTGAGGGAAACGCTGTTGAAGTTCGCCGATTTCGATCGAATCAACGATGGCGACATCCGAGTCTCGGTGGGTGCGGTGAACGTGCGGACCGGCAACCTGGTGTACTTCGACAACACGAAAATGCGTCTGGAGCCGGAGCATTTCATGGCGTCAGGGGCGTTGCCGCCAGGCTTTCCGGCGGTGGAGATCGACGGCGAGTACTACTGGGACGGCGGCCTGGTTTCCAACACGCCGCTGACCGAAGTGCTTCGCGATGCGGACCACAAAGATACGTTGGTTTTCCAGGTCGATCTGTGGAGCGCGAGAGGTAATGCGCCCGGAGATTTTCTCGACGTGTCCGAGCGCGCCAAAGATATCCAGTACTCCAGCCGTACGCGAGCGGTAACCAGCATGCTGGCAGATCGTCAGAAGCATGCACGTTTCATCAAGGAGTTGCTCGCGCATGTTCCACCGGATCTGCGCAGGACCGATCCGCTATTCCGTCTTGCTGAAGAAGCAGCCGATGGGAGCGCGATCAATGTGGTGCACCTGATCTACAAGAACAAGCCGTATGAAGGGCATTACAAGGACTACGAGTTCAGCGTCGACACAATGCACGAGCATTGGGAAAGTGGCCTTGAAGACATTCGCGATTCGTTTGCGCATCGGGAGTGGTTCGATGTGCCGAGCCGCGAACAGGGTTTCGTGACGCATGACGTGCATCGCCGGCCTGGCTCTGTGCCGCAGTCCGATCGTGACATGCCCGAACTGCCCCTCGGAGCGGAACGGAAAGTCGCTGCGTGAACAATCACTGACCGGTTCCGCTCCGCTGTTTCAAAGGAGCGGTCGCCGACTAGCAACTTGAATAAGGCGTGATTGCGCGACGAGTCTGTGACGTCGCGCTCACTGCCGCTATTTTTCAGAAACTTCACATCAACGTCACTTCGGATAACTAATGTCACGGTTGCAGTACCCCTTCAACCATGAGAACCGAAATGACAAAGATCAAATGGAATCATGCAGCAGCGCTCGCGCTTTTCGCGGCGTCCCAAGTGGCTCACGCTGGCACGCCGAGCGTAGGCAGCCGCGAATACAAAGTGTTGCTCAATCCCGTTGCGTTCGACAGTTCGCCCGTCGATACAGCCAATCGTTTTTTGACGGATCTTCAGGCGAGTCTCGCGGCAAACGGCTTCGATAGCACGGTCAAGAAGACTTTTAGCGCCGACAACGATCGCACCGTGCTGTACTACGACTCGCCGGGAACCTGCGCCGTCAAGCAGGCCGGCTACTCGATGCGCGAACGCGATGACAGCAGCGGTCGCAACATCGAGTTGAAGTTCGGCTCAGCGAACGAAACCACCTCGGCGAATACGGATGTCAGCGGCAGTTCGTCCAAGGCCAGCAGCAAGCTCGAAGACGACATCACACCGCCTTCGAATCAAACGTACTCGCATTCGACGAACGAACCGCTCTCCAACTCCAAGAACATCAACCACCTGAGCGACATCAACGACCTGTTCCCTACCACCCACGTATTCGACAGCATCAGCAGCCAGTCGCTCGCGCCGGTGAGCGGTCTGTCGATTCATGAGCTGACCTTTGACGGCCCGACCAGCGATCTCGGTCAGGAAGACGCCGACTTCACGATGACCGTCTGGTACGCCAACGGTTCGAGCACGCCGGCGCTCGCGGAAATCTCCTTCGAAGTCGACGTGAACGATGACGGCGTTTTCACTGACAAGGTCACTTCGCGCTCGCAACTGATCTTCAATACGATCCAGGGCATGACGAACTGGGTGCAATCGCCGAGTTCGACGAAGACCGCGTGGGTCTACAAGTATCAGCCGACTTTCTGTAGCCAGTAACAATCGCAGTTCTGCCGCGCCGACGAACCTCGGTCGTCGGCGCGGCGCGATTCAAGGCAGCACGTCTAGACGCCGTGTCCAAAACGACGCCAGCGCAAGCACGGCGCCGCTGATCACCAGCATCAACGTGCCCATCGCCATACCGTCCCCGATCGAACCCTGCTCGAACTGCTGCCAGATGAATACGGACGCGGTTTGCACGCCGCTTGGCGAGAGCAGCAGCGAGGTCACGAGTTCGCGCGATGCCACCGCGAAGACGATCATCATCGACGCCGCGAGCGGCGGGGCCACCAGCGGCAAGACGATGCGCCACAGCACGCGGGCTTCAGTTGCGCCATGCACGCGTGCCGCGGCCTCGAGGCTGCCGCCGATCTGCCGCAGCGCCGCACTCGCATAACGCACCGGATAGGGCAGCAGCAGGCAGCTATACGACAGCAGGAGAATGGCCCACGTGTTGTACGGCGTGATGGGCCAGAAGGGCAGATTCCAAGCGAGGATCAAACCGACGCCGACCACGATGCCGGGCATCGCATGGGGCAGCAGCGTGAGGCCGTCGAGCGCAGCGCGTCCAGGCGTGCGCGTTTTGATGATGATCCACGCAGCCAGAAACCCCAGTGTCCCTGTCAACACGGCGGTCGCTGCGGCCAGACCGAGACTCGTGAACAGGGCGCCGGCGCCTTCGCCCACCGAGGCGATCGCTGCGAAATGCGCGAGCGTCAGATTGGACACGCTCAAGCCGCCCGACAGCGTACGCACGAAAGACGTCGCCACGATCGCGCCGAGCGGCGCAATCGTCGTACAGAACGCCGCCGCGCCGAACAGCAACAAAACCGGCCACCGCCAGCGACCGAGTTCGAACGGATCGCTGGCAACCGGCTTGCCTGTTTGCGTATCGAAGTCGCGGCCGGCGAGCAGACGCCGTTGCGCAATAAAGGCCGCAAGCGCGGTGAGCGCGAGCAACGCAGAGAGCACCGCTGCGCCGGACAGATCGATCGGCCAATCGGAGAAACGCGCTTCAATCGATGTCACGAGCAAACTGAAGTCGGCACGCGCGCCAAGTGCGGACGGAATGCCGAATTCTTCGATCGCCATGGTGAAGGCGAGCAAGGTGCTGGCGGTAATCGCCGGCGCGGCGAGCGGCAGCGTGATGCGCACGAACGCACGCCATGGCGTGGCGCCGCATACCCGAGCGACCTGTGCGAGCCGGCCGCCGGTCGACATCAACGCGCGCGAGACGGCGAAATACACCACTGGAAACACGCTCAGTGTCATCGTGAGCGCAATGCCTGCGAACGAAAACAGATAACCGCCGAGATCGAAGCCGGCCAGTTGCTGGAGATACCCGTGCGGCTGCAGAAGCAACATCCAGCCCAGTGCCGCGAGATACGGCGGAATCAGAAACGGCGCGAGAAACAGCAAATCCCATAGTCGCGCGGCCGGCAATCGCGTCAAGCCACGCAGCGCGCCGAGCGGCACGCCTAAAGCGATGCTCGCCAGCGCGACAGCGACGCCGAAACGCAATGTGTTGCCGAGCAGCGGCCACGTGTCGGATTGCGTAAGCGTCGAACGGATCGCCGCAAAGGGATGCGCAAAGGAGCCGTGATTCAACTGCGGAAAGATCGCCTGCAACGCGACGAATGCGATGGGCAACGCAACCAGCAGCCCCAATGTGACGAACAGCGTGCCAAGCGCGGCGGTGCGCCCGACGCGCCCCAACCGCCACCCGCGTCGCGCGAGGCCGCGTTGCGCGATCACGCTGGCCATCAGTGTTCGCCGAACAGCGCGTTAAAGCGTGACAGAACCTCGGCTCGCGACTTCGTATTGCTGCCGTCGTCCTGCGGCAGCAGTTTCAGGTCTTTCAAACGCGGCCGCGGCGAATCGATGTCTTCGCGCGCGGGAATCAGGTAGGCGGCGGCGACCAGTTGCTGACCCTCGTCGGACAGCACGTAGTCGACAAACGCCCGGGCGTCCGCCTGAGCATGCGACGATTTGAGGATCATCATCGGCCGCGGCGCGATCACCGTGCCGCTGCTCGGGAAGATCACCTTGACCGATTCGCCGCTGGCCGCCGCGCCGTACGCGACGTAATCGACCGCGCCGAACACGGCTGATTTTGCCCCTTGAAGCACCGGATTGATCGCCTGCGCATTCGGCCCGAGCACGAGCATGCCGTTCTTGTGCAGGCTGTCGAATAGTGTCCATGCGGCTTCGCCGAGCCGGTCCTGCAGGCCCAATAGCAGATCGAGCGAGGCACCCGACAGCGCAGGATTCGGCGTGGTCACCTGATTGCGATATTCGGGCGCGGCGAGATCGCGCCAGTCGTGCGGCTCGGGCTTGCCCGCGCGTGTATTCCAGACGATGCCAAGCGCCGAGATACCTTGCGCGACGTAAGACGGCGCCTTGAACATGGGCGGCACGTGTGCCGCATTCGGGCTCGTGTAGGGGGCGAGCCAGCCGCGCCGCTCGAGATCCTGGGCCGTATCCCAAGATGCGGAAATCAGGACGTCAGCGTGCGGGTTGCTCGATTCCGCCTCGATGCGCGCCATCACCTTGCCGGTCGTGGCCTGAAACAGGTCGACTTTGACGCCGGTTTTGCGCTCGAAACCTTGCGCGAGTTTTTTGCTGAGATTGCCAGGACCGGCAGTGTAGACAGTAAGCGCGTGCACGGAAGTAATCGGCCCGAAGGCGAGGAAAAGGGAACAAACGATAGAAGAAAGTAGCTTATACATTGTAGCGATTCCGTTATCGATGGACAGTCTGCGCTACACGTCCCTGCGCAAGCGTGACGATCGTGTGCGCGAGCGCATCGGCTTCGCTGCGATCGTGGGTCACGTACACGGCGGTCGTGCCGAGTTGCGCGAGGACGGTGCGAATGTCGTCGCAGAGGGTGGCGCGTAATTGCGCGTCGAGATTCGAGAGCGGTTCGTCGAACAGCAACACGCGTGGACGCGCGACGATCGCGCGTGCCAGCGCGACGCGCTGCTGCTGGCCACCGGAAAGCGCCGACGGGCGGCGCGCGGCCATCTGTTCGAGGCCGACACGCGCCAGCGCTTGTGCGACCGCAGCAATCCGCTCGGCGCGCGGCACCCCGCGCATTTCCAGCGGAAACGACACGTTGCCCGCTACCGTCATGTGCGGCCAGAGCGCGTAGTCCTGGAACACCATGCCGAGGTCGCGTGCTTCCGGCGGCACACAGTGCGATGGATCGGCCACGGTCTCGCCGCCGAACATCACACAGCCCTCGTCCGGACGCAGCAGCCCGGCCAACAGCTTGAGCAGGGTGCTCTTGCCGCAGCCGGACGGCCCAAGCAGCGCGAGCGTCGTGCCCGCCGGCACGTCGAGATCGATGCCGTCGAGCACGGTCTGCTCACCGAAACGCTGACGAAGTCCGCGCAAGTGGATCGATACGCTCGCGTCGTTCATCTGCATGCTTAGAACTTGTGGCGGATGCCGGCCATCAGACCGAACTGGTTCTTGCCGGCCACGACGTCCGTGCCGAAGCCGTTCAGACCCAGGTTCGAGCCGTTGCGGTTCAGCGCGTACGCGAGGTTCAGATACAGGTCGGTACGCTTGGACAGGAAGTAGTCCGCATCAACCTGGAACGACCATGGGTCGCGCGACGTGCCGTAGAAGTTCTGGTACATCGCCGTGCTGGAGAGCGCGAGGTTAGGCTGCGCTAGCCAGGTTGCGCCGAGCCAGTAGAGGCTGGTTGCTTCAACGGGCGATGTGCTCAGCGTGCTCAGGTGCACCGCATGCGAATCGAGGTATCGGTAGCCGGCGTAAGTCGTGACCGTGGAAATTTTGTAGCTTGCTGCGAACGACACGCGGCGGTCCGTATCGCCTTCGTAGCCGCCGACCTTCGAGGTATGCGCGGCTGTGGGACTCGTGCTGCCGCCATTTTTCTGGTCGTACACGAGCGTCGCGCTGAACGGGCCGTGCTTATAACGCAGGCCGCCTTCGATCACCCGGGCAAAACGCGTGTCGCCGGCCGGCTGCGGGCCATACGTGACCGCGTCGTAGCCGAAGCTGTATTGCACGATCGCCGTCAGTTCGCCGAAGCGTTTTTCATAGCGAGCGGTGTTGTCGAGCCGGTCCGAGAATGCCGGGTCTTGCATCTTGATGGCATAGACCGCGTTCTTCAGCGGGTTGTATTCGCTGACCCAGTCGAGGAACAGGCCGCCCTGGCGGCCCAGCGAGAACGAGCCCCAGGTGTCGTTCGCGATGCCTACATAGGCGAGCCGGCCGAACTCGCGGCCGCCTTGCAGCAGGGCGCCGCTATCGACGTTGATGCCGCTTTCGAGCAGGAAGAAGGTGCGTGAGCCGCCGCCGAGATCTTCGGTGCCGGTGATGCCCCAGCGCGAGCCGGACATATCGCCGGACGTCAGACGGGTGACGCTATGCGTCTCGCCTTTCGACGACGATGCGCTGGTGAGATATTCAAGACCGGTATCGACGATACCGTAGAGCGTGACAGACGAGCCGGAAATGGCGGGTGATTCGTCGGCATGTGCGTAGGCAGACAGGCTGGCGCAGACGGCCAGACAGCAGCCTACCGCCGTAGTGCGGTAGGAGTGGTTCACGGATTGTGTCCTCTTTGGGATTAAATGTGAGCCACGAATGTAAGCGGGCCTTAAGTCACCAGCGTGACAGGAGGGCCGCTAGAACGCTGCCTTCTTGACATCGTTGCTCGACCCATTTGTCAGGATGGCGCCCGTAATAACGTGAAAGAGATGATCCCCTCGTGGCGCGAATCCGGGCTGGCCGACGAGCCAGCCGAACGCCGACATCAGGGCGAACAGGTCGACTCCATCGATATCGGCGCGCGCCGTTCCCTCGGCTTGAGCGCGGACCAGTAGTCGCGCGCCCGCTGAACGCAGCGCTGTGCTCGAAGCATGAAGCGCGGAGTCCGGGTCCGCGTGCGCGGTCGCAAACAAGGCGCAGATACCGTTATAGGTACGAACGAATGCAACCCCTTCGCGAAACCAGGACACCAGCGCTTCGTCAGGTGGATTCGACGTTTCGAGTTCGGCCGCCTGCTGTATCAGTTCGTCCACTTTCATGCGCAGCAACGCTTCGAACAAGGCTTCTCGTGTCGGGAAATGGCGAAATAGTGTGGCCAACCCGACGTCGGCCCGGCGGGCGATATCTCGCATGGACGCGTCGGCACCATGCTCGGTGACGACGTCACGCGCGACTGCAATGAGATGGTCGTAATTCTTTCTGGCGTCAGCTCGCATAAATTGCCTTGACAAACGGATCAGTGATCCGAATATAATGAACCTGTATCCGGATCAGTGATCCACAAGATACAGCACATTTGTGCCAATGGGAACAGAGGCGCAGTACGACACACCACGAAAGGAGTTGTCATGGGAAAGCTCGAGGGTAAGGTTGCAGTCATCACGGGTGGATCAAGCGGCATGGCGCTGGCGAGCGCCAAGCGGTTCGTTGAAGAAGGCGCCTATGTCTTCATCACGGGCCGGAGGCAGGAGGCGCTCGACGAGGCCGTCAAACTGATTGGCCGGAACGTGACCGGCGTGCGCGGCGACGGGGCCAATCTGGACGACCTCGACCGCCTGTTCGATACAGTCAAGCGGGAAAAGGGCAAGATCGACATCCTGTTCGCGAGCGCAGGCACGGGCGAAGCCGTCCCACTGGGCGAGATTACCGAGCAGCACTTCGATGCGACCTTCGGTCTGAATACGCGCGGAACGCTGTTTGCGGTTCAGAAGGCGTTGCCGCTGTTCAACGATGGCGGGTCGATCTTCATGACCGGGTCAGTTGCTTCGGTGAAAGGTTTCCCTGGTTATGGCGTGTATGCGGCGAGCAAGGCGGCGTTGCGCTCATTCGCACGCACTTGGCTTAACGAACTGAGGGGCAGGAATATCCGGGTGAACGTGCTGAGCCCGGGGCCGATCGCCACACCGATGCAGGACCAGGTTCTCACCGAGGAGGCGAAGCGGATGTTCGAATCCCTGATCCCGCGGGGAAAGATGGGTCGTCCTGAGGAAATTGCGACGGTCGCGCTGTTTCTTGCGTCAGATGATTCGAGCTTCGTGAATGGGGTGGAGTTGTCTGTCGACGGCGGCTTCTCGGCCATCTGAAATCGCGCCGAAAGGCGCGTAGAAGGACCTTTCAACTCGACAAAGATGATCTGATTTGTGTCGATAAATTTGGATTCCTTACAGTACTGAATGGAGAGTTCGCATGAACTATTCGATTATTGGCTTTGGCGCGATAGGCCAGGCACTCGCCCGAGCGTTTGCAAGAAAGAACATCGATGTGACCGTCGCCAGCCGGCGCCCTCCCGAGGCGTTGATGGAACAAGCACGAGCGATCGGCTCCACCGTTGTCCCCGGGACGCTGCAGGATGCAATCGCGTCCGACACGATCTTCCTCGCGGTTCCGTTTTGGGAACATCGCGAAGTCGCGAAGCAGATCCCAACCTGGCAGGGCAAGACGATCATCGACACGACAAATGGTTTCGGTGTTCCCGTTGAAGATCTGGAAGGTCAGCCGTCGGCTGCGGTTGTCGCCAAAGCGTTTACCGGTGCCAGGTTCGTAAAGGGCTTTAACCACCTGCCCGCTGCCGTTCTGGCCGCTGATCCGAGCGTGAATGGCGGCAGCCGCGTCGTGTTTTTGTCGAGCGATGACGAAAATGCGGTGGCACCGGTCGCTGCTTTGGCCGAACAACTCGGTTTCGCGCCGATTTCGCTAGGACCGCTTAAGGATGGCGGCTTGCTTGTCCAAGGCAGAGGGAATACCTGGGGTCAACTGATCTTCAAGGATCTCGTCAAGTTCAAATAGCGGCGCCTCACGACGAAGTCACAGCGGCCACGCGCTTCGATGTGGACGCGGGCGCTTATGGGTAGGAGCGGACGACTCCCCAAAGAAAGAGGCGAACATATCGCGCGCGAAAGGCATTCGTAATAATTGGCGCACGCAGCAATGCTCGATTGCGAGAGGCGCTATTGTGGCGACTTGCCTCTGCAACACATGGCGCGATAGAATCGCGCCTGCTCATTGGGGAGTAGCCGCCTCGAACGCCATGTTCGAGGGCGCACGTCAACATACTTGGCGAGTCGAAAGACCCGCTATGGCGTGTGCAGCTAAATGCCTGGCAAGACCGATGACTCGCATTCCGACCTAACCGGGTCGCCGGAATGCGCGTCATCGCGTTTTTTCTGCGCGGCCCGGATACAACAACCCCCATGCAATCCTTCCTCATTTCGACCAGTGTGGTCGGCCTTGCTGAAATCGGCGACAAGACTCAGCTTCTGTCCCTGGTTCTGGCAGCGCGATATCGCAAGCCCATCCCCATCATCCTTGGTGTTTTTGCCGCTACCCTCATCAACCATGGTGCATCTGGCGCACTCGGCGCGTGGCTTGCGAGCGTTCTGAGTCCAGGCATTCTGAATTGGGCGGTTGTCGCGTCGTTCGCCGTGATGGCGGTGTGGATTCTCGTTCCGGACAAGCTGGACGACGCCGACGCGGTTCTGACGAAAAACTCGATGGGTGTGTTCGGCACAACCGCGCTCACATTCTTTCTCGCCGAGATGGGCGATAAAACCCAAATCGTCACGATTGCTCTGGCGGCGCGCTTTCACGAGTTTTTCGGTGTGGTTGCCGGCACGACGCTCGGCATGATGTTGGCAAATGTGCCCGTCATCTACCTTGGACACAAATTTGCGGATCGCCTGCCAACAAAGGCGGTCCACATTCTGGCCGCGATCATCTTCGTTGTCCTTGGTGGCCTCGCCCTCAGGACCGCGCTGTATCCGCAAGCGCATCCGCTGTTCTAGTTCGCGACTGACGCGCGCACTGCAGTCCACCCACGCGAGACCTTTAGAAAAAACCGGAGCGTGCCGTTAATAAGCGGTGGTCCGACATAACGTGGACCGGGATCGGAGTCGTCCGTCATTTGCTCGGTTCGGAGTCAACGAACGAACCGAGCGATGCGTCGGATCACGACTTCCGGATGCGCACGTCGTCTACGGGCGGACTGACACTTTCAGTTTCCTTCCGCTCAACCTGCTCGAACAGGTCACCTGGTCGACGTGCCGTTCCACATCGGAGCAATCGTGACCAGACAGAAGGGCACCCAAAGGCGTCGATATCTATGGCGACGCAACGCAGCAGAAGACCAAGTTGAGCAGACGTCGTCGAACGTGCCCCCCGCGCGCCGCACGGCAGTATTTGGTCTCGTCCTCGTTCTGTTGAGTGTGCCGCTCCTGGCCTTCTGGGGCGCGTATGAAAGTTTGAGTGCCGGTTTCGCCGCGCAAGCCGCCAACGAGGCGGATAACGCTTTCGAGGAAGCCCGCTATAGCGTTGCGTGGGAGGAATCGGCCGAGCGCAAGTACTTCCAGGACCCACGCCCAGAGGTTCTTCGCGAGCACCGCGAGGCCGGTGAAGCACTCGACGCGGCGCTAAAGAAGGCAATGACACTTGAGCCTGACAGCAGCGCGATGCTGCGCGGCCTGCTGGAGAAGCACGCGAAGTATCGATCGTTCGCCAAGCCGATGTTCAAGGCCGTCGACGATCACGATATCGCCAGAGCCAATCAGATCGACGAGGACTCGGCCGACCCGCTCTTCGACGATATCGAGCAAAAGGTTCTCGCAGCAGCAGCACAGCACCGCGACGATGCGACGAAGCAGCTCGAACGGCTCGTTGCCGTACAACGGGTCGTCCTGATATCGACCCCTGTAGTGCTGGCGATCGGCGTGGGGCTCGCGCTGCTGTTTCTTCAGATGCTGCGGCGCATTCGCAAGAACGTGGACGCGGCGGCTCAGAACGCGCTGCGCACGAGCGAACAGAGGTTGCAGGCGCTTGTCGCCAACACGTCGGATGCGATACTCGTTTCCGACGTCAACGGGACTGTGACTTACGAGGCGCCGACGCGACGACCGGACCCCTTGAAGAACATGGGCCAGCTCGTCGGCACCAGTCTGCTCGATCCGATTCATCCCATCGACCGTCCCACGCTGCAGGGCCTGTTGGAGACCGTATCGTCGACGGCTCGATCCACGAAATCCATCGAGATCCGTACTCGAGGCGAAGGCGACGCGTGGCGCTATATTCAGCTTACCTTGACGAATCTGCTCGACGAACCAGCCGTCGGCGCAATCGTGGCGACCGCGAGCGACACCACCGAAAGAAAGAACTTCGAGGAGCAACTGGCGCGACGGGCGTTCTACGATACGCTCACCTCGTTACCGAACCGCGCACTGCTGCTCGATCGTATTAGCCAGGCCGAAGCTCGCGCGCGTGAGCGCAATGCGATGATCGGCGTCGTTTTCATCGACCTGGACAACTTCAAGCGGGTGAACGACAGTCTCGGACATCACGTGGGAGACCGGCTGCTGATCGCAGCGGCCAAGCGTCTCGAAGGATGTGTTCGTCCGACTGACACAGTCGCGCGACTGGGCGGAGACGAGTTCGTCATCCTGCTGGAACACTTGGGCAGCGAAGCGACGAGCGAAGGCACCCTGGTCGCGGACAACATTCTTGCGCAATTCAGTCAGCCGTTCGATCTCGACAACAAGCAGTACATCGTCAGCGCGAGCGTCGGCTTGGCATTCGCGCACGCGGGCCGCGGCCGCGGCGATGCTGACACGTTGTTGCGGGACGCCGACGTTGCGATGTACCGAGCCAAGAACGGTGGAAAGGGTCGTTACGTGGTTTTCGAAGAGAACATGCACGCTGAAGCAGTCAAGAAGCTGGAGATTGAAACGGACCTGCGTTACGCGATCGAGCATCGCGATCTACGCGTGTATTTCCAGCCCATCATGCAGCTTCAGGAGGCAGGGTTCCGGGAAATGGAAGCGCTCGTGCGGTGGCAGCACCCCACGCGAGGTTTGTTGCCGCCGTCCGAGTTCATTGCGATTGCAGAAGAGAGCGGCCTGATTATTCCGCTCGGACGATACGTACTGGAAGAGGCGTGCCTGCAAGTCGCCCGCTGGCAACGGGAGTTCCCAACAGAACCACCGCTGCAGATTAGCGTCAATCTCTCGCCTCGGCAGTTCGATGATCCCCACCTCGTTGCCGACGTGGCTGCGGCGCTCTCCAACGCTCACATCGAGGCAGCCTCGCTGAAACTGGAGGTCACGGAGGGTCTGATCATGCGGGATACCGAAAAGAGTATCGAGACGCTCCAGAAGCTGAAAGACTTTGGCGTCACAATCGCAATCGACGACTTTGGTACGGGCTATTCATCGCTCAGTTATCTTCGCAGGCTGCCGCTGGATGTGCTGAAAATCGATCGATCCTTTGTTCAGGGCATTGGCACGAGTGCGGAAGACGATGCGATCGTTCGTGCTGTGATTTCCATGGCGCAGTCTCTTGGACTGTCAGTCACGGCCGAGGGGATTGAAACGAGTGAGCAGGCAAGACTGCTTCGGGAATGGTCGTGCCAGGCGGGACAGGGCTATCTTTTCTCACGGCCTCTGCCTGCAGAGGAGTTCATCGCGCTGTTTCGCACGAGTTCGCCCGATTCCAGCCGCAGCCATTCTGCGGGTGACTTCACCGTGGAATTGACCTGACCCATTTGCGGGTGGTGTCGGTTGAGCATGTGTGCTGTCGTCTCACATCATTCCGCCCGTGCTTCCCGTACCGCCTACCCCGGTTCCACCGGTCCCGTTTGCGCCGGTATTTGGCGACGTCGCAATCGGATGTGCGGCCCCCGTCGTCGCGATAAGTGAGACGGCGGCCGCGTCCGGTTCTCCATTGGCGTCGATTGCGCCAAGAGAGAGGAGCGCTTCGAGATCGCTGTCCTCGCCTGGCTGACCGACAGTGAATGCGGTGGTCAGAAAATTGGCGGTGGAAAGCGTAACACTGTACTTTTGCTGCAGGTTCTGGACGACAGCGGCCTGCGCAGTCAGAACGTTCGTCTGATTCTGCAGCGTCTGCTGAAATTGCGTGTTAGTCGCGAAGCCGGCGATCAGCCCGCTTTCATTCGTACCGAGTTGCGCCGCCAGATACGACAACATCAGATCCGTCTCCGGCGTGACGTTGAACGTGCCGCCGGCGAACGCTGCGGAGTGCAGCGTCGTCCCGCCCGAAGTCGCAGCGATCATGCACGGCATCGCTGCGCTGAATGCCGCGCGGTAGTTTCCGCTCGCATCTGCTGTGACCGACATCGAGCCCCGCGCGCAGTTGATGCTGATCGTCGCGTTCGCGAGCGCCTTGCCGGTTGCCGCCGTACCGGCGATCGAAACCATCGACACGCTGCTTGCGCTACTTCCACCGCCTCCGCCGCCGCAGCCAGCGAACAACGCAACGGATGCAATTAGCAGCCCTGCGCTGACAGAACGGATGACGTGCTGTTGTCGAGTGCTCATCGAAGTCTGCCGGTGGTTCATATGTCGTCTAAACGATTTTGCAGGGGCGTCTATTCCACCTTGCGCGCAGTTCCTGATGGAATATAGCGGCCCCGCCGTACGTTTATTCGGGGTGTCGACGCTAGAAATGATGCATGGCGCTCTGCGCGACGTTCCATCATCACGCGGCATCTGCTTGGGGGAAGTTTGAAACGAACCATGAACGACCATGGAGACCGAACGAGGCGAGGCCTGGGCGACCCGGATTTGCGGCCGCTATCGGCGTTTGCCGACGATGAACTGTCCGCCAGGGAGCACGAGACCACGCTCGTTCGACTGACGACCAACCCTCGGGCGGCCGAGCGCGTGGCGAACTACCGCGCGCAAAAAGCCGCGCTGACAGCACTGTTCGGAGAACCGCACGACGATGCGCGCTGTATCGTCGTGCGCCACCGTACGTCATGGTGGCAACAGGCCGGCGTGGCGGCATCGTGCGTGGCGATGGGCGTGGCGCTCGGCTCAGTACCAGGCTGGATGTCGACGAATATCGCGGCTGATTCACCCGTGTTCGCGAAGCGCGCCGACATCGCTTTCGCGGTGTACGCGCCTGAGCAACGCCACCCCGTAGAAGTAGCGGCGCCGCAACGCGATCAACTGGTCGACTGGCTGTCACGGCGCCTCGGTCAGCGCTTGTCGGTGCCTTCGCTTCGGGAATACGGCTTTTCGCTGATTGGCGGCCGCTTGCTGCCCGGCGAATCCGGCCCTGCCGCGCAGTTCATGTATCAGAACACGGCAGGCGCCCGGCTCACGATGTACGTTGCAGGGGTTCCAAAGGACGCGACGGTGTTCCGCCTGTTTCGTGACGGCAATCGCAGCACGTTCTACTGGGAGAGTCAGGGGACGGGATGCGCGCTGACTGGCCTCGTCTCAGAGGTGCAATTGCGATCCATGGCGGTCGACGCATGCAGCATGCTCGGGCGGGCGTTCAGAAGCCGGGAAACCAGCGGCGGTTTGAACCCATGATGTTTTGCGGAGCGCGTATTTCCGACCACCCAGCAAGCCGAAGCTCGGTGCTTGCCGCAGGTTGGCAGGCAACCGTGCGGACCTTGCTGTGCGCGTTCGCGTTGACATGCCTGTTTGTCTCAACGGACATTCACGCCCAATCTAATAGCCCGATTGCACTGGCTTCATCCCGCACGTCGGCGGGATGCGCCGATGTTGCCACGTCGGATACCGTGAGTGTGGACGTCAATCGGTTCCGGTGTCTCGCGGCTCGCGATCAGGCGGCTTCGTTGCGAACGTGGATTGAAAGCCGCTCGCTTCTGCCCCTCACCGACGCTCAGATCCTTTCGTTGATGGACGCAATGAAGCCGGATGCCTTCGTCGAGTACGCGAGGTCCGACATGGTTCCCGGCGACGCCTGCGAATACAGGATGTTCCGCCAGGAGCGGATATCCGGAAGATGGTCCGATCGGCCCGATCACATGGTTGTCCGCTACCAGGACAACCCTCGAAAAGTCTACGCAAAATGGCTACCCGACGGCGCCCATGCAGGACAGGAGATTCTCTACGACGAAACAAGGGATCCTGATAGCATCGTCGCCCATCTGGGCGGAGCGCTGCGTATCGTCTCGGGCAAGGTCGCCGTCGACGGCGCGTTCGCGCACACCCAGTCCCGCCATAGTGTCCGCGATCTCGGCCTGCAGTACATTGCACGCACCATCGAGCACGATGCCCACAGCTTTCGTGAAGAGGGCCTGACTGAAAAACCGACCCGCATCGAACTGATGAACGTGCACGGCGCACGCTTGCTTGCATGGACATGGACCGCACCGTCGGGGCCGCCAGCGCACTATGCGCAGCGCGTGAGACTGCTATTCGATCTGCAGCACTCCTGGCCCAGTGGTGAAGCTGCATGGAACGAACGCGGCGACCAGGTGGAGATGATCCGTTTCGAAGACGTCGTCCCTCACCACTGGAGCGATTCGATTTTCGACCGACGTAACCCAGAGTACGGTTTCCATTGATCTAAAGAATCGGTCACGCATGCCGTTATGCAGGTGCATTGTGCGTGGACGAGGCCCCACGTCAACAATCGCGCGCTCAAGCCGTTGTCCGCAGAATATTCGGCGAGCGCGCGGCCGCACCAGGCCAATAAAAATAGATACTGAGAGACCCGCATGAAACAGCCAGACGAGTTGTTGCACACGGTTTACGTGAAGGCCGACCGGCTCATGCTCGTTGTCGTATGGGCCCTGTTCGCGATCTCCTGCTTGTTGGCGATACGCGACTACAACTTGCGCGCCGTACTGTGGGTCGGATTGCCTACCGTCGTGATCGCCTCGACGCTAACTTACTGGCGCGCAGGCGCACTCGTGACGCGTCTCTTCCTCGCGGCCAGTCTGATGACATTCGCTGCGTTGCAGATTCATCAGGTGCACGGTCTGACTGAATTGCACTTTGGCGTCTTTGTGCTGATGTCGTTCCTGCTGGCCTATCGGGACTGGCGACCGATTCTCTGCGCCGCCGGCGTCATCGCGGTGCACCACTTCTCGTTCAACTATCTCCAGCTTGCCGGATTGGACGTCTATTGCTTCACCGAGCCCGCGTGGTCGACCGTGCTGACGCATGCAGCCTATGTAGTCGTCCAGGCCGGGTTGCTGATTTTCATTGCATGGCATATGAAAGCCGATGCACAGACGGGCCGGGAGCTGGCCGTTCTTGGCGAAAACCTTTCACAGCAAGAGGGCAAATTCGACCTGCGTCTTCCGCCGATGAAGCTCAACGGTACCAGCAGCCGCACCTTCAAGGACACACTCAACGCCATCCACGACGCGATGCGAGGCATCACCACGACGATCGACCAGATGGCTGTTTCATCGGACGACATCGCTTCCGGAAACCACACCTTGTCGCAGCAATTCAGCACGCAAGCTGAAACGCTCAACGCGACCAACACGGCGATGGAGCAGATCGCGCAACGGGTGAGGGAAAGCGCGGAACATGCGGCATCGGCAAACAGCCTCGCGCGGCAAACCTCAGTCGCGGCACGGCAAAGCGAACAGGTTGTCAGCGAAGTCGTCGATAAGATGACTGAGATTAATGACGCCGTGCATCGAATGGGCGACATGATCACGATGATCGAGAGCATTGCGTTTCAGACGAATCTTCTCGCGCTCAATGCGTCGGTCGAAGCGGCCCGTGCGGGCAGCCACGGACGGGGTTTCTCGGTGGTGGCCGAAGAGGTCCGTACGCTCGCGCATCGGAGCGCGAGCGCTGCGCGTGAAATCAAAGGCCTGATTGGCGATTCTTTACAGCGTGTCGAGCACGGCTCGACGCTCGCGACACGCGCCGGCACGGCCATGCAACACGTTGTCGGCAATGTGGGAGACGTGGCCAAGTTGATCGAGCACATCAGCGCGTCGAGTGATGCCCAGAGCCACGATGTCGATCGGTTCAGTCAAGGCATGGGCGAGATGGACGCGATGCTGGAGCGCGATGTCGAACACGTGAAGGGCGTCGCTTCGGCGTCGGCCAGTTTGCGGGAGAAAGCGCGGACTTTGCGTGAGGCAATGTCGATATTCCTTGTCGAGCACGACGTGAACTGATCCTGAGAGCGGGCACAACTGCTGCGCGGCCGTGCGATTTCGAAAGCGGTAGCAGGCGGGACACGGCACTATTAGCTCTCGCGCGGCGTGCCGGATCGAGCGCTACGGCGGATCGCATTCTGACCGCGCGTTGTGTCCTCGAACGGTCTGCGTCAACTGATACGCGGCGTCCGGAGGACACGCATGGATTCCACGTATAGCGACTTTCGTCGCGCCGATCAAGGAGAAGCGAGATGCCTAAAGCGTTTTCGGTCCCTATCACTCCGCAAGGAAAGTCCGCACTGGCGACGCTGCCGCCGTGGCACTATTCCAGCGACTGTCTCGCCATCGAATACTGGACCGATCAGAAAGCGATCGCGGCGCTCCTCCCGCCGGGCGTCACGGTGGACGAGAAATCCGGCGGCCGGGCCTTCTTCTGGTTTCTGGATTGGCAGTTCACGGGTTCCAATGACGAGGTGACAGACCCGGCACGCTATCAATACCGCGAGGCTTTCGTTCTGGTCGAGGCGGTCTTCGACGGTGTTCCGGTCAACTACTGCCCATATATCTTCGTCGATAACGACGCCGCCATCGCCCGCGGATGGGCGCAGGGCTTTCCAAAGAAACTCGCCAGCGTCTACCAGACTCGCAGTTTCTCCGCGCCGAGTCTGGCAGCGGCGCCGCTTGCTAAAGGAAGCCGCTTCGGCGCGAGTGTGTCCGCGCATGGAGAGCGGCTGGCGACCGCCCGCATCCAGCTCGAAGAACCCGTTGCTGACCCGACGACCGTGTTCAACCGGCCAACGACGATGCGCCGTTATTTTCCTCAGCTCGCAGCGGGACTTCAGGAGAAACCACCGGTCGATGAACTGACCATGTCGCTCACAGATAATCTTGCGATCGTGGATGTCTGGGCCGGGTCGGCGGAACTGAAGATTCCCGAAGTCGCCGGTGAGGACATGAACCTGATTGCGCCCGTGCGCGTCGGCCGGGGCTATCGGCTCGGTATGGCGTACTCCGTGACCGACCTGCGCATTCTGAAGAACTACGTCGAGTAATCGTCTGGGTGCCCCTATGCGTTGGCAGAGGGTCCGGTTAAGAGAGGCGCTTTCTTCGATGCGAGCGCCCGTGAAACATCAGTCCAGGAGTCGCTCTCATGCCGCTCTACACCTTGACTACTCAGAACGGCGCACTAAGCAGTGACGCCAAGGCCAAGCTCGCGATGGAGCTGACTAACCTGCATTCCGAATTCGCGGGCGTGCCAAAAAACTGGGTGCATATTGTGTTTCAGGACTATGCGCCGGGCAGCGGGTTCACCGCCGGAGAACCGGCGGCAACCGCCGCGCTCACGCTTTTGATGCGGGCCGGACGGCCACCTGAGTACAAGCGCGAGTTGATACAGCGTCTTTGGAAACTGTTTCAGACCGCGACGGGAGCGCCCGATGACCAGATTGTCATCGGCATTCAGGACGTACCGGCCAGTCAGGCGATGGAGATGGGACAGGTCATGCCGGACGTCGCGAACGAATAGGATGGGGGGCGCTACTCGTCGTTGCCTGCGACTTCCGCACCGGCGATGTGATGCCGCGCCAATGACGCCGCGACGAAGCCCGACGTCTTCATATCTTCAACGAACTTCGACAGATACATGGCCGCTTCATCGCCCTTGGCTTTTGGCACACCCATCGCCTGACGGATCACCATGAAGCGCTGGTCCAGCAACCGCAATCCGCCCGCTTTGGCGGCGTCTTTTTCGAGCTGTTGCTTGACGCCTGCAGCCACGTCCAGATGCTGATCCAGAAATCCCTGCACAACCGCCGGTGAAGTTGGAATCCGGACGATTGTCGCGTGATGGAGTTCGCGCGTCAGAAACAGGTCGTAGGCGCTACCCTTGCCGACTGCGACCGTCACGCCGGGTTGATCGACAGCCTCGTTGGTGGTGATCGGCGAGGTGTCGCGTACGAGATAAAAGCCTTCGATCAGCACGTACGGTTTGGTGAAGGCGATTTCCTGTCCGCGCTTCGGATCGACAGCGAAGAACCCGATGTCTGCCTTGTCCTGATTCACGTTCTCAACCGATTCACCCGCTGACTTGACCGCGATCAGTTGCAGCGGTACGCCAAGTCGTTTGGCGAGCTCGGTAGCGAGATCGACAGACACGCCGACCGGTTTGCCCGTTGCCGGATCAAGATTGGCCAGAATCGGATTGCCGAGATTGATCGACGCGCGCAGCGTGCCGCTCGGCGCGAACACGCTTGCCATCGATGCGCTCGCATCTTTCGTTTGCGCGACAGCGGGCGTGGGAACAGGTACGGACAAGACCGCACTTGACGCCATTAAGGCCGCCAATGTTTTGACCATGCCGCTACGGCGTTTTGTGATTGAAGGCTTTGTCATCTTGAGGTGCCCTTGATTAGCGTGCCAGAGCGATATTATCCGGGCATTTGGCGAAGCGCGTGCGCCGGCAACATATCCCTACGTCGTGATTCACCACTGCATGCCGCATCTTTTCGAGGGAATGTTCTACAGATTTGCCTCGCCCTCTGTATCCCGGATTTTATCTGCGCGACTACCATTCACGCTTTTGTGCCGCGCGCGGCGCGTTCCTATCACCGGGTTTTCGCATGAGCCTACTAATTCGTTTGCTGCTTTTGTTAATCACCAGTCGTGGCCGGAGCCGGCTGCAGGTGCTCGACACGTGTGTCACGCCGTTTCGAGTGTGGCTCAATGACCTCGATGTCTTGCTCCATATGAACAACGGCCGCTACTTTACGATCCTCGATCTGGCGCGCGTCGATCTGATGATGCGTAGTGGTCTGTGGCGGCAATTGAAGGCACAAGGCTGGTATCCAGTCGTCACACTGGAAACGATGCGTTTTCATCGGTCGCTCGAGCTTGGCGACCGCTATAACGTCCAGACTCGCGTTATCGGTTGGGATGAGAAGCACATTTTCATCGAGCAAGGGTTCGTGCGTGATGACGTGCAGGTCGCATTGGCCGTTGTGCGAGCACGGTTCCTGAAGCGAAGTGGCGGTGTTGTGACGACTGCCGAGTTGCTGGAACTGTCGGAGATTACGCAGCCGTCGCCGGAGTTGCCCGGATGGGTTGCGAGGTGGAGTGAGGCCGAAGGAGGGATGGCGCTTACGTAGTCTTCTTTTTGTGGGCAGAGGTGGAGGCCGTTACACGACGGCAGGCTACCCACGATCCTGTTCGATCGCCCGCGCGACTCGAGCCATCATCAGCTTGACCACGCGTGCGATTCAGTACGCGTAAAGCGTCAAGGTGCGACCGCAGGTGCGTTGGTAGGCTTTTGACCATTCGCCTTCTGCTGGGCATTCTGCAGATTCTGCGGATAGTTCGTTTGATCTCCCGCCGGGTTATACCCGTTCTTTTCCAGCTTACTGAGCTCGGCATTTTTCTTCGCGCGGCGCGCCTTGCGGTCGGCCTTCTTTTGCGCCTTCATCTCCTGCTTCGACATCGCACTTTCGGAGGCGCCGGCATCGGTTGTCGCTGCATGAGCTTGCAACGTCGGAAGTGCGAGGAGACTCAAAGCCATACCTGCTGAAACAACAAAAACAGACAGTTGCTTGAACTTCATACGTATCTCCGTATGGATGCGTTAGGCGGCGTGAGACTGCTCACGGTCCATTTGGGTTGGTTCCTGAGAAGAACGTGTCTCTTCGCATGGGGAACGCTCGAACCGTAATCGATGAGACGTCGACAGGGATACAGGGGTTAACCGCGAGGAGGCGAGGAGGCATAACGCTGAAAGGCTCTTGCGCACTTGCTCTAACGCGGATTTTCCCTGATTTCACGAAAGAGATTCCCCTTTCTGCTCTTTGTTCGAGTGGATGGGGAATATACACTCGGGCAAAAATACAAGCGCAGTTCAGGAGACGTGCCCCACGGAAGTTATTACCCTCCGCCTAAGCCTTACTCCAGTGCTTGTTTTTTCTTCTCATTTCCTTCCTTGCGAGCGTCTCTGAGACTCCACGTCCTTCAGGCGTGTCGCATTTGATCAACGATTGACGGGCGCCGGGAAAGATGTGAGCTCCTGCTGTATCAGGGGAAGTACGTAGTACAACTATATTAACGGAGATAGCGATGAAGAAACTTCTGTTCGGCATGTTCGCATTGTCTGCGACGACAACCGCGATGGCTCAGAGCAGCGTCACGTTATACGGCATCGTGGACAACGGTATCGCATACGAGACCAATCAACCGAAGGGGCATGTATTCGGTGCGCAAAGCGGAGGCTGGGCGCAATCGAGATTTGGTCTCAAAGGCAGTGAGGACCTCGGCGGCGGCACCCATGCAATTTTCACGCTCGAGTCCCGACTGAATACCATGACCGGGGCTTTCGCGAACGGAAGTTTCTTCGAGGGGCAGGCGACCGTAGGCCTGCAGAATGACACCTGGGGGCAAATCAAGTTCGGCAACATGGGTTCGGCTGAGATAAGTCAATACTCGGGCGACGTCGACCCCCAGCAAACGAAGAAGTATGCGATTGGAACGCTGGTACGCGGCCGCATCTTTTCGCAGGCAGCGAACGGCGCGGAGTACCTGTCGCCGACGATTGGCGGTTTTACCCTGCAAGGCCAGTATGATTTGACGAATTCGTCGACGTGGAACGCGGGAAATCCTGGAAGCGCACCTGGTCAACTCGGTACTTCCAGCGGACTCGGAAGCTCGCAGGGGCGCTCGGATGGTATCAAACTCTCTTACGCGAACAAGGGCCTTTTCTGGCAGGCGACCTATGACGAGGTTCGCGACGGAAACGGCCAATTCAGCAACGTGTACCTTGCTTCCCGCTCGATTCTCACGGGCTTGACGTACGCATTCGGTCCTGTGACTGGATACATTGGCTACCAGCATCTGAGCGCTCCGAACGCATCGAATGCGGGCTATTTCGGCACGGCGACCCCGTCAGCGTTGCCGGCAGGAACGAGCCTCCCGACAGCCGTTAATCATGAGTGGATTGGCGCGATCTGGCAGACGACGCCTGCGCTTGCTATCACCGGCGCCGTCTATCACGCGAATGCAAACAATGGGAACGGGAACGCAACCCTCTACACGTTGGGGGCGAACTATTCGCTATCCAAACGAACGCTCCTGTACACGGAACTGGCGTATGTGAGAAACAGCTCGTCGTCTAACATCAGCCTCGACAGTGGTCTGTATGGCGCGAATATCAACAACGACCCCGTCAACGGGAGCACCTCGAGCACCAACCCCAACTATGGCAAAAGCCAGTTTGGCGTTATTGCAGGGTTGGCGACGAAGTTCTGATGCTGTCGAGAGGTCCGGGTGACGATTGATTCCCGGACCTCTCAGGAACGCGAGTGGTCGATTCAATCGCGGAAACGACTGGCGATGTGGTCCGGAATATTCTCTGGCGTCACGACCACGACCGAAGAAGATGACGCGACAGAGGATGCTGGCAGGAGCTTGTGAAAGTGCATGACGTGATGGCACGCGGAGCGCATGTCCTGTCGGAGATCATGATGCAGGATTGCCTGAATCCTTCCAGTGCGTAGCAGCTGCACATTATCCTTGTCCAGATCGTGACCGATGAAACAGACCGGAGCTTGCTGCTGCGCTTCCAGCGCGCGAAGAATCGCGACATTACCCCCGCCCATGGAGTACACGGCAGCGATACAAGTACCATCGTTGAGAACGCTTCGGACTCGCTCTTCAGTCGGTAAATCAAGGCCATGTCCGCCGCTTGCATCGATCAGCCTGAGTTGGGGGTGGTGCTTGCGCAATGCTCGACGAAAGCTTATCTCGCGCTCCTCCTCGCCCCGAAAATGCTCGTCGCTCATCGTTATCAACACATTAGCCGCCTGGGGGCCCAGCAAAAGGCCCAGAAGGTAGGCCGCCGTGGCCCCAGCGACGCGATTGTCGAGCCCGGCGTAGGCGATGCGTCCCGACAGCGGTATGTCGGTGAAGACGGTGACGACGGGAATGCCGTGATGCTGGAGTTCGCGGACCACCTCGGCAATCTCGGGAACGTCGCGGGCTTTCAGAAAAACACCATGGCTGCCTCTTCGGGCGATAGATCGAAGAGCATCCACGACTTCGGGCGTCGTCATCGTCTCCCGCAACAGGAAGCGCGGACGAACAACCGCCGGGTGCATCAACGCGAGTTCCGCTTCGAGCGCATTCCTTATCTCGTCGCTGAACCGCGCCGGTGCTTCCACTACCACGTCGACCATGAGCTTGCGCCCCGTGGTCGCCAGGTTTAGCTCCTGTTTCTCAAGTTCTTTTATCGCCTGCTCAACCCGATTGCGAGTGTGCTCCCGGACGTTCGCGCGTCCGTTCAGCACCCTATCAACAGTTGCCACTCCAAGCCCTGCCTGAAGGGCAATTTCCTTGATCAAGAAGCGGTGAGCCAATCCGACCCTCCATCGTTGATAGTTTTTTGATGTGTTTCTGATAATTCGATCTGTGCTTTGCGAGCTATCCTACATCGAATATAGGAGGCACGTATGGACGACCGACGCGGAGACTATCTCGCTGAGCGAACCAACTGGTATCGCGAAAGCGACTGCAGCTTGAGCGATTTCGTGAGAGCGCTCAACGCGACAGGGGAGCGCGGGCTACGCTACGCGACAAAGTCGGTTCAAGCGATTCCTGTATACGAATGCCGTGAGCTGGAAGAAGTGCGCTCGTCTGAAACGGAAAGGCTTCAGCTACTGTCGGAGTGGGCCGAAGTCCTGCGAGATGGAGCGGGCGTCTTTGTGCTCAAGCGCGCTTTTGACGACACCGGGTGCGTGGATGAGGCGACGGCCATCTTCGAATCGATTATTGAAGCCGAGAAGAAATCGGGCTCGAAGGCTGACCATTTCGCGAAAGCAGGCGCAAACGATCGTATCTGGAACGCACAGGAAAAACTCTGCCTTGCGGCACCTGATGTCTTCGCCAGATACTTTTCGAACCCTTGGCTGCCGGCGGCCGCCGAGGCATGGCTTGGCCCGTGCTTTCAGGTTACGTCGCAGGTCAATGTTGTCAGACCCGGCGGCGAGGCACAGCAAGCCCATCGTGACTACCATCTGGGCTTCCAGACGGCTGAGATGGCGGCGTCTTTTCCAGCGCACGTGCATGGAATGTCGCCTTTTCTCACGCTGCAAGGGGCTGTTGCGCACAGCGACATGCCTGTTGAGAGCGGTCCGACCAAACTCCTGCCTTACTCGCAGCGATACGCTCAAGGCTATGTGGCTTGGCGTAGACCTGATTTCCGGGCGTATTTCGAGAACAACTTCGTTCAGGTGCCGCTTGCCAAGGGCGATGCCATCTTCTTCAATCCGGCGTTATTTCACGCAGCCGGGTCGAATCGAACGAGCCACGTTCAGCGCATGGCAAACCTGCTTCAAGTCTCGTCGGCTTATGGTCGGGCGATGGAAGCCGTGGATCGAACGCGCATGTCCGAGACTCTCTACCCAGTCCTTCGGGACAGATTTAAGACCGGCAAGATAAGCGGGCTCGAGGCGCTGTCGGTGATTGCCTCGTGCGCCGAAGGCTATGCGTTCCCGACAAACCTCGACAGGGATCCGCCCGCCGGGGGACTCGCGCCGGAGAGCCAAGGCCAGATGATGCTCCGAGCGCTTCGGGAAGACTGGGAGCCGGCCGAGTTTGCGCGAGCCCTCGCGAAGCATGCCTGGCGTCAAGGGCATGGCGAATCCACTGAACTGATAGATTATTGATG
The DNA here is from genome assembly GCF_905220735.1 of Paraburkholderia aspalathi. Lineage (NCBI taxonomy): Bacteria > Pseudomonadati > Pseudomonadota > Betaproteobacteria > Burkholderiales > Burkholderiaceae > Paraburkholderia > Paraburkholderia aspalathi. The sequence goes on from NZ_CAJNBA010000001.1 coordinate 724,993, forward strand.
TGTTTTTGTGACTAAAAGATAGAGCTACAGCACTATCATGATGCCGACGCGACACGGGAAATGACTCAGCGAGGTCGCGCGTGCTCCCGCATCCAGCTCGGATGTGAGTGAACGAGGCGTAATGGTGCAAGGGCATGGATCAGTTCAAGGAACTACAACTTTTCGTCGAAGTGGCCGAGACGGGCAGCATCAGCCGTGCTGCGGAGGCTGTCGAGCTCTCCATCTCGGCAGCAAGTCGGTATTTGATTTCGTTGGAGGCGAGACTTGGCGTCCAACTGGTGCGCAGGACGACTCGCAACCTTTACCTGACTGAGGCTGGCGCTGAGTTTCACCGACGCTGCAAATCCATCCTCGCCGATCTTGGCGAAGCAGAGGCTGTCACCAAGGAAGCGGTTGTGCGTCCAAGCGGTGTCCTTCGCGTCACCGCCTCGTTATCGTTCTGCATGCTTCACATCGCGCCGATGCTTCCTGATTTCACGGCGCGCTACCCCGACATTACAGTGGACGTGGTGGCGGCTAACCGTTACTGCGACATCATCGAGAACGGCATCGACGTCGCGATTCGTACGAAAGTCCTCGAGCCAGATAGCAACATAACCATTAGAAGATTGGCTTCGACACGCCGCATATTGGCCGCATCGCCCGGCTACATCGAGGTGAACGGGCGCCCTCGCTTCCCGGCGGAACTCGCGAAGCACAGGCTGCTGAACTATCAACTCGCCGACAATCCACGCGAGCTTTCATTCACACGCGGTGGTGAGAACGTCGTTGTCAGAGTGAAGCCGTTAGTGGAATCGAATGACGGCCAGATATTGCGTATCGCCGCGCTAGACGGCATGGGCATTCTGGTGCAGCCCAAATACATCATCTACGACGACCTCAAGGCAGGCCGCCTTGTCCCGGTGCTCGACGACTGGGACCTTCCTCGCCTAACCATGAACATCGCGTTTCAGACTCGCTCACACCTACCTGTAAAGGTACGCCTGTTCATTGATGCGCTCGTCGAGCGGTTTCACCACAACGAATACGAACGGCATTGGACAGCGTGAGCTTGCGCTCATCGCATTTGGGGTTTCTTCCCACTCAGCGCGAAAGACTTTCCCTTTCTAGCTCTGTTTTGCCAGTCACGACGAATATAGACTCGTCTCAAAGCTACAGAAGAGATTGATGGAGACACGCAATGCAAAGCGCAACCTCTGCAGTTCCGCCCGCATCGCCTTATTTCGATGAGGCTCGCTCGGCCGAAGTCGTCAACGCCCGTATGAGCGAAGATGCCGACGCTCGCCTGCGTCAGGTGATGTCGGTTCTGGTCAAGCATCTTCATGCTGCGGTCAAGGAAATTGAGCCGACGCATGAAGAGTGGTTCACCGCCATTCGCTTCCTGACCGAGACGGGTCAAATGTGCACGGACTGGCGGCAAGAGTACATCCTGCTCTCGGACGTTCTGGGCGTCTCGATGCTCGTTGATGCAATCAATCATCGTCGTCCGAGCGGTGCTACGCCGAACACGATTCTGGGTCCCTTCTACGTCGCCAACGCACCTGAATATCCGAACGGCGCCAACATCTGCCTGGACGGAAAGGGCGAGCTCATGGTTGTTGAAGGCCGGGTTGCCGATATCAATGGAAACCCGATTCCTGACGCGAAGCTTGAGGTGTGGCAGACCAACGACGACGGCTTCTATGACGTGCAGCAGAAAGGCATTCAGCCTGACTCAAATCTTCGCGGCGTTTTTACGTCGGATGCTGAAGGCCGCTATTGGTTCAAGTCTGTCAAGCCGCGTCACTATCCGATTCCTTCGGACGGTCCGGTTGGCAAGCTCCTCGCCGCAATAGGCCGACATCCGAACCGAGCTGCTCATCTGCACTTCATCGTCACCGCGCCTGGCTTTGACCCGGTCATCACTCACATTTTTACGCCCGACTGTCCGTATCTCCCCGAAGACGCGGTATTTGGCGTCAAGCGTGAACTCATCGCTGAATTCAACAAGATTGACGACCCGGCAGCGGGTGAGCGCGTCGGGGTCTTATCACCGTTTTGGTCTGTGTCGTGGGACTTCACCCTCGCGACGTCCACAAAGCCCACGCGGGCAATCCCGTAATCGTTTGGTGCGCGGGAGCGTGCCGCCAAAAAAACTGATGACATTGAGAGATACAGGAGTACTACCTATGAGCGCGAAGAAAGAACTGCTGGCTGCGTACTGGACACTCGCTGGCGACGTCTATCCGTGTGCACCGAACGAAATCAGCCCGTTCCCGCTGCGCGATCGCTGCGAAGCAGCTTCGCGTGCCGGCTGGAGCGGTATCGGCCTCATTCTCGATGATCTCGAGTACAGCATCGGGAAGTACGGCGTGTCCGGCGTCAAGAAGATTCTGGACGACACGGGTATGAAGTACTTCGAGCTCGAGATCCTCATGGACTGGTACTTCGACGGCGAGGTGCGTGCCAAGTCGGACGATTGCCGTCGCCGTTTCATCGAACTGGGCGGCGAACTGGGCATGCGCAATCTGAAAATCGGCGCGAGTCCGTTCGACAAGAATCCGGCCGACTTCCCCCGCATGACCGACGAATTCGGGAAGCTTTGCCAGGACGTGGCGATGGTTGACGCCACGGTTGCAATCGAGTTCATGCCTTTCTCTCCCATTCGAAACATCGCGGAAGCGCTGCAGGTTGCTCAAGGCGCAAACCAACCCAATGGCGGCCTGATGGTTGACCACTGGCACGTCGCACGCGGCGGTAGCCCCTATAGCGAAGTCGCCCAGATCCCCGCGCGCTTCATCAAGGGCGTGGAGATGGATGACGTCGGCGCGCAGGTCAAGGGATCGTTGTTCGACGACTCGACCTTTAACCGCCAGCTTTGTGGCGAAGGTGCAGGTGACTGCCCCGCCTTCGTCGATGCCCTTGAACAAGCAGGCTGCACGCTGCCGTACTACGGCGTGGAACTCATCTCCGAGGTGCACCGGAAATTTCCGCTCGACGAGATGGCAAAGCGCGCTTACGACACCACCATCGCCCAGTTCTCGGCAAAAGCCGCGACTTCCGCCTGAAGCTTTCGACCTTAACCGACAACGTATTTCTGGAGACTCACATGATTCGAATCGCCGTACTCGGCGCCGGCCGCATTGGTCGCATTCACGCCGGCAACGTCGCCGCGAGCCCGAACGCAAAACTGGTCGTGGTGGCAGACCCCGTTGAAAGTGCGGCTAAGTCGCTGGCTAGCCGTTTGGGCTGCGAGGCCTCGACGGACGCGGCAGCCGTCCTCGAGCGCAACGACATCGACGCAGTGGTCATCGGTACGCCGACGGATACGCACATCACGTTCATGCTCGAAGCCGTCAAGCGCGGCAAGGCTGTTCTGTGCGAGAAGCCTATCGACCTCGACATGGAGAAGTCGCTAGCCGCGGCAAACGAAGTCGAGCGACTGGGCGGTCGCGTCATGCTCGCGTTCAATCGACGTTTCGACCCGACATCGCAAGCCTTCCGCAAAGCGATCGACGCAGGCGACGTCGGCGAAGTGCGCCAGGTCATCATTTCGAGCCGTGACCCGGGCATGCCTCCGCGTGACTATGTCGAACACTCAGGCGGCATCTTCCGCGACATGGTGATCCACGACCTGGACATGGCTCGCTGGCTGCTCGGCGAAGAACCGGTCGAGGTAATGGCCATGGCCAGCCGTCTCGTCGACGAGTCGCTTGAGAAGCTGACCGACTTCGATACGGTGATGGTGCAGTTGCGGACAGCTTCGGGCAAGCAATGCCACATCAACTGCTGTCGCGAAGCGGTGTACGGCTACGACCAGCGCATGGAAGTGTCGGGTTCGAAGGGAATGCTCCTGCAAGAAAATCTGCGTCCTTCGACGATTCGACGCTGGTCCAAGGAAGCGACTGATGTCCGCGAGCCGCTGCTCAACTTCTTCCTCGAGCGCTACGAGGCTGCATACAAGGCCGAACTTGAAGCCTTCGTCGACGCACTGAACGCCAATTCGCCTTTGCCGACCTCCGTTCAGGATGGGCTGAAGGCGCTGCGTCTGGCGGACTGCGCGCTCGAGTCGGCGTTGTCGGGCAAAGCCGTCAAGGTGTAACGGGAAATCTGGAGGAGATAAGTCATGACGCGAAAGATCGGTCCCAACGAAACGCTCGGCGTAGCATGTCTTGGCATCACTCACCCCCATACGTCGGGGCGGGTCAAGGCAATCCAGCGTCGCACCGACGCAAAGATGCTCGGCGCGTGGGACAAAAGCCCGCTGCTCACACCGTTCGTCGACGCGCTCGGTCTCGAGGCGCGCTCGAAGGAAGACATCCTGGCGGACGAGAATGTTCATGTCGTGCTCGTCCACTCCAAGAGCGAGAAGATGGCCGATCTGACCATTGAAGCGCTCGAGGCGGGCAAGGCAGTGTTGTGCGAGAAACCTGCTGGCCGCAGTTCCGTCGACGCCAAGCGCATCGTCGAGGCTGTGGAGCGCACCGGCGGACTCGTGCAAGTCGGCTATTGCTGGCGCTTCGCACCATCGGTCGATGCCATGCAGGCGGCACTCAAGAGCGGACGCCTCGGCAAAGTCGTTCAGGTGCGCGCCCACGGCGGCTGCTCGCACGATGAGGCCGGAACGCCGCACATGACCCAGCCAGGCGATATTGGCGGCGCCGTATTCGTTATTGGATGTCACCTGGTGGATCGCATCCTTCTGCACTTCGGCTTGCCCCGCTCGGTCAACGCGCGTATCACGAAGTTTCCGAACTTCCATGGTGACGAATCGCGTGAAGACGCAGCAGGCGCGGTGCTGAACTACGAAGACAAGATTGTCACGGTCGACTTCATGTCGTGGGACGTCCTGCCGTGGACCGAGAGCTGGGACATCACCGCCTACGGAACGGAAGGCATTATGTCTTCCCGCTCGCTGCCCGCGAGTTACAAGATTTATGACGCGGGCAAGGGTGACCATCCGGAGGGCTGGACCGAGTGGCAAGAGACCAGCTTCCCGGAAATCTGGGCAACAAAAAAGACGGAGTATTCGCCCGATATCGCTGAAATCGGCAACCCGGTGTACTTCGACCGGGAGTCGAACGCGTTCTTCGACGCGTTGCGCAACGGCACGCAGTCGGTTGTGCCGGCTACGCAGGCGTACAACATTAGCCGTGTCATCGAGGCCATGTTCGCTTCTTCCAAAGAAGCGGGCGCAGAGGTCTTTATCGGTTAAGCGTTTGAATGGCTGACGCCTTCCGGCGTCGGCCTGGGATTCCGTACTTCATAAACCGGCAGCACAAATACGCATTCCTAAATAGGAGACGAAGTCATGAAAATTCTGAAGAGTGTCGCGGTCATCCTGGCTGCTTCGGTAGCTTTCTCGGCCATGTCTGGCGCTGCTTTCGCCCAGGATAAGGGTGTTATTGGCATTTCGCTGCCCGACAAGACGGAATCCCGCTGGATTACCGATGGTAAAAGCATGGTCGATGCACTGAAGGCGAAAGGCTATTCGGCCGACCTGCAGTACGCAAACTACGACGTTCCGACGCAGGTGAACCAGGTCGAGAACATGCTTGCGAAGGGTGTCAAAGCACTGGTCATCGCACCGATCGACGGCAAGACCTTTTCTGACGCTCTGGCGCTCGCGCAGAAGAAAGGCATCAAGGTCATCTCGTACGACCGTCTGATTAGCCAGACCAAGGATGTCGACTACTACGCAACCTTCGACAACTATGGCGTGGGCGTTCTTCAAGGGCAGAGCATCGTCAGCGCTTGGCAGAAGGCCGGCAGCAAAACCCCGTTCAACATCGAAGTGTTCGGTGGTTCATCGGACGATAACAACGCCCATATGGTCTACGCGGGCGGTATGTCAGTTATCAAACCGTACATTGACAGCGGCAAATTCGTGGTTCGGAGCAAGCAGATTGCCTTCGATAAAGTCGCGACGCGCAATTGGGATGGCGCGACGGCTCAGGCCCGGATGGACAACCTGCTGAGCGCTTTCTACGGCAAGGACCACCTCGACGCGGTCTGGACGCCCAATGACGCAATCGCAGTTGGCGTTATCTCGTCGCTTAAGGGCATCGGATACGGTTCGGCCCAGCAAACCATGCCCGTTGTCACTGGCCAGGACGCAGACATCCAGAACGTCAAGAACATTGTTCGCGGCGACCAGACCTCGACCGTGTTCAAGGACACTCGCAAGCTTGCGGGCGTGACCGCCGAAATGGTCGACAACGCGCTGAGCGGCAAGCAGGTGCCTGTCAACGACACGAAGAGCTACAACAACGGAACGAAGATCGTTCCGACTTATCTCGTGAAGCCAATCCTCGTCGACAAGGCCAATTACCAGTCGGAGTTGGTGACCAGCGGTTACTACACGCAGGCCCAGATCAAGTAAGGCATCTGAACGTCCGCGTGACGGGGCGCCCACCAGCGCCTCGCTTCACGCAGGCACGCTCGCGAGCGTGACCAATCAGAGGAATTTGACCATGGATACCATTCTGGAGATGCGCGGAATTCAGAAAAGCTTTGGCGCTGTCAAAGCCCTGAATAACGTCAATCTGAAGGTCCGTCAGGGCGAGATTCACGCCATTTGCGGAGAAAACGGCGCGGGAAAATCGACCCTGATGAAGATCCTCAGTGGCGTCTATCCGCACGGCTCTTATTCTGGCGACGTTCTTTACGACGGTCAGGAGCGGGCATTCGCCGATATTTCCGATAGCGAGGCAGTCGGAATCATCATCATCCACCAGGAGCTAGCCCTCGTACCGATGCTCTCGATTACCGAGAACATCTATCTGGGTAACGAGCAGTCGAAGCGAGGTGTCATCGATTGGCAGGTGTCGCGCGCGAAGGCGAAGGCACTTCTGGCGAAGGTCGGCCTCACGGACTCGCCAGATTCGCCGGTCGGCACGCTCGGGATTGGCAAGCAGCAACTCATTGAAATTGCAAAGGCATTATCGAAAGAGGTTCGCTTGTTGATTCTCGACGAGCCTACCGCAAGCCTGAATGAAAAAGACAGTGACACACTGCTGAGTCTTCTGCTCGAACTCAAGTCGCGCGGTGTGACGTCAATCATCATTTCGCACAAGCTGAATGAGATTTCGCGTGTCGCGGATGGAATCACCGTGATCCGTGACGGCTCGACGGTCGACGCCCTCGACTGCAAAGCCGAGAGCGTGAGCGAAGACCGCATCATCAAGGCGATGGTCGGCCGTGAGATGTCCGACCGGTACCCGCCGCGTACGCCGAACATCGGCGAAGTCATTTTTGAAGTGAAGGATTGGCGTGTCCAGCATCCCACGCAGAGGGACCGTGCCGTCATCAAAGGCGTCAATCTGGAAGCGCGCAAGGGCGAAATCGTTGGCATCGCAGGGCTGATGGGTTCTGGGCGTACGGAACTCGCCATGAGCGTTTTCGGCGGCACGTATGGTCAGGACATCACGGGCCAGGTGCTGATGCACGGAAAGCAGGTCGACGTTTCATCGGTACAGAAGGCCATCAAGGCGGGCATCGCCTACGTGACAGAAGACCGGAAAGGCAACGGTCTGCTCCTGGACGACAACATCAAGCGAAACATCACGCTGGCGAACCTGATCGGGGTCTCCAGATTTGGTGTCGTCGATGAGCACGAGGAGATAAAGGTTGCGACCGATTTTCTAAAGAAGCTGCGGATCCGCGCTCAAGGCGTTACCCACGTCGTTGGCAACCTGTCGGGTGGAAATCAGCAGAAGGTGGTGCTGAGCAAGTGGCTGTTCTCTGAACCCGAGGTACTGATTCTCGACGAGCCCACGCGAGGCATCGATGTGGGAGCGAAGTACGAGATTTACAACATCATCAATCAGGTGGTTGCGGCAGGTAAGTGTGTGGTCATGATTTCCTCAGAAATGCCCGAACTGCTTGGCATGTGCGACCGCGTGTACGTCATGAATGAAGGCCGGTTTGTCGGCGAATTCACCGCAGAAGAAGTCTCGCAGGAAAAGATTATGCGGGCGATTATGCGAAATGGAGGCATCGAAAATGCGTAAGGCACTCTCTCCAGTGGTCGCCGAAGGCGCCGAGGTCAAGAAAAGCGAAGTTTTGGGTGTGGTGAAGCGTATTGGCAGCGAGTATGGACTGCTCATTTCGCTCGTCATCATCATGGTCTTCTTTCAGGTCTCGACGAGCGGCGTATTGATGCAACCGCTCAATCTGACCAATCTGGTGCTTCAGAACAGCTACATTGTCATCATGGCCCTTGGCATGCTCATGGTGATTGTTTCAGGCCACATCGACTTGTCCGTCGGCTCAACGGCCGGTTTGGTGGGCGCGTTGGCGGCAGTATTGATGGTGCAGTTCGAGGTCAACTACGTCTGGGCAACCATCATCTGTATTCTGGCCGGCGCGCTGATTGGCGCCTTGCAAGGCTACTGGATTGCGTTCTGGCGGATGCCTTCGTTCATCGTGACGCTGGCCGGCATGCTGGTTTTCCGTGGCATGACAAACCTCGTTCTGCAAGGCCAGTCCATCGGCCCGTTCCCTGATGCATTCGGCGCCGTGAGCTCGGGTTTTATCCCTGACCTTTTTCACGGACAGACGCTTCACATCACTTCGATTGTCCTCGGCGCGTTTGTCGGTGCGCTTTTCTTCGCGATTGAGCTTCGGCATCGCGCCGGCGCGGCGAAACATGGTGTCGAGAGTGGCTCGTTCTCGATGTTCGTGGCGAAGAATCTCGTCCTGACGGCACTGATTGTGTTCTTCTGCTACCTGCTTGCATCCTATCGTGGCCTGCCTACCGTGCTCGTCATCATGGCTGTGCTGATTGGTGTGTACACGTTCATCATGAATCGCACCACGATCGGTCGACGTATCTACGCGGTTGGCGGCAATGCAAAGGCAGCGAGATTGTCGGGTGTCAGTGTTCCTGCAGTGAGCTTCCTGACCTTTGTGAACATGGGTGTCCTTGCTGCGCTGGCAGGTCTGATTTTCGCCGCACGTCTGAATAGTGGAACGCCGAAGGCTGGCACGGGATTCGAGCTCGACGTCATCGCAGCGTGTTTCATCGGCGGCGCTTCCGCCTCCGGCGGTGTCGGAAAGGTGGTCGGAGCGGTTGTGGGCGCCTTCATCATGGGCGTGATGAACAACGGCATGTCCATTATGGGCATCGGCGTGGATTATCAGCAGGTTATCAAAGGCATCGTTCTGCTCGCGGCCGTTTTCGTCGACGTGTACAACAAGAACAAAGCGTAGCTACTTTCCTATGGCAGACCGGATTTAGAACTCAGCTGGGCCTGGTGCGTGGCGAGGCTCGACTGACATGCATACTTGAGTCATGAGATTGCATCTCGAACATTTGGCCTGGTAATAAGCAACACTAATGGAATCGAATATGGTCAAGCATATCGTGATGTGGAACGTTCGCGGTGAGACTCCCGAGCAAAAGAAGGAATCCGCTGTGCTCGTAAAGACTGCGTTCGAGAGTCTGAGCGGAAAGATTCCCGGACTTACCAGGCTGGAGGTCGGGTTGGATGTAAGCGCCGTGGATTATGCCTGCGATGTGGTCTTGTACACAGAGTTCGAAAGCCAGGAGTCGCTCGATGCGTATGCATCGCATCCTGAGCATCTGCGAGTGAAGCAGATCGTGGGTGACATTCGTATCGCTCGCCACCAGGTCGACTACGTCTAAGCGAGCCGTACTGTTTGACCACACAGGGAGCTATTCTCATGTATGAGTTTACCTATACCACGCAGGCGTCGAGAGTCGTATTCGGTGCTGGAAGCATGAAGCTGATTCAACAGGAAGTGGAGACGTTGGGTGCTCGCCGGGCGCTGGTTCTTTGCACGCCCGAGCAAAAGGCCCAGGCTGAAGTGGTTTCGTCTCTTCTTGGACCTGCGAGCGCGGGCGTCTTCGACGGCGCCCAGATGCACGTTCCTATCGAGAACGCTCGCCGCGCGCGCGAACACGCGAAGTCGGTGGACGCAGACTGCGCAGTGGCTATTGGTGGCGGTTCGACGATTGGGCTCGGCAAAGCGATTGCGCTCGAATCGTCGTTGCCGATTATCGCAATACCTACGACGTATGCCGGGTCGGAGATGACTCCCATCTACGGCATAACTGAAAACGGCCTGAAGAAAACCGGTCGCGATGTCAAAGTCATCCCCAAGACGGTCCTGTACGACCCGGAGTTGACCATCGGGCTCCCGGTCCGTCTCTCGATTGTCAGCGGCCTCAACGCTATCGCTCATGCTGCCGAGGGGCTGTACGCACAGGACGGAAACCCCGTCATGTCGCTCATGGCGGAGGAGGGTATTCGCTCACTTGCCAACGGCCTGCGTGGCGTGAAGAAGAACAGCAAGGACAAAGCGGCGCGCAGCGAGTGCCTCTATGGTGCGTGGCTGTGCGGAATGGTGCTCGGCAATGTTGGCATGGCGCTTCATCACAAGCTGTGCCACACCTTGGGTGGAACATTTAACCTCCCTCATGCTGAGACGCACGCAATCGTTCTGCCGCATTCTCTCGCTTATAACAGTACCGTTGCGGATGAGGCGATGGGCCGAATCGCCAGGGCGTTGAACGTTGACTCAGCGCCAGACGGTCTTTACCAGCTCAACGAAGAACTTGGCGTTCCGCGAGGGCTTCGCGAGATTGGGTTGGGCGAAGCCGACCTTGATCACGCATGCAAGGTGGCATTGTCGAATCCATACTGGAATCCGCGGCCGATTGAGGAGGAGCCGCTTAGAGCACTGCTACAGCGTGCCTGGGAGGGCGCTCGTCCATCCGTGTAGCCTTTGGAAAGGGGCGCCCAAAGGAGGTCCGCCGGAACGAGCCTTCGATCTGGCGGTAGCGAACTAGCCGGCAGCTTAGGACTGCGCGCCGCGGCCCTAAGCTGGTCGACCCGCTACCGGAAACTCGAGTGCCTTCACCCCTTGCGGAATATCGGTGCTCCCCACGGCGCACCGATCGTGCCGCCGTCGACAACGATCTCAGCCGCCGTGATTCCCGAAGCATCGTCGGACGCGAGGAACAGCACGGCCTTGGCAACTTCTTCAGGTTCCGCGAGGCGAGCCATCGGAATGCCCGGTGCCAACGCTTCTTCGGTCGCGTCGAGCGTTGCGCCGGCCCGTGCGCCGCGCGTCCAGATCGGTGTGCGTGTGCCGCCGGGAATCACGGTGTTGACGCGAATGCCACGCCGCACGAGTTCGGACGCAAACACCTTCGCCATGCCGGTGACGCCCGCCTTCGTTGCGGAATAAGCGGCCGACCCGGGCGAGCCCAGTTCGCGCATCACGGAGCCGTTCAATACGATCGAGCCTCCGGCGCTCATCAACGGCAGGGCCGCTTGAACCGTGAGAAAAACACCGGTGAGATTGGTACGAAGAATCGCCTCGAATGCAGCAGCGGTCGTGCCGCCGAGCGGTGTCGGACCGGAGATGCCGGCGTTGGCGAACACGATGTCGAGCGACCCGAAGGCTGCCTGGATCTGCTTGAAGGTCGACTCGATCGCGCTTTCATCGTCGAGATTGGCCTGAATGCCAAGCGCGTTTTCGCCGAGCTCGGATACTGCCTGATCCAGTTTGGCGCGATCGCGGCCGGTGATGGCAACGCGGGCGCCTTCGGCGATCAAAAGCTTCGCTGTCGTAAAGCCAATGCCGCTGTTGCCGCCAGTGACGAGCGCTGTCTTTCCAGTAAAACGCATTTCCTTCTCCTATGTATTGCGCCGCGAGATCACGTTCCAAGCCGCATCCGCTGATGGCGCAAAAACTTCGCAAAAATCTCTGTTAAGCAGCGCGGGACAGCCGCTGCATCCGAACCGACACGAGCATCCTCAACATCTCATTCTGTATGTTGATCATCATGCAGAAATTCAGTATTATGCGCATCATGCAGTTTGTCAAGCGTGATGAGGCGGAAAAATGGGTTATTCGCAGGCACAAAAGGCTGAGAGCAGGCAGCGGGTTCTGGAGAACGCGTCACGGCAGATTCGCGAAAACGGCATCGAGGCGCTCGGCGTCGCCGAGTGCATGCGCAGCGCGGGGCTGACGCACGGTGCGTTTTATGGCCATTTTTCGTCGCGTGATGCGTTGATCCTGGAGGCGCTCGAGCACGCGGTGAGTCAGAGCGAGAAGCGCATGGCTTCTATCGCAAGCGGTGCGGCAAAGCGTGGGGAAACGCCTCTACAGGCTATTGCCGAAGCTTTCCTCAATGAGCGTCACGTGAAGAATCCCGGCAATGGATGTGCGCTGTGTGCGCTCGCCGGGGAGGCGCGGCATGCAAATCCGGATGTCAGGGAACAGCTCACGGATTACGTGCGCAAACTGGCGTCACGAATAGCGCACGCTATATCCAGTGATAGCAAAGAGGCTGGCTTAGGTATCGTCGCGACCATCGTGGGAGCCATTACGCTTGCGCGCGCCGTTGACGACGACAAACTGGCGAAATCGATTCTCTCCGAATCGCTCGCTCTGGTTATGAGTCGCGACTCATCGCCGGTTAGCTGAGCGGTGCTGGAGTTGCCCCGGTGAGGACCGACACCTCACTCACCAAACATGGCTTTAATGTCGCGTCCCGTCTGCTCGGCTTCCTCAATTAGCCAGTCGAGAAATTGCCTCGTTGCGGGGGAGTCTGCGGCCGTTCGCTTCCAGCAAATGAAGTAGGGGAATGGCATCGGCAGGGCGACCTTGAACGGCGCGATGAGTTCGTGTCGCTTGATGCTGTCGATGGCAAAAAAGCCCTGTCCCAACGAAATGCCTCTTCCCCGAATTGCCGCGTCGATTGCCATGCCGGAAACGGAGTAGGTGAGTGGCGCCAGGCCTTCGGGCAGAGGCACGCCAACCGCATGCAACCAGTGTCCCCACGTCGGCGGTGACAAGTTTGCCCATCCCCATTCGACGTGAATCAGCGGGTACCGCAAGATATCCGCCGGTTGCGAGATCGGCTTCTCCGCCTGCAACAGCGAGGGTGCGAACACGGGCGCAACTTTGTCCGTAAAGACGACGTGATAGGGCGTTCCGTCACTCGGTAGTGCCCCATACGTTAGGCGGACGTCGGCACTTCGCGCGGCGATGCTGGTTTCGTGATCGACGACTTCGACATGGACCTGCACGTGAGGGCAGATGGTGTGCCACTTGTCCAATCTTGCGGCGAGCCAATGAGTCGCGACTGACGGGAACGTCATCAACGTGAGCCGGGGGCCCGTCTGCGCCTTGAGCGCCGCCTGAGCGCTATGAAAGCACTCGAACCCCCGGGAGATGTGCAAGTGGTACAACTCGCAAAGCGGGGTCGGTCGCAGGCCCGTGTTCTCCCGCTCGAAAAGCGTGACCCCGAGAAACTCCTCAAGGACGCGAATCTGCTGACTAATCGCACCGGGCGTTACGTAAAGCGCCTCGGCAGCGGCTACGACGCCCCCGTAACGAATGACGGCGTCGAATATCTGCAAGGCTCGAAGAGGAGGAAGGCGGTTCATGTCGTTGACCTGGCAAATGCCATCGTGAAGCCAGTCTAGCAAAGACTGATCTCCGCCTCGACGCGCAACGGCGTCATGCAATGCCGCACGCTTACGGCTTCACGTCGGTCTTGAACCACTTTTCCGACAAGCGCGTCACGGTACCGTCCGCGAGTGCTGCCGTGATGGCTGCATCAAATTTTGCTTTCAGATCCGCATCCTGTTTGCGAAAGCCAAGACCTTCTCCCGGTCCCCAAACTGCGCCGCCGATGGTGGGTCCGGCGACCCGGATTCGGGCGGTGTCTTTGTTGTCGGCGATTCCAGCGTAGTAGGTGACGTCGTCGAAGGCGATGTCGACGCGTCCGTTGACCAGGTCGAGGTCACGTTCGGCCGAGGTCTTGTAGAGGCGTACGGACGTGATGTCCTTGAAGTTGTCGTTGATGAACTTGGTGTACACCGTGCCGGATTGAATGCCGATCGATTTCCCTTTCAGTTGATCGCGCAGCGGGGCGATCAAAGGGCCGTCGGTTTTCGGGTCGCCAGTCAGCTTGAGGGAAGAGGGTTTTCCTGTCGTGTTCGCCAGTCCATGTCCATCTACCGTCGCGAACGCGGCCGGCGTTGCAGCATAGGGCTTGGAGAACGCAATGGCCTGTTGACGTTCGGGTGTGATTGCAAGGGCATCCATCACGGCATCGAATTTACCGGCCTGCAGGCCGGTAATGAGGCCGTCAAAGTCCTGGGCGACTGGCTCGCATTGCAGGTTGGCCCGCTTGCACAGATTGTCGAGTAATTCCGGTTCGAACCCGGAGATCTTTCCGCTCGGCAAGGTCAGATTCCATGGCGCGTAACTGCCTTCCAGGGCGACCTTTACGGTCTTCCATTCCTTTGCCTGAGCGCCGGTTCCTGCCAGTGCCAGCATGCCGAGAAAAGTGACGAGAGAAGTCTTCAGGACTCTTGTTGAAATCGCATTCACATTACACCTCTATAGTTTCGAAGCAAGGTTGTGCGTGGATTGGAAATACTCCGATTGCCACTGTTCGCTGCATTGCTAGCGCTACCGCTTCAGCTGTGCAATGTGCCGGCGATGTTTTCTACGACGCTCAGCAGGTCGCCCTGTTCGACGAGGCGGTGGACGCCCATCATGTCCGGATAGAAGAACCGATCGCCTTCCGCTGTCGGGGCAACCTGCCGAATCCGCGCATACACCGCAGCGGTTGCGGGTGATGCGTCGGCGGGATCGAAGAAGTCCAGCGCCTGGGCGGCGGTGAGCAGTTCGATCGCCAGCACGTGCTGCAACTTCTGTGAAGTTGTGTAGGCTTTTCGCGCTGCGTGATAGGCGAAGCTCACGGGGTCTTCCTGGTTGCCGCTCGTCGGCACGCTATCGACGCTCGCGGGTTGAGCAAGGGTGCGCATCTCGCCCAGCAATCCGGCCGCCGTGTACTGAATGATCATGTAACCACTGTTCAGCCCGGGATCCTTCGCAAGGAACGCAGGCAGTTCGCTGAGGTACGGGTTGACGAGGCGGTCTGTCCGGCGCTCCGAGATTTTCGCGAGCGTGGTCATGGCGATGCAGAGGAGATCGCACCCGATGCCGACGAACGTACCGTCGAAGTTGGCACCGGATATCGCGATACCGTCCTCGCCTTCGGGATGGATGATGGGGTTGTCGCCGGACGATCCCACTTCATCGAGAATCGAGTCGTACGCGTTCTTGATCGCCCGCTTGGATGCCCCATGTACCTGGGCAATGCCGCGAAGGCTGTAAGCGTCCTGCAGTCTGTAATCGACAAAGCGCTCGCATAGCGCACTGCCGGCCAGCAGCCGCCGCAGGTTATCGGCCGTGTTCCTCTGATCGACATGTTTCTTGACGGAGTGATACCGGGCGTCCAGTGAGCGCGTGGTGGCCTTAAGCGGCTGTAGAGACATCGATGCGGCAATGTCGGCAACCTTCGAAAGCTCGAGCGCGTTGTAAAGCGCCAACATCCCGATCGCGGTTACCGAGGTGGTGCCGTTGGTGAGCGAAAGCCCCTCCTTGCAGCGCAGCGAGTGTGGCTTCAGCCCTGCTTGCTCCAATGCTTCGGCGCCGCGCATGCGTTCACCTTGGTAGAACGCTTCTCCCTCGCCGATCAGCACGAGCGCCATATGTGCCTCGGGCGCGAGATAACCGACCGAGCCATCGCCCGGCGCGAACGGCGTGATGTCGTTGTTCAGTAGCCCGGCGATTTGCTGCAGCAATTCGAGGCTGACGCCGGAATAACCTTTGCCGAGGCTGATCAGCATCATTAGCAGCGTGGCTCGAACCACTTCACGAGGCAGCGGTTCGCCGACCGAGACGGCATGGGAGCGCACGATATTTCGCTGAAGCTGCTCGGCGTCGTCCGGGCTGATAACGCGTGTCGAATTAGCGCCGAAGCCAGACGTCACCCCATAGACAAGCCGGTTCTGGCTCAGAAACAGGTCGACCAGGCGGCGCGAATTCAACACGCGCTCGCGATACACGGAAGAAAACTTTATCTGTGCGCCATGTCGGGCTACGGCAATGAATTGCTCGATTGAAATATCGGATTCCCCGAGCTGAACGTCGGATATCTTGCTGGGTCGAGATTCGGTGTGCGCCAGACTCATTCTGAATGTCCTCTGTCGAATGCATGAAATGAAGTGGGAGGCAAAATCCGCTTCAAAGCGCGATGTTTGCCTGAGATCATTGCTGGGCAGAGTAGCGGCGGCGGGGGTGACGCACAAACGATTTGATTTGAGTTCCGGGTTTAGTTTTACTAAAGCCGGATTTTTTACCTCGCTTTTTTAGTTTGCTTTTATAAGCGATGAGGTTTTTTTAATCGGAGAAAATTATTTTCTCCGATTTCTCCTGCCTGAGAGGCTGCGAGCCTGAGCGTCCGCGAGCGAGCGGATCAATCGCTGGGCGTGCTGCTCAGCCTTTGTTTATGGGCGCAGCGACCGGGCCGCCTGGTGAATGGCTTTGCGGATGCGGGGAAAAGTGCCGCAGCGGCATGCGATGTCCCTCATGGCCTCGTCGATATCGGAATCGGTTGGATGACGATGGCAATAAAGCAACGCTGTTGCCGCGATCAGTTGAGCGCTTTGACAGTAGCCGCACTGCACGACATCGCATTCGATCCAGGCCTTTTTCAACGCGCGAGCCTCTGTGCTGTCCAGTCCCTCGATGGTGACGACACGCGATTTGAGAATCGTGGATATCGGTATCTGGCAAGCCGGCCTGGCGGTGTTATCGAGCAGGACAGTGCAGGCGCCGCAAACGCCGATACCGCAACCGAATTTGGTACCCGTCAGTTGGTGTTCGCACCGGAGTACCCAGAGCAGGGGCGTGTCGGGGGCGGAATGCATGACGACGGTTTTCCCGTTAACACTGATTGACACCATATGTCACCTCCGCAAGGCACAGGCGGCTGCATGAGTGGAAGGCTGCGAAACCGGGTTCCCGTGAGTGCAAAAAGCGCATTCGCCAGAGCAGGCGCAATGGGCGGCGTACCGGCTTCGCCGACACCTTGAGGTTCAGTGCCGCTCTGGATCACTCTCGTGCAAATCTCAGGACAGGTCGACATATTGACGAGAGGGAAGTCAGAAAAGTACTTCTGCTGGACCTGACCTTGCACGATCGCGATCTGTTGCTGCAATGCGGCCGAGAGGCCGAAAATAATGCCGCTTTCCATCTGCTGTTCTACGAGATTTGGATTGATTGCAATGCCACAATCAATCACGCAGAACACGCGCGTGACGCGGAAACTGTCACCATGCTTCTGCACTTCCGCAACCTGCGCGACGATGCTGCCGAATGATTCGTGCATCGCTACGCCTCTCGCAGTCTTCCCGTCTCGCTTCAGTGGCGTATGCCAGCCGGAAAAATCGATGAGTTGCCGGAGTACTTCGGCATGCCGTTGATGTTCCGGCTTCTTCAGCATGTCGAGCCGGAACTGGATGGGGTCTTTGTGAGCGGCCGTCGCCATTTCGTCGATAAAGCTTTCGACAAAAAACGCATGGTAGGAATGCCCAACCGAGCGCCAGTTACCAACCGGGATAGGTAGTGAGACCGTATTGTGCGTGACGGAAATATTTTTGCATTCGTATGGCTGATCGAACGCACCCTCCGCGGTCGTGATGTCCTTGAGAACCTCGAAGACAATCTTTGGGGAGCCGAATGCACGGGGCAGCGCTTCCACGTTGATCGACTGGCTGGCCGACTCGTTCTTCCAGGCGATCAGGTTGCCGTCGGAATCGAGCGCACCTTTGAATCGCGACACACACGCGGGGCGGTAGAAGTCGTGTGTCATATCCTGCGCACGCGGCCAGATGGTCTGCACTGGACGTCCTTTGGCATGACCTGCGATCGCAACCGCCTGCACGATGTAGTCGACTTCGAGCCGACGGCCAAAGCCGCCGCCTAACAGGTACCGATGCACCTGTACTTTGTCCTCACTCAGATTCAGGGACTTTGCCACTGCCTTGCGGGCCGCCATTGGAATTTGCGTGGACACCCAGATCGTCGCTCCGCCATCCGTCACTTGCGCCGTACAGTTGACGGGTTCGAGCGTTCCGTGCGCGAGGTATGGCACTTTGTACTGCATTTCCAGAGGTTTCGATTCCTTCAGAACCTCATCGACGCTACCTGTCTTGTAGAAAGACCGGGGATGAGTGTTGTCATCGAGCGCCTTGATCAAGGTGGCGCTAATGTCTGCATCGCTTACTTTCGCCGCCGGCCCGTGGTCCCATGTGTACGACAACTGGCAGAGCGTGCGCATTGCGATAAAGGGGTTTTCGGCAATGACTGCGACTCCGCCGGTACCGCCGTTGTATGGATCGAATTTGAAAATAGCGTGCACGCCTTCTTTATTCTTCACGTTCGAAGAATCGTAGCCGGTCGCGGTGCCTCCGAGCGTCGGGCACATCGTGACGCTCGCATATAGCAGGTCGCGCGGCTGTGCATCGATTCCGAACATCGCTTTCCCATTAATCTTCGATTGTGCCTCGATGCGCTTGAATCGCTGACCAATAATGGTGAAGCTGGATTTGTCTTTGAGCGTGACATGGGTGGGGCGCGGTTCGAGCTTCGCCGCATCGACAAGTTCGCCGAACGTCACCGACTGTTCCGGACCACAAATAATGCGGCCCGAGCGTGCTTTGCATTGACTGACCGATACTTTCCACTGCTTTGCCGCCGCGCTGCATAGCATCATGCGCGCCGATGCGCCGGCTTCGCGCATCGGCTTCCAGAGATCGACGATGCTTGTCGATCCGCCTGTCACCATGGTGCCTAGCAGGCGGGCAATCAACCGCGCGAAATCTTCTTTAGTCGTCGCTTCCCAGCTGTGATCGTCAGGACGGATAGCAAGCGAGCGCGGCAGATTTTCGCGGTTTGTGTAGATCGCATCGATAGGGGAATCGACGACGCGGACTTGCGACCAGTCCGCGCCGAGTTCCTCCGCCAGCAACATCGCAGCGCCGGTGTGGATGCCCTGGCCCATTTCAGCTTTGCTCATGACGATCGTGACGTTGTTGCCGGTATCGATCATCAGCCAGCCGTTGAGCGCTGCATTGCTGCCAGGTGTATCGAGTGGCGTCTTGGGGACGAGCCTGTCGTCTGACGGAGATACTGACCATCCGATCGCGAGCACACCCAAGCCCGCCACACTGGCACCACCCAGAAGAAAGGTTCGCCGCGCCAGCATGACATCGTCCACCGTATGTTCTTACAGCGTATTGAGGTCGGCGAAGGCCGAAGCCGGGATCTTGCGTTGCTCACGATAGAGATGTGAGTTGCTTCAAACAAAACGAACGCTTTTCTTCTTCTCGAATCACCTATATTAGTCACTGGATTTGGCGATTGCGAACCCGAAATGCAACAGGCAAGTGGAGCGATCGCTGAAAACACAGCAATCGCCAGTAGACCCAGGGAAAGCACGCAAGCAGCAGACAAGTCATTTCCGCGCAGCCTTGGGTGAGCCACTCATTGGGAGGTGGTAGATGCTGATCGATGAAATCCACACGTTGGTTGGCAAATTGTCGACGCCGTGGAAGGACGTGCTGAAACGACATGGTCTCGATCTCTCATCTTCGGATTCGCCGCAACGTACTGCAGTTTTGCTGAGTGAAGGACTGAAAATAGACTGGCAAGATCGGCGCGTTCAAGATCTTTGCCGAAGCACCGAACGCGCGATAGAACCGGGCGACCCCGCGCGGAGCCTGCTTTATCACATGCTTGCGCTATCCGAGTGTCCATCGCCCTATGGCGGAATAAGCCTGGAAGATATAGACCTGCTCGAAAACTATATCTACTCGCTTGCAGCTTTGCCTTCCGACTGGTCGACACTCGATATTGCCGTGCTGGCCTACCAGTACCGTCCCGCGCGCCGTACCGGACATCAGCAGCACGCGGACATGGTTTTCTCGCGGCTCGGCATCGCGCGAAATGGCGACACGGAAGCACTCTACGACGCGCGGACACGGAGCTACGTTCCGCACCTCGAGAACGAAATCGAGCATGTGCGGGTGTTGCCGGCGCGGTATGGAGCGTTTCTTGTGCGGCGTGTATCCGGACCAGACGGACTTGCGTTGATCGAGGGAAAACAACGTGACGACGGACATCGTGCATTCATTCAGCCGGTGCGCAAGCTGTTTTCCGCCGAATGCCTGCCAAACATGACGTTGAATCTGGATTACGGCCATTGGCATATCGGCGAAAAACTGAAGCGCGCCGTCAAGGCACGATGGGGCATTTCTCCGGTCCCATTGGGAGATCTCGACCGTCCACCGTATTCGATCGTATGCCGGTATCCGGACTTGGCGCAGCCGGCCGCGACGGGCGTTCCATCAATCGTGCTCAAGCATTGTGGCGGAAGCGTACTGTTGATGCCGGCGGCGCGGCCTCTAATTGAACCCGTGACGTCGGCGAACTATAACGTTGGCGGGTTCTCAGTGCCGGCGCGATGGCGCCTCATACACATCGTCAATCGGCGCTATACGACGATGCGTCTGTTCACTGATCTATACAGGTTGTTTCTTGCGTTCGTTGCGCAGATACATGAAATGTTTTTCCCAACGATCGCAAAGAACTGGTTCTGGCTGCGTTTTCCGGAACCGCGCAACTCGCCGGAATACATGAATATCCGCCATATTAGGGACAAGAACGGTACGTATGCCGACATGCGTACGCATCCGATCCGCCAATCGGCATTCGTCGAGAAGGTGATCAAAGGTGGCTACGATGCACAACTGTTTCTCGATCACTGTGTCGAAGGCGCAGTCACGATCAGAATCAAGGAGCTTGTGAATCGACGCGTATTGCCCGCCTATTCGATCGTGGCTGCGCCGGACTTTTTTCCTTATGCGGACCAGTCCGAATTGCAGCGCTGGTTCAAAGAAGATCACATCGATCCCAAGACTCAGTTTAGAAACGGCTCACCTATATCGCTCAGCGCTGAGCGGCTTCCCGTCAATCCGCATCACGTCGATTCGTTCAGCGAGAAAGAGGCGTTTTCGACCAGCGAAGATACGATTTCCGTTTCATTCAGTCTTGCACCGCGCGCATCAAAAGAGTCTCACGAGAAGGCGCATTTGCCTCGCATGGTGTCGTTTCTATCCGATGCATCATCGAGTGTTTTTGCACCGGGCTGGGACGTGACCTATGCGGGGGGACATCGTAAAGGGATCTATCTCGCAACGTTTGGCCTGGGCAGTCCATTCGCAGAAGACATCAAGTTGTGCGCAGCGTCGAACAGTTTCTGGCCTGCCGTAAGCCCGGATGCTTCGCGAACCTTCAACCGGAGCGATGCGCCAACGGCCATTCCAATGCTGGACAGCGAACTTGGATTTCATCCGCAACATCCTTTGGTGCAAGGCGGCCTTGTACATAACACGCGTGCCGGATGGGACGGCGAGTACGGTCCTTTTCTTACGGCTGCAGGCACGGTTGATTACGCGGATATCGAGCGATCGGATTACGTCGCGAACGCGCTGGGCGGCAATATGCTGTATGGCGCCTTCGAACATGTCGACGCAGCCGAACTCATTCGCAGGATCAAGGCGTTGCGCCTCGCCGTGGCAGCGTGCGATCCAACGCGGACTCCCGCAAAGACGCAATTGTGGCTTGTATCAGCAACGCAGCTCGATCAGCCGGCAGATACGACCAAGACCTATCACTTCCTGTTTGTTCTTCCCGAAGACGGTGCGAAACCGGTGCAGCATGTGCCTGGACGCTTGCGCATTCGATACGGCGAGGCGATCAGTTGTAACGTGACCGATTCGATGCTGAAAGGGCCCGTTCAACGATGCCCACCCGGACCTGAGGCACTTCGGCTTTACTCAAGGCATGAGTCCGTGTGACGTTCTGGTTATTGGCGATGGTCCTGCCGGGTGCGCGGCGGCAATTGTCGCCGCCAACGCAGGATGCGATGTCACGATGTTGGGTCGCGGCCTGTCGCATGCGGCGCCGGAGTGTGTATCGAACAACGCATTGAAGTTACTCGCGTTGCTGGCTCCCGCAGTGATCGCGCAGTCGGATGTATGGCTCGATGTCGATTCCGAATCTAGTCCGGGCCGCGCGGTTGTGCGCAATCGACTCGATGACCGTTTGCGCGTCGATGTTTCGACGGCTGGGGTAGCCTATGCGCGCAAATGTCTGTATCCGCTTTTGCCTCGCATTGAAAGCGGACATGTCGTCGGTGTGACGTGCGGAAGCGATGAGTGCAGGGCGAGCATCGTCATAGACGCGACGGGAATCACCGGCTGCCTGCGTCGCGCACTTTCACTCGACGAAACCGTCGACTCGTCACCCATCTGGCTTCGTCGCGGTTTCGCGAGCGGATGTTCGTCGCAGCGTGACACCTATTGGCAGATCGCGCGGGGCGGCTGGCTCTGGCTACGGCCGACATCAGCGCAATACATGTGGACTTCGTTGTCCGTGCAACGGAACACGCATATCGGCTTGCGTTCAGGCATATCCGTCATTGGAACTGTGTGGCAACAATGCCGGCGCTGGCGGCATCTTCATCAGGCCGCCGGTCCTGGCTATTTCGTATGCGGTGATGCTGCGGGATATCTCGATCCCGCCTCAGGAGATGGCCTTCGGTTCGCGATTGAATCCGGCATACGTGCGGGGACACTTGCCGCAGAGGTATCGAAGCATCCAGGCAGATCGAGTATTGCGGCAGCGCTCTATTCAGATTGGGCTTTGCAGGACTATTTGGCCACCAAAGAAGTACTGCAACGAGTCTATATCGATGCGCATCTGGATATCTGGCGGAGCTAATGCGGGACTGGCCGACTGCCACATTTAGCGCGTATGCTTCGAAAAGCGTCGCAGTGGAGCAGTAGCCAGTAGTAAAAGAAAACCGTAGCACTCACACTCTCGGGAGGTCAGCATGCTTTCATTCATCGGTACGGTAATTGTAGGGCTGGTCATCGGATTGATTGCGCGGGCGGTGAAGCCCGGAGATGACAGCATGGGGCTCATTATGACCATCGTCCTCGGTGTTGCCGGCTCGCTGATTGCGGGCTATGTGGGGCGCGCGCTGGGCTGGTATCAACCAGGCCAGGCGGCAGGTTGGATTGCGTCGGTGATTGGCGCTATCGTTCTGCTGATCATTTACGGATTGGTGCGCCGACGGAGTTAGACCGCGCGTGGTGACGCGCTTGCGGGCGGCGGTCGAACCGTGGCGCGCTCGCATGAGAGTGGAGCCGGTACGTTGCCTTGCTCCCGCGAAAGGGGATCACTATGCGATCTGCATTCAAACCGATTTGCCGGGTGCACTTCATCCACCGCGCTCTCCTCGTACTTCTTGCACTCGCGTGCTCGCCCGCATTTGCTGGCGCCCCGGATCCCGCTGACGTCATCTCGCAGCAGAGCGGACTGCCTGCGAGCGAGGTGCAAGGCATGCTCGCGAACTGCGATGCGAACCAGATGAGCCTGAACTTCTGTGCATGGCGCGACAGGGTGGTTGCCGAACAGAAGCTGCAGAATGTCGTCGAAGATAAGTCCGCAAAATTCCCTAGCTGCAAAGCGCGCTTGGAGAAGAAAATCGCGGGGTGGAAGAAGCGACGCGATGCGAGTTGCAAGAAGTCCGCCGAGGCAAAATACGGAGGGGGTTCCATCTTGCCGATGGAAATTGCCGCTTGCCAGACTGCGGAAACTGATCACATGACGAAGGTTGTTGGGTCGATTCGTCGATGCGATTGATCGATAAGTTGGTGCATGGCCGGCAGCAGAAAAAGAACTGCAACGGATTACGGGGCGAATATGAGCTTGCCGAAGTGGTGGTTGAAAAGCGTCATCGCCAGTGTGGTCGGCATAGTTGGAGTCTTTTTCATCATGCACGAAGATAGTAGTGTGCGTGCGGATGTTCTCATCGCTCGGCCGCCTTCAGATGTCTGGAACGTTATTTCGGATAGTGCCGCGTATCCTGATTGGAATCCCTTCATTACTCGAGTTGACGGCGACTTCAGGGAGGGCGCGACAATTCGCATTGTGCTAGGCAGCGGATCGGATTCGATGGTATTCAAGCCGACCGTCCTACTCGTTCGTCCAGGGCAGGACCTTTGCTGGCGTGGCAGCGTGTGGATTCGCGGCGTCTTCGACGGCAAACATTGCATTCACCTGACGGCTGTGCCCGGTGGCACCCATCTTGAGCAAACTGAGCGTTTCTCTGGATTACTTGTCGGGCCGTTGACGAAAGACGTAGTCGAAGACACTCGGCGAAGTTTTCAGGCGATGAATACCGCGGTCAAGCTGCGCGCCGAATCCAAGGCACCCTGAGTGCTCGCGCCCGCTTCTTGTTGGGCCCAACGGAATCGGAGCGACGACCGTCACTGATCGGCTACTTTCGTTCAGTCGGGATCCTCTTGTGAATCGCGCCGTTCATCGCCCCATTAATAAAACGACGACATCTGGAAACATTCACCTAAGTTGTGGGAGAAATGTTGAGGTAGCATCATCGAACTCAACAGGGGGAAACCGGTGCTTCGGGGAATCAAATCTCGCATAAACGCAATCGCCCCCTCTCTTGCCTGTCTGCTTCTCAGCGATCTTTTTACGATCCTGGCAGACATGGTTGGCTATATCACACTCCCTTGGTGGATCGTTCATCAGGGAGGCGCACATCACCTCGCGATCTACGGCGTAAGCATTGCCGTCACCACGATCTTCGCAATGCCGCTGCTTTCGCCACTCGGGGATCGGTACGCAAAGAGACCGCAGATTGTATGGGGTATCTGCGCCTTAATGGTCGTCGCCTTTACCCTCGCCACGCTCGCCTCGCTGTCCGACTATCGACTTACGCTCATCATCTGCATAGGCGTAGTCACTGTTATAGCGAAAGCTTTCATCGATCCGGCCAGTTCCACCATTTCGGCCGAACTTGTTCCTGCGAATCGTTTGGCCGAAGCGCTTCGTCTTCGTAAATCGACGCAAGCGGCTGGACGTGCCTTAGGGCCGGCACTGGCTGGTGCGGCATTGGCTTTGGGCGGTATTGCTGCAACCTTCTGGATGAACGGCATTCTGCTTGGCGTAGCTGCGTACGTGACCTTGCAGCTTCCATCCCAGTCTCAGCATCGTGAACATCCTCGCGGTTTGGCCCGTTGGTGGGAAGACCTGCGCGCCGGGCTGCATGCTAAATGGATCGTCCCGTTGGAGCGTGGCTGGACACTTGTCAACTTCCTCGTATGGATATTCCAGGGCCCTGCGGTCGGCATGCTGATTCCGCTCAAAGTTCAATCACTGGGGCTGTCGGGGCTCTGGCTCGGTGGTTGCGAAGCGGCCCTATCTGTAGGTTTGCTACTCGGTAGCTTTCGTGGTTCTGACGCACTGGTCAGGTGGTTTGGCCGATTCAATGTCCGGGTGGGGGCTGCGATGTGCGAAGGGCTGGCACTTGCTGCTTCCGGCTGGGCCCATTCACCTATCGTTCTCGTGTTGACGCTTACCTGTGTGGGTTTCGCCAATGCATCGATGGGGCTCGTTGGCGCGACTCACCGCTCATTGGCTATCCCGCAGAATTTCCGTGTGCGCATTCTTGCTGCCAGCATGATGACCACGCAGATTGCTGGCATTCTTGGACCGATGATCGCAGGCGCGGCGCTCACGCACTGGGCGGTGGGGCAGGTTTATACATGCTTCGGTCTCGCCACCTGTCTGCTCGCTTTCGGTTTCGTTTTGATACCGCGATCGCGCGAATTCTTTGCGCTCAATCACGATCAGGTGAAAGACTGGTTTCGTCACGAATATCCCCATGCATTCGAAGCACCTAGAGTGCCCGAATCGAGACAAATCACGTAGATTGCAACGCGACAGGAAGTCTAGGGACGCCGCGCGTATATGAGCGGATTGGTCTCAACCTGAAACGTGACCGAGTGAGTGCTTTGGAGAGATTTTATCAACCGCTTCGGGACGCGTGCAGCCGGCCGCCGACAGGCAGGAACCCGTCGATTTCAGTCGTTCGACACGATTTTCTGGATCGTCGACAATGCGTGTCGAGCGTGCTCAAAACCGGGAAGCCAAAAGCCGGCCCACAGCCCCTTTGATGACGGACAAGTCGATGCGCATATCCTTATCTGACAGAAAGGTCGCGATCCCACTTTTTGTGCTGTCTGTAACGCAGATAATCGGCTGGGGAACCGTGGGTTTGCCATCGATTGTCGGAAGGCAGATGGCCGAGGATCTGAGGATCGACATTTCTTACATCTTCGCCGCCAACTCGGTGCTTTATGTTGTCATGGGGCTTTGGGCTCCGCTTTTGGCCAAAGTCTTTGCCCGGTTCGGTGCGAAGCGCGTCATGATCGCCGGCACGATTCTGTCTGCTCTCGGTTTCCTCTTGCTGGCGGTGTGTCGCGGGCCCCTGCTGTATTTCTCCGGCTGGGTGACGCTTGGAACAGCGGGTAGCGCTACGCTCTCGACAGCAGCCTATATCATGCTCAACGAACTCGCCGGATCGAATGCAAAGCGTGCGATCGGCGGCCTTATGTTGATCACGGGGCTGGCGAGCAGTATTTTCTGGCCGATAGCCTCAGTCTTGGCGAAAGCCGTCGGATGGCAGGCAACCTGTGTGGTTTATGCCGGGATGATGGTGTTCATATGCCTCCCACTCTATGTATTTGGGCTTCCGGCGGCGACGGCACCAATCAATCAAAATCTGCACCAGGTTGCCGACACAACAGCCAGTGCTCCTGCACGGAAAGGCACGTTTTATCTGATTGCTGCAGCGATCACGTTGAACGCATTCGTCACCTTCGGGTACAGCGCAATATTCTTCGAACTACTCAAAGCAGTGGGCTTGCCGGCAACGCAAGCTGTAGCCCTTGGTTCTGCACTCGGAGTAATTCAGGTGGGCGCGAGGGCAGTGGATTTTCTGGGTGGCGCAAGGTGGGACGGAATTTCGACGGGCATCTTTGCGGGAATTGTTCTTCCGTTGTCGATGGTGTTGCTCATGTTGAACCGCGGCTCGCATACTGCTGTTGCAATCTTTGTCGTTCTTTATGGTCTAGGCAGCGGAGCACTTGCGGTTGCACGCGCAACGATCCCGCTTGTGTTTTATGACAAGGTGGATTACGTATCGGCCGCGTCGCGTATCGCACTCCCTCTCAACGTGATTTCTGCCGCCGCACCGCCGCTTTTCATTGCACTACTCACCCGGTTGGGAAGCACCGTCTTGTTAGAAGTGACGACTCTGTGTTCCGGAACTGCATTGATTCTGCTGCTGGTTCTTACGCGCCGAAGACCGGCACTGGATAGCACCGCACCGGTTGCGTAACATTTGACGCTACGTGCGAACCGTCTGTCACCACTGCGTAATGGACGTGTCCTCAGACGGTAGCGCCAGCGCCCGCAGAATGGGATCGGATCGTCATCGGAGAGCGGGTCATCGTGAGAACGACAATCGCTCCAGCAAGGAGCAACAGGCCGGCAATGCCAAATGCCCAGTCATAGCTTCCCGTTGCAGACACGACATACCCTGTTGCAATCGGCGCAATCATGCCGAAGATGTTGCCGCCGATCACCACGAAAGCCATCGCCTTCGCAACGTCACGCGAATTCGGCAGCAGATCGTTCAGCAGCGCGAAGTTCAGTGATGTGGTTGATGCGATGCCGGTCAGCGTGATCGAAAAAACGACTAGGAGAACAGTCAGGTTCGAGACGAACGGCACAGTAAGAATCGCCGCGCCGGCAAGCATGGTCAGCGCGACTGCGTTACGGCGCCTGCCGCTGCCTACGCCGCATTTTTTCAGATACGTGTCACTCAAACGACCCACGAAGATGCAGAGAATCACGGCCGCAGCATAGGGGACTGCAGAAAAAAGCCCTGTGTGCGAGATGCTGAGGCCGCGGCTCGCCTGCAGATAGCTGGGCAGCCAGGTCAAGAACAGATACTGCGTGTAGACATTGCAGCCTTGCGTGATTGCAAGACCCCACAGAGTGGGCGTACGCATCAGTGAAAGCAGACCACTAGAATCGGGACTGATCGCGGCGGTTCCGGCCGTCTTTGTGTCACGCTCGCGGATGATCTTGTCGCGCTCATCTGCTTTCAGCCATTTGGTTTTTTCCGGGGCGTTGAAGAAAAGAAGCCAGGCGGCCAGCCACACGAAGCCGATCCCTCCAGCGACCACGAACGACATCCGCCATCCATACAGTGCGACGAGCGACCCAAGAATTACGGAGCAGATCGCCGGCCCTGCATACGAGCCGCTGTTGAACATCGATGTCACTGTGCCGCGCTCGTTCGCCGGAATCCATTGCCGGATGACTTTCGCGCCGACGGGGTTACTAACGGACTCACCGCCGCCCATGACCAGTCTTGCCATGAGAAGTGCGCCGAACGAATTGGCGGCTCCTGTCAGTGCGGTCGCAGCTGACCATATGAAGATCCCGACACCGGCCATCTTTTTTGTGCCAAATCGATCGATGAGAAAACCCATCGGGAGCAGGAAGATCGCGTAGCTCCAGATGAACGACGAGAATAGGTAACCCATGCCAACTGCGGAGAGCTTGAATTCACGCGCAATGGGGGTGGCCGCGATCGATAGTGCGATTCGGTCCATGTAGTTGATCATCGATAGCGTGAAGAGAAAAACAGCAATCCAGCCTCTGCGATATGACATGGTTGTCTCCTAATATTCAAAGTACCTTGAGCGGACGACACCCTGTTCGCGCTGCCGACCTCGCGTGCCCGCCTTCGTGATGCGTATCTGGTTGAGAATTGATTAAAATGAATATAAAAAGCAACGCTGAAAAGAACAAATCCAGTATTTATATGGATTTTCGGTAATATATTTTTCTTGTTTATAGTGTTTTGTGATCATAAAAAGCAATCATAAGCACTAAAAAAGGCGGTGTGACACCGCCCGGCTGTCAATCTGGGTCAGCCTTCGAATACCTCTTGAGCGTGGACCTTGGCACGGCGTGCGCCTTCGATGTGATCGCGCAACAGGGATGCGGCTTTGAGCAGATCCTGGCGGCCGATCGCGTCAAGAATCGCAAGGTGTTCGAGCGCCTGTTCCTGCCGCGGCTTGCGCGCCTTGGCCTGCCGGTACTCGACCAGCCGGCGCAGCCGGTCCATGCGCCGAACCGATTGCGCAATAAACCGATTGCCGGACCATTTGGCGATCGTCTCGTGAAATTCGCTATTGGCTTCGAAAAGCTCGATCGAGTTCATCGTGAGATAACCGCCGTCCACGATGAACTGCTGCCGACGTTTCAGCCCTTCAAGTTCGACCCGATTGGCACTGAACGTCGGCGATAGCACTCCGGTCGGCTCGATCGCCGCCCTGAACAAATAGCTCTCCTCGTAGGCTTCCACCGAATCGATCATCGGCATGAACTGCCAGCCGTGGCCAACCTGACGCTCAAGCCAGCCTTCTTCCTGCATCAGTGACAGCACTCGCCGCAGTGCGCTGCGAGAGACTTCGTACAGGCGCATCAGATCAGCCTCGGAAATCACGTCAGGTAGCCGTCGTGCAAGCCGGTCAGCCGCAATTTTCAGGTACAGCGGCTCCTCGGGCTCGTCCAAAAACTGTGCTGCCACGTCGGTCACTTCCCGCGCAGCCTGCGCCATGAAGAAGCCGCGGTTTGCGTCGTAATAGACAACGCCGAGCGAGGCCAGATGATGGAGCGCGACATTGACCGGTGAACGTGAAGTACCGATACGTTCGGCGAGCACCGATTCCGCGAGCCTGTCACCGAGTGCCAGATCGTCACGGCGCACGAGCGTCAGGATCTCCCGCGTCACGCGAGTTTGCAGCGGCGTGAGCGAGGTCGATGTTTGTTCGGTCGAATCCATAGGGCGCGAAGGCAATCCATGACCGTTCACGACCGCCTGGTACGACGGTGCATCTGAATAGTCGATCTGCGATTTTGCCATTACTCGCTCCCGTCTGGATTGCACGCAGTGCTGGTAGTCGGTGAAGGGCTTCACACTCACGATGCTTGCGTCCCTGATCCACTTTGCTGTCGTATCTTTTTATTGCGTTTGGTGATCATATAACGCAAAGATGCTCCGATACAAGCACTGTCGGATAGCCTTCTCGCAAACCCCTATAATCGGCGAAATGTCCCCTTTAAACATTTATTGTCTAGGGTTAACACTAGGCATTTATGCCTTTGCATTGTGCATTTAGTGATCATAAAATGCATTTCAGCAAGGCGCATGACCACATGCACGACCCTCGGAGAGCCCCCATGTCCCGCAGTCTTCCTAACCAGTCCGTTGATTTCGTCAGTGTCCGCGACGCCACTGACGCGATAGACGCCACTCAATTCGCGAAGATGCCGTATAGCGTTCGCGTATTCGCCGAAAACATCGCTCGCAGACAGCCCGCCGCTGATGCAGTTACCTATCTGCGCGCGCTGGCCAACCGCCGGCATGACATTGACTTTCCGTATTACCCGGCACGTGTGGTCCTGCAGGATCTGCTTGGCACGCCGGCCCTGGTCGATCTGGCCGGTATGCGGGATGCGGTGGCGGAAGCGGGGGGCGACCCGAGCGCCATCAATCCGGTCGTGCCGACGCATCTGGTGGTGGACCACTCGCTAAACGTGGAAGTGGCAGGTACAGACCCGGAAGCGATCGCAAAGAACATGGCGATCGAGAAGAGCAAGAACGCAGAGCGTTTTGAATTTCTCGCGTGGTGCAAACAGGCTTTCACGAACCTCGACGTGCTGATGCCGGGCAACGGCATCTTGCACCAGGTCAACATTGAGTATCTGTCCCCTGTCATTCAGGTGAAGGACGGGCTGGCGTTCCCCGACACGCTCGTCGGAACCGACAGCCACACGACGATGATCAATGCGCTGGGTGTGCTTGGCTGGGGTGTCGGTGGAATTGAAGCCGAGTCCGTCATGCTTGGCCGTGCTGTGTGGCTGCGTCTGCCAACCATCGTCGGCGTTAAGCTGAAAGGTTTCCGGCAACCCGGCATCACCGCAACGGATCTGGTGCTCGCCATCACCGAATTCCTGCGCAAGCAGAAAGTGGTCGGCACCATCATCGAGTTTTACGGTGAAGGCGCTCGCGCGATGACGCTGAGCGACCGGGCCACCATGTCCAACATGGCGCCTGAGTTTGGTGCCACTGCTGCACTGTTCGCCATTGACCAGAAGACGCTGGATTTTCTGCGACTGACCGGTCGTACCGAATCCCAGATTTCGCTGACCGAGGACTATGCAAAAGCGCAAGGACTGTGGGCAGACGACTTCGCCGATGCCGAATATGACCGTGTGCTGTCGTTCGATCTGTCGAGCGTGGGTCGCGCGCTGGCTGGGCCGGCCAATCCCCACGACCGTGTGCCTCTCTCAAACCTGATTTCGAAGGGTATTGCCCGTCCGTCGGAAGCCGCCGCTCCTGAATCGGACACCGCCGGACCAGTCAAGCTGGCCGATGGCGCGGTGGTGATCGCGGCCATCACCAGTTGCACGAACACATCGAACCCGCGCAACATGATCGCCGCTGGTCTGGTCGCCCGAAAGGCGGTTGAACTCGGTCTTAAGCGCAAGCCATGGGTCAAGACATCTCTTGCGCCTGGCTCGAAGCCGGTCGAGAGCTATCTCCGATCGGCGAATCTGATGACGTCGCTCGAAGCGCTGGGGTTCGGCATCATCGGATTCGGCTGCACGTCATGCAACGGCATGTCGGGCCCGCTGCCAAAAGAGATCGAGGCCGACATCGTCAGTCGCGACGTACGTGCCGTGGCAGTGCTTTCCGGCAACCGGAACTTCAACGGCCGTATTCATCCGCGCGTCAAGGAGGCGTTTCTTGCTTCGCCCCCGCTGGTTGTTGCGTATGCGATCGCCGGGACGATTCACATTGACATCGAAGAAGGCGTTCTCGGAACCGACAAATCCGGCGCACCGGTGTATCTGAAGGATCTGTGGCCGTCCGACGAGGAAATCGATGCCTTACTGAAGGAAAGCGTACGCGGCGACCAGTACCTCGAAATCTACACGGAGATGTTCCGCAAGAGCGAACTGGCCGACGGGCAAAGCGCGGTGCCGGCACAGTTTCCGTGGCGCGAGGACAGCAACTACATCCGTCGTCCGCCGTACTGGCAGTCCGACCTCACGAGCGCCGCACGCTTCGCGGACATGCGGGCGATCGGTGTATTTGGCGATAACGTCACAACTGACGATCTTTCACCTTCAGGCGCAATCCTTCCGGAAAGCGCGGCGGGTGAATATCTGATCCAGCATGGCGTAGAGCCGGCCGAATTCAACTCTTACGGCACGCGTCGCGGCGATCACCTGGTTGCAATCCGTGCCACGTTCGCGAACAACCGGCTGCACAACGAAATGGCCGCGGGCAAAGAAGGCTCGTTCACCCGTATGGAGCCGGAAGGCACGATCATGCGTCTCTTCGATGCAGCGGAACGCTACGTCTCGCGCGGGCAGGAACTGATCGTGGTGGCCGGCAAGAACTATGGTTCAGGCTCGTCGCGCGACTGGGCGGCGAAGGGCGTGCGTCTGATCGGTGTGCGTGCCGTGGTGTGCGAAAACTTTGAGCGTATCCATCGCTCGAACCTGGTTGGCATGGGCGTATTGCCGCTTGAATTTGCTGAAGGTTACGATCGCGCGACGCTGGCACTGGATGGCTCGGAAGTCTATGCAGTCGAAGGTGTGGGCGGGAAAGTTTCACCGGGCACGACGTTGACTTTGCGCATCACACGCAAAAATGGCGAGGTGGTCACAGCCCCCGTCAAATGCCGGATCGACACTGAAGAGGAAGCCGAGATCTTCAACGCTGGCGGCCTGCTGCCGCGTATCTCTGGCGAAATGCTCGAGGCTGCATAAACATGGCCTCCGTCTTCGCCTATGTTGGATGCCGCACGACGCGCGAGCGCAATGCGCGCGCCAAGGGGATTGGCGTTTATGCGATCGATCCGGCGTCGGGCGCATGGGAGCGGGTCGAATCATTCGAGACACTCGACAATCCAAGCTTCCTTGCGCTCAACGAAGCGCAGGACGTGCTATATGCCGTGCATGGTGACGGTACGGAGGTCAGTAGTTTCGCGGTCGATGCGTTATCTGGTCGGCTTAGCCTGCTGAACCGGCAGACCTGCCAAGGGCGCAATCCTGTGCACCTCGCATTGTCGCGCAACGGTGATGCGCTTGTCGTCGCGAACTATGCGACGGGGTCTGCCGTCCAGTTTCCGATCGAGACAAACGGTGCGCTTGGGCCAGTCGCGTCTCTCGTCGAACTGCCGGGAACGCCGGGCCCGCATCGTATCGAGCAAGTGTCGTCGCATCCGCACCATATCGCGCGCTTCGCGACTCAGCGATACAACACAGACTGGCACATCGTGCCAGACAAGGGACTCGACACCGTCTTTGCCATCCGATGGAGCGGTATTGGCAACGCGCCGGTCGTGACCTCGGGTCGGAGTCGCGAAGGCGCAGGGCCGCGACATGCTGCATTCCATCCGGCGCTGCCACTCGTTTACGTTGCAAACGAACTGGATTCCACGTTGACGGCCTGGGGATTCGAGCCGTTGAGTGGCGCACTGGAGCCACTGCACACGACATCCCTTCTGCCGGCCGGGCGTCATGAACTCTCACGCGCCGCGGGCATTGCGATCCACCCCGACGGCCGCGCGCTATACGTTTCGAACCGTGGTCACGACAGTATCACTACGGTCGAACTTGACGGCACGACGGGCATTCCAGTGAAAACAAGGTGGACCGACGCCCAGGGGCAGTGCCCACGGTTCCTGTGCCTGAGCCATGACGCTCGCATGCTCTACGTCGCCAATGAGCTATCCGACTCGATCGTTCAATACCTGATCGATGCAATCAGCGGGACTCCGTCGCCGACGGGCCGTGTTGTCAAAACGGGCAGTCCTGTGTGCATCACCTTCAAAACTCAATAGGAGCATCACGTGGGCCAATATCGGATTCCTGCCGTCTATATGCGCGGCGGCACGAGCAAAGGCGTCTTCTTCCGCGCAGACAGCCTGCCTTCAGACCCGGTTCTGCGGGACAAGATTCTGCTGCGCGTGATCGGCAGCCCGGACCCTTACGAGAAACAGATTGACGGGATGGGCGCGGGTACGTCGAGCACCAGCAAGCTGGTCGCAGTCGGACCTTCATCACGCCCGGACTGCGACGTTGACTATCTGTTCGGTGCCGCATCGATTGAGAAGCCGGTTATCGACTGGTCGGGCAACTGCGGCAACCTGACGTCCGCCGTTGGCCCGTTCGCCATTGCGCAGGGGCTGGTCGATGCGCCGCGTGACGGCGTCGCGACGGTGCGGATCTGGCAGGCCAACATCAACGCGAAGATCATTTCGCATGTGCCGATGAAAGATGGCCAGGTCGTTGAAGAGGGCGACTTCGAACTGGACGGCGTGACTTTTCCCGCGGCAGAAATCAGGATCGAGTTCCTTGATCCGGGTGGCTCGGAAGACGGTGAAGAAACGGCCGGAGGGATGTTCCCGACGGGAAATCCTGTCGATGCGCTGGATGTTCCTGGTTATGGCGCGTTTCAGGTCACGATGATCAACGCCGGCAATCCCGCGATTTTCATTCACGCTGAAGACCTCGGCCTGCGCGGGAACGAGATGCAGGCGGACGTCAACAGCAATGCGGCATTACTTGAAAAGTGCGAAGCGATTCGCTCGCACGCCGCTGTACGCATGGGTCTGGCTGCTACGGCCGAAGAAGTGACAGCGCTGCGGCCTCATACACCCAAGCTCGCTTTCGTGTCGTTGCCGACTGGCTATGTCGCATCGAGTGGCAAGACCATTGATTCGTCGATGGTCGACATCAACGCGCGAATCCTTTCGATGGGGAAACTTCACCATGCGATGACGGGCACCGGCGCGGTGGCGATTGCTGTCGCCGGTGCGATTCCGGGCACAGTCGTCAACCAGCTTGTGGCAGGCAAGAAGTCCGGGCAGATCCGCTTCGGTCATCCATCCGGCGTGATGGCTGTCGGTGCAGAAGCCGAGCAGCGCGATGGTACGTGGGTTGTCACGAAAGCAATCATGAGCCGTAGCGCACGCCGCCTGATGGAAGGCCACGTATTCGTGCCGTCCTCTCTCGATCCGGCGAACAACTAACTCTCCCTTATACAGCGCTTCCCGTGGGCGCTGTGCCCCTCGCCCGCAATGTCCACATTAACGAATCGGCGCATAAGACCGATCCATACTTAGTATGACTACGGAGACACCGCATGGAACGCAATGGTGAATTGTCGATGGAAGCTCGGAAAGCAGAGCGCGTTCCATTCTGGCCGAACGGATGGTGGGCCATCGTGGAGCTGCGCGTCGGCATCATTCCTTTGCCTATTTACGTACTTCTGGTCGGTCTGATTATCGCGTTCGTGGTTACGGGGAAGGTTCCCGGCGAGATCTCGATGGCAATCGCGGTACTTGTTGTATGTGGTTTCACGTGCGCGGAAATTGGCAAGCGCCTGCCGTTCTTCCGGAAGATCGGCGCGGGAGCAATCGTGGCGACATTCCTGCCCTCAGCGCTTGCGTTTCACCATCTGCTTCCGGTCAAACTGCTGACCATGGTGACTACGTTCACCAACGTCAGCAATTTCATGTATCTGTTCATTGCATCGATCATTGTTGGCAGTATTTTCAGCATGGATCGGTATGTGTTGATCCGTGGCTTTGTGAAGATCTTTGTCCCGCTGGCAACGGGGTCCGTGATGGCCGGCATCGTAGGAACGGCAGTAGGTACTGCATTGGGTCTCGGTACACAGCACACACTGCTATACATCGTTGTCCCCATTATGGCTGGCGGTGTCGGCGAAGGTGCAATACCGCTGTCAATGGGCTACTCCGAAATCCTGAACGTCGCGCAGGGTCCGGTGTTCGCCCAGGTGTTGCCGTCAGTGATGATCGGCAGTCTTTCCGCGATCCTGTTCTCCGGTCTGCTGAGCTGGCTCGGTGAAAAAAAGCCGCACCTGACTGGCAACGGCATGCTCCAGCCCGAGGCGGATCGACATAGCGATGCTCCGAAAGAAGAGATTCCTAGTGCGCCGGATGTCAACACCGTCGCGGCGGCAGCGATCACTGCGATATCGCTCTACCTGGTGGGGCTGTTGTGTCATCGCCTGCTGGGTTTGCCTGCGCCTGTTGCGATGCTGTTCGTGGCGGTCTTTATCAAGATCGGGCGCTTCGTGTCTCCGAATCTGCAAGGCGGTGCCCGCATCGTCTACCAGTTCTTTTCGACAGCAGTGACCTATCCATTGCTGTTCGCGATCGGCACTGCGATGACACCATGGGACAAATTGATGGCCGCGATTAACGTGCCGAACGTAATCACGATTGTCTGTACGGTCGCAACCTTGATGGCCACCGGCTTCGTAGTAGGGAAAAAGCTCGGGATGTATCCGATCGATGCAGCGATCGTCAACGCCTGCCACAGCGGACAGGGTGGTACTGGCGACGTAGCGATCCTGACGGCGTGCAACCGGATGGCTTTGATGCCTTTTGCACAGATCGCGACGCGGATTGGAGGCGCGCTGACAGTCACTGTAACGCTGCTTGTACTGTCAAGGCTGCACTGATCGAGTTGCTGATGGCGCTTTCACCTTCAAGACACTACTTTCCTCGACCATGATTCCTGTTACTCAAGACGTGTTGGCCGATCTGGCACCGAACGGTCGCCTGCGTGCCGCAATTAACTACGGCAATCCCATCCTGGCGAACAAGGACGCCGCTACCCACGAACCCCAGGGTATCTCCGTCGATCTAGCCCGAGCACTCGCCAGGCAGCTAGGTGTGCCGGTTGATTTAGTCCCGTACGACGCGGCAGGCAAGGTAGTAGCCGCTCTTGAGCAGAACGAGTGGGACGTTGCATTCGTCGCGCGAGACCCGATACGGGGCAAGGGCATTGAGCAAACCTTCCCGCACATCATCATCGAAGGGGCTTACCTCGTGCGCGAGGACTCGCCAATCAGGTCGAACGATGAAGTGGATCAATCCTGGAACACGGTCGTCGTCGGCAGGGGTAGCGCTTATGACCTGTTCTTGACGCGGACCATGACGAAAGCAACGCTCGTCAGGTCACCGACATCGCCTGGCGTTGTGGACATGATGCTTGCCGACGTCTATGGCGTTGCTGCCGGAGTGAAGCAGCAGCTAATGAGCGATGCCGAAAGAGTGACCGGGCTGCGATTGCTGGAAGGCCGTTTCATGGTCATTGAGCAAGCGATGGGCATACCAAAGGGGCGTCCCGCTGGTGCAGAGTTTCTAAGCGCGTTCTTGCGCACAATGATTGAAAGCGGCTTCGTGGCCAATGCCATTTGCACTCATGGCGCCAAGGGCGCGCTGGTTGCGCCTTTGTCCTCAAAAGGATGACCGCGCGGTGTGCGATCTTCCTTCTGGAAAGGGTCGAGGGCTCGGAAAGCATCCGAGTAGATGCTGGACCGCAGCGCATGAATGGCCGCTTTAGGGAAAGGCCAACTGTTGACAGCCGCTGACATCGCGTCGATGGACCAAGAGCGTTCCGTCCATGCAATCCGGTATCAACAATAATCATGAATACCCGCGTCCCCAGCCAGTCACTATCTCGCCGGTAAGTCCGGATAGTGCTCAAACGTACGCTTGATAAGTTGTCGAAGCCAGATGTTCGCTGGTTCGTCGTGAAATCGAGGATGCCAGAGCTGGCGAAGCGCAAACGGTGGAAGCGGCACCGGCGGCGGAACAATCTTGACGGTCCCGAGTTTGGCGAAGACATTCCCAAGCTCCAGTGGCACCGTGGCGATCAGTTCGGGATGTTCGTCGATCAGTAGTGGCACGACCAGGAAGTGCGGTGTGGTCAGATAAACATTTCGATTGATGCCGTACTCGTCGAACGCGCTGTCATAAGCCGCACCCGCGCGCCCAGTCAGGGAAACGACAATCTGCGGCATCGTTTCGAACTGTTCACGCGTAATCGATTCGCCGATTAGCTTGTTTCGCACGCTCACCATCGTCACGAAAGAGTGCAAGAAGAGTTGTTGCTGGTAGAGATCATCAGGCGCGGCACGGATCGACCCCAACGCGAGATCCACTTCTCCAGACGCAAGCAACCCCTCGATCTGTTCGATCGGAACTTGCACGGATCGCAGCGTGCAGTTTGGCGCCTCCTCTCGCAACCGCCGGATGAGCGGTGGCAGAAATACCAGTTCGCCCATGTCCGTCATGCAAAGTACGAAGGTGCGCCGCGCCGTCGAGGGATCAAAGCGCGCCTGCGAGACGACGTCCTGACGCAAGGTCGTCATGACTTCAACGATCGAAACGCCAAGCATGGTTGCTTTCGGCGTCGGCTCCATGCCCGATGGCGTCTTGACGAATAGAGGGTCCTCAAAAAACGCTCGCAAGCGATTCAACGCATGGCTCATAGCGCCCTGTGACAGCCCCACTTCGGATGCCGCTCGAGTCACGCTGCGTTCGCGAAGCAGCGCGTCGAACACCACGAGCAGATTCAGGTCGAGATCACGTATATGCACGGCGTGCATTCCTTGCATTAGTCCCATTGGCTTGACGCATGATGGTGCCGAATCTATCTTGAGGTCAAGCGTGCCAACGATAGGCCGCACCCACATGATGGAGACAAGGATGTTTATCAGAAACACGTGGTACGTAGCCGCCTGGTCGCATGAGGTGGAAAGCGAAGCGCTGTTCGCTCGCGTCATTACCGGTATCCCGGTTCTGCTGTATCGCGAGGAAGGCGGCGGTGTCGTTGCGCTCGAGGATCGTTGCTGCCATCGCGGCGCGCCGCTGTCGGTTGGCCGGCGCGAAGGCGATTGCGTCCGCTGCATGTATCACGGTCTGAAGTTCGACAGCACTGGAACCTGTGTTGAAGCGCCTGCCCAACAGCGCATTCCGCCGCAGGCGAAGGTTCGAACATTTCCGGTTGTCGAACGGCACCGCTGGATCTGGATCTGGATGGGCGATCCTTTGCTTGCCGACCCAGAGACCATTCCGGATACCCATTGGCTCGACGATCCGCAGTGGCGCAGCTTGCCCGGCTACATTCACTACAACGTGAACTACCTGCTGATCTGCGACAACCTGCTGGACTTCTCGCATTTGCCGTTCGTGCATCCAACCACGCTAGGCGGCCCCGAAGACTATGCCAAGGTACAGCCCAAAGTTGAGCGCATCGACGGCGGCGTTCGCATCACGCGATGGACGTTGAATACAGATGCGCCTCCGTTCGCCGCGGCCGTCAAGAACTGGCCTGGCAAGGTCGACCGTTGGAATTTCTACGATTTCACGATTCCAGCGATTCTGCGAATGGATTCCGGCATGGCGCCGGTCGGTACCGGCGCGCAAGAAGGTGCACGTGTCGACGCAGCAGAATTCCGTGGTTGCCAGGCGCTCACGCCCGAAACGGAAAACTCCACTCACTACTTCTTCGGCCATCCGCACAACTTTGCAATTGATCAGCCCGAGGTCACGCGAGCGATCCATCAGGCGGTTGTCGATGCATTCGACGAGGACCGCGACATCATCACTGCGCAGCAGAAGAATCTTGCACTGGATCCTGGCTTCAGGATGATGCCGTTTGGCATCGACGCTGCACTGTCCCAGTTCCGCTGGACAGTCAATCAGCGCCTTGAAGAAGAGAAACGGCGGATGCCGGAAGCAGTGCGAGGAGCCTGAGATGATTCAGGTGAAAGTAACGCGGCTGACACGCGAGGCGGAAGGGATACTAGGCATCGAGCTGCGGGCAGCAGACGGCACGTCGCTTGTTCCTTTCGAGCCCGGCGCACATATCGATGTCCATCTGGCTGGCGGCCTCACGCGACAATATTCGCTCTGCAGCGATGCGTCAGAAACAAATCGTTATCGTCTGGGCGTCGGGCTTTCCGCGACATCGCGCGGTGGGTCGAGTTATCTGCACACATCGCTTCGCGAAGGCGACTTGCTCACGATCAGTGAGCCTCGCACGTTGTTCGGTTTGTCACGCGAGGCGACATCTCATCGTTTCATTGCAGGCGGTATAGGCATCACGCCTATCCTCAGCATGATCCGATGGTGTGTGCGCCATGCCGTACCCTGGCAATTGCACTATTGCGTGCGGTCGCGGATGTGTGCGGCGTACCTCGACGAATTGCGCGCTTTCGGTGGCAAGGTTCATGTGCACGCCAACGACGAATCAGCCAGTGGGACGCCTGACATTCAGACCTTGATCGGTGACATAAAACCTGGCGAGCACGTCTATTGTTGCGGACCGGGTGGACTGATGGACGCCGTATCGCATCACGGCCAGCAGTCCGGCATACCGCGCGAGAATCTGCATTTCGAGCGGTTTACCGCATCGCCCGTGCAAGTCGCCGACAGGAGCGAGCGGGCATTCACGATCGTGCTTGCAAAGCTCGGGATGCGATGCGTGGTCGAACCCAGCGAGTCGATTCTGGAGAGCCTCGAACGTCACGGCGTCTGCCCACCGTTTTCCTGCCGGGAAGGACTGTGCCGCAGTTGTGAGGTGAGAGTGTTATCGGGCGAAGTCGAGCATCGCGACTACGTGTTGAGTGAACACGAGCAGATGTCCAGCAAATCGCTGATGATCTGCGTGTCGCGCGCAAAATCTGACGAACTGGTAATCGACCTTTAGTTCCTGCACGTTCACCTCGCTATTACGTGCAGCGTTGCGATCTTCGACACGCGACCACGAAACGAACACTTTCTGCAGATTCCATGCGGTTCCAGCTTCGTGGATCAGGAAGTGCATACTCCCGCTACCATCCGCCCGGCCGAGGACCACGACTCATGGCACTAACCTCGCCGCCACCACTGGGATTCCCGATGGTGATCAAGGCCGGAGTCTGCGTCAAACAGGCAGGACAACTGCTTGAGCCCGTGGCAGCATAACGTACGCCGCATGGCGTTCGTAGCGGCGCGCAGACATCACGTGGAGGATAAAGGATATGCAGGTCACTCGCACAATCAGTACCGTCGAAGTCCATACCGGCGGAGAGCCGTTCCGGATCGTCACCTCGGGTCTTCCCCGCCTGCAGGGCAACTCGATCGTGGAGCGCCGTGCCTGGGTACGCGAACATGCGGACAATATTCGCCAGGCCCTGATGTTCGAACCCCGCGGACACGCGGATATGTACGGGGGCTATCTGACGCCGCCCGTTTCACCCACAGCTGATTTCGGCGTCATCTTCCTGCATAACGAAGGATATAGCGACCACTGCGGACATGGTGTGATCGCACTGGCGACGGCGGCGGTGGAGCTCGGTTGGGTGCAGCGTGAATCACCCGAGACGCGCGTCGGCATCGACGCACCGTGTGGTTTTATCGAAGCATTCGTCAAGTGGGACGGCATGCACGCCAACGGTGTGCGATTCATTAACGTGCCATCGTTCATTTACAAGCGCGACGTGAGCGTCGAGACGCCGACTTACGGAACGGTGACGGGAGATATCGCGTTCGGTGGGGCATTCTATTTCTACACGGACGGCACACCGCACGGCCTCGCGATTCGCGAGTCGTCGGTCGAAGCGCTCAAGCAATTCGGTGCGGAAGTGAAGATCGCCGCTAATCGCGCGTTTTCCCTCGTGCATCCGCAGATTCCGGAAATCAATCATATCTACGGCACCATTATTCACGGCGCGCCGAGATTTCCCGAATCCACTCAGGCGAACTGCTGCATTTTCGCGGACCGGGAAGTGGACCGTTCTCCGACGGGTTCGGGCAGCGCAGGCCGCGTGGCGCAACTGTATCTACGTGGCGAGATTGGGCGAGACGACGTACTCGTGAATGAATCGATCATCGGCACGGTGTTTCGTGCGCGTGTTGTCGGTGAAACGCAGCTCGGTGAATTCCCCGCCGTGATCCCCGAGATCGAAGGCTCAGCCTACGTTTGTGGATTCGCCAACTGGATCATCGACGAGCGCGATCCGCTCAAGTATGGATTCCTCGTACGTTGATTTGTCTGACAAATGCTGCGATCGATGGTTTACCATGACCATCTCACGTCGTTTGCAGGCTCGGTCAGTAAGTATGATGAATACCCGAAAGATTTTGATGATCGTTGGAGGGCTCCTGCTCGTAGCAGTAGGGGTCACGTACCTGATGCTCCTTCAGGCGGACCGCCGCTCAATGGCAGAACTCACGGGCGCCATGCATGAGTCCGCACCCCCTGCCGTCGTCGATTCGCGCCCAGGCGATCATGTGACGGCCGGCAGCATCGACCAATCGCAGCCGTCCGGTTCGATCACAAAAAGCACTGCCAATGCGCAGGAGCCGGTGGTTCCCGCTCCTGCTCCTGCTTTGGCAGTAGCACCCGCATCCGGCCCGGCCGCCGCACAAGTTACTGCGCAACCGAAACCTGAAGCACGACCGAAGCAGGCGCCATCGACGGCAGTCGCGTCGGTGAACGTACAGGACTCGGGTGCGCCGAAGGTGACTCCGGCGCAGCGCGCCCAGCGTGGACAAGACGGCGTGGACCATCGCGCGATAACGACTCGAGGCGCGACACCGGAAACGGACGAACTGGTCAGGGAATCGGCGAAGCTCGATCCATCGTTGCCTCCGCCGGATATGTCGGCGGCTCGCGCCTCCATGGACCAAAGCAGCTCGAAACCTGGCAAGGGCTCGAACCCGGTCGCGGCCGCGATGACGGAACAGCTCGTCAAGGAATCGGCGAAGCTCGATCCTTCGCTGCCGCCGCCCAAGTAACCGACTTCTTCGGCAGCACGTGCGGCTGCATGAACTCTCCCGGCACTTGAGCGCCGCGCTTCAGCGCCTGGTGTAAGGCGTCCGAAGCAAGCGCTAGCGTCGCGCCAGCCTTTGCTGAATCTGAGTGAAGAGCCAACTGACGAGCAGCGTGGACACCGTACCCAGGACGACCTGCACGAGCCGGAACAACGGCACGCCCCAGAGCGGCCCTTGCGCGGGGACCAGCAGCACGATAGTCGCGGTGATAGCGCCGAGGCGCGCTGCGCTGCCCACGTTCACGCACCAGCAGACTACGATCACCGCGGCAATTGTCGTTGCGTAGCCCAGAATCTCGTGCGTGCCAGCGCCGAGACACGCGCCGATGAAACCGAACAGGCCGCCCGCCATGGCCCCGATGAACTGGTCGCGCGACAGATTGCGAGTGTCCGCGTAGCTGTGCTGTGCAACGGCGATGGCAGTAATCGCCGCCCAGAAAGCCTGCTCGGTGTGCAGCGCGCCGGCGATGCCGTAAGCGAGACATGCGCCGCAAACGGCCTGCAACGCCGTTAGGCAACCCTCGGCGAGCCGGTCGCGAAACGGCAGGCTCTTCAGCAGGTCGACCAATACGTCGGCGGCGCGGATGCGTGCTTCGTTTCGCGTTTCTTTCGTTTCAGCCATCGCTCGTGCTGCTTACCCGGAGACCCGAACCCGTGGGGCCGGGATGACCGTGAGAGACCGGACCCCCTGTGCGCCGTGAATCAGGACACCCTCGATGTCAGCGGTCGCCGAAGGTCCGCTCATCAGAACCGCGTAGTTCGCAGCGAAGAATTCGCAGCGGTGATACGCGTGGTGCAGATTACCGACAATGTCAGCGGGATCAAGCAACGCTACGAGATGCTGGGACAGATAGCCGAGCGCATTGACCTGATACTGCGTTTCGCTGAGCCAGATCGACCCGGTCTCGGCGACCGCGAAGCGGGGCCGCACGATACCGACATCGACGTCGTTTAGTTCATGCGGATCCTGAACATCTTCGATGCGTCGCGTTCCGGCCAGTTCGGGCACGGCCGAGCAGATCACCTTCGCGTCCGGATAGCGCGCCCGGATCAGCGCGTCGATGTCGCCGTCAGCGGGCATCTCCGCCCAGGTGCCGCCCATCTGGGCGAGCGTTTCCTTGAACTTGTCTAGCGCCGGCGGCAGACCGGCGTCGAACATTGGCACCTCGGGGAGTGGGGCTGGCGTGCGCCGCGCGGCGCGCAGACTGTCGAGAATGGCGTTTCGGCTGCTCATTTTGCTTTCCTGTTCTTGAGGTACCAGTCACGGAAGGTTTGCTCGGGCGCATCAGGCACTTCCCGTTGCTTGCCCCACGCATTGAATGGGTTGTAGATGAAGGCACGCGGCAACTTCGCGACAGCCGTATCCGCCGCCTTGATCGCTACGCGGTACAGCTTCGGCTCGGCCAGCACTTTGCCTGCGACCTTCATCGCCTCTTTCTTGATGAATGGCAACTCGTGCTGCTCGGCGACAATCTGGCGCCACTTGTAGATCTGCTCATGAATGTTGATCTTGACCGGGCAGACGTTCGTGCAACTGCCGTTCATCGTCGAAGCGAACGGCAGTGCACTGTATTTCTTCAGATCGAAAGTCGGATTGATGATCGCG
Organism: Paraburkholderia aspalathi; assembly: GCF_905220735.1. NCBI lineage: Bacteria > Pseudomonadati > Pseudomonadota > Betaproteobacteria > Burkholderiales > Burkholderiaceae > Paraburkholderia > Paraburkholderia aspalathi. The sequence goes on from NZ_CAJNBA010000001.1 coordinate 769,149, forward strand.
CCGATCGGACCGGAATACACACCGCCGTAACTCAGACCGCTGCTGCGCCGGTAGACGGGACACGTATTCATGCAGGCGCCACAGCGGATGCACTTCAGCGAGTACCAGAAGTCGTCCATGGCGAGCCGTGCCGAACGGCCGTTGTCCACCAGCACGAAATGCATTTCACCGCCTTTGCGCGGACCACGGAAATGCGATGTGTACTGCGTGATCGGTGCACCCAACGCATTGCGCGAGAGCATTCGAATGAACACGCCGAGGTGTTCGAGCTTCGGAATCAGCTTCTCGATACCGATCGATGCAATGTGCAGCGGCGGCACGTTCGCACTCAGATCGGCATTGCCTTCGTTCGTGCACACGGTAATGCCGCCCGTCTCCGCGATTGCGAAATTGCAGCCGGTCATTCCGGCTTCGGCGTTCAGGATCAGCGGCCGCGTTGCATCGCGCTGCGCTTCGGCGAGGTAATGCACATCGCTGTTAGCCGGGTCGGTTCCGAGTGTTTTAGAAAACACTCTGGACACGTCCGACGCGAGCTTGTGAACCGCCGGCACCACGACGTGTGCGGGGCGCTCGTGATCGAGCTGCTGGATCCGTTCGCCTAGATCAGATTCCACGACCGTGATACCCCGTGCTTCGAGGTATTCGCGCATCTCACACTCCTCGGTGAGCATCGACTTGCTCTTGACGAGCGTCTTCGTGTGGTGGCTTTCGAGAATTTCGTGCACGATGCGATTGTGCTCTTCTGCATCCTTTGCCCAGTGCACGATTACGCCGTTGTTCGTCGCATTTCGCTCGAATTCCTCGAGATAGCTGGCAAGGTGCGTCAGCGTGTGTTCCTTGATGCCCGAAGCAAGCGAACGCAGTTCTTCCCATTCCTCGATACCGTGCGCGGCCTGATCGCGCAGGGTTCGCAAACTCCACAGGCGCTTGTCGTGGAACTCGAGGTGCTTTTCGTCGGCGATAAACTCGCGCGACGCCTTGACGTGGTCAACACGTTTCATGAACGGGCTCCGTTAAGGATCTGGGCGATGTGGATGAACTTCAGATCGAGGCCAAGCCGTTCCGAGCAGCCTTTCTGATGCATCAGGCACGACGAATCGGCGGACACAATGTATTCGGCACCGGCCTGCTTGTGATCGCGAACCTTGTCCTGGCCCATCCGCGCCGAGACGGGCTCCTCAGTCACGCAGAACGTGCCGCCGAATCCGCAGCATTCGTCAGGCCGGGCGGGCATAACGAACTCGATACCCTTGACCTTGTTCAGCAGTGACAGCGGTTTCGAGAAGAACGGCTCGTCAACCTCCGACATCTTCGCAGTGCGCAACCCTCGCAGCGTTCCGCAACTGTTGTGCAGGCCGACCTTATGTGGAAACTCGGCCCACGGAAGCGCGTCGACTTTCAACACGTCGTGCAGGAACTCGACGAGCTCATACGTGTTGGCACGCACGGCCCTGCTTTCCGCGGTCGGTTCGATTGCCGTGAAGTGATCGCGTACGTGGTGCACGCAGCTACCGCTCGGTGCAACGATATAGTCGTAGCCGGTGAAATTCTCGACGAACAGCGCTTCGGTCGCGGCGGCGTCTTTTTCGCATCCGCTATTGCCCATCGGCTGGCCGCAGCAGGTCTGATCGAGCGGGAAGTCCACGTTGCACCCTAATCGCTCGAGCAGTTCGAGCGTTGCGACGCCTACATCGGGAAAGAAGGCGTCGATGAAACATGGAACAAACAAGGCAACTTTCATGATTTCTCCGGTGGCGACGAATGACTGCAATTAGCGAAACCTGTCGAATCTCAATACCTCATGGCAAGCTCACCTTGCCTGCATCTGGTCAGCACGGCGTTCATCAGTAGTGGTGACCCGAAGTCAGGTCGACCTTCCCTTTGAACACGTTGTAGCTGTAGAGCGTGTAGATCAGCATCAACGGGTAGACGAATAGCCCCGCGCCCCAGAACATGAAAGCGAGGCTTGCATGCGGGCCCGCCGCCTGGGTGATCGTGAGCGAGAACGGGACTATGTACGGTAAGAACGAAATCGCCAGCATCGCGTACGCGCAGATGAACAGCAGCACGATCATGAGAAACGGCTGGTTATCCCGGCGCCGTCTGACGCCGCGCAGCGTGCCTGCGATTGCGCACAGCGCGACCAACGGAACAAGAAAGAGATAGGGACGGTCGAGCCAGCGATGCATGATCGCGAGGTCTTCATGAAGCGCGTGAAGGAACAGCACAATCAGCAGAACTAGCACGACCCCAAGCAACGGCGCAATCGCACGATACGCAGCGTCGCGCGCGTCGGCCTCGCATTTCTTGATGACCCAGCTCGCGCCCAGCAGAGCGTAGCCGGCGCATAGCGCCACGCCGCACAGTGCCGAGAAACTGCTGCACCACGTCATGATGTCGCCTGCAAAGCGGCCGTTGACGACCGGCAAGCCCTTGGCAAGCGCGCCGACCATCGCGCCCTGCATGAACGCGGCGACAACCGAACCCACCACGAAGCCAACGTTCCAGATCGCCCGCGTACGGCGAGCCCTGCCACGGAACTCGAAGGCGACGCCGCGAAAGATCAGGCCGGCGAGCATCAGGACCACGGGCACATAGAACGCGGAGACCAGCAGCGAGTAGACCGAAGGGAACGCACCCCACAACACCACGCCGGCCACGATCAGCCAGGTTTCGTTGCCGTCCCACAGCGGTGACACGGCAGCCAGCATATGGGCACGTCGCGTTTCGTCCCGGGTCAGCCCGAACAGGATGCCCACACCGAGGTCGAAGCCGTCGAGCAACACGTACAACAACGTGCTAAGGGCGAGTATCAGCGACCAGTAGAGGATCATTTGAACGTCTCCGAGATTATTTGACCGTCGACGGCAGATCCGTCGTCGCCGAAAGCGGACGGTTCGGCAAGGCGGCAGGCGGCGCGTGCAACGAGTCCTCGGTGGGTCCGGCCTTCAGCAACTTATAGATGTAGTAGGTGCCGAAAGCGAAGATGAAGACGTAGGTCGCACAAAACACGAGTAGCGAGCCCGCCGCAGCACGTGGTGTCAGGAATGGGGTGACGGCGTCCGCGGTGCGCAGCAACCCGTAGACGGTCCAGGGTTGCCGTCCTACCTCGGCCGTGAACCAGCCCGTGAGGGTCGCGATGAATGGCAGTGGAAAACACAGGAACACCGTCCACAACAACACACGCCGCTGCAGCAAACGCCCCTTGAGCGACAGAAGCGTGCCACCCCAGGCGACCAGCAGCATGAGGAGGCCACACCCCACCATGAGCCTGAAAGTGAAGAAAGGAATGGCGATTGGCGGGCGCTCGCTGCGCGGGAAATCAGTCAGCCCGACCTCTTTCGAATCGAGGCTCATCGATGCAATCAGACTGCCGAGCACCGGCACCGAGATCGCATAGTCGTTCTTTTCGTGTGCTGCGTCGGGCCACGCAAGCAGGACTTCGGACGCGGGCTGTTCGTCATGCCAGCGTGCTTCGATCGTTGCGAACTTGATCGGCTGATAGCGGTGCACGTAATCGCCCACCAGGTGGCCGAACAGCAACTGGACCGGCAGCAGGATCGCGGCGAGAAAAAGGCCCATCCGTAGCATCACGCGACCCTCCGCGAGACACATTCCGCGCAGCGCGTACCACGCACCAGTTGCCGCGACACAGAACGCGCCGGTGACATAGGCCGCGAGCAGCATATGAGGGAACCGCACCCATACGACCGGACTGAAGATGATCTTCGCCCAGTTGTCCGGCACGTAGACGCCGTTCTGGATCGTGTACCCCACCGGATATTGCATCCAGCTGTTGTTCACCATGATCCAGAATGCCGAGAGCGTCGTACCGAGCGTGACCATCGCTGCCGAGAAGAGATAGAGTCCCGGCTTCACCTTATTCCTGCCGAACAGCAGCACGCCGAAGAACGACGCTTCGAGCATGAAGGCCGTGAAGGTCTCATAGGACAGCAGCGGTCCCTGGATCGGCCCCGAAAGACGCGACAGTTCGCTCCAGTTCGTGCCGAACTCGAAGGCCAAGACGATTCCGGAGACCACGCCCATACCGAAAGCGATCCCGAAGATCTTCAGCCAGAAGTCGAAGACGCGGCGGTACACGGGCCGCCTGGTAATCAGATGCAGCGTTTCCAGTACCGTCAGCCACGCCGCCAGTCCAATGGTGAAAGACGGAAAAATGATGTGAAACGAAACCGTAAAGGCGAACTGCAACCGCGACAGCATGAGCGCAGTGGTGTCCATACCGCTCCCCTAGCGACAGAGGTTGGTTTGCGCAACCGAGACAGGTTGCTGAATCGGTTGCAGTGAATTGCCCGGCAGGACGCTCATCAGGCCCACGGTCGCATCGAGTCCGCAGTGCAATCACCAGGCCGCAGTGATTGAATTGAACGGTTCATGCTTCCAGGCGTTTGATGATAGTTGGCGGGGCGAAGGACTGCTATTACATGAATCTGGAATCAGGCCGGCGAGACCGTTGGCGCTCGCCGCTTGTTGAGCAACGACGACAGGGAATCAGGACGACCTGTGCACAATGACGATTTGCAGCCTCGGCAAAGAGATTGAATGTCTCGCCCACGATGTCATGGCAGCGTTTTACGCCCACGCGTTTGAGGACGCCGATGATAATTTCCGTAATGCTCTTGCTCATGAACGTCTCCGGCTGTCAGGTGACGAGATGAAACCCCAGTGAGATATGCGCAGGATTCAGGTTCGCGCATCGGGCTGCTTCAGTACGTAGCGTGACAGTGGTGCGGCTTTGCTGTTTCCCGGTACGAACGGCAACTTTCTGTTTCGCACGATGATTCTTTGCCAGTGAGAGTCCTTTGAAATCGCCTCTCCATTCCACATTGCATGCCCTTCACGCGAAGGGCGCATCAGGACGCTCAGCCGCGGCGGAAGTGATCGATGCTCTGGCCGGCGGCCACTGCGCGGCGCAGCCACTCGGGCATCTCGCCGAGACCTGTCCACGTGTTGCCATATGCATCGCGATAGCGAATCATCTGTTCATCCTCGGCATCGCGATTGAGCGCGTGTTCCAGCGCTTCGATCGTGATCTCGGATTCCATCATGCGACGCCTGAGCCAACAGATCAGGCGCTCTCGCGCTTCTCCTTCAAGACGCTCAATGAACGTCGACATAGGTCGCTCCTGGGCGTGAATTTTATTGCGCGGATTAAAGGGAGTAGGTCACGGCTTTCGGCTTCGCATGCCGTTCGCGCACGGCCGTTTCATGGACGTCGCTCGTCAACGCTTCGATCGGCCCGGTGAGGTCGTTGCACGGAAACAGTGCAGGACGATCCTGTCGGGTGAATGCGTTATCGATGTCGCAAATGTAGCGGCTTCGCCCTGAGCGTCGTTTAGTGAAAGCACAGGCAACTTCGAATACGCACGATGGGCAATGGCAGGCAGGCGAACTCGACATACGACTCGGGCGCGCAGCGACTGCGTCCAGTAAGGCCGGATAGGAGTGGGCAGTCTGTCCCTCCGCTTTCCAGCCCATGTTGCGACTCCTCTGGCCTCACCCTATACACACATATGATTTTCGCGGCAGGGGTTTTCCCATAGGATGGGAACACCTGAACGTCGGGCAAAGCAACATCGCGCCGTCGTAACCGCATGTATGGCTGAGGAAAAGTCGCTTGCATACCCATCGGATAGTTTCAATCATCGACGACGACGAATCCGTCCGTATCGCCACATCGAGCCTGGTTCGTTCACTGGGTTGGGACGTCCGACTCTTTGCGTCCGCCGAAGATTTCCTCGATTCCGGCCAGATCGGCGATGTTGCGTGCATCATCTCCGATGTGCAGATGCCTGGCATGACTGGGCTCGAGATGCAGCGGCGCCTGCTCGACGGCGGGATTACGCTGCCGATTATCTTTATCTCCGCTTTCGTATCAGAGACAGTGCGCCGCCAGGCGCTGGACGGCGGAGCGATATGCGTACTCAGCAAACCCGTTGATGGCGCAGCCGTGTCGAGTTGCCTCGAAACGCTTCAGGACGAAGGCGGCGAGCTTCATTGAAGCCCGCTCCTAGTGGGCCTTAGCAGTCGGGTATTGAAAGAATCGGATAAAATAAGTACCAGACTAAATGAGTCGGCGTCCTGCATGTCGGACTTTAATGTGCCGTTTTTGCGGCACGAGACAGGGTTCCGGTACTCGTCAACGAACGTTTGCCTCGAATGCCTATGCCAACATCGCGCCGTTTAGTTTTCCTCCTTCTCGCGCGGCGCGCTCAATCGCCGTCATGATATTCCGCCCACGCGCAGGCGAACCGATGCGGCATGACGCGCGCGTACTGTCCGTTCTCGCCGCCGCTATCGCGCTCGTCGTATTCCTGATCGACGCGCTCACGCCACTCGATATCGCGATTGCCGTGCTGTATGTGGTCGTGGTGCTGCTCGTCGCATCGACTGGGTCCCGGCCCGCTGCGATCCTCACCGCATGGAGCTGCGTGGCACTCACCGTGATTGCGTTTGCGATGTCGCATGACGAGCACTACTCTGGCGGCGCGATTGCGCGCTGTGTCGTGAGCCTGCTCGCCATCGCCACGACGTCGGTGCTGGCATTGCGCAATCAGAAGAACACCGCGACGCTGCAGGAGCAGCTGCAGTTGCTCGATCTGACGCATGACGCAATTGTTGTGTACGACATGAACGAACTGATCACGTTCTGGAATCACGGCGCGGAAGCACTCTACGGATGGACCGCGCGCGAGGCAATTGGCCAGCCGATTCATGAGTTGTTGCGAACCCGCTCGTCAGTCTCACTCGGCGAGATTCGCAGGGAGATTCTGCGTTCGGACCGCTGGCAAGGCGAATTGCAGCGCGTGCGCCATGACGGCGCTACCGTCATCATTTCGAGCCGCCTGGCATTGTGGCGCGACGCGAAAGGTAAGCCGCGCGCCGTGCTCGCCACCAACAACGACATCACCGTCCGCAAGCAGGCAGAGCAGGCGCTCGAGCGCAGCGAAGCGTTCCTGTCCGACGCGCAGCGCTTGAGCCGCACCGGCAGCATTGCGACGAAACTGCCTGGCGGCGATATGTGGTGGTCCGACGAAACGTATCAGATCTTCGACTATTCGAAGGACGTCACACCCAGTCTCCAACTGATCCTCGAGCGCTCGCATCCCGAAGACATCGCGCTCGTCAGGCACGCTTATCAGCAGAGCCTCGCGGGCGCGCCGTTCGTCGACGTCGAACATCGCCTCGCGATGCCCAATGGAAGTGTCAAATACGTGCATTACGTCGCGCATCTTGCAGCACCGCAGTCGGCGCATCCCGAGTACGTTGGCGCGCTGATGGACGTGACAGAACGGCGGGTGGCGCAGGAAGCGCTCGACCGCTCGACGGCCGAGCTCGCGCACGTGACGCGCGTGACGATGCTCGGCGAATTGGCGGCGTCGATCGCGCACGAGGTTACGCAGCCCCTCGCGGCGATCTCCACGTGCGGCGACGCCGGCCTGCGCTGGCTGAACCGTTCGCAGCCCGATTTGAAGGAAGTCGGGCAGTCGATTAACCAGATGATTCGCGACGCCAGGCGCGCGAGTGATGTGATCCGACAGATACGATCGATGGCGCAAAAGCGCGATCCGAGTCACGCGATACTCGATCTGAACGCGATAGTGAGAGAATCCGTCGAATTGGTGCGACGTGAACTCGATGGGCACCGTGTCGAAGTGGATGCCGATTACGCGTGCCCACCGCCGTCAGTATGTGCCGACCGTGTGCAACTGCAGCAGGTCATCATTAACCTCGTGATGAACGGCGTACAGGCGATGTCGGACATCACGGGGCGACCGCGGGAACTGCGAATCCGCACGCGCCGCTTCGACGCGCGGCACGCCCAGGTGATCATAGAAGATTGCGGCACGGGCATCAGCGAAGAGAACGCCGGGCGTCTTTTCAACGCATTCTTTACAACGAAGGCGGAAGGCATGGGAATGGGACTGTCGATCTGCCGCTCGATTGTCGAGGCGCACGGTGGCCGGATCTGGGCGGAATCGCAAGAGGGAAACGGTGCAGTATTGCAGTTCATTCTGCCGCTCGATGAGGGAACCTGTCATGAGCAGTGAAACGGGTAACGCCGCGAGTAACTCGATTGTCTATGTCGTCGACGACGATGAGTCGATGCGTGACGCGGTGGGTATGTTGTTGCGCTCGGTGGGCTTCCGGGTTGAAGTGTTCGCGTCCGCAGATGAATTTCTTGCGTTCCAGATGCCGGATGTGCCGAGTTGTCTGATTCTGGATGTGCGGCTCAAAGGGCAGAGTGGCCTCGCCGTGCAGGAACAGATTGCGGCGGGCGAATTGCGTGTGCCGATTATTTTCATGACCGCGCACGGCGATATTGCCATGTCGGTCAAGGCGATGAAGGCCGGCGCGATGGACTTTCTCGCGAAACCATTTCGCGATCAGGACATGTTGGACGCCGTGGCGACAGCCCTCGGCAAGGACGAAGTACGGCGTGAAGCGGACCGCTCGGTCGCGGATTTGCGCCGCTGCTACGCTTCGCTCACGCCGCGCGAGCGCGAAGTGATGGCCTTTGTCGCGAGCGGCCTGATGAACAAGCAGATCGCCGCCGAAATGAAGCTGAGTGAAATCACGGTGAAGATTCACCGCGGTCAGGCGATGAAGAAGATGGAGTCGCGTTCGCTTGCCGATTTCGTTCTGAAGGCGGAAGCACTCGGCGTCAAATCTCCGCAAGGCACCCGTACGCCGCCGCGCGTTCAGCGCGGCTGAACCGCGCGGGCATTTTTGCCTCCGGAACGGCGAAAATCGCATCGCCGTTCGTTTTCGCTCGAATCCCTCGTACTGTGACGCCCCGATGCGCAAACGGGCGCCCTCGCGCGGCTATTGCATCTGCGCATTTCCCGCCCGCATTAAACCTTCATATAGGTTGACCCACCCATTCGACGCCGCAGGCAACCTTATGTACGGCTAGGCGCGTGAGTTTCGTTTGATTAACTTTGAGTCATCGCGGTGCCGGTGTTTCTACCGCAGGCAGATCACTCTATCGGACGGACTTATCATGGCCAGCTCGCTGCTCCCGTATCCTGAAACCGGTGCTGACATCGCGCCGCAACGCATCGCCAGCTCAATCGATGCAGAGCATCAATGGCGCTGCCGGCGCACGTCACACGCGCAGCCGCGCCGGCAGCCTGGCAATGTGCCGGTGTCGCGCTGGACGCGCAACATCACTACGCCGCTCGAAGTCGTTAATCACGGCAACGAGTCCGATCACTGCATCGGCCTGGCTCTGAAATGCACATCGCTGACCTTCAATCACGCGGGCCGCAGGCTCATCCAAGGGCGGGTGAATGCGGGCGTGGCGCAGGTCACGGCGCCCGCCGTGTCCGTTAGCGCTGTGTTCGAGTCGTCCGTCGACGGGCTGCATCTGTTCGCGTCACAGCAAGTTCTCGCGGAGTGCTACGAAGATCTGTTCCAACGTCCGCATGCGGGCGACATCGTGCTTGGCGACCCGAAGCTGATCCGCGACCCCGTTCTCGATCGGCTTGGTCAGGCGCTAGCCGTCTCACAGACCTGTGACGCCGCGTTGGGGAAGGTCTTTACAGAAAGCGTCAGTCTCGCCATCGTGTCGCGCATCGTCGCGCATCAGTTCACGGCACCGAACTCGCAGAACCGCGAAGGGGCCGCGCTGCCGCAGTGGCGCATGAACCGTGTGGTCGAGTACATCGACGCGCATCTATCCGAGACGATCGGCCTCGCCGACATTGCCGCGAGCGCCGGCCTAACCCGCATGCATTTCGCCGCGCAATTCCGGCGCGCGACGGGTTTGCGTCCGCATGAATACCTGCTGCGCCGCCGGATCGAACACGCACAGCATCTATTGCTGAACTCGAAGCACAACGTCTTGGATGTCGCGCTGAGCTGCGGCTTTCGCTCGCAGGCGCATTTCACGACTGTGTTCAAACGCTTTGCAGGCGAGACGCCTTGCTGCTGGAGGATGAAAGCGAATGGCGCTCGATAAACAGGTTCACTCGTTCCTCGCGATCAGTGAGGCGTTTCTGAAGCAAATCGGCGATTCACTATCTATCGACGACTGCAGCGAAGCCGACGAATCCCTCGTGATGGGCAATGCGCACTGCGAAGCGGCCGGCGAATGCCGCGACCCGCTGCGATAGACCGAATAAAACGCAATTCGAAGGTAACTCTTGAACAGGAGCCACGACATGCAGGCAAACGCAAACATCATCGATCCGTGGATGCAAACCATTGGCCTGTTATCCCTGCTTGCCGGAGAATCGAAATGCTGCGGCGTAGGGCCGAATGAAGACAATGGGGCGCGTCATGGGGACGGCACGGCATTTTACGGCGTCACGGTGAGCTTGGTGGAGCGGCAGACGTTTTCGACGGTGACGATCGCCTGGCGCGACTCGACCCGCTGCTGCTATGGCGATCAGATCTGGCACTCGACGCGGGCTCGCATCGAAGGCGTCTGCGCGATGAGCGGGCGCCCGATTCGGCCCGGTGACGCGGTGTATAAGCCGCGTCCCTGCCGGCCTGCGCCACGCAATGTCGGCGCAATGATCCTGACGTCCGCGCTCGACGATGCAACCGAGACCTGATTTCACTTCTTTCTTGCGCGGCTTGTGCCGGCTGGCAGTCGTCGCGCTCACCGGCGTTACCGCCGGCCTCACAGGCCTCGCGCTTGCGGCGCTGCTGCACGCCATCCAGCATGTCGAGTCGGCCTACAGTATCGATCCGATCTTCAAAGATGAGCGCTTCCTCGACTGCGCCAGCGTGATGCCGCCTGCCCGTCGGGTTGCCGTGCTGACGGTGTGCGGTGCGGCCGCAGGATTCAGTTGGTGAGCAGTGTATCGCTCACGCTGTTCGCTCGCAGGCGCATTTGACGACTGCATTCCGCCAGCGCGTCGGCGAAACGTCGGCTCCAACATCATTACGTCCAATACTTGAAATCCGTGATCGTCCGCTGATAGCCCGGCGTATGACGTGGCGCGTTAGCGTCCGCGCGGTGGCTGCTTTCCTCCCGCGAATGAACCGACGATTGCGCATGCACGGGTTCTGAGGCTGGAGTGTGCAGCCGCTCCGACACGTCGGCGACTTGCGCAGGCTCCCGGTTATCTGTGGCGATGCGTTCGAGCGGCAGCTGAACGTCCGTTCCGACAGTGATGACCGCTCGTATCAGGCCGCGCGCCGGCAGCGCGCACGACGCGCCGATCGTCAGGCAAACGGCTGCGGCAACGTAGCCGGTTCGGAACCACGGAAATCTGATCGCGTTCATCATGCGTTCTCCACGATGCGCTCTGGACCACATGCAAGGCGCGCAAGGAATTGATTGGACATGAGATCGAGTGTCGTCTTGCGAACCGATACTTTCTTTCGCACAAGCACGCGCTTTGTCTAATCGCATCCGCATGCGGCACCGATTCGCCGTGCACGTCCGTTGGTATGGATGTCCGTACTCGTGCATGCGGATAAAGACCGTGCGACTACGAAACGGGCAATGACAGGCGATCGCTAGAATCCGGACATGCTTCAAGGCTGACTGCGAAGAGGTGCGCCAGCAGCGAAGACTTAATCTGAACGGAGAAGCGACATGGCAAAGATGGCTGCAGACTACATGGTGGGCGCGCTAGAGAAAGCGGGCGTGAAGCGCATTTATGGTGTCGTGGGGGATTCGCTGAACGGCCTCTCGGATGCGCTGCGCCGGGACGGCTCGATTGAATGGGTTCATATGCGGCACGAGGAGAGCGCGGCATTCGCCGCGGGCGCGGAAGCCCATCTCACGGGGCAACTCGCGGTCTGTTGCGGAAGCTGTGGACCCGGCAACCTCCATCTGATCAATGGACTCTTCGACTGCCATCGGAGCGGCGTTCCCGTTCTGGCCATCGCGGCGCATATCCCGAGCTCGGAGATCGGGATCGATTATTTTCAGGCTACGCATCCAGAACTGTTGTTTAAGGAGTGCAGTCACTACGTCGAACTCGTGTCAAGCCCGGAACAGTTGCCGCAGATTCTAGCGCGAGCAATCCGGACGGCCGTTGCGCGAAAGGGCGTCGCGGTCGTCGTGGTGCCGGGCAATGTGGCGCTCGGGCCGCTGACCAAACCGGTGCCGAACTGGAGTGTGCCGTCGGACCCGGTGATCCGGCCGTCGAACGACGAGACGGTGAAGCTCGCGGACCTGTTGAACCGATCGTCGCGGGTGACGTTGCTCTGCGGCGCCGGTTGCAAGGATTCGCATGCAGAAGTCGTGGAGCTTGCGCGCAAGCTGCAAGCGCCCGTCGTGCATTCGCTGCGAGGCAAGGAGTACATCGAATACGACAACCCGTTCGATGTGGGCATGACAGGGCTGGTCGGATTCTCATCCGGCTATGCGGCGATGAAAGGCTGCGACATGCTGCTGATGCTGGGTACCGATTTCCCGTACCGCCAGTTCTATCCGGAGGGTGTGACCATCGCACAGGTCGATGTGAGGGCGGAGGCACTCGGGAATCGGTGTCCAATCGATCTCGGGGTGCTGGGAACCGTAAAGGACACGCTCGGCGAGTTGTTGCCGTTGATCCACGAGAAAACAGACAGCAGCTTCCTGAACCGTGCACTCGACGACTATCGCAGCGCCCGGGAGGGACTGGACGCGCTGGCGGAGCCCGAAGCAGGCAGCCATACCATCCATCCGCAGTACGTGACCAGGCTGGTGAGCGAGCTGGCGGACGACGATGCGATCTTCTCCTGCGATGTCGGCACGCCGATCGCGTGGACGGCCCGATATCTGAAGATGAACGGCAAACGGAGGCTGGTGGGTTCGTTCAATCACGGCTCGATGGCGAACTCGATGCTGCATTCGATCGGTGCACAGGCCGCCTTCAGAGACCGCCAGGTGATTTCGATGTCCGGCGACGGCGGCTTCACGATGATGATGGGCGAGTTCGTCACGCTCATTCAGACGGGCTTGCCTGTCAAGGTCGTCGTGCTTAACAACGGCACGCTAGGTTTCGTGGAGTTGGAGATGAAAGCTAGCGGGTTCGTCGATACGGGATGTGACCTGAAGAATCCGAACTTCGCCGCGATGGCGAATGCGATGGGTATCAAAGGCGTGCGCGTCGAGCATCCGGCGGAACTGGAAGGCGCGCTGCGCGAGGCTTTTGCACATCCGGGTCCGGCGCTTGTCGACGTCGTGAGCGCACGTCAGGAACTTGTGATGCCACCTGTGACGAGTGTCGACGAGGCCTACCACTTCGGATTGTTCATGTTGCGTGCAGTTATGGACGGACGTGGCCAACAGCTCATCGACCTCGCGAAGGTCAATCTGTTGCGATAGTGATCCAGTTGGCACGTGTGCTGCGGCCACGTCGTTATGCACGTGGCCCGGCCCGCGAGCGGTCTCCAAAGCGAATACTCGCTTTGAAGCGCTGCCCCTCGCTCATCGCATGATGAAGCCACCGTCGACGGAAATGGACTGACCGGTGACATAGCTCGAAGCATCGCTGCAAAGCCAGAGAACGACGTCGGCGATCTCTTCCGGTTTCCCATATCTGCCCATTGGAACCGCCTTCAGCAGTGCATCAAGCGCTTCGCTCTGGCCGGAGGCTGCCATCTGCTCGGACATCGGCGTCCAGAACAGACCCGGGCAGATCGCGTTGATCCGGATACCTCGTGCCGCATACTCAAGGGCAGCACTCTTGGTCAGCCCCAGTACACCATGCTTCGCAGCGTGATAGGTGCCACGCTCCGCGCCGCCGACGAGGCCGCCCAAAGACGAGCAGTTGACGATCGCGCCGTTGCCCTGCCGGCGCATCTGTTGCAGTTCGAATTTCATGCAACTCCAGACACCGTCCAGATTGATCGACATCACGCGGTCGTAGTCGTCTCGAGTCGAGTCGGCTGTTTCAGCAAGGACATTCTGGACGCCAGCGTTGTTGTAGGCGATGTCCAATCTTCCAAAGGTCGACACGGTTTGCGCGACCATTGCCTCTACCTGTGCATCGTCGGCCACGTCGCACTGCACAGCGAGGACCGCACAACCTTGGTCCTTCAGTTCGTCGGCCGCCGACTCCACGCTCTCTCTATCCCGGTCTGCCAGCACGACGGAAGCCCCTGACAAGGCAAATGCTTTCGCCGTCGCCAAACCAAGGCCGGAGCCCGCACCCGTAACGAGTGCAACCTTGTTCTCAAAAGTTATATTCACAATCAATTCCCTCAATTCGTACAGGTAAGGTATTCAGCAGTGCTCTCTGCCGCCGGATCAACCGGTCACGCGGCGGCCTTCAATTGGATAGTTCGGGTCCGTATAGCCGGCCGTCGATGCATGCCCGGCAGGCACGAGACTGTCGACAAACTTTTCGTCGTCCGGTCCCAGTTGCAGCGTCAATGCGTCGATGTAGCTGTCCCAGTGCGCTTCCGTGCGTGGCCCAGCGATAGCGGAACTCACAAGCTTGTTCCTGAGCACCCACGCAATGGCGAACGCTATCGAGGTGGTACCGCGTTCAGCGGCGTACTCCGCGACCTTCTGTGCGATGGCGAGAGATTCCGGACGCCACTCGGTCTGCTGGATGCGCTTGTCACCGCGTGCAACACGGGAGTCGGCAGGAGGCGCACCGTTGGGTGCATATTTGCCGGTCAATACACCTCTGGCGAGCGGGCTGTAGGGCACGACGCCAATGCCGTAGTGTCCAGCCGCCGGCATCAACTCCACCTCGGCGGTACGGTCGACCATGTTGTAGACCGGTTCGATCGCAACGGGGCGATCGATGCCCAACTGATCGGCAAGGCGCACGATCTCCGCAATACGCCAGGCGCGGAAGTTGGACAGACCGAAGTAGCGCACCTTACCCTGACGAATGAGGTCGCCGATGGCGCGAACCCCTTCCTCGAGCGGCGCGTCAACAAGCGACCGGTGGAAGTAGAGAATGTCGATGTAGTCGGTGCCAAGGCGCTTCAGGCTGGCGTCGACCGTCTGGTAGATCCATTTGCGTGACTGGCCCTGTTCGTTCAGGCGGGCGCTAACTGAAGCCGGATAGCCGAACTTGGTTGCCACGACCCAGTCATCCCGTCGATCCGCAATTGCCCGCCCGACGATTTCTTCAGATCGGCCAGCGTGGTACACATCGGCAGTGTCGAGGAAATTGATGCCCTGGTCGAAAGCCTTGTCGATAATCCGGCGCGAGGTCGCTTCATCCGTTTCGCCGCCAAACATCATTGCACCCAGGCACAGGGGCGAAACCTTGAGGGCGCTGCGCCCCAGATATCCATAGTCCACTCTCATCATCTCCATGCAGGCCGCGCCTGCGGTTAACAGAACGTGCACGCCGGAAAGGCGCATCAGCGGGCGCTTTCATCGCCGTCTGTATGGAGGATGATAGGTCGATGGTATCTAGTGATAAAGCCAGTAAAACAGCAAACCATCATGAACTGTATTCATGAATCTCATTCCAGTTCCTGGGCTATTCCTTGCGATAACGGATTGCATCGATCACCACGGTCATCGCCCGCGAGAACTCACGTCGAGTCGCATAGCAGGCGTGCAGCCCTGGAAAGGTGGGGCACCATTCTTCCAATACCTTCACGAGGCGACCCGCTTCGACATGAGACTGGGCGAGGTCAGCCGGAATGTAAGCCAGACCGTATCCCGACAACGCGGCAGCCAGCATCGGGTAGGTCCCGTTGAAAGCGAGTTGTCCGTCGACGCGAACCTGCACCTCGCGACTGCCCTTCTTTAACTCCCATGGATAAAAGCCGCCCAACGTCGGCAAACGAAGATTGACGCAGTTGTGCGCGGTCAGATCCTGGGGCTTCCTTGGCAACGAACGCGTCTTCAGGTACTCCGGTGTCCCGACGATCGCCATGCGCATTTCGGGCGCGAGGCGGACCGCGATCATGTCCCTGGCTACCTGATCGCCGTGGCGAACGCCGATGTCGTACCGATCTGCCACGATATCTGAGAGGCCGTAGTCGGTGATGATCTCCACCTTGAGGTCTGGATATTCATGCAGGACCGGCGATAACCTGGGCCACAGAACCGTTTCCGTCGCGTAATCGGTCGCGGTGATGCGGATCGTGCCCGCAGGTTTGTCCCGAAACTCCGTCACGGCCGCCAGTTCGGAATCGATCTCTTCAAAACGGGGTGTGATGGTCCGAATGAGGCGCTCGCCAGCCTCCGTCGGCGCGACGCTGCGCGTGGTTCGGGTCAGGAGTCGCATTCCGAGCCGGCTTTCGAGTGCCCGGATGGTATGGCTCAAGGCTGATTGCGATACGCCGAGTTGCGCGGCGGCGCGCGTGAAGCTGCGCTCGCGCGCGACGGCAATCAGTGCAAGCAGGTCGTTGTAGCTCTCGCGACGCATTGATGAACTCATTTCATAGGTGTTTGCCGATTCTAGCGCCTAGTCGAGCATGAGTGGACACGTTAGATTCCGGATATCGACTCATTTAAATGCAGTCAGGCGCTATCGAGGAAACTGCCGATGAGGATATTCGCTGTCGCGATGATGTCGCTTGCGTTCGGTACCGCGGCCTGTTCGCAGTTCGAAAGGAAAACTGATATGGAAAGCCTGGATCGCGCGTCCCCCAGCAACTTGCTCACCGGAATGGGCACCGTTTCACCCGCTCTTGAGCGCTATACGAACGACGTGGTGCTGGGCGACCTGTGGAAACGTCCACAGTTGTCCGTGCGGGATCGCAGCGTGGTCACGCTCTCAGTATTGATTGCGCGCAATCAGAGCGCGGAGTTGCCGTTCTATCTCGATCTCGCGCTCGAGGGCGGCCTCAAGCCCAGCGAGATTTCGGAAATCATCACGCATCTGGCTTTCTACTCCGGTTGGGCCAACGCGACCGCGGCTGTGAAGGTAACGAATGCCGTTTTCGAGAGACATGGGATTGCGGTGGCGCAACTCCCGCCAGCAGCAGTTGACCTTTTGCCGCTCGACGAGGCTGCCGAAGCCCAGCGCGAAAGCACAGTTCAGCAAAACTTCGGCGCCGTTTCGCCTGGAGTTGTTCAATTCACCCGAGATGCGCTGTTCAACGACCTGTGGCTGCGGCCTGGTCTTGCGCCCCGCGATCGTAGTCTCGTCACGGTCAGCGCGTTGGTCGCCACTGGACAGGTCGCGCAACTGACCTATCACCTGAACCGGGCAATGGATAACGGACTGTCCAAGGCACAGGCGTCCGAAGTCATGACGCAACTAGCGTTCTATGCGGGCTGGCCGAATGTTTTTACGGCGCTTCCAGTTGTGAAGGACGTGCTTGAGAAGCGTCCCGGCTAACTCACTCCTTGGCGCCACGAGCTTTGCTGGGCGAGAAAATCTGTCCAAGCGCTTAGCCGACCACCGACTCAACGTCGCCGGGGCGGCGAGAATGCGACGATCTTGTAGCCCATCCGAATGTCCACTTCTTCCCAATGCTGCGATCTGGCATCCGAGCAAGGTTTCCTTGCTGGTTTATCTTTTGGCTAGCCCGCGTGTGCGAGGGGGCGTGTCGTGCAAACCTTGGGGCGCCCGGTCGCGTAGCAGCAGGGGCATCAAACGCCGGTTGGCTGTCTGGGCCGCCCACTCGCAATACGCGGCGCTGCCGAGCACCCAGCCCTTGAGCGTCGACTGCATCAGGTCATTGACCTCGCGTTCGTCAAGAAGCTGTGCGCCCAAATCGCGGTAAGCCTGCTGGCGCTCGAACGGCGTATTGCCGAGCGCCCGGTAGAGTGGATGGTCCTTGATGAAGTTATCGACACGCAGCCCGATGTGGTGCGTGTAGCTAGACCATTGATAGTTTCCAGCCTCGGCTACAAGGCGGTTGCGCACCGGCGCATGATCGATGACCTGGCTCGCGAGCAGGAAATATCGATCGGGCTCAATCACTGTTGCCCGGTACTCGCCACGCCACACCGCGCCGCGGCGTCCATGGCGACGGTTGAAGGTCTCGACATAGCGACGGCCGACCGCCTGCATCGCCACGGGCACGCTCGACTCGTACGAAGGCGTGACGAGGAACTGTATCGCGTCAGGCATGAGCACCCATGCGTGGACTGCCAGATCGGCGACGCGCGCTGCGTCTGCCAGGCAGGCGAGGAAGTACAGGTAGTCTCCCTCGTCCAGGAATGCGGGCCCCGTGAGCCCCTGCAAGATAACGTGCTGAGGTTGTTCTGGGACGTAATGCCGTGCAAGCCGTGCCATGCTGAATTACCGGAAATCCGATGTGAGAAAGCGATCCGACAGATCTCGAACGCGCGACATTGCGTCACGTGTGTATAGGATGAAATTCTATCGGTCATATGCGTGGGTCCGCATCGCGAACAGGCCTTTTTTCTGGCCTCTTTTCGCTGATTTGCCGATCGCTACAAACATCTGATTTATGCCACTGCTGAATAGCGGCACCGCGCTATACGCCTCCAGATGCTTTGCCTGCGCGTCATCCGGCACCAATACATCGAGTAGCACGACGGAGCGGCGGTCGAAGCGCCATGGTCTTCATTCGCATTTCACCTGAACCGGTCAAAGCCCAGCGTAATGTGGCTTGCGAATTTAATCAGTAGGTATCCGAACAATAACGGTCGACTCCAATCCGAGGCCTTGGGCGGCGGCTAATACGGATGTCTGTCCGTTTGATCGCAAGACTTTGAAAGACCTCAATCATTATTTAGCTTGTTGATGACGTCTTTTTGATCGCGTACGCTACCGTAAAATCTTGCCAATGCGGAACTCGCAGGCTGCGGCAATCAGCAAATGTCGGTGCGGGACGGGGAGTATAGCGATGAAAATGTCTCACAGATTAGGAAGCTCCGATACGGCGGGGCCGGTGTGGGGGCTTGTCTTTGGCATGTTCATGACGGCAATCGGAATTGGCCTCTGGTTTCATGCGACGTTGTCGGCCCCCTCTGGACGACAAGATGAATCGTTGGCCGTCGCGGCCGTTATCGTCGGCCTGTTTTCTGCCGTCTACGCGGGGCGCGAACTCTTCCACAAACGTCGGTAGATCGCCCCATTCTCCAACGCTATCATTGCGCCCCGTTGGCGATAGCCGCGGCGAGGCGGTCTCGCTGCGACTGCAGACGTGACCAGGCAGTTATAAGCGCGTCGAGAGACGCTAGCTCCTTGTCACGAGTTCCCAAACGCTGAAGCAGCGAGATGTACTCCCGTCGCACTGCAATCACGCCCTCAAGTGCCACCAAGGCTTGCTCAACTTCGCCGAGTTGTCGCCGCAGGTCATCTGTCATTTCAATCCTCCTGACGGACGAACGCATCCTGATCGTACTGGACTCGCTCCAGCGACTCCGGTGCGCCTTGGCACTCGTTGCTGATGCCAAAGGCTGCGGATAATCCGGCGCGCTTCTCTGATTTCCATTAGCACTCTCTTAAGGGTGTAGTGGATTGGCGCTGATTCACCTGGCGCGGAGTGATCGTACGGGCGCCGTTTCGCTCGAGACGTCGTCTCGCGCCGATGGTGGGCTCGCCAAAGTACTGTGTAAACGTACAGTATCGCGGGTTGCACGTAAAGACCTAGACTTGTAACTCCGACACAAACGCGGAGTGCGCCATGGTCACCAAGACCGTCCGCCGGACATTTTCCGGTCTGACTTCGGCGTTTTCGCCAGGTCCGAAGGGCAAGCAAGGGGTCGCATATACCGTGAAATCAGCCCAGCAACGTGCCGACGAAGCCTGGAGACGCACCACGCACGGAGTCCACAGTCCCCAACTCAGTAAAGTTCCGAAAGCCTGATTTTCGGAAACCAGAAGCAAGACCGAGCCTGCCGTCCGAATTAGCTGTGATCGAAGCCGGAGACGAACTATGACTGCGCCGCAAAAACTTTACGGTGTGACACTGAAGCCCCAAGCCAAGGCTCCGCGCAAGCTGATCGAAGTCCCTGACCCCGAGGCGCGCCCCGATTTTTTGGAAGCCGTTCGCCGAGTCGTGACGGAGAATCGGGAAGTTGGGGAACGACGACCCCGAGAATAATTCGATCTAGTATGGCGGCCGTGGCTTGCAACCTTGATCAGGATTTCAACCTCGATCTGCGGATCACCCGCGTCCCGGTATCGCGGACGCGAGAAAGCCATCGCGATCGTCCGAATATTCCTCCGGAGAACATCATTACGGCAACTTTCGGCTGCTCAAGCTGATTGGAGCGGTGACCGATATAGCGATCATTCATGTGGCTGATTGCAGCTAATGGAGGGTCAACGTGGCATCGTTCAGATTCGATGAAATCGAGAGACTTGTTAAGCATAACGACGTGGTAATCGTGCGATCAGACGAACAGAAGATGAAGATTTCTCCTTATCGTGGCAAGCAGCAGCGCGATGCAATTCTTACGTTCTTAAGGTTGTCTGGGGCACACTCACGCGCGATCGTGTTCAGTCACCACTCCCAGGCCGGTCCGATAGGCGTCGACGTTCAATCGGGAGAGTCCTTTACGTGGCAAGGACTCTGATTCAGGCAGCGCCGGATCTCAATTGATCCTGCTCTCGTCCGTCGGGCATAAGACGGCCGTCGGCCATTTAGTGACCTTCGTGACCGACGCCAGGATGTCTGGCGCTCGGCGCGCAACAGCCGTTGCGGGCGTGTAATGCCTATTTCCGATTGCGCGCTGTCTATGAATCGATGATCCCCAGACCTTGTGCACGCCAGCGTCACGGAATGACCTTCATTGATGACCTCGCCTCCAAGCACACTTCCTATACGGGCAACTTGCTCGAGTTGGAGGTGAGGGAGACGGCTAGAAAGCGGCGCAAACAGTTCTCGACAATTTTTGAAATGTCGTTGTCGTAACCGGCGCAGTAAAGACTTCCGAGAAAGGAGATTGAGCCGACTGCGAATAGTCCGCCGCCGCTCGGGCTGAAGCCGCAGATCATGTGGGCTCGAATGCCGCTATGCACTCTCGGTTTGCCGACCATTCGATTGAAGAGTAGCTCCTCGGGAACGGTCACGAAACTGGCGTCGTGATTGTCGGAGTACGCGACCACTGTCACGTAGGCGGGCGTGCCGAGATCGGCAGCAGTTTGGTCAATTTCGAAGCCTGCAGCGCCGCCGCCCGACAACCCGAAGTTTCCAAGTGGCTCTCCTGCTCCTGCTTTAACCCCCGCGAACAGCCAGGCATGTTCGGTGGTAAACGAGGCCGGCGTGCGCCGATAGAATGTGCCCCGAAAGTCTCCCTCCGCTGTAAACCCGATTCCCGCAACTTTTTGCGGCGGCAATCCGTTTCGACGCCACATCCCCCCATACTCGCCATCCAACTGGTTGTAGTACTCACCGGGCTGACTTTCCCATACCCGCATGCCCGCCTCGGCTCGACGAATCTCAAGCAAATGTGGCGCTGATACGGCGCGCCCGATTTTCCAGTAGAAACCGTTTCCACCAAGATACATCAGGCTTCCGCCCGCAGACCGATAGGCCAGAAGCGCGTCCAGCATTCGGCGTGTATGGTATTCCGGGTGCGATCCGGTCAGGACAACGTCGTAGTGCTTCAACGCGTCGACGCCTCGCTCATCGAGATCCTCGTCGGTAACGACGTCAAATTCAAATCCCTTTTCCCTTAACCAGTTGGTCAGATGAGAGTCCGCGGAAAAGTGGCGCAGACCCGAGCCATGCTCGTCAAGGAACGTCAGATAGCCTGGACGCATGGTGAGAACCGGGCGCAAGCGGGAGGAGAGGCTTATGCCCGAACCATCGCTGTGATAGTTGTACGTTGATGTGCCGAATGAAGTGACGACGTCCGGATTGTGCGGATACGCCCCCCATGCTTCAACGCGAGCAGCAAGCGCCCCCGAAAAATTTCCACGGGCGTTGTTGGCGTAGGCCAGGTAAGTCAGTGTGGGCGCAAGGTACGCAATGCGCGCGTGCTCCCCTCCCGACGCAACCGTGACGTAAAACGGGATCGTATCGACGCCTTCGCCATTGTCCACGCGCAGTCCATAGACACCCGATGCCATGTCGGCCGGAATTTTTAGATGTATGGACGTTTGCCAGCCACAGTCCGACAGGTCGTCGGCGTGGAATCGAATCGCGGCGTATTCCTCTGGCGCATGCTTCCAGTCCAGCTCATGTCCGGTCCACCCTGACGACCGAACTGCCCTCATTGGAGCGTTCACAAGCGTCAACGGGGCGTCGCTATCAAGCCTGTTCGGTACATTCGTGTGGACGAGCGTTGGCGTGAAGTCCCAATGTGCCAACACGTTGTCCTCGCGCTGATCGCCGCGTGCATCGCTTCCGGGCGCACGCAATGCCGGGCTTTCGATGAAGCCGTTGAAGGCATGCTCCGGGTGTCCTCTCCAGATCGCCGCAAAGCACACCGTCGAACCTTCGAACGCGGCAGCAGAGAACGGTACTTCAAAGTCTGCCACGTTCCTGAACACCTCTTCGCGCGCGTTCGTGCCTGAGCTGATTGCTTGAACATGCCCGTCACGGTCGATGGATATCTGCAAGTTTGTCCATAAATCGGCGGCGACGGCTAAGCCAGTTGTGATCTGTTCCCCTGCTGCGAGGCTCTGGAAAACGAGTTCACCGCGATTGAGAGCAATCGCTACACCATGCGTCCCATCATGGTTCTGAAGAGCGACCAATGTCTGAAGGGTGGCGTCCTCAAGTGTGGGCTGAACCGTCAGGTCGAGCTTGAAGTGCGGGATGCCCTCCAGAACCGGCATTGGGCCGTAGGCGCAGGAGCCGGGAAATACCGGCTGCTCCTGTCCTGGGTAGGTGCTTTCCAACTGGACATCAATCGGGACCAGTTTCATCCCGGGCCCGTCAGGGTTTGGGTCACAACAATCTATGCGCTCGACCGTTGCCGTAAAAGCGCGATCGCCGCGCGAACTGATTTTGAACGCCAGTTCCTGACCAGCGTGTGCGCTCCACGGGGTTACATAGCCGATGATCGCGGGAATTTGGGAGTCTGAAGTAGTCATAGTCAAATGATCAATCATTCTTGGTGGTGATCCCAGACGCTGTTCTGCGACCACCTACGCCCAGGGAAACCCCCTGTGAGATTTTATTTTGCAATGGTTGCAAATAGAACCAAAAGTGGTCACTATCGAATCCAGTGTACTTTAACCACTGGGGTGTGCGATGAAAAAATTTGTCTCTTCGGTAATGGCGGTTGCTGCACTTCTCGCCTTAGGTAGTGCGAGCGCTCAAGAGGTTGTTCTTGTTGGGGTTTCTGGGCCGTTGACCGGTCCCCAAGCGTCAGAAGGGAAAGACAACGAAAATGGCGCACGCATGGCGGTTGACGAGCTAAATAGCGCCGGGACGACGATCGCCGGTAAAAACATAACATTCAAATTGGTATCGCAAGATGACCAGGCGGATCCCCGGATTGGCGTGCAGGTCGCGCAAAAACTGGTCGACGCCAAGGTGGCTGCCGTTCTTGGTCCATACAATTCTGGAGTCGCAATCCCAGCCTCGCGGCTCTACCAGAACGCCGGCATCCCGATGCTTTCGGTTGCGTCGAACCCGGCGCTGACTCTTCAAGGTTTCAACGAGGTATTTCGTATCGGCGCTAGTGACGGGCAACTCGGCGGAGCGATGGCTAATTTCGCCATCGATAAGCTTAAAGCGAAAACAGCGGCAGTCATGGACGACCGGTCGGCCTACGGACAGGGCGTGGCTGAGGAGTTCATGAGCGTGGCCAAGGCACGCGGGCTGAAGATTATCGACCAGCAATACACGAATGGTCAGGCCGTCGATTTCAAGGGCGTCCTCTCCCAGATCAAGGCGACGAATCCCGACGTCATCTTCTATGGTGGTTACGCGTCGCAAAGCGGCCCGCTAGTCAAACAGATGCGTCAGCTCGGATTGCGGGCGAAGCTGCTGGGCGGCGACGGAATCTGTACGTCTGATATGGCCAAAATCGCAGGTCCCGCAGCGACGAATGCTTATTGCTCACAAGGTGGGGTCTCGCTGGACAAGACGCCAGCGGGTAGCGCGTTCCTGAAAAAGTACAAGACAACCTTCAACGTCGATACGCAGGTGTACGGCGTGAGCTATTACGACGGCATGAAGCTGTTGGCCGACGCGATGGTGAAGGCTGGCACGACATCCGACCGCGCCAAAATTGGTGCGCAACTCGCCAAGTCCACCTACACCGGCGTGGCCGGCGAGTACTCGTTCGACGTACATCATGATCTGAAAAGCTCGGCGACGACCGTGTACACATTCAAGGACGGCGCTGTCGTAACTTACGGCAACTAAGGTCTCAACGAAAATAGTAAGCAAGGCGGAGTATCTATGCGAATTACCAGGACACTTAACACGATCGAAATGCACACCGGTGGTGAGCCGTTTCGCATCATCACCAATGGTTTCCCGCGTCTCGCGGGGAAAACCATCGTGGAGCGGCGGGAGTGGATCCAGAGGCATGCGGATGAGTTGCGGAGCGCCATGATGCTGGAGCCTCGAGGCCATGCCGATATGTACGGAGGCTTCCTCACTGAGCCGGTAACCGAAGGCGCGGACTTCGGCATCATCTTTACGCAGAATAAAGACTACAGTCCCCATTGCGGCCACGGGACGATTGCGCTGGCCACCGCAGCGGTTGAATTGGGGTGGATTGAGCGCACGTCGCCGGAAACGCGCGTCGGCATCGACGCGCCTTGCGGATTCCTCGAAGCTTTCGTCCAGTGGGACGGCGAAAATGCAGGGAATGTGCGTTTTGTGAACGTGCCGTCGTTCGTCTGGAAAAAGGACGTCACCGTCAATACGCCAACGTTCGGCCCCGTGTCCGGAGACATCGCTTACGGAGGCGCGTTCTATTTCTACGTCGACGGTGCGCAGTATGATATGGCGGTAGGCGAAAGCAACGTTGATCGACTGAAGCAGTTCGGCGACGAGATCACACAGGCAACCAACGCAGCGTTTGACATCGTTCATCCAGAGATTCCGGAAATCAGAGGGCTCTACGGCACGATCATTTCGAATACGCCCCGTCATCCGGGATCGACTCAGGCGAACTGCTGTATCTTCGCCGATCGCGAGGTTGACCGATCGCCAACAGGGTCCGGCACGGCAGGACGCGTCGCTCAGCTCTACCAGCGTGGCAAGCTACCCTCGGATGGAACGCTCGTGAACGAGTCGATTATCGGAACGATCTTCAGAGGCCGCGTGCTTGGTGAGACGAAATGCGGTGAATTCGACGCAGTGATTCCAGAGATCGAAGGGAATGCGTTTATCTGTGGCTACGGGACGTGGTTGATCGACGAGCGCGATCCTTTGACCTACGGGTTCCTGGTGCGGTAGAGAGGGCAGATTCCAGGCTCACTTCGACGGCAACTGCCGCACTGACGTGACATCCTTTGGCCCATCTCCTTGGTGCCTTCGCGGCGCATTCTGAAATGGGATGCCGCCGCGCTTTTTGCCTTGTGTGAGCCACGGGGAACACTTCGCGCGTGGCCGCATCAGGAGGTGGCATCATGTCGCCACGACGTATGATAATTATCCGTCAATGACAGGTGAACTCCCTCGCATCGGGCGTCAGGAAATGAAAGGAAGTGAGATGGGTACGACACGGCAGGATCTCGAATCGAATTTCAGACCACTGCAGATTTATGAGCAGGTCGAAGAGAAGATCAAGGAGGAAATCCGCACGGGACGGTTCGCGGCCGAGTCACGCCTGCCATCGGAACGCGAACTTGCGGCGCTCTATGGTGTCGGCCGACCTGCTGTTCGAGAGGCAATAGGGGCTCTTCAGAATGAAGGTCTCGTTGTGACGAAACGGAATTCTGGTACCTACGTGTCCTCTGCGGCCTCTGAGCGTTTACTCAATGACGACGGCAATCATGGCGCTCAGAACGCGGAACCAGATTTTAGTCCAACGGGAACGCTCGAAACGCGATTCATCCTCGAACCGGCAATCGCACGACGAGCCGCCGCACGAGGCAAGCGCGACCGCCTCGCTGAGCAATACCTTGCGGAGATGGAGACGATCCAGGACATTGACAATCCTGAGCAGCGCGCACTTTGGAACAACAGCGACAGAATGTTCCACCGCCAACTAGCGGTAATGACCGGTGACGCTTTGCTCGTCAAGATCGCAGACGAAGTAGCGAAAACAATGGATCAACCGTTGTGGAAAAGGCTTAAAGACGACGGAATCTTCGATCCCTTACGGATACGTCTGTATGCGTCCGAGCATCGGCTTATTTACGAGTCGATCGTGAGCGGTGATGCTGACGCAGCAGGGTTCTACGTGGAGCAGCATATCAAGCGGGTGCGGCGAGATATTGCGCCCAAGTAGAGCCGGCTTGATCAATTAGCTGGCCTCGAACACTCCACCATCGTCGACAAAGCGATCGCCGCGGCGATGTCCCCGCCGATCATCACCAGACTCTGGATACCAATGGAACGCGCATGGCCGCGCGGCTACTAATGAGAGACGGACTTCAGAAGACATGGCAGAAATAGTTCTTTCACTTGATCACTTGCACAAGTTGGCCTTTGACGTATTGGCATCCAATGGTCTAAGTGCCCATCAGTCCGACGCGATGGCGAAGGTGCTCGTTGCGGGCCAGCGGGACGATTGCCAGTCACACGGTGTATGGCGCCTTATTGGGTGCGTGAAAACACTGAAGTTGGGCAAAATCAAGGCTGATGCTGAACCGCAGATAAACGATGTCTCGCCTTCGCTTGTTAAGGTCGACGCGCGGTTCGGATTCTCTCCGCTTGCGTTTGAATTGGGGAGTCGGGTACTCGTTGAAAAGGCGAAAAAATCTGGTATCGCCGCTCTGGCAATCAACAACTGCTTTCACTTCAGCGCTTTGTGGCCGGAGGTCGAGGCCATCGCTGCTGAAGGCGTAGCTGCTCTGGCCATGACGCCTACCCATAGCTGTGTAGCACCTGCTGGCGGAAACAAGCCGCTATTTGGAACTAACCCGATCGCGTTCGCCTGGCCACGTCCTGGCCCCTTTCCGTTTGTGTTCGACATGGCTACAAGCAGAATCGCCCGTGGCGACATCGAACTGCACAAGCGGTCCGGCTCCAGGATTCCGAGCGATTGGGCGATTGACGAAAACGGTCAAGCTACCGACGACCCCGACAAAGCATTGAGGGGGGCCATGCTTACATTCGGAGGCTATAAGGGTTCCGCGCTTTCAGCGATGGTTGAATTGCTGGCTGGGCCGTTGATCGGCGATATGCTTAGCCCGGAGTCGCTGGCTTTTGACGAAGGCGTAGGAGCGGCCCCTTGCCATGGTGAAATTGTCATCGCGTTCGACCCTGCGGTCTTCGCTGGCGCTGCCCCTGCAGACAACCTGCAGCGCGCTGAGACTCTGTTTGAAGGAATCGTGGGTCAGGGCGCACGTCTGCCCTCCCAGCGACGATTCGATGCGCGACAGCGTAGCATTGAGCACGGCGTGTCGCTCTCAAAGGAACTCCACGACGAACTTACCCGGCTGATTTCGTGAGACTTTTCGCGTGATAGGTCGCGCCCTGAATCTATACCTCGAGTGCCGCAACTGCCGCGAATGTTCTCTCGGCAGATTGCGTGCGGATGTTCGCCGTCTCCTATCGACAGAACTGCAGAATGGCATCGGCAACTTCCTGCGGCGCTTCGCGCTGCGGGAAGTGTCCCACTCCATCGAGCACCTTTCGCTCATAGCGCCCGAGGAAGAAAGCCTCCCGTTCCTTGGAACTATCGGGATGGTTGCAGGTGTCCGCCCCGCCGTGCAGCACCAGCGTTGCAACCGATAGCCCCGGCGCGGGATTCAGACGTGTCTCGTCCTCGGCATAGGCCGGATCGCCGTCGACAAAACCCCAACGGTGGCGGTAAGAATGGAGCACGATCTCGGCCCAATCGTCGCCCTCGAATGCCTGCGCTGCCTCGTCGAAGTCGGCCTCCGCATACCAGCCGGCCGGTGCCCAGGTGTCCCACATCTGTCGGGCGAAGGCCTTACGTTCGTCCCGCACTACGCGCGCGCCGCGCGGCGTGGCCATAAACCAGTGGTACCAGTAATTGCGTGCCTGCTGCAGGGTCAACAACTGGTCCGGGGCGTTGGTACCGTATCCCACAGATAGCATCGCCAGATGTGAAGCCACGCCGTCTCGCAAGCCGCAAGCATTTGCGACCGCGCGTGCGCCCCAATCATGGCCGACTAAAACCGGCCGCTCCACACCCAGCACGTCCAGGAAATCCAGCAGATCGCGGCCCAGCGCGGACAACTGGCCGCTTCGAGGCGTGGCCGTATCGCGGAACCGGGTGGGCGCGAAGCCTCGCAGCGCCGGCGCGAGCACAC
The DNA here is from genome assembly GCF_905220735.1 of Paraburkholderia aspalathi. Classification (NCBI taxonomy): domain Bacteria; kingdom Pseudomonadati; phylum Pseudomonadota; class Betaproteobacteria; order Burkholderiales; family Burkholderiaceae; genus Paraburkholderia; species Paraburkholderia aspalathi. The sequence goes on from NZ_CAJNBA010000001.1 coordinate 797,324, forward strand.
GGTAACCCGAGCTGGCCAGTATCGGCGCTACGCTCTTCCAGCACTGCGGGCTGTCCGGCCAGCCATGCACCAACACTGCTGTGCGCGGCCCCTGTGGGTTCCATTCGAGATAAGCGATGTCGAGCCGCTCAGTAGCGGCGTGGCGATAGGTGTGCATGGTGTTCCTCGTGCAATCAGGGATGTGCCACGATAGCTCGACTTATCGTGTCGATTGCTGAATAATCATTCACCATTGATAATTTTTCGTGTCGAATGATTTGATGGACATTCTGACTGCCGCCGACGGTGTTCCGCTCGATACCGTGTTGCTGCGCACCTTTCTCGAAGTCGTGGACAGCGGCAGCTTTGCCATGGCCGCCGAGCGTCTGGCGCTGACGCCGTCGGCCGTAAGCGGACATATCAAGCGTCTGGAGCTGATCGTCGGGGTTGGCCTGCTGACACGCACGACTCGCCGCCTTGAGTTGACGCAGGGCGGCGACACCTTGTACGCCTACGGCCGCAATATCCTGGATCTGGAGCGCGAGGTCCGCGCGAAACTGCGCGGCGCGCCGTTGCGCGGGCTGCTGCGGGTCGGTGCATCGGAAGACTTTGCGGGAACGTGGCTGCCCAAAGTATTGCAGCGTTTTCGCCAATGGCACCCTGAGGCGACGATCGATCTGAAAGTCGGCGTCACGGCCGATCTATTGCGCCAGCAAGAGCGCGGTCGTCTGGATCTTGTGTTCGGCAAGCAATGCAACCGCGTCGAAAAAGGCGGCGAACTGCTGTGGGAAGAGCCGCTAATCTGGGTGTTCTCGGAGGATCAACCACTGGATCCTGACCAGCCGCTGCCGCTGGCCGTCTTTCCCGATCCATGCATCTATCGGGAGTCTGCGATTACAGCACTGAACAAGGCGGGCCGGGCGTGGCGTTTGGTGTTCGAGAGCAGCAGCATGGCGGGCTGCCTGTCGGCGGCGCGCTCGGGTTTTGCTGTTACGGTCATCGCCGAAAGTCAGCGAGTGGACGGCCTGTGCGTGTTGGGTCGCGAACAAGGATTACCCAAGTTGCCGGTTGCACGTTTCTACGCGTTTCCTCGCTCAGACTCGCCCGTCAGCATGGCCCTGATAGATGCTGCACGCCGCGCCGGCCAGCAGGTGCGCTTCAGTCCACGTGCACTTCGTGGCTGATTGGTTCATCGCATCCTTGGGCGTCGATATAGTCAACGAGAAGTTACAGGTAGCCGCGACGATATGGCCTGTGGTTTGGCGGGCTGCTTTATCGGTTGGCAACAGTGGCCTTGCTGTGAACGTGTGGCTGTTATCGCCACTGAAGCGGGCATGTTCGAGTCGCTCGGAGAGAGTTGCTCAGGGTCGAACTGAGTTTCTCATCATCCGGCTCAGTTCGGCCATCGACGGCCGCTGGCCGGCGCTCTCGGATGGACATTCAAACGTCGGCTTCCCGTCCGGCAAGCGGACCTTCGTTCGACAACTACACTCGCCGGCCGTTGCGGACGGTCACGGAATGCGCGCAATGGCTCGTTGACAGCGTGGCGTCGACGTCCGCAGCGGAGGATGCTGAGGTGCTGCCGCCCCGCTTCTATCTGATTCCTATCACCATCGAGTCCGGGCCGGCAAGAGGCTCGACACGTATCTGCGTGAAGCCGACTTCCTTCATCCATGTGCAGCACTGCGCGCCGGTATAGTCGAAGCCACCGGACGTCTCAATAAGCATGTTCAGGCTCATCAGAAGCCCGAAGGCATTCCGCCTGCGGTCATCGTCAATCACCGCATCGTAGACGATCAGGCAACCTCCAGGAGGCAGTGCCGCGTAGCACTTCGCCAGGAGTACTAGCTTCTGTTCAAGGTCCCAGTCATGGAGGATGTGTCCCATAACGAGCACGTCGGCCGAGGGGCAGGAGTCCTTGAAAAAGTCGCCCGGATGAAAAAGGAGCCGCTCCTGCAGGCCGTGCGACGTCACGTACTCGTCAAACACGGGGCCCACCACCGGCAGATCGAAGCCACCGCCGCGTAGGTGGGGATGGGCGAGCGCGACCTGCACAGGTAAGGCACCTTGTGCCGTGCCGATGTCGATGAAGGTGCCGTAATTCTGCCAGGGGAATTTTTGCGCAATCGCCTTGGCTGCACCCAGACTGACCCCGCTCATCGCTCGCAGGAAACTTCGCAGCGTGTGTTCGTCGTGATAAATCGAGTCGAAGAGGTTACCACCCTGTTTCGCCTCGTTCTGTGGCTGTCCGGTGCGAAGCGCTTCGGTCAGCGAGCCCCAGAATGGATATAGCCGGGCGTTGGCCATTTCCAGTAATCCACCCACATAGCTTGGCTTGGCCATGTCGAGAAACAGGTCAGAGTCCGGCGTATTGCGGTAGGTCCCGTTTTCACGTTCCAGCAAATTCAATGCGACCAGCGCGTCGAGGAAATCGAGAACCGATCTCGGATGCAGTCCGAGCGCTTCAGTGAGTTCCGCCGCATTGTGAGGACCGCTCGCCAGGCGCGTGAACACGCCGAGTTCGACAGCGGAAAGCAATGTCTTGGACGCCCAGAATCCCATGCCCAGTTGGAGTAATCGCTCAGGCGTGAGTTCGGGCTGGGACGCGCCGTTAGCGCCTGATTCCTGCCGACCCGCGTTTGGTGTGCTTTGCATAACCTACTCCCAGAGCGGACGTGTGGTGAGGGGCCAGGTGCCATGGTGGGTGAGCTGGTGTTGTTCAGCATAGCTAACGTACAGGGCGAAATCCACCCCCTGATGTATTGGTCAAAAGCGGATTTCTGTCGCCCCGGGGACCAGCGCGTTTTAAACAGATGTACGGCTTCGGGTGGATTGCGTTCCTTTGGGTCGGCATGAGCCGATTGCAAAAGGCCGCGTTCGGGCCAGAGACGACTGGTCACTGACGCCCATCAATGACCGCTGGTCGATCAACGCGCATTTAGTGCCGCCTTTCTAAACACAATCAGTCGCTCCAACCGTCGATGTGGATCGCTCCGCCACCATCATCGCTCGTACTGGCAGCGCAATGGCCGGATACTGGCGGAAGATTCAGGTTTTTTGGGGGATTTCCGTGTCACCCGTGCGTGTCACTGTGCTGACGCTGCTTGCAATGGTCGCGTTTGCAGCGAATTCATTGCTATGCCGGCTAGCCCTCAAAGGCACCGGGATCGATGCAGCGACCTTTACGTCGATCCGTATCGCGTCGGGCGCCCTCTCGCTCTCGCTGATAGTGCGGCTCCGGGGCTGCGGGGTGAGCGGCGCCGGAAACTGGCTGTCGGCGCTGGCGCTGTTCGCCTATGCTGCCGCCTTCTCGTTCGCATACCTGAGCCTGCCGGCGTCCACTGGAGCCCTACTTCTGTTCGGCGCTGTGCAAACGACCATGATCGGCTACGGCATCCGAAAGGGTGAACGCTTCGAAAGTCAGCAATGGATCGGATTGACATGCGCGTTGGCAGGCCTTGCCGGGCTGCTGCTTCCCGGCCTCTCGGCGCCACCGCTCGGAGGTGCGGTCCTTATGCTCTGCGCCGGCGTCGCTTGGGGCGTCTATTCGTTGCGCGGCAAGGGCACGGGAAATCCCACCGCGGTGACGGCCGGCAACTTCCTGCGCGCAGTCCCACTTGCCGCAGCGCTCAGCGCCGCCATGTCCGCCCACGCTTCGATTGATAGCGCCGGTTTCTGGTACGCAACGGGTTCCGGCGCGGTGGCCTCCGGCATTGGCTACGCCATCTGGTACGCGGCGTTACCTGGTTTGAAAGCCGGCAATGCGGCCACGGTGCAGTTGAGCGTGCCGGTCATCGCGACGCTTGGCGCAGTCGTATTTCTTGGAGAGAGCGTGACCATCCGAATCGTGTTGGCCTCGGCAGCAATCCTCGGAGGTATTGCCCTGGTTGTGGTGCGTCGGGGAACCCAGCACGGCAGGCGGGCGTAAGAGGGCGGTGGACGACGTGGATGTATTAGGACTGAGGATCGCGCTTGCCTGCTTCAACGCTCCTTCATCGGTCTTATGCGAAGCTTTCCATAAGGCGAACTCCTGGCTCCCTATGCGGGGCGACGAACGGCCGTTGTACCTTGAAAGCCGAAGGAGACGCCGCGATGGGTCGACGGTCCGTAACGGGTCGAAGTGAGCCGACCGCGTCAGGCAGCAACCGGCCAGGAAACGACGGCCGACGCTGTCTCTTCGAATAACTGTTGCTGGCCACAGGCTTGACCTTCACGGTTGGCGTCACGGGCTACAACGAGCAGGGGTACACCCGGCCCGTTGTAGCGTTAGATGCACATGGCGTCACGCAAACATATCGGACGCATCGTGCCTTCGATCACGCTGTTTTGATGAGTCCGAGTTGCTGCAGAGCGGTCACGCCGTCGTCCAGGCCGATTTCTTCAATGATCCTGCCGTCTTTTAGCTGGAGCACGGTCGTACCGGTGAAGCGCATTTCTCGTCCGGTCGCAGCCGGCAACGATCCAACGAGGAAATCGCTGAATGCCGGACCGGTATGCGTGCCGCCACCTTCCCATCGACCGACTACATAGTCCCCCTCGGCGATGAGATCGGCGGCACCCCAGAAGTTGAGATCCGGGAATGCTTCGCGGAAATCGCTCATGAATGCCTTGATGTCCTCGCGACCACGGCGCGGCTCGTGCAGCGAGTAGCGCAGAAGCATGTCGGGAGCGGCAAGCTCGTCGACGACTTCGAGGTTGCAGGTCTTGCCCCAGAAATCGGTGAACCAGCGGCCCACGATGGCCTTGTTGTCATCTTCCTTGGACATGGTGAATTCCTCATTGACTGTGGTTAAAAGAGAGATGCACGATCGCTCCTCTCTGCCTGAACAATATTGGCGCGAGCGGTCAGCGGCCCCCCGTTTCTTGCTGCAATACTCGAAGACCTTCATCTCAATTGAACAGCAAGAAACGGAGTGCCCGTACCGATCTGCTGCGCTAGCTTGAGCATTCGATCCCGCATTTGCCGAGGTCGGCGGACGACGCGCGGCGCGTCCGAACCACACTGATCTCGCAGGCGTCCGACATGTCAATTCTTTCATCGTCATCGCGCTCGCCTGTCTTTCATCGACTGGAGTTTGACCATGTTGCCCTTTCTCTCGCTTCACGCTCTTGCAGCACAACGCGGCGACGGACTGCGCCCTGAACTTCTCGCCTTGTTCGAACGCCATGTCAGATTGGAGGCTGGTCTGGTTGCCATCATCGAACCTGTCGAAGCAGAACTCTCCTCCCGTGCGGTGGACGTTGTTCCTAAAGTCCCTGTGGCGCCGTGCGGAGCCGATGAGTCTTCGGCGGAGGTCTCATGCCGCTGCGAAAACGAACAGCGGGAAGCGAGTTCTGAGTGACTCAAGCCGGTCGAAAATGCGCATTCGCTGAAGTTGGGATCGGGTATTCGTGCGGCGAATCGAAGCACAGGCCAAACACACGCCCCGTCGTCCTAGCATCCCTTATCCGTTTGGCCAAAATCAAACATTTGGCCTACAAGGTTGAAGGCAATCCACGCCACCTGATTTATAATTGCCAGGTCGTTGGGAAACACCCGGCGGCCGGGTTTAGCAGCCTGAAGTCGAAAACCGCACACCCGCTCAGGCGGGTCGTGCGTCTACCTCTGCACGTCTATATTTCTATGGGCGGGCCGTGGTGGGGAGCCGCAAGGCTCGCCGGTTTGTTTTCGACCCGGTCTGCTAACCTGCTACGTGCCCGCTCACCCCCTTCCCAAGCGAGTGTCGGGCGATCCAAGAAGTAACAGGGAGATCGTCACCATGAGCAAGCCCAACAAAAATCAACCCACATCACGTCCGGCTGTCGACGCAATCCAATACGAAAAGCTTGCCCTGTCGGCCTTCGATTTATGCGACCGGCACCTGGCTCAACTGGATACCTTGATCACACTTGCGTCCTCGATATGTAGGAATCCTTCCATCACGCTGGAGGAAAGAAGGCGTCGTCAGACGCTTCTTGAATTGCTGGTGGACAAGGCTGAGCAATATCAGCAGGAACTCGAATGCGACCGCGAGTTGTACAAGGTGATTGCGCTCGATGCGAAGGGTGTTCCGCAAAGCCGCATCACAGCACGCCACGCAGCGAACCTGCTTGCAGAAGAGGTGGCGCAGCGAGCAGGCGAGCCGATAGCCACCGCAAATGAGCCGCAACGCCAAAGCCCGGCAGAGAAAACTGCCGCAGCGCTAAGAGCCGACACGGCTCAGCAACCGGTCGTCGCGCAACACTAGGCGATCAAGAAGGGCGGGCGAGTAGTAGCGTGGTGCGTCCGAATCGTTGGCACGCCGACTGCGACTCGTCCCTCAGGTAAGTTGTCGCCGAAAAGAAGAATCAGACACCTTTCAACGCAGCGCGCACAAACGCAACAAACCGTGAAGTAACCGGATTCTTCTGCGCATCCGCCCACACAAGTCCTACGCGCCACTTCGCGTGTTTTCCGCGAAGTGGCAGGACGGTAGCGTCCCGAAGAAGATGTTGCGCACGCGAGGGAACGAACGCGACGCCGACTCCAGCAGCGACAGATGCCAGGACAGACTGCACATCATCAGCCTGTTGCGTCACGTTTGGTACGAAGCCCTGTTCGCGACACCAGCTTTCGACTTGAGCAGCGAGGCCGGGCCCACGCGCACGCCGCAAGGCCAGAAAACCTATTTCATTTAGCTTGCCAAAATCGGACGGAAGACGCACGTGCTCAAGACGTGGGGGCAACGCCAGCGCCAGTGTCTCCTCCATCACACGAAGCGACGAGAGGCCGTCGACCGAGGGTGCCCGCATAAAGCCCACATCCAGCTTCCCCGCCAGAAGGCGGCGCGTCTGCTCAGCGGAAGACAGGTCACTCAACGCGACGGCAATGCCCGGATACTGCTGACGGAAGTCGGCAATGATTTGCGGCGCGATCGTCAGCACGGACAGACAAATGCCGATTCGCAAATGCCCACGCCTGCCGCTGCCGGCCTCCCGCGCACGCGCGAGAATCTCGTCCGCATCGTGGACGAGCGCTTGCGCATCGGGCAGGAAAATTTCCCCGAACCGCGTCAGCTCCGCGCCATGTCGACCCCGCTCGAACAGCTTCGCGCCCAGACTCGCCTCTAGCGCGCCGACCTGTTTGCTCAACGCCGGCTGACTCATGTGCAGAGCGTCCGCCGCCCGCCCGAAATGACGCAGTTCGACGACCGACAAAAACGTTCTCAGCAGTTTGAGTTCCATTCCGGCTTGTTATCGTATCGATCAAATCATTCATTTTACTAATCAATGGTCGAGTCGTTCAATACGGGTATGTCCTTTCACACGAGATTACCCATGGCCTCAACGAACCCCAAGTGTCATTCACACCAGCCGGGCCGCACAGAGGTCTCGGTTGACGATCGCGCCAGCGATCCTGAACCTGTGCAGGATCCTTTGATTGGTAGGAAGCGCGGCCCGCGTCGCCCTCGCTTCGCCGGGGTATCTTCGGCAGACGATCGCCAGGTCCAGACGGGCGCGATCGCCGTGAGCTTCGCCATCGTCTCCCGCAAACGGTGGCCGCGCTGACATATGAAAGTCATGTGTCAGGCAACTCTGCTTTACTTCCTTTTTCAGCTTCACGATCTCTATTGGTTTCATCTCGAATGCCTTAGAAAACCGTAAAAACGTTTTCCGACGATCAACTAGCCGTCAAAGGACAGATTCGGAGCATGAACAAACTGTTCCCACCGACGATTGCCACGCTTGCCGGTTGCGTGATCAGTTTCGGAACTGCCCACGGCGCCGACAGCAAGGATGCACCGCCATGCAGCGCGGCAAATGCCGCTCTACATGGCCCTTTTGTCCCGCATTTTTTCTTTCCGGACCAGCAAGGGAATCCTGTGAAGCCGACTACGTCAGTCCGCAGTTTTACAAGTCAGGGTTGCGCCGGCGCGGTTTTACAGGGCGAACAGGGCACCGCGCGGGTCGGCGGCGACACGATTGAACTGAAGGGCGGGACCGTCTACGTGAACGGTGTTTCCTATGGTGCCGTTACACCAGCGCAAACGGTCGAATACGACGTTACGCGAGACAAACGCACATTAGTGGTGGACGGCAAAGCCCGTTCCCCCGCGCGCTGACGCTCCAATTTCGATGGCCGACACAGCCGACGACGCGCTACTGTCTCACCGCGTAACGCACCAGCTCGGTTGAGGTCGTCGCGGGTACGCCCTTTCCCGCCATGCGGCTTTGAAACTCCTCACGGACAATGCGCTTGGCGGTTGGGGCATACCACAGTGTCTCCTCCATCGGTCCACCCCCAAAGCCAGATTGCGGCGTCCAGACTCCCGTCATCCTGATCTTGATCGCGGAGAACGAGCCGGCCCTTGTCTTGATCTCTTCCACACCTTGCACTTCGCACTGGGCGCGCCGCAGCACAGTCGTGCTCGCTTCGCCGGCGGCCTGGCAGTCCGCCTCGTAGCGCGTTCCGGCGCGCAGCGGAAAATGAAGCGCGATACCGCAGGCGTGTTGGGCGGCTGCATTGGGAATCACGTTTGCTTCAGAGGTCAGCTCTACATGCCCGCTTCCGGACCCTATCTGAAGAGATGCACTCCCATCCGCATTGACGGACGTCACGGTTTGCGTGATGGTCCTACTCTTTCCGGACAGCAAGTCGGACCACACATAGGTCGAGTTGTCTCCGGTCCTGTAGTGCGGCGCATCCTGAGGCAGAAGGACGGAATCGGCCGCGCTGGCCGCCGAAGTGGTTGAAGCGGCAAACCCCGCCGCCAGCAGGCACGCGACCGCCCGCGAGCCAATACGCATGGAAAAGCGCTTGCTTTCGATTGCTTTCATGTCTACCCGTCATGTTGACGGATTCGGGTTGAACAGGCGCGAATCGAATTCGACCATTTGCAAAATCGACCGTTCCGAGACGAATGAAACGCGTCACATATCGGTAGAAATTTCGCCGTCCAAAAAGACGGCGTCTCGCGGTTACTGTCACTGCCCGATGGGTTACTCCGAGAAGACGTACTTCCCATTCAATTTTTTAGGTGCAATGAAATTGAAATCAGGAAAGATCCGGGTTCTGACGTACCAGATGTAGGCGAACAACCCCACCCCGATCAGACAACCAATCAAGGTTGACATGGGATGTTCCGCAAAGTCCGTGAACTGCCTTGGCAATTGCGAAATCGCCAAAATCAGATAGGCGTTGTAGGCGCCGACATTGTTCTTCGTAAAACCCCAGACGAACAACAGGGAAATCGCCACAGCCACCGCCGCGACGATCAACCCCGCCACGGCAGATATCTCGCTGCCAACGGCGTATCCCGCCAACAAGCCAACAATGACCTGCAACCACGCGATGACCCGAACGGCAATCAGATGGCCGCGGTTTGCACGGCACCGCTCAGGATCTGCGTGCGCTGCGATGAAATAGGCAAGCAGACGATCCTTGACGCCTTGTCCCGTCAACCTGGTGAACACTTCGGATTTCGCAACCCCATTCGATAGAAGCTGCACGACCTGAGCTTTGATTTCTTTTCGATTCATCGACTCCACCCCTATGTTTTTTGGTAACGGTCAAAACGCCCTGATTCATTCGCTATGCATAGCGATACGCCAGGACAAGGCGAAATATTACCTGTTGCGCGAGAAGGAGAGGGGAGATCAATTCACGTCCGCATGCAAAGTCGCAGTGCGGCTTGTAAAGGCGCAATGCGTTGCGTATGGTCATACGTGGGTCACCGATCACGAATTTGAAATCTGACTGGCCGACTATTCACGTGAATGATCACTACGTTCTGGAGAGCATCAGTCATGATTGAGAAAAAACGAATTCATGCTGTGCTACTCGCCGCGGCGATCACCACGATTGCGACGATTGCGCCGGCGTGTCAGGCGGAAAACACCACCGACTGGCTGGCGAACACCTATGGCACCCTCGCAGCCCATGTGGGTAACACTGCGCGTTCCATGTGGGTCGCGCCGGAAGGCGTGATCTACACGGCCTCCATGTGGGATGAGTACGAGGGTGGCGTCGCTATCTACCAGGCTGGCAAGAGCCTCGGCTCGATGGGCGCGCATGGCGAGTTTCAGGGCAGTGCGATCACGGGCAACGCGACGTCGATCTTTGTGGCACTGCAGCCCGGCGGGACGTACGGAAGCGGTGCGGTGGGACGATACAACCGCACCACCAAGGCTCGTGATCTATTGATTCAGATCAGCGCGTCGAACAATCAGCCTCGGGTCGACGTCGTCACTGGACTCGGCACGGCGGGCACGCTCCTCTACGCGAGCGACTTCTATGGCAACCGCGTCCGGATCTTCACTACCGGCGGTGTCTGGCAGCGGGACATCAACATCACGGGCCCGGGCGCTCTCGCACTGGATGGCGCAGGCAATGTTTGGGTCGCGCAGAAGAGTGAGGGCTCGATCGTCGGGTTCAGTCCGACCGGCGCCCTGTTGAACACCATCCGTATGCCAAGTGGGTCGCTGCCATCGGCGCTCTATTTCGATGCGTCGTCGGGGCAGCTCATGGTCGGCGACGAAGGTCCCGATATGAATATCAAGCGCTACAAAGTTTCGGGCACACCGGCGCTGGCCGGCACGTTCGGCATTCAGGGCGGTTATCTCGACACCACGACGGGAATCAAAGGGCAGGTTGGCGACAAGCGCTTCACACGCGTCGTTGGCATCGGCAAGGACACCGCAGGCAACCTCTATGTGCTCAACAACCCGTGGGGCGGAAGCTGGGACCTCGGCCGCGACGGCGGCACCGACATTCACTCCTACAACACTTCGGGTCGCTTGCAATGGAAGCTTCAGTCTCTCAACTTTGAGGGGATCGCTGCTCCGGACCCGGGTACCGACGGCGTCTACTTCTATGGCGGCACCAACATCTACACCGGCACCGCTGGGGGAACCTTCGTAGCGAACACTGTCGATCCGATCGCCTATCCATCCGATCCGCGCATCAACATCAACGATCGCTCACGAGATGAGCACTTCGGTCAACTTGCCTCCGTCGGCGCCAACCGAATCCTTGTAGCGTCCGGCCAGAATCCCGATATCTACTACTTCTTCCACTTCAATGCTGCGAATGGCTACATTGCAATACCGGACGCCACGCTTCCCGGTCCGGCGTTCAAGACGACCGCATCGGTCAGGGACGGATTCTGCATCGACAGCAAAGGAGGCGTGTGGGCTGGCCTCGACAAGACCGGTTACATCTACCACTATCCGTTGATCGGCTTCGACGCTAGCGGCAAGCCAACATGGGGACCCGGTGTCCCTATTCGCATTCCCGATAGCATCAAGCCGTTGACGCGAATCGTCTACCTCGCGGACAGCGACACGATGATTCTCGGACAGGGCGTTGTTGGGGGGACGGACTGGACAGCGATAGGCACGCGGATCGAGGTGTATCACGGCTGGAGCGCGGGCAACACCACGACACCCAATCCGGTGATCAAGCTCCCCCATGTCGGCGCCAAGTCGATTGACGCGGCCGGCAGCTATCTCTTCGTCGGCTACTGGTTCGGCACCGGGCAAGCTTTGCCGAACATCGATGCGTTCAATCTCGCTACAGGGAATCTCGACACCACGCTGGTCAACACCAATACCGCTAAAGTCGACGCCAGCAGTGCTATCGATTCGATGTATGGCGTCAGGGCATACCTTCGATCGACGGGTGAGTACGTGGTGACGAAGAACAACGTTAAGGGGTCCAGTATTACTGTCTATCGGTGGACGCCCTGAATAGCACGAGGTTTTTCAACAGGCTGCTAGTTAAGTCCTTGAAGGAAATCGGGGACCGCGTTTTCAATCGAGGCAAGATATCCCGCCATAGCACCGGCAACTTTTCGCACGGCAGGACGTGCGGTCATCCGTTCACGCCAAGCCAGCAGGTTGGGCGTTTCTCCTGTCATCGGCGCGCCCTTGCGCGCGCCGAACAACTGCGCCATGTAAAACGCAATGTCGGCATAGGAATAGGTCTCGGCCAGAAATTCTCGATTCGCGAGAACTCGTTCCATGCGTCGATAATATTGCAACGCTTCGTTGCGCGCGGTCTGCGCCGCAGGATCATCCGGCGCATCTTCAAGACCCATCAGTCGGACAATGTGAGGGAAATAGATTTCATCGCTGCAGTGTTCGAGCTGACGCGCGATGGCGCGCGCCTTTGGATGCGCCGGCCATAAGGCGGGATCGGGCTTCAGGTCCTCAAGATACTCGAATATTTGCGTGGAATCGAAAATCTCCAGGTTGCCGTCTATCAGTACCGGCACCTGATGCTTCGGATTGACGCGCAATACATCTGGATGTTTGGGGTTGTAACCGCGCAGCTGGTCAAACGGCGCCATCACCAGTTCGAAGTCGATGCCCTTCTCATGCGCCGCGATCTCGACCTTGGCGCCGAACATGCTCAGGGGTCCGGAAATTATTTTCATTTGTCTCTCTTCAAGTGATTTGATGATCGAGCAGATTAGGGGTGTGGCAGATAATAAGTCCGTTAACATGACACCTTATGTCATGTATTTTTAGGTAGGGTGTCGTTTATGAAAGCCAGCCGCCTTTTGTCGATCATGATGATGCTGCAAGCGCGCGGGCGTATGACCGCACCGGCTTTGGCTGAAGCACTGGAGGTTTCCGAGCGCACGATCTTGCGCGATATCGATCAGCTCTCCACTGCTGGCGTGCCCATTTGGGGGGATCGAGGCCGCAATGGAGGATTTCAATTGCGCGAGGGTTGGAGTACCGATCTCACAGGGCTCACGGAGCACGAAGCGCACGCGCTGTTTCTGGCAGGTTTGCCTGGGCCTGCGACAGAACTGGGCTTGGACGGCATGGCAAGCTCGGCGCGGCTAAAGATGATTGCCAGCCTGTCTCCGGACTCGCGCGAGCAGGCTGATCGTGTCGCCAGCCGACTGCACATTGACACTGTGGATTGGTACCGTGCGCAAGAAACGCCGTTATTTCTGCGTGAAGTCGCCAATGCCGTTTGGGGCTCGTACCGTATCGAAGTGAAGTACGAGAGTTGGCAAGGTTTATCCAGCCGCGAACTTGAACCGCTTGGTTTGGTGCTCAAGGGAGGTACTTGGTACCTGATTGCCAAGATGGTGGGCAAGCCCGGCGCACTGACCTTTCGGCTAGCGAATATTAATGAACTCAAGACCTCCCGCCGTCGTTTCAAGCGTCCTGCGCGATTTGATCTGGCGAAGCACTGGCGTGACGCCATGAACCGGTACGAGACTGATCTTTATCGGCTGACGGCACATATCGCCGTGTCGCCGCGCGGCGAGAACTGGTTGGCCAACGCACGTATTAAAACCGCTCCAGTTTTGCAGGGTGCAGGTAGTGCGGAGGTGCCATCAGGATGGAAAGAGTTTTTAATGCCCATCGAATCCATCGAGCACGGCGCGCGGAAGCTGCTGGAATACGGTTCAAATTTGAAAGTCATAGGGCCGCAGGAACTTAAGAATAAATTTTTGGAAGAGTTGTCGCAGTTGAAAGCCCTCTATAAGAAGGGAACATGAGATCCGCTACGCGGCAACCACGCCGGACTGATGCGCAACGAGGCGCGCATAGACTCCTCCGGCACTCAGCAACGCGTCATGCGAGCCCGCCTCGATGACTCGCCCGGCATCCATGACCAGAATCGTGTCGGCGTTCTGAATCGTTGACAGACGGTGCGCGATGATGATCGAGGTGCGCTCCGCCATCAATTCGTCGAGCGCGGCGCGGATCTGTTGCTCGCTGATGGTGTCGAGATGCGAGGTCGCTTCATCCATGATCAGGATCGGCGCATCCTTGAGGACGGCGCGTGCAATCGCAACCCGCTGACGCTGCCCGCCTGACAACTGCACGCCACGCTCGCCCACCCGAGTGGCGAGACCGTCCGGCAAACGGTCGACGAACTCGCTCAGCGCGGCCCGGTCCAGGGCGCGGCGGACATCTGCATCGGACACGTCGCGTCCGGCGAGACGGATGTTTGCCTCCAGCGTGTCGTTGAATAGGTAGGTATCCTGTGCGACCAGCGCGATATGGTTGCGCAGGTCGGCGAGGCGCAGTTGGCGCAAATCGATGCCACCCAGCTTGATCGCGCCTTGCTGCGGATCCCAGAAGCGCAGCAGCAGATTGGCGACTGTCGACTTGCCCGCGCCCGAGGCGCCGACCAGCGCCACGGTGCTGCCGGGACGCACGGCAAAGCTCACCCGGTCCAACGCTGGGGCGCTGCGGCCCGGGTAGGCGAAGCTCACCGAATGGAGCTGCACTTGCGGATTCGCGGGCACCGGCAGGTCGCCATCGGTCACTGGCTCGGCCTCCGCTTCGACGACATGCAACCGGCGCGTGGAGGCGATCGTATCGGCCAACTGGCGCGCCACCTGGCCAATCTCCGCAACGGGCATGAAGGCGGCGACGGCGACCAGCACCAGCAACGGCAGCCATTCGTGGGCAAACCAGCCCCGCGAGGCGAGCACCGCGCCCAGCAAGGCGACCGCAAGTCCTCCCAGTCCGGTCGCCACTTCGAGGGCGGCGCTCTGTCGCGACAGGTCGTCCAGCAGCGCCGAGCGCTGCTTCTGGTAAGCCGCTATATCGGCGAGGAATACGGCGCGGCGTCGCCCCGTTGCCTGGAAGGCGGCGAGTTCGGCGAGGCCCTGGATCGTCTCCGTGAGATGCGCGCCAAGCTGCCCCAATGCAGCGCGTGCGAGGCCGCCGAGACGGTCGATCTTGCTGCGTGCGAACACCGGCGTCAGACCGGCCCACGCGAGGAAGGGCAGCAGCACCAGCGCGAGCGGCCAGGCCGCCCATGCCAGCAGCGTCAGCACGCTGGCGGGAATCAGCACCGCGACGAAAGCCGGGGCCACGGTATGCGCGTAGAAATACTCGACCGTCTCCACGTCCTGGGTGGCCAGCGCCACCAGGTCGCCGGAACGGCGGCGCAGCAGATAGGCAGGCGCGAGACGCTCGAGCTTGGCGAACAGGGCGATGCGCATTTCCGCCAGCAGGCGGTAAGCCATGTCATGGGCGAGCCAGGATTCCAGCCAGTGCAGCGTCGCCGCGACCGGGGCCGCGCACAACAGCCCGACGATCAACCCCAGGACCGGCCGTCCCGAGGCGACGCCGGCAACGATGAGCGCGCCCAGCACGCCGACTCCGATGAAGCTCAGCACCCGGCCGATGCCGCACAGCACGGTCAGCGTCAGCTTCATTCGCCATGGCCTGACGAAGCGCAACAAGGTGCGCAATGTATCGCCCCAGCCGATCGCGGCGGCGTCTTCGGAGAGCGGCCGCACTTGCGGCCCCGACGACACCGCCGCGGCGCGCGCCGGTTCGATTACCGCCGGGCGTTCGCCTGCTGCGGCGACCTGCGGTCCCATCAGGCGGCGATACGCGCCCGGACGGGCGATCAATTCGGCATGCGTGCCGCTCTCGACCACGCGCCCTTGCTCCAGCACGAGGATCCGGTCGGCGCCGATTACGCTCGACAGGCGATGTGCCAGGATCAAGGTGGTGCGGCCTCGCATCAACCGGTCCAGCGCTTGCTGGATGACCGCTTCGTTCTCGGCATCGACGGCGGACAGCGCTTCGTCCAGCACGAGGATCGGCGCGTCGCGCAACAGTGCGCGAGCAATCGCGATGCGCTGACGCTGGCCGCCGGAGAGCGTGGCGCCCCGCTCTCCGATGCGCGTCGCATAACCATCGGGCAGCGCGCTAATGAAGTCGTGGATGTTGGCCGCGCCGGCCGCGGCGATCATGTCCGCGTCGCTGGCGTCATGCCGGCCGAGCCGCAGATTGTCGGCGATCGTGCCGTCGAATAGCGTGGTGTCCTGCGCCACGATCGCGATCATGCCGCGCACCTGATCGGGGTCGAGCGTGCGGATATCGTGGCCACCAATGTTGATCGAGCCGGCCTGCGTATCGTGCTGCCGCAACAGCAGGCGCAGGATGGTCGATTTCCCTGCGCCGCTCGGTCCGACGATCCCCACCGTCTCACCGGCGGCAATCTCAAAGCTCAACCCGGCATGGGCGTCCGCGCGGCGGCCCGGATAGGCAAAACCGACGTTGTCGAACGCGATACTCGGTGTCAGGTCCGGCACGTGCGCCGCGCCTCCGGCCGGGGCGTCGCTGCGGGCTTCCAGCAGCGTATGGATGGCGTTCGCCGCCGACTGGCCGATCATGCCCTGATGCAGCACCGAGCGCAGATCGCGCAACGGCCGAAAGATCTCGGTGCCGGCCATCAGGATGATCAACAAGGCTTCCAGACTCATTTCGCCGTGCTGCACCCGCCATGCACCCACCGCAATCGCGGCCGCGGCTCCGAGCCCGGTGCCGAGGTCGGTGAAGAAGCGCGTGAGCAGACCCAGCGCGAGGACCCAGAATGTGCTGCCGGACAGGGCTCTCGCACGTTCGGCAAGCTTGCGCGCGAAGGTGTCGCTCTGGCCGAAGGCCTTGAGCGTCGGCAGACCCTGCACCGCGTCGAGGAACTCTTCGCCGAACGCCTTGAACGCAGCCGCGCGGGCGATCGCCGCGTGCTTGTCGGCGTTGTGGACCAGCATCGGCAGCGCGAGCGTCGCGAGCGCGGCGACCAGCAGTACTGCGGCGGTCGGCACGTCCCACCATGCCAGCACGGCGAAGATCACCACCGGCGCGCAGGCGGCGATGATGAGCTGCGGCACGTAAGCGCCGAAGAAGGTCTGCAACTGCTCCACGCCGTCGATGACGGCGAGCATCACGCCGCCGGTCCGCTCGGCGCCGAACCAGGCGGGGCCAAGTTCGGCGATGCGATCGAACAGGCGCGCGCGCAACACCGACTGAACGCGTCCGGCCGTGCCCTGCGCGAGGACGACCCGGCGATGGTCGAGCGCGGCCCGCAGCAGCATGCAAGCCACCGTGCCGGCTGCGGCAAGCGCAATCTGCCGCGGCGGCGCGCCTTCGAACGCCAGCGCGAGAACCCGGCCGAGGAACACGAAGCGCAGAACGCCGAAGCCCATGGCGATCAGGCCCAGGGCTACTGCGCCGGCAACGCGCAGCCGCAGCCCCGCCATCATCATCCATAGCCTGCTGTCGAAATACATTCCTGCCTCCGGTCGGATTAGTGCCATATCGGCGTTATGCGACGTTACCTCGCGCGACAGGGACAGGCAAAAGATGGTTTTTCAAGGGGTGTTGAATATCCTACAATACCTCCCTATGTCCAATATCCCTCCACTCACAGCGTTGCGCGCCTTCGAGGCGGCGGTGCGGCTCGGCGGCTTCGCCCGCGCGGCGGCCGAGTTGAATGTCTCAACCAGCGCCGTGAGCCATCAGATCCGCGGGCTGGAAGAGTCGCTGGGCGCGCGCCTGCTGGAGCGCAGCACGGGCCTCGGCGGCATTCGCCTGACACCGGCGGGGGCCAGCCTGTTGCCGGCGGCGAGCGGGGCGCTTTCGCTGCTGGAAGAGGCCTGTGCGCAGATCAAAGGCGTCGCCAGACGGCTGACCGTGTCGGCAAATGTGCCGTTCTCGACGATGTGGCTCGCTCGCCGTCTTGCCGAGTTTTCCGCCAGCCATCCGGACACGCCATTGAACGCCATCATTCAGGATGGCGAACCAGATTTTGCTGGACACGCCATCGACCTCGCCGTCGTGCACGTACCTGAACGCGCGCTGCGTCCGGATGACGTCGTCCTTTTACGGGAGGATGTGTTTCCGGTGTGCAGTCCTGAGCTGCACCCATTCGCATCCAAGGCGGTTTGTCGTTGTCGCCTGCTTCAGGAGGTGCACGAGAATGCCCCTGAAATCGATTGGCGTAGCTGGTCGGGGGAGTTCGGTCTGCCGGACGATTTTGAAACGAAGATCGTTCGCTATAGCAGCTTCAGCCAGGTGATTGGTGCGGCAGTCGGAGGCGCTGGACTGGCGCTCGGACGCTCGCCGCTGATTGACCCGGAACTGCGCAGTGGGCGTCTGGTACGCCTCTTTCCTGTTCTGTCCCGACCGGCTTCCTGGCGCTTTGTCTTGCGTCGCGGACCAACGCGCAGGCATCGAATGCTTGATACCTTGATCGAGTTTCTTCGCGCGGAGGCGACAGCGCACGGCGATGTTTAATCGGTACGCGCAGGTGGTGTGCTGCCCGAGACACCGCGTTGCGTGATGTCCTGACACAATCGATCGCCTGAACCTTTGTCCGGTGCGGTTTAAACGACGGCCCCTAAGCTAAACGAAGCCCGAGTGGCTCAGAACAATGCTGCACAGGAGATTACATGAACCCAGTTTCCGATCTTTCTGTTTTACTGAAAACCTTGGAGCCGGCGCTTAACCCGGGCGTGTTTGTGTTTGCTTCGGTCAAGGACGGTCATGCCATTGACCCAGCCGTCATCGTGGCGTCAATCCGGGAGCCGGAGGGCTTGTCGGTAATTACGAGTGAGGCAGACGCGGCGATCAGCGGCTTGAATCCGTTGTTCAAATGCGCGTGGATTACGTTGACCGTGAACTCAGCTTTGGAGGCGGTGGGATTGACCGCAGCATTCGCCACTGCATTGGGGCGTTCCGGCATCAGTTGTAACGTGGTAGCGGGCGCATACCACGATCATATTTTTGTTCCTCTCGAATCGGCACAGACGGCGATGCATGTACTTCATCAATTGCAGAAGGATGGCGGCATCGCGTAACAGCTAGCACATGGTGTTCAGTTTGTTCGAATAGAGAATCAAGAAAGTCACCGACGGACGCGAACCGGTCAGGAAGGGATACTCGACCTAGGCACATGGATCGTTGACGATTGGTATCGTGTTAAAACGAAGCAACGGAGCGTGCGATGAACAACTCGAAGAAGTTCGCTCTTATTGCCGTGGCATTCACGGCATTCGGTCTGTATAAACTGTTTGTGGTCTTTCAAGACATGCAAACTGGTTGCATCCAGTTTCAAACTCATCAGACATGCAGCTACGAAAATGCGGAGAATTTTCAAGGCTTGCTCGATCTCGAACTGATGTTCGCATGCGGTTGGGCTGCGGGTGCGGTGGTCTGCTGGATGGTCGCTGCACAGGCGAAAAAGAAGGAGCGTTAACTGCCTTTGGCGCTTGGCTGCCGGCAATACAGGAGGAAGGGCCTATGCCATAAGCCCCTTGTCTACGTTTGGCCCATCCGTTGGATATCGTGCCTTGAGGGCGCCCCATAGACTGGTCTCGTCCCGGGTGGTCCGGGGTGCATTGGGCCGCATGTCGCCCAATGCTTCACGTATGTCGATTGGGGCTCATATCATGTCAGAAATCCAACTCTTCGCATCGCGCAACGACT
Organism: Paraburkholderia aspalathi; assembly: GCF_905220735.1. NCBI lineage: Bacteria > Pseudomonadati > Pseudomonadota > Betaproteobacteria > Burkholderiales > Burkholderiaceae > Paraburkholderia > Paraburkholderia aspalathi. The sequence goes on from NZ_CAJNBA010000001.1 coordinate 816,524, forward strand.
ACTACAGTTCGCAAACCGAGGCCGGCGACCGCAGAATTCTTCGCCGTTATGGCTGGTGTGCGGCGGCCAGCGTGCTGTGGACGAAGAACGCGCTCGATCCTGCTGTCGCACCTAAGGACTCCAATCCGGACAAGTTGCGCACAGGCATCTTGCAAGTGAAGTACCGCTGGAACGTGGGAACCGAACGAGAGGCGACGCTCGACCTCCTGCAGCAGGCAGATCTGCAGGGTGCTCAGGTGGGCGATCAGGTGTCGCTCACGGCATTGTTCGGAATCGTCTTGGCCACACCAGGGGTGTACCTGATCACCAACGATACCCACGTGATGGCGGTGGACACGCGCGTCGGGCGGCTGGACTTCTACGACATCGAGGAGGGTCTGTTCCAATATGGCAGCACGGCTGAATTGGAACAGGGCATAAGGGCACGTTATCAGGATCCGCGTTGGGACGTTTACAGCGTCGCGCATCACTGAGTCGCCGGGAAACTCAAGCGGCCGTCACTTTTGTGTCGGCCTCTGCGCTTGCCTCAAATTTTTGTGGCTTATGTGCGCACCGGGAGCGCTCGGCCACAAGCTGCTGATCGATTGTCTCGTTCAATCGAAACCGCGGCAACCATGCAGAGGACCCGTCCTCGCGTCTTCCTGTGGGACTACCCGGCGGAGCTTACTATCGCCTCCTGCTGTTGGAGTCTCACCGACAATTGGGCCAGACGCTCAACGGCTGATGCAAAAGAATCATTGAAATACAGCCGGGGAGAACCGCTTAACAAGCGTTACTTTTGTATAAGCAACGCTAAACCCGGCCCGTTCAGTATTGCGAGCGCTAGTGTTGTAAGGCCGAGCGGTAATGCTCGCCATTGCGCAGCCCGCTTGCCGTGCTGCGGCCAGTCTCGCACGGATTAGTGCGAGTTGAATTCCGCGACCACGATGGGCAGGATGCGTGCTGGCAATGTAGAGATGCGCGATTTTTCCCACGGGCGTTTCAATGACGCTCATGCCGCCGGTGCCCGCGAGAGAGCCGTTTAGCTTTGCTGCAAACAGCGTAGTATCCGTTCTCGCAACGGCGATCTTCGCCAGTGCTTCAAGCAGGATTGGCGATCGACGTCCCGCCTGTATTTCAAACCCTGCAATCGAATGTGCCGCAAAGACGTCCTCGACGACAGCGCGATCGGTCACGATCTCGATCCCGTCAGGCGGCCGTGCCGTGAGATCCTCATCCAGAAGCATCCGGACTTAGGTGTTGCTGAATGCTTTGGCCGCGTATCCACGCGCTGTCAGCACGGCGAGCGCAGTGTCATCTGCATGCGGGCAGAGATCGATCTCTACATCGAGCGCCCGCTCGTTATAAGCCGTTTCAAGCCGCTCAACAGCGTCCGCGCTGACCGGCGTACCCATACCAAGGCCCGTGACGTGATTCAGCTTTCTCCCGAAGACATTATCAGTCAGCGCTGCAATACCTCCGCAAACCTCGAGCGTACGGATGTCCTTACGCTTCGTCAGTCCACGGTAAGCTTCGACTTGCAGCGCCAAATGCCGGGCCTCGGCATTCTCTAGTGCAAAGGCAACTTCAGGGCCGGTCAGAATCATGGAAATCACATTGGGACGTTTCGAAACCCAGAAATTTATCACCAATGCCGCACCAGCTTGACGGTCTTTTCTGACTGGATGATCTTCTGCGCAATCTCTCAAGATATCTTGCCGAGTGCCGTAAAGGATGATTAGACGCGCTTGCGTGTTCGAGCGCGGTTACGTGATTTTGGTCTGCACATATCCCTAATCAATAACCATGAAATTTAGCGGCAGCTAATAAATTCGGGGAACATCGATGTCGTTGAGCTCTTTTCGCTGGACCGTCTTTCTCCTCACGGTTCTGTCGGGATGCACTTCTATCTCCAGTACTTCCAGCCTCAACAGCCGGCCGTCTGCACCGGCATCAGTTGTGAGTGTTCGATACATTCAGAATTCGTTGCGAGCGACAAACTCGCGCATGCCCGGCATCGCATATTCGCCTTCCGCACTACTTGAGAGAGATGGTTACTATGACCTCGGCAATGAGATTAGAGTCATCGCCCCGGAAGTTGCAAGTGACAGAGGCCTCGAAGCAGACGTCACCGTCTCGGAGGCCGATATTCGGCGGAACAATCATACGAGTGGGGTTGGTGCGAATCCCTACGCTTCCCGGGAGAGCAGCAAGGAACTCGTGCTGTTTGTCAGCGGTGGGCGGTCAACGCAAAATTCGGCCGATGTCCAGTTTGTGTTCCACGCAATTTTTCGCGACACCCCGCCAGGCACCGAGTATTGGCATGCGGACTACCGGGTAAAGGTCAGTACGCTAACGCCATGGGATCCGGCATTTGATAGCGATACGGTGAGGAAACTCATCTCCAGAATCTTTGACGACCTTGAGAAGAATGGATTAGTCCTTGGAGCACGACAACAATTTGCCACCGCGTCCCCGCAGCAGCCTGTGGTGACGCAGTCGCAGCCCTTCGTGCCAGAAGAAAAAACAACCATCCCCCAGGGCCCGGTCCCCTACATTGATGCGCGAGGGCAAGAGGGCTACCGTAAATGGTTAGCCGGTGGGCTGCATCGAGCGTTCGCGATATCGACCGACGGTCACTGGGGATATTCAGCGGATGCAACTGAGGTTTCTGGTGATAAGCGGGCCGCAGAGCAGCGTGCAATTTCCATTTGCCAGATATTGGCGAAGACGGAATGCTTCATTTATGCGCTGGACGACCGTATCGTTTGGCATGGTGCCGATGGGAGCACAGAGCCGTCAGCCAACCGCTGACGCGAATCTCGAAAGGCGACGATCAACGACCTCATGACTCGCGGTGTCAGCACACGAAGACGAGAAGTTTTCTATCGCAGCCTTGCCTGGAAAAACTGCACCACATCGGCGTTGAATTGTTCATGGAACGCCGCGCGGTCGAAGCCCGGCAGGCTGTCGCAGACTTCTGGCTTCTTCCCGGACAGACCCGCGTCACAGGGTGGCAGGAAGTCGTAATGGCCTGCGTTGGCGACCACGTGGTATTCGGGCGTTCGGGGCAGGTCGGCGCGTATGGCCTCATCGTAGTACGGGTGCGGCTGATGACGATCCTCGGCAGCTCGCCAGAGCTGGATCGGAGCGCGCACGCTGCTTAGCCCTGCGCGGCCGAACGCGAAGCCGAACGCGGGCGCGGCGATGACCACAGCCTTGATGCGCGAGTCGTGGATCCAGCCACTGGCGGGAACATCCGCGCCGACATGGGGATCGACGCCGGCATGCTTCAGAGCAGCGCACAGATCATGATCAGGGTGTGCCTCGCAATATGGGGCGATCTCCGACAGGTCTGGGACCCCGCCTGCGGCCACGAGCACGGTGAAGCCGCCGTTGGAAAAGCCGAACGCGCCAATGCGGGCCGCGTCCAGCCGCCGGCGCCAACGCCACTCGTCGAGCATGTAGTCAACCAGCCGGCGAAGCTGGGCCGGACGGCGCCACAACTGCAAGACGCCGCTCTGGTCATCGAAAGTGTCGCCGGCGTGACTGACCGCCGCCACCACGAAACCCGCGTGAGCCAAGGCGAGAGCCGTGTCGTAATGGCCGCCATACCACCCTGCGCCGCCATGCGACATCACCACCAGCGGCAGTTGTTGGCCGATGATCGGAGCATCCGGCGCCACAGTCTGGGTGAAATTGCCCAAGGCGTGCGGTGTCGCCGGCGCGTTAGTCGGGTACCAGATTCCGGCAGTTAGCGGCCGCTCCGCACCGTTCGATATCTTGACCTCCTCGAAGCCGACATCGGCGGCGAGGGCCGGCGCGGCAACAAGGGCCAAAAGGATGGCGATCATGGCCATCAATTTCACAGTTGTCTCCTTTGTTGTCGTCGCTCAGGCCGAATCCAGATGCAGATCGAGCTACGATAACTCATTCTGAAGAAGGACAAAGCTGAACTGCATCTGTCGCAGAACAAGAACCATAAGGCATCGCTAAATAACGTAGCCCACCTCATGGTCGAAGACGCAACTGTCCTTTATGAGCACTGCACGACCCACAACGTTCGGATCATCAAGGCCTTGCGCGATGCTGAGTTCGGGCTCAGGTGTTTCGTGCTGGCAGATCCTGATGGGAATCGCATCGATATTGGCCAGGTTCTCCCAAACCCCGGGGGCACGGCCTGATCGCTGCGGATGAACGCATGACTGGTGGAAAAGCGGTGGATGCGCGATTGACGTGACGACGTCGATCGCGCATTACGCCTGCACGTCGATCAACACACCGAGCGGCCGCCATTGAACCCCCTTCGTCTCGTCTGACAATCCGTCGAGCACCGCAACTAGCGAGACTTTCGCGTTCGCATCCTGCGCGAGCGTCGTGACGTGATCCCGTAACGCCTGATTCAATTGTCCGATTGCGGCTGTCATCGGGTCGCCTGACTCTGTGACGGCGCTCGGTGTGTTTTCGAAATCGTCGATATCGAAATCCCATTCGTCCGTATCGTTATCGTCGTCGCTTACTACCGTGCGGGACGTCTTCGCCAGATCGGCAATCTGAGCGCCGAGATCGCGATAGCCGCTTACGGCCGAACTGGATGGCTGGATATCTGTTGCGGGGGAAAGCGCGTCTTTCGTTTCCTTACCCGACGTGCTCAGGCCGTTAGCCACGGCAATTGACCGCTGCAGCTCGAGCGCCTGATAGAGCGCCGCGACCAGTGACGTGCTCGAGGCACTCACACGCCTGTGCAACAAGGCGTCGGAGTCGTCGTTGGTGCTGTCGCTGATGGCTAAGCCCGTTGATGCATCGATGCCGAGCCGCGTCAACGTCTGCTTGAGTGCTGTTATCAGTGCATCGTTGCTGCGGTCGGACGTGCTGGCTGTCGACGATGCATCCTTTGATGGAGGAGGCTCGGGTGGTGGCGGTGTGGTGACTGACGTGTTCGTGTTGATCGGATCAGGCGACATGGGCTGACGCTTCCTTTGTCCCGCGCTTGGCGAGACGGTCGAAAATCGAATGCACGGTAGCGACGTGCAATCGAGTTATCGGGACCATCGCGCGAGACTTGATGTTTTGTAAGTGCGCGAAAGGAAGCCAGCCGTGCTTGTCCAGAGCAATAGAGTGATAGAAGAGCTTATACCCAAAAATAAGGCGCCTGTCCCAGCCAATGTCACCTTCGTGTTCCTGGCGTCTCGATCAAGAATCCCTTGCGTTAGTCGAAGGTGGTCGGCGCGACGCTGAAGTGCTGGTCGACAGCTTCCAGGGCGCAACGCCAAATCATCCCATCGAGACAACCGGTGTGCCCGATGTCTCGGAAGGTGCATATCGCGCGGTAGCAAGTACCTGAGGCGGCACAGGGACGTGTGCGCGTCTGACCAGGGATCCTGCGCGAAACATGAGCAGATCGCCCGGCTGGCACGTGGTCCATGCTTCATCGGTGAGTGGTGTCGTCGCGATCACTGCCGTGTAGTCTTCCGAGGTCGCATAAGCGGAGAAGTCGACCGACATATCGGCATCGACGAGTCTCGCGCTTGAGAACGGCCAGCGACGCATCACGTAGGCCAGTCGCGTGGAGCAGTAGGCAAACTGCGATTGTCCGTTCGACAGCAGGAAGTTGAAAATTCCATACTGATTCAGGTTGCGAGTGATGTCCTCTATTACGTCGAACAGTTCGTCTGGCGTGGTATCCCGATCGACGCCACGCTTGTGGATCACATTCATGATCGTGCAAAAGGCCGTTTCGCTATCGGTTGTTCCCACCGGCGCGTAAGGACCGGACACCCACCAGTTTCGCTCCCGCAGGTCACCGTTATGTGCGAACACCCATTGCTGTCCGTTATGTTCGCGCATGAAGGGATGACAATTCTCGGCACTGGCGCCACCTTGCGTCGCTTTCCGGATGTGCGCGATGACATTGCGCGATTTGATCGGATAACGCTTCACAAATTCGGCCATGGGCGAACGGCAGGCAGGTTTGTCGTCGATGAATAAGCGGCATGCCCGCTCCTCATAAAACGCGATTCCCCATCCATCCACATGGTGATCGGTCAGACCGCCTCGCGCCGCAAATCCCGTGAATGAAAAGGTCACATCGGTCGGCTCAGCACAACTGAGAGCAAGGAGTTGGCACATGGGTAAAGTTATGTAATGGGCGGTAAGAATTAACTATTGCATTCGAAACGATAAACGAATGCTACCTTTCCTAATTAGTCTTCAAAATAGAACGTTATTTCAAATTGATCTATTTGAACGAAGGGTTTTAGTTTTTTCTTCTCCCGGCCCCGCGATACAGTGATTCCCGTTCCCCGATGGACGGGAATGCAGCTCCGAACCCGGTGTGCAGCGCATTGCGGCATCACGCGGGTTCCGGTCTGGCTTCTATGGGATCCACACAAAAATATCGCACATGAAATCAAGATTCTTTTTCGGGTTTGGAGTTTTAGGGATGACTGCGATGCTGGCAACATCGGCGGCGCGAGCGGACAACAGCGTGACGCTCTATGGGCGGATGGACAACGGGGTGAGCTATATAACGGACACGGGTGGGCAACACCAATACAAGATGGACAGCGGTGTTGTGTACAGCAACTACTGGGGGCTGCGCGGCACGGAAGATCTTGGTGGCGGCACACAGGCCGTATTCGACCTTCGCTCAGGCTTTCGTGTGACCGATGGTAGTTCGAAGCCCAGCAGCGGCTATATGTTCGGCAAAACTGCACTGGTGGGACTGAGCAACTGGCTCGGCACGCTGACGCTCGGCAGGCAATACGACTTCATCAACGACTACACGTCTCGCTATAACATCAGTCAGGACGGCGACGGCTATGCGATTCACCTCGGCGACCTCGACCGCATGAGCGGCGACACAATGATCAACTCGGTCAAGTTCGCAAGCAAGAGTTTCGACGGTCTGAGCGCGGGCGCGATGTATTCGTTCAGCAATACGGCCGGCAGTTTCCATACAGGTTCAGCGTGGAGTGCCGGCGTGCTTTACACCGCGGGCGCGTTCAGTGCGGCAGCGGCATACTCGCAGCTGAACAGCACGACAATCGATCCGTACAACGCGCTCGGCCTGTCGTCATTCCTGGGCACCACGACCGCCAGGGTCAGCAGTTCGACCGGTCAGCTCACGTCGCTGTATTCGAGCACCGGACTGACGGTGAGCCACCTCGATACGGGCGGGATCGGCGCAAGCTACAGCTTCGACAAGCTCACGATCAAGGCCAACACGACCCTGACCAAGATCACGTCGGCCGATGGCAATGTGTCGTCTTTCATGCACGTGTACGAAGCCGGCGGCGCGTATCAGCTCTCGCCTGCGCTGGCGCTCCGCTCGGGCTACCAGTACACGACCTTCGAGCATCACCACTGGAACGAACTGTCGGTCGGTCTCTACGAGAGTCTGTCGAAGAGTACGCGGATCTACACGTCGGCGGGTTACCTCCGCGCATCGAGCGGTGTGAATGCGGTGATCGGCTATGCATTCACCCCGTCGAGCACGCAGACACAAGCCAACGTGCGCGTTGGTATCGCCCACAACTTCTGAACTTCTGAGTGACCCTGTGCTGGATCCCGGCCGTGGCGCGCGTGCCGCAGCCGGGATCAAGTCAAACGAGAAACATCCAATGAAACTGCGATTTGCCGCTATTGCGTTGCTCATGGTTTTGCCGCTTGCGAGTGCCTTTGCGAAGCCGTTGGTCGTCTGCACCGAAGCCAGTCCGGAAGGATTCGACCCGGTGCGTTACAGCACGCTGACCATCACGAATGCGTCTGCCGACGTTATTTTCAACGGGCTCGTCACGTACGACGATGCCACCGGCACCGTGCAGCCAGCGCTCGCGCAGAGTTGGGACGTCAGTCAGTCCGGCGCGGTCTATACGTTCCATTTGCGTCCCAACGTCCATTTCCAGACGACCGATTACTTCAAACCGACCCGGACGTTCGATGCCGACGACGTAATCGCCACGTTCGACCGCATGCTGAATCCGGACAACGCATGGCGCAAGGCGTTGCCGACGGTGGTGATGCCGAACGTACAGTCGATGCAGATCACGAAGCTGATCAAGTCGGTCGACAAGGTCGACCCGCTGACGGTCCGCATCGTTCTCAATCATCCGGACGCCACCTTGCTGCCGATCCTGACGATGAGTTTCGCCTCGATCTATTCGAGCGAATATCTTGCGCAACTGCTAAAGACTAACGCGATCGCAGACCTGAACGCCAAGCCGGTATCGACGGGTCCATTCGTTCTCAAGAGCTATCGTCCGGACGCGACGATCCGCTACACGGTGAACCCAGACTACTGGGGGCCGAAGCCCAAGGTCGATGGACTGATCTACGCGATTACGCCCGATCCGACCGTGCGAGCTCAACGGGTCAAGGCCGGCGAATGCGATATCGCTCTCGCGCCGAAGCCGGACGACATTGCATCGGCGCGCCGGGACCCGTCGTTGAAAGTACTCGACGTGCCCGGTTTCATGACGGCGTTCGTCGCGCTCAATACGCAGCGTCACGGTCTGGATAGTCCGGTGGTGCGCCGCGCGATCAATCTGGCCTTCGATCGCGATACGTACGTGAAGACGTTGTTCGGCACCAGCGCAGTTCCCGCGACGGATCCGTATCCCAGCAGCACGGAGGCGAAGACCGGCTATGCGTACGATCCGGCGCTCGCGAAAAAGCTGCTGGCCCAGGCGGGCATGGCGAATGGATTGAGCCTGACGATCTGGACCCGCTCGACCGGCAGCACGCTCAATCCGAATCCGAAGGTGGGCGCCGAACTGCTTCAGGCTGACCTCACCAAGGTAGGCATCGACGCACGGATCAAGACCCTGGAGTGGGGCGAGTTGCTTCATGAAATCAAGCAGGGACAATATGACCTGCTGTTCATGGGATGGGCCGGCGACAACGGCGATCCGGATAACTTCCTGTCACCGCTATTCTCATGTGACGCTGTGAAGGGCGGTACCAACTTCCAGCGTTACTGCGATGCGTCGCTGGATGCGTCGATCGCGAGCGGGAAAGCTACCAGCACCGCGTCGGTTCGCGCGCAGGACTACGACCGTGCCGTGAAGATCGCGCACGATCAGGCGCTCTGGATTCCGCTTGCGCATCCGCTGGTGGCTGCGATCACGCGTCCGAACATCGATGGCTATCACGTCAGTGCGTTCGGCCGTGTGAACTTCGGGGCTGTGTCGATTCGGTAACAGCGTCCGGAAAACCTTCCCATATCGCTCTTTCACCGGATGACGGTCGTGCAGTTGCACGACCGTTACTGGAGACTTGCGCGCGTTTTCTCTGCGCCACGCCATCCGTATACGCAAACCTTGATGGCCGCCACGCCCAGGCTCGATTTTTCTGCCTCGCAGGAGTCGCGGCATCGAGATTGCTGGAATAGTCGGCAAATTCCCCGGACATCAAACCATTTAGCGAATTTTTGTGCGATTATTTATGCGGTGGCTTTCAGAAAGACAGGTGCCTCGAGACGCAGTCTGAAATAAATTTGGCGCCTCTATGATTGTGGCTTCAATCGAAAAGGGGATTCGCCGTGGGAGAAAACCGTCGTAGGGCACTCATCAAGTCGACCGCCGCGCTCGGTCTGGTTCATCTTTGTGGCCTTGGAAGCCTGAGCGCTTTGGCAGCGTCGGCTGCATCAGGCAAACACATCACGCCCGGCAGCAAATCCGCATTGATCGTCGTGGACGTGCAAAATTGTTTCATCGATGGCGGAACGCTGCCGGTGAAAGGCGGCGCCGAAGTCGTGCCACTTATCAACGAGTTGGCTGGCAAGTTCGAGAACATTGTCATTACGCAGGACTGGCACACGCCGGGACACGCGTCGTTCGCCAGTTCCCATCCTGGTAAGAAGCCGTTCGAGACGGCGCAGTTGTCGTACGGTACACAGGTCTTGTGGCCGGATCATTGCGTGCAAGGCACTGACGACGCCGCGCTCGACAAGGACCTTAAACTGCCGACTGCGCAAGTCATCATACGCAAGGGCTTTCACAAGGACATGGACAGTTATTCCGCGTTTGAGGAAGCCGATCACAAGACAGAAACCGGCCTCTCGGGATATCTGAAGCAGCGGCATATCGACACCGTGTTTGTGACCGGACTGGCGACTGACTTCTGCGTTGCATGGACAGCAATGGACGCCCGCAAGGCAGGGTTCAAAGCTTATGTCATCGAAGACGCAACGCGCCCGATTGACCTCAACGGCTCACTTGCGGCGGCGCGAAAAAACATGGATCGCGTGGGCGTAAAGCGGATTCAGTCAAAGGATATCTTGTCGACGTGAGTGGGCGGCTCAGATCACTGCCGTGGATATCGCACACGCGTCGCGGCTTCGTATGCCCGTCCTCGACAACCACGCGCAGCCAGCCAACTTGACTGCGCTCCGGAATGCCGAGGACGGTGGCACTCGTCACTACCCTTACTGCTGCTTTGTCAGATCCTGCCCAATTACGGCGACAACTGCCTGCTCGCAATCCTTGAGACCTGCGACCGACTGATCGAACTGGTCGATCAGGGTGCCGAAACTGCCATAGTGATATTTAGCGTCCGCTTCGACATGAACAGAGTTGGCCTTGATGTCCCAGCCGCAGGCGAATGTCTTGAAGTACAAGTCTTCCTTGGACTTCGAGTCAAGCAGGCGAGCACGAACGACGACCCACGGAATGAAATCGCTCGATTCCGGCGGCGATACGTAACCAAACGAAGTGATCCACACGCTCAGGATGGCGTCGGCGTTGGTCTTGACATCGGAAAAGTCGTCGGACTTGCCGTCGCTCGAAAGCTTGGCATGCTGGTCGTGCAACGCAACGATTTCATAGCCGTTACCGGACAGTCGGGTTGTCAGGCTATCGTTGACGACGGGAGCGAAGGTGATTTTTCCGCTCGCCACTTGCTGCGTGTACGTACTCGTATGATTGGCGTTGATCCCGGCTTGCACCAGTCCACCAACCAATCCAAATGCTCCGCCAGCACCACCGAAGTTGACCACACTCTCTCCGTGCGGTTCATTGACGTCCAGCACAGCGATCGAATGGAGCTTTTCACGATTGCTGGCGGCGAGATCTGTTTTCGGAAGCGTAGAACAGCCCGTGAGTAGTGTTGTTGCAACAATAAAACCCGCGAGTGCAGAAGTTGAAAGCGTTTTGTTATTCATGATCTTTTAAGTGTGGATTGAGAGCGCGGACGCCATTGGCCAGTGTCTTTTGTTGGGGGCACCCTCACGGAAAATTCAAACACGGGCGAACTATTTATCGGCGCTGTTTGCGTGAACTTTAGATTTTCAACTGAGGTGTATTACGCTCGATAAAAGGCCATGCGCTATTGCTCGTTGGCGGAAAGTAAATCGGTGGCGGTCCCGTGGCAGGCGTGCGGAAAGTTGATTGTTTCTTGTAGGGTGGATTATGCTTTTTGCATTGAATGCGCGGCCTAAACGATCGTTGCGCCTGATCGTCGGGGCGAAGTTTGGCGGCAACCGGTCGTTCGACATCCCCGCTCAGATCGCTGACAATCTCCTACGCGCACCCGAGTCCACCGGCACAACTTTGAATCCAAAAGAGCCTTAAATGACGGGAATATCCATCAGAACCGCAAATATCGACGATGCTCAAATGATCGCCGATTTTCATGTGAAGGTCTGGAGGCAGACCTACCAGGAGCTTGCGCCAGCGGAAGCATATGCCGTCCTCGACGAGCAATATCGTGGCAAGCAGTGGAAGGAAAAACTGTCCGCGAATGACAGCAGCCAGGTCGTGCTCATTGCTGAGATCGACGGTAGAACCGTTGGCATCGGAGCCGCCGGGAGGCCTTCAGAATCGATATTCGACGGTCGCGGCGAGATCAAATTCCTTTATGTCGATCCTGACTTCAAGCGCCGCGGCATCGGCCGCGAGTTGCTTGCACAACTTGCAACTCATTTGAGGAAAATGCACTACCAAGGAGCCGCTTTAAGCGTCGTCAAGGGAAACGAATCCGCGATCGCCTTTTACGAGGCGCTAAATGGCCGACCGGCAGGCGAATACATCGATCCGGGACCGATGTGGCGATCGGAAAACATCGTCTTTGCGTGGGACGACGTTGCGAGTCTGATTGGTTGAGAGACGTCGTCAGAGTTCTCAAATGATGAGAAATCGACGGACTAACTTTCAATCAGAACTCCGATACGCCCACGCTTGTTGCTTCGAATCCACCCGCCGCCAGCCTCACCCCACCCCCAGCCGCAATTTCCGGTAAGTCCCGCAACTTTCGCGATGCGACCGAACAGACGGACACACCGCGCCGGATTTCTCTAGAGTTGAATGTCGGCAGTCAATCCTGACTGACGATGCTGCGCTGACTTTCCAGCGTAAGTTCAACTTAAGGGAACCCAAATGAGAACGTCTCCTCAACAGGAAATTACGATCGATTTCGATGAGCAGGCCAACTCCAGTCTGCACCCCAATAGTGCGCCTTTGACGCTCAAACACACCATTCACCCAGAAGAGATAAGGGACAACCTGTCAGCGGGCCAAGGTGGCATTGGGTTTCTGTTTCACGCTACGGACTGGGATACGCTTTCATTTTCATTTCATAATGTGAAACGCAGAAATGCGTCATTTGAAGAAGAACTTTGGAAAGCAAAGCCTTTTATCGCATCGCCTATCTATTCGGGATCTCAGGTCATAGGGGCCAATATTGCGTGTCCAGTTCCTCTCGAGTTGTGGCTTGGGAGCCCGCGCGGTATCAAGCGGTTTCGGGAGACGCAATTTTTTCCGGCTCTGGAACTGGCAAGGCAAGCGGGATTGAGTATGGTGGCGATGGGCGCGTCCACGCCCTATGCCTGCAACTATGGCGCACTCCCCCGGCATACGAAGCCGCCCCACATCACCACGGGTCATGCCGCCACCGCCTCGATGCTGAAAGACTGGGCCATCCACTGCTGCAACGAACTTGATCTCGAATTCGGCAAGACGAAGCTCGCTCTATTCGGCGCCGCTGGGCGACTCGGCGTCACGGCGGCTAAATACCTGCTTTACAAAGATGCACCGAAAGAGCTTGTTCTGATCGATTTGCCGGACAAGGTGAACCTGCTCAAGGAGCAAGCAAAAGAACTGCTGGCAACTGATCTGCTGGGACGAACCCGGATTTCGGTACACACCTTCAGTCCGGACACGCCGTTGCCGCAGTTCGATGGCGCAATCCTCGTCAGCAGTACCAGCGTTCCCTACCTCACGTCTTCTGACCTCAAACGGGCGCAGTTCTGGATCGATGATTCTCATCCCAGGGCAGCGAGCGTCGAGGCTGAACTCGCGTCGCGGGCCCACACGCTATATATTGAGTGTTTCGCCCGTGGCCCTGCCGGACTCAACACCGTGTTTCCGTTCAGACTGCCGACCACCCGCGATTGCTATACCTGTTTCGCCGAAGGCTACGCAGCCTGGCAGGAAGGCATTGCTTCCGATTTCATCATCGGCAGCCCTCCTGTGTGGTCCGTTTCATATACTCACGGTCTTCTGAAGAAGTACGGGTTTTCGGTCGGACCTTTTCACGGTAAAGACGGTTCGGCGATCATCCAGAGTACCCAGCGTCGTGGCAAACACGAACTGATAGGGTCGTGAACGTCATTGGAGGCCAGATGGTGATGCCGCGCGAGAGCATGCGGGATTTGCTGGAACGAAGCCGGCTTGCAATTCGATGGGGAGGCATACTTGGCCTCCTGTGCCACCCCATTTACTACGTCGTCTGGACCTATGTCCTGCCGCAGCCGTACGACAACCTTTTCCTCCGGTTGAGTGCGGCTGTGATCTGCATTCCCTTGATCTTTCAGGCGCGTTGGCCGAGGCGATTTAACAATTACCTGCTGATCTACTGGCATTGCTGCCTGATCTACGTATTGCCATTCGTTTGTACTTTCCTCGCGATCAGAAATTCATTCTCCACTATGTGGATGATGACCGAGGTCATGATGCTTTTCATCATGGCGCTGTGTATCGACAACCCGCTTTTGCTGATGGGCTGCATAGGCATCGGCATTCTTTCCGGTTCGCTGGCTGCGGTGGTCAGCTCACCGGCTCCGATCGTTCTAAGCGCGGCCAACCGGTCGGATCTCGCCGTGCTGCCCGTCGTGGTCTTGTGCAGCATGGCTTTCAGCTATGCGATCAGCAAAGGGCGCATCTTTGTCGAAAGAAATCGAGCATTGCAGGCCCTTGCGGGCTCGATCGCCCATGAAATGCGTAACCCCCTCAGCCAGCTGAAGCACGTTCTGGATCGCGTGGAAGATGCGCTGCCTGCGAGGACTGAATCCACTCCGTCGCCGGCGTTGTCGCAGGACGGGGCGGCGTTGCTTTATCGTCATCTCGCCCACGGACAACTGTCGATTGAGCGAGGCCTGCGTATCATCGCGATGACACTGGACGAAGTCAGCGCCAAACCCATCCGCTCCGACTATCTGACCTATCTGAGCGCGGCGAGTACCACACGCAAAGCGCTGGACGAATACGGTTTCAGCGATCAGAAGGAGCGCAGCAAAGTCAGACTCGTGGTGCTGGAGGATTTCACCTTCAAGGTCGACGAAACCGTCTATCTGTTCACACTGTTCAATCTGATCAAGAACGCGCTCCATCACATTGCCGCGCATCCTCTAGCGACGCTCACACTCACGGTCGAGCGGCAAACGGTGATCGTTCACGACACAGGCCCGGGTATTGCGCCCGAGATTCTGCCGCATCTGTTCGAGCCTTTCCGCACTGCTGGCAATTCGGCGGGTACTGGGCTCGGGCTCGCGTACTGCCAGCGCGCGATGCGCGCCTTCGGCGGCACCATCGGCTGCCGATCCGAAGTCGGAAAATTTACGCAGTTCACGCTGCAATTTCCGGTCGTTTCTGAAAGCGAAGTCGCGAGCCATGAGCAGAAGATTCTCGACCACGCCACGCCATTTTTCAGGGAGAAACGCATTCTTGTCGTGGACGACGATGCCGGTCAGCGGGCGAGAACCCGTCGTGCGCTGTCGAAGGTCGGCGCGGACGTGAGCGAAGCCGCAGACGGCGAGACGGCGCTGAACATGCTTCGACAGGCAACGCCGTGGGACCTTGTGCTGATGGACATCAACATGCCGGGTCTGGACGGCTACACGACCACCGAGAAAATCCGCGCTGGCCGTCAAGAACCTAACTGGAATGTCCTGATCGTCGCTTATACGGCAGAGCCAAGCAATGTGGCGCGCGTCCTTGCACGGCAAGCCGGCATGGACGGACTCATCAGCAAATCCTGCGGCGTGGTGGAATTGGTTGGCACCTTGCAGACGATCTTCGAAAACGGCAAACAGCATCATTCGAAACAGAGCTTCGATGGGTTCGCCGGCAAAACGATCCTGGTGGCGGACGACGACACCTACAGCGGGCTGGT
The DNA here is from genome assembly GCF_905220735.1 of Paraburkholderia aspalathi. NCBI lineage: Bacteria > Pseudomonadati > Pseudomonadota > Betaproteobacteria > Burkholderiales > Burkholderiaceae > Paraburkholderia > Paraburkholderia aspalathi. Next base: position 831,890 of record NZ_CAJNBA010000001.1, read on the forward strand.
TGCCAAAAGTTATCTGGAGCGATGCGGCGCGAGCGTCGTCGAGGCCGAACATGGGCTGGCTGTGCTGGCGAGGCTGCAGGAAGACGACACTATCGATGCCATCGTGATGGACCTGAATATGCCAGGAATGGGCGGCGTGGAAACGACCACGTTGATTCGGGCCCGTACCGATGCGTATGCCCACGTACCGATCATTGCCTTGACCAGCCAATCCGATATGGAAGCCGTACAGGCATGTCTCGCTGCAGGCATGAACGAGGTCATGATAAAACCCGTACAGGTCGGTTCCCTGTATGCCTCCCTCGCAAGACAGTTTGCCCAGCAACGAACCTTGCACGCGCCGGCGAAGGCAGATTTATCTCAAACATTGGCCAGCCCAATCGGCAAGCCCGCCACTGTCGCGGAAGGCGATCTGCTTGACAAGAAACACCTTGAAGAGCTTATGGCGCTTGACTTGCTGGATCAGTCGTTCCTCAACGGCATTGAGCAGATTCGCGTGCTTATGGCGCAACTTACTATCAGTGTGACGGCTCGTGACCTTCAATCGGCGCGCGGAGTATTGCACCTCCTTCTTGGCGTCAGCGGCAATATCGGAGCAAAGGGGCTGCACCAATTCACGAGGCAGATTTATCCGCGAGTGGTAGAAGGCGCATGGCCTTCGGAGGCTGACTGGCTTGCGCGGATTTGCGTGTTGGGTGAGCGTTCAGCTAACGCGCTGGAGACGTATTTCGATTCGGCCAAAGCACGTCGCGATCATCGGGACGTGCTCAGCGATAGGTAACCGTCTGACGGCTACCCGGTGTCAGTGATGTGCATTCATTTGATTTCTGAAACTGGGAAACCCCATCGTCACGGTCGTGCCCACACCCAGGGTGGATTCGATACGGAGGCACCCACCGAGAGACTGCATGATGCGGTTGCAAAAGATCATGCCCATACCGTGCCCGCCGGACCCTGCGTAAGTCGTGACGGGGTCCAGCAACAGACGTGCTTTTATCTCCGGTGCAATCCCCGGACCGTTGTCGTGAATACGGATCTCAGGTTCGGGAGTGTCCACGACTTCGAGGCGCAACGAAGGCGAGGGCGCACCGTCGAGCGCACGCAACGCGTTGGATAACAGCGAAGAGATGACGAGCGCCACGCAATTGGGCATGGCGTGCACGGTAAAATCCCCTTGCACGTCGACCTGTATCCAGTCGCGCTGCGAGGCGGCAAACGGATAGGTATCGAGCAAGGTAGCGATCAATCGCGTCGCGCGGATCTCGTGGGTTCCAATGCCCGACGCGGCCTGTTGGCCTCCGTTCTTGTGCACCGCCGCCCAGAAGGACGAGATCAGCGTCAGGCAGTACTGTGCATTATTAAGCATTGACGCTGCCGCCTGGCCGATCGCCATTTGACGCTCCGGATCGTATTGCTCAGCAACGTCGGTTTCGACGCTGCGTGCAAAAAGGGAGATCGTTGCCAGCGGCGTGTTCAGCTCGTGGGCGAGGAAAGCAAGCGTCTCATCCATCGCCAACAGGCGCTGTTGACGGGCTTCTCGCTCAGCGTAGCGTGCGGTTGCCAGTTGCAGAACCTCGCGCACCGTTTCAGCCCGAAGCGGCTTTTCGAGGATTCGGAATACGTCACCGGTATTGACCGTCTGCAACAGCATGTCTTTATCAGCATACGCGGTCACAAGTATCCGCACGATTTGCGGATACTCTCGCGCCACCTGACGCAGCAGATCGTCTCCGTCGCGTTTTGGCATGCGGAAATCAGTGACCAGTACGGCAATCTCCGCTCCGTATTCACTTAGCATAGCCATCGCTTCGTCTACGCCTTGAGCGACATGCACACAGTATTCTTTACGGATCGCGCGTGCGAAGTGATTGCGCGACATCTCGTCGTCGTCGACGAAGAGAACGGAAAAAGGTGGCTGCATAGTGTCACTCATCGCGTTCCCAGCAAGTTTCGATGTTAAGCCGGCGGCGCAGCCGTGTCGGCGACATGGGCATACGGTTGGGCCACCAGTTTAATGCTCCCATCCGGTTTGCCGATGACAGCCGGCGGCATTTCGGCGCGATTTTCGTGCTTACAAAAAAGATCGACGATTTCCCGCGTCGGTATGCTTGCGACTAGCGTTGAAATTTTGGCCGGGTTGAACCACCGGCAACGCGAAATTTCGTTACGCGCTTCGGGGACCGCGTCCTGAGGAACATCGGCGCGGAAAACATGGTGGTGTTTGCTGAGGCCGCCAAACTGGAACAGGTACGTAAGTTCCACTCCAACTAGCGAAGTCTCTTCTTCCAGTTCGCGCAAGGCGGCGTCCTGCGGCGACTCGGATCTCCGGATCGTGCCACCTGGTAAAGACCACCGCGAGCGCGTGCGGGCAACGAGAAGGATTTTGCCATTCTGGACGCATACGACTGTCGATCTATCTTTCATGCTTTCCATGTAAGCATTGGCACTTCGTGAGCAAGGGCCTAATTATGAATCACGCGTTGGGTGTTCAAACCGCCGAATAACCTGCGCTTTGATGGTCAGTGTTAGGGTTCAAGCGATGGTACAAAACCCTATCGGTTAATACCTCCAAAATACGCTAATCTAAAATAATAAGATCCGTTATAAAGGGGGCGAAAGCAAAATGAAAACCCGCTCGCCACTCACTATCTGTTTGCCGCTTGCGATATTTGTCACCGCATGCGTTCTGTCGCTTCCGACTCTCGTGATCGCCGTTGTCTGGATGACAATTGGTGTGATGGCGCTCGGCCATCGCAGCCTTGAAAGCTTCCCTGTGACTGGCATAAGCCGCAAGTGGCTCCGGGGATACCGCGGAGCATGCCTGTGGTTCTGGCATCTGGCCTGGTGGCCCTGGTACATGCGTTCGTCTATCCACGATGTCGCCGGACAGATCGGAAACTCGCTGCATCGAACGAGGAAATCAGGGGATAAAGAGCCGAGGCGTTCGTCGGACCGGCGGTCAAATGGCGACCATGATTGACATTGGTAGACAAAAGGCAATCAAGACTCGGCGGGGCGTGCGTCAACGGTGTTGCTATCGAGGTTGCCGTGCGTACGACACCCACAGTAGCGAAGAAATTCAGTGCTTCCAGGGCGCGGGTTGGTTTCATTGGGCATAACCATCGGACGTTGCACGTCGCATTGGTCAGCAAGGTCCGTTCCTGGGGGATAGGTGTCGGCTGCGCGCGACCGACACATTGGGCGCCGCCACTGATGGGTCGAAGTCGGCGAGCCCAGTTGTCTTCGGCCTCGCCCACTCCGTTTCTGACTACGGCGGATTACATGCCGCCAAATGGCTTCTTCACCGTCAGCTTGTTGGTCACTGACATCACGCCGGGAACGCCTCGAGCGATCGCCTCGACCTTGCTGATCTGGGTAGCTTCCGTGACCGTGCCATTCAGTGTCACCGCGCCGTCTTTCGCAATGACGCTGATGTCTCCGGCGTTGATCTCCTTGTATTTCCCGATGGCGGCATAAATCTTCCGGCGCAAGGCACGATCCGCTTTCCTGCCCGCGGGTGCCGCTGCGCCCGTTCCCGCCGTCGTGGACGCACCTTGCGCGCTGGAAGGGCTACTGGCTGCTTCACCGGCATGGCACCACGTGGTCACGGACATTGCAACGAACAATGTGGCGACAGCCAGCCCAAGTGTCTTGATTGTTTTCATGGATTGCTCCGCTTGAAGAGTGTGACGGAATCAGAAGTTATGGCGGAGGCCGATCATCGCGGCAGTGGTGGACATGCCTGGCGCAACCGGTGCCCCATAGATGATCGTCTGGTTCATCGTCCCCTTGTTGTCGACGTAGCCGACTTGCGCGTATACCTTGGTCCGTGGGGACAGGTTGTATTCGGCACCCACTGCGATTTCGCTCGAGTGATTCGCTGAATGATTCCGGTCCTTCAGGTAGTAGTAGCCGGACGTGATCTTGAGTTGCGGATTGAACTGGTAGCCGAGGCCACCCGACACCATTTCGAAGTCAGCAGTGTTGCTCTTCGCCGGGTTTTTGCCGATGCCGTACGAGGCGGACATAGAAAATCCACTGATCGTGTACATCGCACCGAAATAGTAGAAGCGATTGTTGCTCTGGCCTGTCGCAGGCACAGCCGGCGCCGCCGGATAGGTCAGCGGGAACGGATTGGTGTCATGTCCGTTGTAGTACACAGCGGACAGGTTCAGTCCGTAGTTCGAATATTTGAGCACAGCCGATTCACGCGTGCCGCCCTGGAACTGTCCGGCGACGCCACCCGGCGCGTACTCAAGCGCAAGCGATGCACCATAGAATTTCGGCGAATTGTAGACCAGCGCGTTGCTGTCATAGAGGGCGCCGATTGGAGCGTTCGTGCTGGTGCCGGGCCAGCCGGCCGCCTGGTTGATGCCGAGCCACGCAGTCAGGATGCTGCCGAAATACTGTGCGCCGCGTACGTCGGTTTCCGCCATGGCGTAGATCATCGGGATGATCTGCCGGCCGGCGTCGAACGTGCCGAACGGCCCGGTTGCCCCGATCGTTGCGAACTGGTTGAAGATTGCGGTCGTGCCCGGCGTATCAGACAGCCCGGACTTGCCGTTCGTGGTGTTAAACGTGCCTTGCAGCTTGAAGGTGATCTTGTAGCCAGCGCCGATGTCCTCGCTTCCTTTCAGACCCCAGTAGCTGGAATAGATGCCACCGTCCTTGAGTTGATAGGAATGCCCCTGGTTTCGCGCGGTCGGCTGGAACGTTGCCGCCGAGGTGCTTTGATACAGGAGTCCGCTGTCGAGTACGCCATAGAGCGTGACTGAAGACTGGGCGTGGACCGCGCTGGAAAAAACTATCAGCACTGCCAGGCTGCTTGATTTCAATTTCATTGTGTCTCCTCCTGGTTTGAGGCGTGCCGGGTGGACCCGGCAGTTTATGGTTTGTTACTCGAATGAAACTGTGTTGCTGCCGTGCCAGTGTTTCAGGCCGACAGGTAGTAATCGCCGAACTGATCCCGCAACCGGTTCTTGAGGACCTTGCCCGTTGCACCGAGCGGAACCGAGTCGACAAACACAACGGCATCGGGCTTCCACCACTTCGCAAGCCGGCCGTCGAAAAACGTGAGCAGTTCGTTCGGGACGAGCGCGCTGCCAGGCTTCTTCACGATCAGCAGCAGGGGCCGCTCGTCCCACTTCGGATGCCGCGCGGCGATGCATACCGCCGTCGTGACTTCGGGGTGCAGGTACGCGATGTTTTCGATGTCAGTTGAACTGATCCATTCGCCACCGGACTTGATGACGTCCTTGCTGCGATCTGTAATCTGCATGAAGCCGTCGGGATCGATCCTGGCCACGTCGCCGGTCGGGAACCAGCCGTCGCGCAGCGGCGGTGCGTCGTCACTGCCGAAATATTCCCGCGTGACCCAATGACCGCGCACGAGAAGGTCGCCCGTTGCGGCGCCGTCCCATGGCAATGCCTCGCCTTCCAGGTCGACGATTTTCATGTCCGTGCCGAATACCGGGCGACCCTGCTTCGCTTGAAGTGCGTAGCGCTCTTCCACCGGCAGAGACGCCTGATGTGCCTTGAAACTGCAGATCGTTCCGACCGGGCTCAATTCCGTCATGCCCCATGCGTGCACGACATTGACGCCATAGCGCTCCTGGAACGCTGTCGTCATCGCTGTCGGGCAGGGCGCGCCGCCGATAATCGTGCGCTTCATTGACGAAAACGAACCCGTGATCGCGTCGACATGTGCAAGCAGTCCCTGCCAGACTGTCGGCACGCCGGCCGACAGCGTGACCTGTTCATTCTCGATCAGCTCATGGAGCGACTTGCCGTCCAGCGCCGGCCCTGGAAACACCAGCTTCGCACCGACCATGCAGGCGATATAAGGCAATCCCCACGCGTTCACATGGAACATTGGCACGACGGGGAGGATCACATCGCGGGCCGAACAATTCAGCGAATCCGGCAGCGCCGCGGCGTAGGTGTGCAGCAGGGTCGAGCGGTGGCTGTATAGCACCCCTTTAGGATTGCCTGTCGTACCGGACGTGTAGCACAGCGACGAGGCGCTGTTTTCGTCCAGCAACGGCCAGTCGAATGCGTCACTGTGACCGTCGACGATATCCTCGTAGCACAGCAGCGTCGCCGACAGGCCATGGTCTCGCGGCATGTGCGCGCGATCGGTCATTGCAACGAAGATCTTTGGGCTCCTGACCCGCGGCGCGACGCTCTCGATCAGCGGCAGAAACGTCAGGTCAAAGAACACCACGCGATCTTCCGCATGTTCGATGATGTACGCGAGCTGGTCGACGTGCAGCCGCGGGTTGAGCGTGTGCAACACGGACCCGGACCCCGACACCGCGAAGTACAGCTCCATGTGCCGGTAGCCATTCCATGCCAGCGTCCCCACCCGCTCGCCCGGCTTGATGCCGAGGCCTGCCAGCGCGTTTGCCATGCGGCGCGCGCGTTGCGCAAGATCCCGGTACCGATACCGGTGAATGTCACCTTCGACCCGTCGCGACACGATTTCCTGTTCGCCGTGATGGCGTTCAGCATGCGTGAGCAGCGAAGCGACCAGCAGCGGTTGTTGCATCATCAAACCTTGCATCCTTGTTCCCCTGAATGGATGTGTGTTCCCGCGCGGCCCGGATCACGATGCCGCATTGCACGCCGGTACCGGCGCGGGACTGGCGACTGGATCCTCGAGACTCACGAACAGCTTTCCGTCGATGGTCCGGACTGGGAATGTCGTCAGGCTCAACCCACTTACACCCGGCATGCAGCCGGTGCGGAGGTCGAAGCGCAGGCCGTGCGCCGGGCAGCTCAGCACGCACCCGTCGAGATGGCCGTTTGCGACCGAGGCCCCCTGGTGGGGACACGCGTTGTCAATCGCGTGGATCGTGCCGTCGATGTTAAAAAGGACAACGCCGCGGCCATTGATGAAGGCGAGTTTTCGCTGGCCTGGTCCGAGTTCATCGACCGCACCAACCGGTATCTGATCAGACGAGTTCATGGATCAGTGTCTCCGCCATGGGCCATTCACCAAACCCTGCGGCCGGATTCAGGTGACCGACTTCGCCAAGGTCGACAAGACGGCTACCCCAGTGTTTCGCCATCGCCGCCACACGCTCGAACTGCGCAAGCGGATCGTTGCGGCTCGCGCCGACGATGCTCGGAAACGGCAGCGGCTTTCGTGGAATCGGATGCCAGCCGTTCCCGGCCAGTGCATCGATGTCCGGATAGCCCGCCGGCAGCGGCGTCTCGAGATCGGCGGGAGCGGCGAGCAGCGCACCGTGAATCTTGCGGCTGTGCTGCTCGGCCCAGTGCACCGTAATCATCACGCCTGCACTGTGCGCGACCAGGATCACCGGGCCATCGATTTTCGCGAGGGCAGCATCGAGCGCCGCAACGCGCGCAGCGCAACTGAGTTTGTCGTGCTCGAGCGGTGGCACCGAGGTGGCCTTGGGCAACTTCCGCTCCAGCAGTGTTTGCCAGTGCTCCGCGACGTGGTCGCGCAAGCCGGGCACCATCAGAATGGTCGGCGTCGTATCGAGAGTCATGAAGCGATCCCATGCAGGTGGTTGCGGTCCGATCAGTACGGCTTGTCGCCGACAATTCCGGCGCGCTCCATCTTGCGGTGACACGGCGGGTAGTCCATCACCGCATAGTGCTGCGTGCTGCGGTTGTCCCAGATCGCGATGCTGTTAGGTTTCCAGCGCCAGCGGACCTGGTACTCGGGGATGTAGGCCTGGCTGATGAGATAGCGAAGCAGTTCACCCGCACCCGGATTGGCGTCCTGCCCGAAGCGCACGCGCGCCGGTGTGTGGTAATTGGTGAAATGGGTGGTGAAGGCGTTCACGAACAACACCTTCTCGCCGGTCTCCGGGTGCGTGCGCACGACCGGATGCTCCGCGTCAGGGAATTGCGCTTTAAGAGAGAGACGTTTTTCGATCGGCATTGCGGCGCCGAAGCTCGCCTCGATGCTGTGGCGGGCGCGCAGGTCCGCGATCTGGGTCTTGACGTGGTCCGGCAGGTTCTCGTAGGCGAGGACCATGTTTGCCCACATCGTGTCGCCGCCGACCGGCGGGCACTCCACGCAGCGCAGGACAGCGCCGAACTGCGGCGCCTCGCGCCAGGTGGCGTCCGCGTGCCACGCGTTTTCATACCGGTCGTTGGGCTGGTCCGGGTTCTTGTAGATGCGCACGAGGCCCGGATGTTCCGGGTCGCTGCCGGCGACGGGATGGTCTTCCAGCGCGCCGAAACGGCGAGCGAATGCGACGTGCTCGCCGCGCGAAATGTCCTGATCGCGCAGGAACAGCACCCTGTGCTCCAGCAGCGCCGCCCGGATTTCGGCAAACAGGCTGTCATCGTGAATGGCATCGGCGAGATTCACCCCGACCAGTTCGGCACCGATCGCACACGTCAATTGTTCGACTCGCATGACCTGCTCCTCAGATAACGAAGACCGACGAGCCGGTCGTCTTGCGCGATTCGAGGTCGCGGTGGGCTTGCGCCGCGTCCTCCAGTGCGTAACGCTGGTTGAGTTCGATCTTGATGCGGCCTGCGGCGACATGCCCGAAGAGTTCGCCGGCAAGTTCGTTCTTCTCGACGGGGTCGGCAATGTAGTCCGCCAGCGCGGGCCGCGTCAGGTAGAGCGAGCCCTTCATCGCCAGCATCTGCGGATTGAACGGCGGGATGGGCCCGGACGCCGTGCCGACGCATACCATCAGGCCACGGCGCCTGAGCGAATCGAGCGACGCCTCGAAGGTATCCTTGCCGACGCTGTCGAACACGACGTCCACGCCCGTTCCGTTGGTCAGTTCGCGCACACGCTTCGCGACATCTTCCCGGCTGTAGTAGACGATGTGATCGCAGCCATGCGCGCGGGCCACCTCGCCCTTGGCCTCGTTCGACACCGTGCCGATCACGGTGAGACCCAACAATTTCGCCCATTGCGACACGATCAGACCGACACCGCCGGCGGCGGCATGCAGCAGGATGGTGTCGCCCGCCTTGAAGTCGTGAATGCGGCGCATCAGGTACGAGGAGGTCAGGCCTCGCATCGTCATGCCGGCAGCTGTTTCGCAGGAGATCGCATCAGGCAGCTTGATGAGCGACGCGGCCGGAATCAGGCGTTCTGTACTGTAAGCGCCTAGCGTGTTGAGAAAGCCGGTGTAGGTCACGCGATCGCCGACGGCGACGTTGGTCACGTCGGGACCGATGGCCTCGACCACACCTGCGGCCTCAACACCCATGCCCGCAGGCAGCGGTACGGGGTACAGGCCGGTGCGGAAGTAGGTGTCGGCGAAATTCAGGCCCACTGCTTCATGGCGCAAGCGAACCTGTGCGGGGCCGGGGTCGCCCACTTCAACGTTTTCATAGCGCAAGACTTCGGGACCGCCGGTTTCATGGAAGCGCACTGCTTTTGCCATGTCAAATCTCCTATTCATTACTCGAACTGCAAATTTATTTCGCCTGTGAAGTGCTGCCCGATTTGTTCTCGGGCGCACTTGCCAGGTCTAAAGCTCGCGGGTGACCGTCGAGTCAGCTCCCGGCCTGCTCACGCAGGGCACTCAAGCGATCGAGGTCGACGCCATAGTTCCGCTTGCCGATGAAGAAGGCGACTGCCGCGACGAGAGGTGCGAACGGCACGAGTTGCAACGCGCCGAGCAACCCGATCCGGTCGGCCACGATGCCCGTCAGGACCGCAGCAGGTGCCAACCCCAGCAGGTTGTTCGCCAACGTCAGGGTGGCAAACGCCGATGCATGGATCGATGGTGGGGTGAGGTTCGCCACCATCGCACCCGAGGGGCCGGTCGCACCGGCACAGAAGAACATGCCGGCGCCGATCACGACGAGCTGTGCCGGCCCCGCCGGCATGCGGAAGCCGATTGTGAGCAGCACGAAGCAGATCAGGCAGAAGGCGACGGCGGTGCTCCACTTCCTTTCCCGCGCATGCTTGCTGAGCCGGTCGGCCAGGTTTCCGCACACCACCATGCCGAACGCGGTGGCCAGCACGAACACGGCCGCGCCCATGGCCGCCTTGCCGGCAGGCATACCGTAGTAGCGGTTCAGGAAGCTGGGCATCCACGCCCATACAGCGGCCGGAACCAGCAGATGGATGCCGCTGCCGACGTAGGCACACACGACCGACTTTGTTGAAAAGAGTCCTTGGATCAACGTGCGCAAGCTCATGCACACACCGGCGCCCTGTGCCTGACGACCCACGTTAGCCGGCTGCAGCGGCGCGAGTCGCTTTTCGGTGATGGCAAACCGGTAGAAAACGACCAGCATGATGCCAAGCGCCGCCATTGCGCCGAACGCCGCGCGCCAGCCGAAGTGAGCCGCGACGGCACCGCCCAGCGCCATGCCCAGCACTGAACCAAACGCTCCGCCAGCCATGAACGCGGCGGTGAGCGTGGCGCGCAGTCGCGCCGGAAAGATGCTGAGGACGACCGCGATGCCGACGCTGCCGTAGGCGGCTTCACCGATACCGACGAAGGCGCGCGCGAGCAGCATCTCGCCATAGTTCGTCGCGAGCGCGCAGCCGAGCGTCGCGAGACTCCACATCGCCGCCATCAGGACAATGCTCTTCACGCGGCCCCAGCGGTCGGCGAGTACCGACAGCGGAAAGGTGAGCACGCCGACCATCAGCGCGACCACGCTGCTGAGCGAACCGAGCCGGGTGTCGGAAAGGTGCCATGCCGCCTTGAGCATCGGAAACACCGCATTCAACACCTGCCGCGACATGTAGTCGGATAGCAGCAACCCCACCGTCAGGACGAATACCACCCACGCATACGCGGGTACGCCTTTTTGCGTTGTCGAAATATCGCCTGTCATGGGCTCGGCATGCGTGAACATGAGTTGTCTCCTTCGTGTCCAGCTCGTTGGCGACCGCCTTTGCCCTACAGGACAAAGGCAGTCTTTATGGATACTGCAAAACTCTCCCCGGCCTGGCCGGCGAGCCCTGCCTTTGAAGCGCGGCGTCCGCTAAACGTCAGCCGCGCTTCAATCCCTTACGCCGCGCGCAACGGCAGGTTCTTCACACCGGCTTTGCGATTCGGCGCCATGCCGTTGGCCGCGAGTGTCTCGTCCACCGTCTTGTACTGCACGCCAATCTTGTAGATTTCGCGCGCTTCTTTGCCGCTCGCGATTTCACGGCCCAGTTCGCGCGCCACGCGCACACACTGCTCGATCTGCTGCACCGAGCTCATGCGATTGCCGTGCTGGTCAATGATCGTGTCCTCGATGCCGCAGCGCGGATGCAGGCCCATGGCCATCGCCATCATGTTGAACGGCAGCACGTTCTTCAGCAACGACTCGGCTGTGATCGTGCCACCGTCCGGCGCACGGTGGACGAAGTTGAAGAAGTTGTGCGGGTTCGGACCGTCGAAGCCGCCGCCGATGCCGATCCACGTCAGGTTCAGCGGCCCCTTGTAGACGCCCTTGCGCACTAGGCGGTCAAGTGTTTCAAGCGCATGGATACCGGTAAGCTGGAAGTGCGGCTGGATGCCCGAGGCCTGCAGGCGGCGCAGATGCTCCTCAACCCAGGCCGGACCCGCGGGCACGGTCATTTCGCTGTAGGCGGCCATCAGCGCAGGATTGGACAGCGACGTGCCTTCCAGGTACTCCGGATAGAGCAGCTCCATGATGTTCATCTGCGTGGTGTTGATCGCGACCGTCACCTGATCGGGCTTCGGGTCGAGATCGGCGAGCATGTGACGCGTGTCGTCGGACAGCCACTTCGCGGCCTGGCCGTCGTCTTCCGGTGCAAACGAGATCGAGCCACCCACCTGGATGATCATGTCCGGCACGGCCGCCCGCACACCGGCGATCAGCTCGTTGAACTTCGACAGGCGCTTGGAGCCCTTGCCATCCAGTTCGCGCACATGCAGGTGCAGCACGGTCGCGCCGGCCTCGTAGCAATCGACGGCCTTCTGGATCTGCTCCTGCATCGTTACCGGAATGTCTTCAGGAAAGTCCTCGGGCATCCATTCCGGGCCGTACGGAGCGGTCGTGATGACAACCTTGTCCTGGTTCTCGGGGTGCAGCGAATCGTCGAGGAATTGCATCGTGTTCTCCAATATGAGTACGGTGTTCCGACGCTCGCGACACGGCTGGCCGCATGAAAACTGGTCGGAACATGATGAACCGTTGAGATCCCACGATACGGCAATCCTGCAGTAGACTTTTATGATATGGCGCCATTCTTTTAGCTTTTCATGCCACTACGCGTTAACACCGGTGCGTGCGGCAGACATTCCAATACCGGACGCAGGAAGGCCGCCTGTAAGGCGTCCGCGGAGACAAAGCAATGGAAACGATGTTGCGCTCGGTGGCCATGAGCGGCTATTTCGATGTGACGCGGCGGGTCGGACTGAACCCGGTCGAGCTTGCACAGCAGGTCGGGATCGATACCGCGGCGCTTGCGAATCCGGACGACCGCATTCCGGCAACCGCCGCGTGCCGGCTGCTGGAACTGACGGCCGAAAAGGCGTCATGCCCAACTTTCGCGCTGCAGATGGCCGAGACCCGCCAGAAGTTCGGTACCGGTGTGATCAACGTCCTGCTCGCGCACAAGCGCACGCTGCGCGAGGTACTGCTGGCCACGGCTGAATACCGGCATCTGTTGAACGAAGCCCTGGCTGTGTATGTCGAGGACGTGGGCGAAACGGTTACCATCCGCGAAGAACTGGTCGTCGAACCGGGTACCCCGACGAATCAGGCGATCGAGCTCGCGGTCGGTGTCCTCTGGCGCCACTCCAGCGCTCTGCTTGGCGATCACTGGAAACCACGCTCGGTCCATTTCGTTCATCAGGGACCGAAAGACCTGACGTTTCATCGACGATTTTTCGGCTGTCCACTGGAGTTCGGCAGCGACTTCAACGGCTTCGTGTGTGCGGCCGCCGATCTCGACTACCCGAATCCCTCCGCTGACCCGGAACTGGTGCGATATGCCGAGAGCCTCGCGGATTCACTCAACGTGACCGGTGTCGATTCGACCGCGTTGGAAGTGCGCAAGGCGATCTACTTGTTGCTGCCCGTCGAGCAGGCCACCGTCGAACTGGTTGCCCGCCATTTACGTCTGAGCGTTCGCACCATGCAGCGCCAACTTGAACTTGCGCATACCAGCTTCTCGCGTCTGGTCGAGGAAGTCAGGGGCGAGCTTGCCGTGCGCTATATGAGCAACCCACGCTATCCCATTGGGCGGGTTTCCGCACTGCTTGGCTATTCGCAGCAGGGCTCTTTCACAAACTGGTTTAGTTCACGCTTTGGTGTGACGCCGCGTGACTGGCGCAACAGCCATTTGAAATGATTGCGCCGGTCCGGTCGATGGGCTTCATTGAATCAACCCGCTTTCACCGGCCGCGTCCCCCAGAACAACACTGCCTCGATCGCGAAGAAAGCAACGAGCGGCACAATCGCGCCCACCGTCCCCGCGATCTCACGCCCGAATCGGCTTGTCACGTACAGCAACGCGATCATGCTGACCGCCATACCCGGCGCCCCGAGTCCGCGCAGCGCAGCGCTGCGATGGTAGCCGAGCCAGAATGCGCCTCGCGCGACGATCCAGACCACAGTCGTCGCCACGACCGCGCGCATGGACGAACCATCGGGGCAGTAGGCTGCCAAGCCGAACAGCGCCGCTGCGAACACGATGATCTGCTCAACCGTGTTCTGCAGGTATCGTTGATTGACGCGCAACCTGCGTGTCTCGAAGCCCGCCAGCGGATCGAATGCGGGCGAGGTCAATCGTTCGTGCGCCACGGCTTCGATGCCCGTCACCAGGCAGAACAGCACCGCGACACAGCAGCATTTGAGCGTCAGAAGCATCCGCGCGCCGAGGCTGTCCATGCCCGGCGGCGGCGACATCAAAAGATCGATGCCGAACCAGAGCCCCGAGGCAAACAGCGACGCGACTGCGATGCCGACAATACCGACGCTGCGCTGCTGTCGAAAGTCGGGCGCGTGATAGGTCGGGTCGGTCATGGATTTTTCCTCCGGGCGTTTCATACGGGGGCATCAGCATTGGCCACCCGCGGAAGGATAAACCCACTCCTTTAGACGAGCGCAATTTTGCCGGTGGCGAGGTCGTACATGCCGCCGACAATGTCGATCTTCTTGCTCTCGTAAAGCTTCTGGACGATCGGTGGTGAGCGCTTCAGTCGAGCCACTTGGCGTCGCACGTTCTCGGCGGCCGCGTTGTCCAGCAAGTTGCCGGTCTTCGTTTTCTCGGCGGCGATGACGGCAGGCTTGATCGCTGAGATGAGTCCCGGCAAATGGCCGGGAAGGACCGCTTTGGCCTTCAACACTTTGATTGCGGCATCGACCGCACCGCATCCGGTGTGGCCCAGCACCATGATGAGCGGCACCCCCAGGAACTGCGCGCCGTATTCGAGAGAGGCAAGCAGATCCGGGTTCACGACATTGCCCGCGACGCGTAAAACGAAGAGATCGCCCGGCCCCTGATCGAACGCGAACTCCGGCGCTACGCGCGAGTCGGCGCAACTCAGGATCGTGGCGATCGGATACTGTGCTTGCACACGGGCGGCACGACCTGATGAAAAGTCGCGCTCGTTCGGCGCGTTGGCGGCATAGCGCGCGTTGCCATCCATGATTCGCTTCAACGCGTCCGCAGGCGGGATCGAGTTCGGCGGTGGCGATGCGCCGGGTGCCGGCGGCTCGGCCGCGAGGGCGGCGCTCACGCTCCACGGCAGGAGTGCCGCGAGTGCGCCAGTCTTCAGGAAATCCCGGCGCGATACTTGAGGCTCGTGCTGCGCATCACCACAGACATCACACATTTGAATGTCTCCAGTCATTGCTGGGCGCATCCGGCCGCAAACAGGCGCCTTGCCGCATCGCAACGCAAATGGCACAGGTCACCTGCTATGTGCACCTCACGCGGTGGTCCAGCGCCACGCGGCGGATCAACCAATGTGCATAGATTTGAGTCTATACCGTCGTCAGGCGCAGTGTCCGGAAAATCCCGCGGCTGCGGGGAGCGGGCCGCCCTTACGCGAACGTCACGCGGCGCGACGCCGAGGTCGACGCCGAAGCCGAAACCGAGGCCGACGCGAACGGTGTACCGCCGCTAGCTTCAGCGTCGTCCACCTGGAATGCAGCGGCGGCGCGTTGCAGGCTCATCGCCTGCTCCTTCAGCGACTGCGCCGCGGCCGCCGCCTGCTCGACGAGCGCCGCGTTCTGCTGCGTCATGCTGTCCATCTGCGTGACCGCGAGATTCACCTGATCGATGCCGGCGCTCTGTTCCGCCGCGGCCGCCGCGATCTCCTGCACGACACCGGTCACACGCATGATCGCGTCGCGCGCTTCGTCGATCGTCGAGCCGGTGTTTTCGACCAGCGTCGCGCCACTGCCGACGCTGCCCACCGCATGACTGATCAGCTCGCGGATTTCCTTCGCCGCGGTCGCGCTACGCTGCGCGAGGCTGCGCACCTCGCTCGCGACGACCGCGAAGCCGCGACCCTGCTCGCCCGCGCGTGCCGCTTCGACCGCTGCATTGAGCGCAAGAATGTTGGTCTGGAACGCGATGCCTTCGATCGTCGCGATGATCTCGACCATGCGGCCCGATTCGTTCGAGATACCCTTCATCGCCGCGACGGCCTGCGTGATCATGTCGCCGCCGCGGTTCGCGATTTTCGCGGCGCCGGCCGCAAGCTCGCTGGCGGTGCGCGCGTTGTCCGCAGTCTGGCGGACCATCGCCGTCATCTGCTCCATGCTCGACGCCGTTTCCTGCAAGGAGGCCGCCTGGTTCTCGGTGCGCGACGACAGATCCGCATTGCCGTTCGCAATCTCGTTCGCGCCGCACGCGACGTTGTCGGATGCATGCTTGATCTGACAGATGGTGCTGGTCAGCGCGTCACGCATCCGCTGCATTACGTGCAGCAGGCTCGACGTGTCGCCGTCGCGCGTGCGGATCGCCACGGTCAGGTCGCCCGATGCGATCGCGTCCGCCACATTCGCCGCGTAGGCCGGATCGCCGCCGACCGTGCGTGCGATGCTGCGGTTCGTCACCGCGACGAGCGTCACGAGCACCGCCGACACCGCCAGGAAGATCGCGCCGATCAGCCACAGCGACGCCATGAACGCAGCGTCGATGTCGTCGACATAGGCACCGGTCGCGATGATCCAGTCCCACGGCGCATAGCGCACCACGTAGCCGATCTTGCCGACCGCCTGTGTCGACGCCGCACCCGAATGTGGGAACACATAGTCGACAAAGCCGCCGTCCGGCGCCTGCGCAGCCGACGCGAACGTCACGTAATGGTGGCGGCCATCGGCATCGGCGCTGCCTGCGAGATCCTTGCCTTCGAGTGCCGGCTTGATCGGATGCATCACCATCTGCGGCTTCGAGTTGATCACGAGGAAGTAGCCGTCTTCGCCGTAGCGGACGCCGCGAAGTCGTTCGAGTGCCTGCTTGCGGGCATCGGCCTCCGGCAGCGCGCCGCTTTGCGCCAGCGCGGCATACTCCGTCACGATGCTGAGCCCGACGTGTGCGATATTCGTGAGGTCGTGCTTACGTTCCTCAATGCGCGTCTCGCGCGACTGCCACGCCGCCGATACGGAGACGGCGAGCAACGCGACGAGGCTGATGATCAGCGGCAGCCACAGCTTCTGCTTAAAACTGAGCTTGTGCATCCTGAGTCCTCGAGCAAACGAATGGAAATCGCGCAGGGCTGCCGCGCGAAGTGGCACGTGAATGGGCGCGCCGGGCGGCGCCGGTGGACTGTCCGGCGGCCGTCCAGGTGGTTCCTGCTCGAGTTATCGGCGGATGCGAGTGAAAGTTTTGTCCTGTGAAACCCTCGGTTAACAGCTTGCCGCTGCCTCTACCCCGGCTTCGCGCAGAAAATGCGTGATCGTCTCCTCGATCACCGATCTGGCGAGACCTTGCACGATAAACACGAGCCGTGTCGTGTGATCGTCGTCAGGCCACGCTTCGAGTCGCAACGGTTCATGCAGCAACTGCTGCACACCATGGAACACGACAGGCCGGGATTCGCCGATGAAATTGCCGATTCCCTTAACCCGCAGGATCCGTTCGCCGTGATAGCCGAGCAGCACGGTCAACGCGGTTTCGAATGCCTGCATCGGCAATGCCTGCGAGTAAGTCAGTGAGAAGCTGTCGATGTCTGGATGGGCCACGCGTGACGCCGTCGCGCCACGCATCAGCAACTTGCGCGGCGCAGGCTCGGCGCGCAACCAGGGCCGCAAGGCACGCGGTGTCAAGATGTCGAGCAGCTGTTGTGCGTCAATCTCGCCGTTGCGCACCGGGATGCGTGGCGCACCCGGATTCAGCGCCTCAAGCGCCGCCTCGAGGTCTGCCAGCGCAGCCGCATCGACCAGTTCAGCTTTAGTCAGCAACAGCCGGTCGGCCACGGCCACCTGCTGACGCGACTCCTCATGCCGGGCAAGTTGCGCGGCGCCGTGTTTCGCATCGACGGTCGTCACGATGCCATCGAGCTGCAAACGACCTTCAAGCGCCGGGTCACCCAGCAGCAACGAGATCACCGGGCCGGGCCGCGCCAGCCCAGTGGTCTCGATCAGAATCCGCTCGAAGGCCGGAATCTCGCCACGCGTGCGGCGCTGCAGCAGATCGGTGACGGTTGCAGCCAGTTCGTCGCGCACGCCGCAACACAGACAGCCGTTTTCCAGCAGGGCGATGGTTTCATCGCGCGAGGTGCTGACGAACAGATGATCGAGACCGATCGCGCCCAGTTCATTGATCACCACCGCACAACGGCCCAGCGCGGGCTGCGGTAGCAGGCGATTGAGCAACGTGGTCTTACCCGAACCGAGAAAGCCCGTCAGCAACGTCAAGGGAATCGCAGCAGATTGCATGGCAGCTTTTCCCGACACTCAAATAACCTGCAGGTCTTTGCCGACGATGATCTGTCCGTCGAAATGCTTGCGCGCATCGGCGGCCCACATCTCGTCGGTAATCGCGGGGTCGCCGCCCGGCACGAAATGGCTCAGCACCAGCGTCTTGACGCCCGCCGCCGCGGCGATCTTGCCGACCTGCTCGGTGCTGGTGTGGCTCTTCATGAGGTGATCGAGCAGCGTCGGTGCGTTGTCGACGGTCTTCATCAGCTTTTCGAGCGCGGGCAGGTACATCACTTCATGCACCAGGACGTCGGCGCCTTTGGCGAACTCGGCAAGCGCCGGGAAATAGGTCGTGTCGCCGGAGAAAACGACGGTGCGGTCCCGCGTTTCGAAGCGGTAAGCGAACGCCGGCTTGATCGTGTAGTGATCGACCAGTGTCGAGGTGACGCGTACGCGGTCGTCTTCCATCACAAGGCGCGGGCCGTCGAATTCATGGATGTTGATCAGCGGGCGGAACGGCGGACGGCCTTCTTCGCGCATGCGCACGTCGAGGTCGATCGCGTTCATATCGACGAAGTCGTCGATCATCTTTGTCATGCGTGGCGGCCCGTACAGATTGACGGGTGTGTGCAGGCCGGTGGCCCACGCGAGGAACACGAGGTTGCCGAGGTCGGCGTTGTGATCCGAATGATGGTGGGTCAGAAAGATGTCCCGGATGCCCGGCAGCTTGATGCCGGCTTTGGTCAACTGCAGCGCGACGCCGTTGCCGCAATCGACCACGTAAGGCTGACCATCGACCACCAGCACGTTCGCCGGCGCCGCGCGCAGGTCAGAAGGCGTAGGGCCTCCCTTGGTGCCAAGCAGAATCAGTTGTGTGCCTTTTGTCGAATGTCCCGCAGCGGGTGCCGTGGTTGAGGAGTTGGCCGGTGACTGCGCGTGGGCGTCCTGCATCCACGGCAGCGCCGCAGTCGTGCCGGCTGTCACGGCAATACGCATGAAATCACGACGGGAACGTCCGAACGGCTGATCACTCATGGTTCTGTTTCTCCTGATATTTTTGGTTGAGGTCTGCTCGATTTTGCTGGGTTAATCCCCTGCGGGCAACACATCGGCCAGTATGCCCGGGATCCAGACCCTGTCCTGCCGGTTACGGTCCGTCGCTGCTCCGGGACAAAATATGTCCTTGAGAGGCGCATAATCCTGGATGAGTTGCGTTCCGTTTGGTCGGCGGACGCGCCGCAAGCGGTCCGCCCCTTACCTGCAACGCTAGTGGACTGACGAGAATCCTGAATCCAAAGGAGTTCGAAAATGACACTTAACGGCGCAACTCCGATCGAACCAATCAACATTGGTCAATTGAAGATTCAGTACCTGATTGATGGAACTGCTACGGGCGGGATGGGTGTTTTCGAACTGACTGTGGGACCGGGTTCACAAGTCCCGCCGCCACATAGCCACACGCGTAACGAAGAGTGTGTCTACGTGCTGGAGGGCATGCTTCGGTACTCGGTCGACGGAGTAGTCCGAGACCTGGTACCAGGAGAATGGATGTTTACTCCGCGTGGGTCGGTTCATCACTTTAGCAACCCGCACAATGACACGGCCCGCGCGCTGATCGTCCTTACGCCCGACATAGGCGCTCAGTATTTTCGTGATGTCGGAGCAATCGTAAGCGCAGGCGGACCGCCCGACCGCTCAAAGCTTATCGATGTCATGTCGAGGTACGGGCTGGTGCCGGCGGCTAGAACCGGTCCGCCCTGAACGGCCGGGTATCTACAAGGGGCTCCTCGCCGGTCATCATCTCCGCGATCAGCCGTCCTGTCACAGGACCCAGCGTCAGCCCGTGATGCGCATGACCAAATGCAAACCACAAACCCTTGTGCTTTGCCGCCGGTCCGATGATCGGCATCATGTCCGGCGTACATGGGCGGCGGCCCATCCACGGTTCGGCGTCCAGACGCCCAGCAAGCGGGAACAGCGTGCGGGCGGAGGGCTCGACGGCGTCAAGCTGGTTGGGCGTCTTCGGTGCGTCGTGCAGCGCGATTTCGGCGCCGGTCGTCAATCGGATACCTTTGGCCATCGGCGCCAGCAGGTAACCGCGTTCGACATCGAGGACCGGGTGATTCAGACGCGCGCCTGGCTGCGCGCCATAGTGCATGTGATACCCGCGCTTGGTGCCGAGCGGCAGGCGATAGCCCAGCCGTGAACTGAGTTGATCCGACCACGGGCCCAACGCGACCACCGCCGACGATGCCATGATGGTGCCCGCCGATGTATCTACCGCCCAATGATCGCGCAACGTATTCGCATCGCCGATGAAATAACGCCCGCCTAGCTGCTCGAAGTATTCTGCGTAAGCCGTGACGAGCGCGTTCGGGTCACTGACGGAATCGGATGCCGTGTAGCGCAACGCGCCGATCAGGCTGCGGTCGAGATCAGGCTCCATCTGTTGCAGACTCGCCGCGTCGAGCGATTCGAATTCGACGCCGTATTCGCGATGCCACTGCTCGACAAGCTGCGTTTCACTGTCGCGAACCGCTTCAGTGCGGAATACCTTCATCCAGCCGATCGGACGCAATAATGCGCTCACGCCGGCATCGGCGGCTAACGCGCGGTGCTCGCTCACGCAATGTTCGATCAGCGTCGAATACGACCGCGCAATCGCCGCATGCTTCACCGGATGAGAATTGCGCCAGTATTGCCACAGGAACGGTGCGGCCTTGAGCATCGCGTTGGCGTGAAATCGAACCTCCGGCGACCGGTTGCGCGCGTATCGCATCAACGTGCCGAGTTCGCGCGGAAACGCATACGGATACACGCCCTCGCGCTGGATCAGCCCCGCGTTGCCAAACGATGTCTCGTTGCCGGGCGGCTTGCGATCGACCAGCGCAACCCGCTGGCCGCGCTTCTGAAGATGGACGGCGACGCACACGCCGACGATGCCCGCACCAAGAACGACGGTATCGAATTTCATCATGCTCATGAGCTCACAGACTGACGATTACGCCGACAGTGCCGTCACCGCGACTTCGACATCGCAACCCGGTTTCATCAGCAGCGCCTGGACGCAAGCGCGGGTCGGCGCATGGCCGGCAGGCACCCAGACGTCCCACACCGCGTTGAATTCGGCGAAGTGCTTCGGATCGCTCAGCCAGATATTCGCCGACAGCAGGTGTGTACGGTCAACGCCGGCCGCTTCGAGCAGCGTGTCAATACGCGCGAGGATTTCGTTGGCCTGTTCGGTTACGGAGACGTTGGCCGTGTCAGGCACCTGGCCGGCCAGATACACCACGCCGTTGGCGATCACCACCTGGCTCATGCGCGCGTTCGTTTGCAGACGTTTGATTGGGTTCGACATGTGTTTAGACCGTTGAAATGCCGGCGCCATTCGGGCCGGACTCGTTGAAAAGAGGCGGCGCCGTCACGATCGACTTCAGCGACGGATCAGCCTGCGTGAGCTTCGACAGATCGGGACGCGGCCGGCGCAAAACCGGCGACTGATCGAAGACCTGTTCCAAGGCGTGCGCGACGGCGAGCGTTTTCCGATCGCCATGAAACGGGCCGACGATCTGCAAGCCGAACGGCATGCCCGCATGATCGACACCGCAGGGCAGCGACACGGCGGGATGCGTCGTGAGTGTGACGACGTAGGTCAGCGCGAGCCAGCGATAGTAGTTGTCCTGTTCGCGTCCATCGATCTGCGCTGCGTACAGTTGTTGCCAGGGGAACGGTGAAACCGGCGTGGTGGGCGAGAGGATCACGTCGTACTGTTCGAACGCACTCTGGAAGCGTTTGAAGATGCGGGTCTGCTCGGCTTGGGCCCAGGCGCTGTCGCCGAGGCTCATGCTCGCGCCCATTTCGTAGTTCGCCCGCGTGTTGGGTCCGAGCAGGTTCGGATCGCGCGTATAGGCATCGTGCAAGCCGGCGACGAAGCTCTCCGCGCGGATCACGTCGAAGCAACGGTGTACGTCGCCGAGATCGAAGCTCACCTGCTCGCAGGAGCGGAATGACGGCGCGATTAGCGCGATGCGCTCGCGGAACACTTTGCGGATTTCGTCGTCGACGTCGCAACTGCTGAAGTC
Organism: Paraburkholderia aspalathi; assembly: GCF_905220735.1. Taxonomy (NCBI): domain Bacteria; kingdom Pseudomonadati; phylum Pseudomonadota; class Betaproteobacteria; order Burkholderiales; family Burkholderiaceae; genus Paraburkholderia; species Paraburkholderia aspalathi. The sequence goes on from NZ_CAJNBA010000001.1 coordinate 853,768, forward strand.
TTCAGTCCAGCCGACTCGCAGCGAGCCGAGGTCGATATCGTCAGGCCGCGCGAAGGCCAGTGGATCGACGTGAAAGCTGAGCGGATCGCCGGCGGAGATGCCCGCGCTTGCGGCGAGCTGCAGGCAGGCCTCGGCGACGGTGCGGCCCATCGGCCCGACCACCGAGATCGGCGACCAGCCGACCAGCTTGCGTGAATTCGGCACGAGGCCGGGCGTCGGACGAAAGCCCACCACGCCGCATTTCGACGCCGGAATCCGCAAGGACCCGCCGGTATCGGAACCGGTGCAGACCGGCAGCATGTCGCACGCGAGCGCGGCGGCCGAACCGCCTGACGAGCCGCCCGCGTTCAACGTGGGGTTGAATGGATTGCCCGTTGCGCCCCACACCGGATTGCGCGTATTGGCGCCCGCACCGAGCTCCGGCACGTTGGTCTTCGCTGTGACGATCGCGCCGGCGGCGCGCAGGCGCTCCACCAGCACCACGTCTTGCGTGGGAATGTTGCCGCGCGACATGGGCGAGCCATAAGTCGTCAGCAGACCGGCTGTATTTTCGAGGTCTTTGACGCCGAGCGGCAAGCCATGCAGCAAGCCGAGCGCTTCGCCGTCGAGAACCTGTTTTTCGGCGCGCTTCGCGGCTTCTCGCGCGGCCGGGAAGTCCGTCGCGGTCACTGCGTTGACTGCGGGATTGATCGCCTCGATACGCGCAATGCAGGCGTCAAGCAGTTCGACCGGCGAAATCTCTTTTGCACCGATCATGCGGCGCAGCTCAACGGCGCTGCGTCCAACCAGTTCATTATCGTGACTCATTGCATCCTCGATTCATCAGGCGAGCGCTTCGCCCGTACGGTCCTTCAGCCAGATTACCGGCACCAGCGAGATGGCGCACGCGGTGGCCACATACCAGGCCGGCGCGAGCGGGTTGCCGGTTTGCGCGACCAGCCAGCTTGCGATGAACGGCGAGAAGCCGCCAAAGAACGATGCGCTCACTACGTAGGTCAGCGCAATACCCGTTGCGCGGACATGCTTTGGAAAGAGTTCCGGGATCATCACGAGCACCGGCACGATCTGCCCCGCGACAAACACGGCGAGTACGGCCGATACGATGCACAGCGCGGTCATCGACGGATGCGCGCTGAGGAAGGCAAAGGCTGGATAGACGAGCAGCAGCATCACGACGCGCGAAATAACCAGTACGCGCTTGCGGCTGAAGCGGTCCGCGAGCATGCCGGCCAGCGGCGCCGCCGCGAACAATACAAGCGAGCTGACAATGCCCGACGTGACAGCCGCGGTGGAGGAGAGATGCAATGTACGCACCGCGTGGCTCGGCAGGAAAAACGCCGTGATGTAGACGGACACGGAGCCGCCCAGTTCAGCAAACGTGCCGAGTATGGTGAGGTTCAGATGCGTGGTCAGCGCCGCTTTTAGCGCGCCGCGCGGCGGCGCTTCGCCTGGCTTGCGCTCGGCGAGCGTTTCTTCGAGCCGCTTGCGGATCAGCATGCCGGCCGGCGCGGCGACGATGCCGAGCAGGAAAGGAATCCGCCAGCCCCAGTCGAGGATCGCCTGTTTGGGCAGCGTGGCGTTGATCAGCGTGGCCACGAGCGCACCGAGCACGAGACCGGCGGCAGTGGCCGCGAAGTTCCAGCTGGCGAAGAAGGCGCGCGTGTTGTCGGTCGCATATTCGACCAGTAGGGTGGTGCCCGGACCAAACTCGCCGCCTGCGGCGAAACCCTGGATCAGGCGCGCGCTCAGCACGATCAATGGCGCCGCGAGCCCTGCCACGGCGTAGGTCGGCGCACAAGCGATCATCGCGCAACTCAGCGCCATCAGCATGATGGTGAGAACCATCGCCTTCTTGCGGCCCGCGCGGTCCGCGTAGGCGCCGATCACGATGCCGCCCAGCGGCCGCACCACGAAACCTACGCCGAACACGCCGATCGACAGCAGGAACTGATTGACCGGCGAAGCGCTCGGAAAAAACAGTTGCCCGATCTGGATCGCGAAGAAACTGTAGATCGTGAAGTCGTAGAATTCGAGCGCCGTGCCGATCGTGGTGGCGGTGATAACGTGGGTTTTCGTCAGACCGGACTTACTCAGAGCAAGGGTAGACACGATAGGGTTCCCACAGGAAGGGTGGAATCGACGTGAGTTATCATATACGAGAAAAAATAAATTCTCGTATGTGAGAAAATTTTCTGTGGAAGTGAGTGAAATGGCCAAAGCAGCAGTGAGGGACAACCAGGCCGAGGCGCCGCATGAGAGGCACGAGGTGCATGAGGCGCCGCCTGCGCTCGACCACAAACTCGTAGGCGGCCATTTGCGGCAGGCGCGCAAGGCGCGCGGGCTGACGCTGACGGAATTGTCCGAGCGCTCCGGCATCGCCGTGTCGACGATCTCAAAGGCCGAGCGCGGCGATATCGCCCTGACTTACGACAAGTTTGCGGCGCTGGCACATTCGCTTGAACTGGAGTTCGACGCGATTTTCAGGCGCAGCCGCAAACTCAATCAGCCGGCGCGCGTGATGAAACCGTCCTTTACGGCGAACGGCAAACAGGAGATCTACGATACGCCGAATTACGAGTACGGCATGCTCGCCAACAATCTGACCGGCAAGCGGATGGTACCGATGCGCGCACACATTCGCGCCCGCGCCGTCTCGGACTTCCCGGAGTACATCCGGCATTCAGGCGAGGAGTTCGTCTTTGTGCTGGCAGGCCAACTGGAATTGCGCTTTGAAAAGGGCAAGTCGTTCAAGTTGATGCCGGGCGATAGCCTGTATTTCGACAGCTCGATTGGGCATGTTTACCTGAGCCTCGGCAAGGAAGATGCGGAGGTGTTGGTGTGCTGCGTAGATACGGATGAGCATCGGCCGAATGACGCCATCTGAGCGGCGTGTCGCAACTCGGGCGCTGAGCCGCTATTCGGCCAGCGCCGCGAGCAATTGATTCTTGACGATCGCGGTGGCCAGTGGCTGCCGCCCGAATTCATACCATCCAATGTGCCGGCGCCACGCCGTGCCCGGAATCGGCCTCACCGACAGCAGCGGATCTTCGTCCCAGGCGGCGTGCCGCAAACGCGGCACGATCGACACGCCCACGTTCTGCCGCACCAGATCCGCGATCGCGGCGATCGAATTCATTTCCAGAATAGGGTTGACCTCGGCGCGCAGCCGCCGAAGCAGGCTCGCCACATGGGTGCCTGTCAGCGATGCGGCTTCGAAGCCGATGAACGGATGACGCTTAAGCAGTGAGGTCACCGACGCATCGTCGGCGGCGATCGCCGGATTGACCAGCAATACCAATGGTTCGTCGTAAAGGCGCTCCCACAACTCGGGTAGCGTGGTCACCCGGAGTTCGCTGACGATCACCGCCGCATCGATTTCCCCGGCGCGCACCTGGCGCCCCAATTCGGCGCTGTCGCCGTGCGTGAGACGTACCTTCAGGCCAGGGTAGGAGACCCTCAGCTGGATCACGTTGGCTGCCAGAAACCCCATCGACGACGCGGTCGAGCCGATCGTGATCGAACCTTCGATGTTGAGTTTGTCGGCCACGCCGCGCAACAGCGAGTCGTACGCGGCCACCACCATGCGCGCCTGCTCGATGATCGAACGGCCGGCATCGTTCAACTGGATGCTGCGCCCGCTGCGGTCGAACAACTGCCGCTGACACACGCGCTCCAGCGTACGCATCTGCGCGCCGACCGCGGCGTGCGTGAGCGCCATGCGATCGGCAGCCGCCGCCATGGTGCCGTGTTTCTCGATGGCGAGAAACGTCCGCAGCATTCGAATTTCACTCATGCGGGATCTCCTTCAGGGCCCTCGGGATGTGCTCGGATTGCACGATTTTTTCCCGTCTCCGCGCGTTGCATGATCGCACGAAACGAAAATTTTTCTTTCCTTTTGGTAAAGAAAATAACGCTTTTTATTTTGTTTGTGGCCAATGAAAATCGATCTGTCACAAATCAGGCCGATGGCGTCAGCGCGGGCTTAGTTCCGCTTCATGTCGTCGGTGGCAGCCAGGGTGAGGAGTCCCACACATGTCGCAAATCCAGCAGTTTCCATTCGTCAGCGTGTCCGGCAAACCGTATGAGCGCGGTTTGCAATATGGCCGTGCGGCGGCGGCGCGGGTGCGCCTGAGCGCATCCCGCTACGGCCAGACGCTGCGCAATCTCGGCTACAGCGAAGCGTCGCAGACGGCGCTGATCCGCTCGCTCGAACAGGTCATCGGCGAATTTCAACCGGAGTATCTAGACGAGATGCGCGGCATCGCCACCGGTGCGGAAGTGCTGTTCGAAGACATCGTGATGATCAATGCCCGTACCGAGGTGCTGGCCAAGGCGCGAGCCGAAATGGCGCTGCAGGCCGACGACGAAGACGGCTGTACCGGCGTGCTCGTGCTGCCGTCGCGCACGTCGACCGGGCAGTTGATCCATGCACAGAACTGGGACTGGAAGGCCGATTGCGTCGATACCGGCATCGTCTTGCGCGTACGCAACGATAACGGCCCCGATTTCCTGACCTTCGTTGAAGCGGGCGGCCTCGCACGCAGCGGGTTCAATGCCGCGGGCGTGTCGATCACCGCGAACTATCTCGAGTCCGAGCGCGACTTCATGCAACTGGGCGTGCCGCTGTCGCTGCTGCGTCGGCGCGTGCTGGAAGAGCCGGTGTTTGCGAACGCGTTGCGGGTGATCGCCACCACGCCGAAATCGTGTTCGAACAACATCATGCTCGGGATGGCCGAGGGCTTCGGCATCGATTTCGAATGCGCGCCGAACGAAGCCTTCCCGATCTATCCGGACGACGACCAGATGATCGTGCATGCGAACCATTGGATCAGCCCGGTCGCCCGCACCAAGTTGCTGGATACCGGTTGCGAGAGCTCACCGGACAGCTATTACCGCGACTGGCGCGTACGTCAGTTGCTGACGGCCGCACCGAAGGTGGATCGCGATGCGGTCAAGGCCGCGCTGTTCGACGCGTTCGCCACGCCGTTTTCGGTGTGCCGTCCGCCGCGTCCGGGTACACGTCACACGATGACCGCGACGGTCGCGATGATCGTCATGGTGCCGGCCGCTGGGGAAATGGATGTCGCACCGATGCCCGCGCTCAATCGCATCTTTACCCGTTACAGCCTGCACCACGAGCCGCTCGCCGAAGCGGCTTGAGCTGTGAACAAACACGCGTGCCTCGCAGCGCGAGGCATACACGACACCGCTGAAATCGTCAGAGAGGAATGACAGATGTTCGAAGCAGAGACGCGATCCGCTCCGGGTCACGAGAAAGCGCAGGCGCTGTACGACCTGGGTTCGACCACCGTGTACGCAAGTCGCCACGATTCGCGCTTTCCGTATGTGCTGTACGTGCCGCCCGAAGTCCTGACACCCGGCAACGATGTGGAACTGGTCGTCGTGATGCATGGCACGGGGCGTCAGTTCACGCAGTATCGCGATGCGTTCGCGCCTTTCGGCCGTTGGAACCGATGCATCGTGCTGTGCCCGTTGTTTCCGGTGGGCGTGCGCGGCGATGGCGAGCGCAGCGGCTTCAAGCGCCTGATCGAAGGCGACATCCGTTACGACAAAGTGCTGCTCGACATGGTGACCGAAGTGGGCGAGCGTTATGGCAAGCACTTCGACAAGTTCGCACTGTTCGGCTATTCGGGCGGTGGGCAGTATGTGAACCGCTTTGCGTACGCGCATCCGGAGCGGCTCTGGGCCGCGTCGATCGGCGCACCGGGCAACGTCACCGTGCTCGATGACACGAAAGACTGGTGGCTAGGCACGGGCGGTTTCGAGCGCCATTTCGGCAAGCCGTTCGATCTGGCCACCTTGCAACGTGTGCCGGTGCAGATGGTGGTGGGCCGTGCAGATCTGGAAACCTGGGAAATCACGGTATCCGAAGATAGCCCGATGTATATGCCAGGTATCAACGATGCCGGCGCGACGCGCCCGGAACGGCTGCGTACGCTGAAGGCGTCGTTCGAGGCCGCCGGCATTCGCGTGCGTTTCGATGAGATGGCGAATATCGCCCACAACGGCATGCAGGTCGTCGAGGTGGTTCAGGAGTTCTTTGCGCAGACGTTGCGCACCCTGCGGGCCGGAGGATAAACACATGAACGCCCAAAGCGACTCAGGGAAGGTCTGGAAAACCATCGTATCGACGGTGATAGGAGGCACCTTCGAGTGGTTCGACTTCATGGTGTACTCCTATTTTTCGAGCACAATCGCGCGGGTGTTTTTCCCTAACGTCGATCGCAGCGGTGCATTGCTGCTAACGTTCGCGACCTTCGCGGTCGGTTTCCTGGTCCGTCCGATCGGCGGCGTGGCGATGGGCATGGCCGCTGACCGGGTCGGGCGGGTGAAGGTACTGTCGTGGATCATGGTGCTGATGTCGGTGGGCTCGCTGATCCTGGGGCTGACCCCGGGCTTCGCGACCCTTGGGCTCGTCGCGCCTCTGCTGGTGGTGATCGGCCGCCTGGTGCAAGGCTTCGCGGTGGGCGCGCAATTCGCGCTGTCGTCGGTGACGATTTACGAGGTTGCGCCGCCCAACCGGAAGATGTTTTACGGCAGCTTCAATATGCTGTCGATCGGGATCGCCGCGATGTTGTCTTCGGGATGCAGTTACCTGCTGTCGCGTCACCTGTCGCATGCGGAACTGGATAGTTGGGGATGGCGCGTGCCGTTCATGATCGGCGCGCTGGTCGGGCCCATCGGCTTTTACATCCGCCATCATGTCGCCGAATCGGATGAATTCAACCGCTTGCAGGCGCGCCCCGCGGCACGGGCGCCCATGGGCGAGCGGCTACGCGATTTCGTGCGCGAGAACGGCGACGCCGTAGTGTGCGCGATGGGCGTGATGATCGCCGGCACGTCGCTGAACTATGTGTGGAATGCCTATCTGCCAACCTACGCGCAGATTCAGTTGCATCTGTCGCTCAGTTCGTCGCTGCAAGGGATATTCGTCACGAGTATCGTGATGTGCGTTCTGTCGCCGGTATTCGGCATGGTGGCGGACCGTGTCGGCGCGTATCGGCTGTTCTTTTTCTTTATCGTGGGCTGGCTGATCTGCGTCTTTCCGTTGTTCGCGTACTTACTGGCCGACCCCACTGAAAGCCGTCTGATGATCGTACGGATTGTCGGCATCCTATTCCTGACGCTGCAGGGTGCCGCGCATCCAGGGATGCTGGTCAAGATTTTCACCGTGCAGGGGCGCTCCACCGGCGTGGCTATTTCGTATAACACCTCGGTCATGCTGTTTGGCGGGTTGGCGCCGTTCTATATCTCGCTGGTGGCGCGTTTCACGGACGGGCACTTCATTCCACCGAGCTACCTGCTCGGTACGGGGTTGCTAGCGATCACGCTGGTGCTCGCTTCGCGCACCGGGCGGCGGGTGTTGCAGGAGGATCGGCTGGAGCGCCGGCAACGGCGTGCGGCACGCGAGGCAGGTATGCAGCGGGCGAATTCGGGCGATCCGGCGGCTTAGGTCGCGCGGACTGGCCGCGCCTGCGGCGTTTCTCACCGTCCGGATCGACGAAGACACCCTCAGGCAGCCAGATGGTTTCTAATTTTCTAATGTCCACCCGCCATCAATACGGCGCTGAAAAAATCAGACTTGCACGCGTCCGCCATCAACGAACAGTTCTATCCCGGTGATATAGCTGGCATCGTCGGAGGCGAGAAAGGAAACTGCCTTGGCGATTTCATCGGTGCTGCCGACACGGCCAAGCGGTGTCGTTTCGGCAACCTCTTTGCAATAGGCTTCGATCTGTTCGTCGCTCAGCTTGAGTTCGGTCTTGTACGCAGGCGTGACGACGACACCAGGCGCGACCACATTGACGCGGATGTCGCGGCCTTTGAGATCCGATGCCCAGGTGCGTGCGAAGGAGCGCAAGGCGGCCTTGGTGGCGGCGTAGACACCGAACGCCGGTACCCCTTGTATCGATGTGATCGATCCTGTGATTACGATGGCGCTACCGGCCCGCATGAACGGCAATGCACTCTGCACGGTTTGCAAGGTGCCTTTCACGTTGATGTCGAAGTACTTGTCGAATTGCGCTTCGGTGATCTGTCCAAGCGGGGAGAACTCGCCGCCGCCCGCATTGGCAAAGAGAATGTCTATCCGCTGATGTTCCGCGGACACCGTGTCGACGACTTTCTTAAGGTCCTCCGCCGACGAAATGTCGCCACGAATCGCGCGTGCCCCGTGCCCGATTTCAGATACCGCAGCGTCTAATTCCGCCTGGCGTCGACCAGTGATAAACACCGTTGCACCTTCGCGAGCGAGGCGTTTGGCGGTAGCGAGGCCGATTCCGGTGCTGCCGCCGGTTACGAGCGCCACCTTTCCCGCATGCTTGGTCGAATGGATGTTGTCGTAGAGAGACGTTGTCATTTCAGGGCTCCTGCTTGAGCTGTGTGGTTCAGTTACGTGGATCGGTTACGTGGATCAGTGAGCCCAGCTTAGTTTAAACACCCACGCAGATAAATATGTATATTGTGGTTTATCTATCCACATGGATGGATAATCGACGAGGTAGATCCATGGATCATCTGCAGGCCATCCGTATTTTTGTTCGCGTTGTCGAGACAGGAGGCTTTGGGCGGGCGGCCCTTTCTCTGAATATGCCCAACGCCACGGCAAGCAAATGGGTCCAGTCACTGGAAGCGCACCTTGGCGTAAAGCTGCTGGAGCGCAATACGCGGCGCGTCAGTGTGACGACCTATGGCGCGGCTTACTATGAGCGCATGCGGCAACTTCTCAGCGAGCTCGATGACATCGAGGCGACGCTGGGTCGGGAGGAGGCGAGCCCGCGTGGTGTGCTCAGAGTCGACGCTGGCGGATCGACAGCAAGCGGCATTCTCATTCCCGCGTTGCCGACCTTTCTCGAGCGTTATCCGGACATACAGGTCCAACTAAGCGTCACTGACCGTACCGCGGATCTCGTCGCCGAAAACATAGACTGCGCAATTCGCAGTACGGCCGACGATCCGGATCTGGTGACGCATCCGATCGGGAAGCTTGCGTGGACCACATGTGCGAGTCCCGCGTATCTCGCGAAGTACGGCACGCCGAAACACCCTCAGGAAATCGTGGACAACAAGCTGCCTGTTGCGGGATATTTTTCTGCCAGTACGGGTGTGACGCAGCCCCTTGTATTTTGCAAGGACGAGGAGACGATCACGCTTGGCCGTGTACGCAATGACGTTCTTGTCAGCGAGAGCAATTCACACATTGCAACTGCACTGGCTGGTTTGGGGATCGTGCACACATTGGACTTCATGGCTCGCCCGTTCATCAAGCAGAAGAAACTTGTACCCATTCTCACGCGATGGCGACCGGACCCGCTTGAGATCTATATCGCGTATCCGCCTAGCCGACGATATAGCACCAAGGTGAGGGTGTTTGCCGATTGGGCCGCTGCATTGTTCGCGTCTGCGTGACTTATGGCTTGCGGCCCGCTTTCTTTTTCTGATCGTAGATCGAAGCGCCAGTTTCGACAGGTATAAACGGTGCTTGAAACCGATCGATCAGAAAGTCGATGAATGCGCGGGCGCGGGCCGTCTGGTTTCGCTGGCTCGGATAGTAGACGAAGAGGTCCGCTGAGGGCAGCACCGTTTCCGGCAAGACCAGTTTGAGCCGCCCACTTTGGACATACTTCGCGAGATCCCATTCGGAACGAATCAATATCCCATGCCCGTCGAGCGCCCACCTCAGCACAATATCGCCATCATTGCTCGATAGTGCGCCTTTGACTTTCAACGCCTCGGTGTGGTCCCCCTGCATATACCGCCACACGCCATAGGCATCATCGTTCTGCCGATGAATGATGCAACGGTGCCGAACGAGATCTTCTACACGCTCCGGTGTCCCGAACCGCTCGAGGTATTTCGGGGAGGCGCAAAGAAAACGACGATTGCTCATGATGCGCCGGGCGCTAAGCCGGCCGTCGGGGAGCTCGCCAAAACGGATCGCCATATCGAACGCTTCCTCCACCAGATCGATAGGCCGGTCGGTTACTTCGAACTGGATCTCCACGTTGGGAAAGCGCTTCGCGAATTCGGACACAAGCGGTGCGATGGTCGTGCGCCCGAAGCCGAGCGTCGCATTCACGCGTAACAGTCCGTGGGGATCGGATCGAGCCCCCGATATCTCGTCCTCCATCTGCCGGACTTGCCCGACGATCTGTGTCGCGTAGCGCAGATAGGTCTCGCCCTCGGGCGTCAGGCTGACACTCCGCGTTGTCCGGTTGACTAAGCGCGCCCCCAGTCTTTGTTCCATCAGCCCCAGGCGTTTGGTCGCGGCCGGCGGGGTGAGATCGAGCGCCCGCGCCGCGCCCGACAAGCTCTTGAGTCTGGCGAGGAGGATGAAAAACTCGAAGTCGGAGGCTGAGTCAGTTGTCACTTCAGTTGTTCACCTAAAGTAAAAAATGAAATGAATTGAAGTGAATTCTAATCTCTCCTTTCGCGGATAAGCTAGTTTCCATTGCAGCCGGACGCATGCAAAACGTGCCCAAAACTCAGGAGACACCGTCATGAGAATCGTTGAAATCCGCGAAAAAACCGTTCCGATCAGTTCCCCGATCCGGAATGCCTATATTGACTTCAGCAAGATGACGCTGAGTCTCGTCGCCGTGGTGACGGATGTCATCCGGGACGGAAAGCCGGTTGTGGGTTACGGCTTCAACTCCAACGGCCGCTACGGCCAGGGCAAGCTGATGCGCGAGCGTTTCATTCCGCGCATTCTCGAAGCCGATCCCGCCACGCTCGTCAACGATGCCGGCGACAACCTCGATCCGCACAAGATCTGGGCGACCATGTTCACGAACGAAAAGCCGGGCGGTCATGGCGAGCGCTCGGTCGCCATCGGCACGATCGACATGGCGATCTGGGATGCGGTGGCGAAGATCGAAGGCAAGCCGCTGTTCCAGTTACTGGCCGACCGTTACGGCAATGGCCAACCCGATCGCAAGATCTTCGTGTACGCGGCCGGTGGTTACTACTACCCGGGCCAGGATCACGAGAAGCTGAAAGACGAAATGCGCAGCTACATCGACCGAGGCTATACGGTGGTGAAGAAGAAGATCGGCGGCGCTTCGCTCGATGAAGATCTGCGCCGCATCGACTCGATCCTGAGCGTACTCGGTGATGGTCAGAAACTCGCTGTCGATGCCAATGGCCGCTTCGACCTCGACACCGCGATCCAGTACGCGAAGGCGCTGTCGCAATACGACCTGTTCTGGTACGAAGAACCGGGCGACCCGCTCGACTACGAGTTGCAGGCTACGCTGCGCAACTACTACGACAAGCCGATGGCGACTGGCGAAGACCTGTTCTCGATGCAGGACGCACGCAACCTGATCCGTTACGGCGGGATGCGTCCGGATCGGGACTGGTTGCAGTTCGACTGCGCGCTGAGCTATGGCCTGGTGGAGTATCTGCGCACGCTCGACATGCTGCGTCAGCACGGCTGGTCGCCGAGCCGCTGTATTCCGCACGGCGGACACCAGATGTCGTTGAACATTGCGGCTGGACTCGGTCTAGGTGGCAATGAATCGTATCCGGACCTGTTCCAGCCTTATGGCGGCTTTCCCGACGGCGTGAAGGTGGAGAACGGCTTCATCACCATGCCGGATCTGCCCGGCATCGGCTTCGAAGGAAAAGCGGATCTTTTCGCCGAAATGCAAAAGCTGTCCGCATAAGCCTTCAAACGGCAAAACGCGCCGACAAAAGCGCCGGCGCAGCGTTCATAAGAATAGACAAAACGAACGCACGCGAAGTCAGTTCGTGCTCGCCGCTGCGGTAGATCCCGCTGCGGCGACTGGTCCTGACTTTCATTAAAAGATGCCACGCATAGGAGACAGTCATGCGGGTTTCAAAGATCGGAAAAGCTCTTTCCAAGCTCTACGTACAGGTTCTGATTGGCATTGTTGCCGGTGTCCTCGTCGGCCATTTCTACCCTGACATCGGTTCTCAGCTCAAACCTCTCGGCGATCTGTTCATCAAGCTGATCCGGATGCTGCTTGCGCCGATCATTTTCGCGTCCGTTGTGGTCGGCATTGCACGCATGAATGATCTTCACGCGGCCGGTCGCGTTGGCGTCAAGGCGGTCGTCTACTTCGAAATTGCATCGACGATTGCGCTCGCTGTTGGCCTTGTAATCGTGAACGTCATCAAGCCGGGCAGCGGTATGAACATTGACCCCGCGCATATCGACAGTTCGGCCATTTCCAGCTACACCCATGCGGCACAGCAGCATGGCATGCTCGATTTCTTCATGAGCATCGTTCCGAACAGCATTGTCGGAGCGTTCGCAAATGGGGATATCCTGCCCATCATCTTCTTTTCGCTCCTGCTCGCCATCTCCCTCGCCAGGCTTGGTCCTCGCACCGCGCCGTTCGTCGATATGCTCGACATGTTCCTTCAGGGCATGTTCGGTGTCGTGCGAATCGTGATGTATGTCGCGCCCATCGGCGCCTTTGGCGGCATGGCATTTACCATTGCGAAGTACGGAATTGGCACGCTGGCATCGTTCGGCCAACTGATGCTGTGCCTCTACCTGACCTCGATCTTCTTCGTGGTCGTTGTACTTGGTGCTGTCATGCGGATGAGCGGACTGTCGCTGTGGAAGTATCTTCGCTACATCAAGGACGAGATATTCATTACCCTCGGTACAGCGTCGACTGAAGCGGTGCTCCCGCAGATGCTCATCAAAATGGAAAAGTTGGGGTGTTCACGCCCCGTGGTCGGGATGGTGCTGCCCACGGGCTATACCTTTAACGCCGACGGCACGGCGATCTATCTGACCATGGCCTCGATGTTCGTTGCGCAAGCGATGAATATCCACTTGACTATCGGAGATCAGTTGCTGCTCCTCGGAGTGCTGCTGCTGACGTCCAAAGGGTCTGCGGGCGTGGCCGGAGCCGGATTCGTCGCGCTGGCTGCCACGCTGGCCTCGATGCACAAAATCCCTGTGTCTGGACTGGTGCTGCTGCTAGGCGTCGATCGCTTCCTCAACGAAGCTCGTGCCGTTACGAACCTGATCGGCAACGGGGTGGCGACGATTGTGGTCGCTCGATGGGAAGGGGCGCTCGATATGAACAAGGCCCGCGCGATGCTCAACCGCACTGACTCGAGCATCGATGCGTTGGAGTCCGCCGACGAGGTGCCGGTGGATCGGACACCTCCGAAAGACGCCGTTGTTCGGTCCCACATGCATTGAATCGTCGGGGTAACTTGATACTGGGCAGATTCCTTCGTCGCGAGTAGCGCAACGCTGTCGCAAGCACTCGTAGAAACAGATCCTTGGCGTATGGCCGATCCATGCACGTCGTGCGATTTTCGCCCCCAAACACCTCGGCGTGTTCCTACAAGCGCTTGCGGCAACCGTCTACGAAAGAACGCGAACGGTAAGGCCGCAGAGACAGAGAGGGTGATTCCGGCCGACTCATTTAGACCCTCGCTCTGCGACCTCGAAATTCTGTCATCAACGGTATAACGAATTTATAAAACTACGGGGTGAGTAGCATAAAGTCAGCATATCTAAGCGCACGTTTTGCTATGGCGCCCGACCCACATACCTTCTTTATCAAGAAGCTCGCTCTTTATACAACGGCTTTAGACACAGCTCGATATCATCGCTCCGCTTGACGCCGCTGCTCTACAGCCAGGCGTCATTCTTCGGAGAAAAATCATGTTTGAAATTGGAAAAGAGTATTCCCGGGAAGACATTCACAGGGTGACGGGAGGATGCAAGCAGGCATTCTTGCCTACGAAGGGCGGCAAGGTCGTCGCTGCGCGATTGCGTCAGGACCTCAACCCCTATGCCCCGGATGTGATCGTCTGCGATAGCAGCGCCGCCGCACGTGCGGCCGGCCGCACGCTCGCGCGACAGACCGAGCCGCTTCCTGTTTTTGTCCGAACAGCAACTGACCGATTCCGTTACATGGGCGAGTACGTCACCGATGAATCGTTCACTGCGCCGCTCGACTACGCCAAATATGTGCAGAACACCGGATTTACGCTGGGTCAGATTTCGCGCGTGATTAAAATGAAACGCCGTTGATCACAACGGCGTCTTCGAGTCGTAATCGTCTCTTCGCCGGCTGGGTTGCTGCTCGAACCCAACCGGCGATTGTCAATGACGCGCCAGACAGCGCTCACTCCTCGCACTTCACATCCTGCCGTCGCACGACGATGATCACCGGGTAAGTCCCGTGCTCGAGTTCCACGCGCGCGACCACGGCCATCGTCGCATTGTCGACGTCGTCGTACACACTGACTTTTTCATTCCGAAGGTTTGTCACGCCGGTACAGGCTGACGCGCGACCTTCGTCTGAGATTTTGCATTGAATCGGGTTATCAGCAACGTAGCGGTACTTGTCCCGGTCGGGGGTCGCAAGATATTCACGAAAACTCTGCGCCGATCCGCCGACGCCGGTGACATACCCGATGGCGCACTGCAGTTTGGGTGTGTCGCTGCCCGCGGAGGTTTGGGCGGTCGCGATCGTGCTGGCGGTTGCAATGACCGCGGCGAGTGTCAATGCAAGGGGATATCTCATGGCGCAAATCACCGTTGTCGGTTCGAAGTGCTGGATTGTAATGGCATCTTGCCCAATGGGTCGGCAGGCAGTGATCTGGGCGCCGGCATGAGATCACTGCTGCTTGCGCGGCTTTCCTTTGCTCGTGGTTTGCGCGGGAGGCGTGTGCGCCTCGTCACGTTCCCGGCTCCAATGCTCGAGCAGCGTGCGAGTCTGATCGCGGACGGTCGCCGTGAGCAGTGCCGCCTTCTCCGCGTCGATGCTCTTCCAGCCGAGCATCGACAGTTTGGACGGATGCGCGAGGTGAAAAATCACCAGTTGCCCATGCAGGCTGAAGGTGCGGATCAAGATGACCGGATCGTCGACAGCGCGCCCGGAAATTCGCGCCACTAGCGCCACGCTGACGTCGTTGAGCGGCTGGCGGATCCGGCAGCCGAAAATCTGCATGGCGCTCTGAGGTTCATGTCCCGCCTGCTCGCGTGCGAAGAACATCCGCCGGCCGGGCTTGCTTGCCTTGACGAAAGCGCCGTGCGCGATCGCTGTCTGAATGCCGATGAAGGCGTCGATCAACGCCGGCGTGTCGGCGTTTTCACGCAGCGCTTCCTGCGCATGTTCGATGGCCGGGCCGAATGTCTCCCATGCGTCGTCAGCGAGCATCTCGACGCAGGCGCGATACACCCCTTCCTTATTCTCGAAGTAGTACTGCAGCGCGGGCGCGTTGACGCCGGCGCGGGCCGCGATGTCGCGTGTCGACGCGCCCTCGAAACCATGTTCACCAAACAGTTCGATCGCCGCCTCGATGATCCGGTGCCGCGTTTCGTCGCCGCGTGCATAGCCGCCTTCCGGCGAGCGGCGCAGCTTCTTTGCGGTGCTCATGCATCTTTCTCCATTACGCGTAGTGCGGGAATTCGTAAGAAATATATCACTTGACACAATTTGATCAACTGGAATAATTGTGCCACGTGGAAACAATTGGACCGATACGATGTCAGCGACTGCAGGCTCTCCCTCCCGCCCGATACCCGCCGAAGATTCGCCCGCAGCAGGCGCGAGGCGTCCCAGCCGGCGCACGGTGCTGATCGCGCTCGGCGTGGTCGCGCTGATCGTCGGCGCCGTCTGGCTCGCCCGCTGGTGGACCGTGGGCCGCTTCATCGAAAGCACCGACGACGCCTATCTGCAGGCCGACAGCGTCACCGTGGCGCCCAAGATTGCCGGTTACGTTACGGAAGTTTACGTCGCGGACAACCAGGTCGTGAAGCCGGGCGATCCGCTTGTTCATCTCGACGCCCGCCAGTATCAGGTCGCGCTCGACCAGGCGCGGGCCACGATCGATGCCCGCAAGGCCGACATCGAACGCGCGCAGGCCGACATCAAGCAGCAGCAGTCCAACATTGCGCAGGCCCAGGCGCAGCAGCAGGTGGCGCGCGTTAGTGCGCAGCATGCGAGCGACGAAGTGCGGCGCTACGCGCCGCTCGTTGCTACCGGCGCTGAAAGCAGCGAACGGTTGGCGGAATTGACCAGCAGCCGCGATCAGGCGAATGCCACGCTTGCCGCGAATGCGGCGGCGGTCGAGGCCGCACGCTCGCAGATTGGTTCGGCTACCGCGCAGCTCGCTCAGGCGCGTGCGCAACTCGAAGCGGCCCAGGCCAGCGCACAGCAGTCGCAACTCGATCTCGACAACACCGTGGTGCGCAGTGTCCTTGGCGGCAAGGTCGGCGATCGCACCGTGCGCGTGGGTCAGTACGTGCAACCCGGCACGCGGATGCTGACGGTCGTGCCGGTCCAAAGCACCTATTTGCTGGCGAACTTCAAGGAAACGCAAGTGGGTGGGATGCGCGTCGGTCAGCCGGTGGAAATGCATGTCGACGCGTTGCCCGGTCATACGCTGCACGGCGTGATCGACAGTTTCTCGCCAGGCACGGGCTCGCAATTCGCATTGCTGCCGCCGGAAAATGCCACGGGCAACTTCACCAAGATCGTGCAGCGCGTGCCCGTGCGGATTCGCATCGACACGGGCACGGAGACGCGCAGCGTGCTCTTGCCGGGGCTGTCAGTAACCGTGGATGTCGACACACGTTCGGCGCGCGATCGTGACGCACGTATCGACAGCGAGAACCATCGTGGCTGAATCGGGAACCACAACTCCCGCCGCCGCACCGCGTGGGGAAGAGCGAGCCAGCGTCGGCGACTGGATCGCCGTCGCCGCGGGCGCGCTCGGCGCCCTGATGGCGACGCTCGACATCTCGATCACGAACTCCGCGCTGCCGCAGATCCAGGGCGAAATCGGCGCCACCGGTACGGAAGGCACCTGGATTTCGACCGGCTATCTGATGTCGGAAATCGTGATGATTCCGCTGGCGGCGTGGCTTACTCGCGTGTTCGGCCTGCGCAACTTTCTGCTCACCAATGCGGCGCTTTTCATTGCCTTTTCGATGATGTGCGGCTGGTCGCACACCTTACCCATGATGATCGCCGGCCGAATCGGCCAGGGCTTCACGGGCGGCGCGCTGATTCCGACGGCGCAGACCATCATCCGCACACGCTTGCCGCTATCGCAGATGCCGGTCGGCATGACCATGTTCGGCTTGATCGTATTGCTCGGGCCGCTGCTTGGACCGGTCGTCGGTGGCTGGCTCGCGGAGAACATCAGCTGGAGCTGGTGCTTCTTCATGAATCTGCCGATCTGCCTTGCGCTGATGACGCTGTTGATCGTCGGCCTGCCGTCAGACCGGCCGCACTGGGAGGCGTTTTTCAAGGCGGATTGGCTTGGCATCGTCGGTCTGGCGATCGGCCTCAGTTCGCTCACGGTCGTGCTCGAGGAAGGCCAGCGCGAGCGCTGGTTCGAATCGTCGATGATTGTGTCGCTCACCTGCGTGTCGCTCTTCGGCATGATCCTGATCGCCGCCTCGCAAATGACCGCAAAGAAGCCGATCGTGCGCCTGGGTCTGATGCGCAACCCGAACTACGCCAGCGTGATCGTGATTGTGTCCGCGGTCGGCGCAGCGCTTTATGGTGTCTCGTATCTGCTGCCGCAGTTTCTCGGGGTGGTCGCGGGCTACAACGCCGAACAGTCCGGCGCGATCATGCTGCTTTCCGGGCTGCCGGCCTTCATGATCATGCCGATCCTGCCGCGGCTGCTTGGCAAGGTCGATTTCCGCGTGCTGGTGATTACCGGGCTGGTGTTGTACGCAATCAGTTGCATGATCGACATTGAGTTGACGGCACAGAGCGTCGGGCACGATTTCATCTGGTCGCAACTGATACGCGGCACCGCCCAGATGCTCGCGATGATGCCGCTCAATCAAGCGTCGATGGCGGCCGTGTCGCGCGAAGATTCCGGCGACGCCGCCGGTCTCTACAACATGGCGCGCAACCTAGGCGGATCGATCGGCCTTGCGATCATCGGTACCGTGATCGACCGGCGCACGACCTTTCATACCGCGATGATCCGCGAGTCGGTCAGTGCCAATTCGCTGATTGGGCAGGAGAGCCTGACGGCGAACGCGGCGAACTGGTTCGCCCATACGGGCGACATGGCGTACTCGCAGGTGCGCGCGCTTGGGCAACTCGGCGCGCAAATCCAGCAGCAGGCCATCGTGATGACCTATTCGGAGACCTTCTATCTGCTCGGCATCGCGCTGATCGCCTGCATTCCGCTTGCGCTGCTTCTGAAAACACCCAGCCGGAACGCACCGCCGCCTTCTTCCGCCGGACACTAATGTTTTTTCATCACACCATGATGTTCAACCGTCCCTCGTCTATCGCACTGGCCGCCGCCGTGCTTTTGTCCGCCTTGTCGGGTTGCACGGTCGGCCCGGATTATCACGGCGCGCCGCCG
This sequence comes from Paraburkholderia aspalathi, assembly GCF_905220735.1. Classification (NCBI taxonomy): domain Bacteria; kingdom Pseudomonadati; phylum Pseudomonadota; class Betaproteobacteria; order Burkholderiales; family Burkholderiaceae; genus Paraburkholderia; species Paraburkholderia aspalathi. The sequence continues at coordinate 872,131 of NZ_CAJNBA010000001.1, forward strand.
GTTGCGCAGGACGCCCGCAGCAGCGCGACCTTCGTGCGTGCGCCGGCTGCCGGTACGACCGCGACGCCCGCGCCGAACCAGTGGTGGCTCGCATTCAACGATCCGCAGTTGAACGATCTCATTGCCGCGGCCTTTGCGCATAGTCCCGACGTGCATATTGCGCAGGCCCGCTTGCGGGAATCGCGTTCACAACTGCAGAAGCAACGTGCGAACGAATTGCCGAAAATCTCCGGCGATGCTGCAGCGCTGCGCATGCGCTCGCCTGATCTGAGTTCGCTCAGCTCAGGCAGTAGCACATCGTCGGGTCGCGGCCCGTTGCAGCTCTACACCGCAGGCTTCGACGCCACGTGGGAAATCGATCTGTTTGGCGGCACGCGGCGCGCTATCGAAGCGGCGTCCGCGGATGCGGAAGCCGTCGACGCCGATCTCGCGGACACCCAGGTGTCGCTCGCGGCTGAGGTTGCGCAGGTCTACATCGAACTGCGCGACCAGCAGACGCGGCTTGAACTCGCGCGGCGTCAGGCAGAGACCGAACAGAAGATGTTGACGCTCACGCAGCAGCGCCGGGAGCGTGGCACGGCAGCAGACCTCGATGTGGAACGGCTGAGCACGCAGGTTGAAAACACACGCGCAACGCTGATTCCGCTTGACGCGCAACTCACCGATTCGCTCGATCGTCTCGCCGTACTGACCGGCCGTGAGCCCGGCGCGCTAGACCAGCAACTCGCAGGTACACGGCCGCTGCCGGCGTTGCCCGGGACAGTGGCGATCGGCGATCCGTCGGCGATGTTGCAGCAGCGTCCCGACATTCGCGCGGCGGAGCGGCGGCTTGCGTCGAGCAATGCGCAGATCGGCGAACACATCGCGGATTTTTTCCCGAAGGTGACGTTGCTCGGCGATATCGGCTTCAGCGCGGGCGATCCGGGGCATCTCGTGCGCAAGAACAATTTCAGTTGGATCACCGCGCCGTATCTGCAATGGAACGCGTTCGATTTTGGCCGCACACTGGGCAGCGTGCACGCAGCCGAGGCATCGCGCGACGAAGCCGAGGCGCGTTATACGAAGGCCGTGCTCGGTGCGCTGCAGGACGCGAACTCGTCGCTCTCGCGCTATGGGCATCAGCGCGATCATGTCGTCACGCTGCAAAAGGTGGAAACCTCAGCAAGCCACTCGGCCACGCTGATGCGGCAGCGCTATTCCGCCGGTGTCGCCACGCTGATCGATCTGCTCGACACGCAACGCGAAGAATTCACCGCGCAGCAGAATGTGGTCGCGGGACAGGCCGAATTGCTCAAGGACTTTGTGTCACTGCAGAAGAGTCTTGGCATCGGCTGGCAAGCGCAGCAAGGCTAGTGCGCGGGTTACGCTTTAACGGTAGCGGCGCCCTGCGGATTCGCACGGCGCGCCGCTTTTGCCGCAGCCGCGATACACGCGGCGAGACGTTGAGTAGCAGTTTCAATTTCGGCGTCGCTGAAACCGCCGAGACCCAGTATCAAACCCATTGGACCTTTTCCACCTGAATACATGGGCGACACCGCTCGTACAGCAACGCCGCGTTCGCCCGCTAACGACGCGACCAACCTGTCGTCGACATTCCCTCCGAGCCAAAGCACAAGGTGCATGCCCTGATCGCTCGGCTGCAACCAGGCGACCTCTTTCGGCAGCAGTCGCTCGAGCGTCTCGATGATGCACGCGCGGCGATCCGCATAGACGCCGCGAATACGCCGGATGTGACGATCCAGATGGCCTTCCGCGATGAAAGCCGCCAGTACATGCTGATCTGCGTTCGGGGGATTGCGATCCATGAGCACGCGCGCGCCGCAGAATGCCTCCACGAGGTTCTGCGGGACGACGGCATAGCCGAGCCGCAATGACGGAAACAGGATCTTGCTAAAGGTGCCGAGATAGACCACCCGGTTAGGGTCGAGTCCCTGCAGCGACGGAAACGGGTGTCCCGCATAACGCAGCTCGCTGTCGTAGTCGTCTTCGACCACCCAGGCGTTGTTCGCGCGGGCCCACGCCAACAGCGCGTTGCGCCGCGCCATGCTCAATGGCATTCCGAGAGGATATTGGTGCGACGACGTGACGAATGCCGCCCGTGCGTGTGGTGCCAGCTTGATACCCTCATCGACGTTGAGGCCCTCCGCATCGACGGGTACCCGGATCATGCGTTCCGGGCGACCGGTGCTTTCCAGAATAGCCGTAATGCCCCGATACGCCGGGTCCTCTACCCACGCCGAGGCATCGCCATCGAGTAGTACCTGGCATGACAGGTAAAGGCCTTGCTGTGTGCCGCTCGTGATGATCACCTGTTCCGCCTCGCAACGAACCGAGCGCGATTTCCTGACGTAGTCGGCCACTGCTTCGCGCAGCGCCAACGCTCCTTGTGGGTCGCCATACCCCGCCGGCGCGCCGGGTCCGCGGGCGCGCAGCCGGTTGCCGAGCCGGCGCCAGATATCGTCCGGAGCGGCAGGGCCAATGGGTACTGAAACTGCAAAAGGCGCTTGCGGCACGGCAGAAAATTGACGTGCAACCTGTGCGAAAAGATGGGCGCGTTCTGGAAGCGGGGCAGTTTCAACGGATGAGGACCGCCCTCGGACATCGGCAGGGAGCGTCAACGATTGCGCCACGCGCGTGTCGGAGCCAGGCTGCGATTGCAGAAAGCCTTCGGCGATCAGTTGCTCGAATGCCTCGACGACGGTTCCCCGTGCAACATGCAAGGACGCAGCTAAGGTGCGCGTGGAGGGGAGCACTTCACCGGGTTTGAGGTCGCCACGGCGGACGGCCTCGCGGAGTGCCTGGGCGAGCTGGCGACCCAAATGGCCCGCGGCTCGATCCAGCATGCCGATCGCCGGAACGTCCACCGCTTTCGGTTTGCGAGCCATGGCTTTCTGGTCCAAAGAAAATGATCCAAACTGGTTCTACAATATAAACCAGTTTGCCGCCACAATTCTTTCCAGGCCTGCCGCACCGGCGTTGCCTGCAATGAGGGTTAGCGCATCGCTGCACTCATCACGGAGCCCCTATGTACGTACCCACTCATTTTGATGAACCGCGCACCGAGGTGCTGCACGCGCTGATCACAGAGAATCCGTTCGGCACGCTGATCACGCATGGCAAAAGCGGTCTGGACGCCAACCACATTCCGTTTGATCTGAAAGCCGGCGAGGGCGCGTACGGCGTCCTTCATGCTCACGTGGCTCGCGCCAATCCGGTCTGGCAGGACGTGGCCAACGGGGACGAGGTACTAGTCGTGTTTCGCGCGGGCGACGCTTACATCTCGCCCAACTGGTATCCGAGCAAGCACGAGTTGCACAAGCAGGTGCCGACATGGAACTACAGGGTGGTCCACGCGCACGGCCGGGTGACCATCCGCGATGACGAACGCTATGTTCGCGGGCTTGTCGCTCGCCTCACACGGACTCATGAAGCCTCCCAGACTCGTCCGTGGAAGATGACGGACAGCACCGCCGACTACATCGATATGATGCTCAAGGCGATCGTCGGCGTTGAGATCGAAATCACGCGCCTGGTCGGGAAGATCAAGCTCGGCCAGAACAAGGAAGTGCGGGATATCGAAGGGGCCGGCGCTGCTCTCAACGAGCGGGGAGAAAACGTGATCGGCGAAGCCATGCTTGAGTGCGCCGCCATAAAGGCTGCGAAGGCGGGTGATTCCCCCGCCTGACGCTCATCAAAAACCGCGGCCAGCGCCGGTCTCTGATGCCGGGCAGCAAGGGGACGTAGCTCAGGCAGAAGGGAGCGCGAGCCGCGCGATTTCAGCAAAATATCGCGCACCGGTGAGCAAGATCTCGTCGTTGAAATCGTAGGTGGCGTTGTGGAGTGGCGTACTCCCTTCCTCCCCCGTCTCGCCATTGCCGATGAAAATGAAGTTGCCCGGTACTGCCTGAAGGAACGCGCCGAAATCCTCGGAGATCATCATGGGTTGCACGCCGGCGTCGACGTTATCTGCGCCTACGATATTGCGCGCGGCCGAAACGGCAAGGTCCACATATTCCGGTGAATTCACCGTAGGCGCGAATTCGTGCGTGTATTCGAACGCACATTCAGCCCCGTGCGCGTGGCAGATCCCTTCGCTGATTTCTCGCATGCGGTTTGCCAGCATGGTCTGGACTTCGGGCATGTAGCTGCGTGTGTCGCCCTTGATCGTTACGTTCGACGGGATGACGTTGCGGATGCCATCCGTAATGAACTCCGTGCAGGAGATCACCGCCTGCAGGCTTGGATCGAGGTTGCGGGACACGATTGTCTGCAATGCCAGCACGATTTGCGACGCGATCACAATCGGATCGACGCCCATGTGCGGTCTCGCTGCATGCGTGCCACAGGCTTTGATATGGATGACGAAATTGTCTTCGCTGGCCATAATGCCGCCCGCGCGTGTCGCGAAGGTTCCGGCGGCCATACCGGGCATGTTGTGCGCGCCAAAGATCGCGTCGACAGGATATCGCTCGAAAAGCCCGTCGTTCATCATTGCTTTCGCACCGCGGCCATGTTCTTCGGCCGGTTGAAAAATGAATCGTACGGTGCCGTTGAAATTCTTCTTTTCGGCAAGCAGGCGCGCCGCGCCGAGAATCATCGACATATGTCCGTCGTGTCCGCAGGCGTGCATCTTGCCTTGCGTTCGCGAGGCATACGGGCGGTCCGGTGCGTTCTCCGCGATATTCAGTGCATCCATGTCGGCGCGCAGACCAATCACACCTCGGCCGTTGCCAACCGTAAGATTGGCGACGAGTCCGGTGCCGCCGATTCCTCGGTGCACGTCGAGGCCGAGGGCCTTCAAGGCGCGCGCGACATAGTCCGAAGTCGCGACTTCCTCGAAGCCGGTTTCCGGGTTCTGGTGCAGATGCTGACGCCAACTCTTCAACTGCGATTGCAAGGCGATTTCCATAGCGTCTACCTCTTTTTCGGTGACCATTCAGCTTGTCTTATCGAACCGCGGCTTCGAGCCATTGAGCCTGACGTGAAAGCACCGAGTCGGCCGTTTCACCCACGCATTCACGGTAGACCGACGGCGCCGTTGCTCCCTCGGTGCTGATCACGAGAACGCGCGAATCTTTAACCAGGCCGGCGGCGCGTGCCAGTTGCGAATCCTGCATGAGGACTTCGAGGCCCGCGTAGCCCGCTGCGCCGGATTCACCGACTACCAGCGGAACATCCGCATCCGTTCCAACTGCGAGCGTGCGCATCGCGGTAATCGCGTCTTCGTCGCTGATCGTCATGAAATCGTCGACGCACGACTCGAGGATTTTCCACGCGAGCGGTGAAGCTTCGCCGCATGCAAGGCCGGCCATGATTGAATCGACGGAGCCGGTTGCTTTCGCCGCCCGGCCTTCGCGTGCACTTTGATACAGGCAGTCTGCCTGCTGCGGCTCGACAACAACGAAGCGTGGGCGTTTGCTGCCGTGAATTTCCCAAAGATAGCTAGCGACCCCGGCGGCAAGACCGCCGACACCGCCTTGCAGAAATACATGGGTGAAGGCGCATTCGTCAGCATGACTTTCGGATTGCTCGACGATCTCGGCCGCGATCGCGCCGTAGCCCTGCATGACGTCGCGAGGAATGGCTTCATATCCTTCATAGGATGTGTCTGAGACCACATGCCAACCGTCGTCTTTTGCGAGGCGCGCAGCTTCTTCGACCGACTCGTCGTAGTTGCCCTTGATACGAATGATCTGCGCACCGTATGCGGCGATGGCCTGCTCGCGTTCAGCGCTCACGTTGGCGTGCAGGACGATCACGCAGTTGCATCCGATTGTTTGTGCCGCGGCGGCCAGGGCTTTGCCATGGTTGCCGTCGGTCGCGCTGATCACGACGAAGTTTGTGAGCATGTCCTTGTAGCGTCCCTGGATCAACCCCTTCGGGTCGAGATTGTGCTCGGGCCACAAACGCAAAATCAGGCGCACGAGCGCAATAGGCGCGCCCAGCGCCTTGAAGCTACCGAGTGGAGAGCGGACGGATTCGTCTTTGATGCACAGACGCGCCACGCCAAATCGCGCCGCCGCATCGGGAAGATCCCATAGCGGCGTAGCGGAGGAACCGAGAAGCGCCCAGTTCTTTAGCCATGCGCGGCTCTGTTCGGCGGCCTCTACGTTGAGAACTACCTTCAGCTCGTTCGGGTAGTCGGTGTGCGACGCGCGCTCGTTCGCGATCAGCATTGCGGTGCGGCTCCTGTTAATGAATGTCGGGCAGGACCATCAGATTCCCCGCCACGGGGAATCGATACGTCAACCAATGCCAAAATAATATTGCTTGACGTGCTCAAATTAATCCCTAAATCTGGGGCCCCGGCGCAATAATTTCTCGCTTTCGCACAAGGACCCGCCTCATGGCTATCACTCTCGACGCTTTCGATCGCAAGCTGTTAGCCGAGGTCCAGCAGGACGCTCAACTCCCGCAAAACGAACTTGGCGCCCGGGTCAACCTCTCGACTGCCGCGGTGAACCGCCGTTTGCGCCGCCTCGCCGAAGACGGCGTGATTGACCGGTACACAGCGATCGTTGCGCCCGAAAAGGTGGGCTGTCCTCTCACCATCGTCTCCATGGTGGAAGTCGAGAGCGAGCAGATCGACCTGCTCGATTCCATGAAGCGGACCTTTGAGCAATGCCCGCAGATCCAGCAGTGCTACTACGTCGCGGGGGAATGGGATTTCGTCTTGATCTTCACAGTGCGGGACATGGAGCAATACAACGACCTGACCCGGCAGTTGTTCTTTTCCAATAACAATGTGAAGCGCTTCAAGACGCTCGTGAGCATGAGCCGCGTGAAGGTTGGATTGGGCGTGCCTGTCGATATCGATGACTGACGCACACCGCTGCACTACACATTGAGCTAACGCCGCCGCGAGTGTCCGCGCGATTGAGTTTCAGCCTGCGTCTCCACCGCAGCGAGAAGATGCCGGCGACCCTCGTCAAGAATTTCATCCGCGAGCGGCGGGTCAACATCTGCAACAGCACGCGAAAGCAGCAGCGCGCCGACCATCTGACTAAACAAAGTGATCGCCTTGCTGCGACCGCCTTCGCTGATCCCCTCGGTCTCTTCGATGACCTTGGCGAATCGGTCGAGGTTCACCGCGAGCCCCTCTGCGTAAGCGCCGCGTGCGACGTCGTCGAATCGGCGGGCGTCGCCTACAAAACCCGACCACGGGCACCCCGCCTCAATATTCGCGCGATGCTCGGGAGACAGGTACCACTCAATGTTGTACTTGACCGGGTCAGCGCCAGATGACTTCGCGCCGTCGATCAGGGCGGCATAAGCCTCTCCCCCTTCTTCCATCGCCTTTTCCATCACCGCGGCGACCAGCGCGTCTTTTGATTTGAAGTGGTTGTAGAAACCGCCCTGCGTAAAGCCCGCCGCCTTCATCAACTCGGCGAGACCGACCGCATCGACGCCACGCTCGCGAAACAGCTTTTCAGCCGCAGCCACGATTGCGTGCCGGTTTTCCATCGCTTGCTGCCTGGAAACACCCACTTTCCCTCCCTTTGGTCGATAGCGACCTAATAAGACCGATCGAAAAATACAATGGTGATCACCATTGACATCGCCAGAGCGGTCGCCCACAATCCGCTTCAATGACAATGTCATTCACCATTGTTTTAAGTATAGCGTTCTTTACCTGAGTGTCCAGGCAACAGGAGGCACCACGGTTATTCGACGCCTGAGTGCGTCGTCACCTCACTCTTGAAAGAGGGCATCACCATGACGAAGACAACCCCTGAACAGAACAAGGCGCTCGTGCTGGAAGCATTCGACACCCTGTTCAACAAGCGCGACTACGCAGCCGCTGAGCGCTTCTGGTCCGATCGCTACATCCAACATAGCGCTCATATCGCGCCAGGACGCGACGGCCTGTTCGGCCTGATTCGCACGCTGCCCGACACCTTGCGCTATGAGAACCAACTGATCCTGGCCGAAGGCGACTACGTCATTGCACATGGGCGCTTCTCGGGACACGGCCGGCCCGCTGCGTGGATAGCAGCCGACGTCGTCCGCTTTGAAAACGGCAAGCTCGCCGAGCACTGGGACGTGCTTCAGGACGAAGCGACCCGGGCCGAATCAGCGAGCGGTCTGCCGATGTTCGGCGACAGCTTCCCTGCCTGACTACGCCCACCTCATCTACAGCAAATCAACTTCATCAGGAATACGATCATGAAACTCACCGGAAACACGATCTTCATTACGGGCGGCGGTTCTGGCATTGGCCGCGGGCTTGCCGAAGCACTCCACAAGCGCGGCAACAAGGTCATCATCAGCGGCCGCCGGCGCGGCCACCTCGACGAGGTGGTGGCAGCGAATCCCGGCATGTCTGCAATCGAGCTCGACATTGCCGACCCGGCCAGCATCGAGAAGGTAGCGGCGCAACTGATCGCGGACTATCCCGACCTCAACGTGCTGATCAACAACGCTGGGATCATGGAGCCCGACCAGGCGGGCGGCCACATCGACGACGCGCTGCTGGTGTCCACCGTCACGACCAATCTCATCGGGCCGATCCGCATGACGTCCGCGCTGCTCGATCATCTCAAGACCCGGAACGACGCTGTCGTCGCCTATACGAGCTCGGTCCTCGCTTTCGTTCCGTTGGCCGTGACGTCGGTGTATTCGTCGACCAAGGCGGCGCTGCATTCGTACGTCCTCTCGCAACGCTTCATGCTGCGGGACACGAAGGTTCGCGTACTCGAAATCGCACCGCCCTGGGTGCGCACGGACCTCATGAACAGCCGCGAGGCCGAACAGGCAATGCCGCTTGACGCCTTCATCGACGAAACGATCGCTGTCCTCGGAACGGACGCGGATGAGGTACTGGTTGAAGGGGCGAAGGCGTTCCGCGCGAACCCGGGACCCGGAGAGCACGCCTTCGTCAATAACTTCAATGCGCAGATGATGGAAGTGTTCGGTGGGTGAGTGACTGCTTGCCGAATACGCGTCGCAGGCAAATCGGCGCGTATCCGGTGGCAGCAGCATCGAGCTTCAGCCGCGCCGGGTAGTGGCAAATCGTGAGCGGAGGCGACGTGACCTTCGTTCAACCTCCCTCATCCCGATCCCACGGCGGCACGCCGCCGAACGCCTCGATCAGAAAATCGACCACCGCGCGTATCTTTGCACTCAGATGCCGACGGCTCGGATACAACGCAAGTACGTCGATGTCAGGCAAGCGATAGTCAGGCAATACCTGAACCAGCTTGCCGGTGCGCAGGTCATTGCCGATAAGAAAGGTGGGTTGCCAGATCACGCCTTGCCCGGCGAGCGCAGCCGCACGTGCGGTATCGCCGTTGTTGGTATGCATGTGGCAGTTGACCTTCACGGTGTGCGCTTTGCGCTCACTGTCCATCAGTTGCCACTCGTCACCGGTGGCGGCGTACGAGTAGCCGATGCATTGATGCTCGATCAAGTCGGCTGGCTCAGCAGGGTATCCGCAACGCGCCAGGTACTCCGGCGACGCACACAGAATGTTTCTCGATGTCGCCAGCTTGCGTGCTGCGTGGCTGGTCGAACCGGCGCGTGAGATGCGGATGGCGAGGTCGTAGCCTTCCTCGACGATATCGACGACGCGGTCAATCAGCGCGACATCGAGTTCCACGCCGGGATATTTCCGCATGAACTCGGGCCATAGCGGCGCCAGATGCAGAATGCCGAAGCTCACAGGCGCATTGATGCGCAATCGGCCGCGCGGTTCGACCGAGGCCGATGACACAAGCCCTTCAGTCTCGGTGACGTCGTCGAGAATCGATTTGCAGCGGGCGTAAAGGGTCTCGCCGCCCTCGGTCAGCGAAAGCCTGCGCGAGGTGCGATTCAGCAGACGTGTGCCCAGGTGCGCTTCCAGCTCATTCACGTAGCGGGTCACGTTGGCGGGCGACGTCTCGAGCGCATCGGCGGCGCGCGTGAAGCTGCCGCGGCTCACCACGGTCACGAAGACTTCATAAGCACGCAGCCGGTCCATGTCTTTCCCCGATCATTCACAAATGCTGAATGATATACCCATGTTTTGAGCCTTCCTGCGATAGTGACTGAAGCCTATATTGCTTCTCACGGACCAAGGCACTGGGCACTGGTCAACACACTGCAGCAGGAGATTGAACATGCAACGCTTATCAGGAAAAGTCGCGATCGTGACCGGCGCCAGCGCGGGAATTGGCCGTGCCACCGCAAAACTGTTCGCCGCGGAAGGCGCAAAAGTGGTGATCGCGGCGCGCCGCGAAGCTGAACTTGAAACGCTCGCAGCCGAAATTGCCAGCGAAGGCGGCGAGGCCGCGTTTCTGGCGGGCGACGTGCAGTCAGAGGACTACGCGAAAGCGCTGGTCGCGCTCGCTGTGAGCCGCTTCGGCCGGCTCGACATTGCCTATAACAACGCCGGCACGCTGGGCGAAATGGGCCCGACCTCGAGCGTGTCGGAAGCGGGCTGGTCGGCTGCTTTGGCGACCAATCTGACGAGCGCCTTTTTGGGTGCGAAGCACCAGATCCCCGAGATGGTGAAGCACGGTGGCGGGTCGGTTATCTTCACGTCGACGTTCGTTGGCTACTCATTCGCTTTCCCGGGCACCGCGGCATACGCCGCGAGCAAGGCCGGTTTGATTGGGCTGACGCAAGCGCTGGCTGCCGAGTATGGCCCGCAAGGTGTGCGCGTCAACGCCATTCTGCCTGGTGCCGTGGACACGCCGATGTATCGCGACATGAACGACACCGCCGAGTCGCAAGCCTTCGTGACCGGCTTGCATGCGCTCAAGCGCGTCGCACGGCCGGAAGAACTCGCCCGTTCGGTGCTGTATCTCGCGTCGGATGACTCGTCCTTCGTGACCGGTACTGCTTCGCTCGTCGATGGCGGCGCATCGATTACGCGGACGTAAATCTCTTGATGGTATCTGATGTTCGGGATGCCTTCTTTGAAGAGATCCAGGCAATTAAAGAGCCGATATCGGGCGTTGAATTGACGAGCAATGCTGATTGCGCGGCTTCGCATTTACTTTTGCTCCAAAGCAGGGCGTAGTTGGGACGCGATCTTGCATGAACAAAGCTTCGTGCCGCAGTGCAACGACATTGAACGCTAGCGATAGAGAATGGTAGCCGCACTGGTCATCCCGGTGTGGCTTCTCGTCTGATTATTGAGTGTGTTCACGTTGCGAGGCAAATGACGCCTGCAAGACTCAAGCTTCGACATCTGCGCGCCGTTATACGGGTTACAACCGTAAAAACTCGGGGGAGAACGGCGATGAGCAACGATGAGCGTCTCAGGCGTGAATTCTATGTGAACCCGGCTTCCTATTGCCGGGTGATGTCCGTAGTCTCGGCCGTCACCTTCGGTGTCTACCGGGTGGAGGGCGGCGGAACGGTCGGCATGCTTTCCGTCCGCTGGGAAAAGCTGGGCAACGAGGTCGTGCCGCAACTGCATGCTTACTATGACAGTTGGCGCGTACTTGCTTCGTTCTCTGATGTTCTCGCGCGGATGAGCGAAGTGGCGGGATCATCCTGCTCGCCCGAAGACTTGTGTCAGATCTTGCTGGATTGCGGATTCGTCAATCGAATCGAGTCGAACCGGGAATGACTGATAGCGATCAACCGTCGATCACTCACCAGATATCAGTCTTAACAGGAAGGAAATCGTAATCATGTCAGTAACGGTTCGCGTGGAGTATCAGTATTGCCAACATGGCAAGAAAGCGGTTCAGACAGGAAGTGACGTGCTAACCGTGTCAGAAGATACCAAGAGCGCGATTCTCGCTATGTTGCGGCTTCTACATCCGCGTTGGGAGTCGATCAAGGTGCTGTCTACGTCTCCAACGACGCCGTCAGAAACGACTTCGAGTAGTTAAAAACGGCATCGTCGGTGAAGCGAGTGCGCGGTACTAGCCGCGCACTCGCTTCCAATCGCCTAGAAGCGCTCGCGATCGTAGCCCGGTAGCGCACGCGTTCCTTCAACAGCGACCGAGTGCAGCAGTTCAGGTTCCAGGTCGAGCAAACGCAGGATCGTCGGTGCGACCTGCGTGGTCGATACACGCTCGTCGTTGGTCCGGCCAGCGTGATGGGCGTGAGGCACGTAGACCACGAGACCAAGATGGCTGTCGTCGGGCGCGTTGCCGCCGTGCTCTTCGTCTTTAGCCGTACTCGAGGTATAGATGACCCCCGGGTTCGGCTGGACGACGATGTCAGGCGTGCGTCCGCGTGCCGGATCGCCAAACCACCCGTTCAACTGCGGGCCGTACAGAATGTACGCCTGCGGACCGTCCGCACAGATGCCGGGCGCGTTGCAGCTCAGGTTGTCTTTCAGGGTCTTCACGACTGCCGGCAATTGGCTTTGATCGCGCAACCAGATCAGGCCGACGTCGTCGGTCTGCACGAAACCCGTATCGACGAGCCCCGTTCCGTCATTGAGGTTGCCGCTTTTCGTACTGTTCTGCCCGAAGTTGCCGTTCGGGTCCAGATAGTTGTTTGCTTCAAGCAGTTTCGAAAGCGTGTCGCCGTTCTTGACCAGCTTCGAATGATCGGTCGGCGACTGCCCATGCTTCGCCGTGACGATGATCGCCGTCGACGAATAAAGGTTGTGCTGCTTGAGTTCGGACACGATGCGACCCAAGGCGTTGTCCAGATAAGCAATCGCGCCGCTTACCTGCGGGCCCGGCGTGAAGCTCGCATCCAGATAGCCGCCGCCAGCCGCGACCGTTGCCTTCTGAGCGACGCTCAGTGTCTGGAAGTTGGTGCCGAACACGGTGGGTATGTCGGCGCTGGATTGGCCGGTCGAATCCTTACCGTCGATTTCATTGATCAGCGACTGCACGTGCAGATTGTCGAACTTTTCCGTGTGCGTGTAGATGTCGATGTAGTTCGTATTGGTAGCCGGATCAATCGAATTGATCTCGGTGCGCGAAAGATCGTCGACGCCTGTGCCGGACGGTCCATTGAGCCAGTCGTAGCCCCACGCATGTTTGTCCGCCCATGCGGTGCGAGCGCCTTTCACGTTTTGTTTGACCACTTCGAAGATCGTGTTGGTCTTCACATAATTGTGCGGATAGACGGGCGTACAGACGCCATTGACCAACGCATGCGGGATGGCTTGCGGATTGAACGCGCCGCCACCGTTGAGATGGGTCAGAGCGCCGCCGTTCTCACCGTCGATGCCAGTGGTCTCGTCGAATACGACGTTCCAGCCTTGCTTGCCGGTGCAACTGCTATCGGACGGCGCGTAGAGCGTGCGGTCATACGATACGTCGTAGAAGAGGCCCGCGGATTTGGGCGAGCCACCGGTGACGAGCGCCGCGAGGCCCGGGAACGAATCCGAAAGATGTGGCGTGTGCGCGTTGGTGTAAGTCGTGCCCGACTTGGCCAGCAACGCAAGATTGGGGCATGCATTCGAACCGATACAGCGTGCGACGTCCTGCTCATGCAAGCCGTCGAAGCTAATCAGCAGCACATGTTTCACTGACTCATGCTCGTGATCGTGTTCATCGCTTGCCGCTGCACCCAGCGAGTACAGTCCGGCCAGCAAGGCAACGCTCGCGCCAATGGCGCTTTGTGTACGCTTCCATCTCCTGATCGTCTTCATCTCTCGTCCTTTTGGTTGTTGCGAAACATTTGGTAAGCGGAGATGAATGTGCAGTGGAATTGAGTCGCCTGGATGAACCGACGCTTTCGATTCCATAACGCACTGACGATTTATGCAACGGTGAGAAAATCACGTAATAGTTTGTATTGCATAAGGTTTTCTTAAGCATTGCATGGTCCGGCGAACGCCGACTTGCCCTAAAATGCCGCTTACCGCTACGTACTATAAATTCCAAGACCAACCATGCCACGCTACGCCACATCGAGTCTCCGACGCGCTTCCGCCGGCGTCATGTTGGCTACGATCTCTACCTTGGTAACCGGCTGTAGTGACGGGATATCCGAGGCCGACGCCGCATTCGTTACCACCGGGACGCCGCCCCAATTCGAATCAATGCGGATGTACGGCGCAGCGCCGGACAACCCCGCTCCGGGTAGCGGCAACACGCATGCTTCGGGCGGGCTCCGCCAGGGATGTATGGCGATCATCCGCGCGGGGGGCCGGGATGTGCGCGAAACGGTGATTCTCGAGAACGAGCCGGGTCCGTCCTTCGATCTTGATGTCATCCGTACGTCCGACGGATGGAGCGTGACTTCGGACGGACTCACACCGCCGAGCACCGACCCCGTGGGTTTCCGCACGCGTTTCACCCACTGCGTGAACGCCATCCGCGACAAGTACGCAGCTGAACCGGAAAAGGCGCCGTTCAACAAATAAGCTTTGATCGTGGTGCGCGCGCGGCCTGCTTCATTCGTGTCGGGTCTTTGACCGGCGCGACGGTTCCTGCTGTTGTGCCAGGAGCTGATTGGCCAATTCCTCGCCATCGACACACTTTCCTTGAGCCCACGCTTCGCTGAGCGTGGTGCGAAGCGTGCGTAGCGTCTTTCGCTGCAGACGCAGGGCGCTCATGAGTTGCTCGATCTCCTCGAGCCGCGTATCGAGTTTGTGCAGCAAATCCTCTTTCGGATAAAGCTCGTCACCAGAGAAGGCCTCCCGCAGTCTGTCGAGCGGAAAGCCCAGATTCTGCGCCAACTGCACCACGCGCAGGCGTCCAATGGCCTGCTCAGAGTAGACGCGATAACCGTTGGGACTGCGCTCCGGCTCGGGCAGCAAGCCGCTCTGCTCGTAAAAGCGGATGGCGGACGGTGCGAGGCCGGTCTTTTCCGCGAGTTCGCCGATTCTCATAATCGCTTGACCTTCAAGTTGACTTGAATCTTAGTATAGCGGCATCGCTCCTTTTGTATGCTGACTCCGCCATGACTACTTCGCTGTTCACACCCGTGCAGTTGCCCAACGGCAGCTGGCTGCCCAACCGTCTCGCCAAAGCGGCGATGGAAGAGAATCTTGCCGACGCGGGGCAACTGCCTGGCGAGACGATCCATCGGCTATACCGTTCGTGGGCCGAAGGTGGCGCAGGTCTTATCGTCACGGGCAACGTGATGATCGACGGCCGGGCGCTAACCGGGCCAGGCGGGATCGTGCTTGAGGCCAATACGCCTCTCGCACCCTTCACGCAGTGGTCACAAGCGGCCCGCAGCCGTGGTGCCCAGGTGTGGATGCAGATCAATCATCCGGGCCGGCAGGTGCTCGCGGCAATGGGCGGCACGGCGTGGGCGCCTTCGGCTGTGCCGATGGCGCTCGGCAAACACAGCAAGCTGTTCGCGCAGCCGAGCGCCATGAGCGAGGCTGAGATAAGCGAGACCATCGGCCGCTTTGCCGCGACGGCGCACGCTGCCGAGCAGGCGGGGTTTACGGGCGTGGAAATTCACGCCGCCCATGGCTATTTGATCTCGCAGTTCCTTTCGCCGCTGACCAATCGCCGCGCTGATCGTTGGGGCGGCGATCTTGCCAACCGCGCCCGTCTGTTGCTGGACGTGGTGCGTGCAGTGCGCGCACGGGTCTCACCGGGTTTTTGCGTGGCGGTCAAACTGAACTCCGCTGATTTTCAGCGCGGTGGCTTTTCGGAAGAGGACGCCCGGCAAGTCGTGCTGTGGCTGAATGACCTGTCGGTCGACCTGGTCGAGCTATCGGGCGGCAGCTACGAAAGCCCTGCGATGCAGGGCGACACTGCCGACGGGCGCACCCTCGCGCGCGAAGCCTATTTCCTCGAATTCGCCAAGGATCTGGCCGGTGTCGCCACGATGCCTGTCATGACCACCGGTGGCATCCGGCGCCGCGCTGTGGCCGAGCAGGTGCTGAACAGTGGTGTCGCCGTCGTCGGCATGGCCACGGCGCTTGCCGTGATGCCCGATCTGCCGGCACGCTGGCAGGCAGGCGCCGATCTGGGGGCGCACATGCAGCCGGTCGAGTGGCGCGACCGGGCACTTGCGGCAATCGCGCGCATGGCGCTCGTCAAACGCCGTCTGCGTTCGCTCGGCACGGGACGTACTGCGCCCGCTCAGTATTCCGCGGTCTTAACGTTGATCATGGATCAACTGCGCACGCGCCGCCTGACGCGGCGTTATCGGCAATGGAAGCAGGAGCACGCGTGAAGCGTTAAATCAGACGCGGCGTGGCCGATGGATCGCCATCAGCCGACGATTGACGATTCCGTCACATGCTGGCGTTTTCAACGACGCGGCCCTCCGCGCGCCAGCGGAGCATGCCGCCGGGCAGGTTGGCAACCTGCTCGAATCCGGCTTGCCGCAGCATGATCGTGGCTTGTGCCGACCGTCCGCCGGCCCGGCAGACGGTCACGATCGGGCGTTCCTTCGTGAGTTCGGCGATACGCCCGGCGAGCTCACCCAATGGAATGAGCTTCGCAACCGGGATGCGCCCCAGTGGCCCGCTGAACTCGTCGGACTCGCGCACGTCGACGACCTCGACTGCCCGCAGATTTTCCTCGAGCCACTGGGCGTTGATTTCCCAGATGCCCGCAAAGCTGCATGTCAGTGGCGCCCAATCGGGCTCCGCCATCTGCGCGGGGTAGCTTGCCGCCAGGCCGCATTTCAGGTTTGCGGGTACCGCCACGTCGATCTGCTTCGGATGCGGCAGGCGCAGGTTCGTCATGTATCCGGCGAAATCGTCTTCACACAATTCACCGCCAAGACGCGGATTGAAGCGTCGCTCCTCATCCACGCTGGTGACCGTTAAACCGCGATAGTCGTGGGCCGGGTAGAGCAGGCACGCGGCGGGCAGCGTAAAGATGTTGTTGTGGACCGCGCGAAACATGGCGTGCGCGTCACCGCGCTGGAAATCCGTTCGACCCGTGCCTCTGATCAACAGGCAGTCGCCGGTAAACGCCATGGTCTCGTTGTCGAGTACGAGTGTGATGCATCCATCGGTATGACCCGGCGTGGCGCGTATGGACAAGTACCTTGCGCCGAACTCGACCTTGTCGCCATGGCTCAGATAGCGGTCCGCACCTTCGGCGCCGCTTGCGGCCGAGATCGCAATCCGGCTACCTGTGCGGCGATTCAACATCCATGCACCGGTCACGTGATCGGCGTGGACGTGAGTGTCGATGGTGTAAAGCAGATGCAATCCAAGTTCTTCGATCAGGGCAGCGTCCCGGCGCACCTGTTCGAATACCGGATCGACCAGCACGGCCTCTCGCGTTGCGCTATCGGCAAGAAGATACGTGTAGGTTGAGGATTGCTGATCGAATAGCTGCCGGAAGATCAACACGATTTCACCCCGCGGCCCGCTTTTGCGAGCGGTTAAGGATCGCGGCTCATGGAGTGTCGCCAAACCGTACCGCAGGCAGTCGATTTGGACGCACCCCGTTCGGCGGGCCGGGCGCGTGGATGCACCCGGACTCGCATCGGCCGCCGCACTTCGACACTATCTGGCGCTCGTCGCTCCAATCAATGAGCGCTTTTACTTCGGTTGCGTAACGTATCGCAGATAAGGCTTCACGGTTTTGAAACCCTCAGGATATTTTTGCATTGCGGCATCGTTGGAAACGGACGTTGGAATGATCACGTCTTCACCCGGCTTCCAGTTTACCGGCGTCGCCACCGTATGTTTCGCGTTGAGTTGCAGGGCGTCGAGCAACCGCAGCACTTCGTCGAAATTGCGGCCTGCACTCATCGGATAGACGAGCATGGCTTTGACCTTCTTGTCCGGCCCGATGATAAACACGGAGCGAACGGTCGCGTTGTCCACCGCGGTGCGCGGGCCGCCGCCGCTCGCTTCGGGATGAATCATGTCGTAGAGCTTCGCGACCGTCAGGTCCGAGTCGCCGATCAACGGGTAGTTGACCGCGTGGCCCTGCGTCTCCGCGATATCCTTGACCCACTCCTTGTGATCGCCGACGGGATCGATGCTGAGCCCGATAATTTTCGTGTTGCGCTTATCGAATTCTGGCTTGAGACCCGCCAGGTAGCCGAGTTCCGTCGTACAAACCGGGGTGAAATCCTTCGGATGCGAAAACAGGATCGCCCAATGGTCTCCGATCCATTCGTGAAAATGGATCGTCCCTTCGGTGGTTTCAGCAGTGAAATCGGGAGCGTTTTCTCCTAGTCGAATCGACATCATCAGTCTCCATAGGTGAGTGCACCGAGGTACCCGTGCCGCGGTCGGCGTGACGTCCCCTGGGCTGCCTGGGTGTTGAGTGGCAATTGGTCTGACTAGAGACTACCCTTCGGCCGCTTACACAGTATTGCACCGGAGGACCGTCTGCGGGCGCAGCAGATTCAGAGACGCTCCCAAATAGCCGGGATGCAGGAAAGACATCGGGACGCGCTGCGGGTCGCTCCTATAGCGTATAACAAAAAAGTCAGAGCGGGATGCCGGCGACAGCCGGCTTTTCGGTGGTCGGCAGATCGAAACAGAAAGCCGTGCCCGTTCCCTCACGTTCGAGCAGGCGTATCTGGCTGTGATGCAACTGCAGCATGCGTTGCACGATCAGCAGACCGAGTCCGCCGCCGCGATGCGCGCCACCTGAACTGAACGGACGTTCGAACAGCCCTTCGCGCTGCTCCGCTGGAATGCCGGGACCCGTGTCTGTCACTGTGACCGATACCTTGCCGTCCTTGTGCGCGAGATCGACATCGATCGACCCGCCGGCGGGCGTGTGGCGAATCGCGTTGTCGAGCAGGTTCGTCAGCACACGCTCGATCATCCCCAGGTCGGCGTAGACCGCCGGCAGACGAGGGGGAAAATCGGCGCGCAACTGGATGTGCCGCGCCTCGGCCGGCAACTCGAATTTCTGGAAGACGTCCTGGACCAGATCGACCAGCGAGAACGGCTCGAGTGCGGGTTGTACGTTCCCGTGTTCGAGCCGGGCCAGCTCGAACAGCGCCTGCGCGAGCCGCCCGACCTTGACGCTCTGCGCAAGCGCAATCGCCAGATAGCGTTTGCGCTCCGTTTCGCCGAGCGTCTCGGCTTTGAGCGACAGCGTCTCGAGGTATCCATGCAGCGAGGTCAATGGCGTGCGCAGGTCGTGAGAAATATTGGCGATCAGCTCGCGCCGCTGCTGGTCCTGGCGCGTCAGCGCGCGCCACTGCTCGCCGATGCGGTTGGCCATCTGCGCGAACGTCGCTTCGAGTACGCCGATTTCGTCGCGCCGTCCGGCAGGCGACGAGCGTGGCACGGCCGGCTGGGTGTCCGGCTCGCCGTCGGCATCGAAACGGCGCATGGCGTCGGTGAGGCGGCGTAGCGGCCGCGTGATCAGGCCGAATGCCGTCAACCCCGCAAGCAATCCCAGCAGCGCGACCAGCGCCATCGACCAGAGCGTGGTCCGCAGTACCGAGCTGGCGGCCACGCGTGCAGCGAGCGCGTCGTGTTCCTCGCCGAGCAGGACCACGTAGATATAACCGGACGGCGGCTGCCCGTTCAGTTGCAGCGGCGCGGCGCTAAACACTTTTTTCCCGTCGACGCTGCGCGGGTCGTCGCCGAGAATCGGCAACGCGTCCCCGGCGATAAATTGCCGGATCGGCGCGAGATCTACCTGAGCGCGCTTGACGTGGCCCACGGGGGCGTCGTCGCCCTCGATGCGCCCCTGATTGTCAAGCAGATACACCTCGACGCTCGGATTCACCATCATCAACTGGCCGAACAGCTGGCGCACCGCGTCGGGCCGCAGGCCGTTCGCGTCCATCAGCGTGGTGCGATGCGCGATATGGTTGGCGAGATCCTTTGACAGGCGCTGCACGACTTCCTTTTCGTGCAGGTCGCTCGAACGGATCTGCAGCCACGCCGACGCGCCGCAGCACGCCAGCAGCAATGCTGAGAAGACGATCGAGAGCCGCTGGGTTAGTGTCAGGTTCACGGCGCGTCCTGAGGTGCGCCGGCGGGCGTGGGCCCGTCGCCTGGATTGCCAGGCATAGCCAGCTTGTAGCCGCGTCCCCAGACGGTCAGGATGCGCTCGGGTTGGGCGGGGTCGGTCTCGATCTTCGCGCGCAGGCGGTTGATGTGGGTGTTGACGGTGTGTTCGTAGCCCTCGTGCTGATAGCCCCATACAGCGTTGAGCAGATCCATCCGCGAGAACACTTTGCCGGGATGCTGCGCGAAGTAATACAGCAGGTCGAATTCACGCGGCGTCAGTTCAATCGGCTTGCCGTCCACTGTCGCCTCGCGCGTCAGCGGATCGATCGTGAGCCCGGCGAGCTGCAAACTGCCGGCGTCGATGCGCGAGTCTTTCGCCATGGCTTCGACGCGCCGCAGCAAGGCTTTGACGCGCGCCACCAGTTCGAGCACCGAGAATGGCTTGGCCAGGTAGTCGTCGGCACCGAGTTCGAGGCCGAGGATCCGGTGTACTTCGCTCGAACGCGCGCTGGTGATGATGATCGGCGTGTAGCGCGTCATCGCGCGGGCGCGCCGGCAGATTTCCAGGCCGTCGACGCCGGGCAGCATCAGGTCGAGGATCAGCGCGTCCCAGCCGCCTTGCTCCAGCAGGCGCAGCCCTTCGCTGCCGTCGGCGCTATGCACGACTTCGTAGCGTTCGTCGCGCAGATGAAGGCTCAGCACGTTGGCGATGTCGACGTCGTCTTCAACGATCAGGATGCGCTTCAATGGGTCCATGGAGGGTTTGAGCCGCGGGTAAGGGTGTGGTTCGGGTGTGGTTCAGGGCGGTGGAAAGACAGGGCGCCCGCAAAAACGGGCCGTTGCGCCATTGTGCAAAATTTCCGGGCGGCGAGTTATCACATTTAATTTAACTTTTCGTGAGGACTTTGACACCCCTCGCGCCCTAGGATGTGGGCACTTTCCGCTGATCTGCAGCGCACTCAAGCCGCGTAACCATCCTAACCGACTCAAAACATCGCCCGGAACCGACATGCTACTCATCGTTCTTGCCTATCTTGGCGGCGCTCTGACGATCCTCAGTCCGTGCATCCTGCCGGTGCTGCCCTTTGTCTTCGCGCGCGCCGATCAGCCTTTCGTGCGCAGCGGGCTGCCATTGCTGGCCGGCATGGCGCTGACTTTCGCCATCGTCGCGACCCTCGCCGCCGTGGGCGGCGGTTGGGTCACGCAGGCTAACCAGTATGGCCGCTGGCTTGCAATTGCCTTGCTCGCCATCTTCGGACTGACGCTGTTGCTGCCGCGTTTCGCCGATCATCTGATGCGTCCGCTGGTGAGCGCCGGCAATCGCCTGTCGAATTTCGCGCAGGGCGACGGTCAGCAGGTTCGCGCGGGATCGTCCTTTCTGCTGGGCATCGCGACCGGCTTGCTGTGGGCGCCGTGCGCCGGTCCGATTCTCGGCCTGGTGCTGACCGGCGCGGCATTGCGGGGCGCGAGCGTCGGTACCACGCTACTGCTGGTTGCCTACGCGGCCGGCGCGGCGACTTCGCTCGCAGTGGCGCTGCTGATCGGCGGCCGGGTGTTCACGGCGATGAAGCGCTCGCTGGGCGCGGGCGAGTGGATCCGTCGCGGGATCGGCGCGGCGATGCTGTGCGGCGTGGTGGCGATTTCGCTCGGGCTCGACACCGGCGTGCTGGCACGTGTATCGACCATCGCTACCGGTGGCCTTGAACAGAAACTGGTCGACAAGCTCTCGCCCGGCGCGACGCCGGCTAATCCGGTGGCGGCGGGTAATAAGACCAATGCACCAGCCAATGCTTCAGGTAGCGACGCCGTGATGACGGCCAACCCCACCGCCGATGCAAGCGACGCCGGCGCGATGATGCGCGCTTCGCAAGGCGCGTCAGGCGGCGCGGCTGCGTTGCCCGTCGAAGGTGTGCTGCCGACCTTGAACGGCGCTGTTCAGTGGCTGAATTCACCGCCGCTGACGGTTCAGGACCTGCGCGGCAAAGTTGTGCTGGTCGATTTCTGGACGTACTCCTGCATCAACTGCCTGCGTTCGCTGCCGTACGTGAAAGCGTGGGCGCAGAAGTACAAGGACCAGGGGCTCGTCGTCATCGGCGTGCATGCACCGGAATTCGCGTTCGAACGCAATGTCGACAACGTGAAGAAGGCGGTCCACGATCTCGGCGTCGACTACCCCGTCGCGATCGACAACAACTACGCGATCTGGCGCGCGCTGAACAATCAGTACTGGCCGGCCCATTATTTCGTCGATGGCAAAGGGCAGATTCGCTATCACCACTTCGGCGAAGGCGACTATGCGGAATCGGAAAAGGTGATTCAGGAATTGCTGACAGAGGCAGGGCATGCGAATGCGTCGAAGGTCGCAATCGGCATTACCGGCACGAGCGCGCAAGGCGTGCAGGCAGCGGCCGACAGCGCCGACATGCAATCGCCGGAAACCTATATCGGATACGAGCGTGCCGAGAATTTCACGTCGCCCGGCGGCGCAGCGGAAGACAAGGTTCATACCTATAAGGCGCCGTTACAGCCCGCTGTCAACGATTGGGGGCTCGCCGGCGCGTGGAATGTGGGCGCCGAACACGCGACGCTCGAGGCGGCCTCCGGACGCATCATCTATCGCTTCCATGCGCGTGATCTGCATCTGGTGCTCGGTCCAGGCAAGGACGGCAAGCCGGTTCGCTTCCGTGTCAGCGTGGATGGCGCGGTACCGGGCGCAGCGCACGGAACAGACGTCGCCGCCGACGGTACCGGCACCGTTACCGAACAGCGTCTTTATCAACTCGTGCGGCAAACCGGCGACGTTGCGGATCACACGTTCTCGATCGAGTTTCTGGATCCGGGCGTGCAAGCGTTCGCCTTTACGTTTGGCTAAGCCGAGCCTGACGGCGTGACTCAACCACTCATTGAAAGACTGACATCATGCAAACAACCTCTACTAGCAAGGTTCTCTCACGCAGGCGTTCGTCGTTTTTCCGGCTCGCGGGTTGCGTCGCCATTGCGGCAGGCGTCTTCGCCGCGCAGCGCATCGCGAACTCAGCCGAAGCAATGACGAAGATTCCGCCGCCTGCCCATGACGAGAGCGTCGGCGCCGTGCATAGCGAAACCGCAGTGTTCGCCGGCGGTTGCTTCTGGGGTGTTCAGGGCGTGTTCGAACACGTGCGAGGCGTGAAGCAGGTCGCCTCGGGATACACGGGCGGCGCGGCCGGCACCGCGCAATATGAAACCGTCAGCGAGGGCGATACTGGGCATGCTGAATCGGTGCAGGTCACCTATGACCCGACGCAGATAACCTACGGACGTTTGCTGCAGATTTTCTTCTCGGTCGCACACGACCCCACCGAGCTGAACTACCAGGGCCCCGACCACGGCACGCAATACCGCTCGGCGATCTTTCCAGCCAATCCTGAGCAGCGTAGCGTCGCGCAATCGTATATTGCGCAGCTCGACAAGGCGCACGTGTTTTCAGGGCCGATCGTCACTCGCGTGGAGGATTTCAAGGGCTTCTATCCGGCGGAAAGCTATCACCAGAATTTCCTCGCGCTGCATCCTGACTACCCGTACATCGTGATCAACGATCTGCCGAAGGTGAGCGGACTGAAGCGCATGTTTCCCGATCTGTATCGCAACGATCCGGTGCTGCTCAAGGTGAGCGGCTAGTTTCGCGAGCGAGCCGCTCAACGCTCGAATCAAGCTTTCAACGGTAGCCAGATTTCGAGTCCACCCATGCCGCTGACCGGATCGAACTTCTCGTCGTAGCGCTCGAAGTTGGGCGCATCGGCGGGAATGTGTCCCGATGCCGGCAGCCACTGATTCCAGATCGTGTTCCAGGTGCGCCGTATGGTCGAGATGTGCTCGCGGTGGCTGAACACTGCGTAGCGTTGCGGGGAAATACGCAAGCGGCTCAGTTCGGCAGGCAATGCCGAAAAGTCGCTGACTTCGACGCCGCACAGATAGTCGATATTGCCGGTGTCGTCGGCGTTGTAGCAGACGCCATATGCCACGTTGCCGACCTGGCCGGGCACTCTGCCGAAGTATTCGCCAAAGCGCTGCCACTGCGAAGGAATCGCGGCGCAGGTCTCGCTTGTATAGCGCTCGCTCAGGCCCGCGACGAGAAACGGTTTGCCGTCTTCGAAACGCGGCGGTTCGAGATGCGTGAGTAGGGTTTCGTCCATTTTGATCGGCTCCACGATAGCAATGTTGTCGAGGTGACCACGCGCGCGCAGCGCTTCGGGCGTCAGTCCGAATTGCTCGCGAAACGCACGCGTGAATGCTTCGTGAGAACCGTAACCGGCCTCGATGGCGACGGTCAGAATATCGGGTGCACCGTCGGCGAGGCGTCGTGCCGCTTCGCTCAGGCGGCGCGCGCGAACATAGCGCATCACCGAAAGCCCCGTGGCCGCTTCAAAAGCACGCGCCAGATGAAAGCGCGACACGCATCCGCAGTTGGCGATGTCGTCGAGCGTCAGCTCACGGGCAAAGTGGCTTTCGATAAACCAGAGCGCTTTTCCAACGGGGTTCATTTCGGCTCTCACGTCAGCATGAAGCCAGCATAGCCAGGCGCGATGCGGCGCATTTGATCGCGCTTGCGGTTTTGCGGTGGGCGCCTTCTTGACCGCGATCGAGCTTGTTTCAGGGTGGATAGGTCAGTAGTTTTCGGTCGCTGCCGCGTTACCCGCGCCATGCGATTGTGCTGCAGTGGACCCGCCGTCACCGTGTGCATCCTCGTGCGCGTTCGCGTTCGCGCCGCCGGGTTGTCCCGGGCGCAGCAGCAAACCACCCAATACACCCGCCGCCGCCGCGAAGATCGCACCGAACAGGAACGCCACGTGATAGCCGCTATTGAGCGCTGCTACCGCGTTTTCAGACGCTTGCATTGCGTCACTGCGCGCTGCCGCCAGACTTGCGAGCACCGCGAGACCGAGCGCTCCACCCATCATGAACGACGTATTGACGATCCCGGACGCAAGGCCCGAATCGCTTGGATCGACGTCGCTCATGGCGGCCAGCAGCAGGGGATTGAATGCGATGCCCGCGCCGAAGCCGAGCAGGATCATGCCGGGCAGCACGTCGAGCACGAAGCTGCCGTTGACGGGCGCGCGTGCAAACAGCGCGAGGCCAATCGCCGCGACCAGCAGGCCGACGGCAAGCGGCGCGCGCAGGCCGAAGCGCATCACCACGCGCGCCGACAGGCCCAACGAAAAGAACGCCATGATCAGATTGGCCGGCAAAAACGCGAGCCCGACCTGCAAGGGCCGGTAGCCGAGCACGCGCTGCAGATACAACGCGGAGATGAAGAACCACGCGAACATCGCCGCTGCCCATAGTACGCCGACCACATTGGCAGTGGCGACATTGCGCAGGCGGAACAGACCGAGCGGCATCAGCGGATGCTGCACGCGCGCTTCGATTACGAGAAACACGGCCAGCAGCGCGAGCGCGGCGAACAGCAGGCCGAGCGTCTGCGCCGAGGTCCAGCCGGCTTCGTTGCCATTTACGACTGCGTACACGGCCAGCATCAGCGAAGCGGTGACCGTGACCGCACCGGCCACGTCGAGCCGTTCGCCATGAGCATGACCGCGCGCCGACGGTAGGAGCGCCACGCACAGCGCGTAGACGGCGATACCAATCGGCAGGTTGACGAGAAAGATCCAGTGCCAGCTCAGCAGGTTGGTCAGCAGACCGCCGAGCAACACGCCGATGCTGCCGCCGCCCGCGCAGACGAAACCGTAGATACCCATCGCTTTCGCCCGTTCGCCCGCTTCGGTGAACAGATTCATGATCAGCGACAGCGAAACAGCGGAGACCACTGCGCCGCCCAAACCCTGCACGGCACGCGCGCACACCAGCAGGATTTGCGAATTCGCCAGGCCGCACGCGAGCGACGCCAGCGTGAACAGCGTAATGCCGCCGAGGAACAGCTTGCGGTGGCCGTAGAGATCGCCCAGCCGTCCGCCAAGCAGCAGGCAGCCGCCGAAGGTGAGCATGTACGCATTGACCACCCACACCAGCGAGGTTTCGCTAAAGCCGAGGTCCGCGGCGATCGACGGCAACGCAACGTTCACGATCGTCGTATCGAGCACGATCATCAGCACGCCGAGGCACAGAACGATCAGCGCCAGCCAGCGTTTGTTGCCGTGGATGGAATGGGTCATGCAGGGGCTCCTTTGCCGTGGTCTATCAAGCTCAAGCAGGCTCAAGCGGGCGCCAGCGGATGCAAGCGAATGCCGGACGTTCCGCCGCTCGGCACGAATTCGAAGCCCGGTCGGCAACCCGTTGATGGCAATGGGGATTTTTAGTCTAGCACCCGCGAGTTTTAAGCCACAACTACGAATTCCTGGGCGGGGTCGGCCGTCAATCGCCGCCCAGTAGTTCGTATTTGCCGCCGCGCTCCAGCGCCCGCTGATAGGCCGGCCGCGCGTGAATGCGTTTCAGGAAATCGACGACGGCGGGAATCTGCCCTTCCATGCCGCCGCGTGCGGTGGCGGCTTCGAGCGGAAAGCTCATCTGAACGTCGGCCGCCGTGAAGTCGTTGCCGACGAACCAGCCGGTCGCGCTCAATTCCTTGTTGATGAAACCGAGGTGCAGCTTCAACTGCGGATCGATGAAGCTCGATTGGAGCGTCCATGCGATCTTGCGGGCGATGGGCTTGGCGAAGAACGGCATCGGCGCACTGGCGATGCGCAGGGCGACCAGTTTCAGCAGCAGCGGCGGCATGGCCGAGCCTTCCGCATAGTGCATCCAGTACGTGTAGCGCAGCCGCTCCGGTGTGCCCGCTGCGGGCGCGAAGCGGCCTTGACCGTACTTGTCGACCAGATACTCGATGATTGCGCCGGATTCGGCGAGGGTCTGGCCATCGTCCGTAATGACGGGTGACTTGCCCAGCGGATGCACTGTGCGCAACTCGGGCGGCGCCAGCATCGTGTTCGGGTCGCGCTCGTAGCGCTTGATCTCGTAGGGCACGCCGAGTTCTTCGAGCAGCCACAACACGCGTTGCGAGCGGGAGTTATTCAGATGATGGACGGTCAGCATGGGTCGAGGGAGGTTGGCCGGTGAAGCGTCACATCATAGGGGTGTTGAGCCGAGGTGGGGCTCTATTTGCTTGCCCCTGAATTCGCCCTCCTGCGCGCCCCCGGCCACACCTTACACGCGCGACTTCGTGCCCATCAGCTGGTTCGACGGCAAGGTCTCGTCTAGCAGCTTGCGCGCGCTTTCGATGCCGGCCACCGGCAGTCCCTCGGGATTCAACAAGCCGACCTGCACCAGCACCGATGCCTGATCCCAATAGATGTGCTCGTTGTACAGCTTGTCGCCGCGAAAGCACACCACGGCCAGCATCGGTACTTCGAAATACTTACCGGTTGGCGCGACGCCAGGCAGCAGCCAGTCGATTTCGCAGCTGTGCGTGCAGCTGAAAATGAATTCGTCGACGATGCGATCCGCGCCGATCGTGCGCGAAATCGGAATCAGCTTCGTGTCGGCAGGGTTCGAATTGACGAAGTGATGCGTATAGAAACGTTTGAGCTTGTCATGGCCTACACCGCCGGTCATGGTCGGGACATGGTTGACGTAGGGTTGCGCGACCATGGTCGGCATAACGGCGTCGACGTCGCGCGTGGCGAACTCGTAATAGCAATGCGCTTCCCACAACGCGTTCAGATCGTAGACCGGACCCAGCACCTTACGGAGCAGGGCAAGCGTGCGCGAATAGGCCATCATCGCGGCGGGTTTGTCGTATTGCGGACGCGATGGTGCGGCGAATGCATGATCGCAACCCGGGTACACGTACTGCTCGATCTGCGGACGCGTGCGCAACGCGGCGCTGATTCGCTCGCGCGTTTCGGGTGGGCAATGTGCGTCGTTTTCAGGGAAGTGAAACACCATCGGGCAACGCACGGCCGGCACTTCATCCAGATACGCTTCGAGGCCAACGCCGTAGTAACTGACCGCGCAGTCCACGTCGGTGCGTGCCGCGCTCAGGAATGCGAGTTTGCCGCCGAGACAGTAGCCGACTGTGCCTACCTTGCCGGCCTGTTCGGGCAACGTGCGCAATGTGGCGACCGTTGCCGCGATATCGTCGACGGCGAGATCGACGTCGAAGCGCCCGAGATAGTCGAGCGCCTGCTTCATATCCGCCTCGCCATAGCCGAGCGAGATGCCTGGCTTGATCCGCCAGAACAGATCCGGCACCAGCACGACATAACCTTCTTCTGCGAAGCGGTCGGCCATCGATTTCATGTAGTCGTTGATACCGAAGATTTCCTGCAGGAGCACGAGCCCCGGGCCCGAGCCTTGCGCCGGACGCGCGACGTAGGCGTTGAAACGGCCGCCATCCTGGGCGACGACTTCGATGAAAGAGGCGGCCATGCGGTGTGTCTCCGACAGGAAAGAGGGACTACATGAGGGGCTACCCGAGCGTACGCAACTCGAAGCGTTTGATCTTGCCGGTTTCGGTGCGCGGCAGCGCCTCGATGAACGCGATAACGCGCGGGTATTTATACGGCGCCACGCTATTTTTCACGAAATCCTGCAGTTGCGCGACCATTTTGTCGTCAGGCGCATAACCTGGGTTCAGCACCACGAAGGCCTTGACGATCTGTCCGCGCGTCTCGTCGGGCACGCCGATCACGCCGCATTCGGCCACCGCGTCGTGTTGCATCAACACGCTTTCCACTTCCGGGCCGGAGATGTTGTAGCCGGCGGAGACGATCATGTCGTCGGCGCGGGCCTGATAGAACACGTAGCCGTCTTCGTCGAGATAAACCGAGTCACCGGGAAGATTCCAGCCGTCGCGAACGAACTTCGCTTGCCGCTCGTCAGCGAGATAGCGGCAGCCCGTCGGCCCGCGCACCGCGAGTTTGCCGATTGTGCCTGCCGGCACCGGTTGCATGGCGTCGTCCACGGCCTGTACGACGTAACCCGGCACCGCGCGGCCGATGGCATGCGGGCGGATCGCATCGCCTTGCGCCGAGATGAAAATATGGATCAATTCCGTACCGCCGATCCCGTCGATCATCTCGATGCCGCTTGCGTCGTGCCATAGGCGGCGCGTCGAATCCGGCAACGCTTCTCCCGCCGAGACCGTTTTCTTCAAGCTTGAAATGTCGTGATGCGCAACGAGCGGAGCCATCTGCCGATAGAACGTCGGCGCGGTGAACATGATCGTCGCGTGAAAACGCCCGACGGTTTGCAGCAAGGTCTCGGGCGTGAGCTTCTCGATCAATACCGTCGACGCACCCACTCGCAGCGGAAAGCACAGCAAACCGCCGAGGCCGAACGTGAAGGCGAGCGGCGGCGTGCCGCAAAACACATCGTTCGACGAAGGTTTCAGAACATGGCGCGGAAATAGATCACACATCGCGAGGACGTCGCGATGAAAATGCATACAACCCTTCGGCGCGCCCGTCGTGCCGCTGGTGAAGGCGATCAGGCAGACGTCGTCAGCGGCGGTGTCGCAAGCGGTGAAGTGGTCCGGTTTGTTGATCGCGAGGCTGTCGAGCGAATCGGCGGAATCATCATGAAACAGGCGTGTTTGTTTCAAACCCGCGCAGTAGAACTCGTCCTTGGGATCGTTGCAGCGCGCGAGTTCAGCGGTCAGGCGCGAGTCGCATAGCGCGGCGCTGACTTGCGCCTTCTCGATGATCTGCTTGAGTTCTTTCGCGCGCAGCAGCGGCATGGTTGGCACTACGACCAGGCCGGCCTTCAGCGCCGCGAGCGCCGTCACCGCCATGTGCAGGCTGTTCGGTCCACGCAGCAGTACGCGGTTGCCCGGCTGCAAACCCATTTCGCCGACCAGCACATGCGCGCTGCGATTCACCAAGGCCAGCAACTCGCCATACGTGGTCGCCCGCGGTTTCCCATCCACGTCCGACCAGATCGCCGGACGGTCGCGATGTCCCGCTTCGATCGTTCTGTCGAGCAATTCCGTCGCGCAATTGAAGCGCGCCGGGTAAGCCACGTCCGGGTTGTCGAGCAGAAAGACAGGCCATTGATCCTGCGGCGGAAGATTGTCGCGCGCGAAGGTATCGACGTGTGCTGACGGTTCCATCATGGTCTCCCGGGCGTTGAGCCGGCTGAATGCGCTTCGGTTGGCTTGGTGGGTTATGTTGCTTCGTGCTTCGTATTTCGTGCGCTTACTGGGGAACCACGGCCGTGGCTTCGATCTCGACTTTCGCTTCGTCTTCGATCAACGCGACAACCTGTATCGCGCTCATCGCGATGTCGTAGTCGCCGATCAGCTCTCGAAACGCACGGCCGATATCTTTCAGCGAGGCGAGATATTCGCGTTTGTCCGTGACGTACCACGTCAGGCGGACCAGATGCTCGGGCTTGCCGCCCGCTTCGTGCAGGACGGCGAGGATGTTCTTGAGCGCCTGAATCGCCTGCTGTGCGAAGTCGGTGGTCTGAAAACGCGCCTGTTCGTCCCAGCCGATCTGGCCGGCGATGAATACTTGTGTGCCGGCTGCTGCAACGCCGTTCGCGTAGCCGCGCGGCTTGATCCAACCGGCGGGAAGGAGAGCTTTTTTCATGAGCGATGCGCCTCGATGGATTCAGGTTGTGGGACAAACGCCGCGAGCGCGCTCGCGATGTCTGCGGGAATGTCGATGGATGTGCCGCTTTCGAGCGATGTGGTCACGAGCACCTGTTTCGCGCTGAAGCGGATTTCGCCGCCGTGCCGGCCGACGATCTCGATGCTGATCGAGCGGCGCCCGACCTTCGTGACGCTGAGTGACAGCGTGATCGTTTCGCCCATCTGGCTCGGCCGCGAAAACTCGCAATCGAGTTTGACGATCGGCAAGCCGACCCGGCGTTGCGCGATCATCTGCGCATAGTCGATCTGCATGCCTTCGTTGAACCAGTCTTCGACCAACGCGTTGGTCATCACCAGATATTGCGGAAAGAACACGATGCCAGCCGGATCGCAGTGCTGGAAGCGGATGCGGACAGGCCGTTCGAAGGTCGCGTTCATTTCGCTGCGTCCTTGATGGCTTCCGCGGCGTGCGCCTTCAGAAGGTCGCGGCCGACAATCAGCTGTTGCACTTCAGTCGCGCCTTCATAGATCCGCAACGCACGAATTTCGCGGTACAGCATCTCGACGGCGGTGCCGCTTTGCACGCCCATACCGCCATAAAGTTGTACGGCGGCGTCGATCACCTGTTGCGCGCCTTCGCTTGCGTGCCACTTGGCCATTGCGGCTTCACGCGTGACCTGTTCACCCTGATCGCGCAACCAGGCTGCGCGATAGACCAGCAATGCACTGCTGTCGATCGTCAATGCCATCTGTGCGAGCTTGGCTTGCGTCAGCTGAAAATCGCCGAGCGTCTGTCCGAACATCTTGCGCGACGATGCGCGTGAAAGACCTTCGGCCATTGCATGCCGCGCGAAGCCCAACGACGCTGCCGCGACCGACGTACGGAAAATATCCAGCGTACGCATCGCGAGTTTGAACCCTTCGCCGGGTGCGCCGAGCATCTGGCTGCGCGGTACGCGTGCGCCGGCAAAGTGCAAACGTGCTAGCGGATGCGGCGCGATCACGTCGATGCGTTCGGCGATTTCCAGACCCGGCGTGTCGGCATCGACGATGAAGGCGGTGATGCCGCGTGCACCTGGTGCTTCGCCGGTTCTGGCGAACACCACGTAGAAATCGGCGATGCCGCCGTTGGAGATCCACGTCTTGTCACCGTCGAGTACGTAGACGCCGCCGTCTTCGCGTGCTGAGAGGGACATCGCAGCGACGTCGGATCCCGCTTCCGGCTCCGACAAGGCGAAGGCGGCGATAGCGGTACCGTTCGCCACACGCGGCAAGTACCGCGTCTTTTGCTCATGCGTGCCGCCGAGCGAGATCGCGCCGGAGC
Organism: Paraburkholderia aspalathi; assembly: GCF_905220735.1. Lineage (NCBI taxonomy): Bacteria > Pseudomonadati > Pseudomonadota > Betaproteobacteria > Burkholderiales > Burkholderiaceae > Paraburkholderia > Paraburkholderia aspalathi. Next base: position 903,745 of record NZ_CAJNBA010000001.1, read on the forward strand.
CGAGGCCTTGCATCGCCAAAGCGAAATCCGCGAGACCGGAATGTTTGGCGAGCGTCTCGCGCAGCAGACACACGGCGCGTGTGTCGATCGTGTCGCCATTCCCGCCATAGGCAACGCCGCCGACACCGTATTTCAACCAGCCCGCCGAACCGAGTTCGCGCACCAGACGGCGGCAGGTTGCATCGACGTCGTCATGCTCTACGTGCGAGAGATTCGCGCGGCACCATGCTTCGATACCCGCGGCCAGTTCGCGATGGCGTGGTTCGAAAAACGGCCAGGCCAGTGCGCTGTGCAGATCCAGATCGCTGTTGGTGCTCAATTCAATCTCCCTCGAAGACAGGGCGCGACTTCGCGGCAAACGCGCTATACGCACGTTCGAAATCGCGTGTGCTCATGCAGATCGCCTGTGCTTGCGCTTCCGATTCGATCGCTTCGTCGATGCTCATGCTCCATTCCTGGTGCAGCATCTTCTTCGTGATGCCGTGCGCGAAGGTCGGACCGGCGACGAGATCGGCGGCGAGCTTCTGTGCGTCTGCGATGAGCGCTGCCGGTTCGCACAGGCGGTTATAGAAACCCCATGCGTGGCCTTCCTCGCCACTCGCTGAGCGGCCGGTGAACAGCAATTCGGCGGCGCGGCCTTGGCCGATGATGCGCGGCAGGATCGCGCAAGCGCCCATATCGCAACCGGCGAGGCCGACGCGAGAGAACAGAAACGCGAGCTTGCTGCGCGCGGTGCCGAGCCGCATGTCGGACGACATCGCCAGGATCGCACCGGCGCCGGCGCAGACGCCGTCGACCGCGGCGATGATGGGTTGCGGGCAGTGGCGCATCGCTTTGACCAGATCGCCGGTCATGCGCGTGAACAGCAGCAGTTCCGGCATCGGCAGATCGATTAGCGGGGCGATGATGTCGTGCACGTCGCCGCCGGAGCAGAAGTTCTCGCCTGCGCCGTGAATCACGATTGCCTTCACGTCGGTCGCGTACGTGAGTTGCCGGAACAGATCACGCAACTCCGCATACGATTCGAACGTCAGTGGGTTTTTACGTTCGGGCCGGTTCAGCGTGATCGTCGCGACCTTGTGGGCGACCGACCAGCCAAAGTGCCGCGCCTCGTAACCGGCGAGCGTCAGGCGGTTGCCGGCCAGTAGGGCGTCGGCGTTGGATCGTGTCATGAGTGTCTCCGGTGCAAGGCTGGGTTCCGTGCAAATCAGTCTTTCAGACTGTCGAGCAGATGTTGTTTGAGTTTGCCGAGGCGCTGATGGGTGCGCGATTTTTCGTCGAGGCTCAAGCCGCCGAACAGTTCGACCACCCATTGCTCATGCGCAATGGCCATCTTGTCGAACGCCTTGCGGCCCGCGGGCGTGAGGCACACGCTGATCGAGCGACGATCGTTGGGATCGGTGCCGCGCGAAACCAGACCTTCTTTCTCGAGCTGATCGGTAATGCCGGTCACGTTGCCGCCCGTCACCATCAAACGGCGCGACAGCTCAGTCATCTTCAGGCCTTCCGGATGACGTTCGAGTTGCGCCATCAAGTCGAAACGCGGCAACGTGGTGTCGAATTCATTGCGCAGGCGCTTGCGCAGTTCGGCCTGCACGAGATTGGTCGTGGTCAACATGCGCAGCCACAAACGCAGGCCCATGTGGCTATCGGCGCCGGTACTCATTTCCAGATCCACGACGTTCTCCGCTGGTTTGGCGACGCCTTTGCGCGGCGGCTTTGCGTCAGCCGTCGTAGTCTTTTTAAGGTTCGATAACTTGGTCACATTACTTCTCCACCGGAGATGGAAATGGATTGCCCCGTGATCGCATCCGAGCCGGGTTGGCAGAGCCATAGCACGGCGTTAGCGACCTGTTCCGGGCTTACGAAGCGACGCTGCGGATTCGTGCGCAGCAAGGTTTCGCGCGCCTGCTGTTCGGTGCGGGAGGTCTTGCTGGTGATCTGTTCGAGCGATGCGTGCAGCAGTTCGGTTTCGGTGTAGCCGGGGCATACGGCGTTGACGGTGACGCCTTTCGTTGCGACTTCCAGTGCGAGCGAACGTGTCAGGCCGATCACGCCATGTTTCGCGGCGCAGTAAGCGGCGACATAGGCGTAGCCGATTTGCCCCGCCGTGCTCGCGACATTGACGATGCGGCCGTGGCCGCGCTCGAGCATGCCGGGCAACACGGCGCGCGTGCCGAGGAAGACGCCGGTGAGGTTCACGTCGAGCATGCGCTGCCAGAGCGCCATGTCGGTGTGAGTGAAGGGCGCAGCTTGCGCCTGGCCGGCGTTGTTGACGAGGATATCGATTGCGCCGGCTTGTGCGAATGCCTTCTCGACCGATTCTTCGCTTGTGACGTCGACGCTGATGCAGGCGACGTCGCCGAGTCCGTTGAAACTTTCCCGCTGCGCATCGAGACGTTGCGCGTTGCGTCCCATCAAGGTGACGCGCGCACCGGCACGCAGCAGCGCTTCGGCCACGGCTGCGCCGATGCCGCTGCCGCCGCCTGTGACGACAGCGTGCTGTCCTGCGAGGGTCGTGTTGGGCGTATTCACGTGGTTCCTTCAGCGCGTTGCGCGCGCTCTTGCGGCGACAAGCCTGCGTTTGCGGCGGCCTGTGCACGTTCACGTTCGAGATTGCGCTCGAGTTGCGACTTGGCTGCCGTGTACGGTTTCGGCCACGTCACGTCCAGATAGCCGATTTTTGCGGCTTCATTCAACGTCCACGACGGATTGGCCAGATGCGGCCGCGCGATCGCACAGAGATCGGCGCGGCCCGCCGCGATGATGCTGTTCACGTGGTCCGCTTCCGAGATCGCGCCAACGGCGATGGTTGCGATGCCGGCTTCGTTGCGCACGCGGTCAGCGAATGGCGTCTGGAACATGCGGCCAAACACGGGCTTTTCCTGCTTGCTGACCTGGCCCGACGAGACGTCGATCATGTCGGCGCCTGCCGCCTTGAAGGCGCGGGCGATTTCCACGGCGTCGTCGGGCGTGGTGCCGCCTTCGACCCAATCGTTAGCGGAAATACGCACGGAAATCGGTTTGTCTTGCGGCCAGACGGCGCGGATCGCCTTGAAGACCTGCAACGGGTAGCGCAGACGATTTTCGAGCGAACCGCCATATTCGTCCGTGCGCTGGTTGGTCAGCGGCGACAGGAAGCTCGAGAGGAAATAGCCGTGTGCGCAGTGCAGTTCGAGCCAATCGAAGCCTGCCTCGGCGGACATTTGCGTGGCGCGTACGAACTGCGCTTCGATTTCTTTAAGTTCGTCTCGTGTGGCTTCATGCGAGGTCTGACTGACGCCGCTTAAATATTGCTGCGGTGAAGCGGACACCAGCGGCCAGTTGCCTTCGTCAAGCGGCTGGTCGATGCCTTCCCACGCAACGCGCGTCGAACCTTTTGCGCCGGAGTGCCCCAGCTGAATGCCGATCTTGGCGTCCGACTGAGCGTGCACGAGATCCACGATGCGCTTCCACGCCGTGAGATGCTCTGGCGCGTACATGCCGGGACAAGCGGGCGTGATCCGCGCTTCGGGCGACACGCAAGTCATTTCCGTCATGACCAGCCCGGCGCCGCCCATGGCGCGGGCACCAAGATGCATCAGGTGATAGTCACCGGCGATGCCGTCGACGGCTGAGTATTGCGCCATCGGCGAGACGACTACGCGGTTTTTCAGCGTGACGCCACGCAACGTGAAGGGCGTGAACATCGGCGGAACGGAGTGCTTCTCAGGCGCGCGGTCAATGCCTGAGCGGTGTGCGAGCCAGTCTTCGAACGTCGAGAGATAGGTTGCGTCACGCTCCCGCAAGTTCTCATGCGAGATGCGCTGCGAGCGTGTGAGCAGCGAATACGCAAACTGTTCCGGCTCGAACGAAGTATAGCGATCGACATGCTCGAACCACTCCGTCGAATTGCGCGCGGCGTTCTGGATACGCAATACGTCGATACTGCGGACATCCGTGTAGTGCTGCAACGCAGCGGGCAAATCACCCGGATGCGCGCCGATGCTGTTGGCGAGTTCGATCGAATCTTCGAGCGCGAGCTTGGTGCCCGAGCCGATCGAGAAATGTGCGGTGTGCGCCGCGTCGCCCATCAGCACGATCGGCGTTTGCGAGCCGTCGGCGTTGCCGCGCCAATGCACCCATTCCTCATTGACGACGCGCGGGAAACGAATCCACTGCGACGACCCACGCAAATGCGCGGCGTTCGACAGCAACGGGTTGCCGTCCAGATACTTGGTGAACAGCTTCTCGCAGAACGCGATGCTGTCTTCCTTGCTCATTTCGTCGAGACCGGCGGCGCGCCACACGCGCTCCGGCGTTTCCACAATAAACGTCGAGGTCTGATCGTCGAAGCGGTAGGCATGCGCCTGGAACCAGCCGAACTCAGTTTCTTCGAAAGCAAACGTGAAGGCGTCGAAGAGTTTTTTGGTGCCGAGCCAGACGAAGCGGCAATCGCGCATGTCGATCGCGGGCTTGTAGGTGGCGGTGTACTTCTGACGGATGGCGCTGTTGGCGCCGTCACAGGCGATGATCAGGTCGGCTTCGTAGGTGGTGTCGTCCGTAACCTGGGTTTCGAAAACCAGTTTGACGCCCAGTTCTTCGCAGCGCGCCTGCAGGATATTCAGCAGACGTTTGCGGCCGATGCCGCAGAAGCCATGGCCCGACGAGCGAACCTGCCTGCCGCGGAAATTGATCTCGATGTCGTCCCAGTGGTTGAAGGCGTCGAGGATCGCATCTGCGCTGGGGGCGTCGGCGGTGCGCAGGTTGCCGAGCGTCTGGTCGGAGAACACCACGCCCCAGCCGAAGGTGTCATAGGGCCGGTTGCGCTCCACCACCGTGACGTCATATGCCGGGTTCCGGCCCTTCATTAACAGGCCGAAGTACAAGCCGGCCGGGCCGCCGCCGATACATACGATGCGCATGTTGACTCTCCATGTGAACCTGCTCTGGAGGGTAATTTAGGCGTCGATAGTTTAGATGTCAAGTAAATTGTCGGAAGGCTCCTATGCCCGTTGCCGTCCAATCTGCAACATCGCGATACTGGCAAGAATCAGGGCGATGGCGGCCACTTCCAATGCGCCAACCTTTTCCCCGGCGACCCAACCAATCAGAAGCGCAACGGTAGGTGTAATGTAGGTTGAGCCCGAAGCGGCAACTGCGCCGAGCTCCTGCAGCAGGAAGTAGTAGATCAGAAAGGCAATGCCGGTTCCCAGGACACCAAGTCCGACCACGACACCGGCGGCCGCCCGCCAATCCTGCAGTATGTGCCGCATCCCGGTGAAGTCTGTGAGCAAGATCAGTATGAGCAGGGCCAGCCCCATCTGCCACGTGACCAGCGCCAGGGGTGGGAGGTTGAATGGCGACAGAAAACGGCGGACGTAAACATACGACAGCCCGAGGGTGATCGCACCTGCCAACATCCAGAAAACGCCGGCAAGATCGATGGGGTTGTCTGCACCTTCCCAAGGCCGAGCAATCAGAACGATGCCGGCAAATCCCAGAACCACGCCTGCCACCATCAACCCGTTCACCTTCTCGGTTCGCAGGAGCAATAGTGAGGAGATAGCAGTGAATATGGCAATGGAGCCGCCCAAAACGCCTGCGGTGCCCGAAGGAAGCAGCGCAGTGCCTTTTACGATGGCAACATAGTAGAAAGCTGTCGCCACAGAGGCCATGACGAAGAAGTGAGGCAGATGACGCACCTGGCTACGGTTGATCACTCCCTGATGCCAGGCGGCGAGTGCCAGTGGCAGGAAGCCGAAAAGTACCCGTAAAAACGCGATCTGCATTGGGCTGATCAGGGTCACCGCCCACTTCATGTAGATAAAGTTCGATCCCCAGATGAAGCCAAGAAGGACGAAGGCAGCCTTGGTAAGCCTCATAGTGCATGCCTCGCCGACCAATGAGATTGATCGTCAGTACATCAAGGCCGAAAATCTGCGGATAGAACAAAAGCGGCATCGCCGTAGGACGTACTGGTCGTGATTCGGCGGCCGCATCGCATGTGCGTTTCCAATTACGCATCCGTGTCGAGAACCAGAACTACGGCACGCACGGTGCTTGACTCCCCGTCGGCTCTACTGAACGATTCGATAGATGGTTGGCGGTAGCGTTTCGCCTGCCGCGGAAAGCGTGTATGCGCGCTGCACCTCCGCCACCGCATGCGCCGCTTCCTGGGCGCTGTGTGCGTGCACGAAGCCAAGTGGCTGCCCGACGTCCACGTGTTGTCCAAGCGGTACGAGTTCCGATAGGCCGACAGCGTAGTCGATCGAGTCTTCCGCCCGCACCCTGCCTCCACCCAGTTCTACGACTGCGACGCCGAGCGCGCGGCAGTCGATCCGCTCTACCTGTCCCTCCCCCGGTGCAGGAACCGGAATCCTGATCTGCGCTTTGGCCAGATAACGCGCAGGCGCGTCGATCAAGTCGATGGGGCCGCCCAGCGCCGCCACCATTTTCGCGAAGCGCTCCGCGGCCGCACCGGAGTCGAGCACCGCCTGCAACTTGACTCGCGCCTGCGCGTGGTCGGTAGCAATGCCGCCGTTGATCAGCATCTGCGCGGCGAGCGCTATCGTGACGTCGTGCAGACGATCTGGACGCGACTTACCTGTCAAATAATCGATTGCGCACGCCACTTCCAGCGCATTGCCCGCGCACGGCGCGAGCGACTGGTTCATGTCGGTCAGCAGCGCCGTGGTCTTCATGCCTGCGCCGTTGCCGACGTCGACGATGCTCCTCGCGAGTTCGAGCGATTTTTCCGGAGTCGGCATAAACGCGCCCGAGCCTACCTTGACGTCCATCACGAGACCTTCAAGCCCTGCTGCAAGCTTCTTCGACAGGATCGACGCAGTGATCATCGCGACGGATTCGATCGTCGCCGTGTTGCCCCGGATCGCATAGATGCGCCTGTCGGCGGGCACGAGCTGCGCAGTCTGGCCGATGATCGCCACGCCGACGTCGCGTACTGCGTGCTGAAATTCGTTTGTATCGGGCGTCACGTTATAGCCCGGGATCGAATTCAGCTTGTCGAGCGTGCCGCCCGTATGTCCGAGCCCGCGTCCGGAAATCATCGGCACATAAGCCCCACAAGCGGCAACCATCGGACCGATCAACAACGAGGTCAGATCGCCGACGCCACCGGTCGAGTGTTTGTCGACGATCGGTCCATTCAGGTTCAACGCATGCCAGTCGAGTACCTGCCCCGAGTCGCGTTGCGCAAGCGTGAGCGCGACGCGTTCGTCGACGCTCAGGTCGTTGAAATAGACTGCCATCGCGAATGCTGATACCTGCCCCTCGGTGACGCTGCCATCCACCACGCCGCGAACGAACGCTGCAATTTCGTCCCGCTCGAGTGGCTGCCGGTCACGTTTCTTGCGAATGAATTCCTGGGGCAGGAACATGACGACTCCTTCAATATCAATGCAAGGAAAAGAAGAGACCGGCAATCGCCGCGCTCATCAGATTCGACAGCGTGCTGGCCGTCAGCGCGCGCAGACCGTGGCGCGCCACTTCCGAGCGACGCTCCGGCGCTACAGCACTGAATCCGCCGGCCAGAATCGCGATCGACGAAAAATTCGCGAAGCCGCACAGCGCAAACGATACGATCGCAATCGTCTTGGGATCAAGAACCTGCAGTCCCGCCGCGGCGACCTGCGCGGTGTCCTTCAGGTACGGCGACAGGTCTCCGTAGGCGACGAACTCGTTGAGAATCAGCTTCTCGCCGATGAAGTTGCCGGCTAGCGACGCATCGTGCCACGGCACGCCTATCATCCAGGCAAGCGGCGCCAACAGGCCGCCCAGCAGCCCCTGCAGCGTGACGTTCGCAAAGCCGAACAATGCGGCAATGCCGCCCACGCCCGTATTGACGAGCGCAATGAGACCGATGAAGGCAATCAGCATCGCACCGACGTTGATGGCGATCTTCAGTCCGATCATCGCGCCCGAGGCGGCCGCCTCGATGACGTTGGCTGAACCCTTCTCGTCGAAATCCAGCCCGTCGATATTCATCTGGGTTGGCTCGACAGTCGGATACAGCAGCTTGCCGAACAGCAGGCCGCCCGGCACGGCCATGAACGATGCAGCCAGCAGATACTCCATTTTCACGCCAAGGCCGGCATAGGCAGCAAGCACGGACCCTGCTACCGAAGCCATCCCGCTTGACATCACGGCAAAGATCTCCGCGCTGGTCATTTGCCGCACGAACGGTTTCACGAGGGCCGGCATTTCGCTTTGACCGAGGAAGATGGTTGCGACTGCCGAGCACGCTTCAATGCGGCTCACCGCCAGCAATTTTTCCAGCGCCATACCGACGATGGTGACGATCCACTTCATGATCCCGACGTAATAGAGTACCGCGATCAGCGCGGTCACGAAGATGATCATAGGCAGCACACGCAGGCCGAACACAAAACCGCCCGCACCGAAAAGCTCGAACATCTTGCTGTCGACCAGCCCGCCGAAGATAAACGACACACCATGGTTGCCCATTTCGAGCACACGGTTGACAGCGGTGGCAACGACCGCGAGCGCGCTACGTCCGAACGGGACGAACAGCACGAGTGCGCCGATTGCCAACTGTGTCGCAAGCGCGGCGAAAAGGGTCCGGGGCCGCACCGCGCCACGGTTGTTCGATAGCAAATAGGCAATCAACAGCAGTATCAACATGCCGCAAAGGCTGCGCACGATATCCACGTAGTTCCCCTTCGAAGTTAGGGAAATAAGAACGCCCCGGATTGAGGCGGACGGCACGACCGGAGGCGGACATCTTTTCCACCGGTCGTGAGAATCAACACGGTGTGTTTAATTGGCCGGTACGCCGTCTTTCCAGTGCTTCCAGTCCTTGACGATCGCAGCCACGAGCGGCGAGCCGGTCAGATAGAGGTTGTTGAGCGCCGGGACAAAGCCACCTTGATTCTGGTAATCGAGCAGGTTGTCGACGTTCGAGACGCCTTGTGGCGGGCGATCGAAGTCCGAACCGGCACGCAACACCGCTACGCGCTGCGTATCGGCGAGGCCCGCCGCCTGCGCACGCTTGATGACCTCGAAGGTCGCGTTGTCTTCCTGCTGCGTCGTGCAGTACACGCCCTTGCCGTCGGTCAGAAGCCTGGTCCAGTCGCGGGCGCGCTGCCCTAAGGCATTGCCCGAGAACCACGTATCGCCCGCGAGGGTGTCGCACCGGATGACGGTCGGACGCTGATTGGCCGGCGCGCTCTGATATTTCGCGCGATAGGCGACTGCCTGCGGGCTGTCGGTCAGCGTCACGTCGCGCGAAAGACCGTAGGCCTTTTGCAGCAGCGCCTCGTTCAGTTGAAACACTTCGGTGCGGTAATCCAGCGGCGGTTTTTCGTTTTCGCTCTTTGTGTTGATGCCGAGATAGCCGGACTTCCATCCCGTCGGAATCTCACGCGCATCCAGTTCCCACTGGATGCCGAAATCCACCAGATAGCGCGCCCAGGCGGCTGAGCCAAGCGTTCCCTGCGCGGGGTCGATTCCGGCGATGCCCGATACGAGGAAGTACGTCTTGCGTAAATCGAATTTTCTCGAATACACCAAAGCGGACATCGAGGCCGCCGCGTTCGTGTGGCCCATGCCGGTCGTCAGGACACACACGCTGTCGTGGTTGCACTGGACGTCGGGATAGTCCGCGGACAGACCCGGTACCTTGACGTGTTCCATCGGACCCAGGTGGTCCAGCCACACTTTGCCTTCCGGCCCGAACATGCTGATGATGAGGACCTTCACAGGCCGCGGACGTTGCGTGGCGTCACCCGCGGAATGGGCGCTGGTCACCAGCGAAACCGCGAATCCCAATCCCGCAAGCATTCGCCAAAATTTTTGCTTTAACATGAAATCGGTGTCCCTGATCGTTTGTGAGGTTTGATCTGGTTTGTGTTGTCTATGCGATCAGAACTGGTAACCGACGCTGGCGTAATAGCCCCAACCGGTCGAACGGTTTGCAAACGGACCATCGCCAAAGTTGAGGTCTCCGCCAGCCCATTGACCGCCGTTGTGGAAGTAGCGGGCCGCGGTCCAGAAGCGCCAATGCGTAAACGAGTAGATCAGCACGTTTGTTGCGACGAAGGCCGTATCGGTCCGGGTATCGTCACCCGTCTTTTCGCGCAGCCGGGAGCCGAAGTCATAGTTGAAGAAGCCGACATAGGTCAGATTGCCGCCGTGGAACGTGCCAAGCGGATAGATGTACTTCATCTGGGCGCGATAGCCGTCCCACGAGTTCTCGTTCGCAGCGCCGTAGTTTTCCCATTGACGCTTCACATACAAATTAGCGGACAGAATCAGTGGGGTGTGTGTGTCGATATCCGTGCCGATGCCGCTGTACAGGGTGTTCTGGCGGCCACCGATGTTATAGCCCTGGTCGTAAATCCAGTCGAACGCCAGATACCATTCCTTGAATGGGCCAAAGCCAAGGTGCTTGCCAACGAGGTCGTCGATCGATACGCGCGGCTCCTGCTCGCTGAAGACAGGTGACCCTCTATCCCACACGCCGGAGTCATGCGTACTGCCCACGCCGAAGACCTTCGGCGCATCCACGTAACCGTACAGATCGAACGGACCCTTGCGGCCGAAGTATTCGTACTCCAGGTACACGTCATTGGTCTTGTACGGACCGAAGCGAATGTCTTTCGAGCCAATCACGCCCAGACTCTGGTGAAACCAGCTCGACACATAAGGAGAAGCCGCCGTTTGCGGCGTCGGATTAGTCACGACAGCACCGCTTTCCGCAAGCGTCGAGTCAGTGGAACCGTCGGCCCAGGCCGTTTGCGCGACCAGCAGGCTGACCGACATCGCCATACCGATCCAGGTCGCAAGCGCGCCACAGCGCCTTGCGCGAGCCATCCATTTCTTTCCGTCCATTTCTTTTGGATACCTAATGTTAGTCATCGGATCGAATCCTTACTGTCGTTAATATTTTCGATGAGCCACTGCTATGTGAATCTCTCCAAACCTCGGCAGGAGCACCGCTAAACTGCAGACCGCATGTTCTGCGTGCACTGATGCCCCAATGTTGACCGGTCAGTCAGCTTTAAACGCCAATACCCATGCAGGCCGCGAGTAAATGCAGGAACCATGCCAAAGTTGTCTGATCGGTCAGGATTTGGATTCGCGCCAGGACGGCGCAGTGCATGTAGGGAGTTCCCTACGGAAATTTCCGTATCAACCTAGCGAAGTTTCCGAGAGTCCTGACTGCGCGGCACCCGCCGCGGATCTACCATCTACATACGGTGACGTTTGTTGCGTCTGTGCGCTGCGCGGGGCCTTCGCAGCAGGGACGATCCGGTCGGTATTGCGGGGGGAGTTGAAATGGAACACGACGCGCACCGTCTGATACACGAGATAAATCTTTCCTATCTTCTCCTGACCCGGCGCCTACTCGTGGAAGACAAAGCTTCGGGCACGAGCAGTCTCGGTGTGCTGCCGGAGGTGGCCGATGTTCTGATGGCGCTTTCGCCCGAAGAGATCGAGAGGCTCGCCTCTACTTCTCAGATACTTTGCTCGTTCCGCTTTCATGACCACACGGTGCTGTCCGCGCTAACACACAGTCAGGTTGAGGTTGCGGTCATGGCGCGTTCGCCGGTGTGCCAGCCGGTCGGGCAACGCGCTTAAGCCGAAACCATTTCTCCCCGGTCTTCGCGCCCCACCGCACAGCAAAACGCCGCATTGGTGGAGGAAAGTGCCGCAGCGGCTCAGAGTGTTGAACATCAATCGCGCTTGTTACTTGAAGCCGTCTCGGTCCTTGAGCCGGATGGCTTGGCTCAAGCCGGTGAGCGCCGATCGTTCTCCTGTCTGGGACCGCATGGGTACGGTCCCATCGGTGAGTTATCAATCACTCGTTCTGCATACGATGCACTTTACTGCCGAAGATCTTCGTCTCGTGCTGGAGCTGGTCGAACTACTCGGCAGGCCCTCGCCCGAGAATCTTATCGATCGCCCAGACGTAATTCAGAAACTTGCGTCTCTATTTCACGCAGACTTCATCGGACACGCCATTTGGAGTCGCGACAATGGCCAATTCGAACAGGCCACTCACTGGGGCCGCGACGCTCACATGGCTGTGGAATACGAACAGCATTTTCAGTTTCTTGATCCAATCTCCCCCCTGCTAATTGGGCGCGAGGACGCGGTTCTAAGCGACAGTTTGATCGATCGTCGAACTTTCCGTAACACAGAATATTTCAGTGATTTTCTTTCACGTTACCGGGTGTATTCCGGCGTCGACCTGTACCCGCACGAAGCCGGGCACGTTCAGTTTAACTATCGGTTTTGGACTAGCAATCAGAAAAAGCGCTTCGGAGAGCGCGAAGTTGCTTTGCTCAATATGCTGCGTCCTTACCTGATCAACGAATACCAATTACGCCACGTAGTGCGCACCAACAACCAGACGGATACAGCCATAGAAAATTACGCGAGCTTCCTGGTTCAGGAATCAGAAAAACCGAAACCCAATCAAAAGGCTCATAAGCTTCTGGCTGGTCTGCAACCGGCTGAAAGGGATGCGTTGTGCCGTCTGATATCCCGGATCCCGTATGAGCCATCTGCGACCGCGCAATGGAACGGTTTCGACCTTTGCGTCGAGTACGCTGCCGATGAACGCAAGAAGGGACGTGCGTACATGGTTTACCTGTTGGCACGTACGGTCGGTTCAGGCTCCTGGTTTCAGCAACACTTTGACCTCACTCTTCGTGAAGGCGAAATTTGCCCCTTGCTGCTCAAGGGTCTGGCCGACAAACAGATAGCAGCCATCCTGAAGATCAGCTACTGGACTGTGCGCATTCATGTCGGCCGAATACTTGAAAAACTGGCGATCGATTCTCGCGCCGGCATCGGGCTTGCCGTGCTCAAGGCGAGCCACAACACCAGGGCCGACAAAGCGTATCTACCGGACACGTCATCCATTGTGATTCCGTCCTAAGGCGGTTACCCCGATGCGATAAAACACGTCCCGCATGGCTAGGATTAGCTATTCAGACCCCGTACACGTTGCCGTTACTTCCTATACAACTCGCGTCAGCAAGCGGAAGGTCTTGTTGCGGTATTCGGCAAGCCCTGGTGGAGATCAATGTGCTCCCGCTGGCGCCGGGAATGCCATCAACTCGCGCTACGCGTACCACGGATAGGAACAATCAGTGAACTTAAGCATTCGAAACCGGCTCATCGCCATTGTCACGAGCCTCGTGCTCATCACGCTCGCCTTGAGCACCTTCTTTCTCATGCGTCTTAGTGCCGCTGGAAATGAATTGGAATCGATGTACAGGGAGGATTTTTCTGATGCGGCGTCAGTTAGCGAGATCGATGGACTACTCACTCGGAGCGACATCAACATTCTCCGGATGATCGCGATTGGGGACCCTGCCTCTATTGCCGGATGGAAGCAGGAAAATACAGAGCGGTTTAGCCAGGTCGACAAAGTGATAAGCGAACTGGCAAGCCATCGCGATGGAGAAAAACTGGAGGTGGTCAAGGGGCTACAGGACGCCTACCAGAAAATGCAGGCTGGGATGAAGCATCAGGTGGAGCGTATTGAGGCCGGGGATGTGAAAGGCGGTGCCGAAGTGAACAGGCTGGAAGTCAAGGATAACGCGAACCACGTTTTCGGCATTCTTGCCAAAATGAAACAGGATTTGCGCACGACGGCTCAGGCGCGTTTCGCTGCACAGCAAGTTGCTATTGTGACTACTCGCTACATTTCTTTTGGCGTGATCGCCTGTGCCGTGCTTTTCGCTGTTGGCGCCTTGATCTATTTGCTGCGTGCAATCCTGATACCGTTGAACACGTCAGTTAGCATTGCCGAGCGGATCGCAACTGGGAAGCTCGGGAACGACATCCCGAACCAATCGCAAGACGAGTTCGGGCAACTTCTCTCGTCCCTCAAGAAAATGGATCAGCAGCTGAGCGATACGATTCACGGGATCAAGATATCCGCAGAATCGGTCACGGTGGCGTCGCGGGAAATCGCAAGCGGTAACACCGATTTGGCGGCCCGTACCGGGCAACAGGCCGCATCGCTGGAGGAAACGGCAGCGAGCATGACGCAGTTGACCGAGACGGTAAAACAGAATGCCGACAATGCCCGCCAGGCTAATGCGCTGGCAACGCGCGCTACCGACATAGCTGACGCTGGTAATGAAACCGTACAAGGCATGGTAGGAACGATCGAGAAAATCAGTGCGAGTTCGAGCAAGATCTCGGAGATTACCGGTGTCATTGAAGGCATCGCGTTCCAGACCAACATTCTGGCGCTGAATGCAGCGGTGGAGGCCGCGCGTGCGGGTGAACAGGGGCGTGGTTTCGCTGTCGTCGCCAGTGAAGTTCGCAGTCTGGCTCAGCGCTCTGCCGCCGCTGCGAAAGAAATCAAGGAATTGATCGGCTCCTCGGTGGCAACGATTCAGGACGGCTCCATGCAAGCCGTGGAGGTCAGTTCGACCATGGGACAGGTCAAGCAGGCGATCAAGCAGGTGTCCGATATTGTCGGCGAGATCGCTGCAGCGTCCGAAGAGCAAAGCCGTGGCATTGAACAGGTGAATCAGGCGGTCGGCCAGATGGACGAAGTCACACAACAGAACGCGGCGCTCGTCGAGCAGGCAGCGGCCGGCGCAAAATCACTTGAGGAACAGGCAACCAGATTGAAGGATGCAGTCTCGGTGTTTGAGGTGGCCGGCGGCGCAGCTCACATTGAGCCGCGAGTGGTTCTGCCGCAGAGCAGGCCTCGACTGCCTGCGTCGAATGCTCAAACGACGCGTCGCGCACAGCCCACGAAGCCGAGGATTGCGCCCGTCACTATTGCCGACAAACCGGCAATGGTCGCCGTGGATACGGCCGGCTCGGACTGGCAAACCTTCTGACCAGAACCCAAACCTATGTATAACGACTCCAAAATGCAGAGCGACGATGCACAACAAGCCGACGCCGCGTCGGCAGAACAATCGCCACTTGCCCTGGCAGTTCAAATCCGCAAGGAGAGTGACCACGCGTTACTCAACGCCCTCACTGCGCTATCGAAGGTAAATGGCCTTACTGTTGTTCAGCATGATGCGCGCCTTGCAGTCATCGGCGAATTGCTGGTTTCCTTGCTGACGCACTTGCCCAACGCCATGCGGTCCGACATTGCCGCCTCGTTCCGCGGCAGGATTGAAGATTTGATGAGCCTCAGCGACGACCGGTGCTTACCGGAAAAATATCACTCGTCGCTCTTAACCGAGGTCAATCGGTATCTGAATGCACTCCGATAGAAGGAGAGGCCGTGGACCACGCCTTCGCCTTCGAGGGTGAAGGAGCCACGCTGGTACTAACCCAGGAGCGGCGGCAATTCGTCCTTCAGGAAATCGACGAAGGCGCGTACCGCAGGCATCATGCCGCGGCGCGTCGGAAACAGCACGGCCAATCGTCCCTCCCGCGAGCGAAATTCCGGCAGTACGAGGCTCAAAGTCCCCATCTCGATCTCCCGCGTGCAGGCATAGAGAGGCAGGCTGGCGATGCCCATTCCTGCCAACGCGGCTTCCTTCAGCGCCGCGATATTGTCGCTCTGCAGGCGGGGCTAAATCGTCTGCATGGAGACATCGCCATTCGCGCCGATCAGGCGCAATACGGTCACTGGCCTACTGATCGATTCGTAGATCAACAGATCGTCGCGAGGTAGCGCATCAGGCGTACCAATCGTCCCGGTCTTCGCCAGATACACAGGACTGGCCACCAACCCCCAGCGCACCGTGCCCAGCGGCGCCTGAACCAGGCTGGAAAGCTCGACGTCAAAACCTAGACCTCGTATCACCACATCGACATGTTCTTCAAGAAGGTCGACCTGTCGATTACTTGCCTCGATGGCCAGCCGGACCTTCGGGTAGCGCAACATGAAGCGGGGCAGCAGCCTGGCCAGCAGGATGTCTGTAATCGCGACGGACATGCTGGCCCGCACCAGCCCCGAGGGCTCGGCAGTCCGCCGCCGAACCGCTTCCTCACCAGCCTGCGCTTCGGCAATCATGGCCCGGCAATGTGCGTACAACTCTTCGCCGGCGTCGGTCAGGCTAAGCCGGCGTGAGGTTCGGTGAAGCAGCCGAACGCCGAGCTTGGCTTCCAGATCGGTGATCCGGCGGGAGATATGGGATTTGCTTACGCCAAGCGCCTCTCCCGCGGCGGTAAAACCGTGGTGCTCGATCACCTGAGCAAAGAGATAGAGGTCGTTCAGGTCAGAAGAGACGGGGTTCATCCGACGTCCGGTAGTCGTTGGGTAGGTCTATCGATCGTTGCCTGTGGGAAACGATAGGTTGAGAAATACCATATTTATCGATCGTCGTTGCGGAAATATGATTCCTCTCAACCCGGCGCAGATGTGCACCGGACGGTCCGGCAGGACGGTTCTACGTCGTTGCCGCATCCAAAATGCCAACGTTAATCAAGACCATGAAAATCCTTAATCTCCTGAAAGCTGTCGTTCTTCCCCTGGCGATCGTCGCCACCTCTGCCGCCACGATCCAGACGGCCAGCGCAGCGCCCGCGACGAGCGCAGTCGCTCCGTCGGGCGCACCGTACTCGTTGCTGTCGCGGGACAACACGGTGCTCGTGCTGGTTGACCACCAGGTTGGCCTGTTCACCGGCGTGCGTGACATCGATACTGGTGAGCTCAAGCATAACGTCGTGGCGCTCGCCAAAGCCGCGAAGACGCTCGGCATCCCGGTCATTGTCACCGCTACGATGCCTGACGGCATGTGGGGTCCCACGATCCCTGAACTGACTGCCGCGCTTCCGGGTGTGCCGGTGATCAGCCGGACCTCGATCAATGCATGGGACGATCCGAATGTGCGCGCCGCGATCGAGAAGACCGGCCGCAAACAGATTCTGATCGCCGGTGTTTCGCTGGAAGTGTGTGCCACGTTCCCGGCGCTGTCGCTCAAGGCTGCAGGCTACGATCCCCGCGTGGTGCTCGACGCATCGGGTACGTTTAGCGATACCAAGCGCACGGTGGGGCTGCAGCGTCTGGCAGGCGCCGGCATCCCGGTGACCGATTACGCCACGGCTGGTGTGGAAATGCTGCACGGCAACGACGACCCGAAGGCGCAGCAGGTGTACGCCGATCTCGACATGCCGTTTGCCAACCTGGTGTGGCAGCTCAAGAACGCTTCGCGCAAGTGAGGCAACAACCCGGTCCGGCGAGGGCGAACTGCGTCCTTGGGCGCCCCCGCCATCCATCAACAAAAGTGCCATTGAATCTGACTTTTGTGTAGGGACGCGCGCTCCGTCGTCAAATATTCTTACTCCATCGAGTCGATACGTCCTGCGCGGATTCCATCCAGCCGCCGGCGACGACAAGTCCGCAATCATTTTGCATGGGACCGGAGTGAGCTCTAAAGCGCCAACTCCGGTCAACATAGGAGAGGAAGTTGACCAGGAAAGTCCCGCTCAAGATTGCAATCGCTGAGCACCCCCACACATCGGCCATTCGTAACGGATCCATTTCCATCGAGGGTGTGGATGCCGAGTTCATCACAGTCCAGCCGCAAATTGGCGCATTTCGCCGGATGGTGCGCGACGTCGAATTCGACGTTTGCGAGTTGGCGCCGACAACCTACATCATCGCCCGCGCCTATGGTGCGCCGTTCGTCGGATTGCCGATATTTGTCGTGCGGCGTTTTCACCACGGCGGTTTGCTGGTGCGCCCGGACGCCGGGATCAAGACCCCCAAGGACCTGGAAGGTAAGAAGGTCGGCGTGCGCGCCTATTCGGTCACGACCGGCGTGTGGACGCGCCAGGTCCTGATCGACGAGTTCGGCCTCGATTCTTCCAGGGTGACCTGGGTTGTCGATGACGAGGAGCATGTTACGCAGCTCAAGCTGCCGTCGAACGTCATCCATGCTCCGGCTGGAAGCTCGTTGGCGGAAATGATGGCGACAGGCGAATTGTCGGCGGGTTTTGCCGCCGCCGCGGGTATCGGCCGCACCGGCGCGCCCACGGGTGGATGGAAGGAGGTCGAGGCCGACTATCCCGATCTGTTGCCCAATGCGACCGAGCTCGAAAGCGAGTACTTCGCCCGCACCGGGGTCTACCCGATGCACGGCACTGTCGTCGTTAAGGACGCGGTGCTCGCCGAGCATCCGTGGATCGCGAAATCGATTTTCGACGCCTTCGCACAGGCGAAAAAGGAATGGCTGGCGCGCCTCGATGCCGGCGAGGCGACGAGCGCCAGCGATAAGAAGTACCTCGAACTGCGCAAGATCGTCGGACACGATCCGCTGCCGTACGGTCTGCAGGAAAACCTCAAGACGATCGAAACACTTGAAGCCACCGCGTTCAAGCAGGGTCTCACGCCGCGCCGCATGTCCATTGACGAACTGTTTGTGGACCCATTGGCCCGCTGACCCGCACGCAACTGATCTTGCATGGGACCAGAGTAAGGCGCTGAAGCGCCAACTCTGGTCGACAGGAGACGACATGATTATCGATTGCCACGGTCATTTCACGACCGTACCCGCTTCATTCCGCAACTGGCGAGCCAGGCAGGTCGAATTCGCGAACGACCCGGTCAACGCGCCATCGCGTGCCGCCGCGCATGTGAGCGACGACGAGATTCGCGAAGCGATAGGAAATGGTCAACTCAAGCTGCAGCGCGAGCGCGGCAGCGACCTGACGCTGTTTTCGCCGATCGCCGGATTGATGAGCCACCATCTGGGCAATGAGCGCACGAGCCTGGAATGGGCCGAAGTATCGAACGACCTCGTGCACCGCGTGACGGAACTCTATCCGGACAACTTCGCGCCGGTGTGCCAGTTGCCGCAATCGCCGGGCGTGGCGCCCGCGAATTCCATCCCCGAGTTGCGACGCTGCGTCGAACAAATGGGCTTTGTCGGGTGCAACCTGAACCCCGATCCGAGCGGCGGCTACTGGACCGGCAAACCGATGTCCGATCGCGAGTGGTATCCGATCTACGAAGCGCTGGTCGATCTGGATGTGCCGGCGATGATCCACGTGGCGGCTTCATGCAATCCGTGCTTCCACGGCACCGGCGCCCACTACCTGAACGCCGACACCTCGGTGTTCATGCAACTGCTGCAGTCCGATGTGTTCAAGGATTTCCCGACACTGCGCCTCGTGATTCCACACGGCGGCGGCGCGGTGCCTTATCACTGGGGGCGCTATCGCGGCATGTCGCTTGAAATGTGCGAGCGCCCGCTCGAAGGGCTGCTGAACAACATCTTTTTCGACTCCTGCGTCTACCACAAGCCGGGCGTCGAGTTGCTGACCAAGGTGGTGCCAACCGACAACGTGCTGTTCGGATCGGAAATGATCGGCGCCGTACGGGGCAAAGATCCGGCAACCGGCCAGTACTTTGACGACACCAAACGCTATATCGACGCGTGTACTGCGCTGACGGACGAGGATCGCTACAAGATTTTCGAGGGCAATGCGCGGCGCGTCTACCCGCGCCTCGATGCGCGCCTGAAAGCGCGCGGCAACTAACTTTGGCGCGAGCCATATGCAATGAAACACGCACAGAGACACTCATGACTTCCGCAATCGTTGATATCCATCCCCACATCATTTCCGATGACGAGAGCCGCTATCCACCGGCGCCGTTGTTCGGAAAGCGCTCGGATTGGTCGAAGGAGCGTCCCACTACCGTTGAGACGTTGATCGCGGCGATGGACGCGGCCGGCGTCGCCAAGGCCGCGGTGGTTCATTCTTCGACGACCTACGGTTTCGACAATCGCTATGTCGTTGAAGGTTGCGGCAAATATTCAGACCGGCTGGTTGCCGTCGGCTCCGTTGACGTACTGCAGCCGGATGCACCGGAACGCATTCGGGAATGGGTCGGGCTCGGTCTAGCGGGTCTGCGTTTGTTCACCGGCGGCAGCACCAAGGAGTTCGATCCGAGCGAACTCGACGATCCGCGTGCGTTCCCAGCGTGGGAACTGTGCGGAGAACTCGGCCTGACGATGTGCATCCAGACGGGGCCGATCGGACTGCCGCAGGTCACGGCGCTTGCACGGCGTTTCCCTAAGGTGCCCATCATCCTCGATCACCTGGGGCGCCCCGAAGTAGCCGATGGTGCGCCCTATGCCGCGGCGCGCAGCCTGTTCGACCTGGCGTCGCTCGACAACATCTACCTGAAGCTCACGCCGCGCATCTTTGGCGATGTGAAGAAGGAAAAGGCGAGCGCCGAAACATTCTTCCCGCGCGTGGTGGAAGCCTTTGGTGCAAAGCGGATGGCCTGGGGCTCCAATTATCCGACCTCGCCCGGGACGCTCCCGGAAATCCTCGCGACGGCCCAGGCGGGTCTGGCATGTCTGAGCGACGAAGACCGCGCGTGGATTTTCGGCAAGACCGCGCAGCGACTATATCCGGCCCTGGCCTGACGTTGCGTCGCCTCCGTGCCGGCAACCGAAGATGGTTTGCGGTGGCCGGCACGCAGAACCAATCACACTAAAGAGAAAGAGCAGATGGAGACAAGCAAACCTGGACGACCCGGGATCGCGAGCCGCTGGGCTGTCCTCGCGCTCCTCGCGATCGGTGTGCTGATTTCCTTTGTCGATCGCACCAGCATTTCTTCGACACTGGCGGACGCAGGCTTCGTTCGACATTTTTCGCTGACGAACGTCGATCGCGGCTGGATCAACTCGGCTTTCTTCTGGTCGTATGGTCTGTTCCAGGTGCCGATGGGCTATGTGGCTGACCGCTACGGCGTGAAGTGGCCTTACGCAATCAGCTTTGCGCTGTGGTGTATCGCGACCGCGCTCATGGGGGCGGTGACGGCGCTCGCGAGCCTGGTCGTCATGCGTCTGATCATCGGCATGGCCGAAGCGATCGTGATTCCTGCGAGCTATCGCTGGATTCGCAACAATTTCGACGAAAGTCAAAACGGCCTGGCTGTAGGCCTCCTCGCAATGGGGAACAAGTTTGGTCCTGCACTCGGCGCGCCGGTGGGCGCCTGGTTCATCGTCAATTATTCGTGGCAAGTCATGTTCATCGCGACGGGTCTTGTCGGGTTGATGTGGTTGGCTCCGTGGCTTCTGCTGGTCAGGAACGACCTTCCCTCCAGAACGCAGCTCACGGCGGCGAATCGAAGCGCCCGTACAGTCAGTCTCGGCAGCATCCTGTCCAGCCCGGTGGTGTGGGGCGGAATGATCACGAACTTTTGCTACGGCTATTTCACGTTCTATTGCATGACGTGGATGCCCGCCTATCTGGTCGAGCAACGCGGCCTGTCGATTTCAAGGTCCGGGCTCTATACGTTCTTCAGCTTCGCCGGAATCGCGATCGTCGCGGCGATCGCGGGATGGGCAGCGGACCGGATCATCGCCCGGGGAGGCGACCCGATTCGGGTGCGCAAGGCTTTCACTATCGCGGGCTTCGTGGGCGGATGCACGGTTCTGCTCGGCGCCTATGCCCATTCACTTGAGATGGCGCTGTTCTGGAATGTGCTCTCGCTCTCGCTGCTCGGCTTGACCACCGCGAACAATCTCGTGCTGTCGCGCCTGACCTTGATTCCGAAGCAGACGATCGGACTGGTCACGGGCGTGCAGCAGGTGGCCACCAGTCTCGCGGGCGGCGTGGCGGCAAGTCTGTCGGGTTGGTTGCTCCACGTCAGTGGAAGCTATGACCTGCCGATGCTCATGATCCTGGTCTTCCTGCTGATCGGCGCGTTGACCACGATGATCCTGTTCCGTCCCGAATGGGCGCCCAAGGTAACCGAAACGCACGGCTCGCTGCGGCAAGCCTAGAACGCAGGGCATGGCCGGACCAGCCGGCCTTGATGCACACATTAATTCATTGAGAAACCATATATGGCGAAGATCGTATTCGGGATGGCAGTGCCGCATAGCGGCATGCTCGGTCAAGCACCGGAGGACTGGCTGAAGAACGGGGAACGGGACCGCAACAATCCGGAGTTGTGGTACCGCAACCGGACCTGGACCTATCCCGAGCTAGAAGCGCACCGCGAAGCAGCGTTCGAGAAATTCCTGACGCTCGAGGAGCGCACTGCGCGCGCCACGCGTTGCCGTACCGCGCTCGATGCGATGGCCGCCGCCTACCGCGACGCCAACATCGACGTCGCGATCATTCTGGGCAAAGACCAGAAGGAAATCTTCACCGATTTCTCGCCATCGATCGCGATCTACAGCGGCGAAGAAGTTCACAACGGGCCACCGCAGCGCGCTGTCTATGCACCCGACCACCACGTCACACACAAGTGTCATCCGAAGCTGGCCGCGTATCTCATCGAGCATTTCCAGGGCGAAGGTTTCGATCTGACCGATCTTTTTGCGTGGCCCGACAACGTGTGGATGAAGCCGCTGCCTGAGTATCCGGTGGTACCGCATGCCTACAGCTTCGTTTATCACCAGATCATGGGCGACAACCCGCCGCCGCATGTGCCAATCATCATGAATTGCTTCTATCCGCCGACGCAGCCTTCGATGTCGCGCTGCATCGAATTTGGACGGGTGCTGCGCGATGCGATCAATGCATGGCCTGACGATGTGCGGGTCGGCATTTTCGCCTCGGGCGGTTTGTCCCACTTCGTCAACGACGAGGAGTTCGACCACAGCATCATGAAGATGCTGGCCGACTACGACTATGACGGCCTGGCCGCCGTGGATGACCGCTCGTATCAGTCGGGCACTTCCGAAATCAAGCTCTACGTGAGCGTGATGAAGGCGGTTCAGGAAACGGGCGCCGAGATGACGCTGGTCGACTACGTCCCCTGTTGGCGCACGCCTGCCGGCACCGGCGAGGGGATGGGTTTCATGTACTGGAAAGCGGCCGACTGATCCGGCTTCATGCAACCCCTGTGGACCCAATCACCGAGAGAGAAAGACCATGAGCGACACCCGCCTCAATAGCATTATTCGCGCTTTCGAATCCGGTAAGCCGGCCTTCGCTGCGTTTTCCAAGCTGGACAAGCAGTCTGCCATCGAGATGAGCGACGCGCCTTATGACGGCATCGTCTTCGAGATGGAACATAACCCCTACGACGTATCGGCGCTGGGTGATGCGATGCAGTACATGCTGAACCGGAAGCAGATTGCCGAATCCGGCTCGGTCGCGCCGCGCGTTACGCCAATTGCGCGTATTCCCGCCAACGGCGCGGAAATGAATCAGTCCTTTGCCAAGCAGGTGCTCGATCGCGGCGCCTATGGCGTGGTGTGGCCGCATGTGTCGACGGTGGAGCAAGCCTATAACGCTGTCGCGTCGTGCCGTTACGCCCGGCCCAAGGGCGCACCGCTGTACGAGCCCAAGGGAATCCGCGGTGACGGCCCCGCCAACGCGGCACGCTACTGGGGTTTGAGCATGGCCGATTACTACAAGAAGGCAGATGTCTGGCCATTGGCCCCCGAGGGCGAAATTCTGGTCGGGTTGATGTGCGAAAGCACGGAGGCGATTGAAAACCTCGATGACATTCTTGCGAATGTGCCGGGTATCGGCTTCATCCTCATTGGCGAGGGCGATCTCAGCCAGCAACTGGGCCATCCGCGCGATTACGAGCACCCGGTTGTAGCCGATGCCATGCGGCAGATCGTCGAGACCTGCCACAAGCACAAGGTGGTCGTTGGCAATCCCCATGTCAACGCCAAGAATCACAAGCGGCTGCTCGAAGAGGGTTACCGCTTCCTGATGTCGGCTCCGCTGAAAAGCTATGGCGTGGTCGGCATGGCGCGCGAGATGGCGGGGTATTGAATGAACGGAGCCGAAAGTCTGGTTCAGACGCTCACCGATCAGGGCGTCGACATCTGCTTCGCGAACCCGGGTACCTCGGAGATGCACTTTCTGAAGGCGCTCGAGAATCCACGCATGCGCAGCGTCCTGTGTCTTTTTGAAGGTGTCTGCACGGGCGCCGCGGACGGCTATTACCGGATGAAAGAGACGCCGGCATCCACACTCCTGCACCTCGGGCCGGGACTCGCGAATGGGCTCGCCAATATCCACAATGCCAAACGGGCATCGTCGGGTATGGTCAACATCGTGGGTGAGCATTCGGCCGCGCACCTGAAGTACGACCCTCCGCTTATGTCCGACATCGAAGGCCTTGCACGGCCGCTGAGTCATTGGGTGCGCCGCGTCGAATCGCCGCGCGCGGTGGCTTGGGACGTTGCAACCGCGGTGAGCAAGGCGAGCGAACACGTGGGGCAGATTGCAACGCTCATCCTGCCTGGTGATACCTCGTGGCAGGAGGCGGGCGAGCAGGTCGCGCCGCCGAGCACCGTAGCCGCCGCAGCGAAGACTCCAGACGTTGCGCGCATCGAGCACATTGCGCAGGTGCTGCGTTCGGGCGAGCCCACGCTCATGGTCCTCGCCGGCCACTCGACACGCGGTCGCGCGCTCGAACTGGCGGGCAAGATCAAGGCGGCGACCGGCTGTCGCATCGCGACGCAATTCTTTAGTGCGCGGATCGAACGCGGGGCAGGGCGGGCCACGCTCGAACGTATTCCTTATGCAGTCGGGCAAGCCGTCGAGTATCTGAACAGCTTCAAACACATCATCACGGTCGAGACGACCGAGCCGATCGCTTTCTTTAGCTACCCAGACAAACCGAGCTTGCTCAAGTCACCCGGCACCAGTGTTCATGCGCTGGTCGAGATGGGCGAGGATAGCGCCGCCGGCCTCGACATGCTGGTTCAGGCGCTCGGCGCGACGAACACGGCAGGCGTCCTCCAGCAGCGTTCGGATGCGACGCCGCCGACCGGCGCTCTGGGGGCCGCCAGCATTGCCCAGGCGCTCGCCGCCGCGCTGCCCGAAAACTGCATTCTCGTCGACGAATCGCTGACCACTGGCCGCGAGACGATGGGGCTGACCGTTGGCGCTGCCCCTCATGACCTCATCAACAACATGGGCGGCTCGATCGGCTATGGCACGCCGGTCGCCACCGGCGCTGCGCTGGCCTGCCCCGACCGGCGTGTGTTTTGCATGGTCGGTGATGGCAGCGCCATGTACACCATCCAGTCGCTGTGGACGCAGGCACGCGAGGGCCTGAACATCACGACCATCATCTTTGCCAACAACAGCTACGCCATCCTGAAGGCCGAGTACGCCAACATGGGCGCCGGTGCGCCAGGGGCGCGCGCGCTGGCCATGATCGATATCGATCGTCCGCGTATCGACTGGCTGGCCATGGCGAAAAGCATGGGCGTTCCCGCCGTCGCCGTGGACACAGCCGAAGCTTTCCACAAGGCCATGGCCGACTCGGTGCACGAGCCTGGCCCGTGTCTCATCGAGGTACGGCTGTAAACCCATTCAAGCCTAAGGACGAACATCAATGACAACGACACTGAACAGGGTGCCCACAGAGGTGCCAACATTACGCGCCAATCTGGCCGACTATCCGGTCACGAAGGCGATGAAGGGCGGGCGGGTGAGTTCGGACATCGTCAAGCTCGACTATTGCGGACCGACTCCGGCACATAACGGCTTCAAGGCAATGGTTCGAGAAAACGCCTTCGACGCGGGCGAGCTCGCGATCGTCACCTTTTTGCAGGCGAAAGCCTACGGCAAGCCTTATGTCATGCTGCCGACGCCGATATCTGGGCGCTTCCAGCATCATTGCGCCGGCTTCAACATCGACTTTGGCCACCTCGACCCGAAGGATATCGAAGGCAAGAAGGTCGGCGTTCGCACCTATACCCAAACGACTGCGCTCTGGATCCGGGGCATTCTGCGTCACGAATACGGTGTCGATCTGGACAAGGTGACCTGGATGACACTCGGCGACGGGCATCTCGCCGAATATCGCGATCCGGATAACTGCGTGCGCCTGCCCGCGGGATCCTCGATCCCGCAGATGATGCTAGATGGCGAGTTGAGCGCGGCCTTGCTCGGTGAAGATATGCCGAAAGACCCGCGTGTGCGCACGCTCGTTCCCGATGCGCAGGCCGCGGCCAAAGACTGGTTTGCGCGGGAAGGCGTTGTGCCGATCAACCACATGTTCGTGGTGCATGAGGACGTGTCGAAGCAGCGGCCGGACATCGTTCGCGAGCTGTATCGGATGATTGTCGAAAGCCGCGCATTGACTGAAGGCGGCGTGCCGGCCATCTTTCCACCGATCGGACTGGAAGAGAACCGCAAAGTACTTCGATTGGCAATCGATTGGGCGCTGGACCAGAAGATCATTCCACATCGCCTGTCGGTCGACGAACTGTTCGATGACGTCACGGGAAATCTGGGCTGAATGCTCGCTGAGCAATGACGGAACACGGAAAGGAGCGGCAGGAAACGGAAGCACGATGCGTCGACGAAAATGGCGGCGCAGGAGCGGTTGAGCGGTGTCACGCCGCTCACCTACGCATAATTAATGGAGGCATTACGCTGTGTATTTAACTTCGTCTTTGAAGAAACTCCTGGCTTGTACGGCAATCGGGGGCGCCTGGATTTTCATTTCAGCGGGAGCAGGTGCCGCGCAAAATGGAACCTTGCTGCTCAACCGCGTCGGTCCGGTGACTTCCGAGCTGTATGTGTCCAATGCAGACGGGACAGATGAACACAAGCTGATTCCGACCGCGGGTTTTGATTATCACGCGGCGTTCTCGAAAGACGGGCAATGGATCGTGTTCACGTCGGAGCGTGACGGCCTGGGCGAGTCAAATCTCTATCGCGTCAAAGTGGATGGTACGGGCCTGCAGCAGCTCACCAATCACATTGCCGTTGACGATGCCGCCGTTTTTTCGCCCACCGACTCTAACCTCATTGCATTCGTCTCATCACGCAGGGGCGCGAGCGATTTCGGAACCACCAACATCTGGACACTGAACATTGCGACTGGTGCGCTGAAAAACGTCACGGGTGCGCTGAAATTCGATCCCACCAAACCGCATAGCTATTTCAGACCTTCCTGGTCCCCAGACGGCAAATGTCTTGCCATTTCTTCCGATACGGGCAGCGATTGGCGCGGCCACAATCTGCCGGTTGGCTGGGAACGCACGCAGGAAAGCAGCATCTATCTCATCAGACCCGACGGCTCCGGCTGGAAGAAAATTGCCGGCAATCCAGGCTTTGACGAAGGGTCGCCATCCTGGTCACCGGACGGCAAGCGTGTCGTGTTTTATGAAACGCCCGTGGAGTCGACTTGGGGCGCGCACCGTCCGGAGTTGATCAATAAAGTCAGCTCGCAACTGGTGTCGGTGGATTTGTCCGACCTTGCCAGGACGACTTTGACGTCGACGCCCGGCTTCAAGGTATTCCCGCAGTATCTGGGTGAGACCAACGTCGCGTATCACGTCAAGGGCGGCGACACTGAGGGTATCTACACCACGGCTGGCATGTTCCGATCCACGAGCAACACGGGCATTCGCTCGCCACGCTATTCGTCGGACGGCAGCAAGATGGTCTACGAAAAAATATCGCTTCGTCCCGCGCATGCAAATGGCACGGCGCTGTTCAGCTTCGATCCTGCGTGGAGGTACACCTACGTCGACGTGTTCCCACAGCTGTCAGTGGATCACCAGAAATTGGTGTACACAGAGAAAGCGATCAACTCTTCCATTGCCATCATCAATCCGGACTTCTCTGGCTATACGCGAATTTACGACCCAGCCACCAGTGGTCTCGATCAGGACATGATCAAGAAGGGCCTGGCCGGCGCATTTCAGCCCACCTGGTCACCGGATCGGCAGTGGGTGGCGTTCGGCGTGGGCCAATGGTTCTTTACGCGCGCTGCCGGCCCAGGCCGGATCATGCGTATCAAGGCCGACGGCAGCATGAAAGGCCACGCGGAGGCCTTGACCGACGGTTCCATCAATTCGGGCTACCCGAGCTACTCGCCGGACGGGAAGAAGATCGTCTACCGCGTATGGAGTCCCAAGGTGCAGGGGCTGCGCGTTCTCGATCTGGATGCGCGCACCACCACCGTCCTGACCAACGAGGCAGACAACTTGCCGGGCTGGTCGCCGGATGGCAGCGAGATCGTGTTCACCCGCAAGCTGATCGACCCAACCGATCCGAACAAATTCAACTATGACGTGTTCACGATCAAACCCGATGGCACGGGTCTGACGCGCCTGACTTCGGATGGATCGAACCAGGGCCATGCCGTCTGGACCTGGGATGGCCGGCTCGCGTACAGCTCAGGCACCTATGGCTTCAGGGACGAACTCGCGCTGTACGACAACAGCTTCCAACCTGACGGCCAGAACTGGGTGATGAATGCGGATGGGACGGATCAGCATCCGATCACGGATACCTTGTGGGAAGAGGCGATGCCGTTGTACGTTCCCAACCCGTAATCCGGTCCTCGCAGCGGCATGAAAAAAGCGCTGTGCTTTCGCACAGCGCTTTCTATTCGGAGTGTTCTTTACTCAACAGCGTTACCCTGCACCTAAGCAGAGGTCTGCGTTTCTGCGTGCCGGGGTTCGTGAGCAATGTCGTTGACTTTTGGCGCCCATTTGCGCTGAAGCAGAACCACGGTGCTCGTTGCACCGATCAGCAGGAAGGCGAAGATCGCCATCATGGGTAGTGTGTAGCTGCCGCCAAGATGGAGCAACCAGCCTGAAAGGCTGGCTGAGATACCGCCCGCGAGACTGGTGGCGACCTGTTGGAGTCCTGTGTTCAAGCCGACCGCCTGCCTGGGGATCAAGGTTAGTTTACACAGCGCCAGGTTATTCGCGGTGACAAGGCCAAGCAACGAGAGTGAGAGCACGTTCCAGAACAGTGCCATCTCGAGCGAAGGGGCGTAGGCGCCGAGCAGAACGGTTGTTCCGCCAATAAAGCCGGCAACGATGAAGCATTTACGCACGACAACGGCATCGTTGCCGCGGGCGATAATCCGGTCCGCGGCCCATCCCGCGATCGCGGCGACGATGGCGATGCCCACAAAGCTGAAGAAGGTGTAGAGCCCGGATTTCTCGAGAGAAAGGCCGCGTTGCTCGACCAGATAGGCTGGCATCCAGGTCATGCAATAGAAGGCGAAATAGCTGTAGCAGAAGTTATTGATCAGCCCGCCCCAGACGACCGGACTCGACAGCAAGTTTCTGAGCGGCACCGAGGAGGCCAGGTGTATCGCCGCCGCAAGTTGCCCTCTGGAGGGATAGTCGTTCCTCACCATCAGCAGCCATGGCACCAGCCAGATCAGTCCGACCAGCCCAGTCGCAATGAACATCATCTTCCAGGAATACGTGACGATCATCCAGGCTGCAATCGGCGCGCCGAGTGCAGGCCCCATCTTGCCGCCAATCGAAAAGATACCGAGTGCTGTGCCTTTTTGGGTCTCCTCGAAGTTGTTGGCGAGATAGCGATAGGTGGCCGGGACCACGACAGCTTCGGCCACGCCGATGAGCAGACGCATGACGATCAGGGCGGACAGCGTCGTCACCATGCCTGTGGCCGCCGCCGCAATGCACCACAGCACGAAACAGATCGAGTAAGGCCATTTCACGCCATAGCGATCAACCAGCCAACCCATAGGCATCTGAACGAGACCATAGGACCAGAAGACGGCCGAATTGAGCCAGCCACGCTCGACGCTCGTCAGTGAAAATTCTCGAACGAAGCTCTTGTCCGCTAGCGCGGAAGACAGGCTCGTGCGATCAACAAACGAAATCAGCAGCCCGAGCGCGAGGAGAACGAGAATGCTCCAGGGATTCTCGGGCGCTGATCGCTTAGTTAGATTTGTCTCCATTGTGTTCTCTCTTGTCGTGAAGAGAGTTCGGAGACGCCGAAGTCTCTTCCAGTTCGTAAGGTGAGTGGCTACGAACGTTTGTCCGATGTTATCAGCAAGGCCGTCCAGCGCGCACAGCCAACCACGCGGGAGCACTTTGAAGCGCAACTGGCCGAAGGAAACGATCCATGGCAGCGTAGCCTACGGACGTGGTGAAGGGCTAGCGTTTCTCGATGGAGGAAGAACGACGTCAATGAACTCCGTCAAACAACGATTGGCAACCCGCATGACGGGTCGCCAATGATCACGCTCACGAGGGTCGCTGATTAGAAATGAATTTCGGCCATCAGCATGGGGACGGACGTTATCGTGCCGACCGTTTCGCTAGTTGGCGTGCCGTACATGTGATGCCAGTACTCGTAACCGACGCCTGCATACACTGCACGCGGGTGACCGGCGAATGAACCCAGATCGGCTAGCAGTGATACGCGAGTGAGAAATTCCGTCGTCGTCTCAACACCGAAACCGTCCTTTCCTTTCGGCCCGGTCAGGCTGGCAAACCCGCGCAATACCAGCGGCAACGGTCCCACCCGGAACGGGAAGAGCCACGAACTCTCGATGTGCCACGCGGTATTGAAGCGTACGTCGACGCCGGTAATACCGTTATGGTTGCTCTCTGTTCGAAGGCCCGCAGTGAGATTCAGGAACCCGCGTGGCAACGCGAACTCGATAGTCGGACCGAAAACGAGCATGCGCGCACGCTCTCCGTAGGCGTCGTTCTTGGTGCCGAATTCAAAACCGCCGGTCAGGCCGACGTCCCGAATGATGCCGATGCCCACCGGCCGCCCAAGAATCTTTCCGGCACTCAACTCGATTCGGCCAACGCTATACACCTCCTGCGCTCCGCCTGAGGAGGGACCACCAGCCTCCGGGTTCGCGGAGTTCGAGACGAGGTAATCCACGTTGAATGCGTAACTACCGAACCTGAAACCGCCGGTCGTCGTGAGATAACCAATGTTCTGGGCAACTTTGTCGGGAACGCCAGGGTAGTGAAAATCACTGCCGTAGCGGTAGCCGATATACGTATCGTTCCACGATACAGGCGGCGCGCCGGTGACTTCCCCCGATTTCAAGTCCGGTGCAGTGAGGGGCGCGGCACCGTTCGTCTGGGTCTGCTGGGTCTGCGATGGAGCCGATTCACTAGGTGCGGTGTACACCTCCGCGTAACCGAACTCGCTCAAACAGCAGAACATGGCCACACCGAGAAGCGGCTTGCGCAAAGCGACTGATATTTTCGTCATGTCTCCGTCCATATAGATTTTCTTATTGCGGCCGCACCGTCAGCAACTGGCTGAGCAATTCAACGCAGATCATTCTGTCGCGGTTGTGACGAATGGTATGGGACGCCCGATCGGCTGCCTCTACACAAAAGTTAGATTCGCTGGCATTTTTTTGTCGTGTGGTGGAGGGGGTGTCTGCGGCAGATCGTCGGCGAAGTGAACTGTGCGGTGAACGCGACGCGACTGCGGGAACCGGTCATTGAATTCGTCGGCGAAAGACCCTTTCGCTGGATTGCTCGAAAAAATGCCAGTGAATCAAGTTTTTGTATAGGGACGTGCGATCGCACATCCAATATTCTTACTTCGAAGCCAGTGCGTCCGGTGACTGGAGCCTTCTTCGAATCGTCGACGCGCGAGGTCGAACGCGCAGGATGAATACACGGTCCGGCAATCGGACCGTGCCACGTCGCCCAGAAAATTCATATGCAGTGGCACGTGGCCCGGATCCGTGCGCGCGGCGCAAACGGCGCGCACGAATTGAGTCCACGCGCGCCATGGGCTCCATCTCATCGAGACGCATGCGCTTGCGTCGATGCGTCAGGTCAAGAACGCGGCAGTCCGCTACGCGAACGGGCCCTTTTGTGCGGCTGCAGGATATGAACAGGCGGCCAATGCGGCCGGAACCTCAATCCTGAAGATTTTCAATGCAGGGGGCTCTGTCGGGGTGGGGGCTGCCCGGTTCTATCTGGCATACCATACGCAGCATCAGACCGATAACAGCGTGAAGCGTGACGTCTACGAAGCATCGGGTTCGTACTCGTTTAGTTCCGCTGACCAGCTTTCGCTTATGTATGGTTATGCGCATGATCAAACAGGCAAGGGGAACAACGCACAGCAAGTGGACTTGACCTATTCCTACTCCCTTTCCAAGCTGACCACGCTATATGGCTCTACTGGGTTTATCCAGAATCGGAATCGCGCGCAATTCACGCTCAACGGCACCGGGTATACCGGTATTGCGGTCGCGCCGGGCGCTGACACGCGCGGCATCATCGTTGGAATGTTGCATAGATTCTGATGGTGACGGCATCGGTGCCGGGAGATCGATGCCATCGTTCGGGTAAATCGCAGGTCATGCCTCGCCGAAATGTATGGAAAAATATGGGCTGTTTCCGCGGCTCCATGAGAGGGCTATGATGGAATCGAAAAAATAAGGACCGCGCGGAATCAGCGCCAGAAGTCTTCTGCGTAAGGCCGGAATGTCAATGACGGCCGCTACCCAATCGATTCGGCGGCCAAGGAGACTTTATGACACATAGTGCCGTGGCAAAGTACCAGCCCAAATCGATCCCCAAAGCGAAGCTGACAACCGTTCCAAAGGTCCGTTTGTACGTTGAACGCCCTGAGGATGAAAACTGGTTTGTGCACGTTGGGCATGTCACCGACCGGGGCCGCTGGCGCACCGAACCTCACGCGCATCCTGCCTATGGCCAGGTGATATTCGTTCGTAGCGGGCGCGGTGTAATGAATCTCGAGGGTAGCAGTGTGCCATTCGAGGGTCCGTGTGCCTTGCTGTTGCCGACCGAATGCGTTCACGGTCTCGACTATGAGATCGACGCTGACAGATGGGTCGTGACGATCGAGGTAGCCTATCTGACGCAGGTTAACGCCAAACTCCGTGAGTTCATCGCGCTCTGGGCCTTGCCCCGAATGATCCCACTCTCCTATTCCGCCGAGGCGGGAATGGAGTTTGCCAGCTTGATCGAGAGCCTTAAGCAGGAGGTTGAGTCAGATGCTGTCGGCCATGTGGTCGGTACAGAAGCACTGCTTACGACGCTTTTGCTCATGCTGGTTCGTGAAACACGTTTGGACCAGACTGGCAATGACGGTGCAACACGCAACGATGTTCGCCAGGTTGATCGCTTCCGTAAGTTGATTGACGAACATTACCGGGAGAACTTACCGCTTCAGGACTATGCGTCAATGATGGCCATTTCCCTGGTGCAACTGCGTGCGGCCTGTGCTTCCGCTGCGGAGCAAAGCCCTACAAAAATGATTCACGCACGCATTATCACTGAGGCAAAGCGCAACCTCATTTTCGGCGACATGTCGGTGGAGCAGATCGCCTTTTGGCTTGGTTTTGCGGATGCCGCGTACTTTACGCGTTTCTTCCGGAGAGAAGTCGGTCAAGCGCCAAGCCAGTTTCGCCTCGCTGCTCGACAGCAGGCTCAGCGCAAGGTCCTGTCGCAATAGGTGGGTCTGTGATTCGGATGGACCCTGAATGTGCAATAGGCGCGATCGAAAAATACCAGTGAATCTGATTTTTGTGCAGGGACGCGCGGTGGCGAATCGAATACGCTTAGCCAGCCCGTTCACCCCGTTGACAATGCTGAGACCGTTGATCGCTTTCGCCGACATTGCGTCGTGGTGAGCCGGGGTCGGGAATAGCGGATGATTGCCCGCACGCATTCCTTGAGCAATATGGAGCCAGACTGCGTGTGCATTCTTCCCACACTATCTGACCTCCAAGCTAGCGGACTATGACACGGCCCCACCAGAGAAACAGGTTGATGCGGTACGGAGCTGTGGCGGTATTTATAACGCTTACGTTGTTAGCCGGAATGTACAGCGGCCACAACAGTGCCGCTACGTTACTGGAACATGCACAAACGGAACTCGTCTACGTGGGAACACAGGAGCGGCAGATTCACGCGCTGCGCTTCGACGCGTCCACCGGCAAACTGACCGTCATCGGCCCGGTTGCTGAGGGGCTGAAATCCACATGGGTCGCTGCGCATCCTCGCTTGCCGATCCTCTATGCGGTCGACGATGACAATACGAGAGAGGGAAGTGTCACCGCATATGCCGTGGATCGCGGGACCGGCGCGCTCACCAGATTGAACGAGGTCGCCACAGGCGGTAGCGGAACCACGAATCTGGGCTTGGACATACCCTCCATGACCTTACTCGCTGCCAATTACGGCGGTGGGTCTGTATCGAGCATCGCGGTCAACGGCGACGGAAGCCTGGGCTCACTCGCGTCCACGATCAAGGAGGCAGGTTCCGGGCCGAACCGGCGGCAGGCGAGCGCGCATGCCCACAGCGCCGCAGTCGATCCGTCCGGCCGATACGCACTCGTTCCCGATCTGGGTGCTGATCGCGTGTTCGTTTACGGCTTTGACAGGGTCACCCATACGTTGTCGCCGGACGACGGGACGCATTCACGGTCTTTCATTGCCCCGCCGGGCAGTGGCCCCCGCCATCTGGCTTTCGGAGTGAGCGGTCAGTTCGTTTATCTGCTGACCGAACTGACTGCCGAAATCATGGTGCTACGTTGGGATGCGTCGCAAGGACGTTTGACGCTCGTGCAATCGGTGCCGACAAGCAGCCCGCAATTTCAGGGTGTGAAAAGCGGCGCCGAGGTCGCGGTCAGCCACGACGGGCGTTTTGTCTATGTCGAAGACCGTGGAGAAAACGCGCTAGTTGTCTATCGCGCTAGCCCCGATTCGGGAGAGCTTTCGCTGGTTCAGCGCACGTCCTCGGGCGGTGAGAGGCCATGGGGATTTGCAATCCACCCGTCGGGAAAATGGATACTGGTCGCCAACCAACGCAGCGGCAAAGTGAATGTGTTCAGCATCGACCCTGCGTCAGGCAGGGTGTCGGATACCGGGCAATCGGTTGACATACCTGCTCCTGTCAGTATCGCGTTTGTGAGGTGATGGACCCTCCCGGCGGACCGATCTCCGGAACCGCCGGGAAGGGTTTCAAGCAGCAACGAGCAGCCAATAGATAAACCCAAAAATCCAAACAATACAGTAACAAAAACTGGCTTGAGCTGGATACGATAGTGGAAAAATCTGCCTGTAGGCCGCAAAGCCAGTCTTTACCAACGGGCATTCATTCCCTTTCCAAACTAGCCCTCAACGCCTCCTATGCCACGCCCGATCGTCGCACAGATTCATCCCGCCGCAGTCAGCCACAACCTCTCCATCGTCAACCAAAGGGCTTCTCGATCACGGGCTTGGGCCGTGGTCAAAGCCAACGCATACGGACACGGAATCGATCGCGTTTTCCCGGCACTCGCGAATGCCGACGGCATTGCGCTACTCGATCTCGATGAAGCAGTCCGTGTGCGTGAGTTGGGTTGGACCAAGCCGATCCTTCTTCTGGAAGGTGTGTTCAAGCCAGGTGACGTGCAAATCGCCCAACAGTTCGATCTTTCCATGGCCGTGCATTGCCGTGAGCAACTCGATCTGTTGCGCCTGTCGCCGTCGCATGAACGCGTCAACGTGCATCTGAAGATGAACTCCGGAATGAACCGACTCGGATTCCGGCCCGATGCGTATCGTGCCGCGTGGGAGCAGGCCAGATCGATTGCTGGCATTGCGGACATCACGTTGATGAGTCATTTCGCGAATGCTGATGATGGCGACGTGGCATGGCAGATGGATCGCTTCGATGCGGTGACTCAAGACATACCGGGTCAACGAAGCCTCGCGAATTCAGCGGCCGTTTTGTGGCATCCCCAGGCGCATCGAGATTGGGTGCGGCCTGGTGTCGTGCTGTACGGCGGTTCACCCACCGGTCAGTCGCGCCACATTGACGACGTGGGCTTGCGCGCTTCGATGACACTTCGGAGCGAAGTGATCGGTGTGCAGTCGTTGTCGGCGGAGGAAACGGTTGGGTACGGCCGCGCCTTCGCCGCGAACCGCGAGATGCGTATTGGTGTGGTCGCATGTGGGTATGCGGACGGATACCCGCGGCACGCGTCGACGGGTACGCCCATCGCTATCGACGGCGTCATGACGCAGGTAGTGGGCCGTGTTTCGATGGACATGCTCACGGTCGATCTGACGCCGTGCCCGCATGCGCAGATCGGTTCCAAGGTCGAACTGTGGGGCGACCAGGTCAAGATCGATGACGTCGCTCACGCATCCGGAACGATCGGGTACGAGCTGATGTGCGCTTTGGCAAAGCGGGTGCCTGTAGAAATAGCCTGAATGACCGCATCTCTCGCCGGAGCGTGAAGCAATCCGCAAGGGATGCTCGCGTCTTCGGACGGGAGGCGCCGCCGCATTGCCTGTAGGACAGGCGTAATGGTGTCTAATGAGGGTGTCCAATGAGGGTGTCTAATAAGGGTGTCTAATAAGCCAGCGCAATTGCGTTGTAACGGACAGTGGGTGTTTACGTAATAATTGCGAGGCGTGTCCGAGTCGACCCATTAACCATTAAAAATGCGCAGGTCATGGCTTTCAGCGAACCAAGGTCTCCATTTTTCAAGTGGGTGGTGTCCTCCGCTCAGAACCTGAGCGCTGACAATCGGCAAATATTGCTTGCCAACCTGTTCACTCGAACCGCGTCGATTGTCTTTGCGTCGATCTGCGAAATCAGTGTCTGCGCAACCGCTTACTACCTTTATCCCAGAGCCCTTTACGCGTGGTGGGGCGGCGCCGTGGTTGCGCTGCTGATAACGCGTCTCGCGTTGATCTGGCTGTGCTGCGAGCGCAGTGCCCGCAATCTGCCAACCCCTACCTCAGCTTTTCTCTTTGCCAGTCTTCTCTGGGCGGTCCTGTTCGGCTATGGCACTTTTTTGTGCAATACCAGCGGAAATCAGACGCTTTTTCTGCTCGGCAACGTTTGCGCCGTGGGTGTGATCGGCGGACTAGCCGGGCGCAATGCAGGCACACCCAGGCTGGTGCTTCTCCAGATTTCGTTCATTCTCGGGCTGTTGGGTTGCGGGGCGGCGCTTTCTCCCGGCTCCGGCAAGCTCGTGCTGCTGTTTCAGGCGCCGTTTTGCGCGGCAGGCTTCTTTACTGTGGCATTGCGCAGCAATCGCGACACCGTTGCGTTACTGCTGGCGCGTGAAAGCAGTCATCGGTTGGCTCACCAGGACAGTCTCACGGGTCTGCCTAACCGCGCTCGCATTACCGAGCTGCTGCTGGAACGTACGGCGGCAGGCTCGTTACGGCAGAATCATCGATTTGCGGTTCTACTAATCGACCTCGACGGCTTCAAGGCGATCAATGACAGCCTCGGTCACGCCGCCGGCGATCAGATCCTTCAGGAAGCGGCGATTCGATTGCGTGAAGTATTGCCGACTGGCGACCTGGTCGGACGCCTCGCCGGCGACGAGTTTGTTGCCATTACCGACGGCACGGCGTTGACCCGCGACGTCCATTTGCTGGCAGACCGTATCGTCAAAACGCTCGCGCGACCTTTCACACTCAGCGAAGCGTTGGTGCATATCGGCGCGAGCGTGGGCGTCTCGCTCTATCCGGAGCACGCAAAGACGGGACCACAATTGCTGATCTGCGCGGACCGCGCGTTGTACGCCGTCAAGCGCAGTGGCAAAAGTGCCTTCTCTATCTTCGATGCCGTCAGGCACGCATCCGACGAAAGTTTGAGCCTTCTGCGAAGCGATCTGGAAGGCGCGATGCAGTCTTATAGCGATCTGCGCATGGAGTACCAGCCGATCGTCGATCTCGCCGACGATACGATTTCCGGTCGTGAGGCGCTGCTTCGCTGGACACACCCGACGCGCGGTGAGCTTTCTCCGTCCTCGTTCATTCCGACGGCCGAACGTACGGGCCTTATCCTCGCACTCGGTGAGTGGGCGTTGCTGCAATCCTGTACGGAAGCTGTCACATGGCGTGATGCAGTGAGCGTTGCCGTGAATGTTTCGCCGGTGCAATTGCGGGAGGAATCGTTCGCGTCGACGGTTGCGGCGATCCTCAGCAAGACGGGATTGCCGCCCGCGCGCCTGAATATCGAAGTCACGGAAACGGTATTGTTGAGCGACGATATCGTCACCCGGCACAACGTCGAGAACCTTCGCGCATTGGGAATCGGCCTCGCGCTCGACGATTTCGGCACAGGATTCTCAACCATGTCGACGCTTGTGCGCTTCTCATTCGACAAGCTGAAGATCGACAGCTCGTTCGTAAAAGAGTCCGTGCATCGACGCGAATCCGCGGCCGTGGTTCGCGGGATTGTGGCGTTGGCACGAGAGATCGGCATGCCCACTACGGCGGAAGGCATTGAGACGCAGGAGCAGTTGAATTTCGTGCGCGTCTGCGGATGCACGCACGCTCAGGGTTTTCTTCTGGGCAAACCGGTCCGGAGTGAAGAGATCCCGCACCTCGAAAAAAGGCTGGCTGCGCATTCCGCGGATAAGGCTTGAGAGATTTTATCGACCGGCATGATATTAGTTTCCGCGGCGTTGGCCGACCAGTCACAGGACAGAGTGGCGCGACCCTCTGCGCGTGCCGCTCGTGGCGGATTGGCCACGTCCAAGATAGGCGTCGCGCAACGTATCCAGTTCCAGCAACGCCTCTGCCGTCCCATGCGCAACCACGCGGCCGCCTTCGAGCACATACCCGGACTGCGCATACTGCAGCGCGATCGCTGCATTCTGCTCTGCCAGCAGGAAGCTGACGCCGTCGTCGCGATTGAGTGCTGCCACCGTCTCGAAGATCTCTTCGACGACTTGCGGGGCGAGCCCCATCGACGGTTCGTCGAGCAACACCAGGGAAGGCCGCGCCATCAACGCGCGGCCGATCGCGACCATCTGCTGTTCGCCGCCGGACGTATAGCCTGCAAGCGCCTTACGACGCTCCTTGAGTCGCGGGAAGGTGCCGTAGATACGTTCGAGATCCACCTCGAGATCAGCGCGGGCAGGTCGTCGCACGAACGCGCCGAGCCGAAGATTCTCCTCCACGGACAAATGCGCAAAGCAGCGCCGTCCCTCCAGCACCTGAACGAGGCCGCGTTCGGCGAGCGTCCACGGGTCCGCATCGGTAATCGCATCGCCGCGATACGCGATGCGGCCCGACGTGAGCTCGCCCCGTTCCGCGCGAATCAGGCTCGAGATGGCCTTCAGCGTGGTCGTTTTCCCCGCGCCATTGCCGCCCAGCAAGGCGACGATGGCGCCGGACGGCACGGTCAGCGAAACGCCGCGCAATGCCGGAATGAGCTGGCTGTAGGTCACGGCGATGTCATCGACCTGCAGGATCGGGGCGGCGCTCATGCTCAGAGGTCCTTGCTGCAATCGCGCGGCGTAATGCCCTTTTCCTTGGCATACGCGTTCGCCGATTTCTCGATGATCGGGCGCAACAGTGCACGATCGGCCTGAACCCAGCCGCTAATCACCTTCCATTGCTGACCGTCCCATTGCTGGAAGCGGACGGCGCCGCCGCCTTCGTGATCGGAGCATGAGAGCTTCAGCGGTTGAACCAGGCCGTACGCACCCAACTGCTTCAGACGCGCGTCGTCGAGATTCAAGTGCTCAAACCCCCAGCGCACCTGTTCGCCCGTAAGCGGTTTGTCGCCGAACCTGGCCTGAGCCACGCGCAACGCTTCGACGTTGAGAATGCCGTTGACGACGCCCAGGTTGTAATACACCGTACCGAAGCGCGCCGGGTCCTTCAAGTTGCCGTTGCCGGGTTTGATCACATATTGATTGATCGCCTGAAGTACCGGAAAGTCGGTTCCGGAGGGATGCGTGGTAATCGAAATGAAGCCCTTCGCGGCGTCGCCTGCCGGACGGGCATCTTCTTCCGAATTACTCCAGATGTTGCCGATGATGTGGTTCGCCGGGAAGCCGACCTTCTGCGCCGACTTCAACGCGACCGGATTCATCACGCCCCAGCCGCGCAGAATCACCCAGTCCGGATTGATCCGGTGGATGGTGAGCCACTGCGAACCCTGCTCGTTACCCGGATGCGGGACTTCGATCTGCGTGAGTTCAAAGCCGTACTTCTTGGAGAGCGCATCGAGCACGGGAATCGTCTCGCGGCCATAAGGAGAACCATGGTAAAGCACCACGATCTTCTTGCCCTTCAGCTGATTCAGCCCGCCTGACTGCTGGCCGATGTAATTAACGATCGCCGAGACTTCGCTATATGGGTTGAGTTGAAGCGGAAACACGTACGGAAATACAGCGCCGTCCGTGGAATCCGTGCGGCCGTGATTGATCGTGACCAGCGCGATCTTGTCGACGGTCGAACGATCGAGCGTCGCATAGGCGATTCCGACCGAGAGCGGATTGGTCGCTGCGGCCGGGGCGCCGTTCAGGCCGCTCTTGAGCCGCTCGTAGCACTCCACGCCTTTTTCCACGACGTATTCGGTTTCGCATTCGCTCCACGTCAGCTTGACCCCATTGACGCCGCCATCACGCTTGTTAATGAGGTTCATATAGTCGATAAAGCCGCCGAAGAAGCCACTGCCGCCCGCCGCATACGGCCCGACGCGGTAGCTTTGCAGCGGGAAGTATTCTTCGCCCGCGGCCTGAGCGGTGGGCGCAAACGCGGTGCTAAGGGCAAGCATCAGGCTCGCGGCAGCGGCGACGCGCGAGACTGTCCCGCGCCTTTTGAAGGAGTCGATGAAATTCATACTGGATAGACCTTGAATGGATAAACGATGGATTAACGAGCGATGCGTGAAAACGAAGTCATGGGCGCAACGGCCAGTCACGCAGACGATTCCGCGCGGTCTGAACCAGTCTTGCGAGTCCGTCCGGTTCCTTGATGAGAAAAACGATGATCAGCGTGCCGAAGAGGATCTTCTGCAGGTTCTGCAACTGACCGGCTTCAATGCCGATGGTGGCTAGTGCGCCTGCGGCATTGGAGAGAAGAATGGGCAGCAACACGATGAAGGCCGCCCCGAGAAAATTGCCACCGATGCTCCCCATGCCGCCAATGATGATGATGAACAGCACCTGAAACGACAGATTGAGATCGAAGCCGTGCGGCTCGACCGTACCCAGATAGGCAAATGCCCACAACGCGCCGGCAATGCCGATCACAAATGAACTCAGCGCGAAGGCGAGCAACTTGGTGCGGCCGGTCGGGATGCCGATCACGCGTGCGGCCGTGTCCATATCGCGCACGGCCATCCAGCGTCGGCCGAGTTCGCTGCGCACGAGGCGGGTCGCAAGAATGAACAGGACGGTGGTGACGCCGAGTACGAGCAGATAGCGTGCGGCCGGCGTGTCGATTTTCCAGCCGTATGCCGTGAGGCGTGGCGCGCTGAGTACGCCCGAGGTGTCGTTGTTGGAAAACCAGCTGACTCGCGTGAAGATCCATTCGACAAAGAACTGCGCAGCCAGCGTGGAGACGATCAGGTAGAAGCCTTTGATACGCAGACTCGGCAAACCGAACACCGCGCCCACGGCGGCAGTGATCAATCCCCCGAGAAGTAGGTCGACGACCAGCGGCAACCCCGGCATCCGCACCATGAGGTTGTAGGTGGCATAGGCGCCGACCGACATGAACGCCGCGGAGCCGAGCGAGAGCTGGCCCGCGTAGCCCGTAACCAGGTTCAGCCCGAGTCCCGCGAGCGATAGCACGAGGAACGGAATCAGAATGGCATTGAGCCAGTAGTCGTTGCCGAGTATCG
The DNA here is from genome assembly GCF_905220735.1 of Paraburkholderia aspalathi. Taxonomy (NCBI): domain Bacteria; kingdom Pseudomonadati; phylum Pseudomonadota; class Betaproteobacteria; order Burkholderiales; family Burkholderiaceae; genus Paraburkholderia; species Paraburkholderia aspalathi. The sequence goes on from NZ_CAJNBA010000001.1 coordinate 944,986, forward strand.
GCACGGCGACGAACGCAATCAGCGCGAGAATCGCCGCGAACCATAGCTTCAGCCCCGGCAATTGCACCGGGTACGGTTTGATCCGACGCAGCGTGTTCTGCGTGGTGTGAAGAGATGACATAGCGGGCCTCACACGCGTTCAACGGCGGGTTCGCCGAACAGACCGACTGGCCGCGCGAGCAGGAATAGCATCGCGAGCAGATAGGGAAACCAGTTTTCGATCCCGCCACCGAGCAGGCTGCCGACATAGACTTCGGCAAGCTTTTCCGACGCGCCAATCAGCAGGCCGCCGACAATCGCCCCGCCGATCGACGAAAACCCGCCGATGATCAGCACCGGCAGCGCCTTCAGCACCACCAGCGAGAGCGAGAACTGCACACCGAGCCGAGCGCCCCACAGGAGCCCCGCCACGAGGCTGACAAAGCCGGCGAGAGCCCATACGATCGCCCACACGCGCGGCAGCCGTATGCCGATAGCGAGCGCGGCGAGCGGATCGTCGGCGACTGCGCGCAGCGACAGCCCGAGCCGCGTGCGCTGGGTCAGAAGCGACAGGCCGATCACCAGCACGCCGGCGGTCGCTGCGGCAAAGACGTCGAACTGGCTGATCATGACGCCGGCCACGTTCAGCGGTTTGTCGTCGATGCCGAGGTCCAGACCGTGCACCTGGGCGCCCCAGAATAGTTGCGCGGCGCCTTCGAGAATGAAGCTCAAGCCGAGCGTCGCCATGAACAGAACAATGGGCGGCCGATTCACCAGCGGTCGCAAAACGAGCCGGCCGATCAGCAACGCAATCAGCACCAGGGCCGCTAACGTGATCGCAAATGCCAGCACGGGGTGCACGTGCCGCTCGACGAGGCTCACGTACGTAAGCGCACCGAACAGCACCATCGAACCCTGCGCGAAATTGAACACGCCGGACGCTTTGTAGATCAGCACGAAGCCGATCGCGACCATCGAATACATCACGCCCGCCAGCAGTCCGCCGACGAGTACTTCGAGGAAAAATCCCATGTCGTTCAATCTCTCAGTGACGAGTGCCGAGATACGCGGCCAGTACGTCCGGGTTGGTGCGCACGTCGGCGGGGGCGCCGTCGGCGATCTTCTTGCCGTAATCGAGCACCACCACGTGATCCGACAGGTCCATCACTACGCCGATGTCGTGCTCGATCAGCACGACAGTCACGCCGAATTGCGTGTTGGCGTCGAGTACATAACCGGCCATTGCACGTTTTTCGTCTGCATTCATGCCGGCCATCGGTTCGTCGAGCAGTAAGAGACGTGGCTCGGCGGCGAGCGCGCGGGCCAGTTCGACACGCTTTTGCACGCCGTACGGCAGGGTGCCGACGGTGGTATGCCGGTAGCGCTGCAAGTCAAGCGCTTCGATAACGACTTCGGCGTAGCGGCGTTGCACTGTCTCATCGCGGCGCGCGCGGCCAATGCTCAAAGTCTGTTCAAGCCACGTGCTGCGCCGATGCAGATTGCGGCCAGTGAGCACGTTGTCCAGCACGCTCATCCGCCGAAACAGCGCGATGTTCTGAAATGTGCGGGCTATGCCGCTGTGTGCTGCGTGATACGGATTCATGCGTCGATAGACACGGCCATCGAAATTAACGTTGCCTTGCTGCGGTTGATAGACGCCGTTGATCACGTTGAGTAGCGAGCTTTTCCCCGCACCGTTCGGGCCGATCAGCGCGCAGATTTCACCCGTGTGCACGGCGAAGCTGATATCGGTGACCGCTTTCACGCCCTTGAATGACAGCGAGATATGGTCGAGCGAGAGCAGAGCGTTTGAGGATGAAGTCATTGGACGTTGAGTCATGCTTCAATAGGCCGGCTGTTCTGATGCGCCGTCTGTCGCATAGTGCTGCGGCGCCACGGCCTGACGTTTAGGTTCGACACGCCGCCAGTCGCCGGTATCGGGCCAGGCGCGTACATCGACGCGTATTGCTTCGAACAATGCAGCGGTTTTTTCGTCGAGCGGCGGCCCGATGACGAGCGCGGCATGCGTGCGTGAAAAACCGATCACTTCGCGTAACGGACGGGTGATGAGCCACCAGGTCAACGCACGAGCAAGTGGGCCGCCCTGTTTGCGCTGCGCACGGTTGATCAGACGGCGCCGCCATGAGCGTGCACCGGGCAAACGGTCATCGACGAGCTGTGCCACCCGGGCGTAGGTTTCGCGTGTGCCTGCTACGAGGGTGGGCGCGAGTTCGCGGCGGTCGTTGTCGCGGGTCGCGAGCGACTCCGGAAAATTCAGGCGAAAGCCGCTCAGTACCCACGGCGCGATCAGGTAACGCGCCTGGGATGCGGCGGCGAATGCGCGTGCTGCAAACGCTTCGTCGCTCGCGTTCAGTTTCTCGGCGGCGACGAGTTGCTGTGCTTCACGCACCAGCGTCGCATGCGGGAAACGCTGTTCGACGAGCTGCCCATCGGCATCGAGGCGCACGAAGGCGAATGCGTCGTCATGGGGGCGAGCAGCAGAGGCAAAGCCGTTCTCGTTGTGGACCGACAACGACAACGCTCGATAGTCAGTCACCGCGGCATGCGGATGCGACGCCAGATTGCGTGGGTTGGCATCGATCACGCGCAAACCTTCATGCGTCAGCAGGCGATCGATCTGGCTGTCGTCTTCGGCGAACACGAAGCGCGGCGCGATATGCGTGAGCACTGAGCGCAACGCGTCGTCGGTGAGTTGCGGGTCGAGCGGTATCGCGACGCCACCGTTCCATTGTGCGGCCAGCGACAGTAGCAGCGCCTCCTCGCGCGGATGGCTGACGAGCAGCAGCGCGTCACCCGCCGCGAAGCCTTGCTGCGCGAGACCGGCGGCCAGCTGCTCGACCGCCGTGGCGACGTCTTGCCACGACAACGCGTGCCACGTGCCCAGCCGCTTGTGCCGCAATGCGATAGCGTGCGGCCGTTGCTGCGCCTGATGGCGCAGCCAGTGCGGCAGCGTCGACGGCTGTGCGTTTGTCATGATCAGGCGGCCTTGGCCTGCTGCTTGAGTTCGAGCTCACGCACCAACGGCAGGACCCGCTTGCCGAAATACTCCACCTCTTCGATGAAATGGAGAAAACCGGTCAGCACGAGGTCCACGCCGATCGATTTCAGTTCGACGATGCGCTCGGCAATCTGCTGCGGGGTACCGATGAGATTGGTGCGGAAGCCGTCGTTGTATTGCACGAGGTCTTCGAAGCTCGACTTGGCCCAGTTGCCTTCGCCTTCCGGCGAAGCCTTGCCGGCCTGTTTGACGGTGTCGCCGAACGCATGCACGGCTTCGACGTGCGCGTGTTTGATGATGTCGGCGAGCACGGCCTTGGCTTCTTCTTCGGTATCGCGGGCGATCACGAAGGCATTCACGCCGATGCGCACCTTGTGATTGTTTTTTGCTGCCTTGGTCTGAATATCGTCGATCTGTGCCTTCAGGTTCTCCGGCGTGTTGCCGTTGGTGAAATACCAATCGGAAACGCTCGCAGCGTTGTCGCGTGCGGCGCGTGAACTGCCGCCCTGGAAGATCTCCGGATGCGGCTTCTGCACGGGCTTGGGGCTCAGCGTGTAATTGTTGAAGCGGTAGAAGTCACCCTTGAAGGTGAAATTGTCCTGTGTCCAGATGCCCTTGAGTGCCTCGATGAATTCGTGCGAGCGGCGATAGCGTTCGTCGTGTTCGAGCCACGGTTCGCCGAGCGCGGTGAATTCACCCTTGAACCAGCCACTCACCACGTTGATCCCAATACGGCCGTTGGAAATATGGTCGATGGTGGCAATCTGTTTGGCGACAACGGCGGGGTGCCACGGACCTGGCAGAATCGCCGCCAGCACCTTGAGTTTGGTTGTGGCGTGCAACAGGGCCTGACTGAACGACACTGACTCATGCTGATATTCCGCACCGTATCCGGCGGTAAAGCGGATCTGGCTCAGCGCGTATTCGAAACCCGCCTTCTCCGCGGTGAGTGCGAGTTTCTGGTTGTACTCGAGACTCCAGTCCGTGCGCTGCTCGATTGTGCTGACAACCAAACCGCCGCTGACATTGGGCACCCAGTAGGCGAACTTGACGGCGTCGTCGTGAGAATGGTTCTGGCTCATGGTATTCCTGATGATTGAATGAAGAGACTTAGGCAGCCAGCGTTGCGGCTTGCGGGAAAGAAGCGGGGAGGCGTCCGGCATGCAACCATGGCAGCGCGCGTGTCACCGCGAGGGCAGCGCGTTCTTCCAGTGCCGGATTAGAGATTGCATAGCCGTTGAAATCCGCTTCAGACGCATACACGCCGATCGGTAACGTGCGAGTCTGAAAGAAGCTGAACAGCGGACGCAATTGATGATCGATGACGAGCGCGTGGCGATCGCTGCCGCCCGTTGCGGCGAGCAGAACCGGCACGTCGACCAGTGCCTCGTGATGCACGAGATCGAACAGATGCTTGAAGAGTCCCGTATACGATCCGCGATACACCGGGCTCGCAACGATCAGCAGGTCCGCCGATTCAATGGCCTCGATCTGCGCGGCCACGTCGGCAGGGACCTGCGAGCGCTGAACCGCACCGGCTAGGCTGGAGGCGATCTGCCCCAGTTCGACGAGATGCGTGTCGATCGGCAGCGCGTCGCCGAGCGCGGCAAGCAGGCGTTCGACCACCACGAGGGTGCGCGACGGCCGTTGCAATCCACCGGAAACGGCGACTACTTTCAATCTCTTACTCATTCGAACGATCCTTTCAGGCGAAAGAAAATTAATCGGGAGTGCCGCTTATTTAGCGAATACCGTGCCATCCGGCTTCGCGTGACAAGACGGGGCGAGGACGAATGTGCGAGCCAACGCCGATCGCGCGCCAAGTCAAATGGCATAACCGTTTGCGGTTTTTGCTGCCGCGCATATCGCGGTGGCATGGAACCATTGCAGGCTGACGTATGAAGCTGGCGAAGCAAGATGGCCTCGGCGCTGCTGCTGGAGAAGCAGCGCCGGGTGCCGGAGAGGGACGCGAGGGCTTTCAGTATTCCAACAGGCCTGCTGCCTGGGAGGCAGTGTGTGAGGGCAGTGCTGGTGCAGAGGCAGCATCCATACCGATGCTGCTGCGTAAGCAGCAATTCGACTTTGGATACCACAACAAAATGCATCGGAAGTCGCGGTAGATGGTCAGAATACGCTTCTGAGGGAGCAACCCTGATCGGTGCCGTTCAACGCCCGCACGTGGCGGAGTGAGTGTCCTTGCCCATATGAATTCGACCTACGTACTGCCGGACGCGCCGGCTTGCCTGCTACCGAGCGCGGAGACAGCATCGGTCAGTGAAACGCCGCTGCAGATCGCGCAGCGGCTCGCAACCCTATTTGCGCTAACCGCCGCCGAACGCGACGCGCGAGGCGGGACGCCGAAAGCGGAGCGGGACGCGTTGCGCGCCAGTGGTCTTCTGGCGATGAGCATTCCGGAGGCGCACGGCGGTCTCGGGGCGAACTGGCGGCAGACGCTGGATGTCGTGCGCACGCTTGGCCGGGCCGACAGTTCCCTCGGACATGTATTCGGCTTCCATCATCTGATGCTGGCGACGGTGCGGCTGTTTGGTTCGTCGGCGCAGTGGCGTGCCTGGTTCGAGCAGACTGCCCGCCGTCAATGGTTCTGGGGCAATGCGTTAAACCCGCTCGATGAACGGGCTGTGAGCCACTCGCACGCGGATTGGCGCGAGTTCAGCGGGCAGAAGAGCTTCTGTTCCGGCGCGCTCGATTCCGAAATGCTGATCGCGTCTGCGCGAGACGCCGATACGGGGGCGTTGCTAATCGCGGCAGTACCCACCGGGCGCACGGGCATCTCCGTCGCGGAAGATTGGAACAACATCGGCCAGCGACAGACGGACAGCGGCACGGTGACGCTGGAAAAGGTGCGGGTGGAGAACCACGAGATTCTGACCGACCCGGGGCCGCTGTCGACGCCTTTTGCGTGCCTGCGGCCCTTGCTCGCTCAGCTGATCTTGACGAATGTGTACCTCAGCATCGGCGAAAGTGCGTTCAACGACGCCCGTCATTACACGCTTCATGAGGCGCGTCCGTGGCATACGTCCGGTGTGCAAACCACCGCGGCGGATCCTTATATCCTGGGCCAGTATGGCGAGTTCTGGGCGGGCCTCGAGGCTGCACGGCTGTTGACCGACCGCGCGGCCGATCGTTTCGATGCGGCATGGATTCGAGCGGACGCGCTGACCGACGCCGAGCGCGGCGACGTGGCGTTAGCGGTTGCAACGGCCAAAGTTGCGGCCACAGAAATCGGGCTCACCATCTGTACCCGTATGTTTGACGTGGCCGGCGCGCGTGCGACGCATGGCGCGTTGAGGCTAGACCGTCACTGGCGAAATTTGCGCACGCATACGCTTCACGATCCGCTTGCCTATAAGCTTCGAGAAATCGGCGAATGGGCTCTGACGCAACGATATCCGACGCCGAGCTTCTACTCATGAACTATTCACTCCATCACGTGTTACCGGACCGGCCTGCCGTCGCGCGAACGGAAGTGCCGCCTTTGTTGACGATGCCCGACAAGCGCACGCTGACCACCTCGATTCGTGCAACCGCGCAGGTCTTCTCGGACCCGCAATCGCTGGCCTTGCTCGAACGTATTCGCATGGTGGCGCCGAGCGACGCTAACGTGCTCGTGATCGGCGAGACAGGGACGGGTAAGGAACTGGTCGCGCGTCATGTGCATAACCTGAGTGCTCGCAAGGACGGCCCGTTTGTGGCGGTCAATTGCGGGGCGTTCTCCGAGTCGCTGGTGGAGAGCGAGTTATTCGGGCACGAGAAGGGCGCGTTTACCGGCGCGTTCTGCGCCAAGCCTGGCTGGTTCGAAGCGGCCAATGGCGGGACGCTGTTTCTCGACGAGATAGGCGATCTGCCGCTATCGATGCAGGTCAAGCTGCTGCGCGTATTGCAGGAACGCGAGATCGTGCGGCTCGGCTCGCGCCGGAGCATTCCGATCGACGTGCGCGTGCTGGCGGCTACCAATGTGCATCTGCAGGATGCGGTGGCGGCAGGCCATTTCCGCGAGGACCTGTTTTATCGCCTGAATGTCGTGCATCTGGCTGTGCCGACGTTGCGCGATCGGCCCGGCGATATATTGCCGCTGGCCCGCTACTTCATTGAAGAGTACCGGAACCGGCTGGGCTACGGTCCCGTCGACATCGAGCCGCGCGCGGAGCGAAAGCTGCTGGAACATAGTTGGCCCGGCAATATCCGCGAGCTTGAGAACGTCATTCACTACGCGTTGCTGGTGTGCCGTAGCGATTCGTTAGGCGAGGGCGATCTGCAGATGTCGTCGTTCGGGATTCACGCCGCGCGACGGGCGGCTGCCGAACCTGTAGCGTCCACACCGTTGGAAGGGCTCGAAGGGGCGCTGCGTCATCTGTTCGATCACGCCGAAGGCAACCTGTTCGAGCAGATCGAAGACACGGTGATGCGCGTGGCGTTCGACTTCTGCTACCGGAATCAGATTCAGGCGGCGAGGCTGCTGGGCATTAGTCGCAATGTGTTGCGGGCGCGTTTGATTCGGGCGAAGCAGATTTCCGCGCAGAAGTAGGCTCATTTGCGTTGCATGCCTTTGGAGGTTGAAGCGGACCGGCCGCGAGACCGGTCCACATGCCGCTGCGGTAGCCGACTATGCCGCAGTTCTGCTATTGCCAATCTGCCAGACGAAGGGCGGCTCCTTGCCGTTGATTTCCCAATCTCCCACAATTCGCTCCTTATAGATCAGCGGATTGTGTGACGCAGCGGTCCGCGCGTTTCGCCAGTGGCGGTCCAATAGTTTGTTTTCGCTAGTGCCCGAAGCACCGAGTGCATTGAAAAGGTCCGTGGTCGCCTGCAAAATCAAACTGGCCACGGCGACCTGGGCTTTTGCCGATTCGATTTCGGCCGCCACGTTCGCCGCATGTTCAGCATCACGGTCCGCACCGAAGCGCGTTTCGTATGCTCTTTGTGACGGCTCCGCGGCTCGCACAGCAGCCGCTTCTGCTGCATACACGCGTGCCGCGATTTGCCCCACCACCTGCTGCACCTGGGCGTCTTCGCTGACGCGTGGCGCGTTTCCATGGCTGTAAACACGGGTGCGTTTGCGTACCTCATGCGAGATGTCGCGCAAGGCGGCGCGCCCCGTACCTGCAATTACGGCGATCAGCACGAGCTGATAGAACGCAGTCTGATATTTGAAGCGCGTGGCGAAGTCGATGATGTTCTCTTCTTCGACCACGGCATTTTCGAATACGGACGTCCCGCTTCCAGTGGTGCGCTGACCGAAGCCATCCCAGTCGTCGCTTTGTTTGACGCCTGACTGATGCGTGCTCACTGCTGCGATGACGTCGGCGCCGTTATCGTCGCGCTGCGCATAGACGTCGATCCAGTCGGCAAAAATGCTGCCTGTGCTGTAGTACTTGGTTCCGTTGACGACCCACTGGTTGCCGTGGCGCGAGACACGCGTGATCACGTCGCCGATCTTGACCGCACCGACTTCGGTCCACGCGTTACCGACGATCTCACCCGCCACGAAGCGTTGCAGCCATTTATCCTGTGCGGCGCCGGGTGCTGCGTTAATTCTGTCTTCGACGAAGGCGAAATGGCCGCGCAACGCTTGCGGCAAACTCGAATCGGCCTCGGCCAGTTCGATCAGAAGCTGCACGAGTTGCGGAAGCGACGCGCCGGCGCCGCCGTGTTCGCGCGGCACTCTGACTGAGCCGAACCCCGCTTCCTTCAACCAGACAATCTGCTCGTACGGTAGCGCACGAGTACGTTCGCGTTCGAGCGCGCCTTCCGCGATCCGGTTGAAGATCGGCCTGAACCTGGCAGCCAACTGTTCGTAGTCTGTGCCGTACGAAAGCGGGCGTTTTTCACGCGGGTTTTGTGATGTCATGCGCTTGCTCTTAAGTCGATTGGTGGAGTAAGGCAGAGCGATTGCGCTCTTGACCATATGGACTACAAAGCACGAGCTATGCCATCGAGGCGGGCGTCCTGCCTTGCCCCTCGATAGACGATATCGGAGTTTCAGGCTGCTGGATTGCGAGCAGTGTGCTGATGGGCTGCTTGTCTGACAGCAGTTTGGACCGGATACCTTGGATCACGGCCATGCTACCTTCTTAAATGTCCACGAGCGCGCGCTCATGATTCGATACCGAGGTCCATATGGAACCCACCTGGCAATTCCAGCTAAGAATCACCGTCTCACCCGAACTTGCAAACGATCTGCGCACAGACCCGGCCGGTGCCTCGCATGCTGCGCTTCGCAATGTGCTGGGCAAGCACAACGCGACTTTGAAATGTCAATTCGACGCTTTCGCAGACTACGTGAATGAAGCGGAAAAGCAGGGCTTGGAAAACTATCCGCTTTATCAATGGACTCGGCAGACAATTGAGAATCCGGAGAAGAAAGCGAAGTACTTGCAATCGTTCACTGTCTACGTGAATGGCGAAGAGATATACGGCAAGGAAATCACCGACGTGTTGCAAGCTGAATTGACTGCACTCATCAGTGACGATGGCATTAATAGCGTCGCGCGGTTCGATACCAATCCAGCGAATAACCCGCAGCCGCCCAAGCGCTAGCGGTTACACGGCGGTTACACGTAGTCCATCTGCTTTCCAGCACGACACTCGCGTGTAATAAATCGAAACTATTGTCTCGGCACCGCTTGCGCCAGAGCGCGGCGGTTGCCGACGCGCGATCGCGTCCGTCAGTCATTCATTTCCACGGAGACCTCCATGCCGACGTCGGCATTCCGGCTTTTTGCGCTCATCTGTTCTGTTGCTGCGGCAGCGCTGCTTGGCGCATGCAGCGACGGCGTATCGTCCACGCCGGTCAAGGCAGCATGCGGCAACGCCACCGTTGTGAACGCCCGCATGAGCTGCCCTCCGGGCTTCGTCCCGCCCGCCTCCTGAGTCCAGAATTCAAATTAGGTCCATCGCATGGTCACCAAAACTCGTCGAGATTTTCTGAAGCTGTCCGCCGGACTGGCGGGCGCGACAGCCGCCACCACCCTGTTTCCCGAATCGATTCGCAAGGCGTTGGCGATCGAGCCGAGTTCGGTCACTGGCACGATCCAGGACGTGCAGCACATTGTCGTGTTCATGCAAGAGAACCGCTCGTTCGACCACTATCTCGGTCACCTGAGCGGCGTGCGCGGTTATAACGACCGTTTCCCCGTGACGCTGCCGAACGGCCAGCCCGTATGGTTCCAGCCGCGCCAGGAGGATCAGACGAAGGTGATTGCGCCGTTCCGCTACGACACGACCAATCCGAACGTCAACGCGCAATGTATCGGTGGTCTGCCGCATACGTGGGCCACCACGCACGGCGCGATCGACAGCGGCCGCGCCGACAAGTGGGCTGTGCAGAAAACCAATATGACGATGGGCTATCACGTGCGCGAGGACATTCCGTTCCACTACGCGCTCGCCGACGCCTTCACGGTGTGCGACAACTACTTCTGTTCGATTCCGGGTAACACGCATCCGAACCGCATGTATTTGATGACGGGGATGGTCGACCCGCTTGCCACGGGTGGCGGACCGCTACTCGACAACACCGACTACATCGACAACCAGTTCGATACCATCAAACTGCAGCCCTTCAACTGGACCACCTATCCCGAGCGGCTGGAAACGGCCGGCATCTCCTGGCAGATTTATCAGCAGGGCACCGGCTTCGATAATTTCACCGGCAACTACGGCACGAACATGCTGGCCTCGTTCCAGAACTTCGTGAATGCGCCGGCGGGTTCGTCGCTGCAAAACCGCGGGATGAGCACACGCACACTCACACAGTTGAAGGCCGACGTGCAGGCCGGCGCATTGCCGCAAGTGTCCTGGCTGTTGCCGCCCGCCGCGTATTCGGAGCATCCGAAATTCACGCCGCTCTATGGCGCCAACTACATCTCGACGATCCTCGACGCGCTGACGTCGAATCCCGACGTGTGGAGCAAGACCGTGCTGTTCATCATGTACGACGAGAACGACGGCTTCTTTGATCACGTGGTGCCACCGCAGGCGCCTACGGTGCCCGGCTCCGGCATGAGCACCGTGGATATCTCGCTCGAACGGCACAACGTCGTGACCGCGACGCAGGCCGGCACGTATACCGCGGACAATCTGCCATACGGCCTCGGGCCGCGCGTACCGATGACGGTCGTGTCGCCGTGGTCGAAGGGTGGTTTTGTCTGCTCGCAGGTGTTCGATCACACGTCGGTGCTGCAATTCATCGAAAAGCGTTTCGGCGTAGTCGAGACCAATATCTCGCCGTGGCGCCGTGCCGTTTGCGGCGACCTGACCACGGCGCTCGACTTTTCGAAATCGGATGCGGCCGTGCCGTCGCTGCCGAGCACGCAAACCTACGTCGCGCAGGCCGATCTGCAATGCGCGCGTTCCACGGCGCAGGCTGCGCCGGCCAGCACGGCTCAGCAGCTGGTGACGGCGCAGGAAGCGGGCACGCGGCCCGCGCGGGCGCTGCCGTACGAATTGCATGTGAACGGGAAGTTGCAGTCGCAAGGGTATGCGCTGACGTTTGCGAACACCGGCACGCAGGGCGCGCATTTCTGGGTGTACACGGGTGACCCGACCGCGATGCCGCGCCGCTATACCGTCGAGGCCGGCAAGCAATTGACCGATACGTGGGCACTCGACGCGAACGGTAGTTACCTGGTGAACGTCTATGGTCCGAACGGTTACTTCCGGCGCTTCGCCGGTTCGTCCGCTGCAGATGCTGCAGCCAAGCCGGATGTCGTGACCTGTTACGACGTGGCCAACGGCAACGTCTACGTGACAGTGTCCAATGCTGGGACCAAGTCACTCACGGTCACCGTAAGCGACGTCGTCTATGGACAGGCGCCGCGCACGTTGACCGTGCCTGCGGCAAGCAGTGTGGAGGCGCATTGGGACTTGTCATGCAGCAGTCAGTGGTATGACTTTCAATTGACGGTCGCAGGCAATGCGGGCTGGTTGCGGCGCATAGCAGGTCACGTGGAAACAGGCCACGCCAGCATCACCGATCCTGCTGCCACTGCGCCGGTGACGAAGGCGATTTAGGCGTACAGAGTGGACATTTCTTTCAATGTCATTTCGGGTCGGCGGCAAAGTGGTAAGTCAATTTTACATTTGGCGACAAGGCGCGAAGTTCGTGAGAGGATGGCATTTCACTTTTTCTCGCGGAGGGCGAAATGGGACTCTTGGACGAAGTAGGCAAGATCGCTGGTGCGGTAGCGGCCGTTGAAGCAGCAGAAAAAGTCGATCCGGACGCAGGTCTGCTAACGAAAGGCGTTGCAGCGATTGCAGGCTTTGAAGGCGCAGGTGCATTGGAGGGATTGGTCGAGAAAAAAGACGGCGAGAAGCAGGACGACGCCGACAACGCTCAGGCTGCAGACGGTACGAATCCTCAGACGTGATTTTTTCGCTGTGAGCGGGCCAGTTCTACTTAGGACTGGCCCGTTTTTTATGGTGAGCCGGGACGTGATATGCCTGGTCGTTGCCATCCGTCGTGTGCTTGTTGTGAGCGAATTGATTTGAGGACGACTCTTTGACCATCTCTGCGACACGCAGGAATCTGACGCTTGGGTTGCCGCTGCTCCTCGGCCTTCGCGTTACTCCCACACTGGCCGCAAACGCATCCCCATTAGCCGACATCGAACGCCGCAATGGCGGACGCCTTGGTGTGTTCGCTATCGATACCGGTTCGGGCCGAACCTTGGCGCATCGCGCTGACGAACGCTTTCTGATGTGCAGCACGTTTAAGGGACTGCTCGCCGCGCAGGTGCTATCGCGCGTGGATGCAGGCAAGGAGGATCTTGCCCGTCTGATGAAGTACACCGGGAAGGATCTGATCTTTACGTCGCCCGTGACGAAGGCACACGTTGCAGAAGGCGCGATGTCGGTGGGCGCACTGTGCCAGGCGATTGTTGAAGTGAGCGACAACACGGCGGCCGTGTTGTTGATGAGAAGCGCCGGTGGTCCCGCCGCTTTGACTCAATTCGTTCGCGGCCTCGGCGATACCGTGACGCGTTCCGATCGGTACGAACCCGAGTCGAACAAATACAGCGGTGTGCTCGATACCACTACGCCTCGTTCGATCACCAACTCGGCGAGCAAAATTCTCTTGGGAAATGTTCTGAGTCCCCAATCGCGTACGCAGCTGGAAAACTGGATGCTTGCCTGCAAGCCGGGTTTGAACCGGCTCCGCGCTGCGTTACCGCCGGACTGGATAGCGGGTGACAGGCCCGGAACCAGCGTCGAAGAAGAAACCAACGACTATGCGATCGTTCGCCCGCCCGGACGCGCGCCACTTTTGATCGCAGCCTATTACGATGCGCCCGCGCTTGACATGCCAGCTCGCGAGGCTGTCTTGCGGGAGGTCGGTACAGTGTTCGTGAAGTGGACAACGGATCGGGCATGACGCACGATGACCCGCGCAATCCGCGGATGGATGTGATCCGCGGCGTCCCGATTCTTCCTATCCTGCTTCACCACTTCAACATCGCGTGCCGTTTGAACACTCCAACTGCTCGCTCATGCCAAGTTCGGCGAAAACCTTCGACATCATGCCGGCGCGTCGCCACTCCAGCCATTTGATGTAGCAGGTTTGCGATGGCGGAAAGCTTGCGGGGAGGCGCTGCCACTTTTCGTTATTGCGAACGATCCACAGTATGGCGTTGACGATCTCGCGCGGATCTCGCCGTGGTCGGCCAACTCTCGGTGTGGTGTCGTGGTGGAACAGGTGGGCGATGCGTTGCCAATCTTCATCAGACAGCGGGGATTCGAACATTTTCAGATTTTAACCAGCCAGTACAATCCGATTATCCCAAGTAGAGGCCGTCTTCTAAATTGCGATTTCGGACGTTAAAGCGGCGCAAACCGGAGGATTGCTTTTGGCTGGATTGTGGTGGTCCAGGGGCTCGACGGATCTGCCCTCGCGCTAACGCGATTTGCCCCTGGTATTCTTTTTGGCGCCCGCGGCGCGAGGCGCATCTTTCGCCGGCAAGGCACCGCCGCCGTTCATCTGCTCCATCCACGACAAGGCGTCGACGTACGACAGGAACTGCTGGAGATACCCCGGCGACAATTCGCGCATCAACGAGAGCGATCGATGAACAAGGCTGCTCGAGTTGAGCGGACCGGCATTGCCCGGCGCTTTCATCAACGACTGCCGCAGCTGTTTCTCGGATCGGACCTTGGACCAGGTCTCCCTGAAGTAGTCGAGCGCCTCCAGTTCCGGATAGGACGATGGCCGAGGCGTGGCGCTACCAGCTGTGAGGCTGTCGCCATCTGCAGGCGCATGACTGGCGATGTAGTCGATCAGTCCGGCCAGCGTTCCGCGAGCGGGATCGCCAGGTGATGCCTTGGTGTCGGTGCCAGCATCGCCAGCCTCGGATGCAGCGCGCTCGAGATCGACCGCATACGCCTCGATCAGTTTGGATAGCCTCTCATCCAGCAGCCGCCGCGCCTCGCCACTATGACTGGCTGCCCGCCGATCCAGCGCCTCGATGAAATGAAAGCGAATGGGATCCATGCGATCGGCGCCACGCTCGCGCCATGCGTCGAGCGTTGCCCGGGCGCCACCTGTCACCTCGCTAGCGCCACTACTCGTACGACTCACACTACTCACGAGGCTTCACCGTTGCGCTCGAAGGCCTCGGGACCGGTGCTATTTCCACGCGCCGGTTTTTCGCCCGGCCCTGGTCATCGGCATTCGTGCTGACGGGCTGCTGCGAGCCGAACGCGGCCGCAAATACGGAAGAGGCGGGAACGCCTGCATCGATCAGCGCACGGGTCACCGTCAACGCGCGTTGGGCCGAGAGCTCCCAGTTGTCGGCAAAGCGACGGTTAGCTTCCCGCACCTGCCGGTCATCGGTAAAGCCGCTCACCATCAGGATCTCGTCATTGGCCCGGAGGTAAGCGGACAGCGGCCCCGCCAGGCTCTTCAGGACGTCCCGGCCTTCCGGCTGCAATTGATCGGAGTTCAGTGCGAACAACACGCTGCCGTTGATGCCGATGCGTCCGTTGACCAGCGTCACCCGGCCCGCTGCCAGCGGTCCTGCCAGCGCCTGCTCCAACGTCTTGCGGCGCTGTGTTTCCATCTGACGCTGCTTGACCTCTTGCTCCAACCTTGTCGAGAGTTCCAGCTGCACGCCGATGACGCCCACCAGGATCAGCACGAACGCGCCCAGCAACACCGACATCAGATCGCCGAAGACGGGCCAGATGGGCGCCGTGGTCTCCACGCCGCCGTCGATTTCCTCGCTCATGCCGCTTCAGCTCCGACAGACGCCCGCTTGCCGGCGAGGTGCTGCAGGTCTTCGACGATCTGCTTCTGCGACATCATGCTCAGGTCGATGACTTCTCGCGCCTGGGCGACGTAATAGGCCAGCTGCTCATCGCTTCGCGCGAGGGACTTGTCCAACGCGGCTTCGATACGCTGCAGATGTGCGACCAGCGTGGTATTCGACTCGCCGAACACCTGGACGGCCGCGCCGAATGCTTCGCCGAGGCTCGCCACTTCGACGGCGCTGCCGGTGACCTGCGCGGCCACCGCGCCCAGCTTTCCGGTCTCGAGTTCGACCTTGTCAGTGAAACGGGTGCTGACACGATCCAGCAGATCCGCTGACGTGGCGACGAGCGCGTCGACGGCCGTGCGCTGTTCGGTGGATGCATGGTTGACAGCATCGAGCAGGGTTTCCAGCGTTGCCAGCAGGCGGCTGCGCTCGTCCAGCATCGCGGTGTCGCGGACCATGCTGTCGGAGAGCTTCTGACGCAATTCGGCGACGACTTCCGCCGCTGCCTTGGGCGCTTCCGACGCGGCTTGTACGAGCTGGCCGATCTCGGCGATTGTGTTGCTCGCGTGCGCCTGTGTTTGAGCGGAGATGTCGCGTGCAGTTTGTGCCAGCGTGTCGCAGATCTCCTGCTGGCGGCTCGCGCTGCGCGTGCCAACCTGCTCCCATTCCTTGCTCAACGTCGTTGCCATGGAGCCGAGTGTCTCGGTCCAGGCGGCCAGCCGCTGCTGGTCGCGTGCGGCGAGTTCAGCCTGCAGGTTTGCGGCGGCCTTGGGGGCATCCGCAGCCACTTGCACGAGCCGGTCGATCTCGGCGATCGTGCTGCTCGCGTGTGCTTGTGTTTGGGCCGAGATGTCGCGCGCGGTTTGCGCCAACACGTCGCAGATCTCCTGCTGACGGCTCGCGCTAAGCGTGCCTGCCTGCTCCCACTCCTTGTTCAGCGTAGCGGCCATCGAACTGAGTGCCGCGGTCCAGGCCTCCAGCCGCTGCTGGTCCCGTGCGGCGAGTTCCGCCTGCAAGTCTGCGGCGGCCTTGGGCGCGTCCGCAGCCACTTGCACGAGCCGGTCGATCTCAGCAATCGTGCTGCTCGCATGCGCCTGAGTTTGAGCGGAGATGTCGCGCGCGGTTTGCGCCAGCACGTCGCAGATCTCCTGCTGCCGGCTCGCGCTAAGCGTGCCCGCCTGCTCCCACTCCTTGTTCAACGTAGCGGCCATCGAACCGAGCGTCTCGGTCCAGACTGCCAATCGTTGCTGATCTCGCGAGGCCAATTCCGTCTGCATGTCCGTATGCGATTGGCCCACCGCGGCGAGCAGTGACGCCGAGTGCTGCTCGAAGGTTGCAGCGGCCGCCGCCAAAGCTTGCTGATTGTGTCCCGCCAGTTTTTCGCCGACCTGTTCTTGCCGTGACAGCGCCTCGTTCCACGCTGCCGACACGTTGCCCGCCGTCGCTTCCAGTCGCGCGGAGACGCCTTCCAACAGGCCGGCCGAGCGTTGCTCGAAGGTCTCGGTGAATCGATCCAGCGACGTGCCCAACTGCTGCGTGAGCGCCTCGTTCGATCGTTGCTGCCCCTCGAGCGCCTTGTTCCAGATGCCCGCGACGGTGGCGGTGCTTGCCTCGAATCCAGTCGAGAGTCCATCCAACTGCTGCTGGACGGCGTGCGTGACGGTGTCGTGCATCGCGGCCGTCTCGCGCGCGAGACCTGCCAACGTGGCCGCCATGACCGGCTGCAGCGCCGCGCTGGCGGCGCGGGTGCTTTCGGCGACGCTCTCCTTCAACGACTGCTCCACGGACGCAGCAAGGCGCGTATAGGTGGCTTCGGCTCTGCCGTGGAAAGCGTCCTGGCTGGCGAGCTGCCGCTCGTTCAAGGCGAGGCTCTGTTGTTCGATGGCTGTCATCATTGCCTGCAGACGCTCGACCAGCGTGGGCATCACCTCGGCCTGCCGCTGCAGGAGCTTGAAGCTTTCCTCGCGCTGATGCGTCTGCGAGTAGATGCGCAAGGTCGTCGCGATCTTCACGTCGAGCAATTGAGCGGCATCGATCCGTTCGCGCCGGCACAACGCCGAA
Organism: Paraburkholderia aspalathi; assembly: GCF_905220735.1. NCBI lineage: Bacteria > Pseudomonadati > Pseudomonadota > Betaproteobacteria > Burkholderiales > Burkholderiaceae > Paraburkholderia > Paraburkholderia aspalathi. The sequence continues at coordinate 962,314 of NZ_CAJNBA010000001.1, forward strand.
AGCAGTCCCAGCATTGCTGACGTGGCCACGCCCGCAATCGACGTGCCGAACGCGAAGCCCAGTCCTTTGACCGGTGCGCCGAGCGAATCGCGGATAGCTTGAAGGTCTGTCGCGCTTTCCAGCGCCATGCCGGTGCCGCGCAGGGTCGCCACCATGCCGAGGAGCGTGCCGAGCATGCCCAGCAGGACGAGCAGACCGACCAGATACGGCGTCAGCGCCGGGCCCGGCAAGGCCACCCGCTCACCCTCAACGCGCAGGCGCACCGCATTGCGCAGGCTGGGATGCAGGGGCTCGAGCCAGGCGCCCAGGCTGGCCGGCGGCCCGGACAGGTCCGCAACCGCACGCGCCAGCGTGGACGTGGCCTGGCTGTAGCGTCGCAGCTCGAGCGCGCCTGCCACGTAGCAGACGCCAATCAACAGTGTGACCGCCAACGCCAGCACATTCGAGCCGACGTAGCCGCCACCGATCCAGCACACCGCGGCCAGACCTACCAGAAAAACAACGAGATTGAGATATCTGGACATAGTGTCCCAGTTAGCAGGTGCGAAGGGCGGCGAGCAGCCCCTCGACCGGTTGTAAACGAACATCCAATTCGGCCAGCAACACGCTCTGCATATCCTTGCGGAACGTGTTCAGCCACGTGCCGGGTATGGCGGGTATGGCGGGTGTGGCGGGTGGGACGGTTGCGGCGTCCCCCGAGGCTTCCGCGTCGGCCAGCGTTTGTTGCTCCGCCTCGCGCAAGCGGTCGAAGTGCCCCTTGAGCAAGCCGGGCACGGCGGCCAGCAGACTCCGCTCGCGCTCGCTGAGCGCGCGCTCCATCACGGCGTCCACCACCGCGAGCCGGGCCATGGCGGGCGTTCTGGCGGCCAGCATGGCCCGCAGGCGGCCGCGCAGGGTGCCGATGCCCGTCTCCATCGACTGCTGCAAGGAGAGGTAGCGCTGACGAAAAACCGCGTAATCGACCGGCGCATCCGCCGGGGCGCCTTGCGGGAGCGCCTGCGCTGCCGACCCGCGACGCCTCGCGACGGCAAACACGCTATCGCCGACGATGGCATCCGCCAACGACGCGCGCACGCGGGCGCACTCGCTCTCTTCAGCGTCACTGAAGGCGCGCGCGCCGCCGGCGACGGCAGGCGGAGCGTTGCTCAGCGCCGAGGACAACGCGATCGCGTCGGTCCAGCCGAGCCATTGGCTTAGCCGGTCCGAAAGCGATTGGCTGGATTCGGGAACATCGACGTCCGTCAGGCGAGCAAGTAAACGAATGAGCGCCGGACCACTGAAAGCTGTGCGCTGTGGGGCTTGCACCATACCACCAGAGTCAAAAAAGTCAGCAGTTTACACGGCGGCGGGGTGAGGGATGCAGCCCCTTAATGAACGGGCGGGGCAAGCGAGGGGTTTCAGCGCGGCCAACAGGCCGAACGCGATGCGGTGATTTGGGCCTCCATGAGGGTTTTTACGAGGTTAATTCGGCGGCTTCTACACCGTCTATCGACTGAACGGTCACGGCGATCGGGTGGCGCGATGCACCGCGCCGACGCGGTGTAGTTTCTCCCGAAAGAGCCGGCACGGCGCCGCCCACGTCCAGCCATTTCATCTGCCTGTCATAGCTTCGCGACTAGGATGCCCTGTCACTTCTGTCGCACCCTGGTCCGGCACGGCACTCGCGGCGCATATCGCGCCGTGCGCTCGCCGTCCGTTGCCGACCTTCCACCCCCATACAAAAACTCGACATGACAAACAAGAAAATCGACAAGGATTTGCCGACCGATCAGGGCGCTAGCATCGTCTCGCGCCGTGGCTTTCTGAAGTTTGCAGGCGCATCGAGCCTCGCGACGGCCGCGGGCACGCTTGCATCGGCGGCGCGGGCCGCGAACAGCGCGCCCGACGGCACGCCTGAGCAGATCCATCTGACCTGGGGCAACGATCCGACGAGCGAGGTCACCGTGTCATGGGCGTCGCCGGCGCCGGCGGTCAATCCGCTGGTGCGGTTAAGCGGCGGGGGCGGGGCGAGAGTAACGGTGCACGGTGTGCAAAGCACCTATACCGATGGCATCAACGGCGAGGTCGTGTTCACCTATCACGCGCGTCTGCGCGGCCTCAAGGCAGACACGAGCTACGAGTACGAGGTGAGCGCCGACAACGACAGCAACGCGGCTCAGCCCTTTACCGCGAGCTTCCGCACGGCGCCGCGAGGCCGCGCGCCATTTCGCTGGACCAGCTACGGCGATCTCGCGACGCCCAACACCGGCTGGGTCCTGTCGTCGCCGCAAAGCCGTTTTGCGGTTCAGGCCGTCGAGCGATTTCAGCCGCTGTTCCACCTGCTCAACGGCGATCTCTGCTACGCCAATCTGAACCCGATGAGCCAGCCCGACGTGTGGCGCGATTTTGGCAACAACTGCCAGACTTCGGCGTCGAACCGTCCGTGGATGCCCTGTCCGGGCAATCACGAACTCGAATTCCACAACGGCGAACAGGGCCTCGCCTCGTATCTCTCGCGCTACACGCTGCCTGAGAATCACACGCGCTTCCAGGGACGCTGGTACAGCTTCCGCGTGAGTTCGGTGCTGTTCATTTCGCTCGATGCGGATGACGTGGTCTATCAGGATGCGGCTGCGTTCGTGGCCGGCCCGGCTCCCCTGGTGCCGGTGGCGAGCACCGGCAATCCGCCGATTCAGCCGGGCACGTCGCTTTATGTGCGTGGCTATAGCGAGGGTGAGCAGACCCGCTGGCTCGAGAAGACATTGCGCCGGGCGGCGGAAGACGACGAAGTCGACTGGATCGTCGTGCAGATGCATCAGGACGCGCTGAGCTCATCGAAGACCGGCAACGGTTCCGATAAGGGCATCCGCGAAGCGTGGTTGCCGCTGTTCGATCGTTATGGCGTCGATCTGGTGCTGTGCGGGCATGATCACGATTACGAGCGCAGCTATCCCGTGCGCGGCTGCAATCACAACAAGGGCACCGACATCGCCACAGGGCGCGTAGTCGATACGCTGCAGCCGCGGCCGGTGATGTCGGCGGTGTCGTCGGGGGCATCCACGTTCGATACGAGTCACGGCACGATCCACCTGATTCTCGGCGGTGGCGGCACGAGTGCGCCGCTCGACGTGTATGGGGTGGATCTCGGTACCGGCTTGCCGCAGGCGCGTATTTTCACGCGGCCGAATCGTCCGGTTGCCGGGACGACCGCGGGTACCTTCGTGCGTGCCAGCGCGGATGCTGTTGAAGATGCAGTCTGGTCGGCACAACGGGACACCGGCACGGGCTACGGTATCGCGGTGTTCGACCATGATCCGGGCCATCCGGGTGGCGAGACCACGATCACGATGAACTACTACCACGCGCCGGGTGCGGACCAGACACCGACGCAGAACTACGAGTTGTTCGAAACGATCGAGTTGAAGAAGAAGCGTCGAGGGTAAGTTCAACGCGATTTCACGTGTCGTGATTTGAAGCCGGGCAGTGTCACCTGCAGACTAGACTCCCTTAAATAGAAACGGTAGGCTGTCAGTGCTGGTGACTCTGTTTGGCTATGCTGGTCTTGAACGACAACGTGGAGCCTGCACATGGACGTGAGCACTGAAACGCTGGTGGAACTGCTGCGGGAAGTAGAGGCCGACGACCCGATCGACTACGCGGACCTTCCATTCGGAGAACAGGAACTCAGGCGGCTCGTCATGAGTTCGCTGGTCGAGCGTCACCACCAGGTCGAAGCAGGCAACATGTCGATCTCCGATATCCACGCGCTGTATCTGCTGAGCACCGCCAAGCTCGTTCTCGAGAATACGGTGCTTCACGCGAGGCTGCTTCTGCTCCAGGGGCAGCAGGTCGATGTACGGTCACTGCTTGCACCGTTCACCCTCAAAGGCAAATCTTAAAGGCCGGTAGTCGGCACTGTCTCCGGCAGCGCATTGCGCATGACCGGACCAGTGCCGCACGCGCATCACTTCTGAAGTTCCGCAAACAGCCAATCCTGAAAGCTATGCAGCTTCGGCAATTCGGCGCGAGATTTCAACAGGTTCAGCGTATAGCCATTTACCGGAAGTCCTTCCAGACCGAACGGCGCCACTAGTCGCCCCGTTTCCAGTTCACGCTGCGCCAGAAGCAGGCTTTCGAGGCAGACGCCCAAGCCGTCCACCGCCGCGCTGATCGCCATGAACGATCGATCGAAACGCGGACCGCGTCCAATATCGAGCCGCGTCTTGCGATAAAGACGCATCCAGTCTCTCCATCCGACCAGACAGCCCTCGCTATGAATCAGCGCATGGTGCGGTAAATCCGCGACGCTGCGCAGCGGATGTTCTCCGGTCATCAGCGCGGGCGAGCACAACGGCACGATCGTCTCGGGCGGCAACTCGAGCACCATCGTGCCGGCCGGCTGCAGCTTTCTCGGACCGTAGCGGATGTCGATATCCACCGCTTCCGAGATCAGATCCACCGCCTCTGAAGAAGCATTCAAGCGCACATCGATATCCGGATGCGCCGCACTGAAACGCGCGATGCGCGGCATCAGCCACTGAGTCGCAAAACTGGGCGTGCAATGGATCGTGAGGATGTCGCTCTTGGCGGCGCGCCCGATCTCGCGCGTGGCTGAGTCGATTCGCGCGAAGGCCGCGGTGATTTCCTCAGCGTATTGCCGCCCGTAGTCCGTCAGGATCACCGTGCGGTGCAGCCGATGAAACAGACGAATGCTCAATTGCTCTTCCAGCAGCTTGATTTGATGGCTCACGGCTGAGGGCGTGACAAACAGTTCGTCTGCTGCGAGCGCAAACGAAGAGAGCCGCGCAGCGGCCTCGAATGCCTGTATCGACTTGAAGGTGACGCGATTGTGCATGGCAGCATCAAGGTGAATTGAATTCATCCATTAGCCCATCTTAATTCGTTTGAGCGCGTGTGAGCGCGAGATTACGCTTGAGTCACTGGGATCGGCATCACAGCGGCCCCTGCGAAGCGATCCCCAAGGAGACAAACAGTGACCACTAGCGAAACCGCGCCGTACGCCCAACTCGCGGAGCACGCCTATCAGATTCGCCGCAACGCGCTGCGCATGGGCGAAGTGCAGGGGCAGGGTTATATCGGCCAGGCGCTCGATATTGCCGATGTCCTCGCCGTTGCCTACTTCCGCGCCATGCGCTTTCGCGCCGACGATCCCGAATGGGAAGGCCGCGACCGCTTTCTGCTATCGAACGGTCACTACGCCATCGCGCTGTACGCCGCGCTGATCGAGGCCCGCATCATCGCCGACGAAGAACTGGAAACCTATGGCAGCGACGACAGCCGTCTGCCGATGTCCGGTATGGCGAGCTATACGCCCGGCATGGAGATGTCCGGCGGCTCGCTCGGGCAGGGACTGACGATCGCGGTGGGCCGCTGCCTGGGCCTGAAGCGCAAAGGCTCGGATGCCCGCGTCTACACGTTGTTCTCCGACGGCGAACTCGATGAAGGCGCGATCTGGGAAGGGCTGATGTCGGCCGCCCACTGGAAGCTCGACAACCTGATCGCGATGGTCGACGTCAACAACCAGCAGGCCGACGGCCCGTCGTCGAGCGTCATGGCGTTCGAGCCGCTGGTCGACAAACTGCAGGCGTTCGGCTGGTTCGTGCAACGCGTGGACGGTAACGATCTCGCCGCCGTCGTCGCCGCGTTCGATGCGGCACACGCGCATCCGGAAGCGCAACCGCGAATCATCGTCTGCGATACGCGGATGGGGTGTGGCGTGCCGTTCCTCGAAGCGCGCGAGAAAAATCACTTTATCCGCGTCGATGCCCACGAGTGGCAACTCGCGCTGCAGGCACTGGAAGCCGGGAGAACCGTATGAGCGCCGCCGTACCGAAACCGCGTCTGAAAACGTCGGCGATGATCGCCTCGATCGCCGGTGAAGGGCAGATCACCCGCTCGGCTCCGTTCGGCCACGCGCTGGTCGAACTGGCGCGCAACCGGCCCGAAGTGGTGGGCATGACCGCCGATCTCGGCAAGTACACGGACCTGCATCTCTTCGCCAAGGAATACCCGGAGCGCTACTACCAGATGGGCATGGCCGAACAGCTGCTGATGGGCGCCGCGGCCGGCATGGCGCACGAAGGCGCGCAGCCGTTCGTCACCACGTACGCCGTGTTCGCCGCGCGCCGTGCCTACGACTTCATCCATCAGGCGATTGCCGAGGACAACCTCGACGTCAAGATCGTCTGCGCCTTGCCGGGTCTCACGACCGGCTACGGCCCGAGCCACCAGGCGGCGGAAGACCTCGCGCTGTTCCGCGCAATGCCGAACCTCACGGTGATCGACCCGTGCGACGCCATCGAAATCGAGCAGATGGTGCCGGCCATCGCCGACCATCGCGGGCCCGTATATGCGCGGCTGTTGCGCGGCAACGTGCCGGTCGTGCTCGACGAATACGACTACCAGTTCGAACTCGGCAAAGCGAAGCTGCTGCGCGACGGCGCCGAGGTGCTGATCATCTCGTCCGGGATCATGACGATGCGCGCGCTGGAAACGGCGAAGGCGCTGGCCGCCGATCGCATCGACGTAGGCGTGCTGCACGTGCCGACCATCAAGCCACTCGACACCGCCACGCTGCTGCGCGAAGCGCGCCGCTCCGGCCGACTTGTCGTGGTGGCGGAGAACCATACGGTGATCGGCGGTCTGGGCGAAGCAGTGGCCGCCGTGCTACTGACCAATGGCGTCACACCGCCGTTCCGCCAGATCGGCTTGCCCGACGCTTTTCTCGACGCGGGTGCGCTGCCGACCTTGCACGACCGCTACGGCATTTCGACCGAGGCGATGTGCGACACGATCAAAGGCTGGCTGCGGTAAAGGTTCATCAAGGCGGGTAAGTGCCGCACATACGCGCACTTACCAATAGCAAACAAATCAGCAAACCATAAGCTTCATATTCAGGAGATCCGCATCATGTCAGAGTCACGTCTACTCGACGGCAAGGTCGCCGTCATTTCCGGCGGCGCGTCGCCGCGCGGCATCGGTATGGCGACCGCCCGCATGTTCGCGGCGCACGGCGCACGCATCGCCATTTTCGATCTCGACGAAAATGCCGCGGTCGAAGCCGCTGCGTCGATTGGGCCCGAACATCGCGGCTACGTTTGCAATGTGACCGACCGTGGCGCCTGCCAGGCTGCTGTCGAACGCACCGTCGCCGATTTTGGTTCGATCGATATCCTGATCAACAATGCCGGCATTACGCAGGCTGCCAAGCTGCTCGAGATCGATCCGGAAAGCTGGGACCGTATTCTCGACGTCAATCTGCGCGGCGTGTTGTATCTGTCGCAAGCGGTCGTCCCGCAGATGAAGAAGCAGAAGAGCGGCTCGATCGGCTGCATGTCGTCGGTATCGGCGCAGCGCGGCGGCGGCATTCTCGGCGGCCCGCATTACTCGGCGGCGAAGGCCGGCGTGCTGGGCCTTGCCAAAGCGATGGCGCGCGAACTCGGCAACGACGGCATCCGCGTGAACTGCGTGACGCCGGGGCTGATTCAGACCGACATCAACGCAGGCAAGATCAGCGACGACAAGCGCGGCGAAATCCTCGCGGGCATTCCGCTTAATCGTCTGGGCGTACCCGACGATGTGGCCGGCGCCTTCCTGTTCCTCGCGTCGAATTTGTCGTCGTATATCACCGGCGCGGTGATCGATGTGAACGGCGGCATGCTGATTCACGGCTGACGCCTGACGGCAGGACGGGCCGTCAGGCGGGGGGCCGGCGGCGGCGATGGGGACCACGTAGTAGAGAACAGACGATCGCGGCGAGCAACACGTGCAGCCGCCGCGGTTCAGATTCCAAAACCATAACGACGCGCGATCCAGCATTGGAGGAAGACACCATGACAACCCGTTCGAACGCCCCGCAGGGCATTAGCCGCCGCACCTTTCTGAAGGCCGGTGCAACCTTATCCGCCGCCGCGCCGTTATGGAGCATCTCGCGAAGCGCGATGGCGGCCCCCGAGTTTTCGTACAAACTCGCCACCGGCCAGGACCCGACACATCCGGTTAACATCCGCGCGCAGGAGGCGATCAATCGTATTCGCGAAGCGACCAAGGGCCGCCTCGACATCAAGCTCTTTCCGCAGAATCAGCTTGGTTCCGACACCGATCTGCTGTCGCAGGTGCGCAATGGCGGCGTCGAGTTCTTCAACCAGGCGTCGTCGATTCTGGCGACGCTGACGCCCGCCGCAGGCATCGTCAACACCGGCTTCGCGTTCAAGGACTACGACGCGGTCTGGAAGGCGATGGACGGCGATCTCGGCAACTACATCCGCGCGCAGATCGGCAAGTCGGGCCTCGTGTCGGTGAGCAAGGTGTGGGACAACGGCTTCCGGCAGATCAGTTCATCGACGCGGGCGTTGCGCGCACCGGCTGATCTGAAAGGCTTCAAGATTCGCGTGCCGCAAGCACCGATGCTGACCTCGCTGTTCAAGGCGCTCGACGCCGGCCCCGCGCCGATCAATTTCAACGAGCTGTATTCGGCCTTGCAAACCGGCGTGGTGGAAGGTCAGGAAAACCCGCTGCCGATCATCGCGACGGCCAAGCTCTATGAAGTGCAGAAGTACATCAGCCTCACGTCGCACGTGTGGGACGGTTACTGGATTCTCGGTAATCGCGCCGCGTGGGAGCGCCTGCCTGCGGACATTCGCGCGATCGTCACACGTGAATTCGAAAGCGCCGCGATGCTGCAACGCGCGGATATCGCCAGGCTTAGCCTCTCCTTGCGCGACGACCTGAAAAAGAAGGGCATTACCTTTATCGATGTCGACCGGGACGCGTTCCGTGGCGCGCTGGCCAAGACGAGTTTTTATCACGACTGGAAAGCCAAGTACGGCGACGAGGCGTGGGGACTGATGGAGAAGTCCGTCGGAAAACTGGGGTAATGCGATGATCTCAATCTCCTATTCGCACGAGCGGCAGCATCGGTTCGCCTGTGCGCTCGATTCCACTCTCGGCCATCTGGTGGAGATTCCCGCTGCGTTGCTGGTGCTCGCGGAAATCGTCGTGCTGCTGGCTGGCGTGACGAGCCGCTATCTGCTGCACGCGCCGCTCGTGTGGTCCGATGAGCTCGCGTCGATGCTGTTCCTGTGGCTCGCCATGCTTGGCGCCGTGATTGCGTTGCGGCGCGGCGAGCATATGCGGATGACAGCGCTGGTCGGCATGGCGCCGCCAGGTGTGCGCGCCTTTCTCGACGTGGTCGCGATCGCGGCGCCGATCGCGTTCCTCGCGATGGTGATCGGCCCGGCGATCAGCTTCGCGCAGGACGAATCGTTCATCACCACGCCGGCACTCGAATTGTCGAACTCGTGGCGCGCGGCTGCCTTGCCGGTTGGTTCGGCGCTGATGCTGCTGGTGGCCGTGGTACGGCTCGCCCGCATGGGCAACTGGCGCCTGACGCTCGCCGCAATCGCAACGGTCGGCGCGCTGGCCGGCATCTTCATTGCACTCGGTCCGTTGCTGCGCGATCTCGGCAATATCAACCTGCTGATCTTCTTTGTCGGTCTGGTCGCGCTCGGTGTGTTGAGCGGCGTGCCGATTGCCTTCTCGTTCGGACTCGCGACCTTCGGCTATCTTGCGCTGACCACGAATACGCCGATGCCTGTGGTAGTCGGCCGGATGGACGAGGGCATGTCGCATCTGATCCTGCTTTCGGTGCCGCTCTTTGTGTTTCTCGGCCAGTTGATCGAGATGACCGGCATGGCCGCGGCGATGATCGCGTTTCTCGCGAGCTTGCTGGGTCACGTGCGCGGCGGACTGTCCTATGTGCTGGTCGGCGCGATGTATCTGGTGTCGGGCATATCGGGCTCAAAAGCCGCGGACATGGCGGCGGTTGCGCCCGTGCTGTTTCCCGAGATGAAAGCGCGTGGTGCGAAGCCGGGCGATCTGGTCGCGCTGCTGGCCGCGACCGGCGCGCAGACCGAGACGATTCCACCGAGCCTCGTGCTGATTACGCTCGGTTCCGTGACTGGCGTGTCGATCTCGGCGCTCTTCACGGGCGGCATGCTGCCGGGCATCGTGCTGGCGATCACCTTGTGCATCGTGGTGCAGTGGCGTTATCGGCGCGAAGACATGTCGGGCGTCAAACGTGCGACGGGCGTGGAGATTCTGCGCAAGTTCGTCATCGCGTTTCCTGCGATTGCCTTGCCGTTCGTGATCCGCGCCGCGGTGGTCGAAGGTATTGCAACGGCGACCGAAGTCTCGACCATCGGCATTGCGTATGCGGTGCTGGCGGGCTTGCTGATCTATCGCCGTTTCGAGTGGAAGCGGCTCAAGCCGATGCTGATCGATACCGCAACGTTGTCCGGCGCGATTCTGCTGATCATCGGCGCGGCGACGAGCATGGCGTGGGCGTTGACGCAATCGGGCTTCTCCGGACAGCTCGCGCAGACGCTCGGCGCTCTGCCTGGCGGCGCGGCGATGTTCATGGCGGCATCCATCTGCGTATTCGTGATTCTCGGCAGCGTGCTCGAGGGCATTCCGGCGATCGTGCTGTTCGGCCCGCTGATGTTCCCGATCGCGCGGCAGATGGGCATTCACGACGTGCACTACGCGATGGTGGTGATCCTCTCGATGGGCGTGGGCCTGTTCGCACCGCCGTTCGGCGTGGGTTATTACTCGGCTTGCGCGGTGAGCCGCATTCATCCCGACGAAGGCATGAAGCCGATTCTTGGTTATATCGCTGCGTTGATGGTCGGGTTGATCATCGTCGCTGCGGTGCCGTGGATTTCGACAGGTTTCCTGCATTGACCCGCTGACGTATGAGGCAGCGCGGTGCCGCCTCATACGAAGTTCTTCCGCCTGATCCGATTCGATTCGTTTATTGCCGCCGCCCTGCGCGCCGGGGCGGCGTAGAGGAGCCTTTTGCCATGTCCACCACTGAAGCTCAGTCTGCTGCATCGATTGCTTCGCTTACGCCATCGACTTCACTATCGGCCGCAGCGACGCAATCGCAATCTCGTGAGCAAGGGGCGCAATTGCCGTTGGCCGACGCGATCCGCTTCCTCTCCATCGATTCAATTCTGCGCGCAGGTGAAGGCCATCAGGGCGTGCCGCTCGGCATGGCCGAAATCGCGACGGCGTTGTTCACCCGGCACCTGAAATTTAATCCCGCCGATCCAACCTGGCCCGACCGCGATCGCTTCGTGCTATCCAACGGCCACGGTTCGTTGCTGCTGTATTCGCTGCTGTATCTGACCGGCTATGCGGCGATCGGGCTCGACCAGCTCAAGACCTTCCGCGAACTCGGTTCGCATTGCGCGGGGCATCCCGAGTATGAGCCGGCGCATGGTATCGAGGCGACCACTGGTCCTTTGGGGCAGGGCATTGCCAACGCGTTCGGCATGGCCATCGCCGAAGCGTATCTCGCGGCGAATTTCGGTCGCGAGCTCGTCGATCACTACACGTATGCATTCGTCGGCGATGGCTGTCTTCAGGAGGGTATTGGTCAGGAAATGATTTCGCTGGCCGGCCATCTGCGGCTCGGCAAACTGATCCTCTGCTGGGATGACAACCAGATCACCGACGACGGCAGCACCTCACTCTCCATCAGCGAGGACGTCTGCGCGCGATTTCGTGTCGCCGGTTGGCAGGTGATTGAAGTCGACGGCCACGATCTCGAAGCGGTCAGCGCGGCGTTGACGATTGCGCGCGCCGACCCGCGGCCCTCGATGATCGCGTGCAAGACGGTTATCGGCCGCGGTATCGCACGCTTGCAAGGACAGCGCGGCGGCCATAGCGGCAAGCTGTTCCAGGCGGATGCCGACGCGGCGCGCGCACAACTCGGCTGGCCGCACGCACCGTTCGACGTGCCCGCCGATGTCCTCGGCGCGTGGCGCGAAGCGGGCCGTCGCAGCAGCGAGGAATACAACGCGTGGCATGCACGTCTCGCCGCGTTGCCGGACGCGCAGTGCGCCGAGTTCGAACGGGTTATGGCGGGCGGTTTGCCGGAAGGCTGGCGTGACGTGCTCGACGCTTACCGCAAGCGTGCGGTGGAACGCGACGAGCCGCAGCCTGGCATCACCGTGTCCGGCGAGATCAGCGATCTGTTCGCGCCGCTGCTGCCTGAACGCATGGTGGGTTGCGCCGATCTCGAAGCGCCTACGGGCCACAAACGCCAGTTGCACGCCTTCACCGCGGACGATCACAGCGGCGCATACGTCCACTGCGGTGTGCGCGAGCATTTGATGGGTGCGATGGCCAACGGCATGGCTGCGCACGGCGGCATCGTCGCGACCAGCGTCACGTATCTGGCGTTCTCCGACTATCAGCGCCCGGCGATGCGCATGGCCGCGCTGATGGGTCTGCCGGTGCACTACGTGTTCAGCCACGACTCGATCGGCGTCGGCAAAAACGGGCCGACGCATCAACCTGTGGAGATACTTGCTTCGTTACGCGCCATGCCGAATATGCGCGTGCTGCGTCCCGCAGATGCGGTGGAGGCCGCCGAGTGCTGGGCGCTCGCGCTCGAGCATCGGCATGGGCCGAGTACGTTGATTTTTGCAAGGCAGGCGTTGCCGCTGGTGCGCCGCGAATATAGCGCCGAGTCGTTGTCGCGACGCGGTGCTTATGTGCTGGCCGAAGCGGAGGGCGGTGCGCGTGTCGTCACGTTGCTGGCCACCGGCTCTGAGGTCGCGCTGGCGTTGCAGGCGCGCCTTCAGTTACAGGAAGAGGGCATTGCGACCGCCGTGGTGTCGATGCCGTGCTGGGAACTTTTCGATGAACAGGACGCCGACTATCGTGCGGCGGTTTTGGGTCCGAACACTGTGCGCGTCGGTATCGAGGCGGCACTGCGTTTCGGCTGGGACCGCTATCTGGGCGCGCGCGGTGGTTTTGTCGGGATGACGGGCTTCGGCGCCTCGGCTTCCGCGGAGACGTTGTACGAGCACTTCGGTATCACGGCGCAACATGTCGTGGCCGAAGCAAAGCGGCATCTGTAAATCCACAAGGACATGAGCATGCATAAGATCGCCTTTCTCGACCGCGCCACACTTGCGCCGCAAATCATGTTGCGCGAACCGCGCTTCGATCATCAGTTGATCGAGTATGAAAACACGTCGTCTGAGCAGGTATTGCAGCGGCTCGCCGGCGTGTCGATCGCGATCATTAACAAGGTGGCGCTGACGCAGGACATGCTCGCTCAATTGCCCGATCTGAAGCTTGTCGCCATCGCGGCCACGGGCACCGATTGCGTCGATAAAGCGGCTTGCCAGCGGCTCGGCATCGCCGTGTGCAATATTCGCGGCTATGCGATCAACACGGTGCCCGAGCACACCTTTGCGCTGATACTTGCGCTGCGGCGCAATCTGATCGCGTATCGCGATGACGTGCTCGCCGGCGAGTGGCAGAAGTCCGGGAAATTCTGTTTCTTTACGCACGCGATTCACGATCTGGCCGGCGCGCGTCTAGGCATCATCGGTGAAGGCGTGCTCGGGCAGCGTGTCGCGGAACTTGGCAAAGCCTTTGGCATGCAACCGATGTTCGCCGCGCACAAGGGACGTGACGGTCTGGGTCCGCTTTACACGCCGTGGGACGAAGTGCTCGCGACCAGCGACATCATCACCGTGCACAGTCCGCTCACACCGAACACGCGAAACATGCTGGCCATGCCTGAGTTCCGCGCGATGAAAAGAAAGCCTTTGATCATCAACACGGCGCGCGGCGGTCTGGTCGATGAAGCTGCATTGGTGCAGGCGCTTGACGAAGGTTTGATCAGCGGTGCAGGGTTCGATGTGACCACAAGCGAACCGCCTCCTGAGGACAATCCGCTGATGCGCGCGGCAGCTCGCCCGAACGTCATTCTGACGCCGCATGTTGCGTGGGCGTCGGACGAGGCGCAACAGTGTCTTGCCGATCAATTAATGGACAACATTGAAAACTTCGTCAACGGTGTGCCGACCAATCTGGTGCAAGGGGCACATTGATTGACAGCGCACGCGGCGTTACGCTGCGTACGGATCGTCGGACAAATCGCATGCGCATCGATCGCAAACAGAACTAGTTCGTTGCCGACAAAAATCTGACTACTCCGGACGAGAAAATTACCTCTCGCCAACCGTATGGTCCATCAAATCGACCTGTAGTCCCCCATGGCCGCGGGTGTAGAGAATGCCCGCGCGTTTCTGACGATCTTGCCCCCACTTCGTGGCGGGTCACCACAGGTTATTTTTTCGCATTAGCATAAGAGAGATGTCCCGTGCCGTTCGGTGGAGGGAATCACCGGACCATTGCCACCGGGCAATCAACGTGTGCGGGTCGCGCAAATTATCCCCACGTCAATCCATCGCAGGTTCACGCTGCGAACTTGCCGTTCGGCATGCTCTTCGAGCCAACGGCCATCATCAATCCAATCGTCTCGATTGAACGAATCGTTGGTTAATATGAGGAATGTACGTACATCATTTATTGTCGGAGTGCTTCTCCTCGAGTTGGTGTTCGGTGCTTTTCTACTGTTACAAAAAAGCCATCGCTCGACAGTCGACCCCGACGCTGCGACAAGCGGTTCGACGGAATTGGCCGCGACTTCGCCCCCATTGGGTGACACCCATGTGACGGCGGGAAGTGTGATCGGTGCGGCGCCTCTTTCCGGCAACACGGTGACTGACCCCAAGCAGTCTACAAACGGGACAGTGGTGACCGTATCCGGCTCGCCAGTGGACGACGTCGTGCCACTGCCGCGGGCGAACACGCGACCACGCGAATCGGTCGCCGTTCGTGCTTATGTCGAGTCGAAGACCAACCCCGTGTTGCGAACCGATGGCACGCGTGACAGTCTGCGTCGCCATGGCCCGAATCCGGTCGCGGCCGCGATCACGGATCAGTTGGTCAAGGAGTCCGCGAAACTCGATCCGGGTTTGCCGCCGCCGGCCCAAGTCCAAGTCCAAGCCAGTCATGACGACTCGTATCGTACTGGCTCGAACCCGGTTGCGGCCGCAATGACTGACCAACTGGTGCGAGAGTCTGCGAAACTCGATCCGTCACTGCCGCCGCCGAGCCAGTCCGACATGAAGTAAGCGCGCGACGCGAAGCTTGAGCGGCTACCGGTAGAACACGTAGTCCGCGAGATAGGGCGAGCTTCCGGCTTGATGTTCCGTTGAACACAGTGCTGTGGGCGCTAGCCCGCCGACGGTATGCAAGCGCTGCACATACCGCACAGCTGACAGTGGGCCGCTACCGGCCGTGCTATGCGTTTCGAGCAATAGTTGGGGAATGCTCGCCCGTGTTTCGCTGGGTCGCTGTGCCAGCACGTGGCCGACGATCCGGCTGCCATCTTCCGTTTCCCAGGACGGACCCGCGCCGTGCCGGACCGTAGCGTGGCCGCTCGCATCGTAGAGCGTTGCCAGCGGACTCTTGAACACCCATCCCAGCTGATGTTGCGCGTCGAATTCACACGAATAGTTCTGCACGCCGGACGCGGTGAGCGTCATCACGCGCTCGGCTTGAGGTGGATCGATGGATGTGCGCGGGGGACTTGCTGGCGGCGTTGCACACGCGGCCAGCAGCGACACGGCGATGGTTGCGAAGCCTGCTTGTGAAACTTTTCTGAGCATGGATATCCCCTTGAATGAAACACGGCGCATGGCGGTTGCGGTCGTTGAGTACCGGTGAACTGAATAGTACGGATGGTACGCGTGATCTCCACGGCTAACCTGACACCAATCAGCTGACTCCAGTCACCCGCGGCTACTCGGTGTATCCTCGCCGTGCAAGACCTACCGCGCCTGTTGTTCGGACATGCCGGATGCATCGGCGCGAAAACCGACAACGCTGCTGTCCCGCACAGCAAGCGAAAAGGAGGCAAGCCGATGAACGATCAACACCCGTACTCTTGTCTATGCTGCAGCGACTCTCAGAGCGCTGCCTTCAGCCGCCGCCGCTTTCTCACCCTGGCGGCCGAAAGCGCCGCAGCGCTTACTCTCTTCCCCAGTCTCGCCTACGCGGATTCTGTCCCGACCATCGCTTACGAGTCGGTTCCCAATCTGCTGCATCTCCCACGTGACGTTTATTTCGGCGAGTGTTCGGGCGTGAGCTTTAACTCGAAGGGGCATATTTTTGTGCTCTCGCGCGGCAATTCGATCGGGCCGGCTTACGGCGCCGCCGCGGCTCAGCTTCTAGAGTTCGCGCCGGACGGTCGGTTCGTCCGCGAAATTGGCCACAACCTGTATGCCTGGTCGTTCGCACACACGGTCAAGGTCGACCGGCACGACAACATCTGGGTGACCGACAAGGGTTCCGACATGGTGATCAAGTTCACGCCGGACGGACGCGTCGCCATGGTTTTCGGTCGTAAGCAGGAAGCGGCAGACGAGGAAACGGGCCCGCTCAAGCATCCGAATCCGCCTTTGCCGTCGGAGCCGGGGCGCTTCAGGCAAGTCACCGACGTCGCCTGGGACAGCGCTGACAACACCTATATCAGCGACGGGTATATCAACTCCCGTGTGGCGAAAGTCGACAAGGACGGCAACTGGCTCAAATCGTGGGGCGAACGCGGGACGGGTCCGGGTCAGTTTCATACGCCGCACAGTATCGCTGTCGATGCCAAAGGCCTCGTGTATATTGCCGATCGCAGCAACCGTCGCATTCAGGTTTTCGACGGCGAGGGTAATTTCCAGCGGCAGTTCACCATCGACGTACCGGTCCCGCCTGGCGCTCAACCCGCGATCGGCAGCGTTCCCGATGAAGCCACGATAGCCGCCGGCACTTTTGCACCGGGCTCACCGTGGGCGATCTGCATTTCTCCCGGCCCGAATCAGGTGCTTTACTGTTCCGATGCGTTTCCGGGGCGCATCTACAAACTGACGCTCGAAGGAAAGCTGCTCGGCATGCTGGGTCAATCCGGCAAGCAACTGAAGCAGTTCGGCTGGATTCACCAGATGGCCTGTCCGTCCGAGAACGTGCTGTTTGTCGCCGAGCTGTTGAACTGGCGAGTTCAGAAGCTCATGCTGCGTCCGACGTAGCTTGGTCCGCAACGCGTGAAATTCTGTTCCGTACTACGGCAATCGCCTGCTTGAGCGCATACACGTCCTGGAAATAACGCTGCGGCATCCGGATCTGATTGGCATTGGCATCGATGTGCTCGATCTCGTCCTGCCATTGTGCAATCTGGTCCGGCGTTGGATGGCTGGTTTTCCATATTTCGTCTTCGAGCGCCTTGATCTCGCGATACCAGACAACCAGGCGTTTCTTTATGCGCGCCTCCGCCATGCGCGGCAACGCCTGCAGCAGGCCGAGCAATAAAGCCATGAAGGGGAGCAGGATCAGCAGACGTCGTTCGATAAAGCTGGCCAGCCAGAATGGCAGGTAGCGTTGCAGGAAGGGGCGGCCCGTTTTGAAGTAGCGCTCGCTCTCTTCGGCAACAGGAAAGTCCGCGGTATTCAGATTGGGAAACACGCCAAGCGGCGTGAAGTAATCTTCGCCGCCGTGGACGGTTTTAGCAGCGTCCAGCAACAGGTAGACGAGTGCAGGGTGTAGCGTGTCTTTGGCGACGAGCAAGGCGGTGGCGGCGAGCAGCGTAACGTCCGCTTGCGGCAGATCGTTGACGATGCTGGTCGCGGCGCGTGGAAAAATAACCTTGGATAGCGATGGGAATTTCTGTATCAGCGCATCGGCCTGTACAAAACTCATCAGCTTGAGATCGCTGTTCAGCAGTGTGGTCTGCATGGGCGCATCAGGCCTGCCGATAAAGAATGCTGCATCCAGCTGACCGTTTTCGAGGGCTTGATAGGATTTGACCGCGTCCATCTCGAGCAGCTTTGTGTTGTCGCGTGTGACGCCGCTGTACCCGAGCAATACCTGCGAGACGTTCAGCAGGCCACTGCCAGGAACACCGATTGAAACTCTCTTGCCACGTAGTTGTGCCAGCCGGGTGATGGTGGAGTCACCACGGTAGAACACCCAAATCGGTTCATAGGAGACGGCGGCGATCGTCTGCAGGTGATCGGTTTCTTTCGGGCTGGTGGTGCCGGACTGGATGAAGCCCACCTCGTATTCGCTGTTGGGGTCACTCAGCCGCTGATAGTTTTCACTCGACCCCGACGAACTGCGGATATCGAGCTTGATGCCGTCACGCTTCAGGATGGGTGCATAACGATCTGCAAAGCCGCGATAGATCCCGTTGTCTGCACCGGTTGTGATGACGATGGTGTGCCGGAAGGCGGGCTCGAGTATGACCCAAAGCCCCCAACCAAGCGCGGCGATCAGCGCGATCACGCCGGCGATGAGAAGCCGCCGGCGACCCGGTGTCATAGGGCGTTTTTCGTTGCGATGAAGCGCTGGGTTGTGCCTGGGCATTGTTCGCCTCTCTCGCGCGGGTGGTGTCTGACAGCCAGCATGGATAATGCAGTGCCGTGCACGCCTTGTCCATATCCGCACTCGAGCTTGCGATTGCCGTAGCGCGTGAAGACTCAGTGCGTCGAAGACGGTTGCGCGCCGTCCGGCACAAATACATAACCATGACTGCGGACGGTCTGGATGAACCTCGGCGCGGAAGGGTCCGCTTCGAGAAGCCTGCGCAACCGCCACACCTGAACATCGACCCCGCGGTCGGTATGATCGTCCTCCGGGCCGTGCAGCAATTCAAGCAGGCGCTCACGGGTAAGCGTGCGCATGGGGTGACTGACGAAGATCTTAAGCAGCGCGAATTCTCCCGCCGATAGCGTGAGCCGGTTGCTCTCCGTCTTGAGCGTGCGCAACTGAAGGTCCAGCGTGAACGGGCCGAATCCGAGGACTTCGTGTTTTTCCCGCGCGGCGGTCGAGGCAGACAGGGTTCGTCGTCGCAATACGGCTCGCATGCGGGCAAGGAGTTCGCGTGGATTGAAGGGTTTGCCGATGCAGTCGTCCGCGCCCATTTCGAGCCCCACGATCCGGTCCATGTCGTCGGGTCCCGAGGCCAGAATCACGGGGACGGTGTTGCCCGCGGCGCGTAGCGTGCTCAGCGCGGCGAGGCCATTCACACCGTGCATGATCTGGTCGAGGACGATCAGATCGGGTGGGTTCCGTTCGATGTGTTCCCCGAGCGACTTCACCTCGTGCAATACGGAGACCGCCATGCCTTCTCGTCCGAGAAAGTCGGCCAGCGACCCGAGTAGTTCGACATCGTCGTCAACGACCAGAATTTGAGTTGTCATAGTAGGGAAATCGAACGCATAGGCCGGCAAGCAGGGGGTGCAATAACGTTGGCCGCCACGTCACGACTGCTGGTTTGCCGCGCCAGCTTTCAGTGTCGTCAGGCTGCTCGTGACTCCGCGAACGTTGTGCTTCAGCTGCTTTAACGGAGCAACCTGTGGGAATCCGTCGCTGAATGCCGGCTTTTTTTAAGCGTCGTGGAGCCCATCGAGGGCGCCAGGCCCGCGTCTTCCCTGGCAAGGTGGCGTAGCATGGCAAACTCCTCGCGCCTATCGTCCATGCCCGATGCATCCGACTCGCCCATTACCGCCTTTGCTGTCGTTACGAGCCTTTGAAGCAGCCGCGAGGCGTCTGAGTTTCAGCCATGCGGCTCAGGAACTCTTCGTGACCCAAAGCGCCATCAGCCACCAGATCCAGAAGCTGGAAGCCGACCTGGGCGTCGCGTTGTTCGAACGACGCACGCGCGCCATCGAACTCACGCCGGAGGGAAGGGCGTACTACGAAAAGGTGCACGCGGCATTCGAACTCCTGCGGGCCGGCACCAGCGAGGTTCGCGCCCACGCCGACGAGCGCGTCACGTTGACGGTCGGGTTGTTGGCGTCTTTTGCCACGCGCTGGCTGGCGCCGCGCCTGCATGCGTTCTCGGCCGCCCATCCCGGTATCGACTTGCAATTGCGTCCGGAGATTGCGCTTGCCGACGTGTCCGGCGGCGAGGTCGACGTGGCGATCCGTTACGGCCGCGGCGGCTGGCCGGGCGTGCGTTCGCAGCAACTCATGCCGGAGCGTCTGTCACTGGTTTGCATCCCGTCCCTCGTCGACGGAAAGAGCCGTCCACGCAAGCCGCAGGACCTGCTGCGCTTTCCATTGCTGGCGTCGTATTCGAAACATGCGTTCGAGTGGGAAGTCTGGGCGCATCGTTTCGGGCTGGACCTGACCCGGGCGCAGCGCGTGCAACTGCATGACTACAATATCGTCGTTGAAGCGGCCCTCGCCGGGCAGGGCATCGCCATGGGCCGTCACCGGCTGATTGCCCAGCAACTGGCGAGCAAGGCACTGGTCGAGGTGTTGCCCGACGCGGTGCTCGACGACCCTCGCATTGGTTGGTGGCTCGTGATGCCCAAGGGGACGTTGGGCGACCCGGCGTCCGCATTCCGCGCGTGGATCACGCAGGCAGCGGCGCAAGACTCGTTGGACCGCACGCATTAGTTTCGCTCATGCATCGAGTGGAAAAACTGATTTGCCACTTGCTGGTCTAGCAAATAGGATCGGGAGTCCCTTACGATCGGACACGCGTGATATGACCTCTTCGATGCCCGCGCCGATCCTCGGACATAAGCCGCTATCTCCCTGACTCAAGCGTGAACCCACCGCGCGTTATTGGACCGACCATGCCTTCTCCTCTTTCGCCTTCTGCCGTCGATGCGTTGCGCGCCCTTACGCCCGGTGCTCAAAGCACCACGCATTTCAATCACGCGGGAGCCTCGCTGCCGTCGTCCGCCACGCTGGAGGCGATGCGCGCCCACCTTTGGCTCGAAGCCACGATGGGTCCGATGGAAGCCGGCATCGCCGGGCGTGAGCAGTCTGAGCGCGCTCGCTTGCTTGCTGCGCGACTGCTGAACGCCCGTCCGGCGGAGATCGCCCTGACAAGCGGCAACTCGGCAGGGTGGGGGCGCGCATTCGCCGCGCTAGGACCGTGGCAATCCGGCGAACGGATCCTGGTCGGGCGTCACGAGTGGGGCGGGAATCTGGCTGCCATGCGCCTGTCGGCCCAGCGCGCAGGGGCGTCGATCGAAGTCATTCCGTCCGATTCCAGCGGCGCCGTGGATCCGCAGGCGCTGGAGGCCATGCTTGACGACCGTGTGCGCCTGATTGCGCTGACCTGGTTGCCGGCGAACGGCGGGCTGATCAATCCGGCTGCGGCGATCGGGCAGGTCGCACGCCGCCACGGCATCCCCTACTTCGTCGATGCCGCCCAGGCGATTGGACAACTCCCCATCGACGTCGCCGAGGTGGGTTGCGATGTCCTGACCGCTCCGTGCCGCAAGGCGCTGCGTGGTCCGAGAGGCACGGGCCTGTTGTATGTGCGGAAGGAGTTTCTGTCCCGCTTGACTCCGGCTTTCGTCGACATACGATCCGCGCCGCTGGGCGCTGACGGAGAGCCCGTCTTGCGCGACGACGCGGTGCGTTTCGAGGCGGCGGAGGCCGCGCCGGCGCTGCATTGCGGCCTGGCTAACGCGTTGGAAGAGGCGTTGGAGATCGGCGTTGAAAATATTCGCGCGCGGATCGACAGCGTGGCACGCGCGTTGCGCGGCCAACTCGCGGAGGTTCCCGGTGTGACGGTGCTGGACCAGGGCCGCGAGCAATCCGGGCTGGTGGCGTTCAACATAGCAGGTCTGGAGGCAGCGTCGGTGCAGCGCAGTCTGGCGGATCAGGGTGTCACGATCGGCAGCAACGGTGTCCCGTACACGCCTCTTGATATGGAATCCAGAGGACTTAAACAGATCGCGCGCGCGTCGGTCAGCTATCTGACTACCGAGGCGGAAATTGGCAGACTGCTGGATGGAATCCGCAAGTTGGCAATCCAGTGACCCTTTGCGCGTTTGGTTTGCTTGGATCTGAGGGGATACCAATTCTCATTCGTACGGTCGAGCCTGCCATGCACTATGCTGCGCTAACGGGTGCCGCACATGAGCCGCGTGATGCCATGCACCAAACAGCATCACGCGAAGTGCGTTGCCTGAGCGGCGTGGCGTAGCGAATAGAGGAGGCGGTATGCAAGGAGATGCCAAGGTACTCGAATACCTGAACGCGCAATTGAAGAATGAGCTGACCGCAATCAACCAGTACTTTCTGCATGCGAGAATGTATGGTCATTGGGGCCTGAAAGGTCTCGGCAAACACGAGTACGACGAATCAATCGGCGAGATGAAGCACGCCGATCTGCTGATCGAGCGCATCTTCGTGCTGGACGGTTTGCCGAATTTGCAGGACCTCCACAAATTGCTGATCGGCGAGGAGACGCAGGAAATTCTTGAGTGCGACCTCAAGCTCGAGCGGATGTCGCAGGCAACGTGCAAGGAAGCCATCGCCTACTGCGAGACGGTTAGCGATTACGTCTCACGCGCGATCCTTACCCATATTCTCGACGACACCGAGGAACATATCGACTGGCTCGAAACCAATCTGGAGCTGATCGACAAGGTGGGGATTCAGAACTATCAGCAATCGGCAATGGAGTCACCGGAGTAAATCCGTCGAGACCCCCCGGGCGGCGAAGTGAACCGACGATCAGCACTACGTCGTCACGCACTCCGGTCGCCCGTCAACGCATCGAATTCTCCAGATACGCTCAGCGTTCAGCCGGTTTTTTCTGGCGCGTTCCAGTCCGATTCGCGCGCGAGTTCGACGAACGCTTTCAGATAATCGATCGCCGCGTCTGTCTCGCGCACGCCGAGAAAAATCTGCTTGGCAATGCCTCGCTTGCCCAGTCTGACCGGACTGATGGCGACCTTGCCGGCGTACTCTTCCACCAGCCAGCGCGGCAGCGCGGCGACGCCCCGTCCACTCGCCACCATCTGCAACATGATGTCGGTGGTTTCAATGACCTTGTGGCGCTTCGGCATGACGTTCGCCGGCATCAGAAACTGGTTATAGATATCCAGCCGATCGATTTCCACCGGATACGTAATGAGGACTTCATCCGCCAGTTCCTCCGGCGGAACAAAGGACAACTGCGCGAGTCGGTGTCCGGGGCCGACTACCAGCACCTGCTCGTAATCGAACACCGGCTCGAAGCGTAGACCGGGTTTTCGCAACGGATCCGGCGTAACCAGAATGTCGATGTCGTAACCGAACAGAGCGCCAATGCCGCCAAACTGGAATTTCTGTTTGACGTCGACATCCACGTCCGGCCAGCGCGCGAGATACGGCGAGACCACCTTGAGCAGCCACTGATAACAGGGGTGGCATTCCATTCCAATACGCAGCGTGCCGCGCTGCCCCTGGGCGTATTGCTTCATCCGTTCTTCCGCGTGTTCCATTTGCGGCAGCACGCGGTTGGCAAGCGCCAGCAGATATTGTCCTGCCTGGGTCAGACGCAGGTTTCGCCCTTCGCGATCCCACACGGCGGTGCCCAGGTGTTGCTCCATCTTCTTGACGGTGTGACTCAGCGCCGATTGCGTCAGGCACAGCACGTTGGCCGCCGCGGTCAGGGAGCCTTGCCGGTCCACTTCCCGAATGATCGTCAGATGGCTTCGTTCAAGCATGGCGGGTCCATGAAGAAAACTAATTGATCAATGAAATAATGCCATTATATTTCATGAGCCATCCACCCTATGATCGAGCCGTTCATTTTCGGAGCAGCTCATCACCATGGTTACGACACACAATCTGGGTTTCCCCCGCATCGGCGCAAAGCGTGAGCTGAAGTTCGCTCAGGAGCAGTATTGGAAAGGCCAGTCGTCGCGCGACGAACTGAAAAGCCTGGGCGCGCAACTGCGTCAGCGCCACTGGGAGAACCAGGCCGGCCTCGATCAGGTTCCGGTTGGCGATTTCTCGTTCTATGACCAGGTGCTCGACACGAGCTTCATGCTGGGCAATATCCCGGAACGGGTCCGGGGTTTCGAGGGTGACGCGCTCGACAATTACTTTCGCGTGGCACGTGGCCGCTCCGCGCATGATTCCGCCTGCAGCTGCGGCGTGCAGGCAGGCGAGATGACCAAGTGGTTCGATACGAACTACCACTACATCGTGCCGGAATTCAGCGCGTCGACCGAGTTTGCGCTCGATGCTTCGCACCTCCTCGATCAACTCGCCCAGGCTCGCGCGCTTGGCGTCAAAGCCAAGCCGGTCATCATCGGGCCGGTGACGTATCTATGGCTCGGCAAGGCGAAGGACGATTCGGACAAGCTCGCGCTGCTGCCGCGTCTGTTGCCTGTGTACGCGGCACTGCTCGATCAACTGGCGGCGCAAGGCGTGGAGTGGGTGCAGATCGATGAGCCGGCGCTGGTCACCGAACTCGAGCCGGCATGGCAACACGCGTTTGTCGCGGCGTACGACGCGTTGAAGACCACCCGCGTGAAGCTGCTTCTGGCAACCTATTTCGGTGAGCTGCGCGACAACCTCGCGCTTGCTTGCGGATTGCCGGTTCAAGGTCTGCATGTCGATGCGGTCAACGGCCGTGGCGAGGTCGAGCAGGTCGTCGCACGCTTGCCCGCCGACAAGATTCTGTCGCTTGGCGTCATCAATGGCCGCAACATCTGGAAGACCGACCTGAGCGCGGTGCTGGAATGGTTGACGCCGATTCATCGGACCTTGCAAGCTCGCTTGTGGATCGCGCCGTCGTGTTCATTGCTGCATGTTCCGGTCGACCTGAACAGCGAACAGAAGCTCGATCACGAAATCCGTTCGTGGCTCGCGTTTGCCCTGCAAAAACTCGATGAACTGAAGATCATCGCGAAGGCGCTGAACGATGGACGCGAGTCTGTGCAAGCCGCGCTTGCCGACAATCAGGCCGCGATCCAGACCCGTCGCACGTCGCCGCGCGTGCACAACCCGACGGTCAAGGCCGCGATCGCGAAGATCGATGCCGCGTTGGGACGTCGCGCCAGCGCCTATCCGCAACGCGCCGCCCGGCAGTCCGCGCTGTTGAACCTGCCGGCTTACCCGACCACCACCATCGGATCATTCCCGCAAACCGCTGAAATTCGCCAGGCGCGCAGCCAGTTCAAGAGCGGTGAACTGGACGAAGCCAGCTACACGACGGTGATGCAGCACGAAATTGCGCGCAGCGTGCAGGAACAGGAGGCGCTGGGTCTCGACGTGCTCGTGCATGGCGAAGCAGAGCGTAACGACATGGTCGAATATTTCGGTGAACAACTCGATGGTTACGCGTTCAGCCAGTTCGGCTGGGTGCAGTCGTATGGCTCGCGGTGCGTGAAGCCGCCCATTCTGTTCGGCGACATCAGCCGTCCCAAGGCGATGACGGTCGAGTGGATCACGTATGCGCAATCGCAGACCGCCAAGCCGATGAAGGGCATGTTGACCGGCCCGGTCACGATCCTGAACTGGTCGTTCGTGCGTGACGATCAGCCGCGTTCGGTTTCCTGCTATCAACTGGCGCTGGCGATCCGCGAGGAAGTGCTGGACCTGGAGAAGGCAGGTGTACGCGTGATCCAGATTGACGAAGCGGCGCTGCGTGAAGGTCTGCCGTTGCGCAAGTCGCAGTGGAACAACTACTTGCAGTGGGCGGTGGAATCCTTCCGCATCACGGCAAATGGCGTGCAGGACGAGACGCAGATCCACACGCACATGTGTTACTCGGAGTTCAACGACATCATCGCTTCGATCGCCGATATGGACGCTGACGTCATCACGATCGAGACGTCGCGCTCGGACATGGAATTGCTGGACGCCTTCGACCACTTCAATTATCCGAACGAAATCGGGCCGGGCGTCTACGACATCCACTCGCCGAATATCCCCAGCCAGGAGCACATCGTGAATCTGATGCGCAAGGCGGCCGAGCGGATTCCGGCCGAGCGCTTGTGGGTGAACCCCGACTGCGGCCTGAAGACGCGTGCGTGGGAAGAAGTCATTCCTGCATTGAAGAACATGGTTGCGGCAGCGAAAACGTTGCGCGCGGGCATCTAATCAAACCGACTGAGACGACGCTGCGCGAGGTCGCCGACCTTACGAATTCGCTTGCCGGGTCTGGCGGCAGAAGAACCGGCGCAGCGGTGTCCTCGACTCTCGCGCACTCTCGGTCTCGGCGACTTCGCGCCACCACTTCTCGCCGCGGTGCGGCGAGGCCAGGTCCAGCCGCTCACCCATGCGGGGCGTCGACAGCGGAATGCCGCGCGCGGCGGTGAGCCCGATCACGCGCTCGTACGGTTCCTGCCAGCGATGCATGGCCAGATCGAACGTGCCGTTGTGAACGGGCACCAGCCAGCGGCCACGCAGATCGACGTGGGCCTGGACGGTCTCGTCGGGTTGCATGTGGACGTACGGCCATTGCGCGTCGTAGGCGCCGGTTTCGAGCAGCGTCACGTCGAAGGGACCCAGCCGTTCGCCAATGGCCTTGAATCCGTCGAAGTACCCCGTGTCGCCGCTGAAGAACACGCGTAGCGCGTCATCGACGATGACCCACGAAGCCCACAAGGTGCTGTTGCCGTCGAACAGACTGCGGCCGGAGAAATGCTGCGCCGGGGTTGCCGTGAACGCCAGGCCGTCGATTTCGACACCCTGCCACCAGTCGAACTGGCGGACCTTCGACGCCTCGATACCCCACTCGATCAGACGGTCGCCGACGCCCAGCGGCGTCAGGAATACGCCTGTCTTCGCAGCGAGTGCCAACACGGTCTCGCGGTCCAGGTGGTCGTAGTGGTCGTGCGACAGAATTACGCCGCGCAACGGCGGCAAGTCTTCGAGGGCAATGGGCGGCGCGTGAAAGCGCTTCGGACCGAAGCGCCGGAACGGCGATGCCCGTTCCGCGAAGACCGGGTCGGTCAACCAGAACTGGCCCCGCAGCTTGATCAGCATGGTGGAATGCCCGAGGCGATACAGGCTCCGGTCCGGTCCGGCCTGGAGTTGTTCGCGCGTCAGCGCATCGACGGGCAGGGCGCCCGCCGGCGTCGTGCCGGCCGGCTTGTTGAGCAAAATATTCCAGACGATGCTCAAGGTCTTGCCGAGTCCTTCGACAGGACGCGGTTTGACGTTACGAAAGCGCTCGCCGTCGTGCTGAGCCGACATATCGAACGATTCACGCCCCCGTTGTGCAGCCGTCAGCCCCAAGGCGCGGCGAATAGAACCGGTAAACGATGTCATGCGGGCAGCCTCGAAGCGGAAAGTAGACTGTTGAGTGTAGTTTATTTTCGAGAAAAGTAAACTGCCCGGTGTAAAATTTAATGATGAGCACCAGTGAACCCACCCTCCGCCTGACCGACCGCAAGCGCGCCGCCGTTATTGGGGCGGCGATCGAAGAATTTCTCGCGGCCGGCTTCGACGCGACCAGCATGGACCGTATCGCGGCACGCGCGGGCGTCTCGAAGCGGACGGTCTACAACCATTTTCCAAGCAAGGAAGCGCTGTTTGCGGCGATCCTGGGGCAGTTGTGGGAGTCGAGCGATACGGGGGAGGTGACGGCTTATTCGGCCGCGCATCCGTTGCGTGCGCAGTTGCTGCAGCTTCTGTTTAAAAAGCTGGCCCTTCTGAATAACGAGGCGTTTCTGTCGCTGGCGCGCGTTGCGATCGCGGCGGGCATTCATTCGCAGGAGCGCGCGCGCGACATGGTGGCGCGCATGGGCGAGCGTGAAGAAGACCTGACAGTGTGGATTCGGGCAGCCGCTGCTGATGGCCGCCTCAAGACATCGGACCCGATGTTCGCCTCGCAGCAGTTGCAGGCTCTCGTGAAAGCGTTCGCGTTCTGGCCGCAGGTGACGATGGGACAGCCACCCCTCAGCGCGGATGAGCAAAGGCACGTCGCGGAATCTGCGGCCGATATGTTTCTTGCGCGCTACGCATGACGCTCACGCGCGCGCGGATGCTTCCAGTTCGGCGAGACGCTTGCGCAGCAGGCGATCCTCCTGGAAGCGGCTGGTTTCGTCGCGGATCACGGCGACGATGCCGGTGAGCTCGTTCTGCGGCGAATGCAGCAATGCGACCGTAAAGGCAATCGACAGTGACCGCCCGTCCTTATGGACGGCAGGAACACGCAGCACGTCGTTGCCATAACGGGTTTCGCCCGTTGCCATGGTCTTGTGATAACCGTCCCAATGGCGGCCGCGCAAACGTTCCGGAATGATCAGGTCCAGCGACTTTCCCAGTGCCTCGTCCTGCGTAAAGCCGAACATGCGCTCAGCGCCGGGGTTCCATAACGTGATGCTGCCGGCGGCATCGGAAATGATGATCGCGTCGCCGATTGCGTTGACGAGTTGCTCGAAGTCGATAGCGCTTTGCATGGCGCTCCCCGGAAGTAAAACCGCAGATCCTTGAATTGAATACGGCGCCCGCTGAGGGGCGCCGTATTCACAGGCCCGAGCCTACGCCCAGGCCCGTTGCGTAAGTAACACTATTAAACCGCTTTGATTTCGTGCAGGTTGAAGATGTCCTGCCGGCTGTAGCCGAGGCTCGCCAGCACTTCATCCGTGTGTTCACCGAGCAGCGGCGACGCGGTCACTTCCGGCTTCATGTCCGAAAACTTGATCGGACTGCCGACCGTCAGATACGTGCCGCGTTTCTTGTGCGGCACTTCGACGATCGTGCCGCTCGCGCGCAATGACGGATCGTTGGCCAGTTCTTTCATTGTCAGCACCGGCGCGCACGGAATATCGAACTTGCGCAGGATGTCGACCGCTTCGAACTTGGTCTTGTCGGCGAGCCAGCCTTCGATGGTGCCGAAGATCTCGAAGATATGCGGTTGACGTGCTTCAGCGGTCTTGTAGGCCGGATCGTCGATCCACTCGGGTTTGCCGAGCGCCTTGCAGATCGGCTCCCATGCATGGCCCTGAATCGTGAAGTAGATGTACGCGTTCGGATCCGTTTCCCAGCCCTTGCACTTGAGCACCCAGCCCGGCTGACCGCCGCCGCCCGCATTGCCGCCGCGCGGCACCACGTCGCTGAATTCGCCGTGCGGATACTGCGGATATTCCTCGAGATAGCCCACGCGTTCCAGGCGCTGCTGGTCGCGCAGCTTCACGCGGCACAGGTTCAGCACGCTGTCCTGCATCGACACCGCGACCTTCTGGCCCTTGCCGGTTTTGTCGCGTCCAATCAGTGCGGTCAGAATGCCGATCGCCAGATGCATGCCGGTGTTGCTGTCGCCGAGCGCCGCGGCGCTGATGGTCGGCGGGCCGTCCCAGAAGCCAGTGGTGGAGGCCGCGCCGCCCGCGCATTGCGCGACGTTTTCGTAGACCTTCAGGTCGTCGTAGTGATGGCCGTCGCTGAAGCCCTTCACCGAAGCGACGATCATCTTCGGATTGAGTTCATTCAGGCGTTCCCATGAAAAGCCCATCCGGTCCAGCGCGCCCGGCCCAAAATTTTCGACCAGCACGTCGGATTCGCGAATCAGCTTTTCCAGTACTTCCTTGCCCTCGGGCTTTTTCGTGTCCAACGTGAGCGACTTCTTGTTGCTGTTGAGCATCGTGAAGTAAAGCGCGTCGGCGTCGGGGATGTCGCGCAACTGGTTGCGCGTCACGTCGCCCGAACCCGGTCTCTCAACCTTGATCACGTCGGCGCCGAACCAGGCGAGCAACTGGGTGCACGCAGGGCCGGCCTGAACGTGGGTGAAGTCGATGATCTTGATGCCTTCGAGTGGTTTGGTCATTTGATATCTCCGTGGTTACGCTGGATCACTTTTTCATTGCCGCGCTTTGCGGATTCAGATTGGTCAGGCGGCCGCTTTCGGTGCCCGCCGCTTCGTCGATGACGGCGTTGATCAAGGTCGGCTTGCCGGACGCGATCGCTTCGAGCAGCGCCTTCGTCAGTTCTTCCGGTGTCGTCGCGTTGTAGCCGACACCGCCGAATGCCTCGATCATCTTGTCGTAGCGCGCGCCCTTCACGAACACGGTCGGCGCGACGTCCTTGCCGCCGGTCGGGTTCACGTCGGTGCCGCGATACACGCCGTTGTTGTTGAAGACGATCGTGCAAACCGGCAGGTCGTAGCGGCAGATGGTTTCGAGTTCCATGCCGCTGAAGCCGAACGCGCTGTCACCTTCGATCGCAACAACCGGTTTGCCGCTCGTCACCGCCGCGCCGATCGCGAAGCCCATGCCGATGCCCATGATTCCCCACGTGCCGGAATCGAAGCGCTTGCGCGGCTCGTACATGTCGATGATGCTGCGCGCGTAGTCGAGCGTGTTCGCACCTTCGTTGACGACGTTGATGTCCGGACGTGTCTTCAGCACATCGCGGATTGCACGCAATGCGCTGTGGAAATTCATCGGCGACGGGTTCTTGTCGAGCGTGGCGGCCATCTTTGCGAGGTTCTTGCTCTTGCGCTCGGCGATCGCGCCGGTCCACTCAGCGCTCGGCTTTGCGAATCCCGCATCCAGACCGGCACGCAATGCCGCCACGCACGAGCCGATATCGCCGATCACCGGCGCGGCGATCGCGACGTTGCTGTCGATCTCGGTCGGCGAAATATCGACCTGGACGAACTTCTTCGGCTCCGCGCCCCACGTCTTGCCCTTGCCGTGCGAGAGCAGCCAGTTCAGACGCGCGCCGATCAGCACGACCACGTCGGCTTCCTGCAGCACGAACGAACGTGCCGCCGACGCCGATTGCTCGTGCGTATCGGGCAACAGGCCCTTGGCCATCGACATCGGCAGATACGGAATGCCGCTTTGCTCGACGAACGCGCGGATCTCCGCGTCAGCCTGCGCGTAAGCCGCCCCCTTGCCGAGCAGGATCAGCGGACGCTTGGCGCTCTTCAGCACATCGATGGCACGCTTGACCGATTCCGGCGCCGGCAACTGACGCGGCGCGGCATCGACCACTTTGACCAGCGATTGCTGCGCCTTCACGGCGTCCAGCGTTTGCGCGAGCAGCTTGGCCGGCAAGTCCAGATACACGCCGCCCGGACGCCCCGACACCGCGGCGCGAATCGCACGCGCCACGCCGATGCCGATGTCTTCCGCATGCAGCACGCGATACGCGGCCTTCGCATACGGCTTGGCCGCATTCAACTGATCCATTTCTTCGTAATCGCCCTGCTGCAGGTCGACGATTTCACGCTCGCTCGAGCCACTGATCAGGATCATCGGGAAGCAGTTGGTGGTCGCGTTGGCGAGCGCGGTCAGGCCGTTCAGAAAGCCGGGCGCCGACACTGTCAGGCAGATACCCGGCTTTTGCGTCATGAAACCGCTAATCGCCGCTGCATTGCCCGCGTGCTGCTCGTGACGAAAACCGATGAAACGCATCCCTTCCGCTTGTGCAAGCCGCGCGAGGTCGGTAATCGGGATGCCGACCAGTCCAAAGATGGTGCTGATGTCGTTCAGTTTCAGCGCGTCGATGACGAGATGAAACCCGTCGGTCGTCTCGGCCGCTTGTTGTGTCGAAGTCTCTTCTACTGTTTGCCGGTCGGCTTCTGCCATGATGCTGCTCCTTGGTCGCGGGACGTTATGGATTTGTCGTGAGTGGCGAGTTCACGTTGTTGTTCATTCAGGTGAGCCGCCTGGCGACGGCCGCAGGCGCGCTTCGGCGATCACTACGCCAGCCGGCGCGCCTGAGTTTTCGATCCAGCGTTTTCTCATGGGGGCGAGGATGAATTTCGCGGACACGGCTGCCGCGATCGACACCACCGCCGCCGAGATGAACACGGTGCTCCACCCGCCGCTGGCCGACAGCACCGAGGCGAGCGGCACCAGCATCGATGCGGTGCCCTTCGCGGTATAAAGCGTGCCGGCATTGGCCGCGGCGTATTTGCTGCCGAACGTGTCCGCGCAGGTCGCCGGGAAGATCGAGAAGATCTCGCCCCAGCACAGGAACACGGCGGCGGCGAAGAACATGAAGGCGTACGGGTTGTGGCCGAACTGCATGAGCCCGAGCAGCGCGACGCCTTCACCGAGAAAGATCATGAACATCGTGTTTTCACGGCCGATGCGATCCGACAGAAACCCGCACAACGGACGCGTAAAGCCGTTGCACAGGTTGTCGATCGAGAGCGTCATCGTGAGCAGCGGCAGCGTGATGCCCATCAGGTTCACCGGCAGCTTGGCGAAGCCGAATTCCTTCGCAATCGGCCCGAGCTGGGCGGTGGCAATAATGCCGCCGGCTGCGACGAATACGAACATCAGATACAGGACCCAGAAGAGCGGCGAACGGATCATCTCGCCGGGCGTGTAGTCGATCTTGCTGGCGACCACGCGTTTGGCTGCCACCGCGAATGCAGGAGGTTTCGGCCGTACCAGCATGGTGGCGAGCAGCAGAATGCAGACGCCCTGGAAAATGCCGAAGAACATGAACGTGTGCTCGTAACCCGAGCGCTGGATCATGTTGGCGATGGGGATCACGGTGACGGCCGCGCCCGCGCCGAAACCTGCCGCGGTCAAGCCGGCAGCGAGACCGCGCTTGTCCGGAAACCATTTGAGCGCCGTGCCGACGCAGGTGCCATACACGCAACCCGCTCCGATGCCGGCGATCACGGCCGCGATGTAGAGTTCGACGAGACTGCTCGCATGCGCGTCGATGATCCAGCCGAGCGCCGCGCACACCGAACCGCCGATCACAACCGGGCGCGGCCCGAACTTGTCGACGAGCCAGCCTTCGATAGGCACGAGCCAGGTTTCAGTGACGATGAAGACCGTGAAGGCGGTCTGAATGGCTGCCTGGCCCCAGTGATGGGCGTTGTCCATCGGGACGACGAACAGCGTCCAGGCGTATTGAAGATTCGCGACCAGCCCCATGCATACGATGCCGATTGCTAGCTGCACCCAGCGGTTTTGCCGGAACGGCGTACTGCCTGTCCCGGATACGTTGGTATGTCCCATGTCCTTCGTCTCCTGTATATTCCGTCGCGCTCGAGCGGCGCGTTGGACCTACGTGATCGAATCGCTTCATCGCCGGTTTGTCTGTTGGCAATCAAGCGCCATTGGTCGGCCAGAGGGAATTGCACTGACGAAAACCCTTGCCCGTCGATCTCACAACAACTGGGTAAAAGGCGTTTCGCGTGGAGCGCGTCTGAAGGATGCTGCGCGCGAACAGCGATAAGTAAAAGTTAAAACATTTTATGGTTAGCATTAGGCATACCGAATGGATGGGTATGCCGGTTCTGATTGCGGGTCATGAGCAACGAGGCTCTGCGTCGACTGAGCAGGGATGTGGTGCACTGCAAGAACAAACGGATGCTTTCCGGTGCGTTTACGGATCGGCAGAGGAATCTATATATAAGTAAAACGTTATAGTTTTTCGAAAAAACTTTAACTGTTGTTTATCTATGCGCGCTCCTATTCTTCGTCATGCCAACCTGCCTGAAGGAGACGACCATGAACCCGTCCCAGTTCGACGCCCGCGACAACGCGCACGATGCTGAAGTAGAGGCGCAACTGTGCGCCTATAACAGTGCTTTCGATGAACTCGGCCTGCGCTTCCGTTGGGATGCGCGCACGCTGGCGTTGCTAGCCACGATCGACGACGAGGAGGCGCAGATTGCCGCGTACATCGAAGCTCATCATCCGCACTTGCTGAAAGCGTATAGCGTCGGGTTTCTGAGCCGGGCCATTCTCGAGCGGAAAAAGGCGCGCTATCCGGCGCGCGTATCGATTCACGTCGAAAGCGCGCAGCATCCGACCCGCGTGGTACATCAGCCGCAGATGAGCAGCTGGCGCGAGCGCGTGTCGTATGAGATGGAGCTGCCGGCGCTCGCGGGTGTCTAGACGCGGCGCGCGTGTGTCCATGTTGCGACCGCGGCACCTGTGACTTGCATGGTGCCACTCGCAGTGGAGAGATACTGCCTAGGTAACCCGCGACAGCACAATTAGCACGGTCGTCACCGTAATCGCACCGCCGATCCGCGTCGCGATCTGCGCGAACGGCATCAGCGTCATGCGATTGGCGGCAGTCAGGATGGCGACGTCGCCCGTGCCGCCCTGGCCGCTGTGGCAGGCGTTCACGATGGCCGCGTCGATCGGATACATCTTCATCCAGTACCCCACCAGAGCGCCGACCGCCATCAGGGTGGCGACGGTTGACACGATGGTGATGAGGGTCGGCAGGGTGAAGGAAGCCATCAACTTGTCCCATGGCGTCAGCGACACGCCAATGGCGAACAGCAGCGGGTAGGTGACCGCGGTGGAAAAAAACTTGTACACGATGTATGCGCCCTGCTGCAACTGGGGAGACACCGCCTGCGTGAGTTTCACGACCACCGCGATAAAAAGCATCGCGACCGGCGCCGGCAGGCCGAACAGCCGCTGGCACAAGATGCCTACAACGTAGAGCGTCAGTGCGGTGATCCCCGCCGCGGCGATATGGGTCACATCCATATGCCCCGAGATTTCTTGCTGGGCAGGGTCCATCTCGTCGTGCTCGCCTGGCTGCAAACGCCCTTCGCCGGTGAAACGAGGGTATCGCTTGCCGACGAAGTTCAACGTGCCGGCGAAAATGATCGCCGCCAGGCTGCCGAGCATGACAGGAGGCAGAACGGTCGCAAACAGCACACCTGGATCCTGATGCAGGATTCCGGCGTATCCAACGGTCAGCGGAATGGCCCCTTCGCCGACTCCGCCAGCCATGATCGGTACGACGATAAAAAAGAACGTGTGATAGGCGCCAAGTCCCAGCGCGGTGCCGACGGCTGTACCAACGGCGCCGGCCACGATCGTTCCGATACCGAGCGGCACGAAGATCTTGAGGAAGCCCTTGATCAGCACCTGCCGGTCCATGCTCAGAATGCTGCCCACAATAATGGACGCAATAAACAGGTAAAGAAAATTGGTGGACTTGGTGAACTCGATTGTGACCTTCACGATCTGCACAGGCAGCAACTTGTAGTACACCAGCGCGGACGGGATAAAGGTCGCAAAGATGGCAGCGGCGCCGATGGCGCGAATACCCGGAATGCGCTTACCGATTTCGGCCAGCGTGAAACCGAAGAACGCAAACATGACAATCACGAGCGAGATCTCATTCGGCAGCTTGTCGATATAGACAAGCACTGCGATGAGCGCGCCGGCAATGATGTAGATCGGCAGCGGAATGATGCCGATGCGGATTTCCATCAGCCTCCACCATCCTTGGGGCCAGAAGGCCTGCTTCTTCGCCTGATCCGGCGGTAGAGGGGTGGAAGCCGCTGTCTTCATCGAAGTCTCCTGAACGGATATTCGGTTGCTTGCGCCGCTTTTTCAGTTCGCTATCGACTTTGTGGAGTGCCAAAGACACTCGTCATGTATTCCGTGGCGGCTAGACGAGTTGTGCGATGTTTGGCTGAAATCTGCGTTTAGTTAGTGTCGTGCGCAAAGAACTCCAAGCGTAGCATCGTGTGCGCGGCACGGGGTACCGTGCATACCCCTACCACGCGTTGTGCCCAACCCGCTGTCAGGTAGAGATCTGGCACGCCAGGCGCATTAGCGATCCACGCGCTGCTGCAGATGCGCCGGGTACCGATCGCCGACCACCTTGACCTCATGCAGGGCCGCTTCGATGGCCGACAGATCGTCAGCCGACAGTTCGACTGCGGCCGCGCCGATGTTCTCTGTCAGTCGATGAAGCTTGGTCGTACCCGGAATCGGTACAATCCACGGCTTCTGCGCCAGCAGCCAGGCGAGAGCGATCTGGGCGCGCGTAGCACCTTTGCCGTCCGCGATCCGGCCCAGCACTTCGACGAGGCCCGCATTGGCCTTGCGGTTCTCCTCCGAGAAGCGCGGCACGATACTGCGGAAATCGGTTTTGTCGAACGAGGTGTTCGCGTCGATGGCGCCGGTGAGGAAACCCTTGCCGAGCGGGCTGAACGGCACGAAGCCGATGCCCAGTTCCTCCAGCGTGGGGAGCACCGTTTCTTCCGGCTCGCGCCACCACATCGAGTACTCGCTTTGCAGTGCCGCCACCGGTTGCACGGCATGGGCACGACGAATCGAATTCGCGCCGGCTTCGGAGAGACCGAAGTGTTTCACCTTGCCTTGCTGGATCAACTCCTTGACGGCGCCGGCGACGTCTTCGATCGGCACGTTCGGGTCGACGCGATGCTGGTAGAAGAGGTCGATGCGATCGGTGTTCAGGCGCTTCAACGAAGCCTCGACGACCGCACGAATGCGCTCGGGCCGGCTGTCCAGACCCTGGCTCACGTCGCCGTCCTTGAAACCGAACTTGGTGGCGATCACCACCTGATCGCGAAACGGCGCTAGCGCCTCGCCGACGAGTTCCTCGTTAAAAAACGGTCCGTAGGCTTCTGCGGTATCGAAGAACGTCACACCCAGTTCGAAAGCGGACCGGATCAGTTTGATGCCTTCGGACTTTTCGGTCGCGGGGCCATAGCCATAGCTCAAACCCATGCAGCCGAGGCCAAGCGCCGATACGTCGAGACCGCTGTTTCCAAGCTTGCGATGTTGCATGTTCTTGCTCCTTCCGTGCGATGTCGGTTGACGCCAACGATCTTATGCTGTTGTGATTGGCTCAACAATCTGGCTAGAATTGCACAGGGCATTGAGGAAAATTCATCTATGGCGCGCGCCGGTCTGTCCGAACTAACTGCATTCGTCGCCATTGCCGACCAGCGAAGCTTCCGCGCGGCGGCGCGTACGCTGGGGGTCTCGCCCTCGGCGCTGAGTCATTCAATGCGGGGTCTGGAGGCACGGTTGGCGGTGCGGCTGCTTAACCGCACAACAAGATCCGTTGCGCTCACCGAGGCGGGTGAGCAGCTCCTGCGGCGGGTGCGGCCCGCCATCGCGGATCTGGAAGAGGCGGTGAATCAGGTCGCGTCGGAACACGACCGGCCGTCGGGATCGATCCGGATCAGTGCGTCGGAGGCGTCAGTGAGACCGCTGATCCGGCATGTTCTTCCTGACTTCCTCGCGGCATATCCCGACATTCACGTCGAGTTCGTCGTGGACACACGGCTTGTGGATATCGTGGCCGATGGCTTCGACGCGGGCATACGCGTCTATGACGACGTGCCGCGCGATATGATCGCCGTCCGCTTCGGGGGCGACATGCGTTTCGCAGCGGTAGCTTCGCCGGACTATCTTGCGCATCACGTACCGCCGAAAGCGCCGCACGACCTGATGCAGCACCGGTGCATCCGCTTCCGCTTTGATAGCGGCGTACTTCCCCGGTGGGATCTCGAACATCGGGGCAAAAGAGCGAATATCGATGTTGCTGGGCCGGTGACGCTCGGCAATCTCAATTTGGTGATCGAGGCCGCCCTCGCCGGTATCGGCATTGCCTGGGTTCCGGAATATCATGTGTCGGAGCATCTGGCGTCGGGGCGCCTCATCCACTTGCTGCCTGAATGGAGTCCGACTTTCGCCGGTTTGTGCCTCTATTACCCCGCGAACCGTCATCCGCCGATCGCACTGAGATTGTTCGCGCAAGCGGTGCGCGACTGGGTAAGCAAGCGGTAAATTACTCGCTCGCGGACTCGACCGGGACCTCGGCGTTTCGCGCGGGGCGGCGTACGGCTCGCACCTTGCCGCTGTTTCCGCCACCACAGAAGAACAGATCGCCGCCGTCGGCTTCCAGCCCCGACACGGTGAGGCCGGGCGGCATCTCCAGGCTCTCCAGCACTTCTCCCGTACCAGGATCGACGCGCCGCAACTCGCTCGCGTCGTCTTCCCAGGTGCCGTGCCAGAGTTCTCCGTTGCTCCAGGTGACGCCGGTGACGAAGCGGTTGGATTCGATCGTGCGCAGAATCGCGCCGGTTTGGGGATCGACCTGGTGGATCTTCCGGTCCTGATACCGCCCCACCCAGAGCGTTCCTTCGGCCCACGCGAGCCCCGAGTTGCCACCGCCGCCAGGCGCAGGAATGGTGGCGAGCACGTGACCGGTATCCGGATCGATCTTCTGGATGCGATCGTCGGCGATCTGGAACAGGTGCTGGCCGTCGAAGGCCGTGCCAGCCTGCGCGGCGACGTCGAACGAGCGCAGCGTTTCTCCGCTCACCGGATCGAAGGCGTTCAGCTTGTCTCCGGCGGCAATCCAGACACGCTGACCGTCGTACGTGACGCCCCCCACCTGGTTGACGCCCGGAAAGGGCCCATATTCACGGATGATTTTGGCGGTTGATTTGTTCATGTTTCGATCCTAATCACTCGGTAGGGGGAGCGGGGAGTAACAAAGTGGT
The DNA here is from genome assembly GCF_905220735.1 of Paraburkholderia aspalathi. Taxonomy (NCBI): domain Bacteria; kingdom Pseudomonadati; phylum Pseudomonadota; class Betaproteobacteria; order Burkholderiales; family Burkholderiaceae; genus Paraburkholderia; species Paraburkholderia aspalathi. The sequence continues at coordinate 1,000,196 of NZ_CAJNBA010000001.1, forward strand.
CGTGAATCCGGGCATGGGTGGCGTCATCCAGCGTCTTGCTCGCCCGCGGCCGAACGACTGCACCTTGCCGGCTGCCGCCAGCGAATCGAGTGCCCGCTGCATGGTGCGTTGACTGGCGTCCAGCGCAATCGCGAGCGCCGAGCTCGACCACGACTCACCGTCGGCGAGGAAGGCGAGCACCATCGCATGCGGCTCTTCGACCGGCCGTGCAAGCACGACGACCTCGCGTGCGCCGTGCGGCACCAGTGCAAAACCGCGTTTCGTCGCGCTCACGCCGGCCAGCGGCCCAAGCAATGCGCGAAGCCGTCCGACTTCGACGCGCAGCCGCGCGCGATGCGATTCATCGGCATGCTTGGTCCGGAATGCGCGCGCGATGAGGGTGTCCCTCGATACGTCTTCGGGCCATGCTTCAGCCAGTGCGCGGGCTAGCGCGAACAACACGGGACGCCTCGCAAGCGGAACCACGATGTTTGCTTCACGTATGACGTAACGGCACGCGTCCACCACGAGCGCCTTCGACGCGAGTAACGCCTCAACTTCCTCGAGCACGAGCAGACGCTCTTCGCCATGTGCAATCAGACGAGCCGCGGGCGTGTCCAGCAGAAGGCGTGCGCTCTCGACCTCTGCCGTCAGCGACGGGATACCTGCGTGACGTGCGGCCTGCTCGGCTTTCGCGAGCGCGGCGCGCGCTGTTTTCGTCTGCAGGCGGCGCATCGCGATTCCGGCGACGACCAGCTCGTGGGCGGCGCGCAGCGCGGGCGGGAAGGGCGTGGGATCGAGGTGGACGAGCAGGCGCTCGGCCTCGTCGAGGCGTCCGATCAGAAGGAGGCGCCGGACTTCGAGATACCGCGCATGCGCGGCGTTCAGCCGGTCGCCATGGGCTTCGAGCGTTGCCCGCGCGGCGTCGAGCGCTTTTGCGGGCCAGCCCAGATCGCGCGAGGCGAGCGCGATTTCGGCCTCGGCGACCACGCACCGCGCGCGGGCCACCGGCGCTTTCGGGCCGAAGGCGCGCGCCGCGCTTCGCACCAGCGCTTTTGCCCGAACGAGATCGCCGAGCTGCGCCATCGCGATGCCTCGCAGCGCGAGTGCAGCCGCGTCGTCTCGCAAGGCGATCCGGTTCAGCGCGCCGAGCGGGTCGCCCGCCGCGAGCGCACGCGCCGCGGCCGTGACTAGTGAGTCCATGGTCTATCCGAATCCCGCCACACTTGTCACTCCCACCGTTCGGGTGCCCGTGGCTAATCTAGCACGACCACCAACCAGTTCGTCGTATCGACAACTGAACGAACGACGAAGGACTCCCAAGGAGGGAAGCATGACCACGACACATCAAACCGGGACGCGTGACGAGTGGCTGGCGGCGCGGATCGAACTGCTCAAGGCGGAGAAGGCGCTCACGCGGCAGAGCGACGCGCTGGTGCAGCAACGGCAGGCACTGCCCTGGGTGCGAATCGACAAGGCGTACACATTCGAAACTGCTGCGGGACGCGCCTCGTTGGCGGACCTCTTCAAAGGACGCTCGCAGCTTCTCGTGTACCACTTCATGTTCGGACCCGACTACAAGGCGGGATGCCCGTCGTGCTCATCGATCGCCGATGGGTTCGATGGCATCGCCGTTCATCTGGCGAATCACGACGTCACGTTGTCGGCGGTATCGCGGGCGCCGTTGGAGAAGCTGCAGGCGTATCAGCGCCGGATGGGCTGGACGTTCCCGTGGGCTTCCTCGGCTGGCAGCGACTTTAACTTCGACTTCAACATCGCGTTCACCGAGGCGCAGCAGCGCGAGGGAAGCATCGAATACAACTACGAGCGCGGTGGGCATGCGATGGACGAAACGCAGGTCGTCCCGGAGCCCGTCGCCCAGTTCGCGGCCACCTGTGGAACCGACGCGGCGACGTACACGCGCGACAGGCCGGGTCTGAGTGCGTTCGTACTCGAGGACGGTGTCGTCTATCACACGTATTCCACCTATGCGCGAGGTGTGGACGGCATCTGGGGTATGTATCAGTGGCTCGACCGCGCGCCCAAGGGGCGTAACGAGACAGGCGTCTGGTGGAAGCGTCACGACGAGTACGAGACGACGCGCTGAGCCGGGCGATGGAACACGTCAGCGCAACCGGAGGGCGGGAGATGCCGGGGCACTCGATCGAAGCGCGCGCTTCGCAGCGGGCTTTCTTCGGCGTCTCGGCCTTACTCTTCACCGTCAGCACGGCGGCAACGATCGTCGGCGCTGTGTCCATGTCGGCGATGGGTGAGATGCCGATGCCCGGCGGCTGGACGATGTCGGCGGCGTGGATGCCGATGTGCGGACAAACGTGGTCTGGCCTCGCGGCGTCGTTCCTCGGCATGTGGGTGGTGATGATGGTTGCGATGATGCTGCCATCTCTCGTCCCCATGCTGTTGCGCTATCGCGAGGCCGTCGGCGGGGCGGGCGTAACGGGTTTGGGCTGGCTGACGGTGGTGGTGGGCGCGGGGTATTTCTTCGTGTGGACCGCGTTCGGCATGGCCGCATTTCCGCTCGGTGCTGCGCTGGCGGCGCTCGAAATGCAACAGCCGGCGCTGGCGCGCGCCGTTCCGTTCGCAATGGGTGTGATTGTGCTGATCGCCGGGGCGCTGCAGTTCACGGCGTGGAAGGCCCGGCGTCTTGCCTGCTGCCGCACAACACCTGGTCGCTGCCTCATGTTGCGCGCATTGTCAGCGGACGTCACCACGGCATGGCGCCACGGCCTGCACTTGGGCTTGCAGTGCAGCTACTGCTGCGCCGGCCTGACGACGGTCCTGCTCGTTGCCGGGGTCATGGATCTGCGTGTGATGGCCGCTGTGACGGCGGCCATCACCGTTGAACGTCTTGCGCCGCGTGGCGAGCGGGCGGCGCGCTTGATTGGGGTTGGTATCGTCGGCGCAGGCGTGTTGCTGATCGTGCGAGCAGCGGGCTTGGGATGATTCACCCGCTCCATCCCAATGACAATCAGTCCGTTACGCCGCCGTAGTTGCGTTGGCCCCGCAGGCGCATCGCGATGCGGCCAAAGGCGCGCCATTGCTGTGCGATCAACCCGTCACCGTAGGAACGTGCTGCGCCGTGCGGCACGGGCAACTGGTCACGAATGCCGGTCGGCTCGACAGTACGGTCCCACGACGCGGTCCTGAACATCATGTCCCACCACGGAAACAGCACGCCGAAGTTACAGCCGTAGCGCGTGCCTTCATGGCCGTAGCCAATTGCATGATGACGCCGATGGAAAATCGGACTCACGATCGTGCGTTCGAGCAGCCATCCATACGGCAAGCGCGCGTTCACGTGCTGCACGCTCTGCATGAAGTTGCCGACCGCAACCAGCACGACGAACTGCGTCGGCTGCACACCGATGAACAGCGAAACCGCTGCGAAGAACGCCGCCTGAATGATGTCGTCGAGAAAGTGATTGCGGTCGTCGGCCCACAACGACATCTGCTGCTGGCTGTGGTGCACCGCGTGCAGTTCCCACCACACGCCGAAGCGATGCTGCCAGCGGTGATACCAGTAGCCGAAGAAATCGAGCACGATCAGGTAGATAAGGAACGACACGACCGGTTGATCGGTGACGCCCGGCCACAGTCCGTCGATGTCGATGTTCGGCACGTTGTAGATCGCCATCAAACTCTGCCAGTGATTGAACAGCGGCTGCAGCATGAAGAAGAACGCGATATTGACGATGCCGAGCTTGGCGATCCACGTGTAGATCACATCGGCGCGCAGCGCTTTTCGATCGGACCACGCCTCGACGGGCCGCAGCGCTTCCAGTGGCCGCAAGGCGATATACGTGACCAGGATTTCCAGCACGCCGACGATCACCCAATAGAGCGCATCGTAGGTGTCCTCGTCGTATCCCATCAGGCCGAACCGATAAAAAAACGGCTGCACCACGTCGACGTACAGGAGTGTCTGCAGCGTCGAGATGCCGTTATCGAGTAACGCGAGGATTTCGTGGATCATCGGAAATCTCTTGAAATTGCGGGTGCTGTCATCAAAACGAAAGCCTGTTCAGTCTGGATTGGGTGCATACACGGGCGCACGATTGGCGAAATACAAACCATGCGGTGAACGTCCGACCGCGATCGTGTCGATAAGTTTATATGTCGTCAGATCAATGATGCCGACATGCCGCGAAAAACGGAATGTGACCCACAGGTAGCGGCGATCCGAAGACAGTTCCATGTCATCAGGGCCGGGCATGAGTCCGGTGATGTCGGCGGTCTTCGTCAGCGTGTTGTAATCGAGAATGCTGATTGTGCTTTCCACGCGGTTCGTGAGCGCTATGTGCTGGCCGTCGTCGAGGTTGCGGAAGTTGTGCGCGCCGCGCCCGGTCTGAATTCTTTTCACGACTTGTTGTTTGTGCCAGTCGACCACGGCCACATCGTCTTCGCCCGTCATGCCGATCAACAGATAGCGGTCGCCTGGCGTCATCCAGAGTCCGGCGGGTGTATTGCCCACATGCAGTTTCCACAGCACCGTCTGCGTCGCCAGATCGATCGCGGCCACTTCGCCGGTGTCTTGCAGTGTGACGAATACCGTCTTGCTATCGGATGAGAACGTCATGTGGCTCGGCGTCTTCGAGAGCGGGACACGTTTGGCGAGCGTCATGTTCTGGCCGTCGTAGTGGTACACGTCGACGCGATCCAGTCGCAGACCGGCTGTCACGAACCATTTGTGATCGGGCGAGAAACCGAGCTGATAGGGATCTTCAATATCGTCGACCTTGCGCTGCACCTTCCCGGTGTGCGGATCGAGAAACATCAGATCGTTCGAGATCGAATCCGCGACGATCAGCGAGTGCCCGTCGGGCGTGATCATCAGATGGTGCGGTTCCTTGCCGGTCGGCTCCGTGCCGATCACCTTATGCGTAGCGGGATCGATCAGCGTCAGTTGGGCTTCGCCGGAGTCGAGCACGATCACGTTGTCGGCTGCCTGCGCCGGCATCGCCATGGTTAGCGTGCAATACGTTAGCGCGGCAAGCGCGCAGGTCTTTGTAATCGAAACGATAGAAAGTGGCATCTGAACGATAGACGGGCAGGAAAACAATTTGGGGGAACATCATGGCGGCGGGCGCAGGGGATTCAGCGCGTGGATCGTGCTTGGGCCGCGCGCTCAAACCGTTAACGGCTTAACGCACCACTTCGCTCTGTCGATGACACGCGACACGTTGTTATTTGTATGAAGGGTTCGACGCTGGCTGAGGCAACGTCAGAGGGGAAAATGAAAAAGGCGCGGCTGTCTGATGACAGCGCGCGCCTTTGATCTGATAACTGCTGCCTGGTTCTTCTCCCGCGGACACCTTCAATCGAAATCGAACATGTCGAAAAGCGAGCGCTTCTTCTTGTGTCCCCGATAATCCGTTCGGTGATTGTCATACGTGCGGTTGTTGTCGTACGCGTGGTCGCGATGCCGTTCCCGATCTCGATCCCGATCCGGATAGCTGTCGCGGCTCGTGCGTGCGGTAGCGTTAGCCTGCGCGTCATCGCCGCCGGCGTCCTGCGCAATCAGCTTGTCGAGTTCGCCGCGATCGAGCCAGACGCCCCTGCATACCGGGCAGTAGTCGATTTCGATCGAGCGTCGCTCGGTCATCAGCAGGTCAGTGGTCTTGCAAACGGGACATTTCATTTCGTTGCTCCTCAAGAGTAAAAAAATTCATCTAGCGCTCGTTACTCCGCGCTAACCATGCGCTTCGAATTCGCCCGGCGCACGAGCATGTTGAGTGCCTCGACAAACGCGGAGAACGCCATAGCCGCGTAGATGTAAGCTTTCGGCACGTGTGAACCAAAACCTTCCGCGATGAGCGTCATGCCGATCACGAGCAGGAAACCGAGCGCGAGCATGACGATGGTCGGATTACGGTCAATGAAGCGCGACAGCGGGTTGGCGGCGAACAGCATCACGGTGACTGCAGCAATCACGGCAACGAACATGATCGGCATGTGCTCGGTCATCCCGACGGCAGTGATGATGCTGTCGACCGAGAACACGATATCGAGCACAAGGATCTGTCCAATTGCAGCCATCGCGGTCAACTGCACGGTCGTGCTGGCCTTGTCGCGTACTTCTTCCGCATGAACGACGTGGTGGCGAATTTCGCTCGTTGCCTTCCAGACGAGGAACAGGCCGCCGCCGAGCAGGATCAGATCGCGCCATGAAAACGCGTGGCCGAACAGCGTCACGGCAGGCGCGGTCAGTTGCGCAATCCACGCGACGGTGCCGAGCAGGGCGAGCCGTAGCACGAGCGCAAGCATGATGCCCATGCGCTGAACGCGAGCGCGCTGCGCTTCCGGCAGCTTGTTGCTGAGGATCGAGATGAAGATCAGGTTGTCGATGCCGAGCACGATTTCCATCACGACCAGCGTGAGGAGAGCGGCCCATGCGGCGGGGTCGGCGGCGAGTGTGAGTAAAGAGTCCATGGGGTCCGTAAGCAAAGGGTGACAGGCAACGTCGGTATGCCGTTATCATCGCCGTCTTCATGGTTCGGATAAATCAGTGATAATCTGAGCGATATATCGATTTTTTCGAAGTGTCGCCAACATGCTTAACTATCGCCATCTCTACTATTTCTGGATCGTCGTGAAAGAGGGCGGCTTCGCGCGTGCGGCCGAGCGTCTCGACATGGCGGTTCAGACGATCAGCGCGCAGGTGCGTGAGCTGGAAAAATCGATCGGGCGCCAGTTGCTCAAACCGGCAGGGCGCGGCGTTACGATGACTGAAGCCGGCGAGACGGCTTTCAATCGCGCGGAACAGATTTTTCAAATCGGCGAAGCGCTGCTCGATGAGATGCGCGAGGCGGGCGGCGAGCGTGTTGCCCGGCTTGCAGTGGGTCTTTCCGACGGCATCTCAAAGCTGGCCGCGCACGCGCTGCTCGCGCCAGTGCTTGAAACGCCGTCGCTCAGGCTGCTCTGCCACGAGGGCGAACATGCGCAGTTGCTGTCGGAGCTCGCGCTCCATCGGCTCGATCTCGTGCTGGCGTGCCAGCCTGCGCCGCACAATGCGGATCTACGCGTTGTGAGCCAGCGCCTCGTCGGTTCGCCCGTCGACTGGTATGGCCCCGCGGAGATCATCCGCAAATCCGCCCGTACCGGCTTTCCGCAATGCCTGGCCGAGCTGCCTGTGCTTCTGCCCACCGGGCACGGCGCGTTGCGTGCGCGGCTTGACCGATGGTTCGAAACCGAAGGGATCCGGCCGCGAATTGTCGGGGAGTTCGAAGACAGCGCGCTGATGGCGGTGTTCGCCGCGCGTGGCCTCGGCGTGTTTCCCCTCGCGGAACTGGGCGCGGGGGATGTGGCGCTGCTGCGCGGACTGCGCTGGCTCGGTCGAGCGGAAGGCGTGGTCGAAGAGATCCACGCGATCCGCTCGCGACGCGGGCAACATCATGCGCTCGCTTCTCAGGTGGTCGCTGCCGGGCGTGCGTGAGTGTACGGCGCGTCCGGCAACGGGATGTGCCGGCTTGCCATCTGGTTTGGCTTAGGCCCCCATGCGTTGAACACAGCAGCCAGCAAGGCAATTTCGCCATCGGCCAGATAGTTGTCCGCGATCGCGACGGCGATACATAGCCGCATCACCTTGCGACGCAACGCGGCGTCGTCGATTTCATCCAACAACGTGGTGAGCAGGCCCGCGCCGATCTGGCCGACTGGCGGCGCGAACGGCGTGTTCGCGACCGATTGATCCTCGCAAAGCGTTTGCACAATCTGCGCGAATTGCTCTGGTGCGAGACCGAGTTGGCCCGCTATATCCAGGCTTTCGAGGGCGAGCTCTTCCGAACTGCTGACGTGTCCGTCGGAAGTGAGTGCCAACGCGACGATACGTGCGGCGGCTTGAGGACTGTTGCGCGGATAGGTACGCATGTTTGGGCTCCTGGCGCGGACAATGTCCGCAGTGGTGGTGAACCTCAGTCTGCGTCAGGTTGGGGAACGGATAAATCTGCTAATCCGGGAGCTAAGGTTCGGAAAAACCGAAGCTTCCGCAATGAACTGCATGAGATCTCCTCGTTCAGCACGATGCAAAACACCCTATCGGATAAGATACGGCTCGCCGCATTTTTCCGAATAGAAGGAGTGTTTTCAGTGATTCAACCGAGCAACGTGTTCAAGGACAACCTCGCCCAGCTGCCGGCCATCGACGCTATCGAACGTATCGATCTGCTCGACGGCAAGGGCGCCGTGGTGGCCAGCATCGAGAACAAGCCTGGTAAGCAGGGGTCGCTCGCGGTGTACAACTATCTGCAGCAGGCCTTCGGCACGCTGGACGCCAAGGCGGCCGAACACGGCCTCGCAGTGTTCGCCGAGCATACGGCCGACGCGCGCAACCGTCCGGGTGCACACCCGAACGTCGACCATCTGCTCGCGATTGTGGCCGGTGGGGAAGCGTTGCGCATCGACGTCGTCGCAGCGGGCTGAGCGCGCTGCTGTTGCATGGCACGGCGTGGATCGCGTGACACCGGTCCGCGCCGTAACCCATATCGGTTCATCGTGGCGCCCTGCCTACGGATGACCACCTGACTCTTCACCGGCAAGAATAAAGTCAACGAACGCCCGGAGCGGAGCCGGCATATGCGTCCGGCTCGGGTAGTACAGAAACGGTCCAGTGAAGGTTTGACACCACTCGTCGAGCACCGGTACGAGCGCACCTTGCTCTATCGCCGGCCGTAGAAATTCATCGAACGAGTAGACGATTCCCAATCCTGCGATGGCCGCGCCTCGCTCCAGTTCGATTATTGAGGCGATCATCGGTCCGTTTGGCTCGATCCGCACGACCTCGTCGCCTCGCTTGAATTCCCACGTCGCGAGCACGCCGCTGTCGAAGCGGTGTCCGATACACGCGTGGTTCAACAGTTCACCCGGATGTTGCGGTGTACCGCGGGCCGAGAGGTAGGACGGCGCGGCCGCCGCGACGAAATGTTGAACGCGCGGGCCGATCGGCACAGCGATCATGTCGCGCTCGAGGCGTTCGTCGTAGCGGATGCCGGCATCGAAGCCCGCCGCGAGGATATCGATGAACGTGTCGTTGGTGCCGACGTCCACCGTGATACCTAGATGAGCGGCGAGGAAGCGGGACAGGAGAGCAGGCAGAATTTCTCTTGCCGCGATCGACGGAACGTTTAATCTCAATGTTCCAGTCGGACTCTCGCGAAAGAGATTCACCGCGTCCAGCGCGATGGTGATTTCCCCGAAGGCCGGCGCAAGCCGTTCGAAAAGACGCTGCCCGGCTTCCGTTGGCGTGACGCTGCGCGTCGTTCGGTTGAGCAGCCTGACGCCGAGCTGCTGTTCGAGCCGTCGAACGGCTTCGCTAAGCGATGAGGCTGACACGCCGCCCGTCAGTGCGGCATGGCGGAATCCGCGTGCTCGTGTGACGGCGACGAATGCTTTCAAATCGGACAGGTCGGGTTCCTGCATTGTTCGCTTTTCCGCTCGGGTCATCCGGATTGAGGTGGATTATCGCACGCTGGAAATCGACCGATACTTCAGCGCAAGCGCCTTTCTTGCGGCGCACCTACTGAGGACATCATGAAGCAACTTCAACTGGGTAAGACGGGCCCGCAAAGCTCCGCCATCGGTCTTGGCTGCATGGGGATGTCGGGCATGTACGGCCCGTCTGACCGCGCTGAAAGCATTGCAACGATCCACGCGGCGCTAGAAGCCGGCATCACGTTGCTCGATACCGGCGATTTCTACGGCTCCGGTCACAACGAAATCCTGATCGGCGAGGCCCTGAAAAGTGCGCCGCCGTCACGCCGCGATGCGGCGATCATCAGCGTGAAATTCGGCGCCATGCGCGACCCGGCAGGCGGCTGGTCGCTCTACGATGCGCGCCCCGCGGCGGTCAAAAACTTTCTTGCCTATTCGCTGCAGCGGTTGGGCGTCGATCATATCGACATCTACCGCCCTGCGCGGCTCGATCCCAACGTGCCTATCGAAGACACGGTGGGGGCGATTGCCGACATGATCAAGGCCGGCTATGTGCGGCACGTCGGCTTGTCCGAAGTAGGCGCCACGACCATTCGCCGTGCGGCAGCGGTGCACCCGGTGAGTGACCTGCAGATCGAGTACTCGCTGATTTCCCGTGGCATTGAAGACGAGATCCTGCCGACCTGCCGCGAACTCGGCATTGGCGTGACGGCGTACGGCGTGCTATCCCGCGGTTTGATCAGCGGCCACTGGAGCAAGGACGCCGCGGGGAAAGGCGATTTTCGCGCCATGAGTCCGCGTTTTCAGGGGGACAACGTCGATCACAATCTCGCGCTGGTGGATGCGTTGCGCAAGGTGGCCGATGCAAAAGGCGTCTCGGTTGCGCAGATCGCGATTGCGTGGGTTGCGGCACAGGGCAGCGATATCGTGCCGCTGGTTGGCGCGCGTCGGCGCGATCGTCTCGCCGAAGCACTCGGTGCGGTTGACGTGACGCTCAGCGCTGAGGATCTGGCCGCGATCGCGCAGGCAGTGCCGCATGGGGCCGCCGCAGGTGAACGTTACGCAGCGGCGCAGATGGCGCATCTCGACAGCGAGCAGGGAAGTAAGGGCCACACGGCGTAATGCGTTGACGGGTCGTGCAAACCGGGTGAGCCACGCACGCTTGAATGCGCCGCGGCGTGGCTTCACCCGGTTGTCAGCGCGTCAGAAACGGTGGTCCGGATCAGTACCCGGCGTGAACGAGACGCCGCGCAATACCTCGCCAAAGCCTGCGCTTCGCAACGCGACGAATTTCTCGCGAGCGGCACCGGTCGCAGTCGTATTCGCGAGCAGATCGCGAATGGCTACCAGCTTGTTCGGATCGGCGCCCACATCGCCGTTGCCGCTGATGGTCGACGTCATTGCCCAGAGCGTGACTGTGCCGTCATTTTCGACGCGGCCGGTCAGGTTGCGCAGCCCATCCGTCGCCGGTGCCCACGGCAGTCCAGTTGCCGTATTGGAGCCGGTTGGGTATCCGGAAACCGTGTATTGCTGGCCCAGGTTCAGACCCGCCTGCAGGGTGTAGGCGAGCGTCCATTTTTTCGCGCCAGCGTTATACACCCATTTCTGCAAACCCGCGCCAGTCTGCGCGGCCGCGTGCGTGTACAGATCGGGGCCGCCCGTGTAGCCATCGCCCTCGTCCGCGACATAGAGCGTCGTCGCGTTGGCGAACCAGAGGCCAAACGGAAAGGAGAGCGTAGTCGCGGTCTTGTTGGGTGTCGACGGAAAGCCGGCCAGCACGCACATATTGTTTGGCAGTCCATTGGTTTGGACCGTGGCGGAATCGTAAGCAAGCGCCTTGCTTGGCAGTGCCGCATTCGCAGCCGGCACACCTGTGCCAGACGGGCAAGCTTTCCCCGTGGTGTCCACAAAATACACTGTGTTCACGCCGTTGCTGCCGCTACCCTTCGTAAAGTAGAGGACGTTGTTGAATACGGTCATGCCACGGAAGTTATCGTCCTTGCCGATCTTGTCTGCCGAACCGCCAAGTTCAGTGACCGAAAAGCTGGCGAGCGGAGTCGGTGCGCCCGGGTCCTGCTGCGCCTCATGCTTTTTCGTGGCGTCGATGAATTGTGCGCCGGCGCCGATGACCACTCCGGCCGGTTGAGGGTTCGCACCGTTACCCGCGTTGCCGGCTGTGTAGAAAAAATCTTCGCCATCGCGGTTATTCAGAATCGCCGAACGTCCGTTGTTGCCGCTATATGCGTTCGTCTCGGTGATGCGGAAGTGCCCATCACGGTCGACGCGAGCGACTGCCCGATAGTAATTCTGCCCCACCGGATTAGTGGGATCGACTGCGCCTGGCGTGTTCGAATTGGAGACATCCACCGTATTGACCGGCGCGACATAACCCATAAAGGTCAGGTACTGGCCGTCGAGCGAAAGGTGCAGGCCGAGTTCCGATTTGGAACTGAAGCTGGTGACGAGTTGGTCGCGTCGCGGCGTTTTCTGCAAACTGTTGGGCACTTCGAGCGAGCTGACCCACTCGCCTGATGGCGTGAGCTGATCGAGAAAGATCCGCGACGTGATGCCGAAGCTGGCGTCGTAACCATCGTTGTTCCAAACAAACGGATAGGTACCGTCGTTCGGCGCGCCAGTTGCCGCGCTACAACCGCCCTGAGTGGCTCCGCAATTCGGCGGTAGGATCGCGCCAACCTGAACGTTGCTCGACAGGTTGTCGTACACGCTTCGACTTACAACCAGTAAGCCTGGCTCGAAGCGACTTTCGCCGCGGAAATCGGACTGTTCGGCATGGGCGTTGAGGGCGGCGGCGCATAGCACGAGTGCTACCGTGGAAGCCGGTCGGGGGAATGACAGGCGGCGTGTCGCGTTGCAGACGGGAGTCGTTTTCATCTGTTGGTTCCGGGTGGGGAAGTAGAAGTTCTTGTCAGACGGACTAGCACGTACAACCCGGTTACCGTATCAACGCATGATGAAGGATTAGTGGCGGCGACTTCGGTGCAAACCCCCATTGCGTATCGGCCTATCCGCTTCCCATTACACAATGCAAACGGGAAGCGGATGGTGTCAGCATTTATTCAGAAAAGTCAGTCGATGCCGACAATGCCTTCCATGTTTCGGTTTCCTGCGTAACATACGCATTCTTCTCAGCGATGGCCTTCAGCGTGTCGGTGCCAAGCGGCAGGCGCAGCGGCGGTGTTTGTGCGTCGACCAATTCGACCATGGCGGCTGCGAGCTTCTCCGGGTTGCCCGGCTGGTTGTGATTCATGTGGGTAGCACGCCGGCGAACCTCTCCTGACGTCTCGTCATAGTCGGCAATCACGTTCCCGGCAACCACAAGCGATGTCGCGTCGAGGAAGTCCGTACGGAAGTAACCAGGCTCCACGACCGTTGCGTGAATACCGAGCGGCTTCAGTTCGGCCCGCAATGCTTCAGTCAAGCCTTCAACGGCGAACTTGGTCGAAGAATAGGCGCCGAACCCGGCGGCTGCCCGATAACCGCCGATCGACGACATATTGATGACGTGACCGGCCCGCTGCGCGCGCATCACCGGCAGAACGGCGCGTGTGATATTCAGCAAGCCGAATACGTTCGTGTCGTACATGCGGCGCACATCGGCATCGCTCGACTCCTCGATGGCACCAAGCAAGCCGAAGCCCGCATTGTTGACCAGAACGTCGATCCGGCCGAACCGTTCAACTGCGGCTTGAACCGCGGCCTTCGCCTGGGCTTCGTCGGTCACGTCCAGCGCGACGGGAAGGAGGGCCGCCGAGTGACCGAAGCGCTCGGTGATCGCTGCGATATTGCGGCCAGTGGCAACGACCGCATTGCCGTCAGCGAGAGCGGCCTCGGCGATCAGGGCGCCCAGGCCGCGCGTCGCGCCGGTGATGAACCAGACGCGCTTGAAGCCATTGTTCGTGTTGTTAGCCATGATGTTTCTCCTACGATTCGGGTGAGAGTGAACGAATAGTAGGCGTGTCGATTGGCACAAACTAGACGGTGGTTGGTAGACTGATAATCAACTTTTATTTGCTAATCCGGGCGGCCATGAACGAAGTACGCGCAATCACGATATTCGTCCGGGCCGCGGCGCTGGGAAGCCTGCGCAAGGCCGCCGTGGATCAGGGCATCTCGCCGCAGGCCGCGAGCCACGCGGTCATGCAGCTGGAAAAGGAGCTGGGGGTCCGGCTTTTCCACCGAACCACACGCAAGTTGAGCCTGACCGAGGAGGGGCAGGGGCTTCTCGACAGCGTGAGGCCTGCGTTGGCCATACTGTCCTCGGCACTCGACGACGCGCGGCGATCGAAAGACGCGATCGCCGGGCCGCTGCGGGTGAGCGCGCCAAGCGCGTTCTCGCGCACCGTGCTGTGGCCGTATTTCCTGGAATTCGCCGAATTGCACCCGAATGTGCAACTGGATGTGCAGTTCGACGATCATTTCACCGACCTTGTCAGCGATCGCGCCGACGTGGGCTTTCGCGGCGGTTCGCCGCCGTCGGGCGGCACGATCGCGCGACGGTTGCTGCCGATCCAACTGATTGTCTGTGCGTCGCCTGCCTATATCGAGCGTTATGGCGCGCCGCGGACCATCGATGAGCTCGACGGGCACCGTTGCACCGGCTATCGGCGGGCGAATACCGGCAAGCAGTCTCCGTGGGAATTTCTGATCGATGACGAGATCGTCTATCGCGACGTCGCAGCCAGCTTATGCGTCAATGACACGGAGGCGGAAACCCAGGCCGTGCTGGCGGGACTCGCCATCGGTCAACTCGGCGGCTTTTCGGCGACCTTGCCTATCAAACGTGGCGAACTTGTTCCGCTGCTCGTCAGGCATGTCACGCAGCGTGAGGCCATCTACGTCTACTATCGCCATCGAACCGAGCAACCGCTGCGCGTGAGGGCGTTCATCGACTTTATGGTCGAGCGCCTCGCGGGGAACCGGAATTTCTATCTCGAGCCGTCTGAGCTTCGTGCGGCGCGTTGAGCGTGTCAGGTTCGATGAGTCGGCGAGGCGGCCGGTAGCGATCTCTTATGTCTTCGGCAACGTGGATTTGCCGCTCCGTTTGCGTGGCTTCGGTTCGACACCCACGCGCGGGTCGCGCGCGAGCACGAGCGCGGTCATCGTTTCGACGGTAGTTTCGAATGCCGGATCGTCTTGCGGCACATAAAGCCATTTCCCAAGCACCGGATGCGGCCGCAAAGCGGGTACTTCTTCAATGAGCGCGGCGTGACGTTCGTGCGAAGTGCACACCAGCAGGCCATTCCACGGCTTGTCGCGATCGGCGGCAATCAGGCACAGCAGGCCGTCGATATAGGCAGCATCGCTGCCGAACATCCGTTTGCGAATATAGGTGGCGTCGCGCTCGAATGCGTCGAAGATCCAGACGAGCGAGTTACGGATGGAAGAGGGCATCGGTGTGAAATCCAGGGGGCGATGAGCGATGTTAACCAATGTCTGCTTTCGCTGCCTATAGCTGATCGTCGAGAGCCGACCTCCACGTATCTCAGCGCCGCGCCGCCCGGCAATTGCGGTTCATAAGCGTTTCCTATCGCGCAAGAACGAACCCGTCTTGGCGCGATTTGTGGGGGCGATATACCGTTATATCCGTGTTGCAGCGGTGTCGTGCCTACTCGTTCCTGATCTGCATGAGCCGCTCCCCCTTACATCCGGAAGCGAAGATCGACCATGTACAAAGCCATCAGGAAGAACCCGTCGGCGGCTCAGGCTGCCGATACCATCCTTAGCGCATTGCGCGATATTCCCGTCTCAGCGCTCAGCGACAACATGCATCGCAACATCGGTAGCGTGGGCCTGCACCCGTATCAGCGGCCTGGCAAGAAGACGATGGCCGGCACCGCGGTCACCGTGCGCTCGCGTGGCGGGGATAACCTGACTTACCTGCGCGCCCTGGAGTTTTGCCGTCCAGGCGATGTCCTGGTCGTGGACGCGGGTGGCGATCTCAACAACGCCGTGGTCGGCGGCATTTTGTCGTTCTACGCAGCAAACATAGGCGTTGTCGGCTTGGTCATCGACGGTGCGATCCGTGATGTCGCGGAAATCCGCGATCGGGATTTTCCGGTTTACGCCCGTGGGGTCACGCACCGGGGGCCGTATAAAGACGGTCCGGGTGAAATCAATGTACCGGTGTCGGTCGGCGGAATGGTGGTCAATCCCGGCGATATCGTCGTCGGCGATCAGGATGGCTTGCTGGCCATTCCACAGGAGGATGCCGAGTATGTCATCGAAAAAGCGCTGGCCGTTCTGGAAGCAGAGGCTGAGACGATGCGAGCGATGAAGGAAGGCCGCTGGAACCGCGCGTTTATCGATGCGCTCGAAGCACGATGCAATAACTGAGCCTCGCGCAACGGGAAGGAAAAAGCCGACGTCTGCATCACGACGTCGGCTTTTTTATGGGCGCTTTATGTATGGCGACGAGAACGCAGCTTGCCGCGTCTTCGTCGCCATACATGCGGGATCAATCAATCGAAGCTCACCAGCACCTTCATCGATTTTGAGCGATCGCCCGCTGTCTGGAACGCCTTGACCGAATCCTGATACGGGAAAATACCCGAGATCAAAGGCTTCACGTCGATCAACCCCTTGTTCAGCAGTTCGACGGCAACGGCGAACTCTTCGTGAAAGCGGAACGCGCCGCGCAGATCGAATTCCTTGGCGACGATCACATTGATCGGCAACGAGATGTCGCCACCGAGGCCGACCTGCACGATCACGCCACGCGGTTTGAGCACGTCGAACGCACCGCGCAACGCCGCTGCGTTGCCGCTTGCTTCGAACAGAACGTCGAAGCTACCCTTGTCGACGGCGAACGGCTGGAGCGCGTCCGGCGTCTCCGCGATGTTGAACGCGAGGTCGGCACCGACCTTTTTCGCGCTGTCGAGCGGCAGCGTATTCACGTCAGTTGCCACGATCGTCGCCGCACCGGCTCTGCGCGCGGCCGCCACGATCAACGCGCCAATCGGCCCACATCCTGTGACAAGCACCCGCTTACCGAGCAACGGACCTGCGCGCCGAACGGCGTGAAGGGCGACCGAGAGCGGCTCGGCCATCGCGGCTTCCGCATCGCTCAACGAGTCCGCCACAACGTGCGCCTGCGAGCGGTCGATCACGATCTCCTGGCGGAATGCGCCCTGCACGTGCGGCGTGCGCATCGCGCTGCCGTAGTAGCGCATATCCAGGCAGTGGTTCTGCAGCCCTTGCTGGCAGTATTGGCACAGGCCACACGGCCGGCTCGGGCTGATGGAGATCCGGGTGCCGACCGGCATATCCGTCACACCAGATCCCACGCGCGCGACGGCACCCGAGACTTCATGACCGAGCACCATGGGCTCCTTGATGCGAATCGTGCCGAAACCACCATGGTTGAAGTAGTGAAGATCCGAACCGCAGATACCGCCGGCCCGAACCCGCACGAGCAGCTGGTTGGCTTCCGGTTCAGGCGTGGGAACGTCCTCGATGCGCAGATCGAGCGGGGCGTGAATGACAAGTGCATGCATGGTGAGGGCCTATAACGGTGAATGCGGGATCAGCACGCTATACGGTACCGCCTCGAGGCCCAGTCGACAAAGATCAAAGTTGTCTGGGCCGATAGTCGACGCTTATGGATGCCCATTCGAGCGCCCTGGGCATGTTCTCGATCACATTGTTGACGATCGGGACAAGACTTCGCGTCCCGATGTCGTTCGGCCGTTGGAGAAGTCTGCCGGCGTCGGGCGACACCGAACAGACGTGCCACACTGCAAACCTTAGAACTTGTGACGCAGACCGATCGTGGCTTCGAACAGCGAGTTGAAGCCGTAGAACGGCTGATTCGAGCCGGAGGCGGCGGCGAGGGTCGTCCATGCGCCGGTCAGGTGGTTGTAGTCCACGCCGACATAGACGTCGGTGCGCTTGCTGAGGAAATAGTCGAACGTCGGACCGGTCGTGATACGCGTGCCGCTCTGTCCTGCGTGATGGACGAAGTCGATGTAGAACGGCAGATCGAGCACGAGTGACGGCGTGATGAAGTACTGGACCGCGGTGGAGAAGGAGTCGTTGCGATAGTCAGCCGGATAGACGTGACTGTAGATATACGAGCCGAACACCTTCGCCGCGCCGAACTTATACGTTGCGCCCGCGGTGAAGATCTTTTGCGAGCTGTCCGGAATCGTCACGCCGAAGTACGTGCTGCCATAGGTGCTGGTCGCAGGCGTCAGGCCGCCAATATCGTTGACGATCTGATAGGCCGCGCCAACGCTCAAGGGGCCGTGGTCGTAAGAAAGGCTGACGGCCGGCGACGAGTTCTGGTGAGTATTTCCCGCTACACCGCCAAACGTATACGAGCCCTTGAGGGTAAAACCGGCAAGCGTCGGCGAGGTATATCGCACGGAATTGTCCAGACGGCCGCCGCCCGTCAGACCGGCGCCCTGAAAGCCGACCGTGCCGGTGTAATTGGCGAACGCATAGATATCGTGCGTCCAGCCCATTTCATGCACCAGCGTGTATTGCCGGCCCATCGTCAACGTACCGTAGGACGCGCTGCTCAGGCCCACCAGCGCGGTGCGGCCGAACAGGCGGGCGGTGCCGGACGGCGTGGATTGCTGCGTCACGCCGGTATTCGGTGTAAAGCCGCCTTCGAGCTGGAAGATCGCGGACAAGCCGCCACCGAGATCCTCGGTGCCCTGCAGACCCCAGCGGCTACCCTGAATCTCGCCGCCGCTACCCATCGTGAAAAGCTTCCCGCCGGATTTGTTCTGGTGGGTGTCATAGCGCACCGCTTCGTCGATGATGCCGTACAGGGTGACGCTCGACTGCGCGTGCGCGATCCCAGAAACTGCCAGTCCTAATCCAGTTAGTATGCCTAATGTATGCTTTTTCACGAGTAGATCCCCTTGCAGATTGACGAAAAATGGAAAACTCCAAACCGACTGCCACGTCCTCTCGGCGCGGCATGTCTTTTTTACAAAGCGACGACGCGACGTATTCACGTCGTCGCCGTACTCTCAGTTCAGTGCGGCGACCGCGGCGGCAATCTTCCGGCAGCCCTCATCGATAATGTCGATGCTTGTCGCGATCGACATCCGGAAGAAAGGGGAAACGCCATACGCTGATCCGGCAACCAGTGCGACGCCGGCGTGCTCAAGCAGATACAGAACGACATCCACGTCGCCCTCGATGCGCTTGCCTTGCGGCGTGGTGCGGCCGATCATGCCGCCGCAATTGACATACAGATAGAAAGCGCCGCCTGGCGTTTTGCAACTGATGCCGGGAATCGCGTTCAGCGCTTCGAGTGCGTGGTCGCGGCGTTCTTTGTAAGTCCGCACCGATTGCCGCACGAATGTCTGGTCGCCGTTCAGCGCCGCGAGCGCTGCGGCCTGGCTGATCGAACTGGCGTTGCTGGTGGATTGGGACTGGAGCGTGTCCATGGCCGCGATCAGGTCAGCGGGGCCGGCGGCGTAGCCGATGCGCCAGCCGGTCATCGCGTAGGTCTTGGACACGCCGTTGACAACCAGGGTGCGCGAGCTGAGTTCGGGTTCAATCGACAAGAGGTGCTCTGATGCCTCGCCTTCGAACCGGATGTGTTCGTAGATGTCGTCCATCATCACCAGCACCTGGGGGTGGCGCAACAGCACATCCGCCAACGCGCGCAGTTCTGCGGCGCTATACGTTGCGCCCGTGGGATTGGTCGGCGAATTGATGATCAGCCAGCGCGTGTTGGGCGTAATCGCCGCTTCGAGGGTGGCGGGCGTGAGCTTGAAACTGTCTGCTTCGGTGCAGGGCACGACGACCGGCACGCCGTCACAGGCGAGCACCATGTCCGGGTAGGACACCCAGTAGGGAGCGGGAATCAGGACTTCATTGCCGGCTTCAACGGTGATGGCGAGCGCGTTGAAGATCGCGTGTTTGGCGCCGCACGTCACGATGATGTGTTTGGGATCGTACGAAAGGCCGTTCTCGCGTTGCAGTTTCGCCGCGATGGCGGCGCGCAGCGCCGGTGTGCCCGCGGTTTGCGTATAGCGCGTTTCGCCGCGTTCCATCGCGTCGAAAGCGGCCTGGCGAATGTGCGCGGGCGTGTCGAAATCGGGTTCGCCAACCACGAGGTTGACGATGGTCTTCCCCTGCCGCCGCAGTTCCGCGGCCCGGTCCGCCGCGGCGCTGCTCGGCGAAGGTTTGATTCGTTGGACGCGGGCGGCAATTCGCGATGCACTCACACTTGACTCCTCAACGGCATTTGATGAGGCTTCACCTTAAGCGCGCGAAAAAGTTCAAGCCAAGACGTCTTTCCGCTGGCGCAATAACATCCACTTATGACAGGACGGTACGCGTACGCGTCCGGCATATACCCATTGGGGTCCATGCGGGAATACGCTGACAGGCCACGCTTTTAGCGTTGCAGAAGCGGGAGTGAGGTTTTTTTAAGCACTGTGCGCGGGGCGGCGCTTGCCCTATCATTGTTGCCATCACTTAACGTTGAGACGCGACTACCGTGAACCTGCGGCGTTTGAAGTACTTCGTGAAGATCGTCGATATCGGCAGCCTGACGCAGGCCGCCGAAGTGCTTCATATCGCCCAGCCGGCGCTGAGCCAGCAGTTGATCACGCTCGAAGACGAGTTCCAGCAGCAGCTGCTCGTGCGCACCAAGCGGGGCGTCACGGCCACTGAGGCGGGCGCCACACTGTATCGCCACGCGCAGTTGATCCTGCGCCAGTACGAACAGGCTCAGGCCGACGTGAAGAGCGCCGGCCAGACGCTGTCAGGCCAGGTTTCGGTAGGGCTTGCGCCCGGCACCGGCGCGTCGGCGCTGTCGCTGCCGCTGTTGCGGACCGTGCGCGCCCGCCATCCGGACATCCTGCTCTACATCAACGAGAATTTCGGCACGACGCTCAGCGAGCTGATCATGAACGGGCGTATGGACATGGCTGTGCTGTATGGCGATAAGCCCGTCCATGGCCTGTCGTTCCAGCTTCTGATGAACGAGGAATTGTTCCTCGTGGCGCCGCGCAGCATGGGGATCACGCAGGAACAGATCGCCGTGACGGCGTTGCGCGACGTGCCTTTGCTGCTGCCGCGTCCATACAACTATCTGCGCAAGTACGTCGACGAGGGTTTCGCGCGCGTGCAGATGATCCCCAAGGTCGTGGCCGAAATCGAATCCGCGTCGACGTTGTCGGCCGCCGTGAGCGCCGGGATCGGTGCGACCATCCTGCCCGATTCCACAGCACGGGTCGTGGCCGCGGCGGGCGACGTCGTGCAATGCCGGATCGTTTCACCCGTCATCAAGATTCCGCTTTCGGTCTGTCTGTCCGACCATTTGCCGCTTTCCGAGCCCGCCGCGGCCGTCAAGGATATCTTGCTGGAACTGGCCGGCGACCTTGCGCTCGACGTGCGTTTCGAGTCCGGCGCCGATACATAAGCGCGCCTTATCGCTACAAAGCCAAACCCTCTTGGCGCATTTTTTATGCGCCGGATACATTGAGTCCATCGTCGATCGCCTCGGCTCGCAGTGAGCCGGCGCGACGAGGCTAGCCGTCACGCGGGCGGGGCAACCGGAGATTGAATCGGGTTGCCGTACAGCCCCAGCGGTGCTTCGCGCACGCCAATCGACCGGCGCGCGTCCAACCGGCTACGGACTCAAAGATGGATCTCCAGAAGATTAAGGCGCTTATCGACCTGTTGGCGGACTCTCCGCTGGCCAAGCTCGAAGTCATCGAGGGCGAGGAACGGGTCAAGCTTGTAAAGGCGAAACGGCGCGGCAAGCGGGCTGAGGCGCCCTCGGGCGATGAACGTGTAGCCGTGACGTCCACCTCGGGGACGCAAGGGAGCCAAGGGGCTCAAGCGCCGCTCGCCGAGCCAGCGCAATCCGTCGACGCTCCCAATGCAGCCCCCGCAACTGCCAGCGAGCCGCAATTCGTTCGTGCGCCCATGTTCGGTGTCGTTCATCTGACGCCGGCGCCGGGCGAAGCGCCCTTCGTGAATACCGGCGACACGATCAAGGAAGGGCAGGTGCTCTGCACGATCGAGGCAATGAAGATGTTCAACGCGATCGAGTCCGAACTCAGCGGCGCCGTGCTGGAGATTCTTGTGGCTCCGGGCAGCGAAGTGGAATCCGGGCAGCCGCTGTTCCGGATCGGCTGATCGACCATGTTCAACAAAGTACTGATTGCCAACCGCGGCGAGATCGCGCTTCGAATCCAGCGCGCCTGCCGTGAACTCGGTCTGAAAACCGTCGCCGTCCATTCCGAGGCAGACGCCGATGCGCGCTATGTGCGGCTCGCCGACGAGGCGCTGTGCATCGGTCCCGCCGCGCCGGGACAGAGCTATCTGAACCGGGCCGCGATCCTGTTCGCGGCGCACGTGAGTGGCGCGCAAGCGGTTCACCCCGGCTACGGCTTCCTGTCGGAAAACGCGGATTTTGCCGCGCAGGTCGAGGCTGCCGGCATGGCCTTCATCGGTCCCGAGCCCGACTCCATCCGAACGATGGGCGACAAGGTCGCCGCCAAACGGGCCATGCGCGCTGCCGGCGTGCCCTGCGTGCCGGGCCCGGACGGCGGTCTGCCGGACGACCCCACGGAGATTCTGCGGGTCGCGCAGGAGATCGGCTATCCGGTGATCGTCAAGGCGGCGGGCGGCGGAGGCGGGCGAGGCATGCGCGTCGTGCCGGGACCCGAGCAGTTGCTAGAAGCCGTGTCGGTGACGCGCGAAGAAGCACGCCGCGCCTTCGGCAAGCCCGAACTCTATGTCGAGAAGTTTCTCGAGCATCCGCGTCACGTCGAAATTCAGGTGTTGTGCGATACGCACGGCAATGCCCTCTGGCTCGGTTCGCGCGACTGTTCGCTGCAACGGCGGCATCAGAAGGTCCTCGAAGAGGCGCCCGCACCCGGCATCGACCCAGAATTGATCCGGCAAGTGGGCGAGCGCTGCGTCGAGGCCTGCCGGCAGACGAATTACCGTGGCGCCGGCACTTTCGAATTCCTGTTCGAGAACGGCCAGTTCTACTTCATCGAAATGAATACGCGGCTGCAGGTCGAGCATCCCGTGACGGAAATGACCTCGGGCGTCGACATCGTGCGGGAACAGATCCGGATCGCCCAAGGGCACGCGTTGACGATTCGTCAGCCGGACATTCGCACGCTTGGTCATTCGCTGGAATGCCGGATCAACGCTGAGGACCCGTTCACCTTCGCCCCATGTCCGGGGAAGATTTCCGTTTGGGAACTGCCGGGTGGCAACGGCGTGCGGGTGGACTCGCACATGAGTGGCGGCGCGGTCGTGCCGCCGTATTACGACTCGCTGATCGCCAAGGTGATCACCCACGGCGCAACCCGTGAAGAGGCGCTGGCGCGCATGCGCATCGCGCTCTCGGAGATGCGCATCGAAGGCATTCGCACCAACGTACCATTGCATCAGGCCATGCTCGAGGACGAAGGGTTCGGTGAGGGCGGCGTCGATATTCATCATCTGGAGCGTTGGCTCGCAAAGAGGAAACAGACATGACGCTGACTGTTGAGCATGCGTCGATTGCGCACGGGGATGTAGTCGAACGGCTGCGTCCGGATTCACAGAGGACTGTCCTTGCAATGAAACAGGATGAATCGGAGCAGGCGCTTTGCATCAGCATGCTGGGTACGACTGCCATGCTGTTCGAAGCGCCGGGTGCGCTCGATCTGCATGCGCAGCGCCGCATCTGGACACTCGCCCGCGAGGTCGAATCATGGCTTGGCGTGCGTGAAGCGGTGCCCGGCGTGACCAATCTGATGCTGACGTTTTCCACGCCGCCCGAAGACCCGGACTCGCTCGGCGCCGCGTTGCGCGACGCGTGGGCCGCGGCGGGCGAGTTGCAGATCGAAGGGCGGGTGGTGGACTTGCCGGTGGAGTACGGCGGCGAGTTCGGGCCGCATCTGCAAGACGTGGTGAATCACACAGGACTCTCTATCGATGAGGTCGTGCAATTGCACTGCGCGCCGCTCTACACGGTCTATGCGCTCGGCAGCCATCCGGGGTACTGCTATCTGGGCGGCATGGACCCGCGTATCGCCACGCCGCGGCGCAAGGTGCCGGTGCTGGGCTTGCCTGGCGGCGCGGTGTCGATCGGTGGCGTGCAGACCGGGGTCTCGGCATCGACGGGACCGAGCGGCTGGAACACGATCGGTCATACATCGATGTCGTTCTTCGACCCCACGCGCGATAACCCGGCCACGCTCGCACCTGGCGACATGATCCGTTTTCGCGTCGAAAGGATTGTTTCATGATCGAGATCTTGTCTTCGTCCGCGCTCGCGACGGTGCAGGACCAGGGGCGTGAAGGCTACCTGCGCTACGGCGTCGGAACGGCCGGCGCGATGGATCGGTTGGCGCTCGCGGTCGGTAATCTGTTGCTCGGCAATCCGGACGACGCGGCCGGCATCGAAATTCCGATGTTTCCCTTCCGCATCCGCTTCCTTGAAGATCTTTCGTTCGCCATCACCGGTGCCGATTGTTCGGCGCGCCTGGGCGACCGGCCGGTGCTGCCGTGGTGGACCGTGCATGCGAAACAGGGCGACGTGCTGACAATTGGCGTGCCGACCAGTGGCACGCGCTGTTACCTGTCGCTCGCGGGTGGCGTGGACGTACCGGTGGTGCTTGGCTCACGCAGTACGCAATTGCGCGGCCAGTTCGGCGGCTTCAACGGTCGTCAGTTGCAGAAGGGTGATGTGGTGAAGGCAGTGGGTCTCGCCGAGCGCGTCGTGCCGCAAGATGCTGTGCTCGCCGCGGGATTCGGCACGGTGCCGCCGGAGTACTCGTTGCCCGCACCGCTGTCCCTGCCTGCAGCCGACGCTGGCGAAACTGTGGTGCGCGTGTTGCCCGCCGCGGAATACGACTGCTACGAGCCGGAATCGCTCGAAGCGTTCTGGCGCGATGGGTGGAAGGTGACGCCGCAGAGCGATCGCTATGGATATCGCCTCGCAGGTCCCACCCTGGTCGCGACGCATTCGATCGAAAAGCGCTCGCACGGCATCGTGCCGGGCGTGATCCAGGTGCCGCATAGCGGCCAGCCGATCATTCAGTTGCGGGATGCGCAGCCCTCGGGTGGCTATCCGAAGATCGGCACCGTGATCGAAGCCGATTTGTGGCGGCTCGCGCAGGCGCGTATTGGTACGAAGATTCGCTTTGCTCAGACGACGTACGCGGAAGCCGTCACGGCGCTGGAAGAACTGGACAGTTATCTCGTCAGGGTGCGCAATCTCGTTGCACTGTTTTGCCCTTCCCGACACTGACACATGACACAAAAAATCGAAGTGGATATCGGCGAGCTTCGGCAGATCACGTCGTGGCTTGCAGAAGTCGATATCGAGTTCATCGAAATCAGCAAGCCCGGGGCGACGGTTCGGTTGACGATGGAGCAGGCGCCTTGCTCGATCGGTGCGGATGCGCCGGCGTCGGCGCAGGCGGTTTCGGCTGTGGTTCCTGGCGGACTCGCGTGCGCAGCGGACACGGCGCAGACGCAGGCCGTCAGCATCACCGCAAAGTCGGCCGGCATCTTTCTGTCGACGCATCCGGCGCGCTCAACGCCTTTGGTCAACGCGGGCGATCACGTCAAACCGGGCGACATTGTCGGCCTGCTGCAGATCGCGCAATTGTGCGTGCCTGTGGTCGCGTCAGCGGATGGCATGGTTATGCGCTTGTGCGTCGCGCATGGCGCAACGGTCGGTTACGGAACGCCCTTGCTCGAACTCTCGCCGTCGGCGTAGACGCATATCGATAGATAGACACTGAGCCGGTGTGGTCCGTTGCGGATAGCCCGGCACAGACCGCTTAAAGAATGGAGAGTGGATAGTGGAAATCGACCTGAACGCGGACCTGGGCGAAGGCTTTGGACCCTATCAAATGGGCGAAGACGAAGCGATGCTCGATATCGTCTCGTCCGCCAACGTCGCATGCGGCTATCACGCGGGCGACCCCGTCATCATGGACAAGACGGTGCGGATGGCTCTCGCGCGCCAGATCGACGTCGGCGCGCATGTCGGCTTTCCCGACATGATGGGCTTCGGCCGGCGGCAGATTCAGGCGGACCCGCTTGAACTGGCGAATTACGTCGTGTATCAGATGGGCGCGCTGGCGGGCATCGCGAAGCGGGCCGGACATCGCGTCACGCACATGAGCTTTCACGGCGCACTGGGCAACATGGCTGCAGCATCGTATGAACTGGCTGAACCGTTGGTGCGGGCGCTCGCCGAATTCGATCGCGATCTGATCATCAGCGTTTCGACGAACACGGAAATCGAACGGGCTGCCGATCACATCGGGATGCGTACGGCCAATACGTTTCTCGCCGACCGTGCCTACGACGATCAGGGTGCGCTCGTCTCGCGCAAGCTGGAAGGCGCGGTCATCAAGGACCGCGCGGCCGTCCTGGCACGTGTCAAGGAACTGCTCGAAGACGGCACGATCACGACGATCACGGGCAACAAGCTCAAGATCGCCGTCCAATCGATCCTGCTGCACGGCGATACGCCGGGTGCGGTCGAACTCGCGCGCACGGTACGCGGCGTGATCGAATCGGCGGGTGGGCGCGTCGTGCCGGTGTCGAAGCTCATACGCTAGGCGCGAGCGGGCCAACCTGCACCGGTCAGCTCGAATTGACCAACCATAAGCCAGTCTTATCGCCACAAAGCCAATCCGTCTTTGCCCCGCGTTTTCACGGCGTATACATTGGTAACAGGCTTATCGCACGCCTCAAAGGGCGACAGTTCAGAACTATAGATAGAGGTCATTCATGCCGTTTTCAGACTACAAGACCGCGCTGGTGACGGGCGCTTCGACCGGAATGGGCGCTGCGATCGTCGAGCGCTTCTGCCGTGAAGGACTCGAAGTGCATGCGCTCGCTCGCAACGCGGAACGTCTGAATGAGCTGGCGGAACGAACCGGTTGCATCCCGCACGCGATCGACGTGTGCGATCTGCCGGCCGTCACGAAGCTGACGCAGGACGTGCAGTTCGATATCGTCGTGAATAACGCCGGCATATCGACGAAAGGTTCGATTCTGGATGCCGCTGCCGCAGACATCGACCTTCAAGTGGAAGTCAACCTGCAAGCCGTTCTGCATATCGTGCGGCTCACCATGCCGGGTATGGTTGCCCGCGATCGCGGTCACATCGTCAACATCAGCTCGATCGCAGGGATCTACAACTTCAACGGCAACTCCATTTACTCCGCGACGAAGGCAGGCATCCATGCGTTGTCGCGCCAGTTGCGAGTGGATGCGACCGGCAGACGCGTACGCGTGACGGAGATCTGTCCGGGCCGTGTCGCCACCGATATTTTTGGCCACGTGCATGGCGACATCGAGGCGGCGCGCAAGCAGTTCATCGACGGCTTCGAGTTGCCGCTGCCGTCCGATATTGCCGACGCCATCGCCTTTGCGATCGCCGCGCCGCTCGCGGTCAACATCAGCAATATGGAAATTCTGCCCACGCTGCAGGTGCCGGGCGGGCTGACGACGATCAAACGCGATCCCGCCGATCACAACGAGTAAGTGCAATCCAGAGTTCAACAAGGAGGTTTTCCATGCGTGCATCGGTACTGGTTACCCGTGCGTCATTTCCGGACATCGTCGATCGCCTGCGTGCGAACTTCGACGTGACCGACAACCCTGACGACACGATCTGGACGCAACCAGAGCTGATTGCCAGGCTGCAAGGCAAGGTTGGGGCCATGACGGCCGGTAGCGACCGCATCGACGCGACCTTGCTCGACGCTTGCCCGCAGTTGAAGGCGGTATGCAATATCGGCGTGGGCTACAACAACGTCGACGTGGAAGCCTGCACTGCACGCGGCGTGCTGGTGACGAATACGCCGGACGTCCTGACGGATACCACCGCCGACTTCGGCTTCGCGTTGATGATGGCAACGGCGCGCCGCATCACCGAGTCGGAACATTTCCTGCGTGCCGGCGAATGGACCAAAACCGGGCGCTACGACATGTTCGTCGGCAACGACGTGCATGGTTCGACGCTCGGTATTCTCGGCATGGGACGTATCGGGCAGGCCATTGCGCGACGTGGTGCATTCGGCTTCGGCATGCGCGTGATCTATCACAATCGCTCGCAACTGGCGCCCGATGTCGAAGAGAGCTGCAAGGCACGCTATGTCGACAAGGAAACGCTGTTGCGCGAGTCGGATCACCTGATCATCGTGGTGCCTTACTCGGCCAGCTCGCATCACGCGATTGGCGCCGCGGAGCTCAAGCAGATGAAATCGTCGGCCACGCTGACCAACATCGCACGCGGCGGCGTAGTGGACGATGCCGCTTTGGCGGTGGCGCTGAACGAAGGCAGCATTGCGGCGGCCGGTCTGGATGTATTCGAAGGTGAACCGGTTATCTGCCCGGCGCTTCTTGCGCAAAAGAATGTGGTGCTCACGCCGCATATCGGCAGTGCGTCTGTCAGCACGCGGCGCGCGATGGCCGCGCTTTGCGCAGACAATTTGATCGCCGCTCTAGGGCACGGCGCAGCGGCCGGCAAGCCGCCGACACCGGTGAACCCGCAGGTACTGGCGCGCCCGACAGCCGCAGCCTGAGCGATGACCGGCGCAGCATGCTGCGCCGGTGTAGTACCGCCGTTGTTTCTCAAGCGTGAGCGCTCCGACAAAGGGGCGCGCCACTGATGATGAGGGGCCCGCAGAGGCGCCGCATACTGGAGACAAACACCATGCACAACCACGCCTGTCGCATTGCCGCACGCCGTTCCGATTCATCATTCCCGAAACTTATTGCACCAGAAGAAAGGCCTCTGCAACAGCCTTTTTTCGCGAGCTAGTATCAATTCAACACGGAAGTCAATGACGGCTTCCGCGGGAATGACGATGGTGCCGAGAGTCGAGTCAGACCGGGATCATCGCTTCGATCCGAATCATTGGGACGTGCAACATGAAACTTCATTTTGACCTGGCGACGGTGCTGCGAGGCGACTATGGGGCGCTGTTTCTCCATGGGATCGAACTCACCCTCGCGATGGCCGCGCTGGCGTGGATACTCTCACTGGTGGTGGGCATTCTTCTCACGCTGATCCGCCTGACCAACAATCGCCTCGCGACGGCGTTTGTCGCATCATTCGTGGCCTACCATCGCAATGTGCCGATGCTGGTCCAAATCCTGTTCTGGTACTTCGGCATTTCGAACATCCTGCCGGAATCGGTGCAGACAGTGCTGAACCACTACAACGGTCAGTTCATTTTTGCGGTCGTGGCGATCGGCCTGTGCAGCGCGGCCTATCTCTCCGAAGATATCCGCAGCGGATTGCGTGCGATTCCCTACGGTCAGTACGAAGCGTCGCGAGCACTGGGTCTGAACTTCCTGAACGTCATGCGTTTCGTCGTGCTTCCGCAAGCGCTGCGCAATGCAATTCCGCCGATGGTCAATCACGCCGTCCTGCTGTTCAAGAACACGAGTCTCGCAATGGCGATCGGCGCGGCGGAACTGACCTATGTCACCCGGCAGATCGAGAACGAAACCTTCCTGTCTTTCGAATCGTATTTCATCGCCACGGCGGTGTATCTCGGCCTCTCCCTCGTCATCATGCTGTGCGGCGCCAAAATCGCGATGCACTACCGCATTCCGGGAGTGAAGTGACATGTTCGATATCCTGCGCGATAACTGGACACTGCTGCTCATCGGGCAGTATCCGCATGGCCCGCTAGGCGGCATCGTACTGACGATCTTGCTGTCGCTTTCAGCGCTCGTCATCGCATTTCCCCTGGGTATCCTGGTCGCCCTGGCCCGCATCAGTCCTTTCCGGTTTCTGCGTGCGCCGGCCACAGGTCTCGTCTACATGGTGCGGGGCATCCCGCTCCTCATGGTGATTTTCTGGGTCTACTTTCTCGTGCCTGTTCTGACCGGCTATCCGGTCACCGGGTTTGTCACGATGCTGTGTGCGCTCGTCATCTATGACTCGGCCTATCTCGGGGAAATCATCCGTGCGGGCATCGAGGGGCTGCCGAAAGGGCAGACCGAGGCCTCGAGAGCGCTCGGCATGAGCTACATGAAGACCATGCGTGCAGTCATCCTGCCGCAGGCGCTTTACAACGTGGTGCCGAGCATGGTCACGCAGTTCGTATCGACGATCAAGGAGACCTCGCTGGGCTACATCATCAACGTCCAGGAAATCTCATTCGCGGCGGATCAGATCAACAACCGGCTGCTGACGAAGCCCTTTCCCGTGTACCTGATTCTCGCCTTGAGTTACTTCGCGCTGTGTTACGCGCTCACACAGCTTGCGCAGTATCTGGAGCGGCGCGTGACGCGCAAGCGGGCCGGTGTCGCATCGAGGACCCAGAAGGCGGCCAACGTTGCGCTGACCGATCCGCTGCCCACCGAGAACTAGGCGCTCAATCACTTCGAGGTATTTCGCATGATCAAGTTTTCCAGCGTCAACAAATGGTACGGCGAATATCACGCTCTCGTGGACGTGAATGCCGAAGTTCGTAAAGGTGAAGTCGTGGTGGTCTGCGGGCCATCAGGATCGGGTAAGTCGACACTGATTCGCACCGTCAACCGGCTCGAGGAGATCAACCGCGGGCAGATCTTCTTCGACGGTCAGAACATTCACGACAAGAAGCTGGGTCTGAATGCTTACCGCAGCCGTGTCGGCTTCGTGTTTCAGCAATTCAACCTGTTTCCGCATCTGTCGGTGCTGGACAACATCACGCTTTCGCCGATGCGAGTGCACGGCCTCAAGCGCGCGGATGCGGAACGTAAAGCAGCTGAATTACTCGCGCGTGTCGGTCTGTCGAACAAGGCCAGTGCGTTTCCGCCGCAATTGTCCGGTGGCCAGCAGCAGCGAGTCGCGATTGCGAGAGCATTGGCGATGGATCCGCCGGCAATGTTGTTCGACGAACCTACCAGCGCGCTCGATCCCGAGATGGTCGGCGAAGTGTTGAACGTGATGAAGAGCCTCGCGCAGGAAGGCATGACGATGATGTGCGTCACGCACGAGATGGGGTTTGCGCGCGAGGTTGCCGATCGCGTCTGGTTTATGGACGCAGGGAAGATTCTCGAAACGGCTGAGCCGGAGGAATTTTTCTTGCGCCCGAAACACGAGCGGGCGCAGCGATTCCTGTCCGATCTTCGCTCGCATTGAGGCAAGCATTGAAGCAAGCAAGGCGGTATGGCCTTCGCGGCACAGATACAGGTTCAGATTCAGATTCGGTTTGACCACCGTTGATCAGCAGTCGATTGCTTTACACATAAACTTCAGGAGCATCACGATGCAGGTAAAGAAGATTTTCGCGGGGATGTTGGTCGTTGGCGGCGCGGTTGCATCGATTGCCCCGGCACATGCTGATCAATTGGCCGATATCAAGGGCCGCGGCGAGTTGAGCTGTGGTGTGTATTCGAACGTTGAGCCGTTCTCGTATCCGAATGCGCAGACGCGCCAGCTCGAAGGCATGGACGTCGACCTGTGCAACGCGGTGGCGAAACAGTTGGGCGTGAAGGCGAAGCTCGAACCGTTGGCTGTCGAGGCGCGCATTCCGCAATTGAAGCTGGGGCGCGTTGACATTGTGGTCGCCAACCTGGCCTACACCAAAACTCGCGCTACGCAGATTGCCTTTAGCGACTCGTACTACTCCACCAAGGAAGTTCTTGTCGTGAAGAAGGCCGATGCTAGCAAGAAGCTGACCGATTTCGCAGGCCAGAAGATCAGCGCTGCCGACGGCTCAACGTCTGCTCAGTCGATTCCAATTTCGATCAAGGATGGCCAGGCGGTGACCTTTCACGATACCAGCTCGGCGTTTCTCGCACTCGAGCAGAACAAGGTCAAAGGCTTCGTGACCAATCAGATGACTGCCACGAAGATCGCGAAGCAGGTGGATGGCACGGACGGCGCGGTGGCGATCGCATCGGAACCGATGCTGATCGAGCCGATCGCGGTTGGCTTGCGCCAGAACGAGCCGGCCATGCTGAGCGCGGTCAACAAGGCCCTGGCTTCGATGGAGCAGAGCGGCGAGATGAGCGGTATCTTCGACAAGTGGCTCGGACCGAAGACGCCTTATGGCCTGACCCGAACCGACAAGGTCACGCCGATCGACCAGCTCAAGTTCACGCCGGTGTCCTAAGGCGGAAAGTGTGTGATGCAGCGGCGCGCTTTCATCCGTGCGCCGCTGCCGGTTGAATGGCCGGCGCGATTCCGTTCTTTGGATCGCATGCCGCGACGACGTAGCTGGATTTTGCAACGTGACACATAAAATAGTGGTGATGGGCGTGTCGGGCTCGGGTAAGTCGACACTTGCACGTGAGTTGGCCGTGGCGCTGCAGGGCGTTTTCATCGAAGGAGACGAGCATCACTCGGCGGAAAGCCGCGACAAGATGTGTCGCGGAATCGCGTTGTGCGACAGTGACCGCGAGCCGTGGCTGGACCGCCTCGCCGAGCTGGTGGATGATACGCATGGAACGGCCGTACTGTCCTGTTCCGCGTTGAGACGTTGCTATCGGGAGCGCATGCGCGCGCGTGTCGCCGGGTTGAGATTCGTGTTTCTCGACATCACCTTGGCCGCAGCGGTTGCACGGGTTTCCAGGCGCATGGATCATGAGTTTCCAGCGACCTTGGTGGCGAATCAATTCGCAACGCTCGAGTCGCCTGTCGGTGAAGAGGGTGTGCTCCATCTTTCCGCTTCGCTGCACAGCGCGTGCGGTCTGAGAGAGGTCATGCAATGGCTGGGCGCGCCGGACGGTGCTGGATGGAAGTCGGACGAATTAGCGTTGAAGAGGAGTTGAGTTGAACAACAATCTGAAGATGTTCGATCTGTCGGGGCGTCGTGCTCTGGTTACCGGGTCGAGTACGGGTATCGGTTATGCGCTGGCCAAAGGATTGGCAGGTGCCGGCGCTGAAGTGATTCTGAATGGCCGCAATGCGACCAGGCTCGCAGAGGCTGTCAGCCGTTTGCGCGATGAGGGCGCGACTGTTCATGCCGCGAGTTTCGATGTGACGTCGGCCACTGAGGTCGATGCTGCGATCGCCGATATCGAACGCGACATCGGTGCGATCGACATTCTCGTCAACAACGCCGGCATGCAACGCCGTGCGCCGCTCGAACAGTTTTCCCATGCTCAATGGGAAGAGCTGATGAAGACCAATGTCGACAGCGTGTTCCTGGTCGGTCAGGCGGTCGCGCGGCACATGATCGCTCGCAAGCGCGGCAAGATCGTCAACATCTGTTCGGTACAAAGCGAACTGGGCCGCCCCAACATCGCGGCCTACACCGCGAGCAAAGGCGCGGTGAAGATGCTGACGAAGGGCATGGCAATCGACTGGGGACAACATGGCATCCAGGTCAATGGACTTGGGCCGGGCTACTTCAAGACGGAGCTAACCGAAGCGCTCGTCAAGGACGAAACGTTCAGCAACTGGCTGATTGGACGCACGCCATCGCGACGCTGGGGCGATGTGGAAGATCTCGTCGGCGCTGCCGTGTTTCTGGCGAGCGACGCGTCGAACTTCGTGAACGGCCATATCCTTTACGTGGATGGCGGCGTGACTGCTACGTTGTAGGGCGTGGATCAGTTTTGACGGTCATGTTGCGCGGCACGTTATGCGACTTGCGTGCCACGCAGCGAGCGAGCCGCGAACGGTGCCGCGCCAGCAAACGTTGCTTGCGAACCCAATTCGCGCTCGATACGGATCAACTGGTTGTATTTTGCGGTTCGGTCCGTGCGAGAAAGCGACCCCGTCTTGATCTGGCCGCAGTTGGTCGCGACGGCGATATCCGCAATGCTAACGTCTTCGGTTTCTCCCGAACGATGTGAAATCACCGCGCTGTAAGAGGCGCGGTGGGCCGCTCTGATGGTGGCCAGCGTTTCGCTGAGCGTGCCGATCTGGTTCATCTTGACGAGTATCGAGTTCCCCATGGATGCGTCAATACCATCCTGAAGCAGCCGTTCGTTGGTGCAGAAGATATCGTCGCCAACGAGCTGGCATTGGCTGCCGAGCCGGGACGTCAGCAATTTCCAGCCGGCGTAATCGTTTTCGGCGACACCATCCTCGATAGAAACGATCGGATACGCGGCCACCAGTCGGGCCAGATAGTCGACTTGTTCTTCGATGCTGCGCTCAGTGCCTTCGCCACGATAGACATAGCGTCCGTCCCTGAAGAACTCGCTGGACGCCGGGTCTATCGCCAGCGCGATATCGACGCCGAGTCTATACCCCGCCTCCTCGACTGCGGCGACAATCAGATCGAGCGCTTCCTCAGCGGTGCGCAACGGAGGGGCGAAGCCGCCTTCATCTCCAACATTCGTATTGAACCCCCCACGCTTGAGCGCGCCACGAAGCGTATGAAAGACCTCGGCCCCCATGCGCACACTGTCGGCAAACGATGTTGCGCCTGTCGGCAAGATCATGAATTCCTGGAAATCGAGCGGATTGTCGGCATGTGCGCCGCCATTGATGATGTTGATCATCGGAACCGGCAGCACAGACGCCTGCACCCCGCCAAGATAACGAAACAGCGAGGTCCGGCTGAACGCGGCCGCGGCGTTCGCTGCGGCCATCGAGCAACCGAGAATCGCGTTTGCGCCGAGACGTTGCTTGTTTTCGGTGCCGTCGAGTTCGATCATGGCTTGATCGATGTCACGTTGGGCCGTGGCGTCCATGCCAATCAGCGTGTCCTGCAGATCGGTGTTGACCGCATTGACTGCCACGCTGACGCCTTTACCCAGATACCGGCCTGAATCGTTGTCCCGCAACTCGACGGCCTCGCGCTCCCCGGTTGAAGCGCCAGACGGCACCGTTGTCCGGCCTTTCGAACCATCGTCCAACGTGATCTCGACTTCAACCGTCGGATTGCCTCGGCTGTCCAGGACTTCGTAACCCACGACCTGCGCGATCCGGCTCATTTTTTAACCTCCTTTACGATAGAAAAACTGTCCGATTTGCTTCCACTGAACGTGAAGATACGCACTCGTGTAGCATTCGAAAACTGAGTTTTATTGCGTGATCGGTCAGTTTTTTTAACGAAGGGATTTTTCAGGTGCGTACACTTCCCCCGCTATCTTTGTTGCGCGCGTTCGAAGCAACGGCCAGAAACGGTTCCGTGACCAAGGCGGCCGAAGAGCTGTTTCGAACCCACGGTGCGGTCAGCCGTCAGTTGAAGCTGCTTCAGGAGCACGTCGGCTCAGCGCTTTTCGACAAGGAAGGCACGGGGTTGAAGCTGAATCAGCACGGGCAGGACCTCTATGTGCTCGTCAGCTCAGTGTTCGAGCAACTCGAGCACGGCTACGCCAGGTTGCAGGCCCAAGTGCAGGGTTCAGGCCTGCATGTGGCATGCAGCGCGACGTTTGCGATGCGTTGGCTGGTGCCGAACCTTGCCGATTTCTATCGCGCGCGTCCGGACATCCGGATCCGCCTGTCCATGACTTCAGCTCGAGAGATCAGGACGGAAGGCGCTGATCTTGTCATTGCGTGGGATCTCACCTCGTATCCGGAGGCGGACCGTGTCCGTGCAATTCCGCTGGCACCTGTCGCTTTCGGGCCTGTATGTACACCGGGTAACAGGCGCTCGGCAGCAAAGGGGACGCGTATCGCGCACGACTTCACATCGAGTGCGTGGACGCATTGGGAGGCACAGACGGGCACCAGAGTTGGAACCGGCGGCCAGATCACGTTTCCCCATACACACCTTTGCATCGAGGCGGCATTGTCCGGTCTGGGCGTGGCGCTCATCGAGAAACGGCTTGTAAGACGGGAGCTGGACGAAGGGCTTCTGGTGGCGCCTTGGGGATTTGTTCAGCTTCCCTTTGGATTGATGGCCTTGCCTGCCGCAGGTCGAACCTCGCCGAAGGATCTCAACGAGTTCATAGCCTGGTTGCGCGCGCGGCTTGAATATAAGGACGCTAGCTAGGGTTGCTGTGCGGATGGTTGCTTTACTTCCAATGGCAATCTCAGTGCGCCGCGCGCAACGCCTCGTCAGCGAGAGCTAGCCGTGACGCCATGACCTTGACGACAAATCGATGAATTTGCTGCGCGGTCTCGGGATCGTCCTGTTCAAGCGCGCGCAACGACTCGAGCGTCAAACGCCGGACACGCGCGGGACCCTCAGCAAGCACGTCCGCGCTGCGCACTTGCCGCGTGTACACCGCCATTTCACCGACGATGGTACCAGGTCCAAACGAACGTAATCTGAAGGACCTGCCGTCCGCAAGCGGCAGTAAGACGGTGACACGCCCGCGCTCGACGAAGTACATGGCGTCCCCTGGCTCACCGTGACGGAACACCGCCTGCCCCGCGTCAAGGTCGCGCACTTCCAGAAGGGCCAGCAGCCTTTCAAGCGCGCACGACGTGAAATGCGGCGCGAGCATCGCCTGGAAATCCTCTTCGCCGCGCGGCAGCGCGCGTGAGTCCGACGCGAGAACTGTGTCTTCAACCCATTCCAGCCCGGCGTCCAGCGTAGCGAACTCGTGAATCCGGAGGTTCAGCGTGCCGGTCTTCAGGAGCAGGTCACGCGAGCGTGCCGGCAGCCCCGTCAACACCAGGTCTGCGTCAAGCGTTGCGCACAGTTGCCTGAGCTTGACGAAGCTGACCGATACCGACGCGTCCAACCCGTTGGTCGAAGCGAAGTCGAGCACGACAAAGCGGACGGGTACCGGCCCGTGCTGGGTTAGCCGTTCGCGCACGCGCTGCAAGATCGAATTGGCGGTGCCGAAGAAGAGGAAGCCCTGCAAACACGTTCCGCACACCTGTGCGCCTAGTTCGTGAAGCCGTCCGGTTGCCTCGATACTGCGCTCGACATTCGATGTGCGGGTGCTGCCATCGAATTCCATCCGAACGCAACTGATGCGTCCGTACAGCAGGGCGAACATCACACAGGCGGCGATGACGCCGGCCACCACGCCCGGGACGACGCCGTAGAACGCAATAGCGCCCAGAATCAGCGGTACCAGCAGATACTCATGCCAGTTGAGCTGGCGATATGCGCCCACTAGCCACTGGATCAACAGGCGTAGTCCCATGAAGAGCTGCAGCCCGACTAGCACCGGCACCGGAAATAGCGCCACCAGGTCCGGCGAGACGGCCAGTACGAACAGACACGCGAGGGAGGCGAATACGCCCGCCATACGGCTTGTCGCACCCGCGCGTGCGTTGAGCATCGATCGGTTGTACGACTGATAGCCGACCATTCCGCCTAACATCCCGCTCGCGATATTGGCGATACCGGCCGCCCGCATTTCGCGGTTCAGATCGATGTCTTCGCCCGTGGCCGCGCCAATTGCCGTCGAATTCATCAGGATCGTGATTGCCGAAATCGACGTGACCATGAGTGTCTCCGGCAAGTGCGCAGCGATGGCCGACCAGTCGACGCTCCCGTGCGCCAGCGATGCCGGCAGATGCAGCTCTGGAATCCGCATCGCGTGCAGCGCCGCGCGCGGAAGCAATAATCCCGTGTTGCGAGCGTCGTCGATCGACAAGCCTTCTGCAAGCAGGAGCACGTAAAACAGTGCGACGCCGAATGCAAGCGTGATCGGCAGCGCCGCAGCGTGTTTCCATGTGCGCGACAGGAGCGTGGCTAACGCGCACACCACCACGGCGGGTGCCCATGCCAGCCAGTTCAGGTGCGTCACCAGCGCCAATGTGTGCCAGTTCAAGGGCTCGCCGGTCACGACCCGAAACGCGCCGGCTAGCAGGAGAAAGCCCGTGCCGGCCAGGAAGCCGCCTACGACCGGATAAGGCAGGAATTGCAGGGAACGGCTGCGCTTCGAAGAACCGACCGCATACAGAATGACGCCTGTCACCACGGAACACAGCGCGATGGCGATCAGCACCGTCAGCAGAATTGTCTGCGGCGTACCGCCATTAGCGCGCACGCTGCTCGCGACGCCGGCCGCCACACCGGCAAGAAACGCCGTCGCGTTGCCGTCGGGTCCGGCGATATTCATGCGCATCGAACTCGTCAAGGCGATCACCAGCGCCGTCACGACGCAACTGATGAAGGCGGTGGGTACGCCAAGCTCGGCGTAACGGGCGAGATCCGCGCTGAAGATCAGGGTGCCCAGGCTCATTGCGTAGCAGAGCATGACCAAGGTCGACACCATGCCGGCCGACAGGTCTCCGACCAGGCCCGTGATGCGTGGCGCGGAGCGGGCAACAGGCGAGGAACCTGTGGTAGCTGGCTTCACGGTGCCTCCCGGTGAGGGCGGATGGAATCTCGCCCGGTAGCCGTTTGCTTCACGCTGGACGTACACTGTATTTTAGGCGGGAAGGACTTGAACACGGAGTACGTTGCGCCAGTCGCAGCGCGGCACCAGGCGGTGCGCCGATTCGTATGATTGTTCGTGCCACGCGGCCCGGTTCGGGCATACGGTTCGACGACCCGCACCGCAATGAGTTGCGACGCAGCATGCGTGTTCGCACACGCACCGGATTGGGCGGCGGTGATGGATATCGATCAGTGGCTGCATGCATTGGGGCTTGAGCAATACGCACCCGCATTTGCCGGGAACGACATCGATCTCGCGATGCTGGCACAGCTCGACGACGCGGACCTGAAAGAGCTCGGCGTCCTCTCGCTCGGCCACCGCAAGCGCCTGCTGGCGGCGATTGCCGAGCAGCGCGGCGCTGCATTGTGCACAGCGCCGCCCGCCGTGAATGCACCCGCCAGCGAGCGCCGGCAAGTCACCATCCTCTTCGCCGATCTGTGTGGTTTCACTGCGCTGTCGCAGACGCTCGATCCTGAAGAATTGCGCGAGTTGACAGGTCGTTACACCGCGCTGGTCGATGGGATCGTCCTCGGTTACGGCGGCACGATCGACAAGCACATCGGCGATGCCGTGATGGCTATCTTCGGTGCACCGCGCGCACACGATACTGATCCGCTGCGCGCGGCGCGTGCCGCGCTGGAGATTCATGAGGCACTTAACGGACTGGGAGAGCAGGGCGCGCCTCCGTTGAGGGCGCATGTGGGCATCGCCAGCGGCGAGGTGGTCGCGGGGCCGCTCGAGCGCGCGGATGTTCAGGACTACACGGTGCTCGGCGACTCCGTGAACCTCGCCGCCCGGCTGGTTGCCGCCGCCGGCCCCGGCGAAACGCTGCTCTCCGATAGCGTGCATCGCGCGCTGGGCGATGGCGTGATGAGCGACGCCGTCGGCGCAATGCGCTTCAAGGGCATCGATTCGCCGGTGCAGGTGTGGCGTCTGCGGGGTCTCGCCTTTGAACCCGTCATGGCGAGCCGCAGCGTGTTTGTCGGCCGCAAGGCTGAACTCGAGCAGTTCAAGGGCGTCGCCCGCACATGTCTCGAGCAGCGAGCCGGCCACGTTGTTTATGTCCGCGGTGAGGCGGGCATCGGCAAGACGCGGCTCGTCGACGAAATGCGCCGTTTCGTCGAAACGCTGGGCTTTGGCGGCCACCGCGGCCTCGTGCTGGATTTCGGCGTGGGCAAAGGCCAAGACCCCATTCGCACCATCGTCGGCAGTCTGCTGGGCCTGCCGCCCGCAGCCGGCTCCGACGAGCGGCGCGCGGCAGCCGAGCGGTTTGCCGCGGCCAGTGCCGTCGGCCCCGATCAGTTGATGTTCCTCCACGACCTCCTCGATCTTGCGCAAACCGGCGAGTGGCGCACGCTGTACAACGCGATGGACAACACCGCCCGGACGCGCGGCAAGCGCACGGTTGCCGCGGCGATCGTGCAGGATGCCTGCCGGCACGGGCCGACCATGATTGTCGTGGAAGACCTTCACTGGGCGGATCCGCAGGTGCTCGGTTACCTGGCCACCTTCGCCGTAGCGATCGCGAACGGCCCGGGCCTGCTGGTGATGACTTCGCGCGTGGACGGCGACCCGCTCGACGCGGCATGGCGGGCAGGTTGCCGCGGCACGCCCTTCGCCACGATCGACCTTGGCCCATTGCGCCGCGACGAGGCTCTGAATCTTGCCGGCAGCTTTATCGATGCGACCGAACGTATTGCGCGTGCCTGCATCGAGCGAGCCGGCGGCAATCCGCTGTTCCTCGAACAGCTCCTGCATAACGCCGAAGAAGGGAGTGAGGAGGCGGTCCCCGCGACGATCCAGAGCCTCGTGCTGGCGCGCATGGACCGGTTGACCGCGCGCGACCGCGAGGCCTTCCAGGCTGCCGCGGTCATCGGGCAGCGCTTTGGCCTCCCCTTGCTGCGGCGGCTGATCGATGCACCGGAGTATGTCTGTCACGGGCTTGTCGCCAACGCACTCGTCTTACCGGAGGGCGAGGATTTTCTGTTTGCTCACGCGCTCATCCAGGAGAGCGCGTACTCGACACTGCTGCGGGCACGCCGGCGCGAGTTGCATCGCCTCGCCGCCGACTGGTTTGCGGCGACGGACCCCGTACTGCGCGCCCAGCATCTCGACCGCGCCGAGGACGAGCGTGCACCGCGGGCCTACCTCGACGCTGCGATCGCACAACGCGCGGCCTACTTTGCCGACGCGGCATTGCGGCTCGTCGAGCGAGGTCTGCAAATCGCGCAAACAGACAGGGATCGCCACGCGCTGATCTGTTTCAGGGGCGAACTCCAGCGAGATCTCGGCGACATCGCCGCATCGATCGCGACGTACCGTGCGGCGGTGGCTGCCGCTCCAGACGAAGCGAGTCTCTGCCAGTCCCAGCTTGGGCTCGCCGAAGGTCTGCGGGTGAGCGAAGGCCTCGCCGAAGCCCTCGCACTGCTCGATGCGGCCCAGCAAGTAGCGCAACGCCTGGATCAGGTACCTGAACTCGCGCGCCTGCATCACCTGCGCGGCAACATCTTCTTTCCGCTCGGCAGGATCGACGATTGTCGTACCGAACATGAGCGCGGGCTCGCCTATGCCCAGCGCCTCGGCGCGCCGGAAGCGGAGGCGCGCGCGCTTGGCGGCCTTGCGGATGCGGCCTACGCGCAAGGGCGCATGCGCACTGCTTTCGAGCACTTCAGCCGGTGCGTTACGCTAAGCCGCGAACACGGCTTCGGCCGCATCGAGGTCGCGAATCGTTCGATGGCGGGCTTTAGCAGGATCTATCTTAACGAGGCACGTCCGGCGCACGAGGACGTCAGCGGCGCTGCACGCACTGCTGCGCTGGTCGGGCAGCCACGTGCACAGATGCTGTGCGAAACGCTGGGTGTCTTTGCAAGCTACGAATTGGGCGACATGCAGGCTACGCTCGCCCATCTCGAGCGCGAGACGCTGATCATCCGTCAACTGGGCGCTCGCCGCTTCGAGGCACAAAATATGGAAATGCGGGCACGCGTGCTGCTCGCGACCGACCATCGGCGTGAGGCCACGGCGTTGTTGCGTGAAGCGCTGGCGCTGTGCCGCGAGGTGGGCACGCAGTTCAGCGCGCCCAAGGCGGTGGGCGCACTGAGCCGTGCCGTCGAGGACGACGGCGAACGCACGCGTCTGCTCGCCGAAGGTGCCGACATGTTGGAGCGCGGCGCGGTGGGTCACAATCATCTGTGGTTCTATCGTGACGCCATCGAAGCGATGCTGTCCGCCGGCGATGCGGCTGGCGCACTGCGCTATGTCGCTGCCCTCGAAAGCTATACACGCGCCGAGCCGCTGCCGTGGGCGGACCTGTTTGTGGCGCGCGGCCGTGTCCTCGTTCGTGCGCAGCAAAACTACGCTGGTGAAGAAACACAGCGCGAACTCGAGCGTGTGCGTGCAGCGCTCGTGGAAGCCGGCTTCAACAGCTATCTGCCTGCTGTGGACGCTGCGCTCGCCGCGTAGCGGCGCGCGCAACTAATCAGAGCTTGCCGGACCACGCTCAAAAGGTTGCCGAGAAGGGCTGCTGAACCTTGCCTGGGTTAGTTGCCGTTTGCTCCATCGGCAATAGCGTGGTCTCCTACAAGGATTTAACAGCGCAAAGAAACAGGGCGTTCCGCAGCCGCTGTCGCGAGAGCCACGCATTGCTGTGCAAGGACATCGGTTGGATCGACAAGACTCACGCGTGCGCCAGTCGTGCCCACGAAACTCGTCTGTGGCAATAAAAGCGGCAACTCGGTACATCCGAGGACGATGACCTCGACGCCCTCCGCTATGAGCCCGTCAATGGCAGCGGCAATGTCGTCGAGGCATTGCCCGGTAGTGAATCCGGCTTTTACCCCTTCCTTGCCGTAGATCGCATCCATCACGCGGGCCTGCAATTCCGCGTTCGGAACGATTTGCCGCAAACCCTGCGATTCGAGGGCCTTTTCATAGACGCCGCTTGCGATCGTGCCGGAGGTGGCCAGCACGCCAACGGAGCGCAGAAGCGGAAACGTTTCGCGCAGATGGCGGACCGTCACCGTCAGCATGTTGACGATCGGTATTCCCAGATACGGTTGAATGCGTTCGACAAATGCGTGAGCGGTGTTACACGGAATCGCGATGAGGTCCGCGTCGCCCGACTCGAGCTTCTTGCAGGTCGCGTAAAGCGAAATAGTCGGGTCGGGCCCGTCACCGATCAGGTTTTCTGTGCGGTCTGGAATCTGCGGATTCTGTTCGATCAGAAGCCTGATATGGTCCTGATCCCGATTCGCCGGCGTATTGCGTACGATCTTCTGCATGAAGTCCACCGTCGCTGCAGGCCCAACTCCACCGACCACGCCCACTTTGAAAATGGATTCGGGCAAACCGTATTCACCCGCGATCACATACTGCGCATACGCAAGATTCGAATCGATCAGCGGTACTCGAAATGAGCCCATTTCCTCCGCCACGAGCGCAATCTCCGTCAGACCCGGCACGATGATTTGTGCGCCTTGCGCGATGAGGTCCTCGCACGCCTCGCGCAGAAGCGCGACGGGCCGGCCAGACAGATTTCCGCTCTTGATGCCGTTCGCGCCGTAGACGGCTTCGGTGATGAGGTCGACACTGTCGCGCGGGCGGGGATGAATGACTTCAAATTCCGGCTCCGCGAAATACTTCTCGAATAACCCCTTTCGATGGGTGTAGTCCGAGGTCAGCACGCCGATTCGCCGTGCAGCCGGAAATTTTCTTCGGACGTGGCTGCGGACGGCTTCCACCATATCGACGATCTGCAAAGGCGAGTTAGCCTTCAATTCGTCGATAAACGTGTGGCTGAGAAAGCAGGGGAGTACGACAGTCGTCACACCCCTCTTCTCGAAACCGCTAATCATGTCGAAAATGTACAGTTTCCGTTGAGTCGTCGCCTCGCTTCCTATGGCCGCGCTTCGGAAGGGATGCTGCTCGAAAATGACATCGACGTGTTCGGCATCGCTCGAGGCGGGCGTCGATTTGACGAGCTTGAAAAAGACATCCGCGCTCGCCAGTGGACCCAGGCCGCCCACCACACCGAATTTTTTCCCGCTCAGCACGTTTGCGCTGATCATTTTGCTTCGCCTTGCAGTTGGCCCAGAACAACGTTGTTCTCTGCGTCGTTCTGCCGGGCAACCCGCTTGGCCTCCCACTTCGCAATCACGGCCGTCGCGATGCTGTTACCGATCACGTTCGTGGCGGTTCGCCCCATATCGAGAATCTGATCGATGGCGAGGATCAACACCACGCCGGACGGCGGCAGATGAAACATCGGGGCAACGGCCGCAACCACCACCACGGAACCTCTTGCGACACCGGCCATTCCCTTGCTGCTCAACATAAGCACCAGCAACATCATGATTTGAGCGCTGAGCGGCATGTCGATGCCGAAGGCTTGCGCGATAAAGATCGCGGCAAACGCCTGGTACATCATCGATCCGTCGAGGTTGAACGCGTAGCCGAGTGGCAAGGTGAAGCCGACGACCTTCTTGTCGATACCGAACTGTTCAAGCTTCTCGGTCAGACGCGGATAAGCAGCTTCACTGCTTGCAGTAGAGAAGGCGAGCATCGCGGGTTCCCGGACCGCTTTCAACAACTTCCAGATCGATTTGCCCAGAAAAACATGACCAACGAGGATGAGCACAGCCCACAGCAGGACGAGACCGAGATAGAAGCTTCCGACGAGCTTGCCGTAGGTGGTCAACACGTCCAGGCCGTGCACCGTAATCGCGGAGGCAAGCGCGCCGAAGACACCAATCGGAGCGAGCCGCATCACATAGTCGGTCAGCTTCAGCATCGCGGGGACGAGTGCATCGATGCCGGCGATCAACGGCGTGACGCGCGGGTCCGTTTTGATGGCACTCAGCACCACACCAAACAGCACGGAAAAGACGAGGATTTGAAGAATGTCATTCCGAGCCATCGCATCGATGATGCTGGAAGGGAACGCGTGCGTGACGAAGTCCTTGAAGTTCAGCCCCGCGGTGTTGAGGCCGGTGGCGACATCGGAACTGGTCTGCGTCATATGCAAGCCGGCGCCGGGCTGCAGCGCGTTCGCCAGGACGAGGCCAAGCGCGAGCGAGAAGAGCGACGCGCACACGAACCATCCCACCGACCTGAAGCCAATTCTGCGCACGTCGCTCGTCCCTTCCATTCCGGCGAGTCCGGACACCAACGTAGCGAAGACGAGCGGCGCGATAATCATCTTCACGAGGCGCAAGAAGATGTCGGTAATGATTGAGAAGTAGCCGGAGATTGTCTTGGCTTCCGCAGCATCGGCTACGGTCCGATGGCACACGTAACCGACAATCACGCCGAGCACCATGCCGACCACAATATAGAACGTTAGGCGGTTTTTCATTTCCATCAGTCCGAGAAGGCGCACAACGGTCTGACGCGACCACCGTACGCTGGCAGGAGGCAAAAACGCCGCTAGAGGAGCGACGTTTCTGTGTATGGACGGATGATAGAGATGATCAAAAAAGACTCAATGCGGGTCCTGCATGGGGATATGCGAGACTCGCATAACGCGGGATTACCCTTAATCGACAGCCTGCGATTCGGCGCGAAGGTGGCGCCAGAGCGTGTCCAGAAACTCACTGCGATTCGAGGCATCCCGGTAGACGCGAAGTTCAACCTCGAGATGCCACGTATCCCGGCCGGCAGGGACGAGTTCGCCCGCCTCGAGCTCGGCGCCGATCGAGCTTTTTGGCAGCCAGGCAACGCCTTCGCCTTCCAGGACCAGTTTCTTGAGGACCTCGGCCATGTCGGATTCGTAGTGAGGCCGCAAAGCTGGGGTTGCGTCGACCCGGCCGAGGAGG
Organism: Paraburkholderia aspalathi; assembly: GCF_905220735.1. Taxonomy (NCBI): domain Bacteria; kingdom Pseudomonadati; phylum Pseudomonadota; class Betaproteobacteria; order Burkholderiales; family Burkholderiaceae; genus Paraburkholderia; species Paraburkholderia aspalathi. The sequence continues at coordinate 1,044,649 of NZ_CAJNBA010000001.1, forward strand.
AGTGCGAGGCAGCGGCCGAAATAGCTGGTTTCCGTGTACGTAATCAACGGCAAGGGACGCGCGGCCGTGCCCGGCAACCGGAATATCGGCGCGCCACGCGGATTCGGCCTGCAGACTGGCATCAGTACATCGACACCTACGGTGAGATGCTCGTACCTGATCGGGTCGAGGTGGAGAGGCAGTTCCGGGTGATGATAGGCAAACATCAATTCACAGTTGCCGTTCACGAGCATCAGGATGGAGTCGTGGACATTGGTGGGTATTACCCGGGCACGTACCTCGCCGAAACGGGCAGTGAGCGCTTTTAACCAGGCAGGCAGGAAACTTAGCGCGATCGTGTGGCCTGCTGCAATCTGCAAGCCTTTGCCCGCCATACGTTGGTCGATGCGAATGATGGCTCGCGTATCGAATAGCTTCCCAAGAATATCTACCGCTGCCTCGCGAAACAGTTGTCCGGCAGGCGTCAGCGTGGGAGGGAAGCTGCTTCGGTCGATGAGGTCCGCGCCCACCCACTGCTCAAGCGACTGAATGCGTCTGCTGAAGCCCGACTGGGTGACATTCCGAAATTCCGCCGCCCGCGAGAAGCTCTGATACTGGGAGAGCGCAATGAAGTCCTCAATCCACTTGATTTCCATGTCGGGTCCGATGTGTGCGGCGAGTGCGAGTGCTGTCAGTGTGCTTGATCATCGATCTTGCCTCACAGCATGCGCGAGCGGTTCGTTTCTATCTTGCCTGCGATCAGGCTTACCGTTGCGCGCCGAATGGAAAAACTCTTCGCTTGATCCCGAAACCGGCTGGCCACATCCGCAGTGCGTTCAATGACCGCCTCCGCGGCACGGGCCGGTACACCCGTCAGGTTGGCAAGCTGCAATAGATGCTTACGCGCCGGCTCACGGCTCTCGCCGCACACGTCCATTTGATGCTCGCCACCCGGCCCTTCGTTGAAGGTCAAGTCGTAAGCCGGTGAGAATTGCCACTGCCCCTGCGCAGACAGGCGGAACGAAAAGTTTTTTGTGTGGTCGTCCCGATTGTTGAACACCACATTAAACACACAGCGTTCAAAGGCCCGCAACACTTCACGCTCGTCCCGCGTAATGAAGCGAGTCAATTTCAGAAGCGAACCATAGTCAATCGATGGATATCGGAAGTTGGCGTTCAGCGCGCCGGCAGCGGTGTGCATTGGCACGCGCTGAGCGCCAGACCGGTCGAAACGCTCGATGCCGAATGCTGAAAGACGGGGGCCGAGGTCAAAGTACCTTGTTGCCGGCACCGGAATTTCACACGCTTGCGCAAGCACGGCATACAGCGCCTCGACTGCGCACACTTCCTTGTGGTCGTACTGGGCAGGAAATTTGACCAGCCAGGGCGTGCCGGCACTCTGCTCCGAATTCGACATGCGGCCACTGTGCGGGTCGAAGTTGACCAGCACTTTAGGGCGGGCGCCGTGAGGTGAACCGCCCATCAGGACGAGTTCACGCAGCAACTCGGTACTGCCGTCCGTCATCACTTCGCGGACCTCCCGGGCAAGCTCGATCAGTTGCACATCTGAAGGTTGAAGATCGTCTCCCTGAGTCGGCTCAAAAACAAGAGCACCCATTGCCTTCTCGCCAATGAACGCAAGACGGTCGAGCGGGGACATCCGCGCAGGCTCCCAACCCCGCTGCCGAAAGAGACGGTCCATTAGTAGCATGCCCCAGCCGTCGGGCAGGGCATCAGAAACGAGCCCTGGCAAGCGGAACTGGTAGTCCGGGAAACTATCGTAGGCCTGCTGACGCAATGCCAGATGCAAGGGCGAAAGCTCGAGACCGCGTTGCAGCGCTTCGGAAGAGTACTCGAATATCAGGTTTGTTCCGTCGTCCCCGAGCTTGCCCAGTTCGAAGCGCTCGCTCCAGCCGGCGTAGACGACGCTCAGTTTTTTCATCGTCACCTCCGGGAAGCTCGTTCGCGCGTGGCGCTCGCCTGCTCCATCGCGCGAATGGAGTTCGGTTTGTATTCGAATAGAGGCGACAGCGAGCCGGTCAGCCCAAGCGCCATAGCTACCCGGAGAAGACTCTCAAGCGTTGCCTTCCCGGTACGCTCGAGGTTACGTACCACGCGTTCCGACACCCCTGCACGGGAGGCCAGTTCACTCTGCTGCAGATTCTGGGCGAGGCGCTGCGCGCGTAGCCGGTGACCCAGCTCAAGCGCAATTTCATCTGCGGTAGCGAGATCAAAGAGCAACATTTCGCCGGTTATCCTTTAAATTCACCGATAAACGGTGATATTTTACCGGTTGATGTTCAGTGCGGCAAGGCAAGTCGCAGTTAACAGGCAAATTTTTGCCGTTTACGTTGAATTTTCGCGGTTAACCGACCAAAAAGTGATGATTATTAGAAATCGACGTTGAAGTCACTCACGATCACGCAGTTGCACCACCTCCCTGCATGGCCGACGATCGCAGCCGCTCCGCATCCTTCCCCGGCGGTCTTCCGAACAGCCGGCTGTACTCACGGCTGAATTGGGAGGCGCTGTCATAACCAACGCTCATCCCCACGCTGGCAATGTCCTTCGACGTGGTCAGCAGTTGTGTGCGGGCTTCCTGAAGCCTGATCTGCTTCTGATACTGCAGCGGGCTCATGGCGGTGACGGCGCGAAAGTGCCGATGGAATGAGGACACGCTCATCGCCGCCAGCTCCGCGAGCTCTTCGGTGTGAAGCATCTCCGCATAATGCATGCGGATCCAGCGAATCGCGCGCCCGACGTGCGACAGACGGCTGTCGGCAAGGCCGACCTGCCGCAGCAGCGCACCCTGGCTTCCTGTGAGTATCCGCCACAAGATTTCGCGCTCGATCATCGGCGCGAGAACGGGCACGTCTTCCGGATGCTCAAGCAACCGCAGCAGCCGCACAAATGGATCAAGCAGTTCGGGCGTCGCTTCGCCGACAGCCGCGCCGAACGGGTTCATCGCCACAGGTGCGTCCGATGCGGTGTCGAGCAACAATGAAGCGATAGTCGCGGGTTTCAACTTCAGGCCCACTGCCAGAAACGGCTTTTTCACGCTCGCTTCGATCACGTGTCCGGACATTGGGAGATCGACGGTCACGACCAGACATTGTCCCGCGTGATATTCGAGGAACTGGTCGCCGAGGGTCGCGCGCTTTGCGCCCTGGGCGACCAGAGCGAAGACTGGCTCGTAGATGCGATGAACCGAGTGCGTTTGGGCGGTCGACACCGACACGATGACCCCGGGCAGGCTTGTTGCCGTCACGTCGTCGACAGCATGGCGGCCAATCAGGGTGCGAAGTTCAGCGAGCGTATCCATAACTCAAACGTATCCTAGTGAGCGATGAAAGCGCAAGCGGATCTGCCCGAATCGATCCAATCTGAGAGGATTGTGCAAGAGCTTGCGCGTTTCGGTCTACCGTGCCGCACCCGTGCGATGGTCTCATTGGAGCTAGCCAGTCGGCTCATTTTCCAGGAGAAACTTTATGTCGCTCGATTCATACGTCACACTCGGATCCTCTGGGCTGCGCGTGAGTCCCTTTTGTCTTGGGACGATGACCTTCGGTGAAGACTGGGGTTGGGGCACGAGCTCCGCCGAATCCGAAGCCATACTTTCGGAGTACCTGGAGCGCGGTGGGAATTTCATCGATACGGCCAACATCTATACGCTAGGCCATTCGGAAAAAATCATCGGAGACTTCTTTGCGGCGCGCAAGGACCGTCGTCATCGCAGCGTCATTGCGACGAAGTTTGTCGGCAACCTGCACGTTGGCGATCCGAACGGCGGAGGCGCCGGACGCAAAGCGATGGTCGAACAATGCGAAGCGTCGTTGCGCCGCCTGCAGACGGATTACATCGACCTCTACTGGATTCACAACTGGGACAGGACCACACCGATCGACGAGACGATGCGCGCACTCGACGATCTGGTCGCCTCCGGAAAGATTCGCTACATCGGAATCTCCGACACACCGGCCTGGAAGGTCGCGCAAGCGCAGACCATGGCGCAGTTTCGCGGCTGGAACCGGATCATTGCGATGCAAGTCGAGTATTCGCTGCTGGAGAGGACAGCCGAAGGCGAACTGATACCGATGGCCGAAGAACTCGGCATAGGTGTCATGCCATGGAGTCCGTTGAAGAACGGCTGGTTGTCGGGCAAATACACGCGCGAAAACACTCAAGCTGTGAAGTCGGAACGCTCGGCGCTTGTCGGTGTGCCGGGTGACAAGGAGTTTCCGGTGATCGACATGCTTGTGACGGTCGCAGCCGAACTTCAGGTGAGCCCCGCCGCGGTCGCGCTCGCATGGGTTCACCAACGGCGCGGCGTGACCTCGACGATCGTCGGCGCACGACGTATCGATCAACTGCGGACCAACTTGACTGCGCTGGACCTCGAGCTCAGCGCTGCGCAGATCGCGATGCTCGACGAAGTGTCGAAGCCCGCGCTCAACTTCCCCGCAGATATCAATGCTCATCTTTCGCCGAGTTTTATCTTCGCCGGCGCCACGGTCGACGGACAGCCGACGCAAGCGTTGCCCCTGGTCACCGCAAGCAGCGTTCGGTACTGATGCGAACGGAAGACCGAGGATCGTAACCGGAAGACGGAGAGGGCCCGCACTGAGGCGATCGTGACGCTGCGCAACAATCGGATCAAGTCGGGCCAAAGCGGGGAATGATCCGCTAGTTGCGCAGCGTTCTCAAACCGGCACGAACCTCTTCGGCAAATAATTGCGGCTGTTCCCATGCCGCAAAGTGTCCGCCTTTATCGAGCCTGTTGTAATAGATGAGGTTGTGATACGCCCGCTCCGTCCAGCTTCGCGGGGCCTGATAGTTCTCGCGGGGAAAGACGCTCACGGCTGCCGGCACGGATACATCGGCGGCGGCGAGGAAGTTGAAGTGGGACTCCCAATAGAAGCGCGCCGCGGAAATCCCCGTGTTCGTCAGCCAGTAGAGCGTGATGTCGTCGAGGAGATCGTTCCGTGTCAGATCGCCTGCGGATTCTCCATTGACGGGTCGCCCGAACACGGCCGAAGTCAGCGCCGCCGCCGGCTGAACATACCCGTCGCCGTGATCGAGCAGCCAGCTTGCCAGTCCAACCGGCGAGTCCGCCAGTCCGTAGAGCGTTTGCGGGCGTGTTCCCATCTCCAATGCGTAGGCACGCCGTTTCTTGGCCGCGCTGCTTAGCTGCTCGTAAGCGTGCTTTTCATCGTCCGAGAGACCGGATGGCGGCGGATCGCCGGCGGCGAGCGCCTTTGCAATCTCGGGCGGAACGGTCGCAGGGAAGTTGACGTGGATGCCCAGCAATTCCGGCGGCGCCTGCTTACCCATCACATTCGCGACGACGCCACCCAGATCGCCGCCTTGCGCCGCGAATTTCTCGTATCCAAGGCGCTTCATGAGTACGACCCAGGCACGGGCGGTGCGCTCAGGACCCCAGCTGGTCGTGGTGGGTTTTCCGGAAAATCCGTAGCCCGGCAAAGACGGAATGACCAGATGAAAAGCATCCGACGCGCTTGCGCCGTATGCCGTGGGATTGGTCAGCGGATCGATAACCTTCAACATCTCGATGACCGAGCCGGGCCACCCGTGCGTGACGATGAGCGGCATCGCATTTTCATGTTTCGAGCGAACGTGGATGAAATGAATGTCCAGTTCGTCGATCTCGGTCACGAAATTCGGCAGCGAATTCAGCTTCGCCTCGCACTTGCGCCAATCGTAATCGGTCGCCCAATGGCGCGCGAATTCCTGAATCATCGCGAGCGGCACGCCTTGCGAGTCATCCGTAACGGTTTCGCGGTCAGGCCACCTTGTGGCTTTGATGCGCCTGCGCAAGTCGATCAGTTGCGATTCCGGCACATGCACGCGAAGTGGACGAATAGCGGTCTTGTCGCCGCCGGCCGGCTTGGCAATTTCAGTAATCGCTTGATTCGTTTCTGCAAAAGCGAGCTGACTCAGCGAGCCCGCGGCAACGGCCGCCGCTGCCACACTAACAAAACGACGGCGAGACGGCGATTGGGGAAGGATGGTGTCTGACATGGCATTTCCGATGGGCGACAAAGCGAGGTTCCCGATCAATGGCAGCGTGGTCCTACGAGCGATTGAACGCGATACGCCCACGCCGAGCGTGCTCAGTGTGGGCGTTGTGGATCGTACGAAGGATCTTGAACCAAGAGGATTACTTACCGTATTGGAAGCATAGTCCAATCGATGGAGCTCAGATAATCAGCTGCCGCGATACAAGCTGCTGAGCTGCGCGAGCTGACCATCCTGCTGGGCTTGCACCAGTTCGTGGCGGACCTCTGCGCGGGTCTTCTGCGTTGCGCCAGTTTGGCTCGGGTTCCATTGCTGCACTTGCGGGGCGGCCGATTGAGCACCGGTTGTTGCAGGAGCTTCGGACGCGTGAGCGAAGCCAGCGGTAGCGAATGCAGCGAATGCCAAAGCGATCATTGAGGTTTTCATATCATTCTCCGTGAACCAATCAATTAAAAGGAAGGCGCCGCGATGTCAGGAGCAAGGGCAGCAATTCGATCAGTCATCTGCGATTTGCTTGTGTCTTGCATCCGGCGTTGATGCATTAGAACGTCCCGACGTATCTGACTTGTGTCGAGAAACCGGGGCAATTGCAATGTTCTGTATCACCTGGAGGCCCAGATACATTGCGATACGAATCACGGGTTTTCCGCCAGCAGGGCCAGATGCGAATGCGTCGACGCGCTAGGCGTTATCCGGCTCCGCGAACATGGTCATGTGGCGCAGGATCCATTCGAGCATCTCCTGCGGGGCGGCCGCGAGCGGCCTGCCGGATTTGACGAGCAGCCGCGCCTTGATACCGCGGAACAGGGGATGGTCGATCGGCACGACGGTCAATTCGCCCGCCGCAATCTCCCGATACGCGGCGAATTCGCCAACGAGCGTCACGAAGTCTTCTGACGCGACGAAGCGCTTGAGCGCGCTTAGCGAATTCGTGGTGAGCGTCGCACGAATCTCGATGTTCTCGGCGAACGCCAACATCTTTGCCGCGTGGCCGATTCCGAAGGTGGCCGGCATCAACGCAAGCGGGTAGGCGAGCACGTCTTCGATGCTTGCCGGGCCGCCTCTCACGGCCAGCGGATGCTCCGGGCGAACCAGCAGAACGACAGGTTGCGCTGAACTTGCGCGATATTCGATGCGCGAATGCGGCGGCGGATTATAGGCAAGACCGATATGCGCGCGGCTTTCGGCCACTTCATTCAGCACATCGTCGACCGCCAGGATCTCCACGCCGATGTCCAGCTTGGGATAGCGCGCACAAAACGGGGTGAGCACTTCGTCGACCAGCGCATCGACATAGCCTTCGCTGATGGCCAGTTGAACATGGCCTTGCTGGAGGCCCTGCAAAGCATGAAGCTGGTCTTCCAGTTTCTCCTGCTGTGACCGGTACCCTCTCCAGAACTCGAGCAGATGCGCCGCCGACTCAGTGGGCTTGACGCCGCGGGCCTGGCGCTCGAACAGCATCACGCCGAGTTCGTCTTCCAGCAGCTTGATCTGCCGCGTAATAACGGAGGGGGACGTGTTGAGGCTATCCGCGGCGCCACGGATCGTGCCGTGCGCCAGCACTTCATGGAAATACCGGAGGCGTTGCTGGTTGATTTCTCGCATGTCGGCTGTCCTTTCATGGCTGTCGTTGCCCTGTGAGCAACGATACGTGAACTTAGTTGCTGTTGCTGGTTCGGCTGGGCGTCGCCACTATTCATCCGGAAGGCGAGCCGAACAGAACGGTGAACAGGGAGACAGGCATGGCAGCAATTCAAACCACCATCGACGGGGACGATGTTTCCGCGCTCTATGACAGGCTGAACTGGCGGCTATTGCCGTTTCTTCTGATCTGTTATCTGTTCGCTTATCTGGATCGAGTCAACGTCGGTTTTGCCAAGCTGCAGATGCAAAGCGATCTTGGCTTTTCCGATGCCGCTTACGGTGTGGGCGCCGGGATCTTCTTTCTGGGCTACGTGCTGTTCGAGTTGCCGAGCAACCTCATGCTGCCGAGAGTCGGCGCACGGAAAACCTTTTGCCGCATCCTGGTGTTGTGGGGCATCACATCGGCTTGCATGCTGTTCGTGCGCAACGTGCATATGTTCTACGGAATGCGCTTTCTGCTCGGTATCTTCGAAGCGGGTTTCGCGCCGGGCATGATCTTTTACCTGTCGCGTTGGTACGGTCCCTCGCGTATGGCTCGGGCCATCGCGATCGTTTTTCTCGCTGGGCCAATCGGCGGTATTGTCGGCGGCCCCGTCTCGGCCTGGCTGATGACTACCTTCGCCGGTACAGCGGGTCTCGCCGGCTGGCAGTGGATGTTTCTCGCCGAAGGCTTGCCGTGCATTGTGCTGGGCGGGCTGACGCTGTTTGTTCTGTCGGATCGGCCCGCGCAGGCCAACTGGCTGAGCGATGACGAGAAGCGCCTGCTCGAGGCCGAACTCGTGGCGACACCGGCTGGGGATCACTCGTTCAAGGCTGTGTTGCGCAACCCCAAGGTCTACCTGCTGGCGTGCGCGTACTTCTGCATCATTGCGTCGATCTATGCCATGAGCTTCTGGCTGCCGACCATCGTGAAGTCGCAAGGCGTCAACGATACGATCCGGCTCGGCTGGTACTCGGCGATTCCGTACGTTGGAGCCGCTTTCGGCATGTATTTCATCGGGCGCAGATCGGACACACGTGGCGAACGGCGCTATCACAGCTCGGTGCCGGCGCTGCTCGCCGCGGTCTTGCTGTCCCTGTCGGTTTTGATGGACGGTAACCTCGTCGCGACGCTCGTCCTGTTGACGCTTACCACGACGATGTTGTGGATGGCGTACACGGTGTTTTGGGCCATCCCCTCTGAATACATCAAGGGCGATGCGGCAGCGGGCGGTATTGCCTTGATCAATACGATCGGTTTGTCCGGTGGATTCTGGGGGCCTGCCATCATCGGCTGGGCGAAGACGGCAACCGGCAACCTGCATCTTGGACTCCTGATAATTGCCGGCCTGGCGCTATGCGGCTCTGCGCTGCTCGTCGCGAACAGATTACCGTCAGAATAGCGATCTGGGCACGCCCAGATCCGGATAAGGACGCTCTTCCATAGACACCCGCAGGCGTCGTCGAGGAGCAGCAGTCAACCCAATGCGCCGCGTTCCTGCGGGACACGGCGAAGCAGAGGACTTCAAATGCTTTTACACCTGTCGACATGGGCCGAAGTGGGGCAATACCTGGAGCGAAGCCGTTCGATCGTCGTTCCTATCGGTTCGAACGAGCAGCACGGCCCCACCGGTCTTCTGGGCACCGACTGGTTGTGCCCGGAAATCATTGCGCATGAAGCCGAGAAGAGCGCGGACATCCTGATTGCGCCGACCTTCAATATCGGCATGGCGCAACATCACCTGGGCTTTCCGGGAACCATCTCGTTGCGGCCATCAACTTTCATTGCGGCCATTGGCGACTGGACGCGCTCGCTTGCAGTTCACGGCTTCGAGAAAATCCTGTTTCTGAACGGTCACGGCGGCAACATCGCGTCGATTGAAGCTGCTTTCTCCGAGATTTATGCCGAAGCGAGTTTCGCGCGGCGCCGCTTGGGGTTCGCACTGAAGCTATGCAACTGGTGGGATCTCGAAGGCGTCGGCGAGTTGGCGCGCGAGCAGTTTCCCGAAGGGCATGGCGTGCACGCGACGCCCTCCGAGATTGCCATCACTCAGTGGGCGCTTCCCGAGACGATCAAAACAGCTCGCTACGCCCCGCAGATCGCACCGTCCGGGCCGATTCGCGAGGCACTCGATTTCCGCGCGCGCTATCCCGATGGACGGATGGGCTCGGATCCAGCTCAGGCATCTCAGGAGAAGGGCGGCGCGCTGGTTAAGCTGGCCGCCCAGAGCCTGATTCGCGCGGTGGATGCGTTCAGCAGCGAGGTCGTGCCGGGCGGACGTGACTGATTGATCAGCCCAGGCACATTGCGATGCGAATCACGGGTTTTCCGCGAGCAAGGCCTTGATCTTCGCTTCAGTCTGTTCGTAGTCGCCTTCGCCGAAATGCGTGTAGGCAATGTGCCCTTTCTTGTCGACTAGATAGAACGCGGGCCAATACTGGTTGTCGTAGGCGCGCCATGTTGCGTAGTTATTGTCCTGCGCGACCGGGAACGTAATGCCGAAGCGCTTGATCGCCGATTTGACGTTGTCCGTGCTGCGCTCGAATGGATACTCGGGTGTGTGGACGCCGACCACCGCCAGGCCCTGGTCCTTGTATTTCTGATTCCAGGTCTTGACGTAGGGCAGCACATGAATGCAGTTGATGCAGGTGTAGGTCCAGAAGTCGACCAGCACAACCTTGCCCCGCAACTGTTGCAAGGTCAGGGGATCGCTATTGACCCATTTATCGATGCCGGTAAATTCCGGCGCGGCAGCGTTGTTGTCGAGCTGGTTTGCAACAGGACCGGCAGCAGCGCTGGCCGTGGGACTTGCAACGAGCGTTGCGATTGCGGCGGCGCCGGCTGCCACGGTGGCGGCGAATAGGGCGACGGTAGCGGTGGTTTTGAGTCGGGAGAGCATGTCAGCGTCCTTTTCAGAGTGGAGAGCAGAGCGGCGATCCGGGCATGGGCCCGTACGCCGCCTCAGGCATTCCAGTGGTTGGCATGGGTGCATTTGAACGCCCGTTCGTATCTGGCTTGTGTCGCCGGAGCGGTGTGGGTGCAATGTTTTGTGTCAGGGGAACGCCCAGATACATTGGGATACAAAGCGTCGCGCGTACCAGGCTATAAAGCAGCCATTCCTACCGTGGAGAAGCCACATGAGTACCGAACTGCTGCAAGGATCCTGTCATTGCGGGACCGTGAAATTTGAAGTCCGTACCGATGTCCAGCCTGCTGGGCGTTGCAATTGCAGCCTGTGCCGGCGCAAGGGCGCGCTGATGACACCGCCGTTTGCCGCGGGTGAACTGAAAATCCTGAAGGGTGAGGAAGCGCTGACGCTTTATCAGTTCAATACGCGCACGGCGAAGCACTATTTCTGCAAGCACTGCGGTATTTATCCATTCCATCAGACGCGTAGAGATCCGCAGCTGTGGCGGGTCAACATCGGTTGCCTGGAGGGTGTCGACCCGTATACGCTGGAGGCGAGCGTAGCCAATGGCGCCAGCCTGTCCGTCGTGGAGGATGCATGAGACGGCTCATGACAATTCTCGCCTTCCTCGCGGGCGGATTGGCGGCGGAACTGGCGCACCCCGTGCACTGTTCGCTGATCAACGTGAACCGGGTGCGCGTCAATCGTCGAAAGGATTGATCCGTTGATGGAAACCACCGACCACGTCCTGATCGTCGACGACGATCGCGGCATCCGCGAATTACTCGCCACGTATCTCGAGAAGAACGGCATGCGCGTTTCGTTGGCCGCCAACGGCCGGCAGATGCGCACAGTCCTCGAGCAGGGCGCGCCTGATCTGATCGTGCTCGATCTGATGATGCCCGGCGAAGACGGTCTCGTGCTGTGCCGGGAATTGCGTGCCGGCAAGTTTCGCGCGGTGCCGGTCTTGATGCTGACCGCCCGCAGCGAGGAGACGGATCGCATCGTCGGGTTGGAAATGGGCGCGGACGATTACCTCTCCAAACCGTTTGCGGTGCGTGAACTGCTGGCGCGTATCCGCTCCGTGCTGCGCCGCGCGCGGATGCTGCCGCCCGGCATGCAGGTGACGGAAACTGCACCGATGATCGCTTTCGGCGACTGGCGTCTCGACACCACCGCGCGTCATTTGCTCGACGCCGAAGGCACCATGGTGGCCTTGAGCGGTGCGGAGTATCGCTTGCTGCGCGTGTTCCTCGATCATCCCCAGCGCGTGCTCACACGGGATCAGTTGCTCAATCTGACTCAAGGTCGCCAGGCCGACGCGTTCGACCGCTCGATCGATCTGCTGGTTAGCCGTTTGCGGCAGCGCTTGCAGGACACTGCGCGTGAGCCCCGTTACATCAAGACGCTGCGTAGCGAGGGTTATGTGTTTTCGGCGGCGGTGACGATGATCGAAGGCACGTCATGAAGCTGAATACATTGCTGCGTTGGCCGCGCACGCTGTTCGCGCGGCTCGCCCTGATTCTCTTTGTCAGCCTCGCGCTGGTGCAAACGCTGTCGGTCTGGCTCACCATGACGGAGCGGGACCAGACCATGACGAACGTGATGATGGGTTACATCGAACGCGAGGTCACCAGCTCCGTCGCGCTGCTCGATCATTTGCCTGCTAACGAACGCGCCGAATGGCTGCCGAGGCTGGCGCGGCGCACCTATACGTTCAATCTGGGACCCGGCGTCGCCGGCGCGCCTCCGGATGCGAAGCTCTCAGCGAGAGTGGCTCAATCCATCGCCGACGGTATCGGCAAGCGCTATCCGCTCACGGCCAACGCCGTCCCCGGCGATCCGGACCGCCTGCAGGTCCATCTGCAGTTGAGTGACGGCACGCCGTTGACGATCGACTATCGCCCCATGCCGGGCGCGCCGCTGTCGCCGTGGTTGTCGTGGTTGCTGGTGCTGCAACTGGTGGTGCTGGCCGCGTGTTGCTGGCTGGCGGTACGGTTGGCAACGCGCCCGTTGAGCCACTTGGCGCGAGCGGCCGATGCGTTGGGCCCCGATCTGAAGGTGGAGCGCCTGCCCGAAGACGGACCGGACGAAGTGGCGCGCGCGGCGCGGGCGTTCAACGCCATGCAGGACCGCATCAGGCTGTACATGACCGAGCGCCTGCAGATCCTCGCGGCGATTTCGCACGACCTGCAAACGCCGATTACCCGCATGCGTTTGCGTGTCGATGTGATGGACGAGAGCCCAGAGGGCGCCAAGCTGCAGCAGGACCTGCAGGAAATGGAAACCATGGTCAAGGAAGGCGTCACGTACGCGCGCACCATGCACGGCGCCAGCGAGGCGCCCCTGCGTATCGATCCGAACGCGCTGTTCGACAGCCTCGTGTTCGACTACGTGGATGCTGGCCAGGACGTTTCGCTGCACGGTCGAATCGACACTGCACTGGTGACGCGTCCTCAGGCGTTGCGCCGGATCGTGGGCAATCTCGTCGATAACGCGCTGAAGTTCGGTGGTGCTGCCGAGATCAGGGTTACCTCTCAGGACGGGCGCGTGAGGGTCTCCGTGCTCGATCGTGGGCCGGGCATTCCGGACGAGTCGCTCGAAGCAGTGTTCGAGCCGTTCTATCGGCTGGAAGGATCGCGCAACCGCGGAACCGGCGGTACCGGCTTGGGCCTCGCGATTGCGCGGCAACTCGCTTTGGCGATGGACGCGACATTGTCGTTGCAGAACCGGCCCGATGGCGGCCTTGAAGCCACGCTTGTGTTGAAAGGCGTCGGCTAGATTCCGATCGCTCGCCGATCGCGTTGTATGCCGTACTTTTTCGTCGATGAGCTTTAACTTCTGCCCCCCGTCTCTGTATCTCAACGTATCTGCACCGTCGGTAAATACATAGCGTTTCACTGGCGCTTTTCGCAGACACACGCCAGATACGTCCACGGGCTTTAATGATTCCAGGCCAGATCGTCTGGCTTCGCAGGCTGGACACGCCCTGCGCTTCTGTAGCTAACCTTTGAGGAGAATCCGCGATGCCGGATCAGATCAATACTCGACGTCGTCGTCTGCTTGGGACGACAGTTGCTGGTATCAGCTTGATGGAGTTGGGTTTGAGCGGGCTCGCCAAGGCGCAGTCGACGAGTACAAACAGTGCAACGCGTGTCGTTTCGTTCGACAACATTCGCCAGGTCAACGCCGGAACCCTCAACGTGGGTTATGCAGAAGCGGGTCCGCAGAATGGACCGGTGGTGATCCTGCTGCACGGCTGGCCCTACGATATCTACAGCTTCGCCGAAGTCACACCGTTGCTGGCAGCCGCTGGCTATCGCGTCATCGTGCCGTATCTGCGGGGCTATGGGTCGACACGGTTTTTATCCGCGGATACGCTGCGCAACGGTCAGCAAGCGGTGGTTGCCGTCGACATCATCGCGTTGATGGATGCATTGAAGATCGACAAAGCCATCTTTGGCGCTTTCGATTGGGGCGCGCGTACGGCGAATATTATCGCTGCGCTGTGGCCGCAGCGATGCCAGGCGATGGTGTCGGTCAGCGGTTATCTGATCGGCAGTCAGGAAGCCAACCGGGCGCCGCTGCCGCCGAAGGCTGAGCTGGCCTGGTGGTATCAATTCTATTTCGCCACGGAGCGTGGCCGTGCAGGTTACGAAGCGAACCGCCAAGACTTCAACAAGCTGATCTGGCGTCTCGCGTCGCCGAAATGGAATTTCGACGATGCGACGTACGACCGCTCGGCTGAGTCCTTCAAGAATCCCGATCACGTCGCGGTGGTGATTCACAACTATCGCTGGCGTCTGGGTCTGGTCAAGGGCGAGCCGCAATACGACGAACTCGAAGCGCGGCTCGCGAAAGGGCCGACCATTTCGGTTCCGACCATCACGATGGAGGGCGACGCCAACGGCGCACCGCATCCCGAGCCGGCAGCCTACGCGACGAAATTCACCGGCAAGTATCAGCACCGGACGATCGACGGCGGCATCGGACATAACTTGCCACAGGAAGCGCCGAAGGCATTTGCCGATGCTATCGTCGACGTCACCCGGCTTTAAGCGGAGCGGAGGAGTGGGGTCATGGCGCGCAACGTAATGCACCGCGCGGCGCATCGGTCGATTATTAGCGTTTCCTGAAGCGCGCCTTGGCATCGCCATACGATGCCTGCGTCTTGCCGACGACCTGCTCGACGCGCCCCCTCCACGCGACCCTCCGGTTTCCGATAGTCTTGCCGAGGCCGGTACGCAGCTTGCCCGTGATCTCTCTTATCCATCCCTGCATCTGGTCTTTGTTCATCACCTCGCTCCTTGAGCGCTGCTTCCATCGCGACAGCATGACCTCAATGGAGGAAGGAGTCGGTACGGCACCGGACAGACGCCCGTCGGGAGTCAGCGCACAAATGATCTGTTCGATCGAATTCGCCGCACTGACGATAATCCCTTCGCGAGTCCATCGAACTCCTTTGGAGACCGATCATGAGACTCGTTGCCACCCCATTCCAACGGCGACCCGCGCCGGCGTTCGCGATAGCGGTTTTTCTCGCGATAACGGCATTCGCCAATCCGGCGAGCGCTGCCACTCCCACCCAGACTCAACCACGTGCAAGCGTGATGACCGTTGCGGCCCACAGCCAGATCGATACGCGTATCAGTGGACTCCACACGAGGCTTCAGATCACCGCGGCGCAGGAAGAACTTTGGCAAAAAGTCGCACAGGTCATGCGTGACAATGCGGGAACGATGGACTCGCTCAGACAGGCACGAACCAGTCAGGCCAACAACATGACCGCTGTCGACGATCTCAAGTCCTATGGCCAGATTGCCGATGCCCATGCGGACGGCATCAGAAAGCTCACTCCGGCGTTTCAGGCACTCTACGACAGCATGTCGGACGTTCAGAAGAAGAACGCTGATCTGATTTTCCAGACTGACCACCACCACGCCGCAAAGAAAGGGTGATCTCAAGACACCCGCAACGGGAAGCGGACTGGCACCTCAGTAAGGTCCCGGATCGCAGACAGGAGTACATCATGAAGATCCAAAGAGTGAGAGCCGCTTGCAGGGGCTCGGTGAAGACCGGAATCTCGATTGCAGTTGGTCTGGCGTTGGCCATTGGCGGCATGTCCATGGCGCCTGCCTATGGCGAAGGCAACGGCAACGGTAATCACGAGGGCCAGGAGCAGCATGGCGCGAATAACAACTATCAGCATAACCAAGGGCATCAGTCGGACCATGGCAACCGGCACGCCTATCAACATCCCGGCAATGACCACCGTCGCGGCGACTATTACGACAACCAGGACTATGTGTATGCGCCGCCACCCGTGGTCTATGCTCCGGAGTCGGCACCTGGCATAAGCTTGTTTATACCGCTGCAGTTCCGATAGAACGCAGGGCCCGCGCCTGGTGATTGCCGTTGCCTGAGCGCTCAATCGGGCCGGGTTCTGCCTGCCGCGTGCAGCCGCATCGAGACAAGCTGCTAGCGCGGCACGGTTCCCGGTTCTTCCAGCCATCGTGAGACTGCCGACAGCACCTGTGTCTCGATGCCAAGAAAGCCATGTGGCGATTTCGCCCCGCATTCACTCGCGCCGTTCCCGCCGCGCTCGCTGCTTGACACCGCCAGGAACTGGAACCGGTTGTCCTTCGCGAGCGTGTGGGCCGCGCTAAACGGTGAAACTCGACATCCGTCATTTTCGTTCGACACTACCAGCACTGGAGTCGTGCTGACGTCCCAGTGCATGCCCGAAAGCCCGGCCTCGCCACGCATACCGATCGTGACGGGCGAAGTCAGTACATACGCGTCGGCCAGCCGTGGTTCCCGTTGGAGCACATTGCCAACCGAAATCGTGCCCCGGCTGGTACCCACGAGGGCGATTTTTGCGGCTGGAAAGCGTTGCCTCAGCGCCGCGACGATGACGTGCAAGTCTTGAGCGTGAGTTTCGCTCAAACGGAATGCGTCATTCATGCCGGATGATTGATCCGATGGCGCGTCGACGATAGCGATCGCATCGCCCGCAGAAGTCCAGTAGCCTGCGGTCCGGAGGAGGAAATTTGCCCTCATTGTCGTTGGGCCAGTTTCGCCGAGGGCGATTGCACCGTCATCTCCGGCAAACAATACGATGACCCATGGCGGCGCGCTGGCTGGCTGTTCGATGAAGATGGCCTGGGTTTGTTGTCCTCGCACAGGGACTTGCAGCAGCTCGCCGGAGTACGCTGGGATTGCGGTTAGAACTGCGCAGGCGAAGGCGCAGATTGGGGCCGCGAATCTACGCAACAGTTTCCAAAGCCTGTCAGTGGAGCAGGTTAAGGGCGTTGCTCGCGTTGATTTCTGACCGCGCATTCTGAATGAAGACCGCATTGTTGTTCGATTCACAGGTTACGTGAGTTGGATGCGGGATCGGCAAGATCGTCTGGATTGACCAACGATGTAAGTACGTGATCGGCCCAGGAACCGTTGATCTTCAAGTACGACCGAGCCAGGCCTTCCTTCTCGAAACCAAGGCTAGCCAGTAGGTGAGCGCTGCGGGTGTTCTCCGGGCGATAGTTGGCCATGATGCGATGCAAGCCGATATCTCTGAACACATGCTGGATAGCCACCGTTAGACTCTCTCGCATCAGGCCTTTCCCTTCGACCACTTTCGCAAGAGAGAATCCAAGGTGACATGCTTGGAACGATCCCCTAACGATATTGGTGAAGTTGCACTCTCCGATCAACTGACCGCCTTCGCGTTCGAACAGCACGAGATGAAGAGCGTTTCCTGTAGCGGTTTGATGAGCCATTGCGCGTAGCCTTTCAGCGATGGCATCCAGGTTAAAGAAACTTTCCTGTCGCGCAGGTTCCCAAGGCTGAAGATGCATTCGATTGGCTGCGTAGTACGCCTGCAGCGCGCTTGCGTCGTTCTCGCTGACGGCTCGCAGTATCACGCGTTCGGTGGTTAGTCCTTCGTCTGGATGATTGGCCGCGTTTGCCATTAGTCTGTCGCCCTTGGTATGCAATATTGCGCGTGATTGTACCGAGGCAAAAAACTTCTCTCTGGATCTCCGACTTCGACGAGTCGCGGGCCACACGCGCAAAGAGATTAACCCCGCGCCAAGTTGAACCTTTCAGAAACCCTCCGCCGCCGCCCAGTAATTTACTTGCTACACTCGATCAAGGAGCAAACCTGATTGGTGCTCGGTTTGCCCCTGATGGCGGCTGCCGAGTAGCGACTCGAGTGCGTTGACATTTTCTGTTCATACACCTGGCACCACAATTGCAAGCCTGAGCGCCGACCCGTCGTCGTAGGGCATGAAATAGCGCGGAGGTGTCGCTGTGATTGAGTCTTCCGATTTCCGGAGCAAAAAGTTGGTGCTCAATCATGGAGGCGGCCAATAGATCGACGTGAACGGTATCCGGAGGCAAGCCATGCATGAAGAACAGTTACGTGACGCACTGAATGCCCACTGGCGCGCGTCGGCCGCCGGCGATCTCAACGCAGAACACGATATTTACGATGACGACGCCATCTGTGAGTATCCCCAGTCAGGTGAACGAATCCTCGGGCGAGCTAATTTGCAGGCGCTGCGAGGGCATCATCCAGGCAAACCAACAGGCTTCGAGGTCAGGCGAATTCAAGGAGAAGGTAATCTCTGGGTTACGGAATACTCCATCAACTATCAGGGGCGAGCGGCTTACACGGTAAGCATTATGGAGTTCCGCAGCGGCAAGGTTGTTCACGAGACCCAGTATTTTTCGGAACCCTTTGAGGCACCGGGTTGGCGGAGTCAATGGGTTCAGCAGAGCGCATGACGTCGTGTTGCGGCGGGATCAGTCGAATAGTGCCCGTCAGCGACATTAGCCGTTTCGTACTGTCGACCTAAACTACGACGACAAACTTCCCCACGGCCTCATTACGCTCCATCAATTCATGAGCAACCGGTACTTCGGACAGGCCAAAGATGCGCGCGGGTCGACATTGATAAAAACCGCCTGCGGCCAGCTCTACAATTTTCTGCATTGGCACATCTGACAGCAGGAAATCCGGAGTCCCAAACACGAAACTCCCGAAGAAACTCAGATGAACACCGCTTGCCATCTGGCCGAGCGGATCGAACTCGGCGAGCGGCGTGAGCCCACCCAGAAATCCGGCCAGGCACACACGGCCGCCACGACGTGCCGCGCGCAGCGAATCGAGGACGGTGCTGTTTCCGATCAGATCAAGCACCACGTCGGCCTTACCGCCCGGCCATCCCGGCGCTGCACATAACTCACCAGCGCTCGTCACCACATGTGCGGCTCCCCGCGCGCGCAACATGACTTCGCAATCCGGCCGACGTGTGGTCGCAATCACCTCCGCACCGAGTTGGACGCCGATATCGATCGCAGCCAGCCCAAGGCTCGACGTCCCCCCTCGCACGACGAGTCGCTGCCCGGACTTTACTTCGAGGTTTCTGTGAAGACACGTCCAGGCGACTGCGTAAGCTTCCGGCAGCGTGGCGAGTTCTGCCCAGTCGAGGGTCGTTTCAACGGCCACAACATTGGTGGCGGGTACAACGACGTATTCTGCATAGCTGCCGTCGATCGTTCGCCCCATTCCGCCCATCAGCGCAACGACCGTCTGGCCCTCATGCAGTATCCCGGCTGCATCCGATACCACAGACCCAACACATTCGATGCCGCTTACTTCCGCCGCCTCTCCCCATAATCCTCGCCGCATATAGAGTTCGGCGCGGTTCAGACCAAACGCCCGAACGCGAATCAGGACACAGCCGGGTTTGAGGACGGGACGTGGCCTCTCAACGATTTGAAGCACATCAGGACCACCAAACCTGTTTCTCACGATTGCTTTCATGTCGATCTCCTCATTGGGAGACTGAATGGTAGGATCGATCTTCGTCGAGAGAAATTACTCTCTTTCGACAAAGACTGAAGGCCATCTCTACAATGAACGAGCCCACACTTTTACAGTTGCAGTGCTTTGAAGCACTGGTTGCCGAAGGTAGCTTTGCCGCGGCCGCTGCACGGTTAAACCGAACGCATCCAACGGTCCATGCAGCGGTGAGGGCGCTTGAAGCTCAAGTGGGAATGGTTCTGCTGGACCGGGGCGGATACCGTGTCACGCTGACTGCAGAAGGCACGGCGTATCACGAGCGCGTGATGCTGTTTCTTCGTCAATATGAAAATTTGCAGCGCGAAGCGGCTCAGCTTGCTGCTGGCCAAGAGGCAGAGTTGCGCGTCGTAGTGGGCGACCTGTGTCCATTGCCCGAAACCCTCCGCACGCTCAAACGGTTCTTCGAGACGAGTAACGGCACGCGGCTTACGCTTCTGTTCGAGGCGATTAGCGGCCCTTGGGAACGGCTGCGGAGCGGCGAGTGTGATCTGATATTTCATCACCTCGACAAGCCGTCGCCAGCGATCGAATCGGTTGAGTTGTTCGAGGTCAAGCTGGTTCCGGTCGCGGCCCCTGGGTATATCAAGCCACTGTCCGTCGAATCGCTCACGCCAACCGATTTGAGGCCCTATGTTCAGTGCATCATCCGCGATACGAGCAAGCAGTCGTCGGACGCCAACTACTATCTGATCGACGGTGCGCCAACCTGCACCGTGCCCGACCAGTTGATGAAGCGCGAGTTGATTGTGCAGGGGCTTGCGTGGGGGCACATGCCTTATCACTTGGTTGCGAGCGACCTTGAGAAAAAGCGGCTCGTGTCACTGGAGGGGCGGCACTTGCAAGGCGCGACGCTCAAACACTACGCGGCGCGGCTTCGCGATGCCGCGCACGGTCCCGTTGCGCAGCGTCTTTGGGGGCAGTTGTTGGAGCAGGGTGCACGTTGAATAGCGATCGCCGACCCACCCACCAACCTACACCACTACCCCTTATTGAACAGACTCACAACACGAGACATAGATTTCGCTGCCAGAACGAGCAGCGCGCCGGAGACGCTGTAGTCGACGTTGAACATCAGGTCGATCAGATAGAACATGGCTAACGCGATGAGCGGGTGGTACATCGCACGGTTTATCAGGCGTTTCATCGGCGTCTCACGCGGTTTCGTTTGCCCGAACCGGTAAGTCACTGTGCGTGAACCGATCTGCGCAAGTTTCGTGGTGTGCCAGGCTTCCGGAATCCATGGAAGGTTTGGCTGCGAAGTACGGATGACACTGATCTGTCCCGTCCCGTCCTGCGATCAACTTTGCCGCTCGCAACCTGTTGCCGTCCTGCCCGTGCGTCGATGTTTTTTGCTCTATCGTCCAAGTCTTGCCGATGGTTCTCCTGACCATTGCAGAACGTCCAGATGGATTGTCCGTGCCTCCTGCGAAAAGGCGAGTTTGTTGCACGCGTTTAAGTTACGCAGCGATGCATCGAGCGCACCGAAAATCGGTAAGCCATTTGTCATCTTCCGTGGCGGTGGGTATAACATGGACCCCTCGGTCAATTTGAAGAATGACCGGCCTCCCCGGTTTTTTACCCGGGAAATCGCATATCACGCGAGCTCTTCATGGATGCAGTTTCTGACGTCCTGCGCGCTGTGCGCCTAAGCGGCGCGGTGTATCTGACTGGGACCTTCACGGCACCGTGGTGCGTGATAGGCCGCACGGATGCTGCGCTCTGCGCGGCCTATCTGCCGCAATCCGAGCGTGTCGTCTCATATCATCTGATCATAGAAGGTGGCTGCTGGGCTCAACTGGCAGACGACCCCGCTTCCGCTATTCATCTCAATGCCGGCGAACTGCTGGTGGTGCCGCAAGGCGAAACGCATTTGATAGGTAGTGCTGTGGATCTTGCGCCCACGCCAACCGAGGTGCTATTGGCCGGCCAGATGGCGGTAGAACCAGGTGAGGTGATGACGGTGTCTTACGGAGGCGGAGGACCTACGACTCGCATCGTCTGCGGTTTTCTGGCCTGCGACGATACGCTGAGTAACCCACTGCTGTCATCGTTGCCGCGACTCTTCAAGGTTGATATGCGTCACGATCCGCGGGCAGCATGGCTTGAGTCCTCTCTCAAGTTTGCAGCCAGCGAAGCTGCGAGTTCGCGGGCGGGCGGTACGATTGTCCTCGCCAGACTGTCCGAACTACTGTTTGTCGAGGCGGTGCGTAGCTGTATTGAAGCGCTTCCTGCCCATGAGACCGGATGGCTGGCCGGCGTGCGCGATCGTTACGTGGGACGTGCGCTTTCGTTGCTCCACGCTCAAGCAGTCCACCCCTGGACTGTCGACGAGCTTGCGCGCAAGGTAGGGCTATCGCGCTCCGCGTTGGCGCAACGCTTCACCGATCTCCTTGGACAACCGCCCATGCAGTACCTGGCGCGATGGCGGATGCAGATCGCGGCACAGGAACTTCTCGTCGGCAGAAAGTCCCTCGCCGCTGTAGCGGAGCAGATTGGTTATGAGTCTGAGGCGGCATTCAGTCGGGCCTTCAGGCGGGAATTTGGAATGCCGCCGGCAGGCTGGCGCAAGAGCAAAGGAAAGATGAACGGCGCTGCCGAATCTGCGCAGGCCGCGCCCGCTGCCACTGGCATCACGCCACCACTAGATCAGTGACGTCGACTGCCATACCCGAAGCAACATTCACTCGCACGCGTCAAAGCTGACCCGGCGTTTCGGCCATATCTCCCGGTGGCCCGGCCATAGAACCTCGCGTCTCCCAATCGTACATTCGAGCGTACCGGATGCCAGATCAACCATCTGGTTCTGACCGGTAGATGAGCATTCACAGCTCGACCGCATGTCGGTTCATATTGGGAGAAATGCTATGAACGCAGTATCGCGACTCTCCAACCGCGATCGTTACGCCCGTTGCATTCGCGCTTCAAAGATGGTCAGTTGGGATATCGAACGTGACGTGATTGGAGGCCGCACCTTTGACACGGCGCAGAAATATCTTCCCGATGGGCTCTCACTGGCTCCGAATTTCTTCACGCTCTCCGAGCACGAAAAGCGTTTCGTCAGCCAGATTCAAGGGCGCACGTATGCCAACGTGTTCGGGGTGGTAGAGCGCTTCATCAACGCCAAGGTGCTGGAAGTCAGCCGTGATCATTGGCTCGGCGACCAGATAGCGCTTGAGGCGCTGGTCCGATTCAGCGAAGAAGAGCTCAAGCATCAGGCGTTATTTCGTCGCATCGACGAGATGATCAGTGAGACCCTTCCCGCGGGCTATCGCTTCGACGTCGACCCGAATGTCGTTGCCTCTGCAGTTCTCGGGAAAAGCACGTGGGCCGTATTGGCGCTGACGCTGCATATCGAACTGTTCAGCCAACTCCACTACCGCCAGAGTATCGCGCCAGACGATCAGCTATCGGAGCTATTCAAGAGCGTGTTTCTCTACCACTGGAAAGAGGAGAGCCAGCACGCCATCCTGGACGAGCTCGAATGGGTCCGTCACGACGCCACCATGACGGATAGTGATCGCAACAAGGCTGTTGACGAATTCATCGAACTGGTCGCCGCAATCGACGGCATTCTGCAGGCACAAGCAGCATCCGACGCGCGTTATTTCAAGGCGAACTGCGGCCGCGCAGTCGACGAGACGGAAGCCCAGTCGATCGAAGCGAATTTCCTCGAGGCTTACCGATGGCAATACATCCACTCGGGTGTACGTCATCCCCATTTCGGCGAGGTGCTTTATAGCCTCATTTCCGAAGACCAGCGCAAGCGCATCCATGCTGCGCTCGCCACACTGCAATGAGATTTACCGAAGCTGGACAATCCACGTATGTTGAAGGAGATGTAACATGAATGCGAACGCACAGGTCAACGAACCCAACATTGTTAACGGTCTTAACGTCGACGACCTTTTCGCCCTGATTGAGGGCGTCAAGGGCGATGCTTCGAAAGCCACCACCAACTGGCGCGTAGCGACGAGCTGGCAGGGCCAGACTCGAACTCGCGCCGAGGTAGAGGGGTTCTCGATCGGCGGCCAGAATGTGTCGCGCCGGTTCACGATCGATATCGATGAACCCTGCGAACTCGGTGGCTCGAATCAGTTTGCCAATCCTCAGGAGCATCTGATCGCCGCGCTAAATGCTTGTATAGCGGTGGGTTACGTGGCGCAATGCGCCGTCCGCGGGATTACGCTCGAGTCCCTGCAGATTGAGACCGAGGGTGAAATCGACCTCAGGGGTTTTCTTGGGATCGACCCGAAAGTGGCAAACGGCTATGAGAGCCTGCGTTACACCGTTCGTATCAAGGGCAGCGGGACCAGCCAGCAATTTGCTGAAGTCCATGATGCGGTAATGGCCACATCCCCCAACGTCTACAATCTGGCGAACGCTGTCGTTCTGAAATCGACCCTCGTGGTCGGTTGAACTTCGCAATGCGAGCGCGGCGACTCGAATCGTTTTCGTCGCGTCCAATTAGCGCCCCGCCGCGCTCTGAAAAAACCGCAAAGTCGTGTCTTGCGCATGTCGATTTCTCCCGCGATCATTCGTCGTATTCACAGGAGGCGCTTTTGCCTCCGAACACTATCGTCTTCAAAGGAGAAACCCAAATGCGTGTAATGGTCATGGTTAAGGCAACGCCCGAATCCGAAGCCGGGCAGATGCCAAGCATGGAGCTCATCGCGGCGATGGGCAAATATAACGAGGAACTGGTGAAGGCTGGGATCATGCAAGGCGGCGACGGGCTGAAGCCGAGTTCGGCAGGCGTACGTGTGAGGTTTTCAGGGAAGGATCGAACCGTCGTTGACGGCCCGTTTGCAGAGACCAAGGAATTGATCGCCGGATACTGGCTCTGGCAAGTTCAATCGATGGACGAAGCGATTGAATGGGTCAAGCGCTGCCCGAATCCGATGGTGAGTGATTCGGAGATCGAGATTCGGCCTTTCTTTGAGCCTGCGGATTTTGGTGAGGCCTTTACGCCTGAGCTTCAGGAGCAGGAAAAGCGTCTACGGCAGCAGATCGATGGGCAGACGCGCTGACAATTTTTATCGCATCAGTCTGCGGGGCGTGCGCAGGCAGCCCCGCCCGCCTGTATGAGGTTTGAGTCAGGCGTCCTGGCGCCGTACAGGTGATGAGGTCCAACGCGGTTTCATGGCATTATCGTGTGCACCTTCACACCACCGCGGGAACGCACACCATGGCGACTTACATTGTTTTCACAAAGGAAAGCACGCAGGATCAGGGGGAGCTCGACATCTACCAAAGCACGGTTGGCGCGACCTTTAAAGGTCATCCCGTCAAAATTCTCGCTGCTTACGGACCTCAGCAGGTCCTCGAGGGCGACGCGCCAGAGGGCGTCGTGATCGTGGAGTTTCCGACGACGGCGGCCGCGCGCGCGTGGTACGACAGCCCGGCATATCAGGAGGTCGCGCAGCACCGGTTCAAAGGTGCGCGCTATCGCGCCGTTCTCGTCGAAGGCGTGTGACGAAAGGCGATGCATAACCATTTTGCATATTGTTAAGCCTTTCAGCCAGGGGTAGTCGTGAACAGCGTTTCAATTGAGGCCGTCGCGCCGAGCGATGCGGACGTGTTTGTGGCACGTCAACCAGTCATGGATCGGGCTGGTCGCGTTGTCGCATACGAGCTTCTTTTCAGAGACGGTCCCACCGGGGGAGCGCGGATCGGCGACGAACTGCGTTGCACCACGGCGGTGATTGAACGCGCAGTGGGCTCGATCGGTCTCGAACGGCTTGCGGGGAGCAAAGCGTGCTTCCTGAACTGCCCACGTGATTTTCTGTTTTCGGACTACCCGTATGTGCTGCCGGCGTCACGTTTCGTTCTGGAAATTCTGGAGTCTGTCGAGCTGACAGCGGACCTCTCGCGACGGTGCAGCGAGTTGCGAGGCGCGGGCTTCCAGATAGCACTGGACGACGTCAGGAGCATGACTGACGAGGTCCGATGGTTTCTTCCTTCCGTCGACATCGTCAAGATCGACTGGCCGTTTGTTGAACGCGAGGAGTTACCGGAGCTGGTCAGTCAGTTCAAACGAGCCGGAAAGGTCGTGCTCGCCGAGAAAATCGAAACTGCGGAGGACGCGGAGCATGCCCGGCAACTGGGTTGCGATCTGCTGCAGGGCTACTATTTCGCCAAACCGCAAATTCTGTCAGGCAAGCGCGCGATGCCGCCAGTCAAGGCGATTCTTCACGTGTTCGACCTGGTCGGAAGCGATGCGCCGTTGGGCAGTATTGCGCGAGCGCTAAAAGAAACGCCAATGCTGGTTGCCCAACTCTTACGGCTTGCCAACAGCAGCGAGCAGCCTAACGGCAAAACGGAACGCATTTCGTCGCTCAAACAGGCGCTCTCGATCGCCGGAAGCCGCAGACTTTTGCATTGGTGCGGACTTCTGCTTTACGTTGGCCGGGACGGACTTCCCATCGAGGATGATCCGCTTGTACTGCTTGCGCAGCGACGCGCACATTTCATGGAAGAAGCGATCGACGCGATGCCGGACGGCTCGCGCTCGCTGGCGTCTGCTGGCTATCTGACGGGCATGCTGTCGCTACTGCATGTCGCGTACCACATGGAACTGCGCAGCTTCGTCGACGAGCTACCCGTTTCCGATTCCATCCGGCTGGCGATCCTTAACGGCGGTGGCGTACTCGGCGAATTGCTGTCGGTCGCCACGCTGCTTGAACGGGGCGATGTGGATGCGGCGACGTGGAGACTGCAACAGCTGGAATTTCCCCCCGCAGGGGTTCGGAAGATCGTTGAGTGCTACTGACGCGATTTGTAGTATCGCGGGTGGTATGACGGCCAGTCTCAGTCGTTCGACGGCGTATCAATGTGGACATTCGATCGCATACAATACGTATACCGTGCATCCGAATTGAGTGAGACGACGTGACAGCATCTTCCCTGACAACCCCGGAAAAACTCGGGGAACTGGCCTATCAGACTTTGCGGCGAATGATCCTCGACAAGGCATTACGCAGCGGCGGCGCTGTCGTTGAAGGGCGGCTGGCCGAGGAACTCAACATTTCCCGCACGCCCATGCGCGAAGCGTTGCTGCGGCTTGAGGGCGAGGGGCTGCTGACGCGCGCCGGGGCCCGTTCTTATTCGGTGCGCTTTGTCAGCGCGCAGGAATATTTGCAGGCGATGAAGGTGCGCGAGCTGCTCGAAGCGGAGGCCGTCGGCCTTGCCATCGGCAAGATCGACAAGAAGCAGATCCAGCAACTGATAAAGAAGATCAAGGCTCTGCGCAGTGGGCAGCAGGAGCAGGAACACTGGCAGATCGACGACCAGGTTCACACGATGATGGCGCATGCAAGCGGCAACGACGTGCTCGCGCGGACGATCGAAGTGGTGCGCACGAACAGCCGGTTGTTTGAACTCACGACACCTTTCAATCGAATCGAGGAGGATCGCGCCGAACACCTTGCGATCCTCGAAGCGTATGCTGCCGACGACGCGGAAGCTGCACGCGCTGCCGTTCGCACGCACTTACAGAATCTGCGCAGTTTCGTGCTTAACCGTCTGAGTGGAGGCAGCGGTCCCTGAGCCGGATTGACCTGCTAGTGGCTCGCGGCCCCAGCGACTCCATCAGTGACGCAGGATCTTGCCGACGAATTCACGCGTGCGCGCTTCCTGCGGGGCATCGAAAATCTGCTGCGGCGAGCCTGTTTCGATCACATGGCCACCGGCCATGAACACGACTTTCGACGACACCTCGCGCACGAAGCTCATCTCGTGCGACACGATGAACATGGTGATGCCCTCCAGCGCCAGAGCGCGAATCGTATCGAGCACCTCGGTGACGAGTTCGGGGTCGAGCGCGGCGGTGACTTCATCAAGAAAGAGCACGTTTGGCTTCAACGCCAGCGCGCGAGCGATCGCCACACGTTGCTGCTGACCGCCCGACAACTCGTCCGGATACGCTTTCAGTCTGTGTTCCAGGCCCACGCGCGTGAGCAACCGGATGGCATCGTCTTCCACCTGCTTGCGCGGCCAGCCCTTGATCCGGGTAGGCGTGATCATCACGTTGTCCAGCACAGTCATGTTCTGGAACAGGTTGTATTGCTGGAAAACAATCGCGATTTCCGAGCGCAACGACCGCACGGCCGCCTTGTCCCCGTAGTTCACGAGATCACCGTTCAGCCGTACGCTGCCGTGCTCCGGCGGCAACAGCCCCAGTAGAACGCGCAGCAACGTGCTCTTGCCCGATCCGGACGGCCCGATCAGGCTGACGATTTCACCTTTCTCGACTGACAGGTTGATACGTTCAAGGACCGTGTGCGGCCCATACGACGCCTTCAGATCAACGATTTCGAGTTGCGGCAAGTTTCTTCTCCAGGCGCTTACCCAAGCGCGACAACGGGTACGACATCACAAAATAAAGCACCAACACCGTTCCATACACGAGCCACGAGGAAAACCCCTTGTTGGTGAGCACCTTGCCGGCGGACGTCAGTTCCATCACGCCGATCTGCGAGGCGAGCGCCGTGTCCTTGATGAACATGACGAAGAACCCGAACGTGGGCGGCACGATCACGCGCCACGCTTGCGGCACGATGACGAAGCGCAGCGATTCGAAGTACGAGAAATTCAGCGTTTGCGCGGCTTCCCACTGATTTTTATGGACCGATTCGAGTCCGCTTCGAATGATCTCGCCAAGGTACGCGGACGCGATCAGGCAGACGCTCAGCGACGCGACGGCGAACGTCGAGAGATTCGCTTTCGACGTTTGGCTCGCGAAGAACACGAGCATCAGCGTGACCAGAAACGGGATGCGGCGAAACAGGAAGCAATAGACAAAGGCGAGGGCGCGCAAAGGCGCCATCGTGCGGGAATGCGTGACGCGGACAATCGCTATGACAAAGCCCGCGAGAAAGCCCGTAAAGCAGCCGGCAGCCGATAGCACGAAGGTTGCGGCGAACCCTTCCACTAGCAACAGCAGGTTGTAGAAAGAAAACAGTTGCGCGATTTCGGCGTGTGAGGAAGCGAACATCAGAACACCTTGATTTTGGCGCGGCAGACATGACGCCCGATCATCGCCAGCGCGAACGTCGCGATCAATGTGACGGCGACATACAGAACGGCGGCCACGCTGAACGCTTCGACCGAAAGGTAGGTTTGTGAACTGAGGTTGTACGTGCGCCCCGTCAGTTCCTCGACGCCGAAGATCGACGCCATCGACGTGCCGAGCGTCATGACGATGAACTGGTTCGACAGCGGCGGGAACATTACCTTCAGTACGTGTGGAAAGATCACATGCCACACGATCTGCGGCGTGGAGAAGCCGAGTACTTCTGCGGCCTCGATTTCCATTAGCCGGACCGAATTGAACCCTGCGCGCTGGATCTCGCACAGATACGCGCCCGCATTGAACGTCGCCCCGATCAGCACCGCTGTAAACGGCGACAGGGTCACGCCGATCTCAGGCAGTGCGAAGAACAGGAAAAAGATCTGCACGAGTTGCGGCGTATTGGTCGCGAATGCGACATAGGCCATCACCACCTTGCGCAGAAACGCCGGCCCGTAGCGCAACACCGAAGCACAGACGAGGCCGATGATCATGCCGAACCCAAACGCGAGCACGGCGATCTGCAGGCTGAGCCATGCGCCGGCAAGCAGATAAGGCCACTGCTGAAGGATGGGCTCGAAATGTAAGGTCATCGAATAGTGGCTCCCGTCGGATGCGCAGTGCTCGTCCGTTACGGCGACGAGCGCTGTCGCCAGTTTCCCTTACTGCGCGGCTGCAACAGGTGTAGGTGAGGCGGTCGGATCGTGCAGCATGGCGCTGCCGAACCACTTCTTCCAGCTTGCGGCGACAAAGCCGTTCTTCTGCAACGCGCCGATTTCCTTGTTCAGACGCTGCGTCAGTGCCACATTACCCTTTTGCACGCCGATGCAGTCGTAGTCCACTTCGATCGGCGCATCCACCACACGCCATTTCGTCGGATAGTTCTTCGTGTAGCTCAGCATGAAGTCGAGCACGTCGATCAATGCGTCGGCGCGGCCCTGAGCGATCGCGCGAACCGCATCCGGATAGTTGTCGAGAATCAGAAGCTGCGCCTTGGGCAGTTTGTCATGAATCAGCTGAATAGGCGTCGTGCCGCGTACCTGAACGAGGCGTACCGCCGGATCGTTCAGCTGGGTCCAGTCTGAATACGACGTGGCCTGTGTCGTCAGGATACCTAGCACTTCGGTGTTGACCGGGTCGGTGAAGTCGATCACCTTCAGGCGGTCCGCGTTGCGCGTCATGCCGCCCATCACCGCGTCGATCTTGTCGGTCATCAGAAACGGCACGCGATCGTTCGAGCCCACCGGAACGATCTCAAGCTTCACGCCGAGCGAGTCGGCAATCTTCTTAGCAATACTGACATCGAAGCCGTCGATGTTGTTTTTCGCATCGTAAATGCCGAGCGGCGGCAGGTTCGGGTTGATGCCGAACACGATCTTCTTCGACGCGATGATTTCGTCGAGCGTGCGGGCGCTGGCGCCCAACGAGCCGAGCAACGCGCAGGCGGCAACACCCACGGCGAGCATGCGGGTGAGGAGGGTAAAGGATTTCATGCTGCAACTCCGTAATAGGTTCGGGGGCGAATGCTGACCTTTCTGGCGCGTGGTTCGGGCATCTCCAGGACCGCCTTTATTTTGGCCATTTTGCGTATACGAAACGTATACGATAAGATAAAAACATCGACGAAATTAGTTGTCAAGGGAGCCATGCCCCATGCTGGATGAGAGGACCATGCGCATCGAGAAGGCAGGCGGCGCGGCTACAGTGAGGTTTCTCTTCGACGGCCGGCCGGTGCGGGCGCGCCAGGGCGAAAGCGTGGCGGCGGCGTTGTTCGCCTCGGGTACGAAGACCTTGCGGGCGAGTCCGCGCAATGGCGCACCACGCGGCATGTTCTGTTTGATGGGGTCTTGTCAGGAGTGTCTGGTCGTAGTCGATGGTCGCCGCGCGCTTGCATGCCGGACAACGGTCATTGAAGGAATGCGCGTCGACAAAGTACCGGAGATCGGCCTTGATATCTGAGTTCGATGTCCTTGTGCTCGGCGGCGGCCCGGCCGGCGTGAACGCGGCGCTGGCTGCGTCGGCAGCAGGTCTCAAGGTCGCGCTGTTCGATGAGAACCCGGCGGCCGGTGGGCAGGTCTACCGCGCACCGGTCAGCGCCGCTGTTCCATCGAGTGCGGACCAGCAAGCGGGCGACGCGCTACGGCGCGAACTCGCCGGAAGTAAGGTCACCACCTACTTCGATCACGTGGTCTGGGCGGTCACCGCCGACTATCGCGTCGATGCCGTGGGTCCGGCCGGCCCCGTGCATTGCATTGGGCGTGCGCTGATCGTCGCAGCGGGAACCACGGAACGTGTCGTTCCCTTCGACGGGTGGACCACGCCCGGCGTCATCGGGCTGGCCGCCGCAACGATCCTCCTCAAATCGCAAGCCATCCTGCCGGGCCGCTCGACATTAGTCGCAGGCTGCGGGCCGCTGCTTGCGGCCGTCGCCGCGAAGACGATAGAAAGCGGCGGCAAGGTCGAAGCAATTGCGGATATCGCGGGCGTCGGCGACTGGGCCCGCGCACTCCCCGCCATGGTGTCGCGCCCTGATTTGATGCGCGAGGGTTTCCGCTGGTGGCGCGAAATTCGCCACGCGGGTGTGCCGATTCATGCGCGGCACACGATAGTTAAAGTCGAGCCGGCCGGCGATCAGCTGCGCGCCACTCTGGCGCCGTGTGATGCAGCAGGGCGGCCCGTCTCCGGAGAGCTCCGCAGCGTGGTCGCGGACTGCATCGCGGTCGGTCATGGGCTGACCCCGTCAACCGAAATCACGCGTCTCCTGCGGGCGGAGCATCGGTACTCGCGGCAGGCGGGCGGATGGATCGCCGTCACCGACGAGAACTGCCGCACCTCGCGCCCGCGGCTCTACGTGGCGGGCGACGGCGCAGGCATCGCCGGCGCGGCCGCAGCGAGCCAACATGGCACGCTCGCGGGACTCGCCTGCGCCATCGAGCTTGGCGGTGCGGACATCGCCGGGCCCCGGTCGCGACTGTCGTCCGCGCGTCGGGCGCACCTCAAGGCGGCGCGCTTCGGTCGCTCGATGGCGCAATTGATGGCGCTACGACCCGGCCATACCGACGGCATTGGGCCGCAAACCATCGTGTGTCGATGCGAGGACGTGACGCGCGCCGAGATCGACGCCGCCTGCGACGCCGGCGCGCACGACGTGAACCAGCTCAAGGCCTGGACGCGCTGCGGCATGGGACCGTGCCAGGGTCGCACGTGCGGAGATGTAGCGGCGGAACTGCTTGCGGCACGCGCATGCGGCGGCTCGCGCGAACGCGCGGGCTGTTTTTCGGCCCGCACGCCGTTGCGGCCCGTGACGGTTGAAGCGCTGACGGGCGAGTTCAGCTACGACGACATTCCGATCCCGAAGGCTGCGCCGCTATGAGCCAGCCGACGACAACCGCATTCGACGTCGCCGTGCTTGGCGGCGGTGTGATGGGCTGCACCACCGCACTATTTCTGGCGCGAGCCGGCATGCGAGTGGCGGTGATCGAGCGCGATGCGCTGTGCCGTGGCGCGTCGGGCGTCAACGCCGGCACGCTGACGCTGCATATGACGCGTGCCGCGCTCGTTCCCTACGCGATCCGCGCGTGGAAAATGTGGATGAACACCGACACGTGGCTAAGCCACGGCGTGCTTGCGACGTCGGCGCCCGGCCTTTCGCTCGCCTTCACCGAATCCGAGAAAGTGCTGCTGCAGCAACGCGCGGCGGCGAGGCGCGAGTACGGCGCGCAGATCGATCTGCTCGACCGGGATGCCGCGCTCGCCGTCGAGCCAGGCCTGAATCCCGCAATGCTGCAAGCTGCGTACTGCGCAACCGATGGCTTCGCGAGCGCCTATCTTACTGGCCGTGCTTTCCATGCGGCATTGCGCGAAGCGGGTGTACACATTTTCGAGCAGACACCTGTCACGCGCATCGAGCGCGTCGCGGGAATGTATCAGGTGTACGGCCCGAACGACGCCATCCGTATCGACGCGACGCGTCTGGTGATGGCGGGCGGCGTGTGGCTGGAGCCCCTGCTCGCGATGCTCGGCATCCGCATCCCCGTCAAGACGCTCGTCAATCAGTTGATCGTCACTGAACGCATGCCGCCCGTGATGAAGTCGGTGC
Organism: Paraburkholderia aspalathi; assembly: GCF_905220735.1. NCBI lineage: Bacteria > Pseudomonadati > Pseudomonadota > Betaproteobacteria > Burkholderiales > Burkholderiaceae > Paraburkholderia > Paraburkholderia aspalathi. The sequence continues at coordinate 1,077,231 of NZ_CAJNBA010000001.1, forward strand.
TGAGCATCGCGAACGGGCTGCTGTCGATGAAACAGTTCGCCAACGGCAGTGTCCTGATAGGCGGTGGCTGGCAAGGCATCGGCGATCGCGAGCGGGGCGGCGTGGAGACCGTGCCGGACAACCTGATCGGTAATCTCCGGCTTGCGCAGCATGTGATTCCCGCGCTTGGCAAAGCGCGCGTGGCCCGCATCTGGCTCGGCCTCGAAGCCGAAACGGCCGACGCCATGCCGATGATCGGTGCGCTCCCCGGTTTCCCTGATGCGTGGGTGATCGGTTGCGTGCATTCCGGTTACACCAGCGGTCCCTACATGGGCAAGCTGCTTGCCCAGGCCATGCTCGGCGAAGAACCCGAGCTGCCCTTGTTCGATCCGGCGCGGCTTGTCGTTCATGACGATGCGCCCGCCCAACTTCATCGGGAAAAGACAGAATGATCCCTACGCATGCCGACCCATTCAACGGCGTTTATGCCGCTACGCTGTGCCCCCTCGACGCGGATGGACGACACCTGGACGAAGCGGCGCTCGAGCGGCATATCGAAGCGGTGGCGAGCGTCGACGGCATTGTCGGGCTATTGGTGAACGGCCATGCCGGCGAGAACTTCACGCTCTCGGCGGCCGATAAGCGACGTGTCGTGGAAATTGCGCATGCCGTCTGCGGCGATCGCTCGATCATCGTAGCCGGCGTGAATGCCGAAGACAGTTACGAAGCGCAGGCCCACGCAAACGACGCAAGACAGGCCGGCGCCGACGCCATGCTACTGTTTCCGCCGTTCTCCTGGGCGCTGTCGACCGATCTCGACACCGTTCTGACGCATCACCGCATTGCCAACGCCGAGGCCCGCCTGCCCATGATGCTTTACCAGGCCGGCGTTGCCACGGGCGGCATGGCCTACACGCCGCAGATGCTTGCCGCGCTCGTCGGCTTGCCCGAGGTCGTTGCGATCAAGGAAGGCAGTTGGGAGACGGCCGCGTACGAAGCAAACCGCCGGCTCGTTAAATCGATCGCACCGCATGTGGCCGTGATGGCATCCGGCGACGAACACCTGTTCACCTGTTTTGCGATCGGTACCGAAGGCAGCCTCGTCAGCCTTGCGGCTGTTGTGCCCGAACTGGTCGTGGCACTGTATCGCGCTATCGAACACGGTGATCTCGGCCGCGCGCAGCAGCTTCACGAGCGCATCTATCCGCTTGCGAAGGCTATCTACGGAACCGCGCCGGGCTCGTACGCCAATGCGCGCCTGAAAGCCTGCCTGCACTTGCTGGGCCATTTTCCGCATCCGTCGATGCGCCCGCCGATCCCACTGCTTTCCCATGCAGAGCTGATGCGTCTCGAAGACGCGCTCGCCATCGCAACCGATACTCAACGGAGTGGTTTATGAGTTCGACCCCAACCCTCATCAAAGGCGGCCGCATCATTACGGCCGTTGACGACTACGTCGCCGACATCCTCGTGGAAGGCGAGCGCATCGTCAGTATCGGACTGAATCTCGACGGAGGACCGGATGCACGGGTGATCGACGCGGCAGGACTGCTGGTGTTTCCTGGTGGCGTCGATTGCCACACGCATATGGAGAACACCTTCGGGGCCTCGGTGACCTGCGACAACTTTGCGTCGGGCACACGCTCGGCCGCCTTCGGCGGAACGACGACGATTATCGATTTCGCGTTGCAAACCGCCGGCACGAGTCCGCTCGATGCGATCTCGCGGGCGCAATCGAAAGCCGCATCGGCCGCGAGCATCGATTACGGGTTTCATGTGATCGTGACGCAGGTGGACGAGCGCGTGCTCGGCGACATGCAATACGCGATTCGTCACGAAGGTGTCTCGAGCTTCAAGATGTTCATGGCCTATCCCGGCACGGTCATGTCGGACGACGCCGCGATTTTTCAGGCAATGCGAATGGTCGGCCAGCACGGCGGCATGATCGCGTTGCATGCCGAGAACGGCACGGTCATCGACCTGCTGATTCGCGAGGCGCTCGCTCAAGGCCATACCGCGCCGCGTTATCACGCGCTGACGCGGCCCGCGATCATGGAGGGCGAAGCGACGCATCGCGGCATCAAGCTCGCCGAACTCGCCGAAGCGCCGGTTTACTTCGTGCACCTTTCGGCGAAAGAGGCACTGAAGCATGTGATCGAAGCGCGCGACCTGGGCATTCCGGTGTTTGCGGAGACCTGTCCACACTATCTGTTCTTCGACGAGTCGGCATACGCAGACGACAGCTTCGAGCTCGCGCGTTACGTGATGAGTCCGCCACTGCGCTCGAAGGAAGCGCAGAACGCGCTCTGGACCGCGCTCAAGACCGACGATCTGCAACTGATCTCGACCGATCACTGTCCGTATTGCATGAAGGAGGGGCATCGCGGCAACGTCAACCAGAAGCCGCTTGGACGCGACGATTTTTCGAAGATCCCGAATGGCGTGCCCGGTGTTGAAACGCGCATGACGGTGGTCTACGATGGTGGCGTACGCGGCGGCCGCATTTCACTGAATCGCTTCGTCGAATTGATGTCGACTGCGCCAGCCAAGCTCTTCGGGCTGTTCCCGAAGAAGGGAACGTTAGCGATCGGCAGCGACGCCGACATCGTCCTGTTCGATCCGAACGAGTCGCATACGATCAGCGCGGATACGCAGCATGGCGATTGCGACTTTACGTTGTTCGAAGGCCACGCGGTCACGGGCCGGGTGAAGAAAGTGCTGTTACGGGGGGAGTTACTGATCGACAACGGAGACTGGGTCGGACGGACCGGTCAGGGACAGTTTGTCCCGCGCGGCGAACTGGGCGGTCACTGGTAGAGCGTCATGCCAATCTATGAATATGCCTGCGACGCATGCGGGACGTTCGATTCCATCCGCCCGGTCGCGAGGCGAGATGAGCGAACGCCGTGCCCCGAGTGCGGCCTGCTGTCGCCGCGCATCGCCAGCGGTGCGACGGTGTTGCTGGCGCAACGCGGCGAGACCATGCCGGCGGAAGAAGGAGCTTATGGCTTCAGGCATCAAGGTGGCTGCGGTTGCTGTCGCTAGAAAGCTGACCCGACTGCGCAAACGACCGCTGCACCTTGATAGCTGCTGTTCAAGCCGCGCATTCCGCGTAGTACCGATTCGGTGCCGGAAAAACGCCGGTCATCACCTCGATCAGGAATGGACCGTTAAGCTGTGACGCATCGCTCAGCGCATCTGCCAGATCATCGAGGTCCTCAACCCTGCGCGACGCGACACCAAGCGAAGCGGCAAAAGCAGCCCATTCATGACTCGGCAGCTCGCTGAACTGCGCCGGAATGGAGCCATTGCTGATTGCGTCGATATGGACCGCGCCATGCGCAGCATTGTTCAACACGACATAAAGCACCTTTACGCCGTATCGGGCTGCGGTCTGGATCTCCATGCCGTGCATCAACATGCATCCGTCTCCGGTCACGACGACACAGGGGCGCTCCGGGGCCGCAAGCTTGACGCCGATCCCGGCGGCGACTGCCCAACCCATCGGCGCGAGGGAGCTGGATGAGAAATAGTTGCCAATGCCCGACGAGAGCCAGTAGTGAGCCATGAATATCCGGTGGGCGCCGGAATCCACGACAACGTTTGCATCCTTGGGCAGGAGTTGACACAGTTGCTTGACGACGTCTCCTGTATAGAGCGCTTGATCGCCATCTGAACCCCGCACGCCGGGTTGCTCGAACTTATAGTCGTACAAAGGAGTTTCGTTGACCTCGGCGACCCATGCTTTTCTTCTTTCCAACACCGTGTGAAAGTCGGCGCTCCGGCTCGTGTCCATCTGGGACAGCAAGCGGAATGTGGCGCCAATCCCGGAGAAAACTCTGCCGCGCGCGACATGCCCCGTCGCGGGTGCGTCGAAGCTGTCGTCGAAGATGATCAGTTCCTTCCAGGCGGAGAGCTTCTCCGTCCAGTTCATGCTGTCGCGCTGATTCAGGTCGCTGCCGAATACGACGAGGACGTCAAGCTCGTCCGAGTTGATGACGCGGACGGCCCGCGAGTGGCCCGAGAATCCGTACACGCCGAGCGAAAGGATATGGTCCTCAGGAAACGCTCCCTTTCCCGAGAGCGTGGTCGCAACCGGAATGCAAAATTTTTCGGCTACGTCGAGCAGGACCTTCGCGGTTTCCGGGTCATTGCCGCGGCTACCGATCAGGAACGCGACTCTCTTCGATTTGAGCAGATACCGGTTGCACAAGGCCTCCAACGCAGCGCGGTTCGCGGGGACCTCGCAGGCGTTGAACTCGTCATGATCGTATGGTTGCCGTGATGCATTGTGGCCGGGCAGCACTTCCTGCCGCTGAACGTCGACAGGGATGCTTACGAAGGACTGCGCTCGACGCATCCAGTTCAACCCATCTGTCGCGCGGCGCATCTCGGCCTGAAGATTGTCTTTGTTCTTCAGTTCAACAACATTTTCGACCAGGCTCCTTACCACGCCGCTTTCAAAAATGCCGCTCTGCGTAGCATCCTGGAACGCACCTTTGCCTTCCGCACGCGACGAAACCCCTCCGGCGATATAGAGCATGGGAATCCGGTCTGCGTGAGCGGCCGCCATACCGGGCACGAAATTCATGGTGCCCGGTCCGGAAATCCCCACGCACACGCCGAATTTTCGGCTGGCCCGCGCATAACCATCGGCCATGAAAGCACTGCTGGTCTCATGCGCGCAAACAATGCCGCGGATCGATGGCGATTTGTCGATTGCATCCAGCAGTGGGTAGATCATCTTCCCCGGCACGAGGAAGACGTGGTCGATTTTCGCGACTTCCAACGACTTCACGACCGTTGTCGATACATTGAGAGGAGCGTGTGATTCCATATTTTTTGAGTACGATCCGAGTAGAAACCAATAATCGGATCTCGCTATCTCTCATCCGGACGTCGCGCGTGGCCCTCGAAAGAGCAACGTGACGAAGCCGGCGGCACAACGCCGGTATGTGGAGACAGCGAGACGGCCCTGAACGCGTTGCACACCGGCTGCAATCGCGTCCCGTGCTGCTGCATCGAGCCCGCCTGAAACGGGCCCGTGTCTCCATCCGTGAGTACTCTTTCTCGATTACGACGTCGCTCGCATGCACTGCCTCAATGGAGGCGAGCGCTGCGAGGTGTTATCGACCATGCGGCGCGCGAGAATCGCGAACCTCGGTCCGTTCGACTACAGGTAGACGTTCAGCTTGAACGCGTTGCCCCGTTCAGAATGTCTGCCAGTCGGCAGCTTCATTTGCACTGGTCGCGGCTGCGGCCGCGGTGCTTGCACTGCTTGTTAAACGTGGCGTCGCCGCGGGCTTTGCCAACTTTGCCGGGGATGCCACCTGCGGCTTGCGATGCGGTTCCTTCCGAGCTGCGTTCACAGGTGACATAGATACGCGCCTGACGTCGATCTTGAAGAACGCCACCGCTGCACGCAGACCCTGGGCCTGCTGCGCCATCGACTGGGCCGCCGCCGAAGCTTCTTCCACCAGCGCGGCGTTCTGCTGGGTGACCTGGTCCATCTGGTTGACTGCCTGATTGACCTGCTCGATGCCGGTGCTCTGTTCTTGCGACGCCGACGAGATTTCGCCCACGATATCGGTGACACGCTTCACCGACGCGACGATCTCATTGATCGTGCCGCCCGCCTGCTCGACAAGATTCGAGCCCACCTCTACCCGATTGACCGAATCGGCGATCAAATCCTTGATTTCCTTTGCGGCGCTGGCACTACGCTGCGCAAGCGCGCGCACTTCGCCGGCAACGACGGCGAAGCCGCGACCCTGTTCGCCGGCACGAGCCGCCTCGACCGCCGCGTTGAGCGCGAGGATGTTGGTCTGGAAGGCAATACCCTCGATCACACTGATGATCTCGGACATTTTGGTCGAACTGGCGGAGATATCGCGCATCGTTTCGACCACCTGCCCGACGACGTCGCCGCCTTGCTGTGCGATGCCGGAGGCCGTACCGGCGAGCGTTGCTGCCTGCTTCGCGTTATCCGTGTTGTGACGGACCGCAGCGGTCAGTTCTTCGATGCTCGAGGCGGTTTCTTCGAGCGATGCTGCCTGCTCCTCTGTGCGGCTCGACAGATCCAGATTCCCTTGTGCGATCTGCGCACTTGCCGTCGCCACGCCTTCGGCGTTCTCGCGGACTTCCGCCACGACCTGCGCGAGCGCATCGCGCATTGCTTTCAGCGATGCCATGAGGCTGGTCGTATCGCCGGGACGGAGGTCGATGCTTACGCTGAGATCGCCCGCCGCCACGCTTCTGGCGAGGTTGGCGGCTGTCGCCGGTTCAGTGCCCAGTTGTCGTGTCAGATTGCGGGCCATCCAGACGCCGATGCCCCAACCGATCAACATGGACAAGACCACCAGAACAATCATCAGATTGCGGCCGTCCTCGTAGACCTTGTCGTTAGATCCGGCCGTCGCTTGGGCGTCGCTCTGTTTCACATTAACCAGCGTGCCCATCAGGACCAGGGTCTTGAACCCCTTCTCATGGTATTCGCCCAACAGATAGGCAGTCAGGGCAGCTTGATCCTGTAGTCCAGCGGCGTTAATCCGGCCTTTCATTTCATCGAAGGCCTGTATGTAGTCGTGCCAGCCCTGATCGAGATCGGCGAAGGTCGCCTTCCCTTTATCGGTGTAGACGAGGGGCTCGGCTTGATTGAGGTGCTCGCGCGCCGAGGCCAGGGCTTTTTCGGCTTGGCCTAGCGAGGCAGTCCGCTGCTCGGCAGTGGAAGCCAGAATGGCGTTGCGTAGATAGGTACCGACTCTCAGCACATCGGCGTTCGCTTGCTGGATCTGGTTAAGCCCCACGAGATCCATTCGATAGGTCGTGTCCGCGTTGTCGCTGATCTGTCCCATGCTGCGGACACCGATCACACTGACGATGGCACTGATGACTGATACGAGGATAAAGGCGCTGATTAGTTTGGCGCCGAGCTTCATATTGCCGATATTCATAGCTTGCTTCGTCAACGTGAAAAAATTGGAACAAAGAAATAGATCCAACGACGCTCGCGCGTCGCCGGATAGTCGGCAATGCCGTCCGGGGATGCGGCAAGTGCTCCATGTATTCAGTTAACGGCAGGCACAATCTATTCTTCATACCAATTATCGTTTACGCGCAAATTTATCGTATTTTTATGCTTCCAAGTTATTACTTTGTAAGGTTTGGAGCGAAGACGAATGCCGAAGGTCCAGCGACTGAGCGCTGCAGATGAGATGACGTTTCGACAACTGGCAGTCCGTTCATCGCGTCTTGATAGACTTGCGCGTACGGAAAGAGATGCGGGGGAAATGCGTGAGTCTTGACGAATACTATAGGCGGCTGAAGTTGCCGGACACTGCGTCGCCGGCAGACGTCAAGCGCGCGTACCGACGGCTAAGAGCGAAGTACCACCCCGATCGCAACAAGGGGCGCGAATCGACAGTCGAGCCGGTGTTCAAGCGCATTCAGGAGGCGTTTGAGATTTTGACAGGCGAGCGTCAACCGCCCGTACTCAGTCAGGCGGCGGCATCGACTGAGCGCCGTGACAAGCCAGCCCACTCACGCGAACACCGCAGCTCGCCTCCGATGCGCGGCGCGAACTGCCTGGTCGAACTTTTCGTTCCGCTCGAAGCCGCGATTCATGGCGGCGAGGTCGAAGCGAGCTATGCGGTGAGGGGACCGTGTCACCCATGTCAAGAACGCGGTGCCCAGTGCGCGAGCTGCAACGGCAGCGGTCTGTCGGTCTCGGGCATGCGCTGCGTCGCCTGTGGAGGAACTGGTCGGCCGCCGGCGAGTGACCGGTGTCAAGCGTGTCTCGGCACAGGTATCAGAACCTGGCGGAAGTTCGAGACTGTGAAGGTTCCAGCGGGTGTGTGGGATGGCCAGCGTCTTGTCGTCGAAGGTGGTGGTCATCCCGGGACGAATGGCGGTCCGTCTGGTGACGCGATCTTCTCGGTCGCGATTGTGTGCAGCGCGGCCTTTCGTCGTGACGGCCTGAATCTCGCGAGCGAGATTCAGGTTGATTTCGTGACCGCCACGCTCGGCGGTAACTTCGACGCGCAGATCTTGGGGCGTGCGCATCAGATGACGATTCCGCCGAACGCGCAACAGGGCAGCACGATTCGTCTACGCGGACATGGACTCACGGACCGCAACGGCTTTCGCGGCGACCTGACGCTGCAATTGGTGCTCGCGATGCCGGCTGCGGCTTCACATCTCACTGACGATGAACGACAACGGCTGCGTGAGATGTTTGCGGATGCGGGGCGTCGAGCAATGCAGGTAATCACAGCGACCGCACCAAACGGTGCGCCGTCGTAGCAGGACAATCGGCACCGCTTCGCCACACCCGATACGAACAACTGCATGCTGCCAAAGCTCGCGATCCGTCGCACAACACATTCGGAGAATCCAATGTCCGTTGGTCTTTGCAGTGCGCGATAGCTTACAAAAATAGTCGAGGGAAAGATGGGTCCGTCTCTAAACCGGATATTGCTGTACGCGAAGGACGTGAAAAAAACCTGTGAATTCTACGAACGATACTTTGGTTTCGCCTATAAGTTCGATGACGACGATCGTATTGCCGAACTCGTATCGCCGCACGGAGGCGTCATCATCATGGTCCATCAAGCCGCGAAGGGAGTAAGGTCAGGGCAAGCTACGGTGAAGTTGGTGTTCGACATCGATGACGTCGAAGGCTTCAAGAACGAATGCGCGAGAGGCGGTCTTGAATTTGGCGCAACCCATCAAGCGAATGGCTACAGTTTTGCCAATGCGAAAGACCCGGACGGGAACTCCATATCTATTTCGAGCCGGAGCTTCGCAGCCAAGTAGTGTCTTTGAGTAAACCCATCATGAAACATAGTTCAAAAGGCGGCCTCGTCTATTCCACCGACGGCGGACAGATGTGTCCCGAATGCAGAAAGGCGCTCGCGGAATGTATCTGCAAGACAGTTGCCAGGAAATTGCCGGTAGGCGATGGCGTGGTGCGAGTGTCGCGCGAGACCAAGGGCCGAGGTGGGAAAAGTGTGACGATCGTTAAGGGGTTGGCGCTCGATCCTCTTGCGTTGGCCGTGTTAGGCAAGCAATTGCGCACAGCCTGTGGTTCTGGTGGAACGGTCAAGGATGGCGTGATTGAAGTGCAGGGTGACCATTGCGAGCGGGTCATCGAAGCGCTCAAGAAGTACGGCCACAGCGCGAAGCGCGCTGGGGGTTAATCGTTTCAGTGAGTGTCGGCACAATGAGTTCAATGGACTACGTGCGGCCACAAGCACTCACGATCGCTCAGGACGCAAATCGTCCGAACAGTTAGAGTCGATGCGGCCGTCGCCGATCTTCGACACGATGCCCGCGTCGGCTTTGAACATCGATCATTCGGTTCACGTCATCCTCCGCGCAGGCAACGCTGCCTGCATCCGCATGGCGGCGTTGTCCCAGTTGATAAGGCTAAAAATCTGATTGACGTATTCGTTGCGCCTGTTCTGATACTTCAGGTAGTAAGCGTGCTCAAAAACGTCGAGGATGAGGATGGGCTGGATGCCCCAGGCGGTCAGCTTCTGATGGTTCTCGCACTGAAGGATCATGAGCTTGCCCGTCGCAGGGTGGTAGCCAACAACTCCCCAGCCGGATGCTTCCACAGCAATCGTCGCGCCAAGCAGTTGCGCCTTGAACTTCGCATAGGAACCGAAATTCCTGTCGATCGCTTTTGCCAGTTCGCCCTTCGGTTCACCGCCTTTGCCGGAGATGCTGGTCCAGTAAATGGTGTGCAGGATGTGGCTCGATAGCTGGAACGCGAGTTCTTTCTCGTAGAACTTCACCAGCGCAAAGTCGTTTGAGTCCCGGGCTTTCGCGAGGCCATCTTCAGCCTTGTTCGCGGCAGCCACCGCGGGCTTGTGGTGAAAGTTATAGTGCAGTTCGACGGTGCGCGCATCGATAACGGGTTCAAGCGCGTCGTAGGCAAACGGCAGCGGTCCAGCGGCATATTTGCCGTCCGCGTCTGTGAGCTTGTCGGTGTAAACGGGCTCTTCTGCTGCACGTGCCGTTTGAGCCTGAGCCAGCATGATGCCAGCACCGATAGCAGCGGTGTCTTGCAGGAAGGTACGACGTGTGGCCATGAATACGATCCTCGTAGAATGCACGCACACGCGTACCTTCAGATGGCGTGCGAATGGATAAGTGGATAGACAGCCAGACCAAACAGGGCAGCCGCAACGACAATCACCGGCTCCTGCAGCTTCTTGAATCGCCAGAGCAACACGACGGTCACAAGAGCAAGCACGACAGTCGGCCAGTCGACGACGGAGCGCCTCGCGATAACGATGACTGAGCCCGTGATCGCGCCCACGGCCGCCGCAGTAATGCCATTAACGAACGCCTTGACGGCGGGGAGCTTGCCGTATTTCTTGAAGTACGGTGCCGGCAGCACGGTGAACAGGTAGCAGGGAAGAAACGTCCCGAGCGCGGCGACGCAGGCGCCCGAAAATCCCGCAACGAGATAGCCGATGAAGCCGACCGTAATGACGACCGGCCCCGGAGTGATCATCGCGACGGCCACCGCATCGACAAACTGTTTGTCATTGAGCCAGTGATGTTCGGTCACGACACCGCCGTAGAGGAAGGGCACGATTGCGAGTCCCGAGCCGAACACGAACGCACCGGCCTTGGCGAAGAACAGACCGATCTGGCCGAGCAGCGGCAAGTCAAGGCCACTGAGGACACCGCTCACACCCGGCGCCTGCGTCACGGCAAGTGCATTCAGTCCGCCCTTGCCGAGCCATTTCGGGGGCGCGCGCCAGAACCAGTTGAGCAGACCGCCCCCGATAAACAGCCATGCGATCTCGGATTCAGTGACTACGGTAACGACCGCGAGCGCCAGGAATATCGCCCACAGCAGCCTGTCTTTGCCGACGGTCTTTCTGGTCAGTTTGTACGCGCTCATCGCGATGATTCCGACCACCGCGGCGCCTACGCCATAGAAGACTGCCTGCATCCAGGAGAGGCCGCCAAACTGCGCGTAGGCCCAGCCGAGCGCCACAACCATCAGGAACGACGGCAGGACAAAAGCGATACCGGCCGCCGTTGCACCGACGACGCGGTAATGGACGTAGCCGAGATAAATGCCGAGTTGTGCGGCGAGAGGACCTGGCATCATTTGAGCCAGCGCCAGTCCTTCCTTGTAGTCCTGCTCGCTGATCCAACGCCGGCGCTCGACGAGGTCACGGTGCATGTAGCCGACCAGCGCCACCGGACCGCCGAATCCAAAGGTGCCGAGCCGCAGCATGTAAAGGATCATCTGGCCGAGCGTGTAGCCGGGCGAGATCGCCGTCGCGGTGTTCATGAACGGCCTTCTGCGCTGTTATTTTTTTTGTTCGTTGCGAAGTGCGCGTAAATCGAATCGAGCACCCGACCCATCTCGTCGAGCAGTTGATCGTCGTCCAACGCGCGTTGCCGCGCGCCGGCCATCACTGCCTCGAAGCCGATTGCTTCTGGTACCGGTGCGCCGCCGACGTCGAGCGTGTGCACCATTTCACCGAGCCGCAGAAGCGCTGCGTCTTCGTCGAGGCCGAAACTCACAACCAGCACCTCAAACGTCACGCGCTCGCCCACGTGCGTAAAGGCGGCGCCGTCGAAGTCGAAGCCGAGGGCGTCCGCGGGGCAGTCTTCCGGCGACGCGAGCCAAAGAAAGCGTGCCTGCGGATCGATGAAGCGACGGATCAACCATGCGCTCGCGACGCGGTCGACCCATAGCCGTTGCCGGGTCGCCCACGTCCGGGCGAGATAGTCGTCGCGCCGCAGGGGCCGGATAGCTCGTTCAGCCGCATGCGGTTCGCCCGGTGACACGACCGTATCCGCGAGCGCCAGAAAATCTTCCCAGGCAACTTCGGCCTCGGTCGATGCGGCGCCCGGAAAGTAGTCGACCGTCCGGATCGTCTCGTAGTCCTTGCGCAAGCGACGCAGCAAACGGGTGACGTCAGCCGGCGGCAGGCCGCCCAGCGTTTTGCGCGCCGCGCCCAGTGCCGCGACAAAGGTTGCGTAGTCGTCGTTCCGATCGAACAGTGTGCGGAAGTCCTCTTCTTGCGACGCGTCCAGGCTTTGCGCCCGTAGCAGATGGGCGGTGCCGCCGGCTTCGTCAATGCTGCCGGCAAGTTCGCGCAGCATGTCCTCGCGCTCCGCGGTTTGGGGTAACAGGTAGATGCCGTCACGCAGGACAGCGCACCCCTTTGCCTTCAGCGCCCGCCACGCCCGCATGCGCGCGGTGGCGTTCACGGTGGGGAACGTCAGAACGAGGACAGACCAGGTGGTGAGAGTATTCATGTAAAGTAAACTACACGTATGTAGCGTACTTTACAAATTGTTTTGTTTTGACTTCGGTGGAGCCGCATTGATGCCGCGGCGTAGAGTGATTCCGCTCCGCCGCGGGCTGATCAACAAAAGTGACTAGACATACCGCGCTTCGTTGAGATCGGCGATGAGCGTCGGACCTGTTGGATGCCAGTCCAGCCGAGCTTGGGTCTGAACACTGGAGGCCGGCATATCCAGGCCGACGAACATTGCCATCCATCCAAAATGCGACGCCGCTTCGTCCGGGCTGATCGAAACGACGGGCAAGTTCAGACCCCGGCCAAGCGCCTCTGCGATTTCGCGGCTACTGATCCCTTCTTCGCCGACCGCGTGATATCGAGCTCCCTGTTGGCGCTTTTCTACGGCGAGCCGATAGAGACGCGTCACATCGGAGAGATGGCCGGCCGGCCAGCGGTTACGACCCTCGCCGACGAAGGCGCTAACGCCTTTCTCACGAGCGATAGCAACGAGCGGCGAGATGAGACCCTGCTTGAACGGGTTGTGAACCTGAGGCAAGCGCACCACCGACACGTTGACTCCCGCCTCCAGGAGAGCATTCCCAGCAACCTCGGATGCGATCCGCGGATTGGGATGGCTGACATTAAAGACATCTTCAGTCGCCAGTTGACCGTGCTCACCACTACCCATGCCGGTTCCCGAGGTGATGATGAGAGGACGGTCGGAGCCGGCGAGCACGGAACCGAGTGCCGCAATCGCGCGCTTGTCTTTTTCGCAGTTCTCCACGAATCTTGAGAAATCGTGATCGAACGCTGTGTGAATGACGGCATCTGCTTTTGCGGCGCCGCTGCGCAGGCTCTTCGGATCCTCCAGGGTTCCGCGATGCACTTCCGCACCTGCATCGATAAGCGCTTGCGCTCCCGCGTCCGAACGCGTCATACCGATCACATGATGACCCGCGTTGATGAGTTCGGGAACGATGGCCGCACCGATGAAGCCCGTCGCGCCCGTCAGAAAGATACGCATAGTGAAACCTCCGTGATTGTCACTGCGACTATCTGACCATTTCCCGTTCTGTTGAAGTGGTGACGTCATCCTATGAAAAGAACTAACAGGATGATCCCGATGCCGGCCGGTCAATCCAACGCTGATGCAATACGTCGCCGCCCTCAACCTCAGCGCCCGGCCTTAAGCTGTGTCCACAGCCTGTTTTCAAGGCGCAGGATATCGGCCGGCAAAGGCAATGACAGCGTGAGCGATTTCATCTTTTCACCGCGAGGATAAACCGCTTCGTTCTCGAGAATCGCCGGCTTCACATAGGCGCGGGCCGAAGCATTAGCGTTCGGATAGAAAACCTGATTGGTGATCGCCGCGCTCACCTTCGGCTGAAGGATGTAATTGATCCATTGCATTGCAGCTTCCGGGTGTGGCGCATCTTTGGGAACGCCCATCAGATCGAACCACAACACTCCATCGCCCTTAGGAATGACGTAGCGAATCTCGTACGAGCGATGGGCCTCTTCTGCACGCCGCTTCGCGATTCCGACGTCGCCCGACCACGCTAGCGCGATGCAGACATCGTTGTTGGCGAGATCGTTGATGTAGCCGGAAGAATTGAACTGGGTGATGTACGGGCGAATCGTTTTGAGCAGCTTGAACACGTCCTGATAATCGGCGGGGTTCTTACTGTTGGGGTCCTTATGCAGGTAGATCAACCCAACCGAGAATGCGTCCTCCGCGGAGTCGAGCACGGAAACGCCGCAGCTTTTCAGCTTCGAGACGTATTGCGGATCGAACAGCAGGTCCCAACTATCGTACGGTGCGTCCTTGCCTAATATCTGCGTCACTTTCGTGACGTTGTAACCGATGCCATCTGTTCCCCATGACCATGGCACGGTGTATTGATTGCCTGGATCGGCTGACGCAAGCACCTTCATGAGCACGGGATCCAGATTGGCCAGGTTTGGAATCTTGCTCTTGTCGAGCTTCCGATAGACACCTGCTTCAATCTGCTTGCCGGCATAACTGGATGACGGCACGACAACGTCATAGCCCGATGAACCGCTTAGCAACTTTGCCTGCAAGGTGTCGTCGCCGTCATACACGTCGTATCGCGTGTGAATGCCGGTTTCCTTTTCGAAGCCAGAGACGGTGTCGTCGGCGATATTGTCCGACCAGTTGTAGACATTCAGCTCTTCGGCTTGAGCATGATTTGCGGTCGCAACCAGTGTCCCCGCAACTGCGAGGAGTCCCGTGACGACAGTGATGAGATGGCGGGGTGTCATAGCGGCATTTCCGTGTTAATGAAGGAACTCGTGCGAAGGGGAAGAAGCGTCAGTCAGCAATCGGGCGGTCGCGGCGCCAACCAACTTGTTCCAGTGCTTTCAGCAGACGGGCGGCGCCGAGCGCGTGGACATGAACGCCTTGGCCGTCCATATCTTCGGCAGCAACGAGGGCGTTGAGAATGGCTTCTTCGACCGCTTCCGCAGCCGCGACGAATAGCGGAGAAATGAAATCGTGAATGACGCAGCGCACGCTGATGACAGGCTCGATCGCCTTGCCGTAATCCGCCGGCGGTATGCCGCGGTTACCCACCGAGAAGGCAATGAAGATGTCGCCACTGGAGTATTCGGTGCCACCGCCCACGCGGGCTAATCCAATGCTCGCGCGCCGTGCAATCTGCTCGCACTGATGCGGAAGAAGCGGCGCGTCGGTCGCAAGCGTCACCACGATCGATCCCATTCCGGGGACACCCGCACGACGTCGGTCGAATGGCGACGGCAGACCTCGCAGCACTTCGCCCACCGGATAACCGGCCACGCGCAGCGCGTCGCGACGGCCGTAGTTCGCCTGGACTAGCGCGCCGACGGTCCAACCACCGTCCGCTGCCGCGAGCCTGCGTGAGGCTGTTCCAATGCCGCCTTTGAACTCATGACAAATCATGCCGGTACCACCGCCAACCGAGCCCTCGGCCACCGGTCCACTGCGAGCGTCGGCCTGCGCTTCGTGAACGTGCGCGGCGGTGACATGCTGCCCCCAGATGTCGTTCAGCACTCCATCAAACGTTTCCAGCACCACCGGCATGCACCAGTACTGGCTATTGTCGACCCACGCGCGTTCGGCGGCGACCAGAGCATCGCGAACCACGCCGACGCTGTGCGTGTTGGTGTAGGCGATAGGCGTAGTGAGCAATCCTGATTCGCGTATCCATTCCAGGCCGGTGGCATCGCCGTTTCCGTTGAGCACGTGACAGCCAGCAAAACATGGGTCGAGCCGTGCCATGCCGGCGCGCGGTTCGATGATCGTCACGCCGGTTCGAATCGAAGCTTCTGCGCGGTTTTCGACCAGGGTACGATGACCGACTCTTACGCCTTGCACGTCGGTGATGCTGTTAAACGGACCGGGCGTGCCGTGGCCAACTCGAACACCGATGTCTCTGATACCCATACTTTTCTCCTGTATTGCTCGCTGCGAGCAAGCCTGCCGACGCGCATGCGACGGGGTACAGAGATGGTAGGGTGGGGAACGACGCGTGAAAATCAGGCCGAAGGGCTAGAACGATGGGACGACCTACCCTTTAAGGGGTAGTGGGGGAAACTGACATGCAGCTTGATGTATCGGACGTTGCCTTTCATCAGCGGCTTGGACGTCTGGTCGAGAAGCTCGACGACAAACAGTTCTGGCATGCGCTGATCGACCTGTTGCGCAAAGTGGTCCACTTTGACAACTGGGTGGTGGTGATCTTCTGGCCCAACGGGAAACCCCAGTTGATTGCGGAGATCCAGTCGCGCACGCCGAACGACGAACTGTTCAAGGGGTATTTGAACAGCGTCTATTTGCTGGACCCTTTCTATCAATTCAGCCTGGGCGAGATCAGTCCGGGTGTGTATTGTCTGGACGAAGTCGCGCCCGATCACTTCCGGGAAACCGAATATTTTCGCCGCTATTTTTCGGTCAACGTGCTGGAAGATGAGGTGCAGTTGCTGGCCCCGCTGCCTGCGGGCGGAACGCTGTCCGTATCGATGGGCAGTGAACGCCGCTTTAGCTCGACTGAAATCGGAACCCTCTGTCTTTACGGCGCATGGTTGCTTCCGTTGATGTGCCACGCCTTGGTAGCACAAACAGCCGTGCTCCCGCCGCCGGTAAGTTCACCCGCCGGAGGTGATCGACGCCTTCACTTCGAACAGGCGTTGCGCAAGCGCTCCAACACATCGTTGACCAACCGCGAAATTGAAATCGCGCTGATGATTCTTGCCGGTCATTCGACCAAGAATATGGCAAGGCTGCTCGGCGTGTCACCCGCTACCGCCAAAGTTCACCGACGCAATCTTTACAGGAAGCTGAACATCTCCTCTCAAGCGACACTCTTTCTGCTCATCATGGATGAAGACCTGGAGACCAACTGAGGCGAACCGGTTCTGCTGGGTGATCCTAAGGAGATGCCTGGCTTTGAACCGCGCCCTTTCTTCTGTAGGCTGTCACCGACAGGCCGTCCGCTGATCAGTCCATTGCAGCAAAATCAGCGTGACCAGACGGGCCGCCAGGCGCTTGAGCGCCGGCGCACCGTTCGTTGGCCGGGGGCCCCACCCACTGAGAAGGAGCCATTCATGGAATCGTCTTCAGGCCAACAACCGGGCGCCCCTGCCGGCCACGTCGAGGAAACCCACCACGGGTCGATGCCCAAGCTGGCGCTGGCCGCCATCGGCATCGTGTTCGGCGACATCGGCACCAGTCCGCTCTACACCATGAGCACGGTATTCGACTCGGGTCACGGGCTGGTGCTCGATCGCTTCAATGTGCTGGGCGTGGTGTCGCTCATCATCTGGTCGCTGATCATTGTGGTGACGCTGAAGTACGTGACGCTGATCATGCGCGCCCACAACCACGGTGAGGGCGGCATCATGGCGCTGCTGGCGCTGGCTTCCAGTTCTGTAATGGACCGGCCCCGCCTGCGCAACGGGCTGCTACTCGCCGGTGTGTTCGGCGCGGCGCTGTTCTATGGCGACGGCGTCATCACGCCGGCCATCTCAGTGCTCAGCGCGGTGGAAGGACTGGAAGTGGCGGAACCGCAGCTCAAGCCCTTCGTGGTGTCGATCGCACTCGTCGTGCTGATCGCCTTGTTCCTCGTGCAGCGGCGCGGCACGGCCGGCATCGGCGCGGTGTTCGGGCCGGTGATGGTGCTCTGGTTCGGCGTGATTGCGGTGTCAGGGCTGCTCAGTATCGGCCGCGCGCCGGCCATCCTGAACGCTTTCAACCCGTTCGTGGGCCTCGAATTCCTGATGCGCAACGGCTGGCGGGCTTTCGTCTCGCTCGGCGCGGTGGTGCTGGCGCTGACCGGCGCCGAGGCGCTGTATGCCGACATGGGCCACTTCGGCGCGCCGCCGATCCGCCTGTCGTGGTTCGCACTCGTGCTACCCGCGCTGGCGCTCAACTACCTGGGCCAGGGCGCGCTGCTATTGTCGGATCCCAAGGCCGTGGATAACCCCTTCTTCCACCTCTTCCCGTCGGTGGCGTTGTTCCCGATGGTGGTGCTGGCCACGGTGGCGACTGTGATCGCGTCGCAGGCAGTGATCAGTGGCGCGTTTTCCATGACCAAGCAGGCCATGCAACTCGGCTTCATGCCGCGCATGGGCATCGTCTACACCTCCGAACGCGAGGTCGGCCAGATCTATGTGCCTGCCATCAACTGGCTGCTGCTGATCGCGGTGGTGGGGGCGGTGCTGGGCTTCGGTTCCTCTACGGCGCTGGGTTCGGCCTACGGTATAGCGGTAACGGGCACGATGATGATCACCACCTTCCTCACGTTCTACGTGGTGCGCTACGCCTGGCACTACAACTGGTTGCTGTGCGTGCTGGCCACCGGGTTCTTCTTCGTCATCGATCTGGCGTTCTTCTCGGCGAACCTGCTCAAGTTCGTGGATGGCGGATGGTTCCCGCTGCTCTTGGGCGCCATCATGTTCACCGTGATGTCCACCTGGCACCGCGGCCGTGCGCTGATGATCGAAGAGGCCAGCATCCATGCCGGCGCGCTGCCGCTGGCCAGGTACCTCGACAGCCTGTTCGCGCAGGAAACGATCCGCGTGCCCGGCACGGCGGCGTTCCTGACCATCGACCCCAGCACCGTGCCGCACGCGCTGGTCAACAACCTGGCGCATAACCACGTGCTGCACGAGCGTGTGCTGTTCGTGCACGTGACCAACCTGGATGTGCCCTATGTACCGCGCGAGCAGCGCGTGGCGATCACGCCGCTGGGCCACAATTGCCACAGCATCCTGGTGACATACGGCTTCAAGGACGTGGCCAGCCTTCCGCAAGCGCTGCGCGACTGCGAGCCGAAGGGTTTGGTGGTCGATCCGGCGAAGGTCTCCTACTTCCTCAGTCATGCCACTGTGGTGGCGACCGGAGGCAAGGGCATGCCAGTGTGGCGCGAACGATTGTTCAGCGTGATGGCGCACAATATCGGCAACCCCGCCGCTTATTTCAAACTGAGCTCAAACCGGGTGATCGAGCTGGGCTCGCGCGTCGAAATATGAGGTAGAACCTATAAGGTAGAACCCGCAAACATGAAGAGACTTTTCGTTTGCTGCGACGGCACATGGAACTCGGATAGCGACGAGTTTCAGGGGGTGCCCGTTCCGACCAATGTCGTTCGCTTTTTCAACGCGTTGAGTGAACACGGTGAAGATGGCGTCGAGCAACTCCGCTACTACCACGTCGGCATTGGCGCTAACGAAGGCCGGGTTCGTCGCCTCGTAGACGGTGCGTTGGGATTGGGTCTCTCGCGAGACATTCGAACTGCGTACAAGTGGCTGTCCGACCACTACGAGGAGGGTTCTGAAATCTTCATCATTGGCTTTTCGCGTGGTGCGTTCACGGCGCGAAGTCTGGTGGGCATGCTTCATCGTTGTGGACTTCCTGGCGAGGCAAGCTGGGCGCTAGTCAAGCAGGCATGGAACCTGTACCGGCTCGATCCAGCAACACCGGAAAACATCAGCCTGCAGGAACGGTTCTGCATCGAGAATGGCAAACCGCCTCCCATTCGCTTCCTGGGCGTGTGGGAGACGGTGGGCGCTCTCGGTATTCCTGAAATTGCGAACTTATTCGGCTTAGGGAGACAGCGCCTCGAATTCCATGACACGAGGCTTTCGCCAGAAGTTGAACGCGCGGTACAAGCCCTTGCCATTGATGAGCAGCGGAACACTTTCTTTCCAACGTTGTGGACAGATGCCGATGGTTGCGACCCGGCACGCGTGACGCAAGTGTGGTTCCCTGGCGTGCACGCGGACGTTGGGGGCGGCTACAAGGAGACCGGGCTTTCTGATGCCACGCTCAAATGGATGATTGCCGAGGCCGCGCAATGCGGTGCGGTGTTTGAACCGAAAATGTTGGACCAAATAGCGGATGCGGGCCAGCTGTCTCCGTCCGCGATACATGGCGTCCTGCACAACTCGCTCACAGGCTTTTACAGGAGGATCGGATTTCGTCCCCGGTCCTTTCCCTATCTGGCGAAGGATTCACGCATATGCTCCGAATCGATATCGGACCTGGCATTGGCACGGCAGGCCAGTCCGCCAATCTTTCAGGCTCCCTATCGACCGAACATCGATCCAGGGAAGGGGGTCCAGGTGCGGGTCTTCGCCAGCACGTTGTGGAACTGGACCGGTATTTTCATGAAGGAGGGGGTGAGCTACCGGTTCAAGGTGCTTGAAGGTCAAACGTGGCTGGATGGGGACAGCGTATCGGGTGCGGAGGGCACGCCTGGTAACTGGATGCAGCGCCTGTTTGCATGGTCCAAGCGGGTCAGGGGAGCGAACTGGTTCGAGCTCTGCGGTGCGATCTCATACCCAGGGGAACCGAGCGAAGCAGGCGTGTCACCTCAACCCTTCTACTTCAGAATCGGCAGAGAGATGGAGATCAAGGCGCCTTACTCGGGTTACCTGTATTGCTTCGCCAACGACGCCACCTGGGCGTATTGGAACAATCAAGGCAGTCTGCGGGTTGAAATCGCCGAATCAAGCGGGCTGCCGGGCGGCAAGGGGACGGCATACCGGCACTCAGACGAAGACCTCACTGCGCCGGCAACAGCACCCGGAGGGTCTGGAGCAGGCGAACCGTCCTGAACGGTGCCGCGACGGACATCGAGACTTCTTTTCGTGCTCATTGGGGCCGGGTCCGCACTTGTACGGCACCGTACCGACCTCCACCGAGGTTAAGCGCACCGTGGTTACACGTGCCTTGTGTCTTTCATCCAAAGGCGCTCGAAACACCCTCGCGCAGTATGATTTTCTTCAATCGCTCGCCCGGGCCGCCCCCTCCAGCAAGGAGTGGCCATCATGCTCACAATCCGAAAACACTATTTCTTTCCGCCGCGCTCATGGCGGAGGCAGTCGCTGCTATGCAATGGCGCGGCAAGACAGATCATTTTGCGTGATTTTGGTCCAAGGACTGAGCAGGACGTGAAAGAGTCGAAGGCCGCGATGAAGAAGCAAGGCGCCTGAGGTCAGGCACGCAAGTGGCGTCCGAATTGGGATCATTCGAAAACTAATATTTAGGATGTCGAACACAAGACGTACTGGTGTTCGACACCTGCTTGACGTTCCGCTCCGGGGACTCAAGCCAACCTCCATTTAGAGAGAACACAAATCATGGCTTATCAAAGTGTCAACCCTAACACCGGCAAGGTCCTGAAGAGCTTCGAAAAACTGACCGACGAGCAACTCGAAAAGTCGATCGCTGCCGCCGAGACCTGTTTCCAGACGTGGAAGCACACGACCTACGCCCAACGTGCCGAAATCGTGGATAAGGCCGCAACACTGATGCGTAAGAACGTCGATGAATTTGCCAAACTGGCGACCCTTGAAATGGGCAAGCGCATCGACGAAGCGCGTGGCGAAGTCAGGTTCAGCGCCGACATTCTTGCTTATTACGCCGAGCACGCGAAAACTTTCCTGGCACCGACCAAACTGAATCCGAAAGTCGGTGAGGCGCATATGGAAAATAGTCCATTCGGTGTGCTCTTCTGCGTGGAGCCGTGGAATTTCCCGTACTACCAACTTGCACGCGTCGCGGGCCCGCAACTGATGGCGGGTAACGTACTGGTGGTCAAGCATGCAGGCTGCGTACCGCAATGCGCGATTGCCTTCGAGAAACTCCTGCTCGACGCCGGCGCACCTAAGGGCGCCTACACCAATCTGTTGATCTCGCACGAGCAGTCCGAGCGAATCATCGACGACCCGCGCATCAAGGGCGTGGCATTGACGGGCAGCGTCGAGGCAGGCAGAAGTATTGCGGCGCGAGCGGGGCAGAACCTCAAGAAGACTTCGATGGAGCTGGGTGGCAGCGATGCGTTCATCGTGCTCGACGACGCCGACCTGGAAAAGACCGTTCCGTGGGCAGTATGGGGGCGCATGTATAACGCCGGCCAGACCTGCTGCGCGGCGAAGCGATTCATCGTTCTCGATTCGATTGCCGACAAATTTCTTGCGAAGTTCAAGACCGCGCTCTCCGAATTGAAGGCAGGCGATCCGATGGACGAGAAGACCACGCACGGCCCCTTGTCCACCGAGGCGGCGCTGGTTCAACTGCTCAAGCAGGTCGACGATGCTGTAGCACATGGCGCCACGCTCGTGATGGGCGGAAAACGCATCGACCGACCCGGCTCGTTCATGGAAACGACGATCCTCACGGATATCAAACCGGACAATCCGGCTTTCCGCGACGAATTCTTCGGTCCGGTGGTGTCGTTCTTCCGCGTCAAGGACGAAGCCGCGGCCATCGCGCTAGCCAACGATTCGGACTTCGGCCTCGGTGGTTCGGTCTTCACGAAAGACGAAGCGCGCGGCAAGCGCGTGGCGAGCGGGGTCGAGACCGGGATGATGTTCATCAACAACATCGACTGGTCCGATGCGGAACTGCCGTTTGGCGGCATCAAGGATTCCGGCTACGGCCGTGAGCTCGGCAACATGGGCATCCAGGAGTTCGTCAATACGAAGCTGGTCCGTACCGCCCGCCTCGATGCACCGGCCTGATCTCCACAAGGAAAGCCCGCCATGTATGTCAACGTTGCCGTTCTGACGGAGACCCGGGCCCATGAACGCCGTGTGGCGCTCGTGCCGTCCGTGGTCCAGAAACTGGTCAAACTGGGTGCCCGGCTGCATATGCAGCCGGGGGCGGGCGCGGCGATTCATCTGGATGACGCCGCGTTCGAGAACGTCGCCTTTATAGCGGATCGCACGGCGCTGGTGAAAGACGCCGATGTCGTGCTTGCCGTTCAGCCTCCCGCGCTCGAGGTGGTCAACGCGATGAAGGAGGGCGCGATCCTCGTTTCGTTCATCTATGCGCACAACGAGCCCGCGCTGGTGAAGCGTCTGCTCGACAAGAAGATCACCTGCTTCGCAATGGAGCGGGTGCCACGCATTACGCGTGCCCAGTCCATGGACGCGTTATCGAGCCAGTCCGCGCTTGCAGGCTACTACGCGGTGCAACTCGGCTCTACCCATCTCGCTCGCGTGGTGCCCAAGATTACCAGTGCGGCAGGTTCGATCGGACCGGCTCACGTTCTGGTGATGGGGCTCGGTGTGGCAGGGCTGGAGGCGATCGCGACGGCGCACCGCCTTGGGGCCGTCGTCGAGGGCTATGACGTGCGGCCGGAAACACAGGAGCAGGCGCTCTCGCTGGGCGCCACCTTCGTCGATACCGGTATCGATGCGCGTGGTAAAGGCGGCTATGCCCGTGAGCTGAGTGCCGAGGAGAAGACCCGGGTCGCGGACGTGCTGACGAAGCACATTCAGAGCGCCGATCTGATCATCACAACCGCCGCGATTCCCGGTAAGGCCTCGCCCAAGCTCATCAGCCACGCACAGGTGGCCGGCATGAAAGCGGGCTCGGTGATCGTCGATCTGTCGGCGGAGGGCGGCGGCAACTGCGAAGACACGCGGCCTGGCGAGACCACGCGGATCGGCAACGTGACGATCGTCGCGCCGCTGAATGTGCCCTCGCTGCTCGGCGAGGACGCGAGCGAACTGTACGCGAAGAATCAGTACAACCTGCTCGCGTTGATCATGAAAAACAACGTCATCGAGATCGACTGGAGCGACGAAGTGCTCGCCAAAACGGTGCTCACCCACGCGGGCGAGAACAAGGCTGAGGCGAGCGACGCGGCGGCCAAGCCTGTTGCCGCCGCGAAGAAGCCCCCCGCGAAAGCCGAACCTGTTACGCCGGCATGAGCGCGGGTATCAGCGCCTGTATCAACACCGGCACAAACACGCTCTGACCAAGGACCAAGTGATGGACTTCCAGATCAGCATTTCCGGCTTCGTCGCGATTTACATCTTCATGCTGGCCGCTTTCGCTGGCTGGGTGATCATCGGACACGTGCCGGCCATTCTGCATACCCCGTTGATGTCGGGCTCGAATTTCGTACACGGCATTGTCGTGGTGGGCGGCATCTATGCGCTCCTGAACGCGAGTACGGTCCAGGAGCAAGTCATCGGCTTCGTGGCTGTGTTGCTCGGCGCGGGCAATGCCGCAGGGGGTTATGCCGTCACCGATCGCATGCTCGCCATGTTCAAGACCACCGTTCATCCCGCGGCGCACGGCACGCACGGTGCGCACAGCAAGTCCGGCACCGTGAAGTCCATCCACGCAAAGAAGCATTGAGGACGCCGCCATGTTGACCCTGATCCCCCAACTCGGCATCGGCGTGGTCGATCTCGCCGCTGCTTTTCTCTTTCTCTACGGCCTGCACCGAATGTCGTCGCCTGTTACGGCGCCTTCGGGCATTTTCGTCGCTGGTATCGGCATGGCCGTGGCCGTGCTCGCGAGCTTCCTGTACGCCTTCGACGTCGGCGCGGCGGCCCGGCCCAACCTGCCGGTCAACCTGGGGCTTGCCGTCGTTGCTTTGGCGCTGGGCGGCGGGTTGGCCTGGTGGGGCGGCCGCAAGGTGGCGATGACCGCCATGCCGCAGATGGTGGCGATTTACAACGGCATGGGTGGCGGAGCGGCCGGTGCGATTGCCGCGGTGGAACTGTTCGGCAACAAGGCGCAGGGCGCGACCGCGCTCATCATGACCTTGCTGGGCGCGCTGATCGGCGCGGTGTCGCTGTCGGGTTCGCTGATCGCCTGGGCCAAGCTCGATGGGGTCATCAATAGGCCCGTACGAGTGAAAGGGCAGCAGGTGTTCAATGGACTGGTGCTGCTGGCTACCTTCGTGGTTGGCGGCTACATCGTCGTCGCAAGCGCGGATAACGCTGCGCTGATATTGACGATACCGACCTGGATCTATCTGTTCTTCGGTTGTGCGCTGGCGCTCGGCATCCTGATGACGCTGCCGATCGGTGGCGCCGATATGCCGGTGGTGATTTCGATCTTTAATGCCTTTACCGGCCTCGCGGTCGGCATTGAAGGCTACGTGTTGCAGAACCCCGCACTGATGATCGCCGGCATGGTGGTCGGTGCAGCCGGCATGTTGCTGACGCTGCTGATGGCCAAGGCCATGAACCGTTCCGTGAGCAATGTGATCTTCACCAACTTTGGTGAGGTCGCCACGCGCAAGCAGGGGAAGATCAAGGGCAGCCTGAAGCCGACGCAGCCAGGCGACGCCGGCATCGCGATGCGCTATGCGGCCTCGGTGATTATCGTCCCGGGATACGGTCTCGCGGTCTCGCAGGGGCAAGGCAAGCTGTACGAATTCGTCAAGCTGCTTCAGGCGGGCGGCGTGTCGGTGAAGTTTGCGGTGCACCCGGTGGCTGGCCGCATGCCGGGCCAGATGGACGTGCTGCTGGCCGAGGCTGGCGTGCCCTACGACGTGATCTTCCAACTCGAGGACATCAACGACCAGTTCGCCACGACGGATGTTGCGCTGGTGATCGGCGCCAACGACGTGGTCAACCCGGCCGCGCGCACCGACAAATCGTCGGCCATTTACGGCATGCCGATTCTCAACGCCGATCACGCCAAGCAGGTGTTTGTGATCAAGCGCGGGGAAGGCAAGGGCTACGCCGGCATCGTCAATGAACTCTTTTACGCAGACAACTGCAACATGGTCTATGGCGACGCCCAGACCGTGCTCATCAAGATGAGTGAAGCGGTCAGAGGGCTTGGATTGCCCGCTGTTGCCTAGCGCGCTGAATTCATCGCAACCGAGGAACAAGCCATGACATCGAAAATGCAAGCTGCCGTCGTCGAACAGTTCGGCAAGCCACTGGTGCTAAAGGAACTGGATATTCCCGAGCCCGGTCCAGGCCAGATTCTGGTGAAGACCGAAGCGTGCGGCGTATGCCACACTGATTTGCATGCCGCGAGCGGGGACTGGCCGTTAAAGCCCACGTTGCCATTCATACCGGGCCATGAAGGCATCGGTATCGTCGCCGCCCTTGGTGCGGGTGTAACGGCCGTGAAGGAAGGCGACCGGGTCGGCGTACCGTGGCTCTACTCCGCTTGCGGACACTGCGAGTTTTGCCTCGCGGCGCGCGAGCCCGTATGTGCCGAAGCGCAGTTCGGCGGTTATACGAAGAACGGTGGGTTCGCCGAATACATCGTCGCCGATCCGAACTATGTGGCCCATATCCCAGCCCATCTGGCGGCCCGCGACGCGGCGCCCCTCATCTGTGCCGGGATCACCTCGTACAAAGGCATCAAGGAGACCCAGGCACGCCCGGGTGAATGGGTCGTGGTCTCTGGCGTCGGTGGCCTCGGACACCTTGGCATTCAGTATGCCAAGGCGATGGGCTTGCATGTGTGCGCGGTCGATATCGATGACGGCAAGCTCGCGCATGCCAAACGCCTTGGCGCCGATGCCATGGTCAACGCAAAGGACGGCGATGCGGTTGCTGCCGTCAGAAAGGCTACTGGGGGCGGTGCGCATGGCGTGCTGATTACAGCGCCGTCGTTGGGCGCATTCAAGCAAGGTGTGGGCATGACGCGCAAATGCGGTACCTGTGTGCTGGTTGGGCTGCCGCCGGGCGAGTTTCCGACCCCCCTGTTCGACGTCGTGGCTAACTGCATCACGATTCGCGGCTCGTTTGTCGGCAATCGCCGGGACATGGCCGAAGCGCTTGCCTTCGCCGCTGACGGCAAGGTCAAGGCCGATATCGAGTTGCAGCCGCTCTCGGCGATCAACAGCGTGTTCCATCGCCTCGCGCACGGCGATGTCCCATCGCGCGTGGTGCTCGAGTTCGCCAAGGGTTGAGAGGAGGGCGTTATCGTGGCTGCCGGACCCCGGTCCGGTTCCTATGGCCATATAACGCAACCGAACCAAACGGAGCTGACGCCGAACACTCCAGTCGCCAAATCATGCTCGAAAGCGGCGTGCCACGCCGTGCCTTGGCCAGCAGCATAAACACCGGACTTATCATTGCTCCGTCGAGTAATCATGACTTGTCGGCGAACCGGGCCCGCACTAGCGCCCGCCGGGTACTGGTCTTCGTCACGGATGTCGAAATCGATCATATCGAAGCCATGACTGGCGAAGATTAAAGTCGCATCGACGGCAGGATAGGTCACACCCTACAATCACCCCCGTGCACTCGGTCCGTATTCACTGCGCGTTAAGGGGTGTTCATGAGCGACCAATCTTCCGGCCCTGCGTCCGGGCAAGCGGACCGTGTCTCAGCCTGGAGCCTGATCAGACCGTACTGGGTCTCTGAGGAACGCAAGACCGCGTGGGGTTTGCTGATCACGATCATCGTCATGGACCTGGTTCTGGTCGGCATCAACGCTCGCTTGAATACGTGGAACCGTGATTTCTACAACGCACTGGAAGGCAGGAAGGTCCATGAATTCCCGCAGCTGATGCTGCTTTTCAGCGCGCTTGCGTTCGCGTTCGTCGGGATCTCCGTCTATAACCGCTATCTGCGCCAGATGCTTGGCTTCCGATGGCGCCAGTGGCTGACCACACGCTATCTGCAGGAATGGCTGGGCGACGGCACCTTCTATCGTATCGAGCGCGACCGCCTCGCCGACAACCCTGACCAGCGGGTCGCCGTCGATCTTGCATCATTCGCCAACACCACACTTTCGCTCACGCTCGATCTGCTCTCGACACTCGAAACACTCGTGTGGTTCTCGACCGTTCTATGGAGCACGGCGGGCGTGCTGGCAATCGAGATTGGCGGCACGCCCATCCAGATTCCGGGCTACATGCTGTGGGCGGCCATTGTCTATGCGATTGTCGGCTCACTCCTGACCAACAAGGTCGGTCATCCGCTGGTGTCGATCAACTACCAGATGCAGCGCGTCGAAGCGGATTTTCGGTTTGGCCTGATCCGTCTGCGCGAAAACGCCGAGCAGATTGCGTTCTATGATGGGATGCGTGTCGAGGAGTCGACGGCCCAAGACCTGTTCGGCCGGATTCGCGAAAACTGGTGGCGCGTGATGAAGTACACGCGGCGCTATAGCTTCGTGCTCAATTTCTACGCTCAGATTGCCGAGATATTCCCGATCGTCGTAGCGTCGCCGCGTTACTTCGCAGGGTTGATGAGCTTCGGGACACTGATGCAAATCGGCGACGCATTCAGTTCGGTTAGCGATTCGCTTTCGTGGTTCATCAACAATTACGACACGCTCGTCCAATGGCGCGCAACCGTTAACCGTCTGCGCGAGTTCAAACGCGTCATGCATCTACCTCATCTGAAGGAGTCGGTGTCGCCCGCCACCGAGCATGGCGGCATCAATCTGCACTACGTCGACGAGAACCAGCTCACCACGCACAAGCTCACGCTTGCGCTGCCCAACGGCGAGACGCTCGCGAGTGTGCGCGACATTGCCGTCAAGCCAGGTTCGCGCTGGCTCGTGCGTGGACCTTCCGGCTCGGGAAAAAGCACGCTGTTGCGCGCGCTGGCGGGTCTCTGGCCGTTCGGAAACGGCTCGATCGATGCACCTGTGAATGCGCGCATGATGTTTGTCCCGCAGCAGAGCTACCTGCCGGTTGGCACCTTGAAGACTGGGCTCGCTTATCCCACGGCTGCCACCAATTTCAGCGACGAGGAATGTTGCGAGGCGCTACGTCTGTGCCGGCTTGAGGGCTACGTCGACCGATTGCACGAATCTCAGCACT
Organism: Paraburkholderia aspalathi; assembly: GCF_905220735.1. Lineage (NCBI taxonomy): Bacteria > Pseudomonadati > Pseudomonadota > Betaproteobacteria > Burkholderiales > Burkholderiaceae > Paraburkholderia > Paraburkholderia aspalathi. Next base: position 1,105,543 of record NZ_CAJNBA010000001.1, read on the forward strand.
GGTGGAGCATTCTTTCTCCCGGCGAGCAACAGCGGCTGGCAGTCGCGCGTGTGCTGATGCACGAGCCTGACTATGTGTTTCTCGACGAAGCAACGAGTGCGGTCGATACCGAGAACGAAGCGTATCTGTATGGCCTGTTGATCGAGCGATTGCCGAAAGCGGCGATTGTCAGTGTCACGCACCGCGGGTCGCTTGCGGCGTTCCACCAGGAGACGCTCGATATTGCACGTGCGGACGAGCACGAGCACACCGTGGCAGACACACGTCCGTCGTGACCGCTACCCTTACGCAGAACGTCCGGTTTCCTCAAGCCACTTAACGATGTTCTGCACCGTATCGCCATAGAAGGTGCGATACAACTCCTTCGACACATAGCCGATATGAGGCGTCGCGAGCACGTTAGGCAATTCGCGCAGCGGGTGCGGATTCTCGAGCGGTTCGACCTCGTACACGTCCAGTGCCGCGCCGGCAATCTGACCGGCCGTGAGTGCCCGAAGCAGGGCGGCATTGTCGACGATCGCTCCACGCGACGTATTGATCAGCCGGCTCGTGGATTTCATCTGCGCGAGTTCTGTCGCTCCGACCAAACCTCGGGTTCGCTCGCTAAACCGCAAGTGAATCGACAGGAAATCGGAAGTGGAGAACAGCACATCCTTGCTGACTCGCTGCACGCCTTTCTCCGCAGCGCGTTCCTCGGTAAGGTTCTCACTCCACGCGATGACGTTCATTCTGAATGCCCGCCCGATGACGCCGACAGCCGAACCGATATGGCCAAGACCAAGCACGCCGAGCGTCTTGCCCGCGAGTTGCTCGCCTAGCGAAAGCTGCCAGCCTCCCTCACGCACTGACTGAGTCTCGAGCGGAATATTGCGGGCCATCGCGAGAATCAGCGCCCACGTCATCTCGATCGTCGGCGTGGACGAATAGCCCGTATGACGAATTTCGATGCCGCGTTCCGCAGCCGCCTCCTGATCGATCGACACATTCCCCGGGCCGGTCGAAGCAATCAGCTTCAGGTTCGGCAGGCTCTCGATAACCACGCGGGACAGCGGTGTGCGTTCCCGCATCACGCATACGACGTCGAATGGTTGCAGGCGTTGAATCAGGCTCCCGATATCAGCGACGTGATCGTTGAACACCGTCACGTCTGCCAGGTCCTTAAGGGGCGACCAGTCCGCCACGCTCAGCGCGACGTTCTGATAGTCGTCGAGGACGGCGACCTTGATCGGGAGTTTGGGGTTCATGTTGCGCGCTCCATGTGTTGTAGACGGTTGCTGCTAACCGAATGCTAAGAATCCCGGCTCGTCACGTAAATCAATATGTAACGACGCCACCCATCGCGAGCCGCGATGGCTCACCATCCTCATGACTCGTTGTCCCGGTGCTTGTTGAGGTGGTCGACCAGCATGCGCGCAGGCAGCGGCAGCGTCTCAAAGTTGCGGGCAATGATCACCAGCGGCCGCTGCGACCACGGTTCATCAAGCTCAACGACGCGAAATGGCACCGACTGCATATAAGGCGTCACGCTTCCCTTGGGGAGCACGCCAATGCCGAGACCCGCGCTGACCATGTTGCGCACGCCCTCGAAGCTGGTCACCTCGATACGCACGCGAAGCCGCATACCGGCACGCTCAGCGGCGGCGCGACACAACTTCGAAATGGACGTGCCATACGGCATGCTGACGAAGTCGTCCTCGAGAACTTCCGCGAAGGTCACGCTTGCGCGCTCGGCGAGCCGATGATCCGACGGCACAATCACGACCAGCTTATCGACGCTGTATGGACGCCACTGCAGATCGCCGAGGGTGTCCCGGGTAGCCGCGCAGATGCCGAGATCGGCGACACCGCTTGCGATTGCCTGCACGACTTCATCGCTCGACTTCTCGGCCATATCGATCCGCACCTTCGGGTTGGTGCGCAGGAAGGTGCGCAGCACACCCGGCAGATACTGGACCATGGCCGTAAAGTTCACATAAATCCGGGTATGGCCCCTCAACCCCGCCGAATACTCAGACAATTCGTCCGAAATTTGCTGCAGGTGCTCACTCAGCCGCTTCGCGTGGTGATAGAGCGCTTCGCCGGCCGGCGTGGGTTGCACGCCGCGACTGTGCCGATATAGCAGCGGCGTGCCGGCGTCCTCTTCGAGATCCGATACGCGCTTACTGACGGCCGACGCCACGATATGCGTGCGGGCCGCCGCCGCGGCAATGCTGCCCTCCTCGATGACGGCCACAAAAATGCGCAGGGACTCCATGTCGAGGCGCAACGGCCGATCTGCTGAAACACGCATCCTTACTCCTTCGGGTTGGCTATCCGGGCGCCTCGCACCCATCGCGGTTGGCGATGCCTCTATTGAACATTGAGAAGTTTTCAATCCGCCTCGTGACCGGCATCCTATGTTCCATAGGGCTCAATCCTCGCAGGACGATCGGTCGAGGCGCGAGACCGGGCACTGTGCCTCGCGATTCTATGTCGCGGCGGCGCGGTTGTCCTGGACGCCGGCCCATCAGCCTTTTCAGAAGCACAAGCCGGCGGACGGCCGGCACGCAGGAAAAATCGGTTGAAAACATGAAGGAGACGAAAAGATGGAACACAAACACCTTGCCCTGAGCGCGCGAACGCGCTGGTACGAGGGGCTCACGGCCATGCACTGGCGTGTCCTGAAGGCCAGCTTTCTCGGCTGGATTTTCGACGGTTATGAGGCACTGGCGCTCGTCGTCGTGCTTGGGCCGATGCTGCATTCGGTGCTCTCGCCGGCACAAGCCGCGTCGCCCACGACATACGCGGGGCTGGTCATCGGCATTACGTTGCTTGGCTGGGGGGCGGGCGGTCTGATCGGCGGGATTCTCGCCGACTATGTCGGACGCAAGCGGATGATGCTCTGGTCCGTGTTCCTCTATGCGGTGTTTTCGGGGTTGACCGCGTTCTCGCAAACCTTCTGGGTATTGTGCGGGCTGCGTTTTCTGACGGGCCTCGCCATGGGCAGCGAATGGAGCACGGGCGTCGCGCTGCTGTCGGAAACCTGGCCTGAGCGGGCGCGTGCGAAAGGAGCGGGTTTTCTGCAATCGGGCTTCGGTTGGGGCACGTTGATCGCGGCAGTTGTGTGGTACGCGCTGTCGACGGCGCATCCACTCGGCGCCGAAACCTGGCGGTTGATGTTCGTGCTTGGCGCAGTGCCCGCGCTTTTTGTGCTGTACATCCGCCGCGGGGTCAACGAGTCGGAGAAATGGCAACGCGCGGTGCGCGAAAAACGCTGGAGCGCGACGAGTACGCAGCCGGTTGCGGGAGACGCGCCTGCCTCCGACAAGCGTCCTTTCACGCTCACGCAACTGTTCAGCGAACCTGAAGCGCTACGCCGCACGCTGCTTCTGCTCGTGCTGTCGATCGTTACGACCGTTGGCTGGTGGGCCATTTCCAGTTGGCTGCCGACCTTTACCGTAGCGCTCGCTAAAGCCGAAGGCATCCCCGATGCCTTGTCGTGGGGCTCGAAGGTATCGATCGTGTACACCATCGGCGCGATTGTGGCTTACATGGTCGCGGGCTTCGTGGTGGATGCAATTGGCCGGCGAGCGTTCCTGTCACTTACTTTCGTCGGTGCGCTGCTCACGACGATCGTCACGTACAAGCTGACGACAAGCGTCGAAGCGATGATGGTCGTGGCGCCGATTAATGGTTTCTTCACGCTGGGCTGTGCCTATGTCTGGATGGCGATCTATCCATGCGAACTCTTTGGTTCCAGCGTGCGTTCCACCGCGATTAGCTTCGTGTTCAATGCAGCGCGTCTGATCGCGTGGGTGTTCCCGATCATTGCGGGCAGCATGATCAAATCATTCGGTGGTGTGTCTCAAGCTGCGTTGGCACTCGGTTCTGTGTATCTGCTCGGTATCGTGGTTCCGTGGTTTTTGCCGGAGACACGCGGCACGGGTATGCCGGACTGAGTCAGTTGATAACTTTGGATGCCTAATTCTATTTCGGAGAGAAAGATGCCTCAAAATTTTCGTATTGGACAGATCGTTCCAAGCTCGAATACAACCATGGAAACTGAAATTCCCGCCATGCTGCGTGCCCGCGAAGCGATCCGCCCGGAAAGGTTCACATTCCATTCGAGCCGGATGAGAATGCACAAGGTCACGAAGGAAGAACTGGTCGCAATGAACAAGGAAGGCCTGCGCTGTGCGGCGGAACTCGCCGACGCGCGTGTCGATGTCATGAGCACGGCGTGCCTGGTCGCGATCATGGCGATGGGGCCCGGATATCATCGGCAAACCGAACGCGAACTGCTGGAAGTTGCGCGCGCCAATCATTGCCTTGCGCCTGTCATGACTTCCGCGGGCGCGTTGGTAGAAGGCCTGAAGATCATGGGCGCTCGCCGGATTTCGCTGATGGCGCCGTACATGCGGCCTTTGACTGATCTTGTTGTCGCCTATATCGAGAACGAAGGCATTGAGGTCATCGATTCCCTCTGCTTCGAGATTCCCGACAACCTTGAAGTTGGTCTGCGTGACCCGATGCAACTTGTGAGCGACGTGCGCGACCTGAACACGGAAGGCGCGGACGTTGTGGTGGCGTCCGCTTGCGTCCAGATGCCTTCGTTGCCGGCGATTCAGCGCATTGAAGACATGCTGGGAATCCGCACCGTTTCGACTGCGGTATGCACTGTTCGGCGCATGCTGGATCATCTTGGGCTCGAGCCGATCGTGCCTGGTGCGGGGGCGTTGCTGTCCGGCGTGTGATCGCCTACGGCTGACACTCAGCCGATTTTTTCGAATGCGGCGTTGTACATCATCTAGGTCTCGTCGAGCCGAACATTCGGGCAACCGGAAGCTGGAATACGCCGCGCTGCATCTCGGCGAATAAGAAATAGGAAAAACGTCGAACAGATCGCCTTAAACATTGGCCAGTTTGACCCCACGCGTCAGCTCGTCCGAAGCTGCCAGGATATCGCCCATAATATCGATCTCGCGCTTTACCGCGCGGATGACGTCGGTCACCGCGTCGCCGCTTTTTCAGTGAACGGCGAATCGCGCGGTATGAGCCAACCGGCAATCCTTTCATCGGGATTATTGCCGGGTTGGAGTAACGTATTGGGGACTCAATTTTTCGTCAGGCCAAAATGAGCTTTGAGGCGCTTATGTCTACGGACGCAGACACAATCACGGACGAACTCGTCGCCGGAATCGCGGATCGCATGGTCGAAGAGGGCCGGAAGGTGTCCCCGGTGACCATTTGGCCGGAGATTCCCGGCGGTTCGATCGTTGCCATTGCGGCAGCTTTGCAGCGCTGGCGCGAAGCGCGACAGCCTTTCACCCCGCATGTGCAGGTCCAGGCCGGGTTGCCGGAGCACATTGCCGAGACCATGACGAGTGCCGCTGAGCGGCTCTGGATGGCCGCCCAAGGCGAAGCTGACCGGGCGGTCAGTCAGCACCTGAGTGCCGTGCACCAGCACCTCGACGCTGCCCGCTCGGAACGGGACGAGGCGCTTGCCGAGTATCAGAGGACGACGGCGGAAGTCGAAGCCGGGCGTGAGCGGCATAGTGCGCTGACGAGCGCGCTGAGCATCGCCGAAGATACGTCCACGCGTCTCGCGGCGGAACTCGCAGCCGCGACGGGGCGCGCTGAGGCCGCCGAGGCTCGGGCCGAAGAGCTGGCGCAGCGTGTGTCGGTGGAAGAGGCCGCGCTGGAACACACGAGGGCAGAACTCGACCAGGAGCGTCACGCGCGTGGGGAGTTGGCCGCTGCTGCTGCCAGCCACAACGATCAGATCGCACAGATGAAGCAGGAGGTCGACGAGGCGAGGCAGGAGGTGACCGCGATGGGCTACGACTGTCAGGCGAAGTCGGCCGAAGCGGATCGAGCGTTGGAGGAGGCCAGCGATGCTTCGGCGCGCGCAGAAGCTGCCACGGCGCAGATGAACGAGGGTCTCGCGCGGGTCGCTGGACTGGAGGCTGAGCGGGATGAGGCGCGCTTTGCGCTCGAAGCAGAGCGCCAGACAAGCGCGGCGCGGAGCGAAGAAGCATTGATTCAGTTCGATGAATTGCAGCGCGTCGGACGGGAACTGGAGGCGGCGCGGGAGCAGGTCAGCGCGATGAGTGCGGCGCAGGCGGCTGTGAGCGCTGAGCTGGCTCAGGTTTCGCACGATGCGTCTGTCACGCGGGATGAACTGGCTCGGGTCTCGCAGGACGCGTCTGCCGCGAAGGAGCGGGCAGAGTTCGCCGAGCAGCAAGCGGCGACGTTGCAGCAGCGCCTCGCGGAAGTCGAGCAAGCGAAGTCGTCCGAAGCTGAGCGATGGGCGCAGGAATCTAACGCGCATTCGTCGCGTGCAGAAGCCTCTACGGCGCAGGCGAACGAGAGCCTCGCGCGGGTCGCCGCGCTGGAGGCTGAGCGGGATGAGGCGCACGCCGCGCTTGCTGCGGAGCGTCAGGCGAGCGCAGCGCGGAGCGAGGAAGCGTCGGGGCAGTTCAACGAACTGCAGCGCGTCATCCAGGAACTCGAGGAGGCGCGACAGCAGATCAGCGCCATGACTGAGGCGAACTCGGCCGCAACCGCTGAACTGGTCCAGGTCTCGCACGACGCGTCTGCTGCGAAGGAGCGGGCAGAGTTCGCGGAGCAGCATGCGGTGACGTTGCAGCAACGCCTCGCAGAAGTCGAGCACGCGAAGTCCGCCGAAGCAGAACGATGGTCGCAGGAATCCAGTGCGGCTTCATCGCGTGCAGAAGCTGCTACGACGCAGGTGACTGAGAGCCTTGCACGGATCGCTGCGATCGAGGCTGAACTCAATGAGGCGCACACTGCGCTTGCTGCTGAGCGCCAGACAAGCGCAGCCCGTGGCGAGGAAGCATCGGGCCAGCTCAACGAACTACAACGCGTCACCCGAGAACTTGAAGACGCTCGGATCGCACTCGAAGCAGAGCGGCAGACAAACGCAGAGCGGAGCGGGGCAGCGTCGATTCAGCACGAGCAACTGGAAAGCGTCACCCGAGAACTCGAGGCGGCGCGGGAGCAGGTCACCGCCATGACTGAGGCGAAAGCGGCCGCGATCGCTGAACTGGCTCAGGTTTCGCAGGATGCGTCGTCCGCGAAGGAGCGGGCAGAGGCCGCCGAACAGCATGCGGCGACATTGGCGCAGCGCCTTGGGGAAGCCGAGAAGGCTCGCGCGGAAGAAGCGCGACGCAGCCATCAACTTGCCCTTCAAGCGGGCGACTCTGCGAAGGCGGAAGAAATCGCTGAGTTACAGCGGCAGATATCGGCTCAGGCCAGAGCGCATGAGAAGGCCTTTAACGAGCTTCGCACGATTGCTGAACAATGGGTGGAGCATGCCAAGGACCTGAAGGAACGTCTCGCTTCTGCAAACGAGAAGCTTCTGTTCGTCGACTCACGCAGCACAGGAGAAGTGGCGCTCATCCGCAAGCTCTCGTCTGAACTTGAGCGGCTTAAGCCTGATAGTGAGTTGGTCTCCCGGGACACGCAGCAAAAGCTGATCGGGGCGACGATGGCTGAGCGGCTTTCGCAGAAGGGCTATCGGTATGACCCGACGACGGCGGTTATGTCGAAGGTAGAGCGCTGATTTACGCGCGTTTCACGTCAAGAGACAACGGCGTCACTACGCCGAGCGGAGGCGGTGCGGAGGCCGCCTCCGCTCAAGCATCGACTTTCTTTCACGTTCTTTGCGGCCCCGCAGTCGGCGATACCCGCGTGCTATGGTCTGTCCGGAATTGAGAAACGGACATTCAAGACTCACGGACGCGGGGAATGGAACGGTTCTTTATGCGGCGCGGCAGCGCCGTGATTATGTTGCTATATCACCGCCGTGGCTGGCAGGGAAAGATTGCGACCGCCGCGGACGACAACGTCGAAAGGGAAATGCTCGAAATCGAATCGATAGACCGGCTGGTACTCGACGTCCGCGCCGGCCGGATTCGTACATTCGAACTGACCGATCCAAAAGCCGTTGAAGTGAACGTCATTGACTAACGGCTGGTTGAAGGCACTTATCACGCTGGGTTCCGCATTGCATCGGCGCAATGCGGAGCTCGGTTAGAAACGATACCCGATAGAAACATAAGAAATGATCGGGTTCAGCTTGAGCTTTGTGCTACTGGTCACCGTTCCTACCTGGGACTTGGTAGTCAGCGTGGCACGCGTCGACAACTGCATATACGACAGCGAGACATCGACCGACCAGTGCTTGTCGATGTTATAGGCAAAGCCGGCATTGATGACCGGTGCAAACGAGTTGCTCAACTTCGCGGTTGTCGCCCCTTCTAGCGCGGTGCCATAGGTTTGCGAATACAAGAAACTGCCGCTCGATACTGCCGAACTCAATTTAACTCCGCTATACCACACGTACGATGCGCCCGCGCCAACGTAAGGACGGAAGTTACTCTTTGCATCGTTGAAGTAGTACTTCAGGAGCAGCGTCGGGCTCCATTCGTAAGCGGAGCCGATCTGGCCAAGCGCGGAGAGCGACCCGGTGCCGGTTAGATGGAACTTCGGCGGTATGCCGAGCACGGCGGTCGTGGCAATGTGATCGGTGATGAAATAGGTGGCCGTGAGACCAAAGGTGTCCGAATCATCGACTGTCGCGCCCGTGCCGGTCTCCGTTACGCTCGTGCCAAGCGCGTTTACCGTCAGCGGTTTGCTCGAGTCCTGCGGCGCGAGATGAAACCAGCCGAAGCCTGCAACGATATCGCCGGCGCTCTGCGCGTGGACGGCCGTACTCACTAACAATGCGGCAGCCACGCCGAATGCCTTTATCTGCTTCATCTTATCTCCTCTGTCTTTACTGTTTTTGCTGCCTTTGCTGAATAGGCAGTGCTGATTCTATGCGTACGTCCGTGCTATTTGCGATCTGTTCTGTCGAATGTGACCTCTGAAATTTGGTAAGGATTTAGCACCCAGCCGATTCAGATATCGAATCCGTGTGACTACTTTTAGCGGGCGTAAGAAAGCCAAAAGCCCGCTGGTTAGAGCGGGCCTCCGGTTGCCTTTTTGGAAGAAATGCACTGTGCCTCAGCGCATTGAAATCAACGCGCTAAGGTGGGTTTATTTAACCGTAGAAGAAACGCTATACGCAAGGAAGATGGCGAAGATATCGATGTCGATTTGCTTCCCTTGCCTTACTGGTTTGATGCGACACGGGAGCCACGATGGCTGACGCCAGCCTCGCTTACCTGTTGAAAAACTGTCGAATGATCACCACACGATTCGCGTTTTTGGAAGCGCCGCTTTGAGATCGTCGACGTTCCTGGCCTGGGTGCCATACAGAACGAGCTCTCGCAGGCCAGTGAGCCCTTTCAGCGCGTCGACGTCTTCGACAGGGGTGTTCGCAAGATAGAGTTCCTGCAAACCGGTCAAACCTCGCAGTGGATCGATGTTTCGAACCCTGGTGCGAAAGAGATTGAGCATTCGCAGGCTTTTCAGGTCTGTCAGCGCCTCGATGTTCTCGACCCGGGTGTCGGCGAGATTGAGCCTTTGCAGGCCGGTGAGCCCCTTCAATGCATCGATGTTCGTCACTTGCGTGCGAGCGAGCACCAGCGTGTTCAGCTGAAGCATGCCTTGCGCCGCGTCGATATCATCGACCTTCGCGCCGTCCAGCACGAGCGTCCTGAGCGAGGACATTCCTTTTAGTGCGTCGATGTCTCGCAGCGGCGTGTTCGCTAGATAGAGCGCTTGGAGACCGGAGAGCTTTTTCAACTCACTGATGCTGTCGACCTGGGTTTCGTTGAGGTCGAGCGTCTGCAAGGAGGCGAGCTGGCTGAGCGCGTCGACGTTCCGGACGTTCCTCGCACCCCCGAGTTTGAGCGTTTCCAGATGCGGCAAATCTTCGAGCGGATTGAGATCGCGAACCTGTGTATCCCGCAGGTCGAGTTCTCGCAGATCGCGCAGGTTCTTGAGCGCGTCGAGATTCGAGACGCGGGTATCCCAGAGGTTCAGCGATTGCAGACCGGTCAGCCCTTTTAGCGCGGCGATGTTTTCGACTTCGGTGCGATGGAGCACGAGCCTTTTCAGCGAATGCACGTCCTTCAGGGCTTCGATGTTCCAGACGGGCGTGTCTGTCAGGTCAAGCGATTCCAGATCGTCCAGTTCCTTCAGCGAATCGAGGTTATCGATCTGGGTGCCTGCCAGATTCAGTTCAATCTTGCGGTCGGAATTCTTTAGATGTGGCAAAGCGGCCGCGAGCTGAGATGCCGTCATTGTCGGTTTCGCCCGCAACGCCAGGCATTCCGAGTCGGGTGTGGCTGTCGACGCGTTGCTGTCGTTGCAGGTTCCTTTGAGGAATCCCAGTTCGCTCAGCGCCCGTTCGTCCGGGCTCTTGTGGAACGGGTTGAAGATCAGCAGCAAAATGCCGAGCAACAGCACAATTGCGCCGCCGATGGCCCATGGCTTGATGATTCGCGGCAAGGACGTGTTCGGACCTTCAGCGCTTGAGTTCGTGGTTGACGGCGGGATTTCGGGCACGGCGGGCTCTCGTAGTACAGGCTTCCTCCTTTATACACGAAGAGCGGGGCGCATTCCGCCCAGGCCACGTCGCGCTTCGCGCTACGCTTGACGGCCGGCGACATGTTCTGCCAGCCTTGTGCGTCATTAGCCTTTCGGCAGCCGAAACGCTACCGGGCCATGGCTGGTGCGGTGTCCTCGGCCACCGACGCAACATCAGGCGCTGCCTCGGGCGCTACATGGGCCAGCTTCATCATGCGTGGCTGGAGCAGCAGCGCGACGAGCCCGCTCCAGCCGGTCTGATGCGAAGCGCCGACCCCGCGTCCATTGTCGCCGTGAAAGTACTCATGGAAGAGTACGAGATCCTGCGAGCGCGGGTCGGCTTGCAGCATCGGATAAGCGGCCATCACGGGCCGCACGCCTTGTGCATCTTTGAGAAAGAGCGTGGTGAGCCGCCGTGCGAGGTCGTCGGCAATCCCGCTCAGCGAAGCGCGGTTGCCCGATCCCGTCGGATATTCGATGTGAAACTCATCACCGTAGTAGCGATAGAACTCATACAGCGATTCGATCAGCAAGTAGTTGACCGGTATCCAGATCGGCCCGCGCCAGTTCGAATTGCCGCCAAAAACACGCGAGTCCGATTCGGCTGGCTGGTATTGAACGCGGAGGCTCACGCCATCATGGTCGAAGACGTACGGTGCATCCCGATGCACACGGGAAAGCGCCCGCACGCCGTGCTCGGAGAGAAATTCGTTTTCATCGAGCGCGCGGCGCAACAGCGCTGTCATCCGCTGTCCGCGCAACAACGACAGCAGCGTGGTGTTACCCGTGCCGGGTTCGGTCCAGCGCGACACCAGCTTTGCCAGATTGGGCCGATGATCGAGAAACCACGCCAGCCGTTCGCGCAATCCCGGCAGATGACCGTACACCCGATCCTCGAGCACGTGAACGGCGAACAGCGGAATCAGTCCGACGATTGAACGAATGCGCATTGGCACACGGGTTCCGTCCGGAAGGTGCAGTACGTCGTAGAAGAATTCGTCTTGTCCGTCCCATAACCCTGTTCTGCAGCCTTCGCTGCAACTGACCGCTTCCGCGATATACAGAAAGTGCTCGAAGAACTTCACGGCGATTTCGACATACGCGTTGTTCGTCATCGCCAGTTCGAGGCCGATCTGCATCAAGTCAAGCGCGTACGAGGCCATCCATGCAGTGCCATCGGCCTGATCGATGCGGCCGCCGGTCGGCAGCGGCGAAGACCGGTCGAAGATGCCGACATTGTCGAGCCCAAGAAAGCCGCCCTGAAAGATGTTGCGGTCATCGGCGTCCTTGCGGTTGACCCACCACGAGAAATTGAGCAGCAGCTTGTGGAACATGACTTCAAGAAACTCATGATCGCCTATGCCCGTCACCTCGCGGTCGAGTTCATACACACGCCATGTTGCCCACGCATGAACGGGCGGATTCGCATCGCCGAACGCCCACTCATAGGCAGGCAATTGCCCGTTCGGATGCATATAGCGCTCCTTCACGAGCAGCAGCAATTGCTTCTTCGCGAAGTCGGGATCGATCATGGCGAACGCGACCGCATGAAACGCGAGGTCCCACGATGCGTACCATGGATACTCCCACTTGTCGGGCATCGACACGACGTCGCCATTGCACATGTGCCGCCAGTCCGCGTTGCGGCCGCGCTTCCGTGCTCTCGGTGGCGTCGGTTGGCCGGGGTCGCCGTCGTGCCAGCGCGTCACGTCGAACTGATAGTACTGCTTCGACCACAGCATGCCGGCGAGCGCCTGACGCTGCACGAGCCGTGCATCGGCGTCAGGGATGTCGTGCTGAAGCGCCGCATAGAATTCGTCGGCCTCCGCTTGCCGACGCGTGAAGAGTTCTTCCATGTCGAGCGCCACGGCATCCGAAGCTGCAGCCGGGGACGATTCTGGACGCCAGCGCAGATACAGCACCGAGCGCTCATGAGGCGCGAACTCTAGATACACATGCGCGGCGGCGCGGGTGCCCTTGTCGCGCCGAATTGCCTGCTCGTCGCCGTCAACGAGGTAGTCATTGAAGCCGTCTTTGAACGGTCCCGTTCCTTCGAAGCCGAAAATGCGGCGCACATTCGTTTCGTTTTCACAGAAGAGCCACTCGATCGGCTGTTGCGCCGACGCCGTCACGATCATCGTGCCGAGCGCGGGATTGTGCGCGACGACGCGGGCGCCTTCCTCAGTATCCGGCTCGAGCGTGAGCGACGGCTTGCCGGGCTTGCCCGACCACGCCCACCGGTTGCGCGCCCAGAATTGCGGCAACAGGTGAAGCGCCGCGCGCTGATCAGCGCGGTTTTCGACACTGACGCGCATCACGATATCGTCCGGCGTGTGCTTCGCATACTCGACACAGACGTCGAAGTAGCGGTTATCGTCGAACACGCCCGTATCGAGAATTTCATATTCGGGCTGATCGGCGCCGCGCCGCAGATTTTCATCGATCAGTTCCTGGTACGGGTACGCGTCGTGAGGATACTTGTACAGCATCTTCATGTACGAATGCGTCGGCGTGCCGTCGAGATAGAAGTAAAGCTCTTTCACGTCCTCGCCGTGATTGCCTTGCTCGTTCGTCAACCCGAAGAGCCGTTCCTTGATGATCGGATCGTGCCCGTTCCAGAGCGCGAGCGATACGCACCAGTCGAGCGGGTCGTTGCCGAATCCGGCAATGCCGTCCTCACCCCAGCGGTACATGCGGCTGCGCGCATGGTCGTGCGGAAAGTAGTCCCATGCGGTGCCATATTCGCTGTAGTCTTCGCGAACGGTGCCCCATTGCCGGTCGCTTAGATAAGGCCCCCAGCGGCGCCAGCGGTCGAGTTCCGGACCATGGAGACGGGCACCTTCCTTCGACTGGAGCAGATTGATTGCGCGTAGCGGTGGCATGAAGCCTCCCAACCTGAAATCGACCATCCAACGCGCTCAGTGCGCGAATGTCGTTCCCTTTTCATCACGAGCGCCGTGTGTGCGATGCACATCAGGCGCTCAACATCCTCTCTGCGGTGTGTTAATGATAGGCGTCATCGCGCTGCAGCAGGCGACCCGTGGAGTAGTCTTGTGTTGCATACTTAAGTGAATGACATCACCGGATACATCGACATGGTTGCGGACCTTGCACACTCGTGGTTGACCTGCAGCGCACCCGTGGCCGCTGCACAGGCCGCCGGCCGCCCGCTTGTGGCGCTGGAATCGACCATCATCGCTCACGGCATGCCCTATCCAGAGAACGTTCGCACCGCGCGTGAAGTGGAGGCCTTGATCCGTGACCTGGGCGCCGAACCCGCGACTATTGCACTGATCGGCGGGCGAATCCGCATCGGCCTTTCGGACGACGAACTGGAACTGCTCGGCCGCTCGGACCAGGTACACAAGGTCAGCCGCCGCGACTTGCCGGCAGTGCTGGCCGACGGCGGGCTTGGCGCCACGACAGTGGCTGGCACGATGATATGTGCCGCTCTCGCCGGCATCGAGGTCTTCGTTACCGGAGGCATTGGCGGTGTGCACCGGGGCGCGCCGGAAACCTTCGACATTTCGGCCGACCTGCAGGAACTGGCAAAGACCTCGGTGGCGGTGGTCTGTGCCGGTGCGAAGTCCATCCTGGACATCGGGCTCACGCTGGAATACCTGGAAACACACGGCGTGCCGGTGCTCAGTTGCGAGCAAGACAACTTCGCTGCGTTTTACACGCGCGACAGCGGCTTTCGTGCGGACTTCAGGCTGGACGACGCGGCACAGCAGGCACGCTTCATCCGCACCAAGTGGGACTTGGGCCTCGTGGGCGGCGTGGTGTTGAGCACGCCGGTGCCGGAAGCGGCAGCGATGAGCGCCGAAGAGATCGACGCGCTGACTCAGCAGGCGCTCGCCGAGGCCACTGCGAAGGGAATCACCGGCAAGGCCGTGACCCCCTTCCTGCTAGCTCGCATCAAGGCACTGACGAGCGGACGCAGCCTGGCAACAAACATCGCGCTCGTGAAACACAATGCCGAGGTGGGGGCAAGGCTGGCGCTGGCGTTGGCACCTGCAGCGAACGACGATAGCCGACATCCCCGACCGTCCCGTTAGTTAGCTGATTAACGGATTTTCCAATGTCGTCCGTTTCATTGGGCATCGTCATTTCCATCATGTTGCCGGCCTCCTCTCGACCGGACCGCGATCCCGCCCAGGGTGACCGGACCGGGGGTGGAGTCCTCGATGATCTGAGACGGCGCCACATTGCCCCTTGCCCCCGGCGCGAACGCGAGAATGCGCAGGTTCGGCTCGGCATCAAAGAGCCGCCCGTCCGAGGAGATGGCGATCTTGTTTCCCGGCAAGCCGGAGCCGGTGATTCCCGTGGCTGGACCGCTGATTGTCCGTAGCGGCGGCACGTCGCCGTTCGCCTTGGCGGCGAAAACGCTCACCTGGATCTGCATCACGTCCGCGGTTTGGTTGTAGACGAATAGCTCGTCCGTACGCGGATCGACAGCGATCGTCATGTTGTTCCTTGCAAAAAGTCCGGCCCCCGGCAGCAGGCCGGTTTTGCTACCCGTGAGGCTGCGCAGGAGCGGCGGCGAGGTCATGCTCCGACGCGTGCCAAACGTGTCGATGATCGCTGCCCCCCGTACGTCATAACCCGCAATCAGCAGATTGTCGTCGCTGTCAATCGCAATGCTCACGTACTGGACGATATTCGGATCGGTGATGTGAATCGGATTGGTTACAGGCCCAGAGCTGTTTGCGGGAGCGATCAGCACCCCCGCCTCCGCGGGGCGAACGGTCAGGACGAAGTCGTTGAGGTGGGAATCCACCGCGATGCTGAGCAGGTCATTTGTCATCGTCAACATGAACGACCGGCTGGGTGCCTCATTGCCTTCGGCCTTCCGCTGAAAGATGTCGACCGTGCTGTTGGTAAGAAACTGCGCGACGTGAAAGGAGTCCTTCTTGTCGATCACCGTCGCTCCAGCGGTCATGAGGGTGGTGAGCGACCCTTGCAGCACCTGGCAGGGCTCGGTCGCTCCGTTGGCGCGCAAGGAGTAACCGCGAATCTGATCACTGAGAATGAGGAAGACGGCGTCGTTGGGGCAGGCGGCGTGCGCCAGTTCGACCCCGAACAGCATACTGACGACGGCGACACATAGCGCGGGTTTCATGACACGCCTCCTTGGTCATATAGTGCGAATGCGCCATTCAAGCATAGACCCCGGCCGGAGGCCGAACGGAGTTCCGCCAGTTGGAACCTGTGTTTTGGCGGGCGATGCGAGCGCGCACCCATCAATATCGAACGGTAGTCCTGTGTGCTAACGTGTTACGGCCCCATGTCGCATGCTGCTTGCGGGCTGAGCCGGGACGTGTGGGGCATCGCTCGCATGAGGGGTGAAGCGAACCATGGCCATTATTCGGTGCGATTCCAGGTTCAGGCTCTTCCTGCTCACCGGGCTTGTGGCGTTGGCCTACTACGCAGGCGCAAAAGTAGGACTTGCTTATGCGATAGTGGGCGGCGCAGTGTCTCTGGTGTGGCCCTCCAGTGGCATCGCCCTTGTTGCACTGCTCGCTCTAGGCTTCGAAGTTGCCCCCGGAATCGTCATTGGCTCTTTCCTCGCCAACGTGTCGGTGGGCGTGCCCTTGCCAGTGGCCGCTGTGATTAGTGTTGGCGCGATAGTTGCAGCATTGACGGCGGCAATACTGTTGAACCGCGTAGCCCGATTCCAGATCACCCTCGACCGCATCAAGGACGTGTTAGCCCTCATTGCTCTCGCTGCGGTGCTCAGCACGGCAGTGAGTGCGCTGATTGGTGTGACCGCCGTATTCGGAGGGGGCTTGATGCCGGCCGCCGAGTACGGCGCAGCCTTTCTGAAATGGTGGCTCGGCGACATGATGGGCGTGCTCGTGGTGGCTCCGCCCCTGCTCAGCCTGCTCGTGTATCCGAATCCCATCCGCTCGGTGGAGCAGGCCGTGGAGGCGTGCGGACTGACCATTGCGACCGTCTGGGTGAGCTACCTCATCTTCGGCGCTCCGCAACTTGCCGGACACGGTTACTATCCTGCAGCCTTGGCGATCTTTCCGTTCATCATCTGGGCGGCTCTGCGCTTCGATCACCTTGGCACCAGTCTCGCGACCTTGATGGTCTCAGTCGTGGCCATCTGGGGTACCACCCACGGCACGGGTCCATTCGCCGCCAAATCTCCGGTAGATAGCCTCGTGCGGTGGTGCACCTTCGCGAACGTCGTGGCGGTAACCGGACTGCTGCTGGTGGCGGCACGTGCTCAGGAGCAGCGCGTCCATCGCCTGCTGCAGGCCTCCTACATCGAATTGGAACGGCGCGTAGAGGAGCGAACCGAAGATCTGGAGAAGACAAACAGCGAACTAACGGAGGAGATCGCGCAACGCCGTCTGTTGGAAGAAGAACTGATCCAGATCGGCGATCAGCAGCAAAGACTCTTCGGCCGGGAACTGCATGATGGACTTGGGCAACACCTGACCAGCCTGGGTCTGTACTGCGCCGCCTTGAATCAGAAACTGCAGACGCAGGGCCACCCGGCCGCCGCCGACGCCGCTACGATCGTCGGATTGGTGAAGCAGTCGTCCTTGATGACCCGCAGGATTGCCCATGGCCTGGATCCGGTCGCCATTGAATATGGAGGCCTTGCAGCCGCACTACATGCGCTGGCGGAAACGGCTCGTACGCTTGATGGCATAGACTGTATGCTCCGGATCCAGCCAGACGTAGACTTACTGGATCAGCCTACTCAGATCAACCTGTATCGTGCGGCACAGGAAGCAGTCAACAACGCGCTGAAATATAGCGAAGGCCGCCACATCTGGATCGACCTGGACCGCGTAGGCGGTTTCCAGACGCTCTCAATCAGTGACGACGGGGTGGGCGTCGGCCCGGAACAAATGGAGCGTGCCTCAGGACTGGGACTCCAAAACCTGCGTCACCGGGCGAGTCTTCTGGGCGGCGCTTGCACCGTGACCCGCAATGCTTTGGGTGGCACTACGGTCGCCATCAGCTATCCGATACCGGAGCGCCCAGACCATGCACGGGAAGCCGTCTAGCCCAGGCCGCGCGACTCAAATCCTGATCGTGGATGACCACCCCATCATCCGGGAGGGGATGACACACTTGCTGAATCTGCAAGAGGATCTGCACGTCTGCTGTGCGGCCGGCAGCGCCGAAGAAGCCCTGGCGGAAATGGCCTGCCAGCCCGACATGGCCATTGTGGACATCAGTCTGCAATCGGACTCTGGCCTGGATCTTGTCAAGACTCTCCGCCATCGCTACCCAAATCTGGCAATCCTCGTCCTCAGCATGCATGACGAAGGCCTGTTTGCCGAACGCGCACTACGGGCCGGGGCAAACGGATATCTGATGAAACTCGAGGCCACAGAGCATGTCGTGAGCGCCATCCGCGAAGTGCTGGCAGGCAATATTTATTTGAGTGCCGCCATGCATGAAAACCTGGCGCGAGCCCTTGCGGGTCCCAGAAAAACGCCGGCAGGCCCAATTGCGAGCCTTTCGGTACGGGAATTCGAGGTCCTGCATCTGATCGGACTCGGCTTCGGTACCCGCGAAATCGCCACGAAACTGAATCGGAGCGTCAAGACCATCGAGGCACACCGGGCCAACATCAAAGAAAAGTTGAATATCCGGAGCGGCAACGAACTGATGCGCTTTGCAATTCAGTGGATCGAGAGCCAATAGAGCGACGCCCAGTCACTGAATAAGGCAATCCCCTAGCTTCGTTTAGGAAAAGTGCCTTATTCATGCGCATGGGGTCAGCGCATACAGTGCAGTGATACCTGCCGGCATGCCGCAACCCGTGGACGGGGTGGGCAGTTCAAACCCAGCAACTCCACGAGGATCGCCGCCAAGTGGCAGGTGATGAAAATAGATCCAGGCTGGGCGCCCGGTCCTATCCTGGAGCGGTCGCGATACAAATAAGGAAGATGACGCGGGAATAAAGGAAATTCTTCCCGGGTATTGCAAGAGCGTGCCGAGTCCTTGCGAGAACCTTTGATGCTTTTCGAAGCGGCACGAAATCCCGGCGCAAACCGCGTGATTCGATTGGCGTCGGGCATGTCATGCACCATGCTGGAGACTATGATGAAAGCTCTGACTTTGATCCCTATTGCCGCATTGACGTTGTGCACCACGCTCGCCTATGCGGCTGACAACACCGACACATCCAGGACGGCCACCGACAGCAACGCAGCGATGACGTCGGACGCTGTCGGCGGTATGTCCATGGGCGGTAGCGATAGCGGCGCCCTCCATGGCAAGACTCGCGCGGAGGTCAAACAGGAATTGCAGCGCGCCCAGCAGGACGGCACGATGGATCGCTTGAACGCGCTCTACGGCGGGCAGTGAGCAGATGCACGGGATGCGCGACGCTTTTTGCTCACCGCAATGATGACTGTTGCGAACGGGTGAACAAGTTCTGGCATGACGGCTTTAACCCACTTTGTCGTGCTCTGCTGGTGGCTCAACGTGTGCGCGTCCGAATCGAAGGTGACCCGATGATCAAGACGTTCACTGTCCTTCTGGCCTACCAGTGCCTTGGCGAATTAATAGCCTACGCCGGGAACCTGCCGATTCCCGGCGCGGTTATAGGGATGATCCTGTTGTTAGCCTCACTGAGTCTCCGCCCCGGACTTGCATCCGCCATTGAGAGCGACGCTCTTGCCCTGCTTAGGTTTCTGCCTCTTTTGTTCGTTCCAGCAGGAGTCGGCATCATGGCCTTTGCCGGCCGCGTGGCTCATGACCTGCTCCCGATAGCTGTGTCCGTTGTTGTGTGTACGGCGCTGACAATCGTCGTTACCGCGCTTGTTGGCCAAGGCTTGTGCGCTTTATGGCCCGCGCGCGCTGCACCGCTCGCAGCCCCGACAACACCGTTTGCATCGCCGCTCCATGCCGACGGAAACACCGCGCCCGCGGCTGCCAACATTGAGAAGGTTGATACACGGTGAACGTTCATCAGAACATCGCGTCCGCGTGGGCATTTCTCGGAACAACACCGCTTCTTTGGCTGACCCTCACGTTCCTCGCCTACGCAATCGCGCAGGTCGTTCACGGTTCGCTAGGAAAAAGTGCGCTCGCGAATCCCGTGTTAATTGCAGTGGCGCTTTTGATATTTGCCTTGCGTGAATCGAACACGTCGTATGTCACCTACATGCAAAGCGCCCAGCCCATTCATTTTTTGCTTGGACCTGCTATCGTCGCGCTCGCTATACCAATGCACCGACAATTGCCTAAATTGCGCCGGCTAGCCCCGCAGTTGGCTGGCGCACTTGTGGCGGGCTGTGCGACAGGCATCTCATCAGCCATTTTGATCCCAAGGCTCCTGGGGGCCACGGGTCAAATACTTGCCACGATTGCTCCGAAGAGCGTGACGGCAGGAATTGCTATCCGTATCTCCGAGAAAATCGGCGGGTTGCCGTCGCTGACGGCCGTCATTGTGATCATGACCGGCATCACTGGCGCGGTGATTGGCAGTGGACTTTTGAAGTTGATTCACGTGTCGAGGCATGACCTGGGTGGCTTCGCACTGGGTGTGGCGTCCCATGGAATCGGCACTGCTCGTGCGTTGCAGATGAGTGAAGAAGCCGGTGCATTTGCAGGCCTCGGGATGGGCCTGAACGGCATTCTGACGTCCTTTGTACTGCCGATTATTTATCCAATCCTGAGCGTTTTTTCCTGACGCGACAAGTCCACTTACTTCTATTTCGACGACGCAGGCGTGTTGTGCTCGACGCAAAAGAGCCCGGACCCGCTTCACGATCATCCGTCGAATTGAGCGGCATGGGCGCGAGGCGCGTTGCCATGCGATCGCGAAGCGGTGGCGGGGGAAAAGCGTTCAATCGCTAATGGTTATCCTGCGGATGATTGCGGTCTTCATTGCCGCCGCGCGCCTCGCCGCCGTGTTCACCGGACTGACCACCCGGGTGCACGGCAGGCTGTCCCTGATGACCGCCCGTCATTTGCCCGGGCGGCTGCGCAGGCCCGCGCGGATATCCCGGCTGCGGCTGCATCGGCCCATGAGCGTACCCCTGCTGGGGCTGAGGCTGCGGGCCGCCGTGCATGACCGGCCTCGGGTTCATAGCTGGACCGCCCGCCGCCGGCTGGCCACCATGCGGCGGCGGACCGCCTCGCATCGGCGGCGGACGATTCGCCCACCGGTCCCGGTCGTGATACCAAGGCTGGCCGCGATAGTAGTGATCCCAGTAAGTTCCGAATGAGAACGCCACGACCGGCAGTCCGATCTGCAAGCCGTAAGTCATGATCGGCACCTCGGTACCCTGGTACGGATAGTCGAGATATTCGCCGTAGACCCAGCCGCGCAGTCCGGGCGCTTCGACGTCGCACCAGCTGTAATCGGAAACGCAGCCGTACACCGTAAGCTGCGCGCTCGGCGGCACTTGTGCGACCACCGGATAATCCCCGGACGGACCCGCATAAACGTCCACGGGCTGATTCGTATACGCCGGCGATTGAGCGAACGCAGCGCCGGACAGCGCCATCAGGCAGACGCCTCCCGCGATGGCTCGAATGACGATTTTCTTTTGCACGATTCCTCCCTCGGAAAGAGCGGCCCATGCATGAACTGCGCTATTCGTTTCGTCCCGGCCATGCCGGCGCCTCGATAGCAGGGCCACATTGCTTGGACAAGCCTGGGGGCGTTCGAATTGCACCCGACTGTCTGCGCAATTACGGTTTGTCAGCGTTCTTACCGTTCAGCAACTTTCATGCTTTGCCGGTCATGCGTCGAGCTGAGCAAAGAGTCAGTTTTGGGAGCTACGCAGTTTGGGGCAGATCCGCGCACGATTTGGGGGGCTTTTGCCCGATGGTTAGCGGGGAACGGGTGCTGCCGACCCGTTAAGAGTCTTACAAGGCAGCGATCGATGCGGCTGCGCTCAGCTTGCGCTGAGGAGGCGCATGTGCCCGGGCCAAAGCCCATCTCCATGCGGAGCATGAGACGGCCATCTATCAGCTGAGCGGCATCTCGGGGTGCTGGTATGGCGAACGATTGGAGCGCCATGCGGTGGTTCGGGCCGGAGATTTCTTCTAGATCCCTTGATCCTGATGGTCCTTGCTGTGCCCATCGCATCGGCACAAAAGAAAGTCGATCCGATCGAGGCCCAGGTCGAGGCATGTCTCGGCACGCCGGCGGGCATGACCGACTGTTCACACAAGGCCTACCTTGCGTATGACAGACGCATGAACGACGTGTATCAACGGACCATGCGCAACGCCGATCCGCAATCGCGCATGCTGATCCGCAACGCTCAACGTCAGTGGCTGGCCTATCGCGACGCGCAGCGTCAAGCCGATAACGGTCCATGGCGAGCCGACCGGGGGGCGATGGCGAGCGCCGACATCGAGGCACTCAATGTGGACGCGATCCGTGCGCGGATCGATGAATTGAACTACTACGCTCCTTGATGCGCGCAGATTGGGCTCGGCCCGATTGATGGCCCGAAGCTGACATTTACCGAGAAGCAAACGACTTCTTCGCGAACAGATTGTCTTTGTAGGGTTCAGGAGGGTTCAGGCTTTCGCCGCCGCTGCCGTTATCGACGTAGTAAGCGACGGTGATTCCCGTTACTTGCGGCTTGTGAATGCCGCTGCATGTCACGTGCGGCGGCATCTTTTTCGCCGCCTGTTTGCAGGATTGCACGAGCAGGTAATTCGCGCCTAAGGCGTGGGCGACCGAACCGACGAGGCGAGGCGAAGCTCCCACTCGATATGGCAGCTCATATGGTGTTGACGGCGTAGTACATCAAACGAGCCAGCAGACCGGCGCGTCCTGACTTCGCGTATGGGCGCACCGCAGCTTCCCGCCGTGGGGAGATGGTATTCAGTTTTGTGACAAACCGGACCGATAAGAAAGCCTGTGTAGGCTGAATTGGCGCAAGTACTCGTCCGACGACACCCCACAAATCCTTCGACGCGCAGCGGGGACTTCCACATAAGCGGCGCCACAGCGCTGTTACGTTCTGCAAGAACGGGACAACAAGAAAAGACTGCGCGGGCGGGACGAACGAGGAAATCGTTTCGTTATCAAGGATCGCCGTTCAAACCTGAATCACTTCGGCACGGCATCTGCACTCCCCAAAACCTATCCAGCCTGTCGGCCAATGGCGACAGCGACTTGAAGGTGATGGCATGTTTAGTGCATGTGTGCTCCGCACGGCAACTCAGCGAAGACGGAATCAAAGGCCAACCAATAGCAGCGTAACAAATCGCTCCTTGACAGCGAAGGGGCGGCCTATCCAAGGCAAGCACAACAAAAACGGGGAAATCTATGAAATCGACATGGGTGGTGCAGGGACTGCTGTCCCCTGGCGGTTGCGCTTCGATCGTTGACGGCTCAACGCAGTTGGTCCTCGTCTGGCCGGCTGTAGAACACGGCCCGCGTCGCACTCCGAGGTCATTGCCCTCTCGCCTCCCCAAAACCTTTCGGAAATCCTGAAAATGAACGACTCGACACGCAGCATGATGATGTACGAAGCTCAGAAAAAGAGTGGCGTGGTGGCCTTTCTGCTTTGGCTCTTTCTCGGTAGCCTTGGCGCGCACCGGTTTTATCTCGGCTTCACCGGTACTGCCGTCCTTCAATTGCTGCTGTTCATCTTCGGTTGGACCACGGCGTTCGCCTACATCGGCGTGTTCCTGTTGTTGGCGCTATACGGGTGGCTCTTTATCGATGTGTTCTGCATCTCCGGAGGCGTGCGAGAACATAACACGATGCTGGCGCAACGGCTTTCAGAGTGAAGCGGTGTGGAATAACTAATCAGGTAAGCCATGGTGCTTTGGCTTGGATACTAAAGATGGACAGCTAGGGCGCTGGGGGCAGAAGGTCCCACGCTAGCTCGAGCGAAGAATTCAAAGTTCTCCGGCTCGAAGCAGTAGTACGACATGGCATTGCTTACGCGCGACAACTCGCGGCGCATCGCAGCGCACCGTTTCTGTAAAGCGCATCGCACGAGTCTCTGATCGCGCCCGCCGCCATGCGACTCTGGCTGTTTCTCAGCGAGAGCAGAATGCATTGATCGTAATCTGGATTGTCGTTACCGAGCGCCAGCGCTGAAAGCGGCGAGGCAAGCGTGATCGAGAGAAGCAGATAGGCGACGTTGCGCATGGTTCTGGACGAGACGCAAGGATAAGGGCAGGTACCAATTGTCGACGATCTCCGCATCGATGTCGAATGCCTCTTCCTGGCCGACCTCTGCCTCGCGCGATCCGCATGTGCAGCACGAGCCCGGCGGTCGGCACCGCGCGCCCCCAAAAGCGGACAGTCTGGCGAGACCTGCTACAAACTTTTTCAGAAGATTGTCGATTTTCGATCATCAGCTTCGTCGTCAGGTTATTCACACCCAAAGGATCTCCCATGAAATACCTCGGCTTGGCCTACTTCACCCCCGATAAATTCGCCGCGATGGCGCCAGACGACGTCAAGAAATTGGTGAGCCAATGCCCCGCATTGGACGACAAGATGCGGGCTACCGACAAGGTACTGATTTCCGCATCGCTTGGCGATCTGGACAACTGGAGGACGCTCCGCCCGCGCAGTGGCAAGACGCACGTCACCGATGGGCCCTATACCGAGTCGAAGGAAGTCGTGGGCGGCCTGTTCATCATCGAGGCGGATACCCATGACGAGGCGTTGCGCATCGCCTCCATGCACCCGGCGGCCACGCTGGGCGAAGAAGGTGGATGGGTCGTCGAGCTTATCCCCGTGGATTTCTACTGGTCCCGATGAGGGCTTGCCGGCCTTCGGGTGATCACACGATATCAAGCTCGGGGGCACTCCACGTCTGACCTAATGGCTCCGTGACCACCCGGTTCCTCCCCGCGCGCTTCGCCGCATAGAGCAGGTGATCGGCGCGCGCCAGCAACGCCCCGACCGCCTCGCCAGGCCGATACCGGGCAATGCCGGCACTCGTCGTAACGCACAGCGTAGCCTCGATTTCATTGAAGCGTGAAGACTCCAGCACGGTGCGCAAGCGCTCGGCGATCTGATACGCGAATTTGTCGTCGGCGCCCGGCAGCAGAAGCACGAACTCCTCGCCGCCGATGCGCGCCACCACGTCTTTCTCGCGCACCGCGGCGCGCAGGATTGCGGCGAACCGGCGCAGCACCGCGTCGCCGGCCGCATGCCCATAACGGTCGTTGATGGATTTGAAGTTGTCGATGTCGAAAGCGATCAGCGCGAGCGGATAGCTTCGCTTGTCCGCGACGCGGCGGCCCGCCATGCGTTCAAACGCGCGCCGGTTCAACGTTTCGGTGAGCGAGTCGAGATCGCGTTCGAGAGTCAGCCGGTCGATCACGTCCGACATCGCGGCGGCCAGCAGCACGAGCCCCAACACAGCGCCCATCAGGGCGAGCGACAACTGCAGCAAGACCCAGAAAATGGTTCTCGCGAACGGCGCAGTGCTATGGGGCAAGGGTTGGATCGTAGTGAGCGGCGTCCTGATGAAAAAACTGGCGCCGAAGATCAGCAGCACCCAGAGAAGAACGTGGTTGACGATGCGGCCATTGCAGCGTTTCCTGAAACGGACCGCGGTAAACACCATCAGCAGCCCGGCGCTGAGATTCAGAATGTAGACGCGCACGAGCAGGTTTGACGTCACGAAGGAGAAGTAATACATGCCGCCCAGCACCAGCGCGAACATCGACGCATGCGTGGCTAGCCGCAAGTGAAGCCCTGCTCTGCGCAAAACACCTTCCGCCAACAGTTGAATGCTTAACACGTAAAACGTTGCCGATATAAGCGCGTTCAATCGCCATTCATCCGGCAGGTGACAGATCTGCACTGCCGAGCCGAGTGCGAAAGCGACAAATGAAGCGGAGAGAAAGCGCAGATAGCGCAGTCGTCTATCGTAGAGCCATGCACAGGCAAAACCGAGCGAAAAGACGGTCGTGATACCTGGGATGATCAATTGAACGAGTTGATTGGGCGTTATCTGAGCGGGCATGTGGCTCGTTCTCCGCTGCCGGCCACGAAATCGCCGGGCCTATGGGTTGGCGGTTCTCAGGGCGTGCATCGTCAGTCGCCATTGACGACTCTCCCAAAAATGGACGTGGCACCCGATATGGTCAGAGGATTGTACGCCTGGTGAGTGGGAGCCCTCGGGCAAGGCGATAGTGTCGCATCCGGTCTCGAGATCGGAATTTGATGCGTGCAGGATTGAAAATCATCTAGCGGATCTCCTGCCGCCGCGGGCGTTTCCTGTTCCGCCAGTGCCTGATCAAGGTGTGGACGTCGTTGTGAGCGGATGGGCGAGACCCGCCGCGGACAGCAGCGAGACGGCAGCCGGATTGGGCATGCCATTGACGTCGATGGCGCCTGCTGTCGCCAGCGCGCCGAGATCGCTGTCCACCCCTGCTTGCCCGACGACAAACGACGTCGTCAGAAACGCCGGTGCCGTCAGCGTGACCGCATATTGCTGCTGCAGATTCGCGACAACTGCCGTTTGCGCAGCCAGTACATCGGTCTGATTTTCCAGCACCCGCTGGAACTGTGAATTGTTCTGGAAGTTCGCAATCAGATTGGTTTCGTTTGTGCCAAGTTGCGAAGCGAGATAGACGAGCATCAGTTCGGTCTCAGGCGTCGTATTGAAAGTGCCACCGGCAAATGCCAGCGAATGCAGGGTCGTGCCGCCGGCGGTCACGGTGAGGATGCAGGGAAGCGTGGCGTTGAGGGTCGTGCTGTAGTGTCCACCGCCGTCTGACAAGGTGGAGCCCGAACCCGACGCACAACTGAGGTTAACCGTCGCGCTGGCGAGCGCCTTGCCGGTGGCTGCCGTGCCGGATACGGCGACGTTCGGTGTCCCGTTTCCGCCGCTACAGCCGTCGAAGCTGAAGCAGGCGCTTCCGCCGCACGCGGCGAGTGTGGCGAGCGAAGCCGCGCAAAGAGCAGCCAGCACCGGGCGAACAAAATGCGCATTGTGAGTGTTCATCGCCGCCTGCCGTGGACAGAAGAGAATAGGGCGAGCCGCCCCACACAAAGGGACTGGCGCTATTTTTAATTTTAGGCCCTATACGCCGAAGTCGTTTATCGCATCAGTCTCATTCACGGCGTTATCATCCATTGCAGTCATCTGAGATCCGTCGTTTCAGCATTCAGCGAATGTCAACTTCCGAGCGAGACGTGGGACCGGAGTCGACCCGGAGTGGGCGGTCGTCGTTACGCGCAGCGAACGACTGGTTACCGGGATCAAACGGTCGTCTCACCTGATTTGTCGTGCGGGTCGCGCGCCTAGTGCATCCCTTCCAATGCGCGTTTCACTGACCGTTGCACTGCTATGCGGGCAAAAGGCCCGCTTTACGGTAATTTTCGATTAGTGCGTCATAGAGGGAGAGATCGGAACGGCTCCGCGCGATGAGCTGAGCGCCGGCGATGGCGGCGAAGATTGCGCGAGCCCGGTGTTTGCTTTCACGAGAGCCGACCACTGCGGCTGCGGACAGAACCTTGCTCAGCCACGCCACATTCACATCAGCGAAGGTCCGGACTTCTTTCATCACGACTTCCGGCAGGTCGTCGGTTTCGGCGGCCATGAAGCTGCAAAGGCATATGCGATTGCCGGTCTCAAGCGCCTTGCGGAAGGTATCCGGATAGTGACGCAGGCAGTACAGCGGATCGTGCGATCGGGCCAGCATGTCATCCAGAGCCGCCGCTGAATCTTCCCAATAACGCCTCGCTACCGCTGCACCGAGATCGGCTTTGCTTTCGAAGTGGTGGTAGATGCTCGCGGCCTTGATACCAACCTCGTCCGCGAGATCACGATAATTCAACCCGCCGTAGCCGTGCGTCTGCGCGAGCCTCGTGGCGGCTATCAAAATTCTCTCTCTCGAATTTGAGCTCGCGTCATTCCTCACCGCTTCAGTCTCCGCAAAAAGGAAATGGGTGTTGACACCTCGGATTGTACCTTATATGGTTAATCTAACAAACGTTAGGTAGATTACGTGGGCGACGTGTTTTCACGTCGCCCGATCCAATGCAACCGACTACGGAGCGTCCCCGCAATGACTTCCAATACCGTCAATTTCGACGTAGCGCAACTGCCTGTGATGAAGGTCTACGACTTCCCGACAGGGCCCTATCCGACACGCGTCCGCATCGCTCTGGCTGAAAAAGGGCTGGAATCGCACGTCCAGTTCGTGATGGTCGATCTTTACAAAGGCGAGCATAAAAAGCCCGAGTTCATCGCTGGCAAGAATTATTCGGGTACGCTGCCGGTGCTGGAACTCAATGATGGAACCTGTATTGCCGAGTGCACCGCCATTACCGAATACCTCGACGCGCTCGATGGCGTACCCACGCTCACGGGTAGTACACCGCGCGAAAAAGGCATCATCCACATGATGAGCAAGCGCGCCGAGTTGGAACTGCTCGACGCCATCAGCGTCTACTTCCATCACGGCACACCGGGACTTGGCCCCGACGTCGAGACGTATCAAAACCCGGAGTGGGGGTTCCGTCAACGCGACAAAGCGATGAGGGGTATGCGCTACTTTGATGCAGTTCTGCAAAGGCAACCGTATGTCGCGGGCGAAACTTTCTCGATGGCCGACATCACTGTCATCGGTGGTTTGATCTTTGCGATGCTTGTGAAGCTGCCGGTGCCTGAGGACTGTAAGGCGCTTCAAGCCTGGTACGCGAGAATGTTGGAGCGTCAGAGCGTCCGGAACCAGCCGGTGTTCGCCAACCCCTGAGCCCAGCCGCAACTGACCGACGCGAACCAGTGCTGCGACGAAGGCGGTGACTTGTTGGAACGGCCGCTACCGGATTGATGGTGGCGCCCCGGCCTGAGCCGCGGGCAGTTCGTGGCCAGCGAGCTTGCTGGCGAGATACAGCCGGTTCATTAGACGCAACTCGGCAGGGCCGCCCGGGCTGGTTGGAGCCGACTTGTCGAGCGTCATCGCCACCATCGTTTTCATGTTGTTGAGCAATACCACCGCCATGTCTTCGGCGGTCTCTCCCGGCAATGTCGGCGCCCTGAGCCGCAGCGTCCCAACAATCCGCTTGAGCGCCTTCTCGCGATACTCGAGTCGCTTGCCGGACCATTCCGAACGGGCATCCAGCAAAGCGACGAGCGCCTTGCTCTCGTCGTGGATCTCCGCAATGGAGTCGACCAGCAAATCGGCCAACTCGTCTATCGACACCACTCGGGCACGGGCATCGATTTCGTCCCATTGGGCATCACGCAACTCGCTGTAGCGCTGCATCAGTGCATCGGCCAGCACTTCCTTGTTCGGAAAGAAACGATAGAGCGAACCGATTTTTGTGTCCGCGCGCGCCGCGATCTCGGCCATGGTTGCGGCATCAAAACCACGCTCCTGAATGACCTTCGACGCAGCGGCCATCAACGTGGCGACGCGCTCACGGCCGACACCACGCTGCGGCGCAAGCGCTGACCGTTGACGATTGGGCCGCGGAGCAGCAGATTGAGTTTTAGTTTTGGCGGGAGTCGAAGACATGCCGTCAGTTTGCCAGTTACGGTGGCCCTCGGCCACATAACTCTATTTGAGCAAATACTCAAATAGAGTTATGCTTGGGTGTCAGTTACCTCCTCGAATCCACCGTAAGGCTCCCATCATGCTCGCTCTTCCCGCGACTACAACCGCACTCATTCTCGTCGATCTCCAGCAAGGCATCGTGTCGATCCCCGCTCTGGCACCCCGCCCCGGCGTTCAGGTGGCAGTAACCGGTGGCTGGCTAGCAGCGCGTTTCCGGACTGCCGGGGCACCGGTCGTACTGGTCAACGTCGCCTTCGCGGCGGACTTCGGTGATGTGCTGAAACAGCCCGTGGACCGTCCTTTTCCGCGTCCGGAAGGGGGCTTTCCGGCGAACTTCAGCCAGCTCGTCGAAGAACTCGCTCACGCGTCCGACATTCTCGTGACGAAACATCAATGGGGCGCGTTCTACGGCACCGATCTCGATGTGCAGTTGCGGCGCCGGAACGTCAAAACGGTGGTGCTCGCCGGCATCGCCACCAACATGGGCGTCGAATCCACCGCGCGCCAGGCCTACGAGCATGGCTACGACGTCGTGATCGCCGAAGATGCGACGACGGGGCTGTCTCATGACATGCACGCGTTTGCAGTCGACAACATCTTTCCGCTACTTGCACGCGTGGTGAAGTCCGATGACATCGATCTGAAGAACTGAGCCACGCAAAATGCAAAGCAATCCGCTGACAACCGGCGCCGATCCCGCTCGCCCGAACGAACAACAGGCGGGTTTCGGCTTCCGTTTCATTGCACCGCTAGCGCTGGGCGCCGTACTGAATCCGATCAATTCGACCATGATCTCTACCGCGCTGGTGCCAATTGCGACCGACTTCCATGCAAGCGTCGCGGAGGCTGGATGGCTTATTGCCGGGCTCTACCTGGCAAGCGCCGTGGCCCAGCCGACCATGGGGCGACTGGCGGATCTATTCGGCCCACGCCGGATTTACCTGATCTCCCTCTTCATCGTCGCGATATCCGCGCTGGTCGGCCGGTTTGCTCCGACGCTCGGCGTCTTGATCGCGGTGCGGGTGGCACTAGGAATCGGCACCGCCGGCGCCTATCCGTCGGCCATGCGCATCTTCCGCGTCCAGGCAGATCGGCTCGGTGCGGCGCCGCCACGCGTCGCCATGAGCATTCTCTCGCTGGCGGGGGTCTCCACCCTGGCCATCGGCCCCTTGCTGGGTGGCGTGCTGACAGGCGCTTTCGGCTGGCACTCGATCTTTGCCGTGAACACGCCGCTCGCGCTGCTCGCTGCGCTGCTGGTCTTTTTGTGGGTGCCAAAGGATCAGCCGCGCGATGGCAGCTTTGCGCGTCTGATGGCAGAGCTCGACGTGGTGGGCATCCTGCTGTTCACCGGCTTCTTGCTCGGCCTGATGATTTTCCTGATGAATCTCGACCGCCCAGTCTGGAGCATGCTGCCTATCGCCGCCGTTCTCGGTGTTGCGCTCGTGCTCCACTCGGCGCGCCGCAAGCAGCCGTTTATCGATGTGCGGATGTTGGCCCGTAACCGACCGTTGACGGTAACCTATCTACGCGCAGGGGCGGTCCTGATGATCGTGTATTGCATCCTCTACGGATTCGCTCAGTGGCTCGAAAGTGGCGCCGGCTTCTCCACTAGTCAAGCGGGCCTCATCACCATGCCGATGTCGCTGCTCGCCGCCGTCTCCTCTGTGACAGGCGGCCGCACAAAAGGCATTCGAGGGCCGTTTATCGTCAGCATTGGCGCAGCGCTGGCCGGATGCATCTGCCTGTTTTTTATCGACAGCAGCAAGTCCGCATGGATCATCGCCGCCGCGGTTATGTGCTTCGGTGTGCCTCAAGGCATGTTTTCCACAGCCACTCAGACTGCCGTCTATCTGCAGGCGCCGGCCGACGAGATCGGCACTGCTGCGGGACTCCAGCGCACCGCTGGATATCTGGGTGCAATCGCGGCGACCAGCCTCCTTGGCGCCTTATATGGCAAAACTGCGAGCGATCACGGCCTGCACAGCCTGGCCATCGTTATGGGTGTGTTGAGCGCCTGCCTGTTTGTCGCCACGATATTCGATCGCACGATTCCGCGAATCGCCGCGGTGTGAACGGCAGCGGCCGGAGCGCCTACCCGCCGATGCGGACATTGGGGTGTCGCGTGCGATATCGAGCCCGCAGCTAATTGATGGGCTTAGTCATTGCCCCATCGCCAGCGAGGCGGTTCTCCCTTCAACCAGCATACGGCCACAAGGGCAAGGCTCAACAACGCGACCAGCAAGCCGAACGCGAAAGAATGAAGACCAGGTTGAAAACGTAGAGTGACCAAGCCAAGTAACAGGAAGTATGCGATCAACACGGCCCATCCCTGCCAGCGAATGTACGCGGCAGTACTCATTGCGTCGATGTTCGGCAGCACCCCGGCGCGGCCTTTGCTGTGAGCGCATCATCGTTGTCCAGTCTGGATCTGCGAGCGAATTATGCAAAGTGAATCGCGATGAAAGTGATTCGTTAGAAGATTCACACACTATCGACTTTTTTTCGTCCCCGTATCGTCATTCCCTCCCGATAATTTCTTTCCTTCGTAACGCTTTGTAATAGAGGCAGCATCCCCACGTAGGGGCTGCCCGTCGTTTCCACACGCCACATTACCGCTTGCTCGTCCGAGTAACGTCATGGAGGCGTTCGTGAAAAAAATTGCCAATGTAATTAGTACCCCAATATTTAGAAGCGGCTTGCTTTGCGGCGCCGTTTCCGTCGCGCTTGCCGCGGCTATCTGGCCGACCGTCGCACAAAGCCAGCAGCAGGCCGCGATAGCGGTCGCGACAGTGAACACCGCGTCGCCGATCAAGCATGTCATCGTAGTGGTCGGCGAGAACCGCACGTTCGATCACGTATTCGGCGCGTACACGCCACGCCAGGGGCAGACGGTGGCGAACCTGCTGTCGAAGGGCATCATCACGGCCGACGGCCACCCGGGTCCGAACTTCGCGCTGGCCGCGCAATACACGGCCAGTGCGACGGACCCAAACCGCTTCGAAATGGCGCCTGGCGGCAAGCAGCCATATACAGTGCTGCCGGCGCCAAATACCGGCTCTACGGCAAGCACACCGAGCGATACCAGTCCACCGCCATTCGCTACGCTCGCAGCGGCGCAGGCCACCGAGGGCGCGATGATGGAGCCTTGGGACGTCGTGCATTTGACCACCGGTGCGAGCGGCTTGCCGACGCATAGCGTTGATACGCGCTTCGGCTCGAACACGTATAACCTGCCGAACGGACCGTATCAGATTTCGCGTGTTGGTCCCGACTATGACCAATACATCAATAGTCCGGTGCACCGCTTCTACCAGAACTGGCAAGAGGCCGATTGCAGTCTCGATCACGCCACGCTCGATAATCCGAGCGGTTGTCAGATGGATCTGTTCGCATGGGTGGAGACGTCGGTGGGCGCCGGTTCGAACGGCCAGCCGCGGCCCGCGAATTTCAACGACGAGACAACCGGCGAAGGAGCGACCGCGCTCGGCTATTACAACGTGAATACCGGCGACATGCCGTATTTCACACATCTCGCGCGTGAATTCACGATCAGCGACAACTATCACCAGCCGGTGATGGGCGGCACGGGCGCAAACAGCATCATGATAGGCACCGCCGATGCGCTCTACTACACAGACGGCAACGGCAATGCCGCGAAGCCGCCGGCTGATCAGATCGAAAATCCGCTGCCGCTGGCGAACACCAACAACTGGTACACGCAGGACGGCTATTCAGGCGGTTCGTACAGCAACTGCTCGGATGGTCATCAGCCCGGGCCCGGCGCACTGCGGCAGTATCTGAACCGCCTGCCGTACAAGCCGGACGCGAAGTGCGCGCCGAACACGTACTACCTGCTGAACAACTACAACCCGGGCTACAACGGGGACGGCACGGTCAATACGAGTACGTTCACGATCCCGCCGTCGCCGGTGCGGACGATCGCCGATACGCTGATCGAGAAGAACATCTCGTGGAAGTATTACGGCGAAGGCTGGAATACCTTTG
Organism: Paraburkholderia aspalathi; assembly: GCF_905220735.1. Classification (NCBI taxonomy): domain Bacteria; kingdom Pseudomonadati; phylum Pseudomonadota; class Betaproteobacteria; order Burkholderiales; family Burkholderiaceae; genus Paraburkholderia; species Paraburkholderia aspalathi. The sequence continues at coordinate 1,138,516 of NZ_CAJNBA010000001.1, forward strand.
TGACTACGCCGGCCACGAGTGTCTACTGCAATATCTGCAACCCGTTCCTGTATGAAACCGCGATCATGACGAACCCCGCGCTCGTCAAAGCGCACCTGCAGGACACGACCGATCTGTACGCGGACATTGCGAACGGCACGCTGCCTGCGGTTTCGTTCGTGAAGCCGGGCGGACTGCTCGACGGGCATCCGGAGTCATCTAAGTTCGGGCTCTTTGAATCGTTCGTGCACAAGCTGGTGGATACGGTACAGCGTGACCCGAGTTTGTGGGCCTCGACAGCGATTCTTGTCACGACTGACGAAGGTGGCGGCTACTACGACTCAGGCTACATCCAGCCGCTCGATTATTTCGGCGACGGCCCGCGCATTCCGATGATCGTCGTGTCGCCGTACTCCCGCGGTGGACGTGTCGTGCATCAGTACGGGGATCATGCTTCGATCGTGAAGTTCATCGATCGCAACTGGCGTCTGAAGCCGATCACGCATAGAAGCCGCGACAATCTGCCGAATCCGATCCAGTTGCAGACGCATCCGTATGTGCCGGTTAATGCGCCCGCAATCGACGATCTGTTCGAAGCGTTCGAGTTTCCGCGCACGCCGTAATAGTCTGAGACAGAGCGCAGGGCCGGCTCTGCCATAACAGCTGGCTTCGATGCAGCAACGCCCGTCTTGTGCGGGCGTTGCTAATCGGAATCCGCTGCGATACTCAACAAATCAGCATCACTTGGCCGCGGTGGCTTGAGCCGTCGGCGCAACTGTCAACTTCGATTCCTTCACGCCATCCTGACCGGTTTTATCGTCGACCAATTGCAGCTTGTTGCGTGCATAGAGGATGCGCATGGTTATTCTGATCTCTGGCGCGGCTAGGGCTTGAACCTGCGTCAGCAGTTCGACAACGTAACCGCCGACATTAGACTCGACTATTGATAATCGAGCGTGTCATCAACTTTGGTGATCTTCCAGCTGTCGCCCTGCTTGCGCAGAAACACCAACACGCTGATTTTGTCTTTCGAGCCGAAAGTAACTGGGACAACCGCAACGTCGTCGAGCATGATCGCGTGGAGTGTTGCGATGTTGTTCGACCAGTCGTGTTCGTCGTAGTCCTGGACCTTCGTGAAATAGTCGGCGTCTCCAGGCAGCCTGTTATGGCGGTAAGCGCTTCGGAGTTTGTCGACCGTGGTTTTGGTCACGTAGGCATAGATGCCCTTGTCCAGCAGAGGATAGGTCTCTTTGGATTCCAGCTTGATATACCAGGCGTAAAACGCTTTCGTGCTTGCGTCAGGAGTGGCGCTATCCGCGAGCGCCCCTTGCTGGAAAAGCAACCCGCCAACCAGCAGTAAGACCGATACGGCCAGGGTCAATAGCTTCTTCATCTTTCGTCTCAGTTGTAGCGATAAATCCGTGTCGAGAATTTCGTATTCGGGCTGATCGGCGCGGCGCCGCAGATTTTCATCGATCAGATCCTGGTACGGGTACGCGTCGTGAGGATACTTTTACAGCATCTTCATGTACCAATGCGTCGGTGTGCCGTCGAGATAGAAGTAAAGCTCCTTCACATCCTCGCCATGATTGCCTTGCTCGTTCGTCAACCCGAAATCGACCATCCAACGCGCCTAAACTTCGTACAATTGAGCATTGAAATGTCCATTTTCCGCACAGCCCTCTTGTGCAGCCGCGGTATGTTTTTTTGCGGAGCAGGCGTGTGCCAGAGACCGGAACGCCACCGAACATTCAGCCAGACTATCCTTGGCGATTGTGCTGTCAATCGCCGACCGGGAGACCTATAACATAGCTGTAGCACGATCCTGGATAACAGACCTACCGTCCTTGTCGCCGGCGCATCTATTGCGCACCGTCCTGCATTGCCCGGTACTCACTCCCGCGCTATTTTTCTTCTGGTGGCCTCAATGTAACAACGGAGGCTATGGCGGTGTACGTGGAGTGGAGGTGATATGCAACTCGTCATTGCGTTGCCGATAGTGGCCGCGGCATTCATGTTTAGCACGCTTGCGAACGCCTACTCGCAAGAAGAGGTCAATGTCTTTGCGCCGACAGACAGCGAAGTCGCAGCCCAGAAACTGGTCGTCAGCCCCATGAACGCCAAGAATGTCGAGAACCGGGCGGACAACCATGCGGGTGGAGCAACGCCAAGCCAGCACGCCACCGGCCTTGAAACCACGGGGTCAAAGCAGCTACCTGCGCCTGAGACTGCGAAGTAAAGAGTACTACGCTCTAACGCCGCGCGACATCGACGCGTGCATCATCGTTCACGACGGCATGCCAATATGGTCGAGATACCTGGAGTAGATCTTCAGCATCACGCTCGGAGTTCGCCATGAGTGCGGCAGCTGGCAAGCCGGCAAATCATGCTCGTGGCGTAAGTCGTATAGGCATTTGGTTCGGCACCATCGTGAATGCTGAAACTTCTTCGATTTCAGAAGGGTCGATTGTCAGTTCAATCTTGAAGCTTCTCATCAACATCGATATAACCAGCCTCATCTCGACTGCTGCGAGGTAACGACCCGGGCACACTCTCGGCCCCGCGCCGAATGTCAGGTATGCCTTCTGGTCATGCGCACCTTCCGATGGGTCCCGCGGATGCCTCCAACGGTCAGGGTCAAATGTCTCCGGGCGCACAAAATTCCGCGGGTCCAGCATGCCTGGACGCGTGAGAAACAACATGCGTGTTCCTGCAGGTATGGCTACCCCTCCAAGGCACACGTCGGTCAAGGGCTCGAACGTCTGTATTGCAGCAACGGGCCGCAGTCGCAGTGCCTCACTGCATACCGCCTCGCATAGGTCGAGGTGCTTCAATGCGTCGTAGTCTGGGCACACCCTCGAATCGCCGAGCGCCACACGCGACTGTTCGAATACCCGGTTTTGCAGATGCGAATCCATAGCGACGTACATCAACCCCCAGGCAATTGCGTTGGCCGTCGTGTCTTCACCTGCGACAAGAAGCGTCAGGACGTTCGCCGAGATCTGTTCGTCGGTAACCATCGAGTCAGGTTCGTTGCGCGCCGCGAGCATCGCTTCCAGCAAGTTGTGCGGAGGTGCATCAGGCGACTGGCTCATGCGCTCGCGTGCCCGTTCAATCATTTTCTGAATGTAGCTATGGACCTCCGTCATTGCCTGCGCGAGTCGTCGGTCCTGAGGAAGCGTGACGTAATGCCAATAGGGAAAGAGGGCGGTGACGCGCCTCATCAGTGCCGGCGGTATCAGGCCAAGCTGTTCCTGAATTACCCCCCGTTCGTGCTCGAGCGTATGCGGGTCCTCGCCGAAGGCCAGCGTACTGGTCACGTCAACCGTGTAGCGTTTAAGCTCTTCTGTCATTTCGAGCGTTCTATGTTCCCTCGCCGCCTCTTGCAGGCGAGCGAGAAAACGCCCAGTAATGGCCGCAAGCGTCGGATAAAACGCTTTAACGTTGGAAAAAGACAGTGCCCGCATGACGAGCCGACGCTGCGGCTCCCAAGCCAAGCCTTCCGCAGCGAATAGACCGTTTCCGCCAAGCTCCGCCATAACGGATTCAATTGGCGCAAAACGTCGATAGAGGTGCGGACGTTCGCGCATGACAGTCTGGAACAGTTCCGCCTGCGTCCACACTGTGACAGGAATCGTGCCGAGCTGAACCCTGAATGGCGAACCAAATCGCTTCGCCCACTGCTCCAAAACCAGGTGAAGTTTCGCCGGTGGCATCTGGAACAGATTTCCCAAGAAGGGCAGACCTTGCGGGCATGGTAGATCTGCGACAGTACGAAGAATCTCGTTCGCGCCGAGTCGAAGCTCCGACATATTTTCCTCCGCTTCGCATGCCACCGCGCGAAGACAATGGGCGTGAAGAACGCTCTTGTAGAGGATAGGTCATAGCTCGCAAATGAAGTCCTAGCCGTATATGCAAGCATCGAAAATATTCGGCTTTGGCCGCGTGGGGCTACGTTTCGGCGCTTAAATATGGGAAAGGTCTGCACACATCGAGACGATGGCAGCTACATGTGCTTATGAGGCCACAAGGCGTACTGCTGCGTAGCCTTCGTCTGGCGAAACCTCCGCCGCCAGTTGGAGATAGCGATTCATTATTATGTTTTGCTAATTAAATGGAGCTGTCGGGCCCTGATGCGGGTGCAGGTGCGGTTGCGGGTGGAACGCTTCATTCAGAAATTTCGAACCCGCCAGCTGAGCACGGTTGCGGCTCCTGCCCGCTTTGAGGACGGGGCGTCGACGGTCTCGAGAAACTCTTTCAGCCGTTGGGCGCCGAGCGCACGGCTATAGAAAAAACCTTGACCAAACTCGGCACGACTCGCCCGCACGACGTTGTGATGCGCCGAGTTCTCAATACCTTCGACCACGACCACGGCGCCCATCTCATGGCCCATGCGCGTCAATGCACTGATCTGTCTGGATCGCTCATCGGGATCCTTTGCCAGCACGTTCCTGTCAATTTTCATCATCTCAAAGCTCATCTCTGCCGGCAGTTCAAGTCCGACGTCAGTGGGACGCACGGCCGACAGGGCAAACCGAATTCCTTTATCACGCGCCTGCGCCATCATGGGGATGAGACGTTTCTTGAACTTCCTCGCGCTGGCCGCCCCGATCTTTAGTATTAGCGGTGGAAGGCCGAGGGAGCCAACGTCGCCAAGGTGCGCGATGAACGCGGAACTTACCAGGTAAGAAGCGGGAGCGGTAACGCCCAGGTAGAGCGATTTCGGAGCGCCGATTTCGCGCAACTCCTGAGCTGCACGCGACATGACGAATCGCGTCATCGGACCGATCAAACTACTGTTCTCAATGAACTCCATATAGTGCGCCGGGCCCAGTGCGCCGTACTTCTGGTTGTCCCATCGCAACAACGCTTCGACGCCGACGCATCTGGCCCGCCTCACGCCAACGACGGGTTGGTACTCAAGATGGAATTCGCCGCGGCGCAGCCCTGCACGCGCAGCACGCAGGAGTGACTTGTCGTAGCGAAACCATCTTTTGAGCGCCCAGCCGGCAACGACGACCAGGACCGCCACCTGGATCGGCCAGAATACAAAGCCCAATATGTCCCATGCCGAGGTGCGCTGCGTAGCAGTGGCCGCCGGAGCCTGCGCCGGAGCGAGTGTGTCGGCACCGATCGAAGGCGAGATCGCTTGCGTTTCACAACTGCCATCCGCTGAGCAGTCGGGGGCCGACATCGCGGGTTGTTCCGGGGACTGCTCCGCCCGGTCGGCCCGTGACGTGATATCAGCCACTGGGTCAGAAGCTGGAAGGCCGTTTCGTTCTGCAGCCTCCTGGTCGCTGATTTGCCACCGCACATCCCCCAGCAGCGTCACAACGTTCGGCCCCGAAGGGGCCCTTGCAGCAGCAGTTCCGATGGCAACGTCACGCATGTCCTTCAGCGAATCGCAGGTATTCGTTCTTACAGGCATCGGGCCAGCAACCGGTCCGGCAAGGGCGGCTGGAACAACGGGCAACTCCGCAATGGACGCGCAGGCTGAGCCGAAGCGAATCGGGGGCACTGGTGGACCGGCAAGCCAGTCCGTCAACTGTTGCCAGACGTTGCGCTCAATCGTAAGAATTGGACCAGAACTGGTGTCGGCCGGACCAGCAAGAGCAAGTGAGGTGCATGTGCAGATGACCAGGACGACTGCCACCCCTCTTTCCGAGGCTCGACGAAGGGCGATGAAGGCGCCGCCCCTGAATGTTGATACCGGAAACGCAAATGCCATTGATTTATCGCTAAAGGAATTCAGCTTGAGAAGCGTTATCGGTCGAACCGCTATGCGTAGACGAAACATCGACAGAAGTGGAACCGGTCTGCGCCGCACTTTGCCAGCGTGTGGGCGTCCGCAATAGCAGCAGATGGCAAAAGAAACGCCGTATCAGATTGAAAAGTGGCTATCTTCTAAAGATGAGTGCGTATGCTGGCGGGGCTGACCCGACGCCTGCAATGGTGTGTTCTGCGAGGAGTACACGTTGAAACGGTACGAGCGCTTAGCCGACCAACTCAGCGAGCTCATCAAGCGCGGTGATCTGCCGCCCGGCGCGCGTATTCCTTCGGTTCGCGCGGCGTGCAAGGCGTGGGGCGTGAGCCCCGCGACGGTGTTTCGCGCCTACTACCTGTTAGAAAATCGGGGTGTGATCAGGGCACGTCCGCGTTCCGGCTATTTCGTGTCTCCGGGCGCCATAGAATTACCGCGAGCGAGCCCCAAGACCCCGCTAGCTATCGACCCGAAGACCGTCAATGTCAGCGACTTTGTCTTTGAGGTCCTCAAGACGGTCAGGCAGACCGAGACCGTTCCATTTGGGTCAGCGTTTTTGAGTCCTGCACTGTTTCCGATGGCGCGCGTCGGAAAGTCATGCGCGACGGTCAATCGCTCAACGCACCTGGCCGGGATGACTGACGGATTGCCGCCGGGGCACGAAGGATTGCGTCAGCAGATTTCGTTGCGTTACCTGATGGCGGGGATGACGGTGCCCGTCGACGAGATAATCATTACGAGCGGTGCACTCGAAGCCCTGACGCTAAGCGCCCAGTTGCTCGCCGCACCAGGCGATGTGATCGTGATCGAAAAGCCGACGTTCTATGCAGCGCTGCAGGCAATCGAGCGTCTGAGGCTGAACGTAGTGGAGATTCCGGTTGACCCGGTGGAGGGGCATGATCTGGATGCGCTCGCGCAGGCGCTGCAGCAACATCCGGTTCGCGCGTGCTGGTTCATGACCTCGTTCCACAATCCGACCGGGGTGACGCTGGACGATTCCAGGAAGCAGGCACTCGTTGATCTGCTCGCCAGACACGACGTGCCGCTCATCGAGGATGACGTCTACAACGAGCTGCATTTTGGCCCGGACCCGGTGCGTCCTGCCAAATTCTTCGACCGGAAAGGTCTTGTCATCCATTGTGGATCGTTCTCGAAGTGCCTTGCGCCCGGATATCGGATCGGCTGGGCCGCGGCCGGAAGGTTCGCGGGTCGGCTGGAACGTGCGAAGTGGATGACCACGCTATCGGCCAGCATGCCGGCACAGCGCGCAATCGCCGACTATCTGGAGCACGGCGGCTATGAACGTTTCCTGCACAAATTACGTCGCGAGTTGGCCCTTCAGCAATCGCAAATGCTCGACGCGATTAGCCGGCATTTCCCGGCCACTACAACGGCGACGAAGTCTGACGGCGGCTATTTCACGTGGGTGGCGCTACCGGATCACGTAGACTCGATACACCTCTTCCAGGCTGCGCTCAACAGTGGCATCAGTATCGCGCCCGGACCTATCTTCTCTGCGGACGGCGCCTTTCGACACTGTGTGCGTCTGAACTATGGATACCCGTGGTCGGCCCCGCTCGATAAAGCGGTCGCGACATTAGGCGCCCTGTGCGCCGATGAATCGCGCTGCGGCGCCAGGCTGGCCGGCCCGGTTCAGCCGGCATGACACGGGCGTCGATCTCAACCCGGCACGCCGGCCGGTAAATCGTGAAGCTCGTGCACGACAATACGCGCCTTGCCTGCGACTTTCGCACGATACATTGCGGCATCCGCCGCGCGTAACAGGGCTTCCCCACCCAATGACGCTGCCCGCTCGCGCAGTAGCATGCCGATACGGCATTGCCATTTCGGGTGCTTTTGCCGTTCTGACCAGCCTTTCGATTTCATCGCTGGCTGGTGCTTTGAACCGCAAAACCCTGTTGCTGATGCTCACCGGGTTGATGTGTGTCTCAGGTCTGGTCATCGGGCTGGCGCCCAACTATTCGATCTACATGATTGGCCGCGCGCTGATCGGGGTAGTGATCGGAGGATTCTGGTCTATGTCGGCAGCTGTTGCCATGCGACTGGTGCCGGCCCATAGCGTGCTTAGGGCGCTGGCAATTTTCAACGGTGGCAACGCGTTGGCGACCGTAGTGGCTGCGCCGCTAGGAAGCTATCTTGGTGGTGTCATCGGCTGGCGTGGTGCATTCTTCTGTTTGGTGCCCGTCGCACTGATTGCGCTGGCCTGGCAATGGATCAGCTTGCCGTCCATGAAAGCCGAGCAGCAGGTGACCCGCTCCGCGAATGTCTTTCGGCTGTTCAAGAATCCCCTCGTCACGTACGGCATGCTGGGGGTAGGTGCGTTTTTCATGGGACAGTTCGTCCTGTTCACCTATGCGCGCCCCTTCCTGGAAACTGTGACCCATGTGGATGTGGCTACGCTGTCAATGATCTTGTTCGTGATCGGCATCGCGGGATTCATCGGCACCATGCTGATCGGCACCTTCCTGAAGACAGGCATGTACCGCACTCTGGTTTTGATTCCGTTGCTGATGGCGGCGATCGCCCTTGCCTTGACTATCTTTGGCAGCAGCGTGGCGGTGACCCTTGTACTGTTGGGAGTGTGGGGTCTGGTGGCAACAGCGGCGCCTGTGGGCTGGTGGTCGTGGCTGGCGAAGTCGCTCCCGGGCGATGCTGAAGCCGGAGGTGGTTTGATGGTGGCGGTGATCCAGCTCTCCGTAGCGCTGGGCTCGACCATTGGCGGCATTCTGTTTGACGGGAGTGGTTATCGAACAACTTTCATCACATGCGCATGCGTGCTGCTAATCGCGGCCGTGCTGGCCTTCCTGACATCGCGCGCAGGGCACAAGCGCACAGCGTGAGACCTGCGAATTCCGCGATGCGCGGATAACAGCATTAAATGTGCAGTCAATTTGTCCTTCGCCGCTTGTTCGCGCTTGTGATGCAGCTCAAGTGGCACGCTGAAGACCGGTCATGAAGGGGCGCGCGATCCGGGGCGGAAATACGCACCAGCAGCCGTCGTCGTGCCGAAAGAAAAAGATTGCGCGCGAGCCGCTCGGAGCTGATGCCTCGACGTGCACGTAGCGCCTCCTATCTTCGCGCATATGCCCAAACTGAATTACGCGAATTTGAGTAAGGGGGGCCGGCGCAAGCCACTTTTCCACCAGGTAATGCAAGGACTTCTCGGCGGTGTTCATGGTCATCTCCTTCGATCCCCCACCCTCAGCTGGCCAGAGACTCAAGTGCTGCGACCCGAGCATATGCGATGAGGATGATTACAGCGTAGACTCGGAGTACCCTTATTCTGTACAGCGAAGTTTGATGCACGCTGACGCTCAAATTACCTTGATGTTATGTTCGCTTCGGCTTCAGGACTGACAGGGTGCAGTTGAGCGTGCCGGTCATCGCGACGCTCGGCGCAGTCGCATTTCTTGGAGAGAGCGTGACCATCCGAATCGTGTTGGCCTCGGCAGCAGTCCTCGGAGGTATTGCCCTAGCTGTGGTGCGTCGGTGAACCCAGCACGACAGGCGGCCGTAAGAGGACAGTGGACGACGCGGATGTATCGAGGACTGACGATCGCGCTTACTGCCGCGGAATCTTATCCTTAACGGTTGACCACGCTCCTGGGCATCGTCAGCACAACGACCGCCGCCACGAGCAACGAGGCTGCCACGCAATATAGGCCTATGTCGGTGCTGTGCGTCATATCCTTGATCCAGCCAACCAGATAGGGACTAACAAAGCCCGCCAGGTTGCCGACCGAATTGATCAGTGCAATGCCTGCGGCCGCTGCCACGCCCCCCAGGAATGCGGGCGGGATCGACCAGAACTGGCACAGTGCGCCAAGAATGCCGATCGTCGCAAACGTGAGGGACACGACAGCCAACGCGACGTTGTGGGGCACCAGCGTGCTCGCCACCAGGCCGACCGCGCCGATCACCGCCGGCAACGCCACGTGCCAGCGCCGCTCCTTGCTGCGGTCCGAACTGCGTCCCAGCAGCACCATCGCGATGGCTGCGGCGCCGTAGGGGATCATCGTCAGCAGGCCGACATGGAATGCGTCGTTCACGCCCGAGGCCTTGATGAGGGTGGGAAGCCAGAAGCTGATGCCGTACAGGCCCATGATGATGCCGAAGTAGCAGAGGCATAGCACCCACACGCGCCTGTTGGTGAACGCGCCGCTTGCACTATGCACCTCGATGTGCCCTGACTCGTTCGCCAGCCCATTCTCGAGCAGCGACTTTTCTCCAGCGGTCAGCCACTTCGCCGCGCTGATTCTGTCGTCGAGGTAGAGCAGCACCGCAATGCCGCCGACGATGGAAGGCAACGCTTCGAGCAGGAACAGCCACCGCCAGCCCGCCATGCCGTGCACGCCGCTGAAGCTGTTCAGAATCCAGCCCGACAGCGGACCGCCAATGACGCCGGCGATCGGGATCCCGGTCATGAACATCGCGGTGATCTTGCCGCGGCGCGAGGACGGAAACCAGTAGGTCAAATAGAGGATGATGCCCGGAAAGAAACCGGCTTCCGCGACGCCGAGCAGGAAGCGCAGCACGTAGAAGGCGGTGGGCGTCTTCACGAAAATCATCGCACCGGAAAGCACGCCCCAACTGAGCATGATGCGGGCGATCCATTTCCGCGCGCCGAAACGATGCAGGGCGATGTTGCTCGGCACTTCAAAGATGAAATAGCCGATAAAGAAAATACCCGCGCCCAGGCCGTAGATGGTTTCGCTGAACTTGAGGTCGGTCAGCATCTGCAGCTTGGCAAAGCCTACGTTGACCCGGTCCAGGTAAGCGAAGACGTAGCAGAGAAAGAGGAAGGGAACCAGCCGCCATGTCACCTTGGCGTAAGTCCGGTCCTCGGCGTTGGCTGGCGTGACGACATCGCCGTAAGCGGATTTCAACATTGTTGTCTCCTTGAATCGCCGCCGGCGTGCTTGACTGTCGCGCCAGCGCGGCTTGTTGTGTATACGACGGCCTATGCTGGCCGTTCAGTCGAACATATCCGGGCTGGTCTGCACGAGCTGGTCATAGATGGGCTGGAAATGCAGCCAGCCGATGTATTCGCTGCCGACGTGTTCGCGGCTGTAGCGCGAGCTGTGCTCTGGCACCATGACGGGCTTGATGCCGGTCGCCTCGACCAGCAACTGCTGCTGGCAGCAGCGCTCCAGCGCGATGAACCAGAACGCGGCGGCTTCTATGCTGTGGCGGCTCACCGTCAGCAGGCCGTGATTCTGGTGGATTGCCGCCTTGACGTTTTTGAAGCAATCGGCAACCGAAAGCCCGGCCTCTTCCTCCACCGCGACTGCACCGGCCTCGTCCTTGATCACGATATGGTCTTCATAGAAAGCCGCGGCATCCTGGGTAATCGGGTCAAGCGGACGTCCGAGCGCCGCGAACGCGGTGCCGTAGACCGTGTGCGCATGGCACATCGCCACGATGTCGGGATTGGCTTCATGCACCGCGGCATGCAGCACGAAGCCGGCGCGGTTGAGCGCGTACTTGCCTTCGACGACTTTGCCGGTATGGTTGGCCAGGATGAGGTTGGAGAGCTTCACCTGGGAGAAATGCACGGCCATCGGATTGGTCCAGTACAGGTCCGGAAACTCGGGATCACGCACGGTGAGGTGGCCGGCGAAACCGTAATCGAGATTGTGCAGCGCAAAAGCGCGGCATGCGGCGACAAGACGTTCCTTGCGGTGCTGCCGCTCCTGTGCGAAGGACGAATAGTCGGGCAGCTCGGGGAACTTCAGCCCTGCCTGCTTCGGCCGGTAGATGGAATTGTTCGAAGGATGCGAAATCGTGCGGCGCAGTTCGGCCTGCTGCGCGCTGCTATCGATTTTTCCAGTGCCGGTGCTCATGGTGTCTCCTGTGTTAACGGTGATCGCATGCCGCTAACGATAAGGAAACACGCGTTGCCGATCTAGCCGCGCCGGACAATAGGATTTATTACGCCGAGATATAAATCCGCCGTGCCTAGGGCTTTTGCCAGGGCGGCTCGCGAAAGACTTCGACGAAGTAGTCGATGAAGGCGCGGATACGCGGCACCAGTTGGCGCTCGGGCAGATAGACGACATGGATCGCGGTGTCGTCCTTGGCCTGGTACTCCGAGAGGAGCGGCACCAGATCGCCTCTGCGAATCGCGGGCAAGGCAAGGTGAGCGGCGAGTCGCATGATGCCCACGCCGGCCACGCACAACTGGAACAGGGTCGTGCCGTCGGTGCTGCGAAAACTACCCTGCACCACGACGTGTTCGAGCTTGCCGTTGATCATGAACGGCCACTGATTCAGATGCTCGCGCGGCGACTCCCAGGTCAGGCAGGCGTGCCCGGACAGGCCGAGCGGCGTCACGGGTGTGCCGTGGGCAGCAAGATAGCCCGGAGAAGCGACGACGATTCTTTGCAGGTCGCAGAGCTTTCGACTGCGCAAAGAGGAATCCTGCAATCGGCCCATGCGGACTGCGACATCGAAGTTGTCCTCGATCAGATTGACGTTGGAATCTGACAGGGAAAAATGCACGCACAACTTCGGGTAGGACGACAGGAAACCGGGCAACGCGGGCACCAGTTGATCCATGCCAAACGCTTGGGGCACGCTGATGCGCAAGTTGCCGGTCGGCTCGCTGGAGCGCACCTGCGCTTCCGCTTCCTCCAGGCTATCGAGAATGTCGTTGCAGGACGAAAGAAAACGCTCGCCTTCATTGGTCAGCCGCTGCGTGCGCGTTGAACGATGTAGCAGTTGCACGCCGAGCCTGCGCTCGAGACTGTTGACGCTTTGGCTGACAAAGGGCTGGCTGACCCCCAAAAGATTCGCCGCCGCGGTGAAGCCGCCGGCCTCCACGACCGCCTTGAAGACGCGCATCTCGAGCAATCTTTCATCTTTCATCTTTCGAATCCGTGTCCAGTAATGGACTGCATAATCTACCGGGTTTGGCGACGATATGTTCGGCGCCCGCTTTCTACGGCTCCTTCAGTGAGCTTCTCCGAATGTCCCAACACTGCCGATAAACCGGCCACTCAACCTCCCGACTGCGAACTCCCGCTGGGGCCTGAACAACCAATCGTCGAACGTTTCGCTCTATCCCGACGAACAGGCAGCAAGCTTTACCTGATGGCGACCTATACTCGTAGTGGCCGCGATCCTCGGCGACCGTGTTCGCAATCAACGAATTTTCCAGCTCGAATTAGTTGCGATTGAGCTTGCGATGAGCGAGATCGGCTTGCAATCCACGGCCGTGGGCACACGTTATCTGCGAGCGAGCCTAAGCGTTTCGATTGCACGCCCTTACATCTAATGGAGCATTCTGATGCAACAGAGATTACGTGCTGCGGTTGTGCAATCGGGATCCGTCGTCTTCGATGCGGACAGAACCATCGATAAAGTCGCGACGTTCATCACCGACGCCGCGCGACAAGGCACTCAACTCATCGTATTTCCCGAAGCATTCGTCTCAGCCTATCCTAAGGGACTCGATTTCGGCTCGACAATTGGCGGGAGAACCGCTGCTGGGCGCGAAGACTATCGGCGTTACTACGACAGCGCGGTCGAGGTACCAGGTCCCGGCGCTCAGCGGTTGGGTGAGCTTGCCGCCGACCACAAACAATACGTTGTGATCGGCGTAATCGAACGGGACCATGGCACGTTGTATTGCACTGCGTTGTTTTTTGGTCCGGACGGTACGCTGCTCGGCAAACATCGCAAGCTGATGCCAACTGCCGGCGAGAGGCTGATCTGGGGCTATGGCGATGGGTCGACGCTCCCGGTTTTCGACACACCGTTCGGCAGGCTCGGCGCAGTCATCTGCTGGGAAAACTACATGCCATTAATGCGTATGGCGATGTACGCCAAAGGTGTTCAGATTTACTGTGCGCCCACCGCTGACAGTCGACCGACATGGGCTTCCTCCATGCAGCACATTGCCCTGGAGGGTCGCTGTTTTGTGTTGTCGGCCTGCCAGCACCTGCGCCGATCGGATTGTCCAACCGACTATGCCGCAATCCAGGGTAACGATCCGGCCACTGTGCTGATGAGCGGTGGAAGCTGCATCGTCGGCCCGCTTGGCCAGCTCATTGCCGGTCCCATCTTTGAGCAAGACGCATTGCTCGTGGCCGACCTGGACCTCAACGACCTTGCCCGGGCGAAATATGACTTTGACGTCGCGGGTCACTACTCGCGTCCGGATATCTTCCGTCTGCATGTCAACGAAGCGGCGATGCCTCCCGTCGTGTTCGAGAAAAACGGATTCGGCAGCGGCTCCTGAATGACGAGATATTCGTGCGCCATGCCGTAAGGGAAGGATTGACGGTTTCTTTCGGACGCTGTTCGTGCCAACGACGTCGTCGAGACGTGTTATCGATTGTCGGCGATCTGCGTACCGATGTCGAACGTCTGAACGTGTTTAGGTTTATACGACGCCTGCCCACATTTGCTTGTGGCGCTCGCACATGCTCGTGACGGAGGGCAGGCATCCTACAAATCTGAACGACTGAAGTCGCTCGCCTTCTTGATGGTTAGTGCTGCGTCGGAGCCGGCTGTTGGGAAGCGTCTGCTTCTTCGTCTGTCGCGGATTTGGCTGACGTTTGTTTGCTCGGGCTCGGCTTCGTGGCTGCTGGTGCTTCCTTCGTCACTATTTGTGATGCCTCTGCGAGAAGGCGCGCTGCGCGGCTCGCGGTGATGCGGCTTTGCGGGATGCCCTTCGCATCGAGCGCGATCACCTGATACAGCTCACGGTCACACTCGAGCTCTCGCTGATATTGCTCTGCTGTGTCGACAAGCAATTCAAGCATGGTCTGTTGACGTCGTCTTTCGTCGCTCGTGATGGCAGGATTCCTACACATTGAGGACGCAAGTGTGATCAGTGTGTTGAGTTGGCTCAATTGCCGGTTGCAGAGGGCGAAGGTGGAGAGCGCAAGCTTTTCGTACTGGAGCGCGTCGACAGGCGGGCGTGAAGCGGGTTGAGATTGTTTTGTAGGTTTGCTGCTCATGGTGCGACCTCCCTGGTACTTCCTGGATCGCCCGACACTCGCTTGCTTGGGGAAGTGGGTGAGCGGGCACGTAGAAGGGTTAGCAGACCGGCCTATACCATACCGGCGAGCCTTGCGGCTCCCCCACCACAGCCCGCCCATTGAAAACAACAGACGTGCAGAGATAGACGCACAACCCGCCTGAGCGGGTGTGCGGGTACAGAGGCAGGCTGCTAAACCTGGCCGCCGGGTGTTTCCCGATGGCTTGATGATTATAAATCAAGGCAACGGCGTAGCGTTCAACCAGGCAGGCTAAGTGTTTGCGTTTGGCTGATTGGACGAGGCATGGATTGACCGCCAGCGTTGACGTGGTGTCGGGCGCGGACAGAGCATCACTTCCCCGACTACCTGTCAGTTCTGGCTCAGGCTGATACAGGTCACCCACGTCCACCTTCGGGGGGGAAGGTTTCGTATTCACTCAAATCGCCTGTCATGTGCCCCCCCGACGGCAACTTCCGGGGCGGAGCACCGTCGAGTGCCTGCATTACCGTTCATCGCGAAACCCGCTCTTTTCGCCAGAGCCAGTTCGATAGCCGGATTACTTTTGCCACGACGTCCGGATCGCCAAGATCTGCAAGTAGCTCATCGTTCAACTCAATGTCACTCTGACCCGTCGCCCAGCCGACAGCAAGGTGCTCGATTGGAAGCAATGGTTTTATACTTTCTGCAATCGCGTCATCCCGTCCGCTGGCGAGTTTCAGCATGGGTACCAGAAGTACTCTGCGCTCACGGCAGGCAGCAAAAACAGTCCATGCATCGCCGGTGCGCAACTTTGCTTGGACGACCAGTCTGTATGTGCTCATTGAAATTACGCTTGTGACCCGCCCGGGTGCGCATTCCTCTAAATCCGCTTCGATGTCTTCCTGACTGGCCGGCTCCAGTACGAGCTCGTGGGTTAACCTGCCGGCGAGAATTAGGTCTAACGCCAACCAGACTGAAACGTCAATCTGATATTCATAACCCGCTAATGACAAACCTCCAGCTCCTCCGTCTTCATCTTGGTTAGCTTCGTCCCCTGCATCTCTGTCGTTCACGTCAGCAATCCCATCTTTTACACGAGAGAACTAATTTTAGCTGGACGCAACATATGAATTCAGATGTTTTCCGAAAAACTGCTTTTGATGACGACGCGTCGCGATTGCTCTACCTGCAATTGTGCTGTGAGTACTCTGAGGACAAGTAGTCGGCCGCCGACGCCTACTCGTTTTGAGTTCCCGGTTCGACGAGGTAACTGGCGAGGCCTGCAAATGGCTGTCTGTCAATTTTCACGGTTCTCTCTTCGACGCCGTTCGCTACACGGCGGACGGCCGCTTAATGCATGATGCCGCGCATTGGCTATAGCCTCTGGGAGAACGCTTACCATTGACGGGGCACGTGGCGAGATGGTTCATCGATTTGATGAACGAAAGCTATTATCCCAGGGGCCTGCCGCGGCTAAAAGCAAAGCGCGGCTGAATCAGGCGCGGAAGGTATTCAAAAAAACTAAAGTTTGACGAAAATCTGTCGATATGAAAAGTCACACTGTCACAGGTTCGTATGGCATTTCCTTGCCAGAAGACTGAGGACGTCACTAAATGGATGAAAGTTGAAGATAAGACGACATTTCACCGAATCGAGAATTGCGATAGCGATAAGTGTTACCTCTGCGGTGTTCGCAATCGCACAGTGGAAGGAAGCAAAAATTGCAAATAGCTTCAATGAGGAAAAGATCAGCGTCGTGATTCAACCAAACGACGATCCGGCAAACTCGATCGGCACGCCGACTTGCCCCGGGTACGGTGTCAACATCCCTCTAACGTGGCGAGTAAACATATTCAATAACTCCACGCAACCCGTCACGATCGAAAGTGTGACGTTTGCTGGATACTCAACTGGTGGTATGACAATGCTGCTGGATACAACTGGTGGGCGTGATACGACTGGCCGGTCGTTCCCGATAACTATTGCGGCGCGGGGGTTTGAAACACTGGTGGCCACCGTGCCGGTATTTGCGCCTCAAACGTACACGGCATGGTTTCAAGCTTCGGGCCTGTGCAACAACCACACGCTAGACGCAAAGAAACTTGCGTTACGTGCCGGCTTCACCGAGACGGGTGCGAGTAGCGGCCATCCTTCAAACGCAGGGATTGCTTTATCGTTGAAAACGGCTGACGGAAAAGTTGTACAGCGTCAGGCAAATTGGGCGTCCGGTATAAATAGTGTCGGCCCGGACATTAAGTTACCGTAGCGAACGAGTTTGAAAGCGATTGGTGCTGGCTAATCGCTGTCTAATTCAATTCGCATATTTCACGCTATTCCCGCCGATAGAGTATGCGCAGAATATATGATTGGATGGAAGGCGACGCGGCCACTTGTCCTGCCGCTTCGGGTGGCAAGTTCTCGGCCGTTACGGTCATTCGTTGCGGAAAACCCGGCGATGGCGATCAAGATCAGCTCTCAGATGGGTTTGACGTTAGACCGCATTCGGGCGACGGACGTGATCGTCGGCAATGGCCATGGGGGCGTCAAGCAGACACCTCACTTGGTCGTCCAAGATCATCTTGCCTTCACGTTGCGAGTTATTACTCGTCTTATAGGAAACCTGTCACGCTCTCCCTCCATGGAAAGGCGGAGCGATTCAATGACATCACGATCAACCCTAATGGGTGCGTTAGCGATCTAATCTGAGGTAGAGAAGTCTGTCTCGTCTTACGCATAAGGTAACTACTAAGTGAACGAATTATCTAGAACCGCCGATGGCGAAATAAGCTCTGTACAGGACCTCGTTAGCGTGGTGGACGAGTTTAATGGAAAAGGTCGGTTGTTTCGCGGCCAATCAAATTACGCTTATCAGTTAGTCACTTCATTGGGGCGCTTCAGGACACTGGCATCGGAGCGAAAGTTTGATCTCCTTCAAAAGGAGAAGGACGCACTACGTATTTTTGCCGCGGAACTTCCACAGTTCTACGATGGCCGAGCAGATCACGAAATCGAAAGGCTTGCGCTCGCGCAACACCATGGATTGCCCACGAGGCTGCTCGACTGGAGTCTATCGCCGTTGATCGCGCTCTTTTTTGCAGTACAAAAAAATGCCTGCCAGGACGCAGCACTTTTCGTCTTAGATACCGAACTCGCCCAACTGGATTGGGTCAACGACCCTGTGGAATTTAGTCCTGGTCGGGGGCGGGACTGCATCTATATGCCGTCGCATGTGACGCCGCGACTTAGAAGTCAGCAAGGCGTCTTCACTTTTCATCTGCGCCCCGATGAACCATTGGCGAGAGGCGTTCGAAAGCTGCGGATACGAAAGGAACACATCAATAGAATTAAGTTTCAGCTGTTTACCTTGGGTATCGGTATAAAGTCGATATACGGAGATCTCGATGGCATGTGTGCGGAGCTGAGATTTTCCCATTTTGCAGGTTTCTAGCGTAACGATACGGGCTTAGCAAGATTCTCTTTCCCGGATTCGCATGCCAATGAGCAGTGCACGGCAGGAAGTCGCAGATCCTGCAGCACCCGTTCGTTTCAATCGAGAGGGTGACAAGTCTTCTCCCATCTCTTTCTAAGTTTCCACGTTTCCAGAACCTCAGCAAGAACATCGGAGTGTCGGAAGCGTTTGTCAACCGTCGCCACGCGAAAGTCTGGTAACGAAATAGTTGAGGGTTTCTTGTGGTTTGTCCCCGGTCCTACGTCTCCGTTCCCAGCAGCCATAGGCTGAGTTCAGGGCGAGATGGTGTTCGCAGATAACAATCTAGGCCCGCATGGCTTCAATTTACTTGAATCGGAGACAGATCCGTCTCCTCCATTGATAGAAGCGGCCTTTCCCTAAACTCCTGCAAGAGCACGCAATTAGATAAGTTCTGCAATTACCGAGGTGTATTTTGCACATAACGTCGAGAAAAATGCCGGCGCCACATGTCTGACGTAATTGAGATGGCCCTTTAATTTTGACAAATCTTCAGGTCGCAAACTATTTTTCACTAGCAACGAAAGCATTAAGCGTATCTCATCTTTATACTCTCTTGTTACTGTGATGTGATTGTCACTGCAGATTCTCAATCCGGTCACGATTGCGCTGCCGCCGGAGCTACTTGAGAAATTAGTCTTATCTTCATTGATTGAAAGCGAAGGTGATGCCCATGATTTCACTAGAGAGCGAAGAATTTCGACGAATTTCGTGCAGCCCCCTTTTTTATCTGTTGAGAATACAATGTCATCGGCATACCTTGTAACTCTGGCACTCCCCAGATCCTCGCCATTTGCGGCGACGATGTTTTCCAGGCGAGCATCGAATTCAAACATTACGGCATTTGATATTACAGGTGACGATATATAACCTATTGGGAGTTTAAGGTTTGAATCAAAACAGATCCGTTGTATAAAATTTCCAATGTCGGAATACTCTTTAAAAAGGTACGCCAGCTCCGTTGATTTGCCCAGTGCAAAGGCGAAATCGGCATATCGAATCGAAGGGAAAAAATTTGAAAAATCGACTCGTACAAAAAATCGCGACTGAGCATGCACCTCGGCATTTGTCAGTATCGAGCGTCCGCGACGAAATGCCATAGCCGATTCGTGAATTTCCATCTTTTCAAAAAAACGCAGAACCAGCCAGCGTTGCAATATTTCCAATTCAGCTGATGGTCTAGAAATAACCCGAAATTTTCCTGGGGTAGATTTTTTGATTCTTAGAGTCTTAACCCTGCTCGGCCCTTGTCGAACTACGTCATTAACCCAACTTTCCTGCACGCAGCACTCGGCGGCCGCAAGAGTGACTATGCTAGGCATGAATAAGGCGTTCCCTGTTATATTTCAAATGAAATCGACGGAATGCAGGAATGAGATCCTTGCCAACGCCGTCGACATTGATAAATGTATCCGGCGTTACCGTGATATATGCATGTTCGCCACCGGCATTTATCGTCGCAATGAGTTCGGCAGCGTGGAGAATCGCCCTGAGCGATTTAATTTCGTCAAAGGATTTATCTCCAAACAAGCGCTTATATATTTCTATTGTTTCCGAGTGTGTGATCGGGCCACAAAGGTAGATTATGTCGTGCAAAAAGAAAAGTGACGCCTGACTTCCTATGCTGGGCAAACATGCGGCGACGTCAAGGGAGGCGCGCATGTGCCGATGGCCTAAATGCTTAAGAATTGGCGACAATGTCAGTCCAATTCCATCCCTGACATTAATTCCATTCGCTTGCATTGGATACCAAATAATGCGGTCCTCTGCAACATCTTCTTTGATTGCCTGAATCGGTCCGAGGTTGATAAATGACTGCTGTAATTTATAACTTTTATCATTAATAACTATCAATTTCGAGCGTAAACTTTCTGCTGCGAAAGCGCCCAACTCGCAAAATGAGCTATAACTTTCCAATATAATGAGAATCCAATCGGCAATGCGTGATATTTGATGTTCAATATCCAGAAGATTTTTGGTTTTGCCGTGCTTAACGAGTTCATCCATGACGCGTTCCGCGTATACGATTCGCGCGTGCGGAAGTGCATTTTCAATCGATTTTTTTAGATACCGTCTTCGTTCAGATGGAATCATTTCTGACCGATTAGCACCACAAAGAAAGATAAACGAAAGTTCTCTTTTAATAGAAAAACGGCCCGATTGAAGGGCCGTTGCGAAGCTTTGCAAAGTGACTCCCAGTCGTGGGCCGGGTAAGTCTAAGTATTTTTTTAACATGCCTACCTAATGCAACGAGGAATACGGAGACGGATTTTCGTCGACCGGCGAAAATACGTCTCCGTATTCCTCGTCGATGACTAAAAATCCAAGGCGGATAGTGACTCACTACCCGATTCGACTCGCGTCGAATAATGCTAGGCGAAGCTGATTCTATGTATTCCATGCCGTCTGTCAAGACTTATTTGATATGCAGATCAAGGTACACTTAGTTGACGCGGTGTCGCATATTTCCCATTTTCCAAAAGCGGTAGTGATGATCCGGTCATGTTCATACCTGGTGTATTGACTTTGGTCACGCGCCGCGCAACATGGCGGCGCCCTGCCCGCACGAGAGCCGAATTAAAAAGCTCGCCTGACGCGGCTTCGCGGTTCGCTCGATACACCGCGTTGCAGTGACTTCTCGCGCGATTCGCTCGCCTGCACCAAAGCTTCGAATTGATTTCATCACGTACTCGCAATGAGCATCGGCAGCAGTTCGATGCAACCGCCGCAATTTTGCCCACGAGAAACGCGTCTGGCGTCGAACAACGGGCAAATATCGTGCGAAGTCTCGATGCCATGCCTACCGTGCTATCGTCCAGGTGAGAGGGCCGACTGTTTCAAAAAATTTGTATAGACAGGACCGTTAGAGTGCGGATATGAAAATCAAAACCATCAGAATCGAAAATTTCCGAGCTATTCAAGATCAAACCATTCGGCTAAACCGGTACACGTGCTTTGTCGGCGCCAACGGTGCCGGAAAGTCGACGATCCTCGCAGCTCTAAACGTCTTCTTTCAGGAGCGTATGGCCGCTGGGATGGATGTCTCAAAGCTCGTCGACGAGGACTACTTTAGAAAGAACACTGATGATCCTTTGCGGATAACCGTGACCTTTGACGACCTAACTGAGGCCGCGAATCAATCCTTGGCGGCATATGTGAGGGGGGGCGAACTGACTGTGACAGCCGAGGCCGTATTCGATGCCGATGTGGGATTCGGCGTTGTTCGGCACTACGGCCAGCGCCTAGGTTTTGATGCATTCCGTCGCTTTTTTGAGGCAGATAAAGCCGGAGCAAGAGCATCTGAGCTCAATCAGATTTATGCTGAACTGCAAGTCCAATACGATGGTCTTCCGGCAGCACGGTCAAAGGACGACAAGACTACTGCGCTGCGAGAATTTGAGGCCGAGCGCCCTCAAGACTGTGTGCTGATTCCTAGCGCAGACGATTTCTATGGTGTGAATAGCAACGGAAAACTAGCAGCATTTGTCCAATGGGTCTATGTGCCTGCTGTGAAAGATGCCTATGAAGAGGGGCAGGAATCCAAAAATACGGCTCTTGGAAAGCTCATCGCTCGAGCGGTTAGGACAAGGACGAACTTCGATGCCGATTTGGAAGCATTAAAGGCCGAGACGCTGCGGCGTTATCGTGACTTGCTTGAACAGAACCAGGCTAGCTTGACAGAAATTGCCGGGGCTCTTCAGCGACGGCTTGAGGCGTGGGCGCATCCAAACGTACAACTCAGCGTCGCGTGGTTGTCGGACCCGGTCAAATCTGTATCTTTGCAGCAACCTATTGCCGGAATCGCAACTGGCGAGGGCGGTTTCGTAGGGAGCTTGGCACGGATGGGACACGGACTCCAAAGGTCGTATCTGCTAGCCTTGCTTCAAGAGTTGGCTGCGGCCGAGGCACCTAATTCGCCGACCCTTTTGCTGGGATGCGAGGAGCCAGAACTGTATCAACACCCACCTCAGGCCCGACATCTGGCGGATGTCTTCGAGAGGCTTACACAAATCCAAAACAACAATCAGATTCTCGTCACGACCCATTCGCCTCTTTTTGTGAGCGGAGATGGTTTCGAAAACGTTCGCCTCGTATTGAGGTCAAACCGAGGCGATGGCTCGCAGATACGTGGGCTTGATTTTGAAAACTTGTGTGCTCGGCTTCGGCAAGTGCGCGGCGAGGATGAGCACCGTCCTATCGAAGGGCTGATTGCAAAAATTCATCAAGCGCTGCAACCTGCCATTGCGGAAATGTTCTTCAGCCGTGTCCCCGTGCTGGTAGAAGGTCAGGAAGACGTTTCTTATATCACGGCCGAGTTACACCTTTCTGGTCTTTGGGATGAATTCCGCAGACTCGGTTGTCATTTGGTACCGGTAAGCGGGAAGGACAAGCTCGTCCAACCACTGGCTGTCGCGAATGAGCTAGGCCTTCCGGTGTTCTTAGTGTTCGATTCGGACGGCAATATCGTCCGACAAGATCATCGAATAAAACATGATCGAGACAATCGCGCCCTGATTTCTTTGCTCGGTATTGAGTGCGACTCGTTCCCGGAACAGAACACCTCTGGCGTTAATTACGCAATCTGGAAGACAAATCTAGGGGAGGAAGTGAAGTCCAGTTTCGGAGAAAACTATGAGAGATTGGCGAATGCAACCAGGGCAAGATATGCGAACGAAGGTGGGATTGAGAAACACGATTTGTTCATCGCAGACTGGCTTGCAACTGGTTGGCAAGAGGGGTTGAGGTCGAACATGCTACAACAGCTTTGTCAGGATATTCTTGCCTACGCGCGAGGAGTTTGATCGCTTACATCAGTCTAGGTGAGCAACTTTTCCTCATGGCGTCGGATAGTGGTTCGCAGAAAGATCGAATGAGAAAGTAAGATTGACCTTTGATGAACCATGGATAGGGGACTGAGTGCACGTTGCCAAAATATCTGGCCGCCTCTCGGCAAGAGTCATATAAATTTCTGGGGTGCAACCAATCGTGTCAGGCAAAATCTATCGCCGTCGGAATGACCGCTCAGGGTGCGGGCGCGACGAGCACGACCATTACGAAAACGGTCATTGACTCTGTCGAGCCAACGTTCAAATGCTTTTGTGGCAGCGTACACAACGGCTCCAGTGGCTTGCTAACAGTTGTATTAAGGTGTCGATGGGCCAACGGTGGCAGAGGCTGAATATCAGCCGTTTACAAACCTCCAACGGAGCTGCTTGACAACTATGCTAAGCATAACGCCGGGAGGTGGGGCTGGTTCGCCAAAATGGCTTCGTGTTGGCAGGCCAGCGTGGGCTGCGCCTTCCGAAACCTACTTCACCGCCCCCAACGCCAACCCCTTCACCAAAAACCTCTGTAACCAAGCAAACACAATAGAAACCGGCAACGTCGCACAAAGAGTAGCAGCCATCACCAAATGCCACTCCACAACATACTTCCCAGCCACCATATCCGTAACCTGCACGGTCAAAGTCTTGTTCTCCGGCGACCGAATCAACGTATAAACAACCGCAAACTCATTCCAAGCATTAATAAAAGTAAAGATCGCCGTAACAACAATCGCCGGTACAGCCAACGGCAAGAAAACCTTAAAAACAGCCCTCGTCCTCCCACACCCCTCCAACCAGGCCGACTCCTCAAGATCCCTCGGCACAGTCTGAAAGTAAGAAGACAACATCCAAACCGCAAACGCGATATTGAACGCAGCATAAGAAACGATGACCCCGATCTTGGAGTCAACCAGATTCCCATCCCCATAAGGAATCATCGCTGCCAGCCGAAACAACCCAACAACCAGCAAGATCGGCGACAACATCTGCGTCACCAGCAGAAACTGCGAATACAACCCTTTCCCACGAAACGGAAACCTGGCCAACGCATAAGCTGCCGGCAGGCTCACAGCCAACGCCAACGCAGTCGACAAGAAGCTGATCACACAACTATTCCTCAGCGCCACGCCGAAGTTAGCCGCAACCCACATATCCGAAAAGTTGCTCCACTGCCAATGCACCGGCAACCACCGCGCCGGATAAACAAAGATCTCCGTAGCCGGCTTCAACGCAGTAAACAACATCACAGCAAACGGAAACAGCACGGCCACAATCAGCGGCGAAAGTGCCAACCAGCACCACAGCGAGCGCTTCATCTTGACGCTGAGACTCATGACGTTTCTCCTTCTTTCGCGGGCTGCAGGCGCAGATAGGCGATCGAGAAAACGAACAGCATGACGAGCATGATCAGCGACACTGCCGCGGCTTCGCCGGGACGTCCCAGCCGGAACCCAAGCTCATAGAGGTACGTAACGAGAATATGCGTGCCGTTATCCGGCCCGCCTTGCGTCATCACCCAGATGATCGGGAAAGAATTGAACACGTAGATCACGTTCAACAGAATCGTCATGTTGATGAACGGTCGCAAGAGCGGCATCGTCAGCTTGCGAAACTGCTGCCACGCACTGGCGCCATCCATCCGCGCCGCTTCATAAATGTCACCCGGCACCGACGACAACCCGCCCAGCAGAATCGTCACCGTAAATGGAATCGACACGAGAATACCGACGGCGATCTCCACCGGAAACGCGAGCTCCGGCGTCGCGAGCCAATGTATCGGACCGTTGATCAAGCCAAGCCGCTGCAACGTGACGTTGACCATGCCGTAGTCATCGTTGAAGGCCCAGCGCCACACCACGGCGGTCATCGTCAGCGAGACGGACCACGGCAGCATCACAATCGTGCGCGCCACGCCGCGTCCATAGAAATCCTGATTCAGGATCAGCGCAACCGGCACCGAAATCAGCACCGTGCCGCCCACCACGCACACGGTCCAAACAATCGTCCGCTTCGCGGCGGCGAGAAACGATGGGTCCGTGAAAATCGTATAGAAGTTCTGCAGACCGGTGAAATCGCGGATCGCGCCGAAGCGCGAGACCTCGTGCAGCGATTGCCACACGATGTTGAAAATCGGATAGCTGATGATGAAAAGCGCCAACACCAGACTCGGCGCAATCAGCAACCAGGGCGCCTGGAGGCGCGAAGAAGCGGAACGGCTCATGCGTGCTCGATCGTAAGACGCATCCACATTAAAAAAGCGGACGCGACGGGATGGGCCGGATAGTGCACTACGGACATGACAACCGAAACGCGCGCCGCCTTCGCAACGGCGGCGCGCGTTCCGTATTCAGCAAATCACTACGAGACTACGCGATTACTTACCGAGCGACTTGTTCGCTTGCGTCGCTGCGGCATTCAACGCGTCCGCCGGCTTCGCCTTGCCCAGGTAGATCGATTGCATTGCATCGGTCACGGCCTTCGCGGTGTCTTCCCAACCGGTCACAGTCGGCGCGAAATGAGCCGTCGGCAGCAGCGCGACGAAAGCTTTGGTATCCGGATCGTTGAACGCCGGATCGGTCGCCTCAGCCTTGGTGGTCGGCAGGAAGCCTTCGGTCGTCGTGAACTCGACGCGCGGTTCCTTCGTGAACAGATAGTCCAGGAACTTCCAGGCCGACTTCTTCACCTTGGAGTTCTTGAACATCACGATCGAGTCGGTCACCGCATAGGTAGCGTGCGTCGTGCCCATCGGGATCGGATCGATGCCGTACTTCAGGTTCGGCGCTTCCTTCTTGATCTGCTTGGCGAGGAACGGTGCGGAGATCATCATCGCAACACGGCCCTGCTTGAACAGGTTCTGCACGTCTTCACGGCTGTAGCCGGTCACGCCAGGCTGCGTCAGGCCGTCGTCGATCATCGTCTTGTACAGCGTGGCCGCCTTGATGCCGGCCGGCGAATTGAACGCCGCCTTGCCGTCCTTGCCGACGACGTCGCCGCCGTTGGTCCACAGGGCGTAGTAATAGTAGACGTCCGTTTCAATTTCCTTGCCTTGCAGACCGAAGCCGGCAATGCCCTGCGCCTTCAGTTTCTTCGACGCTTCGATCACGTCATTCCACGTTTTCGGGCCGTCGGGATAACCGACCTTCGCGAGCAAATCCTTGTTGTAGTAGAGCGCGCGTGCGGACGCGGCGATCGGCAGGCCGTACACCTTGCCGTTGATTTCGCCCGGTGCGAGGAACGGGCCGATGAAGCGGCCCTTGAAGCTGGCGTCCATGTAGCCGTCGAGCGGCTCGGCGACGTCGTCCTTCACGAAGTCGAGCAGCCAGCGCGTACCGACGATCGCCAGGTCGGCGTTGGCGCCGCCGGAGATGTCCGTTTGCAGTTTCTGTTGCAGCGTGTCCCAGTTCACGTCTTCGATCTTGATCGTGGTGCCGGGATTGGCCTTCTCGAAGTTACGGGCCATCTTTTCGAAGTACGGCGCGGTCGCATCGCTGTAATGCGCGACCGTCACGCGAACCGTGTCGGCGTGAGCCGCGACGGCGATACCTGCAAACGCGAGCGCCACGGCAACTTTGCCTAGCGCGAGGGAAGCACGGGCATGCAACGACATTTCTCTCTCCTGTGTCGATCGGAGTTAGCGTTTGGGCGCTTGCTCCGGTCCCATCCGATGATGGTGGGGGTGGTCTGCTGCCGTCGCCGGCCGCTTTGGGTTAAATTGTTTGAAAAAATCCTACATGACGCAAAATAGCTTGTCACGTAGGGTCTGCCATATTTTTTCTCGGCCAGTTTTGTGCATAAGATGCTGTAAAGCAGGGGTATTCTGCGTAACGCGAAGTCACGGATACCCAATCTTCGGGATGACTAGACAACTGTTCGATGCCGGTTTTGTAGGAAATTTACACGCTAAACCGGCGCTGCGACGGGGTTGAGGAACGAGGAAAGACATGAATCGTGTGGTGTTGGTGACGGGCGCTTGCGGCGGGATCGGCAGCGTGTTGTGCAAGCGTTTCGTGGAGCAGGGCGACACGGTGCTGGCGCTCGATGTCGACGCGGTCGCGCTGCACGGATTGGTTGCGCAACTCGGTGCCGCGCATGTCACGCCGATCGCGGTCGACCTGGGTGACGCTGCCGCAGTGCAGCAAGCGGTTGCCGAAGCGGTGAAAACGCGCGGTCCGGTGGACGTGCTGGTCGCCAACGCGGGTGCCGCCAAAGGTTTGACGCTCGCCACGACGGATGCCGCCAGCTGGCAGCGCGACATTCATCTGAATCTGAACGGCACGTATCACTCGGTGGAAGCGGTGCGCGCGTCGATGATCGAACGGCAGAAGGGCGTGCTGGTGCTGATCGGCTCGGTGAACGGCATGGCCGCGCTCGGGCATCCGGCGTATAGCGCGGCGAAAGCGGGTCTCATCAGCTACACGAAAGCGCTGGCGATCGAACTGGGCCGCTATGGCATCCGCGCGAACATCGTCTGTCCGGGCACGGTGAAGACGCAGGCATGGCAGGCGCGCGTCGACAAGAATCCGCAGGTCTTCGAGGATCTGAAAAAGTGGTACCCGTTGCGCGACTTTGCGACACCGGACGACATCGCCGATGCAGTGCTGTTCCTCTCATCGCCGATGGCGCGTGTGATTACCGGCGTCGCGTTGCCGGTCGACGGTGGGCTGATGGCCGGCAACCGTTTGATGGCGGAAGAACTGACGCTCGAATCGCTTTGAATGGATTGGATTCGCTTTGAACTGCTTTGACCCGATAGCGCGGCGTGTTCTTTGCTCGATGAAGCAAGGCAACACGTTCGCATGACAGCACGACGATGAGGACAGCATGGCAGCAGTGCAACTAAGCGGCATCTTCAAACGCTATGGCGACACGCAAGTGGTGCACGGCATCGATCTCGACATCGACGACGGCGAGTTCGTCGTGCTGGTCGGCCCGTCGGGTTGCGGCAAGAGCACGTTGATGCGCATGGTGGCGGGGCTGGAAGAAATCAGCGGCGGCGATCTGATGATTGGCGGCACGCGCGCGAATACGCTCGCCCCGCAGCAGCGCAATATTTCGATGGTGTTCCAGAGCTACGCGCTTTATCCGCATCTGTCGGTCTACGAAAACATCGCGTTCGGGCCGCGGATTCGCAAGGAATCGTCGGCGAGTTTCAAGCCTCGGATCGAAGCTGCGGCGAAGATGCTGAACCTCGGCAGTTATCTGGATCGCTTGCCGCGTGCGTTGTCGGGTGGTCAACGTCAGCGGGTGGCAATGGGCCGCGCGGTGGTGCGCGAACCGTCGCTGTTTCTGTTCGACGAACCGCTCTCCAATCTCGACGCCAAACTGCGCGTGCAGATGCGCACGGAAATCAAGGCGCTGCATCAGCGTCTGAAGAATACGGTGATCTACGTCACGCACGATCAGATCGAAGCGATGACCATGGCTGACCGCATCGTCGTGATGAACGCGGGGCGGATCGAGCAGGTTGGCCGTCCGCTCGATTTGTACGACCGTCCGGCGAATCTGTTCGTCGCGAGTTTCCTCGGTTCACCGTCGATGAATTTCGCCGAAGGCGTGTTGGTCAATCGCACGGACGGGCAGGGTTTCGCGTTAAAACTCACAGACGGTGGCGAGATCGTGCTGGAAGGCACGCCGGCCTCGGCAGTGGTCGGCGGAAAAATCACGCTTGGTGTGCGTCCCGAACACATTGAAACGATGGCTGACAAGCCGGACACCACGATGGAAGTCGAAGTGGTCGAGCCGACTGGCGCCGAGACCCATTTGTACGGGAAAATAGGCGGCAACACGTGGTGCGTGACGACTCGCCAGCGCTCGAAAGTCGAGCCTGGTCAGCGCGTCACGCTGCGTCTGCCGGCCGAGCATATTCATCTGTTCGATACGGAGAGTGGACGCAGGCTGGTCTGAACCGCGTGTTGCCGCTTGAGGCTGATTCAAGCTGACTGAAGCTGCGATGCGACGCGGATTCAATTAACCCTTAAGGAACACCGGGTGTCCGCACCGAACTTGATTCCCCACATCCGCGGCGCGCTGGCCAATCTGCGGCCCGCCGAGCGCAAGGTTGCCGAGATGGTGCTGAGCGACGTCGACTTTGCCATGCGCGCGAGCATCACCGAGCTCGCCCAGCGCGCGGACGTGTCCGAGCCTTCCGTCACGCGCTTTTGCCGCGCGATCGGCGCGCATGGTCTGCGCGACTTCAAGATGCAATTGGCGCAGAGCGTGGCGGGCGGGGTGCCGTATGCGTCGACGGCGGTTGCGCGTGACGATGACGTGCAGACGTTGATGGACAAGGTGGGTGAGGCAGCAGTCGATGGGATCACGCATGCGTGTGCTGCGTTGGATCCGGCGGTGGTTGAGAGTGCGATTGCGGCGTTGTCGAGCGCGGGGCGGGTTTTCTTCTTTGGTGTCGGGTCGGGTTCGGGGCTTGTTGCGCAAGATGCTGCTTTGAGGTTTTTGCGGCTTGATATTGCGGCTACTGCGTTTACTGATGGTCATTTGCAGCGGCTTTACGCGGGGCTCATGGAACCGGGTGATGTGGCGTTTGCGATTTCGCATTCGGGCCGCAGCGTCGAAGTGAATGAAAGCATTCAGATCGCCAAGGAGCGTGGTGCTACTACGATTGCGCTGACGAATGTTGGCTCGCGGCTGGCGTGGTTGGTCGATATTCCGCTGCTGCTGCGCGTGCCAAGTCCGATCGATCCGAATACGCCAGGTGTGTCCCGGCTCGTGCATCTGTGCATCATGGATGCGCTGGCGATCGGCGTCGCGTTGAAGGCGCGGCCCAAGACGCTTGAAAAGATGCGGCACGCGAAGGCGCGGTTGTCGTCGCATGAGCCGGAAGCGGCGGGGGATTGACGGGGAAGGATGGCCCGCTTCTTCAGCCCTGCGACGAACGCGCGAACAGTCACGCTGCTTGAGGACGCCAGGCGATCATGCCCGCCGTCCGTGCGCGAACCTCCGGCGAGGCTAAGCAGGTCGCAACGGCCTCGTATCCCGGCGTGCCTGGATAGGGGGCGACTAGCGTGGGCGGGCTGTGATTGGCCGGGCACAGAATAATTGATTCGTCAGGGCCGATTGCCGCCAGATCCAGGATCGCCGACGAACGCGTCATCAGAAGCAGCGGACGTCCACCCACTTTGGCGCGTCGGCGAAGATGGATGATCAATGCTTCCTGCGTCGCCTGATCTAAGCCTTGCTCCACCATGTCGACCACGAAGGCGGCTGGGCCTTCGGATTCCAGTTCGACGAGTAGAGCGATTAACGCTTCCGATTCTGCTGCGCCTTCTCCGAGGAGCCACGCCAGAGTCTGATCCACTCGCGATTTGAGCGCCGCATCCGCTTTAAGGCGGGCTATGGTCACGGCGTTTCCATCCTGCAGCCGTTCAAGACCTAGGAAAACGGCATTCGGTATGTTCTCAGCCAGGCATTTCGCCAGTCGTGTCTTGCCGCTCCCCAACGGACCGATGATGTAGTTCAGCGGCCGGATGTCGCGAAGTTCGAATCGTTCTCCACCCCATGGCCACGGGAGATCAAAAGCTGTGGTGAATTCCGAGGAAGGATTGAGCAAGCGTGCCAGCTCTCCATCGGCAGGCGCCTGACCTCGGGCAAGATCAGCACGAAGCCCTCGGACCTTGGCTATCGTTTCCACGAGCTCCCGAATTCCAGCTTCAAGCGCCGCCTCGTGGGCAGCCAACGCGGGTTCCAGACTCTGCGGGTCGCCTTTCAACACCTGTGCCACTTGGGCGAGGCTGAGACCAAGCGCGCGCAGGGCCACGATCTCCGCAGCACGATTCATCTCTTCGGGACCATAGGTGCGATATCCGGCGACCGTGCGTGCCGGCGTCACCAAGCCTCGCTGCTCGTAGAGTCGCAGCGCCTTGGTCGAGACACCAAGCTGTCTCGCCGCTTCTGAAGCACTTAAAAATGGAGTGGAACAACGCATGAGTCACCTCTTCGTTGGCTGACCACTCACATCATGGAGTTGGCCCTTGGGGCCGAGTCAATCGAATAGTTACAGCGCGGCATTTTTTCAGTGTTTCGATTACTTCGCTCGCAAAACGATTACAAACGGCCTGTTTTCTCGCAAAACGATTACGAGATGGCGCCTTGTCTTGCTGAAATGACTTCTGCTCGCTCAAACTTTGAATTGCTGGCGCTTCACGAGGCCGCCGCCATCCACCCAAACCGCCGCGACAAC
The DNA here is from genome assembly GCF_905220735.1 of Paraburkholderia aspalathi. Lineage (NCBI taxonomy): Bacteria > Pseudomonadati > Pseudomonadota > Betaproteobacteria > Burkholderiales > Burkholderiaceae > Paraburkholderia > Paraburkholderia aspalathi. The sequence continues at coordinate 1,169,750 of NZ_CAJNBA010000001.1, forward strand.
CTCAGCGTCGCCGCGCGCAAAGTTTGCGCGGGGCCGCCCGTGAGCTCGCTATCAAAGCTGCCGGTCGGCCCCATCACCGCGAGCACCAGACAGATGCTGCCGGTATGGTCCAGCACCGGCGCGGCCAAGGTATTGATCCCCGGCACCGGCCGGCTCAACGCCGTATCGATACCATCCGCGCGGATTTGTGCGAGCCGTTGAGCATAGGCCTTCGTCTCCCCCGCCTCAGCCCCCGCCAACCGCAAATGATCCTGCGCCAGCAGCCCATGACGCACATCGTCCGCAACATAAGCAGCAAACACCCGCCCAATCGCCGTATTCACCAGCGACATCACCGTGCCGACCCGCAAGCTCACGTGCAGCGGCCGCGCCGACTCTTCCAGTCGCACGACCGTCGGCCCGAGCGGTCCGAGCACCGCCATCGCCACGCTCATTCCAGTCGATACAGCCAGTTCGACCACTTCCGGCTCAGCTTCCCGAGTCGGCGACAAACGCTGCAAGCCGATCAGCCCAAGCTCAAGCGCTAAAGGCCCGGCTTCGAAACAACCTGCAGCATCGCGGTTCAGCAAACCGATCTTGAGCAGACTCACCAGATGCGGAAACGCTTTGGCCGGCGGCATGCCCGCAGCGGCCGCAAGATCGCGCAAGCTCAACGGCCGCGCAGCCGCAACCAGCGCGCCGAGCAATTCGCCCGTGCTGTCGAGCGATTGGATACCGCGCTGCGGCTTCGCATCGGCAGAAGCAGCGGAAGAGCCTGAGGCAGCGTAAGAAGTGTCGGAAGAATCGGTCACGATGCGGAAGAAGCTAACAAGGAAGGTGACGCCGCAAGCTCAGCGCTAATGTCATGAGCCGCGGCAAGCAGCGCGCGCGCCGTTGGACCATCGGCAGCAACGTCGATCACGCCCGTCGAGCCGATCACCGTCAGCGCGAGGCACAAGCGGCCGTCCGCATCGAGCACCGGGACACTCAAACTGCTGATGCCCGGACTCGGCGCATCGACGCTGCATTCCAACTTGCGTGCGCGGATAGCATCCAAAGCGGCTTCGAACGCAGCACGTTCATCAGCCGGCGTCATCGCGCTATCCAGCGAGCCCGACTGATTCGCCCACATCCCCGCCAACGCCTCGCGTGGCAGATAAGCGCAAAACACGCGACCCGTCGACGTCGCCGGCAGCGACATCACCGTGCCCACGTGCAGATTCACATGCAACGGAAAGCCCGCATGCTCATAGCGGACGATGGTCGGCCCTTGCGGCCCCGCGATACAGATCGCGACGCTGAACCCGATCGCCTCGGCCAAAGCGGCGACGCGTGGCACGGCGGCGCGAAACGCCGGCTGATTCTCCAGATGCATTAACCCAAGCCGCAACGACAGCGGACCGGGTTCATAACGGCCCGACAGTTCGTCACGTTTGATCAGACCTAAGCGGCTCAAGCTCACCAGATAGGCATGCGCTTGCCCCGGCGCGATCTGCGCGGCAGTGGCGAGATCGGACAAAGCCAGCGGGCTGCGCGCCTGCGCGAGCGCCAGCAACACGCGGCCGCCCACTTCAACGCTCTGAATCCCGCGCTGCGTCTTGCCGCCATCCGCCGTCTCGCTGCCGCCCGCGCCTTTGTCGGTGGCCGATTTCGCTGCTTTGCTCACACCTGCGCTCGTCCGTAAAAAGGGTCCATGTTAGCCGAAGCCCTGCGCGAAAGCCGCGCCTTCCTGCCCTTATCTTAGGCGTTCTGTGATTTGCGTATAGCGATACATTTCGCTATTGACAAATAAACTGGCCCGGCCATAAGATGCATTCACCCCGACATACCGGTGCAGTCACAGAGTCAAAACGGGGCGAGACAACCCCCAATACCGTCAGCCCGCGCCTCTGAAATCGGAACGCGCAGCCGGCCGTCTCGCCTCACGTCCAACTTTTGAGGGAGACAAGCATGGCAAAGGCATTCGCATCCCAGGCCGACCTGGAAGTCAAGAAAGTCACGTGGACCAAGCTATCCGAGAACGCCTACGCGTACACCGCTGAAGGCGATCCGAACTCGGGCGTGATCATCGGTGACGACGGCGTGCTGATCGTCGACACCACCGCCACGCCGGCCATGGCGCAAGACCTCATCGCGAAGATTCGCAGCGTCACCGATAAACCGATCAAATACGTCGTGCTGTCGCACTACCACGCGGTGCGCGTGCTCGGCGCGTCGGCGTATTTCGAAGAAGGCGCACAACAGGTGATCGCGAGCCGCGGCACGTACGAGATGATTGTCGAGCGCGGCGAAGCAGACATGAAGTCGGAAATCGAGCGCTTCCCGCGTCTCTTCGCCGGTGTCGAAACGGTGCCGGGCCTGACGTGGCCCACGCTCGTGTTCGAAAAGGAAATGACGTTGTTCCTCGGCAAGCTCGAAGTGCGCATCGCGCATCTGGGTGCGGGTCACACGAAGGGCGATACGGTGGTGTGGCTGCCGTCGCAGAAGGTGCTGTTCTCCGGCGACCTGGTCGAATACGACGCAGCCTGCTACTGCGGCGATGCACAACTGGAACAATGGCCGGCCACGCTCGAAGCGCTGCGCGCATTGAAAGCCGAGAAGCTGGTGCCGGGTCGCGGTCCTGCATTGACCACGCCGGAAGACGTCAACAAAGGCCTCGATTACACGAAAGACTTCGTCACCACGCTATTGCAGCAAGGCCGCGAAGCTGTCGAACAGAAGCTCGATCTGAAGGCCGCAATGGCGCATACGCGCAAAGCAATGGATCCGAAGTTCGGCCATGTGTTCATCTACGAACACTGCCTGCCGTTCGACGTCTCGCGTGCCTTCGACGAAGCGAGCGGCATCACGCATCCGCGCATCTGGACCGCGCAACGCGACAAGGAAATGTGGGACGCGCTGCAAGCCTGATAACAGCATAGAAACGCCGGAAAGCGTCAAGCAGAGCAGAGATGGACGGAGACACAAGATGAGCATCAACTACCAGACGCTGTCGTTCGACTATAAGCCGTGCCGGGAGCAGGCGGAGCAGGGCGACGCGGAACAGGTGGCCTATCCCGTGATCGTGGTCGGCGCGGGGCCAGTGGGCCTCGCTACCGCGATCGATATCGCGCAACAGGGCGTGCCGGTCGTATTGGTCGACGACGACTGTTCGCTGTCCACCGGTTCGCGGGCGATCTGCTTCTCAAAGCGCTCGCTCGATATCTTCGACCGGCTCGGCTGCGGGCAGCGCATGGTAGACAAGGGCATCAGCTGGAATGTCGGCAAGGTGTTCCTGAAAGATGAACTGGTGTACACGTTCAATCTGCAACCGGAAGCGGGCCACAATCGGCCCGCGTTCATCAACCTGCAGCAGTACTACGTCGAAGGCTTTCTGCTCGAACGCGCGCAGGAGATGCCGAATCTCCAGATCCGCTGGAAGAGCAAAGTGGTCGGCGTGCAGCAGAACGGCACGGCTGGTAGTGCTCAAGCCAGTGTGACGCTGACGGTCGATACACCGAACGGTCAGTACCTGTTACGCGGCCGCTATGTGGTGGCCGCCGATGGCTCACGCAGCCCGATGCGCAATCTGATGGGACTCGACAGCCACGGCGTGACGTTCAAAGATCGCTTCCTGATCGCGGACGTGAAGATGGAAGCGGAGTTTCCAACCGAGCGTTGGTTCTGGTTCGATCCGCCGTTCCATCCGAATCAATCGGTGCTGTTGCATCGTCAGCCGGATAACGTGTGGCGGATCGATTTTCAGTTGGGCTGGGACGCTGACCCGGTGCTGGAAAAAACGCCGGAACGCGTGATCCCGCGCGTGCGTGCGTTGCTCGGACCGGATGCAAAGTTCGAGCTGGAATGGGTCAGCGTCTATACGTTTTCGTGTTTGCGCATGGATCGTTTCCGGCACGGCAACGTGTTGTTCGCGGGCGATTCCGCGCATGGCGTGTCGCCGTTCGGCGCACGTGGCGCGAATAGCGGCGTGCAGGACGCGGAAAACCTCGCATGGAAACTGGCGATGGTGCTCGAAGGTAAAGCGTCCGACGCTTTGCTCGATACGTATGCAAGCGAGCGTGAATTCGCCGCTGATGAAAACATCCGCAACTCCACGCGTTCGACCGATTTCATCACGCCGAAGAGCCCGGTTAGCCGCGTATTCCGCGATGCTGTGTTGAAGCTCGCGCGGCATCACCCGTTTGCGCGGCAGTTGACGAATAGCGGCCGCTTGTCGGTGCCGGCGGTGTTGCGTGATTCCCCGTTGAATACGGCGGACAGCGACAGCTTTGAAGGTCTGATGGTGCCGGGGGCATCGTGCGTCGATGCGCCGGTTCATGTCGCCGGGGAATCCGCATGGTTGTTACAGCAACTCGGTCAGCAGTTCACAGGCGTGTTGTTCTGCGGCTCGGAAGGTATCGATCAGATGACGCAAGCTGCGTTGGATGCGTTGCAAAGTGGGCCGATTCCGCTGAAGCTCGTCGTCGTGGTGACGAGTAACAATGTCCAGGTCGCTGTGGCTTCGGGTGCAAAGGTGGTGCACGACGTCGACGGTCTTGCAGCCGCTCGTTACGACGGCAAACCCGGCACGTTCTATTTGATTCGACCGGACCAGCATGTATGTGCACGTCGTCGGCAGCTCGACGCGAGCTTTGTGGAAGGTGCGTTGAAGCGAGCGTTGTGCGTTGAGGGCACGGCCTGAGGGCAGGACAAACGCGGCACATCGGCAAAAGAAAATAGCAGGAGACAGTGATGGCATTGAACACGCAACCCAATCTCGTCCGCCCCGACGATTTCTACGAGGCGCTGATCGACATGCATCGCGATCTGGACGATGCGCAGAGTCAGTCAGCCAACGCGCAACTGATCTTGTTGCTCGCCAACCATATCGGCGATCACGCGACGCTGCTTGAAGCGATGCGGCACGCACGTCAAGGCGTGACCGATACTTCAGCGCAAGGCGCGCAGACCCATTCGCTGGTTGCCTGAACATGAATCACGACAAGCGGTAACCATATAACGCTGCACGCGCGTGGCCGTTCGAGCCATGCGCAATTCACCACGGCGCGCGGCGTATTTATACCGCCGCATGCCGTTCCAGTAGAAAACCGAAACGCGGCGCATCAAGACGCCGGACCCAGCGGGTCCGCTGGACCCTCACGTTTGGAGATAACCGATGAGCCAATCCCTCGCCCCCGCGCTGGGCGCGTCCGCCGTTGCGCACGACGACCTGCTGTATCGCAAGGTTTCGATGCGGATCATTCCGTTTCTTTTTCTGTGTTACGTGGTGTCGTTCCTCGACCGCATTAACATCGGCTTCGCGCAATTGCAGATGAAGCACGACCTCGGTTTCAGCGACGCCATGTATGGTTTGGGCGCGGCGGTCTTCTATATCGGCTACGTGTTGTGTGAAGTGCCGAGCAACATGCTGCTCGCGCGCTTCGGCGCGCGCCGCACGTTCACGCGGATCATGCTGCTGTGGGGCATCGCATCGGTCGGCATGATGCTGGTGTCGAAACCCACGCACTTTTACGTGCTGCGTTTCATGCTCGGCGTGTTCGAAGCGGGGTTCTTTCCCGGCATCGTGCTGTATCTCACCTACTGGTATCCGGCCCGGCGGCGCGCAGCCGTGCTGTCGATTTTCTTCGCGGGCGTCGCAGTGGCGGGGGTGCTCGGCGGCCTGGTGTCCGGCTGGATCATGCGCGATATGGGCGGCGTGATGGGGCTGTTCGGCTGGCAGTGGATGTTCGTGATCGAAGGTGCGCCAGCCATCGTACTTGGCCTGCTTGCCGCGTTTTATCTGGTTGACGGTCCGCAGCATGCAACGTGGCTCAACGATGCCGAGAAGGCACAATTGATCGCGCAGCGCGATGAAGACCGCCGCGTTTCATCGGACGCGCATTCATCGCGCTCCGTCATGCAAGCGTTGCGTAACCCGCGGGTGTATCTGTTCGCGTTCATCTATTTTTCGCTGACCTGCGCGTCGCTGACGCTGAGCTTCTGGATGCCGCTAATGATTCGCGACTTCGGTGTTCACGACGTGCTGGCGATCAGTCTATATACCGTGATTCCGAATGCAGTCGGCGCAGTGGGCCTGATTCTGATTGCGCGGCACTCGGATCGTCGTGGCGAACGGCGCAGGCACTTCGCGGTTTGCACGATCGGCGGCGGCATCGCACTGTCTCTGCTGACGCTGCATCTGAGCAGCTTCCCGGCGATGCTTGCGATTCTCTCGGTGGCGGCCGTGCTGATCTTCGCGGCGTTGCCGATTTTCTGGACGGTGCCGTCGGGCTATCTATCGGGCACTGCGGTGGCGGCCGGAATTGCGCTCATCAGCAGCATCGGCATTACGAGCGGGATTGTCAGCCCGTGGGTGATCGGTCTGATCAAGACGCACACGGGCAGCATGGACAATGCGTTATATCTGCTGACCGCGCTGTTGTTCGTCAGCGGCGTGGCGTTGTTGCTCGGCGTGCCGAAGGAAATGAAGCGGATCTAGAACTTGTGCGGGCCGTTGATCAAACACGCGTTGATGATGTCTGGATCGGTACCGCTCTAAAGCGCCGCATAAGCAACCGCTATCGCAGCCGCCAGCCTGGCGTTGTTGAGACCGATCTGAACGCTGCATTCCGCGCTTGCCCCGTCGGTCAATGCATTTACACGGGAAATAAGGAACGGTGTCACGCCCTTACCGGTGATACCTTCCGCATCTGCTTCCGCCAGTGCCTGCTCAATTGCGAGATCGATGTCCTCACGTGGCAACGCGAATGGCTCTGGAATCGGATTGGCAACCACAAGGCCGTTGTTCAGGCCTAGCGCCCAGTTGACCTTCATGACACGCGCTATCTGTTGAGGATCGTCGAGGCGCACTTCGACACCGAACTCACTGTCGCGCGTAAAGAACCCGGGAAGACTGTCAGTGCCGTAGCCGATCACCGGTACGCCGTGCGTCTCCAGGTATTCCAGGGTGAGCTGGACGTCGAGGATCGATTTGATGCCGGCACACACCAATGCGACCGGCGTGCGGGCGAGTTCCTGCAGATCAGCTGAGATGTCGAAGCTTTCCTGCGCGCCCCGATGTACGCCGCCGAGACCGCCAGCGGCGAATACACGGATCTTCACCAGGTCGGCGATGAGCATCGTCGCCGAGATCGTCGTCGCGCCATCTGCGCCACACGCAACCAGAATCGGAATATCGCGTCGGCTGACCTTGGCCACATCGCGGCCGCCGCGAGCGAGGCGCTCAATCTCCTCACGCGTGAGTCCGACCTTAATACGGCCGTCCAGAATCGCGCAGGCGGCAGGTATCGCGCCGTGGGCGCGGACTTCGGCTTCGAGCACAAGCGCCGTTTCGGCGTTCTTTGGCCAAGGGGCGCCAAGCGAGATGATCGACGACTCGAGTGCCACAACCGGTCGCCCTGCGTCCAACGCCGCAGCGACTTCCGGGTGGACATCCAAAAAATCACTTAGTCGCATCATCTCTCCTTGGCCAGGGTGAGCGCAGTGTCTTCGATCACCATGTCTCCTCCTTCGGGTCAAACGAATCGCACCGAGCAGCTGCCGATGCCGTCAATAGAAACACTGAGGCTGTCGCCGGCTGCGACCGGAACCATCGCCGCCAGTGAGCCGGACAGCACGATTTCACCGGCCTTCAATGACTCGTTCAGTTCGCCCAATGTGTTGGCCAGCCACGCTACCGCTTCAAGCGGGTTCCCAAGCGCCGCAGCACCTGAGCCGGTGGTGACCACCTCACCGTTCTTCTCCAGCTTCATCGCGCATCCGACCAGGTCGACCTCGCGCGGATCGACAACGCGCTTGCCCAGCACGAAGGCGCCGCACGACGCGTTGTCGGCCACCGTGTCTTCGATGCGGATTTTCCAGTCGCGGATGCGCGAATCGACGATCTCAAAGCAAGCCATCACGCCTGCGGTGGCGGCGAGGACATCCGCGGCAGTCACGCCAGGCCCCCGCAGATCGTGCTTGAGCACAAAGGCAATTTCTCCCTCGGCTTTGGGCTGGATCAGGGAAGCGATCGGAATCGCGTCGCCTTCCTCGTAAAGCATCGCGTCGGTGAGCATGCCGAAATCGGGTTGATAGACCCCGAGCATGTCCATCACGACCTGCGAGGTCACGCCGATCTTCTTGCCGATGATGCGTTCCCCCGCTTCAGTGCGGCGGGCGTTCACACGTTGCTGGATGCGGTACGCGTCGTCGATCGTCAGATCGGTGTGGCGGGTGGTGAGCGGGTCGAGCGCGCGACAGTCTTTTGCTGCGGTGTACAGCTCGTCGCCAAGCGAATGGATCAGCGCGTCGTTCATCGTTGCGGGCTCTCGGACGAATGCACCTCATCGGAATGACTGGCGGCGACCTGCTCGCCCTCCAGCCTGTAAAAATCGGACCACTCCAGCAACTGCTGGCTTGTCGTGCCTACGCCACCGCAGGCGATGACCACGATGCGCTGCGCGTCCGGGAAATACTCGGGAACGTGGGCAAGTGCGGCCACCGATGCACCGCAGGCCGGCTCGGTCAGAAGGCGAAGTTCTTCGAGCAGGGTCACGCTGCCTTGAATCGCTTCCGCGTCAGTCACGAGGCAGTTCCGGATCGGATGTTCCTTGGCGAGCGCTACGATGCGTGCGGCGACCTTGTTGGCGCCCAGCGAGGTCGCCACGGACTGAATCTTCGGCAATGCGACTGGCGCACCCGCCTTGAGCGCCGCATGGAAGGAACTCGCGCCGTCGGTCTCGACGGCCAACACCGGAATGTCGCCCCAGCCGATTCGCTGCAGTCCTTCAACGACGCCTGCCAGCAGACCGCCACCGCCGACCGAGCAAACCAGCAGGTCGGGGCGTTCGGTTTGCCGGGCGATCTCCTCGATCATCGTCGCGTGGCCTTCCCACAGCAGCGGGTCGTCGAACGCATGGAGGTACGCGTCGCCATCGCCCAGAATCGAAAGCGCATAGGCGTTGGATTCAGCGAACGATGCCCCATGAACCACGACCTCTGCTTCTTCACCACGAATAAGCGCCTTGGCTCGCTCAGATGTCGTCTGCGGCACGACGACCGTCACTGGAACGCCAAGCTCCCGGCCCGCATAGGCAACCGCGTACCCCGCGTTACCGCCTGACGCAGCGACGAAGCGGAGCGCACCGCGGCGTTTGTGTTCTTCGCAGGCGAAACCAACGCCTCGCAGCTTGAATGAACCACTCGGTTGCAGCCCTTCAAGCTTCAGGAGAACGGTTTTGCCGGTCTTGAGTGAGAGCGCGCGCGACTTGATTAGCGGTGTTTCGATATGCAGTGTCATAGCAGGACTTCGTCTGTGAAAGGCGTTATCGTTTGCCGAGCTGGATGACAGCGGAAACCTCAACCGGGCAACGAAACGGCAGGCTCGATACGCCTACGGCGGCGCGGCTGTGCCTTCCCTTTTCACCGAGGACTTCAACGAGAACCTCCGAGGCGCCGTTGATGACTTCCGGGTGCTCGGTAAATTCCGTGGCTGCGTGTACGTAGCCAGTCACCGAGCAGACGCGGATCACGCTCAGGTCGTCCATCAGTTGCGAGCGAAGTTGTGACAGAATCGCCATGCCGCTCAACCGTGCGGCTTCTTTCGCCAGTTCGATACTCACTTCCTTGCCGACCTGGCCGAGGGCATACGGTTTGCCGTCCTTGAAGGCGACCTGTCCGGAAATGTGCAGGAAACCATCTGCCAGAACGGTGGGTACATAGTTGGCGATCGCCGCCTTCGGCGGTTGCAGTTCGATGCCGAGTTCTGCGAGACGGGCATCCAGTTCAGCGCGGTTCATGAGATCTCCTTGAGTATGAAATAGGTGCCGGCGCGTGACGCACTCGGCACGAGTGAAATTGGGGAATCAGGATTCGATGTCGTACTGGATCGAGAGCTGTCCTTTCTTCTCTTTGATCTTCAGGATCCTGATACGGCCGATCTGTCCAGCGGAGCTGACGTGCGTGCCGCCACAGCCATGCATCGGCTGGTCACCGAAGCACACCGACCTGATGCCATCCTTTACGGCCAGATGGCGCGGCACATCATCCGCGATGAGCTGGTTGACGGTCTGTTCCACGCCCTCGACAGTCAGCGACTGTGGGTTATCACGTGGCTCAAAAACGACTCGTCCTTCACCGGGCCAATGGTGACCTTTGTTCGCGTACCAACCCATCTGCTCCACGACGCCGGAAATCAGGTGGCCGGCAGAGTGGAGCCGTGCGTGCAGCATGCGGATCTCAGGCGATACTTCAATCAGCGCATCGCCGATGGCGACTTCTTTTTCGGTGATATGAATAACCTTGTCACCCTCGTGAATTACGCGCTCGACCTTTACGCCAGCGATAGTCCCCTGGTCGGAGAGCTGACCTCCACCTTGCGGATGGAACAGGGTCTCGGCCAGCGTCACACGGAACTTGCCATCGTCGGCGGGCGAGCAGTCGAGTACCTGCGCGTTCATCGTCAGTTCGTCGCTGTCGTAGTATCTGAGTTTCGTCATTTCGTGTTCCAGGGCGATTCGTACAATGCGGCAATCAGGAAAGACAACGTACTTTCCGCATGACCCAAAGTTAAAGGACGTGCGCCTGCCCCGCTTGTAAAAAGTTGAGGGTTTTCGCTTGTGGGGTTCAGTCGTCCGCGGGACGCGCAGCGTGACGTTAGTGCCGCGTCAATGTTGCGTTGACGCAGCTTCGTCTGAGTGGTGCGGGAGTGATGGAGGGTGCGGCGCTTGGGCTGCGCGGTCTGCCGCGATCGGGTCTGTCAATACTTCGACGGCGATACACCAAAGGCTTGCCGGAACGCGCGACTGAAGTGGCTATGATCGTAAAAGCCGACTTCGTTAGCCACCCGCGACAGACCGTGGTCAGTGTGACTCAGCAAAGAGCACGCGCGCTCCAGCCTCAGTCGTACGACCCAGGCGTGTGGCGTCATGCCGACTGTTTGCTTGAAAAGCTTGAGGAAATGGAAGCGCTCGAGATTGCAGAGGGCCGCAAGCTCTTCGAGCGTGATTTTTTCGGCCAGGTGGACATCGCAATACTCTTTGATGCGCCGCCACTGTACTGAGGTGAGTGTGCCTTTGACAAACTGCGGTTTGACCATGCGTGTCTGGACGAACAGGCGGTCAAGTAGCGTCAGCCATTCGGACTGTTCTGCCAGGGGCTCGGAACCCGCCCGAGCCGCTCGCAGTGCATCGTGCAATCGCGACAGATGACCGGCAAGCGACGAATCCTGAAGGACCGCGCCACCCAGTGCAGGGAAACGATTTTGCGCCGAGATTTCCTCACCGAGTCCGTTCAGTAACTCGGGTGAGAGGCGAAATGTCTTGAGTGTGTACGACTCGTCCCCAGCGCTGTTGCCGTCATGTACTTCGCCGGGTGGCATTAACTGGATGCTGCCCGGTGTCAGTAGCAGCGTTTCGCCATGGAATCCCTGCCGCTGAACCCCCTCGGTTACCAGCGCGATGTGGTAGTCCAGATGGTAGTGCCGATCGAAGCGGAACTCGGAGAAGCGCGCCTCGCTCAGCACGAGACCCGGAATCTCCTTGCTGCGTTTGTACTCGACGCGATCCTTCATCAGGGCCTCCTGCGGCGTTCGCCTATCTGCGCGTGTCGACGAGGATCTTGGCAGTCGCGCCCGACTCGACACGTTCGTGGGCCTTCGCGATTTCCGACAAAGGAAAAACCTCGACCTGAGGATGTTGCAGCGCCCCGCGTTCCAGCAATGGGGTGAGCACATCGATGGCGGCTTTCCTTAACTCAACGGGCAATTTATACACGATAAAGAATCGCAGATTCGCGAAGCCAACAATCATCGATCTGAAGGGGACCTCGATCAATGCAGCCCCCGAACCATAGATGATCACGTCACCGCCAAACTTCAGCAGCTCGCCATATTTGCCGGCATTGGCTGCTGCGTCGACTTCGATGATGGCGTCCACACCTTTGCCCGCGGTGATCTCGCGTACCGAAGCCACCACGTCCTGCTCGTTGCGATTGATGACCCACTCGGCACCCAGACGGGAAGCGAGCTCGCACTTCTCCCGGCTGCCAGCCACGCCAATCACTCTTGCACCCGAGAGCGCGGCCAATTGCACGGCGTAGCCGCCTACCGCGCCCGTGGCGCCGTAGACAAGAACCGTCTTGCCGAGAAGCTCTCCGCAAACATGCACCGCGTACCAGGCCGTCAGAAGCGGAATCCCAAGTGAGGCGCCCGCCTCGGTCGACACATTGTCGGGGAGCCGCGCAACCTGGCTTTCGGGCAACGCGATCAGTTCGGATGCGGTACCGAATGGCCGCTGCCACTGGCCGTTGATCGTCCAGACTCGCTGTCCGATCCACTGTTTCGACACGCCTTCCCCCACTGCCTCGACGACGCCGGCTCCATCGCTGTGCGGAATAACGCGCTGAAAATCCATGGCGGGGCTGGTGAGGCCCGAGCGCGATTTAACGTCCGAAGGGTTCACGCCGGAGTGTGCGATGCGCACCAGGACTTCGCCCGCTTCAGGGGCCGGATCAGGCTGCTCGTCAACCACCAGAACGTCTCGAGCGGAGCCTTTTGAGGCATAGTGTGCGGCCTTCATGTCTTGCAACCTCCAGACTGGTTTAGTGAAGAGCGCCCGCAAACCGGCGTGTCCCAGCCGAGCTTCTCAGCGCAATGTGACCAATACTCTGATCCATTCCATCAGAACGCGCTTGTAAAAAATTGACTATACACACCGGCAGGGCAGGAGTTAGAGCCGATTCAATCGTCATATCGGGTAGAGTCGCGAATATTTCCTTACGACCTTACCACTTGCGTTCGAACCTTCGCGATGTCTTCAATCGAACCTGTTCTCCTGCCGCATGACGGCCCGTCCGACGTTTCGTTGTGGCGGGTCGATTTTGCTTTCGACGCGTCGTTGGAGGATGCCGCCTTCGCCGCGCTCAGCGACGACGAACGCGCGAGAGCCGGCAAATTTCACCGTCATGAAGATGCGCTGCGTTTCGCTTCCGTGCGTGTGGCGCTGCGCGAGCAACTCGCGCGATGTCTTGGTATTGCGGCACACGCCGTCCGATTCACGCTAGACGCAAACCATCGCCCGCATCTGGCCGATTCCAATACGCTCGATTTCAACGTATCGCATGCAGGCTCGCATGGGCTCATCGCGATGTCGCCTAGGCGGCGTGTCGGTGTTGATATCGAACATCGCAGCGACAGCTTCGATTGGCATTCGATCGCGACATTGACGCTCGATGCGAGCGAAGCGGTGTGGATCGACAACCTCGACGTGGAAGAGCAGCGCGCCGCGTTTTACGACGCATGGGTCGCCAAAGAAGCGCTCGTCAAGACGACGGGCGTTGGCATCACGCGCGGCCTGCAGCATCTGACGGTGCTGCCGCGTGACAGCGTCGAGGTGACGCTACGCAATGTGATTCCGGATGACATGCGTGAGATTGCCGCGCGCTGGATTGCGGCGCCTAAAGCCTATGCGGCATGTGTGGCGTGGTCGACGAAAACGTTCACCCGCTAAACTTTTCGTTCGCCAGACACCAACGCCTTCGGCCATCCAACCGCATGCACCTGCGTGACCGGCTGGGCGATTGCAACCGCTGCGCGAATCTTGCCCGACATCGGCAGATCGAGCACATGCCAGCGGCCATGTTCGGCAAGATCGAACGCACAGGATGCGGTGTTGCTCGAGAGCAGATCCAGATCGACATCGACAGGCGCATAACGCAACGCATTGCACAAGCTGCCATAACGCGCCCGTTGGCGTGAGACTTCCTGCGCCTCGTCAAGCGCAGCGCCAGGCGAAGGGACGACGACGCTAAGACCTAGTGCTGTCGACGCAATGCCGATCACGATCCAAATACCGGCGTAAGCGATATCAATCGTGATGCCCCGACCGTCGTGCGGATTTCGCGCGCGCAGTTTCTCGTTCCCGTCGTCTTGCAGATCAACCTCATGCGGCTCGCAGTCGAACAGATTCGCGACGATCCAGCGCGTTACCACGCGTGCGCTGATAAAGCGTTTGCGTAGCGCCGAGTTCGGGTGAAGCTTTGCGCGTTCGCGCTCTCCCTTCGAAATCCACGTTTCGCCTTCCTGCACCGGCACCGGCAGCCATTCGCAGCGGAATCGCCACATATGCAATTCACCCGCGCGTAGCGCGGCGACGCGCTGCGGATAGTGGCGTGTTAGCGGATGCGAGACGAATTGCGGCGCGGCCGCGTTGACGATCGCGTGCGCGGTTCGAGCAGGTTGAACCGGTGAGGCAGGGTGATCTGCTTGCAACGCATTAGCGCTATTCGTCGCCTGCGAGTCGATGCTGTCACGCACACGCGAGGGCGCGAGATAAGCGAGTTCCGACGGCATACGCTCGGGTCCTCAATGCATATAGGTGACGCGGCGCGCTTGCACGTCGAGTTCGACACCGGCGTCGAGCAGATCGATGGCGAACCAGCGGATCAGCTTCAACACGCCACTCACGGCCGGCGCCGGCAGCCATTCGCTCAGCATGCGCAACGCAGCGCCACTGTGCGTCTTTTGCAGCAGCGCGATGGTTTGCAGGATCACGGCTTCGTCCTTGCCGAGATCGCTGGCGCAGCGGCATCGCATGTCGAGCGGACGATAGGACACGTGCATTAGCGAACGCATCAGCAGATCGAAATGTTCGATACCGTCTTGCCGCAAGCCCACGCCGATCAGGATGTCGCGCCAGTGCACCCCGCCGCGCACGGTTTCACACGCCGGCCGCAGCCAGGTACGAACGGCGCTGAGGACCGTGCGATCGGGCGCATCGGCCGACTCGGTAACGTGATCGTCGACCAGTTCGGGACGGCTGCTGTATTGAGAGCGGAAGTTCATCGAGGCTCCTGAATGGACACGGTCCAATGAGTCGCGCCGGCCTGATCGGAGGAGGCCACGTCGCAGGCCAGCGCTTGTCGCTCGCGACGGATAGGCGGTGACGCAGTGCTTGCGCCAGATGCTTGCTTCAATTTTTAGCCGGCTGCGGCGGCAGCCATTCGCGCACGTGTTCGCTGCGTGTCGGGCGTGCTGTTGCTTGGCCCGGGTTTTTCGGCGTGCCGACAAAGAGGAAGCCGAGCAATCGCTCGTTCGGCGCGAAACCCAGCGCGTCGTGCAATTGCGCTTCATAGCTGTCGGCGCCCGTGGCCCAGAAGCCGCCGTAGCCAAGCGCGTGGATCGCATTCAGCATGTTCATCGTCGCCGCGCCGACCGCCAGCAATTGCTCGGTCTCGGGCACGGTCGATTGGGACGAAATTGACGCACCGAGCGCGATCACGATCGGCGCCGCGTAGGCCTTCTGCCGCCGATGCGCATGCGCGGAGCGCGGCTCGCCCGGCGAACGGGCACAGGCGAGGTCGACCAGCACGTCGCCGAGCGGGCCGCGTGCGTCGCCGCGGATCGTGACGAAGCGCCACGGCCGCAGATTGCCGTGATCGGGCGCGCGCAAGGCGGCATCGAAGATCAGATCGAGTTCGGCGTCGGCCGGGGCCGGCTCGGTGAGCGGCCAGTGGGACTGGCGCGACAGCAGCACTTCAAGCGCGGCCGCTGCCTTCGATCCGGCGGCGGTGTCAGGCGCTGCGGCGGCTGTGCGTTTGCTTTCGGTTTCGGGACGGCTGAGGTCGGCTGTGATCATGATTTCGGTATTCGTCTGATGGCATGGACTGAATGATGGGCCAATTTCATCGTAAATGCAAATCATTCGCATTTAGAAAATGAATTGGACGAAGCATTGAACTGAGGCTTGGCACTGTACGCGCACGGTCAGAAGGCCTTGCAGCCGAGCTTCTGGCGTCTGATCCGCAACTAACCGTCAGCCGAACGGAGCGCCCCCAGATATGATGGCGGAATGCCGCAGCGAGCCTGCCGCATCCTTGTCTACCCACGCTAGCCAATGCCAACAAAATCTCTCAACGCCGCATCGACCGCCACGCCCACTGAAGCGGCGCAGCGCTTCCCCACCTTGATGCTGGCCGCCGGCCTGTCGTTAGGCAGCGCGATCGCGCTGGGCCTCGCGCGCTTCGCTTACGCGTTGCTGTTGCCGTCGATGAAACTCGATCTCGGCTGGAGCTTCGCTCAAGCCGGCGCGATGAATACCGCCAACGCGCTGGGCTATCTGCTGGGTGCGCTGGCTTATCCGCGGCTCGCACGCCGCTGGTCGGCCGGTGCATTGTTCGGCGCGGGCTGCGTGGCCACTGCGCTGCTGATGGCCATCAGCGGTCTGCTGGACGACACGCATTCGCTACTCGTGATGCGCGTGATCACCGGCGTGAGCAGTGCGGCGGTTTTCGTCAGCGGCGGCGTGCTGGCGGCGCGGCTGGCGTCGGCGAGACCGCACGATGCAGGGCTTGTGCTCGGCTTGTACTACGGCGGGACGGGGTGGGGCATCGTCGCTTCATCGGTGCTGGTGCCGTTGACGATTTTCAACGTCGTGCATGGCTGGCAGTTTGCCTGGTTCGCACTGGCCGTTGCGTGCGCGGCGTTCTCCGCGATTGCCATCGGCGCCGCTAGAAAAATTGAAAGCGTGCACACAACTCGGCCGTCGACCGCGGATGCTTCCGATACCGCCGACGCGCCACGCTGGCCGCGTTTCAGCCCCGCACTGGCGGGCTATGGACTGTTCGGCGTCGGCTATATCGGCTACATGACGTTCATCGTCGCACTGCTCCGCAACGCGGGCATGAGCGCGGCTGTGGTGACGGGCTTCTACCTGTTGCTTGGCGTGGCGACGGTCGTGTCGGCACGCTTGTGGTCCAGTCTGCTCGACCGCATGCGCGGCGGCCACGCGCTCGCGATACTCAACGCGTTGCTCGCGGTGGCGACGCTGTTGCCCGCGTTGTTCACGCAACCGTGGGTGGCGTTTGTCTCCGGCGTGCTGTTCGGCGCGACGTTTCTCTCGGCTGTGGCGTCGACCACGGCTTTCGTGCGCCACAATCTGCCGGCGAGCCACTGGGGCAAGGGCATTAGCGCATTCACGATCGTGTTCGCGTTCGGACAGATCGTCGGGCCGATGATTATCGGCTGGGTCTCGGACGGCGCGGGTCTCGCACGTGGGCTGGTCTATTCCGCCTTGCTGCTCGCAGCCGGCGCGGTGCTGGCGGCTTGCCAGAAGCCGTTACGCAGAGCCTGACTGAATGATCCCCAGGTATTCCCGGAGTACCGGACGACTGTCTTAAGCACGTACACTCATCGCTTGTTCCCTGCGCTGAGAGAAACCGTGCCTGTCATCACCTGCATAGAAGATTTACGCGTGCTTGCCGAGCGGCGTGTGCCGCGCATGTTCTACGACTACGCCGACAGCGGCTCGTGGACCGAAAGTACCTACCGTGCCAATGAAAGCGACTTCCAACGCCTGAAGTTGCGCCAGCGTGTGGCGGTCAACATGGCGGGCCGCAGCACGCGCACGGAAATGATCGGTCAGACGGCCGCCATGCCCGTGGCGCTCGCACCGACGGGGTTGACCGGCATGCAGCATGCCGACGGTGAAATCCTGGCGGCGCGCGCGGCGGAGAAATTCGGCGTGCCGTTCACCTTGTCCACGATGAGCATCTGCTCGATCGAGGACGTGGCCGCCCAGACCACCCAACCGTTCTGGTTCCAGCTTTACATGATGCGCGACCGCGACTTCATCATGCGGCTGATCGAGCGCGCTCGAGCGGCACGGTGCAGCGCCTTGATGCTGACGCTGGACCTGCAGATCCTCGGCCAACGCCACAAGGACATCAAGAACGGGTTGTCGGCGCCGCCCAAATTGACCCCGGCGAACCTCATCAACCTCGCGACCAAACCGCGCTGGTGCCTCGGCATGCTCGGCACCAAGCGGCGTACTTTCGGCAACATCGTCGGTCATGCGAAGGGCGTGGGCGATCTGTCGTCGCTGAGCTCGTGGACCGCCGAGCAGTTCGATCCGGCGCTGAGCTGGGCAGACGTCGAGTGGGTCAAGAAGATGTGGGGCGGCAAGCTCATTCTGAAAGGCATCATGGATGCAGAAGATGCGCGCCTTGCCGCCAACAGCGGCGCTGACGCGTTGATCGTCTCCAACCATGGCGGCCGGCAACTCGACGGCGCGCCTTCTTCGATCTCGGCGCTTCCCGAGATCGCACGCGAGGTCGGCTCGCGCATTGAAGTGTGGATGGATGGCGGCATTCGCAGCGGACAGGATGTGCTGAAGGCCGTTGCGCTCGGTGCGAAAGGCACGCTGATCGGCCGCAGCTTTCTCTATGGGCTGGGCGCAATGGGCGAGGAGGGTGTCACCAAGTGCCTGCAGATCATCCAGAAGGAACTGGACATCACCATGGCCTTTTGCGGCCACACTGACGTCCGTCAGGTGGACGAGCGGATCCTGCTGCCTGACAGGCGGTGATGATAGACGCCAGGCGCGACGCCTGGCGTCTCGAGGTTGATGCCGTTCAGCCAGATGTTCAGCTGGTGCCGCTCGCCGCCACTTCATTCGGCTCGCAGTCTTCCAGCGCCTGCAGAAACGTCGAACTCCACCAGTGCACATCGTACTTACGGATCCGGTTAAGCAGCGCTTCGTGCCGGTTGATCCGCTCGTCAAGCGACATGGTTAGCGCCCGTTGAATGGCCTGCGCCGTTCCTTGCGTGTCGTAGGGATTGACCAGCAGCGCTTCCTTCAATTGCTCGGCGGCTCCGGCAAAACGCGAGAGCACCAGCATGCCCGGATCGGCAGCGTCCTGTGCGGCGATGAATTCCTTTGCGACCAGATTCATGCCGTCCCGCAAGGGCGTGACGAGCGCCACCCGACTCGCGCGAAAAAGACCCGGCAGGCGCTTACGGGCCACGTTCCGATGAATGTAGCGCACCGGCATCCAGTCCAGTTCACCAAAGTCGCCATTGATCGCGCCGCACAGGCTATCCATCTGACGCCGCAGATTGTCGTAGGCACCGACGTCCTCGCGGCTAGGAGAAGCGATCTGGATCAACGTCGCGCTATCGCGGTTTTCCGGGTAGTAGGTCAGCAGTTCGCGGAACGCATGCACGCGTTGCGGCAGCCCCTTCGAATAGTCCAACCGATCGACGCCCACCAGCAAACGCCGCCGCGAATACTCGTCGCGCATCCGGACGAACATGTCGCGCCCTTCCTTCGAATCGGCAAGACGCTTGAAATCGTCGACGTCGATACCGATGGGATAGGCGCCGACCCGCAGCGTTCGATTGAATGCTCGAAGGCGATCCGGACTCAAGCGTTCCGCGTGCGCTTCCGATTCGACGTAGTGAGAAAAATGCGTCAGGTCGGCTTCGCTCTGGAAGCCCACCAGATCGTATGCAAAGAGCGAGCGCATCAGCCATTCGTGTTCCGGAATCGCGGCCATGATCAGCGGCGGCGGCATCGGAATATGCAGGAAGAAGCCAATGCGGTTGGTGCATCCCATGGCGCGCAACTCGGCCGCGAGCGGGATCAACTGGTAATCGTGAACCCAGATGAGGTCGTCCGGTTTGAGGAGCGGCAGCAGCTTCTGCGCGAATAACTGGTTGACCCTGCGATAGCCCGCGGCGAATCGCGTGTCGAAATTGGCCAGATCCAGCCGGTAGTGGAATACCGGCCACAAGACATCGTTGGAGTAACCGAGGTAATACGTGTCGTGATCCTCGCGGCTCAGATCGAGCGTCGCGAGCGTGACGTTGCCGGCCGTTTGGACATGAACTTCCCCCTGGCCGGATTGCGTGCCATCCGCGGCTTCGCGGATCTTGCCGCTCCAGCCGAACCAGAGGCCGCCAGTTTGTTGCAGGCTTTCGCGTACAGCGACGGCGAGTCCGCCGGCTGCAGGCTTGCGAGGGTCGGCAGTGCGATTTGAAACGACGACGAGACGACTCATGAGGTCCTTGTGTTGTTGCGTACACATACGGTATCCGGCTCGGTCGGCTGTGCCGGACAAGGATCACTTCCTGATTGACGCAGTTTACTATGTCCTCAGCACATGCTTACGACTGCGCTTCGCCGCTACGCTTCGCGCCTACCGCTCCGCGTGTGAGCCGACCCGTGCAAGTTAACGATTTCTCAATATTGCCTCGATAGTGATTTCTGCAGTCCGACCGCAACATGAGGCAAGCGCTACGAACGAGACGCCGCGTGCGAAGTCGTTCGAAACGCCATTGCGGCCAACCGTCTGTTCGTGTGTTGACCGTGTCCGCATTACCTTGCTGGAGTCAGTCAACATGAAAACACTTCGACTCGTGGCGATATGCGCCGCCTCCCTCTCTCTTGGACAAGTGTGGGCGCAAGACAACCCGGTGCAGTCTGCAACACCACCTGCCGCTCAGGACGTCGGCGGCACAGTCAGCGCGTCGACGGGCGAATCCGGATCCACAGCGACGCTCTCGCGGCAACAGGTTTACCAGGATCTCATTCGTGCACAGCAAAGCGGAGAACAAAGCCGCTTGCGGAGCGAGTTCTACCGCGGCAAATGACGAACCAGCACCCTGCGTCCCAGGTGGGCCTTCACGTCGACGGAGCGTAATACACGCAACGTATGACGGTGCGTGTGGAGGCTCAACGGGACCCAGTCGACAAGCCACTGCATTGATTACTTCCGGGCTTTGCGACGACCACCCGATCAGTAACCAACCTGCTTTTCGACTTTCCGGAACCGTCCTGTCGACCGATAGTGCTGGAACCATGGGTTAGTGCGCAGTTCACATAAACGTGGCGAGCGCTCGGCAACCGCGACCTCGAGCCAGTGAAACATCTCGTCTGCCTGTGCGAGGCGTGCGTACAATTCCGCAAACAGGAGCGGCGATGTATAGCGCTTTCGGCTCCTTGTCTGTAGATCCTGCAGATACCACTGCAGAACCTTCTGATAGCCACCCGAGTCCCAGATCGCTCGAATGGACGCCGCGCGGGCAAACTCGTTGCACCGTGTCAGTGCATCGACGGTCGCTTCGATCGCCTCTTCGTATAGCCCCTGGACTTCGAATGCCGTAGCCAGCAACTGGTAGATCAACGGCGATCTATTGCCGTGCCCGCTGTTGAGATACTCGCGGATCACCTCCTCGTATCTGCCCGACTGTATGAGTCCGAATACGCGCGAACCTTCGAATCCCAGTGGGTCCACACTTTCGGCGAGCTCGAACTGCGCTCGTCCCTCCGCTTCTCGCCCGAGCACCAGTAGAAGACGTCCGTACAGGCGGCTGGTTTCTGCATGGCTCGGGTTGAGCCGCAATGCCTTCAGAAACTCGGCTTCCGCGCGTTGCCAATCCCAGTCGTAGAAGTAGTGCACACCGGCAAGCGCCTGGTGAGCCTCCGGAAGATTTGCGTCGAGCGCGAGGGCGCGAAGTGCCGATTCGCGCGCTTTGGGGTAGCCGTGCGACGGCGCGTAGAACCCATGCGTGGCGGTCGATCCGAAGATATTCGACAAGCCGACATAGCCGAGCGCGTAAGTCGGGTCGCGATCGACAGCACTTTCGAAGTAGCTCCGCGCGCGAATGAAGTCCTCGTCATTTAACGCATGATGTGCGGCGAATCCCGCATCGAAATGAACGCGCCGAGTCCAGTAGTATCGGCCACGCAGGTAGGCATCGTGCGCCATCGGATCGACCGGCAGACGCCTTGCGAGCATGTGTTGCTGCTGTTGCGCGAGCGCCGGCGAGACTTCTTGAGCAAGGGCGGTTCCGACCTCTTTCTGGATATCCAGTGCACCGCGTGTCATCGGCTCATGTGCACGGCTCCAGATCTGCACCTGATCGACACAGCGGATCAGATGCGCCAGGATGCGAACCCTTCCTCCGTCCCGTGTTAGCGAACCTTCGAGCACATAGTCGACTGACAGTTCGTGCGCGATCTCCGCGATGCTCTTATTCACCCGCCGGTAGCGAGCGGCCGTTGTCCTGGCAATCACGAGAATCCGCTCGGGATTGAGCACTCCGATGTTAGCGGAGGTCTCGTCCGCAAGCGCGTCGCAGAGACTGTCCTCGCTTGAGTCGCCGGTGTTATTTTCGAAGGGCAAAACCAGCACGCGAACCGCTTCCGCGGGAATTTGCAAAGGCTCCTCGGAGAACGTCCTCGTGCCGTTTAGCCGATACCCCTTCCCCTTGACTGTAGTCAGATGCAATGGGTGGTCGGGATTTTCATCTAGTGCGATCCGGATTTTTCTAATTGCTGTGTTAATGCTGTTGTCCGTTTCGCGGAAAGCGTTACCGCCCCATAGCGCCCTGACGATGTCTGCGCGCGTCACGAGTTGTCCGTCGCGGGACGCCATCAGGATCAGCAACTCCATCGGCAGGCGCTCAAGAGGAATCTGCTGTCCAGCCCGACGCAATTCGTAGCGCTGGATATCGAGTTCGGTGTCTCCGATCCTGACGAACTCCTGAGGATTCATTTGCGCTCCTGAAACAGCGACTCATTGCCCATCTTGACGCTTACAGCCTCCTCGCGGTGACGCTTCATTCGGAACGACGCAACGAATGCGAATGTCGCGCAAAGCACCACGACAAGCGCAGGCGAAAATGTCCAGTTTGTTGTGGATGCAAGAATGCTTGCGGCGAGCGGCGCTATTGCCATCGGCGCGGCGAGACCGACATTCATGGCGGTGGCGAGGCCGCTGAATCGCACGTCGACGGGAAACATCTCTGCAATCGCGCACGCGTAGGTGCCATTTGCAAACGAAGCGACGACACCGGCCATCAGAAACAGCAGGGGCAAGCTGACCTGATGCCGGGTCACCGCAACGTAAAAGAAAGGAGCGAACAGAGCCGACAGTACCGCACCCGACATGAAGACATAACGTCGCGACAGCAGCTCGCCAAAGTAGGCCGTGACGAGGATGCAGCCCGAGATGGCGGTCACATACAGGAACTGAGCGCTCGCAATCTTCCGCGGGTCATAGTGCAGCGTCTGGAGATAGGTCGGCATGTGCGCCACGAAGAGACCACTGGACGCCCCCACCAGTGACGCCGCAGCAACGCCAGTCAGCACGGACGCGGCATGCTTGCGGAACAGAACAGCGAGCGGCTCCCGGTGCCGGGCGCTCACTCCCCGCGTATATTCGTCGGTTTCCGCCAACGTACGCCGCACAACGAAACTCAGCAGACCTAGAAGACCACCAACCAGAAAGCCGATCCGCCATCCGAATGCGCGGACCTGATCCGACGTGAAAATCATCTGCACGCCGAGATTGATGCTGATGGCAAGCATGAGCGCGATATTGACAGCGAGAAACACCATGCCGCATAAAATCCCGGGTTTCGCGTGTGCTGTTTCAACGGCATAGATCACTGCGCCCGGCAATTCACCGCCCAGGCACAAACCTTGTGTGATTCGCAGCAGAACCAGGAGCATTGGCGCGGCAACGCCCAGCGATTCGTATGAAGGAAGTATTGCGATGAACAAGGTCGACACAGCAGCGACCATTGCCGACGAGGTGAACACAATGCGCCGGCCGTACTTGTCGCCTAGCCGGCCGAGGAAGATGCCGCCCACGAGCCTCGACATGGAACCGGCAGCCAGGACCGCGAACGACAGTGTTTCTGCGGGCAGGCCTATTCGTGCCGGGAAGAATTCGCGGCCAATGCTTTGTGCGAAAAATCCATAGACGGCGTAATCGAATACCTCGAGCGCGCCGCCTGTGCTCGCAACGAAAATCATCCAGCGTTGACGGGGGCTCAAGGAGCAGATCTCAGCTCTTTCTCGACGTCTTGGCGACAAATGGTGTCGGTACGTGCTGACACGTCTCGCTTCCGCATTTCGGGCAACGCGGGTGGGCGACCTCATGTTCCGCGAGATGTTCAGCGTGTTCGAATAACTCGCCACATTTCTCGCAACGATATTGGTACGTCGGCATTGCGCTTCTCCAACACGATTCCCAACTGCGTTGACCAGCTACGGCTCGCCAGCGCTTTCTGGTAGTCTGAAAATTAATTCTAGTGCAGCAAATGCGCAGTCATGCGTCTCATCGTAGCCAGTGCGCAGAGCGAGGTTCGATATGCAAATTCAGTCCGGCACCCTGTGGCCGGCCATCCTGCGCCAGACTGAGCATGCGCTGCGCTGTGGTGCGCTGCGACCGATCGAGACCTCTCAGGCGGTGATTGAAGAAGGCGGCGTACGTTTTCTTGTCCGCCAGGTATCGAGCCTCACTCGCAAGGATGAAGCCCGACAGGCGCCTAAGCCCGACGCAGGGACATTCAATCCGTTCCTTCCTTATGACCCGGACCTTTTTGTGGCCGATATCTCGGACACTCACGTTGCCTTGCTCAACAAATTCAACGTCATCGACCATCATCTTCTGATCGTCACCCGCAGCTTCAAATCGCAGGAAGCGCTGCTCGACCTGGCGGACTTTGCCGCGTTGGTTGCGTGCATGGCTGAGTACGATGGTCTGGGTTTCTACAACGGCGGCGCGGAGGCCGGCGCGAGTCAACTCCATAAGCATCTGCAGATCGTGCCGCTGCCGCTTGGAGAGTCAGGTCCGTCGGTCCCTATTGAGTCCGTTCTCGAGTCCGCGTGCATGGACGATGCGATTGATGGCACGGTACCCGGTCTGCCTTTCAGGCACGCGTTCGCCTATCTGGAGCTGGCGTCGGCTGACTCAAGGCACGCTGCACAGGCCGCATGCGATTGCTATCACGCGTTGCTCGGAGCGATTGGCCTGCGCGCGATCGAGGTGAATGGCGAGCTGCACACTTCGGCGCCGTACAACCTGCTTGTCGCGCCTCGATGGATGCTGCTCGTGCCTAGATCTTCGGAACGTGTCGAGGGAATATCGGTGAATGCGCTGGGGTTCGCGGGATCGCTCTTCGTGCGAGACGCGGCGCAGATGGACGTCATCAAGAGGCTCGGCCCGATGACCGTGCTGCAACGAGTTGCGGTCTCCGCAGATGAATGAGAACGGCAGTCGCTATTTCTCTGGTCACCTAAAATACAGGCATGGTTCTGACCTCAAAGGAGGTTGCCATGACCGAGTCGATGACCAGTTTTGTAGTGGGAATCGTGGTGGTGCTATGCATCGTGATATTTACCGCGATACGTTACAGGCGGGAGCACAACGACCAACCGGTCGCCCGCTGGCTGCACGCACATCCGATCAAGGACTGGCTGCACCATAAGCACTGAATAGCGCAACGTGACGTCTGCTAGATCGCAATCGACGGAATGCTCTTCATGCAGCGGAGGGCAAACATCGAGCGGCTATGGCGAATGCCCGCGATTTTATAGAGCTTCTCGCGCAGAAACCGCTCGTAGCCCGCCGTCCCGTCGACTGCGACTTTGACCAGGTAGTCGTAATCGCCTGACACCAGATACGCCTCCAGCACTTCGCTCAAGGTCGCCAGTTCGGCGCCGAAGCGGGCGAGGGCGTCGTCGTCGTGACGGTCGAGCGTGACTTCGAGCAGCACCACGTCGGCGAAACCGAGCTTCTGCTGATCGAGCAACGCGACGTAGCCGCGGATGTACCCCTCCGTCTCCAACTGACGCGTGCGATTCCAGCAGGCCGTGGTCGACATGCCGACCAGCTCGGCGAGTTCGGCGTTGCTCAGGCGCGCGTTCTTCTGCAATTCGCGCATGATCTTCCGATCCTGGTTGTCCAGTGGGCGATTTCGGGTGGTCACGGCATTCTCGGAAGTTTATTCGGATAAATGCCATTCTAGCGGAAGGATGTCCTGCGGTCGGCGGGTGGGGGCATCGCTTTAGGAAGCATATCCAGCCGGCGTCCGGGTATATTTTCAGGGTGCATTCATGCCCGGGACAACCGTCCGGGCCGCTGGCCTCGGGTCTGCGGTCTTGCGCGGCCACAAGCTGCCATCTGGTGTCTCGCTGCCTTCACAGGAAGACAGCATCGCAGGCGTATTCCGGTGTTACCCGCGCCGGAAGACGCGCTCGCCGGGCATGGTGCATTTTCTTAACCGGCATGTTTGCCGGCACCAACTGTCCGTACACGTTCCTTGAACGATCTTCGCGTGTCTCGGCGGCGGCACGCACCGCCGGCGAATCACAAACTTCTCCTGAACTTCACCTTGTCTTGGTCGGCGCTTTGGTCGCGCTTTGTACTGCGACATTGCGATACACGTCGCGACAGAATTGCATGCCGCCTTCATGCGCGCCATTGACGGCGGCCGCTATATGTACGGCGCTCACAACAGGTTCAGGCATCGGTGGATTGATGAGGGTGGCGTCGACGGCAAGTGGATCGGTAGGCGAGGCTCGCATGATGCCGATGCCCTTGATCGTGACGGCGAGACAGGGGTCCGGCACGAGCGGACCATGCGTGGCGGCGACGTTGAAATTGATGTTCAGCGTCCAGAAGCCCTCATGAATGTTCTGATGAATGATCACCGCCTTCACCACGTCCTGGTGTGACAGCGTGTATTCGTCGTGTGCCATCGGTCCCTCCTTGCTCGTACACAGTTTGTGCGTACGTGTGCAGATATGGCATTTTGCGCGGGCTAATAGGCCTAGTTTTACGCACAGTTTTTGTACAGCGCAAGTGAAAAGGCAGATGCGCCGACGCGTGACTTTGCGCTGACGGAAGGAGGGGATACCGAGGGTTCGAGGATCTTGGGGCGCGCGGCCGCCGGGGTAGGCAGGGCCGCGCGGAATGACCTTCAGTTGAACAGCGTCTGCTGCATGGGGTTAGTGGAAAATGAGGTACAGGATAACCAGTACGATCAACGGGACGCCAAGAAGCCAGCCAAGAAGGTAAGGCATGATGTGATCTCCTTTCGTATCAACGTTTGAATACGATGGTGACTCAGCATCCGGCGTGCCCGACCTGCTATTCGGATGCCGTCGTCGTCCGGCCGGATGCCCAGCACTCCAAACTGTTCGATTCAAAAGATGAATGCGCTAACGTCTGAGCGTTATCGGTAAAGCTAGCGTGACAACGCGAACGTGTATCAACAATCGACATAAGAATGCCGCCGGATATCCATGCAGTTTGCTGCATCGATATCCGGCGGCCGGCCTGGTTTGAGCTGCTGATCTGATTACCTCAATTCGGCTATATCACGCCGGCGACGAGCAGCACGATCACGACGATCAACACGATGCCAATGCCACCGGTCGGCGCGTAACCCCATGAACGGCTATGCGGCCACGTCGGAAACGCACCGATGAGGATAAGGATCAGCACAATCAGAAGAATAGTTCCCAACATATTAATAACCTCCGCTTAGGTTCACAGGACCCGCCTGTCAGGACAGCCATGGAGCACGCGGTTTAGGCGAGCTTGCGAAAAGGCCGTATCGATGTCTTGGGGTCCAGCAAGCCGTGTGCCCAAAGTAGAAGTTCTGCAGCGAATTGTTTGAAACGATCGTTGCTTACTCGCGTTCGTATTGACGCGTGCTGATCTGATGAATCAATCGTCGAAGCGATTGGTTCATATCTATAGCGCTGCTTGCGCTGCACAAAAACTTCTCTCCACTCTCCTTTCTTCAGACATTTACCGCGCCTCGTGATGTCCCACGGACGTCCCCGATCGATCGAGACCGTTACGGGCGGTGTTACGTAACGGGCGCGTTACCGCACACGATTTCGCGTCTTTTTTCGAGGGCTTCCTGAGAGGCGGCGTCGGATAAAAACTTATATCTAACAAGGGTTTGCCCGACGCGCGCCGACCAATTGTGAAAGAAATCTAACGATTGGCATGCTTGCTGCTTTATAGGTTGCGCGGTGCACAAGATAGACAAGACAAGCAGTACATGTTGGTGAAGTTCGAATCAACGACTGGCCTGGTCGGGGGTATCAGGTCAGTCTCCTCAACGCACAAGCGGTGTGATCTTTTGTTCGGATTCGTCGTGGCGGCGTTTCGCCTGAGTGCCCAAGGTGTGCGGGTGCGAGCGGCTTGTAGTCAATCCCCCATCGTTGTTCCAGGAACGTCCAGTCGTTTTGCTTCGCGCTGGATGGATGAAATCCAGGTTGTGTTGTATTGCGCGCTTCTTCGCGTGCCGGGGCGGTGTTGTTGTCGCGAAGAGCGTGGTGGTGGAAGTACGAGAGACATGAGCTGTTGAAGCGAACACAAGTTGAGCAGCTCGACAAGAACGTTTGGCGCGAGAGACCAGCGCGGGGGATAAGAATGGATACGGCGAATTTTGCGCAGCAAAGAAGAACGATGCCGGGGTTGCAAAGCCTGATCGCACGTTTGCTCGATGTAATGCTCGTCGTTCTCGGGGCGGTGGCCGCTTCGCAAGTGCGATTTGAAGACCTCATGCAAAGCCGTATCGATACCGCCTTCGTTGCGTTTGCAGCCGCTTTTACGCTGGTTCTATTCCCTGCATTCGGTGTGTACGGCTCATGGCGTGGGCGGGCAATGCTGCGCATGGCCGGTCAGGTGTCGCTGGCGTGGTTCGTGGTTCAAGGCTGCGGTCTCGCGCTGATGTTCTCACTGCATCGCACGGATTTCATCTCGCGTCTCTGGTTTGCCTATTGGATGGCAATAACGGGCGGCGCGCTGATTGCGTCGCGTCTGGCTGTGCACGCCGTGCTCGCACGAGTGCGCCACGCAGGAATGAATCTCCGCAGGGTTGCGGTGGTGGGGTGCGGGTCGCATTGCCACCAGGTCGTGCGCAATATCGAAGGTTCGACGACTAGCGGGTTTCGTGCGGTGGCGGCCTTTGATGTGCGGCCGGTGATGGGAACGATAGGTTCGGGCGTGCCGGTGTATGACGACATCGTCAAGTTCGCCGCCTACGTGAGATCTCACGATGTGCAGGAGTTGTGGCTCGCGTTGCCGCTTTCTGAAGAACGCACGCTGTCGCGCTTTGTGGCTGAGTTTCGCGATGACCTCGTGAACGTGCGCTTTGTACCTGATATGCGCAGCGTTGCGCTGTTCGATAGCGGCATGATCGATTTGATCGGTATGCCTGCGATCAACCTGGTTGCATCGCCGGTGCCGGCTCGCGCTTTGGTGAAGAAAGAGGTTTTCGATCGTGCATTCGCCGCTTGCGCGCTGGCTGCGCTTGCTCCTCTTCTGATTGCGATTGCATTCGCCGTCAAGCTGTCTTCGCGTGGACCGGTGTTCTTCACGCAGAAACGCAAGGGTGCGGATGGACGCATCTTCAAGATCTACAAGTTTCGTTCGATGCGTCCTCACGCTGTGGAAACAGGTGTGGTGAAACAGGCCACGCGAGGGGATCCGCGTATTACGCGAGTGGGTGCGTTTCTCAGGCGTACTAGCCTGGATGAGTTGCCGCAGTTCTTCAATGTACTGCGTGGCGATATGTCGGTAGTGGGGCCGCGGCCTCACGCGATTGAACATGACGAGCTTTATCAGAAAGTGGTGAACGGCTACATCCATCGGTACCGGATAAAGCCGGGGATCACAGGTTGGGCGCAGATCAACGGATTCAGAGGAGAGACAGACCAGATCGAGAAGATGCAAGGACGCGTCGAACACGATCTGTATTACCTGCGCAATTGGTCGTTCGGGCTCGACATGAGGATTGTCGCGGCGACGGTCTTAAAAGGATTAGGTCATGCGAATGCTTATTGAAAACATGACAGCTACACGGGTCGGGTAAGCGCGTGATGCTCGAAACAATACTGATCGTTTGCGAAGCCAACATGTGCCGGAGCCCCATGGCGGAGATGATTCTGGCGAACAGATTGCCCGACAAAACCATCATGTCGGCGGGTCTGCGCGCGCGGCCGGGGCGTCCGGCCGACCGCGCCACTGCACAGTTGATGCTTGAACGAGGCTACGACCTTAGTGCGCATTTGACGACATTGTTGACGTTGACTCACGCAAAAGCAGCACACCTGATTCTGACTATGACGCTGGATCAGCGCAGCAGGATCGAGTGTGCTTATCCCTTCACACGAGGCAAGGTATACCGGCTCGGCGAGCACGATGACTTCGATATCACGGATCCATATCTTCATCCACGGGCCGCTTATGAAGAGTCGTTCGCACAAGTCGAAGTCGGGATCGACAACTGGATTCCAGGAATACGCAAATGCGGCTAGGCGGAACGGCAATCCGGTGCAGCGCAGGGATCGTGCATGTGTGCATGGCCATCCTACTGCTCGCGGCAGTCACAGTGCCGCCCGCCAATGCAAAGTCGCCGAGTTTTCCTGGTCGCAATGAAAAGACAGCAAGCAGCAGTGGAGTTAACGGATCGAAGTTGAAGGTGCCCACAGCGGAAAGGAAGTTGCTGGGTGCGCCATCGGATCTGGATAGTGGCTATCTCGAGCAATTGGGCGGGCCGGCCGACGATTCCGCGACGCCAGCGTTGTCGCTGACGGAAGAGCCCACTACGCCAACTGAAGTGTTGCTTGCGAAAGGAACGGGGCGGGGTGTCACGTCGAGCGCAGCAAACAGGACTTCGGTAGTTCACACGTTGCCGTTGACAAGCGGCACGGCGCTAACGAATACAGATCTGGCATCACACGATGTCGTGACGAATCCCTATATATCGCCGGCCGGAGGGGCGGCGGTATATAGGTCACCCTGGTGATCGAAAGGTGTGCGGGGCGAGTGTCCCCAAAGTTTATCGGCACTGACTGGCGGTTTGATGGGACGCAAGCATTGACGGCCTGAAAGTACGCAGGACATTGAGCGTCGGAGAAGGGCAGCAGGAACGAGACCAAAACACAAAAACGGAAAATTCGAGGGCTTCAAGTATGAAACGTACTATCTGGTCAATCTTGACGGCAGTTTTACTGACAGGCCTGTCAGGATGCATGGTTGCACCTGGGATGCGTATGTCAAGTAGCGCGGCCTTACCTATTTCGGGTGGCAGCAAGGGCAATGTGCCTTTGGAACTGAACGTACCGATCCAGGAGATCAACCTTTCGTTACTCCAGCAACGTCGCAACAATCCTGCGCGAGCGGAAAGTCAGGATATTGCTGCTCTGCTTGATAACAAGTCCGCACCCTACGCAATCGGTCCGGGCGACGTCCTTCAAATTACCGTATGGGACCATCCGGAGCTGGCCTCCGCCGAATCTGGTTCCGGGCAGAACGGTTCGGCTCAGCGGCCCGCTGATCCGCCTGCGGGTTTTGTCGTGAATAGTAACGGAGATGTTCAGTTTCCCTACGTGGGCCAATTGAAAGTGGCGGGAAAGACTGCGGACCAGGTGCAAAAGGAATTGGCCGCGTCGCTGACCTATTTCAAGAATCCACAGATCACTGTCCGGCTTGCCTCATTCCGCAGCAAGCAAGTGTATATCGAGGGCGAAGTGCGCACTCCGGGCGTACAGCCGATCAACGACGTGCCGATGACGCTCTACGAAGCGATTAATCGCGCTGGCGGCCTCCAGGCAACGGCCGATCAAAGCCGGCTGGTATTGATCCGCGGCGGGAAGTCCTACTCGATCGATATGACCTCGATGCTGGATCAAAAAATCAGTGGGTCGCAGATCGTGCTGAAAGACGGCGACGTGCTGCGCGTCACCTCCCGTGATCAGAACGGTGTTTACGTAATGGGCGAAGTGAACAAGCCGATCTTCGCTACGCCGTTGCGTGACGGGAGTCTGACGCTGAGCGACGCTTTATCACAAGCGGGAAGCCTGAACAACAACAGCGCAGACGCACACCAGGTCTTCGTGATCCGCGCTTCGACGCCGCAGACGCCGGAGATCTACCACCTGGACGCTGAATCTCCGATTGCGATGGTGCTCGCCAATCAGTTTCAGTTGATGCCCAAGGACGTGGTTTACATCGACGGCAATGGCCTCGTGCGCCTCAATCGCGTACTTAGTTTGCTATTGCCCGCCATTAACGCAGGTCTGACCGGGGCGATTGTCGCGAAATGAACAATTTATTCAATCCCGATCAGGCTCGCGGCACAGCGTTCGGATTGCGCGATCGTCAACAGTATGACGATGTGCCTTCGCAAGCCGAACCCTCTTTGTCCGAATATGTCTCGGTCTTGCTTCAGAACTGGAAGTTGACCGTCAAGATCGCTGCCATCATCTTTGCACTCGGTTTGACCTACGCGTTTCTGGCAACACCGGTGTATCGAGCTGACGCGATGATTCAGGTAGAGGATCCGGCTGCCAGCGCAAAAGAGCCGCTGGGCGAACTGGCATCGCTGTTCGATACGACCGCAACTGCGGCCGCGGAGATCGAACTCGTCATGTCTCGTCTTGTGATTCAGAGGACGGTGCAGGCGCAGCACTTGGATATCGCGGCCAAGCCGAACTATTTTCCAGTGATTGGGCAATTTATCTCGCGTCTCGCAAAGCCCGGAACACTCGTGGTGCCTTGGTTCGGACTGAGCCGGTTTGCCTGGGGAGGCGAACATATTGACATCAGCCGTTTTGACTTGCCTTATGACACGACTTACACGTTGGTGGCCGGCGTCCGTCACGCCTTCGAGTTGCAGGACGAAGATGGGCAGGTAATTGCACGCGGGGTGTCAGGCCAGCCCAGTGTCGCGCTAGTGGATGGCCAGCAGGCAACCATACTCGTTGATAGCCTCATCGCAAATGCGGGAACCCGCTTCACTGTCAAACGCTCAAGGTTGCTCGAAACAATTTCCCGACTGCAGAATGATCTTGTCGTAGAGGAAAAATCCAAGCAGTCAGGCGTTATCAGCGTGACTCTCGACGGTGACGACAGCGATAAGGTTACTCGCATCGTCAATAGCATAGGGTCTAACTATGTCGATCAGAACGTTACAAGAAAAAGAGACGAGGCTCAGGCGACGCTGGATTTTCTTGGGAAACAGCTTCCGGCCTTAAAGTCAAAACTTGAGGGGTCCGAGGATCTATACAACGCATTTCGCAATCGGAAGGGCACCGTTGACCTGAGCGAGGAGAGCAAGTTGTTGCTCGGTCAACTGGTGGATCTGAAATCGAAGCAGATGGAACTCGAGCAGAAGCGCAACGAACTGCAGCAGCGCTTTTCAGACGATCACCCTACCGTGGTGGCGCTCACTGGCAATATCGCGGCGCTCGTCGCAGAACAGAAAACACTTTCTGGTCGTGTTGAGAGCCTACCAAATACAGAACAGGAAGCACTCAGGTTACTTCGTGATGTCCGGGTGAATACGGAGCTTTATACCAATTTGCTCAACAGCTCACAGCAATTGAGCGTGATCGAAGCCGGAGAGGTTGGAAACGTCAGAGTAGTGGACTGGGCAATGCATCCGGATCGACCGGTCAGGCCGAAGAAGTTGATCGTGGCGGGCATATCGCTGATTCTTGGCATCGTAATGGGCATCGCGGTGCCTTTCGTCCGCCGGTCGCTACAGATACGTATCGAGCACTCGGATCAGATAGAACAGATCCTTGGCACGCCGGTTTACTCGGTTGTCCCGCACAGCAGTCGGCAAATGGCAATTGAGCGGCAGCTTAGCAAGGGGCGCACGGGGAAATTACTACTGGCCGTGTCTGCGCAGGACGACATCGCTATCGAAG
Source organism: Paraburkholderia aspalathi (assembly GCF_905220735.1). NCBI lineage: Bacteria > Pseudomonadati > Pseudomonadota > Betaproteobacteria > Burkholderiales > Burkholderiaceae > Paraburkholderia > Paraburkholderia aspalathi. The sequence goes on from NZ_CAJNBA010000001.1 coordinate 1,203,016, forward strand.
CAATTCGCAGCTTGCAAACCGCTTTGTACTTCGGTGCGTTCGATGCCGTCAACAACATCATCCTTATTACAGGCTCGCGCCCCAACGTCGGCAAATCATTTCTCGCGACCAATCTCGCAGCAGTTCTGGCGGCCGGTGGCAAGCGAATTCTGTTGATCGATGCGGATCTCAGGCGCGGAAGTATTCACACTTGCTTGGGCACCGGGGTTGTTCCTGGATTTTCCGATTCGCTCTCGAACGGTGCATGTGAGGCGTTGATTCATCACGATGTACTGCCCGGCCTCGATTTTCTGGCTAGAGGATCGATCCTGCCGAACCCAGCTGAATTGCTAATGGGCTCGCGGCTGAAGTCGCTGCTTGATGAATTCGCGTCGAAGTACGACGCGGTGATTATCGACACGCCTCCGGTACTTGCTGTAACGGATGCGGCCGTCATCGCGCGTCACGCCGGAACGACATTGCTAGCGATACGTCACGGGCAGCAAACGTCGAGCGAAATTGCGGAGACGGCTCGGCGCATGCGTAACGCTGATGTACAGGTACGAGGCGTTGTGCTCACGGACGTTCCCCAAAGCCGCTTGGGTTACGGCAGCTACAACGCGAGCTACTACGCTTATGAAAGCCGCTAGCGCAATCAACGGCCAGAGGCGCGAGGCGCGAGGGGGCGCCATACGCACTTCGCCTCGGTGGGTCGATTTATATTTCCTCACGGGACTCCTGTTTCTGTCGATGGAGTTTGTCCAGATGGGGCCTGCCCGAATCAATCAGATGTGGGCACTCGCTGTTCTGATGCTGCTGCTTATCAATAAGTCCGTCTATGTGCGGGCGCGTGAAGTTCTGCCGTTTGCACTGTTTATCGCAGTGGCGCTGTTGCTCACAGGTTTCAGCGGTTATGAACGCATCAAGCCGATCGAGCAAATAGTCAAGTTTGTGGTGATCTATCCGGCTTTCTATCTGATCGGCCGATCATTTGGACGGCATTACGTGAGCCACCGCTTGCCCTTAGGTTATTGGACATTGTTCGGTTTTTTGCTGTTCCAGGTAGCGCTCCAAAAGCTGAACGTACCTGTGCTTTATCAGGCAGTGGATTTTATGCAGGACGCACTGCATGGGTCGTTTAAGGAACGAAACTGGTTGGCAACCTTCTTTTTTTGCACAAGTTTTGTGCTGTTCTTACAGTCTGAGAAGAAAGCGTCCGACGCTGCCTGGTTTCTTGGGCTGGGTGCAGTGGTGGCGCTGCTTAGCGAATCGAAGACAGTGTTGATTCCGTGCGGCATTGTTTTAATGACTCAAATCAAGGGTCGCACCTATTTGAAGATCATTGCGTTATGCGCCGGTGCTGCCCTTTACTACTACCGCTTCAAGAAGGAACTGTCAGGCGACATGCTGAGAGTCAGGCTGGAGGAAGAGCGCGGCCTGGCTTTCGTCATCAGTATTGGTCTGGTTGCGAAGGACTGGCTGGGCTATGGCTTCGGCTTCGTTGAAGGTTACTTTGCTACGTCAGCGATTAGCGTTAAAGGACTTGGTGCGGGAACCAACTCCGTTTTTTGTTCGCCACTGGATTTAATGCTGATTGCAGGCGTTCCCGGGGTGATGGTGTGGTTAGTGTTCTTTTGCGGTGTGGGACTTGGTTGGCGGACCATGTTGTGTTTATCTCCGATTGCCGCGTGGTCGCTGATCAACCCCATGCATCAAAGCGAAATGGTCTATTTGTTTTGCGGCTATCTGGTGTCCTGGGGACGTGGAGCTAATCCCCCCAAGGTCACCCGGAAGCAGCAACGGTTACCACGTGCGCGAGTGCACGCTGCACGCCAGTATCGTTTCAACAGGAAGGCGATATGAAATTCTCGTTGATCATGGCCACCCTCGGAAGAAGTGCTGAAGTCGAGCGACTGTTTGCGTCGCTGGCGTCGCAAGTTTGCAAAGACTTTGAACTTATTGTGGTCGATCAGAACGATGACGATCGAGTGAAAGCAGTGGTCAATCGCTATAGCAATCGGATGGAGATTGTCTATTTGCGGTCGGAGAAGGGATTGTCGCGCGCGCGCAACGTGGGGCTACGTGCAGTGCGCGGCGACGTGGTCGCTTTCCCAGACGACGACTGCTGGTACGCACCAGAGGTGCTGTCATTCGTGACTGGGCAGTTGAGCCGGGATCCCTCACTCGCGGGACTCACGGGCTGTAGCGTGGACGGCCACGGTCGGTTGTCGCAAGGGCGATGGTCCACCAATCCTCATTTGATCAATCGCTATAACGTTTGGACCAGCGCAACCTCCTACACGATCTTCTTGCGGACTACCGCTGTGCGAGCTGCGGACGGATTCGATGAGCAGTTGGGTGTGGGTTCGGGCTCTCGTTGGGGCGCGGGGGAGGAAGTCAATTTTCTTCTGGGGGCGTTGCGTGTCGGCGCCGCGGTTCGTTACGACCCGGCGCTTCGTATATCGCATCCGGAGCCGTTACAGCAGTTTGACGAAAGAGCATTTGCACGGGGGCGTCTCTATAACCGGGGCTTTGGCCGTGTGCTGGGACTCAACGGCTACCCGTGGCATTTTGTCCTCTACCTACTCGCTCGACCGATGCTGGGATGTGTGCTGTCCCTGCTCAAGGGAGATTTTGCCCGTTCCCGCTATTACTGGATAGCGACTAGTCAGCGCGTGCTTGGCTGGTCCGACAGGGGATGAATGTGTCCGATGCGACTACGAGACAACCCTCAGGAACCGAGTACACCGTGTATGCGGATCTTCGCTGGCCCGCACAGACCGGCATTGGCAACGTAATGACGGCGTGTCTTCAACGTGCGCCACGGAGCGTGCGGGTGGAGAGGCTGGGTGTCGACGGCAAAATCGGTAGTCCATTGTCTCCGCTGTCGATTTCAGCGGCGCTCGCAGGAAAGGATCGGCCTGGTGCGTTCTGGAGCCCAGGATTCGTGCCGCCCGCGTGGGGCCGCCATCCTTCGGTTGTCACGGTGCACGATCTGACGCATTTGCACTTCTATTCGAAATTGCATCGTGCTTATTACGATCTTCTTTTCCGCGGTATGTATCGGCGCTGCACGGCAATCGTCTGTGTTTCCGAATATACGCGCAGTGAGTTCCTCACCTGGTCTGGTATCGAGTCAGATCGTGTGCACGTCGTCCTGAACGGTGTAGATCCGGCTTATGCGCTCAACGATGAGACCTTAGATATCGATTACCCATATGTACTTTATCCGGGTAACCGACGCGGTTACAAGAACATCGATCGACTGCTCGCCGCTTACGCGCAATCTACTCTGCCAGGGAAAGGGATTCATTTGCTGTTGACTGGAAATCCGGATTCTAAACTAGCCGCGCTAGCCGAGAAGCAAGGCGTAGGAAACCTCGTGCGTTTCGCCGGAGAAGTGCCCGATGGACACATGCCACGGCTGTACCGCGGGGCATTGTTTGTCGCGTTCGTGTCGCTTTACGAAGGATTCGGATTGCCGATCGTGGAAGCAATGGCTTCTCGCGTTCCGGTATTGACTTCTAGCACCTCTGCCATGCCCGAAATAGCGGGCCGCGCGGCACTTATCGTCGATCCATGGAATGTGAGCGATATTCGGACAGGAATGAACCGCCTTGCCGAAGCTTTCACGCTCCGGCAGGAGTTGATTGAAGCCGGCGTTGAACGGGCCGCGCGTTTTAGCTGGGACCGGGCGGCTGCCGATCATTGGAGTGTCGTGGAAGACGTATGTCTAGCAGCGTGAAGACTGCAGATTGGAACAGGTTCGATTACTAGAAATCCCGGGGAAAATATGAACCGCAAAAATGATCTCAACGTCGTTATAGTCAACTTTAGAACGCCTGATATGGCGATCAATTGCGTGAGTTCCATTCTCGCGCTCGAGGTCGCGCTTCCAGAAGATATTGTCGTTGTCGAAAATGCTTCACCAGACGATTCGTATTTGCGATTGCGTGCTGAATTGCCGTCCGGCGTCCGTCTCATCCGGGCGTCGATGAACCGCGGTTTTGGGGCCGGCGTCAATTTGGGAATGGTAGCCGGAACTCGCGAATGTGTGCTGGTACTAAATCCTGATACCTACTTTGTTGACTGTAGCCTTGAGAAGGCGCTGGATACGCTTGAAGCCGATCCGGCGATCGGACTGGTTGGTCTCGATCTCACCAATCCGGATGGCTCGCGTCAATATTCGGCAAGACGTTTTTATAGCTTGCTCGACATTGTTGGGCGGCGTACTTCGCTGGGTAGGTCGATTCTGCTGCGCAAGCGTCTTACCCAACATCTGATGATGGATGCGTGGACACCCGGTGTTCCCTTCGACGCAGAGTGGGTCATGGGAACAGGCTTTGTCGTACGGCGCCATATCTTCGAGGAGTTGAGTGGAATGGACGAGGCATACTTCCTGTACATGGAAGATGTCGATCTGTGCGCACGTATCTGGCACGCCGGCTATCGGGTGGTGTGCGTGCCTGGTGCTCGCCTTGTACACGAACATCAGCGGCAATCCGCCGGGAAATTGATCGATCGGGCGAGCCGCAGTCACCTGAAGAGCTTGCTCCGGTTCCGTAACAAGTTTCGCGTGCCCTTGACGTTTCCTCCGGGTGTCAACGGTCTCGGTAAATGACGGTAACGAGCGTACGTCGTCAGAGGTCGATAGCCGGGATGAATTGGCACGCTTGCGCGTTCATTGAAGCTGGGCTGTGGCGAGCGGTCACGCTGCTGATTGGCACATGGTTTGTCGTATTTCCAGTCGTCGGCTACGCGGCGGTACCGTCTTTGTTGGTGAATGGAGATTTTTCTGCAGGTCGTTCTGGCTGGTGGGGTGATACCTCCAACATCGTTCCGCACGACACCGGTATGGCATTGCGGCTATCTTCAGGTTTTGCTGCGCAGGACCGAATCGCGATAGAGGCAGGGCGGCATTACCATGTTCGGTTAGCTATCCGTACGGTTAACGCACCGGTTGGCGCCGCGTTTGTCCAGATTAGCTTTCGCGGAGACAATGTCGACAAGCGTTGGCGCGGTAATGAGCGCATCGTACAACCGTGGGGAACGGAGGCGGCGGCTGTCGTCGCCCAAGGCCGGGAAGGCGTCTGGCAGACATATGACGCTGTTCTGGCTGCGCCGTCGCAAGCGAGTCAGATGTTGATCTATTTGCGAAAGATGCAGGGGACGTCAGGCGTAGCGGAATTTAGCGACGTGAGCGTGACGCCGACCGATGAACCTGTCACCGGTGCTGATGATCTCCAGAGTGTACGGCTGCACGCGACGTTGTTTCCGCCTGCGTTGCCGGAGGCAGAGCGAAATTCCCGGCTGGCAGCAATAGTCAAATCTGCAGGTACACCGGCGGCGCGACTTTTGCTGGCTGAGCATGGCATTGCCCGATATCACGTGCATGTAGGCACGTCAGCCGACGCTATGACCCTACACGCCGCGGCTGAACTTGCAGACTATTTAAAACAGATCACCGGTGCGGACGTTGCGCCGATATCGACCGACGATGCACCGCAGTCTGGTCCGTTGCTGGTTGTCGGCAGCGGCAATCGATTGGCAACGACACTATGCCCGAATGCCGATCGGAATGCGCTCGGCCAGGACGGGTTCATATTCTGCACGTCGGGGCCAAATCTGGTTGTTGAGGGATTGACGTCGCGTGGAACGATGTATGGTGTCAACTGGTTGCTCGATCGGGTTCTCGGCGTCAAATGGCTCGCACCAGACGCGACATACGTACCCTTGCGTGCAACGCTAAGCATTCCGGCGCTAAACGAGCGCCATGTGCCGCGGTTTGCTTACCGGGAAATTCTGAGTAACGAAGGACAGGACCGGGCTTTTCGTGCCCACAATCTGTTGAACGGGGAGTCGCACGGTCCGTCGTTCTCGGTGTCTCCAGCGGCTCTCGATAACTGGGACCATAGCTGGCTGGCAAAAGACGGCGACGCGTCGTTCTGGGACCTGCTCCCCAGGCAGGTCTATGCCAAGGATCATCCAGAATGGTATGCGGGAGGGCAGATTGCGATGATGGATCCGGCGGTGCGCCGCATCCTTGCCGGAAACGTCATTGCACGCTTGCGGCGCCTGCCTGATTACACCAAGGTCTGGTTCGGCATCCACGATATGGATTGGGGCTGGGACATGGATGCGGCGAGCCGTGCCTTTGCAGAAAAGCACGGCGGAAGTCCGTCCGCGCCGCTGCTCGATATGGTGACGGACGTGGCGGCACAAGTACGCGAAGTCATGCCCGGCGCCAGATTGGCCTTCAATGCCTATCACTGGGGGTTTGCACCGCCGGTCGGGATGACTATGCCGGACTATGTCCTGGTGTACCCGATGACCATTCAGGTGGACTACAGTACACCGTTGGATACGGGTCGTAACGAGGCATTAGGAAAAGCTTTGGCAGGTTGGAATGCCATTGCGCCGCACATGTTCGTTTGGGACCACATCACCAACTTCGGCGGCTTCATTCAGCCTACGCCGAACATTTATCCAATCGGCGAGAGCATACAGTGGCTCGCGGCTTTGAAGCACGTATCCGGCTACTTCGCAGAAGGAAGCTGGAATACGCCCGGCGCCGAATTCGCCAGTTTGCGCGTCTGGATGATGGCGCGGCTCCTTTGGAACCCGGATCAGGATGTCCGCGCGCTAGTCGCAGAATACTGTGATAACTATTTCGGCGCGGCATCTCCGTACGTCGTCGCCTATATCAACCTGATGCACGCCACGCTCGCGAGAAGCGGCGATCTGTTGGGAGAGCAGACTCCAGTCGGAATGGCGATGTATTCGCGCGATTTTGTCGCATCAGCGGACAAGCTTTTGGCGCAAGCTGAACGCGCGGTGTCGGAGGACAGTGTGCTTACGGCACGTGTACGACAAGCGAGAATTCCACTTGATTACGTCATTCTGGTGCGTCGAAACGAGTACAACGTGCTGCCTACCGGAAGTTCATGGCAAGTCAATCACGCCACACGTCTGCAGCGATTCGAGGCGTCTCTCAAGGCAGCGCATGTCAGGATGTTTCGCCAGGGCGCCGATATGGCTGCGTTGGAGGAATTACTCGCTATCGAGCGGTGGCCTGCCAAGCCGCCTGCTGAGGTCGTGAATCTGTCTCAGGCAGACTGGCAAGACTTTCAGGATGTCGATTTGAACCTTTACGGCGGCGCACATATTGTCGCTGATGCTTCGGCCAGTGATGGAGCGGCGGTTCTGATAAAAGGGAATTCGTTTAACTGGGCCGTGCAATTCAAATTCGACAATCTGCCGCGCACGGCAGCTTGGGATTTGTACGTGGTGCTGCGCGTGCACGCCAGCGGAAAGACAGATCACCCTGGCGGGGTCCGGGTCGGTTCTTTCCCGCCAATGGACTGCTTTACCGAAGTCTCATCTGAAGCGCTCAGCGGCGCCAGGTACCAGGTCGTCCTTGTGCCTGGGGGGCCATTTTCCTACGGCACAAATCACGACCAAGGCGCTTATGTGCAGGCCGATCGACTTGATGCCGATGATCAGCTATTGGTCGACCGTTTTTTTGTGGTGCGTCACGGCTCAACTCTGAAATGAGCCGGCTCGTGAGGGTGTGTCGCATTGCGTAACGTGGCGTTACGTAATGCGGCGGCGTAACAAGTTCTGATCACCGCGAGAATTGAGCCAAATTACCCGATTCGATCGATGATTTGCTCCTCATTCAGCGGAAAGATCGCAGATGCTTCGAATATAAAAGTCAATTCATGTGGGCGTACTTCTTGCTTTTACGGTGCGATGCACAAGAGCGCTCGATAAAGGCATCGGCGGGCCAGTGTCAGGAAAATTGAAATAGCCCGCACATCTTTTTTCGATAGTCAGTGCGATGTGTATTGCACGCGTCTGTACCGGGGAATGCTTCAAGCAGGCTAGTGGAAAGGACAGGACCCACCGGATATCGGGGCGGTGGGCAAGATAAACGTGGGCGGAGTGAATGCGAGTGGCGTCGGCGGTCGGGGAGCGCAACTGGCAACCCCATCCAGGATCAACTCGGGGTCCCTCAGTGCCTGCAATTCGATTAATAACAATGCGCAGTAAAGCGCTTCGATTCGATCCATGCTCAAAAGACCGCACGCTCAACCGGCAGCATTGGCACCTAAAGCAATAGCACTCTGCGCCATGCTGGCTTTCTCGCTCGCTGCTCACGCCATGGACCCTGCGCTGAACTCGCTTGGGCAGAGCGGTGGTTTAGTCATTCCTTATGGTTTCGTGTTGCCGCCTGGGACGGTTGAAGCTCAATACAACAACTATATTGACCCGCGGTATGGACGCCAGGCCACCGCCGGCCAGATGTATTGGGGGGCAGTCGGACTTCTGCCGTATGTTGAGTTGGCCGGTGGCCTGGTCAATTATCCTGGGAACGTCCACGCGCCGTTTTCAGGCGCGGACCACTTCATCTTTCGTCACCTCATGGCTGACATCAAAGTCGAAGTGCCGAAATTCTTTAAGTATCAACCCAGTATTGCATTTGGCGTGACGGACGTCGGCGGCCAGACGCACTTCTTCCGGTCGAAATATGGTGTTGTGTCGGAAGCGTTCGGGCCGCTCACGTTGACGGCCGGTTACGGTCAGGGCGATCGCCTGGACGGCTTGTTTGGCGGCGCGCAACTGTCGCTTTGGAAAACCGGCTTTTCGCTCCTCGCCGAAGACGATTCGAAGACCCCTTATGCCGGCGTGCGCTACCAGTCTCCGAGAATCAGTTGGCTGGCGGATGCGAACGTGATCGGTACTTTCGTGCGCTCGATTCGGTCAACGAATGGCGTGTCGCCACGTACATCCTTTTCCGTCGGAATTCAAATTCCTTTGGGCAAGCGCTTTAGTGCACCGCTCTGCGAGACGGGTTTGTGCGATGGACCTCAGGTGCCGTTGGCGCAAGAAGCGGACGGGACGGGGCATGACGAACCGATCCAGCTTGGCAGCTTGCGGGCGATCGATACCCAGGCGGTGGCCAACGGCGCCAATCCGCTCACGGGGGCACCGGTCGTCTATGTGCCGCCGCTGCGCACTTATGCGTCGGCAATGCTGAGCGAAGTGTCGCCTGCCGCGCCAGATAGGCCCTCCCCGGTGCTTGCCGATGCGCTCGATACATCGGCGCTCGACATCATTGCTACGCAACTCTTTGCTGCTGGACTCGAGCGTGTGCGGGCAGGGTATAGCGGAAACGATCTGGTTATCGAATACGAGAACCATCGCTACAACCAGAACGAAGCTGACGCGCTTGGTATTGCGCTTGGCATAGCAAGCGTGAATGCACCGCAGGGTATCGACAAGATTCGCGTGGTGATCAAGAAGGCGAACGAGCCGCTCGGCGAAGTGAGCGTCGACCGTCAGGCTTTTGCGCAATTTGTTGCCGATGGTGCACCGTCAACCGCCAGTGCGTCGATGACGATGCAAAGCCGTCCAACCTACGACTCGGACACAATCGCGTGGCATGGCAACGAACATAGCCATGGGCTCACGCGGATTCAAATTCAGCCGATTGTCAGCTATCTCTACGGGACTGAATACGGCAACTTCGACGTTTCGTTGGGTGCGAATATTCAAGGCTTTGTGCCACTGTGGCGCGGTGCTGAATTTTACGCGAGCTATATCGCGCCACTCTACAACACAAAGAACATGGATGACGGTCGCGTGTTCAGCAACTATCGACTCCGTGGTGGGCTGAATGCTGTCGCGCTTGCACAAAGCTTCTGGATCATGCCACGGGTGCTTAACGTTGCCGCCGTCGGCAAGTTCGACTATTCATTTGTCGGTGTTCAAAACGAAACGACGGTGTTCGTACCTGGGCGCCCCGATCTGATTCGATTGCGCCTTGCTTATCTGCACCACGAGCCGGGTCACGACACGTTACCCAGCGAAAAAAACGCGGAGCTGACGTATCGCTGGGTTCAGCCGGCCTGGAAACTCTGGGTTGAAGCGGGTGTTGCGCGTTTTGTGGGTGGCGACAAAGGGCCCGTCGCGACCTTGACCCGCTGGTTCGACGACGTTTCCGTGAGCGTGCATGGTGAGCATAGTGGCCAGGGCACTTTTGTCGGCGCAGCGGTCAGTTTCCCACTCACGTTGCGGCAGGGCATGAAGCCTGGCGTTACTCAGGTCGATGGCACCGGGGCATTCGGACTTGATTTCCGAACGCGAGTGAGCGCGACCAATTACGTGTCTGCCACCGCCGCGGAGAACATGAGCTTTCCGTACAGCACTCAGCAATATTTGCTGAACCAAGGGCGCTTTAGTGGCGAGTACTTTGCCACACAACTTTATCGCATGCGCGATGCGTATCTGCGTTACGCAAGACCGGATGCCGACGTGTCGAAACCAAAGTCGCAAGCGAACATGCCCTCTGTTTCAACGGGGGCGGGGCTTGCGCATGGTGCGTGCGGAATCGCATCGCCGGGTGTGAGCGACGGACAGGCGATTGTGCCTGTCAATTGTGATTGACTTCCTTTGGAGAAAAGAAATGAGGCTTTTTAACGTTGGCGTGCTTCGTGCGCTGCAGTTTGGCTCAATTGTTATCGCGGCCAGTGCACTGGTTGCATGTGGTGGAAGTGATGATAGTGGCAGTTCCCCGGGCGCAACGGTTAAAGGTACCACAGCGGTTGGCGCGGCTCTGGCAAACGCGAGTGTTTCACTGACGTGCAAGAACGGTTCGGGTAGCGCGACGTCCAGTGCAAACGGAGCATATTCCGCGACGTTTAAATTTGACCCTCCGTGTGCAATTACCGCGTCTAGCGGTGCGGTGACAATCCACTCATTTGCTGCAAGCTCAGGTACGTTCAATGTGACGCCGCTAACCGAGCTGCTATTGAGCTATCTTGCCGGGCAATTGGGTACGACAGAGAGCGCCTTGCTTGCGGGAATTTCGACTAATGCGTCGTTTCAGAGCGCCTTGACCAACAGTACGGTAATTGCCAACGCGGTCGCGGGTGTGACGACGCTTCTTAAGAATACCTATGGCATCACGCTTTCGTCGGGTTCATTCCTGACACTCGCCTTTACACCCGGGACGAACGGGCCGGATTCCGATCTCGACGCATTGCTAGCGGCGGGCGCGATTACCAGCAATGGTCAACCTGCAGCGTCTCTTGTGACGGCTGCGGTCGCGGCGGGCGCTGCGGCGCCGATCTCCGGTGGGAGTGCAGGAGGAGGGGGCGCTACGGGAGGAACTGGTGCGTCAACCACTCAATAAAGCTGTAGCCGCGGTGGTTTATTAAGGTTGTCCGGGGTCCGTGCCAACGACGCGCGGGCGAGATCGGACCTTGGACAATCTGCGCAGCGGCATGCGGCATGTAAGAAGAAGTCATATCGGGGTGTTTCAGATGAAAGTTAGCCTGATCCTATGCAGCAAAAATGGCGGAGAGCGGCTTGAGACTTGCTTGAATCACATTGTCGAGCTTGATGCTCCTGACGATATGCAAGTGATTCTGGTCGATAACGGTTCGACTGACGGATTCTCATATTCGTTGATGACGAAATTTGCAGAGTTGTGCCGCTGGGACTGTCAGGTTTTGCAGACTTTCATTCCAGGAAATGCTGCGGGAAGAAACGTGGGCCTTGAAAGGGCTGACGGCGATATCTGTCTTTTCATCGATGACGATTGCTATGTCGATAAGCGCTTCGTCTACGAATGGATAAAAGTTTTCAGATCTAGCGGCGTGGGATTCGGATCCGGGCGAATATTGCGCTACACAGAGCATCAGTCTGATCTTGGTTGCGTCGAATACCAATATCAGAAACTACTTGGATCGAACTACGTGCCGCGTGGATTCATTCAAGGTTCGAATATGGCATTTCGGCGCGAATGTCTGACTGCCGCGGGTCCCTTCGACCGGAGATTCGGCTCAGGCACTGCGTTCGCTGGCGAGGAATGGGATTTGGCCTTGAGGGCGGGATTCAGAGGCTGGAAGGGCGGCTATTTTCCTGGCCCGGTGGTCGCACACGATCATCGGCGTGGAAAAGGCGAAACACGCCGGCGTCTCCTTTTTTACGACTATGGCGGCGGAGCAGTGTACGCGAAACATATTTTCGGCGAGCGTGGCGCGTTAGTCACCAGTCGCTTCATTCGCGAGTTTTTGGTCATTGGGAAGAATCCCCTGAGGGTTGCCTCCTTCTTGAGAGGCTTTTTCGCATTCTTTTTTATTTCCGCGCCAAAGAGTTAGTATGAAAATGTACTTCTATCGCGGTGAGGCTCCCAATTTCGGCGATGAACTGAATGAATGGCTGCTGCCGAAAGTTTTTGATAACTTCTTTGACGACGATGATGATGTCATTTTTCTTGGGATTGGTTCGATCCTGTTTGACTACCATCCTAAAAAGAAAAGAAAAGTAGTTTTTGGCTCCGGTTTCGGTGGCTATACGTCTGTACCCAATATCGACGATAACTGGAAGGTCTACGGCGTTCGCGGCCCCAGAACCGCCGCCGCCTGCGGTCTTGGTCCTGAGTATGTGGCGGGCGACGGAGCTATTCTGATCAACCGCCATCGTCCCCGGCCGGTCGAAACGCCGATTGCAGTGTCGTTCATGCCGCATTTTCAAAGCATTTTCAGGGGCCATTGGGAAACGGCCTGCCGCTTGGCGGGGATACATTTCATCGATCCGCGGCAGCCGGTAAGTCAGGTGCTTGATGAGATTCAGGCAAGCCGGCTCTTGATATCGGAAGCCATGCATGGAGCAATCGTCGCGGATGCATTAAGAGTGCCTTGGATACCCATGCTGCCATTTGACAAACGGCATGTCATGAAATGGTCGGATTGGGCCGAATCGCTCGACATTAATCTGGTACATCGTATCGGACTGCCGTCTTCGCTAGGGGAAGCGTGGCTAGCATGCACTGGGCGCGATCCGCAGAGACTGCGAAAAATAAAGGGTTTTATGAAGTTCGGCATGAACAGTGCCGATACTGCGTTCACCGCAGCGGCGGCGCTTTCGCTACGGCGTCTTTCGATGCTTGAGCCGTCGCTGAGTTCAGATACTTCGATGCAACGAGTATTGAACCGTCTCGAGGATGATGCGGGGAAAATCCGATTGGATTTCGCCCGATAGGACTCGCAGATGCCTTGCATCTGAAAGTGGCGAAATTGAGAATCTTATCGTTGATGCGGCAATTCATAACTCACGCATCGCTTGACTGGACCTGCACGTGAAGATTTTTTTGTTATCAGACCGCGGATTGCCTTCGAGGCCGGACGAGATCGTGTTTGAATATCTTGGTGCGAGTCGATCCACAGCGGCAATCCATGGTGCGTTCTGGTCGGCACTCACTACGCTAATACCGACCGTTCTCAACGGGCTGGTCTTTATCGTCACGTCCCGCTATTTGCTGCCGCGCGATTTCGGCATCGTGGCACTAGCTTTCAGCATCGTGAGTTTCGCTGCCGGAGTTGGACCTACGGCCTTTGGCGAAGCGCTGATTCAGCAGAAAACAATCCGGCAAAGCCATGTCGATTCGGTCTTCTGGCTCACGTTCTTATCTTCAGTTGTTCTTTATGGAATATTGTTCTTCGTATCCTCGATGATCGCACGGACGGTGGGCCAGGAGTCGCTGGTCAACATCCTTCTGATCGTTGCGTTGAAAATTTTCTTCGACATGATGGCCGTCGTACCCAACGCACTGATCGGCCGAACGATGTCTTTTCATTTAGCCGCTGTCCGTGTGGCGATCGCGACATTCTTCTCGTCCATCGTTTGCCTATCTTTAGTCGTAGCTGGGTTCGGACTATGGGCACTAGCGATCGCGCAGATAGCGGGGTCCGCCGCTGCGTGTGTAGCAGCTTTTTGGGGAGCGAAATGGCTCCCGGGTTTCAGGATCAAGGTCAGTAGTCTGCGGGAACTCTCTCATTATGGAATTTACGCGTCCGGAAACCGTTTTCTTCAAACGATGAATCTGGACCAATTGATCATCGGAACGTTGATAAGCCCGACCGGGCTCGGCATCTACAATTTCGCCCGGCGTCTTTTCCAGATGATTAGCGATATCGTTGCGGGCGGGTTCACATCGGTCACGCATGTGCTTCTTTCGTCTCTACAGCACGATCAGGAGAAGGTTCGAGACGCGTTTTTGATGGCGACTTTCGGTTGCTCACTCGTCTCCTTCCCCGCCTTCATGGGGCTGGCCGCGGTGGCCAACGACGCCATACCATTGATTTTCGGATCGCATTGGGTATCCGCTGTCTGGCCGGTGCGATTTTTCTGTGTCATCGGCCTGATGAGCGGTATCGGCGTAATCCAGGCGTCACTTATTACAAGTCAGGGAAAATCCGACTGGTGGTTTTGCTATCAGCTTTTCCGGAATGTCGTGACCATTGCGACAATATTCCTGCTATACAAGCGCGGTGTTGCGATGATCGCATTTGCGTTGATGGTACAGGTACTGATTTTGTGGCCGGTTACCTTGTGGATGGTGTCGCGGCTGATTGCGCTAAGTGTTCTGAATTACCTGCGTCACTTTCTGCGCCCTGGACTGGCTTACCTGGGACTGCTCGCGGCGGTCCTCGCATCTTCCGCGATGCTACGCGATTGGTCGCCGGTCTGGCGCCTTGTTGCGGAAATTGCGGTGGGGGCGACTATCTACAGTGGTCTGATTGTCGCGTTATGCAGAAATCAAGTTCTATTTTTTGTGCGAACTATTTTGAAGCGCCGCGAGCCGCGAGCTACCTAGATAGCCGTCATGTCACACAGACGGCAACGTTTCCAATGTCATGCAGGAATCCATATGGCACTTGTCACATTCGTTATTCCCGTACGGCATCAGGCCAATGCTAATGATTGGGGTGCACTGAAAACGCGGCTTTCTCAAACCGTTGCTTCGATCGCCGCCCAGTCGAACGACAATTGGCGCGGGGTGATTGTTGCCAATGAGGGCGCTGACCTGCCTGAGCTTCCGCCGCGGTTTTCGGTCGAACGCGTCAGCTTTGCTCCTAATCAGCTTCATGACATCGATAACGCGGATAGCGAAGCGGTGTACGAGTCGTTTCGACTCGACAAAGGTCGTCGCGTTCTCAAAGGTATGCTCGCTGCGCGGGAAGCCCGTTTTTTTATGATCGTCGATGACGATGATTTCGTCAGCTCAAAAATTGTCGAGCATGTTTCCAGGCATTCGCAGGCGAATGGCTGGAAAATTGATCGCGGGTATCTTTGGAGTGAGGGTGGAAAGCTGATGCTTCAACACGACGATTTTTCCAATTATTGCGGTACGTCGCTCATTATCAGGGCAACTCATTACGGCCTTCCTGAGCAGTTTTCAGATGCTGGCGACGACTATGTCAAGTCGATGCTGGGGAGTCATGTGCGCATCGGTGCGATCTTGGCCGACCGCGGTGTGCCCTTGGAGAAGCTACCATTTCGAGGTGCCGTATATCGCGTGGGACATAGCGGCGCACACAGCAAATCGCCGCCACTATGGAGAGTTTTGTTTAGACGGAGTTTATTGCTGCGCCCGGGTAGGTTTCTTTCCGAATTAAAGCGCTTCCGTTGTCTTTCCAAAGAACTGCGTCAGGAGTTCTTTGGAAGACAGTCGAGCGCGAGCTAGGCATGGGGAATGTGCATTGATTGGAAGGGTAGTTGTAGCGCTTCAAGTATGGTGCGTTGTTCTCGCTTCGATTGGAATTATCTCGCGAGAACACGCGCTCCTGAATACAAGTATTGCGTACACTACACTAACTTGTTGCGTCGACCCTATCGGCGCAGTTGCGCGAAAACCATTGGCCGACTAATTACGCCCTCCGCTCCGCCTCAAACCGATCCAACTCCCCCAGCAAACGCTCAATCTGAAACGTTTGCAACTCGGTCAGAGGGAATTCATCCTGTATGCGTTGTAGTCGTTTTCGCCAATAGGCTGGTGGCAGCACAGGTTCACCACGAAAGGCGCGCAACGACGGCGCCATCACTCGCGCTACGTGCGCGATGTCTTCATCCATTGTCATGCAAGAACCCCGGAAGACCTCGTTGTTTAGTTTTGGCCTTGTTCTATGCGCGCGCCTGGTTGGAAACGAGTTGGTCTTAAGTGTGCAAGCGGCGACGTCCATGTTAAGAAATCGCAATCGTTCGGTCAAGCTTTCCTACGATCATTCGTTAGAGAGATTTGTCGAATGTCCCTTTATTTGAGGGCTATTTCGATCGCGAAGAGACTTAAAGAGGTGGCCTGCCGTGCCTTAGATACCCACGTCTATACTCGCAGTTTCGCTTCGGCGTGACACATGTCAAACGGCACAAGTTAGTGCCTCCAAACCTCAAGAAGCAGGCAGAGAACAGAGAGCTATCCTGTTGGAAGGAGGCTAGCTCGGTAGCGGTGGGCGTTTTGTTGCGTGCACCACTATTAGGGTGAAGAGAGAATGCGGGAAAACCGATGAAATCAGACCACGAGCCCCACTCCACCACAACCTAAAGCGCATTCCCCCGCGGCGGAATCGCATCCGCTTGCGCCGGCCCACCCACCACCAACTCCGCCTCCGAATAACTAATCCTCACCGGCGGCACAAACCACGCAAGACACAACCCAATCAACGCCGCCGCGCCTGCCACCAGAATGCCGATATGAATCGACTGCACGAGCGCATCCCGCGCGGAATTCATCATCGCATCGCCCGCATGCCCGGCGCTCACCAGACGATTGATCAACGCCGCCTGCTCCGCGCGATCCACCAACAGTTCGGGACTCGCAAACGATTTGAACCACTGCGTCGCCTGATACGAAGCAAGCGAGCGATGCACCCCCTGCGTATAGAGATGCCCAAGCAACGCACCGGTCATCACTGTGCCCAGCATCCCACCGAAAGTACGCAACGATTGCAGCAACGCCGTTGCCGCACCTAGTTGGTCACGCGCGACGATCTGCTGCGAACAGACCGTCAAACTGGTCGCCACCAGACCGAGCCCGAGCCCGCTGATGCCCATGCACGACATCCACACCAGATGCGGCTCGGTACCTCTGAGTACGATTACGCCCAGACACGCCAACGCGGACAGCGCGAAACCGACATACATAATGCCGTTCGCGCGACGGATCCGTGTGACGATACGATTGTTCACCACGCTGCCGACCGTCGTGCCGAGCAGCAGCGGCGTGATCAGCATGCCGGAGTCGTGTGCGGACATCGCATAGCCGCCCTGAAACAGCAGCGGCACATAAAACACCAGCGAAAACAGCGCGAAACCGCCAAGCACCGACATCGCGAAGAGCGCCGACAGCTTACGGTCCATCAGCATATCCACCGGAATGATCGGATACTTCATCCTCCGCTCCCATAGCCACAGCGTCATTGCAAAACTCACCGCAACGACGGCCAGCACGATCGTTATCGTGTCGACGCCGTACCTCGGAAACAGTTCGATCAGCAATTGCAATGAACCGAACGTGACTGCGACCACGAACGCGCCGAGCCAGTCGAGTCGCACGGGGCCTTTGTGTCGCAGGTGACGTAGTGGCGGCAAAAACCGCAGCACGAACAGCAGCGACACGAGGCCAACCGGGACGTTGACGAAAAACACCAGCCGCCAGCCGCCGTATTGTGTGAGCATGCCTCCAAGCGTCGGTCCGACCATATTCGCCACCCCGAACGCAGACGTGACGAACACTAGCCAGCGCAGCCGTAGTTTCGGATTGGGGAACAGATCGGCGACGGTAGCGAACACCGTGCCGATCAGAATGCCGCCGCCTATCCCCTGCAAACCGCGCGAAATCACCAGCAACAGCATACTGGTAGCGAATCCGCACAGTATCGACGCGCCGGTAAACAACAGAATCGCGGCGACCAGAAACGGCTTGCGGCCGAACAGATCACCTAGCCGCCCAAAGATCGGAATGGTAATCACCGAAGCCAGCATGTACGCAGTCGCGACCCATGCGTACAGATCGAAGCCCTTCAGATCGGCGACGATGCGCGGCAGTGCAGTGCCGACAATGGTCTGATCGAGCGCCACCAGCATCGAGACGAATGCAACGCCAAGCATCGCCAGCAGCGACTCGCGAAACGGCAGCAGTTGTCCAGTGGGTAGGGGCGTGTCAAGGTTGGGCGTCATGACGGTCTTGCTTGCGCACTTATTTTCGCGTGGCCTGATGCGCACCCAATGCCGCGCCGAGGTCCTCGTCCGTCGCCGCGGGGAAGATGCTCATGGTCAGCAAATCGCCCCATTCGAGCGCCAGCGCCGACAGTCCGCGCGAATCGTCCGCCTCGACGACTGCAAAGCCATGCAATCCGCCGATCGCATGCCAGCGTCCCAGCAATTTGACACCTTCAGGCGCCCGGCCGCCGGTTTTCATGAAGCGCTCGATGACGGAGTTTTCCGCGGTCGGCAGGCCATTCCATTGCACGATGAATTTCATTGCGTGTCTCCAATATGGTTTGGCGATGCCGGCTCGTGGCAGGTCGTGATCGCCGTTCGCGCTGTGCGACGCTTTCGCATGCCTCGCGCCCCCAACGCTTCTGAGCCAGGATGCTGTCCGGATAGCGCTTGCTATTGGCGAACGGCATAAAACCACGTGGCATCCTAAGCATCATAGGTGAGTGCACGATCGCTAACGTCGCCGCGTGCGGACATTCACCAGGTTAATCGAACAAATTCATCCGTCGCAGGAATAGCTTGGCAGTCACGCTCGTTTCCAATTGCGGACCTCTCGTGCGTCCTATAAGAAGGACCTTTTAATGCGGCTGGCGAAGATGTCGGTATCGATCTGTTTCGAAGCGGGCCATGCAGTGTGCTGGCAGCACCGGCACACGTGCGAGTGGCGCGCCGAACGAACGCCGATGCATCAAACGCAAACGGCACGCGCGTCAGGCGCGTGCCGTTGCTGCGAGTGTCTGATTGGAGGCCTAGCTACGCGACAAATTGCGCGGTATCGCACCAGCGGACACATCGACAATGGCCTGGTGCGCTGCGGGAAAACCCGGCGGATAGTCGACGACGCGTGTGGATCTAGGCACCACCTGCACGGCGATGCTCGCACGTGCACCAATGCGTGCGCCGCCAACAATGGCGGCCATCGCCTGGCGGTCGAGTTCGACGCTGTCAGTCAGGTCTTTGATAGCGAGCTTTGCCATGGTGGCTCCAGGGAAGCGATCGAGCTGGCGGCTGGTGCGATTGGCCAGCCGTCGCTCGGGACTGTCTTTAAGTGTGCTGAGGTCTCGTCGCACTATCAGTATAGGAAATCTGCTTGCAGCTCGCCTGCCCGATATGAGCAGGCAGCAGTAGGGAAGCCCCCGGTCCTTCGCTACTGCATGCCGTTAAACGTTGGCGTAATTGGCGGCCCACAGCGACGGGCTGACATTCAGATGCAACGGCACGAAACCGGCGCCGATCACGCCGATGTTGTTGAGAGCGGCAACATTGACGGTTTGAATCTGGCTGAGATTCTGGTTCACCGAGACGTTGACATTGGCGATGCCGCTAAGGCCGGCAATCGAGGGCAGGCCGGGCACGCTACTGCCGGTGCCGCCGGCCACCGCCGACATTGCCCGGCGGTCGAGCTCGCGGGTGCGGGATAGATCGCGAATCATGAGGGATGACATGGTGATTCTCCAAAGGTGCGCGGAAGACGGGCGTGATCGGAGCGAAGCGGAAATTGCCGAGGGCCTCTCCGCTTCGCCGAATCAGGCGTCAGACGTGGATGTTGTTGCTCGACGTGACGCAGGGGTTGATCGACGAAGTGAGGCCGGCAGCGAACGCGACGTTGTTGCCGTTGGCGTTCTGGATGTTCATTTCGTTGCTGATCAACTGCGTAGCGCTAACCTGCTTGCTGTTGTTCGGCGCGAAGACTGGGCTGATGTTGGTGTACGACGTGCTGGGGTAGCCAAAGCCGAAGCCGAGGCCGCCACGTACGGCGCGCATGGCCTTGCTGTCGAGTTGTTCGGTGATGGACAGGTCTTTGATCATCAGCGTGTTCATGGTAAATCTCCTGGAAGGGAACATCACAGTGTTGCGGTTGGGTTCGAGCATCTTGTCTGCTCGAGTGTCACTAATGCATGGGCTGTGCCAGTTTTACTCGCGTCTCCTAAGAAAGTTGACGAACGCCTGATGCACAAGGCTTTCACGTCATGTCGCCGCATCGAAGCGGCAACGAACCCGCTAGAGGACGACTCGCTGCTGATGGCGCGTACCCAACAACGCAGCGGATTCTGTTGGATGTCGCAAGACACTCGCCGGCCGTGCACGCAGCGGGGCAATCCTGGTTTGCGAAAGACCGGGTCGGGAGCTAGTATCGAAGCGGCACATGTAACTGATTACGACAGGTTTTCTATCAGCCAGAAAGGCTCCGGTCGCATGCGATCCGGCCCAACGGCAGCGGGGGCGCTTCGCACAAATGGCTAGCCTTGCGCATGTGATTCGCGACTATCAGAGCGGCGAGCTGTCACGCGACGAGTTCGTGGCTCAGCTCGACAGCACGTTGACGACCGATGGACTCGATCGCACGCAGCTGCTGGAAATGCTCGGCGCAGCGCATCGCAAAGCCGCTCTCCCCGAGGATCTCTACGCCGAAGTGCGGCGGCGCATCGAACAGCTGCGCGTCTCGAACGTGGCGGCGGGCGGCGACGAAACTGGCATGCGGACCACCGTCGAGATACCGTCTGTACGCTCTGCCAGTGCGGCCAACGCCGCAAGCTCGACAGGCGCACCGAGCGCCGCTGGTGTGCCGGGACATGATCAGATCAAAGGTACTGGCGACACGCTGAATAACCGCTTCGTCCTCGAGGAATGTCTGGGCGTCGGCGGGATGGGCACAGTGTATAAGGCGCTCGATTTGCGCAAGCTCGAGGCGTCGGATCGCAAACCGTATCTCGCGATCAAGGTGCTCAACGTTCAGTTCCGCGGCAATCCGAATTCGCTCGTCGCACTGCAACGCGAGGCGCGCAAGGCGCAGGTGCTCGCGCACCGCAACATCATCACGGTGTACGACTTCGACCGGGACGGACCGATCGTCTACCTGACGATGGAATACCTGACAGGCAAGCCGCTGAGCCAGCTATTGCGCACACCGGGCTATAAAGGCATGCCGGTTCGCGCCGCGCTGCCGATTGTGCGCGGCATGTGCAATGCGCTCGCCTATGCGCATGAGCACGGCTTCGTGCATTGCGATTTCAAGCCCGCCAACGTCTTTCTCACGACGAATGCCGAAGTGAAGGTGATTGACTTCGGCATTGCCCGCGTGTTCCAGCGGCCGGAGGAGGAGAGCGACGCAACTGTCTTCGATCCCGGCAGTCTCGGTGCGTTGACGCCCGCGTATGCGAGTCCGGAGATGATCGAGCATCGCGAGCCGGACCCGCGCGACGACATATACGCGCTCGGCTGCATTACCTACGAGCTGTTGACGGGCCACCATCCGTTCGATAGATTGTCGGCGACGCAGGCTCGCAATTCGGACTTCAAGCCGCAGCGTCCGCCCAATCTCGATGCGAAGCAGTGGCGCGCGTTGCGGGCCGCGCTGTCGTTCGATAGAAACACGCGCATGCCGAGTGTCGTGCGCTTCATCGCGGAGTTCGATAACGAAGCGCGCGCGGAGAAGTCCGGGACGTTGGTCAAGGCGGCATTCGCGAGTTTTGCGGTGGTGTGTGCCGCGGCTGTCGGTGTGTTTGCTTTCCGTTCGGCTCCGAATCGTCAGGATAGCCAGCAGCCGGCTGCGGCGGTTTCGGAGGCGTCGGCGGATCAAACGGCTTCGGCGGCGACGAATGCGTCGGAGTCATCCGCAACTGCCGGACCAGTCGCCGGAGGCGCCGCAAAGTCGGCCGCGGGCTCATCTGCGGGCTCATCTGCCGTGATAACCACAGCGCCAACTGCCGCTGCGTCTGCGGCACCACCGCCAGTGCAGCCTCCTGCGCCGCCCGCGCCCAAACCCGCGTTGACCTTAGCGGCCGTCACACCGGTTCTGGCGCAAGTGCCGTGCTCGGCGCTGTCTGCATCGACACAAGACCATTCGTTGACGGTGCGCGGCTACGTCTCGCAACGCTACGGCGCAGCGCATCTGAAGGACACGCTGACAGCGTTGCCGGGCGTCGATACGCTCGCGCTCCAGGTCGAGCCAATCGCCGACGACAAATGCGACACCATCAAAGCGCTCGCACCCTACTGGACACGCAACTGGCAAGCGGGCCACGTTGCGTCGCTGCATGTGAGGCCACCCGGTGGCCTGTTGAGCGAAGGCGATCCGCTGGTGGTGGACGTCACTACGCCCGCTTACGATTCGTACGTGAACCTCGATTACTACCAGCTCGACGGTAGCGTCGTGCACATGGTGCCGAGTCCGCGTGCGAAGGACAATCAGGCGCCCCCGCACTATGCAGCCACCATCGGCAGCGCGGGTGACTGGATCATTTCGAAGCCGTTTGGATCGGAGATGGTAGTGCTGCTGATCACGCCGACGCAGCTATTCGACAAGCCACGGCCCGAAAGCGAATCACGTGCGGACTATCTGCGCGCCCTGGAGACGCGACTCGCGCAGATCGCCGGCAAGTACGGTCAGGATCATATCGTCGCGGACTTCGCGCCGATCACGACGAAGCCGCGTACGCCTTAGGTAATGCGTTAGGATCGCCCACAAGCTTTACTTAAGATCCTTCACCACCCTGAAACCATCCTGCGACTGGCGCACACTCGCGCTGTATTTGAAGCGTGTCGCGCTCAGCATATAGCCCCCGCCTTCACGCCACGAACCGCCGCGAATCACCCGCATGTCGCAGGTGGGGCTGTCCCATGCATGGCCGTCGGCGGGCGCACCCTGGTAGGAGTTGTGCCAGCAATCGGCGACCCACTCCCAAACGCTGCCGTTCATGTCATACAGGCCCACCGGATTCGGCGCGAACGAGCCAGCGAATTCGGGTCCTTCCTTATGCCACGGATCGCCGCAGTCCTTGCAATTGGCGTTGCCTTTGCGCATCTGATCACCCCACCAGTACGCCGTCGTGGTGCCGCCGCGGTCCGCGTATTCCCATTCGGCCTCCGAGGGCAAGCGGTACGGTTTGCCGGTCGTTTTGCTCAACCACTTCACGTACTGTTGTGCGTCCTCCCAACTGAGATCGCGTGCCGGCGCAGCTTTATTTGTATTGCTTTCAGGCGTCAGCTTCTGACAGGCGTTTGCTGCGACGCACGCATTCCATTGCTCGACGGTCACTTCGTATTTGCCGATCGCGAACGGCGCGCCGATGGTCACGTGATGGACGGGTTTTTCGGAGGGGTCGTCGGTGCTGCTGCCCATCGAAAACGAGCCCGCAGGCAAGGCGATCATGATCGGGCAGGTGGCGCAGTCACGGCTTTCGCCGGCGCTTGGCGGATGCGTCGCGGGCTTTTGTGCCGCTGCTTGCGCGGCAGGTGCCGCGGGTGGGGAGGTCGTTGCAGGTGGCGTAGTTGGCGTCGGCGTGGCGGCGTGCGGGTGGTCTTGCGGCGCGGCGCTGGCCGGTGCGGCAGGCCGCGCGGCTTGTGGCGATGGTGCAGCCGGCGCTGCAGCAGACGGCGCTGCAGCAGACGGCGCGCTCGCCGCTCCAGCAGCGCGTAGCCGGTCGATACGCGCGTGGGCGAGCGCAGCGAAGCGGCCGTTCGGATAGGCCTTCAAATAGGCCTCGTAATCGCTCGGGTAGTTACTGTCCTTGATGGAGTTCCAGAAGGTGATCTCGTACTGCTCGCTGCTGTCCTTCGGCAGAATGCCTCTACTGTGCAGTGCGACAATGGCGTCGTCGCTGGCAGTGGAGAGGGGCGCTGCACTAGTGCCGCGAGATATCGCCGCTAGTGCAGCGCTCGCGTTGTTGGCAAGCGAAGAGGCGATCCACGGTGTTTGTTCGCCGCTGGTAGCCTCGCTGACTCTCGCCGCGATACGTTGAAACAAGCCCGCAGGTTCTTGTGACGAAGAAGCCTCGTTTAACTCGCGCAGCAATGCGCCCGTATAGACGCCGTGCCGCATGCCGTCTGCTGCAAAGCCGCCCGGTGTTGTTGCGTAGGCAACCAGAGTATTGACGGGCAACGAGGCTGTATCGACCGACGCGTCGGAGGAGAACGGGTTGTTCAGGCAAGTATCGAGAATCACGAAATTGAGCGCGTCGGAACGCGGTGCGCGCATAGCCTGCAATACGGTATTCAAATCGACGCCTTCGCTAACCAGTCGTGCCGGCGCGCGCGCGTCGAGACCGGCGGGCACGAGCAGCGTCTGCCGTCCGATTTGCATGCCGTGGCCCGCGAAATAGAACAGTCCAATTCCGCCATCATGCAGACGTTGGCGGAATTCGCCTATGGCTTGCTGCATTTGCTGCGGCGTCGCATCGATGCGTACGATTACGTCGAAGCCGTGCGCACGCAGCGTGTCGCGCATGGCTTCAGCGTCGCGCGGCGCATTGCCACGAAGCGGGTCTGCATGATCGCCGTACGCGCCGTTGCCGATCACCAAGGCGATACGTGCCGCTTGCGGATTGTTCTGTTGCGGTGTGAGCGGCGCGCTGGATGTAGTCGCCGTACGCATAGCGGCAGCGTCGTGCTCTGTGCCGTCACGCTGCGCCGCGGCATAAACACTGCTCCCGTACGCCTGAGTCGCCCCGACCATGCACACCAGCAGGAATGTTCGCCACATATTCGTATCCTGTTTGTTCCGGACAGAACATAGAGTTCCGATGACCGCGACGCCCGCATCAGGCTTTGGCGCGAATAGATCGCAGCATCGATGCCGTGATCGACTCTCCATCGACAACCTATGAACAACGATAGCACGCGGTTTGCGCGTGACAATGGTCCGCGCATCGTTAGTGCGTTATACGGTTAACGAGTATGGCGTATCTTTTTGGCAAGTTACGTCCTAAGCTAATTCACAAAGTAGCGCTGTACGGCCGTTTTAATAGAGCGGCTGCTCATCGACGTCGACATCGACCCGTCACGTGAACCCACGTGCAACTACGCGAGCGCCCGCGACATTCAGTCGGAGCCTCCGGCCTGCGCTTCGCGCAGCCTGAGCGGAGACGACTATTCTTCGGGAGAGTGCGCAATGCGAAGAACCCTCACACCTGGCGTGCTCGACATATGTCGTGGAACGAAGGCGAGCCTTTTAACGCTCTGCACGGCTTCGTGCGCCGCCTTGTCCCTCATGCTTGGTATCGCGTTCACGTCCGAGTCCGCGCGCGCTGAACAAACACCTTCGCCGCCGGGCGCTGAGGAGTACATCATCTGGCCGTCGGACGGCACCGTGATTCACGGCGGCAAGCTGTGGGTGCGCATGGGGCTGCGCAACATGGGTGTGTGCCCGAAGGGTGTGGCGGTTCCGAACACCGGGCATCACCATCTGCTGATCGATACGGATCTGCCGGCGCTTGACCAGGAAATTCCATCGGACCGCAATCACCTGCATTTCGGCGCAGGTGAGACGGACGCGCGCATCGAATTGCCGCCGGGCAAGCACACCTTGCAGCTCATTCTCGGCGACCAGAACCACGTGCCGCATGTGCCGCCCGTGTACTCGAAGAAGATCACCATCACCGTGCTAAAAGACTAGCGCGTCCCGTTCATTCAAAGCGGGTCCGTCAGGACGGAGAGACCAACATGTACAAGATCATCGCGCTCGCGGCGTTCGTGGCACTTGCGACATTGGTGTCACTGGCCTCGCCGAATCTCGCCACGGCCGGCACGACGCCGTCGCCGGCCGGCGCGCATGCCTATATCGGCTATCCGAACGATGGCCAGGTGGTGCAGGCCAACAAACCGTTTCGGGTGTGGTTCGGCTTGCGCTATATGGGCGTGGCGCCAAAAGGCGTCAAGTATCCGAACACCGGGCACCACCATCTGCTGATCGACACGGACCTGCCGCCGATGGACCAGGAAATTCCATCGGACCGCAACCATCTGCATTTCGGCGCGGGCGAAACAGAAACGATGATTCAACTCCCGCCCGGCAAGCATACGTTGCAACTGCTGATGGGTGACGACATGCATATACCGCACAACCCGCCGGTGTACTCGAAGAAGATCACCGTGATTGCGCGCTGACACGGCGCTTCGCTTCAGTGTCACGTCACAGCCAACACAGTTGCGGGCGTTGTTGGTTGTGATCCACCAGCATCAACCAGCCACATCCCCACCGTTGCACTGCCACTAGCGGCATACCATCCCCGAAACCCTTTATCTACGGCCATTCGAAAAATTTCTTAGGATCGGAAAGCAAAACTGGCACAGCCCATGCATTAGTGACACTCGAGCAGACAAGATGCTCGAACCCAACCGCAACACTGTGCTTTTCCCTTCCAGGAGATTTACCATGAACACGCTGATGATCAAAGACCTGTCCATCACCGCTCAACTCGACAGCAAGGCCATGAGCGCCGTGCGTGGCGGCTTCGGCTACGGCTATCCGTCGTCGTCGTTCTTCAACTACTCGCCCGTGTATGCGCCGAACAACAGCAAGAGCGTCAGCGCCACGCAGTTGATCAGCAACGAAATGAACATCCAGAACGCCAACGGCAACAACGCAGCGTTCGTCGCCGGTGTCACCACCACGATCGACCCGCACGTGACCTCGAGCAACAACATCAACGTGTATTGAACGGCGCAGGCCGCCGCGGAGGCTCTCAGGCCTCCGCGGGACGCGCAAGCTCGGGCAACCCCAGCGCGTCAAAAAGAATTCGCATCCAATCGTTCTTTCCACACGACCCCAGCGTCACCGCTCGATCCCCGCGCCGACCTTCTTGCACTGCTTCAATGGTGAAGCCGGGCAGGACATGCTTTACTTAAATAGCGCGTTCTTCTCGTGCAGCGTAGCGGGTGTCATCGGAGACAATCGTGTCAGCGTTGCTTGATTCAATGCTTCGTCAGCGCTTTTTCAACGCCACAGCGCGGTGCCGTCCCGGCCGCCGGCCGGCGAGTGCGAGCCACATGGCCACGGCGCTACGCGGACTCTGCGCCGCGACAGTCTGCGCACTGTCGCTGAGTGCGTGTGTCGATGTCAGCATGCCCGACTACAAGCGGCCGGATACGCCCGCCAAGGCCTCGTGGTCCGATCAGAAAGGCTCGCCGGTATCGGCGGCCGCGACCATCGAGCCGGACTGGTGGAAAGGCTTCCACGATCCGTATCTGGACACGCTGATCGCTAAGGCGATCGCGAACAACTTCGATATCAAGGTGCTGGCCGCACGTATCGACGTGGCCTCCACGCAAATCGGCGAAGCCAAAGCCGGCGCATTGCCGACCATGGATCTCGGCGCCGGCGCCGATTTCGAAAAAAGTACCGGTCAGACGTTTGCCAAGCAGTACAACGTCGCGACGCAGGTGAACTGGGACATCGATATCTGGGGCAAAGTAGAGAAGGGCGTGCAGGCGCAAAAGGCCGAGTTCCACGCAAGCGAGGCGGATTGGCGCGCCGGTTATCTGGAACTGGTAGCGAATGTCTCGAGTACCTACTTTCAGATCCTGCAATTCGACGACCAGATCGACCAGCAGCAACAAACGCTGGTCACGAACCGGCAGATTCTCACGATCTACGACGGCCAACGCCGCAACGGTCTCGTGCCGCAGACTCAGGTATTGCGCCAACAGGCCGAGATCAACCGTCTAACCAATCAGTTACTCGAACTGCGCCGCTCGCGCGCTGTCGCGAACAACGCGTTGTGCACGCTGCTCGGCGTGCCGGCGGGCGAGTTCCAGTTGCCTAAAGGACATTTGCAGCAACGCGTACAACTGCCCGCGGTGCCGGACGGCTTGCCTGCGCAACTCCTTGCGCGCCGGCCTGACGTGGTGGCGGCCGAGTTCAGAGTGCTGGAAGCCTACGATCTGGTCGGCCAGGCCAAGCTTGCGCAATTGCCCACCATCAGTCTCACTGGCCACGGCGGCACGGCGAGTTTCGCGCTGACCGATTTGCTGAAGTCGTTCACCTACGGATTCATGCCCAGCATCAACATTCCGCTGCTCGATCCCGGCGTGCGGGCTCACGTAAAGGTCACGAAAGCGCAATCGACGGTTGCCGAACAACAGTACCGCGTGGCCGTCATGGGCGCGTTCGAGGAAGTGGAGAACGCGCTGGTCAATCTGAATTCGCACAAGGAACAGCGGGTGGAATTGCAGCAGCAGGTATCGCGTTTACAGATCGTCGCCGATCAGATTCAGTCGCAATTGCGCCTCGGCGTGGTGTCGCAGCTGGAAGTCTTCGAAACTGAACGAACCTTGCTGGAAGCGCAGCAGGACCTGCTCGCTAACCACCAGCTGATTCTGTCCGACACGGTGTTGCTTTATAAGGCGCTGGGCGGCGGTTGGCCGAGCGTGGATGTGCAAGCGGAAGTAAAGGAACACTGAGCTAATCCGAGGCATGACGCGTGGCGTGGCGCAATTCGGCTGCATATGACGCATGAATGGCCTTTTCAACCGACGATCAGAAAATTGACACTTGCCATGCGTGACTTAAAATTTGTAAGGAGACCGGTTTTGCCCGGCTCACTAAAAACATTCGAAATTCGCCGTAGTTCTTCTTTCCGTTCCCGTTGCGCTCTCGCCGCAGCGGGTAAACGATTAGTGATCCAGATAAAATGACCGCCGGCGAAGCCCCGATTGCTGAGATGCGCGCGACACAGGACACCGCGTTCGACGTGGTGCTGTCGCCGGTTGCGTCCGCGCAGCGTCCCGCACTCGACGCAATCCGGATCGTCGACAACCTGTTCGCGATCGGTCGCAGCGAAGCGCCATTCTCCGAGTATCCCGCCGAACGTATTACCCGCTTGTCGCGTCGCCATGCGCGGGTTTTCACGGAGCACGGTGCCGTCTATGTCGCCGATCTCGGCAGCAAGAACGGCACGACGCTCAACGGTAATGCGGTGCGGCAAGCCCCCGCGCGGCTGCGTGCCGGCGACGAGTTGTGCTTCGGCGGCGAGCTTTGCTATCGCGTGAGTATCGAGCCGCGCGCGCGGATCGTCGTCGCACGTGCGGCACCTGCACCCGGCCTGCTGCTGGTGCCGCAGCGCGACGACCTCGAGCTTCAGCCGATCGACGTGCAGGCGTTCCCCTTTCTCATCAGCAAGGCGGACGAGGTTTTCTCGCGCTACAAGGATCGCTATCCGCATCAGGTCAACTACATCTCACGCCGTCATGCCCACATCTTTCTGAAGGGCGGTGAGCTCTACCTCGAAGATCTAGGCAGCACCAACGGCACATTCGTCGGCGGAAAACGGCTCGACGAGACCGCGGTGCCGCTTGTGGAGGGGGACCTCCTTGCATTTGGCGGCGACCACTTCGTCTACAGGGTGACGCTGCAGAAACCCCCTGAAGTCGAGCCGACCGTGACCCAGCTATTCCTCAATCCCGTTGCCGACGAGGCTGTCGATGCCGACAAGACCACGTTCGTTGGCGCCGCACATTCGTTCCTCGATATCTTTTGCGTGGACCCGGGGCTACAACGCGAAGACGAAGTCAACGAAGCGGCGCAGGCCGCATCTGCGCACGCGAAGCGCGACACGCTGACAGGCGGTCCGAACGGTACGAGTGGCACGAACGGCACGAACGGCACAAATAGAGCGAACGGCACGCATGACAAGCAAAGCGCAAACGGCGCTCATGGCACGAACGCAGCAAAGAGCCGGCCGCAGCGTTGGCGTCTGCTCGCGGGAGAACTCAGCAAGGCCTTTGCGGGCGGTGATCACACCATGTCGCGTCGCGCGGTGTGGTGGAGTGGCGCGGCCTTCGTCATTCTGGTGGCCATTGCGCTGACGCTCTACTTGCGCGGCTCGTCGGAGCGCGAATTGCGAAACCTGCTGGCGAGCGGCGACTACACCAGCGCGGTGACCGCGGCAAACGGCTATCTGGAGAAGCACCCCGCCGACACGAAAGTGAGCGCGCTGGCAAGCGAGGCGCTACTGAAGGCGAAGCTCCCCGACTGGCTGAATACGCTGCAAAAAGCGCAGTTCGACCAGGCCGACACGCTGCTCAAGGAGATGAGAGCGTTGAGTGCGAACAATGCGGACGCCACTTCTCTGGTCGGCGAATTGCAGTGGGTGGGCGATTTGGAGCGCTTCGTGGCGGGACGCGGCGGGGTGGACGCACCCATTCGCATGTACGCCGACGAGGCGACCATCAGCGGCCTGCTGCAACGCTGGGACGATGACGCCAGGAGCCATCAGCGCGCGCTCGACCGCATCGCCTCGTATGTGCCCGTTTTTGCGGAACCGTACGCGAGGGCGCTGAGCCATCTGCGCAAACTGGAAAGCGACGACTCGGTCTATCTCGCCGCCATCGATCGCCTGAACGGCACCATTCGTACTGAACTCGGGCGCGACAAACCCGACGCGCTGCCTGCCGTGCTCGACGATTACGCGCAGCGCTATCCGCGCCTCGCCGGCCTCGATCGGGTACGGGAAGATTTGCGCCACTACACCGATGTGCTGAACGCGGCGCTTAGCCGTCAATTGACGCCATTGCTCGCCTTGCTGAAGACGGTGCGTTTCAACACGCCGCCGTTTCAGGCGCAGTTTCAGCAGTTGTCGGCAAGCCGTTTGCCGTCCACGGATGTTATCCAGCGTCATAACGATGCGAGTGCCGCCTGGCAGCGCGGCGACACCCAGCAGGCGCTGGCGGATTTGCAGGCCATGCCTGCAGGGCCGTGGTCCGACGTGATCGCCACAGAACTGGCGCACAAGAAAGCGCAGCTGGACCAGTTCGCCGACTTGCAGAAGACGCGCGGCGGCAGGGATTATGACGAGCGCCTGCTGTCGTTCTACGCCAGTCTCGATCCGGTGGCGGACGTGTGGTTCGTGCAATCGATCCAGAAAGACGTCGCCGCGCTGCACGACAAAGCGCTGGCGCGCGCCCAGGATTTGATGCTACGTGCGCAGAGCCTGTGGAAACAATATCGGGCGAGCGGCCCCATCGGCGGCACGCAGCGGCTGGAAGCGGGAATTTCGCCCGGCTTTCGCAGCGAGGCGCGTTTGCTTTCCGATGCACAGTCCTCCGCGCAACAAGGCATGCGCATCTATACGCAACTAAAGGCGGACCATCCCGCCGACTTCGACCGCCTGCTCACGGATATCCAGGCCGAAGCGGATTTGCAGCGCCGCTCGCTGACCGAGTTGCGCATGGTGCTGGACCCCGGGCTCCTGAAGGCGAAGCTGGCGTTGATCGGAGGCGAGCAGAGTGAAGCGCGACAATCACCCTAGGCCGTTGTCGGAGGCGCTGGAGGATCACAGCGTCGAAGGCATCGCGATTCTGACCGCCGAGCCGGTGCGGCTTGCACGCGCGCTGATCTGGGCGATGGTCGCGCTGGTGCTGGCCGGCTTGCTGTGGTCGTTCGTGGGACGCGCGGATGTGATCGTCAGCGCGCAAGGCACGCTCTCGCCGGAATCCGAGGTGCGCCGCATCTATGCGCCGATCGACGGTGAGCTCGCCGATCTGTACATCGCCGAGGGGCAGCCGGTATCGAAGGGCGACGTGCTGGCGCGGCTGAATGCTCGCGGCGCGATCGAGGCGGCGAGTAACGCGCTGCAGGCGCAGCTCAAACTCGAAGACGCCGAGCGCGACTGGAAGCAGTTCCCCGAGAAGAAGGCGCTCATGGAGCGCAAGGCGGCCGCGCTGAAGGCGCAGATGGAAGTGGAAGCGCGCCTGCACGAAAATCGCGTCTCCGAGGGCACAACCAAGCTCGCCGAAGGTCAGAAGGCCGAACTCGACGAAGCGCGCAGCGTGCTCGACAATGCGCGCCGCACGCGTGAGGCGGCGCGTCAGGAACTGGACCGCTATTCGCGGCTGTTCGCTCAGCCGGGTGGCGGCGGCATCGCCGAGTTGCAGGTCGAGCAGAAGCGAACCGCCGCGATGGAAGCGGATAACGCCTACCGCGTTGCACAATCGAAACTCGCGGAACTGGATTTCCGCCTGAGCCACGAATACGCGCAGGCCAATGCGCAACTCGAAACCAGCGGGCAGCAGACCACCGACCTGCAACTCCAGTACGACTCGGCAGTCCGCGACATCACCGACGCCGAAGACAAACTGCGTCTGCAACTTCAGACAGCGCGCCTCGTATCCGAAGCCGCCGCGCGGATCCGTTTCGAGAACATCGACAAAGACAACTTCCTGCTGATCCTCGCGCCGGTCTCCGGCGTCATCACCGACGTGACCTCCACGCAGCGCGGCGACAAGATCCAGGCGAACGCGCCGCTGGGCGGCATCGCTCCAAAAGATGCGAAACCCGTGCTGAAGATCGAAATCGCCGAACACGATCGTGCTTTTCTGCACGAGGGCCAGCCGGTGAAGCTGAAATTCAACGCGTTCCCGTATCAGCGCTACGGGCTGATCAACGGCACGCTTGCCTATATTTCGCCGGCCACCAAGCCGTCCTTGCAGGACAAGCAGCCGGTGTACGAAGGCCGCGTCACGCTAGACAAGAACTACTACCAGATCGCGGACACCCGCTATCCGCTGCGCTACGGCATGACGGCGAGCGCGGAGATCGTGGTGCGCGAACGGCGCCTGATCGATCTGGGGCTCGATCCATTCAGACAGGTGGCGGGATGAGCGCGCCGAACACACGTCAATTAAAGGAGCGGATGACATGACCGCGATAGTGCGAATCGATGACGAAGTCGTGGACGTTTCCGAGTTCATTCGTCTTCTGAAACTGACCGGCCAGTTCGATAGCCTGATCGAGCAGATCGTGCGCGACAAGCTCACGGTGCATGCGGCCAGGAAGCAGGGCATCACCGTTACCGCCGACGACATCCAGCAGCGCGCCGATCAGTTCCGCCGCGTGCGCGGCTTGCATCGCGCGACGGATATGAATCAGTACCTCGATGCGCTCGGCGTGAGCCTCGACGAGTTCGAGGCCTTCATTACCGACGGTCTGTATCAGGAGAAGATGCTTGAGGTGGTCGGCAACGAGGCGGCGATCAAGGACTACTTCGCACTGAATTCGCCGAAGTTCGACGCGATCGAGGTGAGCCATATCGTGCTCGACAGCGAAGGCAAGGCGAAGGAAATGATTTCGTATCTGCACGACGATCCCGACAGTTTCGCCGACATGGCGCGCGAGCATTCGATTGCGGATACGCGCGAAGCCGGCGGCGTGATCGGCAAAGTGTTGCGCGGATCGTTGAAGCCGGACATCGAGGCGAAGATTTTCAACGCGGCGGTGGGTGATCTGCTTGGACCGTTTCCGTCGGCGGACCGTTCGTGCTTCGAGATTTTCGCCGTGACCGCGAAATATCCGGCGGTGCTCGATGCGGATGTCGCCTCTGAAGTGAGACGTCTGCTGCGCGAGAGCTGGCTGATTGCCCGCTCGCAGGAACATGTGATCGAAGCACGCTAGCCGAATAGCCGAACCGAGGTCCGCAAGCCCATGGATGCACCCCAGACCACGCCCTCCGCAGCCGAGTTTCTCACCTCGGTGGAAATTCTCTCGCCGTTTTCGCGCGACGAGATCGATCGTCTTGCCGAATATGCGCAAGCACGCTTCTATTCGTTCGGCGAAACGGTGTGCTCGGCGGGTGAGACGGCTGACGGTCTTTACGTGGTGCGCTCGGGCTCGGTCCGTATCTTCACCGAGGAGCACGGCAAGGAAACCAGCATGGGCGTGCGCAAAACCGGCGAGATTTTCGCCGACATTGCGATGTTGCGCGCGTACGTGCATGAGGCGTCGGTACGGGCGTCCGCGAAAACCGAACTGCTGTTCATTCCCCGCGCCGCGATCGAACCGGTGATCACCGGCAATCAGGCCGCGTTGGCATTTGTCGCGAGCTATGTGGCGATCAATTCGGCCGGCGGTTTCGTCGCGCAGTTGTTCGATCTGCGCGGCAAACTCAACAAGGCGGAACTCGAAGAATATGTGCGCAGCGTCGGCGTGAAGCGGGTGGCTGAGGGCAAGGAAATTCTCAAGCAGGATGGGCGCGATGACCGGCGGCTCTATGTGGTGCGGCAAGGCGGCGTGCGCATCGTCCGTCATGAGGAAGGCCACGACTACACGCTTGCAACCTTGGGCGAAGGCGAAATCTTCGGTGAAAAGGCGTGTTTGATGCGGCAGGAGCAAATGGCGTCGGTGGTGGCAACGACCGATACGCGGTTGCTGGTGATACCGGAGCGCACCGTCCATTTCATTCTGGAGCGCAATCCGAAGCTGCGCGAAGTCCTGGATGAGCGGATTCGTTACGGTGACCGTGAATTGCAACGGCAAAAGCGCCTCGAGCAGCGGCGCAAGTTGCCCTTGATGCTCGACCTGCAGACTAAACCCGAGTTCGGCGAAAAGGTCATCAAGCGCTTTGCGCTGGTCGAACAGGCCGAAGAAATGGACTGTGGCGCCGCGTGCCTCGCCATGGTCTGCCGCCACTACAGCATCCCGATGACGCTCGGCAAACTGCGCGAACTCGCCAATGTCACGACACAAGGCGCGACGCTCGACAGTCTCGCGCGCGCCGGCGAGTCTCTCGGCTTCACCGCACGCGGCGTGCAATGCACGTTCGATTCATTGCGCGGTTTCGATCTGCCCTTCATCGTGCATTGGGAGGGCTACCACTATGTAGTGGTGTACGGGATCTCGAAGGACTACGTGTGGGTCGCCGACCCGGCACTCGGCTTCCGGAAAATGACGGTTGAGGATTTCGAACGCGGCTGGAGTGGCACGTGTCTGCTCTTTACCGGTGGACCGAATCTCATGCAGATGTCGGCCGCGCGTTCGCCGTGGATACGTTTTGTCGGCTACCTCAGGCCGTACAAGAAGATTCTCGGTCACCTGTTCCTCGCCACGTTCGTGATTCAGGTGCTCGGCGTGATTCCGCCGCTGATCATCCAGAACATTCTCGACGGCGTGATCGTGCATCAGAACGTCAGCCTGTTGCATCTGCTGATCGGTGGCCTGATTA
Organism: Paraburkholderia aspalathi; assembly: GCF_905220735.1. Taxonomy (NCBI): domain Bacteria; kingdom Pseudomonadati; phylum Pseudomonadota; class Betaproteobacteria; order Burkholderiales; family Burkholderiaceae; genus Paraburkholderia; species Paraburkholderia aspalathi. Next base: position 1,237,773 of record NZ_CAJNBA010000001.1, read on the forward strand.
TCGCCAATGTGTTCTCGCAATTGATGTCGACGATTCGCGCGTATCTGGCGAATTTCATGGTGCGCAACATGGACTTCGCGATGATGTCGCAGTTCTTCAAGCACACCATGTCGCTGCCGTTCTCGTTTTTCGCCAAGCGGAAGACCGGCGACATCTTCGCGCGCTTCCAGGAGAACCAGACAATCCGGGCCTTCCTCACCGAATCCACGGTGACCACAGCATTGAATTTGCTGATGGTGTTCATCTACTTCACGATCATGTTCGTCTACAACGTGAAGATGACACTGGTACTGATCGCGTTCGTAATACCCATCATGGCGTTGACTGCGCTCGCCACGCCGAAGATCAAGAATTATGCGCGCGAGGTGTTCACGGCCTCGACCGAGTCGAAGTCATTTCTGATGGAAGCGCTCGCCGGTGTCGAGACCATCAAGGGCATGGGCATCGAACGGCCGGTGCGGTTGCGCTGGGAGAAGAAGTACGCGAAGGCGCTCGAAGTGCAATACCGGGCGCACGCCTTCAACATTCTCATTGGGCTTGGCAGCCAGTTGCTGAACGCCGCGACAACGATCGCTATCCTCTGGGTCGGCGCGAATCTGGTGCTGGCGCGCGAAATGACCATCGGTCAGTTGATTGCATTCAATGCGTTCATGGGCAGCGTGCTGGGGCCGCTAATGGGCCTGGTCGGCTTATGGAGCATGTTGAACGACGCGGGCGTGGCGATGGAGCGCCTCGGCGACGTGCTCGATATCGAGCCGGAACAGAAGCCGCAGGATTTGCCTTCGCGCGTGATGCTGCCGGAGCTGCAAGGCGAAATCAGTTTTAGCGGCGTCTACTTCCGCTACGGCGAGGACGACTCGGCGTATGTACTGGAAAATATCAGCTTCGACATCAAGCCCGGCGAACTGGTGGCGATTGTGGGCCGCAGCGGTTCCGGCAAGACAACCCTCGCCAAGCTGCTGGTCGGCTTTTATGCGCCAACCGAGGGCAAGATGACCATCGACGGCTATGACCTCGGTGTGGTCGATAAAGCCTACTACCGTGCGCAGATCGGCTACGTGATGCAGAGCAATCTGCTGTTTTCCGGCACGATTGCCGAGAACATTGCCAGCGGCGACGACGCACCTGAACGGCGCCGCATCGAGGAAGTCGCGAAAATGGCCGATGCGCACGCATTCATCAGCAAGATGCCGCTCGGCTATGAACAGATTGTTGGCGAACGTGGCATTGGCCTATCCGGTGGGCAGATCCAGCGGCTCTGTATCGCGCGGGCGCTGTATCACGATCCGCGTCTGTTGGTTTTCGACGAGGCGACTTCAGCATTGGATTCGCAATCGGAAAGCAATATCCTCGGCAATATGCACGACATTCTGAAGGGCCGAACGGCGGTGATCATTGCACACCGGCTCAGCACCATCATGCGTGCGGACAAGATTCTGGTGCTGTATGAAGGGGCGATTGTCGAACAGGGCCGTCACGATGAACTGATCCAGCGCGGCGGTATGTATTACCAGCTGGTCCAGAAACAGTTGAGTGCGTGATGAAGATACTCGACCAGGTAGAAGAGCTCAGCCCGGCGATTTCATACGCGGGTTTGATCGAACGCATCGAGATACTGCGCTCGACGCTGCGTTGGTCGTCCCGGCTCGAGCGCGCCGACATCGACAAGCTGCTCCGGCAGGCCACCTCGTTGCGCGACGAGGTCATGCAGCTCTCGCACAAGGAGCGCTTCGTGCAGGCCGCAACGGCCGCTGAGCCTGCTGCGTCGGCGGATCAATCTCGTGGTGCGCGTAGAAAGGCGTTGATCGAGCGCAGCTTCATTTTTGAAGGGACGTTCGGTGACAATCCGCGTTTGCTCGAATCGCTTGAAATCGCCGAGAAGGCGGCGCCGACCGATTTGCCGGTGTTGATCGACGGCGAAAGCGGCACCGGCAAGGAGCTGATGGCGAAGGTGATTCACGCGAATGGCTCGCGCTCGGACAAACCTTTTATCTCCGTGAATTGCGGCGCGATTCCGGACAATCTGCTGGAGTCGGAATTGTTCGGCCATCGCAAAGGCGCGTTCACGGGCGCTTCGAATGACCGCAAGGGAAAATTCGAAAGCGCACATACCGGCACGATCTTTCTCGACGAAATCGGCGAGTTGCCCCTGGCCGGCCAGGTGAAGCTGTTGCGGGTGCTGGAAGCACACGAAATTCAACGCGTGGGTTCCGATGAAACGATTGCTGTCGATACACGCATTGTTGCGGCGACTAATCGCAATCTGCGGCAACTCAGCGAAGAGGGCAAGTTTCGCGAGGACCTGTTCTACCGTCTCAGCGTGATTCATGTCACGTTGCCGCCGCTGCGCGAGAGGCGCGATGAGATACCGCTGCTGATTGCCTGGTTCGGCGATGAAGCCGCCGGAACGCTAAAGCGCAGACCCGTCAGATTGACGCCGCGTCTGCGGGACTTTCTGCTGAACTATGCGTACCCGGGCAATATTCGTGAACTGCGCAACGTGATGTATCGCGTGTCGTGCCTGGCTGGCGACATGGCGGATGTCGATCATCTGCCCGTGGATATGCGGCCGGCCGCGCCTGGATCAGCCGCGGCAGCGTCGAATGTAGCCACTGCGACGGGACAGGAGCCAATCAGCGTGGCGAATCTGATGTCGCTGAGCGACGCGAAGCGCGCCGCGAGCGACGACGCGGAAAAAGCCTTCCTGGAGCGCGGCCTGCGCGAAGTGAGCGGCACCGTTGCGGAACTGGCGCGGCGCATCGATATGAACCGCTCACATCTGCAAATGCTCCTGAAGAAGCATGGCCTGCATTCGAAAGATTTTCGCAATCGCAATGCGCCGTCGACGGGCAGAAACGGCGCTGACGAGCACGACGAAGAAGACAGCGATAGTTGAGGCTTGCCGCGTTCGTACTGCAATCAACCCTTTTTGGCCTCCGCCAGCCACTGGTCGAGACCGATGCGCCCGATCCGCGCGTCGCCGAGCGGCACGAGCGATTGTTCCTCGACACGGCCGCCGTAGTACGGCGCATCGCGATCCGTCACCACCGGGCGCGCGTCGCCTACCGATTTCAGATAACGGGTAACGATCTCCGCGAAGGGCGCGCGGTCTGGCCCGGCGATATCGACCGTGCCGTTCAGTGGTGCTGCGAGCGCGACCTGCGCGAGGCTCGCCGCGACATCGTCGGCGGCGATCGGCTGAAACAGGCCGTCGCTGATGCGCACCGCGCCGTCGACCGTGCCGTAATCCGCGATACCGCCGATGAACTCCATGAACTGAGTCGCGCGCACGATCGTGTACGGCACGCCCGCCGCTTCGATCACCTCTTCCTGCGCGACCTTGGCAACGAAATACGCGTTCTCCGGTGTGCGATCACAGCCGACGATTGATAGCGCGACGTGATGGCGCACGCCTGCGGCCACTTCGGCTTTGCCGAGGTTACGTGCGGAGGTGCGGAAAAAATCGAGCACCGCCTGCGGCTCCCAGGACGGCGCGTTCGTCACATCCACGACGACGTCCGCGCCCACGAGCGCGTTGCTCAGGCCTTCACCCGTAACGGCGTTCACGCCGGTGCGCGGCGACGCGGCAAGCGCTTCATGACCCGCGTTATTGAGCAGCGTGACGAGACGCGATCCGATCAGGCCGGAACCACCGATTACGACGATTTTCATGGCAGATTCTCCAGATGAGAGTAAATGGACGCGGGTGGCGGCGGGCGGGCGTTGTATTGCGTGAAAGTGTTCGCCGCAGTCGCATCGCGTGAGGCTATTGTGGAAGAATCATGCTCTATCGAAAAGTGACAAGAATTGTCGATCCGACTAGTCCATGTCAGTTGCCGCTCCCCTTGCCCGCGAGACCGTCATGACCGTAGCAACGCCCGCATTAAGCATTGAAATCGATCGGCAGCAACAGTTGCCGATCTATCTGCAGATTTGCGAACGCTTCAGGACAGCGATCGCCGCGGGGCATCTGCGTCCCGGCGATCGCGTGCCTGCGCTGCGCGGCCTCGCCACGCAGTTAAGCACGGCGCGTGGCACGGTCGAGCTCGCCTACACGATCCTCGTCGACGAGGGCTACCTGCAGATGCGCGGCGCGGCGGGCACGTTCGTATCGTCGTCGCTGCCGGCATCGGTGACGCGCTCGTCGCGTGCGCAGGGCGTTCAGGACGCGCGCGGCAAGCAGAGTAATGGAGGAGCGGGCACGCCGGAGACGCCGGGCGAGTCGCGCAGTGGTCAAGCGGCGCCACGTCAGCAGGCCCTCGCCGTCGCCATGAGCGGCGCGCCGCGGCCGTTGCAGCCAGGGCTGCCCGCTCTCGACGCATTTCCGAACAAGCTATGGAACCGGCTCGTATCGCGCCGCGCGCGCAGCGGCGACCGCGCGATGCTCGCGTACCCGGATCCGTCCGGGTACCGGCCGCTGCGCGAACATATCGCCACGTATCTCGGACTCTCGCGTGGTGTGACCTGCCTGCCGGAACAGGTGTTCGTGACCGGCGGCTACCGTGCGACGCTCGAACTTGTGTTGCGCAGTCTCGCCCGCCCGAACGATCGCATGTGGTTCGAGGATCCCGGCTATCTGCTCGCGCGCGGTTATCTGGCCGAAACCGGCGTGCAGCTCGTGCCGGTGCCGGTGGATAGTGAAGGAATCGACGTCGAGCGCGGCACAGCGCTGGATGCAGAGGCACGCTTCGCGGTGGTCACACCGTCGCATCAGAGTCCGCTCGGGCAGACGCTGTCGCTCGCACGACGCATGGCGCTGCTGGACTCGGCAGAGAAAGCGTCCCGCTGGATCATCGAAGACGACTACGACAGCGAGTTCCGCTATCTGGGCCGGCCATTGCCGGCTTTAAAGAGCCTCGATCGGCGCGATCGCGTGATCTATTCCGGCACGTTTAGCAAGGTGATGTTTCCCGGGTTGCGGCTCGCGTATGCGGTGATGCCGGAGCGGGCAGTCGAGCGTGTCGAGCGGGTAGCGCACAGCATGAATGCCGGATCGCCGACGCTTTTGCAGGCGGCCGTGGCGGATTTCATTGGGCAGGGGCATTTTGCGCGACATCTGAAGCGCATGCGTGCGTTGTACGGCGAGCGGCGCGTGCTGATTGTGAACGCGCTGGAGCAGGCGTTTGGCGAGCGGCTGATTGTCGATTTGCCGCCAGGTGGAATTCAGTTCGCGGTGCGGTTCGCCGAAGGCCCCGATGGCCCGGTCGACGACGTCGCCGTCGCCGCGCGCGCCCGCGAGGCGGGGCTCGGGGTGCTGGCGCTTTCGATCTGGTACGCGAATGGCCGCGCGCGGCGCACGCCGCGCGGCCTGGTGATGGGCTTCGCGAACGTCGCCGATGCGCGTGAGGCAGGCCGTCTCGCGCGAACGTTGCGCGCGTGTCTGGACGGTTGACGCGCTTTATGCGCTCTGCTGGGCCGCACCCGCCGCCATGCTCGCGCTGCGGGTTGCCTGCGCGGCAAGCGAGGCGAACACCGCATCGCCGGTAAGTTGGGCACGTGCCGCATCGAGTGCCTCGGCTACGGCCGCTTCGCCCATCACAAGCCCCTGCAGGAGAAGAAACTGCACGCTGTGGATGCCGATCGTTCCGAGTGCATAGCGCAGATACGGCGTCAGAAAGTCCGGCTGCCGCGCGCGTTCGCCGCTATGGACACCGCCGGAACCGACGATCACGATGGTCGGCCGGTCGCGCATCAGCCCAACCTTGCCTTCCGGTGTCGAGGCAAACGTCCGATGAATGCGCAACGTGTAATCGATCCACAGCTTGAGCGCTGCCGGCACCGTGAAGTTGTGCATCGGCGTGTTGATAATGAGCGCATCCGTCGTTTCGATTTCATCGATCAGTTGTTCGGAGACATCGAACAGAGCCCTATCCGGCGTGCGCGATGTGACGGCGCGCGCATAGTCGCGGGCGACGGGCGGCAGTGGCGCAGCTGCCAGATCGCGTTCGATAACTTCGATGTCCGCTGCAGCGGGTGCGGTGTGCTCGTGCAGTACGCCGACGATCTCGTCGGCAAAACGGTAGCCGTGGCTTTCCTCGCCGTGTGGGCTGGCGTTGATCAGTAGAATTTTCATGACGTAACCGTCGCGGAATGGGCAAGAGGAGCGAGGGGTTCGACGAAGTGCATGCCGCGAGCGAGCAACCCATTGCGGAAATAGAAGCGCTGCGCAAGCGGCATGTGCAGGCCCGTATCGAGTACGAAGTGCACGCAGCCCGCTTCGCGCGCAATCTGCCGTACCGCGTCGAGCAGCTGCGCGCCGATGCCGCCACGCTGCAACCTGTCATCTACAACCAGATCGTCGACATAGACGAAGCGGCCATACAGCAGATTGGTCAGCGTGCGATAACCGGCGAGGCCGACGACGCTGCCCGCGTCTGACGCAGCGAGCAGGCGATAGCCTTCAGCATGCTGTTTTGCCACCTGCGCGGCGAACGAGTGCGCGTCCGTCAGATGCGGGCGCAACTGACGCATAACGTCGAATGCGGGCAGTAGCGATTCGGGCGTGTCGAGGTGAACGAAGCGAAGCGGGGCAGGCATGGGCGTCTCCATAGGGAACGACGCTCACGATACCTGGCGCACGGCCTGGTCGATAGAGCCAAGAATCAGCGATTGGACCAGGCCATCCGGTGGACACACCGGCAATCAAAGCTGTGTTTTCAAGGTGCTGGGTTCAGCAAGGTTTTGTCGGACGCATACGGATCTTCAGCATGCACGACAACGGCGGTGACATTATCGCGTCCGCCGCGCGCAATGGCCAGGTCGACCAGTTCATCAGACGCGCGCTCGCACGTCACCGTGGTCAGCACGCCCAGTATTTCTTCGTCGCTGATTTCGTTGCTCAAGCCGTCGCTACAAAGCAGAAAGACGTCACCGTCCGCGACTTCGATCGCATCATCGTCGAGTTCGAGCACGTCCGTTGCGCCCACCGCGCGCGTGATCATGTGCTGCGCGGGATGATGCCGCGCCTCTTCGTCGGTAATCACGCCGAGCGACTTGAGTTCTTCCACCTGACTATGATCGCGCGTGAGTTGCCGCAATTGTCCTTCGCGATACAGATAGAGACGACTGTCGCCGGCCCATAGGTAGCCGCAGAAGCGGTCGCACGCGAGCAGCACGATGACGGTGCTGCCGATCCGCTGCACCTGGCGGCGCGCGGCCTCGTCCCGCAGTTGGCGGTTGGCCTTTTGCAGCCGTGCTCGCGCATCGGCGATACAGGTTTTCATGGCGAGCGGCGGCGCGAGGCGGCTCAGCGCATCGATCACCAGCCGGCTCGCCAGATCGCCGACCGCGTGCCCGCCCATGCCATCGGCGACCGCCCAGCGTCCGGGTTCGGACTGGGCGAGGCAGGCATCTTCGTTGATTTCACGGACGCGTCCCGCGTCGGACCGCGCGGACGACGTCCATCGAAATTGGCTCGGACAGGTCACAAGAGCTACACCATATCGTTTCTACTGCGCGCGTCGGGGGAGACGTTGATGTTCGAATTCGCACCGGTGTTGCGTACGTCAACCGACTGGAACGTGTTGATCATCTGGTTAGCATAGAAGTTGTTCGAGATGTCGTACAGGTTCACTACCGGACCGATGCTCGGCGTTTCCCGCACATAGGGCTGAATCCAGCCGTACACCCACGGCGCACCGCCGCCGCCGCGGATCGCGGCCATTGCTTTACGGTCGAGCGCCAGGTTCAGCGAGAGGTCGTTTACTGTGATGGAAGCCATATCGTTCTCCGGTTGGCCGCGTGCGTCGGGCGCGCGGTTGAAAAGGAATTGAACGTGATGGTGCAAGTGCCATGCCAATTTGCGGCTCGAGCGGGCGCTTTCTCGTAACGCGTTGATTGGTGGGCGATCCCGCGCGTCTGACTGGCAGCGCTTGTTCGTGCGGCGCCGCAGAGGTCGGGATGCAGCCAACATCCGGGCGCTCACACCGGTGCAGGACCCAACACATTGGCCGGACTCCCGGCCCTTGGCGAACCTGCTCGCTAAGGCTCAAACAACACGCCAAATGATCGACGTCTGCCAACAGATCGGCTCGATTTGTGTCGGCTCCCGGCGCACACATACGGCACTCAAAATGCCTCCCAATTCCTGCCAGCCCTTTAAATAAAGGCTTTTCGCCACATGGCCCGGATGATGCAAAAGATCTCGCAACAGTGTTGGATATTGAAGCGAGACCAGCCATGAACACGAACCACCTCCCGACGAGCAGCGAAGATCAAGACGAACGCTGCAATGAAACGTCGACCATCGACCTGCCGATCGGCGCGCATCTCGTTACGCAACGGCGCGGCTACGAACACCACGGCATTTATGTCGGCAATGGCCGGGTGGTTCATTACGCCGGTTTTGCGAGCTCGGCACATCGCGGTCCGGTGGAAGAAGTGGAATTAACCAACTTCGCCGCCGGTCATCCCTTGACGATCCGCCCAACCCCGAGCGCCCGCTACGTCGGAGATGAAGCCGTGCGCCGTGCGCGCTCCCGCCTTGGCGAAAACCATTACCGCCTGCTGACGAATAACTGCGAGCACTTCTGTGCGTGGTGCCTGCTTGGCGAAAGCCGCAGCGAACAGGTGCATTGCTGCCTGACGCATCCCCGTGCCGGCGTTCTCACGCTGGTGTGTCTGGTGAAGGCGTTTGTCGAACGCACCGCGAAGAATGGTCAGGTTGCCGCCCAACTCGCGTGAGCGGGCAGTAACGAGTTATCAGCAATTCAGGGATTCAAGGATCGAGGAGAGCATCATGGTTGCCGCAGAAAAGACCTTGCACTGGGCCGTCGATAAATGGCTTGCACCGACCCCCTCGATGCCCGCACGTGTCGTCCAGTTTTGCCACCGCGCGTCGCAGCATCAGCGTTACGTTTGTGTGGAAGCTCTGCGGCCGAGCGGGTTGTTGTCGATCTTCTTCTTCCGTCATGACGACGGCTCGTGGAACGTGTTCCCGCCGCAAGCCGAGCGGCCCGCCATGAACGGCCATCGACGCGCGGCGGTTTGCTAGCTTTGTGTGTGCGCGGCCGCTTCCTTGACGATCCACTGACTGAACAGCAGCATCGCCGACGTCATCGGCTTGCCCTTCAACCACGTCAGCCAGTAGCTGCCGGCGTGAACTTCCACTTCGAACGGCCGCACCAGCCGGCCCGTGTTGATCTCGTGATCGAACATCAGCGCCGGCGCCAGCGCGATACCCGCACCCTGCATGGCCGCTTCCACCATGAGCCGCGATGAATCGAACACCGGGCCGCGAATCGGCCGCGGTGAGATGCCGGCGGCCGTGAACCAGCTCATCCAGTCGTCAACGCGATAGGAACGCAGCAACGTTTCGTTGGCGAGATCCGTTGGCTCGGACAGACGCTCGGCGATCTCGGGCGCACACAGAATGGCGAGCGGTGCGTCGAGCAGCCGGGTGGCGAGCGAGCCTGGCCAGGTGCCGTCGCCGAAGCGAATTGCGAAGTCGAGGCCCTCGGTGGCGAGATCGACCAGATTGTTGTTCGTCAGCAGCCGCAGCTCGACAAACGGATGCGCGTCGCGAAACGACTTGAGCCGCGACATCAGCCAGCCCACCGCGAAAGTGCCTACCACCCCGACCGTCAACACTTCGTGAAAGTGGCCGCCGTCGAACTGTTTGAGTACGGCTTCGATGCGATCGAATGCGTCGGTGAGGACAGGACGTAGCGCGAGGCCTTCGTCGGTCATGGCCAGTCCACGTGGCAGACGTTTGAAGAGCGCGGTGCCAAGCCGCTCCTCCAGCGTTCTGACCTGCTGGCTCACGGCCGCCTGGGTGACGTTCAATTCGAGCGCGGCGCGCGTGAAGCTCAGATGTCGCGCGGACGATTCGAAGGCGCGCAGCGCATTCAACGGGAGATACGGTCTCATGGCAGAGGCATAAGATTTTCTAGGGGATCGACTAACTTATCATCGTTTGCCAGCGGGCGCCGAAAAACCGATAGTTGCGGCTTCACATAAGGAGCGGCGATGATCACAAGACGGAAATTCGCGGGCGCGATGCTCGGTGTTTCGATAGCTGGGGTTGCGGTTGGCAGTGGTGGCGCGTTCGGAAAAGCGGTGAAGGCGGGCACAGCAAAGCCGGGCGGCAGCGTGGCCAAGGCGGACGCCATTCGTCAACGGCTCGCGCAGATCGAAGCGGAAAGCGGTGGGCGACTGGGCGTTTCGATCGTCGACACGACCTCCGGATTGCACGCCGGTTTGCGGACGGACGAGCGGTTTCCGATGTGCAGCACGTTCAAACTGCTGGCGGCGGGTTTCGTGCTGACGCGAGTGGATCGCGGGCAAGAAGACCTGGAACGGCGCATCGTGTTTTCCAAAAGCGATCTTGTGTCGTACTCGCCCGCTACCAGCCAGCACACTCGCGAGCGCACTGGCGACGCGGGGATGAGCGTCGCCGATTTGTGCAAGGCGGCCATTACGCTCAGCGACAACACCGCGGCGAATCTGTTGCTTGCGAGCTTTGGCGGCCCCGCCGCGTTGACGGCGTTCGCGCGCAGTATTGGCGACGGCATCACGCGTCTGGACCGCAATGAGCCGACGCTGAACGAAGCGACGCCCGGCGATCCGCGCGACACCACCACGCCCAACGCCATGCTCGGCAATCTGCGTGAGCTGCTGCTGGGCGAGCGTTTGTCTTCGCCGTCGCGTGCGCAACTGCTGGCCTGGCTTGCCGCCAACCAGACCGGTGGCGAACGGATTCGCGCGAAGCTGCCGAAGGATTGGGGCGTCGGCGATAAAACCGGCACGGGCGATCACGGCACGGCAAACGACGTTGCGATTCTGTGGCCGCCAGGACGCGGGCCGATTCTCGTGACGGTCTACCTGACCGAGACGAGCGGCGATGCGGCGCGCAGCAATGCCGCGATTGCGAACGTCGGGGCGTTGATCGTGGCGTCGGTTTGATGGTGTGAGCACGTTCAGCGCATGAACCGGTTCGTGGTGCAAACGCGCTGACCACGGGAGAAAGGCGGACCGTTCGTGGGAAAAAACGGCCCGCGTCCTTCGCTGACGGTTGAAAGACGAATCGTGCGACACTAGGGCCACACCGAAGGGGGCGACGAATTTGGCAACTGAACCGACAACTGGGGATCGGCCTCGACTTACGCGGTGAGAAGTTGATTGTGCAAGTGATTGCGTGACCCCTCCCGCCGACGTTCGTCCAGGTAAGCCGTCGGCTTGTCCAACCGCGCAGTATTGGTCTTGGTTCGGAGTCTCCTATGCCTCTCTATGTCGTTGCATTGCTAATCGGTGTAGTGGCCGGACTCCGCGCGATGACCGCTCCCGCGGCCATCAGTTGGGCGGCGCATCTGGGGTGGTTGCCGCTGCAGGACACGCCGCTGGCATTTCTCGGCTTTGCTGCCACACCGTATATCTTCACTGTGCTGGCGATCGTCGAACTGATTACCGACCAATTGCCCAAGACACCTAGCCGTACCGTGCCGATGCAATTCGGCGCGCGTATCGTCCTGGGTGGGTTGAGTGGCGCGGCGATTGGGGCCGCACATGGCGCCTTGGTGGGTGGTTTGATTGCCGGGGTGGTGGGTGCGGTGATCGGCACCTTGGGTGGCGCGAGAGTGAGAGCTGCGTTGGCGCGCACATTCGGCCGTGACTTGCCGGCCGCGTTGATCGAAGACGCGGTGGCGATCGTTGGCGCTGTGGTGATCGTGATGGCGTTGCGTTGACAAACCATTCGTCATCGCGGACAATTTTTCTCGCCCAAGGGCCACGACAAATACCTGGCTAGCAACAGACGGTCGGCTATCCGTGGACTTGGGCGTTTTCATTTCTAGGCCCGCGCAACACGCGAGTCGGCTGTAATTTGGGCCACAGGCTGAGCAGCACCTGCAGCCGGAATCAACTTCCCTCGCACCAGCAACCCGAGCGTCTTCACCACCAGAATTCCAATCACCACATTCGCCGCGATGAACAAAACCGGCGCGATCCATTCGAGCGGACCCGTTGCGCCTCGTTCGACCATGCGAATCGCCATCGTCGGCAATGCGGCTACACCGAAGCTGAACGCCCAGTATCCCGGTACGAATGCTTGCTGACGAATCCACGGCAGCAGACGCAACAGCATCAACGCCTGGTAGAGCCCATAACCGAGCAGCATCAGCGCGATCAGATCAGGCGTACCACTGCTTAAGCTCAGATACGTCACACCGCCCACCACCGGCGGCGCGAGTTGAATGCCGAGGACCGGACGCAATGCTTCGGGCAGTGGTTCGTGCACGGCGGCGCGGTGCAGAATCATCGATTCGATCGCGAGCCAGGACAGTACGCCGGCGCCGAAGAACAGCCCGCCCAGCTGATGAAAACCGAAGGCAGCCGCAGCCGTGCCCGCGACAAAACTCGACGCGACGGTCGGCAGATAAATGGCCGCCGTGATCAGTTCAGGCTTGCGCCCACCTTGCCACAGCCGTCCATGCAGGTACACGCCGAGCACCAATTGCGCGACCACGGCGACGCCGAACAGTGCAAGCGCAACCGAATGCGCGTAAGTCTGCAAGATCTGCGCGGCAAGCAAACTCGAAACCGGCCCGAGCGCTGCAAAAGACGATTGCACCGGATGCTGCATTTCCGCGCGAGCTTCGGCTGCGTGCGTCAACCACTTATGCCCGTAAGCAAGCAGAACGACAACCCAAACCGCAAGCGCTGCGACGCTCAACACGTCTCCAGCGCTTGTTGGCAGATGCCACACCCTGATCGCCACGCGCCACAAGTTGGCGAACGCCAGCGCGCCCACCGCGATCCCGAAGAAAGAAACTGGAATCGTGCCACGATTGCTGTTCATCTCTGATCCTCCGAAACGTTGCGACGCGCTCCAATGCTCCGGCGTTGCGCGTTCGATAACGTACTGTAGAGGGGGGCGGCAAAACGCTGAATGCTGGGGCGGCTCAACAAATGGCGCGATCGTCTCAAGGTGCATTCACAGTGCGTGCTTTGCCCCAGTTGCGCCACGTTCCGTGGGTTTTCGCCGTCCAGCCGCTGATTTCCGGTTGTTTCGGCCCCGAAGAACCACTGCCTGGTATGACAGCCCCGCGTCATGGCGTAAAATTTCCACTTCGATATGAAGTAACGTCATTTACGCCAACTCATGCCAACGCCTGCGGACAAATCAAACTCAAAGGAAAGCGAGGGCGTTGCCGTCATCGATCGTGCTTGCGCGATTCTGTTCGCCTTCAGGCCGGACGACGTCGCGCTCACTCTCGCCGAGCTTGCGGCTCGCACGGGCCTCTACAAGAGCACGCTGCTGCGGCTGGCGGGCTCGCTGATTCAGCACCGCCTGCTGCTGCGACTGGACGACGGCCGCTATCAACTCGGCTCCGCCACCTTCATGCTCGGCGCGTTGTATCAGCGCAGCCTGAACGTCGGCGACATTGTGGTGCCGCTGATGCGTGAACTCGCTGAAACGAGCGGCGAAAGCGTCTCCTTTTATGTGCGCGACGAGGCGGTGCGTGTGTGTCTGCATCGTGTGGACTCGACGCATGCGGTGCGATTTCACGTGCGCGAAGGTGACGTGCTGCCGCTGGAAAGCGGCTCGGGCGGTCTTGCATTGCTGGCGTTCGGCGGCAAGCCGGGCGAGCCGTACGAGAAGATCCGCGAGGATTTCTACTGTGTGTCGATCGGCGAGCGTGACCGCGAGACGGCGGGGGTGTCGATGCCGGTGTTCGGTGTGCGGCAAAGTTTGCGTGGCGTGCTGACGCTTGCTGGCCCGAGTTCTCGCATCGATCAGGCGTTCCTCGAGAGCAATCTCGGCGCGCTGTTCGATTGCGCCGCACGCGCAACGGATGCATTAGGCGGCGACTCGCGCGCAATGCGCAACGCGCAGCGGCGCGCGGCCGAAGTTCAGGACAGGTGACGCTCGGGCTTGCCCGTGTACGTGTAGCTCATCTGGCGCGGCATCGGGCCTTTGTTGCGCTCGTTGCGTCCGCGTTGCTCCCATGCATGCGACAGAATGCCGACCGCGCGTGACAGGCAGAACACCCCGCGCGCCAGCTCCGGCGCAAAGCCGAGTTCCGCGTAGATCACGGCGGTAGCGCCGTCGATATTCATCGGCACAGGTTTGTTCTTGCGCTGCTTGAGCAAGGCTTCAATGCCGCGCGCGATAGCCGCGTATCGTCCGCTGATGCTTTGCTGTTCGACGCTTTCGTCCACGAGCGAAAGAAGCCGGATGGCGCGCGGATCGACCGGATGAAAACGGTGCCCAAAGCCGGGCAAATACTTGCCATGTTCGGCGGTAAAAGCATCGACACCTTGTTCGACCGCATCTTCCAACGTGGCACCCGCTTGCATGCGTTCGGCGATGGAATCGTACAGTTCGACCGCCTGCTGACCGGCACCGCCATGCACATCATCCAGTGCATTGATCGCCGAGGCCATCGCGCCGTTCAACGGCAAACCGCAACTGGTCGCCATCCGCGAGATGGCAATCGACGGTGCATGCGGACCATGATCGACCGATGCCACCAACGCCGCTTCGAACAGACGCGCTTGCGCCGCATCGGGCAGTTCGCCGCGCAGCATCAGCCAGATCATCTGCGGAAAGCTGGCGTTGCCGATCAACTCCTGAATCGGGAAACCGCGCACCTTGATCGAGCCGGGATGGATATCGATGATCGAGGTGCTCCAGTACTCGGCGGCGAGCTTGGCGGCGTCGAATGCTTGCGTCATGTTCAGATCACTCCTTCGGAGCGTAGGTGGTCGATTTGCGCGTCGTCGTAACCGAGCGAGGCGAGATGCTCGCGCGTGTGAGCCGATAGAACCGGCGCGGGTGCGGTCGGCGCTGTGTCGGCATCGGAGAGGCGAAAGCCCGCACGGGTGACGCGTTGCCGCTCAGTGGCGCCGTCGCCGGCAAATTCGCGGATGAACTCGCGCGATTCCAGATGCGGGTGCGCGAGAATCTCCGGCACCGACATCACGCGCCCGGCCGGCACACCTGCTTCGAAGAATTTGGCTTCCCAGTTCGTCGCGCTGTCGCTTGCCAGTGCCGCTTCTATTTCGGCTTTCAATGCTGCGCGATTCGCTTTGCGTGCGTTGCGCTCAGAGAAGCGCGCGTCGTCGAGCAGGTCGGCGCGGCCGATCAGATGGCAGAGGCTCGCGAACTGCTTGTTCTCGTTTGCGGCGATATTGAGGGGGCCGTCGCCGGTTTTGAAGGTGCCCGAAGGCGCGGCGGTGAAGTTCTCGTTGCCCATCGGCTCGGGCGTGACGCCGGCATTCAGATAGTTCGACACGACCCAGCCCATCGTCGCCAGCGTGGCTTCCAGCATCGAGACGTCGAGCATGCGGCCGTGTCCGCTCGCGCGGGCGTCGACCAATGCGGCGCAGATGCCGAACGCCGCCGTGAGACCGCCTACGGTATCCGATACCGGATAGCCGACGCGCAATGGTGCGCTGTCGGCATCGCCGGTCACGCTCATCACGCCCGAGATGCCCTGAATGATCTGATCGTAGGCCGGGCGTTTCGAAAACTCGCCGTCCATGCCGAAGCCGGAGATCGCGCAATACACGAGCTTGGGATTCACTTCACGCAGGGCGTCGAAATCGAGGCCGAGCCGCGTCATCACACCGGGCCGGAAGTTTTCGACCAGCACGTCCGCGGTTTTGACGAGCTCGCGCAAAATGGCCTTGCCGCGCGGGTCTTTCAGATTGAGCGTGATGGACTGCTTGCCCGCATTCACCGCGACGAACGAGGCGCCCATGTTGCGCATGGATGCGCCCTTGTCGGCGCCCAAACGCCGCGCAAGATCTCCGCCCTCGGGGTGTTCGACCTTGATCACGTCGGCGCCGAGCAGCGCGAGTTGATATGCGCAAAACGGTCCCGCCAACACATTCGATAAATCCAGTACCCGTACTCCAGCCAACGGCAGCGTCATCTTTGAAGCCTCTTGTTCAATGCGTTCAATGCGAAATTTCGTCGAGATTGCGATTGTTGGTACGCGGCCCGAAGATGCCGATCGCGCCCATCACCATCACCATCGACACAGTGATCAACGCGAACACGCCCGGCACCTGGAAGTGGCGCAGCGCGAAGGCGATCATGAAGCCGGAAAACATCGCGGATAAACGCGACATCGAATAGACGAAGCCAACGGCGCGCGCCCGCAAACGCGTGGGGAACAGTTCGGTCTGATACGCGTGATAGCCGACCGAGAGCAGCGTGCCGCTAAGGGTGATCAACACACCGAGCGTCATCAGCATGGCGGGCGAGGTTTGCGTCGCGAACAGACTGCCGAACACGGCGATACCGAGTGCCGACAACACGATCAAGGTCTTACGTTCAATGCGGTCCGCGATCGCCATGCCGATCAGCGGCCCGAACGGATTCGAAGCTGCAATCACGAACGAGTACATCAGGCTGTGCGTGATCGTTATGCCTTTCGAAACCAGCAGGGTCGGCACCCATGACGCGAAGCCGTAAAAGCCGATCGCCTGGAACAGGTTGAACACGAGCATCGTGATCGCGCGTTTGCGATACGGCGGCTGCCAGATTTCGCGGAAGGCCGCCTTCGTGGTGGCGGGCTCGACTGTCGGGACAGGGGCGGGCAAGGGCTTGCCGTATTGCTTCGCGACCTTCGCTTCGATCGCCTGCAGGACCTGTTCCGCTTCGGCGGCGCGGCCTTGCTGCGCGAGCCAACGCGGGCTTTCCGGCACGCGCCGGCGAATGGCCCACACCACGACCGCGCCGAGCGCGCCGATGATCACGACCCAGCGCCAGCCGTCGACGCCGTACGGCGTTTGCGGCACCAGCCACCATGCAAGCAGGGCGACCGACGGCACGGCGGTGTACTGCACCAGATGAACGAAAGCGAACGCGCGGCCACGCAGATGTTTCGGCACGAGTTCGCTGACGTACGTGTCGATCGTCACCAGTTCGACGCCCACGCCGATGCCCGCGATCAGGCGCCACAGATTGATGGCCGGCGCGCTGGTTTGCAGCGCCATGATCAGTGTGGCCGCGGAATACCACAGGAGCGAAACGGTAAACACAGTTCGGCGGCCATAGCGGTCCGCCATGCCCGCGAAAAAGAACGTGCCGATGAAGAGTCCCGCGAACGACGCCGCTACAAAAGCGCCCAACCCGGACACGCCGAAGAACGACGCGGTGGTCGTCGCGTAGAGCCCGCTTTTGACGAGGCCCGGGCCGACATAGGCCGTAAAAAACAGATCGTAGAACTCGAACCAGCCGCCGATCGACAGCAGGAATACCAGCATCCATACCGTGCGCGTCGCGGGAAGTCGGTCGATGCGCGCGTTGATGCCGGTCGTAAGTCCCTGCGCACCGGCGCTTGAATCGGGCGACGCGCCGGGTGCTTCGATCGGCAGGCTTGCCATGAAATCCTCCTTGGAGTGTCTCGTGCTGGGTCGTTCTGTCTAATAGAACGACGTTCTATTTAATGGGTGTGCCGAGATTAGTGCGTGTGGCGTCTGCCAGGAATTCGGGGTTTTACCTAGCCGTCAAACTCCCATTCGCTGCAACATCGCGAGAAGGGCGTCGAAGGAAAGCGGCTTGCGCGCGTATGCGATGCTGGGATTCGGTTGCACGGGGATATCCGCGGCCGCGCTGCACAGGATGATCGGAATCGCGCGCAGATTGGGGTCGTTGTAAAGCGCGGCGCACAGTTGAAGCCCCGACATGACCGGCATCATGCAGTCCGACACGATGATGTCGGGCCGGGTCTTGTTGATCTGTTCAAGCGCGGCCGCCCCGTTGGAGGCCGTCAATACGGCATAGCCATGCCGCTCCAGCAACAGTCGCCAGACCGTGAGGATGTCGAACTCGTCGTCCACGACCAGAATGGTTTTCATGGGTGGCTACGTTTCTCGTCGCGGCGTCAGCGTGGCCGACAGGCCTTGCGCTGAAACCACGTTGGCGGGGCTGAGCGGGCTTTCGATCACGTCGAGGCCCTGAGACGAAATGAGGAGCTCGCGCAGCGACGTGTCGTGCGCGCTTTCGCGTTGCTTGACCACTGAAATCATGCGTCGCAAACCCGTGTCCGTTTCGGCGTAGCGCAGCAGCACAAGGTTTTCGGTCAAGGCGGAGACCCGCACGCTCTTCGCGTGTCCGGGATCGGCGTAAAGCGGCAACTCCTCAGTCAGTATCGTGGTGACGCAGGCTTCCCTCAGTTGATGAAGCAAGGCATTCAGGAACAGGCCGAAGCGTTCGGTTCGCAAGGCGGAATCGCGAAAGCCTTCCACTCCGTCGATCACGATCCGCTTCGCACCGCTCTGCTTGACCGTGGCAAGCGCAACCGCCGCGAGTTCGTCGATCGCCAGTTCTATGGCGGGTTGCCATTGAATCATGAGGCGGCCGTCGTCGTACGCGTCGGCGAGATCGATCGAGACGGCTTCGGCTTTGCCGACCAGCCGCTGCGGCCCTTCGTAAAATCCCAGGTACGCGCAGCGTTCGCCGCGCGCCACGCCGGCCGCGAGAAACTGCAGGCAGAGCAGGGTCTTGCCGACACCTGACGGCCCGATCAGCGTGGTCGTGGAACCTTGAGCAAAACCGCCGCCGAGCAGATTGTCGAGATGCGGGAGACCGAAGCCGAGCCGTGTTTTCAGATCGACCGGGCCTGGTTGCGCGGCGCATTGCGATTCCAGGCGCGGGAACATCAGAAGCCCGCTTTCGGCGATGCGAAAGAAATGCTTGCCCATCAGATGGTTGCGCGCCCGCATCTTGTGCACTTCGATTTCGCGTCCACGGCGCATGCCGTCGTTATAGCGGTTCAGTTCGATCAGGCCGTCAACCAGCGTGTGCTCGGGGTGTGGTTCGTTGCCGGAGAGCGGCGCGAGCAACAGCGTAGTGCAATCCATTGCCGCGGCCAGCGCGTTCAGTTCGTGGATGAACTTCGATAGCGACAATTCGGTTTCGCTGAATTCGCGTGCGCTGCGAAAGCCGTCGATGATCATGAGGCTCGGCCGATGGTCGTAAATGCTCGACGCAATCAGCTTGAGGAAGCCATCGAGACCGTCCTGCATCAGCTCGTGATAGCCGGACACGAACAGCATTTGCTGCGCGACGGCGGTTTCGTCGAAGAAGCTCAGGCCTTTGAGGTGCGCCAGCAACTTGTCGTGCGACTCGGCGATCAGGGTCACGTAGAGCACTTTTTCGCCCTTGCTGACACGATGAAAGCCAATCTGGCTCGACAGAATCGTTTTGCCCGCACCGGCCATGCCTTCCAGCAGATAGACGCCGCCGCTGACCAGACCTCCGCCCAGGATCTCGTCGAAACCGGGGACACCTGTTTCGATGTTGGAGCGGGAAGGTGTCTGAGATTCGTGGATAGTCATTGTCGATATGTCGTTCAAAGTACGGAGGAGCGACAGCTTGCAAATGAAATCAAGCGGATGTGCATCGCTCAACCTAACCGCGCCAGCAATTCGCGTTCCTGGTCGTGGGCGGCGCTAAGCGCGTCGGCATTCGGTGAGGGGAAACCTGGCTGCGCCCGCCTCCCGCTTGGTGAGCAGCAAGGAAGAGGCCAGTGCGCAAGGGGCGCGGGAGAGGGAGCTTACAGGGCGGGGCACCGGGAGTGTGGCGGTGTTTTTTTCAAATCGATGCAACGAAGGGGGCACGGCAATGGAGGAGACGAGATATCCCTCGCGCATGCAAAGTGCCCGTCATGCGCGAGGATGAGGCGTTTTCTGCTCGGTCGGTAATGGCGCGGCAATGAGCCAGTTGCGCCTTAGCTACACGCGAAACTGCTCGCGGCATTAATATCGCCGCCTTGATAACGGGCGACTTTCGGATACGCACAGAGCGGCCGCGTGCGTCCCGCACCCCAATCGGCCGGCACGTCCGTGTTCGGCACTACATTGCTCGCATCGCGCGCGGTGGCGACCACACTGTCCGGCGCCTTACCCTGTTCGACCCAGGCGATCATCGGCGTGAGCATGTCGAACTGGTCGGTGCTCGGACCGCCGGAGCAGTGGTTCATGCCGGCGATCGTGTAGAGACGGGCGAAGTTCGAGGCGTCGCCGCCATTGGCTGCCGTGAGCCGCTGGTACCAGTCGGTCGTATCGTTCGACGAAAACACCGGGTCGCTCGTGCCGTGATAAACCATGAGCTTTGCACCGCGTTGCTTCAACGCACTGAGGTTGGTCTCGTCGGGCGGCGTCATGAACGACCAGGCGGACTCGCTATACACGCCACTCGTGGCGAAGATCTTCGGCGCGTCGGTATCCATGCTGAAGTTCAGCGCGTAGGCCGACAACTGGCTCAACACCGATGCGCTCTGTGGCGGCGTGGTGAACGTGAACGCCGCAGCGGCGGGATCAAGGGTGATCGAGTTCGCCTGCTTCCATGCCGACCAGCCAGGGCCGAGGCCGGCGTCGTATGGAAAGCTCGAATACAAGGCCGTGCCGGCGCTGTTGCGTGCGCCTGAGAAGACGTTGCCGATCGCGTCCTTCTGCGCGCTCGTCAGACAGGTTCCGTCGCGCACGTTGTTCGTGCAGGTGGGTACGTCTGTCGCCAGGCTGAAATTTGCCTGGCATGCCTTGATATCCTGAATGAGGCCGTCGCTGGCGCCGTCGAGTGAATCACATTTGGCCAGTATCTTCGAGGCCACCATTTGACGTTCCGCTGCGGTAAAGCCGGTCGTGATGTCGGGCAGGCCGTTCGTGGTCGCGGCGGTCGCCACCTTGGCCAATTGCTGCGCGCTCCACATTTCGCCGATTGCCGCCTTCGGCAAGTGGAAGCCCGGGTCGCCGGCAATGATCCCGTCGTATTGCGCCGAAGAACGTGCCGCCGCGACCAATGCATGACGGCCACCGTTGGAGCAACCGTCGAAATAACTGCGGTCCGGCCCCTTGCCGTAGGCGAGTTTGATCACCTGCTTGGCCATCGGCGTGAGCGTGGCGACTGCGTTGTAGCCGTAGTCGAGGCGTGCTTGCGGGTCGAGGCCGAACAGCGGGTTTTGCGACGCGCTGTGGCCTGCGTCCGAACTGATTACAGCGAAGCCCATGTTGAGCGCGTCGTTGGTCGGGCCGCCGCCGCCGATTTCACCGGTGGCGGTCACCACATTCCCATCAAGTCCGCCATTGGCCTGATAGAAGAAGCGCCCGTTCCATGCCAGCGGCAGACGCATCTCGAAGCCGATGGCGTACGTCTTGCCATCGACGCCGCTCACGCGCTGATTCATGCTGCCCTGGATCAGGCAGTGCTCGGCGATCGGTTTGCCGGCCACCTTGAGCGTGCCGGCCGCGACGTCTGACACCGAGGTGAAGACGGTGTTGGCGAACGTGAGTTTCGCGGCGAGCGCGGCGCAATTGCCGGCGAGTGTGCCGGGAGTCGCCGCATTCAGTTGTGGCAGGGCATTCGTGCTCGTGGTGGCCGGGTCGCTGACATCATTGCCGCCACACGCGGCGAGAGTCATTGCCGCCGCTGCAGCCAGTGCGATGGATGTGTGCTTCATGCGGTATCCCCTAGAACGAGTGACGAATGCCGAGCATTACGCCGGTCTGGCCGGTGCCCGCCGTAGGTGTCGTGCCGCCGCCACCGGCGCTGACCGAGTAGCGGGCCTTCGCGCTGTTGGCGAGATACGAGCCCTGCGCGTAGACGGCGGTGCGTTTCGACAGCAGATAGGTGGTGCGCAGCGTGCCCATCGTGGCGCGCGTGTCGTGCTCGCTATTGGTGATGTGATAGACCTCGCCGTCGACGATGAAGGCCGGCGTTACGAAGTACGAGGCGCCGACGAAGAACAGATTCGAGCGCACGGCTGCGATCGTGACGGCCGATGGTTCGACCCGGCGATTGAGCCAGCCCGCGCCGATCTTCGCCTTGCCGATGTTGGCGTAGGCGCTGACGTGGGTGCGAATATCTTTGTCGGTGGCATTGGTGAGCGGAATGGGCGCAACGCCGTCGAAGAAGTTCGCCGCAGCAGTGCTCCCGCCGCGTTGCTCTTCATACGACGCCGCAACGCCGAACAGCGGCGCGTCGTACTTCAACATCACCGACCACTCACGGCATTCCGTTGCATGCCCGGCGACAGAGCCGGTGCAGGTGCCCTGGCCCGGCGAGTTGCCGGTGCCCACCGCGTCGCGGCCGAATGAATAGTTCGCGCCGAGCGTCACGCCCGCATAAGTGCCGAGGTAGCTCACCGAATTGTCGGCGCGGGCGTTCGGCACGTAGGCGTCGAGCGAGCCCAGCCCGTAGATGTCCGGACCAATCAGGTCCGCGCCCATCAGCGCGAGATACGTCATCGTGTACTGTCGCCCGAACGAAACGGTGCCGTACGGACTCTTGATGCCGACGAATGCCTGACGTCCGAACAATCGGCCGCCCTGACCGAGATCGCCGGCGCGCACGTTGAAACCGCTTTCCAGCGTGAATACCGCGCTATAGCCGCCGCCCAGATCTTCATTACCGCGCAGGCCCCAACGCGAAGGCAGTTCGCCGGTGACCGACGGCATGCGAAAGACGCTTTTGCCCGCGGCGTTTGCGTGCGATACGTATTCGATGCCGGTGTCGATGATGCCGTAGAGCGTTACGCTCGATTGAGCCGCCGCGGCGCCGCTGACGGCGCACAATGCGCTGCAAAGAAGAATGCGTGTGGATGCTTGCATGCTGGCTGTCTCCAAACCGTTGATCGAATGTGGTTGTTGTTGGTGGGTTTTCTTGAATCTTCTTGAGTCTTTTTGCCTGGTCCGGTCAGTCGTCAGCACGCGGACGGCGTAGCAACAACAGCGCAGCCGCGGCGGCGATCAGCGTGACGGGAATGCTCGCGCCGATCACCGTCGACGAACTGCGCCCCATCGCCAGCAATTGACCTGCTGCCAGCGGTCCGACCACCGAGCCGATACGGCCCACCGCCACCGCCGCGCCGACGCCGGTGCCGCGCATGGCAGTCGGATAGAACGCGGCCGAGAGTGCGTACAGCACCGATTGCCCACCGATCACGAACATCCCCGCGAAGAAAGCGGAGGTGGCGAGCGCGCCGAAACCGGGCGCCATCGAGAGCGCCGCGAGCGACGCGATGATCCCGACATACATGCCCGCCACGACGAGACCCGAACGCATCCGGTCCATCAACATGCCGATGCACAACGCGCCGATGCCGCCGCCGATGTTGAAGAAAATCTGCACATAGCCCACTTGTGCGCGTGACAGACCGCTTGCGGCCATCAGCGAAGGCAGCCAGTTGAGCAGGAAGTAGAGGACGATCAGCGTGCAGAAATAGCTGACCCAGATCTGTACGGTCGAGAGGCCGCGTGTGCCGCCGAACAGGATTTCGCCGACCGGCGCGGGCTTTGCCTGACCGTCTCGCGAGGCTTGGGTGAATGCCTTCGAATCCGCGAGAAACACGAGCAACAGCGGCACTAGCACGAGCGGCCCTGCGCCGCCGACATAGAAGATGTGCCGCCACTCGGTGTCGCCCGCGCTCAACACGCCGATCATCGAAGCGATCACGCCGCCGAACGGAATGCCGCAATACATTACGCTCACGGCGGTGCTGCGCGAGCGCGGCTCGACCGCTTCCGACGACAACGCGATCAGGTTAGGCAATGCACCGCCAAGACCAATGCCCGTCAGCACCCGCACGATCACCAGCGTGTGAAAGTCGCTTACTAGCGCGGTTGCGATCGACAGCAAGCCGAACAGGCATGCGGAAATCACCAGCACGCGCTTGCGGCCGATCCGATCGGCAAGCCGTCCGCCGAACATCGCACCCGGCAGCAAGCCGAAGGTCCCGGCGCTGAACGCGAGACCCATTTGCCCGACCGAGAGACCGAACTCGCGCGCCATCCGTGGCGCGGCGATGCCGACTGACTGCAGATCGAGCCCTTCGAGCAACGCGACGGCAAAACACAATCCGAGTGTGACAAAGGCGCTTGTCCGGCTGGACGTCGCCGGTCCTGCAAGGCTTTCTGTCGAGGGTAGTATTCCGGCTCTTTTCACGTTAGTGATCCTTATTAAAATGCGTGGTTTTCCGGCGTCGATGAAGAGCGGCAGGTGCGGAGCCGCCGTCTGGTGTGCCGGCTTGGCGCAGAGACGGTTGCGTTTGCTCAATGCCGGGGCGGTCCGGTGTTCCAGACCGGCTCGATGAAACGGGACTCAGACCGCCGTCGAGGTCATCGAGGAATGCTTAAGAACCGCCCGGCGAAAGCCGCAGCGCACAGCACATCGGTTCGATGTCTGCGTTGCTGTCCGTTTGATTCGACGCGATGCAACGCGTCTCCACACGCTGCATCGTGGATAGGATTTAATATCAGGTAGACTGATAATACAAGTGCAAATGCTTCGGTGAAAACACCTAGCAATTTGCAAAGACGGAGAAGTTAGTCGCGCAGGTTGCGCACGAAAGTTTCGAGGTGAGTTTGTACGACGCCGGCCGTGTCGAGCTCGAGACCTTCCATCATCTGTTTCTCGATCGTCTTCACCGCTTGCTCGCATTCGCGCAGCACGGCCCGCCCTTCATCGGTCAGTTGCAGCAGCACGATGCGGCCGTGCGTCGGGTCCGGCTCGCGGCTGACCCAGTTCCGGCTCGCCATGGCGTTCATCACTTCATTGGCCGATTGCGGCGTGATGAAGGAGCGTTCGGCCACTTGCGCATTGGACGCCTGCCCCTTTGCGTCTAGCACCGAAAGCGCGGTGAATTGCGAAAGCGTGAGACCGAGTGGTGCGAGTGCTTCGGTCATGCGGCGCCGCAGGATGCGGTCGAGACTTCCGATCACGTAGGCCAACCGCAGATGCGGGCGACGGGTACGCGTAGTGGTGGGTTCGGCGGGCGAATCTGGATTTTTGCTCATGGTGGGCTGGAGGTCCGGTCTAGCCTGCATCTTAGCGCGCCTCTGCGTTAATTCGACCGATAGGGGTTTGCACCGAGTCAGCGAAATTCCGCTTTACATATCAGGTAGCCTGATATTAAATGCACTCATCGGGCCGCTGCTGGGGTCAACATTCACGGAGAAAGTAGATGAGTTACGAAGGTCGTTGGAAAACCGTCAAGGTCGATGTGGCAGAGGGCATCGCATGGGTTACGTTCAATCGCCCGGAGAAGCGCAATGCGATGAGCCCGACTTTGAACAAGGAAATGATCGAGGTCCTCGAGGCAGTCGAACTGGACGCCGAAGCGCAGGTTCTCGTGCTGACGGGCGAGGGCGACGCGTGGACCGCCGGCATGGATCTGAAGGAATATTTCCGTGAAGTGGACGCAGGCCCGGAAATCCTGCAAGAAAAGATTCGCCGCGATGCATGCCGCTGGCAGTGGCAGTTGCTGCGCATGTACGCGAAGCCGACCATCGCGATGGTCAACGGCTGGTGCTTCGGTGGCGGCTTCTCGCCGCTGGTGGCGTGCGATCTCGCAATCGCCGCTGACGAAGCCGTGTTCGGCCTCTCCGAAATCAACTGGGGCATTCCGCCGGGCAACCTGGTGAGCAAGGCGATGGCGGATACCGTGGGGCATCGTCAGGCGCTTTACTACATCATGACCGGCGAGACGTTCACGGGGCAGGAAGCCGCGCGGATGGGTCTCGTCAACAACAGCGTGCCGCGTGCCGAACTGCGCGAGGCGACGCGTGTTCTCGCAGGCAAGCTGTTGCAGAAGAATCCGGTGGTGCTGCGCGCGGCCAAGCACGGTTTCAAGCGTTGCCGCGAACTGACGTGGGATCAGAACGAAGATTACCTGTACGCCAAGCTGGATCAGGCACAACTGCGCGATCCCGAAGGCGGCCGCGAGCAGGGCCTGAAGCAGTTCCTCGACGAGAAGGCGATCAAGCCGGGTCTGCAAACCTACAAGCGCTGAGCGATCGCCGGCGCCAAGATAGCGCAGGCAGATACACGCGCAGGAAGACTGGCGGGACGAGAGACATAGCGAGGAGACGAGACACATGCATGAAGTGACATTGTTGATCGGCGGCGAGAGCCGAGGCGCATCGGACGGCAGAACATTCGAGAGGATCAATCCCGCGAGCGGCGTGGCGGCTTCGCGTGCGGCTGCCGCCACGTTGGCCGATGCCGATGCGGCGGTCGAATCCGCTGCGCGCGCGTTCCCGGCATGGTCCGCGTTGGCGCCGACCGAACGTCGCAAACGTCTATTGGCTGCAGCGGATCTGATGGATGCGCGCACCGCGCAGTTCATCGAAACCGGTGTGGCAGAAACCGGCGCCATGCCGAACTGGTACGGCTTCAATGTGATGCTGGCCGCCAATATGCTGCGCGAAGCTGCTGCGATGACCACGCAGATCGACGGCGACGTGATTCCGTCGGATGTGCCGGGCAGTCTCGCGATGGCCGTGCGCCAGCCGTGCGGTGTGGTGCTCGGCATGGCGCCGTGGAATGCACCGGTGATTCTCGGCACCCGGGCAATTGCCATGCCGCTCGCGTGCGGCAACACAGTCGTGCTTAAGGCTTCCGAAGGCTGTCCC
This sequence comes from Paraburkholderia aspalathi, assembly GCF_905220735.1. Taxonomy (NCBI): domain Bacteria; kingdom Pseudomonadati; phylum Pseudomonadota; class Betaproteobacteria; order Burkholderiales; family Burkholderiaceae; genus Paraburkholderia; species Paraburkholderia aspalathi. The sequence continues at coordinate 1,264,134 of NZ_CAJNBA010000001.1, forward strand.
GGTGTGCATCGACTGATCGGCAGTGTGTTGCAGGAAGCCGGCCTCGGAGACGGCGTGGTGAACGTCATCACGCATTCGGCTGAAGATGCGCCGGCGATCGTCGAAAGGTTGATCGCGCATCCGGCGGTGCGGCGGGTCAATTTCACCGGGTCGACGCGAGTTGGGCGCATCGTCGCGCAACATGCCGCGCAGCATCTGAAGCCGGCGTTGCTCGAGCTCGGCGGCAAGGCGCCTGTGGTGGTGCTCGACGATGCCGATCTGGATGCGGCGGTGGACGGCATCGCGTTTGGCGCGTTCTTTAACCAGGGGCAGATTTGCATGTCGACGGAGCGGCTGATCGTCGACCGCAAAATCGCCGACGTGCTGGTTGAGAAGCTCGCGGCCAAAGCACGAACGCTGAAGGCGGGCGATCCCGCTGCGGCCGATTCCGTGCTCGGTGCGCTCGAAAGTGTGGCGGCGGCACGGCGCATCAAGGCGCTCGTTGACGATGCGCATGAGAAGGGCGCGAAGCTGCCGGTCGGCTGCTCGGTTGACGGTGCGGTGATGCAGCCGGTGATTGTCGATGGCGTGACGCGGGACATGTCGCTCTATGCCGAGGAATCCTTCGGTCCGGTGGTGACAGTGCAGCGCGTGGACAGTGACGAGGAAGCGATTCAGGTCGCCAACGATAGCGAATACGGTCTCTCCGCGGCAGTATTCAGCCGCGATATATCGCGCGCGTTGAATGTGGCGAAACGCATCGAATCGGGTATCTGTCACATCAACGGGCCGACTGTGCACGACGAAGCGCAGATGCCGTTCGGCGGCGTGAAGAAGAGCGGCTATGGGCGCTTTGGCAGCAAGGCGTCGATCGCCGAGTTCACCGACTTGCGCTGGATCACGATTCAGACCGGCCCGCGGCACTATCCGATTTGATTGTGCGCGGTCGAATGGCCGCGTTGGAGCATTAAAGGAAGGTCGCGCCGCCGCAGAGAACGGGGCGCAGACTGCTTTCCATGGAGACAGGCGTTGCATTCCGAGCCGAGACAACCGAACACTTCCATCGCGCACGACAACGCGTCGACGCATTACCGCGCGACGACGATCGGCGCGTCATCGTTGCACGCGCAACGGCACGGCGACACGTGGTATTTGCGCGCTGCCGAGCCGCTCGGCGAACACCCACAACGAATGACCGACCGGCTCGCGAGCGGCGCGCGCGAACATCCGGAGCGCTGGCTGGCGGCGCGACGCGGCAGTGGCGGTCAATGGATCGGCCTGAGCTACGCGAAGGCGCTGCAAAGTGCTCGCGCGATTGGGCAAGCGCTGCTGGCGCGTGATCTCTCCGTTGAGCGTCCGGTCGTGATTCTCTCGGGCAACGATCTCGAGCATCTGCAACTGGCGCTCGGCGCGATGTGGGCCGGCATTCCGTATGCGGCAATCTCCCCGGCGTATGCGCTCGCTTCCGGCGACTTCGGCAAGCTGCGCCATACGATCGATCTGCTGACGCCGGGCCTGGTCTTCGCAACGGGCTACGACACCTTTGCGAGGGCGATCGATGCCGTGGTGCCAGCCGACGTCGAAGTCGTCGCTGCAACAGAACCCAAAGAGCCGCAGGCGGCGCGCAGCGTGACTTCATTCGGCGACCTGCTGAATACAACGCCCACCACAGTCGATTCCGTTCAGGCGGCGTTGAGTCCGGACGCCATCGCCAAGTTTCTGTTCACGTCAGGCTCGACCAAACTGCCTAAGGCCGTGCCGACCACGCACCGCATGCTGTGCAGCAACCAGCAGATGCTGCTCGAAACGTTTCCTGAGTTCGCGAACGTGCCGCCGGTGCTGGTTGACTGGTTGCCGTGGAATCACACCTTCGGCGGCAGCCATAATGCGGGCATCGCGCTCTACAACGGCGGCACGCTCTATATCGACGATGGCAAGCCAGTCAACGGCAAGTTCGAAGAAACGCTGCGCAACCTGCGTGAAATCGCACCGACGATCTACTTCAACGTGCCGAAGGGCTGGGAAGAACTGGCCATCGCGCTGGAGCAGGACGCGCAATTGCGTGAGACGTTTTTCTCGCGCGTGAAGGTGTATTTCTTCGCGGGCGCGGGGCTTTCGCAGGCGGCGTGGGACCGGCTCGAACGCGTCACCGAACAATATTGCGGCGAGCGCATTCGCATCATGGCCGGACTCGGCATGACCGAGACCTCGCCGTCTTGTCTGTTCACCACAGGTCCGATCATGCGCGCCGGCTATGTCGGCTCACCGGCGCCTGGCTGTGAGGTCAAACTCGCGCCGGTCGGCGACAAACTGGAAGCGCGTTATCGCGGACCGCATGTGATGGCCGGCTATTGGCGCGCGAATTCCGCGGAGTTGGACAGCGTCTTCGACGAAGAAGGCTACTTTTGCAGCGGCGACGCGTTGCGCTTTGTCGATATCGAACGACCGGAACTCGGGCTGCTGTTCGACGGTCGCATCGCCGAGGACTTCAAGCTGAGTTCAGGCACCTTCGTCAGCGTCGGCCCGATGCGGGCTCGCGTGATTTCCGAAGGCGCGCCGTACGTGCAGGACGTGGTCGTTACCGGGATGAATCGCGACGACGTGGGTTTGCTGGTGTTTCCGCGGCTCGACGATTGCCGGCGACTGGCTGGTTTGCCTTTGTCGGCCAGCGCGCGTGAGGTGATCGAAGCACCCGCCGTGCGCGCGCATTTTGCAGCCTTGTTGGCAACGCTCAATCGCGGTGCGACTGGCGGCGCGACGACGATCGCCCGTATCCGGCTGATGGACGTCGCCCCTTTGCTCGATCTCGGCGAGATCACCGACAAAGGGTCGATCAATCAGCGCGCGGTGCTCACGCATCGGGCGGCGCTCGTCGAAGCGATGTACGACGCGGCACAGCGCGACCCCGCCGTGATTTACGCGGCTGCGTGTGGCGCGACGTAAGGCACGCATCGTTCGCTAACCCTGGGTCTCTCGTCGCACGGCAAAGGCGCTTCGCCGTATACAATTCGGCAGCGCCTGATTCTTGCCCAATACTGACCTGATCCCACTCATGCCGAATCCGACCCGGGCCTTTCTTCTCGGCCCGCTCCTGAAAGGCGTTTCACGCTCCTTCTATCTCACCCTGCGCGTGCTGCCCGCGGGGATGCGCGATCCGATCGGCCTCGCGTACCTGCTCGCGCGCGCGGCCGACACGATTGCGGATACCTCGCTGATCTCGCCCGAGCAACGCCTTGCAATGCTGCTGTCGCTGCGCGACCAGATCAACGGCGCCCCGAATGACGGCGCGCTGCTCCAGCGCATGGCCACTGAAGTGGCGGGCCAACAGATCCAGTCCGATGAAAAGGTGCTGCTCGAGTCGCTAGGACCTGCACTCGAGGTGCTGTCGCAACTGAGCGAGTCCGACCGCAAGGCCGTACGCGAAATCGTGTCGACGCTGACCGAGGGCATGGAATTCGACCTTCGCAAGTTCCCTGACGAACGTTCCGGCCAGATCGCCGCGCTCCGCAAGTACGAAGAACTCGACCGCTATACCTACCTGGTGGCCGGCTGCGTCGGCGAATTCTGGACCACCATGACCTACGCGCACATGCCCGGTACGCTGAAAGAGCGGCCTGAGATCATGGCGCGCCGCGGCGTGCGTTTCGGCAAAGCGCTGCAGATGACCAACGTGCTGCGCGATTGCGGCAAGGATCTGCGGATCGGCCGCTGCTACCTTCCGCAGACAATGCTCGATCAATATGGTCTGAGCGCGCAAGACCTCCTGCAGCCGGCAAATTCCGTTCGCGCCCGGCCGCTGATGGTCGAACTCGTGCGCAAGTCGCTGGATCATTTTCGCGAGGCATTGGACTACACGCTGGCGATTCCCGCGTTTTCAGTGCGTTTGCGCCTCGCCTGCTTGTGGCCGATCCTGATCGGCCTCGATACGCTGCTGTTGCTGGTGGATAACAATGACTGGCTCGACCCGGCCAAGGTCTCTAAAGTGCGGCGCAATCAGGTGTATCAAATCATTGCGTCTTCACTGCTGCTGGTGCCTTCGAACGGTCTGGTGCGGGCGTCGGTTGAAAAGCGGATCAAGCAAATCGAAGCTCGATTCTGAGCGTGGGTTGCGATGGTTTTAACGTGGATTCAGTCATGCCGCATAGCCGATTCACGCGGCATTGCCTTTCAACTTAATCCGCATTATTGAATCGCCAGCAATCGGGAAACCCCTGGCACCCTGCATTGATGGTTCGCGTTAGTCTCTTCAAAAGAGGAGACGATTCATGAGACAAGCGTTCAATATTGCAGTGGTGTTGTTGCTTGGCTATTTGATGGCGGATAGAGCGCTGATGCGCGCGCAAGCCGGAGAGATGGGGACAATTACGTGCCACCAGGGCGCGGAACTGGTCAAAGCGAATGCGTTGAAAAAGGGTTTCGGTGACGCCGGGGCCAGCAGCCAGGGTGAAAATTTCCTGTCGAGCTGTCTCGTCACGGGTCGTGGCCAGGTGGGCGATCTGATCGCTCGCGAATAACGCAAGCAGCCTGGCGCCGCTAAGGCTCAGGCCAGACGTAGCACGACATAAACAAAAAGCGCCCAGACCGTGAAGGTCCAGGCGAAGTCATCGGGAACCCGATGACGGAGGTATCGAATACAGAACTGGCCCGCGATCGGGGATACTCGGTCGCGGGCCAGTTCGTTTGAATCAGAGCGTGCGGCTGTGTTGCGGGCTTAGCGGTCGATCAGGGCAGACGGCGTGGCCTCTCTGCCTCGATCCGCTGGACGGCCTGGTTGCCAACTGAGTTGGCAGCTCAGTTACCAGCTTAGTTACCGAAATAAACCGACTTCGAACCGCTCATCGGAACCGGCTGGCCCGACTGCGACGAGCCGTTCGCCACACCGCCGTAGCTGCTTTCTGCGGTACCGTTTTGCTGGGCGACACGAGCTTGTGCAGCCTGGATGTCAGCCGGATAGTACGGGTCGGAACGGCCCGGCTGGTAGCCTGCCTTTTCGAGTTGAATCAGTTGCGCGCGGACTTCGGCGCGGGTCACGGGCTGGTTGGACTGCGCGAACGAGGCAACAGGAGCGGCCAGCACAGCGGCGACAACAACGGCTTGAATGAGCGATTTCATGATGAACTACCTCCAGTTCGGTCTTTATCTTGCTACGAGCGGTGTTGTTCGTAGTCAGTGATTGCATTGTAGTTTTGCGATCTGACCGGAGTAATCATCAATTCAGCTAATGTTTGTTGCGAGATTTGCAACAAAAGAAGAGTGCTTTGGTTAATGCGCTCTTGTGCGCATCGCGAAAAAAAGGGCGCCGACGGCGCCCTTTCTCCCTTTACGACCTGACGTTCAACTCAAACCGCTGCGGGCCGCCACTTCAACAGCCGCTGTTCGACCGCAGTCAGCAGGTAGTCTGCGGCGAGCGCGACCACCGCCAACACGATCATCGCCGCGAACACGCCGCTTGCGTTGAACGCGCCTTGCGCAGTGGAGATCAAGAGACCGATACCTTGCTTCGAGCCGAGGAATTCGCCCACCACCGCGCCGACCAGCGCAAAGCCGAAGCTCACGTGCAAGCTGGCGAGAATCCAGCTCAATGCCGACGGGATCACCACCGAGGTTGTCACCTGACGGCGCGACGCACCCAGAATCTGCGCATTCGCGATCATGTAGCGGTCAGCTTCACGCACACCCTGGAACGCATTGGCGAACACGACGAAGAACACCATCACCACTGCCAGCGCCACCTTCGAAGCCATGCCAAGACCGAGCGCAATCACGAACACCGAGCCGAGTACGACGCGCGGAATCGAGTTGGCGATCTTGATGTAGAGGCTGAACACATCGGAGAGCAGCTTGTTGCGCCCGAGCACGATGCCGCAGAACACGCCCGCTACCGAACCGATAATGAAGCCAAGCCCGGTTTCTTCGAGCGTGACCCACACCTGCGTCAGGAGCGGTCCTTGCGACGTGCCGTTCACGAACCAGTCGATGATCTGATCGAAGATCGCACTCGGCATCGAAAAGAAGAACGGATCGATCCACTTCAGGCGCGCGGACAATTCCCATCCGCCGAGCACAACCACCAGCACGACAATACGCAGCGTGATCACCAGCGCATGACGTTGGCGGATACGTTTTTGCGCGACGCGTTCGACTTGCGCGAGCGACGCGGGATCGATGCCCGAAGGCATCGTCTGTTGAGGGGTAGTAGACATGTTTGCCGTTCCTTGGGTTATCCGATCTGCACTTCTTCGCGCAGGTCGTGCCAGATGTCGCGCGAGATTTCGATAAAGCGTGGGTCGTAGCGAACTTCCGACGTGACGCGCGGACGCGGCAGATCGATTTCGTACACCTTCTTCAGCGTCGCCGGACGCGCGGTCAGCACGAACACGCGATCCGCAAGCGCAATCGCTTCTTCCAGATCGTGCGTGACGAACACGACCGAACCGGCGCCGCCCCACAGTTGCAGCAGTTCGTCCTGCATCAGCGTGCGCGTCTGCATGTCGAGCGCCGAGAAGGGCTCGTCCATCAGCAGGATTTCCGGCTTGTTGATGAAGGTTTGCGCCAGCGCCACGCGCTTTCTCATACCGCCGGACAGTTGATGCGGGTAGTGCTTGCCGAACTTGTCGAGGCCCACGCGGCGCAGCCATTCGTTGGCTTCGTCGTACGCGGCGGATTTCGAGCGGCCGCGATAGAGCGGGCCGGCCGCCACGTTGTCGATGACCGAGCGCCACGGAAACACGGCGTCCGCCTGAAACACGAAGCCGATGCGCGGGTCGATGCCGTCTACCGGTGCGCCCATTACGCGCACTTCGCCGGTGGTGGGCTTCAGCAAGCCGGTGATCATGCTGAGCGTGGTCGACTTGCCGCAACCCGTCGGGCCGACAACCGCGACGAACTCGCCGCGCGCCACCGACATGCTGAAGTCGCGCAACGCGATCGTCGCTTTGCCATCCGGAGAGATGAAACGGCACGATACGTTGCGCATCTCGATGGCGGGCGTATCGCGTGACAGAGGTTGATTCATCGGCTGGTGCCTCGCAGTTCTCTTGATGTTGAAAGGGCGTGACGCAGAGGGTGTTACTTCGCCGCGGTCTTGACCGGTGCCGACACGTAGTCGTTGCTATAGGTCTTGGCGAGGTCGATATGCTTGCCCTTCACCGAAGGATTGAACGCCGACAGCACCTTCAGGACAGTGTCCGGGCCGTCGGCGGGCATCTTGCCGTCCTTCGTGAACATCGGCAGCGACGCTTTCAGCGCGCCGACGTATAGGTCCTTGTTGTTGCCGTAGTAATCCTTCGGCATCTTCGCGGCGATCTCTTCCGCGCTATGGGTCGCGATGAAGTTCAGCGTCTTCGCGAAGGCGTGCGAGAGCTTCGTGGCGTCGTCCTTGTGCGACTCGGCCCATGCGCGCTGCACGTAGAAGCTCGAAGCCGGATACGTGCCGCCGAGCGCAGCGCGCGTGCCTTCCAGCGTGCGCATATCGACCAGCACCTTGGCGTCGCCGGTCTTAAGCAGTTGTGAGACCGTCGGCTCGGTGGTCATGCCCGCGTCGATACGGTTCTGCTTGATGGCGGCGATAAAGCTGTTGTCCGCGCCAACCGGCAGCAGCGTGTATTGCGTGGACGGCACGCCCGCGCGTTGCGCGAGGTATTGCGTGAGGAAGCTGGTCGACGAGCCGAGGCCGGTCACGCCGAGCGTCTTGCCCTTCGAGTCGGCCATGCTCTTGAAGGTCTCGGCCGATTTGGTGGCGACCATTTCCACTTCACCCGGCACCTGGCCGAAAATCACCAGCGCCTGGACTTCCTTGCCCTTGCTCTGCAAGTCGATGGTGTGGTCGTAGAAGCCCACCACGCCTTGCACCGCGCCCGCCAGCAGTTCGTTTTCCGCGTCCACGCCGGCCGGTTGCGAGAGGATTTCGACGTCGAGGCCTTCGTCCTTGAAGTAGCCGAGCTGCTCCGTGAGCTTGGCCGGCAGATAGATGATCTTGGTGGCGCCGCCGACCATGATCGTCAGCTTCTCCGCATGGGCCGCGGCCGAAGCGGCGGCAAGGGTAAACGCAACACCTGACACGGCGGCAATCTGGCGCAAGGTACGCATGAAGCAGTCTCCTGAGGTTTATTCGCCGCCCTGTGCGGATACGGCGCTTTCTGGACGAATGACGGCGATTATAGAAATCTGAAACCTTCTGGCAGCTTTCGGGGCTGCGAGCAAATCATGGGTGTTAACCCGAAAATCCTCCGTAATCTTTGGGGCGCCCCCTGGCAAACCCCATAACGTGGGCCACAAAGCACCCAAGCCGCGCGCAAAGCCCTTGTTTTACGGCACAATCGGCGTCCTGACTTTTGCCGCGCATTAAGTTGCCTATTTCGCCGTTCTCCCCATGAAGCTGCTGCTCATCGAAGACAACCCCACGCTGGCGCACTGGCTCGCGAAGATGCTGGAGCAGGAGGCGTTCGCGCTCGACGCGGTGCAGGACGGCGACGCCGCCGACCGCTTGCTGCGCACCAATCACTACGACGTGATCCTGCTCGACCTGAATCTGCCGAAGCTGTCGGGCAAGAACGTGCTGCGCCGTTTGCGCCAGCGCGGTGACGCCACGCCGGTGCTGATCCTGACGGCGAGCGGTTCGATCGACGAAAAAGTGGAACTGCTCGGCGCCGGCGCGGACGACTACCTGGTCAAGCCTTTTGAAGTACGCGAGCTGATCGCGCGCATCAAGGTGGCGATCCGCCGCCAGTCGCCCTCGAAGGCGAGCGAGGTGGTGTGCGGCGATCTCGCGTTCGACATCGACACGCGCCAGTTCACGCTGAAGGGCGCGCCGCTGAACGTGACGCCGCGCGAGCGCTCGGTGCTCGAAACGCTGATCCTGCGTTTGGGCAAGACGGTAACCAAGCCCGCCCTGGTCGACGCGATCTTCACGCTCGCGGACGAGCCGAGCGAGGACGCGGTCGAAATCTACATTTCGCGGCTGCGTAAGAAACTCGACGGCAGTTCGGCCGCGATCGTCACGTTGCGCGGACTGGGCTATCTGCTGCGCAAGAAAGAAGATGACCAATAGCCTGCGCATGCGTCTGCTGTGGTGGCTGCTGGTGCCGCTTGCGTTGTACGTGTTCGTCACGGGCAAAGCGGAATACGACAACGCGCGGCGCACGGCGGACCTGGTGCAGGACAATCAACTTATCTCATCGGCGCGGATGATCGCCGGTGAAGTGGAGTGGGTAGATGGGTTTCTGCGCGTGGATGTGCCACCCGCCGCGCTTGAAGTGTTCGTGTCGCCCTATCGCGATCAGGTGTTCTACAGCGTGCGGGTCGACGATGGCCGCCTGCTGGCGGGCACGCCGGATTTTCCGCAGCGCTCGGCGCGCTCGCCCGACACGGCCGATCACTACGACACCGAACTCCACGGGCAACCCGTACGCGCGGTCGGCCTCGTGCGCCTGATGTACGACAACGGTGCGACGCGCCGCGTACGCGTGACGGTGGGCAAGACCGTACGCTCGCGCGACGCGATGGCGCAGCAATTGTGGCAACCGCAACTCGTGCGGCAGATCGAGATGATCGTGCTGGCGGTCGCGCTGGCCTGCATCGGCCTTACCTTCGAATTGCGGCCGCTGATGAAAGTGAAGGAAGAGGTCGCCGACCGTGACCCCATGCAGCTCGAACCGATTCGTGTCGAGCGCCTGCATACCGAGTTGCGGCCGATCGTCGAAGCGATCAATCAATGTATCGCGCGGCTCGGCGTGCAGGTGGCCGCACAGCGGCGTTTTATCGCCGACGCCGCGCACCAGTTGCGCACGCCGCTCACGCTGCTCGGCACGCAGTTGCAGTTTGCACGCCAGCAGGACGGCCTGAATCCCGCGCTCGACGAGGCGCTCGCCGCGATGCACCGCAGTAATCGTTCGATGGTCGGACTCACGAACAAGCTGCTGTTGCTCGCGCAGGCCGAGGCTGCCGACAACAAGCAACTCGCGGTGGAAACGGTCGATCTAGTGCCGCTGGCGATGGAAGTGGTGGAAGATCTGGCGTTGCTCGCGCAGGCCCGGGACATCGATCTGGGCGCGGAACTGAATGGCCCCGCGCCGGTGGCAGGGCATCGCGGCTTGCTTCAGGCGTTGATCGCCAACCTTGCGGAGAACGCGATCCGCTATACCGGCAGCGGCGGCCACGTCACGGTGGCGGTCAGCGGTCAAGCCGATACAGTCACCGTGACGGTGCTGGACGATGGTCCCGGCATTCCAGCCGAATCGCGCACCCGCGTGTTCGAGCCGTTCTTTCGGGCGTCGACAGATACTGAAGGGACCGGGCTGGGCCTCGCCATCGTGCGTGAAATCGCGGACGCCCATCACGGGGAGATTGTGCTTAAACCGGGTGAGGGCGGTAAAGGCGTGCACGTGACCGTCTCGTTTCCGCGCGCACCGACGGAAGAATCTCAGGCCGGTTAACTCGGCCGCTTCAAATCGGCGGCTTCAAAAGTACTCGGGACAAACCCGCAATCGGCACAGGAAACGCGTGTTCGAAAGCCTGTAGAAGGATTTGTACCCCTAGAATTTGAGGCAGGCGATTCATCGAACGCCCACCGCGCACGCGGGACATAGCGGAGACATCCAGCACAGAGGAACGAAGAATCGTGTTTTCAGGCAGTCTGCGCGGACGCTTGCTGTGGTGGCTCTTGCTGCCGCTGGCGGCGTTCGTTTCCATTTCCGGCATGATTTCGTATCGCAACGCGCAGACCACCGCCGACCTGGTTCAGAATAACGCGTTGCTATCGTCGATACGCATCATTGGCGAGGACATCGACTGGGATAACGGCAACGTGTCGGTCCAGATTCCGCCGGCCGCGCTCGAGCTGTTCGAGTCGCCGGAACAGGACAGTGTGTTCTATCGCGTCGAAGCAAGCGGCCACCGCCTGCTGGCCGGCAGTCCCGAGTTACCGTTGCCGCGCGGCGTGAGCGACGTGCCGATGCTCTATTCCACCCATCTCGAAGACGGCCGTGCCGTGCGCGCGGCTACTTACGTGCGGCAGCTGTACGACTCGGGCCGCACCGAAGAAGTTGTCGTCGCGGTCGCGAAAACGGAAGGTTCGCGCGACGCCATGGTGTGGCGCCTGCTGCGGCCGCAACTGTTCGGCGAAGTGCTCACGCTGGTGCTCGCGATGGTGTTCGTCTATCTCGGGCTGACTTTCGAATTGCGGCCGTTGATGAAGGTGAAAGACGACGTCGCCGATCGTAACGCGTCGCAACTTGAACCGATACGCGTGGCGCGCTTGCATGTCGAATTAAGACCCATTGTCGAAGCGATCAACCAGTGCATCGCGCGCATGGGCCAGCAGGCCGCGACGCAGCGGCAATTCATCTCCGACGCGGCGCATCAGTTGCGTACACCACTCGCGCTGCTGGTGGCGCAGATCCAGTTCGCGCGGCAACGTGAGAATCGGGACGCGCCGCTCAGCGAGGCACTGGCCGGCATGCATAAAAGCAGCCGCAAGCTGACCACCTTGACCAACAAACTGTTGCTGCTCGCTCAAGCCGAATCCGCCGCGCCTTCCAGTACGCGCGAACGGGTCGATCTGAGCGCGTTGATCGCGGGGGTGCTGGAGGAGTTGATAGCGTTCGCGCAGTCGCGTGAAATCGATCTGGGCGCCGAGTTGGAAGACGGTCTGTACGTAACCGGCGACGAGGCGCTGACCGCGGCGTTGGTGACCAATCTCGTCGATAACGCGCTGCGCTATACGCAACCCGGTGGTCGCGTCACTGTGCACACGCAGCGCGGTAATGACAGGGCGATCGTGCGGGTGATCGACAACGGGCCAGGTATCAAAGCCGAGGCGAGAGTGCGTGTGTTCGAACGTTTCTATCGCGCGTCGAGCCACGCTGACGGAACCGGGCTCGGTTTGCCGATCGTGCGCGAGATCGCCTGCCGGCAAGGCGGCACGGTTACGCTCGAGCCGGGTGAGGGCGGTGTCGGCCTGGTCGCCACCGTCGAGATGCGACTATGGTCGGCGGTGGTGTGATGCGCCGCCAAATCAGGGGAAACCTATGAAACTGCTGCTCGTTGAAGACGACGCTGACCTCGCGCGCTGGGTGATGAACCTGATGCAGGTCGAGAATTTCGTGGTTGACTGGGCGCAGGACGGCGAGCGTGCGGAGACGCTGCTCGGCATGCAGTGCTACGACGCAGTGTTGCTCGATCTGCGCTTGCCCGGCATTGGCGGCAAGGACGTGCTGGCGCGTCTACGGCGTAAACGCGACAACGTGCCGGTGCTGATGCTCACCGCCAACGGCTCGACCGACGACAAAGTGGCCTGCTTCTCGGCCGGCGCGGACGATTACGTCGTCAAACCTTTCGATGCGCGCGAGCTGGTGGCGCGCATCAAGGCGCTGATCCGCCGTCAGGCGGCCGGCGATAAGGGTCAGTCGATCGACTGCGGCGATCTGCGCTATCTGTTCGATTCCCGCGAATTCGTCTTGCAAAACGAGCCCTTGCCGTTACGGCGGCGCGAACACGCCATCCTCGAAACGCTAATGCTGAAGCAGGGCAAGACCGTCTCGAAGTCCACCCTGATGGACAAGGTGTTCACGCTCGACGACGAACCCAGCGCCGATGCCATCGACATTTACATTCACCGCCTGCGCAAACATCTGGCGAGTTCCAGCGCGAAGATCATGACCTTGCGCGGGCTTGGCTACATCCTGCGCGAAGAAGTGCCGTGCGAAGCGTTTGCCGAGTCGTTGTAGCGCAGCAGATCACTCCGTAAGGTTTTCCTAAGGTTCCCCATTGCACTATTCGCCGCATCGAGCGAGCGCAAGCGCGCCTGCTCGCAACGTCGAATTGAATGCCTATTGATGGGAGAACCCGCTTGCTAGAGACCTCGACTTATCGTGTTGCCGAGATGCGCAACAAAGTGCCCGAGGCAACACTTGTCTTCTGGGCGATCAAGATCATGGCGACCACCGTCGGCGAGACCGGCGCGGACTATCTGGCCGTTCACGTGGGGCTCGGCACCGCGCTCACCGGCGCAATGATGCTCACGTTGCTGATTGCCGCATTGGCCGTGCAGCTTCGCATGCGCAAGTACGTGCCGTGGATTTACTGGCTGACCGTGGTGCTGGTCAGTGTGGTCGGCACGCAGATTACCGATGCGCTGACCGACAAGCTCGGCATCAGTCTCTATGCCAGCACGATCGCGTTTGCACTCGCGCTGGCTGTGGTGTTCGCGCTCTGGTATCGCAGTGAACGGACACTGTCGATTCACACCATCTACACGACGCGGCGGGAGCTTTTCTATTGGGCCGCCGTGTTGTTCACCTTCGCGCTGGGCACCGCTGCCGGTGATCTCGCGACAGAAGCGTTGGGACTCGGCTTCATGATCGGCGTGGTGGTATTCGGTGCGCTAATCGCATTGGTGTGCGCCATCTACTACGTCGGCGGGAATCCGGTGCTGACGTTCTGGCTTGCCTACATTCTGACGCGGCCGTTGGGCGCCTCGTTCGGCGATCTGCTCTCGCAGTCACGCGCATACGGCGGTATCGGCCTCGGCACGATCAATACGAGCGTGCTCTTTCTGAGTGCCATTGTCGTTCTGGTCGTCTTCGCGAGCGCAGTCGAACAGCGCTCCACGCGCGCGATCGCCACACGTGAGCCTTGAGCGCGGGTCGCTCGACAAGTCGTAGACGTAGCCCTTTTCAATCGTATGTTGAATCAAACGGAAGTGAACAATCATGAACCAACGCACGCTCAACAAAGCCGTCATCGCTTCTTTCATTGCCCTCAGCGCCGTTAGCTTCGGGCATCGCGAGGCAGGTGGGATCGGCTTTCCGTCGGCTGCGGCTGCCGAGCCCGTCAAGGCATCAAAGCTCGGCGACCTCTCGCCGTTCCGCAAGATCGCTGCCGACACCGCGGTACTCGTCGACCAAGGCAATCTCGCGGGCGGTAAGGCGCGTATCAAGGATCTGGAACTCGCATGGGACGACGCCGAGCCTTCGCTGAAGCCTCGAGCCGCAGCTGACTGGCATACCATCGACAAAGCGATTGACCGCGCGCTGAGTGCGTTGCGCGCCGGCACGCCGAACGCAGCGGAATGCAAGCAGGCGCTCGCTGATCTGCTGGCGGTGATGGATCGAATGAACGGGAAGGCCTGACGCGCTGAAGGGTGCGAGCGATCACTGCGACCATCTGTGAAACACATGTTCGCCTTTGAATCGATACGGTATGCAAAACAATTATTACCGCTGATTCAGCAAGTTGAAAGCTCGTGGTCGCACAGTGGCAGGCGCTCGTTCACCTGGTCAAGAACGCCCGTTTTTTTCCAAGCCATGTATCGAAGATAACAAGTCTGTTGCGGCGGAAAAGTGGCCGGCAGCCTGTGCCACTTTTCTTTCGTCTGCAGCACCCAGAGTATCGCGTTGAGGATCTCGCGATCGCTGCGGCGAGGGCGCCCGCGCCCTGACGAAACCACGGGAAAAAGACTCTGAACACGCGCCCAATCGGCGTCGGTGAGGGGGATCTGAAGCATCTGCCGCCTTGAATGACTGTGTAGGGAATGCGCAGTCGTTACATGCTGCGTTTGCTGCCGATACTAGTAAATCTTTTTTTCTCGGTCAAATTTTATTGTTGCGGTGCGACGCCTTCATTTATCGCTTGTTGTTTAGCGATCTTATTCACGACGCATGACATGGTTTCGCCGTTTGAAGCGATGGACTTGTGGTAGCCGGCGCGTTCGACGTTTTGTGCGGCCCCGTAACGTCGATGCGAAACGCTACGTAACATCCGCGTTCATACAAACGTTTGGCGATTGAAATTACGCTTCGACAGATTTGATCGGATGGCCGTAAACCATTGAACTAAAGGGCTTGTTGGCCAAGGCCGCGGATAGTCGCGCAGTGAACGTGCCGCTTGGCACGACATGTGCATGCGTTAGTCAGGTTAAAAAATTGCGCCTACGCCATGCTATCGCTCGACTATGACAAGCCTGTATCGCTCGCAACGACATTCGGCATGCGTAACGTTTGCGTTGAACAGACCAATTGGGATGACTCACGCGACGATCCCATGGAACTGAGCGAACTCGAAAGCCGCGTCCACCAGGGTCTGCACGCGGGTGAATTTCATCTCGTGTTTCAGGGGGCTTATCGCGCGGCAGGTGGCGCGCTGGCTCGCCTCGAAGCGCAGGTTCGATGGACGCATCCCGACTACGGGTTGCTGCTACCCGGTATTTTCATGATGCCGCTCGAGCACCCGCAGGTTGCGCTGGAGATGGCCTTGTTCGTCATCGATGGCGTGTGCCGTGAACTGCGCGATTGCCTGTCGTCGAAGATGGCGTTGCTGCCGGTCGCGATCACGGTGCCGGCGCAGGTAGCCGTGCTCGAATCGTTTGCCGACGACCTCACGCGCATCGCGCGATCGTATGGCGTGCCGGGCAACCTGCTTGAAATCGAAGTGCCCGATAGCGCAGATGCAGCACGTCTCTTGTCTTTGCGTACTTTGACGGCTGGCCTTCGGTCTGCGGGAGCCGGCATCTCGCTGGGCAAGTGGGGCAATGGCGCGTCTTCGCTCGCACTGCTCGGCGCGCTCGACGTGGACACCTTCACGATTGCGCCCGAGTTGATGGCAGCGGTTCCACGCGATCCTCGTGCCTGCGTAGTGATGTCGGCGTTGCTGGATCTGCTTCATGCGCTCGACGTGCAGATCGTGGTGAATGGCGTCGAGACCAAAGCACAGTTGCAATGGTTGAGCGCGTCATGGCCGCAAGCGTTGGTGCAAGGCTTTCTGTTCTCTCGCCCGAAGGCCGGGTTGGCCAATGTGCTGGCGCCAGGCTGCGAGTCGTGAACACGGCAGAGGACGTTACGTAACGTCCTGCCTGCGATGTCATTGAGACGAGCACCCACTGCTCGCGGAAAATTGGCAACGGGCGCGCTCGTCTGTTTCCACCGGTGACTGCCTACAGGCGGTCAAAGATACTCATCGCCATCTTCACGCCGCTAAAGAATGGTGCGCTGCAATAAATGCACTCGACCGCGTTCGTAGCATAAACATCTCATTCAAACGCACGTGTGATCCTGGCGAACAGCCCGTTCCTCGCGATCCATTCTGCGTACGCCCGGTAGTTGGGATCGTTCATCAGATGCCGCTCCTCGGTTTTAGCGCGCATGAAATACAGCAGATTGACGCAGGCCAGCGCGAAGCAGTGCGTGAGCCCGACTTGCCAGCCCATGGGTTCGATGAACGGCACCGAGACCATCCAGAACGAGAGATTCTTCGTGATGTAGGCGGGATGCTTCGTGAAGCGATAAGGGCCTGACGTGATGATGCCGCGATTGGTCAAATTCGAAAACCGCAATCCGAACGCGATGGTGGAAAGCGCGTAGCAGAAGACCAACGCGATAATCACGGTGCCCCAGATGATTCGAACAATGGGCACGGATATCAACCAGCTGTCCCAGAACATCGCGCCCTGGTAGTGCATGTACTGGGCCGAGATCACCGACCAGAACGGCTGATAACAGAGAAGTGCAACCAGCCAGCCGAGCGTGGTCGGCTCCGCGCTACGCACGTGGGTATCGAGAATGCGCAGTGTGCACAGATAACCCACCGTGCCGAACATCAGGTCCATCGTGAAGGACAGGTCGTACATGAACCTGAACGTCGCAAGCGAGAACGGCGCGTTCATGGCGGTCGCAAGCGAGGCGCCGATATGGTCCGCATCGGTGGAAAGATAGGTGATCATCAGCGGCAGGAAGAACGCTTTCACCATCCATCCGGCGAGCATTTCACGCACGGGCTTCCAGTTGGCTGGACGCTGCCCGAGGAATACGAGGCGGCCCCACAACATATAGGCATCGTCGACTTCGCGTTGACGTCTGTCCATCCACGCAAAGTAAAACGGCGCGGCCACGATCAGGTACGGTGCGAGCGTGCGGATCAGAGACCAGAAGGGGTTATAGAAGGTGCCGTGATACTCGGGCAAGAGCCAGTAGAGCACACCGATGCTGACATACACGGAAGCCAGCGCGGCAAGACGCAAGCCTACACGCGCGATGCTGAGTGGTCGAACCGCCTGACCCGTAAGGCCGGCGCTTGGGCGTAGATACACGCGTGCGACGAACAGTTCGTATAGAGCGATCGTTGCGATGATCGCGAGGCAGGCGGCGGTGCTGCGGCGCGCGCCATCCAGCGCGGTACTGTCGCGCAGCAGCCAGAGTGTTAGAAGGCCGACGGCGATGCCAAGCAGGCCGACGGAAAACGGCGTCGCCGAACGCGGCCGCTGCTCCTGCACGTGCGCCACGTTATCCAGAGTGGAGTTCATGTCATCCTCGTAGTCATGACATTGATAGCGGCCGGGCTTTTGATTTTTTAAGTCCCGGCCGCTGTGCTGATTACCGCTTATTTACCTGCGACGCCACCCAGCAATCCGGTGACAAGGTTCGTCACCGGCGCCAGCGGATTCGTGCTGGACGAACCACTCCCGGCACTGCCCGCGCCACCGGTCAGGCCGCTCACGAGGCCAGTGACTGGCGCGAGCGGCGAGGCTTTACCGGACGATGCGCCGCTCAGCGTCGAAGTCAGCGTCGTGACGAGACCGGTGACGGGCGCGAGCGGTGAGCTTTGGCCTGCGGCGCCGCCCAGCGTCGAGGTCAACGTCGTGACAAGACCCGTGACCGGTGCGAGCGGGCCGCCGTTGCCGCCGGAAGTGCCGCCGAGCGAACCCAGGTTGCCGAGAAGTCCGGTGACCGGTGCGAGCGGGCCGCCATTGCCGCCCGAGGTGCCACCGAGCGAACCCAGGCCGCCGAGGAGTCCGGTGATCGGCGCGAGCGGATTACCGCTGCTACCGGTCCCACCGAGCGAACCCAGGTTGCCGATCAGGCCGGTCAGCGGCGGGATGCTGAGGCCGCCACCCGATCCAGTCGATCCGCCCAGTCCTCCGAGCGGGCCCACCAGGCCGGCGATCGGCGCCAGCGGGTTGGTCGTCGCGCCCGTCAGCAGTCCGCCGGTGCTCGTGACCGTCTTGCCAAGCTGGCTCACTACGCCGCCGATATCTTTGCCGACCTGATCACCCGTCGCGCCGGACACCTTCTGGCCGGCCGAATCGAGTCCGTTGCCGATGGTGCTCAGCAAGCCGTTGAGCGGCGCGCCGAGACCCGTGGTGTTGCCGATGGTCTGCGTCGTATTCGAGACGACGAGGGTGATCGGGTTGATGACCGTGCTCAGTTGGGTCTCGACCTGTTGAACCGGCGAGCTGGTCAGCGCCGAGTTCAATCCCGCGCCCACTTTGATGACGCCGGCGCCCACACCGGCGACAACGGTACCCACCGTCGACGTGACGGGTGCGAGCGGCGCAAGCGGCCCGGTTCCGAGACTTGTCACCACACCGCCCACCGCCGTAACGGCCGCGCCTGCATTAGTAACGAGGCCCGATGTGGAGGTCAGGGTCGGGCCAAGCGGATTGGTCGAACTGCCCAGCGTGCCGAGGCCTGCGGCCGTGCCGTTGCCGAGTACCTTGACGCCGTTGCCGAGATCGGTGATCGCGGCGCCGAGATTCGCAGTCGTTGCGCCGTTGACGCCAGGGACTGAAGTGCCGGTGATCTTGGAACCCGTATCAGCGACGGTCGTGCCCACGGCAGTGATGAGGTTGCTGCCTTGCGTGACGATGTTGCCGATAGGGGTGGAGGAGGTGCCTGAGGTGCCGGAGCTCGTACCGGAGCTGGTGCCGGAGCTCGTACCGGAGCTGGTGCCGGAGCTCGTACCGGAGCTCGTGCCTGAGCTCGTGCCTGAGCTCGTGCCGGAGCTGGTACCGGAGCTTGTACCGGAGCTGGTACCGGAGCTTGTACCGGAGCTGGTGCCGGAGCTCGTACCGGAGCTTGTACCGGAGCTGGTGCCGGAGCTCGTACCGGAGCTTGTACCGGAGCTTGTACCGGAACTGGTACCGGAGCTAGTGCCCGAGCTGGTACCGGAACTCGTGCCCGAGCTAGTACCAGAGCTGCTCGTACCGGAGCTGCTAGAACCAGAGCTACCTGAAGTGCCCGAGCTACCAGAGCTGCCCGAACTACCAGAGCTGCCCGAACTACCAGAGCTGCCCGAACTACCAGAGCTGCCCGAACTACCAGAGCTACCCGAACTGCCAGAGCTAGAGCCCGAAGTGCCGCCTAGCCCACCGCCACTAAGCCCGGTTTTGGGAGTACCGATGTTACTGGTTCCACAACCGTAGAGCGCGAGTAATGCGGATGTCGCGACAGCGATGGCTGTCCGACCGGCGAATTTTTGCATGATGGTCCCCGTTGAACGACTATTGGTGGGGCCAACACTGCAAGTTGCACGCCAAATGCCACTTATCGCTTCATCTCAGTAATTCAGCGAATAAGTGGTTAAAGAAATTATGATATGAAGAATTTATCGCGTCATAAACGCGATTCTGCCTAAAGGCGCGATGCCGTGTTCCACGTAGCATGCTACGTAACGTGTCCGCTGGCCGTAACGGCGCGGAGTCGTCGCCAAACATCTCGGCGACTCCCGCCCTCAATTACGCCCGTCGCCGATTAAAACGCAGCGCTATAAATCGCCAATGCATCGGCCTCGCTAACAGGCCGGGGGTTGTTCACCAGAAGCCGCGTTTGCAGCATCGCGTCGCTCGCCATCCGTTCGAGCCCGCTACGTTCGATGCCGACATCGCGCAACCTGGCCGGAATCGCGGTCGCGGCAATCATCTGTTCGAGCCGTTCGATCAACGCCTGCGTCCGGCTCTCGGCGCTGCCCGTGATGCCCGGCAGGACCACGTCCGCGAGTTCCGCGTACAGATGTGCCGCCGCCTCGGCGTTGAACCGCAACACGTGCGGCAGCACGAGCGCATTCGAAAGACCGTGCGGGACGTGATAAATGCCACCGATCGGATAGGCGAGCGCATGCACCGCGGCCACCGGTGAATTGGCGAACGCCTGGCCAGCGAACGCCGCGCCGAGCAACATTGCTTCGCGCGCCGCGCGGTTCTGGCCGTTCTCACACGCGGGCAACAGATTGCGCGACAGAAGTTCTAGCGCCTTCACCGCCAGCATGTCGGACACCGGGTTTTTCAAATGCGCGGACGTGTACGCCTCGATCGCGTGAACCATCGCGTCGACGCCGGTTGCAGCGGTTGCGGCAACCGGTAGTCCGAGCGTGAGTTCCGCGTCGAGAATCGCCAGATCGGCGACCAGTTGCGGCGCGACCACGCCCATCTTCTTCGCCTCGCCCACCGTCACGATCGATACGGCCGTGACTTCGGAGCCGGTGCCCGCGGTGGTCGGGATCTGCACGAGCGGCAGGCGCGACACCGTCACCTTGTTCACACCGTACATCTCGCTGAGCGCTTGTTGATCCTGCGGCGCCAGTACGGCGATCAACTTGGCCACATCCATCGAGGAACCGCCGCCGAGTCCCAGCACGATCTCAGCGCCAGCCTCGCGCGTGCGAGATGTCGCCTCGAGCACGATGTGCTCGGGCGGATCGGCGATTACGTCGTCGATCACGGTGGCGTTCCAGCCGTGCGCCGCGAGATCGGCGAGCGCCGGATTCAGCAGGCCACTCTGGTGAAGAAACCCATCCGTCACCACGCACAGGCGTGTAAGCAATGGAAATTGCGCGCGCAGCAAAGCGCCGAGACGGCGCGCTGCACCAAATTCGACGACCATCGTCGGCACGGTTTGAAACCGGAATGCGTTCATCTTCTCACCTGCAGGTCGGCACTGGCCGTTGATACGCCAGCAAGATCGGTACTTCCAACGTTCGGAGTCCGGACTCCGCCATTCGCTATCGCGGGCGGACAGGCAGACATCTTATAAGGATATCCCTACCTCTGTTTCAGGAATGGCCCACGGAATAGCGTCTTCAGGGTTGGCGTTCGCAGCCGTATACGTGTAGTGAGCGAACTCCGATAGTCCGTATTGTCAGCGGGTATTTTTCCCTTTGGTTATTGAAGAAACCGACTATGCCAACGTTTATTTCCAATCTGCCCATCGCCAAGCGACTGGGGGCGGGCTTTGTTCTGGTATTGATCATGTCGATGATCAGCATCGTCATAGGGCTTGCGCGCCTGTCCTCTGTAGCGCAGGCAACCCGCAATCTGGTTGCCAATCCAATCCAGACCGAGCGGCTTGTCAACGACTGGTCGCGCAATATCAGTACCGCAGTCACCCGCACGACCGCGATTGCCAAGAGCGCTGACCCTGGCCTTGCCAGTTACTTTGTGGAAGAAGCCGTGGCTTCGTCCAAGGTGTCGGGAGCGTTGCAAAAGTCGATCGAAGCCTTGATGACCTCTGACGAGGAAAAATCCTTGTTTGCCGCAATCGGTGAACAGCGCAAAGCTTTTATCGCTACCCGCGACCAGATCTATGCACTGAAAAAGTCGGGCAAAGCCGAGGAGGCGAACCAGTTGCTGGAGCAACAGTTCATACCCGCTTCCAGACTCTTTGTGGCGAAGGTCGACGCTTTAGTGAAGCAGCAGCGCGATGAAATCGACAGGGTGGCCACGCAGATTGAGGCCAACTACGAATACAGCCGCACGCTGATGATTGCTCTTGGCGTGGTCAGCCTGCTGCTGAGCGTGGTGTGTGCGTGGCTGATCTCCGGCAGCATCACGAGGCCGCTGGTCAAAGCCACCGGGGTAGCCCGCCAGGTCGCCGAAGGCGATTTGACCGCTCGTATCGATAACCACAGTACCGACGAAGTCGGCCAGTTGCTCACCAGCCTGAGAGACATGCAAACCAGCCTCGTGCGTGTTGTCTCCAACGTACGTTCCGGCTCGGAAAGCGTGGCCACCGCCAGCGCCGAAATCGCCCAGGGCAACGACGACCTCAGCGCCCGCACAGAAAGCCAGGCCAGCGCGCTGGAAGAAACCGCCGCCTCCATGGAAGAGCTCAGTTCCACCGTGCGCCAGAACGCCGACAATGCCCGCCAGGCGAACCAGTTGGCCATGAACACGTCTGAGGTCGCCATCCAGTGTGGGGAAGTCGTCAATCAGGTCGTGGAAACCATGAAAGGTATCAACGACAGCTCCAGGAAAATCGCCGACATCATTGGTGTCATCGACGGCATCGCCTTCCAGACCAACATCCTCGCCTTGAACGCTGCGGTGGAATCAGCCCGTGCCGGTGAACAGGGACGCGGCTTCGCGGTAGTGGCCAATGAAGTGCGCAGTCTGGCTGCACGTTCCGCCGATGCGGCCAAGGAAATCAAAAAACTCATCAGCGCGAGCGTGGAACGCGTTGCACAGGGTTCGGCCCAGGTCGAGCAGGCCGGCGTCGCCATGACCGAAGTTGTTCGCTCCATCCGCCGCGTCACCGACACCATGGGCGAGATCAGCGCTGCCAGCAACGAACAATCCCTGGGCGTGGCTCAGGTCGGTGAGGCTGTCACCCAGATGGACGAGACCACCCAGCAGAACGCCGCGCTGGTGGAACAAATGACCGCCGCGGCTAACAGTCTGCGCAACCAGTCCCACGAACTGGTGCAAGTCGTCTCGATCTTCAAGCTCGACGGCGGCGCGAGTCTCGCCATGTCGCTGGGTTGAGGGAGATGCGACGACCGTCGTACGAAGCCGCATGCCGGCATGCGTGAGTGGCGCGGGTCCAGTTGATCCGC
This sequence comes from Paraburkholderia aspalathi, assembly GCF_905220735.1. NCBI lineage: Bacteria > Pseudomonadati > Pseudomonadota > Betaproteobacteria > Burkholderiales > Burkholderiaceae > Paraburkholderia > Paraburkholderia aspalathi. Next base: position 1,286,709 of record NZ_CAJNBA010000001.1, read on the forward strand.
GTTTTTTTATTGTGCGAATTTGCATCTATGCAAAATTCTCACGCATAAACACCGTGATGAAGTTTCTTAAAGTAAGTATGAGAAATTTTCTTCGCAATTTGATTTCGGATCAAATTCTTTAGAATTTGAATCAGAGCGCGGGTCAGGCTTGTCTGGTGTTTTGAAGCGACGTTGACCTTTCCGGAGGGTGCAATGGGTAGCCTGGATTCGCATGATGTGTCGAGCGCGGATTGGGATTGGATACTGCGGGCATCGGAATTCACGCAACTGTGCATCGTCGTCGACGGGAGCATTCCGACTTCGGTTGCACACGCGTTGGCGCAGCGTTTCACCGCCGTGTCTCAGGTCTCGATGCTGCGAATTCCCGAGCCTGTATCTCTGCATCGAGCATGGATTGAATCCAGCGAACACGAGACATTCTCCGGCGCTACGGCGACGGGGGATGCCGCCAAATCGTTGCGACAGTTATCCCGGGCCGTACAGCTGTTGCTGTGGTCCAGTGTGCCAGAAGAACTGGATTGGCTCGGCGGTGTTCACGGGCAGCCCGTCTTGCACATGCGCTATCGAATCGAAACGGACGAGGCGTCGGCCGTTTCGATCGGGATCGAGCGAGTCTTTGCTGTTCTCCGCGCAGTCGTCCTACGCAACGTAGCGACCGGTTATTGATACCACATCGGGTGTATGGCCCGCAGGTTCACTGCTAAGCCCTTATGGAGCATGTCATGGATACATCCGCAAGTGTGAGCGCCAATCTCCTTTCTCAGCCGAAGAAAACCAGCTTCTATCTCACCATATTTGCTGCGACTATCGGAAACGCTTTGGAATGGTTTGATATCCTGATTTATGGATTCTTTGCCACGACTATTGCGAAGACGTTCTTTCCAGCATCCAGTCCCGCGGTATCGCTGTTGGTCACGCTTGGCACCTTCGGTATTTCCTATCTTGTGCGACCCATTGGTGCTCTGGCACTTGGCTCCTACGCCGACCGGCACGGCCGGAAAGCGTCGATGCTGGTATCGATCATGATGATGATGGTCGGCACACTCACGATCGCCGTCATGCCGTCATACGCGTCAATCGGCATGGCTGCGCCTATCGCCGTGCTTGCTGCACGGCTGTTGCAGGGCTTTTCCGCAGGCGGCGAGTTTGGCAGCACGACCGCGTTTCTGGTCGAGCAGGCGCCGCACAGAAGCGGCTTTATGGCGAGCTTCCAGTTCGCGAGTCAGGGACTGAGCTATCTACTGGCCGCAGCGTTCGGCGCGGTGCTAACCAGCACACTGGACACGGCATCCATGGAATCATGGGGCTGGCGCGTTCCGTTTTTCTTTGGAATTCTGATCGGGCCAATCGGGCTGTACCTTCGCAGACAGATGAAGGAGGAGCATGACCTTCATACCCTGGGCAAATCGCCTGTCGCGCTTACGCCTGTCAGGACTGTTCTCGCGCAACAGAAGCTGCGCATGCTGCTTTCGATCGGCGTGTTGGCCGTGTCAACTGGCACGAGCTACGTGATTCTTTATATCCCGACCTACGCGGTCAAGCAGCTTCATATGCCGGCGAGTTTCGGATTCACCGCGACCGTATTGACGGGTGCAATTCTGATGTTCGTACCGCCGTTCATTGGTCTCCTCTCCGATCGGGTGGGCCGAATTCGCTTGATGGCGGCCTCTGGCGTGATCTTCACGTTGTCGATCTACCCGGTATTTGCCGCATTGATCCGTCATCCGAGCCTGGGCGCGTTAATGGCAATGATGGCGTGGATCGGTCTGCTGAAGGCCGTGTATTTTGGGGCGCTGCCCGCGTTGATGGCAGACGCCTTTCCGAAAGAGACGCGCGCTACCGGCATGGCAGTCAGCTACAACATTGGTGTAACGGTCTTCGGCGGGTTCGCGCCGTTGATCGTTGATTCGCTAATTCAACTCACCGGCAACAAGCTTTCGCCTGCGTTGTACCTGGCATTTCTCGGTGCGCTGAGTCTTGTGGCCTTGTGGAAATGCAAAACCGCTTTGCGGTTGCGCTGAGCGTTGCGAACTGCTTCTCGACCTTATCAAGGTGCCAGCGGCGCACTTTGACGCCGGAGGCAAAAAAATGCGCATCGAACGTCAAATGGCCGTTGGTATTTAGCAGGAATCGCATCGAACGGCGTGCGGTGTTGGGGCCGTTTCTATTTTCCTCAGCCTTCTCGAAGCGCTTCCCGAAATCACAAAACTCAACGCGGCGAGTACCCAGACCCCGACGCCGCCATAGAGCATCACCCAGCCAAAGCCGTCTATTAGCGCGGCGTGAACGGCGGTTCCGGATGGGTCGAGTGTGGCTAGTGCTGGGATTCCCTGTCTGACCGCTTCGACGTCTCCTGCGGCAATCTTCTCCGCCAGTCGTCCGAGTGGGGCGGTGTCGAGCGTCGCAGGCAGTCGCGCCCTCAGATTGACGAGGATGCCGCCAACCAGGATCGCGCCCATCAACGCGATGTTGATCGCAAGCGTAATCATGCGCGCGCTCATATCGATCCCGGATGCCATGCCCGCCCGCTCCGCCGGAACCGCACCGGTCGTCGTATTGGTGACAGGCGTGTTGGTGAGGCCGAGGCCGGCGCCGGCGAGGATGCAACCGGGCAGCATCGTCCACACGCCGGGATGCGGGACGTGACTGCCGTATTTCATCAACATGAAGCCGAGGCCGATCGTAAACAGGCCTGCAGGTATCGCGATTCCTGATCCGTAACGCAACGCAAGACGTTCACCGAGCGGCGGAAATAACAGTGTCGGCAGCGTGTATGCGAGCAGCGCAAGACCGGCGTTCACGCTGTCGTAGCCGAGGCCGATCTGGAAATAGATCGGCAGATAGATCATGAACGGCCAGAAGCTGAAGTTCATGCCCGCGGAACCCATCAACGCGCCGGAAAATTTCCGGATCCTGAATACGGAGAAGTCGAACATCGGGCGCGCACTGAGTCGCTCAGCGCATAGAAAAGCCACGAAGGCGACGACCGTTGCCACCAGAATCAGGATCGCGCGAAGACTCGCGAAACCAAGATCCGAGCCCTGTGTGATGTAGTACGTGAGTCCGAACACCGCCAGCGAAAGCGTGATGATGCCGGCAACATCGAGCGTGTGTGCGTGCGGATCGCGCGACTCCTGGACGCCGCCGAAAACGAGTGTCAACGTGATGGCGGCAAGCAGCGCGTGAATCCAGAAGACCCATTGCCACCCCGATACCGCAACGATCATCCCGCCGATGATCGGTCCAAAACCAAGCCCGATGCCGAGAATGATGCCCCACGCGCTGAAGGCCCGGACGCGCTCAGGTCCCTCGTTAAATTGATGCGAGAGCACGGCGACCTGGCATATCAGCATCGCACCGCCACTCGCGCCTTGCAGCAGGCGCGCGACGATCAACGTCGGCACGCTCTGCGCGAAACCGCAGATCAGCGAGGTGAGGCCGAACAGCGCGATCCCGACGACAAAAATACGTCTGCGGCCGAAGCGGTCCGCCAGCGCGCCGGTTGCCATCAGCACCGTAGTCACGCCGAGTGTGTAGGCATTCATGATCCACTGCATGCCCTTGAAGTCGCCGTGCAGGACGCGCTCGAGCGTCGGCAGGATCACCGGCACGCTGGAGATTTCGAGGCCGAACATCAGCGAAGCCAGGCACACGGCGCCCAAGGCCAAGGCGTTCTTGCTGATGGAGAAGCGAGTTGTCGGTTGCGCGGCATCGCTAGAAGGGGCGTCGGCTGCTCGCGTGTCCGACAAGCTTGATGGATGTTCTTCCGCGATAACCGCCTGCGAACCTTCGTCGTAGGACGGCGGCGCGTTTCTGGACCTGGACATAGGAATTCACCTCGATAGTCGATGGTTTTGGCCACCATGGACTGTGTAATATAGAGGGAATTTAAGTCCCGATTGACGCGAATGAGTCCCGGAAATGCGTCCTTCACGGAACCAATAAGGTAAGGTATGAGCGACATTCTCGACGGCGTGACAACGTTCGTGCGGGTGGTTGAGACGGGCAGTTTCGCGTTGGCTGCCGAGCGCATGGACGTGACACGCTCGGCGGTCGGCAAGGTCATCGTTCGGCTCGAAAAGCGTCTCGGCGTGCGTCTGCTCAATCGCACGACGCGCAGCCAGAGTCTCACCGAGGCCGGGCAAGCGTATTACGACCGTTGCGTGCGCGCGCTGGCTGAACTCGAGGCCGCCGAAGCCGATCTCGACTCGGGGCGCCGCGAACCGAAAGGACGTCTGCGGGTGAGCGTGCCGCAGGCCTTCGGCCATCATTGCGTGGCGCCGGTGCTGCTTGGGCTTGCGCGCAGGCATCCGCAATTGAAGATCGACATTTCGGTCACGGACCGCTTTGTGGATGTCGTGGAAGAGGGCTTCGATCTCGTCGTGCGGATTGGTCCACTGGTCGATAGCGTGAGTCTCGCGGCGCGGCGGCTCGGTGTTCAGTACGCAAGCATTGGCGCCGCGCCGGCGTACTTGGCGCGCTGCGGCACGCCGGGCCGCGTGGCTGAATTCCACGGGCACACGATCATTGCTTACTCACGTAACGGGGTTATCGAGCCGTGGAATGTGCTCGATGTCGATGGGCAAATCCGCCGCGCGGATGTCGTGCCGCAGCTTAGCTTTGACGATATGCAGGGGATCGTGGATGCCGCGATTGCGGGCTTCGGGCTGGCGTGGCTACCAAGCTGGCTGCTCACGCGTTTTGAGGCAACAGGTCAGTTGCAGACCGTGATGGAGAACTGTTTTCGACCTTCACAGGAGATCAACGTCGTGTGGCCGAAGAGCCGGTATCTCGCGTTGAAGACGCGCTGCGCGATCGATGCGCTTGTCGCTGAGATTCCTGGGATGCTTGGAGCGCCCCCAGCGAACTGATGAGGAAACGCGCCCGGCTGCGGGCGCGCTTCCTTTCCTACGTAATGCTTAGAACTGCAACGTAGCACTCGCCACGGCAGTCCGTGTCGGCGACGGCGCCACGTAATAGCCCCACGCCGTGGTCCAGTAGCGGCGATTGAATAGATTGTTGATCCCCGCACGGAACGTCACATCCTTGCCGGCGATTTTCGTCTCGTAGCGGCCACTCAGATCGTACGTGACATAAGCCGGCACGAACTGCGTGTTGGCCGCGTCGACCGCCTGGTTGCCGACGTACTTGCCGCCGAACGCCAGCGTCAACGGACGCAGATACGACGGGTTGTATTCGATCCGGCCGGTCACGGTGAATCTCGGCGCGCCATACACGCGCTTGCCTTCGACGCTGGCGTCGTCCACGTCGACCGCCTTTGCGTCGAGCCACATCACGCCGCCCATCACGCGCCATTCGCTCGTCAGCGCAAGCCAGCCGCTCGCATCGACGCCGGTATAGCGCTTCGTGCCGTCCTGCACGAAGATGTTGGCCGAGTTCGTATAGTTGTAGCCCTGATCGACACGGAACAGCGCAAGATTGGCGCCCCACTTGCTGTGGTCCGTCTTGAAGCCGACTTCATACTGCTTGCTCTTCAGCGGGCCGAACGTGTCCGGGTAATTGAGGTTGGTGTTCGATGCCGCGCCACCCTGTTCCAACGATTCGACATAGCTCGCGTACACCGTCGAATACGGGTCGGTCTTGAACATCAGCGCGAAGGTCGGCGTCACCGGATCCGCGCTGTATTGCGACGATACTGCGCCGCTCGTGTCGTACACGTGCTCGCGATATTGCGTGTAACGCACGCCAACCAGGGCGGACAGACGCGACGTGAGTTGCACCGTATCGCTCGCGTACACGGCGGCCTGCGTGGTGCGCTGCTGACGATAGAGATCCGAGCCGATACTGACTTCATCGTTGGTCAACAGCGTGCTGTTGTACAGATTGCCGTTGCCGAGGAAGTAGCCGCTATTCCAGCCTTCGCTGTTGCTGTACTCGCTGGTTTGCGTCTGGAAACCGGCGCCGGCCACGACGTCGTGCTTGATGCTGCCAGTGTTGAATTTACCCTGCACCATCGCGTCGACGTTCTGATAGAAGTAACGCGTCATCGCTGCGTAGAGCGTGTTCGAGTAGTTACCCGCGCTATCGGTGACATACAGGAAGCTGTCCGAATTGGTGCGGTTTTCCTTCGCGAAGCGGTACTTCACGCTCGCATGCCAGTTCTCGGAGAGGCGGTAATCCAGGCCCGTGCCGAACGAGGCCATCTCGGTCTGGTAGTAATTCTGCGGTTGCGTCAGCGCGTGGGTGACGGTGCTTGCGTCGGGAATGCTGAGTCCGCTGCCGAACATCAGGCCGAATAGCGTGCCGTTGGTTTTGCGCTTCTGATAGAAGGCGTCGGCGGTAAAGGTCAGGTCCGGCGTAATGCGGAAGTCGAACGCAAGCGAGGCCACCTTGCGGCGGATGTGGCCGTGGTCCTCAGCAGTATTGCCGTCTTCGTTGACGAGGTTCAGGCGGTAGCCGAAGCGATTGTCATTGCCAAAGCGGCCACCCAAATCGACCGCTTCGCTGAACACGCCAGCTGACTTGTAGCCGATCGAGATGCTGCGGTAGGGATCGTCGGTCGGGCGCTTCAGCACGTAGTTGACGATGCCGCCCGGCGAACCGAAGCCGTACATGAAACCGGACAGACCCTTGAGCAATTCGACCTGCTCAAATGGTTCGAGCGAGAGATCGGTGTCCCACGAGGGGAAGGTCTGGCCATCCACCTTGATGCTGTTCAGCGTGTCGATCGGCATGCCGCGCACGGTGAACATGGAGTTTTCGCTGATCCCGTTTTCGCTGATGGCCGATACCGCCGGGTCGTACTTGAACAGATCGTTGGCGGTTGCCGCCATCAGGTCCTGCGCTTCGTCGCTCGTGACTACGCGTGTCGAAAACGGCGTGTCCACCTGCTTGCGCGAACCTAGCGCGCCGGCGCTGACGGTGTCGGCCTGCGCCACGGTCGTATCTTTCGTGGCCGACACACTCACCGCGGGCAGCGTGGCGGCCGTATCGCTTGCCGCGACTTGCGCCCATCCCGATGATGACAAAGTCGACAACGATAAGCCGACGCTGACGAGGAGCCCTGCACTGAGTAACGACGGGGTACGGCGGTGGCCGCGCAAAACGATTGGGTGCGCTGGGCGTCCGGTGATAGATGAATTCTGCATGTTGTTTGAATTAGGCAGCACGACGCCCCGCACCAAAAAGTGCGGGATGGCGTCGGTCGAGCGAGTGGTGATTAAGCGGACGGTTCAACCTACAAAGCTTACGAATGTTAATGCATCTGATTCGCATTCACAATCGTTAATTTCAAACGGTAAGTCATCTATAAGACATCTGTCTTAAGACATAGGGCAATCGGCTCAAAGCCTTATCTGGTGGGGCTTGCCCCTCTGTGGGGCGTCACGGCGGCATGTTTGTTTAGCAGCGAGTACTGGAAAACACGCATATACTCACGTCCGTGCCGTAAAAAGTAGTGCCGTGGGTCGCGCTGCGTTCTTGCTGCTCTGTCGCCACCTCGTGGCTCAGCGCCACCAACGCTCTGTCTAACACTTCACCTAGCAAAGCATCAAACATGTCCACATCGCCGAAGATCATCTACACCCTGACCGACGAAGCGCCTGCTCTGGCGACTTATTCGCTGCTGCCGATCGTCAAGGCGTTCACGCGCTCGTCCGACGTGATCGTTGAAACGCGCGATATCTCGCTCGCCGGCCGGATCATCGCTGCATTTCCGGACTACCTGACCGCGGAACAGAAGGGTTCCGACGATCTGGCGGAACTGGGTGGACTCACCACGCGTCCGGAAGCGAACATCATCAAGCTGCCGAACATCAGCGCGTCGGTGCCGCAACTGAAGGCCGCGATTACCGAGCTGCGCGATCAGGGCTTCAAGCTGCCGCCGTATCCGGACGTGGCGAATACCGACACTGAAAAAGACGTCAAGGCGCGTTACGACAAGATCAAGGGCAGCGCGGTGAACCCGGTGCTGCGCGAAGGCAATTCGGATCGCCGCGCGCCGTTGTCGGTGAAGAACTACGCACGCAAGCACCCGCACAAGATGGGCGCGTGGAGCGCGGACTCGAAGTCGCACGTGGCGCATATGAGCGGCGGCGATTTCTACGGCAGCGAAAAATCGGCGCTGATCGCAGCAGCCGGCGCCGTGAAAATCGAACTGATCGCCGCCGACGGTTCGGCGAAGGTCCTGAAAGAAAAGACGGCCGTGCAAGCGGGCGAGATCATCGACGCTTCGGTGCTCTCGAAGAACGCGCTGCGCAGCTTCATCGAAGCAGAAATCGCCGATGCGAAAGCGAAGGGCGTGCTGTTCTCGGTGCACCTGAAGGCCACCATGATGAAGGTGTCGGATCCGATCATCTTCGGTCACGTGGTCTCGGTGTTCTACAAAGACGTGCTGACCAAGCACGCCGACGCGCTGGCGCAAGCCGGCTTCAACCCGAACAACGGTATCGGCGACCTGTACGCGCGCCTGAAGGATTTGCCGACTGAAACGCGCGAAGCGATTGAAGCCGACATCAAGGCTCAATACGCGCAACGCCCGCAACTGGCCATGGTCAACTCGGACAAGGGCATCACCAGCCTGCACGTGCCGAGCGACGTGATCGTCGACGCTTCCATGCCGGCCATGATTCGCGAGTCGGGCAAGATGTGGGGCGCGGACGGTGCACTGCACGACGCCAAGGCAGTGATTCCGGACCGTTGCTACGCCGGCGTCTACCAGGCAGTGATCGAAGACTGCAAGAAGAACGGTGCATTCGACCCGGTCACCATGGGCACGGTGCCGAACGTCGGCCTGATGGCACAAGCCGCTGAAGAATACGGTTCACATGACAAGACGTTCCAGATCCCGGCAAACGGCGTGGTTCGCGTGACCGACGCAGCCGGTACGGTGCTGATCGAGCAGGCGGTTGAAGCGGGCGACATCTGGCGCATGTGCCAGACCAAAGATGCGCCGGTCCAGGATTGGGTCAAGCTCGCGGTGAACCGCGCACGCGCCACCAACACGCCGGCTATTTTCTGGCTGGACGCGGCACGTGCGCACGACGCCCAGATCATCAAAAAGGTCGAGCAATACCTGAAGGACCACGACACCAACGGTCTGGATATCCGCGTCATGACGCCGGTTGAAGCGACCAAGTTCTCGATCGAGCGCATCCGCGCCGGCAAGGACACCATCTCGGTCACCGGCAACGTGCTGCGCGACTACCTGACCGACCTGTTCCCGATCATGGAACTGGGCACCAGCGCGAAGATGCTGTCGATCGTTCCGCTGATGGCAGGTGGCGGCATGTTCGAAACGGGCGCGGGCGGTTCGGCGCCGAAGCACGTTCAGCAATTGGTCGAAGAAGGTTTCCTGCGTTGGGACTCGCTCGGCGAATTCCTGGCGTTGGCGGCTTCGCTCGAACACCTGAGCGGCGCGTATCACAACCCGAAGGCGCAGGTTCTGGCCAAGACGCTGGATCAGGCAACGGGCAAGTTCCTCGACAACGACAAGTCGCCGGCGCGCAAGATTGGCGGTATCGACAACCGCGGCAGCCACTTCTACCTGGCGATGTACTGGGCGGAAGCGCTGGCCGCGCAAACCGACGACGCTGCCTTGCAGGCGCAGTTCGACGGCGTGGCGAAGGCGATGGCCGACAACGAAGCGAAGATCATCGAAGAGCTGGGTGCAGCGCAAGGCAAGCCGGTGGATATCGGCGGTTACTACCGTCCGAATGTTGAGCTGACGAGCAAGGCCATGCGCCCGAGCGCCACGCTGAACAAGATTGTGGACGCGGTTGCTTAATGGTTGGAATGACGTGCTGAGTGGCGTGCCGAATGAGGTACTTAGGCCGTTCCTGAAAGTACCGAAGCAGGCACTGAAGTAAGCAGCAAACAAAACGATGGCGCTCCCGAGGAGCGCCATCGTCGTTTCTACGCTTACTTGGGTGGCGGTCATGCCTGGCCCTCACACGTGAACGATTTCCCAATCGCTGAGTTTTTCTGGAATTTCGAGCGTCGACGTGTCGACTTCGGTCAACTGCGGGCAGGTCAGGCCGCGTGCGACTTCATCGGCTGCCTGTTGCGGGCTGGAAAATTCACCGAGCGTCTCGTTGCCGTAGGTTGCCTCCCAACCGCCCTGGCCCGGCAAAATGTAGAACGCTCCCTGGGTCGATCCAAAGCGAAAGCCTTTCATTTTTAGTCTCCCAATTGCCATTTAAAAACCGCTGCGCCGCGGCGGCTTCATGCGTGGAGCGGGGGACATACTGCGACTGCGTTTTCGTCCCGTCTATTTCGCTGCATCACATGAAGCGCCGACTCTTGTAAAAGAGTCTACGTCAGCGGGTCTCGGCGCAAGGGGCTGTTAGACAGTTCATTCGATCAAAAAATATCGTTTAAAAATAAAGGCTTGTTGTCGTCATTTTACGATGTGCAACGTGGGGCGGCATTGCGAAATGGCGAATTTGTGCCACGCACCACGATTTTTTACGAAGCAAGGACTCGTTCCACATCGTGAAATTTTGGCGGATCGGCCAAATAGTGGGGCGGGGTTCATTCAGGGCGGAGCGCGGCTTCGCCCGTGAGCGTTCTGTTCAGGAAAGAACCTGGCCTAGGAACGCCAACAACACGCGGTTGAATTCGTCCGGCCGTTGCAGCGGGGCGAAATGGCTCACGCCAGGCAAAAGAATCAACTTCGCGCCGGGAATGGTGCGGGCGAGGTAGTCGGCGTGTTCCGGCTTGATGAATTCGTCGTGCTCGCTCTGGACGATCGCAACCGGCACTCGAATCCCGGCCAGATCGCGCGCGGAGTAGTTGGGCTGGGTTCTCATCATTTCGCTGACCGCGCCGACAAATGCGTCGAACTCGTCCGGCGTCGCCGAGAGTTGCGCGTAGTCTTTGGCATGCCGTCCGAAGCAGCGATCGATGATCGGCGTCGGCACGAATTCCTTCGTCCCGCTCGGATCCATATTGCAGCCGAAGAAAAACACGCCTGCAACCCGCTCAGGGACCTGGCGGCCCAGCACCAGGGCGACGCATGCGCCGTCGCTCCAACCGGCTAGTGCGGCTCGGTCGAGTTGGAGCGTGTCCATTACGGCCAGCACGTCGGAGGCCATCAGCTCATACATATAGGGGCGCGCGTCGCGGGTGCTGCGGCCATGGCCGCGGCTGTCGATGACTATCACGCGATGCCCCGAGCCGACCAGCGCAGGGACCTGATAGCCCCAGTTGCCGCTGTGCCCCAGGCCGCCGTGCAGCAGGATCACCGGTTTGCCTGTTCCATATGACGCGTACCAGATTCGAGCGCCATCGTGCTCGACGTAGCCGTGGTCGTTCGGGACAGGCAGCGGGGCTGCGCCGTGGGCTGCGAAATGGGTGAGGTCGTCGTCGTGGGATTGCATGAGGGGTGCCTTCCTGGTGAGCTCAGTAATGCAAGGATCCACCAGGTTGCCGGCGCCGCCACCAGAAATTCAACAAAGCTACGAATTTTCGCGCCTGGACGGTGGGTGGCGCGACTTCTCTCCTCGGCGCGGGAAATACGACCGGCATCAACACGATCGACGCTACTAAAAACAGACCCGGCGCACAGGCCGGGTTTGTTTACAGAACCACTACCGCTCAACTCGAAACATACGCCACATACGGCCCCGTACCCCCACCCGTGGACGTCTTACCCGAAATGCCGTAGTACACGTGCCGGCCGTAGAAGAACGGCATACCAAAGTCGAACTGCCGCGAGATATAAATGCCGAGGTTGTTGAACGCGGAATTCCCCGACGCGTTCAGTGTCGCCCCATTCGCGATATTGAAACCGAGTGAGACACTCGCCGGACTGGTTGCCACCAGCGTCGACGTCCGCCCAACCGTGGTCGTCGGGATGTAGTACCCGGTCGTACTATCAACCGGGATCGTCAAGTCAGGGAAGAACAGCACCGTCGATCCGGAATCGAAGAACGTCTTCGTCAGCGTCGAGCCACCGTAGGTCGACGCGAAGTCGCCGTTCCCGTTCGTCCTGATCAGCGTGGCGCCCGTGCCTGACAACGTATTGTTGGTCTGCGTGTCGATTCCGAACACCAGCGTGCCCTGAGCCGTCGCACTGCCGCTGTCGGAAACCTGCGCCATCTCCAGAATGACACCGTTGTTATCCAGCGCGAACTTGGTGACCGGATTGGTGATCTGTCCGCTTACAGGCACCGAGGTGGCCACGCCCGCGTTGGTGTAGTAGAACGTCGACACCGCTGCATTCGCGCATGCCGAGCCGCAGTCATTCGGGCTCACACCGATGCCGAGAATGCCGTTTGCGCCGAGATCTGTCGTGGTGGTCAGTGAGCGGCCAACCTGGCACTCCGTCGGCGCAGCCACGGTCAGGTCCGAATCGCCGATCACGTGGATCGGTACGCTCGAGGCAACCTCACCCGACATCGCAATGTCCGCAAGATGGACGGAACCCCATGCATAGCCGCTGCCGAACAATGCGCATTCGGCGAGCGGGAGACCTCCCGACTGGGCGGTTTCGGCTGTCAGCGCGCTGAAGGTGGCGGCCGGAATCGCTGAGCGAACCAGACGCAGCCCGAACGATTCGGTATCGACGATCACGTTCGGGATCGTCGCGCAGCTGGTGCCGGCGCTAGATCCTGGGGCGCAGATCGTGACGCTGACCATGGGCTGATTGTGGATGCCCGTTTTGCTGACCGTCACGGCCATCGTATTGCCGGGACCGACCGCAGTAGGTACCGCCGACGCGTCCACCGCGAGGACGTTGGACGACGAACTCGTTCCACTCGGTGTCGCCGGCGAACCCCCTGGTGCGTTTATCGATGTGTTGCTGTTGGTTCCACTGTTGCTGCCCCCGCTACCGCCACCGCAGCCAGCCAGACTCAGGCCGAGCGCTGCGGCAATGATCCATGCGATTTTGCGCACTTTTATTCTCTCGATTGATTTTTAAAGACTTACTTGATGTCGTCAGCGCTAACGCCTTGCGGCAACGCTTGCGGCAGGTAGGCTCGACCCGCGAAGGCGCCCATATGGCCGCCCGTTTCAACGACCAGAGCCGACTGACGCACGACCGCTGAGCCATAGCCGCCGCCTTGCGCTGCGTGCGCGTCAGTGAGTCCCTGCACGTAAGACGGGAAGTAAGTGGCGAGCAGCGTGTTGAGCGGCGGCATGGTAGGGCCTTCCCAGCTCAACGCGAACACGGTGTTGCCTGCCGTGATGTACTCGTTCACGACCGTGCCCGACGCAAGCGTGGTCTGACTCACGGTGTAAGTGGACGAAGCTGCATTGCCGCTGGCGGCAAAGCGGGCCACGGCAGTGCCGCCCTGGCTGGCCGCCCCTGCGCTGGTACTGCTGGCGGTCACGGGGTAGGTCGGTGCGCCGCCTAATCCTGCATACGCCGGAGCAATCGTGGCGACCGAGGCCGCAGCCACCACGAGCATTCGAAATTGGCTGATTATCATTTTTTGGTTTTCGACGTTTTTGGAAAATACGCGCGAACGTTTCCTCGCGCCCACGCGATGTAAATACTAGTGCGCTGCTCTTTGATTAAATCAGATGAATAGCGAGGCGAATCGGGTTCTATTTGAAATTGAAAGCTAATGCACGATAGATAATCAATGCCCTGCGTGACCACGCCGCGCTGATATTCGGATCCCGGCTAACCGTCTGCCCAACCGGTAGCGCAAGGTAAGAACCTGTCCTTTCGGCACGTGCCTGACTCCCCAGTGTGGCCGCTTTATCTGGTGTGCGGCGCTAGATTTTGTCTCTGTCCGGTTGTGCTGTCGATTGAATCATTGAATACGCGTAATCTCAAGCCTGGCCGCCCACTTCAATCCTGCCGAGCTTTTCGATCAGTACCGCAACGAAGGTTTCCGTGACAGGCGGCAGGGTCTTGCCGCGCTTCTTGATAAGGGCGATAGGGCGGGTGAACGCGGGATCGTCGATGGGGCGCACTATCAGTTCAGGTTCCGCTCTGACCTCGCGGGCCGACGCCGGCAGGATGGTCACACCGAGCCCCGCGCGGACCATTGCGACCGCACTCATCATGTAGGTCGGCTCGCACGCGATCTCCGGCATGGCCTGTGCGTCGGCAAACGCACTGTCGACTACCGCCCGCACGCTCGTGCCCTGCGCAGTGAGCACGAGCGGGACACTGGCAAGATCGGCCAGCGTGATGCGCTTGCGGCGCGCCAGTGCATGGCGTTTCGGAAACACCGCCACCAGCCGGTCGATGCCCGCATGCAGCACCTCGAAGCTAGCGTCGCCCAGTTCGCCGCCGGTCAGGCCGATATCCACTTCCTCGTTGCGCACCAGTGTGTTGACCATGCTGGCGACCACGTCGCGCACATGAAAGCTCACGCGCGGCACGGTCTTCTTCACGTCCTGCACGAGTTCCGGCAATACGCTCGCCGCGAAAGTGGGCAAGCACGCGATCCGGACCGTGCCGCTCGAGCCCTCACCGAGCGCACGTGCGTCGATCAGCACGTGTTCCATGTCATGCAGGGACTTTTGCAGGAGCGGCAGCAGTTCGCGGCCGGTCGGCGTGAGTGCGACATTGCGGCTGTTGCGATCGAACAGGCGCAGCCCGACCGTCTCCTCGAGGCGCCGTATTTGCACCGTCAAGGCCGGTTGAGAGAGATGCAGGCGCGTGGCCGCGCGCGTGAAACTGCCGGTTTGCGCCACGGCGATAAACGCGCGAATGTCTCGAAGGTTCAGATCCATGATGGTTTGTAATAGCTGCGATCAATTCATTTCAATTGATTTATCGCCGCCTCGAACTTACGCTGGATCACAGTAAAAAACAACATCGGAGACAAGGACATGCTGCCATTGCTGGGGCTAGCCACCATCGTCGTGCTACTTGGCGCGATTCTGTCGAAACGGATGTCGCCGCTGGTGGCGCTCATCATCGTGCCGCTCGCCGCGTCGCTGATCGGCGGGTTCGGTTTTCAGACAAGCAAATTCGTGATCGACGGGCTCAAGAGCCTCGCGCCCGTCGTCGGCATGTTCGTGTTTGCGATTCTCTACTTCGGCACGATCACCGATGCCGGCACGCTCGATCCGATCATCGACCGCATTCTGCGCGCTGTGGGGACGCGGCCCACACGGATCGTGATAGGTACCACGTTGCTTGCGCTGCTGATTCACCTCGACGGTTCCGGCGCGGTGTGCTTTCTTGTCACGATTCCCGCGATGCTGCCGCTCTACGATCGTTTGAAGATGGACCGGCGCGTGCTGGCCGCGGCCGTTTCGATGGCCGCTGGCATCAATTTTCTGCCGTGGACGGGACCGATGATTCGCGCGTCGGCCTCGCTGCATCTGCCGATTTCGGCGTTGTTCAACCCGCTGATTCCCGTGCAATTGATCGGCCTGGTGTTCGTCTTCAGCGTTGCGTTCTGGCTTGGGCGGCGCGAAGAAAAGCGGCTCGGCCTCACCGCCGCGAACGGTTCCGCGCCGATGCCAAAACGAGAGTTGACGCCCGAAGAGCAAGCCTTGCGCCGACCGAAAAACTTCTGGTTCAACATCGTCCTGACGCTCGTCGTACTCGGCACGATGGTCGTGATGGGCGAGAAGATTCCGCCGGCCATCATGTTCATGGTCGGACTATGCATCGCGTTGATGGTGAACTATCCGAACGTCGACATGCAGCGTAAGCGGATCGACGCTCACGCGCGCGCCGCGTTGATGATGGCCGGCATTCTGCTGGCGGCCGGCGTGTTCACCGGCGTGATGCAGGGCAGCGGTATGCTGAAAGCCATGGCACAGGCGGCAGTCGGCTTCGTGCCGCCCGCCATGGCGGGCCACATTCCCGTCGCGCTCGGGTTGGTGTCGATGCCGTTGAGCATGCTGTTCGATCCGGACTCGTTTTACTTCGGCGTACTGCCGGTGATTGCCGAAGTGGCCGGCCAACTCGGCGTGCCCGCCGTGCATGTCGGCCAGGCCGCGCTGCTTGGCCAGATGACCACCGGCTTTCCGGTCAGCCCGCTGACGCCGGCGACTTTCCTTGTGGTTGGCCTGTGCGGTATCGATCTCGCCGACCACCAAAAATTCACGTTCCCCCTGCTGTTCGGCGCGTCGATCGTCATGACGATCGCCTGCGTCGTGCTGGGGATATTCTCGTTGTGAGATTGACTGTTTGACTGAATGGAAGCGACCAGCATGATAGCGACTCCACATAGGCAGCCGGTCCGAATCGGCGCGGGCGCGGGATATTCCGGCGACCGTATCGAACCCGCGGTCGAACTGGCGGAACACGGCGCGCTCGATTACCTGGTATTCGAGTGCCTCGCCGAACGCACGATTGCGATCGCGCAGCAGGCGCGCAGCAAAGAGCCTGAGCTGGGCTACGACCCGTTGCTCGAAACGCGCATGATGGCTGTGCTGCCCGCAGCGATTCGCAACGGCGTGCGGATCATTTCGAACATGGGCGCGGCCAATCCGCTTGCGGCGGCGCGAAAGACTGCCGAGATCGCGCGCTCGCTCGGTCTGGGTGACGTGAAGATTGCCGCCGTCACCGGCGACGATGTGCTCGACGTCGTGCGGCAGGGCAATTTCCGTTTTGAAGAGTCGGGGGAAAGCGTCGCTTCATATAGCGATCGCCTCGTATCCGCGAATGCCTATCTCGGCGCGGCGGCGATTGTCGAGGCGCTCGCGGCCGGCGCGCAAATCGTCCTGACCGGACGTGTCGCCGATCCGTCGCTGTTTGTCGCGCCACTGATCCACGAATTCGGCTGGCAGATGGACGACTGGCAGACCCTTGGCCAGGCGACTGTGACCGGCCATCTGCTCGAATGCGCGGGACAGATCACCGGCGGGTATTTTGCCGACCCGGGTTTCAAGGACGTGCCCAATCTCGCGAGGCTCGGCTTTCCGATCGCCGAGGTCGCTGAGGACGGCACGGTGGTCATCACCAAGCTCCCGCAGGCCGGTGGCCGGGTAACCGAAGCAACCTGCAAAGAGCAACTGATGTATGAGATTCACGATCCGCAGCGTTATTTGCAACCGGACGTGGTCGCCGATTTCACACAGGTGCGTGTTATGCAGGAAGCGCCGGATCGCATTCGCGTGAGCGGCGGGCGCGGCACGCCGCGTACCGATACGTTGAAGGTGTCGGTCGCTTACTTCGATGGCTATATCGGCGAAGGGCAGATTTCATACGGCGGTCCCGGCGCGCTGGCGCGTGCCCGGCTGGCACTCGATATCGTGCGGGAAAGGCTTGCCTTGACGGGCGTCGAAACGCGTGAATTGCGCTTCGATCTGATCGGTGTGAACGCATTGCATGGCGATGCGGCGGCTGCCGGTCACGCTGAGCCTTATGAAGTGCGAGTACGGGTCGCGGGGCGCGCTGAATCGCTGGCGCAGGCAGTGCGGATCGGCAACGAGGTAGAGACGCTTTACACGAACGGCCCGGCGGGCGGTGGCGGCGTGACGAAGTCAGCGCGCGAAGTCGTCGCGGTGCAATCGGTATTGTTGCCGCGCGCGCATGTCAAGCCGGCATTCTCGCTGGTGGAGGCGTGATATGAAACTACGTGAGCTTGCTCATTCGCGGACCGGCGACAAAGGCAATACGCTGAATATCTCCGTCATCTGTTATGACGCGAAGCACTATGAGCATCTGCGGGCGGTGTTGACCGTGGAGCGGGTCAAGGCGCATTTGAACGACGTAGTGCGCGGCGAAGTCGTGCGCTATGAACTGCCTGGCATCGCCGCATTCAACTTCGTGCTCGGCCATGCGCTCGGTGGCGGCGTGACGCGTTCGCTTGCGCTCGACGCGCACGGCAAATCGTTGAGTTCGGCTTTGATGGGGCTGAAGGTGGAGGATCCGGCTGCGGTCCCTTAGCCGGCTTCATGGTTAGCTGGCGCTGCCGGGCAGCCTGAGCCCTTAAGCGAGTTGAGGTCGCCGGGCATCCGGCTCAGCCGCTCGCCTTGCTCAACTCATGCGCGCGCCGAAGTCTCTCGCGGCTGTTGCTCAAATGCATGCGCATCGCGGCGCGCGCATCGTCCGCGTCCTGGCGTTCAATGGCCCGATAGATCATCTGATGCTCGCTGAGCACATTGCGCAGGATCTCGATATGGTCGAGCTCCGCGATCTCGGCGGTGCCGAGCCGCGTGCGCGGGCTCACCGCGCGGCCGAGTTGGCTGAGCACATCGAAGAAGTAGCGGTTGCCGCTGGCGCGCGCGATCTGCAGATGAAACTCGATGTCGTGCGCCAACGTGTCGGTGCTTCCCCGTTCGAGTTCGGATTCAAAGCGCTCCAGTGTGGCGCGAATCTGCTTGAGATTCTGCTCGGTGCGTCGCGCTGCCGCGAGCGCGGCCGAGGCCGCTTCGACGTCGATGCGGAATTCGATGATCGCCATGACGTCCAGCATGCTGGAGAGGTCGGCGGCGGGCAGCTGCATGGACTGTTCCGTGGCCGGCTCCAGAACGAACGTGCCGATGCCGTGACGCGTCTCGACCACTTTGGCCGCCTGCAGGCGCGAGATGGCCTCGCGGACCACGGAGCGGCTCACCGAGAGCTGCTTCATCATCGCGACTTCAGTCGGGATACGGTCTCCGGGCCGCAGGCTGCCGCGGCGGATTTCATCGGAAAGGGTGGCCACCACCTTCTCAGTTAGGCTGCTCATCTCTGTTGTTTATTGACTAATCGGCTGGAAATTCACACGTTGCGTGGGCGAGTGACGTCGCGAGTCGTCTCGTCTCGACACAGCCATCATAGCGTCTGTCCGAAAGGTGCCGATTTGAATCTCTTGCTCCCGATGCATACGACGACGGCTCGTTGACCGAACATGGCCTGCATAGCTCGCCAGTCTTTTATCATGTCATCAGACGTCTTAATTCGATTCTACAGTTTCAACGGCTACAGCGGTATCGTGGCGTCCGCATCCCAGCGTATATGGTGTGCATGGCAGGGTAAACACCCCATTGGAATCGGTGATTGGAACGGGGTAGACTGTCGTCAGACAACGTATCACGCATTTTAGGACCGAATCGCCCGGCCTGCTCGAATGTGCCGCGTGCGTTCGATCAGGCCGCCGGAGTGACCGGAACTGGAGACAACCTTGACATCTGCTCTCACCGCCGCTGCTGACCCGTTAGAGTCCGCGGTCTCGAAGGTCAAGCGGCACGTGCTGCCGCTTTTCCTGATCATGTTCATCGCGAACTACATCGATCGCGTGAACATCGGCTTCGTCAATTCCCACATGCAGACGGACCTCGGCATCGGCGCTGCCGCCTATGGCCTCGGGAGCGGGTTGTTCTTTGTCGGCTACGCGTTGTTCGAGGTGCCGTCGAATGTGTTGATGCAGAAGTACGGCGCGCGCGCCTGGCTGACCCGGATCATGGGCACCTGGGGGCTGGTCGCGGCGGCCATGGCGTTCGTCTGGAACGACACGTCCTTCTACGTGCTGCGATTCCTGCTCGGTATCGCTGAAGCCGGCTTCTTTCCGGGTGTGGTGTTTTACTTTACTCAATGGCTGCCGCAGAAAGAGCGCGGCAAGGCTGTGGCGGTTTTTCTCTCGGGCTCCGCGCTCGCGTCGGTGCTGTCCGGTCCGATCACAGGCAGTCTGTTGTCGATTCGCGGTCTTGGCCTGCACGGTTGGCAATGGATGTTTCTCATTGAGGGCGGCTTCTCCATCGTGCTGTGCGGTGTGAGCTGGCTGCTGCTGAAGTCGCGCATTCGCGATGCCTCCTGGCTGACAGCTAAGGAACAGACCGTTCTCGAAAGCGCGATCGCCGCGGAGCAGGCCGAGCGCGAGGCGCACGGCGGCGCGCATCTGCCGACCATGAAATTGCTGAAGGACCCGCAGATTCTGCTGTTCTGCTTCCTGTACTTCGCGATTCAATTGACCATTTACGCGGCCACTTTCTGGCTGCCGACGATCATCCGCAAGATGGGCGGACTCTCGGACTTCGAAGTCGGCATGTTCAACACCATTCCGTGGCTCATCGCCATGGTCGCGATGTATTGCTTCGCGGTGTTGTCGGCGAAATGGCGTTTTCAGCAAGCGTGGCTGGCGGTAGCGCTTGTTATCGCAGCGTGCGGGCTGTTCGCTTCGACGTCGGGTAATCCGGTGCTGTCGTTTGTGGCAATCTGCTTCTCAGCGATCGGTTTCAAGGCCGCGTCTTCGCTCTTCTGGCCGATTCCGCAGGGTTATCTGGACGCTCGCGTGGCCGCCGCCGTCATCGCGCTGATCAATTCGATCGGCAACTTGGGCGGGTTCTTCGCACCGGCTGCTTTCGGCTATCTGCAGCAGCACACCGGCTCGATCACCGGTGGTCTGTACGCCTTGGGCGTGGCTTCGCTGATCGCGGCGGCGGCCGGCTTCCTGACCCGCAATCGCCGTGTGAACCGCGACGCGTTGCCTGAGCCACTCCATAGCAAAGCGCATTGAATTTCGATCGACCGCCGCCAGTCGGCTTATTCACTTACCTGGTCCCACTATCATGTCCACGAACTCATCCCAATCGAACGCCACGCCGATCGTGACCGAGCTGCGCGTCGTGCCCGTCGCCGGCCGTGACAGCATGCTGATGAATCTGAGCGGCGCGCATGGCCCGTTCTTCACGCGCAATATCGTCATTCTGCGCGACAGCGCGGGACATACCGGTGTCGGCGAAGTGCCGGGCGGCGAGAGCATCCGCAAGACGATCGACGACGCGCGTCCGCTGGTTGTCGGGCAATCGATCGGCAATCTCCAGGCTATCCTGAACAAGGCACGTACGCAGTTCGCCGACCGCGACGCGGGGGGCCGTGGCCTGCAGACTTTCGATCTGCGCACCACCATTCACGCAGTGACCGCACTCGAAGCCGCGCTGCTCGATCTGCTCGGACAGCATCTGGGTGTCCCTGTTGCGGCACTGCTCGGCGAAGGCCAGCAACGCGACGAAGTGGAAATGCTCGGTTATCTGTTCTATATCGGCGACCGCAAGAAAACCGATCTGCCCTATGACAGTGGCGCGGAAGGGCGCGACGACTGGGAGCGCGTGCGTACCGAAGAAGCGATGACACCCGAGGCGGTAGTGCGGCTTGCCGAGGCAGCGCAAGCACGCTATGGATTCAACGATTTCAAGCTCAAGGGCGGCGTGCTGCCCGGCGACGCCGAAATCGAAGCGGTGACGGCGCTCGCCGAACGCTTCCCCAATGCCCGCGTCACGCTCGACCCGAACGGCGCATGGTCGCTCGCGGAAGCGGTGCGCCTGTGCCGCGACCAACACGACGTGCTGGCTTACGCAGAAGATCCGTGCGGCGCGGAAAACGGCTACTCGGGCCGCGAGGTGATGGCCGAATTCCGCCGTGCGACCGGTCTGCCGACGGCGACCAACATGATCGCGACCGACTGGCGTCAGATGGGTCACGCGATCCAGTTGCAGTCCGTGGATATTCCGCTTGCCGATCCGCACTTCTGGACCATGCAGGGTTCGGTGCGCGTGGCGCAGATGTGCAACGAGTGGGGCCTGACCTGGGGCTCGCATTCGAACAATCACTTCGACATTTCGCTCGCGATGTTCACGCATGTCGCGGCAGCGGCGCCCGGCAAGATCACGGCGATCGACACGCACTGGATCTGGCAGGACGGTCAGCGCCTGACGCGCGAGCCGCTGCAGATCGTGGGCGGCAAGGTCAAGGTGCCTCAGGCCGCCGGCCTCGGTGTCGAGCTGGATATGGACGAGATCGAGAAGGCGCACGCGCTGTATCTGCAACACGGCCTCGGCGCACGCGACGACGGCGTGGCCATGCAGTACCTGATTCCGAACTGGAAGTTCGATAACAAGCGCCCGTGTCTGGTGCGTTGAGTTTCCCCATGATCTGAGCGGCGCTTCGTGCGGCCGCTTGCTTTTACCCACCATTCACGCTGTCACGCTATGACCTCACCTCAAGAACTCAAAGCGATCGTTTCCGAAGGCCTACTGTCCTTTCCGGTGACCGACTTCGACGAACAAGGCGATTTTCGCGCCGATACCTATGCTGCGCGCCTCGAATGGCTCGCACCTTATGGTGCGACCGCGCTGTTTGCGGCCGGTGGCACGGGCGAATTTTTCTCGCTGACCAAAAGCGACTACACGAACGTGATTCGCACGGCGACCGAGACCTGCCGGGGCAAGGTGCCGATTCTTGCCGGCGCGGGTGGTCCGACGCGCGTGGCGATCGACTACGCGCAGGAAGCCGAGCGCCTCGGCGCGAGCGGCGTGCTGCTGATGCCGCACTATCTGACCGAGGCATCGCAGGAAGGGATTGCCGCGCACGTCGAGCAGGTCTGCAAGGCTGTGAAGAACATCGGCGTGATCGTCTATAACCGCGCGAATTCGAAACTGAATGCGGACATGCTCGAACGTCTCGCTGACAGTTGCCCGAACCTGATCGGCTTCAAGGACGGCGTGGGTGAAATCGAGGCGATGGTGACGATTCGCCGCCGTCTCGGCGACCGCTTCTCGTATCTCGGCGGCCTGCCTACCGCGGAAGTTTACGCCGCGGCATATAAGGCGCTGGGTGTGCCGGTGTATTCGTCGGCCGTGTTCAACTTCATTCCGAAGACGGCGATGGAGTTTTATCGCGCGATTGCCGCGGATGATCATGCGACCGTCGGCAAGCTGATCGACGAATTCTTCCTGCCGTATCTGGCGATCCGCAATCGTCGTCAGGGTTATGCGGTGAGTATCGTGAAGGCCGGCGCGAAGCTGGTCGGCCGCAGCGCAGGTCCGGTGCGCGCGCCGCTGACCGATCTGACCGCAGAAGAAATGGCGCAACTCGACGTGCTGATCAAGAAGCTCGGCGCGCAGTAAATTGGGCAATAAGCGGCACAAGTAGTGAGGGCGGTTTCGCCGCCCTCACCTCAACTCCGGCGAAACACAACGTGCGAGATGCGTTGTACGAGCAGTGCGGCCGCAAGCGCCGCCACTGCCGTCAGCCACACACCGATATGAATCGACTGCACCAGCGCATCGCGTGCCGTGTCGATCAACGCCAGTGTATTGAGCCCCGACGTCTTCATATCCGCAATCAGTTTCAGGCGCACCGTTTCGTCGATCAGGATGCGTAGATCGACAAAACGCGGCTGCCATTGCGATACTGCCGGCTCGCCGAGCACGCTCATCGTGCGCGTGACCACGTTGCGGTAGTGGTGCTGCACGACGGTTGCCACAATGCTGGTGCCGAGCATCCCACCCACCATGCGCGTGGACTGCAGCAGTGCGGTCGTGATGCCGAAGCGTTCACGCCCGGCAATCTCCTGGCCAAACACATTCAGATTGTTCAGGATGAAACCCAGGCCGATGCCGACGGCCGCCATCGGCAATTCGATCCACACGTGCGGCGTCTCCGGATTGGCAAACGCCAATGCGATCGACGCGAACAGCAGCAGCGCGAAACCGATCGATAGAATCCGCGTAGGTTTCTTCAGATGAATGACGATGCGCGTATTCAGCAGGCTGCCGAGCGCGATGCAAGCGGCGATCGGCGTCGCGAGCAGACCGGCCTGTTGCGGCGACAGTCCGAAACCGCCTTGCAACAGCAGCGGTGCGAAGAAGATCAGCGAGAACATCACGAAGCCGGACAGGAAGCCGAGTACGAAGAGCGTGACGAGTTGCGCGTCCTTGAACAGGTCGAGCGGAATGATCGGATGCGTGGCGCGTTTCTCGCACACCAGCAACGCAACGGCCCCTACGATCACGAAAGCCGCGAGCGCCAGGTTGCCGGCCGTCAGGCCGTCTTTCGGCACGGCTTCGATGAAAGCCTGCAGGCCGCCCAGCACGGCGGCGACAAGCGCCGCGCCGAGCCAGTCGATCTTGACCTCGCCCTCGTGCGGACGCTGGAAGTTGGGCAGATGCGCCCAGATGAAATAGAGTGCCGCGGCGCCCACCGGCAGGTTGATCAGGAAGGTGGAGCGCCAGCCCCAATGCTCGCTCATCCAGCCCCCCAGCGACGGACCCGCCGCGGTGCCGATTCCGTAGGCGGCCGCCATGACCACTTGCCAGCGCACGCGTGCGCGCGGATCGGGGAAAAGATCCGGGATCGATGCGAACGCCGTGCCCACCATCATCCCGCCGCCGACCCCTTGCAGACCGCGCGCGATGACGAGAAACAGCATGTCGTTCGCCACACCGCAGAGCACCGACGCCACCGTGAACGTGATGACCGCGGCGATCACGAAACGCTTGCGGCCGAAATAATCGCCGAGACGGCCGAACACGGGGACCGTCACCACCGACGCCAACAGGTACGCGCTGGCAATCCATGCGTAGTACTCGAAGCCATGCAGTTCGGCGACAATCGAGGGCAATGCGGTGCTGACGACGGTCTGGTCGAGTGCGACCAGCATGTTGACGAGGCCGATGCCGAGCATCGCGAAGAGGGCGTTTCGGAAAGGCAGGGCAGTCGCAGTCGGATTCACGGGGCTGGGAAAGAAGGGCGTGTCAGGGTAGGCGCTGCGCGGCAGGGCGCGGGCAGGGTCTCGACCACTATTGTGTCCTATAGTTGTCTGACCTCTCGTTTGGCGATTATACGGGTTTTCCCTTAAGAGAAACTATTCTCGACTCGATCTCGAGAAGCCGGCAGGAGGCCTTCAAAAACGACGACATAGTGTCGACAATGCGTACGGAAGTCTTGCAGAAGAAAATCTTGCGGGCTCGCAGCACATCGGCGACGCGTCGAAGCGGGAAAATTTCCCGGAATCTGTGATAAAAGTCAGATATTTAAAAAAAGCCTGTCTGAACAGGCCGTCAGATTGTGATCACTGATAAGAATTTAACTGGGCGTCGTTCCGCTACGGAGGCGTTGTGATTCGAAGCTGGCTTACCGGGGTGCTGTTTGCAGTGTGTTCCATCAGCAATGCGTTAGCGAGCGGACCGGATTGTTCCCGGCCGTTTACGCTTGGATTGCACGACCACGGACTGCTCTATTCGCTCGATACCGATAGCGGTATCGACAAGGACTTCGCCGACGAGTTGATCCGGCGTAGCGGTTGCCAGATCAAGGTCAGTCTGATGTCACGCGCGCGTATCTGGAAACTGATCGAGTCAGGCGCACTCGACTTCAGTCTTTCTGGAATCGCAAATGACGAACGCAATCAATATGCTTCGTTCGCGTGGTACTTCAGCAATAAATACTATCTGCTCGTGCGCAAGGATGCCGGCATCCAGAACGTCGCGGACTTCGAAAAAAGTAAACACGCGCAGCTCGGCGTGATCCGCAGTTTCCGCTACAGCACCTCGGCCAACGAACTGGTCGACAGACTGACGTCGGAAAACCGGGTGAGCCTCGCGGGCGGGCTCGAACCGCTCTACCAGGCGCTGATTCTTCGACAGATTCAGGGCATGATTATCGAGCCCTTCGATTACCCCGCGCTGGATGAGAAAAAGATCCGCGACGTCACGACGATCGTTGAGTTTAACGATCCTTCAGTGCCGCACGGTCTGATCATGTCGAAGAAAGCGCTTCCGGCCGCCGAGCGGGAGAAGTGGCGGGCGCTGGTGGACGAAATGCGTGCTGACGGAACGGTGCGCCGGATCTTCGAAAAGTACTTCAGGCCGGATCTGGCCGATGCCATGGTCAACTTCAAGGCGTCACCGTGATCCGGCTGCGCTCCGTCCTGCTGCCGTTGCTGGTGTTATCCGCGTCGCTTGGCGTGACCTGGGTAGTGTGGGATCACGAACGTCAGGCGACACGCAAGGAGTTTCAGACGCAGTTCGATTACACCCTGAGTGACGCGGTAGGCCGCATCGAACAGCGGATGGCGACCTACGAGCTGATGCTGCGAGGCGTGCAGAGCATGTTTGCCGCGAACGGAGAGTTCGATCGCGGCAGGTTCCGGCGCTACGTGAGCGCGCTCAATCTTGATGCGAACTTTTCCGGGGTCCACGCCGTGGGTGTGGTCGAATGGGTGCCCGCGGCGCGTAAAGCGGCCCACATAGCGGACATGCGCGAGGGCGGCGTTCCAGGCTACACGATTCATCCCGACGGGTTGCGCGGGGAATATGCCCCGATCGTTCAGCGCGAGCCCTTTGTTGGCCTTGCACGCAGCTCGCCCGGTTTTGACGCCTGGAACGAACCGGTGCGTCGCTCGGCGTTGGAGAAAGCCCGCGACTCCGGCCTCGCGGTTCTCTCGGGAAAGGTGCGTCTGTCGGTCGACATGGATGCGGACCCCCGGCCGGGCTTCATCCTGTAT
The DNA here is from genome assembly GCF_905220735.1 of Paraburkholderia aspalathi. Lineage (NCBI taxonomy): Bacteria > Pseudomonadati > Pseudomonadota > Betaproteobacteria > Burkholderiales > Burkholderiaceae > Paraburkholderia > Paraburkholderia aspalathi. Next base: position 1,312,802 of record NZ_CAJNBA010000001.1, read on the forward strand.
CTGCCGATCTACGCTGCCGGCAGACCGCAGGACAATGTTGCGCAGCGTCGAGCGAACATTGTTGGTTGGGTCTATGCATCGTTCCGGATGCACGATGTGATGGCCAGTCTCTACGGCGAACAGCCCCCCGGCATTTCGCTTGCCATTTACGATGGCGTCGAGCCCTTGGAGGCCGCGCTGTTGCATCGCACGTCAGATGCAAACAACCGGCATGCGCCGGCGCTCATCTCCGCAAACGAATATCTGGTTGTGGACGGACACGACTGGATGCTGTCGATGAGCGCCTCCGACGAGTTTCGATCCCGGATGGGGCGTAATGCCGAGGTGTTAATCGCAGGAACTGGCACGGGGTTGAGTCTCCTGCTGGCGCTTCTGACCTGGCTCATGATGACAGGGCGGGAGCGTGCCATGCGCCTCGCCTCGGCAATGACGCGGGAGTTGCGCGAGAACGAGGAGAAATTTCGCGCCATTGCCGACTGCACGGTGAACCTGGAAATCTGGTGGGGACCGGACGGCCAACCGCGCTGGATCAATCCCTCGGTTGAGTACTACACGGGCTATACAGTTGACGAATGCATGGCGATGCCCGATTTTGCCCGCACGCTGATCCATCCGGAGGACATCCCGCGCGTTGCGCCGGAATTTAAAAAGGGGCTTCAGGGTTCTCGCGGCGACGATCTCGAGTTTCGTTGCGTGCGCAAGGATGGATCGCTCCTCTGGCTGTCGGTCTCCTGGGTACCGATCAGCAATCAGAGGGGCGACTTCATCGGTTTTCGGACCAGCGGCCGCGATATCACCGAGCGCAAGAAGTCGGAGGAGAAGATCCGGGAACTTGCCTTCTATGACACGCTAACGCGCCTGCCTAATCGCGCGCTTCTTCTGGATCGGTTGAGGCAGTCAATGGTGGCCAGCCGGCAGAACAAGGTCTGCGCCGCCCTCATGTTCATCGATCTCGACCACTTCAAAACGCTGAACGATACGCTTGGGCACGACAAGGGCGATCTGCTCCTGCGACAGGTCGCGTATCGCCTGTCGAGTAGTGTCAATGAGGGCGACACGGTTGCCCGGGTCGGTGGTGACGAGTTCGTTGTAGTGCTGGGCAATCTCAGTCTGGACGTGGCTGATGCGACCATGGAAACCGTGGCGGTGGGAGAAAAAATTCTCTCCGTGCTGGGGAACGCTTACGAGCTCAACGGTGTTCAGTTTCGCAGCACCGCCAGCATAGGGGTCACCGTATTCAATGGGGAGCAGACGTCCACCGACGAGCTTTTCAAGCAGGCCGATCTCGCCATGTATAAATCGAAGGAGCGCGGCCGCAATGCCATGTGCTTCTTCGACCCTGCGATGCAGACGGCGGTGCTCAAGCGTGCCGAGCTGGAGGTGGGGCTGCGCAACGCCATCGAGGAGAACCGGTTTGTTCTGCACTATCAGGCGCAGGTCGTCGACGGCAATCACATAACCGGTGCGGAAGCGCTGGTGCGCTGGGAGCATCCCGAGCGCGGGCTGATTCCGCCTGGAGAGTTTATCCCGCTCGCAGAGGAGTCCGGGCTGATTCTCGAGATGGGCCGAACGGTATTGGCGTCCGCATGCACCCAGCTGGCCGTATGGGCAACGCGGCCATCGATGGCGCATCTGTCCATGGCCGTGAACGTCAGTGCCCGGCAATTTCGCGAGCCGGACTTCGTGGACAGTGTGCTCGACGTCATCAACCGGACTGGGGCGAGGGCGGACAGGTTGAAGCTCGAGCTCACCGAGAGCGTTCTCGTTGAGAACGTGCAGGACATTATCGAAAAGATGACCGCCCTTCGCGCTCGAGGCGTGACGTTCTCGCTGGATGACTTCGGCACTGGCTACTCTTCGCTGTCTTACCTGAAGCGATTGCCGTTGGACCAGCTGAAGATCGACCGCTCGTTTGTGCGCGACATCCTGGTCGATTCCAACGATGCGGACATCGCGAGAACGATCGTGGCGCTTGCCCGAAGTTTTAACCTGGGTGTCATCGCCGAGGGCGTCGAAACTGAAGCGCAACGAGATTTCCTTGCCGTAGCAGGGTGCCACGCCTATCAAGGTTTCCTCTTTTGCAAGCCGCTGCCGATTCAGGGTTTTGAACAGTTTGTGAGCCTGTTCAGTTCGCGGAGCCGGAGAGACGTTCGGTCGACGGGGAGCGACGAGAGAAACGTCGGTTCGGGTACGGTAAGCTGATCAATCGGTATCGAAGACAGACGTGCATGCTCCTCACTCGTGACGAAGGGCCGCTTCGTCGCTTTTGGCTGATGCGCGCCACTGAACGCTGAGCAGGTGCTCGCGCATACACCGAGCCGCGGCTTCGCCATCACGTGCCTTCATGGCGCTGACGATCTCCTGGTGCTGCGCGGCGAAATAGCTGCGTGTTTCCTGCGCTGACGTCTTCTCGCGTACGTCGGGTTTGACGCGCATCCCGTTGATCACCTCCATAAGGGAGATGAGCGCGGGATTGCGGGTGGCCTGTCCGATCAGCAAATGGAATCGATGATCCCATTGTTGCCACTCTTCGTCGTTTTTTGCCGCGGCGTTCTTCCGCGCGCACTTTTCAAGTTCCAGCAAATCGTCCCGACTGGCTTTCGTCGCGGCTAGCTGTGCGAGCGCGGGCTCGAACAACAGGCGCATTTCCGCGATGTCTGCCGGACTGGCTCCCGCTCGAAGTCCGCGTAGCGTCGGGGCGAACTTCAATGGTCTCGCGCCAAGATAGGTGCCGCGACCGACGCCGCGCCATACACGTCCTGATGCCTCCAGCGAAGCAAGCGACGAACGCAGTTCCCTTCGACTGACATTGAGGGCTTCGGCGAGCGTTCTTTCAGGAGGCAGTGCGTCGCCGTCCTTGAGTTGATGCTCGGCAATGTAGTCCAGCAGCCTGTCCAGTATCGAATTTTCCATTGTCTTTTTCGTGAACCAATAATCATTGGTTCAAAATTTACCATAGTCAAATCAACTGGGGTGAGATTCACAGCTTTTTTTGATCTGCTATTGTGTGCGAAATTTCGGGTTAACGCGCGGTGCAACCGGGCAATGTTCGCCGTAATCTCTTAGCTTATAGAATTTGTACCAATGCTTATTGGTTCATAGGAAACCAATCATTGGTCATCGCAAAAGGAGTCACGCATGTCGTTTACAACCCGCCCGGAGCTGATTGGCACATTCGGCATGGTGGCCTCCACGCACTGGCTGGCGAGCGCGTCGGCGATGGCCGTACTGGAGAAAGGGGGCAATGCGTTCGATGCGGCAGCCGCTGCCGGCTTTGTTCTGCAGATCGTTGAGCCGCATCTGAATGGTCCGGGCGGCGAGTTGCCGGTTGTGTTCTACAGTGCGCGCGAAGAACGCGTTCGCGTTCTGTGCGGGCAGGGCGTGACGCCGGCGGGAATGACGATAGCGCGCATGCGTGAGCTGGGTCTCGAAGTCGTTCCCGGCACGGGCTTGCTGCCGGCCGTAGTACCTGGCGCATTTGGCGCCTGGATGGCCATGCTGCGCGACTATGGCCAACTGCCGCTCGAAGACGTCCTGAGCTATGCGATCGGTTATGCGGAGAACGGCTATCCGGTGCTCCCACGCATGACGTCGTCGATCCTTGCAATCAAGGATTTCTTCAAGACTGAATGGCCCACGTCGGCTGAGCAATGGTTGCGCAACGGCGACGCACCGATGCCGAACCAGCTGTTCGCCAATCCGGCGATTGCGCAGTCGTACCGGCGCATCCTCGCGGAGGCGAATACCCGCAGTGATCGTGCGGAGCAGTGCGAAGTTGCCCGCAAGGTCTTTTATCGTGGATTCGTGGCCGAAGCGATTGATAAGTACTTCCGCTCAACTGCCGTTCTCGATACTTCCGGTCAGCGCAACTACGGTCTGCTCAACGCGGATGATCTCGCGCGTTGGGAGCCGTCCTATGAAGACCCGGTTTCATACGACTATGAGGGTTTCCGCGTTCACAAGACGGGTCCTTGGGGCCAGGGACCGATGTTCCTGCAGCAGCTCGCGCTGCTTAAGGGTTTCGATCTCAGTGCGATGGACCCGATGGGCCCCGATTTCGTGCACACGATAATCGAATGCTCGAAGCTCGCGTTCGCCGATCGCGAGGTGTTTTACGGCGACCCCGCGTTTGCACATGTGCCCATGGATGTGCTGCTGAGCGACGTTTACAACGACGAACGCCGCCGGTTGATCGATCCCGGCCACGCGTCGTTCGAATTCCGTCCCGGCAAGTTGGGCGACAGTGAACAGCGCGCCGCGCTGATCATGGCCAATGCGGGAAGGCAGCAGTCCGGCGGCTTCGGCCAGGGCGAACCGACCTTTGCGCCGCTGCCTGAACTACGCGGCGATACGGTTCATCTCGACGTGGTCGATCGCTGGGGCAATATGGTTTCAGCAACACCGTCGGGTGGCTGGCTGCAGGCCTCGCCGGCCGTGCCCGGTCTCGGCTTTAACGTGACCACGCGCGCGCAGATGTTCTGGATGGAGGAGGGGCTGCCGTCCTCGCTCGGCCCGGGGCGCCGCCCCCGCACGACGCTCTCGCCCACGCTCGTTACCCGCGAGGGCAGGCCGTATGCGGCATTCGGCACGCCGGGTGGCGACCAGCAGGATCAGTGGTCGATCCAGCTGTTTCTCCGGCACGTGCATGCCGGCATGAACTTCCAGGCCGCGGTGGATTCGCCCTCGTTCCAGACGGCGCATTTCCCCGGCTCGTTTTACCCGCGTTCGATGCAACTGGGCAAGATGTCCGCCGAGTCCAATTTTTCGGAACACACGCTTGCCGCGTTACGTGCGCGTGGACATGACCTCACCGTGGCCGAACCCTGGTCGCTGGGACGCGTCTGCGCGGTTGGGATCAGAAACGGTCTGATGCGTGGCGCAGCAACACCTCGTCAAATGCAGGCATACGCAATCGGGCGATAAGTTTCGCCGCCCAGAAACCGTATCCATTTCCGTCAGGGAGAACATGCCGTGTCCGCTATTGCCGCCCGACTCGAGCGACTGCCGTTATCAGGTTTTCATCGCAAGCTCCTGCTGATCGGCGGGTTGGGGTACATGTTCGACGGACTCGATTCGTCGTCGCTGGCGTTCCTGCTACCCGTCGTGAGCAAGCTATGGCACCTGACGAGTGCCGAGACGGGTCTCGTCGCGAGCAGCACCTACATCGGCTATTTTTTCGGGGCCTTTCTGTCGGGTGTGCTCGCGGATGTGATCGGGCGTCGTCGCATCATGATGAGCGCGCTTGCAATCTATTGCTGCGCATCGCTTGCGAGCGCCACCGCCACCGACTGGCACACGTTTTTCGCGTTGCGTATCGTCGCGGGTTTTGGCTCCGGTGCGGAGACCGTGGTGATCGCACCGTTTCTGGCCGAGTTCGTGCCACGGCGTTACCGGGGCATCTTTTGCGGCGCACTGGTCGGCTTCATGTCGTTCGGCTATCTGGGTTCGTCGATTCTCGGCTTCACCGTCGTGCGTAACTTTGCCGAAGGCTGGCGATATCTGGCGGTGGCGACGTCATTGCCCGTTGTCATGCTCCTCTGGTGGCGAAGAACCTTGCCCGAGTCGCCGCGCTGGCTTGAGAGCCAGGGGCGAGTCTCTGAGGCGGAGGGCATCGTGAGCGCAATCGAGTCGTGGTTCGCAGGCAAGGGCATCAGTCTTGCGCCAGTTGCATCGCTCGGCGCCATGTCTGCATCTGCATCGGCGCCTGCCAAGGGCAACGCGGTACAGAACGTGCTGACGCTGTGGTCGCCGCGGCTGGCGCGTACGACGGCAGTGAGTTGGCTGATGTGGTTCTCGGTCGCGTTCGCGTATTACTCGTTTTTCTCCTGGATTCCGAGCCTGCTCCTCAAGGAGGGGCTCACCATGACGAAAAGCTTTGGTTATTCGATCGCAATTTATGGGGCGCAGATCCCCGGATACTTCACGGCGGCATGGCTCAATGAACGACTCGGCCGAAAGGGCGTGGTGGCCTCGTACATGCTGTTGGGCGGGATTGCCGCGATCACGCTGGCGTTTTCTCATACCGGTTTGCAGATCATGGCCGCAGGCATTTGCCTGTCGTTCTTCATGAATGGCGCGTTCGCAGGCGTGTATGCGTATACCCCTGAAGTTTTTCCGACCGCAGTGCGAGCAACCGGCACTGGATCGTCCTCGTCTTTCGGCCGGATTGGTTCGGTGAGCGCCCCCATTCTGGTCGGCCTTGTCTATCCGGTGCTCGGATTTCTCGGCGTGTTTGCAATGACCACCACGGTCTTGCTGGTGGGGGCCTGCGTGGTGTTCTTCCTGGGTGTCGAGACTCGCAACCGGTCGCTAGAAGATATCGAGGAGGGCGGCGCCGGCCAGCCCCAGGACCTGCGCGTCCCGCTCAGCTCGACCGAAATGCGCGGCTGAGCGTGCATGATGTCCCAACTACACAGACAGATAATGCCAGGCAATCCGATCGATCCAGTCCTGCAAGCGTTGGATATTTCAGACCTCGAACGACTAGCAAGAGTCATGCGGCTGAGAAATCAACCCGACGAGATTTTCCGTGCGGTTCACGCGTTGGCTGCGAGCGCGATAGGTTTTGGCCTCTTCACGATCATGTCCTATGACGCGCAACGCGAGGAAGTCGAGCGCGTTTATACAAACATGCCGGAGGTGTACCCAATTGGAGGTCGTAAGGAAAAACGCGGCACTGCGTGGGCAAATCAGGTATTGCAGGATCTCAAGCCATTTCGCGCTGAAACGACGCAAGGCATCCGCGAGGCGTTCGACGACCACGCGGTGATGACCGGCATGGGACTCGGATCGATACTGAACATTCCGGTTGCGTACGACGGGGTATGCGTCGGCACGATGAACATGACACACAAGGAAGGCTGGTACACGGGCAGGCACGAGGAAATGGGCGTGCTGATTGGCGCCTTCCTCGCACCCGCGCTCATCAGGTGCAACATGATGCACGCCGATAGCGCAATGCGTCTCTGACGTCACTACGATCAAATGAATACAAGAACAACCTTGACCCGATCCGCTGAGTCCCAAAACACCTGGATGCTTGTCTTCATCCTCGGCTACCTTGCATTACTGGCCGATGGTGCGGACGTGATGATGTACGGCCTGACGCTCACGCGAATCAAGGACGAATTCGGTTTGAGCAATGTCGAAGCGGGGGCGTTGGGCAGCTTGACTCTGGTTGGCATGGCCATTGGCGGCATTCTCGGCGGCTGGGCCAGCGATCGCCTGGGGCGGGTGCGGGTCGTGGTCTGGGCATTGGCTCTGTTTTCGCTCGGAGCAGGGCTGCTGGGTCTCACCCACAGTTTTCTGGAATTTGCGGTCGTGCGGTTTATCAGTTCGATGGGCATCGGTTGCATGGTGCTGGTCACCACGCTGGTTGCCGAATACGTACCCACGGAGCGGCGTTCATTGATTCTGGGCGTGTTGCAAACGGGCATTTCCGCGGGCTACATCGTTGTCATTTCGCTCAGCAATTGGATTTTGCCGCACTACGGCTGGCGCACGCTCTACTACGTGTCGGCAATTCCTGTGCTGCTGGCGCTGGCGATAAAATTTGCCGTGCCCGAACCGGCAGCATGGCAGGCGAGCCGCGCAGCCAGCCGCAAGGGCGAACGTGGGCATCGCACCAACCGCTACTATCAGATTTTCAGTAACCGGCAGTCGCGAACCTTATTCATTCTGTGGACCTTGGCCTCGTTATTCGCGCTGTCCGGCTTTTACGGTTTGAACAACTGGCTGCCGACTTACCTGGAAAAGGAACTGCACATCAAATTCGGTGCAATGGCCGGGTACATGATCGGCACGTACGTGGTTGCCTTCATTGGCAAGATCTTTGCGGGATGGCTGGGTGACCGCTGGAGTCGGCGTGGTGTTTATGTGCTTGGCTGTGTGGGCGCCGCGCTCTTTTTGCCTGCGATCATTTTCTGGCATACGCGCGACAACATCGTGTACCTGATGCTTGCCTTCGGGTTTTTGTATGGTGTGCCGCTGGGGACGATCGGCACCTTCATGTCCGAGAGTTTCGCTACCGCCATCCGTGGAACCGCCGTGGGCGGATCCTATAACATCGGTCGTTTCTGCTCGGGCGCCGCGCCCATTATTATTGGCTACATTGCCACCCAGTTCTCTATCGGTATCGGATTTCTGGTGGTTGGTGGGGTTTTCTTTCTAAGCGGCGTTACCGCGTTTTTTATTCCAGACCGGCTGTATGACACACAACGTTAGTCCATGGGCAACGTGGGCGAAAACGTTGTGCGTCTGTCCGATCGATGCGAAGCAATACGCTACTTTATTGCGCCCCGATCCTGGCTAACGTAATGGCACGCTCGGGGCATGCAGTCACGCACAAGCCACATGCCCGACACGCATCGGCGTTCGGCGTGTATGCGACTTTCATTCCGTGCACGCGCAGCTTGAATTTGTTCAGCGCGCCCAATTGCTGGTAGTCGGCCGTATCGATCCGGCGGATGTCGAAAACATTCTCGGGACAGACTACCGCACAATCGCCTTTGCCTTCGCACCGTTTCAGATTGACCACGGGAACAATCACGCCCGGGGCCTGTTTGCATGCGGATGTCGAAGCGGTGCTCATGCGAGATCCTCCGGACGCTTGCCGTCACCGGACGACCGGTTCTTCTGGAAATTTTCGCGCTCCTCGGGCGTCATCCGTTCCCACCGGCGCCAATGCCGGCGTCCGTGGCAACCGCCGCGCCCTCGGAATCCGCCAAACAGAATCCGGCTCAGAATCAACAGGCCCAATGCGTGCGGAAAATCGATCGCACGGCCACCGATGAACAGCGCCGGGATAACCCAATTCCATAGCGTCATCACCATCCATCCCAGCACGACAATGCCCACCAGAACCAGCAGTGCCATGCCGAAGCATCTCAGTTTGAATCTCATCTATCTGCTCCTTTAGATATCCAGTTCGTCATACACGGCTTGCAAGCGAACGCGCAGATGCAGAACCGCGTAACGCTTGCGTGCCAATAACGTGTTCACGCCGACACCGCTCTCGGCTGCGAGCTCCTTGAAGCTGCGCCCTTCCAGTTCATGAGCGACAAACACGTCGCGCTGATCCGCCGGCAATTCGTTGAGCGCCTCTTGCAGGGCTTCCAGCAGCACCGACCTTGCATAGAGGGCTTCAGGGCCTGCGTCCGTTGCCGGGAGGGCGAGATCCAGTCGATACTCGACGTCATCGGAGTCGTCGGCTATTTCGGCCAGCGGCTGCTCGCGGCGCTTGCGAAAGCGGTCGATGATGCGGTTTCGCGCCACGCGGAACAGCCACGCGCTAACCTGTTCGATCGGCGCAGGGAGACGGTAGGCTTGCACGAACTCGTGGAAGACATCCTGCAAGATGTCTTCAGCGTCGCCCTGATCGTGCACGCGACGCCGGATGAAATTCCCGAGCTTCGTACGCTCACGCAACACAGTTGCAGTGATGTCCGTGTCTCGTTCGATCATCGATTTCGGGGTGCGCGGCGGTTCCATACGTCTGTAGACGGTTCACGAACAGGAATATTGTGGGCGCCGGAAAAAATAGCGATGCTACGCCGGTGGCGGGCGTGTTCGGTCCGAAGACGGTGATATCGGCCGTTCGCTGCGCGGCCAGATTCTAGAAGCGCTCCACCCTGAACGGCTGGGGGTCCACGAGCGTTTTCTCGTGGGTCATCATCTCGGCGATCAGCCGGCCCGTGACTGGGCCTAGTGTCAGTCCGTGGTGCGCGTGGCCAAACGCGAACCACAAGTCTTTGTGACGTGGCGCGGGTCCGATGATCGGCATCATGTCGGGCGTACAGGGGCGCCGTCCCATCCAGGGTTCAGCGTCGAGACGCTTGCCCAATGGAAACAGCGTGCGCGCAATCGGCTCGACCGCGGCGAGTTGCGTGGGCGTTTTGGGCGCATCGCAGTGGGCGATTTCCGCTCCCGTGGTCAAGCGGATGCCTTTTGCCATGGGAGCCAGCACGTAGCCCTTCTCGACGTCCAGAATCGGATGATTCAGGCGAGCCCCTGTCTCGGGCGCGTAGTGCATGTGGTAGCCGCGTTTCACGGCGAGCGGCAAGCGATAACCGAGCCGCGAAGTTACGCGATCCGACCACGGCCCTAATGCGACGACCGCTGATGAAGCCGTGATCGTTCCCGCTTGCGTATCGACCGCCCACTCCTCACGAAACGAGTCCGCATCGCCGATGAAAAACCGTCCGCCGAGCGCTTCGAAATATTTCGCGTAGGCGGTGACGAGCGCGTTAGGGTCACTCACGGAATTGGATGCCAGATAGCGCAAACCGCCCAGGAGCGCCTTGTCGAGATCGGGCTCCTTCTGTTGCAGGCGGCCCGCATCCAGCGATTCGGACTCGACACCATATTCCTGAAGCCACCGTTCGGCGAGCCGGGTTTCCGCGTCCCATGCTTTTTCGGTGCGAAACACCTTGATCCACCCGGTGGGGCGAAATAACGCGCTCGCACCGGCCGCGGCGGCCAGCGCGCGATGCTCGTCCAGGCAATGCTCGATCAGCGTCGCGTACGACTTCGCGATGGCCGCGTGTTTGGCTGGATGAGAATTGCGCCAGTATTGCCAAAGAAACGGTGCGGCCTTGAGTATGGCGTCGGCATGGTAGCGAACGTCCGGCGACTGGTTGCGCGCGTACCGAAGCAAGGTGCCGAAGTCGCGTGGAAAGGCATGGGGATACACACCTTCGCGCTGGATCAACCCGGCGTTACCGAACGACGTTTCGTTGCCGGGCTGCTTGCGGTCGACGAGCGCGACGCTGCGGCCGCGTTTCTGGAGATGCACGGCAACGCTCACGCCGATAATGCCCGCGCCGAGCACGACGGTATCGAATTTCATTATGGTCATGAATTCACTTGTTGCCGGTTACGCCAGGCGCGCCAGTACTGCAAATTCGACATGGCCGGACGCATTGAAAAGAAAGGGTAAGCGACGTGGGACGGAGGCGCTCATGTCGCCCATTGACGCAGAGTATGTCAGAGTAACGACTCTCACTCGTGGAGCGCGCGCATGACTACCTTACCAATTGCCGACCGATGGTTCGAACTCAAACGCATCAGCGACGACATCACGCTGCTTTGGGAGCCTCATGTTGTCCCGCTGATGCGTTGCAATATCTGGCATGTGCGTGGCCGTGACCGGGATCTGATGATCGACACGGGGATGGGCATTGCCAGTCTTCAGGATGCCGCGAAGCACCTGCTGCAGAAGAACGTCACCGCCGTTGCGACGCATACGCACTCGGACCATATCGGCGGACATCATGAGTTCGAACACACGCTGGTCCACGAACTGGAGGCGGATAACCTGCGTGCGCCACGTGAGCGAGGCACCCTGCTGGCATCGGTATTGGGCGAGGCGGCCATTCGCCGGTATCGTGAAGTCGGCTATCCGTTCGACGGCGATCTGATCACGGCGCTACCTAGCGCCGATTACTCGATGTCCGACTATCACGTGCGGGCCGCAACGGTCACGGAGATCGTCAAGGAAGGGAACATCGTCGATCTCGGCAACCGGCATTTTGAGGTGCTGCATCTGCCCGGCCACTCACCGGGCAGCATTGGCCTATGGGAAGCGGCATCCGGCACGCTGTTTTCGGGCGATGCGATTTACGACGGCCCGCTGCTGGATGAGATTGGAGGCGCGGATATTCCGACCTATGTGCGCACCATGAAGCGGCTGCGCGAATTGCCCGTGCAAGTAGTTCACGCCGGGCACGACGGGAGCTTCGGGCGGGAACGACTGCTTGAGCTGGTCGACGCGTATCTGGCTAAACGCACCTGACCGCGTCTGTTTTTAACCCGTTTCTAACCCCAATAACCCGTCTTACGCGTCTTTCAGCCAGGGCATTTCCACGGGCGACACCACGAGATGCCGGGATTCCCGTTTCAGCTCGAAGATGAATCCGACCAGAATCATGGAGTCGGCATACGGGATCGGGAATACCTGAGGATTTTCCGCCGTGCGCAGCGGGTGGGCGGGCGTGTTCGCCGTCGTCGCGGCGTTCTCGCGGACGCTTTCCAGTTCGTCGACCATTGCCTGACCACTTACTTTCAGCACGCGGCTACGCAGGTCGCTGAACGGTTCGATGCGCGCCCCGTCTTCGTTGTACTCGGGCACTTCATAGATGAACCAGGACATGTGCGTCTCCAAGGAAAAAGGCAAGTATTCTAGCAGTGGGCGTAACGCATCCGCGTTTTCCTCGCTCAGGAAATCGAGTTGCGCTCAGGCCCCACAACAATAAAAAAGACTGAGACAAAAGTCTCATCCGGAATGATGGTGCACTGCAATGTGCTGTTCTGGAACCCGCATGCTAAAAGTCATCCTAAGCGTGCCACTGAATGATGATGCGCGCCGAGCCGACCGGAGACATTCATGCCCTATGTTCCGCAAGTGAGACACATCGATCGGATCCGCAGGTTGATCGAAGGCCGAACGCCTGATCGCGGCGGTGATGCCACGCGGCTGACTTCATCGTATTGGCGCTCGCTCGAGCAATATCATCTCGATCCTGGCCTGACAAAGGGGCCGCGGATTCTGAGCGCGCCGGAACTGCGTGACGTACAGCATCGGGAAGAATCGGTTTTGCGGGCGTCGGGAGAATGTCTTTCGCGTCTGCATGAGACGGTTCGCGAAGCGGACTACTGCGTGATGCTCACCGATGCGCAGGGCGTGACGATCGATTATCGCGTTGACCGGGATCGGCGCCACGACTTCAAACGAGCGGGATTGTATTTAGGCTCGTGCTGGTCCGAGGAGGAAGAGGGAACCTGCGGCGTCGCGACCGTGCTGCTCGATTCGCAACCGATCACGGTTCATAAGACCGATCATTTTCGTGCCGCCTTCACCACGTTGACCTGCAGCGCCTCGCCCATCTTCGGGCTGGAAGGCGAACTGATCGGCGTGCTGGACGCATCGGCGATTCGCTCGCCTGACGAGCGCGAAAGCCAGCGTCTGGTCAACCACATCGTGCGTCATAGTGCGATGTTGATCGAGGACAGCTTCTTTCTCAACGCGACCACGCATTACTGGGTTTTGCTGGCGCACCGCAATCGCCACTACGTGGAGGCCCAGCCGGAGATTCTGATCGCCTTCGATGCGCACGGCAACGCAGTCGCGGCAAATCGCCGGGCAAAAGAGTGCGTGCCTGGCCTCGATCGGCTGCCGCGATCTGTCTCAGAGCTATTCGATGTACGCGCTGAGCGTCTTCTGGATGTCAGGCCAGGCCGCGACATGGTTTCGATCAAACTCGCGGGCAACGGCTCACCGCTTTATGCTCGCGTTCGTCCGCCCGTCATTCGTGCGCAACGGCGAGCTGTATCGAAGCCTCGCAACCCCGCGCCTCAGGCGCAACCCACACTCACTGATATCGACGCCCTGGAGCGTGACCGCATCGTCGCCGCTCTGACGGATGCGAAATGGCATCCGGACGAGACGGCCAGAACCTTGGGCATCTCACGTGCGACGCTTTACAGACGGATCGCGAAGTTCGGCATAGTCCCGCCGCACCGGCGCTAGCGGTCCACGCTTATCCAGCGGGCAAAGAACCCGCGTATTACTTCGACGTTTTACCAATCCGTATCGAATGGAGGAGCAACCATGCCTGAAAATAATGCAAGCAAGATTATTGGAAATGTTCTGGAATCTCTGGAATCGGCGCTTAAACGCGGTGATACCGCCGCGGCCGTCGCGTTGTTTCAGCCTGAGTGTTATTGGCGCGATCTGGTTGCGTTCACCTGGAATATCAAAACCATGGAGGGCCGGGACCAGATCGGCGCCATGCTCGACGCACAACTCGGCGCCATCAAGCCGACCAGACTGCGGATCGCCGAAAATGAAGTACCGACTGAAGCCGACGGTTTGGCGCAGGCGTGGATCACCTTCGAAACGGAAGTTGCCCGCGGCAGCGGTTTTATCCGCGTGAAGGATGGCCTGATCTGGACTTTGCTGACCACCATGGGTGAGCTGAAAGGCCATGAGGAACCCAAGGGCAACCGTCGTCCGATGGGTGCGGAACATGGCGCACGTATGGACCGAACGAGCTGGAAGGAACGTCGGGAAGCCGAAGCGCAGGCGTTGGGCCGCGCGGAGCAACCCTACTGCTTGATCGTGGGCGGCGGGCAGGGTGGGATTGGACTGGGCGCGCGTTTGCGGCAACTGGGTGTGCCGACGATCATCGTCGATAAGAATCCGCGTCCTGGCGACCAGTGGCGCAACCGCTACAAGTCACTTTGTCTGCATGATCCGGTGTGGTACGACCATATGCCTTACTTGCCGTTCCCGGATAACTGGCCGGTTTTCACGCCCAAGGACAAGATCGGCGACTGGCTCGAGATGTACACCAAGGTCATGGAGTTGAACTATTGGGGATCGACTACTTGCAAGTCCGCGCGCTATGACGAAGCGAAGGCGGAATGGGTGGTCGAGGTCGAGCACGACGGCGAAACGCTGACGCTGCGGCCAAAGCAGCTTGTGCTTGCCACGGGCATGTCGGGTAAGCCGAATATCCCATCATTCAAAGGCATGGATGTGTTCAAGGGCGAGCAGCATCATTCGTCGAAACATCCGGGACCCGATGCGTATAAGGGCAAGAAAGTGGTCGTGATCGGTGCGAACAATTCGGCGCATGATATTTGCGCGGCGTTGTGGGAAGCGGGCGTCGACGTCACGATGGTTCAACGGTCGTCCACGCATATCGTGAAGTCAGATTCGCTGATGGAACTTGCTCTTGGAGATCTCTATTCTGAGCGCGCGGTAGCCTCTGGTATGACGACGTCGAAGGCTGATCTGACGTTTGCATCGATTCCGTACAAAATCCTGCACACGTTTCAAAAGCCCGTATGCGACGCGATCAGAGAGCGCGACGCGGAGTTCTACCAGCGTCTGGAAAAGCGCGGCTTCATGCTCGACTTCGGGGATGACGACTCAGGGCTCTTCATGAAGTATCTCCGGCGCGGGTCGGGTTACTACATTGATGTTGGCGCCGCCGATCTTGTAGCGGATGGCAAGATCAAGCTGAAGAGCGGTGTCGATGTGGTCGAACTGAAAGAGCACTCTGTCCTGCTAAGCGACGGCACCGAGTTGGAGGCGGATCTCGTCGTCTATGCAACCGGTTACGGATCGATGAACGGCTGGGCCGCCGATCTCATCTCGCGTGAAGTGGCGGATAAAGTGGGCAAGGTGTGGGGGCTGGGTTCGAATACGACGAAAGACCCGGGGCCGTGGGAAGGCGAGCAACGCAACATGTGGAAGCCCACGCAGCAGGCTGCCTTGTGGTTCCATGGCGGCAACTTGCATCAGTCGCGCCATTACTCCCAGTATCTATCTCTGCAATTGAAGGCGCGCATGGAGGGAATTGCGACGCTGGTTTATGGCCTGCAGGAAGTGCATCACCTTTCCTGACGTCGGTGTGTGGTCGATGCGCGTCGCTCCTTCGTTCCAATGCCAGGAACACGGGCTAGGGTCGCGACGCGCGTCGATGAGCGGCTCAACCCGGATTGATTTCATCCTGGCTGCGTCGCGTAGTGCGAGGTCCAAAGACTCGCACCGTGATCGCCACGACGATCAGCGCAGCGGCGATGATGCCGAACATAGCGCCTGCTCCTTGCTGATTCAACACGGGGAGCAATACGAAAGGCAGCATGCCACTAACAATGCGGGACAGCGAGTAAGTACTGCCGATGGCAGTTGAGCGCACGCTCGCCGGAAAGATCTCAGACTGGTAGACGTGATACGCGTTGCTGAATACGTTCGAAGCGCATGTTGTCAACACACCAAAGAGAACGATCAGCGCCGAGCTGTTGGAATAGGCAAAACCCAGGCCAAAAACCGCAATGGACAATATGGCGCCGATCACCAGTGTGCGGCGTTCAATCCAGTTGAGCAGCGGAATAGAAAGCAGCGATCCAACCGGGTAGCCGAGAAACGACAGAGCGATAAAAAGCGTGCCGTCCGTCACGTCAAAGCCACGGCTTTTCACCACGGTGCTGGCGAGCGTGCCGAAACCATAGTAACCAAATCCCTGAAGCAGATGGAAGATGGTCAACATCAGGTAGCGCTTGTCATAGGGAGGGCGGCGCAGCAGTGCAATACGCTCGCCCAACGTCATGGGATTCCGCTTGACGTTGGTTTCAGGTGAGATGACCGATACCGTCACTCCTGCACTGGCGGCAAAGCGCCGAAGCATCGCATGAGCCTCCTCGACGCGGCCCTGAGCCAGTAGCCAGCGCGGACTTTCGGGCAGCTTATGTTGCACGAGCAGAACCAGTACCGCGCCCAGGCTACCGATCACCAGAATAACGCGCCAGCCTGCCACGGCGCCGAAGTGCAGAGGGTTGAGCCAAAGCGCCAGGAATCCAACTAATGGCACGGCGACATACGAGGTGGTGTACGCCCATGCAGCCATTCGCCCGCGACGTTCCTTGGGCAGAATCTCGGACAGAAAGCTGTCGGCAACGGGATAGATCGCACCTACGCCAATGCCGGTGAGGAAGCGGCAGATCACCAGCATCTCGGCGTTGACCGAGAATGCGCCGATCAGCGAAAAGGCGCTGTACCAGATAAGGTTGAACAGGAAGGCCCTGCGCCGCCCAATTCGGTCGGCCATGCTACCCAGAAAAAGCGAGCCAAAGAACATGCCGATAAATGCCGAGGCCAGCAGCAGCTTGAAGGCCATGCTGTGTCTGTCGATACCGTATTCTCCCTGCAACGCCGTGCCGATCGAACTGACAAGGAAAATCTCGAACATGTCGAAGAACAAGCCTATGCCGATCACCCACACCACAAATCGATGCAGCGAGCCTGCCGGCATGTTATCCATCCAGCCGCCCAAGGTGGTGGCTTTGGCATGAAGGGCGTGTGTATCGTCGGCCGCGCTCGGTTCGGGTGAGGCAATGCGCGAATTGACGGTCGCACTGCCGCTCACGTGCAGATTTCTGGTGTTCATGTTTGTCTCCGTTTCTTTGCTTTCGGGTCGGCTTATGCGCCGTTCACCACGTTGATCGGCGCGTATAAATCGCCGGATCTTGGATAGCAGGGTGTCATTCCATCAAGCCATCAGTTCGGATATCTCGATCAGATTCAGATCGGGGTCCCGCACATACACCGAACGAATCTTCTGCGTGGCACCGGTGCGCGCAACCGGGCCTTCGACAATTGGCCATTCGCAACGGGCCAGATGCGCAATTACTTCGTCGAGCGGTACCGTGGCGATGAAGCACAGGTCGAGCGCGCCCGGTACGGGAACATGGGCCTTCGGCTCAAACTCAGCGCCACGCACATGGACGTTGATCTTCTGATTACCGAAGCGAAATGCAATACGTCCTTCGCCAAACGTCTCGAGTTGCATCTGCATGACCTCGGTATAGAACCGCTTCGTCGCAGCGAAATCGACGCAAGTGAGTACGAGGTGATCAAGGTGGTCGATGAATGCCACGTCCTGCTCCTTATGAAAATGCGTGTTGTTCCGGCAGGCCGTCAGCGGTGCTGCAAGGCATCGAATGCAGATCCAGGCGCCGTCCTGCCTTCAGCAACTGGCTCGGCACGTCGTGGCCGATCAGTCCGGGAAGCAGGGCGGAGGCGGATAGCACGGCAGCGAGATCCACGCCGGTGTCGTAGCCGTCGAGCTCGAGCATATGCACCAGTTCCTCAGTGCAGACGTTGCCCGTTGCACCTGGCGCGTAGGGGCATCCGCCGAGACCGCCGAGCGATGCGTCGAAGCGATCGATGCCGGCATCCAGCGCGGCGAGCGTGTTGGCGAGCGCTATGCCACGCGTGTTATGAAAATGCAGCGTGAGTTCGAGCGCGGCGAAGCGCTCGCGCGCGGCGGCGCACAGCGTACCAACCTGCGACGGGTAAGCCATGCCGGTGGTATCGCACAACGTCACGCCATGCACGCCGAGATCGGCGAAGCGTTGCATCCACCCCAGCACTTCAGCCTGGTTGATATCGCCTTCCATGGGGCAGCCCATCGCCGTGGACAGCGATACGTTGATCGCCACCTTCGTTTGCCTGACCACGCCGATCACGTCGCGTAACTGGGCGAACGACTGCTCGCGGCTCATGCGCAGGTTCGCGCGGTTGTGACTCTCGCTGACCGACATCACGAGATTGACTTCATCGACGCCGCACGACAGCGCGCGCTCTGCGCCGCGCAGATTCGGAACGAGCACGGTATAGACGACGCCTTCACGTCGCACGATCCGTTGCATCACTGCTTCGGCGTCACGCAAGGCGGGAATCGCTTTCGGCGACGTGAACGAAGTCACTTCGATCTTGGCGTAACCACACGCGCTCAGACGATCGATCAGTTCGATCTTGGCGTCGGTGTCGACGAACCTCGCCTCGTTCTGGAAGCCGTCGCGGGTGGCGACTTCCTGGATATACAGACGCTTGCTGCTCATGCCGTGCTCCTGTTCAGATGATGCCGCGTGCGCGCCAGGCGTCGCGGGTCGTCGTGTCGATGCCGAGGTTTTCCAGCACTTCGTCGGTGTGCTGACCGAGCGTGGGCGCCTGGGTATTCACCGTACCCGGCGTCGCGCTCAGCTTCGGGACGATGCCGGGCAGTTGCACGGGCGTGCCGTCGGGGAGCTGGGCGTCGAGAATCATGTCGCGTGCGTGGTAATGCGGGTCGTTCGCGATGTCGGCGACGTCGTAGATTTTTCCGGCGGGAATGCGGGCTTCATTGAGCGCGGCGAGCACGTCATCGAGCGTGTGGCGAAGGGTCCATTCGGCGATCGCGGCGTCCAGCCGCTCGACGTTCTTTACGCGGCCATCGTTTTGAGCGAGTGCGGGATCGTCGGCCAGATCCTGACGGCCGATCAGTTCCATCAGACGCCGGAAGATGCTGTCGCCATTGCCCGCGATCAGCGCATATTTGCCGTCGCTGCAGCGATACGCATTCGATGGCGCGATCCCGGGCAAGCTGCTGCCCGCCGGTTGACGCACGGCGCCGAACGCCGAGTACTCGGGCAGCAGGCTTTCCATCATGTTGAAGACCGACTCGTAGAGCGCGACGTCGATCATCTGGCCCGCACCGCCGTTCTGGTCACGATGGCGCAGTGCGAGCAGGATGCCGATCACGCCGTGCAAAGCCGAGAGGGAATCGCCGATGGATATACCCACGCGCACGGGTGTGCGGTCGGTTTCGCCACTCAGATGCCGCAAGCCGCCCATCGCTTCGCCGATGACGCCGAAGCCAGGGCGGTCGCGGTAGGGACCGGTCTGCCCGTAGCCCGATACGCGCAGCATCACGAGACCCGGATTCAGGGCATGCAGTTCGTCCCAGCCGAGGCCCCATTTTTCGAGCGTGCCGGGACGAAAGTTTTCGATCAGCACATCGCTTTGCGCGACTAGCTGGCGAACCACGTCCTGGCCTTCGGGCGAGCGAAGATCGAGCGTGACGGATTCCTTGTTGCGCGATTGCGCCGCCCACCAGACGGACGTGCCTTCATGCAGCAGACGCCATTTGCGCAGCGGGTCGCCTGTGCCGGGTGGTTCGATCTTGATGACATGCGCACCGAACTCGGCGAGCATTTTTCCAGCGAAGGGGCCGGCGATGAGCTGGCCCATTTCAAGCACGCGAACGCCTTCCAGCGGCTTCGTCATGGTTGTCTCCTTGCAAACGTCGTTCTCTTGACGCTTACTTTGCGACAACCCGCGCGTGCTGAAAATCAATGGATTCTCAACGACCCTTTCCGTTCTGGAAAGGGTCGGCGAGCTTAACTGTCGGTGCCGTCTGTGCGGCCGGACATGAAGTCGAGAAGGCGCAGCGCTTCGGGCGACAGCGTTTCGCGCGAGAGTGTACCGATCCACAAGGTGCGCTGCGCCCACGCGTCGGTGAGGTTCACGGCGCGCAGGCCTGTCGCGAGAATTTCGGTGCGCACAGCGCCCTCGGGCAATATGCCGATGCCGAGCCCGTGTTCGATCATCCGGCAGATGCCGTCGAAGCTGTGCACCTGGATGCGTAGCTTGAGGGCCCGGTCCGCGCTGAATGCGGCATCGAGCAACCGCGCGAGCAGTGAACTGCCTTCGTTCAGGCCGACGTACTCGAAGTCGAGCGTATCGGCGAAGGCGACTTCTTCGAGGGACGCGAGGGGATGGTCTTGCGGCACCAGCAGCACGAGCTTGTCCTGACGATAGACCGCCTTCTCGATACCAGGTGCCAGCACGTTGTCCGCAAAGATGCCGATGTCGGCGGTGCCGCTGCGGATAGCCGCGACGACTTCGTCGCTCAGGCGCTCTTCGAGCGATATCTTTACGCTGGGGTTGTCGGAGAGAAAAGCCTGCACGTCGTGAGGCAGGAACTGGATGATCGATGAAGTGTTGGCCCAGACTCGCACGTGGCCGCGCACGCCGGCGGCGTAGTCGCTCATCTCGTTGGCCATGCGGTTCACGCGGTCGGCGACTTGCCGGGCATGCGCGAGCAGGCCCTTGCCGGCGGCCGTCAGCTCGATGCCGCGCGGTTGCCGCAACATGAGCGTGCAATCGATGCTGCGCTCCAGGTCGGCCATGCGTTTGCTGACCGCTGACAACGTCATGCAAGTACGCTCAGCCGCTTTCGTCAGGCTGCCGAGTTCTGCTACGACGATGAAAAGGCGCAGCGATTGCAGGTCGTAGTGAGAGGAACTGGTCATGGGTGTATGGCGTTTAGCGCGACTGGAAGTCGATAGCCTGCGCGTCGGGTCCTGGCCCGGCGTGGCGGGCTGACTTCGTGTGAAGCATAGCAGGGAGCGGGGCGCTGCCGGTCTGGGCAGTGCTGGACGTTGCTGAACGCTGCGATAGGGGAGGCGCTTCGCAGCGGATTTAAGCGGCATGACTACCTTTACCCGCCTGTGTTTCGACTTGCACAGTTGTTGTGCAGCCGTATGCGGATTTTCGTTGTGATTTATTATCTGCTCCAGTGAACGCCACGTGGCGTCGAGGCATACGGGACACCGTGTGCAGTGCGTTTATGCTTTGACTGATCTGAGCGTCACCGTACAGACTTGCCGGGTCAGCCGTACGATTCTGGGATCTCAACGATCTGCTGCCTCATGTCCTCGGGCTTTGCGGGCAATCCAGCAGAACGATCGCGCTACTACGATGAAACTGTCCGTTCTCCGCATGCTGATCGCCATTCCGTCGCTGGGCGTGGGATTCTCTGCAGCCGTTTGCAATGCTTATGCGCTCGATGCAAAACTGGACTGCCAGTCGAGCCCGCATGATTTCATCGCTCCGCTTCTGGACGAGCAGTCGATCGATGCCAAGCCAATGCGCATTGAAGCAAATTCGGTCAACGCATTTCGTCCCACGCGCGGCAGTAACCTGACGGCATTCGGCTTTCATGTCTATGCCGTCTTCGGGTATGAGCAAAACGATCCCATCTTCAAACAAGGCACCGGCCAACCGGTTACGCCCCCGACATACGGCGTGGTGGTGACCGGCTCTGCCGCAGCGGTTGAGGCAAGCGTACGGCGGGCCGGCAGCGATGCGGCCATTCGCGACGTCGTTCCACTTTTTCTCACAGCCGTCTTCTGCAATGGGCATTGACGGCTGTGCTGCGTGCGCACGAGAAGCGAGGAGACAATCATGCATATGCTCACCAATGCCGGTCCGCTGGTTTCATTGATCGCAGGCATTCTGATTCTTGTCGTGCCACGCCTCTTGAACTACATCGTCGCGATCTATCTGATCGTGATCGGACTGCTGGGGCTGTTCGGAAGCCACATTCGTTGAACGCGCATCCTTCTTTTTTCCCCAGCCTGTTCGATCAGCCCTTCGCCCACGCAGCGGCCGTGGCAACCGCGAAGTCCCGGTAGGATCGCGGCTGCCGCCCGAGCAGCGTAGCCAGACGATCGACTTCCGCTTTCGAAGCGACCGCGCCGTCCTGCTGATACCGCTGCATCATCAGGCGCATATCGTAGGCGAGCCAACCCGGCGCGACCGCCTTGAGACGCTGTTCGAGTGTGTCGAGATCGTCGCCGCCGTAGCGAACCGGACGTCCCAGCGCTTCGGCCCAGATCGCAGCGATGCTCTCCGAAGTCAGTGCGTCAGGACCGACGAGTTCGTATGTTTCGCGCGGTAGCGCATTGGCGGCGCGCTCGCGGCGCAGGAGTTCGCGTGCCGCGGCTTCGCCGATATCGCGGACGTCGACCATTGAAATACCTTTGCTGCCAATCGGCATGCCGTAGACACCGTGCGTCAGTAACGGGTCTTTCTGCCTGACGTCGTTCTGGATGAAATAGGCGGGGCGCAGCACCGTCGCGGGCAGATCGCAGTGTTCGATCATGCGCTCGACCGTGTGCTTGCCGGTGAAGTGAGGCACGTCGACATACTCCGCGCCCTTGAAAACCGACAGATAAACAATGCCTTTCACACCGGCCTCCCGCGCGATGCTCAGCGTCTGCAGTGCCTGTGTCAGTTCGTCCGCGGCGTTGGGGGCCAGCAGGAACACCGTGCTGACGCCGCTCAGTGCGCGCCGCACTGCATCGATGTCGGACAGGTCGCCCTTGACCGCGGTGACGCCAGCGGGGAATTGCGCTTTTTCCGGCGAGCGGGTCAGTGCCCGTACTTCGACGCCGCTGCCGTTCAGATGGTCGAGAACCTGCTTGCCGACTACGCCTGTGCTGCCAGTTACGAGGATTGCCATGATTTTCTCCTGGGGTTGAATGGACTGCGTGAGTCCGTGAGACGAACAATAGTCGTTCCATTGGGTGACCGAAAGTGCCAGAATAGAGACATCTCGTCTCGTATATGGAACGATCATGGATTTGACGTCACTGGCGGATTTCAACGCCGTTGCACTGCATGGCGGCTTCGGGCCGGCCAGTCGCGCGCTCGACCGTCCCAAGGCCACGCTGTCGCGGCGCGTGGCCGAGCTGGAAGAAGACCTCGGCGTGCGGCTGATCGAGCGGGGCGCCCGCAGGCTACGTCTAACCGAGGAAGGTCTCGCACTCCACGAGCGCACGCGGGGGCTCATGACGGAGATTCAGGAGGCAGGTGAAGCGGTCGCGTCGCGTGCGCCGGTGCCGCGCGGGCGCTTGCGCATCAGCGCGCCGGTCGTGTTCGCGCATGTCTTGTTATGCCAGATCGCTGCGCGCTTTGCGCTGGCCTATCCGCAGGTCGAGCTCGAAATCATCGCGGAAGACCGCGTCGCGGATCCGGTAGAGGACGGTTACGACCTGGTGATCCGTATCAATCCACCGCATGACGAGCAGCTCGTCGGGCGGCGCATTCTCGGTGATGAGCGCCTCGTGGTCGCTGCGCCGACTTTGTCGATACCGTCGATGCCCGCAGGCGAAGCCGACGAGCTGCAGGTGCCGGCGGTCGTGTCGATAGCGGCCCATGCCGACTTGCTCTGGAACATGCGCACGGAAGACGGCGTGAGGGTCATCAAGCCGATGCCGATGTTGCGGATGTCATCGCTGCTGATGGTGCGCGAGGCCGTTCTGCAAGGTGTGGGTGCGGCGCTCCTGCCTCGCCTGCTGGTTGAACAGGATGTGTCGACGGGACGGCTGGTTTGTTGGGGCGCAGAGGCAGGGCCGCCGGTGGAAATCTGGGCGCTCTATAGTTCGCGCCGTTTGCTGAGCGCGAAGGTGCGCGCGTTTATGGACATGCTGAAACTCGACTCAGTCAGGTTCTGATGGCTGCTGTTTGAACAGGGCAAGCGCGCAGAAGCTCACCAAACACGCTGGCGCCACGCACATCTTTCTTCCGTCTTAGTCATGCGTGCTGGTCTTATGCGTATGCGATCCTTAATGACATCAACTTGAGCGATACTCGCGAATTTGCGAATGGCCGGCAATAAATATGCTTGCTGAATTTATTACGTTTTTTTCAATGATTTAGGGTGATTTACGGTGATTTATGTTAACGAGGGATAATCGTCAGGAGAGCATCACCCATGTTTAAAAAACGAATACGTGCTGCATTGCTTGGCGCACTGATCACCGTGATTGCGCCGGCGTGTCAGGCGCAATACACCACCGACTGGCTGGCGAATACATTCGGAACGCTTGCCACGCATGTGGGCAACGGAGCGCGTTCGATGTGGGTCGCGCCTGAAGGCGTGATCTATACGGCTTCCCTATGGGATGAAAACGAGGGTGGCGTCGCGATCTATCAGAACGGCAAGAGCATCGGTTCTATTGGAATTAACAGCGAGTTTCAGGGTGGGGCGATAACGGGTAATGCCACATCGATTTTCGCCGCCTTGCAGTACAGCACCGTGTACGGCAGCGGGGCGGTAGGGCGATATAACAGAGCGACCCAGAAACGCGATGTCCTCATCCCCGTGAGCGTCTGGAACGCGGTCAAGCACGCCGATGTCATCACCGGGCTCGCCACGACCGGCACGCTCCTTTATGCGAGCGATTTCCCGGGCAATCGCGTCCGTGTCTACACCACCGACGGCGTGTGGCAGCAGGACATCAACATCTCCGGTCCCGGCGCACTGGCGTTGGATGGCGCGGGAAATCTCTGGGTAGCGCAGCAAAGCGCGGCCACGATCGTTGAATTCAGTCCGGCCGGCGCTCCGTTGAACACGATCCAGATGCCCGCGACGTCACGACCGTCCGCGCTGTATTTCGACGCGTCATCAGGACAGCTCATGGTCGGCGACCAAGGTCCCGACATGAATATCAAGCTCTACAACATCTCGGGCACGCCGACTCTGGTCGGCACATTCGGCATTCAGGGCGGCTATCTCGACAGCACCACAGGCATCAAAGGCCAGGTTGGCGACAAGCGCTTCACCCGTGTTGTCGGCATCGGCAAAGATGCAACCGGCACCCTGTATGTGCTCAACAATCCGTGGGGAGGCGGCTGGGACCTCGGCCGCAACGGCAGCACCGACATTCACGCGTATGACAGTGCCGGCAATCTGCAATGGAAACTTCAGTCGCTCAACTTCGAGGCGGTCGCCGCACCAGACCCGGTTACGGACGGCGCCTACTTCTATGGTGGCACCAACATTTACACCGGCACTGCGGGCGGCACCTTCGTCGCGAATACCGTCGACCCGTTTACTTACCCGTCCGATCCACGTCTCAACATGAACGACACGCAGCGCGACGAGCATTTCGGTCAGCTCGTTAGCGTGGGGGGAAACCGGATTCTCGTCGCGTCCGGTCAGAACCCTGGCATCTTTTATTTCTACCATTTCAATGCGGCGAGCGGCTATATCGCGATTCCGGATGCGTCGATTCCAGGCACTGCGTTCAATACGACGCTACAGATCACGGGCGGATTCTGCATCGATAGCAGGGGAGACGTATGGGCCGGTCTGGACAGAACGAATCACATCTATCACTACCCGCTGATCAGCTTCGACGGCAGCGGTAAACCGACATGGGGCCCCGGCATCGCCATCTCCATTCCGCAGAGCATCCGTCCGTTGACACGCATCATCTATCTGCCGGAGAGCGATACCATGATTCTCGCGCAAGGCATCGCCGGGAGCTGGGACTGGACGGCGATTCAATCGAGGATCGAGGTGTATCACGGCTGGAGCGCGGGCAACACCACGAAGCCCAATCCGGTGATCAACCTCACTAGCGCCAATCCGAAGTCAATCACGGCCGTGGGCAATTATCTGTTCGTCGGCTATGTGCATACGGTGCCCAACATCGACGCCTTCAATCTCACCACGGGTAACCTCGATACGACCTTGATCAACTCGAGTGCGGGCGCGGTGGATGTGGGCAACGACGTGGATTCGATGTATGGCCTGAGGGCATACCTGAGAGCGGCCGGCGAGTACGTGATCACGAAAGACAACTACAACGGCTCCAGCATTATTGTTTATCGCTGGACGCCTTGATCGGTTTACCCGAGGCTATGATCAGACGAGAAAACATGCGGTGCGCGTTCTACGCCTCGTTGAATTCGCATCGTTCAGTTCTCGCCGTCTATGCATTTGATACGCTGGCGTATTGATATTAATAATATAAAAACGGCCCGCGTTATTCTTTGCCCCGGTCGATTTATTTTTCTTCGAGGGAAAGTCAAAGACCTGCGTTTTCCGCCCCCGGTGAGGCAGAGATTTTCCATTTCCACTGCTTTGGAAAACCATCGGGAGCGTTTCCAGAAAGATTCTTTGAACTACTACTTATCGTCCCAGGTCGTGCCCACGTTACACAGATGAAACGTTTATAATTCGTCTGCCAAAACACTGGCTGTAAGTAATGCCGGGCGCGTGCCGGGAACGGCATCAATCAAGTAAAGCTTGCGTGGGTGGGCGATTTCAAGGCGCTGGACCAGCGTCTCTCATACGAATGGGTTGCGAATGAGTCGAGCGACTTTAACGCTACCTGTCAGCGGTTTTTACAGCTTTTCCTTTTCGGGAATTGGGCTCGAAACCTAATTAGATTTAGGTTCCGGACGGGCCTTGTCACGCCCTGGATTTGACTCGACTGAAATCGAGGATGCCGGGTGCGCCGTCAATCACTGATAGAACCTCATCACGCAAACATTCTTGGTTAATAGTAAGGATGACGTAATTGTTATCTGTTGAAGGGTGACAGCATCAAGATGCTGGGCGTACTGCCGCCAGGCGGCGCTCAGTGTGCGTTCGAATGCGTAACGGTATCTGCGAGCGGCTACCGGCACATCGGAAGCGCCAGTTTCATCAGCAATGAACGCGATCGTCGCGTTCGCCGCTTCAACTCTCTCAGTACTCAAAGAACGCCAAAGCGGGACGGCTTAGATCGATCTTGCTCAATCCTCGGGGACAACCTGATTTTTAGGGATACATACGGACAATGACGAGAAACTTCAAACTTTTGGGAGTTGCGGCAGCAACAGTGTTTGCATGGTTTGGTGCGGAGAATGCGCAGGCTGCGACGAGCACCATCACCGTCGCAGGACAGCAATACAAGTTGTGCGCACAAGAGAACGGCACCTGCAAATTCCTCGGAACTGGCTCGGTGGTGTTCGGTGCAGTGCCGCCCACCTCGCCGTCGGTCATGCTGACGACCCCTGCCACCTTTAGCAACGGCGTCGGATGCTATGTCGGCGCGGTTTCGCAGACAGATCCCGCATACGGTTACGGTAAATCATGTTGGGTGAAGGCGGTTGCCGCGAGCCCAACGCCGGCTCCGACACCCACGCCACCGCCGGCACCGACGCCGACGCCGACGCCGACTCCGACTCCGACACCAGCTCCGGCGCCGACGCCGACGCCGACGCCGACTCCGACTCCGACTCCGACTCCGACTCCGACTCCGACTCCGACGCCAGCTCCCACTCCGTCACCGTCCAGCTCGACCCTCTCGTGCGGCACGCCCACACACACAGCTGGCGGAACCGCGAATGGCGTGATCAGCGCCGACACGCCCACCACCGACGGCATGCGCATTTTCCAGAACAACGCGGCGTTCAAGCTCGCGATTACGACGAACGCGCCGAGCGCGGATACGGTCGTCTGGTCCGTGGCGGACTCGACCGGCGCGATCAAGGCGCAGGGCAGTTTTGCGGTTAGCAGTGGTGTGCAGACCAACTCGATTCCGTGTACGTCGACGTGGTCAGGCTATGGCGCGCTGACGGCGACGCTGCGCTCGAACGGCGGCACGTTGCCCAACACCGGTACGCGTCCGGTGGGCATTGCAACGTTCGGCGTGTTGCCGAACCTGACGTCGGTACTGGGTACCGTACCGTATGCCCATCAGGATCAGCACCGCTTCGGCATGCAGGGCTTCAACGGCAACATCGCCGCGCTGCATGATCTGGGCATCTCGTGGACCATCGACGACCGCGAGGTATCGGCCATGGAACCCAATGGCCCCAACACCTACACGCCGAACGTGAACGACCTCGATCCGTTCTACAAGGCCAACCCTGATCAGATGCGCATTGTGCGTCTCGATGGACTGCCTGCATGGGATTCGAAGACGGGGCAATTCAACGACAGCTACTATGCGCCGTCGAACATGCCTGAGTTCCAGAGTTTCATGGCCAAAGTTGGTACCGATACGAGCCTGATTCGCGCTGCCAACTATCCGAACCAGCAAAGCAACTATTACCAGGTGACGTGGGAACCGAGCCTGGGCTGGGCGGATAGCGACGCGAACTTCGTCGCGATGTACAAGGCCGCGTATCAGGGCATTCACTCGACCGATCCGAATGCCATTGTGATGGGCACCGGCAATCCGTTCCCTTCGAATTGCGACACCTGCACCACCGGCTATCTGCAGAAGTTCGGTGCGCTTGGCCTGTGGAATTACATCGACGCAGTTTCGACGCATGGCTACTGGAATGCGGGCACCTATCCGGCCCATCCGCCGGAATTGCAGGACTCCGATCCGGATCCGGCGAACCAGGCGAACGCGCTCGACAACCAGATGACGCAATTGCGTTCGGTGATGCAGGCGGGTAAGCCGAACATGAAACTCTTCTTCACCGAAGCAGGCACGAGCTACGATCCGGGTCTCAACTACGGCCCCACGGTGCCGTCGCAGAACCAGTTGTTCGCCCACGCTGCGGTTGGCGTGCGGTCGCACATCATTGTGCTTGGCGGTGGCGCACAGTTGACGACGCTTTTCTATGGTCCTGACTATCCGGGCGAAGTGGGATACGGCTCGTTCTTCGATCTGAATGACGCGCAAGGGGCTTACGGTGCGACGAACCTCTCGCCGAAACCTGAAGCGATGGCCTTCGCGACGATGACACGTGTGCTGGACGGCACGAACACATTGGGCCGGGTTACGGGTACGCCGTCTGGAACGTTTGCATATGCGTTCCAGCAGCTTGGCAACGGCAAGGTGGTGACTGCCGCATGGGCGCACAGCAACGCGCAGTGGCCCGCGAGCAGTGGTCTCTATAGCCAGACCTACTCGACGAGCTATTCGCTTCAGGTCGACGGTGCCGGTACGTCGGGCAATGTGACGAAGATCGATGGTTACGGCAATACCAGCACGCTTGCTTACACCAACGGTAAAGTCACGCTGACCCTCACCGAGGTGCCGCAGTACATCGTCTCGAACAACGCAACGGTCGCCAAGGCCAATGCGACTGTTCCGGTCGGGTATACGGGCCAATAAGGCCCGAGTCGTACCGACGCGCCGCTGATGAGAGCAGCGGCGCGTCGATCAATCCGAAGTGGTAGCGGTTGGATGAATTTTGGCGGGATAATCTCGCCACCTTCGGACCGCCTCGCCAACGTGTCATGCCTCGCGGATCGCTACAGCAAACGTCAATTCAAATTACTCCATGCGACGACGCAGATTCTTTGAATCAGTTGGTTTACTAGCAGCCGGGTTATTGTCAAAAGGCGCCAGCGCCGCTTCGCCGACATCGGTGCCTGCCGGACACCCGCCGTTCAAACCGGCCGGCGAGGCAAGCGCCACGCAGGCCGTGCGTCACGCTCTAGGCCGCATCGAAGCGATCGACCGGCGTGGCCCGCGGTTGCGCAGCATGATCGAACTGAATCCCGACGCTATGCAGATCGCGGCCGCGCTGGATGCCGAGCGCCGCGAGGGTAAGCGCCGCGGCCTATTGCATGGCGTGCCCGTCGTTATCAAGGACAACATCGCGACTGGCGACAGAATGGCAACAACGGCAGGTTCGCTTGCCCTCGACGGCATTCGCGCAACCCGCGATGCCGATCTCGTGCGCCGCCTGCGTGAAGCCGGCGTGGTCGTCATCGGCAAGACGAATCTGAGCGAATGGGCGAACATCCGTTCCACGCGCTCGACCAGCGGCTGGAGCGCCCGCGGTGGCCTGACGCGCAACCCCTTTGCGTTGGACCGCAACACGAGCGGATCGAGTTCCGGCTCCGCGGCAGCGGTCGCCGCGGGGTTGGTGGCCATGGCGATCGGCACTGAGACAGACGGGTCGATTGTGTCTCCTGCGTCGATCTGCGGAGTGGTCGGACTCAAGCCGACTGTCGGACGGGTAAGCCGTGACGGCATCATTCCGATTTCACACACGCAGGACACGCCCGGTCCCATTACCCGATCGGTCCACGATGCGGCGTTGCTGCTTTCGGCGATTGCCGGCGTGGACTCGCACGATCCGCAAACGTCGGCGGCGCCTGCACCGGACGACTACCTGCGAGCGTTGAACAAAGACGCGTTGAAGGGCGCCCGGATTGGCGTCGCACGAGAGTTTTTCACGGGCCACGACGAAGTCGACCGGCAGATCGAACTGGCTATTGCGCAACTGCGGCTGCTCGGCGCGGACGTGATTGATCCCGTCGATTTGCCGCGAGTCAGTTACGACAAGGAAGAGCTCTCCGTATTGCTGCATGAATTCAAACACGATCTACCGCTGTGGCTCGATACGTTCGCGCCGCATGCACAGGTTCGTAATCTTGCCGATGTGATGGCTTTCAACAACGCGCATCGCAATCTCGAGCAGCCTTACTTCGGCCAGGAACTTTTCACTCAAGCCCAGGCGCTGGGTGATCTCGATAGCGATGCGTATAAGCGCGCGTTGGCAACGTGCCGTACGCAATCTCGGGACGAAGGATTGGACCGCGTACTCGTTCAGCATGGTCTGGATGCGATCGTCGCGCCGACGGGCGGGACCGCATGGTTGACCGACTTCATCAACGGCGACAGCAGTAATGGCGGCTTCTCGACGCCGGCAGCCGTGGCCGGGTATCCGCATCTGACAGTGCCGGCCGGGCAAGTGCGCGGTTTGCCGGTCGGTTTGTCGTTTGTTGGGCCCGCCTGGACTGAAGCGCGGTTATTGGCATTGGGTTATGCGTTCGAGCAGGCGACCCAGTGGCGCAGAGACCCGCAATTTCTGACGCGGTCCAACGTACCTCCGTTGGTCAGTGCCTGAATTGCCGCCCATTTGCCGCGACTAGTGAAGGGGGGCGAACCCTGATCACTCTCGGGTGTTCGCCTGACATGCCATCAGCTAAGATTATCGACATTGTCGGCTTACACAAGAGAAGCTGAACCGCCATCGGCTTTACGATGGCTTTCACCTGGCTTCCTCAAGTTCGGGGTGAAATCTTGCACCGCTCGCCAAAATCGATACATCTCGCATGGTTCGCCTTGTCTTTCCTGGGCGTGCATGCAGTTTGCCTGATGCTGTTTCGATCCCGGGCGACGCTGGTCACTTATCCGTTCCTCATACTTGCTCCGTCGTTCGCGTTTGCGGCCACCTGCTGGCGCGCCCGCGCCGTGGAGCGGCAATCACGCACGCCATGGATTCTGCTCGCTGCCGGCCTGTTTTTGTGGACCTGCGGCATTGGTCTCAGCGCCTGGGAAGATCTGTTTCAACAGATGCCGGTGGGCATTGCGTGGTTCTCCGACTTTTGCTTTTTTCTCTATGGCGTGCCGATACTCCTCGCCGTCTCGTCCGTTTCAAGCAGACAGCGAATTCCGCTCTTCGTGTGGATGGATGGCATCCAGGCAGTATTGACCGCCTATCTTGCCTACATCACCATATTTACCGTAGTGCCGTTTTCCGACACTGCGCTCAAGCCAATCTCGGCTTCGGTCCTATTGCTGACCTACAACGTCGAGAACGTTGTTCTTGCTATGGCGGCGACGCTGCGTCTTCGTCTTTTGCCACGAGAAAAGGACCGCGGATTTTACAAACTCCTATGCGGCTACTTGTGGATCTATGCGATCGTGGCCGGCGTGTACAACAGTTGGGCCGCCTCTTCAGACGGTCATGCTGTGATCGACGTGATAGTCGACGTTCCTTTTCTGCTATTGGGCGTGGCGTGCATGATGCGCTCACCGCAAGAGAGTGAAGCCGATCTCGATGAAGAGAAGCCGCCCCTCGCCGTTGTCATCGAAAACGGTAGTCCAATTTTTTATACGTTGGCATTGCTCGCGTTGAGCATTCCGCTGATGCGCGAACACTTTTATGTCGGGACGGTTGGCATAGTCACCGCATTAGTCGTGCACACCATACGGACGGCAGCTTTGCAAAGCCGGTTGGTGCGGACTCAGCATGAGTTGCGCGATGCAAGAGACCGCCTCGAAAAGATTGCACTCACGGACGCGTTGACTAATGCGGCGAATCGTCGTTGCTTCGACCAAACGCTCGCACTTGAATGGAACCGCGCGGCTCGCAACCAGCTTCCGCTTGGCTTGCTGCTTATCGATATCGACCACTTCAAGAAGTTAAACGACCGCTACGGCCACCCAACGGGAGACAAGTGTCTCGTTGCGGTTGCAAGCGCTTTGCAAGCGGCTCTGCCGCGCAGTGGCGATCTGCTTGCACGCTATGGTGGCGAAGAGTTCGCCGCGATTCTGCCTGCGACGGACGAAGACGGAGCACGTCTGGTGGCAGCGAAAATGCTGGCTGCCGTCAGCTCGATGCATATCAGGAATGAGACGTCGCTCGGCGACTTTGTGACGGTGAGTATCGGGATCGCTGTTTTCGGCTCGGCCGGTACGGGTTCCGTGCACCAGATCGTTGAGGCTGCGGATCGAGCGTTATATTGCGCGAAAGAACGCGGGCGAAATCGCATCGAATCGATCGGACAACGGGATTTCCAGGGGACCGGATCAGTATAGCGATGGCCGGTAAAACGTGCGGCTGGTTCCTTTTGATACCGCCGGGCACCGGCAGCGCGATGGCTGCGTCGCATACTGTTTCGCCGACATCCGGATATTGTTCATACAAATAGATTTCGGATATCTTATACGAGAGAGTTAATGATCTTTTCTCTCAATTCCGGCACCTCGTTCTGTCTGTCATGGCAGGATCAGCTATCTGGTCTGTCTAACGGCGATTTTTCGCAAAGGGTTTAATTCAGCAAAGGTTTGCGAAAGAATTAAATTCTCTATTGAATTAATGACTTGGGAATCGGCCGGATTTCTATTTCAATAAGTAATCGGCAAAAAAAAGGCCGACACATTGTGTCGGCCGGAAAGACTCTGGCGTCCGAGGAATGCATGCCAGAACCTGAGAGACGTTAATCAGTCAATTTTACGGATCGCGGTACTGGGTGCGGGCATTATTGCCACATACCAGGATTTAACAATTGGGCGGCGTGTTTTCTCAGAACAGGGTTATTTTTAGCCTGCCGACTTCACTGGGGAGTGATCATAAACGAAAAGCTTTGGCCAAGCATAAGGACGTCAAAAAAATTTGTCGATCGGCCTTCGCCCAATCCGACATCGGGGAATGCGGATGTCCGTGTAGGGATTTCCTTAATTGAATTTATTCCGTACTAATGTGATGCCTGATCGCATAGCGAATCAATTCTGAATTATTAGTGATCCCCAGTTTTTGCATGAGGCGCATTTTATGTGTGCTGATAGTCTTCGCACTGAGCGCGAACGCTTCAGCAATATCGTTGATGCTCTTTCCGGCGGCCAAAGCTTGTAACACCTGGAATTCGCGATCGGACAGCATGTCGTGCGGCGGGGTGTCGCCGGAGTGAGTGCCGAAGATCATCGAGTCCACCAGCTTCGGATCGATGAATCTGCCGCCTTCGGCCAGCTTGCGAATCGCGGCAAGCAGGATCTCCGGGTCGCTGTCTTTGGTGAGATAGCCGGTTGCGCCGGCCCGCAGCGCACGCGAGACGACCTGGGCCTCGTTGTGAATGCTCAGCACGAGCACGGGGAGGGCGGTGTACTCGGCCCTGATGCGCCGGATCAGATCGATGCCGCTAATGCCCGGCATGGTCATGTCGAGCAGCAACAGGTCGGGACACCGGGCGCGTAGTTTCTCGAGTACTTCGGCGCCTTCGGCCGCCTCGTCGGCTACGATCATGTCGGTGGTGGTCGCGATGATCTGCTTCAGCCCACCTCGCACGATCGCATGGTCGTCTGCAATGAGGATCTTTATCATGTGCTTTTCTCGTCGGTCCTGAGCGGGATGTGAATAGAGACGGTTGTGCCCGCGCCGGGCGTGCTTTCGATCTGCAACGTGCCGCCAATCAGCCGCGCGCGTTCGCTCATGCCTAGTAATCCGTAGGAATAGCGCCGGCGCGCCGCGGGCAGATCGAAGCCGCATCCGTTGTCGCTGATATGGAGTGTCAATGAGCCGTTGCTCGCGGCGAGCGTGACGTCGACGCGCGAAGCGTCGGCGTGGCGCGCAACATTGGTCAACGAGGCCTGCGCGATACGGAACACGGCCGTTGCATGCGCATCCGGCAGAACCGGTTCGCTGCCATGGATCGACAACTGGCACGGCATGCGATTACGTCGAACGAAGTCGTCCACAAGCCACTCGAGTGCCGACAGGATGCCAAAGTTTAGCGCAGCCGGCCTGAGGTGGCTGGCCACGTTGCGGACCATCCAGATGGTCTTCTCGACCAGCTCACGCATGTCCTCGGTTTTTCTGGCTGCTTCCGAATCGCTGTCGAGCCGCATCCGCAACAACGACACGTCCATTTTCAGTGCGGTCAGCAATTGCCCGAGTTCGTCGTGAATTTCCATGGCGATCCACTTTCGCTCTTCTTCGCGAACCGCCTCCATGTACGCGGACAATTCGCGCAAACGCTCGCGCGATTCGAGCAGTTCCTGTTCGACCCGCTTACGTTCCGTCATGTCCTGAATCGTACCGACCAGCTTGAGCGGATGGCCAGGCCCTTCGTGTGCCGCTTCGGCGTGAAGCTGTACGATGCGTGGCGCGCCATCTCCACCGGTGAGGCGGCAATCGAGAAAATGCGGTTGCCGGTCGGCGATCACCGCTCGCACGGCGCGTCGTACAGCGGCCCGGTCCTCAGGGTGAATCGCCGCGCGCAGCGTGCGATAGCTGGGCCGCACGCCGTTCGGCTCCAAACCGAGGATCCGGTACATCTCATACGACCAGTGCGTCACGCCGGCGGCCGCAGTCCATTCCCAGTCGCCGAGCTTGGCCAGCCGCTGGGCGTTCGCCAGACTGGCTTCGCTGGCGCGCAATTTCTCTTCTGCCTGTTTGCGCGCGGTGACGTCGTTAAGACCGACATAGATTGCCGGGGCGTCGGCAAACGTCGCAATGCGAGCGGTCGCCACGGCCCAGAAGTGCTCGCCTTCCGAATTCCTGAACTGGATCTCGTTGTTGGTGAATCCGCCTTCGTGGCGCAGAAGTTCGACCGCTCTGTCGCGCTCCGTCGGGTCGACATAGAAGTCGCTCATGTAGGTGGTGCCGCAATCGTCCACGCCGAAACCGAACAGCCAGCGGAACGGCCCGTTCATGTAGAGGACCTGCCCGTCGTCCATGGACGTAATGCACAACGGCACCGGGCTCGTCTCGACGATCGTGCGAAAGCGCGCTTCGCTCGCCACGAGTTTCGTTTCGGTCCGTATGCGTTCGTCGATTTCGACCAGCAGACTCGCATTCGCGCGCGCGAGCTGGCCGGTTCGTTCGGCGACGCGGTCTTCGAGTTCGTCGCGCACGCGAGAGAGGGCTTCTTGCGCCTGCTGGCGAACCGCCACCTCGCTCGAGAGACTTTCGTTTTGCGAACGAAGTGCCTTGTGCATGGCACGCAGTGCGAGGTGGGTCCGAATGCGCGCCAACATTTCGGCGATCTGGAACGGCTTGGTGACGTAGTCGATGCCACCCGCCGAAAATCCTTCGACGAGGTCGTCAGGATCGGCGAGCGACGTCATGAAGATCACCGGAATTTCACGGGTCAACTCATTGCGCTTGAGCCGGCGACAGGTTTCGAAGCCGTCTATGCCCGGCATTTTTACGTCGAGCAGGATCAGGTCAGGCTGCGAAAATTGCGCCCGTTCGAGCGCCTCCTCGCCGTCGAGTGCAACGAACACGCGAAAGCCCTTGTCCTCGAGACTATCGGCCACGACACCGATGTTGATCGGCGCGTCGTCCACAACCAGAATGGTGGCCGGCTCCGCCGGGCTCGTTATGTCATTCATGGCTGGCCTTCCTCTCGAGATATTCCTCCGCGAGCAGCAGGATGGCCTTTGACTGATAGCCTTTCACGAGTGCACGCAACTCTGTTGTGAATACCAGATTGCGCTCGTCGAGGGCCGCCATCCTGTCGGCCCATTCGGCGATAGCACGCATGTCGCCGAGACGGGCGAGACGATGCAGCTTGTCGAGTTCGTCATCGGGCAACACGGGGGCGTGCGTGCGCGATGCGTCAGGATGCGGCGAATGAGTCGCCGGCGAGTCAGTCCACTTGAGCGCCAGCAAATCCGCCAGATGGGCCTGCAGCCGTTCGAAGTCGACCGGCTTGGGCAGGAAGGCATTCGCGCCTGCGTCGGTGCTTCGTTTCGCATCGCTCCAGGAAGGATTCGCCGACACGGCAATGATCGGAATATCGCTGTGTCCCGGCAAGCGGCGCAATCTGCGTGTTGTTTCGAGTCCGTCCATTTCCGGCATCAGGATGTCGGTCATGATGAGCGACGGCGCCTCGCTGCGCGCCTTTGCGAGCCCCTCATGGCCGCTGGCGGCCTCGATGGTGTCGAAGCCCAGTTGATCCAGAAGCTCGACCAGGACCGCCCGATTGACGGGCTCGTCGTCGATCACCAGCACTTTGTGGCGCGGACCGGTGTAGCCCGTCACGCGCGGCGCGGCCGGCGTTACCGGGGCGGTGCGCGCCGCGGACACATCGGCGACGGCCGGAGCGAGATCGAACCAGAAGACGCTCCCATGCGCGACCGTGCTTTCCGCGTGAATTTCGCTACCCATTGCGCGCACGAACTGCTGGCTGATCGCAAGACCGAGCCCGGCGCCGCCGGCGCGTCGTTCGGGGGCGCCGGCCTGCTCGAAAGGCTCGAAAATCGCGCCGAGCTTGTCGGCCGCGATGCCGATTCCCGAGTCACGCACGCAGAAGCGCACGGCGCCGGAGGGCGCACGGCTGACTTGCAGGCTGACGCAGCCTGTGTCCGTGAATCTGACGGCGTTCGCCAGCAGATTAAGCAGCACCTGCCGTAAGCGGCGCTCGTCCGCCCGCACAGCGCAGCCCAGGTCGGGGGCCAGCTCGCATAGGAATCGCAGGCGTTTTTGCTCCGCCTTCACACTGATGATGTCGCGGATCGTATCGAGGACGCCCGGCAGCGATACGTCGGCCATTTCGATGCGCATTTTGCCGGCCTCGATGCGCGCGAAATCGAGTGTGTCGTCGATCAGCGTCAGCAGATGCTCGCCGCTACGGTGAATCACTTCGACCGCGTTGCGTTGGCGCTCGCTCTGGCTGCCGTCGCGCAGCAGAATCTGCGTATAGCCGAGGATGCCGTTCAGCGGCGTGCGCAGTTCGTGGCTCATGTTCGCGAGGAACTCGCTCTTGGCCCGGTTGGCGGCTTCGGCAAGGTACCGCGCTTCCCGCTGCGCAGTGGCGTCACGCTCGGCGAGATAGGCGTCATGCAGCCGCGCGCCCATGCTGTTGAACGCGGCGACCACGCGATCAAGTTCGTCTGGCCAGCGCGGCTGGCGGCGCGGCAGGACGAACGGCTTCGGCGCCGCACGGAAGTCGTATTCGCCGACGAGTCGGGCAATCGTGGCGAGATGCCGCGTAACGAGGCGCGAGAAGATGTAGATGGTGAACAGCGCCACGATGAACGTATAGGTAGCCTGACTGATCAGAATGACCAGCGCGGTTTGCGCTAGCGCCTGATAGAGATTGGCAAGCGTCGCTTGCACATAGAGGGTGCCGATCTTCTGCTGGGCGCCGTGGATGCGATAAAAGATCGGAAATTCGCGGGATATCACGGCGCCTGTCCTGCGCTCGCCAGCCGTCACCACCAATGGCGTCGCGCTCGCGCCGGTCTCTCGTACCTCGGCGGCGCACATGTCGGCGAGCCTCAGGATGCCGTTCAGTTGAAGCTGGAGTTCTGTGCGGTTGAGCTGCCACAGACCTTCGCCGAGGCTGTCGCGATTGCTTCGGTCAATATCGGATAAACGTGTTTCGATCAGTTCGACGCCGCGGCTATAGTCGCGATAGAGCTGTAGTGCGGTGAGCAATAACGTGACCGCGCAACTGAACAGCAGCACGGTGGCCAGCAGGCGGAAAACCACGCTGTGCCTGAATCGGCCGGGCGAGACAAAGATTGAACCAACGCTATTCGCCAGCATATTTCCCCGCGAGTGCTGTGATTCTTGTTTGGGTATTCTGCACTCGTCGCCGAATTGCGGTCTATAAGGGGCCGTCGAGGAAGTCCGCCGCGGCAAATGCCGGCACTTGACCCGCTGCCTTCGCGAGCCGCACTCGCGCCCACATAAGGCCGGCACCGTTCGCGGCGGTGGCGCCGCGCGGCAATGGCTCGCCGATGATTTCGCGGGCGTTGCCGATGATTTCGCGCACCAGGGTCGACTCACGAGCACTGAGTTTCGCCGCCTGGAACTGGCACAGATCCGACATGGCATCAGCCAGACGCTTGACCACAACCGTATCGTGACCGGTCAACGGCCAGCAATGCAAAAGATAGGCGAGCGGTACCAGTTTTCTTTCTTCACACCAAAGCTCGAATAGACGTACGCACAGCTCGTCAATGCGTTCGACTGTTTTCTCGCTCGGCAAAAAGTAGTCGTTCATAACGGTGATCCGGCGATGGTATGTAAAGAACCACTTTAAACTCAGCGCTTGAGTGTCGCCGTCAGGTAGTCCGGACTATAGGCTGGTGGTTTCCTGATTTTTGGGTCAGGAAATCCTTAACGCCTATCGTCCCGCGCATCAATGCCGTTTCTTGCCGTCGAACGGATCGAGCCAGAGTTCTTTGCGATCGAGAGGCACCCATGACGGCAGCAGTGGATTCTTCAAATCGATCAGCACGCGGCGCTCGAGATGCAGATCGGCGATGCCTTGCGCGAAGTGTTCGCGGAATAGCGCCTCGAAACTCCCGTCCTTCAGCATGGCTTCGAGGCCGTCGCGAATCCGCTTCGCCAGCAACGGCTCGCTTTGGCTGACATAGAAGAACTGCGCGTACGGGTAGCGGATGAGCAGGTGGGAGTCAATCCTCATATTAGGGTAACTCGGCTGAAAGGCTTTGATTTCACGCGTGATCTCGACTACGCCGCGCGGGAACATGTCGAAGCGGTGGTCAGCCAGCATCGGAAAAAGCAGATCGTAACGGCTGGCAGTGACGAGTGGAACGCCGGCCGCGCGGTAGATCGGGACATCGCCCCAACCCTGGCCCTGGCCAACGCTGAGTGTGCGAAGACCCTGGAGGTCGTGGATGCTGTCGAGCTTAGCCTGCTCGCCTTGATTGATCAGCGCCACGCGATAGCCGAGCAGGCCCCGGTCGATGGGAATCGGCACCGGAATTGCCGAGGCGTCGAGTTCCGGGTGTCCGGGCTCGCTTGCCAGGACGTTGATCAGGCGGCCCGATATCACCTCGTCGATCTCGCGCTGGGCCGACATCGGTGAAAAATACGCGTCGATGACATACGGGCCGTAGGCCGCGACAGTGTGGTTCAGCGCGGAGATAAGAAAGGCCCAGCGGCCCTCCCTCACCACGTCCCCGGACAGGCGAAGAATTCGCACATGGGTGACGACGGCGGTCGACGGGACGGGCGAGCCGGCGCTGCCGAAGGCCGGGCTCAACAAGGCGCCGGCAATGAGGGGGAGCACCACTGATGGTTTGAAGCGTCCGCGGAATCTGGCACGGCGGATTCCATCAATGTGATCGAGGACGGACATGAGTAGCCTGAACCGGAAACGACGGGTAAGCCGCAGTATGGGTTCGAGGGGCGGCTTTGGCCAAATTCAATAAGGAACTGGGCCATCGATCGCAATGAGGTGATGAACAGGATCGTCGCCACAAAGTCGGGGTGCACAGGTCGTATTGATCGGGTTGCCGGGGGCCCAGCAGACCTTGCCACTCTGGCGCTATGCTAGCGGCTTCGGCTACTTCGAGGAGCAATGATGCAACGGACTGCAGGATCGATGATCACGTTTAACCGCCCTGACGGCAAAGACGTTCAGGGTTATCTGGCCAAGCCGCAGAAGCTGGAAGGCGCGCCTGCCATCGTCGTGATTCAGGAATGGTGGGGCTTGAACGACCAGATTCGCGGCGTGGCGGACCGGCTTGCGCAGGCCGGCTATCTGGCGCTGGTGCCCGATCTCTTCCGCGGCAAGTCGACGGTTGAAGAGGCTGAGGCGAACCATTTGCTGAGCGCACTCGATTTCGGCGATGCCGCGACACAGGACGTGCGGGGCGCCGTCCAGTATCTGAAGCAGCACTCGGCAAATGTCGGCGTGACCGGCTATTGCATGGGCGGCGCGCTGACTTGGCTCGCGCTATGCAATATCCCTGAAGTATCGGCCGGGGTGGTGTGGTACGGCTTCCCTCCGCTCGAGTACATCGACGCATCGAAAATCAAGGTTCCGGTGCTCGGTCACTGGGCGACGCAAGACGAATTCTTCCCGGCTGAAACGGTCGACGCATTGGAGTCCAAGCTCAGCGCGGCCAATGTCGACGTCGAGTTCCATCGCTATCTTGCGTACCACGCGTTCGCGAACGAAACGGCAGTCGGGCCGGGCCGCATCTCCAGGACCCAGTTCGATCCGGTCTGGGCGCAGCAGGCCTGGGACCGCACGCTGACCTTCTTCGGCCGCACGCTCTGGAAGTAAGCGGCAAGCGCGGACCCGCATTGAAAGGTGGACGCAAGCCGCGACCTGATCCCGTCAGCCAGCAGCGAGCCCGGTCGGCGTTTCTTATGCCGACCGGCTCTCGCGGCCGGACACCTCATGAAGCATTCCATTGCAAACTCGTGAAGGATGAGGGTGGCGGCGCGCCAATCTGTTTACCTATACTCCCCTCACTCTGTATGTAAGGCAGCCCAATCGCCGCAATACCAACAAGCGCAAACAAAAGCCAACAAGACGGAGCCTCACATGCCTGTAGCGATTCGGAACGCGGCCCTCGTGCTGCTGACATGTTTCACGTTGGGCGGCAGTGCTTATGTGCAGGCCGGCTCCGGTTGCGATGAGGGATGCAAGGCCCGCGGTCAGCTACTCGAACAGCGCGTCACGCTACGGCTCAGCGCCGCGGCGTTTTCGAAACTGCTTGCATCGAACGCATCCGGTCAGCAACTCGCGCAGATCGCCGGTGCGCCCGCTTGCGGGGTGGAGATCGTGACCTTCCGCTACCGCACCATCGGCGGCGCGGGCGAACCCACCACCTCCAGTGGCGCGCTGATGATTCCGGGCGGACGGTCGGCTGCATGCAGCGGGCCGCGTCCGCTGATGCTCTACGCGCACGGCACGACCGCGTACCGCAACTACAACATTGCCGATATCACGCAAACCGATCCGGGCAACGGCGACGGCGTCGGGGAGGGCATCAGCGTGGCTGCCATGTATGCGGCTCAAGGGTATATCGTGGTGGCGACAAACTACGCGGGCTATGCCGGCTCCGACCTCACATACCACCCCTATCTGAACGCCGACCAGCAATCCGCCGATGTGATCGATTC
Source organism: Paraburkholderia aspalathi (assembly GCF_905220735.1). Lineage (NCBI taxonomy): Bacteria > Pseudomonadati > Pseudomonadota > Betaproteobacteria > Burkholderiales > Burkholderiaceae > Paraburkholderia > Paraburkholderia aspalathi. The sequence continues at coordinate 1,354,065 of NZ_CAJNBA010000001.1, forward strand.
GCTGCGGGCGGCGCGGACCGCACTGAGTGCAGTGAAAGCGGAGAGAAAGACTCGCGAGAACGGCAAGCTCTTCGTTACCGGCTATTCGCAAGGCGGCTTCGTGGCTCTCGCGACGCATCGTGCTTTGCAGGCGGCCGGTGTCAAGGTCACGGCATCCGCGCCGGGATCGGGTCCGTATGCGCTTGCCGCCACTGCCGACGCGCTCATCGAAGGCGAGGTGAACCTGGGGTCGACGCTGTTCACGACCTTGATCGTGACGGGCTATCAACATGCCTACGAGAACATCTACCGCAAGCCCGGCGACTTCTATGAAGCGGCCTATGCCCCGGGCATCGAGAATCTCCTGCCGAGCCTGCAGCCGCTCAATACGCTATTTTCGAAGGGGAAACTGCCCTCGACGCAACTCTTCAGCAGCGTTCCGCCCGCGCCGCAATATGCTTCGATGACACCGCCGACTTCGCCGCCCCTCACCCCGCCCTCGCTGACGCCAGTGTTTGCTGCCGGATTCGGCAACGCCAATCTCGTGCGCAACGCCTATCGGCTGAGTCTTCTGGAAGATGCTTCAGCCAATCCCGATGGCGCGTTTCCCGACAGCACGGTGGCCTTGACGCCGGCCGCGAATCCGATGCATCCGCTGCGCCAGGCGTTCAAGCGCAATGATTTGCGCAACTGGCTGCCGCGCGCGCCGGTTCTGCTGTGCGGCGGCGGCTCGGATCCCACCGTGTTTTTCTTCAACGCTCGCATCGAGCAGGCCTACTGGCAGGACGCCAAAGTGCCGGCAGGGCTTACGTCCGTGCTGGACGTGGACTCTCCGATCTCCGGGCCTAACGATCCGTACGCGCCCATCAAGCAGGGTTTCGCGAGCGCGAAGGCGACGCTCGCGAATCAGGCCGTAGCGGGCGGCGCGACTGACGGCGGCGCCTCGGCTGTGCTTCAGGCCTATCACGGAGAACTGGTGGCGTCGTTCTGCATGGTCGCCGCCCGGGCCTTCTTCACGAACTTTTGAGCGCTGGCATCTGCGGCTATCATGCGCAGACAACGAGACTGCGCAGGGGAAAGCTTTGACCACCGATTCCGTGCCTTGGGACGCGGCGCCTTCGGCGTGCATTTACAGCCACTTTGATACGCACCGCGAAGCGCCGCGCGAGCAACTGCCCGCGTGGCGGGACCGGCTTGGCCACTTTCTCGACGTGCCGATCTCGCGCTGGCAACTGGCCGATGGCTTTAGCGGCACGATCGACAGCTACAAGGCCGCCGATCTGACATTCATGGATTGCCGCACGGACCCGGTTTCGCAGGCGCGATCCGTCGCTCGCATTTCCACCGATTCGGTCCGCCAGTTCGTCTTTCATGTGGCCGTGGAAGGCAGCATCGAGACCGGAACGGGTCTGTATCCGAAGCGCAAAGCGCTGCAAACGAGGCCGGGCATTCTCGCGCTGGATATGAACCAGCCGATGCAGATGGTGCGTAGTGCGTGCCGAGTGCAGGCTTTTTTCCTGCCGCGTGCGCTGGTTGAATCCGTCTTGCCGGAAGCGGAGTCGATTCATGGCAGCGCGATCGAATACGACTCGCCGCTCGCGCGTATGATTCCGGGCCATCTCGCCGACCTTACCCAGAACCTGCACAAGATGAATGGGCAGGAAGCGTATCGCGCGATGCGCACCTGTGCGTTGTTGATTGCGGCGGCCTTCGGCAAGGAGGCGCGTTTAACCGGCAATGCGCGCGCGGCCGCTCGCACCGCTATGTTCGCGACGGCGCGCCGCTATATCGAAGCCAATCTGGGGCAGGCGGATCTCACGCCGGAGAGCGTGCTCGCCGCGTCGCAACTTTCGCGGCCCACGTTGTATCGTCTCTTCGAACCCGAAGGCGGATTGGCCGCCTATATTCGCAACCGGCGGCTGCGTGAGGCGGCAGATGAACTGCATCGCTATCCGGAGAAGGCGATCGTCGAAATCGCTTATGGCGTGGGCTTCAATAGCGCGTCGGATTTCAATCGCGCGTTTCGTCGTGCGTACGAGATGTCGCCGAGTGATTTTCGGGCGTTGACCCGGTAGACGCGGTTTCGCAAAGCCCTATGAGGACAACCAGCCGCGCTCGATTGGCCACGCCAGCAGCTTGCGGTACACCTTGACAAGGCTGCCTGTCACCGTGGCGCCGCCCAGCCGCCACAGCGGCGCGATCAGCAGGAACGCCACGCACGCCACGGCGACGGCGCCAACCATGTCAAGCGGGAAGTGGACGCCGACAAACACGCGCGCCCAAGCCACGGCAAGTCCGGACAGCAGGATCGCCATGCCGTACCGCCTTACTCCGCCCAGCAACAAGGTCAGCGCGATGGTGGCGAAGAGGGTCCCGTGGTCGCTGGGGAACGACGAGTCGGGCGCATGCTCCAGGAACGTATGGCCGATTCCGATCACGAATGGCCGAGGGTGCGGCCAAACCAGACCGATAATCTGACTGAGCCCGAGGGCGAGCATGGCTACGCAAAATGCGCGCACGGCGACTTCACGCTGACGCGCATCGCCGAAGAGCCATATCGCGATCAGCGACAGCGGCACGAGATAAATGACGTAATCGGCAATCATTCGCGCCATGTCGATTTGCCAGGCGGGTGTCGATGGCGTGGCGTTGATCATCAGAAAGAGCGCCTGATTGAACGCTTCGAGTGTATTCATGCGGTGAGGTTTTTGAGGGGCGTGTGATGAATCGTGCCCCCAATCTTAGCGGGCCAGGCTTAGGAGAAGCTTAGGGGCGGGCGGAAGCGATTGACAGAATCGTCCGTCGCCGGGCCGTGTAATCTGTCGATGCATGTCGGCAAACATGCCGCCGGCATAGGCAAACATCAAACGAAACCAGGTGGCGGCTACTGCGGCGGCCGCTATGCTTCAGGCGCAGTGGGCGAGGCGATCGTGATGAACCCGGACGAGCACCGTGACTTTATCGTGCGCACCATGTCGGCCAACGATGTGGCGTTGGCGGTCGAATGGGCCGCAGCGGAAGGATGGAACCCCGGCCTGCACGATGCCGAATGCTTTCGCGCCGGCGACCCTAACGGGTTTTTTATCGGAGAGTGGCGCGGCGAACCGGTTGCCTGCATTTCCGCGATCGCGTACGGCGAGCACTTCGGCTTTATCGGTCTATATATCGTGAAGCCGGCGTTTCGCGGCAAAGGCTTCGGTATGCGCGTCTGGCAGCACGGCATGGACTATCTGGGTAAGCGCAATGTCGGATTGGACGGCGTTGTCGCTCAGCAGGCGAATTACAGGAAGTCCGGCTTTCGGCTTGCGTATCGCAACATTCGCTTTCAGGGTGTCGTTCAGGCATCCGCCCAAAACGTGACGGGTTCGAACATCCGTTCGAACATTTTGAATGCGTCGGCGCTGCCGTTCGAGCAACTACTCGACTACGATCGCCAGTGCTTTCCCGCCGCGCGTGAGCGTTTTCTCGCGACTTGGCTCGGCCAGCGTGACGCCACGGCGCTGGCCGTAGTTCGTGACGGTCAGGTTGCAGGCTACGGCGTAGTGCGTCGTTGCAGAACGGGATGCAAGATCGGTCCGCTCTTCGCCGATAGCGACGAGATCGCGAGCGATCTGTTCGATGCGTTGGTGGCGCGCATGCCGGACGAGGTCATCGTGCTCGATGTGCCGGAGACTAATCCCGCTGCCGTCGCGCTGGCGGAACGGCATGGCATGACAAGCGTTTTTGAAACCGCGCGGATGTATACGCAGGACTCGCCTGCTATTCAAATCGAACGCGTATTTGGCGTGACCTCATTCGAACTCGGGTGAGCGGAGCACACGTCTGCGCCTTTGCGCGCGTTGCCGTCTGGGGGGCGTCTTATGAACCGCAGACGGCAAGTTCATCGTTTGATACGAACGTATGCGCTACTTCCATTTTGAGCCGAGATTCTCCAGTCGGGCTTTCATGAGGTCCTGCGGCAACATGACGACGCGAAACTCGCAGTCGGCGTTGAGCTTCAGAAAAAATGGTTCTGCGAGTGCGGGAATTCCCGACGGTTCATCGAGGTTCACGATGAGTACCGCGCCACGTGTTCCGTTCTGCTCGGTGAAGTAGGCAGCTTCTGGTTTGATGTCTTCAAGTATTCGCCCTATCACTTCGCCGACAGTGCCATCGCGCACTAGCGTGTTAAACGGTTCGTGCGGAATACGTACGTTGAGTAGCATGCGCATGTCATCCTCCTGGTTGATGCCCAAAGGGCATCTTAAGGATAGGAGCTTTATGCGCTGCGAGCGCCAGGGTTAGCACTGCCGAGTGCCGTCGTCGTCATTCTGTTTCGCTGTCGTCGCTGTCGTCGCTGCCGTTGCTGTTTGCATTGGCGCTCGCGGCTTCATGAACCATCGCGTTGGCCGCCAACGCGCTCGCCAGTTCCGGCTGCGCTTCCTTGCGTTCGCTGTAGCGATCGGTCAGGTAATCCGAACGGTCGCGTACCAGCAACGTGAACTTGTACAACTCCTCCATCACGTCAACGACGCGATCGTAGTAGGCGGAGGGTTTCATCCGGCCGTCGGCGTCGAATTCCTGATACGCCTTTGCTACCGACGACTGATTGGGAATCGTCACCATGCGCATCCATCGGCCCAACACGCGCAACGCGTTGACGGCGTTGAACGATTGCGAACCGCCGCACACCTGCATCACCGCGAGCGTGCGTCCTTGCGTGGGGCGCACGCCCCCGCTTTCGAGCGGCAGCCAGTCGATCTGATTCTTGAACACCGCGGTGAGCGTACCGTGACGCTCCGGACTGCACCACACCTGTCCCTCCGACCATTCCGACAGTTTGCGTAGTTCGACGACCTTCGGATGATCGGCCGCTACGCTGTCCGTGATCGGCAGGCCGTGCGGATCGAAGATGCGTGTTTCGGCGCCGAATTGGCGCAGGATGCGTTCGGCTTCGAAAGTGAGCAGTTTGCTGAATGAAGTGGGACGCAACGACCCGTACAGCAGCAGAATTCGCGGGGCGTGTTGCGAAATCGCGTGCGGTTCGAGTTTTTGCGGATCCGGCGCGTGGAAATGTGGGGCGCTGATGTTAGGCAGATTCCCGAACATCAACGAACCCTCCGTCCCGCGCTGTCGATCACATGCTCGCCGTCCTCTTTGATAAACGCCCCCTGTTGCGCTGCGGGCAGGATATCGAGGACCACCTCGGACGGTCTGCATAGGCGTACGCCGAGCGGGGTGACCACAATGGGGCGATTGATGAGGATCGGATGCGCCAGCATCGCATCGAGCAATTGTTCATCGCTCAAGGATGCGTCCGCGAGACCGAGTTCGGCATATGGCGTGCCTTTCTCGCGCAGCGTGGCGCGCACCGTGAGCCCGGCGCGTTCGATCAGGTCCTTCAGTGTGGCTCGATCAGGTGGGTTCTTCAGATACTCGATGACCTCCGGCTCGATGCCGGCATTGCGAATCATGGCGAGCGTATTGCGCGAGGTGCCGCAATCGGGGTTGTGATAGATCGTAACGCTCATACACGTTGTCCTCATTGTCCTTTAACGCTGTGTTTTTGCCTCGTACCAATGCTGCGAACGATTGACGACGCCGACTACTAACAGCATCACCGGCACTTCGATCAGCACGCCGACCACCGTGGCAAGCGCTGCACCCGAATGAAATCCAAAGAGGCCGATCGCCTGGAAGAGTTGCGGAAGCAGTTGCCCGACCAGGATGCCGACTACGATGCACAGCGTCACCCAGACGGTCAGATAGCGCTCGAAGAATCCGATCGCCGGCCGTGCGCCACGCGCCACTGTGCTACCGGTGCTCATTTTTCGCAGCAGCCGGGGAGGTCGCTCGCGGCGCACGGTGCGCCGGCGCAGCAGTTTTCGGTCAGGAAGCCGATCAGGCCCGTCATCGCGTCGAAATTCGCCGAATAGATGATGAAGCGCCCGTCCTGCCGGGGTGTCACCAACCCGGCATGCGACAGGTCTTTGAGGTGGAAGGAGAGGCTCGATGGGGACAGTCCGAGCTGCTGCGCGATTTCACCGGCGGCGATGCCATCCGGCCCCGCGACGACCAGCAAACGGAAGATCGCCAGCCGCGATTCATGAGCGAGCGCGCCAAGGGCGCGTACAACAAGGTTCGAGTCCATGGTCGAACGATACGCTGATCGTTTTCATATTTCAAGTATTGTTGAAATGATATCGCCGATGAGCGTATGTGCGAGCAGAACCTGTTGCATTGGTGATGTGGTGCGTTAGGCGGCGTTGAACGCCGCCTCGTAATGTCACGACCGTTGCATCCAACCCGCTCAGTTGCCGAACAACGAGTGCTGGGTCCCACGGCTTGGCGCCGGGCGCGCTGGTTTCACAGCCGTTTCTCTGACGCCAGTTCCCGGAGTCGCGCTTGAAGTCGCAGCCGTTGCAGTAGCCGCAGCGTCATTCGAATCCGCAGCCGCTTCCAGCGAGGTCTGCCCGGCTTCCAGCGACAGAAGAAACATCTTGTTCACGAGTCCGCCGGCAAAGCCGGTCAGATCGCCGGACGCGCCGATCACGCGATGACACGGCGCCACGATCGAGATCGGATTTTTGCCGTTCGCCGCGCCCACGGCGCGCACCGCGTTGATGTTTCCGATTTGCGTCGCGATGTCCGAGTAGCTGCGCGTCTCGCCGAACGGGATCGTCAGGAGCGCCGCCCAAACTCTCTTCTGAAAGTCCGTTCCCTGGAAGTCGAGTTCGAGGTCGAACCGGTCTCTCGTCCCCGCGAAATATTCATTCAATTGCCGCTCGGTTTCGATCAGGATCGCGCGGTCATTCGCCTCGGCCATTTCCGGCAGGCGCACCCGGTTCGGCTTGTCGTTTTCCCACAGAATGGCGGCGAGCCGGTTGCCGTTTGCCACGAGCTTCAGTTCGCCGACGGGCGAATTCATTGACTTGTATGCGTATGTCACTTTGCTGGATTCCTGACTGGCTGGAGACTGAGATGGCTTGATGCGAGGCTGCGAACTTCGCTCTGCCATGGCTCCGATACCTGACAGCTTAACCCTCGTCCTCGCCGAGGTCACGCCGGATCTTGCTATCCAATTCCGCGCGCGGCCCACGACTCAGTAGAATTGATACCTTCGGCACATCGCTCACCGGCAACCGGAACTCTTCTCTACGACTGTGACAAGCACCCTCGAACAACTGCGGGCCGGACAACTGGCGGGTACTCGCCGACTTAAACTGGCGTGCGGGCTGAGCGAATTTCCACGCGAGATTTTCGATCTGGCCGATACGCTGGAAATTCTCGATCTATCGGGCAATGCACTTACGAGGCTGCCCGATGATTTGCCACGGTTAAGCAAGCTGCGCATCATTTTTGCGTCTGACAACCCCTTCACCGAATTGCCGGAAGTCCTCGGGCAGTGCTCGCAACTGAGCATGGTCGGCTTCAAGGCAAACCGCATTCGCAAGGTCTCGGGTCAATCGCTGCCGCCGCTGCTGCGCTGGCTGATCCTCACCGACAACGAGATCGACACACTGCCTGCGGAAATCGGCACCTGCACGCAACTTCAGAAGTTGATGCTTGCAGGTAACCGGTTGCGCACGCTGCCCGAAGAATTGGCGGCCTGCTCGCGTCTCGAACTGCTGCGTCTCGCGGCGAATCAACTCAGCGAACTGCCTGCATGGTTGTTGCGCTTGCCGCGGCTTTCCTGGCTGGCTTTCGCCGGCAATCCGTTTAGCGAAGCGCTGGAGACAGCGGCACTCACCGATACGCCGAGTGCCGATATTCGATGGGATGAGTTGAAACTTGAACAGCAGTTAGGCGAGGGCGCCTCCGGTGTCATTTATCGCGCGGCGCTTCTTGCTCGTCACGAACATGCGAGTAGGCCTGTGGCCGTCAAGTTGTTCAAGGGCGCGGTGACGAGCGATGGATTGCCGGACTGCGAGATGGCGGCCTGCATTCGTGCCGGCGATCATCCGAATCTGATCCCGGTGGTGGGCAAGGTGAAGGGCCATCCGGCGGGCACGCATGGCCTGGTGATGGAACTGATCGACCCGCAATTCACGAACCTCGCCGGACCGCCGAGCCTCGAGTCATGCACGCGTGATGTCTACGATGCCGACACGCGCTTCGAGTTTGCATCGGTGTTACGCCTTGCATACGGCATGGCGTCGGCAGCGTGTCATCTGCATCGACAAGGTGTGATGCATGGCGATCTGTACGCGCACAACATTCTGCACGGTGGCCAAGGTCGCGCGCTGCTGGGCGATTTTGGCGCGGCGTCTTTCTACGCGACTGATGATCGCCACTTCCGCTTCGCGCTGCAGCGCCTGGAAGTCAGGGCGTATGGTTGTCTGCTGGAGGAATTGATCGACCGATGCGACTTGGTGGCTGTGGAAGCGGACATTGCAGCGAAGCTGGTAGCGTTGAAAGAGAATTGCCTGAGCGAGGAGATCGACAGCCGGCCGTTGTTCGACGAAATCGCTGCCGTTTTGCGGCAGCTAACGGGCGCCGGAGATCGGGACACTGCAGCGTTCGCTGCGGTTTGATCCGTCGTCCGTGTGGTCCAAGGAGAGAAAATCAATGACGCAGAGGATGCGCCGCCGCGTGCTGGTTGCCGGCACGCTTGCTGCGGCAGGCCTGACAGGTGCGGTTCGTGTCGATGCCATGCAGGGTGGCAAGCTGAAGATCGCCCTCGTGTTGAAGTCGATGACCGATCCGTTCACGGTAGCTATGGCGAACGCTGCGCAGAATTATCAGAGGCACTTCGCGTCGCAGTTCGGCTTGACCATTCGCGGCACGGCAACAGAGCACGACACTGCCGCGCAGATCCGGATGGTCGACGAATTGATCAAAGCGAAGATGAACGCGATCGTCATCGCGCCGACTGACTCGAAGGCGCTGACAGCGATCGTGGCGCGGGGGATCAAGGCCGGCATCATCATGGTTACCATCGATAACCCGCTCGATGACGCGTCGCAGGATGCCGCCCACATCTCCGTGCCCTTCGTCGGTCCGAACAATCGAAACGGCGCGAAGCAGGTCGGCGATTATCTTGCGGAGCGGCTCAAGGCGGGCGATCAGGTCGGGATCATCGAAGGCATTTCCGCCGACCGCAATGCGCAGCAGCGTTCGGCCGGCAGCAAGGATGCTATGAACGCGGCCGGGATGAAGATCGTCGCGATACAAGCCGGCGACTGGGACTATGGGAAAGGACGGGACGTTGCGTCGAAGATGCTAGGAGACTATCCGCAGATCCGTGCGTTGATGTGCGGCAACGACAATATGGCGATGGGGGCGGTGGATGCCATTCGTGATGCAGGGAGAACCGGCGGCGTCTACGTCACCGGCTATAACGACAGCGAGGCGATCAAACCGCTGCTTCTCGACGGCCGCGTGCTTGCGACGATGAACCAGTTTGCCGACCGGCAAGCTGTGTTCGGCGTCGACGTGGCGTTGAAGGCAGTCACTGAGCACAGAAAACAGAGCGATTTGTCGCGCGCCATTGAAACGCCGCTGCAACTGGTGACTGCTGCAAGTCACTGAGGCAGAAAATCTATTGCCTACCGCCCCATAGTGCCTGTGCTGCGAATCTCATGGCTACGCCGCCGATGCGTTGTTCACCCGGATCGGACTTTCTGTTGCCACGAATCGCACTTCTCGGCGTTGACATCATCTCTGTCGACGTCGCTTTCCTCGTCGATCCACCGTCGGGCCCATTCGAGCGAGTACTGCTGCGCAGCCTCGAAGCTCGTGAAGCTCGGACCGATAAGTCCGGAACGGGCGATGCGCTGCGCGTCCCTCACGATCTCGGCCCATCCACGAAACCGGGCGTTCGCCACCCGATCGGCCGCAACGTAGATGACGTAGCCACGCGGGTCGGATTGGCGCTTGCCTTGTGAGGCGAGGCCCATCCATGGCGAGGCAGGCCGGTGGATGGATTGAGGGGCGTTCATCGAGCTGCGGGATTCGACGCGCTCAGGCGCAACAGGCGAAGAATCCTGGAGCTGCTGGGCGACTTGAGTGAACGTATCCACGCTATGGGGCGGCTGGCGTGCGCCATGCGGCGTTTGCCACGACGCCTGACTTGTCCAGAACACCTTGCGAAGGCCCTCGTCCTTGGATTGACGGTCGACGGAGCGGGGCTGGACATGTTGTGGTTGCAACCGGCCATCCGGACCGCAGCGGAACGTGCGGCCGCGGCTCGAAAGAAGCCCGTGCATTTCCGCAAGGGCGCCGGACCCACGCCACTTTTCGAAGCGTGACCGGCACGTCGGCACCGACGGATAGGTGTTCGGCAACCTGGACCAGGGTTCGCCAGTCACCAATACCCACAACACGGCATTCGCCACCAGACGAACTTGCGCGCGAGGCCGGCCGCGTTGCCCATGAACGATGACGTCATCCGACAGAACGGGCGCCAGCAGAAGCCACTCTTCGTCACTGATTTCGTTAAACTGCACGCTATATCCCCTCATACCAGTCGCGTTACGCGGGTTCGATATCTCCCGTTCACGCTACCCGCTGCTCATCGCCCACGTTGTCATGGCCGACAGAACAAGCAGGTCTTCGACGCAATCCGATAACTCGCAGAGTTCTTGAAATGACGCGTCGTTGGCGTCATGCAGATGGTGTCGCCTGAGATCGCGCAGCGCGTTGCCAAGGCGCCGGATGGCCTCGGGATCGCTGTTCGTCAGTGGCCAGCCTTTTAACAGGTACGTTAGCGGCGCGACGCTTCGGCTTTCGCACCACAGATCGAACAGATGGATGCACTTCGCGTTGATATGCTCAACCGCGTTTTCGCGTTCAGACAGATACGGAACCATGGCCACGCTCAGCAACAGGACGATTGACGAGTCTTCATCCTATGTGGATAGTTATCGCAGCGCTGTCAGGACATCAAGAAAGAAGGGCCGGTCAATGCTGAACTTCGTGTCAGGAAATCCCTATACGTTGCCTGTGTTTTCCCTGTCGATTCGGCGCACCGGTAGTCTGAACTGACCGCGATGCGATCAGATACCGCCTCGTCGGCGAAAAAACGAAGCTGTATTAATCGGCGCAGCGGTTTGATTAGGAGAATCCTGACATTCGAATCAGCCGTTCCTTAATGAACTATCCGGTGCTCCCGACGGAACCGCCGCTTCCAGCGCCTTACGATGACTTCACTTGCATCACGGAGTGTAGACATCGTGGCTGAAAAATCGTTGCGTGGGATCGTTGGAAAACTGCTTGGCACGGAATGCCGCCAGTCGGTCCGCGTGCTGTCGATACATCGGTCACGATCTGGCCGGACTCGTCGTGTGTGCGTCGAAGTGCAACGGCCGGGCGGTTCGCTTGCGCTGTTTTTCTTTCGGCACAGCGACGGAATCTGGCACGTGTTTCCGCCCAGAGACGCTCGTCCTGCGATGAGCACCGCCGTATTGCCGCAGAACGGCGAGACAATGGCGAAGGAGGCAGTGCATGGCTGAAGATCTGTCGAATGAATTTTCGCTGGACGAAGCAGGTCTGCGCGCATGGATGCTGGCGTGGTACGACCATGCCGTTTCAGTCGGCTTCCTCTGTCCGCCGTTCATCATGAACGACGTCATGGCTGAACGGCTTGAGGGCTATTTCAGAGTGGGACTCACGCCGGCCGAAGGTGCGGAAGCATTTTTCGGCGTCGCGCACTGACTTCGGTACATCAATATTCGACGTCAGGGCGTTACTTGCGTGCCGCAGTCGAGGTTAAACGCCCCTGTTCAGGTCCCCATTTTCTGCCGCTTGACTGGCTGGCCGTGGCCGTGCGGCCCCCACAGCTCACGATAAAGTTCTGATGATTCTCGTGTTCGCCAGGCGCCGCCACATAGGGATAGTCCTGATCTCGCTATGCTTTACGAATGGTAAATATTGTACTAGTCTAAATTGTACAATCGGAAAACATAATAATTATCATCGAAATTGGGTAAATCGAAAAAGATCAGGGTCGATTGTTGGCGAAAGTCCGCTCTTCAAATCTTGGCCTGCTGTACGCGAGTTCGGCGCAGTGTTTCCGGGCAATTTCGCGTACCGGGGGGAAGGGGACTATGTGTCGGTATGGAGGCAAGCCAAATGAGTCCAATTACAGTGAATTCCGCACCGGAGCGTGTGAGATTCGCGCAGCAATCGCTTCGTTCTGTGGTGGAGAAATGGCTTAGGCCAACGCCGGCCGCACCTGCCCGAGTGAGCGACTTCAGTCGAATGGCAGTCGGCGGCACGCGCTTCGTGCGCGTCGAGGTGTCGCGGCAGGAGCGACGGGTTTCCTTCTTGTTCTTCCGGCACATTGACGGTACGTGGAATGTTTTTCCGCCAGCTACACCGCGTCCGATGACCAAATTCTATTGAATGATACCTGCGCCGGCCAAACGCCTGGACGGCCGTCATTTGAGTGTGTCGGCGACGAAAGTGTCCGTCAATGTAGCCCGGTGCCTCCTTGCTCTTCTGCAAGTTTTTCTCGTCGTGCCATGCCAGGCAAAGCTAACACGGCACACGAGAAGTTAACACGGGGCGTTTATGAAACCACTTCTGGCGTAGCACGGTGGCGTGTGTCTCAAGAGCCGAAAAAAATATCGCAGAAACTGGCAGGTCCGACGCAGGTCGACGGATTTGAGGGATGCATATCCTGTTTTTTGTGGCCAGAATCGGTCGCGCCTTTCATTTCGGCGCCCATGCCACTGTCGCTTTCTTGCTGCTGGGGCGTGGCGGCTTGCTGTTCAGCGTCCTGGGCGGCTACCTTCGCCTCCGCAGCCTGGATATCGGCAGGATAGGTCGCGTCATCGCTGGTCGACGGATTGTATCCAGCCTGTTCGAGTTTGATGAGGTCGGCGCGTACCTGCGCTCTGGTGAGCGGGACAGACGCGGACTGCGCAAAAGTCGATGTGGAGATGACGACCGCACTGAGCGTCAGTGCCAACAGGGTGAGCTTTTTCATGATTGCGACTCCTTCCAACAAAGACCCCGGTTTGCCGGGGAACTAGTGAAGCACGTTGATGTGTGGCTCAAGAGCCGGAATAAATAGTGCAGAAGCTGACAGGCCCAACGCAGGCTGACGGATCTGAAGGAGGTGTATTCCGTTTGATGTGGCCGGCATCGCTTGTGCCTGTCGTTGCGACACCCATCCCACTGTCGCTGTCTTGCTGCTTGAGCCGCGCGGCCTGCTGTTCAAAGATCGGCGCAACGTCCGGGTACGACGTGTCACTTACAAAATTCAGCCCGTTGCGTTCGGCTTCGATCAACTCCTGCCACACCTGCGCCCGGGTCTTTTCTTGAGCCTGCGCGTTGATCGAAATGCTCGCTGCGGCAGCGAGAATTAGAGAGAAAATTATCGTTCGCTTATTCACTTTGGACTCCAATATAAATAACGGGAAGTTGCTGATTCTGCATCATGCAGCGCGCTCACACTACGGTATACCGGGAGCGGGCGCCGCTTATTCCCAAAGTTGCCAAGGATGCAGGCAAAACATGATGCGTTTGCGACCGCGTCGCCTGGCAAGCCTACGTTGACGGAAATCTCGAAGGATGCTGGGAGGAGGCGCCTCCCGCGAAGTTCCTGTAGATCAGATTCCCATGCGTCCAGCAACGCCGTCGCGGTCGATGAACTTGTGTTTCAACGCGGCTGCGACATGCGCAATCATCAGGAGTGCAAGCGTCAGCACCAACCCGCGGTGCAGCGTGCTATTCCCGGTCGGTTGCCAACACACCTGTCCCTCGGGAATAACCTCACTCGAGTTGCGGTATAGACAAGACACCCTCCCGATGCTTCGGGACCGGTGAACGACCGCTCGGGAGAAGGACATGAGACGTATCTATTTGCTATTGCCGAATGTGCATAGTGCACAGATGACCATCAACGAACTTCTGTTATTGCGGGTCGAGTGGCGACATATCCACGTGATCGCCAATCACAATGTGCCGCTCGAGGATTTGCCAGAAGCAACCCTGGCGCAACGCAGCGATCTGTTGCCCGCCCTCGCGAGAGGGGTAGCGATGGGCGGCCTCACGGGGACGCTGGCCTCACTGGTCGCACTGGCGTTCCCGCCGGCCGGCCTGACGATTGCAGGCGGAGCGGTCGTGGCGATCACGCTTTGTGGCGCCGGCTTTGGTGCATGGACGGCGACGATGATTGGCGTCGATGTGCCGAATACGCGGCTCAAGCGCTTTGAACAGGCTATAGAAAAAGGCGAACTGCTGATGATGGTCGACGTCGCGAAAGATCGCGTCGAAGAAATCGAGGAGGCGATCAAACTGCGTCACGCCGAGGCCGACATCAAGGGAACGGACCCGACGATTCCGGCGTTTCCGTGACGCTGCGTAATGCCATCTGGTTCCATCGCAATGACGCAGTCCGCCATGATGTGCGGATCAATATGAACGACAGATAGCTCGTTGTCGTGAGGGGCGGCGCGGCGAGGTGATGCCCTCGCCCCGAACGCTGCATTTTGCGTTGCACAACCATCGCCCGCGGCAACACCTGACTACCGTGCATCACGTCGCGTACGCGAGCAACGATGTACGCGGAATACTGGCGATCGTCTGTACCTCAAGGCACCGGCTTCACCTTCCCATTCTGGCCGGCGCTCATCAGTGCGTTTTGTTCCGCTCGATGTTTGGCGGCAACCTTCTCTTGCGCAGCCTGAAGATCTGCAGGATATGAACCGTCGTCGCCCTGGGACGGGTTGTAACCCGCCGCCTCCAGTTCGTAGAGTTCATGCATGACCTCTGCGCGCGTGACTCGATGTGTCGGCGGGTCAGGCATGGTTTGCGCAAACGCGCCAGCTGAAGTCGACATCAGAATCGCGCCAGCGACCGCCAGGTTGCGCAGCGACTGGTCGAATGACCGATGTTGTGAGATTGATTTCATGACGATACTCCTGGTGTTTTAAGGTGCTGGTTCGCAGGATAGAGAGGGCGAGCCGAGAATCAGATGAATGACAGCGGCTCAGGGTTGGCTCGACCTAACAAGATGAATCTATTCATTTCAGATTCCTTAGTATCTGGTGAATATTGCGAGATGTTCATTGAGTTAACCGCAGTTGGACGACGGATATTCCCGGGTTTGTGAAAAAGAACGCGGGCACCCTACAACACGCCAAATAATTTCGAGCTAGATGGGAATAAACGTGCGGCCGACCTGGAAGACGCTGTCATCCGGCCTCGTCGTCAAGCCGGATGGAGCCACGCGCGAACGACCGGGAGGTCGGTTGACGTCGAGCGGGTCGCGCATGGTTGGAACACGGACATCCATGGTGCGGATGTGCCAATTTATTGCGGGTTAATTGCAGGCAATCTGGGGATCACTCAATGAAGAAGCACTTCTGGCATTAGCAACGTTGTGCCCGCTGGCAGGTTTCGTCCATGCGCAAAGCAGCGTGACGTTGTACGGGCTGATCGATGAAGGATTCGAGGCCGTCAGCAATGTGCCGGTGGCTGGCAAGACCGGTGGCGGCACTCGCCATCCTGCACCAGGCCGACTCGTCTCGGCCATCAATTCTTCGGCGGCGGCACGACATAGGTCCTCACGCCGGCTAGTGGCGATCCATATCCACCAGACTGTGCATTGTTCGGCAAACCATTGGCGAGTTGCGCGCGCGGATCCGTCGGATTCAGATTCAGCTCTCCGGCCTGCCGATCACCGTGGGTGGGATACTCGCTCCCGGGTGCAGCCTGCGGCATCAACCGGGTGCTGTTTTCAGGCGAGTTGATATCGTCATATGGGCTGAGACCTTGCGCCGCGACGCTGCCCGCGGCGATACACGCTACCGCTAGCAGGAGTCCTCTCAATGCCATCAGTGCTTGCAGTGCGCTTGCTCTGTCGAAAACGATTTTCATATCAAACTCCTTAAGGTGTCGAAAACGTGAGACCGGCCTGTTTTGCCGGCCTGGGGCAGGGACGTGCATCCCGCAGCCATAAGTCCTACTCGGCTCAGACCGCAATAGTTCGAGTCACTGAACCGTGATCGTTTCCTTCATGTCAGGGTGGTCCCCACAATAGACCTTGTAGATCCCGGGCTTGTCGAACTTGTACGAAAACGTGTCGTCTTGATCGAGGTCGTACGAATGAAAGAGGCCCATGTCAAAGGCGCCTACGTCGTGGACTATCGTGTGCGGCTCCGCATCGAGATTCATCCACGTGATGGTCGTTCCGGCCTTGATCGTGGCGGACGAGGGCGAGAACATCAAATTCTTTATCGTCACGAGAGAGTCGCTCGCGCTTTGTGCGGACGCCGTGACTGTAGCTCCAGACGCTACCAGGCAGAACACGACCGCAAATACGGATTTCGGTAACGAATGATTTTTCACGATGATCTCCTCGAAGCGTCTGCAGTTACTGAATCGTGACCTTCTGAGCTTTCGCCGCCGGAAAGCGTGAACAGCGTTCCAAGTCCGCCATAGGTCATGCACCTCGAGACCCTGCGACGTGACGGATTGGATGGGTGCTGTGACGACATGAGATCCTCGCAAGCGAATCAGCAAGCTGAGCGGCCGGATCGCCTAGGAAGAAACCGGCGCCTTCAGCAGGGAGTACCTGTCCGATTGGAGATTTATTCCCACTGCCTGAGCTCGCCAGGCTTGCGAAGTCGCAGAATGTCTGCGGGCTTCCCGGTGTCGGGAGAGCGTAGCCGGATGTCGATTGGCTATAAGCCACCTGCGGATGCTAAAGTCCTTGCAGCCGCCGGCTTTCAACGAAAAGAGGGGGACCGTCATGCCAAACAGAACTTCCTTGCTCCAGCGCGTGGCAACCACCGCTGCTTTCTTTGTGCTGATCGCAAGCCATGTGGCTCGCGCCGAAGATAGCGTCGCGCCGGCTCATCCGGCCGCTCGCGATATTGCCCAGGAAGAGCGCAACCGCGCGCTAGTCGTGAACTTCTACGATGCGGTGTTCAACAGGCACGATCTCGGGACTGCTAGCGCCGTGCTCGCACCGAATTACATTCAGCACAATCCGCATGTGCCCACCGGGTCCGCGCCGTTCATCAGCTTCTTTACCGAATACTTCAAGCATGCCCCCAATGCCCGTTCGGCCATCGTGCGCAGTGCGACCGACGGCGATCTCGTCTTTCTGCATGTTCACTCGACCAGCAACCCGCAAGACCGCGGCAACGCCATCGTGGATATCTTCCGCGTCGAGCGCGGCAAGATCGCCGAGCACTGGGATGTGATTCAACCCGTGCCCGAGCAATCGGCCAACGACAACACGATGTTCTAGTCGATCCGGCGAACACGCTGTCTGCCGCGGGCCTCTCCTCGCACCAGACAGCGCGCCGCGGTTTAGTCGAGGCTGTCGAATACCGTTGTCAATCGAACTAAAGATGCACCCTCTCGGTGGCCGAAAGCCACACCAATCATCGAACCGGTCGCATTGGCTCAATTGATCGCACTTCGGTTCCCCTTGAGCTCATTGTTGCACTTGAAACGACGCACCTTCATTCCCGCCATTCGACCGTCCGCACAACAGGAAGCCGCATCTGGACCGGTTCGGCTCTGATCAAGAAAGCTCGCAAAAACTCGGGCAAATTGCACAGGCGCGCTGGAAATCGCGGCATGCCGCCACGTTCGAGGCTCGGGAATAAAGCGGACGCTGGCGTGGTTAGCTCAGTATACGCAGCACGATCGACAGGTCGCAGGGTTCCGCTACCGACAGCTGATCGTCGTGAGCTGCGGCAGAAATGGAAGGAGGCGAACATGAACATCGCCGAGAAGTCCCTGCGGTTCCTGGTAGAAAAATGGCTTACGCCGACACCGACGACGCGGCTCCGCGTAATTCAATTCGGCCGTACTGGTTGCGAGAGGAGACGCTATGTGCGCGTCGAGGCCATGGCCCCAAGCGGTTCGCATGCGATTTTCTTCTTTCGGCACGATGACGGTTGCTGGTGTGTATTTCCGCCTGCGATTGCACGGCCGGCAATGACGGGTCGTCGGCTTGCAGCGTAGAGGAGCGCGATACGGGTAAAAGGAGCATCAAATAAAAACGGAAACCACCGCTTTCCTGAGCAACCAGGAAATCTCTGACCGTGCCGCCATGCACCGTCGCAGCAGGGCAGAGCCGGTCTTTTACAACGTGGGGGCCGTGCCTGCCGTGGTTACGCTGACTAGATCTAACCGTAGGACCATCGCCAGAGCGGCGATATTCGCATCCATTTTCCTCAGTTCGAAGCTGGAATAAATTCCGAGCGACGTCGGTATAGGCTGGGAGAGCATGCCAGCGATCAAGCAGACGGTCCGGTCCACCGCCATTTAATTCCGGCGACATGATTCCGCAAAGCGAAGTGCCTGAACACATCAGTATCGATCGCGACCGCTAATGCCAAATCAAACTTCATAAACGTAGTTAGACGGGCTCCGTAACGCCGATGAATAGCGTTCTGACGTGAGCCACGTCGGATTCGCCGCAACGTGTAAGTCATTCGAAACCCGAGTTGTTCGTCGCGCCGATGCGCGCCCTGTCCAGTACTCGTGTATGCCTGAGGTCGATGATGAAATCGCTGCTGAGTCACCATGAGATCGCGATTCTGTTTCTACTGCTCGATGCGCCCAACCAGGTCGCACCTGGTGATCCAGACGCAATCGCTCTTCAAGAAGCGAGACTCGTCGAAATTGTGCCTACGGCTTTCGACGATGGCAGATTTCGGGTAACGCCAGCTGGCGCGGAACTACTCCGTCGTCTTCGCATGAGAGCGGATTGAAGTACAAATTGGTTTGAGCCGCAATCGGCGACCGCGCATGGGTCGTAGCCGCCGATCGCCGCGGTGGTAGCAAGTGCTGGGTTTTCTAGAACTTGTGACGCAGGCCGAGGTTGACCATTTCCTGCGTGCTGGTGCCTGCGTATCCGTACGAGCCGATCGAGGCTTGCGCCGCCATCGTGCCGCCTGTGCCATTGCCGGTTTCGCCGCTCGCATGCTGATAGGCGGCGGTCACATACACATCGGTGCGCTTCGAAAGGGAATAGTCAGCGCCGAGCGAGACCTGGTGATACGTCGCGGAGGTATCGCCGCTCGATTTTGTATAGCTGTAGCCCAGGCCGACCAGAAGGGCCTTGGTGGCTTGATAGTTCACGAATCCCTGACCCGTGTTGTATTTTTCGTTCGAAGCGAACACCGAGGCGTTGTCGCGGCGGTACTGCGAGTTGCTGTAGGCGGCCCCGAGCGTGAACTGCCCGAGCGTATATTGGCCCGCGACGCGGGCAATCCCGAGCGAGTGCGCGGTCTGGTATCCACTGTTGATCGGGCCATCGAACGTTCCGTCCGACGTGCTATTCCAACCTGCTGTCGGACTGCGTGGGCCCGCCGACGCTGGACTGTTTGCTGCATAGAAGTAACCGGCGGCGAGGGCGATCGGGCCATTGTTATAGGCGGCCGCCGCCGAATACGATTGCTCCGAGCCGGTGCTGCCCGCGATGCCGCCGAACGAGTACATCGCTTCAAACTGCAGACCCGACCAGACCGGCGACGTGTACTTGACTGCGTTGTTCACGCGGAAGCTGTTGTCGTAGTTGTCGACGTCGCCCGCGGTCGCGAATGCGCTGCCGAAATAGTTGTCCTCGGTGATGCCCTGTACGAGATCGATCAGCGGATCGTACTGGCGGCCGAGCGTCACGGAACCCAGCGAATCGCTTGTCAAACCGACGTAGGCCTGCCGCCCGAATAGCCGGCTGCCTTGCCCGAGTTTGCCGGTGCTCGGATCGAAACCGTTTTCGAGCTGGAAGATGGCCTTCAGGCCGGCGCCAAGATCTTCCGTTCCCTTGAGGCCCCAACGTGTACCTGACAGATTGCCTGCACTACTGTTACCGAGAGCCCAGAGATTCTTGTTGCCCTGTGCGTTGTGCACGTAGGTCAGCGACGTGTCGATCGCGCCGTACAAGGTCACGCTGCTTTGGGCATGCGCGGCGCCGGCGGACGCGAGCGCAGCCAGCGAAATTATCGAAAAGGTGGTGCGTTTCATCTCATCTCCTGCGTTGGACGTCAATCCTCATGCAGGGAGACTAATCTCGCAAAACAGTAATGTAAAAAGTTGAAATACAGATCGTGTCCGATATGCGACACCTGACAATTAACCATCCTTTCAATTAATGAAAAACAGAGTCGTGGTCATAGAGGAATTTGTCGAAATGTCCCTGAATCCGGCCGAATTCCGTCCCGTGCAAGCAGAAAACATGCTTGCCGTTTACCGTATCCGAAGACAGCCGATGCCTACGCTTAGCGCGGCTTCGGCCGGGTTTTTTGTCTGAAGTGTTCGCCGAACCGGGCGGTTTGCTCACAGCCGATGCCCAGAAGATAGCGTTCCGCCCAGGCATTGCAGCCTGGGCGCTCAACAACCGTCTGAAGAATGCGAGCCCTTGCGGCGTACTGATCTTTTTGGATTCAAGCGATAAGTGATTTCGGGCATCAGCTTATGCTTTGTTCGTCACGCCTTCACACACCGAAACCCCGCATACACATATTGGTAATGCGGTTGAAACCAGTTCCGGAAAGCCGGCCGCAACATGCATTGCGCGGTGCGTGCCGAACCGCCTTTGATCACGTAGTGCTGCCCGTCGAAAAAGTTGGCGGAGTAGCCCGGATAAAACGGAAACGCTTCGAAGCCCGGCAGTGCGTCGAACACCGTGGAAGTCCACTCCCAGCCGTTGCCGAATTGACCTTCCACGCCGAACGCGCTGACGTTGTCCGGATATGCGTCGACCGGCTGCGGATCCCAGCTACGAAAATCGAAATTGCCCGATGCGGCATGCGGTGCGCCATGTGCCGCGCGTTGCCATTGCGCTTCACTGGGTAGCGTCTTGCCGGCCCAGCGCGCGTAGGCGCTGGCTTCGGCGTGGCTCACGTACGCGGGCCAGTCGAGCGGCAGCGGCACGTCGTCGAACATCGTGCGCAGCATCCATGCGCTGTTCTGATCGCTTCTGGTTTGCTGCGACCAGCAGGCCGGATGCTCGATATGTTCGGCTTCTTTCCAGGCCCAATCCTTGTCCGTCCACCACTTCGGCTCGCGATAACCACCCGCCTCGATAAACTCCCGGAACGCGCCGTTCGTCACCATATGACGATCGATCTCGAACGCGGGCACGTCGACGCGCTTTTCGCCGAACTCGTTGTCCCAGCCGAAATGGCCGCTCTCGCGCGACATGCCGAGCACCGTTGCACCAGCCGGCACGCTGACCATAGACGACAACGCCTGCCGCGGTTCAGGAAGCGTGAGCGCCGGCTCCTTCAACCCGGCGACCTTCTGCGCAAGCGGCAATTGATGCAGCATGTACGCGAGCGTTTCCGCATGCATCAGCCGATGCTCGATCGCGACGTTCAGCAACTGCTCGGACGCGTCAGCATGATCGCCCTTGCGGCCGACGCGGGCGGAGTCGCTCAGCGCGTCGAGTTCGCGGTCGATCTGCTCGCGGGCGCGCAATCCGTAGGCGCGCACGGCGTCGAGCGAGGGCCAGTCGCTGGGTTGATCGGTGGGAAAGCCGCCGTCGACGGGATCGATGCCGAAAGCGAAGAGCTGGTCGAGGTGCGGGTCGAATGCCGGCAGATCGCACAGGCGCTGATCGAAAAGATTACGATCGAAAGCTTCCAGATGGCCGACGTAAAACACGATCCGGTGACGCTCACGGATCGGCCGTTCGTACAGAAATTCGGGTTTGACGATAGAAAACAATGCGTCGGTAATCTGACGCGCGTCGATCAGACGCTGGACGAGCGGGTGGTGCGGGGCGGGGTCGCGATTCATTTCGCCAGGTCTCCTTGCGGGGGACGGACTAAAGACTGTACCCGCTCGCAGGAGCCATGCCAAGACGAATGCGCGCTAAAAAGCAGGTGGCCGGGGACGCGGCGGCGCGGGCGAGGTCCTCCGCGTACGGCTTACACCTTCTGCAAGCCCTCCAGATCGACGATCCGGATGTGTTTGCCCTGTGTGTCGATCAGGCCGCGCTTTTGAAATCTTGACAGGGTGCGGCTCACGGTTTCGAGCGTCATACCGAGGTAGCTGCCCATGTCCTCGCGTGTCATGCGCAAATTGAATTCCGCCGACGAATAACCGCGTTGCGCGTTGCGCTCCGACACGTCGAGCAGAAACGCCGCCACGCGTTCGTCCGCTGAAAGGGAACCGAGCACCATCATCTGCCCGGCTTCGCGGACTATCTGTTCGCCCAGCAGTTTGTGCAGGCGGTCCTGCATCGAACTGATTTCACGGCACAGGGACTTGAGGGCGGGGTAGGGAACGATACATACGGTGCTGTCTTCGAGCGCGACGGCGCTGCATGCGTGCACGTCTTCGCTGATACCGTCGAGGCCGAGCGCTTCGCCGGCGAGGCGCAAGCCTGTGACCTGTTCGCGGCCGTCACGGTGGGCCATGACGGTTTTCATGGAGCCGGAACGCACGGCGTAAATATTGTCGAAGCGGTCGCCGCTGCGGTACAGCGCTTCGCCGCGCTGCACCGAGCGCGCGCTGCAGATGAGCGCTTCGAGTTTCGTTAGTTCGTTGGACGACAGGCCTTGCGGCATGCAGAGCGCCCGCATCGAGCAACTCGAACAACGAGCGGCGGTGCGCGCCGTTGCTCTCACTGGCGCGGCACGACGGCTACTCTTCGCCGGCGACGACTTCGGAGTGGAATCGGCGGCGCCAGCGGAGCGAGTCACAGCGGTAGGAGTAAGCATGTTCGGCAGCCATTTGTCAGAGTAACAACTGATTGTCCCACCGCCGATGCCCCCCGTTTAGCGGCAAAATGACGCGTTCGCGCAGTTAGGCATCTTGAGCGATGTCACGCTTGCATTGCTGCTTGTGGTTATGGACTGCTATGTATCGCGGCGAGGATGCTCTGCTCGGATTTTGGATGTATCGCAACTGCAGCCGCGCGTGCCCCCAATGCGGCGAGCACACGCTTTGCAATGTGTGTTACCAGGCGTTCAGGCGTTTTCACTGACCTTGCCGGCCGCAGAGGGGATCAGCAGTACAGGCAAGGTTGCCTGACGCACGCAGCGCTCGGCGACGCTGCCGAGAATCAGGCGCTGAAAACCGCGCCGGCCATGCGTGCCCATCACGAGCAGATCGGCGTTGAAGTCGGCGGCCGCTTTTAGCACGACCACTGAAACGTCATCGAGGGAGGAGGCCTCGCCCACAATCAGCTCCCCCTTGACGCCTTGCGCTGCCATGGCCAGGGCGAATTCCGCGCAGAGTTCTTTACCCTCTTCGACGAGGCGGTTGCGCAGAATGGACGGGTCATAACCCGGCGCTTCGAAATACATCGGTGTGTTTTCGACGACGTACAGCGGTTGCATGACAGCGCCGGTGGATTTCGCGAGCGCGAGCGCTGCTTCGAATGCGCGGCGCGAGGTGTGGCTGCCGTCGACCGCTACGAGGATGCGTGTGTACATATCGACTCCGCGTCTGAAAGATTGGGATGCCGCGGCCATTGCGTACGGCCGGACTTATTGACGATTTATTACGGATGCCAGCTTAAATGATCGCTGAAAAAGGTGCATCCTGACAGGATGTAAATCAAATACTTGTCAAATTTTGCGATAACTGCACGCTTCCCGGCAAACACCGCGCAGCAAGCGTTTGCGGCATTCCTGTCAAGCCGGGGCGCATCTATCAGATCAAGATAGGGTCAGGTTTGCCTTACAATCAGGACCTACTCAGACAAGCTGCTTCAGCACCGCTGATGAACGAGCGCAAAACGACGGGCTTGCCCGACAAGATCTACGGCGACATCCTCAATCGCATTCTTGAAGGCGAGTACAAGGAGGGCGAGCGGCTGCCTACCGAGCATGCGCTGGCCGAACGCTTTGCGACGTCGCGGCCCACTGTGCGCGAGGCCTTGGCGCGCCTGCGGGCGGACGGGATCATCATGACGCGGCACGGTTCGGGCACCACGGTCGCGCGGCGGCCGGACCCGGATGTGCGGCGGTTTGCGCCGCTCGAAACGCTGTCCGACATCCGCCGCTGTTATGAATTTCGCATCGTGACCGAAGCCGGCGCGGCCGAACAGGCAGCGCTCAAAGCCGATGCGGACGATATCGCCGCGATCCAGCATGCATGGGACCAGCTGGAACGGATCATCGAAACCCGGGGCATTGGCGCGCAGGACGATTTCATGTTCCACCTGGCGGTGGCGCGCGCCTCGAAGAACCCATTTTTCATCACGGTCATGTCGTTCATTGAAGAGCAGATTCTGTTCAGCATGAATCTGTCGCGCAATCTTTCGCTTGTGAAAACGGTGGAGCGGCAGCGGCTCGTGCAAGCCGAACATATGGCCGTGCTCGAGGCGATCCGCCGTAAGGACGGCCCTGCTGCGGGGAAGGCGATGCGCGCGCATCTCGAGAATGCGCTCGAGCGGATGTTCGGTTCCTGATATCCCGCGTGTCTCCTCCGCGGGTCGCAAATATCAGGTAGCCGGGCTGTCGCAACTGCGGCCCCAGTCGTGTCAAGACGTCAGGCGGCGGCAGCCATCGGCCCGAACAGGGCGGTGCGGGTCTTCGGACTGACCGCGATATCCAGCGCCACGGCCCGTTCCACGCCGATCTGCAGGGGTGATCCGAGCCGGCTGATGTCGATCCCGGTCTTGCGCAGCAGCCGTTCGATCGGCGTGGTGGTCACCGTGACGTAGCGGGTGATGCCCATCCGGTCGGCGAACGTCACGAGTTCGTGAATCGCCTGCATCGTCAGGTCGGCAAAGCCGAACGACTGTTCCTCGCCGCTGGTTTCGATCGCAAACCGGCTCAGTTCCCAGATATGCCGCCCGACCGGCGCATCCGCGCCATGGAGCAATTGCGGGAAGGTGTCCTTGAGCATGTTCGGGCCTTCCGTCGGCATCAGGCGCCAGCAGCCCCGCACGTGCCGATCGTCGCCCTGAATCAGCATGTAATGGGGCCCGAGGGCATCGTAGCCGTCGATTTCCATGCCCGCGATGGTCGGGATATCCCACCCGAGCCGTCCGTGAAACACCCGGGCCCGCAGGCGGTACATCTCGTTGATGTCCGCGTTGTCGAATTCCTGCCGCATTCCAATCCGAATTGCTGTTTGCATGACGTTCTCCTGAACGTGTTGGGGTACCCAATACGCAAGAAAACTTATGCATTTTGAATCTTTCCGCCACCTACCTACCTGGATAGGTGTGCATGCTTATCGGATAACGCAGAATTCGAGACAAGCCTCAGCCCTCAACCGACGGGACACAAAAATGGAACTTCTCGAAAACCACTGGCAAGCGCAACCTTCGATCCAAACCCGCCCGGCAGAGCCGTCATCGGCGGTGGATCGCGTTCTGATCATTGCCTATCGCAAGAAGAAGAAGGAAAGCCAGCGTCGCTTCTGGGCACGCTTCGGCGTGACGCAGTCGCGTGGCAGCCGATTCGAATCCGGGGCCGAAATTCCGGCGCCGGTGTCGATCCTGCTGGGCCTCTACTTCACCAAAACCGTTTCCGACGCCGATCTCGGGCGGGCCGAGCGGGTGCTGTACAGCCGCGACGCCGCCGCCTTGCTCAACCCGGGTCAATAAGCCCCAACTGCGCGGCGATCACGGCCGCCGCGCGCCGCGAATTCACACCGAATTTCGTCCTGATGTTCTTCATGTGGAAGTTCACCACGGCTTCCGAGCAGCTCAGGATATGGGAGATTTCCCATGTGGATTTGCCGCGCGCGGTCCATTTCAGGCATTCGCGTTCGCGCGGCGTGAGCTTGGGCAATAAAGTCTGAGCGTGCGTATTCAAATGGCGCTGACTGGTATCGATTACCAGATCGCGCAATAACACCAGATTCGGCAACGCAACGTTGACGTGGCGCCAGAACGCCTCAGTCGGATTGCTGTCATTGACGAAGCACATCATGCCGGCTTCCTGGTTCGGCCCATGAATCGGCAACGTCACACCGGCGCGCAGGCCGTGCGAGCGGGCTTCCTCATACATCGATTGCTGCGGCGCGGTCGTAAAAATGTCCGGCGACCAGATCAGCGGCGTGGCGCGTGTCGCGCAATGCGAGACAGTCGGGTCGATATGGACGAGCCCCTGCTCGTCGTAGGTGCGTCGCCAGGCCGGTGCGTAGGTGCTCCGCACATAGGCGTCTTCAAGGCGAATGGTCGGGCGCGGCAGCATGGCAATCAGAAGCCTGTCGAAGCCCCATGTGTCGGCCAGGCCCGCGATCGCGCCGAACCATTCCGCTTCATCTGCGGCGTTCAGTAGCGGTGCCATTTCCTCGATAAAATGTAGCGACAATTTGGTTCTCTCAGACTCGCAAACGTCCCGTTGCGGTTAATTGCGGTACGGCGATCCGTCCGGCTGTTTTTATCTTCACAATCTATCACTAAAAATTATTTCGCAAGCCGAGGGCGATTTCTAAAGAAGCGCCACCAGCACTGGTTCTGCTACCAGGCGAACGAATTACTCCTTATATCGGATTTCTTCGACCTGATTAACATTCACGGGTCGATAAAGTGGGTAATTTTCTCGTAGCGGCGTTTTTGATGCTTTTGATTTGCAACATTATTGTCAAACCACTTTGAATGACTGCGCGTGTCGAGATTCCGGACAAAACCACGCCAATTATCAAATTGACAATTTCCACCTGGCCCTTCTCTATTCTCTAACAGCGGCCTGTCACCGTCTATTGTCATACGAAAGCGACACGCCGCGCTTTGCCAGCTTCGGCTCCTTCGCATCGAATTCGACGTGAGATCTCGCGATGACAACCATACGTAGGTTGTTTGACAACATTGCGAACCCGATGCTAACTTGAACACCCGGTCCCCGTATGTTTGAGGCGTCATGAACGAATCCCCGATTCTCGACAGTGAGTTCGTCGCATCGGTGATGGCCGTGCCGCCGCTCGCCCGCCGTGCCGACTACACGCTGGACGTCGCCGAAAACCGTGCTCTGATTCGCCACATCGAGGCTGGCGGCGTGCGCACCTTGCTGTACGGCGGCAATGCGAACCTCTACCACGTGGCCGTCAGCGAGTATCGGGACTTGCTGGATATGCTGGCGGGCGCAGCCAGTGCAGGCACGCGCGTGATCCCGTCAATCGGTCCCGACTACGGGAAAATGCTCGATCAGGCCCGTATCCTTGCGCAAACCCGCTACCGTACGGCGATGGTGTTGCCGCTGAGCGGATTTACGACGTCCGAAGGCGTGGAGGCCGGGCTCACGCGCATCGCCGAGGCGGCGGGCATGCCGCTCACTCTGTACATCAAGAGCGAAAACTACGTGGAGCTCGACACGCTCGCGCGATTGATCGAGCGTGGCACGCTGCTGGCCGTCAAATACGCGATCGTCCGCGACAATCCTGCGGAGGATCCGTATCTGCGCCGACTCGTGCAATCCGTGCCTGCGGCCAAGGTGGTGTCGGGCATGGGCGAGCGGCCAGCGCTCGTCCATTTGCGCGAGTTCGGTCTGGCCGCATGGACGACGGGTTCGGGATGCATTGCGCCACGTATGGTCATGGCGTTGCTGCAAGCCGTCAGAATCGGCGATGCCGACACAGCGCAGCGTCTCTATGAGGCTTTCCTGCCGCTCGAAACGCTGCGTGACGAAATCTCGTTGATCCGTGTGTTGCATGATGCAGTCACGTTTTCAAAGATTGCCGACATGGGGCCGATCTTGCCGCTACTCAGTTCGACGCCGCCCGAACATCATGCGAAGATCGATCATGCGACGCAGATTCTGCTTGCCTTGGAGCGTCAGCTCGCGCAGAAGCCGGCGTCGCATTGACCTCGCAGCGGCCGCGGTTACAAGTGCGTGCGCGGCGCGCTGCGCCCCATCTTCCCCTCAACCTCCATCGTCCAAAGCCTACGCATGACCGACACCAGCCGACGCTATCCCGATCCCTCCATTCGCGTTCTCGATCCGCGCTTCACGTCGCTGATCCTGGCGTCTGCTTCCGTCGAGTGCCTGTATCAGGGCGCGCGCTGGTCAGAAGGGCCGGTCTGGTTCGGCGACGGCCGCTATCTGCTGTGGAGCGATATTCCCAATGACCGTATCCTCCGCTGGGACGAAACTAGCAGCGCGGTGACCACGTTTCGCCAGTCGTCGAACAATGCGAACGGCCACACGCGTGATCGCCAGGGCCGCCTCGTGACCTGCGAGCACCTGACACGGCGCGTCACGCGGACCGAGTACGACGGCTCGATTACCGTGCTCGCCGACCGTTACCTCGGCAAGCGTTTCAACTCGCCGAATGACGTGATCGTGAAGTCGGACGGTTCGATCTGGTTTAGCGATCCGACCTTCGGCATCGACAGCTTTTATGAGGGCGAGCGGCAGGAGTCGGAATTGCCCGCGTGCGTGTACCGGATCGACGGCCAATCGGGCGAGGTGACGATGGTCGCCGACGACGTGCTGGGTCCGAACGGCCTCGCGTTTTCGCCGGATGAGTCTGTGCTGTACATCGTCGAATCGCGTGGCGTGCCGCGCAAGATTCGCGCGTTCGATGTCGACGTCAGCAGCAAGGGCGCCGTGCTGTCGAACAACCGCGTGCTGATCGATGCCGGTCCGGGCACGCCCGACGGCTTTCGCGTCGACACACACGGCAATCTCTGGTGCGGCTGGGGCATGGGCACCGACGAACTCGACGGCGTGCGCGTCTTCACGCCGCAAGGCGAGCCGATCGGCCATATCGCGTTGCCGGAGCGCTGCGCGAACGTGTGCTTCGGCGGACGTCATCGTAACCGGTTGTTCATGGCGGCGAGCCACGGCTTGTATTCGTTGTATGTGAATACGGAGGGCGTCCAGGGCGGGTGAGGGCGCAAGGCGTGCGGGCAGCTTGAATGCGCAGTGCACGTTCTGGTTGCCTGACAACTAACTACACGGCTCGCTCTCAAACTCCGGGTTTGCCCTTGGATTACGCGCGAAAACCGTTGAACTACAAGGATTCCGCGCAAAAATAGCCAATTTTTGAGGTAAAACCCAGTGGTGAGTATTTGCTTGACATCGGCAGTTCCGCTTCGCTATGTTCCATTGGTAGAGAGACACCGCCAGCAGCACATCTGGCCGGCGGACTTCCATACCAAGAAGCGAGGAGACGCAATGACTGTTTCAGGCAGGTTGGCGCTCAGGCTGGTGTCCGTATGTCTCGTGGCAAGCGCCGCATTGGGGTCCACCGCGCATGCGGCCGATCCGGTAACGCTCAATATCGTCGATGTAGCCGGCGACCTTCAACTCACGCAGAAGGGCTTCGAAGCCTTCAAGGCGAAGTATCCGAATCTCGTCGCCAATCTCACGTTCACCAACGCGCCCGCGCCGCAGTTGCCGGGCAAGATCAAGGCAATGCAGGCCGCGGGCCGCTCCGACATCGATCTCGTCCTGACGGGCACCGACGCACTGGCTGCCGGCATCGAACAGAATCTGTGGATGAAGTTATTGCCGGACAATGCCGCGGCCTTCCCAGGCGTGCTCGACAAATACGCGCCCGGTCCGCGCAAGATGCAGGACCTTGCTCAAGGCTTTGGTCTCGAGGTCGCCTATATGCCGGCCGGTCCGTTGCTCGAATACAACCCCGCCAAAGTGACCGATCCGCCCAGAACGCCTGAGCAACTCCTGCAATGGTGCAAGGCGCATCCGGACAAGCTGATCTACGCGCGGCCGGCGAACTCCGGTCCCGGCCGCACGTTCCTGATGGGCCTGCCTTATGTGCTTGGCGACAAGGATCCGCAAGATCCGATTCACGGCTGGGACAAGACGTGGGCCTTTCTCAAGCAGCTGAACGATTGCATTCCTTACTATCCTGGCGGCACCTCGGCGGTGATGAAAGAACTCGGCGAGGGTACGCGCGACATGACCGTGACGGTGACCGGCTGGGACATCAACCCACGCGCGCTCGGCATCGTTCCGGCGGAATTCCGCGTGCAGGCATTTGACAACATGACGTGGGTGAACGACGCGCACTTCATGGTGATTCCGAAGGGCGTGCCGAAGGAAAAACTCGACGTGATCTACAAGCTGATGAACTTCATGCTCGAACCGGCACAGCAAGCCATGACCTATGACGACGGTTATTTCTATCCCGGGCCGGCAATCAAGGGCGTAAGCATCGAGCAGGCGCCCGCGCACAGCCAGGATGTGCTGAAGAAATATGGGCGGCCGGAGTATGCAAAGCTGCTGGCTGAACGTCCGCATGTTTTGCCGCTGAACGCCACCGCAATGGTCGCGGCCTTCAAGAAATGGGACAGCGACGTCGGCGCGCAGAAGACCAAGTAGCCGCGTATCAGGAAACCGCCATGAAGCATCACTTTGAGCAGTTGCGGCTCGATTCGGTGAGCCGCAGTTTCACGAATGCGGAGGGCCAGGCGGTCGCAGCGCTGCAAGGACTCGATTTGAACATCCAGCGTGGCGAGTTCATTGCGTTGCTCGGACCTTCGGGTTGCGGCAAATCGACGGCGCTCAATTGCATCGCCGGCTTGCAGCCCTTGAGCGGCGGCGGCATCTGGCTCGACGATAAACGCATCGACGTGCTGCCGCCGGAAAAGCGCGGCTTCGGCATGGTGTTCCAGAACTACGCGCTGTTTCCACATATGAGCGTGCTGGATAACGTCGGCTTCGGCTTGAAGATGCGTGGTGTCGGTAAGAGCGAGGCCATGCGCCGGGCGCGCGAAGCATTGCAGCTCGTACAGCTGGTCGGTCATGAGCGCAAGCTACCCGGACAACTGTCGGGCGGTCAGCAGCAGCGCGTGGCAATTGCGCGCGCAATCGTGATCGAACCGCCACTGATTCTGATGGACGAACCGCTGTCGAATCTCGATACGAAACTGCGCATCGAAATGCGTGCAGAGATTCGCCGCATCCATAGCCAGCTCGAACGCGCAACGCTCTATGTGACGCACGATCAGGACGAAGCGCTTTCCATGGCCGATCGCATCGTCGTGATGAAAGAGGGTGTGGTGCAGCAGGTCGGCACTCCGAAAGAGGTCTACACGCGGCCGCAAAATTTGCACGTCGCGCGTTTCATGGGCTATCGAAACGTAGCCGAATTCACGCTCGAAAGCACGCAAGGCGATGGGGTTGCCGTGAGCGCGAATGGTGTGCGTCTGATCGGCACGCCGATGGCCGGTTTCAACAGCAAGCGCGTGAGCGTTGCGCTGCGCCCTGAAGATATGGAGCGCGCAGCACCTGGCGTGGAAAACGCCTTCGACGCGTTGGTGACCACCGTGGAATACGGCGGGCACGATTCACTGCTGCGGGTGGAGACCGCTTTCGGCGATTTGTGGGCGCGCGTCGCGGGCGAATTCGAAGAGGGCGAGCGCATCAGTCTGCGTGTGCAGCCGTCACGTGCGCTCGTCTATGACGGAGAGGCTGCTTGAACACGCCCATGCTGTCGCCGCCGCTCGCACCGCGCGATGCCAAGGCGTGGCTGGTCGCGCCGGCTTTGATTTTCATCGTGGCGTTGTTCATCTATCCGTTTGCGTATGGTTTGGTGCTGTCGTTCCGGCCGATGAACGGGGGCGGCCTGTGGGCCAACTATCTGACGTTCTTCACCGACACGTCGATGTGGCCGACCATTCTCGTCACGCTCAAGCTCGCCGTGCCGGCGACGCTGATTAACGTTGGCGTGTCGGTTCCGGTGGCGTTCGCGCTGCGCCGCAATTCGCCCTATCAGAAGCTCATCACGACGCTGCTGGTGATTCCTGTCACGCTCGGCACCGTGCTGATCGCCGACGGCATGCTCACGTACTTTGGCCCGAATGGCTGGTTTCCGCAGGCGTTG
This sequence comes from Paraburkholderia aspalathi, assembly GCF_905220735.1. Taxonomy (NCBI): domain Bacteria; kingdom Pseudomonadati; phylum Pseudomonadota; class Betaproteobacteria; order Burkholderiales; family Burkholderiaceae; genus Paraburkholderia; species Paraburkholderia aspalathi. The sequence goes on from NZ_CAJNBA010000001.1 coordinate 1,385,697, forward strand.
CACGGATTGCATCTGTACACGAATGAAGTGCGCCTCACGCATAACTTCTGGGGCGTGTTGATCTCGCTGATCGTGTCGGGCTTTCCGTTTGCGTTTCTGCTGACGCTGTCCTACGTGACCGGCATCGATCCGACGCTCGCGAGCGCTGCCGCCACGCTCGGCGCGAGTCCGTGGCAGCAGTTCCGTCGAATCTATTTGCCGCTGCTGGTGCCTGGTTTAACGATGGCCGCCTGTTTGTCGTTCGTGCAGGCGTTCTCGGTGTTTCCGTCGGCGGTGCTGTTGGGCGCCCCCGCGGGTCCGACGCGCGTGATGTCGATCGCCGCAGCCGAAGCCGCGTTCGAAAGCTACGACTATTCGCTTGCTTCGGCGATCGCGATGGTGATGGGCTTCGTCCAACTGCTGGTGGTCGTCGCAATGCTCGGCGCGCGCCGCTTCTTCTATAGCGGTCCGGTGACGGGAGGCAAAGGCTGATGGCTAGCGATCACCACGCCGCGCATCCTTCGTGGTCCGCGACGAAGGAAAACAACGACGGCGCCCAGCAACCCAGCAAGCGCGTGAAGCAGCGCGCCAGCGTGCCGGGCCGCATCTGGCAGGTGCTGGTGTGGGGCGCGATGGTGTTTTTTCTCGTCAACGTGGTGCTGCTGATTGCGACCGTCGCGGTGAATTCGCTGGCGACCCGCTGGTTCGGCACCTTGTTGCCGCAGGGCTTTACTCTGCATTGGTACGCACAGGCGTGGAGCGATTTTCAACTGGCGAGCGTGTTGTGGGTCACCGTCGAAGTGGTCGGCGCGGTGGTGGTCTTGTCGGTTGTACTCGGCGTGCCCGCTGCGTATGCGCTCGCCCGCGTGCAGTTTCGCGGCAAGCGCATGGCGATGCTGATTTTCCTGTTGCCCCTGATGGTGCCGCCCGTGACCTACGGCATTCCGATGGCCACCGTGATGTACAAAGTCGGCCTTGCGGGAACATTGAGCGGCGTGATTCTTGCGAATCTCGTGCCGGCGCTTCCGTTCGTGATTCTGGTGATGACGCCGTTCATCGAGCAGATCGATCCCAATCTCGAAGCGGCGGCGCGCATTTTCGGCGCGAACACGTTTCGCTATTTCCGCTATGTTCTGCTGCCCCTGCTGGTGCCCGGCATGCTGGCGGCCGGGCTGCTCGTACTGGTGCGCACCATCGGCATGTTCGAACTGACATTCTTTACAGCGGGCCCCGCGACGCAAACGCTCGTGGTCGCCTTGTACTACGCTGTATTTTCAACCGGCGTGCGCGCACCGCAATCGATCGACGCGATGGCAATGATCTACATGGCGATCACGTTGATCTGGGTGCTGATCGCGCTGCAATTCGTCAGCCCGACGCAGATCGTGTCGCGCGTGAAGGAGCAAAGACGTTGACGAAGAGAAAGAAACCCGAGGAACTGCGCAGTCACCGCTGGTACGGCTTGAACGATCTGCGCTCGTTCGGCCATCGCTCGCGTACCGCGCAAATGGGCTATAGCCGTGAGGAATACGCGGGCAAGCCGGTGATCGCGATCCTCAACACATGGAGCGAGATCAATACTTGCCACACGCATTTCAAGCAGCGTGTGGAGGAAGTGAAACGCGGCATCTGGCAGGCAGGCGGCTTTCCGGTCGAATTGCCCGTGCAGACGCTCGCGGAGCCGTTCCAGAAGCCCACCACGATGCTCTATCGCAACTTCCTCGCCATGGAAGCCGAGGAGACGCTGCGTTCGTATCCCGCCGATGGCGTCGTGCTGATGGGCGGATGCGACAAGACCACGCCCGCCTTGCTGATGGGCGCGATCTCGATGGATCTGCCGGCGATCTTTCTGCCGGCCGGTCCGATGCTGCGCGGCAACTGGAACGGTGTGACGCTGGGTTCCGGATCGGACAGCTGGAAGTATTGGGCCGAGTTGCGCGCGGGCACGATCACTGAATCGGACTGGCAATGTATTGAAGGCGGCATTGCGCGCTCGCCGGGGCATTGCATGACAATGGGCACCGCGTCGACCATGACGAGCGCTGCCGAAGCGCTCGGCTTCACGCTGCCAGGTTTCGCTTCCATTCCTGCCGTGGATTCGCGGCACGCGCAGATGGCGGCGAAAACCGGCATGCGTATCGTCGAGATGGTGTGGGAGGACTTGAAGCCTTCCGATCTGATCACCGCAGGTTCAATCGATAACGCGGTGACCACCTGCCTCGCGCTCTCTGGCTCGACCAACGCGATCGTGCATATGATCGCGCTCGCACGCCGCGCCGGGATCGAACTGACGCTCGATCGCTATGACGACATTTCGCGCCGCACACCGGTGCTGGCGAATATTCGTCCGACCGGCGCGTATCTGATGGAGGACTTTTTCTACGCGGGAGGTTTGCCGGCCATGCTCGCCGAACTGGGCGACCTGATCGACCGCTCGCAGAAAACGGTGAACGGCCGCACGCTCGGCGAGAACCTCGAAGGCGCGACGATTTTCAACGACGAGGTGATCCGCCGCCGCAGCGCGCCGCTCCTGCCCGATAACGGCCTTGCGGTGCTGCGCGGCAATCTCGCGCCCGACGGCGCCGTGATCAAGCCGGGCGCCGCCGAGCCGCGCTTGCTCGTGCACACCGGCCGCGCCGTGGTGTTCAAGGACTACAACGACATGGCCGCGCGCATCGACGACGAAGCGCTCGACATCGACGAGACCTGCGTGATCGTGCTGCAGCACGCGGGGCCGGTGGGTGCACCAGGCATGCCCGAGTGGGGGCAATTACCGATCCCGCGGAAACTGTTGCAAAAGGGCGTGCGCGATATGGTGCGTATCTCTGATGCACGGATGAGCGGGACGAGCTACGGCGCGTGCGTATTGCACGTCGCGCCGGAGTCGTTTGTCGGCGGCCCGCTTGCGCTCGTGCAGAGCGGCGATCTGATCGAACTGGACGTGCCGCGGCGCAAGCTCAACATGCTCGTAGCGGAGGAAGAACTGGCGCGCCGCAAGGCCGCCTGGGTCAGACCCGAGCCGCGGTTTACGCGCGGCTTCGGCGCCTTGCATCAGGCGCACGTGCTGCAGGCGAACAAAGGTTGCGACTTCGATTTCCTGCAGCGCGGCGGCGCGCAGACGGATGCAGGAGGCGAGCCGGAGATTCACTGAGAGCTTGCTGAAGGCTCAATACCCCACGCGATACACACGGCCCGTTTGCGCGCCTTCCACGCTGCGCAGATAGGCTTGCGCGGCACGTTCGGCGGTGACCGGCTCAAAGCCACGGAAGTAGGGCGCATAAGCACCCATCGCTTCGGTGAGCACGGTCGGGCTCACCACGTTGATGCGGATGCCGCGCGGCAATTCGATCGCGGCGCCGCGCACGAAACCTTCCAGGGCCAGATTGACCGTCGTTGCATTCGCGCCTTCGCGAATCGGCTCGTCGCCGACAATGCCGCTCGTCAGCGTGAACGAGCCGCCGTCGTTCACGTATTGCTGGGCGCCCAGCACCACATTGATCTGACCCATCAGCTTGTCGCGCAGGCCGACCCAGAACTGCTCGACGCTCATCTCCGGCAGCGGGCCGAAATGCAGCTTGCCGGTGGCGGTGACGATGCCGTCGACTTTACCAATCTCGCCAAAGAGCCGCTCGATGCTGGCCGGGTCGGTGCTGTCCACGCGATACTGGCCGCGCGTCGCGCCCACTTCGATGACTTCATGGCGTGCTTTCAATGCTGCGCTCACTGCCTGGCCGATCGTGCCGGTTGCGCCTATTACGACAATCTTTTTCATCTGCTGCTCCGTTTGGTATTGGACGTGCAGTCAATTGTGTCGGCCAACGATCGGCGGAAAAAGCCCGTTCGACTTGCAGGTCCTGCAACCCTGAGTTTCTAATCCGTAACGAAACGCGCACCGTCATTCAAACGGTGCGCACTTTGGAATGGACTGATTAATCGGCGCTGGCGGCGTATTTCAAACAAATACGCGCCGCGCGAATAGTTACTTCACCCGAAGTAATTCAATCACACGCGTGGGACGCAGATGATTGAGGGCGAAATGCATGCGGCCACGTTCGCGGCGGCTGCGGATCGGGCGCGGGTCGTCGAACAGATCATCTTCCGAATCGACGCCTTGCGGCGCGACCATGCCTTTGTCGATGACCGTGCAGCCCGGCTCGAGTGCCAGCAGCAGATGATTGCCGCCAACCCGGCTGTCGAAGCCGGCCATGCCGTCGTGCGCCTCAGGCACGCTGTTGACCAGGGTCGCGTTGGTCGTCGTAATCTCGTCCGGCGAGATCGGACTGTGACCGGCTATGCGGGCGGCCTCGAGATTCTTGCCGTCGGTGTCGACCGTGCTGTCATGCGTGCGGTCGTTATGCAGTTCCGTTGTGCTCGGGCCGGTGGTGCGCGGCTGCTTGCCGGCGTCTGCCGGCTTGTTGATATCGCTGTTCATCATGCATTCTCCATTGAAGAGGACATGGTTGAAGTGCAGCAAAACCTGTTCCGCCTCGCACAACCTCTTTGTGTGCGTGAGTTGTACCGCGGTTGCCTCGCAGTTTATGTGCAATGACATATGCGGGCATTTCACGTGACGATTGCGTCCGCGATTCTTTTCGTTTTTTTTAATGGACGCCTATTTTCTACAGAGTATGATCTTACTCCGACGAGCGAAGCGCGGTTAAATCGGCGACATGCGTCCGGCTGTTTTTACATAGCCGGCAACGAACAGACGCGCGCTACTCAAAACATCTTACGGGGCCGTCAGGGCGGGTGACACATGCATTTCGATGCTGCATTCACACATCGCGGCTACTTGCTGAATTGCGCACCGGCGCGCGCGGGCGACGGCAGCTGGCAACCTTATGTGGTCATCTCCCGCTCGAGCGACGGCGAACTGGTCGCCAACCGTTTTTTCCCCACCGACTTGCGCTTCCCTGACGAGGCCACCGCCATCGCGCACGCGCGCGACTGGGCCGTGCGCTGGATCGATGCGAGCAGCGTGACCATCTGAACCGCCCGCCACGCGCGGCCCTGCATACCGGGCAGCAGCGCGACGTTGCGCGAGCCGCGGCAAAACGCGGTAATCTCTTGGGACAATCACTCTGAACCGCGCCTATCGCGCGGCGCTGTCCTTTTATGCCTAATGTGCCTGCCCACAACTGGGGTCTCGAACAGATCGTCGAGGACCTGCGCGCGTCGCGTGAAGAACTGCATCGCACGCGGCATCCGCTCGGCATTCGCGAGCTGCCGTCGCGCGAGGCGGTGATCGGGATTGTCACCGGCTTGCGCGCCGCGCTGTTTCCCACGCATTACGGCGCCCCCGATCTAACTGACGAAACTGTCGACTACTACGTCGGCCACACGCTCGAAAGCACGTTGCGATTGCTTGCCGAACAGATTCGCCGAGCCTTGCGCTTTCTGCCTGAGTTCGGCGAAACGCCCGATGCGGATTTGAAGGAGCGCGCGTTCAACGTCGCGCGCGAGTTCGGCACGCAGTTGCCCGGTATTCGCGCGTTGCTGGTCAGCGATATTCAGGCCGCGTTCACCGGCGACCCGGCTGCGCAGCACATCACTGAAATTCTGCTGTGTTATCCGGGCGTGTGGGCGATGACGCACCATCGTCTTGCGCACGCGCTGCACCGCCTCGGCGTGCCTTTGCTCGCGCGCTTCATCAACGAGATCGCGCACTCGGCGACCGGCATCGACATTCACCCGGGCGCGACCATCGGCCCGAGTTTCTTTATCGACCACGGCACGGGCGTTGTGATCGGCGAGACCGCGATCATCGGCGAGCGCGTGCGCGTCTACCAGGCCGTGACGCTCGGCGCGAAGAGCTTCGCTGCGGATGTAGACGGCACGCTGGTGAAGGGCAACGCACGCCATCCGATTGTTGAAGACGACGTCGTGATTTACGCCGGCGCGACGATTCTCGGCCGCGTGACGATCGGACGCGGCTCGGTGATCGGCGGCAATGTGTGGCTGACGCACAGCGTGCCGCCGGGCAGCAGCGTATCGCAGGGCAAGATCCGCGAGGGCGAGCGTACGGGCACGGACGAGGGGGGCGGTAGATGAGCGGGTTGGCTCACGCGTCATCTCGCACTGTGTCGCGTGGACTAGTGCGCGGGGTGCTCTGGCGATCAGCATACGGCTCGCTGCGTGATTCAGCGTGCACACCGCCGCGTGTTGTGCCGCGCGAAACGCAAGTTAACTTTTGAGCGGCGTCCCATGTCACGCGGCCGCGTTCACATGCCTCGCTGCGCGATCGCCGGCGTCGAAGCGACGATAGCCGAAACGACGCATTCGTTTCCGCGCCACTCGCACGACCGCTTCGGGGTAGGCGTGATCCTCACGGGCGGACACCGCTCATCGAGCGGCCGCGGCGTAGTAGAAGCACGAGCGAACGACGCGATCATGGTGAACCCGGGGGAGGTACACGACGGCAGCCCGCTCGACGAGCGCGGCCGCGCATGGCGCATGCTGTATTTCGAGCCGTCGATGCTAAGCGACGCAGCGATCGAGTTAAGTGGCACGGCCACACACGAGATCGAACTAACGCAACCGGTGGCACACGACCCGCAACTGAAGATACTCTTCGAGCGCCTGTTCACAGTATCGGTGGAAGCGCAATCCGTGCCGGACGACTTGATCCGAGAGGAGACGATGCTCGAGTTGCTTGGGTATCTACTTCGAACTCACGCGACGACGCACACACGTCCGAGGTTGGCACAGACCTTGAGTCCGATTGCGAGAGCGAGGGCTAGGATCGACGACGACCCTTCATCACCGCTTACGTTGACCGACCTTGCTACTGAGGCCGGCATGAGCCGCTTCCAGCTACTGAGGGGCTTTGCGTATGAGATGGGATTACCACCGCACGCATACAGAATGCAGCGCCGGGTAATACTTGCGAGACAACTGGTCGCACGCGGCACGACATTGGCAGACGCGGCAGCTGCAGCGGGCTTTGCCGACCAGAGCCATATGACCCGAGCATTCGTGCGATTGATGGGCATGACCCCTGCCAACTACGCAGCCGCGAAGCGGCGATAAAGCGTACCAAACGGGGTTAAGAACAACGCTTCGGCGCGCGCAGCGCCGCCGGAAGAATGACACCCTTGTCACTGGCGCATGCAGGTGCACGAACCCAGATTCCAGTCGCACCACTACCCTGCGCAAACCACGGCCCCCACTTAGCATTAGCGGTTTGAGCCGCTTTCTTTTGCCTACTTTTCTTTGCGGCGGCAAAGAAAAGTAGGTGCCGCCCCGCACAGGGGCAACGCTAATAGACCACTAACAAACCAAGGAAAGGCCAAAGCCCCAAGCACACAGACAAAAAGCGCCGCGCAGGCAAAGAAAAGCCGACAACTACCCCACCCTCAAAAACCGCAAAACCGAAACCCCATGCAACCAGACATGCTCACTAACAAACCACGCGGCGACCCAAGAACCCGCAACAACAATCAAATCACACCGCCCACTATTCCAAAGATTCAAAGAATGCCGCGCAGCGACCCACGGCACTCCCAAAGGATTCGGCCAATCGGCCAACAGATGCATCACCCCTCCACAAGCAAACCCAAACGCCGCGGCAGCATAAACCGAATGCCCAAGCCAATGATAGGAACCCACGAGCAACGCGACCCACCCCACACCCCAATGCGTCAACGTACGATGGGTAATCCACAGCCTTCGCGCGCGTGACCACCACGCCACTTCCAGCCAGTCCGGCGCTGTACTCCCCGCCACCCCGGCGATGAAACTCAACAGCACGCCGATATGAAACGAACCACCGCCGCCGACGCGTGCGACAACCGCCGCCGCGATAACGCCGGCCGCAAACCCAGTCGCGTGATGTGCTTTGTTGGATGCCATCGAACCTCACGACGCAGCGCGCCGGATAAAAGCCAAGGGGCGGCTATGTTCGCAGATGAGCAGATAAAAAAATAGCCGACACGCGAGATAAAAAATCGCGCATCGGCGTGGCCTTCGATGTGGTCCTCAGTGTCGTCCTCAACAACGCCGCCGAGTGACCCGAAACTCAGGTCGCACAGCGCGCAATATCGACGCGCATTTCCGGTTCAGGTGGATCGTCCGGCGCATTCGCGGGATGCATCACCTTGATCACCGAGCCCGCGTTGTGCGGCGTCAGCGTGACGAAATACGAGTTGTTCGAATCGGAACCAACAGCGATCTCGGTCGCGTCGCCGACGCGCGACATTCGCACGCGTGACAGCTTGCTTTCGAGGCAATCGGCGATATAAGCAGGGGCGCGCTGCGAAGACACGTACATCATCGGCTGGGACGCGTCGCGGGTGGGACCGCTGGAACCACAGGCAGCGAGAAAAGCAGTGAGGGCAGCAGCGGGAGCAAGCAGGACAAGTCTTTTCATGGTCCGATCGTCGGCGTCCCCGATCGTGCACGGGAACTTGGGGCGCGGGCGAAGCGCAACGCGATTGAACACAACGTCATGCTTCGCGACGAAGCAGCCGTTCAACCGCAACGACGTTACGGCAAGGAAGGCAGCCGACCTCAGTATACCCACGGCATGCTTGTGCCGTCACTATCGCTACGCCGAAACGTAAGAACGTAAGCACCATGAAAAAAAACCCGCGCGTGATCGTGCCACGTGCGGGTTCAGTTGCAGAGCGGCCGGTACCCGCTCTGCACGTGCCATTGGAAAAACTTAGAAACGGTGACGCAGGCCGACGGCCGCAGCAACCTGGTTGCCGGTCGACGACGGCGCCAGCGTGTTGATCGCCGCCACGTTCGCGCCGAAGTTGCCGAGTTCGCCCGATGCGTGCTGATACACGCCTTCCACGTACACGTCGGTACGCTTGCTCAGCGAGTAGTCGCCTTGCAGCGATACCGTGTGCCACTTCGGATCACCCGAGCCGTTCGAACCTGACATCTTGCCGTCGGTGAACGTGTACGAAGCGGCGAGGCTCAGTGCCGGCGTCAGTGCGTACTTGCCGTTCAACTCGTAGTTGTCCAGATGCAGGTTGGTGCCTGCCACACCCGGCAGCGTTACGCCGCCGACGTCCACGCCCGTGATGCCGTCCAGTTGCGTATGCGTGTACACGAAGCCAGCCGTCGCCGGGCCGTACGTGTAGTTGATGCCCGCACCGAACGTGCGTTGCAGGTTCGCCGCGACAGCCGCGGTGCCGTCGCCTTGCGAGACTGCGCCGCTCAGGTTCGAGCTACCCGAGTTGTTCAGTTGCAGGTAAGCGGCGGCTACGCTCAGCGGACCGTTGTCGTACGAAGCGCCGGCGCTCCATGCGCGGTTGTTCGAGAACTGGCCGGCCGAATTGCTGAAGCCGTACAGGCCGCCGAATTTGAGGCCGGCGTAGTTCGCGCTCGTGTACTTCACGGCGTTCTTGATCGAGAACGAGTTGTCCAGATTGTCGTTATCGAAAGGGTGAGCGGCGAGATTGTTGCCGAAGCCCGCGCCCGCTTCGGACAGCGGCGCGAGGTAATCGACCACGGAGTCGTACTGACGGCCGAGCGTCAACGCACCGTATTGATCGCTCTGCAGACCGACGAACGCCTGACGATTGAACATCGTGCCGTTTTCCGAGTCCTGGCCGTTGTTCAGATTGAAGCCGTTTTCCAACGTGAAGATGGCGTGCAGACCGCCGCCAAGGTCTTCGCTGCCGCGCAGGCCGAAGTAGGTGTTCGACACCGAACCGCTGCCTTGTTGCCAGTTGCTGTGGCCGCCCTGGTTGTTCGAGTAGACGAGACCGGCGTCCAGCGTGCCGTACAACGTAACGCTGCTTTGTGCGTGAGCGGTGATGGCAAACGCGCCCATGAGGCCTGCTGCGATGAGGGTTTTTTTCATGTTTAGATAACTCCGGGACAGTGCGTAGAGAATCGCATTCCAGTGCTAACAGCCGATTGCGCCGGCTGCCTGACGATCCGCTGCGAAGTGTATGCCTGCTATTTATATCTTTAAGCGTGTATGGCGCAACAATGCATTTTCTAATTCGAAATAGCGGATTGAGAGTTGTGTAAGTGCGGATAAATAAAGAAAAAAATATTTGTGCGCGATGGCGTTGTAATTGTTCGTCAAATTATCGGTGTTGCTCGATCGCGACGCTCCCGCTGTGTCATATTCAGTAAGGATTTGAGCGCGATGTTGCCTGATTTTCGAATCATTCTGATTTCTGCAATGGACTCTTCCAGTTCGTATGCTCTATCCCGGCGAATTACAGTTCTACAATTCGTTTCACCCCCTGACCAGGGGTGTCTTTTTCATCTCTTTATACGCGGCTTTCGGGCCGCGTTTTTTTCGAATGTTTTATTATCGGTTTATAAGTTCCCGCGAATAACGAAATGCACTATTTCGATTGACGAGGAGCGCGCCCTGGCTTGTCCGTTCGTCAGAGGGCCACGTCCGGTGGGTGTGGGGCGGGTAGAATCGCAGGCTTGAGTTGTGTTTCCGCCCCGCGAACGTGAGTAAACCTGTAATGACCAATTCCCCCCTTCCATCGTCCGACACCGCTGCTGACTCCCCGACGGAAGGCGCGTCCGAAATCCACGCAACCTCGCTCGAGCATCTGGAAGAAGCGCTGCCCGAAATCCAGCACGAAGCGCGTCTGTGGCGCGATGACGGCTGGACCGCGCGCGTCATCAAGAACGAAGACGACGAAGGCTGGGCCGTCGCCATGATCAAGGACGGCGAAGCGGAACCGGCGCTCGTCGGCCCGTGGACGATGGGTCGCAACAAGAAAGATCCGAAGCCGCTGGACACGTCGGCATTCAACACGCTGGTGAAAACCGCATCTGAAGTGTTGCGCCGCCATGAGCAGCAACTGCGCGCCCAGTTGCACAAAGAAGTGCGCGTGGCCAGCGCGGACGGCAATGACGAACTCGACATCACGCTCGACATCGTTCCCGACGAAGACGAGCCGTACGCGCTGCTGACCGCGCTCGATACGTTCGGCGAACAGCTCGCGCAAGTGCAGGTGGCGCCGAACTTCAAGCTGAGCAAGGCGAGTGCTGCGGCGTGGGTCGAAAACGAATTCCGCCGTCCGGGCTAGATCGGCGGCGACAGGTTTCAGCTAACGAATAGCTGAATTTAATATTACTAAAGCCTGTCAATATACTTTCACATTCACTTCATAGAATCCTCGCGTCATAGCGGCGCGAGCGTGAACCATGCGGTTTTGGGTCTGAGTGCGTGCCGGCTGTGCATTCACCCACGCTACCCAAACCCTGGATCACGACAACATGGCAGAGCCGTTCGACCTTTCCCGCCGCAAGGCCCTGAAACTCCTCGCCGGTGCGCCGATGCTGCCGCTAGGCGGCCTTGCAACGGCGTCGATGCTGACCGCGTGCGGCGGCGGAGGCGACGGGCTGGCGGCGACGCCGGTCAAGCCGGTGGCCAACTTCGTCTCCGCGGCATTCAGCGGCATGGCCGCGCCGACGCTGGCGGACCCCGCCGCGATGGCGAAAACCACGGTCGCCTCGACACTCTCGGTGCAACTGAGCGACGGCAGCAGCCGTACCTTCAAGCTCGCGTACCAGCCGTTTTTCGTGACCGGCGACGTGGTGCCGAACATCAAGGGTGGCACGATCCTGGCCGGCGGCTACTTCGATATCAACAATCAGCCGATCGTCGATAAATCGGTGGCGGGCAAAGAGCGCCAGTTCTATTCGGACTGCCCGGACGGCAGTTCGCTGATTCGTCTCGACAAGCCCACGGTGAAGGGCCTTAAGGGCAATGCGGTATTCGCCGTCGTGCAGTTCGAATACGCGACCCGCGATCAGAGTCTGAAGTCGATGTATGGCCAGTTGCCGTCGCCGATCGCCGTGCTCACGCTCGATCAGGACCCGGCCACGGGCAAGCTCACGCTGGTGGGCTACCACAACGTCGATACGTCGAAGGCGCATGGCTTGTGGATCACCTGCGGCGCGAGCCTGTCGCCGTGGAACACGCATCTGTCGAGCGAAGAGTACGAGCCGGACGCCGCGACGATCGCAAGCAACAGTCAGTTCAAGGGCTTCAGCCGCAGCCTTTACGGTGACGAAACCACCGCCAACCCCTATCACTACGGCCATCTGCCGGAAGTGACCGTCAATCCCGACGGCACCGGCACGATCAGGAAACACTACTGCCTCGGCCGCATCTCGCACGAACTGATTCAGGTGATGCCGGATAAGCGCACCGTATTGATGGGCGACGACGCGACCAACGGTGGCCTCTTCATGTTCATTGCCGATCGCGAGGCCGATCTGTCGGCGGGCACGCTGTATGTCGCAAAGTGGACGCAGGTGTCGTCGAGCGGGGCTGGCGCGGCAACGCTTTCCTGGATCAATCTGGGCCACGCGACCAGCGATGAAATCGAGGCGCTCGCCAATCAACTGAGCGCGAGCGACGTCATGGACGTCGCGACCAAGGACCCGGTCGATTCGACCTACACGAAGATCAACTACAACGGCACCTTCAACTGGGTGCGCGTCAAATCGGGCATGACGAAGGCGGCGACCTTCCTCGAAACCCATCGCTACGCAGCGTTGGCGGGCGGCAGCATGGGCTTCACGAAGCTCGAAGGCACGACGGTCAATATCAAGGACAAGGTGCTGTATTCGGCGATGTCACGCATCGAGAAATCGATGGTGCGCGGTCATGCCGCATCGACCGATGTCGCCGTCGACAAGGCGATCAACGCCGGTGCGGTTTACGCGCTGAACATGAAGGGCGGCCAGCGCGACCGCAGCGGCAGCGCGATCAACAGCGACTGGGTGCCGGTGGATATGGCCGCGCCTGTTGCGCTGGTCGGCGAGGATCTGTCGTCCGCCGACGTGCTTGGCAATACGGCGAACCCGGAGCGCATTGCGAATCCGGACAACCTGAAATTCTCGGAGAAACTGCGCACGCTCTTTATCGGCGAAGACAGCGGCATGCACGTCAACAATTTTCTGTGGGCTTACAACGTCGATACGAAAACGCTCGCACGTGTGTTGTCGTGCCCGGCGGGCGCGGAGTCGACAGGTCTGCATGCGGTCGACGAAATCAACGGCTGGACTTACGTGATGAGCAACTTCCAGCATGTCGGCGATTGGGAAAGTCCGTTGCACGACAAGATCCAATCGACACTCGATCCGCTCGTGCGGGCCAACTATAAGGACCGCTTCGGCGCGACGGTGGGGTATCTGACGGCGGATCCGGCGGGGATCAAGTTGTAGGGGGCGAGTGAGGCGGCGCGACCCGCCGCCTCAACTCCGCTTGCAGAAAATCGCCGTCACGAGCGGCGCCACCCGATGCACGATCGCTGTGCTGCCGGCCTCGGTGAGCGCGGCCTGGACCTTGGATTCGCCGCCGAACACCACGACGCCATAGGCGGAGCGGGCCACGGGTTCACCGTCGCCGACGCGAAACATCGGGTCGTCTTTTTCGTAGCCGACCACCGCGAAAACGTGAAAGCCGAATGCGGTCAGGTCGGCGCCCTGCGCCGGCGAAAACGCATTGATCGAGTTGCTTTCGACCCGCATTGGCTTCGGATCGATCAACTGCTGCTGGGCGAGATCGGCAATGAACTGATGACCACTCTCATTGCAGGCGAGCGGTGCGTCGAGAGCGGCAGCATGACTGCTGAGCGGCAGCGCGGCGGCAGCCAGCGCAAGGAGTACGGACGAAAAGAAGCGTTTCATATACGTGAATGGCGGCCCGCGTTCGATGTAGTGAGTTCGCAACGGGTGGCGGCGATGCACCGCACCTCTAAAAGACATTGCGCATCGAACTAATCGGGCGTGACAGGCGCAACTGGATTCGCACTTTAACGTGATTCGGCATATCTTGCCCGGCGTCTGACACGTATCGGCAACAATAAGCGCTTAAGAAAACGTTAAGGAAGGAAGCAAGGTTTTACGATCCCGTATATATTTCCGGGTTATGAATTCGCGACCATCAATTCCAATTAACGTTCCGGCCCCCAGAACATGGGATGCGAGGCTCGCCCGCCGACTAGTCACGCCGCTCGTCAACACGTGGGTCACGCCGAACCATCTGACCACGCTGCGCCTGCTGATCGGGCTTGCCGGCGCGCTCTGTCTCGCCCACGGCGGATTTGCCTGGGCCAATGCGGGCGCCTTTCTGATCGTGCTGTCGAACTTTGTCGACCACACAGATGGCGAACTCGCGCGCATCGGCGGAAAGTCGAGCCGGATCGGTCATTTTTACGATCTGGCGTGCGACGCGCTCGTGACCGTGATGTTGTTCGTCGGCATGGGTGTCGGTTCGGCGCAGGTCGGCTCATTGAAAGTTTCACCCGGCTGGCTGGGTGCCGTGGCGGGCGTTGCGGTCGCGCTGATTTTCTTCCTGCGCATGCGCATCGAGGAGATGGCGGGCAAGGCAGGGACCAAGCAGGCAACGGTCGGCGGTTTCGAAACCGAAGACGTGCTGTACCTGCTTCCCATCGTCACGCTGACAAGCGTCGTCATGCCGTTCGTTGTGGTCGCGTCGATCGGCGCGCCGCTGTTTGCCGTCTGGGTGGTGGTCGATTACTGGCGCGTTGCGCGCCGCGCCGCACGCTCGGCGGTTGCCCCCGTCAAGGCGTCTGAAACCAGTCAAATGTGGGCCAGTGAATGAGTATGCACGCCGAAGACGACGTGATCGCAGCAAATTCAGTTGAACGTTCGCCGGCCTCTTCGTTGGCATCGTCGGCCGTGCCCGCGCCGAATGCCGATCGCGCCGTAGCGAGCCGCACGCGCACGTTCGACACACGCCGTCTCTCAAAGGATTTCACCGATCAGGGCGCGTTCCTGTATCTGGAAGATTTCCTTGCGCCCGAAGTCACCGCCCAGCTCGTGCAGAGCGCGCGCGGTCTCCTCGACGAAGTGAACCGCAACTATCTGCCGGGCCACAAGCAGGGCGGCAGCGTCAGCCGTCATACGATCGATCGTCTCGCGCCGTTCATCGCCGAACTGTATCGCTCGAAGGAGCTGATCGGCTGGCTCGAGCAACTCAGCGGCGACAAGCTGCAAGTGTCGCCTGCGGACGATCCACACGCTTACGCGCTGTACTACTACACGCGGGCCGGCGACCACATCGGCTGGCACTACGATACTTCGTACTATGACGGCCGCCGTTATACGCTGCTGCTCGGTGTGATCGACGAATCGTCATGCCGGCTCGATTACGAATTGCATACGCGCAATCCGGACGTGCCGGATCAACCCGGCTCGGTGCAGATTCCGCCGGGCGGCCTGGTGTTCTTCGACGGCGACAAACTGCGTCATCGCATCACGCCGGCCGGCGCAAACGAAATGCGTGTGTCGCTTACCTTCGAATACGTCACCGACCCGAACATGCGGCCGTGGCGCCGTTTCATCTCGAACATGAAGGACGCGATCGCGTACTTCGGTTTCCGCCAGGTTTTCCGTCAGATGACGAAACGCCGCAAGGACCCCGCATGACACGCGCGGCCCTGATTCTGCTGTCGATCGGAACGGCGCTCTTTGTCGGCCTGCTCGCGTGGCAGGGTTTCGGCTCCGTGGCCTCGGCGCTGGCCGCGGCCGGCTGGGGACTCGTGCTTGTCGCGGCGTTTCACCTCGTGCCGCTGGTGCTCGACGCCGGCGCAATCTCGGTGCTGTTCCAGCGTCAGCATGACGGCGTGCATCACAACGCGACGGTGCGCGACGCATTGTTCGCACGCTGGATCGGCGAATCGGTGAATAGCCTGTTGCCGGCTGGCCAGATCGGCGGCCCGGTGGTGATGGTGCGGCAACTGTCCCAGCGCGGCATGCGCATGCGTGACGCGGCCGCAGCCGTTACCGTCAGCACCACGGCACAGGCGGTCGCGCAAATCGTCTTCGCGTTGCTCGGGCTGCTGCTGTTCGGTGCCTACGCCGCGCACGGCGCGCTTCACGATTTGCGAACCGCTACGCTGATTGCCACTGGCGTTCTGGGCGCGATGATCGCGGGCTTCTACTATGCGCAGCGGCACGGCCTGTTCGGTCGATTGCTGGGCGTGGTCTCGAAGCTGTTCGGCAAGCGCGACTGGTCGTCGCTGATGACGCGCGCCGAAGCCGTCGACACTGCCGTGCAGGGCATCTACCGCGAGCGCGGCCGCGTCGCGGCAAGCTTCGCACTGAGTCTGGTGGGCTGGATCGTCGGTACGGTCGAGGTGTGGCTCGCGCTGCGCTTTCTCGGCCATCCGGTCGACTGGGTCGACGCACTGCTGCTCGAAAGTCTCGGCCAGGCAATTCGTGGCGCGGCGTTCATGATCCCGGGCTCGCTCGGTGTGCAGGAAGGCGGCTATCTGTTGCTCGCGCCGCTCGTGGGTTTGCCGCCGGATGCGGCGCTGGCGTTGTCGCTCGCCAAGCGCGCACGTGAAATTCTGCTCGGTTTGCCTGGACTACTGGTGTTGCACTTCAGCGAACGAAGCTGGCAACGGCGGCGCGCCACGGGGCGCGTTCCGGCTGTCGATTAATCTCCGAATTCTTTAAAGGACTGTGCATGCGTGCCATCATCCTCGCAGCGGGCCTCGGCCTGCGTCTCCAGCAACCGCCGCAGGCACAGTTCCCGAAGTGCCTGTTGCAGTTCGACGGCATGAGCCTGCTCGAACGGCATCTGCAAATGCTGGAAACCGCCGGCGTGACCGACGTCGTGCTGGCGCTCGGTTTTCAGCCGGAATCGGTGCAGGCGGAACTGGAGCGGATCAATTGGCCGCATAAGGTGGAAACGGTCCTGAACTCGCGTTACGACCTGGGCAGCGTGTTGACGGTGCACACGGTGGCCGAGGCGCTGACGCGCGGCGGCGACGTGCTGCTGATGGACGCCGACGTGCTCTACGACGAGCGCATTCTGAACGCGCTGGTGAAGGGTGAGACGGTCAACCGCCTGTTGATCGACCGTGACTTCGAAGCTGGCGACGAACCCGTCAAGCTGTGCCTGAAAGACGGCGTGCCGGTCGAATTGCGCAAGCAGCTCGCTGTCAATCTCGACTACGACACCATCGGCGAATCGGTTGGCTTCTTCCGCTTCCGTCAGGAAACCGCGCAACGTTTTGCGGAGATCGTTGCGGGCTACGTGGATAGCGGCCGGGCCAACATGCCGCACGAAGAAGCGGTGCGCGACCTGCTGCTGGAACGCAGCCAGGTGTTCGACACGGCCGACGTGACCGGCGCGCCGTGGATCGAGATCGACTTCCCGAACGACGTCGCTCGCGCAAGCACCGAGATTCTGCCGCAGCTGCAACCGCTGGTCAGTGCATCGCGCTAAGTCTCGTCAAGTCTCGCTTCTGAATTACCGCTGTATTGCATGGTGAGCCGACTGTATGCCGGCTCACCATCGCGTCGATTTTCTCCCCTTCTGTTTTTTCGCAATCAACTCAGCTTCGTTGCGCGCTCAACTATTGGGCGGCAGATAGCAATGCGTCGTCTGTGCAAGTACGAAAAGGCTTCACTTAACAACATCTGTTGTCGATGCGATGCCATAATCGCAGCTTTACACCGACGGCCTTGCAACCCGTCGTCATGCCAATGCCTCTCGCTTTAGGCACTTTCATCGTTCCGCTGATCGTCGCGTGTGCGATGTTCATGGAAAACGTGGACGGCACGGTCATCGTGACGTCGCTGCCCGTTCTGGCGCGCGATCTCGGCCAGGACCCCATCACCCTCAAGCTCGCCGTGACGGCTTATGTCATCGGCCTCGGCGTCTTCATTCCGATTTGCGGCTGGGTTGCTGACCGCTTCGGTTCGCGCACGGTGTTTCGCACGGCAATCGGCGTCTTCATGGCCGGCTCGCTGATGTGCGCGGCGTCCACGTCACTCGGCACCTTCGTGGTTGCGCGCTTCGTGCAAGGCCTCGGCGGCGCGATGATGGTGCCGGTAGGGCGCATCATCATTTTTCGCTCGGTGCCGAAGTCGGACTTCATTCGCGCGGTCAACTATCTGACGGTGCCCGCGTTGCTCGGGCCGGTAGTCGGGCCGCCGCTGGGCGGCTTCATCACGACGTACTTGCATTGGCGCCTGATCTTCTTCATCAACATTCCAATCGGCCTGCTGGGTATCTGGCTCGCGAACAAGCACATCGCCAACGTGCGTGAAGCGCATCCCGGCCGGCTCGACTGGACCGGCTTCGTGTTGTCGGCGAGCGGGGCGTCGCTGTTCATGCTGGGGCTCTCGCTGGTAGGCGGCGAACTGGTGTCCAACACGGTATCGATCAGCATGTGCGTGATCGGCGTGCTGCTGCTGGTGGTGTACGTGCTGTACGCGAATCGCGTCGAATTGCCGGTGCTCGATTTGCGGCTATTGCGCATTCCGAGTTTTCACGCGAGCGTGGTGGGCGGCTCGCTGTTTCGCATTGGCCTCGGCGCGGTGCCGTTTCTGTTGCCGCTCGCCTTGCAGGAAGGTCTGGGCATGACCGCGTTCAAGTCGGGGTCGATCACCTGCGCGTCTGCATTCGGATCGATCTTCATGAAAGCGGCTGCGTCGCGCATTCTCGAACGGTTCGGTTTCCGCACGGTGCTGATGTTCAATGCCGGTTGCGCGGGACTCGCGATTGCCGTCTACGGTCTGTTCTTTCCCGGCACGCCGCATTGGTTGATCTGGTGTGTGGTGCTGTTCGGCGGCTTCTTCCCGTCCTTGCAATTCACTTCGCTGAATACGTTGGCGTATGCGGATATTCCAAGCCGCGACGTTGGCCGCGCGACGAGCGTCGCGAGTGTGATCCAGCAAATCTCGTTGGGGCTCGGCGTGACGATTGCCGGCATCGTGCTGCAAATCTCGCATAACGTGCAGGGTCATTCGACGATCGTGTTCTCCGACTTCTGGCCGGCGTTTCTCGTGGTCGGCTTGTTCTCGTTCCTGTCGATTCCGGTGACCGCGCGCTTGCCGCAAGGCGCCGGCGACGAAATCGCACGCGGCAGCCGCGGCAGCGCCTGAGTGTTCAACCCAGCGTGCGCTGCGCTTCGTGGTGCGGCGCACCGATTGTGTTCGACGCCGATTCGAGCACGGCTACTCGCGGCAATTAGCGTCGTTAGATAGGGTAATTTTTGTGTGCTGCAACATGCACCATATGCGTGCAACAGCTTCGCAATTGACGGACCGGCATGTTATAAGCCCAAGGCAGCTTTTATTATCGTCAGATGAAGAAGTCGTCTTGGGGGATATAACCAATGAAGTTGTTTCACAACGCCAAGCCGTCCGTTAGCGGACTTGCGCTGGTCGCACTCATCTCCGTTTCGAGCGGTTTTCTCGAAGCTACTCCAGCCTTTGCCAAAGCGCCCGAGAAAGCGCAGCCGGCAGTTCTCACGGCGTCCGCCATTGCAGTGGCCGACAAGTACAGCGCCGACGCTGCGGAACAGATCTTCAAGGAAGGCGGTAACGCTGTCGACGCGGCAGTCGCGATTGCCTTCACGCTTGCCGTGACGTATCCGGAAGCGGGCAATATCGGCGGCGGCGGTTTCATGACGCTGTATGTCGACGGCAAGCCGTACTTCCTCGACTATCGCGAACGCGCCCCGCTGGCCGCGACGAAGAACATGTACCTCGACGACAAGGGCGAGGTCATCAAGGGTATGAGCCTGTTCGGTTATCGCGCGGTGGGTGTGCCGGGCACCGTTGACGGCATGTGGCAAGCGCAGCGCCGCTTCGGCAAGCTCAAATGGAAGCAGGTGCTCGCACCGGCCATTCATTACGCACGTGACGGCTTCGAAGTCAGCGAGCAGTTGCAGCAACGCCGCGACGACGCAGCGAAAGACTTTGCCGGCAAGACCAACTTCGATACCTACTTCGGCAACCTGAAGCAGGGCGTCAACTTCAAGCAACCGGATCTCGCCGCGGTGCTGCAGCGTATTTCGGATCAGGGCGCGAAAGACTTCTACCAGGGCAAGACGGCTGATCTGATCGCGGCGTCCATGCGCGGTCACGGTCTGATTACGAAGGCCGATCTGCAACAGTACAAGGCGGTCTGGCGTCAGCCGATCCAGGCGGACTGGAACGGCTATCGCGTGATTACCGCGCCGCCCCCGAGCTCGGGCGGTATCGGTCTCGTGCAGTTGCTGAAGATGAAGGCCGACATTGCGCCCGACTTCAAGGACGTCACGCTTAATTCCGCGCAATACGTGCACCTGATTGCTGAGATCGAGAAGCGCGTGTTCGCCGATCGCGCGCAGTATCTCGGCGATCCGGACTTCTACAAGGTGCCGGTCGCGCAACTGACCGACGACGCGTACATCGCCAAACGTGCCGCGGAAGTGAACCCGAATACGCCGTCGGATACGAAGAGCGTGCAGCCGGGTCTGGGCACAACGATGCCGGAGAAAGCGGAAACCACGCACTTCTCGGTGATCGACAAGTGGGGTAATGCGGTGTCGAACACGTACACCATCAACGGCTACTTTGGGTCGGGTGTGGTGGCGGATCGCACAGGCATCGTGCTGAACGACGAGATGGACGACTTCTCTGCGAAGCCGGGTGTCGCGAACATGTTCGGCGTGGTGGGCAGCGACGCGAATTCGATCGAACCGAAGAAGCGCCCGTTGTCGTCGATGAGCCCGACGATTCTGACGAAGGACGGCAAGGTGTCGCTCGTGATCGGCACGCCGGGTGGCTCGCGTATCTTCACGTCGATCTTCCAGGTGATCAACAACATCTACGACTTCAACATGCCGTTGCCGGAAGCCGTGGGCGCGATGCGCTTCCATCACCAGCTGTTGCCGCCGAACACGATTTTCTGGGAGCCGTACAAGCCGATCGACGGCGAGCTCGCCAAGCAGATCGAAGCCAAGGGCTACACGCTGAAGGGGCAGGATTTCAGCGGCGACATCCAGGCGATCAAGGTCAATGGCGATACGCCGGAAGCGGCAGCCGATCCGCGCGGCCGTGGTGTGACGCGGGTGATCCAGTAAGCGGTTGGCTTCAATCGCTTAGGTGCAGTTGAAAGTGCAGTTGAGCGGCGCGTCTTTGCTGATGCGCCGCATGCAGAAAAAAGCCTCGCGCTTAATTGAGTGCGAGGCTTTTTTATTTTCCACCACTGCCAGTCGAGTGAATCAGCTCGTCTGCTCCACCGGCGTCAAGGTCAATTCGAGCCGTTGCGCGCCGCGTAACACGGTCACGTTAACCGGCTTGTCGATACGCGAAACATCGAGCGTGCGTTGCAGGCTATCGACATCTTGCACCGCGAGCGCATCGATCGCGACGATCGTGTCATCGGTGCGCAGACCGCCGAGCGCGGCCGGGCTGCCTTTGACGATTTCCATGACGTGCACGCCGCTCTCCGAACTCAGGCCGAAATAGCGCTGCACGCGGCGCGACAGCGGCCTCGTGGTGCCGGCCACGCCGATGTACGCGCGCCGCACGCGGCCGTGCGCGAAGATCTGCATGATGACCCACTTGGCCGTATCGATCGCGGTGGCGAAGCAGATCGCCTGCGCGCCGGGAATGATCGCGGTGTTCACGCCGATCACCTGGCCGGCCGAATTAATCAGCGGGCCGCCCGAATTGCCGGGATTGAGCGCGGCATCCGTCTGGATCACGTCGTAGATCATGCGGCCCGAATTCGAACGCAGCGAGCGGCCGAGTGCGGAGACGACGCCGGTCGTCACGGTTTGCGCGAGGCCGAGCGGATTGCCGACCGCGATCGCGATCTGGCCGACGCGCAGTTTCGACGATTCGCCGAGTTCGACATGTGGCAAGGGCTCCGGCGAGCCGATGCGCAGCACGGCCAGATCGCTGCCGGGGTCGTCGCCGACCAGATCGGCATCAAATTTAGCGCCGTCGGCGAGCGTCACGGTGATGTGCGTGGCGCCGTGCACGACGTGGCTGTTGGTGAGCAGATAGCCGTCCGGCGTGAACAGAAAACCCGAACCGGTGCCGCCGCGTGCGCCGCGGCTGTCGCGCCCGGACGGCGCGCCGGGCAGTCGGCGTTCAACGGAAATGAAGGCGACCGCCTGCTGAACGCGTTCCAGCGCGCCGATCACGGTGCGGGAATAGGCGTCGAGCAGGGCGTCGTCGGATAAAGCGGTGAGTGGATCGGACCCGGGGGCGTCGGATGCGGCGCGCGACAGGTCATCGATGAAGCGTGGACGGCTTCCCATGGCGATGCTCCGGATAAACGGGAATCCAGATGCGGGGCGGCGGGCGGGTTTTTCAAGTGCGGACACACGCCATGCGAACCTGTCTGGCGCTACCATGCCAACAAGGAGATAGCCGCCATGAACTCGCCCGCAGCGTCGACAGAGTCACTCGAACCGCGCATTGAATCCCTCAGCGCCATCACGCTCGCCACCGGCAATATGCCCCGCGCGGTGCTATTTTACGAAGCGCTCGGTTTTCCGATCAAATTCGGTGGTGCGCAGGAAGCGTTTACCTCGTTTGCATTCGGCGGTTCGTATCTGAACTTGATTGTCGATACGCGTGCGCCAGTCAACTGGTGGGGCCGCGTGATCATTTATGTCTCAGATGTCGACGCGCTCTACCGGAAGGCGCTGGCAGCGGGTTTAAAGCCGTCGCTCGAACCGTCCGATGCGCCGTGGGGCGAGCGCTATTTCCACATCACCGATCCCGACGGCCACGAACTCAGCTTCGCGAAACCGTTGCGTTAGCGCCGGGTGGCCGCGCTAAACTCGCTATCATGGCTGAGCTATAAGGCGCGCAAACCGCCGGCGAGCGTCCGTCGCCCCAAGGCGTGGCGGCCGCGCTGGTAACACGGTTGACACTTCGCGCTTCGATAATCGAACCCGTTCGCGACGCGTATGCGCCGCGCGCCTAACCATTTCCGTTGCCAGGAGAGTCGCAATGAAAGAGCTGGATCCGAGACCCGAGGCCGAAGTCATGGCAGAACGGCAGCGCCGTTTCGAGGAGGACCTCATCGATGCCTACGACGAGGAACTCGAAATGGAGGTCGACGACCGTATCATTGACGGCGCGGACGGCTTCACGCCCGAGCATCGCGAGGCGCGCAAGGTGTACTTCCGCGAGCTGTTCCGTTTGCAGGGCGAGCTTGTCAAACTGCAGGACTGGATCGTGCAGACCGGCCATCGGCTGGTGGTGATTTTCGAAGGGCGCGACGCGGCGGGCAAGGGCGGCGCGATCAAACGCATCACGCAGCGGCTCAATCCGCGCGTGTGCCGCGTGGCGGCGTTGCCGGCGCCGAACAACCGTGAACGCACGCAATGGTATTTCCAGCGTTACGTGTCGCATCTGCCGGCGGGTGGCGAAATGGTGCTGTTCGACCGCAGCTGGTACAACCGCGCGGGCGTCGAGCGCGTGATGAATTTTTGCAGCGACGACGAGTACGAAGAGTTTTTCCGCTCGGTGCCGGAATTCGAAAAGATGCTGGCGCGAAGCGGCGTGCAGATTCTCAAATACTGGTTTTCGATTACGGACGAAGAACAGGAAATCCGCTTCCAGAACCGCATCCACGACCCGCTGAAGCAGTGGAAGCTGAGTCCGATGGATCTGGAAAGCCGGCGCCGCTGGGAAGCCTATACGCAGGCGAAGGAAGTCATGCTGCAGCGCTCGAATATTCCCGAGGCGCCGTGGTGGGTCGTGCAGGCGGTCGACAAGAAGCGCGCGCGCCTGAACTGCATTCACCATCTGCTGAGCCAGGTGCCGTACCACGAGATCGAGCACCCGCTCATCGAATTGCCGGCGCGGGTCTATCACGACGAATACAGCCGCCAGCCGGTGCCGTCGTCGATCATCGTGCCTGAAATTTATTGATCGATCTTCGGCTCGATTGAATGAAAAAAGCGCGGCACATGCCGCGCTTTTTTTAACTTCGCTGGCGCCGGACTTGCGCCCGGCACCAGCGATTTCAGCAGTTTCAGAACACCATCCGGAACAGCCAGTACAAGGCGCCCGCCAGCGCGATCGAGACCGGCAGCGTCAGCACCCACGCGAGGATCAGGCTGCGCACGGTGCCCCATTGCAAGCCGGAACCGTTGGCCGCCATGGTGCCGGCCACGCCTGACGACAGCACGTGTGTCGTCGAGACCGGCAAGCCGTACATGTCGGCCGCGCCAATCGTCAGCATCGCGACCAACTCAGCCGAAGCACCCTGTCCATAGGTCAGATGCTGCTTGCCGATCTTCTCGCCAACGGTGACAACGATCCGCTTCCAGCCGACCATCGTGCCGAGACCCAGTGCGATAGCCACCGCGACCTTCACCCACGTCGGAATGAACTTGGTGGCGTGATCGGTCTGCGTCTTGAAGTTGTCGATCGCCTTGGCGTCTGCCGGCGAGAAAGCCGGCTGCTTGCTTTTCTCCATCAGACGAATGGCTTCGGACGCGACATACATGTTGTTGCGCACGTTATCGACGATGTTTTGCGGCACGGTTGCTATCGATCCCGACTCGCCGACCTGCTGGCCGATCAGGTCGGTCAGTTGCTGCAAGGCCGGCACCGTGGCGGGCGTCAACTGACGCGTGCGCACATAGGCTTCGACATCGCCACGCGGATCGGCGGACGGCGCCACGCCTTGAGTGTATTTGGCGAGCGTGGCCGAGGCCTGGTGCGCGACCGCGAGATATGTCTGCGTTTCTGCCGGTGTGACGGCCTTGTTCAGTGCGTACGCCGTCGGCACCGTGCCGATCAGGATCAGCATGATGAGGCCCATGCCTTTTTGCCCGTCGTTCGAACCGTGCGCGAACGAAACGCCTGTGCAGGTCAGAATCAGCAAGCTGCGAATCCAGAACGGGGGCGGTTCCTTGCCTTTAGGCTCGGCATACAACGCCGGAACCCGCACCACCGCCTTCAGGATCAGCAGCAGCAAGCCGGCCGCGAGAAAGCCGACCAGCGGTGAAAACAGCAGCGACTTGCCGACGCCGAGCGCCTGATTCCAGTCCACGCCACTCGTGCCGTTGGCGCCGTGCATCAGCTGATTCATCAAGCCAACGCCGATGATCGAGCCGATCAGCGTATGCGAGCTCGACGACGGTAGTCCGAAATACCACGTGCCCAGATTCCAGATTATCGCCGCGATCAGCAGCGCGAAGACCATCGCAAAGCCCGCGCTGCTGCCCACTTGCAGAATCAGTTCGACAGGCAGCAGCTGCAGGATGCCGAATGCCACTGCGCCCGATGAAGTCAGTACACCGAGGAAATTCCATCCGCCGGACCAGACCACCGCAATGTTCGGCGCGAGCGAATGCGTATAAATCACGGTGGCGACCGCGTTGGCCGTGTCATGAAAGCCGTTGACGAATTCGAAGCCGAGTGCGATCAGCAGCGCGAAGCCGAGCAGGAGATAGGGCAGGAACGAGGCTTCGCGAACCGGTTCTAGATCGGTTGCCAGATGCACGGCGCAATAAGCAGCGCCGATCGCAATCACGACGAGGAAAACGATGAGGCTGAGATGACGCCCTTTTCCAGTTGCGGCGCCCGGTTGCGGGTACGAAAGTTCCGGCATGGCTTGAGCCCTAAAGTTTGTCGCGGAACTGCCGATCCTGCGGTGCCTGTGTGTCGTAATGATGACAATGGCGTGACCGTTATGCGGGACGGGCGTTCGCGGAAAGGTATATACAGATTGGCGCTACGGGAAAGGCTGCCGTCTGCGCGGCGCGGTGGAACGATAAGCAGTCCGAAAAGAACTACGCGCGAAGCGCGCCTCGGCAACGGAACGGATTTGCCGGTTCAACTGCCGCCGGGGTCGCAAATGAACTCGCGCGACCTAAGTGTTCGCTACAAATGCGACGGATTGCGGTCCATGCAACGCGCATTTGTCTTGCGGCCATCCTGGTGCAGTTTAGGCGACGCGTCGGCGGATATCCACCAGGACCTTTTTTTGCTAGGCTGACATCAAAGGGCCATCTGAAGGACATTCGATGAAGCGGGCGAGCCGGAAAATCGACAAACAGGCTGCGGACAGCAAGCCGGCCGGCGTGGAACCCTCAGCGGAGGCAGCCTTTGCGTCGTACGCGGCGCCCCTTGTCGATGACGCGATCGAACTCGCCAATGCGGTGCGCGAAGACGCATCGCCGGAAGCGCTGCACAAACTGCGTGTGTCGCTGCGGCGCTTGCGCTCGTTGTGGTGGGCGTTTGAACCCTTGCTGGACAAAGGCGAAAATACGCGTCAGCGGGCGCTGTATAAGTATTTGGCAACTGCCGCCGGCAAGACGCGGGATTGGGACATTCTGATCGAACTGATCGCGCAGGAGGAGCGCGTTGCGCATGAGATGACGCCCACGCTCCAGGCAGCGCGCGGCGGCGCGTTGGAGACGAGCCGCGAAACGCTTTCAAACGCGGACGTCAAACATTTGCTGCAAGACGCCTTGACCAGCGCCAATAAGGAATTGAACACCGCCCGTGAGCGCGTGCCGCTGCAAAAATTTGCCGACAAGCGCGTGACCGCTTCTGAACGTTCGCTTAAGAAACGTATAAAACGTGCGTCTCGAGCGAAGCGCTCCAACTACACCGCATTTCACGACGTCAGAAAGGCGGGCAAGAAAGTGCGCTATCTGCTCGAGTTTTTCGAGCCGGTTCTGAGCGGCAGCCACAAACGCACCCTGAAGCGGTTAAAGCAGATCCAGAAGCGTTTCGGCACGCTGAACGATATCGTCGCAAGCGAAATGTTGCTACGCGACAATACGGACTTGCTTGCTGGGTCCGGCGACACCGATGCAGCGCTTGACTGGCTGAAGAAGGAGCGCAAACGCAGGATGCGCGCGGCGGCAGGACTGTTGCGCAAACTGTGATGCGGCTTGAAGGGCGCTCGCACGCAAGCCGTTTTCTCAGGCGGGGCGATCACTCAGGACTTGCCCAGGTGCTTTAGCCGCGTCGTGGGGCAAACCCGCGCAGCGTTACCGCGCCGCGAACTTCACCGTAGGGCTCCGGCTTGCTTTTGCGGGTGGTCTCATCCGTTTGCGGAAGAGGTTCGACGGGAAACCCGCGCCTTTGCCAGGCGTCGAGGCCGCCCCTCAGTGCACGGATCCGCGTGTAGCCGTTCAGGCGCATCCGTTGCGTGATCTCCATGGCGGTCGCGCTGTCCGGGCAAATGCAATAAATCACCATGTCGTAGACGAGCAGCGCGCCGTCGATCTGTTCAGGCGAGTGCGGGTCGAGCGCCAGCACACCCGGGATGGCGCGCGGCGCTTCACCAGCTGAGGCGGGTGGGCGGGCATCCAGGACCTTGGGTGGTGTGATGCGCCGCCATCCAGCGAGTGTCGCTTGCGAAGCAGCCGCGGAGGCCGCGTCCGCGAGACGGCGTCGTTCGCGGCGTCGCTGCTGCAGGCGGTACACCAGATAGGCCAACGCTGCGGCCAGCAGGATGTCGAGTACCGTGCCGCCACGTGCTTTGACGAACGCGAGCAGCATATGCAATTGTCTTTCCGCCGCGGCGCCGCCGAGTAGCCAGAAGGTGGCCCACACCAGGGCGCCGACGAGGTCCCATAAAGCGTAGATGCGGCTGTCCACCGCGGTCGTGCCCATGAGCGGCGGCGTGATGAGTCCGAGGCCGGGGACGAACTTCGAGATCGACACGAGCGCTACGCCGAAGCGCTCGAATAGCGAGCGGGCCTTGTCGACCCTGGAATCGATCGCCGGGGAGATCCGGCCCAGGGCGGCGATCAGTTTGCGGCCGTAGATGCGGCCTGCGGTGAACCACGCACCGTCGCCGATGAGCGCGCCAAGCACGGCGGCAAACAGGATCGGCCAGAAAGACAGCGTGCCGGCGGCAATCGCCGAGCCCGCGAAGAGCAGCACGGGGACCGCGGGGATCGGCAGGCCGAGCCGAGTCAACAGGACGTTCACAAAAACGAACACGCCGCCCCAGGTTGACACCGCCGACGACGGAAACTCTACCAATTGCGGAACTCCTGTTGTGACGGTTGGGCCGCGCTGCGGCGGGAGCGTGTTTTGCCGGGTTGCAAAGTGCGTTCCTGAGAGCGTTTATCTATGCGCGCGTTCGGTTCGTGTCCAGGGTGGGATTCTATTTCGATCAGGATACTCGATGAGCCTGCGGGCAGCGCCGGGCTGTCCTGCCTGAGCGTAAGCCGGATTCGCGCAGGTGTTTCGTGCAGACAGATTCCTGTTCGATCTGATGGCGCTCCTTGTCTCTTTGGCGGGTGCCTTCTCTGCAATTTCGTTCAAGACTGCACGTGTCCGTCGCCGCTAACGTGTCTGCTCGTTCAACGGAACAGGACAGTAGCATGAGCTCACGGTACGTCGGATACCTGTTTTGCGCGCTGGCGATGATCGGCGTCGGCAGCACGGTGGTCGTCAGCAAATCGATCGCAAGCGGACTGCCGCCGTTCAGCGCGACCGCACTGCGCTTTGCCATCGCGTTTCCCCTATTTGTGCTGGTGATGCGCTGGCGTGGCGTACGCTGGCCACGTCTCGATCGACACGATACGTTGCTCGTGATCGCCCAGGCGGGGGCGGGCAGCGTCGGTTATACGGTGTTGCTCATCAGTGGCATGAAGCTCGCCTCGGCCGCCGATGCCGGCGTGATTGCCGGCACCCTGCCGGCTGTGTCGGCCGTGGTCGCCATGCTCGCGCTGGGTGAGCGCCCCGCGCCCGCGTTGATCGGTGCGATTGGCCTCGCCACCCTGGGCGTGCTGGTGTGCACCGTGCGTATCGACGATTTCACCACGCCGCATGCCGCCAGTTCGCTGGCAGGTAACGCGCTGGTGTTCGCGGCGATCGTGTGCGAGGCGCTCTTTATCCTGCTCAATCGCAAGTTGCACACGCCGGTCGCGCCGCTGCCGCTATCGGCGTTGATGTGCGGCATCGGCTTCGCGGTGGCGCTCGTGCCGGCGTGTTTCGAAAGGCCTTGGGGTATGCCGTTCAATGCGAGCGCCCTGAACGGTGTGCTGTACTACGCGCTCGTGCCGACCGTGGCTGGCTTTGTGCTCTGGTATGCGGGGGCGGCGCGCATCAGCGGCGCGGAAGCTGGGCTCATGACCGCGCTCGTGCCGGTGAGCGCGGTGGCGTTGGCTGCTGTCGTGTTGCGGGAGCCTGTGAGTGCGGCGCAGCTTGCGGGCGTTGCATGCGTGCTTGGCGCGGTGTTGCTGGCCACCTTCGGCCAGATGCGTACCGCGCACAGCACGGCGTGAGGCGGCAGCTAATGCCGCAGCCTGATTCGCGGTGCGACCGAAGTGCTGTCAGGTATTGGCGACCGCCACCACGCCCGGATTGCCCACGATCGACAAAAACTCGCGACGCGTCGACGGATCGGTACGGAACGTACCCAGCATGCGCGAGGTGACCATTGTGACGCCGGCCTTGTGCACGCCGCGGGTGGACATGCACTGATGGGCGGCTTCGAGAATCACGCCGACGCCTGCCGGTTGCAGCACTTCGTTCAACGTATCGGCGATCTGCACCGTCATCTTTTCCTGGATCTGCAGGCGCTTGGCGAATGCATCGACGAGGCGCGCCAGCTTCGAAATACCGACCACCCGATGCTCGGGCAGATAGGCAACGTGTGCGCGCCCAATGATCGGCACCATGTGGTGTTCGCAATAGCTTTCGAAGCGGATATCTTTCAGCACGATCATTTCGTCGTAGCCGTCCACTTCGGAAAAGGTGCGCGCGAGGATCTCACGCGGATCGATCTGATAACCCGCGTAGAACTCCTCATAAGAGCGCACGACGCGAGATGGCGTATCGATCAGGCCTTCGCGCTCGGGATTGTCGCCGGCCCAACGCAGCAGCACGCGTACTGCTGCTTCAGCTTCTTCACGGCTGGGGCGGTCTACTGCGGCCGCGGGTTTGGTTTTCTTCGCTTTGCTGCTGGCCATCCGTCGCTCCTCTGGGATTGCGCGTCGACGCTCAACGGAGCGCGCGGGTTCAATGAGTGCGGCCATTGTTCCATGTTTTAGGTCGCATCGTGTCGATGCCCCCTCTCGCGGTCAGGGCGTGTGCTTACTTTGGCCACTCGTCCATGTCGTCGTTGAAGAGTTCGGCGACGATACCGCGCAGCCAGCTCGCCCGCGGGTCGTTATGAAACTTGCGATGCCAGTGCTGCCGCAGATCGAAGCGCGGCAACGGCAGCGGCGGCTCGACCAGCGTGATCGACGCGTGCTGCGACACGTACGCGAAGCCGATGGCGTGCGGCACTGTGGCGAGCAGATCGGTGCGCGCGAGGATGAACGGCAGACTCATGAAGTGCGGTGTTTCGAGGACGGCGCGGCGCTTGATGCGCTTCTTTTCCAGGTAATGTTCGAGGACTTCCTGACTGCGTCCTTCGGCGCGCACGACGGCGTGGCCCGACGCCACGTACTGAGCCAGTGTGAGGGGCGCCTTCGCAAGGGGATGCCCCGTGCGCATCAGGCAGATGAACCGATGGGTGAAGAGCCGTTGCTGGAAGAAGTTATTGCCCGACAGATCGGGGAAATAGCCCACGGCGAGATCGACGTCGCCCGATTCGAGTCCACGTTCCACGTGCGAGGGCGAGAGCGACACCGAGCGCAGATTCGCATGCGGCGCGCGTTCGGCGAAGAGTTGCAGCAGCCGCGGCAGGAAGACGATTTCGCCGACGTCGGAGAGTGCGAGGGAGAAGGTATGGGTGCTGGTGGCCGGATCGAAGTCCTGCACGTCGAGCATGCCTTTTTCGATGCGCAGGAGCGCATCGCGGGCGGCGGGGAGGATGGCGAGCGCGCGGGGTGTGGGTTCCATGCCCTTTGAGGTCCGCACGAAGAGCGGATCGTCGAAGTATTCCCGCAGGCGGCCTAACGCGGTGCTCACTCGGGGTTGGCTGACGCCCAATTGCTCCGCCGCGCGGCTGACGTTGCGGGTGTCTTCCATTGCTACCAGGTAGGGGATTAGGTTTAGGTCCAGGTTTGTGTCGGACATGGAGGTTTTTTGCCTGCGGCGCTTTTGGGAGGTATTTGGAATCTGGATAGAGGGTAGTTTAATAATCTTGGTTTGGGATAGTGGGTTTTTGCCTGATCGGCGCTTTTTTGGCCGTGTTCTTAGGGCGTTGGCCTTTCCTTGTTCTGGCTTTGGTGCCTTTCCTTGAATTGTTAGTGGTCTATTAGTGTTGCCCCTGTGCGGGGCGGCACCTACTTCTCTTTGCTGCTGCAAAGAGAAGTAGGCAAGAGAAAGCAGCTCAGACCGCTAATGCTAAGTGGGGCCCGTGGTCTGCTAGGGGTAGTGGTGCATCTGGAATCCGTGCCCTCCCGCATTCAGCCGTAGTGACAAAGGATTCATCAGCTCCCACTCCGCACTGCGTGCGTCGCGGACGGGTATGCATGGGAAACCACGGGCTTCGATGAAGGTCTGTGGGAGCCGTCGGCTTCGCCTCGGCGAGGCGCCTCTGCGCTCACCCGGGAACCCCCACTTCAAACGAATTGTCGGTGCCCCGCAATCACGGTCACGGCTGCGGCGGCGGCGGTGCAAGGACGAGCCACGGCCCGTTGGCGAGGCGTGGGCGTTAAAACGTAGCGGGTGGTTTTATGAACGGCTCTTCGGCGCGCGCAGCGCCGCCGGAAGTATGACGCCCTTGTCACAAGCTTATGCACGGGAACGGACCCAGATTCCAGATGCACCACTACCCTGTGTGGGCTGCGGGACCCGCTTAGCAGGGGCTTCTAGCCGCTTTCTTTGCTTATCTTTCTTTGCGGCGGCAAAGAAAGTAAGTGCCGCCCCGCACAGGGGCAACACTAATAGACCACTAACAAAACAAGGAAAGGCCAAAGCCCCAAGAACACTGACAAAACGCCGAGCAGGCAAACAACACGAAGAAAAAGCCCCAAAACAAGCAAAAGCGACCCCGCGGGGCAGGCCGAATCCTATCCTTAGGGGGAATCCCCCGCCTTGACAACCAACCCAAACCACAACCATAATCGCCCTGAACGTTCGCTAATCGAATCCATGTTCATATATCGAACAAATCGGAAGTGAACAAACGCAAGAGCAAGCCCCGGCCCGGAGACCGTCCCGCACAAGCCCCTGCCTGCAAAGGCAAAGAGCCTGGCGATACGCAGCGCCCCAAAAGGAAATTCGACATGATCAACAAGATTTTCGAGTCACTTCAGTCGGCCGTCGCCGATGTCCACGACGGCGCGACCGTCATGATCGGCGGCTTCGGCACGGCCGGCATGCCGTCCGAGCTGATTGACGCGCTCATCGAACAGGGCGCGCGCGAACTCACCATCGTCAACAACAACGCCGGTAACGGCGATATCGGCCTCGCGGCGCTGCTCAACGCCAAACGCGTGCGCAAAATCATCTGCTCGTTCCCGCGCCAAAGCGATTCATATGTGTTCGACGCGCTCTATCGCGCCGGCGAAATCGAACTCGAACTGGTGCCGCAAGGCAACCTCGCGGAACGTATTCGCGCAGCAGGCGCGGGCATCGGCGGGTTCTTCACGCCCACTGGTTATGGCACCAAACTCGCTGAAGGCAAGGAAACTCGTCTGATCGACGGCAAGCATTACGTGCTGGAGTCGCCGCTGCATGCGGACTTCGCGCTGATCAAAGCATTCAAGGGCGACCGCTGGGGCAATCTGGTCTATCGCAAGACTGCGCGCAACTTCGGTCCGATCATGGCAAGCGCGGCGAAAACGGCCATCGTGCAAGTGTCGAAAGTGGTGCCGCTCGGCGAACTCGATCCGGAAAACATCATCACGCCCGGCATCTTCGTGCAACGCGTGATCGAAGTGCCGCAAGCTGCGCATCAAGCCGAACTTGCATCTGCGAACGCCGCCTGAGGAGACCGACATGAAAAAACTGACCCGCGATGAAATGGCCAAACGCGTTGCCCAGGATATCCCTGAAGGCGCTTACGTGAACCTCGGCATCGGCGTGCCGACGCTGGTGGCCAACCACCTTGGCGCCGACAAGGAAATCTTCCTGCACAGCGAAAACGGCCTGCTCGGCATGGGCCCGGCCCCCGCGAAAGGCGAGGAAGACGACGAACTGATCAACGCCGGCAAGCAGCACGTCACGCTGCTGACGGGCGGTGCCTACTTCCATCACTCGGATTCGTTCGCGATGATGCGCGGCGGCCATCTGGATTTCTGCGTGCTCGGCGCGTTCCAGGTGTCGGCGAAGGGCGACCTGGCGAACTGGCACACCGGCGCGCCCGACGCGATTCCGGCGGTCGGCGGCGCCATGGACCTCGCAATCGGCGCGAAGCAGGTCTACGTCATGATGGAACACCTGACCAAACAGGGCGAAAGCAAGATCGCAGCGGAATGCACGTACCCGGTCACGGGCGTGAACTGCGTCGACCGCATCTATACGGACCTGGCGATGATCGACGTCACCGACAAGGGCCTCGTCGTGCGCGAAATCTTCTCGGACATCGACTTCGATGCGTTGCACAAACTGACCGGCGTCCCGCTGATCGACGGCACCCAGGCGGCTCGCGCGGCCTAAGCACGGGCGCGGCGGCTGTCCGTACGAAGGCCCGTGGCGAAGTCAAACCGCTGGCCGGGCGATGGCAATGCGTATGCCGCGCATCGTGCTGCCACCAATGTGCGCGTGCGCAACGTGCTGTCGCCGATGCGCACGCCGGGCAGCGTGCAGTGTGCAGCCGCCAATACGCGGGCCGCGCAAACCGTGCAGCCGCCACTGTCCGCAGCGCTCATGAGGCAAACTTCATGCGCGTGACCCGATGTCACGAGGCCACGTTGCAAGAGCGAGCCTGCGCAGCGGCATTCGAAGCAGAATGCACCGCATCGCCGTGTGCGGTACGCTCTCGATAGAAAGCGCCAGGGGCGCGCCTCGCAGCACGCCCGGATCGCCGTGGCGAAACCTTCACTTCCGACACCCTCATCGACGCCATCATGCTCGACTCCAGCGCCCGTCTGACCGGCCTTCTTTGCGGCACACAGCCGATGAACGACATCTGGGCGCCGCGTGCCACGCTGCAACGGATGCTCGATGTCGAAGCAGCGCTCGCGCGCGCTTCGGCTGCTCATAACGTGATTCCGCGCAGCGCGGTGGCCGCGATCGAGGGCGCCTGCCAGGCCGATCAACTCGACGCCGATGCACTCGCGCGCGACGCGGCGCTCGGCGGCAACCTTGCGATTCCCCTCGTCAAACAACTCACCGCACGTGTCAAAGCGGCGGACGCCGAAGCATCGAAGTACGTCCATTGGGGCGCGACAAGCCAGGACATCATCGATACGGCAACGGTGCTGCAATTGCGCGACACCTTCGACCTGCTCGACAGCGGCTTGCAAGCGACATGCGATGCCGTAGCGAAACTCGCAGCGACCCATCGCGCGACGCCGATGATCGGCCGCACCTGGTTGCAGCAGGCGTTGCCCATCACGCTCGGCCTGAAGTTCGCGCAATGGCTCGACGCGTTGCTGCGTCATCGTGAGCGGCTCGATGCGTTGCGCGCGCGTGTGCTGGTGCTGCAATTCGGCGGCGCAGCGGGCACGCTGGCGAGTCTGCGTGACGCGGCGCCGCAAGTGACGCAATCATTGGCGCAAGAACTCAAGCTCACTGTGCCCACCTTGCCGTGGCACACACAGCGCGATCGCATCGCTGAAACAGCGGCGCTGTTCGGCATGTTGATTGGCACACTCGGCAAGATCGCGCGCGATATCTCGCTGCAGATGCAAACCGAAATCGATGAGCTGGCCGAGCCCGCCGCGGCAGGCAAGGGCGGTTCGTCGACAATGCCGCACAAGCGCAACCCGGTCGGCTGCGCCGCGGTGCTGACGGCAGCAACACGTGCGCCGGGGCTGGTGGCCACGGTGTTCGCCGGCATGGTGCAGGAGCACGAGCGCGCGCTTGGCGGCTGGCAAGCCGAGTGGGACGCGTTGCCGGATCTCGCGCGCCTTGCAGGCGGCGCGCTCGCCAACATCGAACAGATCGCCGCGGGTCTCAATGTGAATGTCCCGCGCCTTGCCGCCAATCTCAACGTCACGCACGGATTGATTCTCGGCGAAGCGGTGATGCTTGCACTTGGCGACAGCATCGGCCGGCTCGATGCGCATCATCTGGTCGAGCGCGCATCGAAAGCCGCCATTGCCGAGCGCAAGACGCTCTTCGACGTGCTCTCGGCAGACCCCGCCGTGACCGAACACCTTTCGCTCGAGCGCCTCACGCAACTGCTCGATCCCGCTCAATACGTCGGCCAGGCGCACGCTTATGTGGACGCTGCGCTGGCCCTTCATCACGCGCGCGCGAGGCGCGCTACTTCCAAGGAGTAACCGGCATGCCCTACGCCGCAGTCAACGGTACCGAGCTGCACTATCGAATCGACGGGGACCGTCACGGCAATGCACCGTGGATCGTGTTGTCGAATTCGCTCGGCAGCGATCTGTCGATGTGGACGCCGCAAGTCGCGGCGCTGTCCAAACACTTCCGCGTGCTGCGCTACGATACGCGCGGTCACGGTCACTCGGAAGCGCCGAAGGGTCCGTACACGATCGAACAACTGACCGGTGACGTGCTCGGCCTGATGGATACGCTGAAGATCGCGCGCGCGAATTTCTGCGGCCTGTCGATGGGCGGCCTCACCGGCGTCGCGTTGGCCGCGCGTCACGCGAATCGGCTCGAACGCGTCGTGCTATGCAATACGGCAGCACGCATCGGCTCGCCGGAAGTGTGGGTGCCGCGCGCCGCGAAAGCCCGTACGGAAGGCATGCTCGCGCTGGTCGACGCGGTGTTGCCGCGCTGGTTCACCGCCGACTACATCGAACGTGAGCCAGTGGTTCTGGCAATGATTCGCGACGTGTTCGTGCATACCGACAAGGAAGGCTACGCATCGAATTGCGACGCGATCGACGCCGCCGATCTGCGGCCCGAAGCTCCTGGCATCAAGGTGCCCGCGCTGGTGATCAGCGGTACCCACGATCTGGCCGCAACGCCGGCACAAGGCCGCGAACTGGCGCAAGCGATTCCGGGCGCGCGTTACGTCGAACTGGATGCCTCGCATATTTCCAACATCGAGCAGGTCGAGGCCTTCACGAAAACTGTGCTCGACTTCCTGACGGAGCAAAAATGAACGACGAAGACCGTTACGAAGCCGGACTCGGAGTGCGCCGCGCGGTGCTGGGCAGCGCGCACGTCGACCGGTCGCTTGCGAACCGCACCGAGTTGACGGAGGAGTTCCAGAACTTTATTACCCGCTATGCGTGGGGCGAAATCTGGACGCGTGAAGGCTTGCCGCGTCACACGCGCAGCCTGCTGACCATCGCGATGATGGTTGCGCTCAATCGCAGCGAAGAACTCGCATTGCACTTGCGCGCCGCGAAGAACAACGGCGTGACGCGCGAGCAGATCAAGGAAGTGCTGCTGCAAACCGCAATCTATTGCGGCGTGCCGGCGGCCAATTCGGCCTTCCACCTGGCCGATAAACTGTTCCGCGAAGACGACGCCGCAGCGGCAAAGCCGTAACGACGTTCGGCTACGGGTGCGGCGTGTAACCACGCCGTCCAGCGAATCCCGCCTACGCCGAAACGAAGCAGCTCAAAACGCGACGCGGAGCCTGAAGCGTACGTCAGACGAAACGCGCTTCAGGCCGTGCTGCTTACATCCATCACGACCGTGTCCACCGGCGACTGCAAGCGCACGGCGCGCAACACCGTGTCCTTGATGACCTCGCGCCAATGCGCGAGTGCGGCCTTGTCCATCAGCGGTTCACCGAGAAACGCCCCGAGCGTGTACTGATTGGCGTTATAGAAATAACCGAGCGACGCGATTATCAGATACACGTCACGCGCTTTGACGTCGGCGCGAAAGACGTTTTGTACCTTGCCCGCGTCCAGCAACTTCTGCACGACCGAAATCGCATAGCCCGAAATCTCCTTCAGCTTTGACGATTTTTTCGCGTGCTTGCCCTGATGCAGATTCTCGCTCGACAGCAGGGTGACGAACTCGGGGTGATCGAGGTAATACTGCCAGACGAATTCGACCATCTGCTCGAGACCGTGCACGGGATCGTCCAGATCGAGATCGAGCTTGCTTTCGGCCTCGTTGAACTGCGTGTAGATGGTCTCCAGGACTTCGACAAACAACTGTTCCTTGCTGCCGAAGTAGTAATAGATCATCCGGTCGTGCGAACGCGCGGCCTTCGAAATACTTTCGACCCGGCCGCTTGCATAGCCTTGCTTTGCAAAGACCTTGATTGCCGCTTTGAGAATCTTGGCGCGCGTGTCTTGCGCCTGCTTCGCTCGGATGCCGATAGCGCCCGGCTTGCGGGCAGCAGTGGGACTCATGGCGGTCTCGGATCTCTTTGTTAGCGTCAGGTTGAACGGCATGCGCCGCAGCCGCTTGGTGCGCTCAGGCATGGCGCGCCTTCATCATACAGCCCATATCATGCGCAACGAAATGCCCTGCAAAGTCATGTGCTTCGGCGTAGATTGATTCGTAATTCCTGCGGGGATGCCGCGCCGCAGCATTCAGACGGGTACCGGGAAACTGCGGGGAAACCACCGGGAAACTCGTTGCGCAGTCTATTTTGATCGAGTAGATTTCAAGCAAGTTTGGTGTAGTGGATGCTACACGAACGGTGAGTGGCCGCAACATGAAAAAAGCGGGTCACGCAAAAGTGCCTTTAAACAGGGACTATTTGTCAGCCGGGCAGGACCGATTGTAATGTCGTCGTATGGAACCCCACCATGACAGAACATACGAAGGTCGATTTCGGTGCGGAGCGCGTCGACGGCGAAACCGCCTCGACGCCGGGTCCGACCGTGCTCGAGAAAGCGGCGCCGCGCAGCGAGCGGATGGCGTCGAACAAGATCGAATGCAATGCGTGCCCGGTGTTGTGCCAGATTTCGGAAGGCCGCACCGGCGCGTGCGATCGTTATGCGAATGCGGACGGGCGGTTGATTCGCGTCGACCCTGTAGTGTTTCTTTCACGCGCCGCGGGTTCGCCTGAAGCGATCGCAAGCAATGCGGATACCACGGTCGAATTTGGTGCATCGTCCGAGGTGCACGATCCCGTCGCGGAACAGGCGCTGTTCGTTACCGGCGTTGGCGCATCGTCCACGTATCCCGACTACAAGCCCGCGCCTTTCATCGTTTCCTCGAAGTTGGACGACGTTGACATGATCACCGTCGTCACCGAGGGCATTTTCAGCTATTGCAGCTTCAAGGTGAAGATCGATACCGACCGCTTTCTCGGGCCGGAGCAATCGAACGTGCGGTGCCATGGCGAAATCGTCGGTCATGTGACTACGGCTGAGTACGGCTCGCAGATGCTGAGTCTCGGCGGTGTTCACCATCTGACGGGCGGCAGCAAGAAGGAAGGCCGCGTGACGTGCGACATGATGCGCGCGCTCGGCAACAAGGAAGCGGTGGAGTTGACCATCGATGGCGGTGCGAGTCTGGTGATTCGTGCGGGGGCGGCACCGATTGTCGATGGCGTCGAAGAACAGCGTATGCGGGTGGGTTGTGGGTCGGCCACCATCGGCATCTTTGCGAAACAATGGTTCGGTCACGCAGACGAAGTGGTGGTGGTCGACGATCACATCACCGGCGTGCTTACAGAACACCAGGCGGGCCGCTGCCTTGGCATGACGCCCTCAGGTCTGAAGATTCGCGGACGCAAGTCGACGCCCGGCCGTTATTTCCAGGTGGCGAATCCCGGCACCGGCTGGGGCGGCACCGACATTCAGGACCCGCTGGCGATTGTCGAAAGCTTCGATCCTGCGGTGGCGAAACCGGGCATGCGCTTGCTGATGGTGTCGACCACCGGCGAACACGCGCAGTGGTATGAACTCGATCAGAACCTCGTGCCGCGCATCGCAGCCATGCCGGACGCCGTGCGCAGCACGGTCGAACGAATCGGCGAGAACTGCGAGCCGTCGCTTGCTACGGTACTGTTTCTCGGCGGCGCGGGCGGCAGCCTGCGAGCGGGGGCCACGGAGAACCCGGTCCTGCTCACCCGCGCAATCAAACAGAGGCTGGTGAACGTAACATGTGGTGGCGCGCCAACCTATGTGTGGCCAGGTGGTGGCATTACCGTGATGGTGGATGTCTCGCGCATGCCCGATCGATCGTTCGGCACGGTGCCCACACCCGCGATCGTCGCGCCGATCGAATTCACCATGACATATGACGCGTATCGCGATCTCGGCGGCCATCTCGACGCGGTGCGTTCACTGGAAAGCGTGCTGGCGAATGGACCGGAACATACAGAAGGGGCACCGCTCGCGCGCAGGACTATCGCGCGTTATCCCGACAATCCGTGGCCGCCGGCCATGCCGCCAATGCCAGGCTAACGGCGGCGCCACCACCGGCACAATCGACACGACGAACGCGACGCGCACGATGAACCCAACCCGAACCCGGCTCGACGCGGCCCGCTGGCATTGGCAGCACGGCCCGATCGATCTGATCCTCAGCGCGGACGGCGAGCCTTCGGCCGTGCAGGCTGCTTACGAGGCGTGCTGGACGCGTTTTGTGGACGTATTGCCCGAGTTGGTCGGCGAGTTGAAGCTGCTTCGGCAGCCTGTGCCGAGCGACGCGGCGCATAGCGATTGCACGTTGAAGGGCGCTGTGGCCCGGCGCATGTGGAGCGCGTGTTATCCGCACCGCGTGCGGTATATCACGCCGATGGCGGCTGTTGCAGGCAGCGTCGCGGACGAATTGATCACGGCGTTTGCACGCGAAGGCATCTCGCGCGCCTTCATCAACAACGGCGGTGACATCGCACTCTATTTGACTGAAGGGCAGCAGTACCGCGTGGGTGTGTTCGCCGATCTGGCGGCGTTCTCCGGTGAGAAGGCGCCAGGCGATCTGGCTTTGGACGCAAACTTGATGCTCAACGCCGCCATGCCGATTCGCGGCGTCGCGACAAGCGGCTGGCGCGGCCGCAGCTTCAGCTTGGGGATCGCCGACAGCGTGACCGTGCTCGCCCGCAATGCCGCCGCCGCTGATGCCGCCGCCACGATGATCGCCAACGCCGTCGATCTGGAGCATGCGGGCATCGTGCGCAGGCCGGCTTCCTCGTTGAAGGACGATAGCGATCTCGGTGACCTGCTCGTGACCGTCGACGTGCCGTCCTTGCCGCAAACGCTGATCGATTTCGCGCTGGCACGCGGTGTCGACGCCGCGCAGCGTTTGCACGAACAAGGTTTGATCGAAGGCGCCGCGCTGTTCCTGCAAGGTCGGGCGCGCGTGACCGGTGGTACCTATGAGAATGGCGCGTTAT
The DNA here is from genome assembly GCF_905220735.1 of Paraburkholderia aspalathi. NCBI lineage: Bacteria > Pseudomonadati > Pseudomonadota > Betaproteobacteria > Burkholderiales > Burkholderiaceae > Paraburkholderia > Paraburkholderia aspalathi. The sequence goes on from NZ_CAJNBA010000001.1 coordinate 1,425,667, forward strand.
TTACGCAGCGCGCCCGGATAACAACGGAGGCTCCGTGTTCGAAATACGCCGCGTGCTGACGCACGTCGAAGACATTTTCCATGAGTTCGGTCCCGCGCCTGCGCAGCCGCTCAGGCGCGGCGCGATTGCCGCGGTGATGACGAATCCGTTCGCCGGCCGCTACGAAGCCAGAATCGAACACGCCATGGAAGCGCTCAAGCCGATCGGCTTCGACATGGCGCAACGGCTGCTGGCGGCGATGGCCGTGCCGCACGCGGCGATCGAAAGCTACGGCAAGGGTGCAATCATCGGCTCGCGAGGTGAACTCGAGCATGGCGCGCTGTGGCACGTCCCCGGCGGCTATGCGATGCGCGAACTGCTGGAGAAAAACGGCGTGCCGACCAACGCGATCGTGCCGTCGACGAAGAAAGTCGGCGCGCCTTCCACCGCGCTCGATGTGCCGCTAACGCATGTCAACGCGAGCTACGTGCGCAGCCATTTCGATGCGATCGAAGTGCGGGTGCCCGGCGCGCCCGCCGCGGATGAACTGGTATATATCCTCGTGATGAGCACGGGCCAGCGCGTGCATGCGCGCGTCGGCGGCCTGGCGAAAGAGGCGATTGTGGGCAAGGACGGCTTGCGCTGAGCGGCGCGTGATCCACGCAATGCGTTGAGGCGAGTAAGCGGAACACTAAGCAGAACATGCATCGAAACCCGGAGATCGAAATGGCAATCAAGCTTCGCAAGCTGGTCGTGCAGGTCGATGAAACACGCATTGAAATGGGGCAGGCCATCGAGCCGCCGACACGCCGCGCAGTCGCGATTGCGGTGATCGATAATCCTTACGCGGGCCGCTATGAGGCCAAGCTCGACGCGCTGATCGAAGCCGGTGAGGAACTGGGCGCGTTGCTCGGCAACAAGTGCGTCGAAGCCCTGGGTATCAAACCGGGCGACGCGCAAAGTTACGGCAAGGCGGCGATCGTCGGCGAAGCGGGTGAACTCGAACATGCGGCGGCGATCCTGCACCCCAAGCTCGGTGCTCCGCTGCGGGTAGCAGTCGAGAAGGGCGCGGCGCTGGTGCCGTCGGCGAAAAAAATGGGTACGCTTGGCACCGCGATCGATGTCCCGCTGGGACACAAGGACGCGGCCTTCGTGCGGAGCCATTTCGATGCAATCGAAGCGCGCGTATCGGACGCGCCGCGCGCCAACGAAATTGTCGTGGCGGTCGCGGTGACGGCTTCGGGCCGGCCGTTACCGCGTATCGGCGGCTTGCAGGCGAGTGAGATCAAAGGCGAAGACGGTTTGCGCTGAGTTACTTTAAGGGTCGCGATGCTTTCGAATTTGCTGGTACAGCTGGTCAACGGACTCGCCGACGCGTCGACACTGTTTCTCGTCGCCGCCGGTTTGTCGCTGATCTTCGGCGTGACGCGCATCGTCAACTTCGCGCACGGCTCGTTCTATATGTTCGGCATCTATGTCGCGTATAGCATCGCGAGCCGTTTCGGCCATACGGCGGGCGGGTTCTGGTTGTCGGTACTGGCTGCCGCGCTGGTGGTTGCGGTGCTTGGTGCGCTGGTCGAAATGATCGTACTACGGCGCATCTACCAGGCCCCCGAGTTGTTCCATTTACTGGCGACATTCGCGCTGGTGCTGATCTTCCGCGATGCCGCGCTGTGGCTATGGGGCCCGGAGGACCTGTTCGGGCCGCGTGCGCCGCATCTGGCTGGCGCAGTTAATTTTCTCGGCCATCCGCTGCCGACCTACGATATCGCGCTGATCGTGATCGGGCCGGTGGTGTTGCTGCTGCTCTGGTATGCGTTGACGCGTACCCGTTGGGGCACGCTGGTGCGCGCCGCGACGCAGGATCGTGAGATGCTCGGCGCACTCGGCATCAATCAGGCGTGGCTGTTCACCGGCGTGTTTTTCGTCGGCGCGTTTCTCGCCGGCCTGGGCGGCGCGTTGCAAGGGCCCCGGATGTCGGCGAATCTGTCGTTGGATCTGGAGACTATCGGCAATGCGTTTGTCGTCGTGGTGGTCGGCGGCATGGGGTCGATTCCGGGTGCGTTCGTCGCGGCGTTGCTGATCGCCGAGATCAAGGCGCTGTGTATCGGCATCGGCCATGTTTCCGTATTCGGTATCGATCTGTCCTTGAGCCGCTTTACGCTCGTTGCGGAATTTGTCGTGATGGCGGTGGTGCTTGTGGTGCGGCCTTGGGGTTTGCTAGGGAAGGCGAGCGCTGCAGTGCGAGGCATGGCCGCGCCTGAAGCGCCGTTGCGGCCCGCAGGCAAGCGCCTGAAGTGGCTGGCGGCAATCGCGTTGTTGGCGCTGGTGCTCGCGCCGCTTGCTGCTAATGCGTTTCCCTACATGCCTGTGCTGCTGGTTGAGATCCTGATCGCCGTATTGTTCGCGACGAGTCTTCATTTCATCATGGGCCCTGGCGGCATGCATTCTTTCGGCCACGCGGCGTACTTCGGTTTGGGCGCATACGGCGCCGCGCTGTTTCTCAAAGTTTTGAATCTACCGATGGAAGCGGCGTTGCTGCTCGGCCCCTTGCTTGCCGTGGCAGGCGCGCTCGTGTTCGGCTGGTTCTGCGTACGTCTCTCAGGCGTCTACCTCGCGATGCTGACGCTCGCGTTCGCGCAGATCGTCTGGTCGGTCGTGTTCCAGTGGGACGACGTGACGGGCGGCAGTAACGGCATTCTCGGCTTGTGGCCGTCGAACTGGTTGGCGTCGCCGGTCGCTTTTTACTATCTGACGCTCGTCTGCGCTGTGATCGGCGTGTGGCTGTTGCGCAAGATGCTGTTCTCGCCGCTTGGCTACGCGATGCGGGCGTCGCGTGATTCTGTGTTGCGGGCCGAGGCGATCGGCATCGACGTGAAACGCGTGCAGTGGGCGGCTTTCGTCGTCGCGTCATTGTTTTGTGGCCTCGCCGGATCGCTTTATGCCTTCTCCAAGGGGACGATTTCGCCGGAGGTGATCAGCGTCAGCCGCTCAGTAGATGGCCTCGTGATGGTGCTGCTTGGCGGCTTGCAGACGTTGACTGGACCGATCGTCGGCGCAGCCGTGTTCACGTGGCTGCAGGACACCGTCGCGCGGCAAACCGATTATTGGCAGGCGTTGCTGGGCTTCGCGATCCTGCTGCTTGTGATTGCGTTTCCGCAGGGTATCGTCGGTTTCATTCGCGAGCGTTTCGGCGACGATACGGTGGATAAGGCGGAAGAGCGTACTCCATCGCCATCGCAAGGTACGGCGATCAAGGAGGGGCTATGAGCTTGCTGCGCGTCTCCGGCCTCTCCAAATCATTCGGCGGCCTGAAAGCGGTCGACGATGTTTCCTTCGATCTCGAAGCCGGCCAACTATTGGCGCTGCTGGGTCCGAACGGCGCGGGCAAGTCGACCTGCTTCAACATGGTCAACGGGCAACTACAGCCGTCGTCCGGTTCGATTCGTCTCGACGATCATGAACTGGTCGGCATGCGGCCGCGCGATATCTGGCGGCTGGGCGTCGGCCGCACGTTTCAGATTGCCGCGACCTTCAATTCGATGACCGTGCTCGAGAATGTGCAGATGGCGCTGGTCTCGCGTGAACGGAAGACTTTTGGTCTCTGGAAACCCGCAGGCTCGCGCTATGCCGATGAAGCCATGACCCTGCTCGAACAGGTCGGCATGGGCGCCGATGCGAACCGCGCCTGCGGCGTGCTTGCATACGGCGACGTCAAACGCGTTGAACTCGCTATCGCATTGGCAAACCGGCCGAAGCTACTACTGATGGACGAGCCCACTGCCGGTATGGCGCCAAAGGAGCGCAACGAACTGATGGCGCTCACCAAGCGGCTCGTCACCGAACACCAAATCGGCGTGCTGTTTACCGAGCACAGCATGGACGTTGTATTCGCGTACGCCGATCGCATGATTGTGCTCGCGCGCGGCAAGTTGATCGCCGAGGGCGACGCCGAAACGATCCGCAGCGACGCACGCGTGCAGGAAGTTTATTTCGGCACCGGCAAGACCTTCCAGCCACGCGCGCCGCTGCATGAAGCGGCAGGCGGCCATCAAGGACAAGGAGCGCTGCAATGAGCGAGCCGATGCTGAAAGTCGCCGGCCTCAATGCGTTCTATGGCCGCGCGCACATTCTGTTCGACGTCGGCCTCGAAGTCGGCCGCGGCGAAGTGGTCGCGCTGATGGGCCGCAACGGCGCGGGCAAATCGACGACGATGAAAGCGGTGATGGGTTTGCTGCCGCGCCGTCAGGGAGAGGTCCGTTTTCGCGGGCAAAACATCGCGGCGTTGCCGCCGTATCGGATCGCACGCATGGGCATGGGTTTCGTCCCTGAAGATCGCCGCGTGTTCTCCGATCTGACCGTGATGGAGAACCTCGATACAGGCCGTCAGCCGCCACGCGAAGGCGCGCCTGAGTGGACGCCGGAAAAGTTGTTCCGCCTGTTCCCCAATCTCGGTGAAATGCCAAAACGCCCCGGCGGCCAGATGAGCGGCGGCGAGCAGCAGATGCTTACCGTCTCGCGCACGCTGATGGGCAATCCGTATCTGGTGCTGCTCGACGAACCGTCCGAGGGCGTCGCGCCCGTGATCGTCGAGCAGATGGCCAACATGATTCTCGAACTCAAGCGCGAAGGGCTGTCGATTCTATTGTCGGAGCAGAATCTGCATTTCGCCGAGCTGGTCAGCGACCGCGCGTACGTCCTTGAAAAAGGGCAGATCCGCTTCAGCGGCACGATCGGCGAACTCGCAAAGAACGAAACGGTCAGGCGCGCTTATCTGAGCGTGTGATTCCATTGGCGCCGCATGCGTGCAGGGTGTGCACGCATGCGACGCCGGGCAGTCGGTGCGAAAGGAGAAGCAGATGGCAGCAGAGACGTTGACAGGCTTGTCGGGCAAGGTCGCGGTAACGAACATCGGTTTGCTGTTATCCGGCGACATCGACCAGCCGATTCTCGACGCGGACACGCTGGTGATCGACGACGGCGTGATCGTCGCGATTGGCCGCGAGAAAGATTGCGACCTCGAAGGTGCGCGGACCACGGTCGACTGTAAAGGCACCACGGTCGCGCCAGGCCTGATCGATTCGCACGTGCATCCGGTGTTCGGCGACTGGACGCCGCGCCAGAATCAGATGGGCTGGATCGAATCGAATCTGAACGGCGGCGTGACGACGATGATTTCCGCCGGCGAAGTGCATTTGCCCGGCCGTCCGAAAGACGTGGTCGGCGTCAAGGCGCTTGCCATTACCGCTCAACGCTCGTTCGAAGGAATGCGTGGCGCAGGTGTGGGCGGTGGTGTGAAAGTCATGGCGGGTGCGCCGGTGATCGAGAAGGGCATGGTCGAGGAGGACTTCAAGGAGCTCTCGGAAGCGGGCGTGAAGCTGCTCGGCGAAGTGGGACTCGGCAGCGTCAAAGGCGGCGAGGAAGCGGCGCAGATGGTCGCCTGGGCCCGCAAGTACGGCATTCAAAGCACGATTCACACGGGCGGCCCGTCGATTCCCGGCTCGGGCCTGATCGATCGGGACGTGGTGCTCGCCGCCGATGCGGACGTGATCGGTCACATCAATGGTGGCCACACGTCGCTTTCCTATCGGCACGTATGCGATCTGTGCGAGCAATCGAGCCGCGCGCTGGAGATCGTTCACAACGGCAACGAACGCATTGCGCTGCTCACCGCACGTCATGCGATCGAGTTGAAGTGTCCACATCGGATCATTCTCGGCACCGATAGTCCGGCGGGTTCCGGCGTGCAGCCGCTCGGCATTTTGCGGATGATTGCGTTGATCTCCAGTCTCGCCGATGTCCCCGCGGAAATTGCCTTCTGCTTCGCCACAGGCAATACCGCGCGGCAACGCAATCTGCGGCAAGGACTGATCGAAGTGGGCCGTCCCGCCGACCTCGTTTTCATGGACCGTGCGCAGCACACGGCCGCCGATACGCTGCTTGAGAGTGTGCAGCTCGGCGATATTCCCGGTGTCGGCATGGTGATGATCGACGGCTTGATCCGCTGCCGGCGCAGCCGCAATACGCCACCGGCGACCGAAGTGCCGGTGGTGCTTTGAACACGCGCCGTACGGCGTGGCCGGCATTGTCATGAACCGCCTGGCGCCGCTTACGCTGAATGTCAACGGCGTGACGCATCTTGTCAACGCCAGCGTGGACACGCCCCTGCTTTACCTGCTGCGTAACGACCTCGCGCTAAACGGTCCGAAGTTCGGCTGCGGACTTGGCGAATGTGGTGCGTGTACGGTCCTGCTCGACGGTATGCCGACGCGTTCCTGTGTGACGACCGCGAAGGTTGCCTTGGGGCGTGAGATCACTACGCTCGAAGGATTGGGCACGCGTGTCGCACTGCATCCAGTGCAGCAGGCGTTTATCGAAGAACAGGCCGCGCAGTGCGGCTATTGCCTGAACGGCATGATCATGACCGCCAAAGCGTTGCTCGATCGCGATCCGCATCCGAGCGTCGAGACGATCCGGCGGGAGCTGTCGCGCAACCTCTGCCGGTGCGGCACACATGTCGAGATCGTGCGCGCGGTGCAGCGCGCGGCAGAACTGCTCGCTGCGCAGACCGCCGTGCGTGAAGGAGTGCGCGCATGACAGGGCCGGATTTCAGCGTCGATCGACGTTCCGCACCGCTGTCACGACGGCAGCTCCATGACGCGCAGAGCGTGCTCATCATCACGCGGCCGCCGCAGGCGCCGGTGAAGCCTGCGATCGGTCAGCCGGGGTCGCGTTCGTCGTTCGTGCCGACCGAGGGGGACATGTTTCTCGTGGTGAGTGACGACGGCAGCGTGGTGGCGTTCAACGGCCACGTCGATCTCGGCACCGGCATCGGCACCGCGCTCGCGCAGATCGTTGCGGAAGAACTGGATGTGCCGTTGACGCGTGTGTCGGTTGTGCTCGGCCACACCAGCGAGGCGCCGAATCAGGGGCCGACGATTGCAAGCGCGACGATCCAGATATCGGCGGTGCCACTCCGCCATGCAGCGGCGCAAGCGCGTCAGTTCCTTCTGGCGGAAGCAGCCGCACGTTTGAACGTCAGCACAGAGCAGCTCGACGTACGAGACGGCGTGGTTTTCACGCGCGACGGCGGGACGGAAAAAAGCATTGGCTACGGCGAATTGATCACCGGGCGGCGCATCGAATTGGACCTTGCCACCGATGCGCCTTTGAAATCGCCGGACGCGTACAAGGTCGTCGGCAAGAGCACACCGCGTGTCGATATTCCGGCAAAGGCAACCGGTGAATTGAGTTTCGTGCATGACGTGCGTGTGCCTGGCATGCTGCATGGGCGTGTTGTTCGTCCACCTTATGCCGGTGTCGCGCAGGGCGACTTCGTGGGCAATAGCCTGCTGCATGTCGATGAAGCTTCAGTTAGCGATTTGCCTGGAATCGTCAAGGTCGTGGTGATCCGCGATTTTGTCGGCATCGTGGCTGAACGCGAAGAGGTCGCGCAGCAGGCGGTGAAGCGCTTGCATGTGCAATGGAAAGCGGTAGAGGGTTTGCCCGCGCTCGAAACCAGTGAAGAAGTGGAAGCAGCGCTAAGAGCGAATCCGGCCAATCGGCGCGATCTGGTGATCGAAGGTGACGTCGACGCAGCACTCGCGCAAGACTCTGCCCGAACGCTGGAACGCACCTATGTATGGCCGTTTCAGATGCATGCGTCGATTGGACCGTCGTGCGCGGTGGCCGACTACCGGGATGCGAAGCTGAAAGTCTGGTCGGGCACGCAGAACCCACATTCGTTGCGTGCGGATCTCGCCTTGCTGATGGCGCTCGACGAAGCGCACATCGAAATCGTGCGCATGGACGCAGCGGGTTGCTACGGCCGCAATTGTGCGGACGATGTCGCCGCCGACGCCGCGCTGCTATCGCGCGCAACAGGCAGTCCGGTGCGTGTGCAACTATCGCGTGAAGACGAGCATGCATGGGAGCCAAAAGGCGCTGCGCAGTTGATGGACGTGCGCGGCGCTTTAGATGCCGAAGGCGAGCTCGCCGCGTACGACTTCGCGACGCGCTATCCATCGAACGACGCTCCCACGTTGGCGTTGCTGCTGACCGGCACCATTTCCGCACAGCCGCAGGTATTCGAAATGGGCGACCGCACATCCGTGCCGCCATACGACTACCGGACCATGCGCATTGTTTGCGACGACACGCCGCCGATCGTGCGCGCGTCCTGGCTGCGGGGCGTGTCGGCCTTGCCGAACACCTTCGCGCATGAATCCTTTATCGACGAACTCGCGGCTGAGGCGGGCGTAGATCCGGTCGAGTTTCGTTTGAAGCATCTGACCGATCCGCGTGCGATCGATCTTGTGAAGGCAGTGGCCGAGAAAGCTGACTGGCAGCCTCTTAACATCGCCTTGAAAAATGATCAGGAAGAGGGCGACATTGCGCGCGGTAGAGGTTTTGCCTACGCCCGTTACGTGCACAGCAAATTTCCCGGCTTCGGCGCGGCATGGTCCGCGTGGGTCGCTGACATCGAAGTCAATCGCAAGAGCGGCGAGCTCGCCGTGACGCGCGTGGTGGTCGGCCAGGATACCGGCACCATGGTGAATCCTGACGGCGTGCGTCATCAGATACACGGCAACGTGATTCAGGCGACCAGCCGTGCGCTGAAAGAACGCGTGACGTTCGGCGATAACGCGGTCACGAGTCAGGAATGGGGCGCGTATCCGATTCTGACGTTCCGTGAAGTGCCGGTGATCGAAGTCGTGATGATGCCGCGGCACGGCGAGCCACCGATGGGCACAGGCGAATCGGCGTCGCTGCCTGGCGCCGCGGCGATTGCCAACGCGCTGTACGACGCGACAGGTGTGCGTTTTCGCAGACCGCCGTTCACCCCGGAGACGATTCGCGCAGCGCTCGCCGATGCGCAAGCGGAAGAAGCGGCGGCGCGCAAAAAGAAGCGCTGGCGGCTCGGTTTTCTCGGCGCAATTGCGGCGGGCGCTGCCGGCTGGCTCGGTGCATTGGCTTTGACGCCACAAGCCATTGCGCCGATTACGCCGCCACTCGCGAGCGCGTTTGCGCCTGAGCTGGTGGCGCGCGGCAAACTGCTGGCGGCGCTGGGTAATTGTGCGGTTTGCCATACCGCGCACAACGGCGTGCCGAATGCCGGCGGCAAACCACTCGATACGCCATTCGGCACCATCTATAGCACGAACATCACGCCTGACGGACAGACCGGGATCGGCACATGGTCGCTCGACGCATTCGTGCGGGCGATGCGGCAAGGTATCAGCCGCGACGGCCATCATCTGTATCCCGCGTTCCCGTACACGTCGTTCAGGAACACGTCCGACGACGATCTGAAAGCGCTCTACGCGTATCTGATGGCGCAAACGCCGGTGCGTTCCAGGCCACCGGAAACGAAGCTGGCCTATCCATTCAGCGTGCGTCCGTTGATGGCTGCATGGAACGGGCTGTTCCTCGGACGCAATACGTTTACCGCCAGTGGGACGCAAAGTGCGCAATGGAACCGCGGGGCGTATCTCGTGAACAGCCTTGGCCACTGCAGCGCATGCCATACCCCGCGTAATGCATTCGGTGCCGAGAAAACCGGCGCCGCGTTCATGGGCGGCGGCATGGCGGAAGGCTGGGAAGCGCCCGCGCTGTCGAGGCTGTCCAACGCGCCGGTACCCTGGAGCGAAGACGAACTGTTCAGTTATCTGCGCTACGGTCATGCGCCACTGCATGGCGTCGCGGCCGGGCCAATGGCGCCGGTCGTCAACGATCTGGTGGCGTTGCCCGACAGTGACATTCGCGCGATGGCCACCTATCTGGCGTCTTTGAGTCCGCTGGAGCCGAATGCGGATCCTGCGGCGATGGCGCGTCAATACGAGCAGGCCAGCACGATTACGGGCACCGCAACAGGTCTTGGTGCGCGTCTTTTCGACGGCGCATGTGCAGCCTGTCATCACACGGGCAGTGGACCGCAATTGTTCGGTGCGCATCCTTCGCTGGCGCTTAACACGAATCTGCATAGCACGACGCCTGATAATCTGATTCGCGTGATTCTCGATGGTATCGGCTCGCCTGCACGGCCCGAACTCGGTACGATGCCGGCTTACCGCGACAGTTTCAACGACGCCCAGGTCGCCGAACTGGTGACCTATCTGCGTCAGCAATTCGCCGGCGGCAAGCCGGCATGGCAGGACGTCACGGCGAGCGTTGCGAGAATTCGCGCGACGCCGCAGGCAGAGTGAAATCGCGAAACGTTTTGCATGACTCGCAGCATCGCTCGTAGCACCACTGGCAGCACAATTCGCAATACGGTTCGCCGAACGAATCGTCAAACGCTTCAACGCTTGATAAAAACGACCGCATTCCCGCAATCCTTTTGATAACGGAGAAACGCATGACCACGCGCGCAGGATGGATCTCTCGCCTCACGGTTTCAACGGTTCTATCGCTCGCGGCCGTTGGCGCGAGCGCACAGCAGACCATCAAGGTCGGCGAAATCAACAGCTACAAGGCGCAGCCGGCCTTTCTCGGGCCTTACAAGAACGGCTGGAATCTCGCGCTCGAGCAGGTGAACGCGGCGGGCGGCGTACTCGGCAAGCAGCTTGAAGTGGTGTCGCGCGACGACAACGGCAACCCGGGCGACACCATCCGCGTCGCGCAGGAGTTGATTGCACGCGAGCAGGTGCAATTGCTGTTCGGCGGCTTCCTGTCGAACACGGGCCTCGCATTAACCGACTTCGCGAAGCAGAAGAAGATTTTCTTCCTCGCGGCCGAACCGTTGACTGACAAGATCGTTTGGGCCGACGGCAACAAATATACGTACCGTCTGCGTCCTTCGACGTATATGCAAGTGGCGATGCTGGTGCCGGAGGCGGTGAAGCTGAAGAAGAAGCGTTGGGCGCTTGTGTATCCGAACTACGAGTACGGGCAATCGGCGGTGGCGACGTTCAAGAAGCTGATGACGGCGGCGCAGCCGGACGTGGAGTTTGTCGCCGAACAGGCGACGCCGCTGGGCAATGTCGATGCGGGCGCGGTGTCGCAGGCGATCGCCGACGCGAAACCGGATGCGATTTTCAACGTGCTGTTTGGCGCCGATCTCGGCAAGTTTGTGCGTGAGGGCAATACGCGTGGCTTGTTCAAGGATCGCAGCGTGGTGTCGTTGCTGACGGGCGAGCCGGACTATCTCGATCCGCTGGGAGCGGAGGCGCCGACGGGTTGGATCGTGACAGGCTACCCGTGGTATTCGATCGATACGGCGGCGAACAAGAAGTTTGTCGATGCGTATCAGGCGAAGTATCACGATTATCCGCGACTGGGGTCAGTCGTTGGGTATTCGGCGTTGATGTCGATTGCGGCGGGGATCAAGAAGGCTGGATCTACCGATCCGGATAAGCTCGCCGCCGCGTTCAAGGGGCTAGGGGTGGAGACGCCCTTCGGGCCGATTACTTATCGGGGGCAGGATAATCAGTCGACCATGGGCGCTTTTGTTGGGGTTACCGGTCTTAAGGACGGTAAGGGGGTGATGACTTCTTATCGTTACATCGATGGGGGGAGTGTGCAGCCTTCGGATGCTGAGGTTAAGAAGTTACGGGCGGCTGAATAAGGGTTCTTTTTTGCCTGTTGCGGCGGCATTGGCCGTGTTCCTGGGGCTTTGGGCTTTCCTTGTTCTGGCTTTGGTGCCTTTCCTTGATTTGTTAGTGGTCTATTAGTGTTGCCCCTGTGCGGGGCGGCACTTACTTTCTTTGCCGCCGCAAAGAAAGATAAGCAAAGAAAGCGGCTAGAAGCCCCTGCTAAGTGGGCACCGTGGTCTGCTGCGGGTAGTGGTGCGACTGGAATCCGTGCTCTCGCACATTCGGCGTTAGTGACAAAGGAGTCATCAGCTCCCACTCCGCACTGCGTGCGTCGCGGACGGGTCTGCATGGGAAACCATGGGCTTCGGTTGAGGTCTGTGGGGGCCGTCGGCTTCGCCTCGGCGACGCGCTCTGCACTCGGCCGGGAACCCCTATTTAAAATCATATGTCGGTGTGCCGCAATCGCCGCCTCAGCCACAGCCACAGCCACAGCCACAGCCACAGCCACAGCCACAGCCACAGCCACACCCACACCCACAGTTGCGGTTGCAATCACAGTGGCTGTGCAATAACGAGCCGCGGCTCGTTGGCAAGGCATGAGCGCCAAAACGCAGCGATCGGTTTTAAGAAGTACTCTTCGGCGCGCGCAGCGCCGCCGGAAGTATGACGCCCTTGTCACTGGCGTATGCACGGGCACGAACACAGATTCCAGATGCACCACTACCCGTAGCAAACCACGGTGCCCACTTAGCAGGGGCTTCTAGCCGCTTTCTTTGCTTATCTTTCTTTGCGGCGGCAAAGAAAGTAAGTGCCGCCCCGCACAGGGGCAACGCTAATAGACCACTAACAAATCAAGGAAAGGCCAAAGCCCCAGGAACACGGCCAAACAAGCGCCGCGCAGGCAAAAAAACCTACTCCTCCGCATCATGCTCAATCACAAACCGCCGCAAATAAGCCAGCACAGCGGCTTCCATCCCTCGATGATCAGCGGTGCTCTTAGACCCCGCATTTTCCTCATCGCCGAACAACGAGGACGGCGCATTATGCACATCCACTTCCTGGCCTTCGCGGAACACACGAATCTCGTGAACGTCTTCAGCGTACTCGGCAACCCAATGCACGCCTTCGATATGCGCGCCTGCGCGAACGGTAGGTATCTTCATGGACGTCTCCCGTCGGGCCGGACCAAGGCGCCAACCCTTGCTCTCACCATACGCCGTCCAGTTGCCAGGCGCGAGCCTTGTCGCCCAATTTCCTGAAGTTTCGCTGCGCCGCAGCGAACGCCCCCCGGCACACGCGTTGCTGCATGTCCAAAGCCAACAGCCAACCGGAGGACCGTCATGCCCGAACAGAAAACCATCAAGCGTGCCCAAGCCGACAAGCGTGCCGGCAAGGCATCGAGCACCCAGGCAGGGGAATTCGTCAAGGAACAGATCGATAAGGTGCGCGCCGGCAAGCACGGTGTCAGGTCGGCCAAGCAGGCGATTGCAATCGGCCTGTCCGAAGCGAGGCGTGCAGGCGTCGCCGTGAAGTCGCCAAAAAAGGGCGCCGCGAGTGAGGCGACCCGCAAGAAAGCGCAGAAGGACAACGCCGCGGGCCAGCACAAGAGCACGGCGAAGAAGAGCGCGAGCAGCGAATCGACAGCCAGGCGTTCACGTGCCGCGACCAATGCATTGAAGCGCGAAAGCACCGAGGGGGCATCGCACAAGGCTTTGTCGAAACAGACGAAATCGGCAGCGGCCAAACGGCCGGCGGCCAGTCGTTCTGCCGCTGCGAAGAAGGCCGCAGCGACCAAGGGTGCTTCAGGGCGCTCGGCCGCAGCTAAAAAGGCCGCACACACGAGGGCTTCGCGCGCGCATCGCTGACGCTATCGCTTGAGAGGGTGTGATACGGGCAACCAAAACGCGGCGCGCGCCACCCACGCGCGCCACATCTCTCAGTCTTACTGCACCGTTGCCAGTACGTCGCCCACCGTCTTGAAGATGTGCGCGATCTGCTCTTCATCGATGATGAGCGGCGGCGAGAACGCGAGGATGTCGCCGGTAAAGCGCACCAGCACACCCGCCTCGAAGCACTTCACGAACGCTTCGTAAGCACGCGCGCCCGGCGCACCGTCGCGCGGCTCGAGTTCGACGCCCGCGATCAAGCCGAGGTTGCGAACGTCCTTCACATGCTTCGCGCCGCGCAGCGAGTGAGCGGCGGCTTCGAACTTCGGCGCCATCGTTGCCGCGCGCTCGAACAGGCCTTCGCGGCGATACAGGTCGAGCGTCGCGACGGCGGCCGCGGCCGCAGCCGGGTGGGCCGAATACGTGTAGCCGTGGAACAGCTCGATCGCGCCCTGCGCGCCGGCGTTGACGATCGTGTCGTGGATCGTGCGGCTCGCGGCCACTGCACCCATCGGGATCGCGGCGTTGTTGATTGCCTTGGCCATCGTGATCAGGTCCGGCGTCACGCCGAAGTATTCGCTTGCCGTTGCTTTGCCGACGCGGCCGAATGCGGTAATCACTTCGTCGAAAATCAGCAGGATGCCGTGCTTCGTGCAAATTTCGCGCAGCTTCTGCAGGTAGCCTTGCGGCGGAATCAGCACGCCCGTCGAGCCGGCCACCGGTTCGACGATCACGGCGGCGATCGTCGATGCGTCGTGCAACGTGACGATGCGCTCGAGTTCGTCGGCGAGATGCGCGCCCCAGGCGGGCTGGCCCTTCGAAAACGCGTTGTGTTCGAGGTTATGCGTGTGCGGCAAATGATCGACCGCCGGCAGCAGCGCGCCGGAGAAGGTCTTGCGGTTCGGCGCGATGCCGCCAACCGAAATGCCGCCGAAGCCCACGCCGTGATAGCCGCGCTCGCGGCCGATCAGACGCGTGCGCTGGCCTTCGCCGCGCGAACGGTGGTACGCCAGTGCGATTTTCAGCGCGGTGTCGACCGATTCCGAGCCGGAGTTGGTGAAGAAGATGCGGTCGAGGCCGTTCGGCATCAGTTCGGCGACTTTGGTGGCCGCTTCGAACGCCAACGGGTGGCCCATCTGGAATGTCGGTGCGAAGTCGAGCGTGGACAGTTGTTCGGTGATCGCGGCGACGATTTCGTCGCGGCCGTGGCCGGCGTTCACGCACCAGAGACCCGCGCAGCCGTCGAGCACTTCACGCCCGTCCGTGGTGCGGTAGTACATACCCTTGGCCGATTCCAGCAGGCGCGGCGCAGCCTTGAACTGGCGGTTGGCGGTGAAGGGCATCCAGAAAGACGACAGGTCGTCGATGACGGGGCGCGAAGTCATGATTTTCTCCTCGAAGTGATAGCGAAACTGTAGCGTCCGCGGTTTAATGGCGGCATAAACAGTTGACGCAGTGTGGTGCTAACTGTGTTGGTGGATTTGCGCTAACTGTGTCGATCGCGCGATGATGGCGCGGTGACTTAACTTGACGCTTTATCTGACGCTTTCCGGGCCACCTTTCTGGCAACGCAGCCGGCCGTCGCGGCCGGCCTTTCAGTCCGAACCATGATCGAACTACAACTTGAGCGCGACCGACGCGCCGCTCCCACGCTCGTCGAGCAGGTCGTGCAGGGATTCGCGCGCGCCATCGAGGCGCAGTCGCTGCGTGCCGGCGCGCTGCTGCCCTCAGTGCGGCAGTTGGCGCAAAGCCACGAACTGAGTACTTTCACGGTGACCGAGGCCTACAACCGTCTCGTTTCGATGGGGCTCGTGGTAGCGCGGCGCGGTTCCGGTTATCGAGTGGCGGCGCGCGCGCAGTCCGCGCGGGCGGCCCCGACCGACTGGCAGCCGCCGAGCCTGACCGCGACCTGGCTGCTGTCGGACGTGTTCGCCGATCACTCGGTGCCGATCAAGGCAGGCGGCGGCTGGCTGCCGAACGAGTGGATCAACGAGACGGGTTTGCAGCACGCGCTGCGTGCAATGAGCCGCGTGCCGGCGGCGCGTCTCGGCGACTACGGGCATCCATACGGCTTCGCGCCGCTGCGCGAGCGGATCGCCGAGCAGCTCGACCGGCGCGGTTTGCCGGTGGACGTCTCCAACGTATTGCTCACGCAGGGCGCGACGCAAGGGCTGGATCTGATCGTCCGTACACTGCTGCGCGCGGGCGATGCCGTGATCGTCGAAGATCCCGGTTACTGCAATCTGCTGCAGATTCTCAAGCTGGCGGGGCTGGTGGTGCATGGCGTGCCGCGCACCCCGGCCGGCGTCGATACGGACGTGCTCGAAGCGCTGGTCGCGCAGCACAAGCCGAAAGCGATTTTCGTCAACACCACGCTGCAGAATCCGACCGGCGCGACCTTCGGCATGTCGGCGGCGTTCCGTCTGTTGCAGATCGCCGAGCGTCAACGCATGTGGGTGATCGAAGACGACGTCAGCCGCGAACTGGCGCCGTCGGGCGCGCCTTTGTTTGCCGCCATGGAAGGCTTGCAGCGCGTGCTCTACGTGGGCGGTTTTTCGAAAACGGTGACGCCGGGGTTGCGTTGCGGCTACGTGGTCGCCGAGCGGGCAGTTCTGCGCGAACTGGCGCGCACGAAGATGGCGGTGGGTTTGACCTCGTCGGAAGCGATCGAACGGATCGTCGACAAGGTGTTGCTCGAAGGGCGCTACGCGCGTCACGTGGAAGCCGTGAACGAGCGGCTCAAGCTCGCGCATGCGACCGTCGAAGAGCGACTCGATTCGCTCGGCCTGGAACTGTTTCATCGGCCGCGAGCCGGTCTGTTCCTGTGGGCTCGCCTGCCGATCGAAGCGGAGCGCGCGGGCGAGGTGGCGACCGCCGCGCTCCAGCATGGCATCTGGCTCGCGCCTGGCTCCTATTTCCGTCCCGACGACGCCCCGAGCGCGTGGTTCCGCTTCAACGCGCCGTACTCGACCGACGACGCGTTGTGGCGCTTCATCGAGCGAGTCGGGCAGGGTGCGATCTAGCCGGGCTCGATCTTAAACGGACTGGCCTAGCAGCTTGAGCGCGATCGGATACAGCGAGAGCACCAGCAGCAGCGCCATCGCCACATTGAAGATGCGCAGCCGCTTCGGGTCCGACAGCACTTTGCGCATCGCGGTGCCGAAACCCGCCCACAGGCAGATGCACGGAAAGCCGATCACGTAGAAGATCACCGCCATCGCGATGGCATTCACGCTGGCGCTCTCGCTAAGGTGGATCGTGGTGGCGGCGGTCAGCACCATCATCCACGCTTTCGGGTTGACCCACTGGAAGGCAATGGCTTCATGAAACTTCATGGGCCGGCGCTCGCCTTTCTTGACCTTCAATTCACCCGACGTGCCGATTTTCCACGCGAGATACAACAGGTACGCGACGCTCGCGACTTCGAGCACCGTGTACAGCACGGGGAAGTGTACGAAGGCTTCGCCCAGACCAATCCCAACCGACAGCATCAGCAGCACGACCCCGGCGCTGATTCCCGAAAGATGCGGCAGCGTGCGGCGAAAGCCGAAGTTGACGCCCGAGGCGAGCAACATCGTGTTGTTCGGACCAGGCGTGATCGTGGTGACGAGCGCGAACAGAATGCCGGCGGGGAGCGCGCTGAGACTGAGGTAGGACATGGACATGGGTGGCTCCGAGGTTGGTCGACAAGACCCTCGGAGCATTCTAGCGAACCACGCCGGTACAGTACCTATACGGTTTGTGGGATGGTGCCCGGTACGGACGACGGTACCCAGCCGTCTTTCAATGCGCAGCCGCGGCCGCGTCGCTCGAACCGCCCGCCTTGCCTGGCTTCGTGATCCAGATGAGCGGAATAATGATGATCATGATGAGCGCGGCTCCGTAGAACACGTCATTCAGCCCTAACATGGCCGCCTGCGACTGCACCGTATGGTCGAACAGCGCATACGACGCTTGCTGGCTCAGGCCAAGCGCTGAGTGGTAGGTGTTCATTTGCGCATTGAATATCGGGTTGGTCGGACTCGACTGCTGCGTCAGGATTTCATGGTGCATGATCGTCCGGTTGTTCCACACGACGCCCGCGATCGATGTGCCGATGCCGCCAAAGAACATGCGTCCGAAGGTGGACAGGCCGGCAGCGGCTGGCACTTTTTCGGGCGGTTGCCCTGACAGGATGATCACGGTCAGCGGCGCGAAGAACAGTGCCATCGGAATACCCTGCAGGAGGGTCGGCAGAATGATGTACCCCTCGCTGAGATCCGTATAGAAATACGAGCGCATGTAGTAGACGATCGCGAAGCCAATGAACGCGAATGTGCCGATGATGCGCGCATCGGAGCGCGGCAGGATCTTACCCATGATCGGCGCACCGATCACCGCGAAAATGCCCAGCGGCGCCGTTGCGAGTCCCGCATCGACTGCCCGGTAACCCAGGTACTCCTGCATCCACTGCGGAAGCAACACCAGCGTGCCGAAGAAGATGCCATACGCGACAGCAATCGAAACCGTGCCTCCAAGAAAGTTGCGCTGCTTGAAGAGGGTAAGGTCGACGATAGGGTTTTTCTCTGTTAGCTCCCAGACAATGAAAAGCGCAAGGCCCACCGCGGCAACGATAGTCAGAACGATGATTGTGTTCGAAGAGAACCAGTCGAGATCTTTGCCCTTGTCCAGCATCACCTGAAGCGACGCGACCCAGACGATCAGCAGCACCAGCCCGACAACGTCGATCGGCAGCTTTCTGGCCGGCGTATCGCGCTTGCGATAGAGAAGCCAGACCATCGCGGCAGCGAATAGGCCGACCGGGATGTTGATATAGAAGATCCATGACCAGCTGTAGCTGTCCGTGACCCACCCGCCAAGTGCCGGACCCACAATCGGCCCGGTCACCACAATCATTGAGAATAGCGAAAGTGCCAGTGAAGATTTCGCTTTCGGCCACGAACTGAGCAGCAGTGCCTGGGACATTGGAATCAGCGGTCCGGCCACGGCGCCCTGCAACACACGCGCAAGAAGCAGGATCGGCAAGGTTGGCGCGATGCCGCACAACCAGGATGCGAACACGAACAACAGTATCGAGCCGACGAACAGCCGGACCTGCCCCAGCCTCTGCGTCAGCCAGCCAGTCAAGGGAATCGCGATTGCATTCGCAGCGGCAAAGACGGTGATGACCCACGTGCCTTCGTCGACTGATACGCCGAGGTTGCCGGAAATGGTTGGAATGGCGACGTTGGCGATCGACGAATCGAGCACGGTCATGAAGCCCGCGAGACCAACGCTCAGGGAACCCAGAGCGAGTGTCGCCCCGGTCAGCGGCGGATGATTGGGATGGTTGGTGGTCATGGTGATACGGCTGTCCTGTGTCTGGCGAGAAAGGCGCGGCATCTTTCACGTGCCGCGGTCCAATGAGCGGCGGTCATTCGTTTTCGGCGATGATTCGTGCGATCGCGGCATCGGCCTCGTCGCCGTACTTCGCGAAAACGTCGGTCTTATAGGCGGACGTAGACTGCGTACCGAGTTGGGCGCCGGCAGGGTCCTTGACGTTGACATCCACGTTCATTGAAAGACCCACACGCAGCGGATGCTTTTCCAGTTCCGCAGGCGGAATCTCGATGCGTACCGGGAGCCGCTGCACGACCTTGATCCAGTTGCCGGTCGCATTCTGCGCAGGCAACAGCGCCAGTGCCGATCCGGTGCCCGGCGTAAAGCCCACCACCTTGCCGTGATAAACGACGGAGGAGCCGTAGACATCGGCTGTCAGCTCAACAGGCTGGCCAACCCGGATGTGACGAAGCTGCCATTCCTTGAAGTTCGCATCGACCCAGACCTGTTCCAGCGGCACTACCGACATCAGCGCTGCGCCGGGTGACACGCGCTGCCCGACCTGAACCGAGCGCTGTGCGATATATCCGGTCACGGGGGCCGGCAACGTGGTGCGCGCATAAGCCAGGTAGGCGTCGCGAACGTGGGCGGCGCTTGCCAGTACGTCCGGATGCTTCTCGACCGACGTGTTGGCCGTCAGCGCGCGATTGGCGCCAAGCTGCTGCCGGGCTGCTTCAAGCGAGGCCTGAGCCGAGCGGACCGCGTCACGTGCGTGTGAGATTTCCTCGTCCGACACCGCCCCCGTCATGCCAGTGGCAAGCCGGCGCTTCAGATCGTCCTGCGCTTTCGAAAGATCCGATTGGCGTTCAGCGATATCGGCGCGGTATCTGTCGTCGTCGGCATACAGGCCATGCACTCTGCGAACGGTTTGGCCCAGATTCGCCTCGGCCTGTTGCAACGCAATCCTGGCGTCCGCGGGATCGATCTGGACGATCGGTTCGCCCTTCCTGACGATTTGCGTGTTATCCGCATTGACCCCGATGACGGTTCCCGTGACCTGCGGCGTAATTTGGACGACGTTGCCGTTGACGTAGGCGTCGTCCGTATCCACGTGATGACGGGCTTCGACGAAATAGAAAGCGCCATACGCAGCGCCTGCGATCGCGAGCGAAGCGGCAAGCAGCGAGAGCAGGAGTTTGCGTTTGCCGGGCTTCTTTTCCGGCTCTTTATCCGACGATGACTGAGGTGCGTTCATGGGTAGCTCCAATAAAGTTTGATGGTCGCGCTCAGGCCGATACGCCCGAGTGCCGATCTGGTCGTTCAGTGAGTTGCCGTGCTGCCGGACGGCGCAGGAATCGGTGTCTCCGTGTTTGCGGCAAGGCCAGCCTGCGAAGCATCGAATCCGCCGCCTAGTGCCTTGATCAGCCCGATTTGCATGCCGCGGCGATTCATTTCGAGGTTCACGACAGCTGTTTCGGCTGCGAGCCGGTTGTCGTCGGCGTTCAGTACCTGCAGTTGCTGATTCAAGCCAGCCTTGTATCGAACGAGCGCCAGTTGGTAGGCTTTGGTCTGTGCATCCAGGGCCTGCTGCGCATCGACCAGTTGACGGTCGGCCGAGTGGATCTGCGTGACCTGCGTGGCAACATCGGATAAAGCGCTGATCAACGTCTGGTTGTACGTCGCGACGTCGTAATCGAAGTCCGCGTAGCGGCCCTTCAGTTGGGCGCGCAGCGCACCAGCGTCGAAGATAGGAAGATGAATCGCGGGTCCTGCCTGAAGTTGGCCGCTTCCAGCCGTCAGGAATCGCCCCCAGCCAAACGCGTCCAGTGCAGCTGATGCGGAAAGATTGACGTCCGGAAAGAACTCGGCCTTTTTTTCCTTTACATCGTGGATTGCTCCATCCACCTGCCAATAGGCCGCAACGATGTCCGGGCGCCGCGAAATCAGGTCGGCGGGCAGGTTGTCGGGAAGCGCGACGCCGGCGCCCTCTCCAAGCGATGGGTTGGCGATCTTGAGGCCGCCATCCGGTCCTTCGCCGAGCAGGGCACCCAATTGGTAGCGGACGGTTGTGATCTGTCCATCGAGGTCACTGACGCTGGAGCGGCTCGTTGCGGTTTCGCCGTATGCGGTCTGCCGCTCAACGTTGGTGTCGAGCCCCGCACCCACGCGCCCATCCGTGATTCGGCCGATATCCTCGCGATTCTTCACTTCGCGAGCCTCGATATCACGCAACGCATAGAGCTGCGCAAGATGGTTGTAGGTGCTGGCCACCGACGCGGCCAAAGAGATGCGCACCTGCTCGGCTTCGGCTTCGGCGACCTTCTCCTGCGAGACAGACTGACGAAGCCGTTCGCGATTCTTGCCCCACAGGTCGAGATCAAACGAAGCACTGGCGAGCACGTTGTTCTCGCTCTGCCAGGTGCCGTTGACCGGCGGTGGAGCGGACCCATTGTCGCTATAGCGCTCGCGCGTCCATGAATAGCTTCCCGTCACGTTTGGATAGAGTGCGGAATGGGCCGTGCCGACTGAGGCAGAGGCTTTCTCAATGCGTGCACGTGCCTGATCGATCGTTGGATTGCCGGCCAGTGCCTCGTCGATCAGCCTGGGCAGCTGCGCATCGCCGAACTGCTTGGCCCAATCCATTGCAGGCCACTGTCCGCCCTCGGCAGGCAAGCTCTCCTTCGTTTCATACTGGGTGGGCGGGGCAATCTGCTTGTCGCTCTTGATACCGGCGTAGTTGACGCATCCGGCGAGGCCAAGCGCCGCCACCGCCGAGGCTATCGTGGCAGCCCATGCGCTCGTTCGGAGCTGGGGTCGGTCGTGGTTCATGATGGTTTCCGTTTTCCTTTGGCTGATCTGGGTTGTATGGCTTTGCATTGCTTAAAGTGCATATGCACACAATAGCGTTCAAATATTTGCGTATCGATCTACGAGGTGAATAAGTCTGTTGCGTTGTGGTTATCTTTCGGACAGGTAGCTCGTCATGCGAAACAGTTCACTTCGCAGATGCGCTGCCTGTTGCTGGCCAAAACTACGTTCGAAGCTGGCCTGCGCTGTTGCCCAATGAGCGGCCGCTTCGTCGAGCTTCGTCAGTCCTCTTCGGGTGAGTACGACTCGCAGCCGCCGATTGCTTTGCGGTTCGGCAGGAGCAAGCACGAGGCCGCGCCGGAGCAGGGGTTTAAGCGCTCGAACGAGAGTCGTTCTGTCCATCACCATCGCTTTGGCCAACTCGGCCATCGTCAGATTCGTACAACGACTCAGTGTTCTGAGGACGCTGAACTGCGTGGGCGTGATGCCGGCCTCAGACAAATGACGCTCGTAAAGCTTCGAAATATGTCGGGATGCTTGACGAAGAGCAAAGCAGTCGTCGTCCGGAAGATCGTTTGAGTGCATACGCACAGAGTAATGCGGCCCCCGTCTGGAAGCGATGCTGGCTGGATTATCAGTTTGTTGTCGTTTCGTGCACCAATCGACTCATCCCGCCCTTTTATTCTTCCGGCGCGCTTCGCCGGTTGTTTTCGTCGGCGCTGAATTAGCGCGATGTCGCCAGCGTTTCGAAGAAGGCAGCCGCATAGTCAATAAACGCACGCACTTTGGCAGGCAGCAGGGTCCGGTTGCTATAAGCGAGCTGGATTTCGACGCTGTCGTCGACAAGCTGCGAACCGGTGAGCAACTGGACGAGCTTTCCCGAGGCCAATTCGTTCTCTACAAGGGCTGCCGGCACGACACCGATTCCGAAACCCTGCAGCACCATTTCCAGGTTGAAGGCGGGGCTGTTCGACGAAACATCGAAACGAAGCGGAACGCTCAGTTCGTCCTCGCCAAGCCGGAAGCCGATGGCGGGGCGACGAATGGACGGCGACATCGGCACAAAAAGGTGGCTGGCCAGTTCCGACGGATCTCCCGGCGTTGACGACGCCTGCAGATACTGCGGCGTCGCGACGATGACAACCGGAATGCGTTCGAGCAGACGCACGACCGTCGTTTCGCTCGTCAGCATGTACGGAAGAATGAGGCCAAGGTCGAACCCGTCGCCGACCAGGTCGACGGGCCGTTCAGTCAGCGTCACGTCGAGCGTGACCTTCGGATGGGCTCGCTTGAATCCGGCGATCAGGGGAACCAGCCGGCTTACCGTCGCCGTCGTATGAGCGACGAGGCGTAAGACGCCACCCGCTTCGCGTGTCTGGTTGGCTACGTCCGCTTCGAGTACGTCCAGATCGTCCAGGATACGCACGCAGCCTTCGTAGAATCGTTCCGCGGCTTCGGTGAGTGAGACCTGCCGGGTCGTCCGGTTTAACAGCCGGCATCCGATCCTCTCTTCCAGCCCCGCGATTGCCCGCGACACTGCCGGCCGGGCCAGCCCATGAATATCCGCCGCGCGGGTGAAACTCTTCAGTTCGACCACCGACCGGAAAATGCGTAGGCTTTCGATATATTCCATGATGAGATCTCGTCGACCAACTGGAACAAAGGATGGACGGAATGCCGTTTTCAGCGCCACTGGAAGTGCCTGTTGCGGGCTCTGTCTCCCACGGTACTTCGCAGGATAGGCAACGGTTGAGCCGGCGACAGAAAACAGTCTATGCCACAGCGGCTCTGCCTTCATGTCTGATAACCACGTCGCATCGACTGAAAAATTGCGAAGCCGCTTGACAGTCTATCTACGAGTAGATAAAGTTCAGTCCATGGAACCGACAACGACAGTGCGCGAACAGATCCTCGACCACGCAATCACGCTCATCATGCTGCGTGGTTACAACGGGTTCAGTTACCGTGATCTGTCCAGTCTGGTCGGCGTCAAGACCTCGAGCATCCATTACTACTTTCCGTCGAAAGACGATCTGGTTCTGGAGGCGGTGAACGCGTATAGCAACGAGGTATTGGGCGCGCTCCATGGCATTAACGCTTCATTGGCAGCGGACACAAAGCTGAGCAAGTACGCGAAGCTGTTCGGCAGGACTCTCGGTGATGGCAATCAGATCTGCCTGTGCGGCATGCTGGCTGCAGACATCGAATCACTGCCCGACAACATCCGCCAGGCCGTGCAGGCGTTTTTTAAAGCGAACGAAAACTGGCTCGCCAAGGTTCTCGCGCAAGGCGTGCAGGAAGGGACGCTGGCGGTGAACGGCAAACCGGAAAACGCGGCGCGGGCGTTGTACGCGGCTTTTCAGGGCAGTGTGCTCGCAAGCCGTCTGTTCCACACCAAGGCCCGGCTCGAAGACGTCGAGGCAACGGTGCGGATCGCGAAGTGAAGCTCACACCGCGATAGTCAGGTAATCAGGTATGAGGCGGTACGCCGCCTCTTTGTTTGGCCCACCCATCTATCTTCAAGTAGATAGATGGGTGGGGAATAAAGCGGGGAATATGACGTAGCCAGGAAAAGCCTGGTTTGTCTGTTTAATTTTTTGCGGATGAATCTATCTAGTAGTAGATAGCAAGTCCAATCACTCACTCTTGTAAGGAGCTTCACCATGTCACTCGAAAAAGTCCTCTACCGTGCCCAAGCTCATGCCACCGGTGGCCGCGATGGCCGCGCCGTGGTGCCTGCAGGCAACCTCGATTTCAAGCTGACCACGCCGAAAGAACTGGGCGGTGCGGGCGGCGAGGGCGCCAATCCGGAACAGCTCTTCGCGGCCGGCTATAGCGCCTGTTTCCTCGGCGCGATGAAATTCGTCGCGGCCCGCGACAAGATCGCCATCCCCGCGGACGTCTCGATTGATGGCAGCGTCGGCATCGGCCAGATCCCGAATGGCTTTGGCATTGAAGTGGAACTGAAGATCTCGCTGCCCGGCATGCCGCGCGAAGCGGCACAAACGCTGGTCGACAAGGCGCACGTCGTTTGCCCGTACTCGAACGCGACCCGCGGCAACATCGACGTCACCCTGACGATCGTCTAAGCCTCAGCCTCTCACCGTCACGAACCTGGAAAACATCATGAAGACCCTCAAGCCTTTGCTGCTGGCCACTGTACTTGCAACCAGCGCGACCCTCGCCGTTGCCGCAAGCCCGGCAACACCCGCCTCGCCCGATCTGGTGACCAGCCAGTTCCTGCATGCGTTGAACAGCGGCACAGGACCGGCAATCAACACGTTGACACCGGCGCAGGCGCGTCAGGTGCTGGTCGGCGCGCAGAACAGCGTCAAGGTTGACCTCTCCGGCATCGATGTGTCGAACAAGACCATCGAGCAGGACGGCATCAGCGTGCCGATCACGATCGTACGGCCGCAAGGCGCAACGGGCACGTTGCCGGTGTTCATGTTCTTCCACGGCGGCGGTTGGATACTTGGGGACTTCCAGACGCACGAGAGGCTGGTGCGCGACCTCGTCGTGCAATCCGGGGCTGTGGCGGTGTTTGTCAATTACACGCCGTCGCCCGAAGCGCGTTACCCGGTAGCGATCAATCAGGCGTACACGGCCACCAAATGGGTCGCGGAACATGGCAGTGAAATCGGTGTGGACGGCAGCCGCCTTGCAGTAGTGGGCAACAGCGTCGGCGGCAACATGGCCGCGGTTGTATCCCTGATGGCGAAGAACAAGCAGGGCCCTGCAATCCGCTTTCAAGGCCTGATGTGGCCGGTGACGGACAACAATTTCAGCGACGGCTCGTACAACGCCTATCCGGAAGGTCACTTCCTGACCCGGCCGATGATGAAGTGGTTCTGGGACGCGTACACCAAGGATCCGAAGCAGCGCAATGAGATCTACGCGTCGCCGCTGCGCGCGTCAGTGGAGCAGTTGAAGGGTCTGCCGCCAGCGCTCATCCAGGTCGCGCAATTCGACGTACTGCGCGATGAAGGCCAGGCCTATGGTCGCAAGCTCGATACAGCGGGCGACGAAGTCACGACGGTTCGCTACAACGGCACGATCCACGACTTTGGCTTGCTCAACGCGCTCGCCAACGACGCGCCGACCAAGGCTGCAACGAGACAGCTTGCCAACGAATTGCAAGCGCGTCTGAAGTAAGCCGTCCCGCCTTGATCGCGGCGTGTTGCATGACAGCACCGCGCCGCGGTTACCAGCGTTATTTCCCGCCGTATGCAAGTCGATTGCCGAACCGGCAGCCTATGGCGCTCCATGTCCGATAGCAAAATAAACGGTATATACTGTTTATACGGTTATCAACACGGAGAGACCACATGACAACACCCGTTACGAAAGAGCACACCAAGAAGGCGTTCCACTTCCCCAAGAGTTCGTCCAGGCACGCAGTAGATGGCGCCGAGCCGGTAGTTGCGGCGGAGCAGCCGGCGCAAGCGGCGCCTGCCGTCGAAAAAGCGTCCAAAGCGAAGCGCGCAGCCGCTGCGGAAGCAACGCCGGTCGTCAAGAAAGCAGCGAAAAAAGTGAAACGCGCGGCGACTGCGGAAGCGAAGCCCGCCGTCAAGAAGCCGGCCAAAGCAAAGCGCTCGGCAACTGCGGAAGCGGCCTCTGTCGTCAAGAAGGCGGCTAAAGCGAAGTCCTCGGCAGCGGCGGAAGCAAAGCCTGTCGTCGAGAAAGCGGCCAAAACCAAGCCCGCGGCCACTGCCGAAGCGGCGCAAACCACCAGGAAAGCAGCCAAGCCGAAGCGTTCCGCAACTGCGGAAGCCACGCCTGTCAGCGCTCCGGAAGCCAAGAAAGCCAAGCAGCCGAAGAAAGAAAAAGTCGTGCGCGACAGCTTCACGATGCCGAAATCGGACTACGACATGATCGCGTCGCTCAAGCAGAAGTGTCTCGACGCCGGCGTGCCGGTGAAGAAGAGCGAGCTGTTGCGAGCGGGCCTGATGATGCTGGAGTCGGCTTCGCCACAGCGCCTGCTGGCTGCGGTGTCGTCGCTCGAGACGGTGAAGACAGGGCGTCCCGCGAAGGGTTAAACCTTGCCGATGCAGGGTTTAGAAGAAAGCGTGCCCGCCCGGGCGGTGTCGGACTGCAGCACATCCGGCTGCAAGTTCTCGAGCCGCAGGGGCGGGTACGAAGCATCATCATGCCATCGCCAAATTGTTGGTAGGTGACGGACAAATTACGTCGAATCGCCAGCAGCTTGCCACCGAATCCGCCTGGCACGTTGTGCCGCCTCCGTTTTACAGAGCCGGTTTCCAGAACCGCATAGGCGTGCGTCGCCAGTCTCCTCAGCTCCCCACCGGCGAAGCCAGATAATTCCAGTCGTGCAGGAAAATCTGCTCGAAGTAAGCCGCGGCATCGGCGCTATGAATGATCAGGCCCGCATCGCGATTGCGCAGCGTGCCGTCCGCCGACCAGTTCTGGCTGCTGACCATGACGACATTTCCATCGACCACGATTCCCTTGTTGTGAACGTTCGCCTGCCGGCGCAGCACCGACGACGGGACGCCCGCCGCGACCAGCTTTTCGACCCATGCGTCGTTCTGAAACTGACTGGTGATGAGACGCACGTCGAGTTTGCGGTCGATGAGCGTCTTCACGGCCGCAATCAACGCATCATGTTGTGCATCGTCCGGGCGTCCGCTCGGATGGATATATTGGGTCTGCATGTAGAAGCGCTGCTGGGTGGACTCGATGAGCGCCTGAACATGCGGCTGATAGTTATCGGGCGTGAGTAGCGGCTGGATTTGTACGGTTTCGCTCAACGTTCTGGGCGCGAAGAACTGGCGCGGGGCTTTGCCGGCTGCAAACGCTTCGATCGGAACGTCGAGAGCGGCGTTTCCGGCTCCCGGAATATCCAGCCCCTGTGCCTTGGCATCAGTTATCGCGTCGTGGGAGACCGCATAGTCGTGCTGCAGGAATGCGCGGAACGTGCTGGCCAACGCCTTGCTCGTGACAATCACATGCCAGTCCCGATCGCTTTTCTCGGCGAGCTTGCGCGCGGCTGCCACATCCGACAGATCGATCTCCGGCTGATTGCTGTTGTTCCAGTTGCCCGAGGAGAGCCAGAAGGTATCGTCTTCGCGCACAGCGACCTTGATGTGATACGCGTTTGGATAGATCCAGACTGGTGCCTTCGGGTCGGCATTGGTGAGCGCCCATGTGCCGGCGAAGCGTTCACCGAGCTTCTTCGATAGATCGGTCTGGGTTTGCTCGTCGGTCTGGTCGGCGGTGGGATTCTTCGCGGGATGATCGAGCGTGAGCGTCAGCTTCTGGTCCCCGGCAAACGCGGACTCGACTGCGGTGAGGATGTGCTCGGACGTGAAGTCGTACATTCCCACCACCAGTTCTTCGCGAACGCCGGCGATGAAATTCGATAGCTCCGCCCATCCGGCATCGGGACTCACGTGCAGGACCAGGGAGACCTGCTCCGTCACCGCATCGAGATTCGCATCGGGCGCCGGTGTGTACGGAATCTCCACCTTGCGCGCGCGGGCAGCGACGAACGCCTGGAGCGGCGCAGGCGGACTCGCGAGTGCGTTGCCTTGTCTATCGAAGAACACCTGGTCCGCGAAATCGGGTTGCCGCAGTTCATGGCGGGCTTCAGCTAGTGCGCAATATCGCGACGGATCTAGCGTCTGCATCGATTCCATGGTGTCGGCTGCGCGTACATCGACGGGTACGCCGTCGATCTGCTTCGGCAACGCGGCTTGCAGCGCTGTGAGCCTGTCCGCCGTCACGGTGACGACAATGGCACGCATCACAGCGCGCCCAGGCGTCGCCCATTGCAAGCCGCTACGCACGGACAGCACGCCCTCTTGCCGGAACGACTCGGCGTGCGTGTCGAGCATGGTCCGGATGTTGATCGCTGGGGTTTCCCGCGCAGAAACGGTGGTGTCGGCAGGGTCCGTCTTGAGGCGAGCGAGCGCCGCCGAGAAAAGAGCCGCGCCGGTTGGCAACGCACTGGCGAATATCATGCGGCGCGCGTCCCGCCGTTCCACCGCCGGTGCGCTGGCTTTCAATTGCGAGAGCGGCTGGGGCAACTGTGTGAGGCCATCGACGAAGCTGCGCAACGACCGTCCCCCCGTCAGCGATCCGCCACCGGGTTGCCCGGATGCGAGATCGATAATTTCGGGCGCGCCGAAATGCCTGACCTGCTGCAACTTGTTGTTCTGCGGGTTGAACCAGGTGAGATAGCCATTAGGCAGCACCTGACGGGGTCGCGTGATCTTGCCACTGAAACTGTAGCGTGCGCCCGACGTGCCGGCAGGGTCGAAATAATTGGGCGTGTAGAAGTCCGAGACCAGCACGTCGTCGATCAGATAGGCGCAGGTTGCGTCTTCGGGCGGATCGCAAATCTCGACCAGGTATTCGACCTTGCCGTCACCGTCCTGCACTTCGTTGTCGATGATCGTCACCGCATTGGCCGCGGTGAGGCGGTTGCCGCCCGGATCGACCAGCATTTCAAGTATCTCGTGACTCGCCGATAGCGACCACGTATTGCCGGCCAGGACAACCGCGAACGGCTGGTTGTGCTCGGTCAGGTGAAAGCCGGCGGCCCCCGCTTGAACCTCGTCCACTACGTAAACCGGCCAGACGCCTGGATCGAGATGGTCAGTGGACTCGAGCGCGACGACCGTGCCCGACACGTTCCAGATCGGGGCGAGATCGCGGCTGATCTGCAGGTTGAGTGCCTGCGCGACACGGACGACATCGGTGTAAGGTACGGCGGCGGATTGCGATACGATTCCAACGCGGGCGGTCAACATGGCATGTCTCCTGGGTGAGGACGGAACAGCTCATACCAGCGTGACGCGTTGTTATGGCGTGGCCATGACAGCAGTGTGTCCGTCCCGCAAAGCGGACACGAACGAGTCACACATTTGCGCTCTAGACGACTGGTCTAATTGAGGCCATAATCCGGTTCCTATGAGAGCTAGCCACCCCCACATTCGCCGCCACATCCTCGACGCCGGGCGCGCGCTGATCGCGCGCAAAGGTTTTGTCGCGGTTGGGTTGAACGAGATTCTGACGACTGCCGAGATTCCGAAGGGCTCGTTCTATCACTACTTCGGCTCGAAGGAATCGTTCGGCAGCGAGTTGCTGCGGCAATACGTTGCCGACTACGCGGTGCGTCTCGACGAGCTGTTCGGTCGGCCCGGCGTCAACGGTCGTGACAAGCTGCTGAGCTATTGGGCTGCCTGGCAGCAGGAGCAACTGGATCAGGACGGCGACGAAAAGTGCCTGGTGGTGAAGCTGAGCGCGGAAGTCGGCGACCTGTCCGATGAGATGCGCGTGGTGCTGCGCGACGGCGTCGACCGCCTGATGGTGCGTCTTGCTTCCGTGATCGAAGAAGGCCAGGCAGACGGCTCGCTTTCGCCGGAGATCCGGGCTCGGGAGGCGGCCGAACTCCTGTACCACATGTGGCTCGGCGCGGCGCTCGTCACCAAGCTGCGGCAGGATGGAAGCGCGATGGCGCAGGCCATGGCGGTCACACAGAGCGTCCTGCGCGCGGTATGACATGGCTGTGGCCAAGGCTCTGATGCTGATGAGGTTCCTCGAACAGCAGCATCAACCGAAGCACTCAGAAAACCATTTGCAGAAGCACCCGGAGAAGCACCCAAAAAAGCACTTGCAGAACCCCTCACTCCGCGCAGAACGGAGCCCTCATCGTTGCACATTCCAGGAGATCGACTTTGCGTAGCGTTATCTATTCCTCTTTCGGCAATCCCGCCGAGGTACTGCAGGTCGCGGAACGTCCCACGCCGAATCCCGGCGCGGGCCAGGTGCGCATCAAATCGACCTTGTCGCCGATTCACAATCACGACCTCTGGACGATTCGCGGTCAGTATGGCTACAAGCCGAAACTGCCGGCCGTGGGCGGCACGGAAGTCGCCGGCGTGATCGACGCGATCGGCGAAGGTGTCGAACACCTGAAGCCCGGTCAGCGCGTGGTGGTGGCCGGCATCTACGAGGGCTGGGCCGATTACGTTCTGGCCCCGGCGGCAGCGGTGGTCCCGCTGCCTGACGCGATCAGCGACGAAGTAGGTTGCCAACTGATCGCCATGCCGTTGAGCGCGGTCATGTTGCTCGAATATCTGCACCTCGAACCCGGTCAGTGGTTCATCCAGAACACGGCGAACGGTGCGGTCGGTAAGACTCTGGCGATGCTCGCCAACGCGCGCGGCATCAATGGGGTCAATCTGGTCCGGCGCGAGGCGGGTATTGCGGAATTGGCCGAGGTCGGTATCGGCAATGCGGTGTCGACCGAAAGCGACGGCTGGAAGAAGCGGGTTCGCGAGATCGTCGGCGATGCACCGATTATGGCGGGTGTCGATTCGGTGGGCGGCGACGCCAGCGGTGACATCTTCGGTCTGCTTGGCGAAAACGGCACCCTGGTGTCGTTCGGCGCGATGTCCAATGAACCGATGCGCCTCAGTTCCGGCGATGCGATCTTCAAACAGGCGACCGTCAAGGGTTTCTGGGCGAGCAAGATTTTCGAGGTCACTTCGGGGGCGGATAAAGCGCGAATGATCGGCGAATTGCTGAGGCTCGCTGCGTCGGGTGAACTGAAGCTGCCGGTGGAAGCCGTCTTCGACGTCGAGAACGTGGCGCAAGCTGCAGCGGAGAGCGGGAAGAGCGCTCGCAAGGGCAAAGTGCTGTTGCGGTTCTAACGAGCAGAGGCGTGTTGCTGCATCGACGCACAAGTTTATGCCGTGCAGTGTCACGCTGATGCCCGTTCGCAAGATCCTTCCAATGCCTGCCCACGTGAATCGTCGAACGGTTTCGGGGCAGGCGTTGTCCGCGCTTTCTCTCACCGACTCAACAACCCACTCCATGATCGAAGTCCATCACCTCAACGAATCCCGTTCGCGCCGCATTACCTGGTTGCTGGAAGAACTCGGCCTCGACTACACGCTCGTTCAATATCAGCGGAATCCGCAAACCCATCTCGCTCCGCCGGAACTGATGGCGATCCATCCGCTGGGCAAGGCCCCTGTGATTCGCGACGGCGAGAAAGTGATTTTCGAGTCGGGTGCGATCGTAGACTATCTGATTCGCCGCCATGGCAACGGCCGCCTCGCCCCTGCATACGGAACCGACGAGTACGATCGTTACGCGCAGTTTCTGCACTATGCCGAAGGCTCGGCCATGCTGCCGCTGATGCTGAAGGTGTACACGGCGCGTCTTGGCGAAGGTGCGGCTCCGTTGCAACCGAGAATCGAAAGTGAGTTGCAGAATCACCTCGGTTTTCTGAATCAGGAATTGGCCGGCCGCGATTACCTGATGGGCGATGAATTGACGGGTGTCGATATCCAGCTCTCGTTCGTCGCGCAAACGTGCCTCAAGTTTTGCGGACGCGACGCGTTCCCGAATATCACTGCGTTTGTCGATCGCCTCGAGGCACGCTCCGCGTACCAGCGTGCGATGGAGAAGGGCGGCGTGTAAGCGACTGGGGGCCGCCGCTCTCCCAGCGCAGTCCCAGATCAATCAATCGATACAGTGACGCCCCTGCAGTTCCACATGTAACTGGACGAGCCACGCACGCGCGCAGTACGCGTCGATCGATGCCTGGTCGGCGGGCTCGTCGAGCAATCTGACCTGGTGTGCCGCTAAAGCCGCATCGAACGCGCGGCGTGCGCCCCATCGCAACGAAAACATGACGAGCAGTGCGAGTGCGATCGTGGCCCCGTGGTAGGGCAGCGAGGGCGGGTTGTCGTCGAACAGGCCGAACAGCACCGAAAGGGTCAGGCTCGGTATGATGGCGACGCACGTCGAGAGGCAGAGGAGCACGGCGTTTGCGCGCAGTGCGGTCGTAGTGGTGAGTTTCATCGAGTGAGATCCCGCAATCGGATAGCGGTCTCGATGCTGAACTCGCATGACTTACCTGATACTTACGGTCGGCGGGCTTTTCTGAGGCATGTGCTGCCGCGATCGTTCCCTATCCCGTGTGCTGCAACCCAATACGTCCGTTCCCACCGCTTCGAGTAAGTAACGAGTAAGTCCAGTGGTTCTAGAGTCGATGCCGCCTCATCCATCAACTCAGGACTCGACGTGAAAAAAACTCTTCGCCGTGAGCGCAGGCTGTTACTGGCTATCGCATCGTTCGCATCATTCTGGGCGTATTCGGGCACGGCCTGGGCCGACGGCCAGAGTCCGGAGCCGCCCACGGCGGACGACACAGGTTTCACCGTGCTGAACAATTCCACCAACGTGACGCATTGGGGTCTGGGCGTGGGCGCGGGCATCGAGCAGGCGCCTTACAAAGGCTACGGCACGAAATACACACCGATTCCGCTGATTTCGTTCGACAACAAATGGGTGCATGCATTTGGCACGGCTGTCGATCTGAAGATCGGCAAGTGGAGCAACGTGAGCCTCGCCTTGCGCGGACAATATGCCATCGGCGACGGCTACAAGGCGTCGGATGCGCCGATCCTGAGCGGCATGCAGAACCGCAACGGCGCGTTCTGGTACGGCCCGGCGCTTGCATGGCACACCGCATACGGCACGCTCTCGGGCGATTTTCTGGAGGGCGGCAACAAGGGCCAGAAAGCCACGATCGATTTCAGCAAGACCTTCGAGTACGGCAAATTCGAGTTCGAACCGCACGCCGGCGTGGATTGGTTGAGCAGCAAATATGTCGATTACTATTACGGCGTACGCTCGTCCGAAGCGCGCGCCGGGCGCCCGGAATATGCCGGCAAGGCGACCTACGACATCTCGGTCGGAACGCGTATCGACTACAAGTTCACGCGTCATCAGATCCTGATTCTCGACGTCGGCGTCGCGCACCTGGGCAGCGGCATCACCGACAGTCCGCTGGTGGGCAAACGCTATATTCCGCAAGCCAGGGTCGGCTACCTTTACGAATTCAACTGAGCACCACCGCATGTCGCGTGTCGCACTGATCGAAGACCACGAGCGCCTGGCCGGCATGATCCGTCAGGCGCTTTCCGCTGCAGGCATCGAGACCGATGTGTTCGGCACCATTTCGGAGGCGCATTATGGTGTGAGCCGTGCCGACTATGCGGTGCTCATCATCGATCGCGGGTTGCCGGATGGCGACGGCCTGACTTTTCTGCGGACGTTGCGCACGGCAGGGCAGATGACGCCCTCGCTCATGCTGACCGCGCGCGACGCGCTGCATGACCGCGTCGACGGATTGGAAAACGGTGCGGACGACTACGTGACCAAGCCCTTCGCCATGAGTGAACTGGTCGCGCGGGTGCGTACGCTGATGCGCCGGCCGGTGGCGCTGACGGATCTGGTGATTTCGTTCGGAGACGTCACGGTCGATCCGCAGCAACGCGCCATGCGCTGCGGCGCGCAGTCTGTTCTGCTGGCGCCTGCCGAGTTGCAGATCGTGCTGTGCCTCGTGAAGGCGGCGGGCGCCACCGTCCGGCACGCGGCGCTCGAACATGCCGCGTGGGGACTCGGCGAAGCCGTCACGCCCAATGCGCTCGAAGTCACGCTGCATCGCCTGCGTAAAAAGCTGACCACGCTCGGCGCGACGACACGGCTCGCCAATATTCGCGGCGCGGGCTTCGCGCTTCAGGTTGCGGCCGGCTCCACCGGGCAGCACTAAATCAACGGCCCATTGCTCACCATGCTCAAACACTGGATTCGCAGTTTGTCCGCGCGGCTTTGGGTGACCAGCATTGTTGCTCTCGCGATCAGCCTGACCGTGCTGGCGACGGCCGCTACCTATGCGTTCAGTCACTTCCCTCAGCAGATGCTCGGGTTGCACGAGGAAATGGAAAGCGCCACGGCGATTACCAGTGGACTCCGGTTCGACGGTGCCGGCCGTCTGGTTTCCGTGGCGCTTCCTTCGCAGAAGGCCTGGCTTTTCGAGGTTGCGCCGACGGAACTGAAGTACCGGGTACTCGACGAACGCGGCAACGTGTTGCTGGCGTCGGAAGGTGCCCAGGGGAGTGAAGCATGGATTGCGGGTGATCTATCCAGGGCCGTTGGCAATGTTCGGCGGGCGGAGATAGGGGCGAAGCCATTCGAAGTCCTGACGCTGCGGGTTGTGCGCGGCCCGGCAGTTTTCTATACCCAGACCGCAACGTCGGAGCGCTTCGTCGACGCGCTTATCGACGCCAAGGTCAGGCCGATGCCGGCGATCATCAAGACGATCATTGTCGTGGCCACGATCATTTTTGGCCTGACTTTCCCATTTACAGTGCATCGGGTGCTCAAGCCGCTCAGAGAGGCGTCGCGCGCGGCTGCGCGGATTACGCCGCGCAACCTCACGACGCGGCTCTCCGTCGAGGGCGTTCCGAGTGAAATCAAGCCGTTGATCCATGCCTTCAATGAAGCGCTCGACCGACTCGAAAACGGCTTCGCCGTGCAGCAGCAGTTTCTCGCGTCAGCCGCGCATGAATTGCAGACGCCGCTCACCTTGATCCGCGGCCAGATCGAACTGCAGCCAGGGATCAACGACAAGGAATTGCTGTTTCGCGAAATCGATCTAATGGCGCGTCAGGTTCGGCAACTGTTGCATCTCGCCGAAGTTAGCGAGTCGCAGAATTTCAGTTTCGGCGAGGTGAATATCGTCGACGTGGTGCAGGACGTGGTCGCTTATCTTGCGCGCAAGGCCGACCGCAAGAATGTGACGCTCCGGCTCGAAACCACGGTCGCGTCGCCGTCGATCTGGGCGGATCGAAGTGCGTTGTTCATTCTGCTCAAGAACATCGTTGAGAACGCGATCAATGCGTCGCCGGCGCATAGCTCGGTCGTGCTGATCGTCGATGCCGTCTCGGTGCAGGTTCAGGACGAAGGACCGGGCATCAGGCAGGAGTATCTGCCGTTTCTCTTCAAGCGGTTCTGGCGCGCGCCGGATGCCCGGCATGACGGCGCCGGACTCGGTCTCGCGATCTGCAAGGAGATCGCGACGGCTCACGAATGGCGCCTGACCGTGAGCAGTCTGATGTCAGGCACACGCTTCGCGGTGTGGTTCTCGTAGCGCCGCGCCCGTTGCGCTTGTATCGATCTTCAGCCGATTTTCAACCGGCCATCAAGCCGGTTCACTCAACGCCGGTTCATTAGCGATCTGTTTGATGATCGCCTCCATCAAGCCCGGAAAGCGGGCATCCAGCTCGTTACGCCGCAGCGAATTCTGATGCACGGTGCCGGCAACGCGCGTGCGTACCAGCCCCGCTTCACGCAGGATCCGGAAGTGATGGGAGACGCTCGACTTGGGGCGGCCACCGTCAAGGTCGCCGCAGGTGGCCTCGTCGACCGTTGAAAGCTGACGGACGATCTCGAGGCGCACGGGGTCGCTAAGAGCATGAAAGAGCCGTCCGAGCGTGAAATCCTCGGCGGCAGGATGGGTATAGGTGCGCATTGTGCAGATGATAAAGGTTTCTGCCATACTCCATAGTTCGATGTTTGTCGAACTACCGTACAAGCATGGCCACAGGAGTTTAGCCCGATGTCAGCATTATTTCAGCCCTACAAGCTCAAGGACGTTTCCTTGCGCAACCGGATCGCCATTCCGCCGATGTGCCAGTACACCGCCGAAGACGGCCTGATCAACGACTGGCACCGCGTCCACCTCGCCGGTCTGGCGCGCGGCGGTGCGGGGCTGGTGATCGTCGAGGCGACGGCGGTGTCGCCCGAGGGCCGTATCACGCCGGGCTGCGCGGGCATCTGGACCGACGAGCAGGCGCAGGCTTTCGCGCCGGTCGTTGCGTCGATCAAGGCAGCGGGCGCCGTGCCGGGCATCCAGATCGGCCACGCGGGCCGTAAAGCCAGCGCCAACCGTCCGTGGGAAGGCGACGACCACATCGCAGAAAGTGACTCCCGCGGCTGGCAGACCATCGCGCCGTCGGCGATCGCCTTCGGCGGCGGGCTGCCGAAAGTACCGAAAGCGATGACGCTTGACGACATCGCCCGCGTGCGCGAAGACTTCGTCGCCGCTGCTAAGCGGGCCCTTGATGCGGGTTTTGAATGGCTCGAACTGCACTTCGCACACGGCTACCTCGGCCAGAGCTTTTTCTCGACGCACTCCAATCAACGCGATGACGCGTACGGCGGCAACCTCGAAAACCGCAGCCGCTTCCTGCTGGAAACCCTGGCCGCTGTGCGCAAGGTGTGGCCTGAGCATCTGCCGTTGACGGCGCGTTTCGGCGTGATCGAGTACGACGGACGCGACGAGGAAACGCTCGCCGAGTCGATCGAACTGGCGAAGAACTTCAAGCGCGAAGGGCTGGATATGCTGAGCGTCAGCGTGGGCTTCTCCACGCCTGCCGCACGTATTCCATGGGCGCCGGCGTTTCTCGCGCCGATCGCAGAGCGTGTGCGCCGCGAAGCCGGTATCGCCGTTTCGTCCGCGTGGGGCATCGATACGCCGGAACTGGCGGACCGCTCCATCAAGAACGAGCAACTGGACCTGGTGATGGTCGGCCGCGCGCATCTGGCCGATCCGCACTGGCCGTACCATGCGGCGCGCAAGCTTGGTATCGAACGTCCTTCGTGGACGCTGCCGGCGCCGTACGCTCATTGGCTCGAACGTTACGCTGTCGCCTGAACGTTGCAGGACGCGTACGCTAAGCGAAGGCTCTGAAAACGTAAAAAGCGCGTAAAAAGCGCGTAAAAAGCGCGTGGCAGGGTGTGAATTTCATTCACTCTGCTACGCGCTTTTTGTCGTTCAGGCCTGCTGCGGATTGCTTATCCTTTGACGTGCTCCGTCGAGAGCCAGCCGCCGCTTACACCGATCTGCGCCACCTGTTTTGCCACCGCGTCGGCGAGGCGTTTTGCGTCCGCTGAAACGCCAGCCTTCTTGGTTTCGGAGACAGCGTGCAAGCTGCCGCCCACAGCAGCCGAAGTCGCGATGCTTCCGGCGGCTGCACCCACGCCGGCTGTTTCGACCATGCCAGGTGCTTTGCCGCTGTCGCCGGTGGCATTGAAACTTTGCACCAGCCGCGCGGTGCCGCCAGCCGGCTTGTAGAGAATCTGCACGGAGCTGCTTACCTCGCTCTTGCCGGCGCCGAGTCCAATCAGCACGCGGCGGCGGCGATTGCCCGCGTCGATCGTGTCGAAGCTGCCTTGCACGAGCAGGACGTTCTGGTCGGCCGGGGCGGGGATGTCCGAACGAATCGCGCGCAACCCCATCGATTGCAATTGATGCACGATTTCGTTGGCCACCTGCTCACGCACGGCGATCGCATCGGCTGATTGTTTTTCCGCGGCGGACGAACCGTCGAGTTGCGCCTTCAATTTCTTCAGCATGCCGCCGTTGTCCAGTTTCACCTGATCCGGATTAGTGTCGAAGGTGTAGACATAGATATTGTCCGGGCGCACTTGCGGCTGTGCGCTGGTCTGGGTCGCGTTGTTGATGCTGCCGCCGGCGCAACCGGTCAGGAGCGCGCTACCGCAGACCATCGCAACGCATGCAAAACGGGCGGCATTCTTTTTGAGGAAACTCACTGAAGTGAACATGTTCATCCTGTCGTCGGCACGCGGTGCCGTTAGCTTCGAATGCATCTTCCGATGATCGGGCAACCGTGGGATCGTTGATCATCGGGGTTGCATTCGCACACGCGTTTTCACGCAAAGCACCCTTGATCTCATGCGTCTTTTTTCGTACGCACCGGCAGCGAAACGAAGTATGGGCGAGTCACTTCCCGAACTCCATTCAACAATTATTTCGCGCAATGTCACGGCGAAACATGCGGCTGTGGGGCAGGTTTGGCATGGGGTGAATGCGACGGGAGAGTGTCAACTCAAGGCAAGTTTGACGATGCAGCAAAGAACGAAGACAAGAAGAACGGCGGCGACGGCCATATTGAGCGGATAGCGCATTGTTCACCAGGCACTAGCGTTACGGTGCTCTCATCCTAATCACCTGAGGGAAGATGAAAAGTGGGCAGTGAGGCGGCAATGTGCGACAGCTAACGCAGCGCGCCGATCGGCTGCGCTGCTTTTCGACGGAAGCGCTTCCAACCGATTTTCTATCGGGACGAATTGCCGTGTCCCTTGCTTTGGGTTGGAATTACCGGCCGTTCGACTGCGTGATAATCGAGTCCGCGCTTTATTGCTGAGCAGCCGGTTGCACCTCTGCCGGCATGCCATGCGGCTGCCTGTTCGTCGCAACGAGATCTTCCGACAGACTGGTGCGCAGCGTCGCAATCGCCTGGTCAGGATTGGCCGGCTTCAATTGCTCGCGGGCCAGCGAGTCGTACACGTAGTGACGCAGCATCGGATCTTGCGTCTTGCTCAACACCTCGTGATACACGGCGACGATCTCGCCTTCACGCCCGCTCATCGCATACAGGCGGCGCAACTGTTCCAGATCGTTGACTACCGCGAAACCCGGACCCATTGGCCCATGCGGGAAAGATGGCCCGTCGCCGTGATGCGGCTCGCCGTGCGCGGGGGCTGAAGCGGGCGGCGGTGCGGCCGCTTCCTGTGCCAGCGCGCCAGTGGCGGCCGCGGTCAAAACAGCGGCCAGTGCCGCGCTCAGCAGTCCTTTTTTCATGATGTCGCTCCCAATGAGACAGTACCGGCGCAACGTGCGCCGGTACATGGGAAACGATAGTCGACATGCCGTTTTGCCGGGTTACTGAAGCTATCTTGTAACTTACAGGGCCTTGCATCCTTCGTGGCCTAAACCGTCAAACGTTCCGGCAAAGAGACGCCCAACGCCAGGGTGTGCCCGCTGGCGCAATGTGGCCGGATGGCGCATGATTGACGCAATGTGCCGTCCGACCCCAGAAGCAGCACGCCTCTGCCGGAGACGCGGCGCACACGACGCCACTGGTGCCTATGCGGAGAAACCCATCGCGGCGAGGCACTGCGGGCGAGTATTCAACCGTTAAGGAGGATTTCGCATGAGCCAACCTGACGCCACCAATCCGTTTGGCGACTTCACCAAAATGCTGGAGCAGTTCAAGCTTCCCGGCTTCGACGTACCCGCCATCATGGAAGCGCGACGCAAGGACGTGGAAGCACTGGTTCAGGCGAATCAGACCGCATTCCAGGGTATGCAGTCACTTGCGCAGAAACAGACCGAGATGCTGCGCACCACGTTGGGCGAATTGCAGTCGCTCACCGGGCAGTTGTCGGCCGGCGGCGCCGCGCCTCCGGCGAAAGCTGCTGAACTGATCCAGCAAAGCCTGCATAAGTCGCTCGCCGACATGCAGCAGTTGGCGCAAGCCGCGTATCAGACGCAGGCTGAGTCGTATGCGGTGATCGCAAAACGCGTAGAAGAAAATGTGCAGGAGCTTAAATCGCTCTTGCAACAGCAGCAGAAAAAGTAACGGACGCGGCTTGCTGAAGCCGCAATGAACTAGCAGCGAAGTACCCGATGCCGCGGATGACCATCAAGTTATCCGCGGCATTTTTTTGCCGCTTCGAACCGTATAAGTACGCGATTTTCTCTTCACACAAAAGCAGTCCGCACGTGCCGCAATGATCAGATGAAACAGGTCCGCAGACGCGAATTATTCTGCGAACGCTTACATTATTGGTGACATGCGACACGCATTAATATTTTTCTACTGTGGCCCCGTTATTTAATGCGTGTGTTCGCTTTAAACAGGACGTGTCGGCAAAATCTGCGCTCAAGCGACGTCCCTTGGTGATCCTGTCCTCAAATATCAAACAGGTTCAAACGGCGTCGAGCAAGCAGAAGGTTTAAATCATCCCGCAAACGATTGCCATGCCCTTGCGCGGTCACTAAAGTTTCGCGCAGCCACTCCGTAGACGCATTCACGCAACCCAACCGGTGTGAATGCAGAACCGGCACCGCCGGTCAGGAGTGCGCCCCTGGATTCCCCGTTCGTGATCGGCTCATCCGCCGGCCACGAGCGTTTCACCTCGAAGGAAATCTCTTGAAACCGATGCTTTCTACAAGCATTGCTCGCGCAATGCTCGGGGCAGGCTGCGCGCTGTCGTTTGCCGCGCACGCCACGCTCGGCCAGAACGTCAGTTCTGTCGACAGCGATCAGACGAGCCTTCACGCCGTGGCTCATACGGTCACTACGCAAAGCGCGTACTCGGTGCACCTGGTGACGATGCCGTCCGGCACGCTGGTGCGCGAGTACGTCGCGCCCAACGGCATCGTCTTCGGTGTCGCGTGGCAGGGCCCGACGCTGCCGGATCTGAAAACCATGCTGGGCGCGTCGTTCGACCAGTACGTCGCCGCTACCGCAACCCGGCGTGGCACGCCGCTCGCGGTGTCCGGCAGCGATCTGGTGGTGTTCTCCGGCGGGCACCTGCGCGCGTTTGCCGGCTACGCCTATCTGCCGCAAGCGGTGCCTGCGGGCGTCGATGTCGGCGTCATTCAATAACGGAGCGAATCATGCGCCATACGTCTTCGTTCGTTACCCTCCTGTGCGCGGCGCTGCTCGCGTTGCTCGTCAGTGCCTGCGGCGGTGGAGGCGGCGGCTCCGGCGGTTCCAGCTCCTCATCGAGTTCCGGCACGACGAGCCTTTCGGCTGGTCCCACCGTCACCAATACCTCGCCTTCGCCGCAGGTGGTGGCCGCCAACGCGGTGCGCGTAACGGTCGACTCCGGCGTGAGCAATGTGCCGAACATGCCGTTCGTCAGCATCACGATTTGTGCGCCCGGCACCAGCCAGTGTCAAACCATCGATCACATCCTGGTGGATACCGGTTCGTGGGGCGTGCGCGTGTTCGCCTCGCAACTGCCCGCCTCGATGGCGCTGCCGCAACAGAAGGACGCCGCGGGCCATCTGGTTGCCGAATGCATGCAGTTTTTCGACGGCTACACATGGGGTTCGGTGAAGCTCGCCGACCTGCAGATCGCCGGTGAAAAAGCGGCCTCGCTGCCGATCCAGGTGATCGACCCGAACTACGCTTCGGTGCCGTCGGATTGCGCGAGCGTCGGCGCGTCGCGCAACACGCCGGGTACGTTGCAGGCCAACGGCATTCTGGGCATCGGCGTGTTCAAGCACGACTGCGGCGCGAACTGTGTGCAACAGGCGGTGGCCGGCACGTATTACGGCTGCAGCGGCACGACCTGCACGTCGATTCCGCTTGCTGAAGCGCTGCAAGTCGCCAATCCGATTCCGTACTTCGCCACCGACAACAACGGTTCGATGTTGAGCTTGCCGACGGTGTCGGGCGGCGCGCAGTCGGTCAGCGGGCAACTGGTGTTCGGCATCGGTACGCAGACCAACAATGCGCTGGGCAGCGCGCAGGTGATCGGCGTGAGTCCGTCGAACGGCACCTTTACGACGGTACAGAACGGCACGACGTATTCGAGCAGTATTCTGGACAGCGGCTCGACGGGTCTGTTCTTCCAGACCAGTGTGATGCCGGCATGCGCGAGCCCCAATAGCGCCTACTACTGCCCGGCGTCGACCGAGTCGTTGAGCGCGATGATCCAGGGGGTGAACGGCACGACGAGCGCGGTGAGCTTCAGCGTCGGCAATGCCACGACGATCTCGCAGACGTATAGCGGCGATTCAGCGTTGCCGCTGCTGGCGGGACCGGCCTTTGTAACGTCGTCGATTTTCGACTGGGGCCTGCCGTTCTTCTACGGGCGCAACGTGTACGCCGCCGTCGAGCAGCAGACGACGCCTGGCGGTACGGGGCCTTATGTCGCGTATTGAGTGATCGGCCAGGTTTGGCTCCGATGAAAAAAACCCGCTGCCGGTTGATCGTGCAGCGGGTTTTTTTATAGATTCTCGAAGCGTTCCACGTGCGGGGGGTGTGACTGACTGGACTAACGCCGGCGTGTGGCCCGCTTGGCGGGTGCTGCTTTGACGGCGGCGGGTTCGG
This sequence comes from Paraburkholderia aspalathi, assembly GCF_905220735.1. Lineage (NCBI taxonomy): Bacteria > Pseudomonadati > Pseudomonadota > Betaproteobacteria > Burkholderiales > Burkholderiaceae > Paraburkholderia > Paraburkholderia aspalathi. Next base: position 1,467,952 of record NZ_CAJNBA010000001.1, read on the forward strand.
ATTGCAAGGGCGGCGCTGACGGCGCGATTGTCTGCATGACGGGCGCCTGCACCGGCTCTTGCGACATCATAGGTTGAGCGACGGGTTGTGGCGCAGACAGCGGCGCCGGCTTCGCCGCTTCACGTGGTTGCGTTTTATCACCGGCTGCCGCAATCACCCGATGCACGAATCGCAGCTTATCCACGACCGGCGAGGCCAGCGTGAACGGATACCCGTCGGGCATGCCGAGACTGCGATTCAGGCTGTTCAACGCATACGTGAGCGGAAACCAGCGTTTCATCAGATTCTCGAAGCTCGCGTCTTCGATGGGCGTGCGGTCGGTCAGCGTCGGCTCGCTCGGGTCGTCGGGCAGCAAGGCGAGGCCATATGAGGTCGACGTATCCAGCACGTCGACGATCAGCATGTAGTGCGCCCACGTTTCGGCCCAATCTTCCCAGGGATGCATCGTCGCATAGGCGCTGATATACGAACCCTGCCAGTCTTTTGGCGCGCCGTCGCGGTAGTAGGCCGTCAGCGCTTCGCCGTAGTCGGCGCGCTCATCGCCGAACAGCTTGCGGTAGGGCTCGAGCCAGCGCGGGTCGTTCTCGACCAGCTGGCTGAAGTAGTAGTGGCCCGTCTCGTGGCGAAAGTGCCCGAGCAGCGTGCGGTAGGGCTCTCCCATCGCGCTGCGCACCTTCTCGCGGTAGGCGTCTTCGGCTTCGGCGATGTTCAGCGTGATCAGGCCGTTGTCGTGGCCGGTCATGACGCGCTCACCGTCGCCGCCGTCCTCGAGGAATTCGAATGCCAGGCCGGATTCGGGATCGTCCTTGCGCGAGGGCACGTCGAGGCCGAGCGCGGCCAGCGTGTACAGCAGACGCCGCTTTGCCATCTCCAGCCGGTACCAGTAGAGCCGGTTGTCCGGCGCGCTCAGATTCGGAATCGTGCGCGTGAGCTGGCAGGCGCGGCACAGCGTGTCGGGCGAGTCGGCGGGGATCATCCAGTTGCAGACATTTTCGACCGCGTAGTTGTGGCATTGCCGGAACAATGCACCCTCGCCACGCGGGTGCAGGCTGCGCCAGCGGCCTTCACCGGCGTCTTCGAAAGCGCTGATTTCGGCCAGTTCAGGCACATATCCGAGCAATGCCTCGCAGCGTTCGCAACGAACGTTTTCATAGAACACAAGGTGCGAGCAGCGATTGCAGTGGAAGGTTTTCATTGATCGAACCTGGGTGGTGGGTGGCAGTCTTGGGGCGAAGCTAACGCGCAATCTTCATGCCGCATTTGCCAGACGTCACTGGTTTAACGCACATTACGTGCATGATCGTGCATCGGCGCTGCGCCGCTTTGGTGCGCGGCTGCTGAAAAGGTAAGGGAAAGGCGCGCTGATCGATCGACCGGACGGTCGACAGATGCGGCAAACTTCGCAGCAGGCGGTAATCCGGGCAGTACAGCCAGTTCTCGCGGTTTTTCGATCCACGGCATGAAGCTTGCTTTTTGGCGGGCTGCCATCCCTTGTCCAGGAGTCCGGTGTGTCCATTCGCGTCGCGTTGAATCATGTCACACATTACCGCTACGACAGGCTGGTTGCGCTGTCGCCCCAGGTCGTGCGTCTCAGGCCTGCGCCGCATTGCCGGACCCCCATCCTGTCTTATTCGATGCGGGTCGAACCGGCTGAACATTTCATCAACTGGCAGCAGGACGCGTTTGCCAACTATCAGGCGCGCCTCGTGTTCCCCGAGAAGACGCGTGAATTCAAGGTGACCGTGGATCTGGTCGCCGAGATGGCGGTCTACAACCCGTTCGATTTTTTTCTCGAACCGTCGGCGGAACGGTTTCCGTTCGAGTATGCGCCCGGCCTCGCGCTGGAGCTCGCCCCGTACCTCGTCAAGCGGCCGATGACGCCGCGCTTCGCCGAGTTCGTCGCGAGTATTGACCGCAAGCCGATGGTCACCGCCGACTTCCTCGTCGGACTGAATCAGCGGCTGCAACGCGAGATCCGCTACCTGATCCGCATGGAGCCCGGCGTGCAGACGCCCGAGGAAACGCTGGTCAGCGCCGCGGGTTCGTGCCGCGATTCGGGCTGGCTGCTGGTCGAGACGCTCCGGCAACTGGGGCTGGCGGCGCGCTTTGTCTCAGGCTACCTGCTGCAACTTGCCCCCGACGTCAAATCCATCGACGGCCCGAGCGGCACCGAAGTCGACTTCACCGACCTGCACGCATGGTGCGAGGTCTACCTGCCGGGCGCCGGCTGGATCGGCCTCGACCCGACCTCCGGCCTGCTGGCCGGGGAGGGCCATATTCCGGTCGCCTGCACGCCCGAACCCGGCAGCGCGGCGCCGATCTCCGGCGCGGTCGACGAGTCCGAAGTCGAGTTCGAGCACACCATGTCGATCGAACGGGTACTGGAGACGCCGCGCGTCACCAAGCCCTTCACCGAAGAAGTGTGGAGCGACGTCGTTAAAATGGGCGAGCAGGTCGACCAGCGCCTGACCGAGATGGACGTGCGCCTGACGATGGGCGGCGAGCCGACCTTCGTGTCGGTGCGCGATCGCGACGCCGCCGAATGGAACACCGACGCCCTCGGCCCCACCAAACGCGGCTACGCGGTCGCGCTGATGGACAAGCTGCGCTCGCGCTACGGCGCAAACGGCTTTCTGCATATTGGCCAGGGCAAGTGGTATCCGGGCGAACAGTTGCCGCGCTGGGCGATGTCGCTCTACTGGCGCGCCGATGGCGAGCCGTGCTGGCAAGACCCCACGCTCTTCGCCGACGAACGCGAGCCGGGCACCTACACGGCTGCAGACGCCCAGCGTTTCCTCGCTCATCTGGCGACCAAGCTAGCGCTCGACACGGACTGCATCCAGCCCGGCTTCGAAGACGTCTGGTACTACCTGTGGCGCGAGCGCCGTCTGCCGGTCAACGTCGATCCGCTCGACGCGCGCCTGGATGACGAGCTGGAGCGTGTGCGTCTGCGGCGCGTGTTCGACGCGGGCCTGGGCGGCGCGACCGGTTTTGTCCTGCCGCTCGCACGCGAACGCGACGTGCCGAACGAGCCGCCGAAGTGGGTCAGCGGCCGCTGGTTCTTCCGCGACGAACGCATGTTCCTGATTCCCGGCGATTCGCCGATGGGTTATCGCTTGCCGCTCGATTCGCTGCCGTGGGTGTCGAAGACCGACTATCCGTATCAGCACGCGCACGATCCGTTTGCGCCACCGGTGCCGTTGCGTCCGGCCGCGCAATTGCGCATGCAATACGACGGCGAACAGCGCACCTTGAGCGCCGCCGATGCGCGGCGTGCGGCGGCGTTGTCGTCGTCAGCGGCGGATCTGTTGAGCGGCATGGCGGGCAGTGGCGTGGTGGCCTTTGCGCCTCAGTCAGGCGACCAGCAGCCGCCGGAACGTGGGCAGTCGTCGAAGGAAACGCTGCGTACGGCGATCTGCGTCGAAGCGCGCGACCCGAAACGGGCTGCCGGTCCGAAGGCGGAAACCGAAGCGTTCGGCAGCGGCCGCTCGCTGCTGCATGTGTTCATGCCGCCGCTCACCGAACTGGACGACTATCTTGACCTGCTCGCGGCGATCGAAGCAACGGCCGCCGAATTGCAGATGCAGGTGGTGCTCGAAGGCTATCCGCCGCCGCGCGATGCGCGCCTGAAGGTCCTGCAGGTGACACCGGACCCGGGTGTGATCGAGGTGAACATTCATCCGGCTTCGAGCTGGGAGCAACTGGTCGACAACACGGAGTACCTGTATCAGTCCGCGGCCGAGAGCTATCTGAGCAGCGAGAAGTTCATGACCGACGGCCGGCATACGGGGACCGGCGGCGGCAATCACTTCGTGCTCGGCGGCGCGACGCCTGCTGACAGTCCGTTCCTGCGCCGTCCGGATCTGCTGGCCAGTCTGATCGCGTATTGGCATAACCATCCGTCGCTGTCGTATCTGTTTTCCGGGCTCTTTATCGGGCCGACGAGCCAGGCGCCGCGCGTCGACGAGGCACGCAACGACCAGGTGTACGAGTTGGAGGTGGCGTTCCGCGAGCTGCAGCGGCAGATCGATCTGCTCGGCGGACGCGACAGCGCGAACCTGCCGGCGTGGATGATCGACCGCTCGTTGCGCAACATCCTGATCGACGTGACGGGCAATACGCACCGCGCCGAGTTCTGCATCGACAAACTCTATTCGCCCGATGGTCCCACTGGCCGCCTTGGCCTGCTCGAGTTGCGCGGCTTCGAAATGCCGCCGCATGCACGCATGAGTCTCGTCCAACAGTTGCTGCTGCGCGCGTTGGTGGCGCGCTTCTGGCACACGCCGTACACGCAGCGGCTCACACGTTGGGGCACGGAGCTGCATGACCGCTTCCTGCTCGGCACCTTCGCCAAGATGGATTTCGACGACGTACTCGGCGAACTCAACCAGGCGGGCTTCGCCTTCGAGAGCAGCTGGTTCGCGCCGCACTTCGAATTCCGCTTCCCGCTGGTCGGCGAGACCACGGTGAACGGCGTCTCGCTGACGATCCGCAACGCGCTCGAACCGTGGCACGTGATGGGTGAGGAGGGCTCGCCGGGCGGCACGGTGCGTTACGTGGATTCGTCCGTGGAAAGGCTCGAAGTGCGCGCGCTCGGTTTGAACGACAACCGCCATGTGGTGACGGTCAACGGCGTGCCGGTGCCGCTTCAGCCGACGGGCCGCGTCAGCGAATATGTGGCCGGCGTGCGCTTTCGCGCCTGGGCGCAACCGTCGGCGCTGCATCCGACCATCGGTGTGGATGCGCCGCTCACTTTCGACCTGGTCGATACATGGACTGGCCGCTCGGTCGGCGGATGCCAGTATCATGTCGCACATCCGGGCGGGCGCAACTATCAGACCTTCCCGGTCAACGCCTACGAGGCCGAAAGCCGGCGGCGCGCACGCTTCTTCGCATCCGGTCATACGCCGGGGCCGCTTACGGTCGGTGTACCGCAGCGCAGCCTCGAGTTTCCGTTTACGTTGGACCTGCGCTACTGGTAACCTGGTAGACTGAAGCGGCAGCATACTTTTAAGAACGACACGACCTTGGCCTTTCAATCGACTTTTCCTTTCGAAACGTCCGCGGCACGCGCGGACGCTTCGTCCTTATTACGGCTGTTGCCGGCCTACGAAGGACATTGGGACGAGTTACGCGATGCCTCGGGCGTGTTGCGCGAGCCGTGGCGGCAATTCTTCGAGCGGCTCGGCGAAGACGGCATCGCGCGATTGGAAGATCACCGCGCCTCGGTCGCGCAGCAGATCCGCGACAACGACATCAGCTACAACGTCTACGCGGATAACGGCGAGCCGCGGCCGTGGGCGCTCGACCTGCTGCCGTTCCTGATTAGCGAGGCCGAGTGGGCGCATATCGAGCGTGGCGTGACGCAGCGCGCGCATCTGCTCAATGCCATCGTCGCCGATATTTATGGGCCGCAGACCTTGCTCGAGCGTGGGCAGTTGCCGCCTGCGCTGGTGTTCGGGCATCCGGGTTATCTGCGCTCCGTGAAGGGCTTCACGCCGCTTGGCGGCCAGTATCTGCAGGTGGTCGCCGTCGATCTGGCGCGTACGCCCGCCGGCAATTGGACCGTCATGGCGCATCGCACCGAGGCGCCATCCGGCCTGGGTTACGCGCTGGAAAACCGGCTGATCGTGTCGACGCTATTCGCCGAACCGTTCCGTGCGATGCGCGTGAGCCGCCTCGCGCCGACGTATTCACAACTGATCGCGACGCTCGCGCAGGCCGCCCAGGCCACCATGTCGCCCGACAGTTCGGGCGCCGATGGTTTGCCCCATATCGCGCTGCTCACGCCTGGTCCGTTTAGCGAAACCTACTTCGAGCACGTGTTTCTCGCGCGCTATCTCGGCGTGACGCTGGTCGAAGGCAAAGACCTGACCGTGCGTGACGACATGCTGTATCTGAAGACGCTCGCCGGTCTCGAGCGCGTGCACGTCGTGCTGCGCCGTCTGGACGATGCGTTCTGCGATCCGGTCGAACTGCGCGCGGATTCGAGCATCGGCGTGCCGGGCCTGTTGCAGGTGATGCGCGCGGGCAATGTGATCGTGTCGAACGTGCCGGGTTCGGGCTTTGTCGAATCGCCTGCCTTGCATGGTTTTCTGCCGGGCATCGCCGAAGTTTTACTCGACGAAGACCTTGTGCTGCCGAGCGTGGCCACCTGGTGGTGCGGCGAAAAGGCGGCCCGCGTCCACGCATTCGGGCGTCTGGAGGAAGCGTTCATCGTACCGACGTGGCCGGTCGCGGCACGCGATGCGCCTCCCGGGATCGAACAGGGTCGGCAACGGCTGTCGACATGGCGCGAGCGCATCGAAGCGATGCCGGACACCTATACGATCCAGCAGGCACAGCGCTTTTCCTGCACGCCGCGTTACGAAGACGGCACCATCGGCCGCCGCCCGTCGGTCCTGCGTGTCTATGCGATTGCCGACGTCAACGGTGGGTGGCACGTGATGCCAGGCGGCTTCACGCGGATGGCCGCCGAGCGCCAGGCGACGGTGTCGATGCAGTACGGCGGCAGTAGCGTCGACACGTGGGTGCTGTCGAGCCAGCCGACGTCGACCTTCACGCTGCTGCCTTCGCCGATGCAACCCGCCGACCTCGCGCGCAAGCATCGCACCGTGTCGAGCCGGGCGGCTGAGAATCTGTTCTGGGCCGGACGTTATGGCGAACGCGCCGAAAACAACGTGCGGCTGTTGCGCCTGATTCTCGGTTCGCTGGAAGGCAACGACGCCGACGCGATGTTCCCCACGCTGGTCGAGCTCGCCACGCATTGCGGTCTCGTGCAATCCGGCGATATGTTTGCGCCGAATTCGCCGCAAGTGTTCGAACGCGCGTTGGTCGCGAATCTGAGCGAGAGCACTGGCCCCACTAGCATTGGCCAGAACCTCGCATGGCAAGCACGTTCGAACGGCGAGGTGCGTGGGCGTTTGTCGAACGATCACTGGCGCACGATTCTCGCGGCGCGCAACGATTTCCGCGATGCATTGCAGACCTTGATGCCGGCTGCGGTGGGCAATGGCAACGGCAATGGCGGCGGTAGTGGTTCAGCGCCGGGCGGCGCGAATGGTAACGGTCGCGCCGAGCGCAGCGAACGCTACGATCGTTATGACCGCGTGACGCTGATGAACGCGCTTGAACGTTTGTCGGTGCAGCTATCGGCGATCAGCGGTGCGCAAGGCGACCGCATGACACGCGACGAAGCGTGGCGTCTGCTATTCGTGGGGCGGCACATCGAACGCGTGTCGGCGATGACGTCGTTTTTGCGGGTGGTCGCCGATAAGGGCCAACTCTCCACACCAGCCGGATTCGATCTGTTGCTGCAATTGTTCGACAGCACGCTGACCTATCGCTCGCTGTATCCGGGCCGTTTCGAAGTGCCCGCCTTGCTCGATCTGCTGGTGATCGAGCCCACTAATCCGCGCGGCGTCTATGGCGTCTATGAGCGCCTGCGCAAGAAGCTCGATGAGATCGCCGTGGCGGCAGGCAGCATGCGGCATCGTCCGTTTGCGGAATTGATGCCGCCCGCCGCTTCCTTGCCCGCGCTCGAATCGGTGTGCGCCATCGACGAAAACGATTCATACGCCGACCTGATTGCGGTGTGCGATCAGATTGGCGGCTACGTCGGCGCGGCGGCGCATGAGATCAGCGCGCGCTATTTCAGTCATGCCAGTACGGTGGCTTCGCAGGTGTGGTCATGAAGAACGCGCCGACAGTCTTGTCCGTCTCCCATCGCACGACCTACCACTACTCCACGTATGTGGAGACCGCCCAGCATCTCGCGACGATCCGGCCGATCGCCTGTGCGTGGCAGCGCGTGGTCTCGCACAGCGAAAAGATCGAACCGGAACCGTCGTATCAAACCAGCCGGATGGACGCATTCGGCAACGACGTCCTGTACTTCGCGCTGGACGCCCCGCACGAGCGCTTGCAACTCGTCAGCGAAACCACGGTGGCGCTCATGCCGCGCTGGACCGACCTCGACCCCGAGGAAACGCCGGAATGGGAATGCGTCGCGGACGAGTTGCGGTTTTGGGTGGGCGGCGAGTTCCGGCCTGAGGTGGAGTTCTGCTTTGCATCGCCGAACATCGTGCCGCGTCCGTCGTTGCGCGCTTATGCGCTGCCGAGTTTTCCGCCCGGCATGCCGATCGTGGCGGGGGCGATCGATCTGATGCACCGGATTCACAAGGACTTCGCGTACAAACCTTCGGCGACGATGTTCGACACGCCCGCCGAGCGCGCCTTCGAATTGAAGAGCGGGGTATGCCAGGACTTCGCGCAGGTGATGATCGGCTGTTTGCGCTCGCTAGGTTTGCCGGCGCGCTACGTGAGCGGTTATCTGCGCAACGATCCGCCGCCTGGGCAGCCGCGCCTGATCGGTGCGGATGCTTCGCATGCGTGGGTGTCCGTGTATTGCCCGGAGAGTGGCTGGATCGATCTTGATCCCACCAACGACGTGCTCGCCGATATGGATCATGTGACGCTCGCAATTGGGCGCGATTACAGCGACGTGTCCTTGCTGCGCGGCATGATCCTGGGGGGCGGGGCGCATCGGGTGGAAGTGGGCGTGACGGTGCTCGCGCTCTAAGCGGCTGCTTTTACTCGTTTTACCCCTTCAGCAAGCCACTTTCTGGTTGAACGAATCCGCCATACGTGCCGCACGTCCGCTGCGGCACGCTCTTTTATCCCGCTTTCGGGGAAAACCCTCTCTCTTCATTCCCATTCAGCGGGAATCCAATTTTTGAAATCCGAGAATGTTCTGGCATTCTGATTCCGTTATTCATTATGGGTAGTTTTCATCGTGAACGCGGAACAGGGTGTGACAGGAGCTGAACGGGTGCTGCTGGTGCTGGCCGCACTCGCCAGTCATGGCAAGGCCATGTCGGTCAAGGATCTGCTCGCTGTCACCGGTCTCGCGCAAAGCACGCTGTACCGGCAAATCGCGTTGCTCAAGCGCTGGGGTTTCGTCGCTGAAAACGCGGGGCATTACGCGCCGGGTCCGATCAGCCTGCAACTCGCGCTTGGTTTCGATGTGAATTCGCTGCTCGTCGAAGCGAGCCGCACCGAGATGCAGCAACTGGCGCGCGCTTCGCAGGAAAGCATCGGGCTGGTGGTCGCCGTCAAGCATCAGGTGATGTGCCTGGAAATGGTCGACAGCCAGCACTCGTTGCGCTGCTCGTTCGAGAAAGGCCGCGCCGTGCCGCTGAAAGCTGGGGCTTCGGCGAAATCGCTGCTGGCGTTCATGGCCGACAAGGCACGCACCGAAGTACTCGACAACCTGTTCGACAACGACCCTGCCGGCCGCGCCGCAATCGAAGCCGAACTCGAACAGATTCGCGCTCAGGGCTACGCCGTCAGCGACAGCGAAGTCGATCCGGGCGTGTGGGGCGTGAGCGCCCCGATATTTCATCGCAGCGGACGCGGCGCCGGAAGCAGCGCCTCGATCACGCTGATGGCGCCGTCCACGCGCGCGATCGGCCGCGAAAGCCAATTCATCGACGGGACGCTACGTACGGCCCGCGCTATTTCCGAGCATATGCAAACCGATTGATCGGGCAGGGCCGCTCGCGGCCGTATTCGATCTGGATACCGAACGAACTGAACTAACCGAACGAACCACAAGGAGCCCTCCCATGAAACTGAATCGACTGTTGTCCCTCGCATGCGTTACGTTTGCGGTGACGTTCGCCGGGTTTTCCGGTGCAGCGTCCGCACAGACGCCGGACGTGCTGAACGTCGCCACGGATGCGACCTTCCCGCCGATGGAGTACACCGACAACGGCGCGCGCACCGGCTTCGACGTCGACATGATGAATGCGCTCGCGAAAGCCATGGGCAAGCGTGTGCAATGGACGGATATCGACTTCAAGGGCCTGATTCCGGGCTTGATCGCACATCGTTTCGACGCGGCGATCTCCGCTATCTACATCACCGATGAACGCGCGAAAGTGGTCGACTTCACCGATTCGTACTACGCGGGCGGCCTCGTCGCGCTGGTGAAAAGCGATTCGCCGATCAAGTCGGTGACCGACCTGAACGGCAAGAAAGTCTCGGTCCAGGTGGGCACGAAGTCAGTCAACTTCCTGCGTGACAACTTCCCGCAAATCAACCGTGTCGAAGTCGAAAAGAATCAGGAAATGTTTGACCTGGTGGGTATTGGCCGTGCTGACGCGGCCGTGACCGGCAAGCCGGCCGCCTATCAGCTGGTGAAGACGCGCGGCGGTTTCCGCGTGCTCGAGAAGCCGCTGACGACCGAAGCCTACGGTATCGCCGTGCGCAAGGACGAACCGCAACTGAAGGCCGCATTCAACACAGCGCTGGCGAAGATCAAGGCGGACGGCACGTACGCGGCGATCGTCAAGAAGTGGTTCGGCGCCACGGCGCAATAACCGGCTGAGCAGACACAATGGAACTCGATTTTTCGCCGGTGATTGCCGGCTGGCCGGACATCATGCACGGCGCGCTGGTGACGGTCGAAGTGACTGCCGCCGCGCTCGCGCTGAGCTGTGTGCTGGGCCTGCTGATCGGTATTGGCCGGCTCACGCCGAAGCGGCGCATCGTCTACGCCTTCTGTACGGCCTACCTCACGTTTTTCCGCGGCACGCCGTTGCTCGTGCAACTTTTCCTGCTGTTCTTCGGCTTGCCGCAATTCGGCATTCTATTGCCGGCTTTCGTGTGCGGGATGCTTGGGCTTGGCCTGTATTCGGCGGCTTATGTGTCGGAGATCGTGCGCGGTGCGATTCAGTCGGTGGATCGCGGGCAAATGGAAGCTGCACGCTCGATCGGCATGTCGTCGGGGCAGGCCATGCGCGCAATCATTCTGCCGCAGGCGATCGTGCGGATGATCCCGCCGCTCGGCAATGAGTTCATCGCTTTGATCAAGAACTCGGCGCTGGTGTCGCTGCTGACGATCGACGATCTGATGCATGAAGGCCAGAAGATCATCAGCGTGTCGTACCGTTCGCTCGAAGTGTATCTGGCCATCGCGCTGGTGTATCTGGTGTTGACGCAGGTGACGAACTACGCGCTGCATCGTGTGGAGCGCCGCTTGCGTGCAGGAGGGATGGTGCAATGAACACCGCAAAAGTAGATGAACCTATCGTCAGCATTCGTGGGCTGACCAAATCGTTCGGTTCGCATACCGTGCTCAACGGCATCGACTTCGACATTCAACCGCAGCAGGTGGTGGTCGTGATCGGGCCGAGCGGCTCGGGCAAGAGTACGTTCCTGCGTTGCTGCAACGGGCTTGAACAGGCCGAAGGCGGCACGATCGATATCTGCGGGCATCGGCTGGTCGATCATGGTGAGATGCTCAAGGAACGCTCGCTGAATGCGCTGCGTACCGAAGTGGGCATGGTGTTTCAGTCGTTCAATCTGTTTCCGCATCTGTCCGTGCTGCATAACATCACGGTCGGTCCGCGGATGTTGCGCGGCGCCAGCAAGGCCGAAGCCGAAGCGGCTGCAACCGCGTTGCTGGAAAAAGTCGGTCTGGCTCACAAGGCGCATGTGATGCCGGCGAGCCTGTCGGGTGGTCAGAAGCAGCGCGTTGCCATTGCTCGCGCGTTGGCGATGCAACCGCGCGTGATGTTGTTCGACGAGCCGACTTCCGCACTCGATCCCGAGCTGGTCGGCGAAGTGCTGCAAGTGATGAAGCTGCTCGCGAGCGAAGGCATGACGATGGTCGTCGTCACGCACGAAATGGGTTTCGCGAAGGAAGTCGCCGACGTGGTGGTGGTGATGGACGGTGGCGTGATTGTCGAGGCGGGGCCGCCGGCTGAGATTTTCTCGGCGCCGTCGCAGCCGCGCACGCGGGCTTTCCTGCAGGCGGTGTTGTCGCGCGCATGAGAGTTCTGTTCGACGACAAGGTGTGGAGCGGCCGTTCCGATGAGGGTGAGCCTGGCGACACCCGGCGTATTTTCAATCAGGTGGTGCCATTCGGCGGCGCGCGGCGGCGTGAGGATGTTTTACGCGCAGCGCCGTCCGTTGAAAGCGATGCGACTGTGATCGTCGGCTTTGGCTCTGACGAAGGCGTGCGTCGCAATCAGGGGCGTGTTGGCGCGGCGCATGCGCCGAAGGAGTTGCGCCGCGTGCTGGCCGGTCTGCCGGCGAAGACGTCGATGACGACGCTCGCCGATGCGGGCGATGTGGTGTGCGATGACGGCGATCTCGAAGGCGCGCAGGCGGAACTCGCGAACCTGGTGAGCGACGTGCTCGCGAGCGGCGGCCGGCCGTTGGTGTTCGGCGGCGGTCACGAGGTTGCGTGGGGGACGTATAGCGGTTTGCGCTTGCATCAGGATCGCGTGGATGGGGCTCGAGCTGAGGCCGTGGCCGCCACAACCCGCAAACTACTCATCATTAACTTCGACGCCCACTTCGATCTGCGTCAGAAGCGGCCGGCTAATTCAGGCACGCCATTCGATCAGATTGCGAACGACTGCACCGAGCGGGGTGTGCCGTTCAACTACGCCTGCTTCGGCATCAGCGATCTGGGCAACACCGCTTCGCTGTTCGCGCATGCGGAGGAACTCGCCGTGCGCTACGTGCTCGACGTCGATATGCAGGAACCGCAATTGCCGCAGCGTCTGGACGACCTTCAGCAATTGCTGGATTCGGCGGACGACGTTTACCTGACTATCGATCTCGACGTGCTCCCGGCCGCTACCGCGCCGGGCGTATCGGCGCCTGCCGCGTTGGGCGTGCCCTTGTCGGTAGTCGAAGCGATGGTGCAGCGCGTGCGGGCATCGGGCAAGCTGCGCGCGGCGGATATTGCGGAGTACAACCCGTCGCTCGATCAGGACAAGCGCACGGCGAGGGCAGCGGCGCGGTTGGCATATCGGTTGCTTTAGCACTCCCTTACTCCACGAACGCCCCCGGACCGCAAACCGGCCTGTCGAACCCTCCGAGGTACTGTCTGAGCGAAAGTGGCCTTGACATAGTGCGTATGCACATATACACTCCGCAACATGACCCGTCCTCTCTCTTACGACGAATGCAACTGTTTCGCACTGCGCCAGGCGGCCCGGCACGTCACGCAAATCTACGAGCGCCATCTCGGCGAAGTAGGGCTGACGGCTGCGCAGTTCACGATTCTCGCCAAGCTCGCGCGCACACCGAACCTGCCGATGGTGGACCTCGCAGACGCCATGGTCATGGAGCGCACCACGTTGGTCCGCGCCATGAAACCGTTGCAGCGTGACGGACTGGTGGTTGCCGAATCGGCGGAGCATGACGGCCGCACGTTTCTGTTCAGTCTCACGGAGAAGGGCGAAACAACCTTCGATCAGGCGGCAATCGCATGGCGTGCCGCACAGGACGAATTCGAGGAAAAATTCGGCCACGCACGTGCCAAGGCGCTGCGCTCCGAGCTCTTCGGCATCACCGGATAAACAAAGCGTATGAGCTCGTTTCGACGAGCTTTTTTACGCCTGATTATGTGCATACGCACTCACGAAAAGGAAGCGTAGCGATGGACGGGCTTTTCGACGACGACTGCTTTGCGATCCGCCAGGCCGCACGCTATGTGTCGCAGATTTACGATCGTCACCTGGAGAACGTCGACCTCACCATCACGCAGTTTTCGCTGATGGGGCGCTTAAAGCGCGTGGGTCCGATGACCATGAAGCAACTGACCGAAGCCATGCGCATGCAGCGCACCACGCTGGTTCGCACGATCCAGCCGCTGCGGCGCAACGGGCTGGTGTCGAGCGAGACGCTTGGGGCGGATGCGCGGGCGTTGTCGATCGCACTGACGGCGGCCGGCGAGGAACGTTTGCAAGCCGGGCGCAAGCATTGGTATGCGGCGCAAGCCGAATTCGAAGATCGCTTCGGCGAGCAGCGCGCGGCGGCACTGCGTACTGAGTTGTTCGCCATTACAAAAGACCCCGTTTGAATCTGCCCCGCGTGAAGCGGGTCAAGCCGGCGCAGCACAACGCGCTTTTTTTCAAGCTTAACGAGTGCATACACACATACAGACATCATGTCCACTACACCCTCGACTATTGCTCCGCCCAGCGCGGCGAACGCCGCCAAACCGGCACGGCGCATTCCGTGGATGCTGCTCGCGGTCATCACTGTGCTCGCGGTGCTGGCGCTTGCGGCGTCGTACTGGTTCTTCGTCGGCCGCTTTGTCGAAACGACCGACGACGCGTACGTCGGCGGTGATGTGACCGTGATGTCGCCGAAAGTGAACGGTTTCGTGACGGACGTGCTGGTGCGGGACAACCAGTTCGTCCATGCGAATCAGGTGCTGATCCGGCTCGATGCACGCGATTACGACGCTCGTCTCGCGCAAGCCAGTGCGGAAGTGGAGAGTGCACAGGCGGCTGTTACCGAGTTGCAGGCGAAGAAGTCCCTGCAGCTTGCCACCATCAACGAGCAGGCCGCCGAAGTTCGCGCCTCGGGCGCCGAGCTGACGCGCAGCACCGCCGATCAGGCGCGCTATCGTGAACTCGTGAAGGACGATGCGGTATCGAACCAGGTCGTGGAGCGCGCGGATGCCGATCTGACCAAGGCGCATGCCGCGGTCGACCGCAGCAGCGCAGCCCTGATCGCGGCGCAACGGCAGATCGCCGTGCTCGACGCGCAGATCGGTGACGCACAGGCGCGCATCGCCACCGCGCAGGCGGCGCAGCGGGTCGCGGCATTGAATGTGGAGTACACCACGATCCGTTCGCCGATCGACGGCTACGTCGGTAATCGCACCGCGCGCGTCGGCTTGCTGGCGAACGTTGGCGTGTCCCTGCTGACCGTGGTGCCGTCGAGCGGACTGTGGATCGACGCCAACTTCAAGGAAGATCAGTTGAAGAAGATGCACGTTGGCGACGGTGTCGACGTCGATCTCGATGCATCGAGCAAACGGATTCACGGCGTGGTTGAGAGTCTCGCACCCGCGACCGGCGCGACCTTCAGCGTGCTGCCGGCGGAAAACGCGACCGGCAACTTTACGAAAATCGTGCAACGGGTGCCGGTGCGCGTGCGCCTCGAGGTGCCGAAGGACATGGAGGGCGTATTGCGCCCAGGCCTGTCGGCGACGGTGAAAGTGCATCTCGACGCTGCTCACGGTTAAACGATCATGACTCAGGTCCTTGCCAATCCCGCCGACCTGCCGACACGCACCAAAGTGTTCGCGTTCGTGCTGATGTGCCTCGGTTTTTTCATGGCGACACTCGATATCCAGATCGTGGCGTCTTCGCTCAAGGATATCGGCGGCGGCTTGTCCGCGAGCCAGGATGAGCTCTCGTGGGTGCAGACCGCGTACCTGATCGCGGAGATTCTCGTGATCCCGATGTCCGGCTGGCTCACGCGTGTGTTCTCGACGCGCTGGGTGTTCGCGTTCTCCGCGCTGGGCTTTACGGTCACCAGTATGTTGTGCGGCCTGGCATGGGACATCAACTCGATGATCCTGTTTCGCGGTCTGCAGGGCGCGCTCGGTGCCGCGATGATTCCGACCGTGTTCACGACGGCATTCGTGCTGTTCCCCGGCAAGCAGCGCCTGATTGCGTCCACCACCATCAGCGCGCTCGCCACGCTCGCACCGACGGTCGGTCCGGTGATTGGCGGCTGGATCACATCGCAATGGTCGTGGCACTGGCTGTTCTATCTGAATCTCGTGCCGGGTCTCGCCGTCACGCTGTTGGTGCCGAAGTACGTGCACTTCGACAACGTCGATCTCTCACTGCTGAAAAAGGGCGACTATCTCGGCATCCTGCTGATGTCCGGTTTTCTGGGTTGCCTTGAATACGTCCTGGAAGAAGGGCCGCGCAAGAACTGGTTCGGCGACGACGTGATCCTCACGTGTACCTGGGTAGCGGCGATCTGCGGATTCCTGTTCATCGTGCACGCGTTCACCGCAAAAGAGCCGATCGTCGATTTGCGCGCACTGGCAATCCGCAACTTCGGAATCGGCAGTCTGCTGTCCTTCATCACAGGTATCGGGATTTTCTGCGCGGTATTCCTGACACCGGTGTTCCTGTCACGTGTGCGCGGCTTCGATTCGTTGCAGATCGGCGTGGCGTTGCTGTCAGTGGGATGTTTTCAACTGGTCGCGATGGTCGCGTATTCGATAGTCGCGCGTTTTGTCGATATGCGCCTGTTGCTGGTGTTCGGCCTGGTGCTGTTCGGCGTCGGCTGTTATCTGTATGTGCCGCTGACCAATCAGTGGGGCTGGCAGGAATTGCTGATCCCGCAGGCGTTGCGCGGCATTGGCCAGCAATTCTGCATTCCGCCCATCGTCACGATGGCGCTTGGTTCATTGCCGATGTCGAGGCTTCGATCCGCCAGCGGGCTCTTCAATCTGATGCGCAATCTCGGCGGCGCGATTGGCATTGCCGTGAGCAGCACCATGCTCAACGATCGTTTGAATCTCCACTACGAGCGGCTCGACGAACATTTGAGCACGGGCCGTCCGGCGATCGAGTCGATCTTGCAGCAGCAAAGCGCGCACTTCGCGGCTGTCGGCGGCGATGCGCTGAATGCGGCCAACGCGGGCCTCGGCGCGTTGCATTCGCTGCTGATGCGCGAAGCGCTCGTGCTCACGTTCTCCGACACGTTCTTTGCGCTGTCGCTCTGTTTCGTCGTCGGTTTGCTGAGCGTGCTGTTCTCGCGCCCGTTTGGCAATACCGCGCCACCGCCCGATGCTCATTGAGGAAATCAGCATGAAACCAATCGTTATGAAAGTACTCGCGAGCGCGGCACTGCTGACTCTGGCGGCATGCGCGGTGCAGCCTGAAACGCACGCGGACCTGCCGCATACGGTTCAGACCGTCGCCCCGACCGCGTGGAATGTCGATGCTCCTCAAGACAGCATCAACGCCAATACATGGTGGGCGCAATTTGGCGATCCCGTCATGCATCAACTGGTGGAATCGGTGCTGACGGGCAATCTCGACGTGCAGGCCGCGGTGGAACGCGTCAAGCAGGCGCAGGATCTCGCGAAGCAGAATCGCGCGGCCTTGCTGCCTGAATTGAACGCTAGCGCGACGGCATCGGACTCTCGCCAGAACACGCCACCACCGCTCGGCTATGTGCGTCAGGCCGGCGTCGGCGTGACGGCCAGCTGGCAGCCGGACGTTTTCGGTGGCGAACGTCTCGCTGTTCTCGCAGCCGAAGCGCAAGTGTCGGGTCGGCAGGCGGCTTTGAATCAACTGCGCCTGGCACTCGCGGCGAACACGGCCGCGGCCTATATCGATCTGCGTTGGGCGCAATCGCAATTGCAGATTCTCAGCGACAACGAACAGATCCGCGCCCGTGCGCTGAAACTTACGCAGCAGCGTTTGCATTACGGATTGTCGACGCAACTCGACGTCGCGCGTGCACAGAATCAGTTAGAAGATTTGCAGGCACAGATCCCGCGTATCCAGTCGACGGTGCAGCATCAACTCAGCCTGATCGCAGTGTATTCGGGGCGCACGCCGGAGAGCGTCGACGGCTTGCTGCTCGCCAATGCACGCGACATTCCGGTGCCCGCGCAAAGCGTGCCGCAAACGCTGCCGTCGGAAGCGCTGTTGCAGCGCCCGGACGTGCGTAATGCCTACGCCACGGTCGAACAGCGCGCGGCGGAAGTGGGCGTGTCCAAAGCGCAGCGCTATCCGCAGTTCAGGCTCAATCTCGCCGATGGTCTGCTGGCCTCGTCGTACCTCGGCTTGCCGACGCTGACCGACAACCTCTTTAGCGCCGCCTTGAACGCAACGAGTCCGATCTTCAACGCCGGCCGCATCACCGCGAATATCGATGCGAGCGAGAGCCGGATGCGCGAGTCGCAACTCGGCCTGCAGCAAACCATGCTGCAGGCGCTCAAGGAAATCGAAGACAACCGCAGTGACCTGGTGAGCGGCGCGGTGCAGGTGCAACGCCTGGGCGGCGCGCTCGATGCCTCGAACCACGCGCTGCGTCTGTCGAGTGAGCTTTACAAGGGCGGCGCGACAGACTTCCTCGATGTGCTCACCGCGCAGGAGGCGTATCTGCGCGATGCCGAATCGTTGAATCAGGCCAAACGCGAGCATGCGCTCGCAGCGGTCGCGCTGTACCGCTCGCTCGGCGGCGGCTGGGATGTCCCCGAAACGGTCACGGCCGCATCGGCGAATTGATGCGCGTGGATGTGACGGTGAAAGTTGTAGTCCAACTGGAGATGAATGATGAGTACGCGTGAAGTAGTGATCTGCAATCCGGTGAGAACGCCGATCGGCGCATTCGGCGGATCGTTGAAAGAAGTACCCGCAACCGAACTCGGCGCGGTCGCGGTGCGTGAAACGCTGCGGCGCAGCGGTCTCGATCCGGCCGCGTTGGCCTCGGTGGTGCTGGGCAACGTGATTCAGGCGGGCAACCGGATGAATCCGGCGCGTCAGGCGTCGATTGGCGGCGGCGTGCCGGTGGCCGTGCCTGCGTTGACGGTCAATCGTGTGTGCGGCTCGGGCGCGCAGGCGATTGCATCCGCGGCCCAGGAAATCTGGCTTGGTCTCGGCGATGCAGCCGTGGCCGGCGGCATGGAAAACATGGACCGCGCACCGTATCTGCTCGACGGCGGCCGCTGGGGCTACCGGATGGGCAACGCGCAAATCCATGACAGCCTGCTGCGCGACGGCCTGAACGACGCGTTCTCCGGCGAGCATTCGGGCTGGCATACCGAGGACCTCGTCGCGCAGTTCGACCTCACGCGCGAAACGCAGGACCGTTGGGCCGCGCGTTCGCAACAGCGTTTTGGGCAAGCGCAGGCGCGCGGCGATTTCGACGCTGAACTGGTCGCCGTCGAAATTCCGGGGCGCAAAGGTCCGCAGCAGTTTACGAGCGATGAACAGCCGCGCCCGGATACCACGGTTGAAACGCTCGCCAAACTGCGTCCTGCATTCCGTCCGGACGGCACGATTACCGCAGGCAACGCGCCGGGCCTGAACAGCGGCGCGGCAGCCATGCTGGTCGCTGATCGTGGGTTCGCCGAGTCGCGTGGCATCGAACCGTTCGCGCGGCTAGTGGCGTTTGGCATCGCGGCCGTCGAACCGGGTATGTTCGGCCTCGGTCCGGTGCCGGCCGTGCAAATGGCCCTGGCTCGTGCGGGTTGGCAACTCAATGACGTTGAACGCTTCGAGATCAATGAAGCCTTCGCTGCCGTGCCGATCGCGGTGGCGCGCAGACTCGGCATCGCGGATGAACTCATCAATGTGCAGGGCGGCGCGATCGCGCACGGTCATCCGATCGGTGCGACCGGTGCGGTGTTGACGACACGCCTGCTTCATTCGATGCGCCGCGACGGCCTGAAACGCGGCATCGTCACGTTGTGTATCGGCGGCGGGCAGGGGATTGCGCTGGCATTGGAAGTGATTTGAGATCGGTGGCTGCGGCGCGTCGCGGTGCCACGAACCGCGATCGCGCCGCGACCGTTTTGATGCCGTTTAGATGCAACGTGCATCAATCGCGCTGCGCCGTGCAGCAGACAGTCGTTACGCGACGTTGAAAGTTTTTTCTCCAGCATCAGTTTCGTTTAGCATCATTGCCACTTTCACAAGAACACCAAGAGACATGGCACTGATCGCTCGAAACATCCTCGGTATTGCCGTACTGCTGCTCATCGCTTTCATCTTTTCAACCAACCGGCGCGCCATCCGCTTACGGACTGTAATTGCGGCGCTGCTTGCGCAGATTGGTATCGGCGCTTTCATTCTCTTCGTCCCATTTGGTAAGACGGTCCTGGCTGCCGCTGCGTCCGGCGTCAATCACGTACTCGGCTATGGCAACGCGGGCATCGAGTTCCTGTTCGGCGGCCTCGTGCAGGCGAAGATGTTCCAGGTCTTCGGCGACGGCGGCTTCGTTTTCGCCGTGCGGGTGTTGCCGGCCATCATCTTCGTGACCGCGCTCATTTCCGTGCTGTACTACCTCGGCGTGATGCGCTGGATCGTGATCGTGCTCGGCACGATATTCCAGAAACTGCTCGGCGTATCGAAGCTCGAATCCTTCTCAGCCGTTACAACGATCTTCCTTGGCCAAAGCGAAATGCCTGCGGTGGTCAAACCGTTCACGCGCGATATGACCGGTGCCGAACTGTTCGCGGTGATGTCGAGCGGCATGGCGGCGGTTGCCGGTTCGGTGCTGGCGGGTTATGCGGGCCTTGGCGTGCGGGTCGAATATCTGCTGGCCGCGTCGTTCATGGCGGTGCCCGGCGGCTTGCTGTTCGCCAAGATCATTCACCCGACCACCGAGCCGAGCCGTGTACATCTCGAGGACCTCAGCTTCGATGAAAAACGCCCCGCAAATGTGATTGAAGCCGCGAGTTCCGGCGCGACCGTGGGCCTGAAAATCGCTGTGATGGTCGGCGCGATGCTGATCGCGTTCGTCAGCCTGATCGCATTGCTCAACGGCATTGTGGGCGGCATAGGCGGCTGGTTCGGGCATCCGCAACTGTCGATGCAATCGGTGCTCGGCACGGTATTCGCGCCGCTCGCGTATCTGATTGGTGTGCCGTGGAGCGAAGCCGCAATCGCCGGCAATTTCCTCGGGCAGAAGATCATTCTCAATGAATTCGTCGCATATGCGTCGCTGTCGCCGTATCTGAAAGATGCCGCAAGCGTAAGCGGGGCCGGCTTGCAGGCGCTCGATCCGCGAACCCTTGCTATTCTGTCGTTTGCGTTGTGCGGCTTCGCGAACTTTGCGTCGATTGCGGTGCTGACGGGCGGCTTTAGCGCCGTCGCACCGGAACGCCGCGCCGAAGTCGCGCGCTACGGCCTGCGTGTCGTGCTCGCCGCGACGCTCTCGAATCTGATGAGCGCCACGATTGCGGGCATGTTCCTGACGCTGAATTGAATCGAATTGAGGATCGTTGCATGAACATGGAACAACTGCTGGAACGCGCGGGTGTCGCGCGAGAGAAGGCCTATGCGCCTTATTCGAAGTTCAAGGTCGGCGCTGCGCTCCTGACCAAAGACGGCACCGTA
Organism: Paraburkholderia aspalathi; assembly: GCF_905220735.1. Lineage (NCBI taxonomy): Bacteria > Pseudomonadati > Pseudomonadota > Betaproteobacteria > Burkholderiales > Burkholderiaceae > Paraburkholderia > Paraburkholderia aspalathi. The sequence continues at coordinate 1,488,864 of NZ_CAJNBA010000001.1, forward strand.
TTCGACGGCTGCAATGTCGAGAACGCCTCGTACGGATTGTGCAATTGCGCTGAACGTACGGCGTTTTTTAGCGCGATCGCAGCGGGCTATCAGCGCGACCAGTTCGCCGCGCTCGCCGTGATCGGCGATACGGATGGACCGATTGCTCCATGTGGCGCGTGCCGCCAGGTGATCATCGAACTGGGCGGCCCCGAATTGCCGATCCGGCTCGGCAATCTGCATGGCGCCACCCGCGACACCACTGCGCGTGAACAATTGCCGGACGCATTTTATCTATGAGCAAGCACAAGGTTATCTACGACACCGATCCTGGTGTGGACGATGCGATGGCGCTCGTTTTTCAGGCGCTTCATCCGGACATCGAATTGCTGGGTCTGACGAGTGTATTCGGTAACGCCACGATCGAAACCACTACGCGCAATGCGCGGTTCCTGGCCGGACGGTTCGCGCCGGGCGTGCCGGTCGCGCAGGGTGCCGCAGCGCCGCTCAAGCGTGCGGCACCCGAACCGCTCGCCTGGATTCACGGCGACAACGGGCTTGGCAACATCGCGATCGAAACCGATGCTGAAGCAGCGCTCGACGCGCGCTCCGCATACCGCTTCATTATCGACACGGTGCGCGCCCATCCCGGCGAAGTCACGTTGATCGCGGTGGGCCCGCTCACGAACCTGGCATTGGCGCTGGCCGCAGATCCGCAGATCGCGCCTCTCGTCAAACAGGTGGTCATCATGGGCGGCGCGTTCGGCACGGACGGCGTGCTCGGCAACGTGACGCCGGCGGCAGAAGCGAACATCCTCGGCGACCCCGATGCTGCTGACATCGTGTTCGGCGCACAGTGGCCGGTTGCGATCGTTGGGCTCGATGTCACGCAGCGCACCATCATGAGCCGGGATTATCTGGCGTCGCTGCGCGAGCGCGGCGGTGCAGCAGGGCAGTTCGTGTGGGACGTGTCGCGACACTACGAAGCCTTTCATGAGCAAAGCGCGCAACTTGAAGGCATTTACGTGCACGACTCGTCGGCAGTCACTTATGTGCTGGCGCCGCACCTTTATACGACTCGCAGTGGTCCCGTACGTGTGCTGACGGACGGTATTGCCGTGGGCCAAACCATCCAGAAGCCTTCCACGATGCCGGTGCCCGCGCCGGACTGGGACAGTCGGCCCGACAGCACGGTGTGCCTGGGCGTGGATGTGCCCGGGATGCTCGCGCTTTACGAGCGCACTATCTGCGGTACGTTGTAGGGTGATCTTGCGAAGCTGCCGCCGTTTGGTAGGGGCGTCGCCTCTTCAAGTGCCGCTCTTCACGTAACCCGGCGCGAGCAAACGCCTGGCGGCGTGGCAATTGATCTGACATAAGAAATAAAGCGGAAACACCGAGGCCGCTGTGCAATGCAGCAAACCGGCCCGTCATTGTGGCCGATGCATATCGTCAATCTTTGCTACATTTCTGCAGACGTGCTGCGCAGGCGGTCTTCGAGGCCTTGGCATACCGACCCGGCGCGCGTGACCCAAATCTATCAAGAGGCAAAAGATGCGAATTCTAGTAGTAGGGGCGGGCGCCGTGGGCGGCTACTTCGGCGGACGTCTCGCAGCGGCCGGACAGGACGTGACCTTCCTGGTGCGTCCCGGCCGCGCGGAAAAGCTTGCGCGTGACGGCCTCATCATCAACAGCGCGCGCGGCAATCTCGCCTTGCGCGACGTCAAGACGATACTCGCCGGTGTCGCCGCGGAGCCGTTCGACCTGGTGCTGCTCAGTTGCAAAGCCTACAGTCTCGACGACGCGATCGATTCATTCGCACCGCTGGTCGGCGAATCCACGCTGATTCTGCCGATGCTCAACGGCATGCGCCATATCGACGTGCTCAAGGAAAAGTTCGGTGCGTCACGCGTACTGGGCGGTCAATGCGTGATCGCCGCAACGCTCAGCCCCGAGCAGCACATCATGCATCTGAACGAAACGCACGCGATCACCTTCGGTGAACTGGAAGGCGGCACGTCCGAGCGCGTAGAGGCAATTGCGGACGCGATGGCCGACGCGAATTTCGATGCCGTGGTCAGCGACAACATCTTGCTGCGCATGTGGGAAAAGTGGGTGTTCCTGGCCACACTCGCGGCGAGTACGTGCTTGATGCGCGGTTCGGTCGGCGATATTCTGGCTGCGCCGGATGGCAAGCGCATCATCGAAAACCTGCTCGGCGAGTGCCGTGGCGTCGCGGAGCACACGGGCTTTACGATGGGTCCGGACTTCGACGCTCGAGCTACCCAAACACTCTTTACACCTTCGCCGCTAACAGCTTCGATGCTGCGCGACGTCGAAAATCACTCGCATACCGAGGCGGACCACATTCTTGGCGATCTGATCTCGCGCGGCGGCGATGCGCAGAAGGGCGAGCACGGCCTATCGTTGCTGCGCATCGCCTATAGTCATCTAAAGACGTATGAAGCAAGGCAGGCCCGTACATCCTGAGTGACGGGAACGCGGGCGACGGGGACGGCAACAGCAGCCTAACGTTTCGGAGGTGAAGCATGCCGAGTCCAACCGGATCCGTACCCGCGCTCAGTGCCGCTTCGGCGACGATCTTCTCGATCGGCATCGTCTTTCTCGGCTACTGGGGCCTGTACGACCAGACGAAGTGGCACGTGTCCGACGTCTTCGTCTTCGTGTTTGCGATGATCGGCTTCGGCTGCCTCGGGCTCGTGCCTTGGATGGCGACGAGCCCCGTTGAACCGGAAAACAGCGACGTCCGCATCCGGGTTGCGCGGCACATGTTCCTTATCGGCGTGCTGTCAATCTGGCTGGGCGTGGCGATTTCGGTGATCTTCTGATTAACGCTCGATCTGCCTGTTCCAGCGCGTATCCCACTGCGCGCGGTGCGCATTGATCGTGTCCCAATCCACCACGGTCAGCTTCTTCACCATGTCGTCGACGTTACCCAGGCTTTGCTGCATCGGCGGCGTCATCTTCGCGAGACGATTGGTCGGAATCTGCTTGCCGGCCTCGGCGGCCTTGGTCTGAGCCGGCGCGGACAGCAGGAACTGCGCGAGCTTCTGCGCCAATTGCGGGTCCGGGTTGTTGTTGACCACGCACAGATCGACGAGCAGCAACACCGGACCTTCCTTCGGACTCACATAACCAACCGGAATGCCCTTGTCCTGCAGATCGCTGACGGCAGTCGGCGTCAACGGGAACAGGCCCGCTTCGCCCGTCTGGACCATTTCGGAAATCTTCGCTGAGTTCGGCACGTACTCCACCACGTTCGGGCCAACTGTCGTGGCCCATTTCGTGAAGCCCGGTTCGACGTTCTGCTCGCTGCCGCCCATCAAGCGATTGATCGCCAGAAAGCCGTGCAGCCCGAAGGTGCTGCTCGACGCGGACTGGAACACCACCTTGCCTTTGTACTTCGGATCGGCAAAGTCCATCCACGAAGTCGGCGGCGCCCAGCCTTTTTCAGCAAACAGCTTCTTGTTGTACGCAATGCCGGTCATACCGAGTTGCACGCCCGCGCCCATGTCGTCCTTCATGCGCGCGAATGGGTAGAGCTCCTTGAGCACCGGCGAATCGTCGAGCTTCTTGCACACGCCCATGCTGACCGCGCGCGCCATCACGCCGTCGTCGAGAAACACCACGTGGATTTGCGGATTGGCCTTGTTGGCGAGCAGCTTGGCGAGAATGTCCGACGAGGTGCCGGGCACCACGACCACTTTGACGTTGTTGGCTTTCTCGAAGTCGGGCAGGACCTGGCTCGTATAGGCCTTTTCCATCGGACCGCCGTTCATGCCGATGTAAATGGTCTTGGTCTCCGACCATGCCGGTGCGGCCGCACCGAATGCGCACAATGCGGCCAGCGCCGCGATCGTCTTGAACAGTTTCATTGAGGGGCTCCTGAGTTTCATTAATCGATAACGAGGCGATGACTGGGCGATAGCAAAGCGGTAAGCGGTAAGCAATAAGCGATAACTAGGCGACGGATGGCGCAGCAAGAGCAGCGAAGCGATTGATCGAAAAAGCGTCGAGCGGTGTGGCCGTGGCGCCGTCGATCACGAGATCCGCGAGTATTTCGCCGATCCCTGGCGCCAGCAAAAAACCGCCGCCCGAAAAGCCGAATGCATGCAGCAAACGCGGTACCGTGCGGCTCGCACCGATGATCGGATTGCTGTCGGGCGTCTCGCCTTCCACGCCACTCCATGTGCGAATCAGCAGCGCCTCGCGTAGCGGCGGCAGCAGGGAGCACGCATCGCGCATCACGGCGCGGGTGGTTTCCGTCGACGGTTGACCGTATTCGCCGTCGCCATGTCCGCGGCCGCCGCCGATCACGCAATTGCCGCGCGCCACTTGCCGTGCGTAGATGCCGCCGCCGTACACGCCGAGGTTGTGCGTGATGAAATGCGGCAGCGGCTCGGTAACCCACATGTTCGGGTAGATCGGTTTCATCGGTGCGGTTTCGCCGAAGTACCCGGCAACCGTATTCGCCCATGCGCCGGCGGAATTGATCAGCCAGTCGGCGCTGATGCGCGTGTCGCCGGCACGTAACTGGAAGCGTGTGCCGTCGTGATGGATATCGGTCAGTTCGGTTTGCTCGCGCACGTCCGCGCCTGCGGCGCGCGCGGCACGTGCGAACGCGGGTGAGACCAGACGCGGATTCGCATGGCCATCGGTCGCACAAAGCGAGCCGCCGACGGCTGCCGCGCCCAGCCACGGATAACGTTGCCGGAACGTGGCGCCGCTGATGACCTGCGCTTGCAGTCCGTGGCCGCGCGCCATGTCCGCCCATGCTTCGAGCGCGGCAAGATCGGCTTCGCTGCGCGCGAGCCGCAAATGTCCCGACACGGTGAATTCTCCGTCGATGCCGATCAGCTCCGGCAAGCCGTCCCAGATGCGCCGTGCACGCATGGCGAGCGGCATCTGTTCGGCCGGTCGTCCCTGGACGCGCACGCCGCCGTAGTTCACGCCGCTTGCCTGCGCGCCGCAATAGCGCCGCTCGAACAGGCCCACGCGCAAGCCGCGCCGCGCGAGCGCCAATGCTGCCGATGAGCCGACCAGTCCGCCGCCCGCAATCGCCACGTCGTAGTGCAGGGTGTCACTCATCGCGCGCCTCTTCGGGAATCTCGGTCACGTCGTCGGCATACATAGCGGGCGATAGCGGAATCGGTTTGACAGGTGGCTGGCTACGCAAGCGGCCTACGGCTTCAAGAGGTTTGCCGGTTTCTTCCGCCAGCAGCGTCAATGCTGCTTCGCCACACATGCGGCCTTGGCAACGGCCCATGCCGACACGCGTGAGCGCTTTCAGTCGGTTGATCTCGTTCGCTTCGCCACCGCGGATGCAGCGCCGCAAGGTGCCTGCATCGATTTCTTCGCAGCGGCACACGGTCATGTCGTCCGGCCATTGCGCCGCGCATTTTGCGGGTGGGGCAAATGCCGCTTCGATACCTTGGCGAAATACAGCGATACGTTGCAGGCTGCGGTCGAGGGCCACTGCGTCGCGCATGCCGGGACCACGTGGATGCGCGATGCCGAGGTCGTCGAGTAGCGCCAATGCCGTGCGACGCCCGGCGAGTTCGGCAGCGTCGGCGCCCGCGATGCCCGCACCGTCGCCAGCCAGATAGATGCCTCGCACGGTGCTGCGGCCGGCCGGGTCGAGTTCGGGTAGCCAGCAACGGTTGTGCGTATCGAAGCGGAAGCGGCACCCGGCAAGATCGGCGAGTTGGGTTTCAGGCTTGAGGCCGAAGCTGATGCCGACGGCGTCGCATGCGAGGGTTTCGGTCTTCGAGCCAACGGTTGAAGAGCGCCATTCAATCGCACTCACGCCTTGGTCGCCATGAATGCCGATCAGGTTCACATCGCGTTCGATCCGCACGCCGTGCATCTTTAGCCAGCCGACGTAGTACAGCCCTTTGGCGAACGTAGCAGGTTGCCGCGCGAGTTTCGGCGCCGCGGCAATCTGCTGCGATAGGGGACTCGCGTCGAGCACGGCCACCACTTGTACGCCTGCCTTCACGTACTGATAGGCCACGAGGTAGAGCAGCGGCCCGGTGCCAGCGAGCACCACGCGCTGGCCGATCGCACAGCCTTGCGCCTTCAAAGCGACTTGCGCCGCGCCCAGCGTGTAGACGCCTGGCAGTGTCCAGCCCGGCACCGGCAGCACGCGATCGGTGGCGCCGCTTGCGATGATCAGATGCGAAAACGGCACGCTGATTTCGCGTCCTGCGTGCAACGTATCGAGGCGACCCGGTGCACAAGCCCAGGCGAGTGTGTCGGGGCGATAGTCGAGGTGCGGAAGCAGTGTGGCCATCGTCGAGTGCAACGCTTCGGCTTTGTGCGCTTCAAAACCATAGAGCGTTTTCTTCGAGCGTTGGAACGCGCCGTTCGCGGGCGGTTGACGATAAATCTGCCCGCCCCAGCGGGCGTTTTCATCCAGCACGATGGGCTTGACGCCCGCTGCAACGAGTGTCTCGGCGGCGCGCACGCCCGCCGGTCCCGCGCCGACGATCACCACACGGTGTTCGTTGCTCATTGCGTTTCTCCGTTTGCCGTCACGACGGAGCTGGCAGCGGAAGCAGGACCGGCAACGAAAGTAACCTCAGCGAGCCGAGTAACCACCCGCATACCCTGCGTCACCAGCGTCGAGCACGCGCGCAAACGCAGACCCTCTTCGGTCCGCATCCAGCAATCCTGGCAAGCGCCGATCAGGCAGAATCCGGCGCGCGGCGCGCCGCTGAATTCGCTTTCGCGCACGCGACGTTGTTGCATCAGCACGGCGGTAAGCAGCGTATCGCCCTGCAACGCAGTGACTTCATGGCCATCGATAAAAAAGCTAAGCGGTTCACGCTGCGTCTCCGCAACGCGAACGAATTGCGCATCGCGTTTCGGCACGGCGGATTCGGAGGACGGCAAATTCGACGGCATGTTAGAGAGAGCAGTAGAAGACATCAGTGCTGGCCGATCAGAATCCGGTTGAGCCCGTACACGCGATCGAGCAGCAGCATCGCGCCGGCCGTAATGAAGATCACCAGCGCGGAAACGGAGGCCATCATCGGGTCGATCGATTCGGTCGCGTACATATACATACGTACCGGCAGCGTGACGGTTTGCGGCGAGGTGACGAAGATCGACATGGTCAATTCGTCGAAACTGTTGATGAACGCGAGCAACCAGCCGCCGGTAATGCCCGGCAGAATCATTGGGAAGGTGATGCGGCGAAACGTGGTCCATGCGTCGGCGCCGAGCGAATGCGCGGCATGTTCGACGCTGCGGTCGAGACCGCTGACCGAGGCCAGTACGAGCCGCATCACGAACGGTGTGATGATGATCATGTGCGCGAGCACGAGCCACGCGAACGAACCGGTCGCGCCGATCAGTGCGAAGAAGCGCAGCAGTGCGATACCGAGCACGAGACCGGGAATCACCAGCGGCGACAGCAATAAGCCGTTAAGAAACCCGCGTCCCGGAAAGCGCGCACGACCAATGGCCAACGCGGCAGGCAAAGCGACGATCAAAGACAACGTTGCCGACGCAAACGCCAGCTTCAGGCTATTGAAAAACGCCGAGATAAAGTCCGGGTAGTTGAGGATCGTGCGGAACCAGCGCAGCGATACGCCGTGCGTGGGTAACGTAAGCGTTTCGTCGGGCGTGAAAGCGACCAGCACCACGATCACGAGCGGCGCGAGCACGAACGCAATCACGAGCGTGTGGAAAATCAGCGCGACGGGGCCGTTTTTTCTCATGATGATCTCGCGAGGTTCAGCCGAGGCTTCTGGTGTACTTGCGTTCCAGAACCCGGTAGTAAGTGAGCATCACGATCAGATTCGCGACCAGCAACAGGAGCGCGATGGTCGCGCCGAGCGGCCAGTTGAGCGAACCGAGGAATTCGTCGTAGACGGCGGTGGCGGCCACTTTCAGGCGCCGTCCGCCGAGCAGGCCGGGAATCGCGAACGCGCTCGCCGACAGACCGAATACCATCAGGCTGCCCGACAAAATGCCCGGCGTGAGTTGCGGCAACACGATGCGGCGCAGCGTCGTGGCGGGGGAGGCCATCAGCGAAAGCGCGGCATTTTCCGTTTGCGGATCGAGCTTCTGCAACGCGGTCCAAACCGGAATCACCATGAACGGCAGCATCACGTGCACCAGTGCGATGACGATCGCGAAAGTGGTGTATTCGAGCTTGTACGGTCCCAGCCCGACAAGGCCGAACGCCTGATTCACGAGACCATTGCTGTTGAGCAGCATGCTCCAGCCGAACGCGCGCACCACGACCGAGACCAGCAGCGGCGCGAGAATGATCAGCAGGAACATCGAGCGATACGGATCGCGCATGCGCGACAGCACGTAGGCTTCGGGCGTACCGATCACGACGCACAACAGGGTGGTGAGAAAGGCGATGCCGAAGGTGCGCAGGAAGATCGTGTGGAAATACGACGATTGCAGCACTTCCTCGTAATTGCCGAACTGGAACGCGGCGAGCGGGCCGCTCGCCGGATCGAAGCGGTAGAACGTCAGCACCAGCGTCATGACGAGCGGCACCAGCACCAGCGTCGCAAACAACAGGAAAGCCGGCGCGCACATCAGCCATAAGGGCAGGAATGCGTGCCACGGGGCGCGGCGCGCGTTGCCGGTCTTCACGCTGTCGTCGTTCGACGCGGGTAGCGTACTAGCCATGATGCGCATCCCGTTGAATGAAGCGGATCGCCTCGCTATTCCAGTCGACGCCGACCGCCGTGCCTTCCGGCAGCGGCTCGGTGCCTTCGTTCTGGCAGCACACCAGCACTTCGCCGAGCCGGCTGTCCACGCGGTACAACCATTGACTGCCGAGGAAGAAGCGGCTCGTCACGGTGGCCGCCAGACGTCCCGCATTCGGCGCGCACAGGCGCAGTTTTTCCGGACGAATGCACAACGTGACCGCGTCGCCGACGCCGATCACGCGTTCGCGCGCCGGCAGTTGCGCGGTATGGCCTGTCTCCGCGAGGTCATGTCCAAGGTCGATGCGGATCGCGTCGCCGTCGCGCGACACCACGGTGCCAGGCAGCATGTTCGCCTTGCCGATGAACTGCGAGACGAATCTGTTCTCAGGCCGTTCGTACGCTTCGTACGGCGTGTCGATCTGCGTAATGCGGCCGGCTTCCATTACCACTACGCGATCGCTGATCGACAGCGCTTCCGACTGGTCGTGCGTGACCATGATGGTGGTCGTGCCGATCTTGCGTTGAATGGCGCGCAGTTCGAACTGCATGTCTTCGCGCAGCTTGGCGTCGAGGTTCGACATCGGTTCGTCGAGCAGCAACACGGGCGGCGCGATCACGATCGCGCGGGCAATCGCCACACGCTGCCGCTGCCCGCCGGACAACTCGCGCGGAAAACGGTGCGCGAGCGTATCGAGCCGTACCAGTGCCAGCGCTTCGCGCACACGTTCCTTGCGTTCGGCCTTGTCGATGTTGCGCATCTCCAGACCGAAGCCGACGTTGTCCGCGACGCTCATATGCGGAAACAGCGCGTAGCTCTGGAACACGATGCCGAGGCCGCGTTTGTTCGGCTTCATGTGCGTGATGTCGCGGCCGTCGAGCGTGATGCGGCCGCGCGTCGTTTCGACGAAGCCCGCGATCATCTGCAACGTGGTGGTCTTGCCGCAACCCGACGGCCCGAGCAGCGAAACGAACTCGCCTTTCTCAACCGACAGGTTCACGTCGGCGACTGCCTGCAGATCGCCGAACGATTTCGCTACGTCCGTGAGTGTGAGGAACGACATGATCTGGCCTTTGGATGGATCGACACCGGTTCAATCGGCTACTGCCTCGATGGAGCCGACTCTATCCAGCCAAATTGCATGGCGTCAATTTCAAATTCCGTTTGCCGGTATAAGTTTAGAAAAAATTCCGATGAACGGAATATATTCGGCAAGACTGGTATCAACTCTTCCGTTCCATGATCTCCGGAAAATCCCTATGAATCAGAATGAAGTGCAAATGGAACGGGCGTGCCGGAAATATTCCATTCACGGATAATTCCCTCTATAGTGTTCCGGTCAATGAAATAATTCGGAGCACCTGAGATGAATGCTGCCACCCAACGAGATGCCGATCCCGCACTGGCCGATGCGGGCCGTCCACCCGGCCCGGGGATGCTGGAGCGCGCTTTTGCTGTGATCCGTGCGTTATCCGAAGCGCAACCCGACGGCGGCCGCGTCACGCGTCTCGCGAAGGCGGTGGGTCTCACGCAAGGCACGGTGCACCGCATTCTTCATGCGCTGATCGCGGAAGGCATCGTCGAACAGGACGAAAATTCGAAGCTGTATCGGCTGAGCGTCGATTTCTTCGCGCTCGCCGCGCAGGCCGGCAATCCGAGCGGCATGCGCACGCTGTGCCGTCCCGCGTTGCTGCGGTTGTGCGCGAGTCTTGGCGATACGATTTTTCTGCTGGTCAAAAGCAGCTTCGATGCGGTGTGTCTCGACATCTGCGAAGGGCCGTTTCCGATTCGCTCGTTCACCGGCGATATTGGCGGGCGCGTGGCCCTGGGTGTCGGGCAGGGGAGTCTGGCGATTCTCGCATTCCTGCCGGAAGCGGAGCGCGAAGAGATCATCCGCTTTAACGTGCCGCGCATTCGCGGCTATGGCGTGCTCGACGAAGTGTATTTACGCACCGAGATCGAGCGTGTGCGCCAACTCGGTTACGCGGGTCGCAATAGCGGGGTGCTCGACGGCATGGCGGGTGTGGCGGTGCCGATTCTGGATCGCACCGGAGTGGCAGTGGCGGCGCTGAGCGTGGGCACGCTGGCGGCGCGTCTAGGCGACGATCGTCTGCCGATGGTGGTCGAGTTGCTGCGCCGCCAGGCAGATGCGATCGGCCCGCAAACCAATCCCTTCGACGTCGCGCTGCGTCGGCCGATGCATGGTTTGTCGCGGGCTATGACTACGGAGCGGATCGCCGGGTAATCCGAAACTGAAGCTGAAAGCGCAAAGGGCGTCACGTCTGGCCATAACGTGACGCCCTTCGATTTTTTTGGCTTCCGGTCATGTTCTGCCAAGGCGCTTTCATGACGGCGTCACGCGGATACAACATAAACATCTAATACCGCTGTCGAATCTCGCTTGCTAGATTGCTCCCAAGAGCTATTCTCAACAATTGAGGGCTGCATCAATGCCGGCAACGACAACCGAAGCGGGCATCACTTTCAGCAGGGCGCACGATCGAGGCGCCTTCTGATGCCGGCTACTCCTGTTCGCGACGTAGAACCGTGCTTCCAAACAACCCATTGCAGTTTCTCTGGCTGCGAGGTGACAGCATATGCCTGCTCGAGATCGTGACGACTCTCCGTCGATGTTCAACCTGTCGCGCCGCAAGGTAATCATTGGCGGCACGCTTCTGGCCGGCAGTCTCGCCGCAGGTCCGGCGCTGCCGGCGCTCTTGCCCGAAGCCGATACGCCGTTCATGCAGCTCTCGAAGCTCTTGATCCCGCACCAACTTGATGCGGAGATCGGCAAGCGTATTGTCGCTGCGCTAACCACCCTACGACCGACACTTGCCCAGGACGTGCCGGCCCTTCTCGCCATCGCGAGCAAGAAGGACGCGCGAATCGTGGAGGACTTTTTCCCCGACGTGCCAGAAGGCCCGCTTAAGGAAACAGCACTTTCGATTATCTCCGCCTGGTATATGGGCGTGGCGGTCGATGCGCCGGATGCCCAGGTATTCGCCTACGAGAACGCGCTGATGTACCAACCCACACGGGACGTCATGACGATTCCTTCGTATGCGAAGTCCGGGCCGAACGGGTGGAATGCCGACGCCCCGCCGCTCACCGATATGCCCAAATTCTGATTTCGCTCACGCGTCGAATATAAGGAAACTTCAAGATGGCAACTGATGACAGCGCCGATCTCGTCGTCGTGGGCACAGGGGTGGTGGGCTGCCTGATCGCCGAGCAGGCCCTGGACGCGGGATTGTCCGTGTTGATGCTGGAAGCTGGACCTCGAGTCGACCGCTGGCGAATCGTCGAAAATTACCGCAACCTTCCACCGAACCTTCGAACTCATTGGGACGCGCCTTATCCACCCAGACCGTGGGCGCCGCATCTCGAGACGCGCACGCCGCATGAGCAGGAAGAATACCTTCAACTGGAAGGTCCGAATGCACGTGCTTACATGCAAGGTTATGTGCGCTACGCCGGCGGCGCGACCTGGCACTGGGCAGGCATTTGCTGGCGCATCACACCGGAAGACATGCGCATGAAGAGCCTGTACGGCGTCGGTCGTGACTGGGCATTCAGCTACGATGTGCTTGAGCCTTACTACACGCGTGCGGAGTACGCGATCGGCGTGTGCGGACCTTCAGATCCTGCACTGCAATGGCCGCCGAACGCAAAGCGCTCGAGGCCCTATCCGATGGGCCCGATTCCGTTCGGCCCTGGCGAGCAGCGATTTACCGAAGTGGCTGCAAAACTGGGTCTCGTGAATCTGCCGGCGCCTCAGGCACGCAACAGTGGCGTGTCGTATCAAGGACGCCCGCCATGCTGCGGCAACAACAATTGCTTTCCCGTCTGCCCCATCGCAGCGAAATACGACGCGGCGACTGCGTTGCCCCGGATCGAGTCGAAGGGTGGCCGCATCCTCGCCAACGCTGTCGTCTATAAAGTCGAAACCGGCGAGAAGAACGCGGTGCAGGCCGTGCACTATTTTGATTCCGACAAGCAGTCGCACAAGGTCACGGGCAAGGTGTTCGTGATCGCGTGCAATGGGATCGAGACGCCGAAGGTCTTGCTGCTATCCAAAGACGAGCGCAATCCGAACGGTGTGGCGAATAGCTCCGATCAGGTTGGCCGCAACATGATGGATCAGCCCAAGCTGGTCGCCGAAGTCGAATTGAGTGAGCCGTTGTGGACCGGGGTCGGGCCGGTGCAGAGCAGCAGTATTTTGAACACGACGCAGGGTGAGTTCCGCAGCCGTTATACGGGCGCCATGTTTCGCATGGAAAACGCGGCGCGTAGCGCGATCGGCGGTGTCGCCGCCTTGAAGAAGGGACTCGTCGGAAAAGCACTGGACGCCGAGATTCGCCGGCTTTCCGCCTGTACGGCGAAGCTGACTGTCGAGCATGAACCGCTTCCTTTGCCATACAACCGCCTGACTTTGTCGAGCAAGAAGGATTGGCTGGGCATCAACAAGCCGAACATCTACTACGACGTCAGCGACTACGTTCGCCTCAGCGCGAAGGAATACACCGTGCCCTTGCTGAAGCGGCTCGCGGCTGAGCTCGGCGCGACCAAGGTGGACATATCGCCTGAGTTTCTCAACAGCGATCACATCATGGGCGGCTGCATCATGGGCGCAGATCCTGCGACTTCGGTCGTCGACGTGGATTGTCGCGCACACGATCACCACAACCTTTTCCTGCCGGGCGGCGCCGCAATGACCACCGGCGGCGGCGTTAACAGCACGATCACAATGGCGGCGCTGGCGTTGAAGGCCGGCGACGCGATCGTCGCTCAACTCAAACACGGCTAATCATGCGCAACATCCGTATTCGCCATGGCCGACTATCGGCGGCCCTTGCCGGAATGTTCGTTGCTGTCTGTGCGCATGCCGCCGACGCTCCGGATCAGACGGCGGAATTGATCAAGCGCGGAGCGTATCTGGCGACGGCATCGGATTGCGTTGCCTGCCACACCGCGCCAGGCAAGAAGCCATTTGCCGGCGGCTTGCCCATTAGCACCCCGGTGGGCACGATCTATTCGACGAACATCACGCCGTCGATGGACAGCGGGATAGGGCGGTACACAGAAGAGGACTTTTCGCGCGCGCTGCGTCAGGGTATCAGGCGCGATGGTGCCAACCTCTATCCCGCGATGCCGTACACGTCGTACGCGCGCTTGACGGACGTGGACACGCAGGCGTTGTACGCGTACTTCATGCACGAAGTGAAGCCGGTTGACGAGCCGGGCCCAACGACGAGTCTGCCGTTTCCGATGAACATCCGCGCATCGATGAAGGGCTGGAATCTGCTGTTCCTCGACACGAAACCCTATGCGCCGGACCCGCAGCAATCGGTGGAATGGAACCGCGGAGCATATCTGGTGCAAGGCCCTGCGCATTGCAGCACCTGCCATACCGCGCGTGGCTTCCTGATGCAGGAGGACATGAGCCGTGAGTTGGGCGGCGCGCAGGTCGGGCCGTGGTATGCCCCCAACATAACGTCCGATACGGTTAGCGGCATTGGCAACTGGACGAAAGAGGAGCTCGCGCAGTATCTGCATACAGGGCGCGTACAGGGAAAGGCTCAGGCAGCGGGCAGCATGGGTGAAGCCGTCGAGCACAGTTTCCAGTACCTCGATATGGCGGACATCGACGCGATCGCCACTTACGTCAAGAGCGTTCCGGCTATTCGTGATTCGGCCGATGCAGGCACGCGTTTTACTGCGGGGAAGATATCGTCGGAATTGAGTACGTTGCGCGGAGCGGACGGCATTCAAACGGTCGGCGAGGCCAACCCGAGCGGTGCGGAGTTATTCCAGGGCAGTTGTGCGTCCTGTCACTCGGCTCATGGTGAAGGCAGCAAGGACGGCTATTTCCCGAGCCTCTTCCACAACTCGGCGACAGGCGCGCGCGATCCGAACAACCTGATTGCCGCCATTCTGTATGGTGTGGATCGCAAGACATCGGCTGGGCAGGCGTTCATGCCGGGCTTCGGCGGCAAGCCAACCGACGCCATGCAGCTCACCAACCGGGACATCGCGCTACTGGGCAACTACGTGCTGAAGCAGTATGGACGCGCCGATGCGACCATCACCGAGGAAGACGTTGCCGAGATTCGCAGCGGTGGCCCCTCGTCCAACCTTATCGCGCTTGCACGAGGAGGCATGGCGGCAGGCGCGGTAGTCGTCGTGCTTATCGTGATTTTTTTCGTCGTCCGCCGTAGAAAGAGGCGCGCTGCGTGACCTGAAAAAAGTTCGATAGGCCGCGCTCTTCAGCGCGGCCAACGCCGGCAACAACTGCGGACGAGTCGCTTTGCTCAGACCTTCACGGTCCCGGCGTTCTTTCACGACCGTTGGGTCAGAACACCTTCACCGGCACATTCACGACCAACCGGTACTCCATGTTGTTGCCATCGGAGTAATAGCGCGAGGCGTTGTGCCACATCGCGATGAACGTGACCTTGGTGTCCTTGAAGCGACCGCTTTGCAGCGTATAGCTCGGAATGAAGCCGAACTCGTGATGGTGGCCGTGCACCGGTTCGCCGTTCTTCCAGTACAGGTTATGCAGCGGCGCCGACGCCGAAGCATTGTCCGCGGCACCTGCCGACGCATCCGCACCCCAGCCATATTCGCCCCAGAACATCGCCTTGAGTCCCGGCACACCGGCGTATTTGCCGTCGAACGTATAGCGCAATTGCAGCGATTGCTCATGCGGCGCGTTGTAGTCGACGTCCATCGAGTTGGTCAGGTAGATACCGTTGGTCTCGTTGACGTAGTCGAAGAACTGGTCGCCAAGCACTTGCTGATAGCCGAGCAACAGCGCATGCGGGCCGTGCTGTGCGGAAACCGACAGGCTGTACGCGTTGCTGTTGATATGCCCCTGGCGTGATGCGCCGGTGTCGTGCGTCGAGTAGATATTCGCGAGACCGCTCCACTTGATCGTGGTGGGGTCGCCGAACGATTGCGCGACCGAGCCGTAGTACTGACGCCAGACGTCGTCCGCCTGGTCGACGTACAGCGCCATTTCGCCGTTCTTCGCGTAGTGCCACGTACCGCCCACGTAGGTCAGGCGGTCGATGCGCGTGCCGCCGTACGAGGTGGTCAGGTTAGTCAGGTTTGTGTGGCCGCGTGCGTCGACCTTGGTGAAACTGCCGGCCTCGAGCGTGGTGTGAACCAGATCGTTGCTGACCAACGAGACACCGAGGAAAGTCGGCGGCAGCGCGCGGTTGTCATGCGGTTCGAGGAACGGGTTGGTGACGGTCTGCAGACCGTACTTCACGACCGTTTCTGAAATGCGTCCCTTGATGTCGTACATGCCGGGGTAAGCCCACGCGAGCTGCTGCGAGCCGCCGCCGTCCTTGCCGACGTGCACCATGTTGCCGGCGCCGTTGCCGCCGTCGAGCTTGAGCGCGGCGAACAGTGACGCGTCGAAACCGAAGCCAACCAGGCCTTGGGTGAAACCGGACTCATAGTTGGCTTGCGCGCCCTGAACCCACGCGTGACGATAGATCGCGTTGGGCGCCTGGAAGTAGTCGGAGTAGTTGCGGAACTGCAGGTTCAGATGACTATCGGCGATAAAACCTTTGCTCGCCGCCTGGCTCGACAGGGGCGTGGGTGGCGTGACTGTCTGATTGGCTTCCGCGTTGACGACGGCGTTAGTCGTGTCGGGTTGATCGTTGCGCACCTGGCCGCCCTGTTCGGCTCTGCGCTTACCGGACGTGGTGGCTTGCGCAATTTGCGGAGTTTCTGACGAGGGCGTTGCTTGCGAGCGTTGCGCAGGAGACGGAAACGTTTGCGCGAGTGTTTGAGTTTTCGTTGTATCGGAGGTGGGCTCCAATACCGCGTCGTCGGCGTAGGCGCTCGCGCCGATGGTCAGCGCGGGCAGCGTGAATGCGCAGTAAAAGAAGGTGGCTGCATTGGTTTTTTTTGACCACTTTTTTGTTCGGCTATCTTTCATGGTGTACGTCTCTGTTATTTTGGTGAATCTTTGGCTGGCGGTTAGCCAGTCCACGCTTATCGTTCGTCCCGCTGATGGCAGGACGAACGAATCCATCGGCGCGACGGCCCGCCGCGCCGGGGAATACGGTTTTAAGTTTTCAGACCTGGTTGTTTAGCGATCCCTCGAGGAGACGTCCTACGCGGCGTCCCCCACGCGAATGCACGCGACGCGTGTCGCGCTCGCGCCATGCGTGACAGCCTGCGGAATCTCGCTAGCGCAGGCTTCGATCGCATCCGGGCAGCGCGTGCGAAACGCGCAACCGGAGGGTGGGCTGAGCGGCGACGCAATCTCGCCGCGCAACAGCAGATGACGGCGTGCGCGCTCAACCACCGGATCGGGCACCGGCACGGCCGACAGCAACGCACGCGTGTACGGATGACGCGGCGTGCCATATACGTCGCGCTTGTCGCCGAACTCCATTACACGACCCAGATACATCACCAGCACGCGGTGGCTGATCGCCTTGACGACCGCGAGGTCGTGCGCGACGAACAGTAGCGACAACGACAATTCGCGCTGCAGATCGCGCAACAGGTTGACGATTTGCGCCTGGATCGAAACGTCGAGCGCCGACACTGGCTCGTCGCAGATCACCAGCTGCGGTTCACCGATCAACGCGCGTGCAATGCCGACGCGCTGGCACTGGCCGCCGGAAAACTCATGCGGATAGCGGCGCAGATGCTGCGCGTTGAGGCCGACGCGTTCGAGCATCGTCAGAACGCGCCGTTGCACGTCTGCGCGGGCGATGTCCTGGCCATGCGTGCGCAAGGGTTCGGAGACGATCTGTTCGATCGTCATACGCGGGTCGAGCGAGGCGAGCGGGTCCTGGAAAATCATCTGCACGTCGCGGCGCAAGCGCGAGGTATCGCGCTGCGCGCCCGTCAGGACGGTTTCCTTGTCGAGCCAGCGCACGCTGCCGCTCGCCACCGGCGCGAGGCCGATGATCGCGCGCGCGAGTGTAGATTTTCCGCAACCCGATTCGCCGACGAGTCCCACGGTTTCGCCGCGTCGCACGCTGAACGACACGCCGTCCACCGCGCGCAGCGTCGCTTTGCCGGACCACGGAAAACCGCCGCGCGGCACGCCGAATTGCACCTTGAGATTGTCGACCGTCAACAGCGTTGCCGGACTTTGGCCCTGGCTTGCAATGGAAGTGGCGTTCATACGTGTTGTACCTCCATGATTTCATGCACCGGGCGGTGGCACGCGCGCAACGCATCGGCAGATGTAGGCGACGCGATAAGCGCAGGCCGCGACTCGCGGCAGCGGTCGGAGCAATATGTGCAGCGCGGCGCGAATGCGCAGCCCTCGCCGACTTCGCCGGGCAAGGGCGGGTTGCCGGGAATGGTTTGCAGTGGACGATCATCGTCGTCGGTGAGGCGCGGCAGCGCGTTCAGAAGACCGATCGTGTACGGATGGGTCGGGGCGGCGAACAGCGTGGCGGCATTCGCCTGCTCGACGGTTTGGCCGGCGTACATCACCATCACGTCGTCGCACAAACCGGCCACGACGCCCATGTCGTGCGTGATCAGAATGATTGCGGTGCCGCGTTCGCGGTTCAGTTCGCGCAGCAGCTCGATGATTTGCGCCTGCACGGTCACGTCGAGCGCGGTGGTCGGCTCGTCGGCGATCAGGATTTCCGGCTCGGAGAGGAGAGCCATCGCGATCATCACGCGTTGCCGCATGCCGCCGGAGAACTCGTGCGGATACATATTGATGCGCCGCGCAGCATCGGGAATACGCACCGTTTCGAGCGTTTCGATCGCACGGCGGCGCGCTTCGCGGCGCGACATCTTGCGATGCAGTTGCAGCGTCTCGGTCATCTGCCGTTCGATTGTCAGGAACGGATTGAGCGAGGTCATCGGGTCCTGGAAGATCATGCCGATGCGGTCGCCGCGAATTTTATTCAACTCGGCTTCGTTCATCGTCAGCAGGTTCTCGCCGCGATAGGTCGCGGCGCCCGACACCTTGCCGTTGCCGGCCAGCAGACCGAGCAGCGCCATCACCGTCTGGCTTTTGCCCGAGCCCGATTCACCGACGATGCCAAGCGTGCGGCCCGCTTCGAGCGAAAACGATACGCGCTGCACCGCGTCGACGGGTGCGCCCTCGCGGCGCGTGAAGCGCACGCTCAGGTCTTTGACTTCGAGTAGCGGCATGTCAGCGGTCCTTCGGGTCGAACGCGTCGCGCAGACCATCGCCGACGAAATTCACGGAATACAGTGTGATGCACAGCATCACGGCCGGGCACAGCAGCAGCCAGGGCATCGAATCGAGTTTCTGCGCGCCGTCCTGGATCAGCACGCCCCAGCTCGTCATGGGTTCCTGCACCCCGAGGCCGAGGAACGACAGCACCGATTCGGTCAGCACGATATTCGGCACCGTCACGCTCGCGTAGACCACCACCACGCCGAACAGATTCGGCACGATGTGGCGGGCGATGATCGAACGCGAACTCACGCCGATCGCACGGGCGGCGTCGATGAATTCGCGCGAGCGCAGCGACAGCGTCTGACCGCGCACGACGCGCGCCATGTCGAGCCAGGAGAATGCGCTGATGGTGAGCACGACCAGATAGAACGCGCGGCCGAACAGCGTCATCATCAGGATGGCGATCAGCATGTAGGGGATCGCGTACATCATGTCGACGATACGCATCATCACCGCGTCGACGCGGCCACCCAGATAGCCGGCGGTGGCGCCATACGCCACGCCGATCAGCCCCGACACCAGTGTGCCGAGCAGGCCGACTTCGAGCGACACCCGCCCGCCTTGCAGCGTGCGCGCGAGCAGGTCGCGGCCGAGTTCGTCGGTGCCGAACCAGTGCATGTTTTGCAGCGTGGGCGCGAGGCTGATTGCGCCCCAGTCGCTATCGATCGGATTGTTCGGCAGGAACCACGGACCGGCCACGCAGGCAATCACGATCAGCAGCAGGACGACAAAGCCGGTGAACGCCGCGCGGTTGCGCACGAAGCGCGCGGCAGCGGTGGCGAGCGGGCCGCGCGAACGCGGCGCGTTGGCAATGGCCGCGAGCGGATCGAGCGCCGCGGCAGTCGTTTGAAATGAGCGGGCCATGGATCAGTACCGGATACGCGGATCGAGCCATGCATACGCGAGGTCGACCAGCAGATTGAACAGCACGGCGACGGCGGTCGTCAGCACGACGAGGCCGAGCACGAGGGTGTAGTCGCGATTGATCGCGCCGTTGACGACCAGCTGGCCGAGACCCGGCAGCGCGAACACCGATTCGGTGACCACGGCCGCGGTGATCGACGAGATGCAGATCGAGCCGAGCAGCGACACGACCGGCATCAGCGCGGGCTTCATCGCATGACGCAACACGATTGTGCGGCCCGGCAGACCTTTAGCGCGCGCCGTGCGGATGAAGTTGCCCGACAGCACTTCGATCATGCTGCCGCGCATCACGCGCGCGATCCCGGCGACGTTGATGATGACGAGCAGCACGATCGGCAGCACGCGATAGCGCCACTCGCCTTCGCCCCAGCCGCCGGCCGGCAACCAGCCGTGGCCTTCAGAAGTCTTCAGCAGGATCGCGAAGATCCACACCAGCACCGGTCCGAGCACGAACGGCGGCACCACATTGCCGATATTGCCGAGCACCATCACGAAGTGATCGACGAAGCGGTCACGCCGCACCGCGGCCAGCGTGCCGAGCGTGACGCCGATCACCAGTGCGATCGGCACCGATACGCCGCCGACGCCAAGACTCACCGGCAACGCTTTCCACACGAGATCGTTGACGCTCCAGTCGGCGTAGCGGAACGACGGGCCGAGGTCGCCATGCAGCAGCGAGCCGAGGTAGTGGAGGTACTGCAGCCACAGCGGTTCGTCGAGGTGGTACTTGGCGTTGAGGTTCGCGAGCACGGCCGCCGACAGGTGTTTCTCCGTGTCGAACGGCCCGCCGGGGGTGAGGTGCAGCAGCAGATAGCACGCGGTGATCACGGCGAGAATCGTCGGGATCGCCCAGAGTGTGCGGCGCAGCGTGTAAGCCAGCATGACGGTGCTCCCGCGCTTAGTGCTTGATCAGATACATGTCTTGCGTGGCGCGCTGGTCGACGTAATTGGTCGACGTGTAGCCGCCGACATACGACTTGACCAACCGGTCCGCCGAGTACTGGAAGAGCGACACCAGCGGGTAGTCGTTCATGGCCAGATCGTGCGCCTGCGTGAGCAGGGCGGTGCGCTTCGCGTCGTCGAGCTGCTGGTTGCCTTCATCGACCAGTTTGTCGACTTGCGGGTTGCAGTAGCGCTGATCGTTCTGCACGCTGTTGCAGCGTATCAGATCGAAAAACGAGTTGGCGTCGTTGTAATCGACGAACCAGCCGTCGCGCGAGGCCTGCACCTTGCCGTCGTGGCGTTGCTTGAGCAGCACCTTGTATTCGACGTTTTCGAGCTTGGCGGTCACGCCGAGCTTGGTGCGCCATTCTGATGTAGCAAACAGCGCGACTTTCTTGTGCAGGTCGTTGGTGTTGTAGGTGAGGGTGAACGTCAGCGGCTTCGCGTCCGAATAGCCTGCGGCCTTCAGCAGGTTGCGCGCGTAATCGACGCGCTTGGCCATCGGCCAGCTTGCCCAATCAGGCGTGAAAACGTTCGAGCCTTCTGTGCCCTTGGCGATCAGGCCGTACATCGGCACCTCGCCGTCGGCCGTTAGACGCTTGGTCAGCAGGTCGCGGTCGAGCACCATCGCCAGCGCCTGGCGCACGCGCTTGTCCTTGAATGCCGGGTCTTCGTTGTTCAGGCTGTAGTAGTAAGTGGCGATCTGCAGGCCGGTTTTCAGTTCGGAGCCGAACTGCTTGCTCACCTGCGCATAGATGCCCGACGGAATCGAATACGTGTAATCGAACTGGCCAGCCTGATACATGCGCATCGCTGTTTCGTCGTTTTCGATCGGCAGATAGGTCACTTTCGTGATCACGACCTTGCTGGCGTTCCAGTAGGTGCTGCTTTTGGACGCCACCAGCCGGTTGCTCGGCTGCCAGTCGGTCAGCACATACGGGCCGTTACCGACGAAATTGCCCGGACGGGTCCAGTCGCCGCCGAATTTGGTCACGGTGTCACGATTGACCGGGACCATGGCCGGCATGGCGGTCAGTTGCGGGAAGAAGGCGGCGGGCACCTCGGTGGTGACTTCGAGCGTGTACGGATCGACGGCACGTGCGGCGAGGCTCGTCAGCGGCGCTTTGCCGGCGAGAATCGCCTTGGCGTTCTTCACAAACTCGACCAGCACCGTGTATTTCGAACCGGTTTTCGGATCGAGCACGCGTTGCCATGCATAGATGAAGTCAGCCGCCGTGACCGGCTGGCCATTGCTCCAGCGCGCGTCGTGGCGCAGCTTGAAAACCCACGTAGTCGGCCCGGTGCGCGTCCACGATTGCGCAACGCCCGGCACGATCGCGCCGGCCGCGTCGATGCGCGTCAGACCTTCAAACATGTCGAGCGCGATCGTGTCGCCGGTCCAGGATTCGATATGCGCGGGGTCGAGAGATTCGGTTTCGGCCGGCACCTGGCGGGTCATTTCCTGGCTGGCGGCGAGGGTGACACCTGCGGGTACGTTGACGGCGAAGGCGGAGGGCTGAAACGTAAGGACGAGCGCAGTCAGCGCCGTCGCGTAAGCAAACGGGGTTTTCATCGGTTGAGGTCGCAGGAAAGGTCGAGAGAAGAACGCGCTGGCGCAGGGGCGCCCGGTTATCTGCGGTGCTCGGGCCGGGGCGGCCCTTGTTGCCCGTGTTGATTGCGCGACATGCAGGATTCCTTACATTTCGTAATGCAGGCGAACCCTGGCCGGATCAACCGGAAAAGGTGCCTGCCTCTTAGAACAGTCTTGGTGTGCCCACCCAGACGACTACCGACTCTTTGCGTGCGGTATTCACCCAGCTGTGCGGCACCGTCGATTCGTAATGCGCGCTGTCTCCCGCGTGCAACACAAACGTCTTGCCTTCCAGCGTCAACGACACTTCGCCGTCGATCACATAAACAAACTCTTCCCCGGCATGCGTGGTGACTTCCGAGCGTTTCTGCCCGGGCGGCATCCTCACGAGGATCGCTTCGAGCTGACGGCCGCCCGTCAGATTGGTCAGCCGTGCAAACAGATTGGCCGAGTCCGCAAAACCGAAAAACTTCAACTGATCGCCGCGGCACACCGAGCGTTCTTCGCTTGGTGTGTCGACGAAATACTGCACCGTCACCCCGAGTGCGTGGGCAATCCCGGCCAGCGAAGTGATGGACGGTGACGCCAGACCCCGTTCGACTTGCGACAAAAACGGTTTGGAAATACCCGCTGCTGTTGCCGTGTCATCCAGCGTGCGCTTGAGCCGTTGCCGCAGCGCGCGGATCTTACTGCCGAGTTCGAGTGCCGGATTCTTCTTTTGAATTGTCGTGACCATAGCAGGAGGAAATTAGCCCGTCAAAATTTGTTTGATATAAGTAAATATGGTTTGATTGCGGTCCAGGCCGGGGTGGCGGGCCGTTCAGCGCCCGGTCGTGCAAGGGGCCGCAATTTCGAGACAACGCTCTATGTTGCCAGAACCGAAATCCGCGTCAGCCGTTTTGACCGGTAATCGGCGAGAAACTGGAAGCGGATGCGGTAAAGACTGCTGTATGCAATGGATTTCGGCATTGATGCAGATTGAGTATGAGGAGACGTTAAAGGCATGACATCAAAGACTATTTTCAGCCAGGCCCCCAATGGGGAACGATGGAATATGGCGTGTAAAAACAGGTAATTGGCGTGGCATCAGTGAATTCCCTGAGTGACGAACGGTGCTTCTGTTTGCAGAATCGGGCCCGCTTGGCGGATGGGCGCATGTGTTTGTATCAGACGCAGCGCCGGCCGCTGTTTTTTATTCCGCACGCAGCGATCCTGCACGGCGGAGCATTGTCCGGCACGTTCCATCAGAACGCTCGCCGGCATGAGGACATGACTATCACTGCCGATTTTTCCTGCCGCGGGCTGCGTGCCCGCCGCCCGGCGCGGCCGCCATCTGCCGCCCGCCGGATAGCCGTTCCCCACAATGCTTTATCATTGAGCCCGTTCCGCTTGCCGGAACCCGAGCCCGATGTGGCGCAGCGTCCCTCAAGGGCAGTCCCTTCGGGACGTCCCGCGTGGCGGGCCTCCATCCCATTCCCTGGTTTTTCTGCTGGTTCTGCCGGTGCAGGCGTTTCACTTTGCGGCTTGGTTTGCAGATGAGCGCGCCGCTGGCTACGCACATGCCGATGGAAATACATGTGCCGCGTCGCGCGGGCTCCGCCGACCGCTTTCCCAGATCCAGTTTTTCGCGCCGCGTGGCCAGCCCGCGCGCCGCTGCAACCGTAAGAACAAGAGGTACATGATGAATTCGTCCAATCCGCGCAGCGCGCCGGTCTCGCAGACCCGTTCGTTCTCGACGGTCTTTCTGATCGAGATGTGGGAGCGCTTTGGCTACTACGGGATGGCCGCGCTGCTGGTCCTGTTCATGATCGACAAGCTGAACTTCACCGACAGCCATGCCACCCTCACGTGGGGCGCGTTTACGGCGCTGGTGTACGCATCGCCGTCGATCGGGGGCTGGATCGGCGACAAGATTCTCGGTGCGCGCCGTACGATGATCTTCGGCGCCGGCGTGCTGGCAGCCGGTTATCTCATGCTGGCGTTGCCCAATGAGCAATTGAGCTACATGTACGCATCGCTCGGCGTGATCGTGGTGGGCAACGGGCTGTTCAAGGCGAACGCCGCGAACCTCGTGCGCCGCATCTATGAAGGCGACGACGCGCGCATCGACAGCGCGTTCACGATCTATTACATGGCGGTCAATATTGGCTCGACGGTGTCGATGCTCGCGACGCCGTGGATCAAGGACCATTGGGGCTGGCATACGGCATTCGCGGTCTGCTGCGCCGGCATGCTGCTGTCGGTGCTGAACTACTTCATCATGTTCCGCACGCTCGCGCATATCGGTTCCACGCCGGACGCCGAACCGATCCGCTGGAAACGAGTCGGCGCGGTTGCGCTGGGCGGGATCGTGCTCGGCGCGGTCACGATGTTCGTGCTGCAGCACAAGGCGATTGCGGTAGCCTGCGTGTACACGGCGGGCGTCGCGATTCTGGCGATCTTCGGCTATATGCTGTTGAAGTGCGAACGCTCGGAGCGCTCGGGTCTGGTGGCGGCGCTGATCCTGACCGCGCAGGTGATCCTGTTCTTCGTGTTCTACGTCCAGATGTCGACCTCGCTCACGCTGTTCGCGCTGCGCAACGTCGATCCGCGTTTCATCCTGTTCGGTCAGACGTGGTTCACGTGGAGCGCCGCACAGTTCCAGGCGCTCAATCCGATCTGGATCATGTTGCTGAGCCCGGTGCTCGCGCTGCTCTATACGAAGCTCGCGAAGAGCGGCAAGGACGTGCCGGTCGCGGTGAAGTATGCGTTCGGCTTCGCGGTGGTGGCGGCCGGCTTCTTCGTCTATGCGGCGAGCGGCAACTACGCGGTGAATGGCCGCGTGTCGTCGTGGTTCATGGTGGGCGGCTATGGCTTGTATTCACTCGGCGAACTGCTGGTGAGCGGTCTCGGCCTCGCGATGATCGCGCGCTACGTGCCGGCGCGGATGAGCGGCTTCATGATGGGCGCTTACTTCGTGGCGACCGGTGTGTCGCAGTATCTGGGCAGCGTGGTGGCGAACTTCGCGCAGATGCCGGCGGGCAATCTCGATCCGCTCGAATCGCTGCCGCTGTACACCAAGCTGTTTAACGGCCTCGGCTGGCTCGCGGCCTTGGGCGCGCTGATCGCCGTGCTGCTGTTGCCGCTGATGCGCAAGCTTTCGCGTGAGCATCAGCGCTGCGGCGATGAAGCGCGTGAGAACGCGCGGCAAACGGCTGCATTGAATGGGGCAGTCGCGGAATAATCGCTTCCGGTAGTTCCACAAAAATGGCGCGCTTCTGTCATACGAGGCGCGCCATTTTGCGTTTTATGCGCGATTCCTTGTCGTAAATGTCCGGTACGTTTCTGCTCCGATGGCGCCGACCGAGGTAAGCTTGCGGTCGGCATTGGTCTTTCAGAATAAGCATTTCTCGGATATTGAAGGTAGCCACTCGGATGGACATCCATATCGCGGTCGACGGGCGTCACGATCTGTCCGGACAGATCTATCGGCAGTTGCGTGCCGGCATACTCGAAGGGCGCCTCGCCGGCGGCACGCGTTTGCCTTCCACGCGCGATCTCGCCACGCAACTGGGTGTCTCACGCAAGACGACGCTCGAGGTGTTCGAACGCTTGCTCTCAGAAGGCTATCTGAGCGCCCGGGCCGGTTCGGGTACCTTCGTCGCCGATGGTCTGGAGCGTCTGCCGGCGGAGCGCTCGTCGCATGCACGGGCGGCCGAGTCGACGCGCGAGCGGGCGAAGGCGAAACAGAAAACTGCGGCGCGCGCCCAGCCGTTGTGGGAGGAGATGCCCGAGACTCTGCCGTTGCCGCGGCCCACGGTGGCCCCACCGCTGGATTTCGTCGGCGGCGCGACCGACAAATCGCTGTTCCCCTTCGACGTCTGGCGTCGCTGCGTGAACCACGCATTGCGTGTGCAGGCGCGCGGGCCAGGCATGTATCGCGACGTGGCCGGCGAGCAGGAATTGCGCCTCGCGATCTCGCGCTACCTGGCGTTCAACCGGGCGGTCGCGAGCAACTGGGACGACGTGATCGTCACGCAAGGCGCGCAGCACGCGCTCGATCTGATCGCGCGCATCACATTGCGGCCCGGCGAGATCGCGGCGCTCGAAGACCCCGGCTATCCGCCGGTTCAGGCGTGCTTCACGGCCACGGGCGCACGCGTGGTGCCGGTGCCGGTGGACGCCGAAGGCCTGATCGTGAGCAAGCTCCCGGACAAGGCGCGGGTCGTCTACGTGACGCCTTCGCATCAGTTCCCGCTCGGCATGCCGATGAGTCTGGAACGGCGCGTCGAGTTGCTCGAATGGGCGCAGAAACGCGGCGCCGTGATCATCGAAGACGACTACGACTGCGAGTATCGTTTCGAAGGCCGGCCGATGGAGCCGCTGAAAAGTCTCGACCGTGCCGGTCTGGTCGCTTATGTGGGCACGTTTTCGAAGACGATTTTTCCGGAGCTGCGGGTCGGCTACGTGGTGCCGCCGGCCTCACTCTATGCTCCGCTTCTCAAGGCCCGCCAGATTGCCGACTGTCACGGCTGCACCCTTACGCAAACCGCGCTCGCGACCTTCATGCTCAACGGCGACTTCGCCAAGCATGTGCGGCGCATGCACAAGACCTATGCGGCGCGCCGCGCGATGATGCTGAAGCATTTGCAGGGCGAGCTCGCGCAGTGGTTCGAACCGATCGTGCCGACCGCCGGCATCCATATGGCGACGTGGCTGAAGGCGCCGTTTTCCGAGGAGGTGTTAGTGAGCGCCGCGCGTGAAGCGTCGATCGGCTTGTATGGACTCGCGCCGTTTTATCAGCGTGCGAAGCCGCAGCCCGGTTTGATGTTGGGCTATGGCAGCATCGCTGTCGAACACATCGACGCGGCGCTTACCCGGCTCGCCGACATTCTGCCGCGCCTCGCCCGCTGACGATCCAAAGCACGCTCGAATATTACTTAAGCCTATCTTTGAAACCGCCTGTGATTTTCTGTCGCAGAACAACGTTAGCCGCCCCCTGCAGAGACTTTCGCTGCAGGGGGCGTGTTTTTTCCGTCGCGTGAATCGATGTGGCGAACGTGTCGGCGAGCCTCGGTTTCGGCATCGAGCGGCGATCCGTCGACGCTTCTCCGGCGCCGAAAGTGCCTCTATTCAGGCATCGAAATGACTTGTAACGCACGTTACGTGTTCGTGTTGCAGACCAGTCCGAGGCTCGCCGACGCACGTTTACCCGCTAAAACAAGGATCAAAATGTGTTGCGCAGTCTGCGCCGCGCAACAAACCTTCGCCGTTATACACAAAAGATTCGCGCAAATCGTATTAGCGCTTGTAGAATCCGGCGTTGAAGCGTGCACATACCGTGTGCGCTTCGTGCAATTCACTGACCACTACAGGTAGGAGAAACATGCCGACTTCCGCAAAAAAGGTGGCCAAGAAGGCTGCTGCCCCGGTACCGACCAAGAAGGTTGCTGCAAAGAAAGTCCCTGCGAAGAAAGCCGTCGCAGCTAAGAAGGTCGCCGTGAAGGCGTCCAGCGCTCCGTCGCCGATCAAGGACACCTTCACGAAGGCCTCGCTGGCTGCACACGTCGCTGAACGCGCCGCTGTGGAACCGAAGACCGCCAAGGCCGTTCTGGCCGCGCTCGAAGATACGATCCTCGGCGCTGTGCACAAGAAGGGCGCTGGCGAATTCACGCTGTCGGGTCTTCTGAAGATCGTCGTGCAAGCTGTGCCGGCGAAGAAGAAGCGCTTCGGCAAAGATCCGTTCTCGGGTGAAGAGCGTTGGTTCCCGGCCAAGCCGGCTAGCGTGCGCATCAAGGCACGTCCGCTGAAGAAGCTGAAAGACGCAGCAGCAGGCTGATCGAGCTTTATGCGTTGCCGCGGGTTTTGAGCGTGGTGGTTTAACGGTGTGTTTTTAACCGTGCGCTTTTAACTTTGCGCTTTAACCGTGGTTAACGTTTGAGCCGACCCGCAGTGCGAGTTGTCCGAATCCCCGTGGATGCGAATCCACGGGGATTTTTTATGTCCGCCTGCCGTGGCTTGGCGAACTCGCCGCTGCCCGCCAAGGTGCCGCTTATGCACCGTACTAGCGCATCATGAGCCGCCGCAGTACGATGGCAGCGAGGCCATGCCGGTCGGGATGCGCTGTTGGCGTGCATGCACTGTATTTGGTACGCGAAGAGCTCAATGGCATAGCGCTTGCTTGAACGATTGTCGAACACCGAATGCGCAGCGCATTCGCCTTCTATCCGACAACAAGAGCGGGGCGTGACATGCGATGCTATGACGAGATGCGTCATCATGACGATGCCGTGCGGCCACACTACGCGCGCTTTGAGCGGTGGCTGGTAAAGCAGGGCAATGAGGCGATCGCACGCAAGCGTGCGGAAGCCGACCTGCTGTTCCGCCGGGTCGGCATCACCTTCGCGGTGAACGGCGATTTGTCCGGCACCGAGCGGCTGATTCCCTTCGATCTGATTCCCCGCATCATTCCGCGCAGCGAATGGCAGACGCTGGAAGCCGGTTTGCGCCAGCGGGTGCAGGCGCTCAATCTGTTTATCCACGACGTCTATCACGATCGCAACATCGTGCGTGCCGGGATCGTGCCGGCCGAACAGGTCTATACCAACGCGCAATACCGGCCTGAAATGCAGGGCGTCAACGTGCCGCTCGGTGTTTACGCGCATATCGCCGGCGTCGACGTGGTGCGCGCAGGCGACGAGGGCGAGTTCTACGTGCTCGAAGACAACCTGCGGGTGCCGTCGGGCGTGTCCTATATGTTGGAAAACCGCAAGATGATGATGCGGCTTTTCCCCGAGCTGTTCGTGCAGAACCGCATTGCGCCGGTCGCGCATTATCCCGATCTGCTGCTCGACACACTGCGCTCGGTGGCGCCCGAAGGCGTTGACGATCCGGTCGTGGTGGTGCTCACGCCGGGCATGTACAACTCCGCGTATTTCGAGCACACCTTCCTCGCGCAGCAGATGGGTGTCGAACTGGTGGAAGGCAAGGATCTGTTCGTTGACGACAACTATGTGTTCATGCGCACCACGCAGGGACCGAAGCGCGTCGACGTGATCTATCGCCGCGTCGACGACGATTTTCTCGATCCGCTCGCTTTTCGCAACGATTCGGCGCTGGGCGTGCCGGGTCTGTTGACCGCGTATCGAGCCGGACGTGTCGCGCTGGCGAACGCCATGGGCACCGGTATCGCCGACGACAAATCGATCTACCCGTACGTGCCGGAAATGATCGAGTTTTACCTCGGCGAGAAGCCGATCCTCAATAACGTCCCCACGTTCCAGTGCCGCAAGGCCGACGACCTCGCGTACACACTCGCGCATCTGCCCGAGTTGGTCGTCAAGGAAGTGCACGGCGCGGGAGGCTACGGGATGCTGGTGGGACCGGCGTCGACGAAAGCCGAAATCGAATCGTTCCGTGAGCGCCTGATCGCGCGGCCCGCGGGTTATATCGCGCAGCCCACGCTCGCGTTGTCGGCATGCCCGACGTTTGTCGAATCCGGCATCGCGCCGCGCCATATCGACTTGCGGCCGTTCGTGTTGTCTGGCAAGAGCGTGACGATGTGCGCGGGCGGTCTTACGCGCGTGGCGTTGCAGGAGGGCTCCCTCGTCGTCAATTCGTCGCAGGGGGGCGGGACCAAAGATACGTGGATGGTCGACTGACGCGGTTGCCAATGCGGTTGCTCATGCTGGAGTTGGTGCAGCAATTCATGCAACCGCACCCGCAACCCAACGTGCCGGCGAATTAGTCGAACCGCCGCCGGTGCACACGGATAACCAGCGCGAGCCTTTTTACTTTTACCTGGGGCTCGCGTCATCAGATACGGAACGCCGTCATGCTAAGCCGAACCGCCGATCACCTCTTCTGGATGGCCCGCTACATGGAGCGCGCGGAGAACACCGCCCGCATGCTCGACATCAACCTGAAGGCGTTGCTGCTGCCGCAAACGCCCGAACAGGAGTCGCGCGCACAACGCTCGGTGCTGCGCATTTCCGAGCTCGAAAGCGCCTTCGCGCAGCGCTACGATGAACCGACCCGCGAACATGTGCTCGATTTCATGGTGGCTGATGCGAACAATCCGTCGAGCATTCACTCGTGTTTGCAGGCCGCGCGCGAAAACGCCCGCGCCGTGCGCGGCACGTTGACGACAGAATGGTGGGAAACCATCAACGACACCTGGCTCGAATTCAACGAACGGAGTCAGTCCGGTCAGGCCGTGAGCAATCCGGGCGCGCTATTCGAGTGGGTGAAGTTCCGCTCACACCTGTCGCGCGGCGTGACGATCGGCACTGCGTTGCAGGACGATGCGTTCTTCTTCACGCAGCTCGGCACCTTCCTCGAACGCGCCGACAACACCGCGCGGATTCTCGACGTGCGCTTCGCCGACGTCGAGCCGAATTCACGCGATGCCGCCCGCCAGCTCGAAGACTTTTACTACTGGACCTCGATTCTCAGTTCGGTGTCGGCGCTGGAGATTTATCGCAAGGTGTATCGCGATGTCGTCACGCCGGCGCGGGTGGTCGAATTGATGATCCTGAACCAGCAGATGCCGCGCTCGCTGCTCGCTTCGCTCGAAGGCGTCTGCACGAATCTGGCGATGCTGCGCACGCCGGGCTCGAACCAGTGCGAGCGGTTTGCCGGCAAGCTGCGCGCCGAACTGGTGTATTCCGACATCCGGCAGATTTTCGAAGCCGGCCTGCACGCCTATCTGACACAGTTCCTGGCTCGCGTGTTCGAGCTCGGCAATCTGGTTGCGCGTACCTATCTGATGTTGCCAGTCGCCTGACGGAGTTCTTTTTATGTACCTGACGATCCGCCACGACACGTCCTATCGCTACGAAGCGACTGTCCATTATTCGATCCAGCAACTGCGTCTGACGCCGGCAAGCGGCGCCTCGCAGGTGGTGCGGCGCTGGAGCATCGATGCGCCCGGCAAGCTCGACGCCACCTTCGACGCCTACGGCAATGTGCTGCATACGCTCGTCATCAACAAGCCGCACAACGAGATTCGTCTGCACGTAGCGGGCGAAGTGGACACGATCGCGCTGAAAGATGGTCACTTGCCCGACGCGGTCGGCCCAATTCCGCTCGAGCATTTCACCTGCTCGACGCGTCTCACCGAGGCCGATGCGGCAGTCCGCGAGCTGGCTGCATCGGTGCCGAGCCTGGCGACTTCCGGCAATCTGATCGAGTTGGCCGAGCAGATCGTGCAGCGCGTGAAGTACAACACCGGCATCACCGAAGTCACCAGCACGGCCGCCCAGGCGCTCGCGCTCGGCAACGGTGTGTGCCAGGACCACGCGCATCTGATGCTGGCCTGCTGCCGCGCGCGCGGCATCCCGGCGCGTTACGTGAGCGGCTACATCGAACCCGGCGACGTGAGCGGCGGAGTAAGTCCCCTTGGGGCGGACCACGGCGCGAGCCACGCATGGGTCGACGTGTGGCTCGACGGCAAGGGCTGGATTTCCGTCGACGTCACGCATGCCGCGTTTGCCAGCGAGATTTACTGCCGGCTCGCCGTGGCGCGCGATTACGAAGCCGCCGCACCGGTGCGTGGCCGCCGGATCGGCGGGCTGGAGGAGCAGTTGAAGGTGTCCGTCACGGTCAGCGGGCAGATGCCGCAATAGCGTGGCGGGTGGGGATTGGCAGTCAACTCAACAGGCCTCCGAGGCTGCGTGACAGGCCGCCCGTGGCCGCCTCGGTCGGCCACATTCAACATCACAGGACGGCTCGCCAGAAGGGCTGGCAAGGTGTTTAAGTGAGCGTCAGCCCGCATAGCCATTCAGATTCGGCACGCGGCGGCCGTAAAACGGGGTGAGGCGCATGCGCGCCGCATTACAATAGCGCCGTTCTGTCGTTTTTTGCGGGTACTTTTCCATATGACTTACTGTGTAGCGATGTCCGTCGACGACGGGCTCGTGTTCCTGTCGGACACGCGCACCAATGCGGGCGTCGATCACATCAGCACCGCGCGCAAGATGTCGGTGTTCGAGCAGCCCGGCGAACGCATGCTTGTGCTGCTGGGCGCCGGCAATCTGTCGCTCACGCAAGCGGTGCTGCACGAGCTATCCGAGCCCGTCGATCCTTCGCAGCCTACGCTCTGGAGCGCGCCCACCATGGCCGACGCGGCCCGCGTGATTGGCCACGCGGTTCGCCGCGTGCATCAGCGCGAAGCCGATGCGTTGCAGGAATTCGGTGTCGAATTCAATTGCAGCTTCATTCTGGGTGGCCAGATCGCCGGCAACCGGCCGCGCCTGTTCATGATCTACGCGGCGGGCAATTTCATCGAAGCATCGGCCGTGAATCCGTATTTCCAGATTGGCGAGGCCAAGTACGGCAAGCCGATTATCGATCGCGTGCTGACGCCGTCCACGCCGCTCGACGAAGCGGCCAAGTGCGCGCTGATTTCGATGGATTCGACGCTGCGTTCGAATCTTTCGGTCGGGCTGCCACTGGATCTGCTGGTGTACGAGAAAGATTCGCTGCACGTTACGCGCTTCGTTTCAATCGACCACGACAATGCCTACTTCGAGATGATTCACCGCACGTGGGGTGAGCGGCTGCGTCAGGTATTCGGCGAGATTCCCGATCCGGACTGGCAGGAATCGCCTGATGTGCCGCTGCTGCAGCGTGAGCGTGCGCTGGTGCTGCATCGCGCGCCGGTGGGGGCGGACGGTGTGGAGCATGAGCTCGATGCGAAACCGGCACAGACGTTGGCGCAGGCAGAGAAGGGCAAGACGCAGCGGCGCTAGAGCGGTCGGCGTAGATTTAGAGGCCTACGGGCCGGAAGTCTCACACCAAGGTCGTCGCGAGCCTGTTAAGGGCTTGCCGGCGGCCTTTTTCATTTGTTCTACCGGTTGAGTTGATCGCGATGGACGCGCGGGGCACTCTCCATCGATTCTCGGCCTGGTCTGCATATGGCAGCGTTCGCCGCATGCGCCAGAACCGACAGACGAAAAAAAACCAGCCAAAGGCTTGCGCCCTTGGCTGGTCTTCGAACTGCGTATTGTTTCAGCAGTCCGTCAAGTTCGATTAGAACTTGTGGCGGATGCCCAGGCTAACCATTTCTTGCGAGTTGGAAGCCGAGTTGTAGCCGTACGAACCGATCGATGCGCCAGCTGCAACCAGGTTGCCAGCCGAATCACGTTGTTGGCCGCTTGCGTGTTGCCATGCGCCGACCAGGTAGATGTCCGTGCGCTTCGACAGGTTGTAGTCGCCGCCCAGGGAAACCTGGTTATACGTTGCGCTCGAGTCGCCCGTGCCCTTCGTGTAGATGTAGCCCACGCCCACCAGCATAGCCGGCGTTGCCTGGTAGCCAAGGTACACGCCGCCGACGTTGAACTTCTCGGTCGAACCGAAGCCCGAATTTGCATCCGGCTTGTATTGCGCGTTGCTGTAGCGCAGGTTGACCGTGAACGGGCCTGTCACATATTGCGCTGCGACCGAAGCGATACCGATCGACTTCGCTGCTGCGTAGGCCGTGTTGACCTGGCCGTCGAACGTACCGTCCGACGTGCTGCCGTTCCAGCCTGCCGACGGCGGCGTGCCAGCAATACGGCTAGCCAGCGTGTTGCCGTTGTCAGCGCGGAAGTAGCCTGCAGCAACGCTGAACGGACCCGTTGCATACGTTGCAGCGCCCGACCACGTTTGACCCGAACCCGTTTGACCAGCCACGCCGCCCAGAGCGTACATGCCTTCGAACTGGAAGCCGCCCCACACCGGCGAGGTGTACTTGATGGCGCTGTTCGTGCGCGAGGAGTTGTCGTTGTTATCGACGTCGCCCGGCGTTGCGAAGGTGGAGCCGAAGTAGTTGTCACCCGTCAGCGGTTGAACCAGGTCGACCAGCGGGTCGTACTGACGACCCAGCGTGAACGTGCCCCATTGGTCGCCCGTCAGGCCGACGTAGGCTTGACGACCGAACATACGGCCGCCTTGACCCAGCTTGCCGCTGTTCACGTCAAAGCCGTTTTCCAATTGGAAGATTGCCTTCAGGCCACCGCCGAGGTCTTCCGTGCCCTTCAGGCCAAAACGATCGCCTTGCAGGTTGCCGGCGACCATGGCGATCAGATTCTTGTTGTTACCGGCCGCGTCCTTCGTGTTGTGGACGTACTGGACCGACTCATCGATCAGGCCGTAAAGGGTAACGCTGCTTTGAGCATGCGCCATGCCGGTGACGCCCAGAAGCGCCAGCGAGAGGGTAGACAGTGCGACTCGTTTCATCCATTTCTCCACGCAGATGATTAGTTTGTTGTTGCGGAAAGGAGAATAGCTCACTGCCTTAACTGGTAAGAACCGGAAAAAAAAGAGTGTCTCCAAAAACCGACAAACGACGCAAAGCCTTGTATTTAAAGCCCGTTAACGATTGTTGCTGTTTCCGCAATACTGGTTGGTTGACCGCGCATTATTGTTGTTTCGTTGACAGTGAAGGTGTCGCTACCCGTAATTTAGACACTTGTTTGAATGGGCTTTGTAATCTAGTCGTCTAACTGTTTTCGCTGCTTTGCAGCATGCATATAAAAATGGAGCCGGGTTTCCCTTGACGGACGCGCTGGACAGAATTTATGCGCTATGAGCAGGCGCAACCGCTGCGGTTGCAACCCCTGGTTCAGCTTTGACGCGGTGGTGTGTCGCCGTGGCCCGCTTCAGTCTTCACGCTTATTCACGCGCCCGGGCCGTTCTCGCTGGCGTTGCGGCGCGCCACAGCCGCGGCGGCCAGTCCGGCCGCCGCCGCAAACAATACTGAAGTCCACGGATGCCGTCTGACATAGCGATCGGCGGCGACAGCCGTGCGGCCTGCTTCGACCAGCGTGACCGCGGCGACGCGTGTCGCTTGCGCTTCGGCAAGGACGACAGTGCGGCCGATCTTGACCGCGGTTGCCCGAGCTGAAGTCTTCTTTCGCGGCTCCACTTGCGGTGAAGCTGACGCTGGCGTTGCAGCGGCACGCGCCATGGCCGCAGCCGCTCCTGTTGCTCGAGCATGCCCGCCGGCAGGGGTTTCGCGGTTATCCACGCGAGGCACAGCATCGGCCGATACCGTCGATGCCGCCAGCACCGAAGCAAGCATGGCGCGGCTGCCGGGCGGCGAGTTTTCCTGCATGCCCCAGCCGCCGCGCGGATCGTGCATGCGCCCGCGCGCCGCCGAAAACTCCGCGCCGAGCAGCAGTACGGCAGCCGAGAAGTACAGCCACATCAGCAGCACGGCCAGCGAGCCGGCGGCGCCGAACGAGCTCGCCATCCCGGCATGCGCGATATACAGCGCGAACAGTTTCTTGCCCGCCGAGAACAACACGGCTGCGACGATCCCACCGACGAACGCATCGCGCCACTGCACCTTGGCGTCCGGCAGAAACTTCAGCAGTCCGGCGAAGGCGAAAGCCAGCACCAGCAGGCCGACGCCGAGTTGCAGCAGGTTGCCGATCACCACATAGGGCGAGTTGCCCCACAGCCATTTGCCGATAAATGTGATGACCGTATCGAGCACCAGAGAGACGATCAGCAGGAAGGCGACACCGAGCACGAGGCCGAACGAAATCAGGCGCACCCGCACCATCGCGATCACGCTCGACGAGCGCGGCCCGGTGTACGGCCACACCATATTGAGTGCGCTATTGAGCGACGAGAAAGTCGCCGAGGCGCCGATCGCCAGCATTGAGAACGAAATGATCGCCGCAATGCCGCCGGCGCTGCCGCTGTGATGAGCGTTCTCGACGATGGTTTGCACGCCCGCGGCGGCCTGGTCGCCGAGCAGGCCGTGAATGTGGTTGAACAGTTCGCCGCGCGCGGCGGCGGCGCCGAAGAACCAGCCGGCCACGGCGATCACCATGACCAGCGTGGGCGCGAGCGAGAAGGCCGCATAGAAGGCGATGCTGGCGGCCATGGCCGCGCAGCGGTCGTCGGCAAACTGTTTGAATGCGCCGATTGCCCAGTTGGCCTGCCTGCGCGCTACAAGCTGGAGGTTCTCGGCGGAGAGCGTGTCGATGTCCATGGTCGTGTTTCTCAAGGGGATACTGGCACGAGAAGCGCCGCGTGCGTGCCGCTGAGGTGGCCTCAATGCAGCATGTGCAGACTTCGCATCGACGCCTTTCGCAAACCTTGTGCCTGTCACTATAACAAGCGCTTCATGCCGATGCGCGCGATACGCCGCCAGCGTGTGTGCCGTTAGAATGCCGCTGGACCTTCACACTTTTATCGCTATGCACTCGCACGAACTCATCAAGCAGCTGGATATCATCCCCGCGGAACAACTGAGCGCGCATTTGCCCGCGCATGTGGTCGAGAATCTGCCGGCCCAGGGCGTGACCGTATTTGCCGTCAGCGACGACGCTTCGGACACCGTCGAATTCAGCGCGCGCTACGGCTTTGGCCTCGCGGACTGCGCCAACACGATCGTGGTCCGCTACAAGAAGGAGGGCGCCGAGCATTACGCAGCACTGGTTTCGCTGGGTTCGCTGCGTCTGGACATCAATGGCGCGGTGAAGGCGGCGCTGGGTGCGCAGCGCCTTTCGTTCGCCAAACGGGAGGCCGCCGTCGACCATAGCGGGATGGAATTCGGCGGAATTACGGCCTTCGGCTTGCCGGAGGACTGGCGTATTCTCGTCGACGCCGCGGTCATGGAGCGCGCTCAGATCGTGATGGGGGCAGGGGTGCGGGCGGCCAAGTTGCTGTTGGCGCCGGAGGTGCTGAAGCAGTGGCCGCGCTGTGAAGTTGCGTCGCTTGCGTTGCCGGCCGAATGAAACGGTGGGGCGCCCGCCGCCTCGGCAAGCCGCACCGGTCAAGCTCAGCCCCATAGTTCAACGCACGAAGGCATCAAACGAACGGATCAAACAAACGCTGAAGTTTTCCCACACTCCGCCGTTATTCCGAAGATTGACATGAACAGTTACGGTGCCTGCCCGCGCGGCGCCCGACTATAAGTAGAAAGGAAAACGGAGATGGAACGCTTTCGCCTGAAAGTGCGGCTTTGGCTCGCGCTAGCAGTGATGTGCATGGGAATTCTGGCTATCGGCCTGTGGGGCGCGTTCAAAACGCGCGACACAATGATCGCCAATCGGCAGGCCGAGCTGAAAAGCGTAGTGAGCGTGGCCTATAGCGTGCTGGATCGCTATAACGGCCTCGTCACAGCCGGCACAATGCCGCTCGCCGACGCGCAACGCACGGCCATGGCCGACCTGCGCGCAATGCGCTACGACGGCGCCGGCGGCTACCTCGTCATCGAGGACCCGCACGCAAGAGTGCTGATGCACGGCGTGCGGGCCGATCTCGAAGGCAAGGACATGAGCGGCTTCACGGACCCGCAAGGGCGCCACGTGTTCAAGGACGGCTCGGATCTCGCCCAGCGCGAAGGCGAAGGCTTCATCCACCTGCAGTTCCTGAAGCCGGGCTCCAATAAGATGGCGCCGAAGATCAACTACGTGCGGCTTTACAAGCCATGGGACTGGACGATCGTCACCGGTGTGTTCACTGACGATATCGACGCCGCGTTTTACACCACGCTCGTGCAGTACGTCGGCGCCGCGCTGATTCTGTGTCTGGTGGTGGGTGTCGTGATCGGCGTGATCCTGCGCAGCATCTTGCGGCAACTCGGCGGCGAACCGGCTTACGCGGCGCAGATCGCTTCCCGTATCGCCGATGGCGACCTCGATGTGGTCGTCGAGACAAAAGCCGGCGACAACGTCAGCCTGCTCGCCGCGATGCAGCGCATGCAGCATCGGCTCGCGCAGGCGATCACGCAGATTCGCAGCGGCGCAACGCTGATTTCGACGGTGTCCAACGAGATCGCCGCCGGCAACGCGGACCTGTCGCGCCGTACGGAACAGCAGGCGACCGCGCTCGGCGAAACCGCTTCCAGCATGGAGCAGATCACCGCGACCGTGAAGCAGAACGCCGACAACGCCAAGCAGGCCAGTCAACTGGCGCACAACGCCTCGGAGACGGCGGCGCGCGGCGGTGAAGTGGTCGGCCAGGTGGTCGAGACGATGCGTGGCATCTCGCAGTCATCGCACCGGATCGGCGACATCATTGGCGTGATCGAGGGGATTGCATTTCAGACCAACATTCTTGCCTTGAACGCGGCCGTCGAAGCGGCGCGCGCCGGTGAGGAAGGGCGCGGCTTCGCGGTGGTGGCGGGCGAAGTGCGCAGTCTCGCGCAGCGCAGCGCGGCGGCGGCCAAAGAGATCAAGACGCTGATCGAAGAATCGGCCGCACAGATCGAAGGCGGCTCGCAGTACGTGGGCCGGGCCGGTGAAACAATGCAAGAAGTGGTGCATGCGGTGCGGCGCGTGACTGACATCATGGGTGAGATCAGCGCGGCGTCGGTCGAGCAAAGCTCGGGCATCGAGCAGGTCAACATTGCGGTGGCGAGCATGGATCAAACGACCCAGCAGAACGCGGCATTGGTGGAAGAAGCGAGCGCGTCCGCCGACGTCCTGAAAGTGCAGACCGGGCAACTGGCGGCGGCCATTGCCGTGTTTACGCTGCCGGAAGGGGCGTGAACAGCGTGGAGGCACACGCGGCGCCAGGTGGAGACTGAATGAATGTCTTGGCCAAGCTGACACAGTGGCCCGGCGGAATTGTAAAACGGGTGAGTTTTACCGCAGTGTGGTCAATATGACTATGGTGAGGCGAGCCGCGCCGTGTTCGTGGTGCGCGTGACGCCGCCTGATGGAGGCGTCACGCGCGCACGCTCAGATGATCAGACGTGAGACCTTCGTGCCTTCGAGCGACACACCGGCCATCAAGCCGCCGTTCGTCAGCACAAACGCTTCGACCGGGCTGGTGGCGGTCGAGGTATCGACAGCGCCGTTTGCACCGACCTTCAGGACGGCGACCGTCGCATCTGCCCCTGCTGCCCAACCCTGGCTGCTGAGGAATTTGTCCAGCGCTTCCTGCGTCATGAACAGGAACACCAGCGCTTTGGACTGCGCGCCGATCTGCAAACCGAACGAGCCCGCGACGGTGCTGTAGTAGCCGGTAGTGCGGCCACCCACGCGCAACGACCCTTCGCCGTATTGCCCGCCAACCCAGAAACCCGCGGAAATCACCGACGGGAACACGAGCACGCCGCGCGCCTTGGCGACCAGTTCGCGCGAGCCGGTGACGTTCGCGTAGAGACGCGACAAGGTGGAGTCGACGCCAGCGTTGATCGTGTCGCGCTTGCCGGCGTTCGCCGACTCAGACGCGCTCGAGGATGGCGACGTGGTCGTGCAGCCGGCGAGGCCAAGACCCGCCGTAGCCAAAGCGGCGCTCGAGGTCATGATGAATTGTCGTCTGCGCATGATTGTTCTCCTTGTGCATAGTGAAGATTGCGTTTTCTTGTGTGACAGTGAGTGCCGTGACTTTGGCACATGCGTACGTCGGCAGCCCGTATGTCTGCTAGGCAGCATTTAGCGTGCCTGACGCCGCGGCCTGTCTATAGACAGCTGTCATGCGCTGACGTTCACCGGGGATTCACGGCGTTCAACGCCGTGTCCCCCTTGCTTCCCCACGGTTCCTAGGCCGCCGGACGGATATTCTGATTGTGGCGGAACAGGTTGTGCGGGTCATAGCGGTTCTTCACGTCGACGAGACGCGCGTAATTCGGTCCATACGCGTCGGCTATCCGTCCGCCCTCCTCCTGCGTCATGAAATTGACGTACACGCTGCCTAGCGCGAACGGTGCGGCTGCGTCGAAGAATGCGCGGGCCCAGGCGATGCAGCGCTCGTCATCGCTCGCGTCGTCCCAACGACCATGCACGTTCATTGCATATTGCGTGTCGCGGCTCGAATAGGCCGTGGCTTCGACCGGCACCCGGCTCGTCTGCGCACCGATCTGCCCGAAGAAGATTTCGCATTGCGGCGATGGCAGCTTGCCGATCGCATCGAGCAGCGCGTCGATGAGACCGTCCGATATTTTGTCGAGGTTGTGGGACTTCCAGTAGTTACGAGCGCCCGGCGTGAGTAGTGGATCGAACGCCTGTTGCCACATGGCATATGGCATTGGCCCGAGATGTTCGCCGATCGGCGTGCCGAAGCCGCGTACTGCCTCTACCACGGACGGCCCGTTTTCGATCGGGCCTGTGTAGCACATCGCGAATACGATGACCGGTTTGCCGTGCACTTCGGGTGGAAGGAACGGCAGCGGTGGCGCAAGCCGTAGAACGGCCCATACGCTCAGTTCTTCCGGCATCTGCTCTGCAGCCGTGCGGTACTGGAGCAGGGCACTTTTCGCCTGATCGATCGGCAGCACGACGAGGCCGCCGTACACGAGTGGTCCGACCGGATGCAGCGCGAACTCGAAGCGCGTTACGACGCCGAAATTGCCGCCACCACCGCGAATCGCCCAGAACAGATCGTCGTGCGAGTCCGCGCTTGCGTGCAGCAATTCCCCGTCGGCGGTGACCACGTCTGCTGAAATCAGATTGTCGACGGTCATGCCGTATCTGCGGCTCAGCCAGCCGAACCCGCCGCCTAGCGTCAGACCGGCCACGCCGGTGGTCGAGTTGATGCCAAGTGGCGTGGCGAGTCCGAACGCTTGCGCTTCGTGGTCGAAATCGGCGAGCGTGGCACCAGGCTCGACATACGCGCGCTTCGCGACCGGATCGATGACCACGGATTTCATCGGCGACAGATCGACCACGAGGCCGTCGTCGCATAGCGCGGTGCCGGCGATGTTATGGCCGCCGCTATGCACCGCCAGCGGCAGATTGTTGTCGCGCGCGAATGCTACACCGCGGCGCACGTCGGCCACGCCGGCGCAGCGCAGAATCAACGCCGGATGTCGATCGATCATTGCATTCCAGATGCTGCGGGCCTCGTCGAAACCCGCGTCGCCGGGCCGCAACAGTTCGCCTCGGATCGCGGTTTTGAGTTCTTCAGCGGCGCTGCTGGACACGCTTACCATGACACACCTCCAGACATAA
This sequence comes from Paraburkholderia aspalathi, assembly GCF_905220735.1. NCBI lineage: Bacteria > Pseudomonadati > Pseudomonadota > Betaproteobacteria > Burkholderiales > Burkholderiaceae > Paraburkholderia > Paraburkholderia aspalathi. Next base: position 1,530,070 of record NZ_CAJNBA010000001.1, read on the forward strand.
TGGGAGACGCTCTCGGAACACCATTCAGCTGAACAAAGCAAATTGAAAGCGTCTGGACAGGTTCAGGCTGCGTCCAGTAAACGGCCCTGCTTCGGTAAGTCAAACGAAGGTAAACCCGCGTCCACGATCGATGTCGCGCGAAAGCACGTGCGGTAAGTGTTCGTGCGCTGAGGCACGAGTCATGACTGTCGTCGTCGCCGTGTATGGTGGAAATACTTCCGGAAAAGACCGCGAGAGGAAGTGTTGGGTGTGCGCCGTGCTGGTGGCTGCGCGGCGACACTTTTGTGGGCGAAGGGTGCCATTTTTGTTTGCGTACCGTGCTGACGTGTCGATTTACATGCGGTTTCGCGCGGAGGAATATGCCCGTATCGACTCGTTCATGATCAATCGCCCGGGAGGTGTGATGTCCATGCAAGCTCTTGTTCTCAGGCAGCACAATGGCCCGCTCGAACTGACCGAACTACCGCGCCCCGAGCCTGCGCGCGGCGAGGTGCTGGTGCGAATCGTCGCGAGCGGTCTGAATCCGCTCGACACAAAAATCCGCGCCGGCGCCGCCGGGCACGCGAAACATCCGTTGCCGGCGGTGTTGGGGATCGACATGGCCGGCGTCGTCGACACAGTGGGCGCCGGTGTCGACCGGTTTAAGGCGGGTGATCAGGTGTACGGAATGACGGGTGGAGTGGGTGGCCTGCAGGGATCGCTGGCGCAATACGCATCGGTCGATGCGGATCTGCTGGCCTTGAAACCGTCCAATCTCTCCATGCGCGAAGCCGCTACGCTACCGCTTGCTTTTATCACGGCGTACTCGGGCATTGTCGATCGTGCGCATCTGCAGGCAGGGCAAACGGTGCTCGTGCATGGTGGGGCGGGTGGTGTCGGATACGTCTGCGTGCAGTTGGCGCTCGCGCTCGATGCGAAGGTCTTTGCGACCGTGAGCGAGCGTGATCGCAGCGTGGTGGAGGCGCTCGGCGCCAGGCCGATCGATTACCGTGCACAGTCGGTCGAACAATATGTCCAGTCTGCGACGGATGGTGTGGGTTTCGACCTGGTCGTCGATACGGTCGGCGGGACGACGCTTGACGCATCGTTTGCCGCCGTGCGGCATTTCGGCCATGTGGTGAGCGCGCTCGGCTGGGGCACGCATGCGCTAGCGCCGCTGTCGTTTCGCGAAGCGACCTACTCAGGTGTGTTCACGCTGCATGCGTTGCTTTCTGGCAAAGGCCGCGCGCATCACGGCGAGATGGTGAGAGTGGCGGCGCGGCTCGCGGAAGAAAACAGGCTCGCGCCCCGCCTCGACGCGCGGCGCTTTGATCTGGGCAGCGCGCAGCTTGCTTATGAAGCACTGGCCGACGGTAGCGCGCGAGGCAAAGTTGTGGTCGAGGTGAACTGAGCGGAACGTTGCTGCGCGCCGCAGGACTATCCCTTCACGAGGCCGCCGTCCACGATCAGATTCTGCCCCGTGACTGCACGCGCCCACGGCGACAGGAAGAACAGCACGGCGTCGGCGAACTCTTCAGGCGTCGTGACACGCCGCACCGGTGTCGAACTGGCGATCAGGTCGAAGACGAATTCCGGCGTGGCGGCGCTCGCGTCCGTGGTGCGCAGCAGACCACCCGACACCATGTTTACCGTAATGCCATCCGGGCCGAGATCGTGAGCGGCGGTGCGCGTGAGCGACAACAGGGCTGCTTTGGCTGCCGTGTAGTCGTGATAGGGGACCACCGGGTTCTGAAACAGATTGGTGCCGACGTTGACGATGCGGCCGAATCCGCGCGAGCGCATGCCCGCGGCCGCCGCTTGCGTCGTATTGAGCGCGCCCTTGAGTGAGCCGTCCAATTGCTGCTGGAAACGCGCCCAGTCGATTGAGTCGATTTTCGGGCGGGCGTCGCCGTCGAACTGAAAGTCGGCCAACGCGTTGTTGACCACCGACACGATGGGCTGCCCGGTTTGTGCCTGCGCCGTTTCGAACAGGCGCGCGACGGCGGTCGCATCGGTCACGTCCGCCTGGATCGGCAGGACACGATCGCCGAATTCGTCTTTCAGCGCGTGAGCCAGCATTTCGCTCTTACGGTAATTCACCACGACGCCAGCGCCTTCGCGTACCAGTGCGCGTGTGATCGCGGCGCCGAGTCCGCGAGCGCCGCCCGTTACCAGCACCCATTGTTCGGATAAAAGCATTTCTCTTCCTGTTGTCGATGAGGTTGCAATCTTCGTATTGTCGCTTGATTCGGTTTTCTCGCTCGCTTCCCCCGCCGAAACTGCTCATTCCTGGGTAAATAGTTCGTTTGCGGCTGTTCGAATCATCTGATGAAGCGATCTGGACTTGAAGTAAAAATAATAGTTTGGACTACATATCTAGAGATGATAATTTCCGATGCTGTTAAAAACGGTAATTAACGATATTTAACAGTCGTGCAGCGCAATTAATCGGAAACAGGCCAGCAATTTCGCATTGCGTGGGGTAGCGCACGGTCATCGGATGGCGCTCCGCATAACTTCAATGTCCATCGGGCCCCTGCTGTGTTCTTTTCAAGCCTTTGTTCGCGCACAGCTAGTCGCTTCTTCCGGATCACGTCAAATCGGACCGGGATTATCTGCGGATGAGATGCCGGGCGTCGCGCGCTTTTCGTGCGGTGCCTGGCAATGTCGACCGGGCTTTGAAGTTTCATTTTTAACAGCGAACAGAGATTCACTCGTTATCTGAATCTGTCTTTCGATTTATATGGTTAGGAGAATGAAATGAAAAAGCAAAACGGGGACACGCGGACGTTGGGGACAAGCAAAGCGGTATTGGCGGTTGCTGTGAGTCTTTATGCGGCGATGGCGGGTGCTCAAACGAACCCGACCGCACCTGCTGCGCCGTCCGCAAGTTCGGCGAAGCTGATGGTTGCGCAAGCATTGCCGATTGATTGTCCGTTATTCGATACGCTCGGCTGCAAGAAGGACGATGGTGGATTGCGAGCGTTTGGTGGAAGTGGGGTGGCTGCGGCTGCGGGGCTGGGGTCTGCATCGGCGTCGGGCTCGCAGAGCAGCGATGGCAGCGGGACTTCATCGACTGGAGCGGGCGCTAACGGTAGCGGAGGCGGCTCGACGTCCGGCGCGGTGGGACTCGGTGCCGGAAGTGCGGGGAGCGGTAGTGGGGGGAAGGGTGGGACGGGTAGTGGTGGAACAGGCGGTGGTGGGACGGGCGGTGGTGGAACAGGCGGTGGTGGAACAGGCGGTGGTGGGACGGGCGGAGGTGGGACGGGCGGTGGTGGGACGGGCGGTGGTGGAACAGGCGGAGGTGGAACAGGCGGAGGTGGAACAGGCGGTGGTGGGACGGGCGGAAATGGCGACGGCGGTCACGGCGACGGCGGTCATGGTGGCGGTGGTCATGGAGATGGCGGCCATGGCGACGGCGGTCATGGTGACGGTGGTCATGGAGATGGCGGCCATGGCGACGGCGGTCATGGTGACGGTGGTCATGGAGATGGCGGCCATGGCGACGGCGGTCATGGTGACGGTGGTCATGGTGATGGTGGTCATGGAGATGGCGGCCATGGCGACGGTGGCCATGGTGATGGTGGCCACGGCGATGGAGGTCATGGCGACGGAGGTCATGGCGATGGCGGTCATGGCAGCGGTGGTCATGGTGACGGTGGTCATGGAGATGGCGGCCATGGCGATGGAGGTCATGGCGATGGCGGTCATGGCGATGGCGGTCATGGTGACGGTGGCCATGGTGATGGCGGCCACGGCGATGGCGGTCATGGTGACGGTGGTCATGGCAGCGGTGGCCATGGCGATGGCGGTCACGGCGACGGCGGTCATGGAAGCGGTGGCCATGGAGATGGTGGCAAAGGTGACGGTGGCCACGGCGATGGAGGTCATGGCAACGGTGGCCATGGAGACGGTGGCAAGGGCGACGGTGGCCACGGCAACAGTGGCAAAGGCGACGGCGGCAAAGGCAGCAGCGGCCAGGGCCATGGCGGCGGTTTCGGTGGGGGCTTCGGCGGCGGTGGCGGCCATGGTGGCGGTTACGGCGGCGGACACGGCAACGGCCACTAACGCATCTTGCAATCCTTAGCGCGCGGGCGGCCGACAAACGGCCGCCCGCGCCGCTTCAATCACCTGCCTTCTTAAGTTCAAAGAACATCCACTCAACGCGACTCATGAAAACACAACCAACCTCCGCCTGATAAAGTGCCGTCCATGATTAAATACCGGGTCACGCTCACCGCATAAAACGCCAAAGCCAACCCCCGGCGGCCACACCGCATCAGTCCATTTACAACGTTGCGCATTGCGCAAAACGGAGTCTGCGTTGAACAACAAACAGGTCTCGCTGCCGCAAGCACCATTGCGAATTGCGGCGGCGCAAGCGCAACCGGTGTCCGGCGACGTCACGGCGAACATCGCCAGAACGGTCGAACTGATCAACATCGCCGCCGACCGCGGCGCGAAACTAGTGGTCTTCCCCGAGAAATTCCTAAGCGGCTACGAACCTGACCTGATTGCCGGCGACCCCGCGAAATACGCCTTCGACGAACACGACGCGCGGCTCGAACCCATTCGCGAAGTTTGCCGCGAGCGCGAGATCGCCGTAATCGTCGGTGCGGCGACACGCGGCATACGCAACGTGGACGGCCTTCATATTTCGTCGCTAGTGTTCAACCGCGCAGGCGAGCTGATCGAGTCGTATCACAAGCAGCATCTCTACAGCGGCGAGACAAAGATCTATCAGGCCGGCTTGCAAGGCTGCATGCTTGAGATCGACGGCTGGCGGCTCGCGCTCGGCGTGTGCTACGACTCCGGTTTTCCTGAGCACGCGCGCAACGCCGCTGTAAACGGCGCGCACGCTTACCTGGTGAGCGCGCTCTTTAGCGTGAAGACTGGCTATCATCAGTCGCGCATCTGGTTTCCCGCGCGTGCTTTTGACAACACCCTGTACGTGCTCTTGTCGAATCACGTCGGCACTACAGGCGGCTGGGAAACGTGCGGCGCGAGCGCGATCTGGGGCCCGTATGGCGACGTCGTGACGGAAGCGAGCCGCGATCGCGAGGAAGTGATTACCGCGCTACTCGATCCAACTGTGCTGGCCGATGTCCGAGAGCGCGAAACAATGCTCGCGGACTTCAAGGCGCACGTCGCTGAGACAGCGGGTGAGTACGTAGTGCATCGTCTGGATTAACCGCACGCGCGGCAAGATCACAAAGCGTGCCGTTACCGTCACTCGGCCTGGACGTCGAATAAGTGCACGCGAGCAATCATCCCGGCCAGAACATGCCGGCCGCAGCGAGCCCCATTGCTGCGGTAGCGATCCAGCCGAGCCAGCGCAACCAGCCGGTCACGACGAACTGGCCCATCACCTTGGGGCTGGCCGCCATCACCATCACGAGCACCATGATCGGAACGGCTGCGACGCCATTGATTACCGCGCTCCAATACAGCGCTTTGATCGGGTCGAGCCGCATGAATGTGAGCGCAATACCACCGAGAATCGCCACCGCGACCACGCCATAAAACTGCTTCGCCAGACTTACCTGCAACGCCAGACTGTTGCGCCATTTCATCGTGCCCGCAGCCGCGTAGGCGGCCGAACCCGCCAGCACCGGCAACGCCAGCAGACCCGTGCCAATAATGCCGAGGCTAAACAGCGCAAACGCCAGGTTGCCGGCAATCGGCTTAAGCGCACTGGCGGCATCGGCGGTGGTTTTTACTTCGATGTGATGCGCGTGTAGCGTGGCGGCGGCAGTAAGCATGATGAAAAACGCCACGCCGTTCGAAACGGCCATGCCGACCCACGTGTCCATGTTGATTCGCTTCAGTTGTGCGGCCGCCTGCATCGGTGCGCGCAAAAGCGATTGCTGCGCGGGATTCGAGCGGATCTCCTCGACTTCCTGCGATGCCTGCCAGAAGAAGAGATACGGGCTGATGGTCGTCCCGAGTACCGCAACCACGGTCGTCAGATAACCGCCGGACAGTTGAACCGGCGGTTTCACGATGCTCAGTCCGACTGCTTTCCAATCAATCGGAATCACGAAGATGATGGCGACGTAAGCGAACAACGTGAGTGTCAGCCATTTCAGAATGCTCGCGTAGCGTTCGTAGGGAATGAATACCTGCATCAGCAGGGAGGCCGTGCCGAACAACGCGACGTAGAGTTGGACCGGGCCGCCGATCACCAGTTTTGCGGCGGCGCCCATTGCCGCGAGATCGGCCGCGATATTGATGGTGTTCGCCGCGAGCAGCACCAGTACCGCGAGATACAAAAGCGGAGCGGGGTAGTGGCGGCGCAAATTGGTTGCGAGTCCGCTGCCCGTCACCCGTCCCATGCGGGCACTGACAAGTTGTATCGACACCATCAGCGGGTAGGTGATCAGCAACGTCCATAGCAATCCAAAGCCGAATTGCGCGCCGGCCTGCGAATAGGTGGCGATGCCGCTCGGATCGTCGTCCGCGGCGCCGGTAATCAGGCCGGGACCGAGCCTCTTCATCCAGGAGCGTTCGGCGATATCTTCGACGGCAAGTTCCGGTTCCAGGTTTTCAGTAGTCATGGCATCCGCCTGCGAAAGGAACCGTATTGAGTCGCTTGCAAAGCGCGCGTGCGCGCCGGGGCGACCCTACGTGCCGCTCGTCAGGAAGTAGCATTCTCTGTGCCACGGACTCTGCCGCTCAACTGCCTTTGCGTCTGTGATTGCCCAGCATCGGCGGTCAACGGCCTGCAACATGTCATCCGCTACAATGACACGCATTACCCACCTGGAGACTCGCTTTGAAATCTATTGTTGCTTTGGTCGCCGCGGCTGTTCTTTCTTCGACGGCGATGGCCGCTTCCACCACTGAGAAACTGCCTTCCGGCGTCATCGTTGAACATCTTACGCAGGGCACGGGCGCCCAGCCTGCCGCAGACGATGTCGTCAAGGTCAACTATCGCGGCACGCTCGCAAACGGCACCGAGTTCGATAGCTCGGCGAAGCATGGCGGTCCGGCAACCTTCCCGCTCAATCGCGTGATTCCGTGCTGGACGCAAGGCGTGCAAAAGATGAAGGTCGGCGAAAAGGCCAAGCTGACCTGCCCGTCGGCCACGGCCTATGGCGAGCGCGGAGTCGGTCCGATTCCCCCGAATAGCGACCTGACGTTTGAAGTCGAACTCGTAGGTATCGTCAAGTAATACCGCGCGAAGTGCGCTGAGACTGAACCCCGCTCCGGAGATCGAAGCGGGGTTTTTCTTTTTCAGGGCACTGCATTTGCCCACTGAAATCTATCTGTGATAAAAACCGCGCCGCTCTCGCGGTGATCTAACCTGACGTATTCACGATCAACGGGATTTCCTGAAAGGAAAGAAGTTCTCGCTTCGGTCGGCGGGCGTGGCGTATGTGTTCCCCTAAAAGTAGTGGCATTCTTTTTTTAAGTCCTGTTGCACTCGGTCGTTTACCCTCTGCGCGTGCGGCAACACTGCAATCGCCGCTTTGCGCATTCCGGAATATCTAGCCGTCATTCGTCGCGCCTCAGGAGCGTTTTCCATGAATATCGACTTTCACTACGGGGTGGTCTATATCGTCGCCCGTATCGGCGGGATGGCGCCCGCCGAGGCGCTCACGGTGGCCCATGCCTGCCAGTATGTCGACGACGCGACCACTTCAGGAATACTGCGTTTTGCCGGCGGCGAGACATTCGAGCGCTTTGCTACGGCGCACAAGCTATTCGATTACACCAATACGGAAGACGACCAGAATCGTCTGGTGTGGACGCCATTTCATTTTCTGCCTGCCGGCGAGGGGGAGACGCTCGAAGAGAAGGCGGTGTGCCGGCCGGATAGCGCAGTTGCTCGCGAGGTGGTGCGCCGGGCGATCCGGCAGCGGGGCACCGATACGGCATTGCACCGCCTGGGTGTGACGCTTCACGCGTACGTCGATACGTGGGCCCACCAGGGCTTCGCCGGTATCGAAAGCCCGATGAATCGCGTTCATATGCTGGAGGCGGAAGATTGCACGAAGGAAAGCTGGCTTGCCCGTCTTACCCGCGCAACCCGGCATCTGGTCGAACACGTCGAGGAAGATGTGCTGACGCTTGCACTGCCTGTCGGTCATGGGGCCGCTTTGCACTATCCCGATCAGCCGTGGGCAAAATGGCATTACACCGACGGTAGAAATGAGCGCGTCGACAGGCACAATCTGCCGGAGTTCATGCAGGCGGCCGAGATGACTTGCCGTGCGGTGCGCGGCTATGTCGCGGGACGGGAAGATTTTGAATCCCAGCCAGGCCTGCCGGAAGATGTCAAAACCGCACTCACGAAGCTTCTCGACACCAATCGGAATCTGGACGACAACAAGCGCCTGCAGACCATTTGCGAAGCGGTGAAAACCGATGTCATTCCAGGCCTGTCGGAGTCGGTTCCGGACTATGTGGCCAAGGGGCTCGGCTCCTGGAAATATAAGGCCACCGGTTTGCAGTCCGACGACGATAGCGGGGACCGCCCCCGGTGGAGCGACATCTTTGAGAAAAGTGATTACCGGCGCTTTCACGACGCCGTCAAAGAGCACCGTTTTGTGATTACGCAGGAGATTCTGCCGGCTCACGGATTGCGGATCGCCTGAAAAGAGGGCGCTTTTGCGCGTTATTTCAATAGCCGCCCCAGCGGCCGCATTCATGCCATTCGTGCTCGCGCCATTGCGCGCGACGCCATTCATGTTCACACCATTCGCGGCGTTCGCGCCGCTCGCGTGCGCATCAATCATAGATGAAACAGCGCTGCGAGATTGGTAACGTGGGCTTACCGGCAAAAAAATGAACTGCCGCCCTTTGAATCTCCGGATGCTTGCCTATAGTAGAAGCGGCTATTGCCGCATTGCACGGCGGCCGGCTTCTTTTGACATGGGTGACGGGGAAACAGAAATGACGCCATCGAATGCTGCAATCTATCAGGCCCAGGCTTGCACGCCGGATTCATTACGAACGCTTGCCACCTATCTCGAACTGGCGCTCGACGAGGGAGAAAGCGTGGTTCTGATGCGGATCGGCACGCAGGTGCGCAGTATCTATGTCGGCAATCCGTCCGGCACGTTGGAGGATTTGACTGATCACGGTGTAGTGGCCGCCTTCCAGGCCGACGAGATGCTTGCATTGACGCAGTTGGGACTCAACCGGATAACTGCCGACGATCAGCAGTACCGGTTCATGCGCAGTGTGAGGTATATCGCTGACCGCCAGGTTGTCGTTTTTACTCCTATTTGAGTGACTGGCCGGCAATTGGAAAGGTTAAGGAATGCGGTTATCGAGTAGTGAGCTCGAAAGGTTCGTACTCCACGGGATGCATTCCCGTGTAAACCTGATGCCTTTATAGTTGCATAGATCTGCCTTTCTCGCGCTATTCATGGCATAGTTCGATCGATTACCACATAAGGAGCAATCAAATGCCCACGTTAGAGCAAATCCAAGCAAAGCTTAAGAAGCTCCAGGCGCAAGCTGACGTCCTTATTGCCAGGAAAGCACAAGTTGCGGTCGACCAGATTCGCGAGCTGATGCTCAAGCACGGTCTCACTACCGCAGATATCGAAGCAAAGGCAAAGGCGAGACGCGCCGCGCGCGGCTTGAATGGCCATGCTGCAGGTGGCAAAGCAAAAGCCGCTGGCGCAGGTAAGTCGCTGCCGAAGTACCGCGACCATAAAACGGGCGCGACATGGACAGGTCACGGGCGTGCACCGGCCTGGATTGCCGCCGTGAAAGACCGGACTCAATTCCTGATTGAAGGCGCAAGCGAACTGAAGTCCGCGGCAAAGGCAGCGGTTACTCAGGCCAAAGGCAAAAGTAAAGGTCAGCCTAAAGGCGCACAGCCGCCCAAGTACCTCAATCCGAAAACTGGAGCGACCTGGAGTGGACGCGGGCCGGCGCCGGCATGGCTCGCCACGGTCAAGGACCGCACCAAATTTCTGATCGATGGCGCCTCGGCTGCCAGCAATGTCGCCGCAAAAAAAGTCGTGACGGCGAAAAAGGCAGTGGCGAAGAAAGGTACCGCGGCCACTAAGAAAGCTGCGGCAAAGAAAAGCACGGCTAAGCCCGCTGCAAAGAAAGCCGCGGTAAAGAAGGCTGCTGTGAAGAAAACGGCAACGGCCAGGAAAGCGCCAGGCCGCAAAGCGGGTGGTAGAGGCAAAGCCGGCGCGACGAGCGCCGCCGCAGCGCCGCAAACCTCGTCAGTGCAAGCCGGCGCGTGAGCGCAACGGAGTCGCGAAGTAGATGACCAGCATGCTCGAAGTACCCCAGCAGGAGGACCATGTCGTCCTGCTGGATTCCGTTCCTCACCCGGCAGCCGACGCCGCCGAACCATTCATTGTCGCCAGCGACCGCCGGGTGATTCTGGCTTATCCGATTGCTGAATCCGACTTCGAACGATTCGGACCATTCGATTCCGACGATGATCCATTTTGCACGGTGCTATTTCCCGACGCCGTGTTTCATCGTCTTGGGCCGCCCGGTGACGGCGATCTCGAGATACATCCACTCGCGTCGCAAGGACTCAGTGGGTACTCGGTTCACGAAGTCATGAATTCGTCGTTGGCCGCTGAGATTTCGGCCGTTACGTCGCCTGGTCCTTTGCAACGCCATTTCGTCATCACATTTCAGGGTGCGACGTTCGAATGCGTGGCGTCGGACTATACGGTGGTCGGCGTGTATGGCGCGGGTGAGATCGCCTGGCGGGAAGCCTTCTCGCTGGTCCGCTAATCTTCCTGGCGGTTATTGCCGCTTGTTGCTGCTTGTTGGCGTTCATTGCCGCTGGGTGACGCGACCTCTTTCCAGTCTGTCCCATCGCCTGAACGCTCGCCTCGCGCAGCGTTCGGGCGTTCCAATGCCTGCCCCTCCAGTCAATCGGCACACTATGTAGCAAAACACGGTCCTGGCAACGGGCACGCGCAATGCGTCCTGCCCAGGTAGTAAGAACCCGGGCTTAAGGTCCCGGCGTGCCCGCCAAACGGCAAACCACGAACTGCAGGGTGCTTGCCCGCCGCGTCCTGCCGATTAGCATCGAGGCCACGCATGCTGACGATTCCCATTACCGCCTTTGTCACGCTCGTCATCATATTGGTGATTGCCAATCTGTCGAGTGGCGAAAAGAAGATCGAACACAAGATCGAACGGCTTTATACGAGTGACGACCCGCAGTTTCTCCGTTCAATGGGCCTGCTGCTCGGGCCGCCCGTACTGTCCGGAAACCGCTTCGAGATGTTGCTGAACGGCGAACATATCTTTCCGTCGATGCTCGAAGGCATCCGCTCCGCAAGTAAAACCATCACGTTTGAAACCTTCATCTATTGGTCCGGCGAGATAGGCGAGCAGATCGCCCGCGCACTGGCGGACAAAGCACGCGAAGGCGTCGCCGTGCATGTACTGCTCGATTGGGTGGGCTCGTCGAAAATGGATAAGCGTTATCTGAACATGCTTCAAGATGCGGGCGCGGAAGTGATCCAGTATCACAAGCCGCATTGGACCGGTCTCGGGCGAATGAACGATCGCACTCACCGCAAGCTGCTGGTGATTGACGGACACATCGGCTTTACCGGCGGCGTGGGCATTGCACCGGAGTGGACCGGCCACGCACAAGACGAAAAACATTGGCGTGATACCCATTTTCGTGTGGCCGGCCCGGTGGTTGGCCACATGCAGGCTGTGTTCATGGACAACTGGGTTAAAGCGACCGGCAATGTGCTGCATGGGCCCGACTACTTTCCGGAAGTTGAAGGCGTCGGTGACGGCCTCGCGCATATGTTCAGCAGTTCGCCTTCAGGCGGCAGCGATGACATGCAGTTGATGTATCTGATGGCGATCACCGCGGCAACCCGCTCTATTCATCTGGCGAGTGCCTACTTTGTACCGGACAAGCTGACAATCAATGCGATCGTCGAGGCGGCAAAGCGCGGTGTGAAAGTGCAGATCCTCACGCCCGGAAAACGTATCGACGCGCATACCGTGCGCGAGGCGTCGCGTGCCTGTTGGGGCAACTTGCTGCGAGCGGGTGTCGAGATGTTCGAGTATCAGCCGACCATGTTTCATTGCAAGTTGCTGGTGGTGGACGAGTACCTGGTCTCGGTCGGCTCCACCAATTTCGATAGCCGCTCGTTCAAACTCAACGACGAAGCGAACCTGAATATCTACGACCACGACTTCGCGAAGCAGCAAACCGCAACCTTCGCAGACGACATCAAACAGTCGCACCAGGTCACACTCGACGCGTGGCTGCGACGGCCGTTTCCGGAGAAGCTGATCGAGAAGTTCGCGTCGCTGCTGGATACGCAGCTGTGATGCGATGACTGCGCAACGCGCTGCTGTTTCCTTTCAATAACATTTTCCCGCCCATTTCGAACATATGCTCAATGACTTTTTTTTAGCTTTTATTTTTGAAACATGTTAAAAAGCTTTCCGTCATCGTATATTGACATCAAGTCTTCACGCAGTGAGGGCAGAGTGGCAGCAACGAATGGCGTGCGGCAGAGATTGAAGCAACGCATTCGAAATTACATATAAATATATTACGAGGCATCGAACGCTCGATTGAAGCGGACCTGAGTTCAGGCACGCGTCACGAAGAGCCGGCAGGTATCACGTCGAGTGGTACGTGTTTTCGGTGCAGCAGCGGTCGTCGCGGATCGGATTTGCCGGCGTAAAGATACGTCATGGTACGTAAAGGCAAATCGCATGGGCCTGATCCCCGGTAGTACGGCCGCAAGGCGTCCGCGAGCGCGGGCGCGGTATCGGTACGCATTTGCGTTGCGCAAGTGCATGCGAATACGCCATGCCCATCGAAAAACTCCTTGTTCCGCTACCGGCGGGCCTGAAAGTCTACGTTGAACGTCACGTATTCGATCCGGCCTTCGAGAGTGTCATTCTGATCAACGGCGCGCTGGCCACCACGGCGTCGTTCGGACAGACAATCAAATACCTCGGCGAACGCTATAACCCAATTTGTTTCGATTTACCTTATGCGGGTCAATCGAAAACGCATAACGTGTGCGACTTCGTTCTGACAAAAGACGATGAAGTCGACATTCTGTTGCATCTAATAGGCTTATTCGAGCCGAGCTTCCTGCTGTCGGTGTCGTGGGGCGGGGTGGCCTCGCTGCTGGCGCTCTCGCGGGCGCGCACCAGCGTGAGGCGCGCGGTGATTGCGTCGTTCTCGCCGCGGCTCAATGCAGCGATGACAGCATACGTGACCGCAGCACGCGACCACATCGCCGCCGGCGAAAATCTGAAGGCCGCGCAGTTGCTCAACGATACCGTTGGGCAGCATCTGCCGCGCATCATGAAGCTCTATAACTACCGCTACCTCTCTACGCTGCCACGCGATGAGCAGGACCAGGTGGCCTTTCACGTCGACCAGATTCTGGCTATCCGTCCAGAGGACTATCTGCACGAGTTCCGCAACATCGAGTGCGGCCTGAAATTCCTCAACGGCGAGCTCGACGACTACACCACGCCTGAGGACGCCCGCTCGCTTAGCGCGCATCTGAAGCGCGCCGAGTTTCTCACGATCGAGCAGGCCGGGCATTTCCTCGATCTCGAAGGGCGGGCCGCACTGCGCCAGGTTCGGACGGCCATTTTCGATTACTTCGGCGCCGCGCGGATCCAGGCGCCAGCCCGTGGGCTCGATGGTTTCGACACGTTCGCCGCCCGCGCGTCCGCCATGCCGGTGCAACAACCCGCCATCGCGAACGTCGCGTTGCAAGCCACCGCCGATCACTCGTTCCAACAGGTCGAAACACCATGAATATCGCTCAGAGCATCGCTATCGTCGTACCGTGGACGCTGTGGCTGCTGTATTGGATCGCGACGTCGAACCGCGTCAAGGAAACCGCGCGCAAGGAGGCGTCTCTGTCGCGCACGTTGCAGTCGATTCCGTTGATCGGCGGAGGCGCACTGATCATCCTGCCGGACGTCAACACAGCGGCGTTGTCCTTCGATCCGCATGCGATCGGGCCGCTGCAGCTGATGGGCTTGGCCGTGCTGTTAGCTGGCCTTGCGTTTTCCGTTTGGGCGCGGCTGCATCTCGGCACCAACTGGAGCGTCTCGGTCACGCTGAAGGAAGACCACGAGCTGGTGCGCAGCGGACCCTATGGACTGGTTCGTCATCCGATCTATACCGGCTGCCTGCTGGCGCTTCTCGGTGCTGTGCTGATCGGCGCGCAATGGCGTGGCGTGGCTGGGCTAGTGCTGATTTTCGCCTCGCTGACGTACAAGGTCCGGGTCGAGGAGAGTTGGCTGACGGGTCACTTCGGCCGTGCGTATTCGCAGTATCGCCGCGACGTCGCCGCGCTGATTCCCGGTCTCTTCTGAGCGACCTGAATGGCGAAAGTCATCATCACCGCGATCGGCTCGGCGGGCGACGTGCATCCTTTGCTCGGCATCGGCGCGGCATTAGCCGCGCGCGGTCACGAGATTGTCTTCTGCACGCATCCGCCGTTCGCGGAGGCCGCCTCGCGCCAGGGTTTCGCATTCGTTTCGATCGGCACTGCGGCCGAATATGAAGCGGCGATGACGAACCCGGCGCTATGGCATCCACGTACGTCATTCCGCACGCTGTGGGCAGTGATTGCGCCGACGCTGCGTCCGCATTTCGACACGCTGGTTGCGTTGACCGACAGCGACACCGTGCTGGTCGGCACGTTGTGGGCTTTTTCCGCGCGGTTGATGCAGGAGCTGTATCGGGTGCCGTTCGTATCGGTGCAGGTCTCGCCGTCGACGCTGCTCTCCGCGCATGCGCCGCCCACACACCCACGGTTGACCATTCCGCGCGGCTTGCCATTGGCTCTAAAAACGGCGCTGCTGCGACTGATCGAGCGCCACGTACTCGACAAGATCTGCGGCCCCGCATTGAACGCGTTGCGCGTGGAACTGGGGCTCGCACCGGCGCGCCGCATTTTCGGCGAGTGGCTGCATTCGACCGATGGTGTGCTGTGTCTCTTTCCTGACTGGTTCGCGCAAGCTCAGCCGGATTGGCCGTCGCCGTGTTGCCTCAGTGGTTTTCCGCTGTTCAACGACACGGGCGTGCAGGCGCCCGATCCCCAACTCGAAGCCTTTCTCGCCGCGGGCGAGCGGCCGGTGGTTTTCACCGCGGGTTCGACCTTGATCGATCAGGCGCGCTACACGGATGCAGTGAGCGCGGCGCTGGCGGAAAGCGGGCTGCGCGGGATTCTTTTGACGCCGGATGCGCCCGCCGCCCAAACAGATGCGCAGACAGACGCACAGGGCATGCTGCTCAAGCGGCGTTACGTACCGCTGCAAAAGCTGTTGCCGCGCTGCCGGGCGCTGGTGCATCACGGCGGCATCGGCACCGCGGCGCTCGCGTATGCTGCCGGCATTCCGCAAGTGGTGACGCCGTTCGCGCACGATCAGTTCGATAACGCGCAGCGTGTCGTCGTGAGCGGTTGCGGCGTTCGGCTCGATAAGCCACTGGAGCCGCAGGCGCTTGCGCGTGCGTTGAAGCATGTGCTCGGCAGCCCGTCGATTGCGACGCAGTGCGGGCGCGTGCAGGACCGGCTTGCGTCGTTGCCGGATGGCTGCGAGGCGGCCGCACGGTATATCGAAAGTTTCGTGCCCGCCGGCGTGCGCGCGCAAAGCCTCGACCGCGTGTCTATGCCGGCACTTGCAGACAGCGGGCATAGCGCATGAGCGCCGCCACGCCATTGCCGAAGCACGCTGCGTCGGCTGACGAGGCGCACGGCGTCGGCTCCGGCATTGGCCCCGCCGGCGAGCGCAGCACACCCGGCATGCGCGGTGCGCGGCTCGCCTTGCTGACGTTCGCGTTGTCGCTGGCCACGTTTATCGAAGTCCTGGATTCGACGGTAACCAACGTTGCGGTACCGGCGATTTCCGGCGGCCTTGGCGTGTCCAACAGCCAGGGCACGTGGGTGATCAGTTCGTACTCCGTGGCTGCCGCCATCGCCGTGCCTTTGACGGGCTGGCTCTCGAGGCGGGTCGGCGAAACGCGGCTGTTCCTAGGCGCGGTGATCCTTTTCACGTTGACGTCGCTGCTATGCGGCATAGCAGGCGACTTTCATCTTCTGGTTGTATGCCGGGCATTGCAGGGGCTTTTCTCCGGGCCGATGGTGCCGCTCTCCCAAACGATCCTGCTGCGGACCTTCCCGCCGGATAAGCGTGTCGTGGCACTCGCGCTGTGGGCGATGACGGTGCTGCTCGCGCCGATCTTCGGCCCGGTGGTGGGTGGCTGGATCATCGACAACTTTTCGTGGCCGTGGATCTTCCTCATCAATCTGCCGATCGGCATCTTTTCGTTTGCGGTGTGCATGACGCTGCTGCGCCGCGATGCACCCGTCGGCAAGGCGGTGCCGATCGATCTGCCCGGCATTATCTTGCTGGTCGTCGGCGTCGGCTCGCTGCAGACGGTGCTGGATCTCGGTCACGACCGCGGCTGGTTCGATTCGCCGTTGATCCTGACGCTCGCGATCGTCGCCGGCCTGGCGATCGTGTCGCTGTTGATCTGGGAGGCGGGCGAACGGCATCCGGTAATCGATCTGAGCCTGTTCCGCGATCGCACGTTTTCGTTCTGCGTGTTGATCATTTCGCTCGGCATGATGAGCTTCTCGGTAGTCGGCGTGATCTTTCCGCTCTGGCTGCAGGCTGTGATGGGCTACACCGCGTACCAGGCCGGCCTCGCCACCGCACCGCTTGGCGTGCTCGCGCTGGTGTTCTCGATTCTGGTCGGCATTTATGCGGCCCGCTTCGACGCGCG
Source organism: Paraburkholderia aspalathi (assembly GCF_905220735.1). NCBI lineage: Bacteria > Pseudomonadati > Pseudomonadota > Betaproteobacteria > Burkholderiales > Burkholderiaceae > Paraburkholderia > Paraburkholderia aspalathi. The sequence goes on from NZ_CAJNBA010000001.1 coordinate 1,546,790, forward strand.
CGTGCTCGCGACTTTCGGCTTTCTCGTGTTCGCGGGCGTGCTGTGGTGGGATGCGCATTTCACGCTGACCATGACCTTCACGCAAATCATCACGCCGGGTCTGATTCAGGGCATCGGCTTGCCGTGCTTCTTCATTCCGTTGACCGCTGCAACGCTCTCGCGCGTGTCCGACGACAAGCTTGCCGCGGCCTCGAGTCTGTCGAATTTTTTGCGCACGCTGTCGGCGGCGTTCGGCACGGCGATGAGCGTCACGCTATGGGATAACCGCGCGCTATATCACTACGACGTCGTCGCGCAGTCCGTGACGAAATCGTCCGGCAATACGCAGCGCTTCGTTCAGGGTCTGCACGGCATGGGCATCGACGGCGCGCGCGAACTCGCCACCTTGCATCACGTCGTGCAGCAACAGGCCTACATGATGGCGACCGGCGACATGTTCTACATGGCAAGCATCACCTGCCTCGTGCTCGCCGCGATGATGTGGCTCACGCGTCCGAAGCGCGGCGCGGCGATGGCTTTAGGTCACTGAGGAACTTCGAATGACGATCCTGGGCGCATTGATCATCCTGTTTCATCCGAGTGAAGAGCAGCTCGCGCGCGCGGTGGCGATGCGTTCGGCGTGCGACCGCCTGCTGGTAGTCGACAACTCGCCGTTGCCGGACGCGCGCGCCGCGATGGTGTTGGGCGAGGCGGGCGTTGCGTTGCTGCATCATGGTAATAGCAACGGCATTGCCGGCGCCTTCAATTGCGGCCTGAGCGCGCTGTTCGACGCAGGCGCGGATGCAGTCGCGCTGTTCGACCAGGATTCCGAGGCGCCAGACGCTTACTTCGCGGTGATGCGCGACCGGTGCACGTCGATGAGTGGCCGGGCATTTTTAGCGGGCCCGCGCATCTTCGATGAAAACGATCAACGCTTCCTGCCCGAACTCGCGACGAGCGGTCTGGCGGTGGAGCGGCTGTCGATACACGCCGACGCCGCGATGCAACGCTGCGCGTTTCTGATTTCGTCCGGCTGTGTGATTTCACGCGAGGCGTTCGCGCGGCTCGGCCGCTTCGATGAAACGCTTTTTATCGACCACGTCGACACCGAATACTGCCTGCGTGCGTTGCTGCGTAATGTACCGGTGTACGTGGTGCCGTCACTTGTACTGCTGCATCGGATCGGCTCACGGCGGCGCCACAAGCTGGGTTCTCTGGAATTGACGACGATGAATCACCCCGGTTTCCGCCGCTATTACAGCGCGCGAAACGCAATGCAGCTTGCGCTGCAGTATGGAATGCGCCTGCCGGTCGCCATCGTACCGAACGTGCTGACGCTCTGGCAAATCGTGCAGATTGCGCTGCTTGAAAAGGACAAGCTGGCCAAGCTCAATGCGATAGCACTGGGTCTATTCGATGGATTCTTCGGACGAATGGGGCCGCTTGAGCGCACGCGTCCGCGACTCGCGGCCAAAGTTGCCAGGACCGCGAATCTGGTTAATGCGACTAGCCCGGCGAGGCTTGGCGAGACGAATACGCCGGTAGCAGGAGAACCTGCAATGTCCCTTACCCGGCACTCATGAGACGGTCTATGCAATTCCCCAAGCCACGCACGTTGCCGTTGCTGCTGCCGCCGCTGCTGATTGCAGCAGCGCTGAGCGGTTGCGTGAGCGACGCGGGCCTGCAAGCGAACGTCAAACCGATCAAGCCATCCACCGATGCACTTTCGCAAACCATCGGGCCAGGCGCGAACGGCGCATGGCCCGCGCCTGATTGGGTCAAGCGTTACCGCGATCCGCAACTGGATGAGCTGACCGCTGAAGCCTTGCAAAACAATCCCGACCTGCAGATCGCCAAGGCGAGGGTGGGTACCGCGCAGGCGCAACTCGAACAGTTTGCTTCGCTCACCGGCCTCACCGGCACGGCGGGCGCGACAGTGAGCAAGGCCCGCTTACCTCAGCCGAACGACGTGGCTAACGTATCTGTCGGTGGCCAGCAGATTCCGGTGCAGTTGTTCAATGATCCGGTGGTGTCGCCGGCCGCGTTGTTCGCGGGCCTGAGCTTCCAGCTCGACCTGTGGGGCAAGAATGCCGCGCTGACCGGCAGTCTGCTATCCACGCGCGACGCAGCACGAGTCGATGCGGAGCAGGCGCGGCTCACGCTGACGGTCGCGCTCGTGACGCTTTATTGTGAACTCGACCGCGCCTTTGCGATGCAGGATATTCTGCTGCAGAAGCAACAGGCCGCGGATAAGGTCGATGCGGTGTTGCGCGAGCGGGGCGCGCGCGGCATCGATAACGCGTACGACTCGGCGGACGCAACACTCAAGCGAAGCCGGCTCGCCTCACAGCAGGCGCTCAACGACGAGCGCATCAAGCTGACCGAGCTGCAGATCGGTGTGTTGACGGGACGCGGCGCAGAGCGGGGTTTGTCTCTGCATCGTCCGCAACTGACCGCGGCGGCCGATGCGCCGATGCCTGCGCAATTGCCGGTCGATCTGCTGGGCCGCCGGCCCGACATCGTAGCGGCGCGTTTGCGGGCTGAAGCGGCGCTCGCCAACACCGATGCCACGCGGGCCCAGTTCTATCCCGACGTGAATCTGGTGGCGTTTGCCGGGCTGACAGCATTGACGCCCGGCGCGCTTTTCTCACGCGCGGCGTTGACCGGCTCGGTGGGACCGGCGATCTCCCTGCCGATTTTCGACCGGACCCGTTTGCACGCGCAATTGGGCGGCGATTACGCCAACGTCGACGCTGCGGTCGGCCTCTACAACAAGACCGTCGACGAGGCGCTCGGCGAGGTTGCGCGTCAGCTGACTTCCTTGCGCACGGTCGATACGCTCGCGACCGAGCAGACGCGCGCGGTGGAAGCGGCCTCGCATATCGTCGCGATCGCTGAAGAGCGGCATCGCCGCGGTATCGGCATGCAGAAGGACGTGACGCTGGCCGACCTGTCTTTGCTCGACGAACGCGCGCAGCAAGTGGATTTGCAGGGCCGCCGCAGAATGTTGCAGGTTGCGCTGGTCGGCGCGCTCGGCGGTGGCTTCGATGTACGCAAGGTGGCGGGCGCACCGATTTCTCACTATCAGACCACCTTTCCCTCCCACGCACGCATCACGGATACGCACTTCGATTGAATGCACAACGATAAACAGGCACAACATGCCGCGGGCTGGACCGAGGAGCAGGCAAACCCGGCAAACGCGGCAGGCATAACGAGCGACGCGCACGATGCGAAACGGGCGGCGCGCCAGCGGCGCTTTGCCGTTTTCTTCGGCGTGGCGGCGCTCGCCGGTATGGCGTGGCTGACGTACTGGGGCTTAAGCGCGCGCTTCTTCGAAGAGACCGACGATGCCTACGTGGCAGGCAACATCGTGCAGATCGCGGCGCAGATACCAGGCACGGTCACCGATATTCTGGTGGAGAACACACGGCAGGTCCGCGCAGGCCAGCCGCTCGTCAAACTCGATGACGCCGAAGCGGCCGCCGCATTCGCGCAGGCTAAAGCGCAGCTGACGCTCGCCGTGCGACAAGTGGCCAACGCGACGATCTCGCGCAAGCTCTACGTCCAATCGATCGACGCGCGCCGCGCCGAACTCGCATTGGCGCAGCGTGCGCTGGCGGCGCGCGACCATGCATCGGTGGAAGTCGTGTCGCCGGAAGAATTGGCGCGCGCTCGCGAAGCGGTAGCAGTCGCGCAAGCGAATCTCGCCTCGGCGCAGGTCCAGCTCGACGCTGCACGCGCGCTCGGTGGGAAATTCCCGGTCGAAGCTAGCCCGCCGGTTTTGCAAGCCGCGGCGCAATTGCGGCTTGCTTACCGGAATCTGCAACGCACCACAGTTGTTTCTCCCGTCGACGGCACGGTTGGACAGCGTTCGGTACAGATCGGCCAGCAGGTCGGTCCGGGCCTCGCACTCATGTCAATCATTCCGCTCGAGCGTCTGTGGGTCGAGGCGAATTTCAAGGAAGGCCAGATTCGCAGCATGCGCGTGGGGCAGCCGGTGCGCATCGTATCGGATGTGTACGGCTCGCAAGTGGTGTATCAGGGGCACGTGGAGGGCTTTTCGGCTGGCACGGGTAGTGTGTTTTCAATGCTGCCGTCGCAGAACGCCGCCGGTAACTGGATCAAGGTCGTGCAGCGCGTGCCGATCGTGATTTCGCTCGACCCGGCCGAACTCGCGGCGCATCCGTTGCGGCTCGGTCTGTCGATGCAGGTGTCGGTGGATACGCATGTGCGCAGCGGTCATCTGATCGGCAACGATACGCCGGCGGCCGCGCAGAGTACCCGCGTTCACGATAACGTCTCGCGCGATGCGGATGCGCTGATCGCACAAATCATCCGGGACAATAGTGACCGTGGTGGTGCTGCTGACTAGCAATCTGCGCCGCTGAGATACGCTTCGACCTCCGATACTTGAGACGGATTGCTGCTCTCGTCACCTGGGCGGACAGGTGCGGCAAGAATTGTTTTCGCGCGTTGATAAGCGCCGGCAAATGCTCGCAATTCCTGCGTAATCGGCCGGTCATCCAGCCGGCGACGTAGCAGCGCTTGTGCAATGGAGCGTTCGATCAAAGCGAGCTGGCTGTCGATATAGTCGAGGGACAACTGGTGGCAGCGTGCTGAAACACCTGCTACAGCCAATAGCGCCGGCACGATCGAAATGCTCAGAAAGCCGCCCGTGGGAATGCGCGCCAACGCGGCGGGCGACTCGAATAGCTCTTTGCGCAGCGCTTCGAATACGGCCTTGCCCCATACCTTACTTTCGGCTGCGAGTGACTCACGGCGGCGTGCGAGTGCATCTCTCGCGGCCTCGTCTTCAATGCGGCCTTCTGCGACCATCAACTTGTCATCGGCGCGGTCGCCTTCCTGAATACAATCGGTGCCGAGATAGGCGGCACTCTGATTGCGCCCGGCCAACACCAGGTGTTGCAACGTATCCGGCACGAGCGGATCGAGCGGGACTACTTCGCACGTGAGCGGTTTGCCGTCGAAGTGAATCGCACAGCGTCCATCCTCTTCCAGCGCCGGGCAGCGTGCAAGAGAAGGGTAGTCGTAACCCTGCGTCGTGAGACTGAACGTGTCGCCCGCGCGATGCAGCAGCGTATCCGCGATGGCATCGAAGGCGGCGACGTCAGTCTCCTCGAGTACGGTTTCGTATTTGCCGACCCGAAGCTTTTCACCCAATCGCTTGCGGGGCACACGCCCAATCGCAATGCAGCCGATGAACCGATCTCGATGTCGGAACAGTTCCGGCAACGACATCGCCGGCGGACTGTTGCAACATTTTCCGCACGCCGAGCATGCGAATGAAAACGTGCTCACCATGGCCGGCGTACCGAGTCCTGATAGTGCGTCAGGATGAAATGCGCGACCTCGGGTGAGTGATACGCGCCGATCAGTTGCGCGACCCACGGGTCAGTGCGGTCGCCGTCGCGCACGGTCAGCACGTTGGCATAGGGCGAGCGCGCGTCTTCGAGACCGAGGCTATCGCGTGCAGGGTAAAGACCGACGCGTGCCGCATCGCTGCTATCGATCACAGCGAAGGCCACGCTGTTCAAGCTGTCGAACAGGCGAGCATGCGGCACCTGGCGGATTTTCAGGTTCAAGCGGTTGCTCGTGATGTCGGCAAGCGTGGCATGCAAACCGGCGCTGTCCTTGAAGGTCAGCAGCGTGAAATTTTGCAGCAGGATCAAGGCGCGCGCGGTGCCTTCACGGTCGTCGGGAATCGCAATGGTCGCGCCTCGCTGCAACTGGCCGAGGTTCGTCAATTTGCGCGAATACAGCGCGATCGGAAACGTGACGGTGGTCGCGACGCTCGTCAAGGCGTAGCCGTGTTGTTTGCGCTGCGCTGCGAGGCTCGGCCCGTCTTCGAAGCTTGCAGCATCGATCTGTTTTGCGGCGAGCGCGGCGTCGATGCCATCGGGCTTGTCGAAGACGACGACGTCGAGCGTAAGGCCTTGCGTGGCGGCAATACGCCGTACTTCGTCCATGATCTGCGCGTGGGCACCGGCGGTGACGCCGATCTTGACTACCTGCGATGCGGCGGCGTGCGCAGGATGGACCCACGAAGCTGCAATCAGCAGCGCCGTTGTGATGAACGCGCGTGGTTTCACGATGCATCCCTCAAGACAGTACGAAAGCCGATATGCGAGGCCGGCAAATCCGCTTCCTGCTGTTCGCGGGACGCCGCCCGATAGCGTACGCAATAGTCGCGCGAACACAGGAACGAGCCGCCTTTGATGACCATCGGCGTGTCGTGTTTGCGGCTTGCAGGTGCGACTGCCGCGGTATCGCCATTGGTGTGCGACTGATGCGGGCCGCTGTAGATGTCTCTCGTCCATTCCCATGCGTTGCCGATCATGTCGTAGAGCTTGAAATCATTCGCCGCATAGCAACCGACCGGCGCGAGGCCAATGTGACCATCCTCATTGGTGTTCAGCACGGGAAACACGCCTTGCCAATAATTCGCACTTGGCTTGCCGCGTTGGTCGCGTGGTGCAGTGTCGAGATCCGCGCCTTCGTGGCCGGCTTTGCCCGCATACTCCCACTCGGCTTCGGTCGGCAGATCGCGGCCGAGCCAACGCGCGTAGGCCAGCGCGTCAGCCTGCGTGACCATCGTCACCGGCTGGTTCATGCGGCCATCGAGATTGCTGCCGAGCCCCGTCGGATGATTCCACGCGGCGCCCTTGACCCACGTCCACCACGCCAGATCGCGCGCGTTCATTTCTTCGCGCGTCGGCGTATGAAAAACCACGGCGCCGCCCTGGCGCTCCGAATCGCTGACGTAACCCGTGGCCTTCACGAATGCGGCGAACTGGGCATTCGTCACATCGGTCTGGTCGATCCAGAAGCCGGTGACGTGGGTTTGGCCGTCGCCGGCAGGGCGCTCGTCTTCATAGCCGAGTTTGCTGCCGAAGACGAAGTTGCCGCCATGCAGATGCACCATGCCGGCTTTCGGATCGTCGCGCCAGCGCGAAGGCAGGCCGGCATAGCGCTCGCATTGCTGTTCGGAGCCGAGCGCCACTAAAGCGCGCGAGCGGTTCAGTTCGTCGAATGCGCTCTGCTTCCCGCCGCTCAATGCCGCCGAGGCGGCCATCGCGGCGGTAAAGGCCGCGGTAAAAGCGACCGTGGCGATTGCAGCATAGGCGCCGTACAACGCCGCGGTGCTTTTCAGTTTGAATCGGACGGACATGGCGGGCTCAGTAGTAGCCGCGCGGACGCAACGGCTCGACACCGCCGACGCTGCTCATATAGCTGTTCCACTGCTGCACGAGGCCGTCGATTACCGACGGATTCTGCGTTGACACGTCCTGCGTTTCGCCGCGGTCGGCGCTCATGTCGAACAGTTGCCAGTGACCGTCCACCGGACCCAGCGGCGGTTCCGTCCACAAGGCTTTCCAGCGGCCGTCGGCGCTGCGCAGATAGCCGCGGCCGTAGGCTTCGTCGCCGAACGACGCGGTGTGCACGGCGTCGGTGGTCTGATCGTTCAGCAAAGGCAGCAACGACTGCCCGGTGATCGGATACACATAGCGGTTGTTGTAGACCACCTTGCCCTTATTCTGATCGACGCCGGTGAGCGTATTGATCAGCGGCGGCGCAGCTTGTGTGGGCGGCGAGATCTGCGCGACGGCTAGAAACGTAGCGGTGTTATCGGTCACATGCGTGAAGTCGCGCAGCGTGGGCTTCTGTGTGGTCTGACTAGGCAGGTGGACGATCAATGGCGTGGATACGCCACCTTCGCCCGAATAGCCCTTCGTCAAACGGAACGGCGTGGCGCTTACTTCAGCCCAGCGCAAGCCGTATTGCAGACGTTGTGCGTTCTGCTTGCCATTGTCGGTGCCGAGCGTCGAATAGACCGGGTCGGCGGCATTCGCTGTGTCGGTGGCGGTCGGGTCCGCGCCGGAGTCGATCGGCCAGCCTTCGGCGCCATTGTCCGACTGGAACATGATGAAGGTGTTGTCGTACTCGCCGATGTCCTTCAGATGCTGGATCAGCAGGCCGATGTTGTGGTCGAGATTTTCGACCATGCCCGCGTAGATTTCCATGTAACGCGCCTGGGCTTTCTTCTCGGCGGGCGAGAGGCTCGCCCACGTCTTGTTCACAGTGCCGGGACCGTAGTCGGTATAGCCCTGCGCGGCGCTATGCACGGCGCTTACATATTTCGCGTTGGCAGTGCCGTTGTTTGCCGTGGCCGCTGTCGCTACGAGCGTTTCCGATGCGCCGCCGTACGGCACAAAGTCATTCGGAATGATGCCGAGCGTTTTTTGCCGCGCGATACGCGCGTTGCGGATCACGTCGTAGCCGGCGTCGTATTTGCCGACGTAATTGTGCAGATACGGGTCGGGAACCTGCAGCGGCCAGTGCGGCGACGTGTAGGCCGCGTAGGCGAAGAACGGCTTGCCGTCGCCCTTGTTCGAGTCGATGTACGAGATCAAACGTTGCGTGTAGAAGTCTGTTGAATAGAACACGGCGGGGCTGCCGCCTGCGCCGCCCGGTTGTCCAGGCTGACCGGGTTGCACGTACTTGCCGTCTTCGGTGTAGTTCTGCGAATTCGCCAGTTCGTGAGCAAAGTGATTGGTCGCGGCGCCGCCGAGCAGCGCGTAGCTGTGCTCGAAGCCCCATTGATCCGGCGTCTGACCGCCACCGGTCGTGCTGCCGACGATCCCGGAGCCGATGTGCCACTTGCCGGCCATGTACGTGTGATAACCGCCGTCCTTCAACAATTGCGCGACCGACAACGCGCGGTCGTTCAAATAACCTTCATAGCCGGGCAGGCCTTTGCGTTCGTCGGTCGGCACACCCATCGTCCCCTCGCCGACCAGATGGTGATCAGTGCCGGAGATCAGCATGGAGCGCGTGATCGCGCAGACGGTGCCGGTATGGTGATTCGTCAGGATGCGGCCCGACTGGACCAGAGCGTCGAGGTTGGGCGTATTGATTTCGCCACCGAAGGCATGGATGTCGGAATAGCCGAGGTCGTCGGCCATGATGTACAGAATGTTCGGGCGCTTTTGCGCGGCTACCGGCGCAGACGCCGTCGGTCCGGGCAGCTTGTCGTCGCCGCAGGAAGCGAGTACGACGAGGCTGGCGACGGCCGCGCCGATTATACCGAGACGAAGAGTGGGGCGTTGCGATCGTTGTGTTGTCATTGTTGTGCTGACCGGATATGTCGGGTCGCCGATGTTAGCAATGACGCCAGAGTGGCCAAAGATCGATTTCTGCGTTGCTATGTTTGATTGTCGATATAGGTGTTAAAGCGTGATGGGCGATATAACGCACGACGCAACTCCGTGTGCTGCTTCGTGTGTTTTTTCGTGCGCGGCTAGTTGCCCGGGTCGATCACAGGTTTGTCCGGATCTGCCAGCGTTTTATAAGGTAGTGACGCTGCGTGCGGATTGGGTGTGGTGTCGTCGATCACGCGATCGACGTCCGCGGTTTTCGCGAGTTCCGTGAGGAATGTCTGTTTGTCGAAGCCTGGTGCGACGCAGCCTTGCACGTAGATGAAGCGGCGTTGCAGCGTGAGCCACAGCGTCGACTGTTCGCGCCAGTGGATGGCGTAATTGATGTTGGTGAGACGCCGCTGGACGGCGTCGGCGATTTCCGCGTCGTAGAGATACGCGTTCGACAGACGGCAACGGCCCTCCACCCAGCAGCTATTGCCACGCTCGATCCGGTAATGACTATCGTCGAGCCACTCCTGCTCGGTCTCGAGTGGGCCTAAGGGCACCGGGCAGTCGCTGATCGCTTTGGATATCTGAAAGAACGGATCGTGGCCGCGATTGACGCGCGCTGCTTGTGCTTGTGCTTGCGCCTGGGCATGCGTCGCGGCCATGCAGATCAGCAGACTTGCCAGGTACTGTTGGATCAGGCGCTTCATCGTCTTGGGCTCCGGGATTTTGAGCGTGGGGCAGACGGATCGACGGTTTGGATTCTCGACTACCCAGTCGAGATTATGCAGCGGCGCCTCTAAACCTCACTGACTCTTGCGACGATTTTCAACGGCGAACTTGATCAGCTCAGCCTGGCCTTCGATATCGAGCTTGCGCTTCAGATTCAACCGATGCGTTTCCACCGTGCGCACCGAGAGATCGTTGCGTTGAGCGATCTGCTTGCTCGAGAGACCTTCCGCGAGTGCATCGAGAATATCGCGCTCGCGCGGCGTGAGTCTTTCAATCGGTGATTGCGTCGCCGATGCCTGGATCAATCGAGCGCCCAGTCCCGCGCTGAAAAACGTCTTGCCCTCCAGCACCGCGCCGATTGCCTGAATGATTTCGGTGGCGGGCGAGTCCTTGAGCACATAACCGCTGGCCCCTGCGCGCACGGCCTGGGTCACGTACTCGAGGTTGTCGTGCATGGAAAGCATCAGCACGCGTATCGCCGGGAAGCGCTCATGAAACATGCCGGCCAGCGCGATGCCGTTCATTCCGTTCATGCCGACATCCATCAGCACCAGATGTGGCTCCTGGCTGGCGGCGAGCGCGAGTGCTTCCTGGGCGTTGCCCGCTTCGCCGACGATCTCGATGTTGCGCACGGCTTCGAGTCTCGCGCGCAGACCATCGCGTACCAGCGGGTGGTCGTCGACCAGAATCAGACGTGCGATGGCGAGTGACATGTCGTTCATAGCGAGGTTTCCTGCAAGGCCGGCGATTGAAGCGCAGAGGCAACGACTGGCACGCGCGCGGTCACGATCGTATGACCGGCTTGCGAGCTGAGCGACAGCTTGCCGCCCAATGTGTCCAGCCGCTCGCGCATATTGCGCAGACCCACGCCTGCGCGTGGATTGACAAGTGCGTGCGCCACGTCGAAACCGCGTCCGTTGTCCGAAATCGTCAGCGTGACGGCGTCGCTCGATACTTCCAGCGATAGCGCCGCGCTGGACGCCTGTGCGTGCCGCACGATGTTCGTGAGCGCTTCCTGGGCGATGCGGAACAGGACCGTGTTTACCGCTTCCGGCAAGGCCGCTGCATGAGTGTGGGCGATCTGCGTGAAGCCGATTTCGATGCCGGATTCGTCGCTCAACTCGCGCGTGAGTTGCTCTAGCGCGGCAGCAACGCCCAGGTCATCGAGCATCGACGGACGCAGCGCGTGAGAAATACGGCGCACTTCACGCAAGGTCTCGCCGATGCGCGCCACGCTAGTTGATAGCGCGGCTTCCGCCGCAGGCACGCGCACATCGCTGCGTTCGAAGCGCGTCAACGCCGATTCGAGCAGCAGCTTCACGGAGACCATCATCTGGCTAATGCCGTCGTGCAATTCACGCGACAGGCGCGCCCGTTCATTTTCCTGCGAGTCGACCACCTGCTGCGCGAGCCGCTTCAGTTTTGCATCGGCACTGCGATATTCGGTGACGTTGAGCACCAGTGCACACAACGCGATCACGGCGAGCCCGGCGAGTGCGATGGCATCAATCCACTGCATCGTGCGGTCGATGTTGGCCGCCGCGCGCTGATCGATGTCCGCGAGCGTGGCGTCGACGTCGTCGAGATAGATGCCGGTGCCGATCATCCAGCCCCAGCGTTCGAGCGGCACCACGTAACCCAGTTTCGACGCGAGCTTGCCCGTCGACGGACGATGCCACACATAGCGCACATAGCCGCCGCCGCGCGTGGCCGCGGCGAGCAATTGCTGGATCGTCAGCTTGCCTTGCGGATCGCGCAGCTCCCAGAGGTCGCGTCCGACGAGGTCGGGTTCGCGCGGATGCATCAGCGAACGGCCGTGCATGTCATAGACGAAGAAGTAGCCGTCCTTGCCGAAATCCATTTTCTCGAGGATGTCGAGCGCGCGGGTGCGCAGCATTGCGTCATCACGCGCGTTGTCCTGGCCGGCGTTGTAGAGCGGGGCGATCGCCGTGGTCGCGAGCTCGACGTAGTGCTTGAGTTCGATTTCCTTGCTGGCCATGTACGCGGCCTGGGTGGTCGCGTGTTGCGTCTCGGCGAGCGCAGTGGCTTCCTGGCGCACGCCAATTTCAATGCTGGCGATGGCCGCCAGAAAGGGAACGATCGCCAGCAGGACAATCTTTGCTTTGAGTTTCATCGTAGACAGGACGGCCGACAGGCTACGTAATATTACGTAGCCGGCTTACGTAGTTGCGCGCTTGTGAGAGCGTTCACGAAGGCGAATACTACATCCCCACGACGCACCGCGCCTTCCGGCGCGCAATGGTGCGGCGCACAGTTGCAAAAGCAGAACCCGGTTTTGCCGTCTAATTTCAGGTAACCGGTTTTCCGCGTGCCCGGCCACAAGTCATGGCGCGCGGTTTCAATAATAGACCTAGGAGATGTTTGTGGAGACCTCCCAATCTGCCGGCCGTTCATGGCTATGGCTCATCCTGCTGATCCCGTACATTGCGTTGCTGTGGTTGCCGTTCTATAACGACACGCGGCCCTCGTTCGCCGGCTTTCCGTTCTTCTACTGGTATCAGTTCTTGTGGGTTCCGTTGACCTCGCTACTGATTTACGTCGTGTACCGAGGTGTCAAATGAGCGATGTCACTCCTGTGAACCCGGTCGCGATGACCGTCTTTATCGCATTCTTTGTTCTCGTCACTGTCATCGGTTTTTTTGCCGCGCGCTGGAAGCGGGGCGATCTGACGCAATTGCATGAGTGGGGCCTGGGTGGCCGCCAGTTCGGCACGTTGATTTCGTGGTTCCTCGTGGGTGGCGATTTCTATACCGCCTATACCGTGATCGCGGTGCCCGCGCTGGTGTATTCGGTGGGCGCGTATGGCTTCTTTGCGCTCCCGTACACGATCATCGTCTATCCATTTGTGTTCGCGGTGATGCCGAAGTTGTGGAAGATCGCGAAGGCGAAGGATCACATCACGGCGGCGGACTACGTGCAGGGTGAATACGGCGGCAAGTGGTTCCCGGCTGCGGTTGCATTGACCGGCATTGTCGCGACGATGCCGTATATCGCGCTGCAACTGGTGGGCATGCAGGTGGTGATCAAGGGGCTCGGCGTGACCGGCGAAATGCCGCTGATCGTCGCCTTCGTGATTCTGGCGCTGTACACGTATGCAAGCGGCTTGCGGGCGCCGGCGATGATCGCGTTCGTCAAGGACATCATGATCTATATCGTCGTGATCGCGGCGGTCTGGCTGATTCCCGCGAAGCTCGGCGGCTATGCGCATGTGTTCGATGCGGCCGATACGTATTTCAAGGCCAAGGGTGGCGCGACCGGGATCATTCTGAAGCCGACGCAGTTCACTGCTTATGCTTCGCTTGCGTTAGGTTCGGCACTGGCGGCGTTTATGTATCCGCATACGATGACCGCAGTCTTGTCGTCCTCGTCGGCTAATACGGTGCGCAAGAATGCGATTTTTCTGCCGGCTTATACGTTGTTGCTGGGGTTGATCGCGTTGCTTGGGTATATGGCGATTGCGGCTGGCGTGCATGTGAAGTCAGCGTCTGATATGGTGCCGGCGCTGTTTAACACGCTGTTTCCGTCGTGGTTTGTTGGTTTTGCGGCTGCTGCTATCGCGATTAGCGCTTTGGTGCCCGCCGCGATCATGTCGATTGGGGCGGCTAATCTGTTCACTCGCAATTTGTGGCGTCCTCTTGTTTCGCCGGGTATCACGCCTGAGGCGGAGGCTTCTACGGCGAAGATTGTTTCGCTCGTTGTGAAGTTTGGGGCGCTGCTGTTTATTGTGTTCTTGCCTACGCAGTATGCGATTGATTTGCAGTTGCTGGGTGGGGTTTGGATTTTGCAGATTTTCCCGGCTATTGTGTTTTCTTTGTATACGCGGCGGTTGAATACTACAGGGTTGTTTCTTGGGTGGCTGGTTGGGATTGTGCTTGGGACCGGGCTTGCTGTTTCTCAAGGGCTCAAGCCGGTGTTTGCGTTGCATGTGGGGGATGCTGTTTATCCGGTTTATATCGGGTTGATTGCGCTCGCCGTTAATGTAGTTGTTAGTTTTGTTGTGTCGGTTTTGTCGCCGCGCAGGGTTGTGGCGGCGGTTTGATGTTGTTTGGCGTGGCTGACGCTGCTGGGGTAGTTGTTCCAGCGGTGTTGGCCTTTCCTTGTTTTGGTAGTGGTCTATTAGTGTTGCCCCTGTGCGGGGCGGCACCTACTTTTCTTTGCCGCCGCAAAGAAAAGTAGGCAAAAGAAAGCGGCTAGAAACCCCTGCTAAGCGGGTCCCGCAGCTCGCGTAGGGTAGTGGTGCGACTGGAATCTGTGTTCGTGCCACTACATGCGCTTGTGACAAGGGCGTCATACTTCCGGCGGCGCTGCGCGCGCCGAAGAGTCGTTCAAAAACCATTCGGTATTTGGAGCTTGTCTCGTCGGGGTGCGGCGGATGCTGCGGCGTGCGTCTTGTTAGCGTCTACGCCGAAAGTTAATCCCCACGAACACGGCCATCAATGTCAAAAATCCGCCGAACAGTAGGGCGGAATTGACGACAACGTGTCTGACGCCAAGCACGTCGACGTTGATGAAAGGATACGGATAAAAGTCTGACAAACTGCCGCGCCAGAAGGTAATGGCGAGGTACGCGACAGGATAGATCAGCCACAGCAGGCAATGCCGTAGCCGCAAATGGAATCGCGGTACGAATAACACCCAGTAAAGCACCGCCAGCATCGGTAAAAGGCTGTGCAACGATTCGTTGAGCAGCAGCCTGTACGCCCTCGGTGACCACATTCCGCGTAGAAGCAGGTTGTAGGCGATCCCCACAAATGCCATGTAGACAACGACCGCGGTCACGACGGTGGGCTGTCGAAAAAAATGCACGATTACCGGACTGCGCCTTCGTAACGCTACGCAGGTAAAACAGACCGCGCACGCTAATACGGTTAGATTGGTGAGGTAACTGCTCATCCGCGCAACCCCATCGAGCACGCCGAGCCCGCGGGCTAGCGTGCGGTCGATCGTCAAATCGGTTTGCGCAACGATCGAAATCCACGCGATCACGGCAATGATCGCCGCCAGCGTCACAGACGAGACGCTGGGCGTGTGGAGCGGAAGCTCGGGCTCATGGTGATGATGTGGGGCAGGGCGCATGCGAATGATTCTATACACACCACATTCGCTTTGCAGCAAGTGCGAAAAATCGCGTGAGCCGAGGTCGAAGTCGATCCGGACTCAACCTCTGCCCAATAAAAATTCTACGGCGTGCTATGTGAAACGCTGACCGGCTGCAAACGGCTCACTACTTCGGGTATAGCCGAACTTGCGGGCGATGTTTCGTCAATCGTCGTGCGGCCGCCGTCGTGGAAGAACGCGAGTTCCGCGGCCTTGTTCAGTACAAGGATACTGATGCGCCGATTGGTCGGCTCGTCGGCGACGTTGCTGTTTAGCGGCAACACATCGGCGAGTCCGCGCACCTGCAGCAGCTTCTCGCCGTGCATGCCGCCTGCTACCAACGCGCGGCGTGCGGCGTTGGCCCGCTCAGACGAAAGCTCCCAGTTTGAGTAGCCCTCTGGGCCGGCCGTGTACGGCACCGCGTCGGTGTGGCCGGCTATCGAAATGCGGTTCTCCACGTCGTTGAGCGCGGCGCCGATTTGCGTCAGGATCGTCACGGCGTAAGGCTGCAACTTTGAACTGCCGGACGGAAACATCGGACGATTCTGTGAATCGACGATCTCGATGCGCAAACCCTCGTTCGTGATCGAAATGCGGATCTGATCCTTGAATGTCTTCAGCACCGGGCTCTGTTCGATCAAAGCGGTGAGCTTCTCTTTCAATTGCTGAAGCCGTGCCGCGTCGGCGGGGGCCACGATCGGTGGGACCTTCGCCGGTGGTGTGGGTTCGGTCTGGGTTTTCTTGCCGTCGCCGGGACGGCTGTCGGTGATGTCGCGGCCGCCGCCCTGGATGACGTTCGGACGGGCCGCTGCCGTGCCCTCGTTGCCGCCGAGCAGGCTCGACAGCGGGGTGTTGAAATAGTCTTCGATGCCCTGCTTGTCGTACTTGGACGTCGAACCGAGCAGCCACATCAGCAGGAAGAACGCCATCATCGCGGTGACGAAGTCGGCGTAGGCGATTTTCCATGCGCCGCCGTGGTGGGCGCCATGGTCGCCACCCTTCTTCGAGCGGCGCACGATCACCGGAGCGCTTGTCTCGTCCTGCTGGGACGCGCGCGATCTTCTTTCACTCATGATGCCGCTCCGCGTCAGGCCGATTTCGGCATCTTGGTGGCGCGCACGGCGTCGTCGAGTTCCTGGAAGCTCGGGCGGTCGGCGGTGAACAGGACCTTGCGGCCGAATTCGACGGCGATCGGCGGTGCATAGCCGGAGAGTGAAGCGAGCAACACGGCCTTCACGCACTGGTAAGGTTTGGCTTCGGCGCGGCCCTTGGCGTTGAGCAGATCGGCGACCGGACCGATAAAGCCATAGGCGAGAAGAATGCCGAGGAAGGTGCCGACCAGTGCGCCGGCGATCATTTCGCCGAGCACGGCAGGCGGCGCGCCGACCGAGCCCATCGTATGAACCACACCCATCACGGCGGCGACAATGCCGAATGCCGGTAAGCCGTCAGCCATTTTCTGAATCGCGTTGGCCGCGACCGATGCTTCCGCATGATGCGTGGCCAGTTCTTCGTCCATCAGGTCCTGCACTTCGAGCACGTTCACGTTGCCGCCGGACATCATGCGCAAATAGTCGACGATAAAGTCGAGCAGATGATGGTCCTTCAGGACGTGCGAATACTTCTGGAACAGCACGCTCTCTTCCGGCGCCATGACGTCGGCTTCGAGCGACATCATGCCTTCCTTGCGTGCCTTCTGAAGCAGCTCGTAAAGCAGCGCGATCAGCTCGAGATATTTTTCCTTCGTATACCCACCGCTCTTAAAACACGAAGGAATCGCCTTGATCGTTTTCTTCAGCGTGGAGGTCGGATTGCTCACGACAAACGCACCGATCGCCGCGCCAAAAATACATAGCAATTCGAACGGTTGAACGAGCGCGGGAAGATGCCCGCCTACACCGACAAAACTACCGATCACAGAAGCCATTACCACTACCCAGCCGATTGCGACAAACATGCTCTCTCCGTTATCTTGCGCGACGCACGTTCGGCGGAACAGGCCCGATTTCATGGGCTTTTTCGAGTGCGTCACTCATATTCGCTATGTACCGGTAAACGGCCAGATTCGCGATGTCTGAAGTGTGCGCATCAGTGAAAAATAAAATATTCACCAACTGGTTAATCGCCTGTTTTATTTCCGGTAATTTTGTCCGCCGAATTTGATCAGTCGTTGCGGTCGCAACCAATAGTGGAGATTTGAAAACCGGGTGATTGAAGACGCGGCTGCATGACTGCATTATTCAAAATGCATGGTGTGGCATTTTTACCGGGCGGTCTGCTAGCATGGCTAACAGTTTGTAACGTCCCGGCGCTCGAAGCCGCTACGCGGCTTCTCGTCGGCTCACGAATGCCGGCAGCGACAGCGGCCCATCCGGAGATGCGAAAAACATGCGGAATCTGAATTCTGCCGGGAACATCAAGCTCACAACCAAAGCGTCCTCCTGCCTTGTCGGTATCGGGCTTCTGTTCGCGTCTAACGCGGCTGACGCCCAGGAGTTTTCCCTATTCGGCGGCGGCTCGCGCGCGGGCAGTACAAACACCTACACGTGGGCGTTCAACTATCAGGAAGGGCTCGGGCAATACTTCGCCGCGAGCTTCACGTGGCTCAATGAGGGACACATTCCCAACCATCATCGCGACGGCCAGATGATCCAGCTATGGGGCCGTATTCCCGTCGGCAGCCCGCAGTTCGTCCTGCAGGCGGGCGTCGGTCCATACCGTTACTTCGACACCACCACGGCCGTGCAAGGCGGCAGCTATTCGGACACTCACGGCTGGGGTGTCGTGTATAGCGTGCGCGCGGCGTACTACGCGTCGAGCCGGTGGATCACGCAACTGCAGTTGAATCGCGTGCATGTGCAACGCGGGCCGGATGCGACCAGCGTGATGTTCGGCGTCGGCTATCAGCTCGATGCCCCGGGCACCCCCGGTCCGCGCGACTGGGCGAGCGGCAGTACGCACAACGTCACTAACAACGAAGTGGCGGTGTACCTCGGCGAGACGATCATCAATTCGACCAGCTCGCCGACTGCACTTGGCGGCGCGATCGAATACCGGCGTGGGCTTGCGAAATACCTCGATGTGACGGTTGGCTATCTTCACGAGGGCAGCAGCAAGGTGGCGCGCCGCGACGGCTTGACCAGCCAACTGTGGGCGACGCGTGCCTTCCTCAACGATAAGGTATCGCTCGGACTCGGCGTCGGCGCCTACTATGCGATCAACGAAAACGAGAACAGCCTGACGCCGGGGCCGGGCGCCGGGAAGTTTTCCGGGCTCGTCACGATCGCCGGCTCGTATCGCTTGACCGATCACTGGAATGCGCGGATCGAATGGAATCGTGTCGTGACACGCTATGATCGCGACTCGGATGTAATTTTCGGCGGTGTGGGCTACCGTTGGTGATGGCTCACCGTGTCAGCAGAAGCAGTCTTCTAGAACCGATAGTAAAGATTCACAGAAAAAAACCGGAGAAGAGCATGAAAGCCAGCACCATCGCCGAACGGGAGGCCCGTGGCCGTGCCGCCCGTGAGCACTCGAAGCGCTCGAGCCATCGCACGGTAGGCGAGTTGCATCGCAACCCGATCGAGTTGCTCAAGCAAAGCAGCGAGGGGCGCGTCGAAAGGCTTGTGCCGCTGCGCTACGGGCGCATGTCGGTGTCGCCGTTCACCTTCTTTCGCGGCACTGCGATCATTCAGGCGCACGACCTGAGCCGTGTTCCCGACACCGGCCTCACCATGCCGATTTGCGGCGACGGTCATCTGATGAATTTCGGCGGCTTCGCGACACCGGAGCGTCAACTCGTATTCGATCTGAACGACTTCGACGAAGTCGCGACGGGTCCCTTCGAATGGGACCTGAAACGCCTGACCGCGAGCCTCGTGGTCGCCGCGCGTCATATGCGTTTGAGCCGTGGCGCAGCCGAGAATCTGGTGATGACCGCCGTCACCGAATACCGCGATCGCATGACGCAATACGCGCAATGCGGCGCGCTCGAACTCTGGTACGACCGCATCACGTTCGACCGCATGGCGGAAACCGCGCTGACTCCCGAGCGCCGCCGCATCGTGCGGCGCGGCATGGAAAAGGCCGCGAGCCGGACTCACGAAAATCTGCTGGAGAAAATGGCCGAGCACGACGGCGATCACTGGACGATCCGCGATGCGCCGCCGGCGCTGTTCCACGTGCTGGGCGCGAACACGCTGTTCACGCCTGAAGAAACCGAAGCATTCAGGGGCCACAACTGGCGCAAGATGCTCGAACGCATGTGGGGCGAGTACCTGAAGACGATGTCGCATGACCGGCGAGAGTTGCTCAGCCATTTCACCGTGCAGGACATCGTATTCAAAGTGGTGGGCGTCGGCAGTGTCGGCACGCGCTGCATGGTGGTGCTGAACGTGGATCACATTGGCAAGCCATTGTTCCTGCAGCTCAAGGAGGCGCGGCCGTCTGTGGTCGCCCAGTATTACAAGTCGGCTCCCGTGAAGCACGAGGGCGAACGCGTCGTGCAAGGGCAGCGCATGCTGCAGGCCGCGAGCGACATTTTTCTCGGCTGGGCGAACGGACCGCTAGGGCGCCATTTCTATTTCCGGCAACTACGCGACATGAAACTGTCAGCGAATATCGAGCTGTTCGACACCGACCTGCTGGAAGGTTACGCGAAACTTTGCGGCTGGATCATGGCGCGTGCGCATGCCAAGGCGAGCGGCCAGGCGATCGAAGTCAGCGCGTATATCGGTCGTGGCGACCAGTTTGCGGAGTCACTCGCAGCTTATGCCGCCAGCTACGCGGATCAGGTGGAACGTGATTACGACGTGTTCCTGAAGGCCTGCCGCAGCGGCGAGCTCGAGGCGCGCACGGACGAAGACATGGCGGCGGATTTCCGGGTGTAAGAGGGCGCGGCGTGGCTCGCCACGTGTCGGTGGCCGAGCCACGCGGCAAGATTTCTCGCAGTTCAGTCGTCGACGCGCGCTTCACGCAGCGTAACGAAGCGCAGGTGCTGTTGGCGCGCCGCTTCGATCACGCTCGGCAGGACGGCGAGTATCAGCGGTTTGCCTTCGAGGGTGAGCGCGGCGTTTCCATCGTGCAGGAGCAGGATGTCGCGCGGGGCAAGGCCCTGAAGCAGCCGATGCGTGACCACCTGGGGATCGCGTTCGCGCGTGTCGTAGCCACGCCGCGTCCACGCCGCGAGCCGCAAATCGAGTTTGCGCAGCACGGGCTCGAGAAAAATGTTGCGCAGGCCCGCCGGGGCGCGGAAGAACATTGGCCGCTCGCCGCTCAATGCCTGGAAGGTGCGCTGCGCCGCTTCGATCTCGCGCGTGAGAGCACCCGGAAACGTGATCGAAAACGTGTGCACGTGAACCTGTGAATGGTTTTCCAGCGCATGGCCGCGTGCGACGATCTCGCGTGCGAGCTCCGGGTAGCGTTGCGCTTTCGCGCCGATACAGAAGAAAGTGGCGCGCACGTTGAAAGCGTCGAGCAGATTCAGCACTTGCGGTGTGACGACCGGGTCGGGACCGTCGTCGATGGTCAGTGCGATCGCGTCTGCGTTGCGCGCGCCGGCGGGCAGGCGCGTCCAGTTCGGACCCAGCAGCGAGGTGCGCGGCAAGAGGCCCGCTACCGTGAAAATAGCGTGATTCGCAAAGATCGCGGCGAGCCACCATGGCCATGCGGCGGGTGCCAGCAGCCAGCCGGCCAGTACGAATACATGCCATGCGGCCGTGGCGGTGACCATCGCGGGATAGCCGGTGCGCGGCCAGCGGTGCTGCGGCGCGACCTCATTGCGATGCGGGGTGAAAAGTTCGTTCATAAAGCGTGCTTCCTGTCTTCCTTCCTCCGTCCTTGGAGGGCCCTGAATCGCGCGCGTGACGCGCAACAGCCAACCATACCATTGATGCGCAACGCGGCGCTGTTGCGGAAGGTAACGATAAGTAATGAAAGAAATCTGAAAGACATCATGCTTCGCGACGGCTGCGCCGTTGCCGTTGCGTTTGTGATGGGTGACCTGCTGTTGTATGGTGCTAGGGCCAAAGAAACCGAGCGGGAGAAGTGCTGTGACAGGAACGGGAATCAAGAAGGTCGCGCTGGTGACGGGCGCGGGCAGTGGCATCGGCCGGGCCTGCGCGCTCAAGATGCTGGAACATGGTTATAGCGTCGTACTCGCAGGCCGTCGCCAGGCGCCGCTCGACGCCGTGGTCGAAGAAGCGCAGCAACTCGGTGGCGATGCGCTTGCCGTGGCCTGCGACGTGACAGATGCCGATAGCGTCGCTGCGCTGTTCGACACGATCCGCTCGCGGCGCGGCCGTCTCGACGTGCTGTTCAACAATGCGGGCCGTAACGGCTCGCCGGTGGATATCGACGAGCTCGATATCGACGAATGGCGCTCGGTGGTCGACACCAATCTCACAGGCGTGTTTCTCTGCACTCGTGCCGCATTCGGTCTGATGAAAACGCAGACGCCGCGGGGCGGCCGCATCATCAACAATGGCTCGATTTCCGCGCATGCGCCGCGGCCGAACAGCATTGCCTATACGGCGACCAAGCACGCGATTACCGGCATCACCAAAGCGGTTTCGCTCGACGGCCGCAAATACGACATCGTGTGCGGGCAGATCGACATCGGCAATGCGGCGACGGAAATGGCCGAGCGGATGGCGCGCGGCGTGCCGCAGGCGAATGGCGAAATCGCGGTCGAGCCGTTGATGGACGTGCAGCACGTCGCCGACGCGGTGCTGCATATGGCGGAATTGCCGCTGTCCGCGAATGTGCAGTTCATGACCATCATGGCGAGCAAGATGCCGTTCGTCGGACGGGGCTGAGCAGGGCGCGTCCGCACGCATCGCAGGAGATCAACTTATACTGAGCGCTTCCCGCCTTCTGGAAAAAGCGATTCGCCGTGCCCCGCGCCACACCCAAGGACGACCCGCAGCCGGTGCCGCCCGCGCAGCCCGACCTCGACGATTGTTGTCATAGCGGCTGCAATCCGTGTGTCTTCGATCTCTACGATGAAGCACTGGAGCGCTATCAGTCAGCGCTCGCCGAATGGCAAGCGCGGCAGGCGGCACTCAGGGTGCAAAAGGTACAAACGGTGCAAGCGCGGCACAGCAAACCGCGTACGCGCCGCTAAACGGTGTTTCAGGTTTTACGCCAAGGCCGCAGCCATACCCCGTCCCCGTCATGACCGACCTTCAGCCCGCGCCCATCGAACCCTTCAACGAAACGCACACGCTGGACGACCTGCATACCTTCGTGCAGCGTTATCCGCGTCTGTTCGTGCTAACCGGTGCGGGCATCAGCACTGATTCCGGCATTCCAGGTTATCGCGACGACAACGGCGAATGGAAACGTTCGCCGCCGATCACGCTGCAGGAATTTCTCGGCACGGCTGCGATGCGCCGACGCTATTGGGCACGCAGCATGGTGGGCTGGCCGGTGGTGGCCGACGCGCAGCCGAATGCCGCGCATACCGCTCTCGCCCGGCTCGAGGCAGCCGGCCATGTGCCGACGCTCGTCACGCAGAACGTCGACGGTTTGCATCAGCGGGCCGGCAGCCGCGAGGTGATCGAACTGCATGGCGGCATCGACGGCGTGACGTGTCTGGACTGCGGGACGCAGCATTCGCGCGCGTCGATCCAGCGCACGCTCGAAGCCGACAATCCCGCGTTGCTGGATGTCACGGCCGAAACCGCCGCCGACGGCGACGCGCATCTGGAGTGGCACGATCTCGACGCTTTCCGCGTTCCGGCGTGCACGAACTGCGGCGGTTTGTTGAAGCCCGCCGTGGTGTTCTTCGGCGAAAGCGTGCCGCGCGAGCGTGTCGAAGCGGCTTCGCATGCGCTCGATGCGGCGGACGCGGTGCTGGTGGTCGGCTCGTCGCTGATGGTCTATTCGGGCTACCGCTTCTGCGTGTGGGCGCAGAAGCAGGGCAAGCCGATCGTCGCGATCAATCTGGGGCGCACGCGCGCCGATCCGCTGTTGTCGCTGAAAATCGCCGCGCCCTGTGCCGACACGCTGACTGCGCTGGCGGGGCGTCTGGCACTGGATTGAGCGGGCCGCCCGAGCTGCGCGCGGCTCGCACAAATCGTCGATAATCCCAATCCCACGCAGTGCCGCCCTCACGAAAAGCAACCGTCCCGCAAAAGGAACGCCGATGTTGACGACGATCGAACAGCTCGAAGCAATCTACGGTCAGCCCCACGAACGCGCAGTGAAGAAAGAGATTCCCTACGTCAACGAAGACTATCGCGCGTTCATCGAAGTCGCGCCCTTCGTCGTGCTCGCCACTGCGGGTCCGGAAGGCCTCGACTGTTCGCCGCGCGGCGACGCGCCGGGCTTCGTGCGTGTGATCAACGAACGCACGCTCGCGCTGCCGGACCGCATCGGCAACAATCGCGTCGACAGTCTGCGCAATATCATCGTTGAGCCGCACCTGGCGCTGCTGTTCATCATTCCGGGCGTCGGCGAAAGTTTGCGCGTGAACGGCCGCGGCCGCATTTCCAACGATCCGGAATTGCTGGACAGTTTTGCCGTCGAAGCTAAACTGCCGCGCACCGTGCTGCTGATCGACGTCGAAGCGGTGTACTTTCATTGCTCGAAGGCGCTGGTGCGCTCGAAACTGTGGGATCCCGCGCGTCATATCGAACGTTCGCGCCTGCCGAGTGCCGGCGAGATCCACCAGCGCATCAACGGCGCCAGTTTCGATGCCGCGACCTACGACCGTGAACTCGCCGAACGCGTGCGCACGACCCTGTACTGAAACAAACCGAACATGACTGATTCCCATCCGGCGTTGCGGCAACATTCGCCCTCCGCCGAACGCAATCGCGAACCGATCCTTGCCGTATTGCGCGAAGTGCTGCCGGCTACCGGCCGTGTGCTGGAAATCGCGAGCGGCACGGGGCAGCATGCTATCTGCTTCGCCGGCGCATTGCCCGGGCTCGACTGGCAACCGAGTGATCCCGATGCGGACGCGCGTGCGTCGATTGCGGCGTGGATCGCGCATGCAGGGCTGGCGAACGTGCGCGCACCGCTCGCTCTCGACGTGCATCAGGCGGAGTGGGGTGTGCAAACGCTGAATGCGCCCGATCAGTTTGACGCCGTGGTCTGTATCAACATGATTCACATCTCGCCGTGGAGCGCGACGCAAGCGCTATTCGCCGGCGCGAGTCGCCGACTGGTCGACGGCGGTGTACTGTATCTGTACGGCCCTTACAAACGCGGTGGCGCGCATACCTCGCCGAGCAACGATGCGTTCGATCAGCAATTGCGCAGCCGCGACCCCGCGTGGGGCGTGCGCGACATGGAAGCGGTGGTCGCGTTGGGCGCATCGGTCGGGCTCGTGTGCGACGAGCCGATCGCGATGCCGGCGAACAATTTCAGCCTGGTTTTCAGGAAACGCCTGGACGCGGCGCGGGTCTGACAGACGTTGCGTAATGCGGTGTGTGCGGTGTGTAAGCGGTGCGTCATAAAGCGCATCACCGGGCACCGCCTAAAGTTGAGGCCCGCACGCAGTGGAAAGCCTGCTCGCTGAGCGCAAATGCGCGTCAGCGAGCGGCAAGCCGGCATTTCTTTTATCCTTTCACCCTCGACGTTCCGCCGACGTTCTTTCCGGCGCGGCGTCTCGACATTTTTTGGACTCTGGAGAATTCACATGGGCAAACAGGCAATCGGCGTGGTGGGGCTAGCGGTCATGGGCCGCAATCTGGCGCTCAACATCGAAAGCCGCGGCCACGCGGTGTCGGTGTACAACCGTAGCCGCGAGAAAACCGACGAACTCATCGCCGAATATCCGGACAAGAAGCTGGTGCCGGCCTTCACGCTGGAAGACTTCGTGGAGTCGCTGGAAAAACCGCGCCGCATTCTGCTGATGGTCAAGGCAGGCGAGCCGACCGACGCCACCATCGCGTCGCTCAAGCCGCTGCTGGACAAGGGCGACATCCTGATCGACGGCGGCAATACGCATTTCACCGACACCATCCGCCGCAATCAGGAACTGGCGAAAGCCGGCCTGCATTTCATCGGCACGGGCGTGTCGGGTGGCGAAGAGGGCGCATTGAAAGGCCCGTCGATCATGCCGGGCGGCCAGCGCGACGCCTATGACCTGGTTGCGCCGATCCTCACCGAAATCGCCGCCAAGGCGCCGGACGGCGAGCCGTGCGTCGCGTATATGGGTCCGGACGGAGCGGGCCACTTCGTGAAAATGGTGCACAACGGCATCGAATACGGCGACATGCAGTTGATCGCCGAGAGCTATGCCGTGCTCAAGCAGGTCGTCGGTCTGTCGAACGAGGAACTGGCCAAGGTCTACACCGAATGGAACGAGGGCGAACTCGACAGCTACCTGATCGAAATCACCTCGAAGATCTTCAAGAAGAAAGACGAAGAAACCGGCAAGGATCTGGTCGACGTGATTCTCGATCGCGCGGCGCAGAAAGGCACCGGCAAGTGGACCAGCCAGAACGCGCTCGACCTCGGCGCACCGCTGCCGCTGATTACGGAAGCCGTGTTCGCACGCGTGCTGTCGTCGTTGAAGACTCAGCGCGTGGCCGCGAGCAAGGTGCTGGAAGGGCCGGCAGCCAAGCCGCTCGGCGCCGAGCGTGACGCGTTCATCGAATCGGTGCGCCGTGCGCTGTACTTCAGCAAGGTGATTTCGTACGCACAAGGTTTCGCGCAACTGCGCGCGGCATCGGAAGAGTACAAGTGGGATCTGGACTACGGCACGATCGCGAAGATTTTCCGCGCCGGCTGTATCATCCGCGCCCGCTTCCTGCAGAAGATCACCGACGCCTATACGAAAGACAAGGCGATCGCCAACCTGCTGCTCGATCCGTACTTCCGCGACATCGCGAAGAACTATCAGTCGGCGTTGCGCGAAGTCGTGATTGCCGCCATCAATGCTGGCGTGCCGGTGCCGGCATTCGCTTCGGCAGTGGCGTATTTCGACGCATATCGCTCGGAACGCCTGCCGGCGAACCTGGTGCAGGCTCAGCGCGATTTCTTCGGCGCGCACACGTTCGAACGTATCGACAAGCCGGGCAGCTTCCACGCGAACTGGAGCTGAGCGTTTGAATCGTGGCCCGGCGCGCGCTTGCAGCAAGGCGCGCCGGGCCACATAAGCGATTGAATTCAAGGCGGGCAATTATTGCTGATAGCTATCGTGCAGATAGCGTGGCAGCACGCTGGACCCTCTACTATTGCGAATTTCGGAATAGAGTTTCATCGTTTTAGGGGTTTCCCCTAGATGTTGCCGCTCCTAAACTTCTACTTAAGCGCTACGGGACAACGAGCCCAAAGCACATTAAATACAAGTTCTGGAGGTTTACATCATGAAGACTCTTATCTCTGCAGTTGTCGTCGCTGCCGCTCTGGTCGCTCCTGTTGCTTCGTTCGCTCAATCGAACCAGCCGCTTACCCGCGCTGAAGTGCGCGCTCAACTGGTGCAACTGGAAAAGGCCGGTTACAACCCGATCGGCGATCATGTCGATTACCCGGCTAACCTGCAAGCTGCGCAAGCCCGCGTCGATGCACAGAACGGCACCGCTCAAGCTGTGAACAGCGGCTACGGCGCACCGATCGCTGGCACCTCGCAAGCCGGCCGTCCGCTGACCGGCAACGACCGTAACTCGGTCTACTTTGGCAACTAATTCGCCGAAACTGATGTGAACGCCGCCTGGCTGACAGGCGGCGGGTAATAAAAAAACGCCGACCGGATTGCCGGGCGGCGTTTTGTCGTTTACGGCGTTGCCTCGCCGTCAGATCGATTTCAAGGCGCGCTTCAACGGTTCGGCAAATGCGGAATCCCTTCGTTGCTGGTCAGATTCAACTGATGAATCTGCCGATGCGCCTTGTTCAGATGCGCCTGCGCGGCGACGCGTTGCGCTTCCAGTTGCGACACCTCTTTGCGCACCTGATGCTGCCGGTTCGACACGGTCTGTTCCTGCGCGCCGCGCCGTTGCAGATCCGTGCGCAGCCGTTCGGCCTGCGCCTCGGAGCGCGCGATCATGCGCGCCAGCTGTTCGTTTTGCGCCTCGAGTTGCGCGCGGCGCGTTTCGCCTTCGGAGAGCCGCGTCGCCTGTTCCTCGAAGTGATGGAAGGCCGCTTCCGCGGCTTCGAGGTCGGCGGCTTTGAGCGCGCGCCACAGCGAGCCGTCCTGATACAGCGCGACGTAGTACGTCAGTTCCTTCGCGTGGAACAGCAGACTGACCGAATAGGCGAAGCTGCGGAACACGCGGAACGGCGTCAGCGCTTCTTCTTCGGCGAGCCATTCGATTTCGGCGGTGTCGGCCATCTGCACGCCGCGCGCGCTAACCTGCGAAGGCACCACCGGCACCGGCCGTAACGTCGTTACCGGCCGCGCCGGCTCGGCGACGGGGGCGGCGGGCTGGGCACCAGCGGCAGCGGGCGTGACGCCGGCCGCCGCGGCCAGCGCCGCCTCCTCGCTGTCGTCGGGCGAAACGGAATCGGCGGCGTTCTCTCGTGCGACCTGCACGAGATGCGATGGGCCTGCCAGCACGCTGCGGCGGTTCAGGAGACTTTTCACGGCGGTTCCTCCGGTTGACTCGCCCGAAACCTTCAGACGGCGTCGACAGTCAAGCATGCCGGACAATCTGGCGGTTCGGGCGGTGAGCGAAAAGTGGCGGACCGGCGGTACTAGCAACTGAGCACCGGGGTGCGCGGCAGTGCGGATGCGTTTTCCGCGAGCGCAGCTTTAATGCAAGGTGCGATGCCGGCGGCCTATTTCATCGAACAGCGCGCGGCTGGGTTCGAGGGCAAGCAACCAGGATTCGTCGTAACCACTGAGATTGTCGAGCGCCTCGCGCAGCCGTTCAATCGCCAGTGCCGGAATCTCGACGCTGGCTTCGACGCCGCTCGACAATCCCGCGATGCTGGCCAGCTGGACCAGCGCGTCGGCGGCTTCGGCGACGTCTGCCGCGAAAATCAGATGGGTGTTCAGCAACTCGACCAAACCGGGCGACGCCGCAATATCGTCGACGTTGAGTTGCACGGCCAGAAACGTGGCTTTGTTCATCCTCAACTCCTCGCTGGATCCAGGCGTTTGCGTACGGTGCGTTGCGGCAGCATGACTGAGTATAGGCGAGGGTTAAAAGGATTCAATAATCACACGAATGCGTTCGCCCGGCCGTGTGGCGGCGGTTGCGCCTGCCGCAACACCTATAATGGGGTCGGTCGAAACGCGTGATCCCGCTGGGCCGGGCGGTTTGGTATGCGGCACGGATAACGCGTCGACAGCGTCTGCTTCTCAACCCACTATTCACCATGAAGATCATTCGCAGCAAGAGCTTCACCGCGACGCGTCCGTGGGGCGCGCTCGATATCGCCAACATGGGCGGCATTACGACGCGCCTGCATTGGACCGATCAGCCGTACAAGTGGCATGTCAACGACGGCGAGGAAGTGTTCGCCGTGCTCGACGGCCGCGTGGAGATGCGCTATCGGGAAGGCGGCGTGGAACAGTCGGCGATTCTGGAAACGGGCGATGTGTTCTACGCGTCGGTGGGCACCGAACACGTTGCGCATCCGATCGGTGTGGCGCGCATTCTGGTGGTCGAGGCCGAGGGCAGTGTCTGACGGTTCCTTGGCCCATGCCGTGTCGAAGCCGTTGCCAGCGCGCACGGCGGCATAATGGATAAGTGCCGTGGCGCCCGTGGCGAGCGGCACGGCGAATGCTTGGGGCTGATTGAATCCGATTGAATCTAAGTGTCGAGGAAAATCACATGACAAGACAATGGCAATTCACGGCGACCCGGTTGCTGATCTCGGCGACACTCGGCGTGATGATCAGCGGTTGTACGTCGATGCCGTGGGAAAGCACGCCGTTCTATAGCAGTGCGCCGTCCCGCCCGACTACCCTTGGCACCGTCCCTGTGCCAGCCGGTTACTACCGCGCCAATCAGGGTGACACGCTGGCGGGCATCGCGTCGGCGTACGGTCGCAAGCCGCAGGAGATTGCGGCATGGAACGGCCTCGCAGCGAATGCGGCGGTCAATCCGGGGCAGGTGCTGCGAGTGGCGCCGCCCATGGCGTCGGGTAGCGTGGTGACGCCGCCGGTCGGTGTTGCCGGTCAGAATGGCGCTGCCGCGACGCCTGGCACGCCCGGCGTGCCGCAGCAAGGCGTGCTGCTGTGGCCGTTGCGGGGTCCCGTGCTGAAAGCCTTTGCGCCGGGCAAGTCGAACGGTATCGTGATCGGCGGCCACGCAGGCGATCCGGTCAAGGCCGCCGCGACCGGCCGGGTGGTTTACGCCGGCACGGGTATCGAGGCGTACGGTCCGCTCATCATCATCAAGCACGACGATTCGCTGATTACCGCCTACGGGCAGAACAGCACGCTGCTGGTCAAGGAAGGCGATGCTGTCGCGCAGGGACAAACCATCGGCGAAGTCGGCGTGGATAGCCGCGGCGTGGCGTCGATCCAGTTCGAAGTCCGTCAGAATGGCCAGCCGGTCGACCCGCTTGCGTGGCTGCCGAAGTCGGGTGGGTGAACCGCGCCTATTAGCGCGGTTTTCAGCGCCGCGTTAATTAATTGAATACACTGTGTGGCTCAACAGCCGGAGTCGTGGCCGTTCATCGAAGCAGATGAAGCGGTACGCGGGCCGGCGATCACAGGCTGTCATGCATTGACACAAACAGGGACACACGAGGTTTTCACCATGATCGATTTGCGCAGCGACACCGTAACCCGTCCAACTCCTGCCATGCTCGCGGCGATGTCGGCCGCCGAAGTGGGCGACGACGTCTGGGGCGACGACCCAACCGTGCTGCGTCTGCAGGCAACGGTCGCCGAGCGTGCCGGCAAGGAAGCCGGCCTGTTCTTTCCGAGCGGCACGCAAAGCAATCTGGCGGCGTTGATGGCGCATTGCGCGCGCGGCGACGAATACATCGTCGGCCAGTTGGCGCATACCTATAAGTACGAAGGCGGCGGCGCCGCGGTGCTCGGCAGCATTCAGCCGCAGCCGCTCGAGAATGCCGCCGACGGTTCGATCCCGCTCGAGAAGATCGCCGCCGCGATCAAGCCGATCGACAACCACTTCGCGCGTACGCGGCTGCTGGCGCTGGAAAACACCATCGGCGGCAAAGTGCTGCCGGCGGGTTATGTCGACGAGGCTGTGCAGCTGGCGCGTAAGCATGGCTTGTCGGCTCACCTCGACGGCGCGCGTGTCTACAACGCGGCGGTTGCATCGGGCAAGCCGGTTGCGGCGCTGTGTGAACGGTTCGATTCAGTCTCGATCTGTTTTTCGAAGGGCCTGGGCGCGCCGGTCGGCTCGGTGCTGGTCGGCAGCCAGGCGCTGATCGACGTGGCGCATCGCTGGCGCAAGGTGCTGGGCGGCGGGATGCGTCAGGCCGGCGTGCTGGCGGCGGCCTGCCTGTACGCGCTGGATCACAACGTCGAGCGTCTCGCCGACGATCACGCGAACGCCGCGCATCTGGCGGCCGGTCTGGAATCGATCGACCAGGTCAAGGTGCAGTCGATCGCGACCAACATGGTGTTTGCGCATTTTCCGCAGCAACATTGCGTACCGCTCGAAGCGTGGCTCAAGGAGCGCGGGATCCTCACGCAGATGCTGTATGCGTCGCGCTTCGTCACACATAAGGATGTGTCGCGTGCGGATATCGATACGTTTATCGCCGCGGTGAAGGGGTATTTCGCCGCGCATTGATCGATCGAAATGCCGGGAAGAAAAAACGGGCGCACTGCCACAGCAGTGCGCCCGTTTTGTTTACTTCGCCGACGCTTTCGCGTGCGCGCCTGAGCGATGCGAAGGCGCGAACAGCCGCAGTCCGCTTGCAAGGCTCGCCGCGCCGGCAAAGAAGGCGCCGGCGCTGAGCGCGAGTGTGGGCCCATGACGGCCGGCGATACCGAAGCTCAGCGCGACCAGCGCAGCGCCGGTGGTCTGCCCGAGCAGCCGGGCAGTCGCGACGATGCCGCTGGCGCCGCCGCTGCGCTCGGGCGGTGCGCTCGCCATCAATGCCTTCAGGTTGGGTGACTGGAAGAAGCCGAAGCCCGCGCCGCAAATCGCCATGCGGATGCCGATGTCGAGCACATGCGGATGCACCGGCAGCAACGCCAGCGACGCCATCCCCGCCGACATCACCGCCAGACCGATCGCGCCAAGCAGGCCCGGTGGATAGCGGTCGGACAGACTGCCTGCCAGCGGCGCGGCCAGCGCGACCACCACGGGCCACGGCGTCATCAGAAAGCCGGTTTCGACCTGGCTGCGATGCAGCACGTCCTCGAAGTAGAAAGGCAGCGACACGAACGCCAACCCTTGCGCGGCGAACGAGCACACCGCAGTTACTGCCGACAACGCAAACACCGGCCGCTTGAACAGATCGACCGGCAGCATCGGTGCGGGGTGACCGGCTTCACGACGAATCAGCAGTACGCCGAACACCACGGCGATCGCGGCCGCGCTCAGCACCAGTTGCGTTGAGGCGCGCTGGGCCGCTTCGCCGAGCGCGAAGATCAGCGCGGCGAAGGTGATCACGTTGAGGAGCGCCGCGATCGGGTCGAAGTTGTGTTTGCCGCGCTCGGTGTGCGGCAGCGCCGGCCATGCGAAGGCCAGCGCCAGCAGACCCAGCGGCACGTTGACCGCAAACAGCCACGGCCACGCGGCAACGGACAAAATCAGCGAGGCCACCGTCGGCCCGACCGCGAACGACACGCCGACGATCAACGCGTTAGTGCCGAGGCCGCGTCCGAGTCGATGCGGCGGATACAGATAGCGGATCAGCGCCGTGTTGACGCTCATGATCGCGCTCGCGCCGAGACCTTGCAGCACGCGCGCGGCGGCGAGCATCGGCAGTGTCGAAGCGAGCGAGCAGGCCAGCGACGCCAGCGTGAACAGCGCAATGCCGCCGATATAAATCCTGCGATGCCCGACGATGTCGCCGAGTGCGGCGAGCGGCAGCAGTGTCGCGACCATTGCGAGCTGGTAGGCGTTGATGATCCACACCGAAGCCGCGGGCGCCGCGTGCAGATCCGCCGCGATGGCGGGCAGGGCGGTGTTGGCGATCGCGGTATCGAGCGTGGCGAGCGCGACGGCGAGCATGATCGCGGCCATCGCGCGGCGATTGGCGGCGCTCATCGGGCCGTCCGCCGGAAAGGTCTGGTCGAGCGTGGCGCCACGGGTGGCGCTGGGTTTGTCGGACAAGGCGTGGCTCGTCGGGTTATGCATGCCGCAGCGCCGGGCGCGTCGGAGGGACGGCGCTGCGGCGTGCAGGCGGCAGGGTTGCGTGGCGTGAAGCGCGGGGCCAGAGTCCAGCGGTCAGGGCGGCGCGCGCGGCGAATGAAGTGATTGTTACAGAGACGTGGAAATCGTGCTGGGAGACCGGCAGGGCGGGGCGCTTGATCGGACGTCTCTAACGCAACTAACGGTCAAGTCCGCCCGGCATCTTCGAATCGGCGCGGCGCTTCGTTATCGCATATCGCTTCGGCATAACAGTTCAGCAGACGAGGCGCGCCGATTTGACCACGTATTGAACCGGTCAACGCATTCATCGGCACGTCACACGTCGACAAAGATAATCGTGCTGCCTCTCTCCCATGCAGTCGGCTTTCATCGCTTGATATCGTTTGCCTGTTTTGCGGGCCGATGCACGCACCCAGTGCCGCGCACAGGCTGCCTTTGCACCGCGTGCGTGCGCGGAATGCGTGTGAAATGCGTGAAGCCCCGTATGTCGGCGGGCATGGCATGTGCATGAGCACCCGCTCGCGCCCGGCGGTGTTCCTGCGCCGTAAAATGTCGTACTCTGTTTGCTAACCCGCCTGACCGACACGCGCCTCCCGTCCGTCATCTATGCGGTTCGCGTATGTCGCGTCGTTTTTTCCCCGGAGGCCTCGATGACAGCCGTCGATCTGGAATTCGACCAGCTCAACAGTACCGTCGACGCGCTACGGCGCTCAATTTCCAATCGCATGATGTACGGCGTCGGCAAGGACGCCGTCACCGCTCATCCACATGACTGGCTGCACGCCGCGGCGCTCGCCGTGCGCGACCGGCTGGTCGCGCGCTGGATGAAGACCACGCGCCTGCAGTACGAACAGGACGTCAAACGCGTCTACTACCTGTCGATGGAATTCCTGATCGGCCGCACGTTTACGAACGCGTTGCTGGCGCTCGGCATCCACGATCAGATGAAGGAAGCGCTTGCGGATCTCGGCGTCGATATGGACATGCTGGTCAATATCGAACCGGACGCGGCCCTCGGCAACGGCGGCCTCGGGCGGCTCGCCGCCTGTTTTCTCGATTCGATGGCGACGCTCGGCATTCCGGGTTTCGGCTACGGTATCCGTTACGAATACGGCATGTTCCGTCAGGAGATCGTCGACGGCGAGCAGGTCGAAGCGCCGGACTACTGGCTGCGCGCGGGCAATCCGTGGGAGTTTCCGCGGCCCGAGATCAAGTACATGGTGCACTTCGGCGGCCGCACGGTGCAGCGCGGCGAGCATGTGGAGTGGATCGATACCGAGCATGTGAACGCCACCGCGTATGACACCGTCATTCCAGGTTACGCGACAGACGCGACCAATACGCTGCGCCTATGGTCGGCGCGCGCCACCGAAGAACTCGATCTCGGTGCGTTCAATCGTGGCGACTACCGCAACGCGGTCGATACGAAGAACATGTCGGAGAACGTCTCGCGCCTGCTGTATCCGGACGACTCGACGCCGGCCGGCCGCGAACTACGGCTGCGGCAGGAATACTTCTTCGTCTCGGCGACCATGCAGGATCTGATTCGCCGCTATCAGCGCACGCACAGCACGTTTGGCCGCTTCTCCGAAAAGGTGGCGGTGCATCTCAACGACACGCACCCGGTTCTGGCGATTCCGGAACTGATGCGCTTGCTGGTGGATGTTCATCATCAGCCGTGGGACAAGGCGTGGCATCACGTCACCAAGATTTTCTCGTACACGAACCACACCTTGATGCCCGAAGCGCTCGAAACGTGGGACGTCGAGATGCTCGCGCGTCTTTTGCCGCGGCATCTGGAGATCATCTTCGAGATCAATGCGGGCTTTCTCAAGCATGTCAGCGAGCAATCGGGACACGACGGCGAGATGATCCGCCGCATTTCGCTGGTCGACGAATATGGCCAGCGTCGCGTGCGGATGGCGTATCTGGCGATCGTCGCGAGTCACAAGGTGAATGGTGTATCGAAGTTGCATTCGCAACTGATGACGCGCGATATTTTCTCCGACTTTGCGCGCATCTATCCGGACCGCTTCACCAACGTCACCAACGGCATCACGCCGCGGCGCTGGCTGGCGCAGGCGAGTCCGTCGCTCTCGTCGCTGATCGATCAGCAGATCGGCAAGCATTGGCGCAGCAATCTGTTCGAGCTGGAGCAACTGCGCAGTCTGCGCAACGACAGCGCGTTCATCGACGCCTTTCATGAAGCGAAGCGGCAGAACAAACTGCGGCTCGTGCAGCGGCTTGCGCATCACACCAAACTGCACTTTGATCCCGATGCGTTGTTCGATCTTCAGGTCAAGCGTATTCACGAATACAAGCGGCAGTTGCTGAACGTGTTGCACGTGATCGTGCGCTACAACCAGATTCGCGCGAATCCGGAGCGCGATTGGGTGCCGCGCGTGGTGATGTTCGCCGGCAAGGCGGCGTCCGCGTATCGCATGGCGAAGACGATCATCAAGCTGATCGGCGATGTCAGCGAGAAGGTGAATCACGATCCGTTGATCGGCGATCGCCTCAAGGTGGTGTTCGTGCCGAACTACGGCGTGAGCGTGGCCGAGTTGATCATTCCAGCGGCTGATCTCTCCGAGCAGATTTCGATGGCCGGCACCGAAGCGTCAGGCACCGGCAACATGAAGCTCGCGTTGAACGGCGCGTTGACGATCGGCACGATGGACGGCGCGAACATCGAGATCTGCGACGCGGTGGGACGCGACAACATTTTCATCTTCGGCCATACCGCTGATGAAGTGGACAACCTGCGCGCCACTGGCTACCGGCCGCGGCAAGTCTACGAGGAGAATCCGGAACTGCGCATGGCGCTCGACCAGATTCGCACGGGTTACTTCTCACCGGATGATCCGCTGCGCTTCTCGGACATTTTCCACACGTTGGTGGATTGGGGCGATCACTATATGGTGCTCGCCGATTTCGCTGCGTTTGCGAAAGCGCAGGACGAAGTGGATGCGCGTTTCGTCGACCGGCGCGCGTGGACCGAGAGCGCGATCGAGAACGTCGCGGGCATGGGGCAGTTTTCGTCGGACCGCACGATCGGCGAATATGCGCGCAATATCTGGCACGTGAACCCGCTCAGTATGGAGTGACGGGGTGGAGTGACGCAGGCACGTTTGTGTATGGTGCTTGCTCAAATGAAAAAGGCCGTGCGAAATTTTTCGCACGGCCTTTCTTTATCGATCGATGACTATCACGGGGCGAATCGTTCGCTCTCTTGCGCGGCATACAAACCGAACTGCCCACGCGGGAAATCGAATAACACGTCGATGTTCTGCATGGCCATCAAACCGACCACGATGCGGTTAGCGTCCGGCTTCGCCTTGACGATCGTGACTTGCGCTGTTTCGTAGCGGTGCACCCACGACCCAGTGCCGATGGCCGTCTCATAGTTGCCCTGAT
The DNA here is from genome assembly GCF_905220735.1 of Paraburkholderia aspalathi. Classification (NCBI taxonomy): domain Bacteria; kingdom Pseudomonadati; phylum Pseudomonadota; class Betaproteobacteria; order Burkholderiales; family Burkholderiaceae; genus Paraburkholderia; species Paraburkholderia aspalathi. The sequence continues at coordinate 1,582,404 of NZ_CAJNBA010000001.1, forward strand.
CGAGCACATTGCCGACATCGCCGTCACCAGTCCAGTTGGGCGCTTTGTCAGTTTCGATGCGGATCATGCCGGTGCTGCCGGTTGCGAACACCAGCGGCGCACAGAAAGTCATCTTGTTGCCCACATTCACACAGCCTCGCGGCCATTGGGCCGTGCCGTCTTTCGACATTGTCATCGGCACCGTCGTGTAGTTTTTGGTGATGGTGCTCGAGGGGCTCAACACCATGTACGGCTTCGCGAAGTTCGCGTGCACCAGATAGCGTTGACCGATGTTGCCGGGCAATGCGCGCAACGGTTGCGTGTAGCTGTTGTCGTCGGGCTGCGCGGCGCCGACGCCGACGATGCCGGAAAACGCCCAGCCGAATTCGCCGCTGTAGCCGTCCATGCCGACGCACTTGCGCGCGTTCGGCAGGCAACGCACGACGTCCACCGCTTGCGCGGCAATCGGCGTCGGGGTGGTGCCGGCGAGGCTGAACGGCACCTTCACGGCCGAGCCGAGCACCTCCACGCCGTTCGCGAACGACAACGATGTCACGCCGCCGGCGCTTGCATAGCCCGAACCGGGCAGCACCGACTTCAACACCCGCGTGCCTTGCGTACCCGTGTCGAGCGCCATGTAAACCGGCTTGCCGTCGAGTTGAACCGGCAGACCGAGGCGTGCGTGGTCTTCGTCGGCACGCTCCACGTGCAGCGGAATCAGCAGACCGTCGTTGCCGCCGTTGATCAGCGCGGCATTGGGGGCTGGCGGCGTGGGGGTGGGGAAGGTGACGGAGCAGCCAGTCAGCGCGGCGAGCGCGCCGGCTGCAACCAGTGCCGCCGAAGCTGAGCGACGAAATTGAGAAAGAAAATGAGAACCGACATGCCGGCGTGCGGCATCGAGAGACGACAGGAACATAGGATCACGCTTTGCAAAAAGGCGGGTCCCTGGCGAAGGCGATGCATCGTGGGCTGCGGGTCGGACAACTCGAACAGCACTGGCAGCAATCTCACTGGATTGCCGCGGCGTGGGCGGGAAAACCGGAACGCTTGCGGGGGCCTGCGGGAGGGAACACGCGATAACAGGAGCGGCGACTCTACACGGCCACCCGCGGGCATTTGCAAAGATGTGTAAAGGTTTGGGGGACGGCTAGCAAGTCGCCCGTGCAAGCGTTGATCTATGTCAATAGTCGCGCGGACGGCGGATTACGGTGGTTTGCGCGCGGCCGAGCGTGGCGCGGTCGAGAGCGCATGTCAGCAGGCCGATCACGTCGTCGAGGGTGCGCGAGGTGACTTCGACACGGAAGGTTACGCGCTCGTGTTGCTGGTCGACGGTCACGACGTAGAGGCGCAGATCGTCGCCGAGAGCGGTATGCAACGCGCGCCGCCCTTGTGCCGACGAGGTGCCGGGCACAGTGACGTCAATGATGACGAGCGGAACGACGACATGCGTGCGGCGGGGAAGACGTGATTCGCGCGGTGCGCGCGGGAGGGGGATTTCAGACGTTGCGACTGACGTGAGCATCTTGATTGCGCCGATTCGGCGAGGCGGCGCGCGTTGTTGACACCCAACCACTCTAACGACGCGCGCCTCAACGACGCGCAAAAGCTGCCGCGTCGCGAATCAATTTTGTGTTAACGCGCCGCGCCTCGCGTATATCGGACGGCGGCTGCTCAGGCCTTGGGCGCTACAGCGACGCTCTTCGCTTCGTGCACGGCCGCGGCAACGCGCTCCACGAACTCGCGATCGGTGCTCATAAGCGCCTCACGCAGACCATTCGCGGTCTGCACCATCAGACGATGCGTGATGTCCTGGGTCGCCCACGTGAGCCAGCCAACCACGACCAGCATCGTGCCGCACACCATGCCGACCGGCGAGCGCAATATCCCGCCGACAACAGCGCCCACGAGTCCAAGCAACGAGATCGCACGGGGCAGGGCCTTGTTCTTCTGCACGGTGACGACTTGCACGTCGACGATGTCGCGCAGCGGAAAGACCTGGCCGGCCGACGAGAGTGCGTTACGCGTGACCGACACGCCGCGGTCGTTGAAAGGGGTTTCCATCGAGTCCAATGCAAGCGGTAGCAAAGGGCGCAGCGTACCAGATGCGGCGGCAGCGCTGGAAGTGGTGGGGGGAGGAAGACGCTGCTGGCGGATTTGATCAGTGTCACACTTCGGCCGGAAGCTTGAAAAATGGTATCACTAATGGCACCATTGGTTCATGACGGAGAAAATTCTTGGCCAGATGCGCCGTGAGCCGACCAACGTCCGCTTTTCGGCGTTGCTCAAGGTATGCACGCAATATTTTGGCGAACCACGCCGCTCGGGCACGAGCCACGCAGTGTTCAAAACCCCATGGCCGGGAGATCCTCGCGTCAACATTCAAAACGATAACGGCAAAGCCAAGGCGTACCAGGTACGTCAGGTATTACAAGCCATAGAAAAGCTTACGGAGAGTCAACATGCCCGCTGATCACTACACCTATCGCGTTACCTGGTCGCCCGAGGACGGCGAACATGTCGGCTTGTGCGCGGAGTTTCCGTCCTTGTCGTGGCTTGCGCGCACGCCGGATGCCGCGTTGAAGGGAATTCGCGCTGCGGTCGCCGAAGCAGTCGCAGATATGCAGGAAGGCGGGGAGGCGGTACCGGAACCATTGGCCGAGAAGCGCTACAGCGGCGAGTTTAGAGTTCGGATCCCGCCGCAGCAGCATCGCGCGCTCGCAATGCAAGCGGCTGAACAGGGCGTCAGTCTGAATCGGCTGGTGAGTATGAAGCTCGCGGCATAAGTGTCGACGTGGGCACGCGAAAACCGCTCCCCCAAAAGAAAAACGCCCCGCAGGGCGTTTTCCAGAACCTCAGGACAGCAAGGAACTTGCGCTCCTCGCCGACCAGGTAAAACTCGCTTAGAACTTGTGACGCAGGCCTGCGCGAACTGCCAGTTGCGTGCTTGCGCCTGCCACCGGCAGGAAGCTGCTCGTGCTGGAGCCGATCTGCGCTTGCAGGCCGGTATTCTTCGACGTCTTGCCCGCAGCTGCCTGATAAACGCCCAGCAGGTACACGTCGGTGCGCTTGCTCAATGCGTAGTCGACGCTGGCGTCGATCTGGTTCCAGTGGCCGTTGGTCTGGTCCTTCGACTGCATGTACGTGTAGCCCAGCGCGCCCGTCAGTGCCGGCGTGAAGGCGTACTTGCCGCCTGCTTCGTATGCATTGAACGTCGTCATGTGACCGGTGATCTGCTCGATGTTCGTGTGCGTCCAGAGAGCCCACATCGTTGCCGCGCCGATCGAGTACTTGGTGCCAACGCCGACCGTGGACAGGTCCTTAGCCGTACCGCTGATCGCCGAGTTTGCGAGCGTCGTCGAGAAGGTGGTCGGCGATGCCGAACCCGGGTAGCGGATGTCCGTGTACGCAGCGCCGATGCCGAACGGGCCGTTCGCATAGTTCACGCCAAAGCTGTATACCGACGACGAACCGGTTGCGCCCGGCGCGCCAGCAAATGCACCAGCCTGGTTCGAGAAGCCGTACATACCGCCGAAGGTCAGGCCCGCGAAGTTCGCGCTGGTGAACTTGACCGCATTGCTGACGCGGCTCGACGTGAGCTGGTCGACGTCGTTGATGTGATAGCCGTAGTTACCCGCGACGGTCTGGCTGCCGTTGCTGTACACGCCACCCAGGAAGTCCGTCGAGAACGAGTATTGGCGACCGAACGTGAGCGTGCCGATGCCGTTCTGCGACAGACCGACGTATGCCTGACGGCCGAACAGCGAGCTGCCCTGGCCGAGCGCGCCGGTGCCGGAGTTAAAGCCGTTTTCCAACGTGAACAGCGCCTTCAGGCCATTGCCGAGGTCTTCCGTACCGCGCAGGCCCCAACGGCTGGCTTGGGCGACACCGTCGCCGTATTGATAAAGCTTCTGGGCTTGAGCGCCAGCATGGTTGACATAGGTGAAACCGGCATCGATCAAGCCATACAGCGTGACGCTGCTTTGTGCGTGTGCGGCGGTGGCGAAGACGGCGAGCGTAGCGGCGGCCAATACTTTCTTGTTCAAGACTTTCTCCGATTAAAAATTAAGCGATCACCACGCCGTACTCTTAGGTAAGGTCGTGAGATGGACCGAAATTTAAGGGAATGCAGAGTAAGGTATGTGACAGCTTTGCTTATTTTTGTAATCTGTCGCGCTGGCGCGACACTCACATAGCATTGCCAGTTGAAATCGAGCAAGGCACGTCGCGCATAAGCTTTTTCCAGATCGTGCATATAAGCGTGTGAAAAACGATTGGTTTTCAGGGGCATTTGCTGCATGCGAGGATCCGCACCTGCCAATCAAAATCGCTTGTGGGGAAATGCATGCAACGCCGGAAAATCATCCAGAATCTGCTCGCTATCGCCGCCGTTTCGCTGACGGCAACGTTTGCGCACGCCGACGACAAACAACTGAAGATCGGCACGATGAGCGGCCCGGACGCACAAATCTGGTCGGTCGTGACCAAGGTGGCGGCGCGCGAAGGGCTGAATGTGAAGGTCATCGAATTCAACGACTACGTGCAGCCGAACGCGGCACTTGACGCCGGCGACCTCGACGCCAACGGTTTCCAGCACCAGCCGTTTCTCGATAGCCAGATCAAGCAGCGCGGCTACAAGATCGTCAACGTCGGCCTGACCTATGTGTCGCCGATGGGCTTCTATTCGAAAAAGCTCAAGTCGCTCAAGGACTTGCCGGAAGGCGCGAAGGTCGGCATCCAGAACGATCCGTCGAACGGCAACCGCGCGCTGCTGCTGTTGCAGAAGTACGGCGTGATCAAGCTTAAGCCGGGCGTCGGCACGAACGGCGTCAACGCCACGCCGCTCGACGTCGCCGAGAATCCGAAGAAGATCAAGCTGGTGGAACTCGACGCCGCGCAATTGCCGCGCTCGCTCGACGACCTCGACGCGGCGTCGATCAACACGGACTACGCGGTGAAGGCCGGCTTGCAGCCGACGAAAGACGCGATCGCAATCGAGGACCTCAAAGGTCCGTACGCGAATCTGATCGCCGTGCGCGCGCAGGACCGCGACAAGCCGTGGGTCAAGAAGCTGGTCGCGGCGTATGAGTCGGATGAAGTGCGCAAATACATCGACACGCAGTTCAAAGGCGCGATCATTCCGGCTTTCTGAGCGGTTTTACAGGCGGCTTTCCGGTCGCCTTTGAGTAATCCGCTCTTTTGCAACAGACCCGTAAACGCAGAACGCCCGCTGAAATAGCGGGCGTTTTGCTTTGCAGGCGCAACTTTTACAGATGAATCCTGCGAAAGCGCGGCTTCAATTGTTCCTTAGTTAGTTGCTCAACAACGATCCGCTTCTGAACGCCTTCGCACCGGCAATGCGTGCGAATTCCAGCCCGGCCGTCGCGAAGCGCGTCAAATGCCGCGCATACAACACACCGGCTACGGTGCTCTTCAGCGTGATGACGCGATCGGTCAACGGATCGACGATATCGGCGATCTCATGGCCGACATCGACCCAGGTACCGACTTCACAGCGATACACGAGCACACCGCTGATCGGCGCGACGATCGGCTCGGCGCCGGCCAGCGGCGTGGCGGCGAATTCGAGCGCGGGCAGCGGAGCGGCCGTGCCGTCGATCACGCCACGCGAGGTCAGGTACTCGATGATCGCCTGAGCGTCGCGCTCCGCGTACTCGTACGACACGTCGCGTTGACCGCGCAGTTCGATCGTGACCGAGACCGAACCGTTCGGAATCGGGAAACGGTCGCCGTAACGGCCGCGCAGATCCGACCAGCAGAAGCTGTGGATTTCGTCGAACGGATTACCGACCGAATTCAGCGCCAGCAGCGACGCCTTGGCGTCCAGATAGCAGGCAAGCGGCTCGACTTCCGGCCACAGGTCCGGGTTCGTGTAGATGTGCATCGCGGCGTCCCAGTCGCAGTGCAGATCGAGCACGACATCGGCGTCATACGAGAGCTTTTGCAGCGCCAGACGTTGCGATTCGAGTTCGGTGACCGGCCCCTGCGCGTCGAGCGCTTCGCGCATCGCGGCGCGGATCGCCGTGCGATTGGCGTCGATGTTGTCGGTCAGGCGCGCTTCGATGCCGGGCTGAATCAGCGCCGACAATTCGTAGAAATTGCGGTTGAAGTTCTGCGCGCTGTTGGTTTCGAAGCGGCCCGTCAGATGGCCGAGAAAGTGCTGATTCAGACCGATCGGATTGGCCACCGGCACGATCACGACTTCGCCGCGCACCTTGCCGGCGGCTTCCAGCGCGGCGAGCTTGCGGCGCAACGCCCACGAAACCAGCATGCCAGGCAACTCGTCGGCATGCAGCGACGACTGGATGTAAATCTTCTGCCCGCCGCCGGGACCATAGTGAAAACTCGTCAGATTACGGGCGGTGCCGAGCGTCGGGGCAATCAGCGGATGGGTTTGGGTTTGCATGATTTTCAATCCGCGGGCATTTGGGGCGTGCCGCGCTATGTCGTTGATTACAAGGGGAAAGGGTGTTTAAAGGTCGGGCATTGGCGGGCGGGTTCGCAGCGCCTCTAGCGCACGATCTTAGCCGATATGACGCGGCGCGTGGTCTTAGGCGGCGCCGTTTGAATCGCGCGTGGCACGCGGGCCGGCCTATCCGGTTCGATCACAGTCCGGGCGGCGCGGCAAAGCGGCCCCGCAAACGAAACGGGCTCCGCGTGATGCGGAGCCCGTTTTCTGCAAGCCGGCAAGCGCGCCGTCAGGCGCGCGTGACTGGCTTAGCTGCCGTACACGTCGAAGTCGAAGTACTTCTTCTCGAGCTTCTTGTACGTACCGTCCTTGATGATGTCGGCAATCGCCTTGTCGACCTTCGCCTTCAGATCGGTGTCTTCCTTGCGCATGCCGATGCCTGCGCCGTTGCCGAGGATCTTCGGATCGTCGAGGTCCTTGCCGACGAAGTCGAAGCCCGCGCCGCGCGGCGTCTTCAGGAAGCCGATCTCAGCTTGCACTGCGTCTTGCAGCGCTGCGTCCAGACGGCCCGACAGCAAGTCGGCATAGACCTGGTCCTGGTTCTGATACGGCACAACCTTCGTGCCCTTCGCTTCCCAGTACGTCTTCGCGTAGGTTTCCTGGATCGTGCCTTGCTCGACACCAACCGTCTTGCCCTTGAGCGAATCGGCGGTCGGCAGGATGCCCGAACCCTTCTTCGCGACGAGGCGCGTCGGCGTGTTGAACAGCTTCGACGAGAAGGCGATCTGCTCAGCGCGTTGCGGCGTCATGGACATCGACGACAGCACGCCGTCGAACTTCTTCGCCTTCAGGGCCGGGATCATGCCGTCGAAGTCGTTTTCAACCCACACGCACTTGGCCTTCAGGCGCGCGCAGATTTCATTGCCGAGGTCGATGTCGAAGCCCGCGAGCTTGCCGTCGGAGCCCTTGGACTCAAACGGGGGGTAGCTGGCGTCAACGCCGAAACGGATTGTCGACCAATCTTTAGCGTGTGCGCCAATCGAGACGGTTGCAAGCAGAGCAACCGTCAAAGCCGCTAGCAGTTTTTTCACTGTTTAACTCCTCGGTGTAGTTCGAATACTCCCGTATGCGGTTGTGCCGCTGCGGGACGCCCGGCGCGACTCACGACCGGGCTTGGGTTGAAGCTGCCGGCCGGGGCGGCCAGCAGCGCGCGCCAAGCTTATCAGTTCAAAAAGATTGGGTAGCTAGTGAAACACCGGATAGCGCACGGGAATAGCTTCTAAAGCCTGAATGTGGTGGAGTTTCGACGGGGTCGTCATGCGAATTGCATGGCCTTGGGATGCTACCTGTTGTCGCGTAAAGGAGCCGTAATGAAGTTGGCTACCCACGGCGCTTTTCCGGCGTGCTTCGCACCTTGCGCTGTGCCGGCAAAACCAGTATTCAGAATGGCGCTATTACCAGCAGTTATTGCAGACTATTACGCGACCGTGATTGTTTCAATTTACCGTCGCCGAAGTTAAAGATTTCGCGAGAACAACCGTTAAATACAGATGAGCGTATTTGTTAAATCACACCTGACCAATTGTTTTTTCTCGATTGAGGCGGGGCCGGAACCAAAAATGCATTGCTTGGCGCTATGATCAACGCTCCGCACGGCTGCCTTTGCAGCGTACGATTGCACCGGTATCTGTCTGAACAAAGTCATCGAGCACTACGCCCGCGATTAAATACCGCGCGCCTGTTTGCGTTCGTCTTAATGACCTTCTGCTAAGCGGTTGTATATGCACACGATTTCGATGGCAGACGAAATGCGCTGTTTCAAACCATCGCGCCGGAGCCGAACTGCAGTCGCAGCGGCACGCGCGAAGTCACTGCGCGGCCGCGCGTTTTCCGCTTTTTTGACATTACTGATAAACGCCGCTTTCTGCTGTAGCCTTTTGTCTTCAGCACCCGTCGTGGCCGCCGACAACGTTCTGCGTGTGCTGGCATGGCCCGGTTATGCGGACGCCGACGTCGTCAAGGCTTTCGAGACGCGCTACAACGCGAAGGTCGAAGTCACGCTGGTCGATTCCGACGAGGCGCTATGGGCGCAGATGCATGCTCAGGGCACGCCGCAGTTCGATGTGCTCGCAGCGAATACTGCTGAAATCGAGCGCTATACCCGCGCGAATCTGCTGGCGCCGCTCGATCTGGCCAGTTTGCCGAATACGAAAAAACAGTTGCCGCGGTTTCAGGCGCTGTCGGCGATCGAAGGGCTGACCTCGGCAGGCAATGTATACGCCATTCCATTCACGTACTCGTCGATGGGGCTGATCTATGACCGCAAGCAGATCGCCGTTGCGCCGCGCTCGATGCGCGAATTGTGGAACCCGCGCTACCGCGGCAAGGTTCTCGACTTCAATAGCGCCCAGCATAATTTCTCGTTCACTGCGCTGGCGCTGGGCTATCCGCATCCCTTCCAGCTCGACGATACGCAGATGCGCGTGATCGCTCACAAGCTCGTCGACCTGCGCCGCAACCTGCTGACCTATTACACGTTGCCTGAAGAAGCGACCGCGTTCTTCATCCAGCACAAAGTTGCCTTGATGTTCGGTAACTACGGCACCCAGCAGGTTGAATCGTTGCGCCGCGCGGGCGCCGATGTGGGCTACGTGATTCCCGACGAAGGGGTGCTCGCCTGGCTGGACTGCTGGTCGATGACGCGTTCCGCCAAGGATCGCCCGCTCGCGCTTGCGTGGATCAACTACATGCTCGAACCGGACGTCAGTGCGTTGCTGACGCAACGCCAGGGGCTCGCCAACACGTTGACGGCGCCGGCGGAGAACGGCGACAAGGCGCATATCCTCTGGATCGGTCCGGTGGAAGATATTCAGCGGCGCGAAGATCTGTGGAGCAGAATCGTGTCCGGCGACAGGTCGGAGCGTTTCTGATGATGCGCCCCGGCCTGACATTCAAGTTATCGATTCTGCTTGCGTGCATTGGCGTGCTCGCGTCCGGTGCGACCGGTTATTACACGTATCGTGCCAACCGTACGATGCTCGTGAACGAAGCCGAACGCAGCCTGCTGACCTCAACGGAATTGTTGGGACAGCGCTTTTCCGTGGCGATCGACGATGTTGCCGCAGACGCGCTGGTGCTCGCGAGTTTGCCGTCTCTGGCGGACGTCGCGCAGACCGACAACGGCGTCGGCGCGAATGCACAGCGCGAACAGCTGGCGCAGGTGTACGCCAGCTTCATGGTTCATCACTCCGAGTATCTGCAGATTCGTTTCATTGCCCGCAAGCACTACGGACTCGAGCTGATCCGTTTCGACCGCGATGCGGACGGCCTGGTACGGGTAGAGGGGAATAACCTGCAGGAAAAAGGCCAGTTTGCATATGTTTTCGACACGCTGGCGTTCTCGCCCGGACGCATTTACACCTCGCCGATCGCGGTGAATCACGAGTACGGCGCGCATGCCGCCGAGGGCAAACCGACACTGCGGCTCGGCACGCCGGTGGCGAACGCGAGTGGCGCAGTAGTGGGCGTCGTGATTATCGATATCGATCTGGCCGGACTGCTCAACCGTTTGCAGAGCGACTTGCCGAGCGACTATCAGGTCTATCTCGCCAACGAATGGGGCGATTTCCTGGTCCATCCGGATGCCTCGAAAACGTTCGGCTTCGACAAGGGCCGCCGCGTTCTGATGCAGGACAGCTTTTCCGCCACCAAGCCGCTCTTCGATCAGTCAAAAAGCGAGGTTCTGCTGAACGGTCTCGTGCGGCCGGGGCAGGCGGCCGGCCAGGTGCTTGCTTTCGTGCGCAGACCGTTCGGCGCATCCGAAGGCAACCGTTTTATCGTGATCGGCCTTGCCAAGCCGCTCGAGGATGTCTTATCCGGCGCCACCCAGCTGGGTAACAGAATCATTCGCATGGTGCTGATCTTCAGCGTGCTGGCGCTGTTCCTGGCGATTCTGTTTGCGCGCGCCCTGACCAAGCCTTTACACATCCTCGCGTATGCGGCGACGCATCTGTTCGCCGAGCACACGATGGAAACGCTGCCGCTCAAACGTACCGACGAGATCGGCGTACTCGCGCGCTGCTTCGATCGTTTGCGCCGGGAAATCAAGTCGCAAATGGATGTGCTGCATAACAAGCAACGTGAGCTCGTGCACCTCGCTACACACGACGGGCTGACCGGCTTGCCGAACCGCATGTTGTTCATGCAGAAGCTCGAGGCGGCGATCGAGGAAGCAACAAGGCGTCAGGAAGGGCTTGCCGTGCTGTTCGTCGACCTCGACCGCTTCAAGCAGATCAACGACCAGTTCGGCCATTCGATTGGCGACAAGGTGCTCACCGCCGTGGCGAAGCGGCTGAAGAAGGTGCTTTGCACGGCGGATGTTGCCGCGCGCCTCGGCGGCGATGAGTTCATCGTGTTGATCGAGGGGCCGCGCTCCGCAGAGGCCGCACCGGGGATTGCCTCGCGCATCATGGGGGCGTTGAACGAAGAACTGGTGATCGACGGACAAAGCATGACGGTGGGCGCGAGCATCGGCATCAGCCAGTTTCCGGAGGATAGCGCCACGGTGGAGGAGTTGCTGCTCCATGCCGATGCGGCGATGTATGCAGCTAAAGCCGGTGGACGGTGTGGCTATCTGCGCTACCAGGATGTGCTGGCGGCGCGCAAGCGTGAGCAGGAGAGCGAAGGGGCAACGGAAGGCCGTGAGGCGGAGCCGACGGCCTGAAGCGCCGAATTTCATTGCAATGCTGTGATCGCTCCCCGTGCGCCGTGTTCGTGAAGCAGCTGCAATGCGTGTCGAAGCGTTTTTCTGAACTCGGGCAGGGCGGCCAGATCTTCCGGAAACACTTCACGCACAGTCAGTAACGCATCCATCAACGCTTGCGGCTCACCGTCAGCGGACGCCACGAGCGTCTTCAATCTGCCGGCCAGCGGATCGCTGATTTCGTAACGCGTGCCGTCGTCCGCGTGGCCGCGCAAAAACATCATCCAGGCCGCTATCGCCAGCGCGAGACGCGTGAACGGTTGACCCGCGCCGATCCGTGCCGCAATGGTGGCGAGCAGGCGCGGCGGAATCTTCTGGCTGCCATCCATCGCGATCTGCGCGCAGCGATGTTTCAGCGCCGGATTCGTGTAGCGCTCGAGCAGCGCATCCCGATAGGCGGCCAGGTCGAATGATGCGGGCATGGTAAGCGTCGGCGCGATTTCTTCCGTCATCATCGCGTGGATGAGATTGCGCATGGGCGGGTGTGAGATCGCTGCATCGATCGTCTCGAAGCCGCCGAGCATCGACAGATAGGCCAGCGTCGAATGCGTGCCGTTCAGCATGCGCAGCTTCGCCAGTTCGAACGGCGTCACGTCTTCCACGAGTTGCGCGCCGACTGCCTCCCATGCGGGACGTCCCCCCGCAAAACGATCTTCAATGACCCACTGCCGGAACGGCTCGCAGGGCACCGGTACGGTGTCTTCATAAACGATGGCGTGGGCCACGGTGACGCGTTCGGCATCCGTGGTGGCCGGCACGATGCGGTCGACCATCGTCGACGGAAACGCAACGTGGGCGGCGATCCAGTCGGCCAGCTCGGGATCGCGTTGCCGCGCGAACGAACAGACTACCTGGCGCAGCGCGGCGCCGTTATGGGAAAGGTTGTCGCACGAGAGCACCGTGAACGGTTTGCCGCTCGCGCTGTCGCGCCGCTCGCGCAATGCCGCGACGAGGATGCCCGGTACGGTACGCGGTTCGAGCGGGTTGGCCAGATCGTGTGCAACGGCGGGATCATCCAGCGCGACCTCGCCGGTTTTCGGGTCGCGGCAATAGCCTTTTTCCGTGACGGTCAGTGAGACGATCTGTACCAGCGGATCCGCGAGACGCGCGAACAGGGCGGCGCGATCGTGCGGCATGGCCAGCACTTCGCGTAGCGCGCGCACGACCGTCACCTTAGCGCCATGCGGGCCGCGCTCAACCACGCTATACAAACCTTGCTGCGCCATCAGCGCATCGCGCTTGTCGACATCGCCTTGCAGCGTGACACCGCAAATCCCCCAGTCACCACCCGCGGCAAGCATGGCCTCTTCGGTATAGAGGGCCTGATGCGCGCGATGGAAGTTGCCGATCCCCAGATGAACGATGCCGATGCGCGGCTCCTGCCATTGCGGTGACAGCAGATGTGATTGCAGCGTGGGCAGTGCTTGGCGGACGAGGCGAGGCAAGGTGGCTACAGAAATCATGTGACGAATTCCAGGTTGCGGAAAGGCTTCAGACCGACGCCGTTCAACGGGAAAACCCTGATTTGACGTGTCGCTATACTTGTATGGTAGCATCGTTCAAACGATTTGAGACAGGTTGACGAGTGCGATTTTCCACTGCAACCAGAGCCCAAAATCGACATGAAAACAGCCAGTCGTATGCCGCCGTTGTGCGCGGTTCGCGACTTGCCTCTGCAAGGAAGAAGTCATGAAGATCGTTCGCGCCGACGTGATCGTCACGTGCCCGGGCCGCAATTTCGTCACACTGAAAATCGTCACGGACGAAGGCGTATACGGCATCGGCGATGCAACGCTGAACGGCCGCGAACTCGCGGTCGCTTCGTATCTGAAGGACCATGTGTGCCCGTTGCTGATCGGCCGCGATCCCGGTCGCATCGAAGACACCTGGCAGTACCTCTACAAAGGCGCGTACTGGCGTCGCGGCCCTGTCACGATGTCGGCGATCGCCGCAGTGGATATGGCGCTGTGGGACATTCTCGGCAAAGTAACGGGCATGCCGCTGTACAAGCTGCTCGGCGGCGCCTCGCGCGAAGGCGTGATGGTGTACGGCCACGCCACCGGCCGCGATATTCCCGAAGCACTCGACCGTTACGCGGAACACATCGAAGCCGGCTATCAGGCGATCCGCATTCAGTGCGGCGTGCCGAATATGCGCTCGGTGTATGGCGTGTCGAAAGGCAGCGGCATGTATGAGCCGGCTACCAAAGGGGCTGTGGAGGAGCAGAGCTGGTCTTCGGAAAAGTATCTCGACTTCGTGCCGAAACTCTTCGAAGCCGTGCGCGACAAATTCGGCTTCGATACGCATTTGCTGCATGACGTCCATCACCGTTTGACACCGATCGAAGCCGCGCGTCTCGGCAAATCGGTCGAGCCGTATCGCCTGTTCTGGATGGAAGATCCGACGCCCGCGGAAAACCAGGCCGGCTTCCGGCTGATTCGCGAGCATACGGTCACGCCGATCGCCGTCGGCGAAATCTTTAACAGTATCTGGGATTGCAAACAGTTGATCGAGGAGCAATTGATCGACTATATCCGCGCGACCTTGACGCACGCAGGCGGCATTACGCATCTGCGACGCATTGCGGATTTTGCTTCGCTCTACCAGGTGCGAACCGGTTGTCACGGGCCGTCGGATCTGTCGCCGGTGTGCATGGGCGCGGCGCTGCACTTCGACCTGTGGGTGCCGAATTTCGGGGTGCAGGAATACATGGGCTTTCCGCCAGAAGCGCTCGACGTATTCCCGCATGCATGGCGCTTCGAGCGCGGCATGATGCATCCCGGCGAAACCCCGGGCCACGGTGTCGATATCGACGAAGCAGCGGCCGCGCGGTATCCCTACGACCCCGCGTATCTGCCGGTCGCACGTCTCGAAGACGGGACGCTGTGGAACTGGTAAGCGGATTTCGCTCGACTGACCCTAACTACAAAATCATGGAGACACGCGTGAACCCAGCACGTCCGCAAGCCGCCGCGCCGGCCAGCACTGCCATGCTGCGTCGCGTGGCCTTCGCCTCGACCATCGGCACCGCGGCCGAGTACTACGACTTCTTCGTCTACGGCACGGCTGCGGTGCTGGTGTTCGGCCAGAAATTCTTTCCCTCCGCGGACCCGCTGATCGGCACGCTTGCCGCCTTCGCCACCTACGCAGTCGGTTTTCTGGCGCGGCCGCTGGGCGGCATCGTGTTCGGGCATTTCGGCGACCGCGTCGGCCGCAAGAAGGCTTTGATCGTGACGATCCTGATCGTCGGCTTGGGAACGTTTGTGATCGGCCTGCTGCCGGACTATCAGTCGATCGGCATCTGGGCGCCGATTGCGCTGATCGTGATTCGCGTGTTGCAAGGCTTCGGCGTGGGTGGCGAGCAGGCGGGCGCTGTGTTGCTGACGGCGGAATATGCCCCGCCTACGCGGCGCGGCTTCTTCGCGAGTCTCGTGCAACTGGGTGCGCCTGCGGGCTTCCTGATTCCTTCGGGTCTGTTCGCGCTGCTTAGCGCGACGTTGACGCAGGCGCAATTGCTCGACTGGGGCTGGCGCATTCCGTTTCTCGCGAGCGCGCTGCTGGTTGCGGTGGGCCTGTATATCCGTTTGCGCACCGAAGAGTCGCCGATCTTCGCAACGATCCAGCGCACCAAGGCAGTGGCTTCGCGCCCCGTGGTGGAAGTGGTAAGGCAGTTCGGCCCGACGATCGTCAAAGGTGTCGGCGCGAAATTGATCGAGGCTTGCGCCTTCGCGATGTACACGATGATCGTGCTCGCCTACGGCAAGGCACACGGCATTGCGCAAAGCATGCTGCTCGAAACGGTGATCGTCGCGGTCGCGCTCGAGCTCGTCACGATTCCGCTCGCGGGTGCGCTGTCCGATCGTATCGGACGGCGGCCGACCTTTATCGCGGGTGCGCTATTGCACGTGGCGTTGGTGGTGCCGTTCTTCATGGCGATCGATAGCGGTAATCGCGCGGCGATCCAACTCGTGATGATTCTCGCCATTAGCGTGGGCCACAGCCTTTGCTATGCACCGCAAGCGGCGCTGTTTCCCGAACTGTTCCCCGCGCGCGTGCGGTGCAGCGGTATCGCGCTGATCTGGCAGATCGGCTCTTTGCTCGGCAGCGGCGTGCTCGGACTGCTGGCCGTCAAACTGATTCAGGTCACGCATGGCAATTCGCTTGCGTTGATCGTCTACGTGGCCGTGCTCGGCATTGTGTCGGCTGTATCGCTCTTTGCATTGCCGGAAACTGCGCCTCTACGCCGTGGCGGCGATCTTCACGATTGGGGCGGCGGCGAGCCGGTAGAAGCCCATTCGGCAGCGCAAACCCTCGCGTCCTCATCTTCATCTTCTTTCGCGCGGCACTGAGCGCGAGACCTTTGTCATACCGGAGTCCTTCATGCTCGCAGCCGTGCTTCACGAACCCAAACTCATCCGCATCGACGAAGTCGAGCCGCCTGTACCCGGCCCCGGCCAGGTGCGAGTACGCGTGCGCGCCGGCGGCATTTGCGGCTCCGATCTGTCGTACTACTTCAAAGGCAAGAGCGGCGATTTCGCGGTGCGCGAGCCGTTCGTGCTCGGACATGAAGTGGCCGGCGAGATCGATTCGCTCGGCGAGGGCGTGAGCGCAGAGAGTCGCCTGACACCCGGGCAGCGTGTTGCCGTCAATCCGGGACTTGCTTGTGGGACGTGCCGCTTTTGCATCGGCGGGATGCCGAATCATTGTCTGAACATGCGCTTCATGGGCAGTGCATCGACGTTCCCGCACACGCAGGGCATGTTCCGTCAGTACATCGTGGTCGCGGCGCGGCAATGCGTGCCGGTGCCGGATGGCGTCGATTTTGCGCAGGCGTCGATGGCCGAGCCGCTTGCCGTTGCATTGCATGCAGTGAAGCAGGCGGGTTCGCTCGTTGGCGCAAGCGTCTTGCTGGTCGGTTGCGGGCCGATCGGTTGCATTCTGCTGAGCGTGGCGCGCCGCGCCGGCGCCCATCGCCTGGTCGCGCTGGATCTGTCGGATCGGGCGTTGCAGGTCGCGCAGCAACTCGGTGCGGATCAGATCGTGAACGCGACGGACAGCGCCACGATCGATCAATGGTCCGCACAACGCGGCACGTTCGACGTGGTCATCGAAGCATCGGGCAGTCCCGCCGGACTCGATACGGCGCTGCGTGCGGCGCGCGCGGGCGGCACGGTGATTCAGGTCGGCAATCTGCCGGCCGGCCAGTCGCCGGTGGCGGCGAACCTGGTGATGTCGAAGGAACTCCGCTATCAAGGCTCGTTCCGCTTCACCAGCGAATACGCCATCGCTGCCGATGAAATCGCTTCCGGCAAGGTCGACTTGCGACCGCTCATGACGCATGCATTCGCGATGAGTGAAGCGAACCATGCGTTCGAAGTGGCGCTCGACCGCTCGCAGTCGATGAAGGTGCATCTGAACTTCGACTGAGCATCTCCCGTGGCATGAGGCGTTGCACCTGACCGCAGCGCCTTGCCATGCCAATCCAGCTACCTAAGCTATTCAAAACGCCCATCAAGAGGCGACCCGAAGGAGACACCCGATGATCAAGAGTCAACGCTGGTTTGTTGTCGCGCTACTGTTTCTGGCCGGCGTCATCAACTATCTCGACCGCGCGGCGCTGTCGATTGCCGCACCGCTGATCCAGAAAGATCTGCACTTCTCGCATGCGCAGTTGGGCATCGTGTTCAGCAGTTTTTTCATCGGCTATGCGCTGTTCAATTTTGTTGGCGGCGTGCTGTCGGACAAGGTCGGCGCGAAACGCGTGTTCGGCACCGCGATGGGCGTGTGGTCGGTGTTCTGCGGTGCGACTGCGTTGGCCACCGGCATCGGTTCGCTGATCGTGCTGCGTGTGCTGTTCGGCATGGGCGAAGGTCCGTTCAGTTCGTCGAACAGCAAGATGGTCAATAACTGGTTCCCACGCAAGGAAGTCGCGAGCGCGATTGGCGTGATCAGTTCGGGCACGCCGCTCGGCGGCGCGCTGGCGGGACCGGTGGTCGGCTTCATGGCGGTCCAGTTCGGCTGGCGCTGGGCCTTTGTCGCGATCATGCTGCTGGGACTCTTGTGGCTCGTCTTGTGGGCGGCAACGACCACTGAACACCCGCACGAAAACTCGCGCGTCACGCCCGACGAGATCGAACTCATCCGCGCCGGTCAGGCGGACGAACATGCGATCGCGCATTCGGCCGACGGCGAGCGGCTCGGCCTGCGGCACTTCCTGAAGAAGCCGATCATTCTCGCGACCGCCTTCGCATTCTTCTCATACAACTACGTGCTGTTTTTCTTCCTGTCGTGGTTCCCGACCTATCTGACCGAAGCGCATCACCTGAGTCTGCGCGACATGAGTTTCGCCACGGTGATTCCGTGGCTGCTCGGCAGCATCGGACTCGCGGCAGGCGGCTTCATCTCCGACTTCATCTTGCGCCTGACCGGCAAGCCGCTGCTGTCGCGCAAGATCGTGCTGAGTAGCTGTTTGGGCGCGGCAGCGGTGTGCGTCGCGTTGGCCGGGCGTGTTGCCAGTACGCAGAGCGCCGTCGCGCTGATGTCGGTGTCGATCTTCTTTCTGTATGTGACGGGCGCGGTGTATTGGGCCGTGATTCAGGACACCGTGCCGCGCGAACACGTCGGCGGTGCGGGCGGTTTTGTGCACTTGCTGGCGAATCTGGCCGGCGTGATCGGCCCCGCGGTGACGGGCTTCATCGTCGAAGCGACGCACGGTAACTACGCGAGTGCGTTCGTACTGGCGGGGGCGATTGCCGTGCTCGGCGCGGTGTGTTCGCTGGTGTGGATTCGCGAGCCGCGAGCGAGTGCCTTAAACATGAAACGTGCATGGTAGTATGGTGCGGCACACTTTAGTGGATATGCTGGTGGGTATTCATGGTGTGTGCCGTCTCTGTCGCAATTCATTCGTTGCTATTCGCTGCGTTACCCGATGCCGACCAAGAACCTCCACGCCAACACGTCTTCTTTCTCCTCCGACACCACGCTTGCACCCCGCACAAGGCGTCGCGTGAGCGTGCAGGCCGGCGCGCGTGTCGAACTACCGGATCTGACCGCCAGCGTCTCGTTCGACTCGCATGAGCCGATCGGCAAGCAGATTTTCCGTGCGCTGCGTCAGGCAATTTTTGCCGGTCAACTGGTGCCGGGCACGCCGCTCTCGGAGAAGGAAGTGTCCGACATGTTTCAGGTGTCGCGGCAACCGGTGCGGGAGGCGTTCATCAAGTTGGTCGAAGCGGGTGTGCTTCAGGTATTGCCGCAGCGCGGCACTTTCGTGAAGCGCATTTCGCCGCGTCAGGTGCGGGAAGGGCGCTTCATTCGCGAAGCGATCGAGACGGCGGTGGTGAAGAAGGCAGCCGTGTCGATCACGGACGAGCAGTTGCAGGCGCTGGCCGACAACCTTCGCGACCAGAAGCTTGCGGCGAAATCGAACGACACCGCCGCCTTCCTCGCGCTCGACGAGGCGTTTCATTATGCGATCGCCCAGGCGATCGATTGCACGGCGGCATGGGAAACGATTCAGGACATCAAGGCGCAGATGGACCGGGTGCGCTACCTGAGCTTGCCGGAGGTATCGCCGCTCGATCTGCTGATCAAGCAGCACGCGAAGATTCTGGCTGGCCTGCGCGCGCACGATCCGGGCGCGGCTGAAGAAGCGATGCGCAGCCATCTGCGCGAGATTCTGGTGTCGCTTGGTCCGATTGCGGAGCGCAATCCGGCGTGGTTCGACGCGGACGAACCGGAGCGTGTGCCGCTGTCGACTTAGGCCGATCTGCGGGCGGGCCGCCGGCTTGCTCGCTTACGGCCACATTACTGTCATGGGCGTAGCATCCCCGCTGCGCCCGTCAGCGAACTTCATGCATGACCCGCAGAGCCCCGTCCAGCGGCCTCTCCAGCCCACAATCCTCATACGAATAATCCCCTCCAAACGCGAGGCAACTTCGCCTCGTTCGACGCTTCATCGAGCGTCGAAGCAATCGTTTGCGCCGATCTTGAGGTAACTCTTTTTGATTTTCGCGGGCGCGTTTTCGACCTATCAACTTTTCCCGCGCGTCTGCCGAAAACAACTCTATAGCAACGGGATTGACTGGAGACGGGTGTGAAGCGACAGGTGTGGTTTTTGGTAGCCGTTCTCGCGCTGGCCGGGTGCGCACAGATGCCTGCGCAGAATGCCGCGCATCCTGACAAGGCGCCTAACGAAGTCATCAGCTTCGAGATTCCGCCGGATGCGCTCGGGGCGCATGACCCGCAACTCACCGCCGTGCTGACCAAGGCAGGCGCACTGGCTGCCGCGCAACCGCAATCCACGGTCGTGCTGGTCACCGCGCTGGGTCAGGATTTCGCGTACCTGAACCAGGCAGTATGGAAGGGTGTGCCTGCGCAACGCATGTCGAAGGTGAGCTTCGAGAATCGAACCGCCGGCCTGGGTCAGCCCTATAGCGTGTCGATCAGAACGGTGCAATGAAGGAGGCCATCGCGATGTTTCGAATCACCTTACTGACGGTGGCCACACTGCTCGCCACGCCTGCTTTTGCGGGCCAGCCGGGAACGGATCTGCAGTCGGCAGGCGCGTTTCCTGCCACGTTTCCCCCGGCGGCGGACAAGGTTTATCCGCCGTTGCCAACGCTTGCGATGCTGCCGCCGTCGAGTGGCGCTGATGATGATTTGCCGGTGAAGCCGACGACGCATCGAAAGAAGTCGCGTGCGCCGATCCAGACGCAGGAACGCAGGGGAGCGCCGATGCCGGCAGTCCGGCTCGTCGTGTCCGACGCTTCACATACGTACCTCGACTCCGTGCAACGGCAAATCGATCTGGCGTTGGCCAAGTAATTCGCCCGCGGCGTGGAGTTCATCACTTTTGTCGCTATCAAGCGGAAGGATGAATCGTGTCCTTGAAACTCTTCTGTGCCGCGCTAGCGTGGCTGTCGATGTGCGGCGCGGCCCAGGCGGCAGACGATTGCTTCAATGAGGCCGCGGCCTACCAGGGCGTCAATCCCTGGGTATTGCGCGCGGTTGCATGGTTCGAATCGAAGGGCGACCCGGACGCGATACACCAGAACGCGAACGGTTCGATCGACGTCGGCCAGCTGCAGATCAATTCGATTCATTTCGGCGACCTCGCACGCGAAGGCGTGCCGCACCGCGCATTGACCGATCCGTGTGTGAACGTCTACGTAGCCGCATGGCTGCTGAAGCAGAAAATGGTCAAATACGGCAACACCTGGCGCGCGATCGGTGCGTACCACTCGGAAACGCCGAAGCAGCGCGACGCCTACGCCCGCAGCATCCAGCAGGTGCTGGTCGGATGGGGGCAGTTGCCGTCGGCGCACCAATCGCTGCTCGCCGATCGCTAGTCACGAAAACGCAGCGTCGCGTGGTTATCATGAGGCCCCGGACGGCCTCAATTTCACGCACCGCGCAGCCTCATGCATGCTGCATCGTGCGGAGAAAGCAGGGCCAGGCTGTACTTGCTGAGGCCCTCGTTGATCAGATCACATACGCGTAAAGCGGCGGTGTTGGTGGCGCTTGCCGGTATCGGCCTCGCCGTCGGCGCGCCTTTCGTTCTCAATTCGCACGCGGCGTTCGCCGGACTGCGTAACGTCTCTCTGTACGTATTCGCCGCACTCGCCGCGAGTGCTGCGATCAGCGCGACGGCAAAAGCGGGCAAGCTGCATCTGATGCAGACCGCGCTCGGTTTCCGGATCAGTTTCCTGCGCACGTTTGGCATCACGCTGGCTACCGATTTCGCGTTCCTGGCGTCTCCGTTGGGTGCGGCGGGCTACGGCGTCAACATCGGCCTGCTGCAGCGCGCCGGGGCTTCATGGTCGCTGGCGACGACGGTCGTCGGCGCGGATCAGGCGCTCGATCTCGCGTTCTTCACGAGCGCCGTACCGATTTCCCTGTTGTTTGCCTTCGGGCCGCTGACGCAAGTGATTCCGCGCGCTAGCGCGCCGCTCGTGTTCGGCGTATTGGCCGGCGCCGCGTGCCTTATCGGCGTCTGCTGGATGAACCGCCGGCGTGTGGCGGCGGCACTGGACGCCGCCGGCCGGCGCGTTCACTGGCTCAACGAACGCCGCGCGAGATTGAGCCGGTTTTTCCATAGCGTTCGCCGGCAATGGCTGGAACTGGTCGCCGTACCCAAGTGGCGGCTTGCTGCGTTGTGTCTGCTCACCACGCTGCAGTGGCTGCTGCGCTATGGCGCCCTCTGGTTTATCTTGCGCGAACTCGGTTACCGCCTGCCGTTGGGTTTCGTTCTGGCCGTGCAGGCCGTCGTGCTGCATGCCGCGTTGTGGACCGGCGTGCCCGCAGGCGGTGGCACCGGCGATATCGCTCTTGCTGCCGCATTCGCGAGCTGGGTGCCCCGCGCGGGCATCGCGACGGCGCTGGTGTTGTGGCGTTTCGCGACGCTTTACAGCCCGTTGGCGTTGGGCGCGGCAGGTTTTGTTGCGCTTGCAACGAGGGGGCGCAATCCATTATCGGCCGCTGACTGAAACCTCGAGGGCCGGGTTTCAATGGCACCGTACGGCTCACGGCGCTCGCCAGCTTCGGTAAGCGCTTCAGCGCGCACTGTCGGTATCCGGCACTTTGCGCATGCGTGCCGCAAAACTCGCGCGTGAGTCCTGCTCACTGCGTAAGCGAAGCATTTGAAAGGTCTGTGAAATCAGCGCGAGCGGATAGACCGCTTTCAGGAGGTCCGCGATCATGCGCCATTCCGCACGCATGCCCCTCCAGTAGCCGAGTTTCTCGGTTTTTCGGGCTTGCGTGACGTGTGGCCAGTGCGTCACTGCAATCGGCAGACGGCGCGCGATGATGCGGCGGTTCATGAACACTTCGACCCCAAAGCGCGGCAGGCCATGAACCTCCTGCAGGACTTCGCTGAGCAGCGTTTTTTTGACCACGCGCTCGCCGGAGACGAAATCGAGGCCGATGGCGCGGAATGCGAGCAGGCTGTTCTGACGCAGGCTCATGCTTACTTGCGCGCTGCCTTGCAGGACGGGCAGGGCGAGCGCGCTGATGCTCTCGGCGGTCAGTCCCTTCAGGTCGGCATCGAGCAGCATTAGCAGTTCGCCACGCGCGGCGGCGATTCCGGCTGCCATCGCGGCGCTTTTACCGCGATTCTCGGCGCACCGGATCAGCCGCGCCGACGCGAAACGCTCGACCACGTCCGCGGTGCCATCGGTCGAACCGTCATCCACCACGATGACTTCACCGAGCAAAGGATGCGCGCAGGCCACGGCCAGCACCGTGCCGATGCGGGGCGCTTCGTTGTACGCGCAAATGACGCAGGAGATTCGTGGAGGCGGTCTGAGCGGGGCGCGAGCGGTCATGTAAAGGGCCGTAAAGGTCAACAATGGTGCATTGCAGCACGATGCTTGTTTTTCAGCTATAGTCGGGACACGGCTTACGCCCAGAGAGGTACAAAATGTACGACGCCGAAATCGCCGCCACCCTCCTGAACCGCTGGGACAAACGTTCATCAACGACCGACTTCGACACCTACCTCGAGTTGTTGCGCGAAGGCAATCTCAGTTTCACCTACCAATCCGGTCACGTGCGTGACGCCGGCATTGAAGAGGGGAGCGCATTCAATATCGAATCCCTGGTTTTCGGTGACGGCTCGCGCACCTTGCGCGTCGAAGCACCTGACCAGACACCCCGCTGGACGCGCTGGGCCGCGGTCGAACCGCTGCTGCCCGTCACCAGCGAGGCCTAACAACATCGTCAGACGATCCGCGCTCCGGCGCGATACGTTGCGCGCGGCACCGGCAGCGTGTCGAGCATCGTGACGCGCACGAAGTCAGCGCGCAAACCCGCTTCAATCGCCCCGCGGTCATGCAGGCCTGCCGTACGAGCCGGCTCGGCGGAAACCGTCGCCATGGCGCGCGGCAGGGTCCAGCCAGCCTTGCTCACCAGATCGAACACGGCCGTCATCAAACTGGACGGCACGTAATCCGAGGACAGGATATCGAGCAAGCCTGCCTTCGCCAGTTCGAGGGCCGACACGTTGCCCGAATGCGAGCCGCCGCGCACGATATTCGGCGCCCCCATGATGGTCGAAATGCCGTGCTCGCGTGCCGCCTCGGCGGCGATGCGGGTCGTCGGGAATTCGGCCAGCACGATGCCTTCGGACTTGGCCTGTTCGATGTGCTCGATCAGCGTGTCGTCATGGCTCGCCACCGGAATGCCGAGCCGGTTGCAGCGCGCAACGATCTCGTGGCGGTGCGCGTCGGCGTAACGTTCCTGTTCCACGGACAGTTCGGCCAGCGCGGTCGCCACGTGTTCGTCGCTCAGCTTGCCATTGCGCTCCTGGAAACGGCGCCATTGCTCGCGGTCGTGCCATTGGCGCTGGCCGGGCGTGTGATCCATCACCGAGGCAAGCCGCAGCAGCGGATGCCCGCACAACGAATCGAATACCTCGACTACGTCGGCCGTGGCGATTTCGCAGCGCAGATGCAGAAAGTGTTCGGCGCGCAGCAGCTTGCGCTCCGAGAAGCGCGCGAGGGATTCGGCGCACTGGGTCTGCAGATCGCGGCCGCGCAGCCCTACGTTCGAGCGCGAACCGATTGCGAGGGCGTCGAACACCGTGGTGATGCCGGCCGCCGCCACTTGCGCGTCGTGAATCACGAAGGCGGCGTCGGTATTCCACTGCACGCCCGGACGCGGCGCCAGGTGCTTCTCGAGGTTGTCCGTGTGCAGTTCGATCAGACCCGGCAACAGATAGTCGCCTTCCCAATCTTCCGCTTCGCGCGCCGAGGTCGTGCCACGCTCGACGTCGCGAATCACGCCGTCTTCAATGCGTACGACACCGGTAAATACTTCGTCTCGCGTCACGATGCGAGCGTTCCTGATCAACATCGACTTGCTCCGTAGTCTGTCCTGAGTGTTGCACCGCTGTGTTTCGACTTGGTGCTCGACTCAATGTTTCAGCTCAGTGGTTCAGTTTAGTGCCGTTTCGTGTCAGTTAGTGATGCAACTGCGGACGCAACGGCGGCTGGAGTTCAAGGCGGCGTGTGGCCACCTTGTTGCGGGTATCTTCGTCGTGAAAGATGCCGACGATCGCCGCGCCGCGCTCGCGCGCTTCAACGATCAGATCGGCGACCACGTCGCGGTTCTCCGCGTCGAGCGAGGCCGTGGGTTCGTCGAGCAACAGCAGCGGATGCTCAGCGATCAAACCGCGGGCGATGTTCACGCGCTGCTGTTCGCCACCGGAGAAGGTGGCGGGCGCGAGCGACCACAACCGCTCGGGCACGTTCAACCTCGCCAGTAGGGCTGCCGCACGTGCACGGGCTTCGTCTTCGGCCACGCCGCGCGACAGCAGCGGTTCGGCGACGAGCGTCAGCGTCGGCACGCGCGGAATCACGCGCAGAAACTGGCTGACGTAGCCGACCACGCCGCGGCGCAGGCGCAACACGTCATGCGGCTCGGCGCCGGTGATCGACACTGGCGGGCCGTTATCCGCCGCCGCATCGCGAATCGCAATCGAGCCCGCGCTGGCCAGGTAGTTGCCGTACAGACAGCGCAGCAGCGTGCTCTTGCCCGCGCCCGAAGGTCCGATCAGCACGACGCACTCGCCGCGCTCGACATCGAGCGACACGCCCGCGAGCGCTTCGATCTGCACGCCGCCCTGGCCGTGCAGCGTAAAGGTCTTGCCGATGCCGACCGCGCGCAGCATCAATGCATTGTTCTCGATGAACGCGCGTTCGGTGGCGTGGAATTCCGTGCTTGTTTCAATGGATCGCATTGTGAGCCTCAAACCGGCAGAACCGAGGAAACCAGCGTTTGCGTGTACGGATGCTGCGGATCGTCGAGCACCTGGTCCGTCAGGCCCGACTCGACCACTTCGCCGCCTTGCATGACCATCAAACGATGCGCGAGCAGCCGCGCCACGCCGATATCGTGCGTCACGATCAGCACCGACAGATGCAGCGTGGACGTCAACGTGCGCAGCAAATCGAGCAGACGCGCCTGCACCGAGACGTCGAGACCGGCGGTCGGCTCGTCCATGAAGACGAGGCGCGGACCGGTGACGAGATTGCGCGCGATCTGCAAACGCTGTTGCATGCCGCCAGAAAACGCCGCGGGAAATTCGTCGATGCGAGTGGCATCGAGTTCGACGCGCTCCATCCACTGCGTGGCGGTATGGCGGATGTCGCCGTAGTGGCGGGCGCCGACAGCCATCAACGGCTCGCCGATATTCGCGCCGGCGGAGACGCCGCTGCGCAGGCCGTCGCGCGGATTCTGCTGCACGAAACCCCACTCGGTGCGCATCAACAGGCGCCGGCGCGGTTCGGACAGGGCGAGCAGATCGAGCTTTTCGCCATGCGTGGCCGTGTAGTGGAGCGAGCCGCTATCGGTTTCGGTTTTCAGGGCGAGCGCATTGAGCAACGTGGTCTTGCCCGAGCCGGATTCGCCGACGATGCACAGCACTTCGCCGGGATACAGATCGAAGCTGACGTTCCTGCAGCCGTTGCGGCCGCCAAATTGTTTGGTGAGCGAGCGGGCGCTCAACAGCGGCGTCATGCGGTTTCTCCTTTGCGCGCTTCGTATGCCGGCAGCTCGAGGTCCTGATCGCCGCGGCGTTCGTGGCAGTAGTCGCTATCCGAGCAGACGAACATGCGCTTGCCGGCGTCGTCGACGATCATTTCGTCGAGGAAGCTTTCCGTCGATCCGCACAGCGCGCACGCGTGCTGCCACTTCTGCACTTCGAACGGATGGTCGTCGAAGTCGAGACTGCGCACGGGGGTGTATGGCGGAATCGCGTGAATGCGCCGTTCGCGGCCGGCGCCGAACAATTGCAGCGCGGGGTTCATATGCATCTTCGGGTTGTCGAACTTCGGAATCGGCGACGGCGAACTCAGATATCGGTTGTTGACGATCACCGGGTAGTCGTACGTGGTGGCGATACTGCCGTGATGGACGATGTCCTCGTACAGCTTCACGCTGATCAAGCCGTAATCAGCCAGTGCGTGCAGCTTCTTGCATTCCGTGGCGCGCGGTTCCAGCCTGTATAGCGGTTCAGGCATCGGCACCTGATAGACGAGAATCTGCTTGTCGGTGAGTGGCGCTTCCGGAATCCGGTGACGTGTCTGGATGATCGTCGCTTCGGTCGTGCGGCGCGTGGTCGCCACGCCCGTGGTGCGCGCGAAGAAGCGGCGGATGTTGACCGCGTTGGTAGTTTCGTCGGAACCCTGGTCGATGACCTTCAGCGTATCGTTGCTGCCGATGATCGCCGCGGTCACCTGAATGCCGCCCGTGCCCCAGCCGTACGGCAGGGGCATTTCCCGCGAGCCGAACGGCACCTGATAGCCCGGCACGGCGACCGCCTTAAGCAGCGCGCGGCGCAGCATGCGCTTGGTCTGTTCGTCGAGGTAGGCGAAGTTGTAGCCGTCCGCGGCGCTGTCGTATGACGCGGTGGTGTGAGATGTGGCCGGCGCGTTCATGCGGCTTGCTCCTGCTGATCGTGATCCTGATTCTTGCCCTGATCCTGGCCCTCTGCGCTGTGTTGCGCCCGCAGTCGCCGGACGAGTTCGAGTTCGGACTGAAAGTCGACGTAGTGAGGCAACTTCAGATGCTGAACGAAGCCGGACGCTTCGACGTTATCGCTATGCGAAAGCATGAATTCGATGTCCTGCGTCGGCGAGGCGAGCGTTTCGCCGAGTTCCTCGGCGCGCAACGCACGATCCACGAGTGCCATGGCCATCGCTTTGCGTTCCGAGTGTCCGAACGCGAGACCATAGCCTTGCGTGAAGGTAGGCGGCACCTCGCTGCTGCCGGCGAACTGGTTGATCATCTGGCATTCGGTGACATCGATATCGCCGATTTCAACGGCTTCGCCCAATTCGTCGAGCTCCATTTCGACGGCGATCGTGCCGAAGCGGATCTCGCCGGCAAACGGATGCGTGTGCGCGTAGCCCCGCTGGGTGGCGTAGCCCATGGCGAGCAGGAAGCCTTCGTCGCCGCGCGCGAGATTCTGCAAACGCGTGGCGCGGCTCGCGGGAAACGCGAGCGGTTCGCGCGAGAGGTCACCCGGTTCCGGCGCGTCCGGCGTGGGGCGTTCCTGTTCGATCAGGCCTTCCTTGTCGAGCAGCGTGACCACGCGCGGCATGGCTTCAACTGCGGACTGGGCGGCTTGAATGGAAGCTGGGGTCGTGGCCAAATCGTTTCCGGCATCGCCTTCGGCAAGCAGCGCAAAATCCAGCAGACGTTGCGTGTAATCGTAAGTCGCGCCGAGCATTTGCCCGCCGGGCACGTCCTTGAACGTTGCCGAAATACGGCGCTCAACCTGCATGGCTTCCGTGTCGATCGCCTGCGTATAACCGAAACGCGGCAACGTGGTGCGATACGCACGCAGCAGAAAGATCGCTTCAACCAGATCGCCCGCGGCCTGCTTGATCGCGAGTGCGGCGAGTTCTTCGTCGTAGACCGAACCTTCGGTCATCACTCGCGCGACGGCGAGGCGCAATTGCTCGCGAATCTGCGCGACGCTGAGCTCGGCCAGCCGCGTATCGCCGCGGCGCGACTTGTCGAGCAGACGCCACGATGCTTCGATCGCGCGTTCTCCACCCTTGACGGCAACGTACATCAGTTCACCTTCGCTTGAGTTGTGCGCGGCAGGCCAATCAACGTGCTGCCGCAGACGAGATAACAATCGATACCGCACGGAAAGAGCGGCGCGAGGGCGGCGCGTTCGCGCCAGAAGTGCTCGGGCAGACCGATCGGCGCGATCGTCGTGGTGTGCTGAATGCCGGGACCGCTGAGCACGATCGGTGCACCGCCTGTCAACGCTTCGACGCGGATCAGCAAGGTCACCGAGTGCTCAGGCGATTCCGCTTCGCCGAGTGCAAAGCTTTCCAGTGCCGGCATTGCGCTTGCGTCGTGGATATAGGCGAAGGCAGCAAGCCCTGGTTCGTCGACGAGCGGCGCGCCGGTATGAAAGCGCAGTGCCGAGCCCAGTGCCGAATCGGGTTGTGCGAGCCAGACGGGCGTGGCGTAGTCGCACAGGGTCAGCAGCGCGGCGAAAGCGGCGAGCGCGGCGCGAGTGGCCCGCACCTCCGGCAAACCTTTTTCGACGACGCCCACCGTGCCCGGACGCGACAGTGCGTCGAGCAGCGTGCGGAATACGGCCTGGGTGTCGTGGACCGGGTCCGCGAAGCCGGGCGTCAAGGTAGACAATGCTATCTGCGAGTTTTCCATCAATCGCCTCTGACCATCGTGAAGAATTCGACGCGCGTGGCTGCGGCGTCCTGTTGGCGTTCGGCGCGTTGCGCGGCTTGCTGTTCGGCAAACGGCGCGATCAGTTGCTGGTGCAAGGCGCTGTAATGTTCGGGCATCTGCAGCAACGCATCGGCAAGCGCGGCCAGTTCGGCGCGGCGGCGGTCACGGCCCAGATGGCACGCTACGCCGACGGCTGCGGCTGCATCACCCGTGCCGCGCAAACGCAACGTGGCGCGCGTGACGGTGGCTTCGCCGAGATTGAACGGGTCGCCGCTGCCACCGACGCGGCCGCGCACCATCGCGAGGCCGATTTCGGGTGGCCGCAGCCAGTCGTAAGCAGGAGGTGGAGCGCCTTGCAGCGCGCGTTGCAGCGCAGCTTCGAGATCGGCGCGCGGGGTGCGGGCCAGCACGGCCATCCATGCGCGCCGCGTGGCGGAGGAAGGCGAGGCGGAAGTGGCACTCATCGAAATTCCTGTTGATCCAGCGAGTGGACATTTAAGCATCTATTCATCTAAACGTCTAGACGTTTAGGGGTATGCTTGCGGAGCGTTGTCGTGCATGGCCGCCGTTTCACATTTCCATCACGGCTTGCGCACTACAATGCATGGCATAGCGAATATTTGAACCCAAGGGAATGACAGCACCATGACATCGAACGACAACGCGACGCCGGGCACGCTGCTCGAACGCGGCGCGGGCGTTGCCGTCTGGCGGCAGATCGAACAGATTCTGGCAGCGGAAATTGCAGCGAGCGGCTTTGGCGAAGACGGCCGTTTGCCGAGCGAGGGCGAACTGGCCAAACGCTTCGACGTGAACCGGCATACCGTGCGCCGCGCCATGCTCGGTCTTGCCGCATTGGGCCTCGTCAGTGTCGAGCAGGGGCGTGGCACCTTCGTGCAGCCCGGCGCGATCGACTATTCGATTGGCCGGCGCACGCGGTTTACAGAAAACTTGCGGCAGCAGCACCATGCGGCGGCGGGCACGATGTTGTCGTCCGCACGCGTGAAGGCCGAGCCGAATGTGGCGAAGGCGCTCAGCTTGCGGGCGGGCGCCGCGGTCTACCGGATCGAGACCTTGCACGAATCGGATGGCGTGCCGCTTACGTTCGCGCGTAACTGGTACCCGGCTGGGCGTTTCCCAGACTTGCCGGAGGTGCTGGAGCGTACCGGCGGCGTGACCAAGGCCATGGCCGAATTGGGCGTAACCGATTACCTGCGCAAGTGGAGCCGTATCGGCAGCGTGTTGCCTGAGCCGGAAGTGGCGCGGCGTTTGAATATCAACCGGCAGCAGCCGGTGTTGTGGGTCGAAAACGTCGACGTCGATCTGGAAGGCACACCGATTAAATACGGCTTCACGCATTTTGCGGCGGACCGTGTGCAGTTGCTGGTGGAGCACGAAGTATGAGCGCCGTGGTGGGGAACACCGGTGATCAGGTCGAATGGAATGCCGACGCACGGTTCGCGGTTTATTACGCGCCGTCGCGCGAATCGGCATGGTGGGCCGCCGGTTCGGCGTGGCTGGGGCGTGACGCGGAAAGCGGCGAGCGCTGTGTGGCGCCGCAACCGGAAGGCCTGGCGCGTGCGCTGGCGGAGCTAACCGAAGCACCACGTCGCTATGGCTGGCACGGCACGCTGGTCGCGCCGTTTCGTCTCGCTGACGGCGTGACTCAACAGCATGTGCTGGAAGCGACGCGTCAATGGGCGCATACGCAAAACCCATTCGCATTGCCGGTCGAAGCCGCAACGCTGGGCGATTTCGTCGCGCTGCGTCCCGCGGATCAGAACGGCGAAGCAAACATTGGTGCTGTTGCCGCAAGTGCATTGCGCTCGCTCGATGCACTGCGCGCCAGACCCTCCGCGGCCGATCTCGCGCGCCGTCTTGCCGCGCCGTTGAGTGAGCGGCAACGTGCGCTGCTGATCGAATGGGGTTATCCGTACGTCTTCGACGAATTCCGTTTTCACATGACGTTATCCAGCTCTCTCGCCGATGCAGATGAGCGCGCAACGCTGGTTGCATGGTGGCAGGCGCAAACGCCCGGGCTCGGGCCGCTCGCGGTCGATCACGCGGCGCTTTTTGTCGAACCCGCGCCTGGTGAGCCGTTCGTCCTGTGGCAGCGTGTGCCGTTTCAGACCCGCGAGGTGAAATAACAATGGCAGGTCGTTTGATTTATGTAATGGGGCCGTCCGGCGCGGGCAAGGATTCGTTGCTGAGTTTTGCGCGCAGCCGCCTGATGGGCGAGCCGATTCTGTTTGCGCATCGCTACATCACGCGGCCGAGCGGCAACGGTGAAGAGCATGTTGCGTTGAGCGTCGAGGAATTCGCGGCGCGTTCGGTGCTCGGTCTGTTCGCGCTCGAATGGTCGAGCCATTCACTGCGGTATGGCATCGGCATCGAGATCGATGCATGGCTTGCACGCGGGTGCACGGTCGTCGTCAACGGGTCGCGCCAGCATTTGCAGCATACGTTGGCGCGTTATCCGCGCATGGAAGTCGTGCATGTGGACGCCGCGCCGCATATCCTCGAAGCACGGCTCGGCGCGCGGGCGCGTGAGTCGGCGGAACAGGTTGCGGCCAGGCTTGCGCGACGGGCACCGTTTTCATTGCCGGAAGGGCTTCGATGCACAACGATCGATAACTCCGGAGCACTGGAAGACGCGGGGCACGCGCTGATCGCTTTTTTGCAGGCGGAAGCGGATATTCCCCGCGTTTCCCATGCTCCCCACGTTCGCTAGGCTCGACTACCCGGCCGCCGCCATGCGCTTCCGGGTCGCTTCCTGCAAACACGATACCAACTGCAGCACCGCCGGCGTGGGCAGCAAATCGCGCCGCGAGATGATGCTCAAGAAACAGTATCTTGTTCGAAAAAGATGGCGTGGCTATAGTGCTCGTCTGTTTGCCGCGTGATGCGGCGTGAATTCCATGGAGCGATAGATGAGCGAAGCCGCGCGTTTTACCGAAGTGTCCGACCTGGCGCCTGCAACCGAGAGCCTGCGCGAGATCCGCCATCACATCCACCATCATCCAGAATTGGCCTACGAGGAAGTCCAAACCGGCGCACTGGTGGCGGAGAAGCTCGAACAATGGGGCTGGCAGGTCACGCGCGGGGTCGGTCAAACCGGCGTGGTGGGCACGCTGAAGGTGGGCAACGGCACGCGCAGCATCGGTATTCGCGCTGACATGGATGCGCTGCCGATCATCGAACAAACCGGCCTGCCGTACGCGAGCGGCACGCACGGCAAGATGCACGCCTGCGGCCACGACGGCCACACGACGATGCTGCTTGGCGCAGCGCAACATCTTGCCGCCACGCGCAATTTCTCGGGCACCGTGCATCTGTACTTCCAGCCGGCCGAAGAAAGCGGCATCGACAGCGGCGCGATGAAGATGATCAACGACGGCCTGTTCGAGCGCTTTCCGTGCGACGCCGTGTTCGGTTTGCACAATCATCCGGGCGCCGAACCGGGCGTGATGTTGTTCCGCAAGGGGCCGTTCATGTCGGCGGGCGACAAGGCGATCATCACGATCGAAGGCGTCGGCGGCCATGCGGCGCGTCCGCATCTGACGGTCGATCCGGTGGTGGTGGCGGCGAGTATCGTGATGGCGTTGCAGACGATCGTGGCGCGTAACGTCGACCCGTCGCAGCCGGCGGTGGTGACGGTCGGCTCGATGCATGCGGGCACCGCGAATAACGTGATTTCGAGCAGCGCGAAGCTGGAATTGAGTGTGCGTTCGTTCAGCCCGGAAGTGCGCGCGCTGCTGAAGAAACGCATTACCGAACTCGCCGAAAGCCAGGCCGCGAGCTATGGCGGCAAAGCGGTGGTGGAATATATCGAAGGCTATCCGGTGGTGATCAATTCGGATGCCGAAACGGACTTCGCGGTGCAGGTGGCGCGTGAGTTGGTTGGCAACGACAAAGTGGTCGAGCAGACCGACATATTGATGGGCAGCGAAGATTTCGCTTTCATGCTGCAGAAACGGCCCGGCACGTTCCTGCGGATCGGCAATGGGGCGGGCGAAGACGGCTGCATGGTGCACAACCCCCATTACGATTTCAACGACCGCAATCTGCCGGTCGGCGCGGCCTTCTGGACGCGGCTGGTGGAGCGGTACCTGGGGCAATGAAGCGCCCGGATTGCTAATGAGGCGCCGCGTCAGGCGCAATGGGCGCGCGTGCGAGAAGCGCGCGCCCTGATCGAAGCCACCGGCGCGCAATCAACCGCGCCGCGCCACCATCTCCGAGACCGTCTGCGCAGCCTGCTGCAGCGGCTCCAGAAACGCCTTCACCATCTGCTTGGCCGAATTGCGCTGAGCATTGCCGCTGATGTTCATCGCCGCGATCACGCGCCCCTGGCGATTGCGAATCGGCGCGGACAGCGAAATCAACCCGCCTTCCAGTTCCTGGTCGACGATCGCCCATCCCTGGCGGCGCACCTGCGCGATCAGCTTTTTCAGCTCCTCCTTGTCGGTCACCGTGCGCGGCGTATGCGCATAGAGCGGCGTCGAACTCAGGGTCGCTTCGAGCGCTTCGTCGTCGAGCGCGGACAGCAGCACGCGGCCCATCGACGTGCAATACGCCGGCAAGCGGCTGCCGATCGACAGGTTGATGGTCATAATCTTGTGCGTCGGCACGCGCAGCACGTAGACGATCTCGGTGCGGTCGAGCACGGCCGCCGAGCAACTCTCGTGAACCTGCGACGACAGATTTTCCATCACCGGTTCGGCGAGATTCCAGAACGGCATCGAGGTCAGATACGCGAAACCCAGATCGAGAATCTTCGGCGTGAGGCGGAACAGGCGCCCGTCGGCCTCCACGTAGCCGAGCGTCTGCAGGGTCAGCAGAATGCGGCGTGCGCCGGCGCGTGTCAGGCCGGTGGCCGCGGCGACGTCAGTGAGGGTCTGTTCGGGGCGGGTGGCATTGAACGCGCGAATCACCGAGAGGCCGCGCGCGAACGACTGCACATACGAGTCGCCCGGTTTGTCCGCGGCCGGTTCGGCGCTGGCAGGAACGGCAGAAGGCGGTGGCAGGGCTTTGCTCATGGACCTTGAAAGATGCGTTCGAAGAAGGGCGCGTAGCGTTCGCGCGTTTCAGCCGGCGCGATGCGGTGCAAAGGCGTGACGATAGCGTAAGCCTTCTGTTTCGCCAACTTTGCCCGCTTTTGCGCCTAGGTCGCCGCGGCTGAAATCTGCTTTGCGCCAAGTGGCTAAGCCATTGATTATAAATAATTCGTTGACTCGGGAGGCGGACTAAACGCTAGCCTGCCTCCTGCGCGGCAGCGTCCCGATGATGATCGGCGGCGAGAAACATATACATCGCAGGCACCACGAACAAAGTAAAAAGGGTGCCGATCGAGAGCCCCGTGAAGATCACGAGCCCCATTGCATTGCGGCCCGCGGCGCCCGCGCCCGAGGCGAACACGAGCGGCACGACGCCAAGCACCATCGCCGCGGTGGTCATCAGAATCGGGCGCAGCCGCACGGCCGCCGCTTCTTCCAGGGCCTCGCGCTTCGACTTGCCGGCGTGTTGCAGCTCGTTGGCAAACTGGACGATCAGGATGCCGTGTTTGCTGACCAGCCCCATGAGCGTGACGAGCCCGACCTGCGTGTAGATGTTCAGCGTGGTCAAGCCGATGTTGATGAAGATGAGCGCACCGAACAGCGCCATCGGCACCGAAACCAGGATCACGATCGGGTCACGGAAGCTTTCGAATTGCGCCGCGAGCGCAAGGAACACGATGATCGTGGCGAGCAGCAGCGTGATGACGAAGCCGCCCGATTCCTGCACGAACTGCCGAGACTGGCCCGAATAATCTGCCGCATAGCCTGCCGGTGCGACCTGGGTGGTCGCCTTACGCAGAAAATCGAGCACCTCGCCTTGCGACACGCCCGGCACGATCACGCCTGAGATCGTCGCCGAGTTGAGTTGCTGGAAGTGGTTGATCGATTCCGGCACGACGTTGTGTTCGAGATGCGCAATCGTCGAAGCCGGCATAACACTGCCATCCGGCGTGCGCAGGTAGTAGTCGAGCACCTGCGAAGGATTCAGACGATCGGTCTGCAAGACCTGCGGAATCACCTTGTACGAGCGCCCGGCGATCGAGAAGTAGTTGACATAGCCGCCGCCGAGCGCCGACCCGAGCGCTTGCCCGACGTCGCTCTGCGAGAGCCCGAGGGAGGCGACCTTGTCGCGATCGACCACGAGCGTGGCCTCCGGCTTGTCGAGCTTCAGATCGCTGTCGACGAAGAAAAACATCCCACTTTCGCGGGCTTTTTGCAGGACCGCCTGTGAAACTTCGTTGAGGTTCTCGAACGGCTCGGTCGTGCTGATGACGAACTGCACCGGCAAGCCTTGCGAGCCCGGCAGCGGCGGAAACTGGAACGCCGCGACGCGCGCACCTGAAATCTGATTCCATTTCTGCTGCAATTCCTGCTGCAAGGCGGTCGCGCCCTTGCTGCGCTGGTCCCATGTCTTGAACAGCACACCACCGATCCCCTGGTTGAGTGTCGGCGCGCCCGTGAGCTGGAACATCTGCGCGTATTCAGGCAGCGCCTTGGAGATATCGAACACCTGGTCCGCGTACATCTGCATCTGCTGAATGGTCGCGTTCGGCGGCCCCTGGATCTGCGACAGGACGATCCCCTGATCCTCCTGCGGCGCAAGCTCCGCCTTCGAGGTCATGAACAGGTAGACCGTGCCGCAGAGCAGCAGCGCGCCCATGATGGTGAACACGGGCCACGTGTCGAGCGTTGAGTGCAACAGGCGGCCATAGCCACGATGGACGCGTTCGAACTGGCGGTCGACGAAACGCGCGAAGCGGCCGGACTCCTGGTCCGCGCGGAAGAAGCGCGAGCACATCATCGGCGACAACGTCAGCGCGATCACACCGGACACGGTCACCGCGCCGGCGAGCGAGAAGGCGAACTCGGTGAAGAGGGCGCCCGTCAGGCCACCCTGAAAACCGATCGGCACATACACGGCGATCAGCACGACAGTCATCGCGAGAATCGGTCCGCCGAGTTCGCGCGCGGCGATCAGCGCGGCATCGAAAGGCGCCTTGCCTTCCTCCTTCATATGGCGATCGACGTTTTCGACGACGATGATCGCGTCGTCCACGACGAGCCCGATCGCGAGCACGAGCGCGAGCAGTGTCAGCAGATTGATCGAATAGCCGAGCAACTGCATCACGAAGAACGTGCCGATGAGCGACAGAGGCATCGCGATCAGCGGCACGATGACCGCGCGGAAGCTGCCGAGGAACAGGAAAATCACCGCGGTGACGATCAGCAGCGCCTCGACCAGCGTCTTGATCACCTCGACGATGGCCGTGTTGACGAAGTCGGTCGCGTCATAAACGATCTCGCCGGTCATGCCGGTCGGAAACTGCTTCTGCAGCCCGGGAAACACGGCCTTCACGCGTTTGGCGACATCGAGGATATTGGCGTCCGGCGCCACCTTGATGCCGATGAACACCGAACGCTTGCCGCTGAACGCGACGTTGAAGTCGTAGCTATCGGCGCCGAGCACGACGTTCGCGACGTCTTCGAGGCGCACGATCGCGCCGTTTTTCTGCTTGATGACGAGTTGCTTGAAGTCGTCGACGGTATGCAGGTCCGTGCCCGCGTTCAGGTCGACGCTGACCATTTGCCCCTTCGTCGTGCCGAGCGTCGCGAGGTAGTTGTTGTTGCCGAGCGCCGTGAAGACGTCGCTCGCTGTCACGCCGTGCGCGGCGAGCCGTGTCGAATCGAGCCACGCGCGTAACGCGAACTGCCGTCCGCCGAGAATTTCCGCCGTCTGCACGCCTTCGATCGAATCGAGCTTGGGCTTGATGACGCGCAGCAGATAATCCGTGACGTTGTTGCTCGGCAGCACGTCGCTGTAGAAGCCCATGTACATCGCGTCGGTGGTCTGCCCGGTCTGTACCGTCAGCACCGGCTGCTGCGCCTGCGGCGGCAACTGGTTGCGTACCGAGCCGATCTGCGTGTTGATCTCGGTCAGCGCGCGGTTCGCGTCGTAGTTCAGGCGCAGTGTCGCCGTAATGGTCGACACGCCGGTGCTGCTCGTCGACGACATGTAGTCGATGCCTTGCGCCTGAGCGATTGCCGCCTCGAGCGGCTGCGTGATGAAACCGGCGATGGTGTCGGCGTTCGCCCCGTAGTAAGCCGTGCTGATCGTCACAACGGCGTTTTCGGTTTGCGGATACTGGCTGACTTTCAGGGTCGCCAGCGAGCGCAGTCCGAGCACGAGAATCAGCAGGCTGACGACCGATGCAAGCACGGGCCGCCGGATAAAGAGATCGGTGAATGTCATCGCGCGGTCTCTCTATTGTTCCTGCGGCGTCGGGTTCGGACTGTCCGAGGGCTGCACGCTGTTGTTGATGACGAGCGGCGTGCCGTTCTTGAGTTTGAGCTGCCCGCTCGTCACGACCTGCGTGCCGGCCTCGACGCCTTTGAGGATCGCAACCTGATCGCCGCGCGTCGGCCCTGGCGTGACGAACACCTGCTGCGCGACGGGCAGCTTCTTGCCTTGCGCATTGGCTTGTGTGCCCGGCTTGACGACGAACACGGTCGCGCCATAGGGGTTGTACGTGATCGCCGTTTGCGGCAGCGTGAGGTAGCGTTGTCCGGCGCCCGCGTCGATTTTCACGTTCGCATACATGCCCGGCAGCAGCTTGCGCTCGTGATTGTCCACGCTCGCTTCGATCTGCACGTTGCGCGTGGTGCTGTCGACTTTCGGGCTGAGCGACTGGATCTTGCCCACGAATGTTTGGCCGCTAAACGCGTTGGTGTCGACCACGATGGTCTGGCCGATCGCGAGCTGGCCGAGCTGCTGTTGCGGCAGGTAGAAATCGGCGTAGATCGGATCGATCGCCTGAAGCGTGACGATCGCATCGCCCGGATTGATGTATTGGCCCGGATTGATCGTGGTGATGCCGAGGCGCCCCGCAAACGGTGCGCGGATGGTCTTCTTGTCGACGAGCGCGACCTGTTGCGCGACTTGCGCCTTCTTGCCCTTCAGGTCGGCGGCGTCCGCGTCGAGCTGCGCCTTGGCGATGGCCTTGATGTCGTACTGCGCCTTGTCGCGCGTGTAGACCGTCTGTGCGAGTTCTGCTGCAGCCTGGAGCGACTGGAGCAGCGCCACGTCGCTGTCGGCATTGAGTCTGACGAGGACTTGCCCGGCCTTCGCTTCCTGCCCCGAGCTGAACGCCACCTCGCGCACGAGGCCCGCGACTTCGGTCGTAACGTCGACGCCGCGCACGGCGCGCAGGCTGCCGACCGCCGCCAGCTGCGGTTGCCACGACTGATAACCGGCGACGACCGCCGAAACGGTGGCGGGCGGCGCCGCGTTGCCCGCCATGAACTTGGCGAACATATACGAGCGGAACTGGTTGAAGCCGACGAGTGCGGCCAGCAGCAGGCCGACACAGATCAGCATGATCACCATCCGCTTCGTCATCGGTTTTCTTTCGGTCATCGTGATGTCCTTGCACGGCATTGGGCGAAGCGCCGGACTTTGCATGCCTTCGTGTCTGACAGCGCGTGTTGCAAAGAGCGGTACGGCGAGCGTTCTGTCTGGTTATGTCAATGCGTCGGTCGCTGCGTCATTGCGTTGTTGCGGCGGCGGTCGGCGCTGCAGCGTTCCACCAGCCGCCACCGAGCGCCTGGAAGAGGGCCGCGGTGTCGGCGTAGCGGGAGGCCTGGGCCTGCGCGAGGCTCACCACCGTTTGCTGGTACTGGCGTTGGGCATCGAGGAGCGCCAGGTAGCTCACGCCGCCGACGCGATACTGCCCGCGCGTCAGTTCGAGCGAATCGCTGGCGGAGCGCCAGGCGTCCGTCTGCGCTTTCAGGCCGGTCGCGTCGTGATCGAGCGCGCGCAGCGAGTCCGCGACGTTCTGGAACGCCAGCAGCACCGTTTCACGATATTGCGCATCGGCCTGTTCGTATGCCGCCTCGGCCGCGCGCTTCTGCGCGCTCAGTTGTCCGCCGTGGAAGACCGGTTGCAGCAAACCGGCGCCCAGGCTCCAGATCGTGCTGCCGGCCTTGAACACCTGGGCCGGCGTCAGGGCCTCGGCGCCGTAGCTCGCGGACAGCGTGATCTGCGGATACATCGCCGCGGTCGCCACGCCGACTTGCGCGCTGGCCTGATGCAGCACGGCGTCGGCGGCGAGGATGTCGGGCCGCTGCTGCACCAGTGCCGACGGCAGGCTCACAGGCAGCGCTTCGGGCAACGAAAACATCTCGAGCCTGAATTCGGGCAAGGTGGCGTCGCTGGGCAATTTGCCGGCCAGCACGGCGAGCTGGTGACGCGTCTGGTCGAGTTGCTGTTGCAGAGGCGGCAGCGTGGCGCGGGTCTGCGCAAGGAGGGTTTGCTGCGCGAGCACCGCCGTGCGGCCCACGCCGCCCAGTTCGAACTGCTTGCCGAGTACGCCGAGTTGCTCGTCTTCCTCCGCGGCGATCCGCTCGGTTGCCTCGATCTGCGCGCGCAGCGACGCTTCCTTGACGGCCGCGGTCACGATGTTGGCGGACATCGCGAGATAAGCGGCCTGCAACTGGAAACGCTGGTAATCGATTTGCGCGTGCAGTGCTTCGAGCTCGCGCCGTGAGCCGCCGAACACGTCGAGTTTGTACGACACGTTTACCGATGCGTTGTACAGATTGAACTCATCGACCACGCCGGGTTGGCCGAATGCGATGCCGTTCAGTTTCTCGCGCGTGGCGCCAAGCTGCGCGTCGACGCTAGGCAGAAGGGTGCCGCCGGCCTGCGCTGAGAAGTTTTCGCGTGCCTGCCGCAATGCGGCTTGCGCCGCGGTGATGTTTGGACTGTTGACGAGGGCCTGACGAATCAGCGCGTCGAGCGGTTCGCAATGAAAGAGCGCCCACCAGGCGGCGGGAATGTCCTGTCCCGGCACAAAGCGCTGCGGCAAGCCGGCGGCTCCCGGAGAAGAGGCCGTCTGGTCGGGCAGTGGCGAGGCGGTGTAGGTGTCGGTAGCGGGCGCGGGGGGAGTACGGTAATCGGGACCGACCATGCAGCCGGCGACTGCGGCGCAGCCGCATAGGGCGACGCACAGGCGCCGCTGCCGGACAATATGCTGGATAACGTCGATCATCGATCCACCTTATATCGCCTGCGTTTAACCTAAACGACAGAGCGGGCGCGGATATTCAGGCAACTTGAACTTTCGATGTTTCTTTTCCCGACGCCGCAATTTATACCACGCGGGACATTTCTACGCGTAGCCTAGCATGGCCGATCGCTGCGCTTGCGCACGAGATCACGTAGTCAGGGCGCTTGACGGACTTTCGGGCTTGGGGATTAACGTCGCCGGGACATCCAGATGAAAGAGATCGCCGCATTTCCCTTCTTTAGCCGCCGCGACAGCGAAGCGGTCCCGTGGCAGCGATCGGCCGTCGCCCCTGGCGTTGAAGTCAAAAACCTCGGCACCGCGGACGGCCGCGCAATTCAGTTAGTGAAATTCGCTCCGGGCGTGACCTTTCCGGACCATTTCCATACTGGGCCGGAATTCATTTACATGCTCGAGGGTGAGGCTGTTCAGAACGGCGAGGTCCTGTCGGCAGGATGGGTCGGCATTGCCAGCGCGGGAACCATCGATCACGGCTTCAGGAGCGAAACGGGGTGCGTGTTTCTGTTTATCTATGACCATGGGCAGGTATTTGATTCTGTGCAGCCGCCAGTGAAGGAATAGGAACACCACCGCCGACTGATGTCCGATCGGCCGTTACGACGTGCGCGCCATAGGCGTCGCGCGACTGTGCCCAGAAAACTCAGGGTTTGCATCGATGCCGCCCGAGCCTCAAATTTGTATGATGACCCGACAACCTGATTCTTCGGGGCCCCCATGTTCGACAAGATTCCTGCCCGCGCGCTGAGCGATACCGTCGCGCAGCAGTTGCTCAAGCAGATCGACAAAGGCACCTTCGCGCGCGTCGGCAAGCTGCCGACCGAGGCGGTGCTGGCGCAGCAGTTCGGCGTAAGCCGCACGGTGATCCGCGAGGCGATTTCGCGGTTGAAAAACGAGGGCGTGGTCGAGCCGCGCCAGGGCAGCGGCGTGTTTATCGCCGCGCACGGCGCGATCCGGCCGCTGCGCATCGACTATGCGGAAGCGGTCGAAACCGGCTCGGTGCTGCAGATCCTCGCGCTGCGGCGGGCGATCGAGGCGGAAGTCGCCTCGGAAGCCGCCATGCGCCGCAGCGACGCGGACATGATGTCGATCGACGCCGCCCTCGCGAAGATCGACGAAGCGGTGGCCGAAGGCGAGAACGGCGTGGCCGAAGATGTTGCTTTCCATCGCGTAATCGCCGCGGCCACCGGCAATCCGTATTTCCTCAAGACACTCACCTTCCTGAATCAGTACCTCGAGGCCGGCACCTTGGTCACCCGTCGCAACGAAGCGCTGCGCGATGACTTCTCACGCCAGGTGCGCGAAGAGCATGCGGCCATCGTCGCGGCGATCCGGGCCGGCGATTCGATGGCGGCGCGCAATGCGGCGAGTACGCATATGAACAATGCGGCCCGGCGGCTCGCCGACGCGGGCATTTGTTGAGCTGAACCAAGCCGGCGCGGGTGCCGGGTTGGGTTTTATCGCTGCGCTCGCGGCTAACCAAAGTAGAGGTCAGGCATGTCCAGAAATGTCGGCGTTATCGGTCTCGGGGCGATGGGCATGGGCGTCGCGCGCTCACTGCTGAGCGCGGGTTTTCAGGTCCACGCATGCGATCTGCGCAGCGAGATCCTGCAAGCGTTCGTGGCGGCGGGCGGCGTCGGCTGTGCGTCGCCTGCCGAGCTCGGCGCGCAATGCGAGGTAGTCGTCACGCTGGTCGTGAATGCGGCCCAAACCGAAGCGGTGCTATTCGGCGCGCAAGGCGCGGTCGCCGCGATGAAACCCGGCAGCGTGGTGATTGCAAGCGCAACCGTCGCTCCGGACTTCGCGATCGAACTCGGCAAGCGCATCGAAGCGGCCGGTTTGCAAATGCTCGACGCGCCGGTCTCCGGTGGCGCGGCGCGCGCCGCGTCCGGCGAAATGACGATGATGACGTCCGGCCCGGACACCGCTTATACCGCGTGCGAGGACGTGCTGGCCGCGATGGCGGGCAAGGTTTATCGGCTGGGCTCGGCGCACGGCGCGGGGTCGAAGGTGAAGATCATCAATCAGTTGCTGGCCGGCGTGCATATCGCCGTGGCCGCCGAGGCGATGGCGCTCGGCTTGCGCGAAGGCGTCGATCCTGATGCGCTGTACGAGGTGATCACGCACAGCGCTGGCAATTCGTGGATGTTCGAGAACCGCGTGCCGCATATTCTGAGCGGCGATTACACGCCGCTCTCGGCGGTCGATATCTTCGTGAAGGATCTTGGTCTCGTGCTCGATACCGCGCGCCGCTCGAAATTCCCGCTGCCCCTATCGGCGGCGGCGCATCAGATGTTTATGATGGCGTCGACTGCAGGGCATGGTGGCGAGGACGATTCGGCTGTGATCAAGATCTTCCCCGGCATTGACTTGCCGGCGGCGAAGTAAGCGCGGAGCCTGCCATGACCACTCCGTCCAGACGCGCGCTGCTCGGCTGTATCGCCGACGATTTCACCGGCGCCACCGATCTCGCCAACATGCTGGTGCGCGGCGGCATGCGCACGGTGCAGACCATCGGCGTGCCCGCGTCGAACGATGCCGTCCAAGCCGACGCGCTGGTCGTCGCGCTGAAATCGCGCACGATTCCCGCCGCCGACGCGGTCGCGCAATCGCTCGCCGCGCTCGACTGGTTGCGCGCACAAGGATGCCGCCAGTTCTTTTTCAAATATTGTTCGACGTTCGATTCGACCGACGCCGGCAACATCGGTCCGGTCACGGATGCCTTGCTCGACGCGTTGTCCGCAGAGGTTGGCGCAACGGCTTTCACGATTGCCTGCCCGGCATTTCCCGAGAACGGCCGCACGATCTATCGCGGCTATCTGTTCGTCGGCGACACCTTGCTGAACGAATCGGGTATGGAAAACCATCCGCTGACGCCGATGCGCGATGCGAACCTCGTGCGTGTGCTGCAGCGACAGACTGGATCGAAAGTCGGCCTCGTGCGTTATAACACGGTGGCAAAAGGCGTGTCGGCAGTACGCGAGTCTTTTGCTGCGCTTCGCGGTGACGGCGTGCGAATAGCGATTGCCGACGCAGTATCAGACGCGGATCTTTACGTGCTCGGCGAGGCATGTGCCGACCTCACGCTGATCACCGGTGGGTCCGGCGTGGCGCTAGGTTTGCCCGCCAATTTCCGTCGCGCTGGTTTGCTTGCGGAAGGCAATGATGCCGCGCAATTGCCGCGTGTCGAAGGATTGTCGACGGTGCTGGCCGGCAGTGCTTCGAAAGCGACTAACGCGCAAGTGGCGGTCTGGCGCGAAACACGGCCCGCGTTCCGCATCGATCCGCTGGCGGCGGCACGCGGCGAACCGGTGATCGAGCAGGCGCTGGCCTTTGCGCAGCCGTACCTGGACAAAGCCGAGCCCGTATTGATCTACGCCACCGCCACGCCCGACGAAGTCAAAGCGGTGCAACGCGAGCTCGGCGTCAACGAAGCGGGACACCTGGTTGAATCCACGCTGGCGTCGATCGCACGCGGTTTGCACGAACGCGGCGTGCGCAAGTTCGTGGTGGCGGGCGGCGAGACTTCCGGCGCCGTAGTGCAGGCGCTCGGCGTGCGCACATTGCGGATCGGTGCGCAGATCGATCCCGGCGTGCCGGCGACCGCGACGACGGACGCCGACCCGCTCGCGCTCGCATTGAAATCCGGCAACTTCGGCACGACCGACTTTTTCGACAAGGCGCTGCGTCACCTCGATGGAGGCGTGCAATGACCGGCACACCCGCACTCCACACGACGAGCGAAGCACGCGTGCGCGAAGAAATCTGCGTGACCGGTGCGAGTCTCTATCAACGCGGCTATACGGTGGGCAGCGCGGGCAACATCAGCGCGCGCCTTGACGACGGCTGGCTGATCACGCCGACCGATGCCTGTCTCGGCCGGCTCGATCCCGCCGATATCGCCAAGGTCGATTTCGCCGGCAATGCGGTGTCCGGCGGCAAGCCGTCGAAAACGCTGGCGCTGCATCGGGGCATTTACGCACGCAATGGCGAGGCACGCGGCATCGTCCACACGCATTCGACGCATCTGGTTGCGTTGACGCTCGCCGGCGTATGGCACGACGACGATGTTCTGCCGCCGATCACGCCGTACTACGTGATGAAAGTGGGTCACGTCCCCCTGATTCGTTACAAGCGCCCCGGCGACCCGCAAGTGGCCGAGCAGATCGCCGCACTCGCCGGCACCGTTCGTGCGGTGTTGCTCGAGCGCCTCGGCCCGGTGGTGTGGGAGCGTTCGGTGGCGCAGGCGGCGTATGCGCTTGAGGAGCTCGAAGAGACCGCCCGCCTGTGGCTAATGACGAACCCGCGACCGGCGCCGCTCGGCAATGCGGCGCTCGAAGAACTGAAAACCGCGTTCGGCGCGCGCTGGTAGACGCATGCGCCATCGTGAGATTTTGTGTGCGGAGCATGCATTCATGGCGGCTTCCGCACGCTGAACGAAACCGTTTTAAAGGAGTTGCTGCCATGCCTCGCTTTGCTGCGAATTTGACCATGATGTACAACGAGCACGCCTTCCTCGACCGTTTCGCCGCCGCGGCTAAAGACGGCTTCAAGGCTGTGGAGTTTCTGTTCCCCTACGATTTCCGTGCCGGGGAAATCAAGGCGCGGCTCGAAGCGAACGGCCTGACTCAGGCGCTTTTTAATGCGCCGCCCGGCGACTGGGCCGCGGGCGAACGCGGCATTGCTTCGCTGCCCGGGCGCGAAGACGAATTTCGCCGCAGCATCGAGACCGCGCTCGATTACACGCGCGTGCTCGGCAATCGCAAACTGCATGTGATGGCCGGTTTGATCGGCGCGGATCAGCCGAGGGCGAAGCATCGCGAGGTGTATCTGAAGAATCTCGCTTATGCCGCGAAGGCCGCGCAAGGGGACGGCATTACTGTCGTGATCGAGCCGATCAATACGCGCGATATACCGGGCTTCTTTCTGAACCGCCAGGATGATGCGCAGGCGATTTGCGCGGAAGTGGGTGCACCGAATCTCAAGGTGCAGTTCGATTGTTATCACTGCCAGATCGTCGAGGGCGACCTCGCGGTCAAGCTCAAACGCGATATGGCAGGTATCGGCCACATTCAGGTCGCCGGCGTGCCGGAACGTCATGA
Source organism: Paraburkholderia aspalathi (assembly GCF_905220735.1). Lineage (NCBI taxonomy): Bacteria > Pseudomonadati > Pseudomonadota > Betaproteobacteria > Burkholderiales > Burkholderiaceae > Paraburkholderia > Paraburkholderia aspalathi. The sequence continues at coordinate 1,627,016 of NZ_CAJNBA010000001.1, forward strand.
ACCCAATATCGGCGAACTGAATTATCCCTACCTGTTCGATCTGATCGACACGCTAGGCTACGACGGCTACATCGGTTGCGAGTACCGCCCGCGGGCCGGCACGTCGGCTGGGCTCGATTGGCTTAAGCCGTATCTGAATGCCGCGCGCTAGCAAGCGACAGAGCAGCCGATCATGCAAGGACAAAGCACATCATGAAAGTACTGATTACCGGCGGTGCGGGTTTTCTCGGCCAGCGTCTCGCGCGCGAATTGTTGGCGCGCGGTTCACTGAAGGATGAGCACGGCAAGCCGCAAGCGATCACCGAACTGGTGCTGCTTGACGTGGTGCACGGAAGCGATTTCGGCGATGCGCGTGTACGCACGGAAGTGGGCGATATCGCCGAGCGCAGCGTGCTCGAGCGCGTGATCGACGACAGGACGTCGGCCATCTTCCATCTTGCCGCGATCGTGAGCGGGCAGGCCGAGGCGGATTTCGATCTCGGCATGCGCATCAATCTGGACGCGTCGCGTCTGCTGCTGGAAACGTGCCGGCAGCGTGGGCATGCGCCGCGTGTGGTGTTTACGAGTTCTGTGGCCGTGTACGGCGGCGATCTGCCCGCAGTCGTGCAGGACGACACCACGCTGAATCCGCAATCGTCGTACGGTGCGCAGAAGGCGATCGCAGAGTTGTTGCTCAACGACTACACGCGGCGGGGTTTCGTCGACGGGCGGGTATTGCGCCTGCCCACGATTAGCGTGCGCCCGGGCAAGCCGAATGCGGCGGCCTCGTCGTTCGCGAGCGGCATCATTCGCGAGCCGCTGAACGGCGAAGCGGCGGTGTGCCCGGTAGCGGGCACGACGCGTTTGTGGCTGCTGTCGCCGCGCAAGGCCATAGAAAGCCTGATCGCCGGACTCGAAATCGATGCCGCTGCGCTCGGCAACCAGCGTGTGCTGAATCTGCCGGGGATTTCGGTGAGCGTCGACGAGATGGTGGCGGCGCTGCGCGAAGTAGCGGGAGAAGAGGCCGCGAAGCGGATCGTGTGGCAGCCGGATGCGCGGGTGGAGAAGATCGTCGGCAGCTGGCCGGGGCAGTGGGATCCCTCACGTGCCGAACGGCTCGGCTTGACCGGCGACCACAGCTTTGCCGATGTGATTCGCGGCTATATCGCCGACGAGGGTATTCAGATCCGCTGATAACGCGCGTGTTGAAGCTGCCATTTCAATAATGGCATCCCGGACAGCAGAACCGTCCAAAGCCTCATGCCGGCAGGCGTAAGAACACGCTTGCCGGCATGAGCGAGTCAATCTTCAGACCTTTTGACGGGTCACGGCTAAACGCCACCGGCCTGCAGATATTCCCTGGTCCGAGGCCGGCTTTGCTTGACATGGTTTCGGGCACACGCCTATTATCGAGCCTAAGTTGTTCGATATATGACCTTGTGTTCGTATATCGAACAAATGGCTAAGATCCTGAGCCCATCGTTCATCATCCTGCGCTAAGCTGATCTGTCGCGACGGCTGCCATGTGACCGTTCCCGTTGCGTCAGCCGGGTCGATACCGCACGGTATCCAGCGCGCGTCACGCGCGAGCGGCCGGCGTCACGAACCGATATCCGCGAGCGGCGCAGCGCATGCAGCACATCAACTGGAGACATCACATGACCGAAGCATTCCTGTGCGACGCGATTCGCACCCCCATCGGCCGCTATGCGGGTTCGCTGTCGTCGGTTCGCGCCGACGATCTGGGCGCGGTGCCGCTCAAAGCGCTGATGGAGCGCAACAAGGACGTCGACTGGAACGCGATTGACGACGTGATCTACGGCTGCGCGAACCAAGCCGGTGAAGACAACCGCAACGTGGCGCGCATGTCGTTGTTGCTGGCCGGTTTGCCGCAAGGCGTGCCGGGCTCCACGGTGAACCGCCTGTGCGGCTCGGGCATGGATGCTGTCGGCATTGCCGCACGCGCGATCAAGTCGGGCGAGGCCGCGTTGATGCTTGCCGGCGGCGTCGAAAGCATGAGCCGTGCGCCGTTCGTGATGGGCAAGGCCACCAGCGCGTTTTCGCGCCAGGCCGATATCTTCGACACGACGATCGGCTGGCGTTTCGTGAACCCGCTGATGAAGCAGATGTACGGCGTCGATTCGATGCCCGAGACTGGCGAAAACGTCGCGACCGATTACAAGATCAGCCGTGCCGATCAGGACGCGTTTGCGCTGCGCAGTCAGCAGAAAGCGGCACGCGCACAACGCGACGGCACGCTCGCGCAGGAAATCGTCGGCGTGACCATCGCGCAGAAGAAAGGTGATCCGATCACGGTGTTGCAAGACGAACACCCGCGCGAAACCAGCATCGAAACGCTCGCCAAGCTCAAGGGCGTGGTGCGTCCGGACGGCACGGTCACGGCAGGCAATGCGTCGGGCGTGAACGATGGCGCGGCGGCTTTGCTGCTCGCGAATGAAGAGACCGCCAGGCGCTTCGGCCTCACGCCGCGTGCACGCGTGCTCGGTATCGCAACGGCAGGCGTCGCGCCGCGCGTGATGGGCATCGGCCCGGCGCCGGCCACGCAGAAGTTGCTGGCGCGTCTGAACATGACCATCGATCAATTCGACGTGATCGAACTGAACGAAGCGTTCGCGTCACAAGGCCTCGCGGTGCTGCGCGCACTCGGCGTGGCCGACGACGACGCCCGTGTGAATCCGAACGGCGGCGCGATCGCGCTCGGCCACCCGCTCGGCATGAGCGGCGCGCGTCTGGTGACCACCGCGATGTATCAACTGCACCGCACGCAAGGCCGTTTTGCGCTGTGCACGATGTGTATCGGTGTCGGTCAAGGCATCGCGATCGCGATCGAACGTGTATAACGGTTTGGCGTTTGCGCGGGGAAGTGCCGCAGCATCTTGCGTGTCGACGCTTCGCGTATAGCAGTCCCGTAGCCGCATAACGAACAGCCCCTTCGCTCAGGCGACGGGGCTGTTTTATTTTGCGCGGCGCGTGAATTCACAGGCTATTGAATTGATGTTTAATCGGTGTTAATGCAATTTCCTATTGCGTTGCAGCGAATGTCGTCGATAAAAGAATAATGAAACCATTGGGTCATCATGCGGTATGTATTTAATGCTTTATGCATGGCGAGTATTGTCGCCATATATAGATGATCTGGCAGGTTAAAGCAATGCTGTCAACTCGCTAGGTGCCGCTACGACGGCACGTTGTGGCATTTTGCAGCATGCCGCACGCTGATTTTAAAATCAGCAATATAAACGGCCGTAGCTTCTTGTAAGGCATGTACAATCGTTGCGCCGTACCCTTTTAGTAATTGTCACCCCGAAACTGGATGCATTCGTGGCGTTAATCGGCATCCTGCGGTTTCAGATCGCCGTCACGCCAGATCGAACAATTTCTCGAGGAGAGAGTAAATGAAGGCAGCGACGATTGGAGCAGCGTTGATGGTAGCGGCTTTCGCCGCGGCACAACCGGCGTGGGCGCAAGATGCGATGGCCAGTGCTGCGCAGGGCATCGTCAGCGCAGTGCAACCGGTGCACGTGAAGGCGCAGATCGTCGGTATCGATCCGGGCACCCGCACACTCACGCTCAAAGGGCCGGGCGGCAACGTGGTGGTCGTGCTGGTGAGCCAGGAAGTCGCGGGCTTCGATCAACTGAAGATCGGTGATCGGGTGGACGTGCTCTACAAGAATGCGTTGCTGGTGAAGGCAGACAAGGTCACCGGTCCGGACAAGGGTATTCGTGCGCGCGTCGATACCCAGGTGTATGCCCCGGCCTCGGGTGGATTTGCATCCGCGCGTCAGGTCGAAGTGCTCGCCACCGTGCAGAAGATCGATCACAAGAAACGCCTCGTCACGCTGCGCGGCGCGTATCAGACGCAAACGCTCGAAGTCGGACCGGACGTCGATCTGAAGGGTGTCAAGGTCGGCGATACGATTCACGCGGTATTCGTTTCGGCAGCGGCCGTGCAGGTGACGCCGCAATAGGTGGCACCACATCAGGTGGCGCAGTCAATGCCACGTCAGCAAACACCCCTCATTGCAGGGGTGTTTGCTTTTCTACGGCACGAAAGTACGAAGTTCGAATCGCGAGGGGCGCGCTATCGAGCCGCCGGTGGCCCCAGGCCTAACCATGCGAGCCGCCCCAGCCATCGCCTGACGAAACCACGTCTGGCAGGCAGCGCGCAACTCAACGACACGCGCGCGGTGCGTTCGCTATCCGTGCTGAGCCACACGCGTTCGCCGCGTTGCAGCCGGAACTCGTTGCCGGGTTCGAGCCAATGATCGTAAGGCGAGCTGACGCGCGTGAGCCATAGGCGCGCGCCTTGAACACTGAGCGTGCTGTCGGCATCGACACGCCACGTCAGCGTCGCGCCTCGCACTACGGAAAAATGTACGACTACCTTCGGCAGACGCTCGTCCGGTTGATATGCAGACAGACTTGAGTCGTCATCCATGCACTGCGGGCTTGCCTGATCCATCTTGCTCTCCGTCATCGAGCCGGCGGACGGAGGTACCTACAAAACAAAAGGCCCCTTCCGTTACCGGCGGGGCCTTTGGGTCCTGTTTGCAGATTCAGACTGCTAACGCGCACATGCTCCCAAACGCCTGCCGATGATGGCATGCATTGTTCGGTTTTTAATCGCGACTGCGATGGAGGTGTGCGTCAACATGCGAATGAGTGTGCCGTTTTGCCGCACGTCTTGTCAATAAAAAAATCGCAATGGATTCAAGCGACAACGCGAGGCAGGCAGAGCCGGCTCGCTTTGCTTGCTGAGACGCTGACGCGGATTTGCGCGGCGAGTGCGCTTCGCAATGCGTAGCGCTTGCGACGGATTGCGCTGCCGGTATTGTCGCCCTGACGTTCAGCCAGATAACGTGCCGGCGGTGCGAGAACGAACCAGCCATTCCAGCGCGCGAGCGCCCCGCACTCGATCGACAGCCGATCGTAGTCCGCGGCCACGCGACGCTTTCTCAGGCAATAGCGCCAGTTCGCGTAGATGTGCGCCTGCTTCGAAACGATGAAGGTGCCGCCTGCATCGAGCGCCGCGGCGACACATTGCGCGAGGTAAATCACCAGCACTTTCGGCCGCAGTCCGTACCAACGCTTGGTGAGCGCGCGAAACAGCTCGCGGCCATTGACTGAAGTGTCCGGACCCTGGACGGAGCCGATGCAAAGACGCGGCCGCCGCACTTTGCCGCCGAGATAGGCGAGGCTGAAGGTGCAGGAGACAATGCGCCGGTCCCGCGCATCGCGGATGCACAAAGTCCAGTCGCCTTCCTTCTGAAACTGTTCGATCGACTCGAGCGACACGTGCCAGCGCTCGGCGCCTACCTCGAACGATGCGATCGGCGCCGAGCCGGCTGCGGCGATGCGCGCGGCAAGTTGCGGCACGCGCTGCTGGGTCAGCGCATGATGATCGAGGCTCGCCGTGAGGCGTTCGCGCGGACTGAAGCGGGTATGGAGGAACGGCCGATGCATGCGTTCGAGCGCGGTGGGATGACGTCGCACCAGATCTTGCAAGGGTGAAATGGCGCAGCCTTTGAGCCATACTTGCGTCGAACGCCACGACATCAGCGAGCGCAGCCATAAGCGCAGGCGGCGCCAGCGATGAAACACGCTGGTGCCGGGATAGAGTGCATGAGCGGCTTGCTGAATGACCGCAAAGGACGCAGTGGCTTTCGCGAACCACGGCGAGTGGGCGCGAGCCCCCTGGCTGGAAACGGTCGTCATGGCAGATCCCTTGGCTATTTCAACGAGGCGATGCTAGTGGCGGGGATCGCGCTGCCGTGTCGAATTGCTTGAGTGTTTGTCGAGTTTTGTCGCGCTTGTCGCATGATGTGCGGCGCATCCGCTATGCTGTGCGTCGAGCCGCCTCGTCCGGTTCGTTGCCGGCCGGGTCCGCGCCGTGCGGATGCGCATGCTGAGCGGCGCCGTCGCTTGCTGGCCGTGCAGCGCTTCGTACCGTTGCCCGCCGCTATTAAATGAGTTAGCCCTGAACGATTCGTCCCATGCCATTCCGGATCCTGCTTGTCGAAGACGATGACCGCTTGTCCGCGCTGGTCGCCGGTTATCTGCGCAAACACGAATACGAAGTCGAGACCGTGCTGCACGGTAACGACGCCGTGCCGGCGATTCTCAAACGCCGCCCGGACCTGGTGATTCTCGACGTGAACCTTCCCGGCAAGGATGGGTTCCAGATTTGCCGCGAGGCGCGCGAGCAATTCGACGGCGTGATCATCATGGTGACCGCGCGCGACGAGCAATTCGACGAAGTGCTGGGCCTCGAATTCGGTGCGGACGACTACGTGCACAAGCCTGTCGAGCCACGCGTGCTGCTGGCGCGCATCAAGGCGCAGTTGCGTCGCGTGAGCGCACGCACGCCGGAGTCCGGCCGCCCGGAGAGCTATACCTTTGGCAAGTTCGAGATCAGCCGGGCCAGCCGCACGGTCAAGCTGCCGGACGGCAGCCTGCCCGATCTGACATCGGCCGAATTCGATTTGCTGTGGGCCTTGGTGAGTTGCGCGGGCGAGGTGGTGAGCCGTGACGAGCTGATGCGGCAACTGCGCGGCATCGAATTCGACGGCCTCGACCGCACGATCGACGGCGGCATTTCCAAGCTGCGCCGCAAGCTGCATGACGACGCCGGCACCCCGCAGCGCATTAAGACGGTACGCGGCAAGGGCTACCAGTTCAGCAAATCGGCGTGGGATTGACGAGGCTTACGGCAGTTGCGCTTGAGTGTGGTCGCAGTTCGACGGAGTCCGCATTGAGTTTCAATTGAGTAATACGTCGAAATATCGGCCGACAAAACTCCACAAACGCGGCATCAAATCGACAGTCACGCGAGACGGGGATGATTAGCATCGCAGCCTTGTGTAATGACAGGCTTATCGATGTCCGCTCGCGTTTCCCCACTTTCCCGCCATGCCGTGTTGATGATTCACGGCTTGGGTGGCACACGCCATGATTTCGGCGCGCTCGACCGCAAGTTCGAGCAGATCGGTTGCGACGTGCATTTGCCGTCGCTGCCGGGCCACGGTTCGAACCCTGACGCATTGAGCCGCGTGACGTTGAGCGACTACATGCAGTTGCTGAGCCGCACCTACCGCGAACTGGCTAAACGTTACGAGCGAGTCGACGTGGCGGGCATTTCGATGGGGGCCTTGCTTGCATTGATGTTGAGTGCGCGGGAGCGCATGACGACAGGGCGTCTGATTCTGCTTTCGCCGCCGTTATTCCTCGACGGCTGGGGCGGTTCACGCCTGCGTCCCTTGCGCTACCTGATGTATTGCGTGCCGGGCCTGCGCCGATTGATTCGCGTCCCGGAGGGCGAGCCGTTCGGCATCAAGAATGCGCGCATACGCAACCTGATCCGCCGCCATTTGCAGAAGGGCAGTGGCGTCCACTACCCGTACGTGCCGTTAGCGGCGATCGAGCAGGTCGACTGGATGCGCTTCGCGGTGAAGCGAGCCCTGAGCCGCGTGACATGCGAGACCCTGGTCATGCATTCGGAAGAAGACGAGGTGACGAGCATCCGTTCCGCGGAATTCGTGTGCGAACACTTGGGAAGCCGCGCCGTGACCTTGGTACGCTTGACCGACAGCTACCACATGATCACACTGGACAACGAACGAGACAGGGTAGCGGAGCAAACCTTGGCGTTCGTGCAGAGGGCGTAAGCGGCGAGCGGAAGGATAAGCAAAAAACGCATTTCAGACCCAAGCAAACCACCGATGCGCCTTGAAGAAACCAAGCTAAACTGCCGATTGGTTTTAAGAAGAACGCTTCGGCGCGCGCAGCGCCGCCGGAAGTATGACGCCCTTGTCACAAGCTTATGCACGGGCACGAACACAGATTCCAGATGCACCACTACCCTGTGTGGGCTGCGGGACCCGCTTAGCAGGGGCATCTAGCCGCTTTCTTTGCTTACTTTCTTTGCGGCGGCAAAGAAAGTAAGTGCCGCCCCGCACAGGGGCAACACTAATAGACCACTAACGCATTAAAGAACGCGAAGAGAAAAAAAATGCCACCCCCAGCGGAGCAAAAAAAACTAACCCCCTACCGCTATTGCAAATGGCGCTGGCACCGTTTCCGCCGCTCATGGACGGACACCCGAGCAGACAGAATCCCGAGCTGGTCGAGGCTATACCTGCGCGTCTACACACGCCTACTGACACTGACAGTACTGGTGCTAGCAGCATCAATAGCAACCCTGGCCCTGACACTAAAAACCTCACCATCAATCTGGCAAACGCTAACAACACCAGAAGCATCAATCCCAATCACATTGGCAACCCTACTGCTACCAGCAGTAACCGCCTACCGCTGGATGCGCCCAGTCTGGCTAGACCTGGTAATGGTCCGCGAACGCGCAATCGACTTCACAGGCGGCCGCTTCAACACCCGCGCCCGCGAATCGCACAGCGTCATAATCGGCCCACTGGCCCGCACGTTAAACGCCCTTGCCGAACGCATGGAACGCCTGATCGCCGCACAGCGCGAACTCACCAACGGCATCTCTCATGAGCTGCGCACACCTTTGGCCCGCGTGCGCTTCGCGCTAGAAAACCTCCGCGAACCCGCGTCCGCGGCCGAGTACAACAGCGCATTAGCGAGCATCGACCAGGACGTCACCGAGCTCGACGAGCTCATCGACATGAGCCTGACCTACGCGCGCCTCGAATACAGCTCCCTGCAATCGAACCTCGAATCCACCTTGCTCACGGCATGGTTCGACAGCCAGATCACCGACGCCACGCTGCTGTACGCGGACAAGCAACTCGTCCCGCAAGCAGACGTCGACGCATCGCTACGCGTGGTGATGGACAAGCGTCTCATGTCCTACGCAATGCGAAACTTGCTGCGCAACGCGAGCAAATACGCCCATTCGCGGATCATGGTCGGATTGAGCGTCAAGCATGGCAACGTGGAAATCTACGTGGAAGACGATGGCGCAGGCGTGCCGCCTGAACAGCGCGAACGCATTTTCAGTGCCTTCGTGCGGCTCGATCGTCAGACTGGCGGCTACGGGTTGGGTCTCGCGATTACGCAACAGGTGCTGCGCGCCCACCATGGCCGGATCGCCGTGACCGATCCGTTGATGCTAGGCGGAGCACGCTTCGAAATGAGCTGGCCGGTGGGCACAGTGGCGTGAAACACAAAACACACCGTACCCGCGCAGCGTCAATAGGTATGTCCCAACTGGAAGTAAAAGTTATGACGGCCGCCCGGTGCGAACGCTACGCCCAGATAGATCGGTCCGAATGAACTGGTCATCGCGGTGAAGGCAGTCACGCTGCGCTTCAGTGGCCCGCTGCCGAACTGCGAATCGCGGTTCCAGACGTTGCCGGCTTCAAGGCTCAGCCCCGCAAACAGACCGCGAATCGGCGACGCATTGAACGTGGCGAGCTGATTCATATAGGTGATCTGGCCGTACACCATCGAGTTGCCGGACAGTTGGTCGGCAGCATAGGCCGACAGATGCTGGAATCCACCCAGTGTGAAGCCGAACGGATTCGTCAGATTGGTGCCGCCGAAGTCGTTACCCGCTTCGATGCCTGCGTTGATGCTGTGCCGTCCATAGCTCGCTGCAACAAGGCTTTTTCCGTATACCTCGGTGAAGCTGTCGCTGCCCGCGAACAACGAACGTTCCACGCGTAGTTCGCCGAAATAACCTTTGCGGGCAAACAGCGGATCGTCGAGCTGATCGATCACGAGACGTGCGCGCGCGCTAAGCTGCCGTCCGTAGATATCGGGGAACAGCAACGGCGAGTTGAACGCGTCCTCGAGCGGCAAGTTGTATTGCGGCGACGCGTAGCCATGAGCGTATGCCACGCCGATACGGAAGTCGCCGAGACGGGCGAGCGGTACGCCGAAGTCGACCCCGGCGCGCTCGGTTTGCAAGCTGTATTGCGTGATCTTGACGTTGCCGGAATCGTCGTAGAGATTGGCATAGCGGCGCTGAAACTCGAGATAAGGCGCCACGTAATAGCCAAAAGAACTCGACAGTGGTTGCCGCAGCTCCGCATGCAGGTCGATCAGATCGCTGCCAACGGTCCCGTCCACTCGCCCTTCGAGCCCTGACGACGTGAGCCACGGGCGGCGATAACCGAGATGCAGCCGGAAGCCGCCTTCATCTGTCGAGCTGCTCGACAAACCCAGCCCGAACAGCAGGAAATTCGGTCCCCACAGCTTCTGCTGCGCGGAAACAATGAGCGTGTGCGCGTCGCCGTCGTCGACGAGTTGCTGGCTCACGCTGTCGAAGTCACCCGCGGTGGTGAGCGCCAGCAAGTCCTTGTTGAGCGCGACCGGATCGTAGACATCGCCGGTTTTGACATGCAGTGCGGCGCGAATACGTGCCTCAGGTACGTAGCCCTGCGAGGCGATCTCGATCTGCGTGATCCGTACCGGATGCGCCGCGGGCACACCGTGCCGGGCGCGCCACGCGGCGTAGTCGGCGGGCGAAAGCGCCAGATGCTGAAGCTGCGGCATGGCCGCGCGCGTGGCAGCAGCACCGGCGGCGATGGCCTGGCTGGCGTTGGCAAAATCGGTGAAGCTCAGCGAGCCGAGCGCCGGTTCGATCAGGACGTCACCGGCCTGCAGCTGTTCACGTTGCCGCGCAACGTTCTGGTGAATCAGAATGCCGATCATCTGCTGCATCACGTCGGCGGGCGAAGCCAGCGCATCCAGCGGTCGCAGCGGCGAGCCGATATCGACCGCGATCACGACTTTCGCACCCATATCGCGCGCCGTTTCGATCGGCAGATTGCTGACGATGCCGCCGTCCACCAGCGTGCGCCCGTCGATATCGGCCGGAGCGAACAGGCCGGGCAACGCCATGCTGGCGCGAATCGCTTGCGGCAGCGAACCGCGATCGAGCACCACCTTCTGGCCGGTGCGCAGATCGGTTGCGATCGCGCGATAGGGGATCGGCAGCCGGTCGAACGAGACGTTGCCCGGTACGGCGGACGTCCAGTCCTGCAGCAGCGCCTGCAAACGATTGCCCTGCACGAGCCCGACCGGCAAGCGGAAGCCATTGGTGCCGAAGCCGAGCGAAAGGCTGTTCACATACAGCCGCTCGTCTTCACGGCGCGATTGCGGCAGGTCGGCACGGTCGGTGACGTCGAACGCGATGTCCGCGAGATTGATGCCCGCGAGGCGGTTTTGCATGTCCTGCGCCGTCATACCGCTCGCATACAGGCCGCCGACCACGGAGCCCATGCTGGTGGCGGCGATGCAATCGACCGGGATGCGGTTTTCCTCGAGCACCTTCAGTACGCCGAGGTGGGCATAGCCGCGCGCGCCGCCGCCCGACAGCACGAGGCCGACGGAGGGGCGGCCGGCTGGCCCGGCTTCTGCGCTGCACGCGGATTCGGCTGCGAAAGCGGGGCGTGCGACGGCGGCGACCCCACACGCCAGCAACGCCACGGTGCAGTGAAAACGAAGAACGATGGGCCGGCGCCGCGTGTGCGCCGCCGTTTGTTGAAGTTGTTCGCTCGCCAACGCTCGACTCATCTGTTTTGATGCCGGAAGAAAACCGAGAGATTACATGGTTTTGCCCCGGTAAAAACAGGTGATTTTGTGCAAACGCGCGTTTGCGGAAAAACGTAGTCCTGATGCTTTTTATCCGGCATCGCGGCGGAATACGTGTTGCGGCCACGAGCGCGGTCCCTGAAACACGTCCCTCGTTCTTCGCCGCTAGCGGCGCAGCAAAGCTCGCACGGCACGGGCAGCCATCGGACGCCCCAAATCGGATGCGACGAAATGAGCCACTTTGCGCTCGGCGAGGTTGATCGTCACGTAGTCGTTCGGCGCTTTCGTGTTGAGGCCGTCGGACGCCGAGTGATACTCGATACGCAACTGCGTCGCGGTCACGACCACGCGCAGATAGCCGTAGTTGGTGTCGTCATAGTTTTCCAGCACGACCTGATCGGTAGTGGCTGAAGCCGCCTGCATGATTTGCGGCGCACGGATGGCAGGCGCACCTTGTGCAGCGAGCTTGACTAAACCGTGTCCGCCATTCCCGCACACGAGGTAGGGAATCTGCGTGCCGTCCGCATTTCGCGTGCGCGTGAAGCGTTGATAATTGTGTGCATGGCCGGACAGAAATGCATGCGGCCACACACCGTTGGCTTCGCACACCTTGTCGATCTGCGCCAGCATATCGACGCTCGACCCGTGTCCGCCCGCGCTGTACGGCGGATGGTGATCCGCGATCAGCAGGGCGCCAGTGAACTGCTCGGCCTTGACGCGCTTGAGCGCGGCGTCGAGAAAATCGAGCTGAGTACTCCCGATCTTCGGGTCTGAAATCACACCGGGATCTTCGAGCGTGTTGCTGTAAATCACCAGCACGCGCACGAACGGCGCCTCGAGCGTGAAGAAGACGCCGGGCTGGATTTGCGCGGTGCGCGACAAGCCACCGGCTTCGGGCGTAACGGCGAACGTCTCCGCACAAAAATTTCGCAGGAACGCAGTGAGACTCGCGGCGTGCGCTTCCGGCGAGACCATTCCGTCATGATTGCCGGCGCAGGCGAGGATCGGCGCCGGGTAGTCCCGATACGGTTCGTAAAACTGATCGTAATAGTACTGGCTCTCGCCGAAGCTATAGACGACGTCGCCGAGCAACAAGGCGAACTGCGGCACCTCACTGGCGTTGGCTTCGTTGAAATCCGCGGTCAATTTGTCGGCCACTTCGTTCTGCGTCGCCGGGCCTTTCGTATTGCCGCAATCTCCCAGCGCATGAAACACCAATTGTCCGGCGGCTGTGATCCTGTCGATGGCAATTGCGTTGCCGCCCATGACCTCGGCCAGCGTGAGCTGAGGCTCCACGCCGCCTCGCGGTGCGGGAAACGGCAACGGAAACAGTTTGTGCTCTGCATTGAGCTTGTCGATTTCCTTATAGGCCGCGTCGTCCGATGGATGAGGCACACGAAACACCGTCGGGTCCGCGGTCGGCTGAGGCTGTGCGAACACGGGCTTGTCCAGCATCCGCGGACGGAGCGCCGTCGCGCCGACGCTCGCCACGGGCTGGTTCGAACTGCTGGCTAGCGCAGTAGCCTTTTTGCCGGATGCCGCAGCCTTGCTGGGCGACTTTCGTTTGCCTTCTGCTTTCGCCGTGCTTTCTTTTAGCTTGGCCTGGGATTTCGACTCGCGTTTTGCCGACATGAGCGCCTCTTGAGGAAGAGTAAGCGGAGGATTGCGCAAGCGGCTTTCGCCGTTGTGTTCATCGAACCCTACGACATGTGTATTTCGGAAAAGTGTCGCGGCGCTGTCGAAACTGGCCTGCTGAAGCGCTTGGTCCCACGCGCGGAACGGGCGGAGTCTGCCCCTGAAACAATTTATGTCAGCTTATGTCGCGGTGCCTCCGAATCGCCCGGAAAGCCTTGCCCAGCGGGCCCCTGTCGTGGTGAAACAGGGTGACATATCTTCGCTGCTGATTAAATCCAGGCGTCCTTCTATAGTCCGTTTGTCGCCACGCAGCAGTGCGCAGAAGTGGCCCGAAATCAAGAAGGACATACCGTGAAAAACTGTTCGTTCGTCGTCGCAGCCACCGCCGCTTCTCCTGCCTCCGTGACGCCCGCCGCATCCGTACGTGGCGCGCTGCGCAAGCTCGCGCTCACCGCAACCGTTACCGTGCTCGCGCTCAGCAGCGCTTCTGCTTTCGCCTGGTCGCAGCACGGCACCGCCTACACGTCGCGTGGCACCTATAACGGCGCGCGTTACGGCTCGTGTGGCGGCGGTAGCTGTTCGCATGCTGGCGGCGTGGCCGGCCCCTACGGTGGCGTGGCGACCAACACGGGCACGGTGACCCGCAACGCGCCGGGCCAGTTCTCGAATTCGGGCACCGCGACGGGACGCTACGGCAACCAGGTCCAGCACGCCGGCGACACCAACTGCGCGGGCGGCACGTGTTCCCACACCGGCACCCTCACCGGACCCGACGGTAAAACAGCCACGACCTCAGGCGATGTGACCAAAACCGCACCCGGCCAGTATTCGTCGTCCGGGTCGGTCACGGGCTCGAACGGCAACACGGTCAACCACTCGGCATCGACCAACTGCGCGGGCGCGTCGTGCTCACGTTCCGGCACGGTGACCGGGTCTGATGGCGGAACCGTCAATCACTCCGGCACGGCAACGCGTGTAGCACCGGGCGTCGTGACGACGTCGACGAGCGCGACGGGCACCCATGGCAACACCGTGACGACGAGCGGAACGGTCACGACTACCGGCGTCGTTACGACGGGCAGCACGACGGTCGTGGTCGCACCGAAGCCGGTTGTTGTCGTACCGCCGCCAGTCGTTGTTCCGCCGCCGGTTGTGTATGTGCCGCCTCCTCCGGTTGTCTACGTTCCGCCGCCCCCGCCGCCGGCTGTGTATGTCGCGCCGCGTGTTGTCTATGTGGCTCCTGCGCCGCGCCCTGTCGTGTGGGTGCCGGGGCACTGGGTGGGGAATGTCTGGGTGCCGGCGCACTGGTCATGAGTAAAAACGTGCGAGTGAGAACCGGCGATGAGGCCGGCCGGATCGGTCCGCAGTGGATGAGCGAGGAGGGAAGTGCTCGGACGCTGCGGCCACGTTTCAACGCGATACGCACACGGACGCTATGCAAGGTCGGTGCGTTGGCAACGATGATCGTTGCAACGGGGATAGCGATTGCAGTCGGTGAGGGCATCGCAAGCACGGAAACGCCTGCTGTGCACCGAGCGATTGAACCTGAACAGGACTGTTCGGCGAAATATGCAGCGTTGCTTGACCTCGCCGAACTGGCGAGACGTGATGGCAAGTCGTCCGAAGTTGTGATGCGGGGACTGAGCGACCGCGGCGGCGCAATGGGCGACTGTTTGCCGACTGGCGGGAACGCCGGGGCGAGATAAACGAAGCGCGCGAATGGCCGAAGCGGCCATTCGCGAATTGTCAAAAGCGGTCTTTTAGAAAAGGCATGCCTTTGACCAACGGCCGGTCGCTACCGGCCCTGCTGCTGCAGATACTGCCTGACATCGCTCATGGTCACGCTTCCTTTGTGGCTCGTGTCGATCTGATCGAAGTGCTTGGCAACGTAGCCGAGCCCCGCGGTCTGAGCCTGCGTTTTCGTGACCGCGGCGCCATTGCTGAGAGCCGTGTTCGCTCCCAGTCGCGCTTCAAGCCGCTGCTGGGCTTCCTGCTGCAGCGCCGTGCCGGTCGTCGGCGTGACGGGAGCAGCACGGTTTTGAGGAAAGAACGGACCGTCGACTCCCCTGGCCCCGTTTGGCGGCGTCGCCGGCGCTACCGCTTGCGGCGGTAACGCATGCGCGCTGCCAACAAAGCAGCAGAGGGCGATCAACGGGGAGACACGCCGCAACATATCGATAAGGGACATGATGACTCGCATTGATTGAGTGAATAGAGTAGCGCGAACGAGGCGCATCGCGTCAGTTCAGTCAGGGTGCCGTGACTTGCGCCGTGGCAGTAGCGGTCGGCTGACTGGCTGGGCTCTCGTCGCGCCACGGCGGCGGCAGCGTCCAGAGGGCGAGCGCATCCGGAAGCGGCGTGCCGCGGTAGAAGCGCACCAGATCCCGTTTCATCAGCGGACGGGCGACGTCATCCAGATAGATCATATGTCCGCCCTGGAAGAAGTTGACCTGCAAATCCGGATTCAGACCGGGTACCGTCTGCAGCCGTGCCAGTTGCTTCTCGGTATTGAAGAACGGTGTGGCCAGATCGTGAAAGCCGTTTTCCGAGAGTACCCTGAGCTGCGGATTGAGCGTCAACGCGCCCAGCAGATCCGGGATCGTATCGGGCAAGGGCTTTCCGTCATGCGAGAAATCCCATACCTCGATGATGTTGTCGTTCAGCGGCAAGTAGGTCGCGTTCGGCGCTGTGTAGCCGAGGTAGTCAGGCATCTGCGTCGCCAGAGCCGTGGTGAACGGCTGGGAGATCAGGATGTCGGACGGGTCCCCGTCGTTTTGCAGACGCGGATCCGAGTTCGGCAATGACACGCGTCCGTCGTACCGGCCGATCGTCGTGCCTGGTATGAGGCTCGTCGAGAACGGGTTGGCGCCGAAGTAGCCTTGTAGCGCCTGCAGGGTCAAACTGGATGGCAAGGCCCACGACTGAAGCGTTTTCGCATTGGGGAACACCGGCGTGCCCAGAGCGTCCGGTATACCGAGCTGACTGAGCACCCACGACTGCGAGTACCGCCTGAACTTGTTGTATTCGTTCGTGACGAACAGGCTTGCCTGGTATGCGTAAAGGTCCTGATTGAGCGGCGCCGGCGACACCTGGTTGTAGTAAGCCGCTACTTCCGCGTAACCGGGGAAATAGCCCGCCAGCGTATCCGTATCCAATGCCAGCGCGCTCGTCGAGTTCGTGATTGCAACGGCCTCGATCGCATCTGCGAAATAGTTCAGGATTGCAGACTGAAGGACGATGCCGGTCAGATGCACGCCGGCCGATTCGAGCGCCAATGCGAGCATGTCGGTGCGCGGCGTGCCATATGACTCGCCGTACAGATAAATCGGCGAGCTGCTGCGACTGTTGACCGTCAGATAGCGCTGGATAAAGTCGCGCATGATGTTGACGTCCGCGTCGGTCGTCCAGTACTTCTGGTTCGTATTCGGCAGAATCGCCTCGGACAGACCGGTTCCGGGCGGGTCGATGAAGACCATGTCCGTGGTGTCGATCAGGCTCTCCTTATTGTCGACGAGCGGATAATTCGGCCAGTTCCCGAACACCGGGTCAGGTGTGGCAACCCGCGTCGGCGCGAACGATCCGAGCCGCAACCAGATGGAAGAGGACCCGGGGCCACCGTTGTAGACGAACGTGACAGGCCGCGGCGAGCCGTTCGTACTCGGCACGGTGTACGCGACATAGGACATCGTGGCTTCGGGGTTGCCGCTCGAATCGGTGGCGGTCAAATGGCCGGTCGTGGTGGTGTAGTTGATCGGCGTTCTGCCTTGGGTCCACTGGTAGTGCATGACCGCAGCTTTCTCGGACGCCTGAGCCGGCGCGAGGCCATCTGTGGCATTGCCCGAATAGGCGACCGGGTCGATATAGGTTTGATTGGCCGTTGGCGATTGCGACTGCGCGGCGGCCTGTGCGGTGAGCTGCTGATTCGCTGCAGTCTGCTGCATGCTCACAGCCGTGCCGGAGGACGAACCGCCGTCCCCTCCGCCGCATCCGCCGAGAAGCAGGATCGCGACTGTTAATGTGCCCAGGCTCGTTCCCAGGCCCGGCAGCCTGTTTTGGCGATGTTGGCTATTGCCGGAAAGACGCTCGTCTCGTTTCATCTCTATCCTTGGTGGTGGGTTCAGATACCGTTTCACAAAGGCCGCTATCGCCGATGAAAATACATCGGAGTTCGAAATATTAGTGATGCATCGTCGGCATGCAGCGGTGAGACCAACTTACTTCAAAGCGCATAGATTCAGATCTCTATGCAGTATGCGTAGAATAACTAAATATCTGGATTGGATATTCCGGTTCTTTTCGGGGCATTTTTCCGCAATCGAATATTCGTATATTGGCGGCAGATGAAAAATAGGTGACGCCACCAGCCTTTGTCAAGGATGTACCGGATTTCCGTAATTGCAACTTCGGGAAATTGTGCTTGAAGTCGCGCAGGGCCCGGCCGGTCGGGGCGTGACGCGTGTGTGAGTTAATCGATTATTTATTACGAAGTTAAATGTGTTTGTTTGTTAATCGTAATAATTAAAATGTACTGATCATCCGGTTTGGGTGCCGGATGCCGACAGGTAGTTATTCGGCTTCGGTGAGCACGAGCGGGAACCGGATTTCGAACGTCGTTCCAACGCCTTCGTGTGACGCAAAATCAATCTGGCCGTTTAGCACGCGGCACAGCTCCTTGACGATCGCAAGGCCGAGACCCGTGCCGGGAATATCGTCGCCTGCAGCGCGCTCGAATTCGTCAAAAACGCGGTTCGCGTCCGCAGGGGCGATGCCCACGCCGGTATCCGACACGCGAATCGACCAGTGCTCCGCATCGGCCATGGCGAAGGCAAGTTGGATCTCGCCGGACTTCGTGTACTTCGTCGCGTTGGAGAGCAGATTGACTGCAATCTGCTTAAGCTTGAGACGACTGGACGTGACTACGGATAGCGCCGGATCGAACGCTGCATGTAGCTTAAGTCCTTTGGCTTCGATGGCCGGGCGCGAGGAGGCGACGAGCTCATCGTAAAGCGCATGCAGATCCACTGGCTCGAATGTGTTCGGCGTGCCGTCGCCGAGCACGACGGAGTACTCGACCATCTGGTCAACGAGTTGCTTCATATCCGCAGCTTGCCGGTTGGCCAGCGTCAGTGCTATGTCGGCCTTTGAAGGCGCCCGTTCGATCAGTTGCAGCGCAACCGAAAACGCGTTCAGAAAATTGCGCAGATCGTGAACCACGCTGCGGGTGATCTGCATGCGCGACTCGTAAAGATCTCCGACCAGCCGCTGCTTGAGGGTCAGTTCGTGATTGGCGCGCTCGAGCCTGCCGGTGTATTCATCGATCTTGCGGTCCCGTTCGCTGACCACCTCCTTGATCGATGTGAGCGTCACCATGCTGAGCGTTTCCGCGATCAGGCGCCGCGCCCGTCCTTCATGGCGGCGTGTGAACGTACTGTCCTGCTCGGCGAATTCTTCCAGCGCGTCAGCGAGCACCTGATGGAACAGATCGAGCTCGCGCACGAGTTCCTCGATCCGGTAGCCCTGACGCCAGCGGACCAGGCCGTGTTTTCTCGCATCGCGTTCGATCGCCGGCTCGACGCGTTCGAGATCTTCGACGTCGAGCGCAAGGCATAGTCCTTCGAGAATTTCCGGCAGGTGATCGGCGAGTTGTTGGTAGGTGAGCTTGTCCGCTTCGACGAGGTCGACATCGCCGAAAACGGTTTTCATCCATTGCGCTGTCAGGCGCGTCCGCTGCTCGCGAACGAAATCGGCAAATTTGCGCAGCGGGGTAACGCGTGTTTCGGTCATAGTCGGTGCATCGGGGGTGAAGGTCCTAACAGAAGTTTCTGCCCCATTATGGCCGCAATTGCTGATTGTGGAACATGCTCTTGCGTAAGCCAGGCCAGATGAACACCAGGTTCAACCCGGCGGTCCCGATGTAGTTGTTCACGCGGCTTCATGTCCGGCAATCTTTGCCGTTCGCGTGCGGGGGAGTAAAGGCAAGGGCTCGACCTTACCGACAACGAACAGATACGACAGGGCGCCGACCACGCATAGCGAGCCCGCAACCATCAGCGGAATCACAAACGAACCCTTTGTGATCGCCAGCATGACCCCGGTAAATGTGGTGATAAAAATCCCGGCGAGATTCCCTGCAAAGTTCTGAATGCCGCCGAGCGACGCCACATGAGCGGGTGTCGGCGCCACTTCGCCAACCAGGGTCCATACATTAGCGCCGGCGAACGACAAGCTGGCGTAGGCAAGCGCGAACAGTGCGAGACATGCCCACGTGCTCTGAACCAATACCGACAACGCAATCGACGACGAGAGAAGCATGCCGATCACAAGGCATGTCTTGCGAGCCGCGGTTGCGCTCCATCCGCGCTTGAACAGACTGTCCGACACGAGGCCGCCAAGCCAGCCGCCAGGAATGGCCAGCAGCGCCGGCAGCATGCCCCATGTGCCGAGTGACGCGAGCGAGAATCCACGTGACTGCAGCAGATAACTCGGGAACCACGTGATGAAAAAATAAATCGCGAAGTTGAGACAGAAGAGCCCGATCATCATGCCCCACACCGTGCGGTAGCGAAACAGATCGAGCCACGATACCGTGCCGGCGTTCTCGTCTGACGTAACGGCTGCGGCAGGGGCGGCACGCTGTGCCAGCAGGGCGTCGACGGCCGCAGGCGCAATCGCTCGGTAGCGCTCCGGGTCACGATAGATGAACCACCAGGCGAGCGCCCACACCACACCAAGGCCCCCTGTGATCACGAACGAGCCACGCCAGCCGACAAGCGATATCAACCACGCAACCAGGGGCAGCGAGAGCGCTGAGCCGACGCGCGAGCCGCTATCGAAGATGCTGCTCGCAAGCCCACGCTCGCTGCGCGGAAACCAGTTGAACGCAACCTTGGCGAACGACGGAATCGCCGCGGCTTCGCCGACGCCGAGCATCAGTCGCACGCCCACGAGTTGCGCGAGACCGCGAGCCGCGCCGGTCGCGATCGTGAAGGCCGACCACCAGCCGACCGCCAGCGCCAGACTCACGCGCACGCCGACCTTGTCGATGAACCAGCCGGCCGGCAGTTGCAGGAACGCGTAGGTCCAGAAGAACGCGCTGAGCACGAGCCCCATGCCGACGGCGTCCAGACCCAACTCCGCGCGAATGCTCGGCGCGGCGATCGCCAGGTTGGCCCGATCGACAAAGTTGATGACGTTGGCGAGGAAACACATGAAGATCATGGTCCATCGGATGCGTGGCATGGGAGTCTCCGTTTTTTATAGCGTTATGGCGGCGCCGGCTGGCAGGGCGCCGGCGCCTTTGGTCTGGATCGTTTTATTCGGGCTTCAGGAAAGCTTGTCCATCGCTTCCCACAAGCCGTTGATATACACGGCACCGAGCGCGCGGTCGTACAAGCCATAGCCAGGCTTGCCGGTTTCGCCCCAGATCATGCGGCCATGGTCCGGGCGGAAATAGCCTGTGAATCCGGTGTCGTGATACGCCTTCACGATCGCGGCGATATCCAGCGAGCCGCAGCTAGACAGGTGGGCCGATTCTTCGAAATCGCCCTCGGGCGTGATCTTCACATTGCGAATGTGCGCGAAGTGGATGCGCCCCATGCCGCCGAATTCGCGCACGAGTGCTTCCACGTTGTTCTGCGGTCCGGCGCCGAGCGAACCGGAGCAAAGGGTGAGGCCGTTCGCCGGCGAGTCCACGATCCCTACGATGCGCGCGAGGTCGTCACGGTTCTTCACGATACGGGGCAATCCGAAGATAGGGCGCGGCGGGTCGTCCGGATGAATGGCCATTTTCATGCCGCATTCTTCGGCGACGGGAATGATCGCTTTCACGAAATATTCCAGATGCTGCCAAAGCCTTGTTTCGTCGACTTCGCGGTACTCGGCGAGCAGCGCTTTCAATTGTTCGGGCTTGTAGCTCGAATCCCAGCCGGGTAGCGCAATGCCGTTGTTCGGATCGATCTCGTCGATTTCCTTCGTGCTGAACGCGAGGCATGTCGAACCGTCTTCGAGCGTTTTCGACAGTTCCGTGCGGGTCCAGTCGAACACCGGCATGAAGTTGTAGCAGATGACCTTGATGCCCGCCGCCGCGAGGTTCCGGATGGTCTGCTGATAGTTGGCGATGAGACGGTCACGGCCCGGCTTGCCGAGCTTGATGTCTTCATGCACGGGCACCGATTCGACAACTTCGAACCGAAGCCCGGCCGCTTCGATCGTCGACTTCAGCGCGGCGATCCTGTGCGCGGGCCACACTTCGCCCACTGGCTCGTCGTAGATGGCGGACACGATATCCGTCATGCCGGGAATCTGGCGAATGTACTGCAGCGTGACGGGATCGGACTCGCCGTACCACCGGAAAGACATCTTCACGATTTCACTCCTTGGGTTGATTGCACCAGCCTTGCTGGCTCGGGAGGGAACGCGTTGTCCGGTCTCCCGATTCAGGCGGATTATGATTGGTTGACCAATTTGAGGCGATAGTGGTTTACCAGTCTATTTCCGTGCTGAGCCTTGTCCCTGCGTGATGAGCGGGCGGTTGGCGTTGATTTCAACGAAGGGAAAGCTGCTGGCGGACGAAAGTGGTGTACCATTTTTTGCGCGAGGGCCACAGATGGCGCCTCGCTATGCCTATCCACGAGCACTTGATGACCGATTTCTCCACCCAGCCATTCGCCCACAGACAGGACGCAGAAGCCACGGACCGCTCGTACATCGGCCTCGCGAAACAGATCCACGCGTTGATCGCGGCGTCTGGAGAGTTCGAAGCGGGTTCGAGATTGCCCTCGGAGCGCACCCTGGCCGACAAATTCGGCGTGAGCCGCACGCAGGTTCGCGAGGCGATCATCGCGCTGGAGGTGCAAGGTGTGGTCGAAGTGCGCGGCGGGTCGGGCATCTATGTGTCGGCAGGCATCGGCGCCAAGCCAGTGACCTTCGAGCTGCCACGCGGCCCCGGCCCGATCGAAACGCTGCGTGCGCGTGCGTTAATCGAATCCGAAGTGGCGGCGCTCGCGGCAACCGAGCGCAAGGACAGCGACCTCGACCGTATCTTCTCCGCGCTCACCACAATGCGCGAGCAGATGCATGACAAGCAGGCTAACGACGCGGCTGATCGTCAGTTTCATATGCGCATTGCCGAAGCGACCGGCAATGCGGTCCTGTTGCATATGGTCACCGCGATGTGGGACTGTGCGCGAAGCGATCCGCTGTGGGCCAAGATCGAGGAGCACTTTCATACGCCGGCGATGCGGGCGGCGTCACAGGAAGATCATCAGCGTATCTTCGCTGCCATCATGGGCCGCGATCCAGTTGCAGCGCGAGAGGCAATGCAGTCGCATCTGTCCCGCGTGGTGGGGGAGTTTACTCAAGCGTGGCGATAAGGATGCGCGCCTTTTACGCTTGACATGGCGCGTTGTCTGAACGTGCCATTTACGTGTTCTTTTTCCACCACGACACTTTTATTTTTGACGCGGAATTTATTTTCACCGTCATATGATTGCACTGTTCATTTTCGGCAGCGGCTCGCAAGATACGCCTGCGTAATTCAATTGAAAACCATGTTGTAGTCAGCACGCGCTACCCACACGTTATTAAATGCGCCACACGCAATAATCAATAAACAATATCGGATGTTTTCGCAATTCTCATGGCATCGGCCATGCGAATGCGTTGCCTATCCGTTGCCCATGCGTTCGTAGATCCTGTTGGCGGCCAACGCGCTCGCCAGTGGGAATCGAACGCACACAATTAATTACGTTCAACATCGCTCAATCACGGAGCCAACAGTTATGAAAAAGTCTTTACTCGTGGTCGCGCTTTCCGGCGCCTTTGCTATTTCGGCGCATGCGCAAAGCAGCGTGACGCTCTATGGCCTCATTGATGCAGGATTGGTCTACACGAACAATCAGGGTGGGCATAGCAACTGGCAGGAAGTGAGCAGCTCGACGCAAAACACGGTCTTCGGCCTCAAGGGTTCGGAGGATCTCGGTGGCGGCTTGCATGCGGTCTTCAAGCTGGAGCAGGGATTCCTTTTGAATAACGGAGCCCAGGCTTTCTCCGGCGATGGTTTCGGCTCTCAGGCGTGGGTCGGTCTGCAAAGCGATCCATACGGCACGGTGACGTTCGGCCGCCAGTTTGACGTGATGAACGACCTGGTCGGTCCGCTCACGGCGGAGTTCAACACGTGGGGCGGCAACATGGCTGCGCATCCGTTCGAAAACGACAATCTTGCCGCCAATTCGGTCGTCTTCAACAACACGGTCAAGTTCACGAGCCCGACGGTCCGCGGCGTCACATTCGAAACGATGTATGCCTTCAGCAATAAGGCCGGCAGCTTCGCGAACAACCGCTCATACGGCTTCGGTGTGTCCTATGCGCAGGGGCCCGTCAATCTTGCTGCCGGCTACCTGCAATTGAATAACGCGGGCAGCGCGGGCGGCGCCGCTACCACGGGCGACACCAGTGCGAACTTCCTTGCACAGCGCCAGCGTATCTGGTCGCTTGGCGGCAACTACACGTTCGGACCGGCTACCGTAGGCCTCGTCTGGAGCCATACGCAGATGGACAACGCGTCGGGCGTCTTCTCGTTCGGAACCGGCACTTACCTCGGTGCGAACGACGCTTCCGCCGGAACCCTGAGCGGCTCGCTGCGCCTCGACAACTACGAAGCGAACGTCAAGTACGCGCTCACGCCTGCGTTGACTTTATCGGGCGCGTATACCTACACGCATGGCGCGTATAACGGCTCGTCGCCGGGATGGAATACGGGGATGCTTCAGGCCGACTATTCGATCAGCAAGCGCACCGACTTCTATCTTGAAGGCGTCTATCAGAACGTGCACGGCGCACCGGCCGATTCCGTGCTCTCGCATGCCATGATCAACACGCTCTCGCCTTCGTCGACGAATACGCAGGTAGCTGTTACGGTGGGGATGCGTCACGCATTCTGATCGGCCTCGCGTCACGCGATCCGTTACGACGGATGCCTGCACTTTGGCAGGTATCCGTCGACACTGACGGTTTCATGCGTGCGATGGTCTGCACGGGTTCTTAACGGCTGAACCGCAGTTAAAAGGCTCACGCTAATCACCGGCCTTCAGGAAATCGACAAATGCGCGCAACGGTGCCGGCAAATGACGCCGGCCCGGATAGTACAGAAACGGCCCAGAAAAGCGCTGCCACCACGGCTCCAGAATCGGCTCCAATGCCCCGCTATCGAGATGCGGGCGCAGCATGTCCTCGAACAGGTGAATCACCCCCACGCCGGCGACAGCGGCACTGACTGCGAGGTCGATTGCAGCGCCGGGTCTGACGAGAAGCGGTCCCGACGGATTCAGTTGCACCACCTCGCCGTCACGCTCGAAATACCAGGTCGGCGTAGCGCCGCCGGCAAACTGGCCACGCAAGCACGCATGAGCCAGCAGGTCGCGCGGATGCTCGGGTCTGCCATGCGTGTCGAGATAGCCGGGCGTCGCGGCGGTAGCGAAGCGCTGCACACGTGGACCGATCGGCATCGCGATCATGTCCTGCTCGAGCCGCTCGTCGTAGCGAATGCCCGCGTCGCAACCGATCGACAGCACATCGACGAAGCCATCCTCCACCACCACCTCCACGCGTATGTCGGGATAGGCCTTCAGGAACTGGGGAATGACGGTCGGCAACACGATGCGTGCGGCGCTCGACGGCACGTTGAGTTTGAGCGTGCCGCTCGGCTTGTCCCTGAACCGGTTCAGGACATCCAGCGCGGCTTCCATCTCGCTGAACAATGGCGTCAGCTTTTCGATCAGACGTAATCCGGCTTCGGTCGGGGCTACGCTGCGTGTGGTTCGGTTGAGCAGACGCATACCCAGCTTCGACTCGAGACGGCGCACGGCAATGCTTAGGCTGGAGGCGGAGACGCCGCTGGTGCGCGCGGCGTCACGAAAGCCGCCGGCGCGCGCGACCGAGACGAAGGCGGCAAGATCGTTGAATTCCATGGCCATTGTTCAAAATGTTTAACAACCTGTGCAATTTAGGCCTGGTTATCGAACAATGCAATCCTCGTCATACTGCCGCTCAACCTCTCACCTCAAGGAGCGCGCTATGTCGAACTTCAGCCCTGTGGACACATTCCCGCTGGCTGGCCACCCCATGCGACGCATGGGCTATGGCGCCATGCAATTGGCCGGACCCGGCGTATTCGGACCGCCGAAAGATCGCGACGCGGCGTTCGCCGTGCTGCGCGAAGCGGTGGCGTCGGGCGTCAATCACATCGATACGAGCGACTTCTACGGCCCTCACATCACCAACCAGCTGATTCGCGGAGCACTGCATCCGTATCCGGATGACCTCGTGATCGTCACCAAGGTTGGCGCGGTTCGTGGCAGCGATGGCTCGTGGTTGCCGGCGCTCGAGCCGGAAGATATCGAGCGGGGCGTTCACGACAACCTTCGCAATCTCGGTCTCGATGCACTCGACGTCGTCAATATGCGAATCATGGGCGACGTGCATGCCCCGTCCGAAGGCTCGATTGAAAAGCAGGTCGTGGCGCTTGCCGAACTTCAGCAACGAAGGCTGGTTCGCCATATCGGCTTGAGCAATGCAACCGCGACTCAGGTTGCCGAGGCACAGGGCATCGCGGAGATCGTCTGCGTACAGAATCACTACAACCTGGTTCACCGTGAAGACGATGCGCTGGTCGACGAACTGGCAGCGAAGGGCATCGCCTATGTACCGTTCTTCCCGCTTGGCGGATTCACGCCGATCCAGTCGTCAGCGCTTTCCACGATCGCGCAAAAGATCCGCGCGACGCCGATGCAGGTGGCGCTCGCCTGGCTCCTGCATCGCGCGCCCAACATCTTGCTGATTCCGGGTACTTCGTCGGTAGGGCATCTGCGGGAAAACATGCAGGCAGCACACTTGAAATTGACTGACGAGGTGCGCGCTGAACTGGACGCAATTGGCGAATCGCTCAGGTAATTCGCGCCAAACTACCCAAACGTTCCGCCATCACAGCAGGAATTGCCGCATGGTGTGCAGGTTTTGCCGGATTGCGATGGTAGATTGAGCCCCGCGTAATCAGGAGGCGATACTGATGGCGGTGAGCTTGAACCAGTCCGGCGGTGCGTTTCCCGCGTTGACCAGTATCCGGTTCATGGCCGCATTTGCGGTTGTCATCTCGCACTACTCAGAAAATCAACTCCTGCCGTTGCCGGCCTCCGTCTTTAACTTCCTGGACGGGGGCCGTTCTGCTGTGTCGCTGTTCTTCGTCCTTTCCGGTTTTATCCTCACCTTCACCTATCGCGACAAACTCGTCCACGGAGGCGTTCGGACTTTTTACGAGGCACGTATCGCACGGATCTATCCGGTGATCCTGCTCGGCCTTCTGATGTGCGTTCCGGTGGTGATCTACCTTCTGCATGCTGCCGATACTTCGCTGATGCTGAAGTGGTATGCCCTCAAGAGTGCAATCTACCCGGCATTGGCCATTAGCCTGATTTGTCAGTTGCTTCTACTCAATGCATGGTTTCCTTTTTCGGCCATCAATCAACCCTGGAACGGACCGTCAGACAGCGTCTCCTGCGAGGCATTCTTTTATCTGCTGTTCCCGTTTCTGGTGCGCAGGATGGCTGGGTTGAGGCCTGCACGGCTCGCATTTTTTTGCATTGCGTTGTGGCTCGCGACTGGAATGTGGATCGCGCTGCTGGATGCCTATATGCCGGTCTCACGCAGCGGCGCGATGATTTACGCCATGCCAGTGACGCGGCTCGCGGAGTTCGTCATGGGCATCTGTTCGGCTCTTTACTACCAGCACCTTCAGGCAAGCGCCGGATCGCAGCATGTCAGGGGCAAGGCGCTTGTGGTCCTGGCTTTGACGGGTCTCGTGGGACTGAGCGTATGGAGGCCCGTGTCACCTTCGTTCTTCATCGACGCTCCGTTTTTTGCTGCACTGATACTGGGCCTCGCGCTACTGGAGCGGCCTGTTGTGGGCATATTGAGCTGGCGGCCTCTGGTGCGGTTAGGCGAGGCGAGCTATTCGCTTTATCTCACGCACATGCCCATCGCACTCTGGTCGTTGATGATCGGATTCGGACGATCGAATGGATGGATTGTGATTGTCTTTAGTGTGCTGGTAAGCCTGCTCTGCTTCAAATTCTACGAAGAGCCCATCCGCAAGCGCATCAAGGCACGCTTTGCGGATATGGCGACGCGGGTTCCCAATGGCGAACCGGGACAGTCGGTGATTTGATTTGAATAGCTTCGTTGCGAAGGCCACGCCATCGTGTATACGGGATTGAACGGCGGTCGATTCAAGCCGCGCGATTTTCAGCCGCTCATTGCGTTGGCGCCGACCTGTGCTTCGGCGCATACACAGGCGTTCAAGTCGCCACCGCGTCCACAATGCATTCCCGCAACCATTGGTGCGCCGGATCTCGATGGGAGCGCTCGTGCCAGAGCATCGCCATTTCATATCCCGGCACTTCAACCGGTGCCTCGACGACCCTGAGCGCGCCATTGCCGCGCACCAATCGCGCCGGCACCATCGCCACGAGGTCGGTGCTCGCGAGGACTGACATCACGAACAGGAAGTGCGGAACCGAAAGCACAACCCTGCGCGTGAGACCCACCTCAGCCAGTGCCTCATCCGTGACGCCGCTAAACCCGCCACCATCCGGCGACACGATCACGTGCTCCAGTTTGCAGAACTGGGCAAGCGTTGGCCGGCGTTTCAGGCGCGGGTGATCCGCGCGGCCTGCCAGCACATACCGCTCCTTGAAAAGCAATCGCCCGCGCAATTCGGGCGGCGCGCCTTCGCTGGTATGAAACGCCAGATCGATGTCTCCCTGTTCCGCCTGCTTCGCGATGCGTGGCGGAGCAGCTTCCACGATCGCGAGCCGCGTGCCGGGCGCGGCCGCGCGCAAGCTGGAAAGGACGGGCAGCAGGATCGTCGATTCGGCATAGTCGGTCGCGGCAACGCGCCATGTATGACTCGCTTCGGCTGGATTAAACGGGCTGGCTGGCGATACCGCGTGCTCAAGTGCGTCGAGCGCCTGGCGCAAAGGTTCGCGCAATTCTTCGGCTCTCGCGGTGGGGCGCATGCCTCGGGGACCCGGCAGCAACAACGGGTCGCCAAAGATATCCCGCAGCTTGGCAAGATGCACGCTCACCGAGGGCTGAGAGAAGTTCAGGCGTTCGGCTGCGCGGGTCACATTGTGCTCCGACAACAGGACATCGAGTGTTACCAGCAGGTTGAGATCCAGCCGTCTGAGATTATTCATAGCAATACCTGACATATTGGTTATTCATTTCCAATATACCGGCAAGAGACCTATCGTGGTGCTTTCTTGCAATGGAGGTCAGGTCATGAATGTTCTTCTCGTCTATGCACATCCGGAACCCAGGTCATTGAACGGATCCCTTAAGGACTTTTCGGTCAAGCGTCTCGAGGATGCCGGACACGTCGTCCAGGTATCCGATCTGTATGCGATGAACTGGAAAGCATCGCTCGATGCAAACGACAGCCTCGACAGGCAACCAGGCGCACGTTTCGATCCCTCTCTCGATTCGAAGCGTGCTTTCAAAGACGGACGGCAAAGCCAGGACATCGCGCTCGAACAGGAGAAGCTGAAGTGGGCGGATGCAGTGATTTTGCAGTTTCCGCTGTGGTGGTTCTCGATGCCTGCGATCCTGAAAGGCTGGGTGGAACGTGTCTATGCATATGGCTTCGCGTATGGCGTCGGGGAACACTCCGACGCGCGCTGGGGCGACCGCTATGGTGAAGGCAACATGGCGGGCAAGCGGGCGATGCTGGTCGTGACAACAGGTGGCTGGGAGTCGCATTACAGCCCGCGTGGTATCAACGGTCCGATCGACGACGTGTTGTTCCCTATCCAGCACGGCATTCTGTATTACCCTGGTTTCGACGTTTTGCCACCGTTCGTGATCCATCGGACAAGCCGGATCGATGAAGCACGCTTTTCCGAAGTGCAGAACGCGCTCGGGCACCGTCTCGATGATCTCTGGAAGACTGCTCCGATACCGTTTCGCCCGCAGAACGCTGGCGCATATGACATCCCGGCGCTCACACTGCGGTCTGATGTTGCTACGGATGAGGTCGGCTTTTCAGCGCACATTGAATAGATGCGTTGCGTTCCCCACATTCGTGAGCAGGGCGTAATTGTTAAATAGACGTTCGGTTTGGGCCGTTCCAGCTCGCCCGGAATGGCGCCAAGCTGACGGGACCGTATGCTTCGTTGAAATTTGGTTGTAAGTCGCCGTTGTTAGAGTCATTGACAGAATTTTGCCGCTAGATGCCAGACAGTGTTCTTTGGACACATAGAAAGGGGGAGAGCGACAAACCATGAAAATGAATCGTGCGTTCTGGCTCATTCTGACGCTGCTTTTGACGAACCCGGTCTGGGCGTTCCAGTCCAGGATCGTCACCATTCCCAGCGCGGCCATGCATAAGTCGCTCGAGGCGACGGTGGTGCTGCCTGACCAATACACGCACGGCAAGGCGGCCGATCGCTTTCCCGTCGTCTATTTGCTGCACGGTTCAGGTGGCGACTACACCGACTGGACCACGAATTCGCACATCGGCAAACTGGCCGACCGCTATCACGTGATCCTCGTTATGCCCGACGGCGGTCACGAGAGCTGGTATATCGATAGCCCTGTCGATCCGCGCAGCCGTTACGAAACTTATGTAGGCACAGAAGTCGTCGGATATATCGACACGCATTTCCGCACGATTGCGACGCGTGAGGCGCGCGCGATTACGGGCTTGAGCATGGGCGGTTTCGGGGCGCTGCATATCGCGCTAGACCGGCCGGACGAATTCGGCGCCGCGGGAAGTATTAGCGGAGCAGTCGATCCGCGCGGGTGCGAGGATGAGCCTGGGATCGATCAGGTGTTTGGGGATCCGACTCGCCACGCCGACTTCTGGAACAACGAGGCGATTGTCGAGAACGCGCGTAATTTCGGAAATGCGCATATTGCGCTGACGATCGATTGCGGGGTGAACGATTCGCTTGTTCAGTCGAACCGGATGCTGCATGCGCGGCTTGTCGAGTTGGGCGTGCCGCATGATTACGCGGAGCGGCCTGGCGGCCATACGTGGAAGTATTGGTCGAATGCGGTGCAATACCAGGTGCTGTTCTTTGCCAGTTCATTCAAGCGGAATGGCGCAGCGGCACAGACGTGAAGCGTGCATGGCTTGAGCCATCACTGCATGCCTGAATGCTCGGCTAGAAACTGGCAGACAATGCGATGCATTGCCTGTACGCCGGGACTCGATTCGAGCGCACGCCAGCACCCGTGTACGAGTCCAGTTCCAATCCATAACCGGGCCTGTCCGCCAGCTGCATTAACGCGTTCGACAAACACGGTCGCGTCGTCCCGCAACGGATCGTGTTCAGCCCCTAAGGCAAGTGTCGGCGGGAGCCGGTCGAAGCGTGCCGCATCGAGCGGTATCGTCCACGCAGGATAGGGCGGCCGTTCGCCCCAATACAGATCGCGAAACGCATGGACGTTGGCAAGCGTGAGCATCGGCGCGTGCGCTTCGCTTTCGCGCGCTGGCATTTGCGGGTCGGTGCCGAGCATTGGATAGACGAGCGCAAGTCCGCGCACGCCTTGAATACCGTCATCGCGCAAGCGCATCGCGACGCTGGCAGCGAGTGTGGCGCCGGCGCTGTCACCCGCCAACTGCAGTGCACCACGTGAGAGCGAATCGAACGGCAATTGGCCGGCCAGTGCGGCAAGCGTAATCTCCAGGCAATCGTCATGAGCTGCTGGAGCGCGGTGTTCGGGAGCCAGCCGGTAGTCGACCGCAATCACATCGAGTCCGGTATCCGCGGCAATTCGTGCGGTTACGATCTGGTGACTATCCAACGAGCCGAGCACAAAGCCGCCACCGTGAAAGTACAACACGGTGCCGACGGGTGTCCCGCTCGCCTTTCTACGATTCCGATAAAGCCGCAGTTTGATTGGATGGCCGGCGCTTGCGCGAAACACAGCGTCTTCGGTTGTCACATCGGCTGGCAAAGGCGGCGTGAGCGCCGCAGCATAGCGCTCGTAAATCGTGCGCTGTTCGCTCGGCGGCAATGAAGTCGAATGCCCCGCATAGATGGCAGCGGTCCGTTCGATGAACGCGGCGATCTCCGGTTCAAGCATGCTCACTCCTCGCGGCTAATACGCGGCGCCTTGACCGGCAAGCCGATCACGCGGCCCGCAAACCTGGCCGCCGGCAACACAGTATGCGCTTCTGCCAACGCCCGCACGCGCGCCTCGACATCCGGGTCGAAGGCGATAGCGCGCGGTCCACCCGTATCCACATGCAGCAGCATCTGTTCGCCCGCGGCCACCGGTTCAACGCCATCGTCAGCGAACATTTCGAGGTACAGATGCAGCCGCTTTGCATCATGCCCAAGCACGCGCATATCGACGCGAACCTGCACACCCTCCTTGATTTCATGCAGGTAGTTGATATGCGCTTCGAGCGTATAGATCGAGCGGCCGCGTTCCTTGCGCACCGAATCGGGCAGCCCGATCACATCAATCAACGCATCAGTCGCGAAGCTGAAAATCAGCATGTAGAACGCGTCGCGCAAATGGCCGTTGTAGTCGACCCACTCGGCGCGCACGACGTCGCGATAGCAGGGCAAAGAAGCGTGGTGCGGCGTTGGCATATGCAATCGTTTCCTTTATCCCTATGAAGTGCTGGCCGCAGCGATTTTATGCCGACGATGCACCCCGGCAGAGCGGGGCGTCTTTCGACACACAGTATCACTCTGCGGCAAGTATGCCGTGCCGTGCTTTGGCTTCTCCAATCGCCGCCAGCACGCTCGTAATGCAATCGTCCCGATAGCGTTCGAGTTGCTTGATCGAGCGCGCCCCGACCTGTTCAGACGTTCCGTCCACCACCCGGTTGATCAATTCGTCAGTAAGCTGCGGCGCTACCAGTTTAGTCCACGGCAGTTCCAATGCGGGGCCAAACTGCTGCATGAAGTGGCGCATGCCAGCGTCGCCGCCCGCCAGGGTATAGGTCAGAAACGTGCCCATGAACGACCAGCGGATGCCCGCGCCGAAGCGGATCGCATCGTCGATTTCGCCCGTGGTCGCCACGCCTTCGTTGACCAGATGCAGCGCCTCGCGCCACAGCGCTTCGAGCAAACGATCGGCGATAAAGCCCGGTACTTCCTTGCGTACGAGAAGCGGGCGCATCGACAGCGAACGATAAATCTGCATCGCGGCGTCGATGGTGGCCGGTGCGGTACTTTCGCCGCCGAGCACTTCGACGAGCGGCAGCAGATACACCGGGTTGAACGGATGCCCGACGATGCAACGCTGCGGATTCACCGCTCGTGCGTAGAAATCGCTTGGCAGCAGGCCGGACGTGGATGAGGCGATGATTGCATCAGGCTTCGCCGCACGGCTGATCTGCTCGTGCAAGGCGAGCTTCAATTCTTCGCGTTCGGGCGCGCTTTCCTGAATGAAGTCCGCCTGTTCGACGCAGGCTTCAATCGTATCGACGAAACGCAACCTGTCGGGCGTTGCGCCCTCGGCGAGGCCGACGCGCTCCAGGGCCGGCCACGCGTTCGCGATGTTCTCACGCAACTGTTTCTCCGCGCCGGGAGCAGGGTCCCACGCGACGACATCAAGGCCGTGCGCGAGCGCGCGCGCTACCCAGCCGCTGCCGATCACGCCCGCGCCGATTGCCGCAAATGTTTTGATATCGACGATCACTGCCATTGCTGATGTTTCCTTTGCCTATGAGTTCTCAGGTTTCGATGCGCGCTTTATCAAGCGACGCGACACCTTCACGCGTACTGTCCCGCGGCACGCCGCTCCAACTGCCGCTCGCCACGCGCGGGCAGGCCGAGCTTGCGGCGGCCTTCCGCAGGTGTCAGCGCGCGACCGCCGAGCCGTTCGATGATCTCAACCGCGCGTTGCACCAGCGTGCCGTTCGTTGCAGGCACACCTTTGTCGAGCCAGATGTTGTCTTCGAGGCCGACACGCACGTGGCCGCCGAGGAGCATCGCCTGCGCGACCATGGGCATCTGCATGCGGCCGATGCCGAAACCGGCCCATTGCGCGCCAGACGGAAGACTGTCCGCCATCGCTTTCATCGTCGTGGTATCGGCGGGCGCGCCCCATGGAATGCCGAGGCAGATCTGAAACAGCGGCGGCGCGTCGAGCAAGCCTTCCTTGAGCAATTGCTTCGCGAACCAAAGATGTCCGGTATCGAAGATCTCCAGCTCCGGCTTTACGCCGAGCTCCTGAATACGTTGCGCGCCGGCCCGCAATTGCGCGGGCGTCGACACGTAGATGTAGTCGCCGTCGCCGAAATTGAGCGTGCCGCAATCGAGCGTGCAGATTTCCGGCAGCAGTTCCTCGACGTGCGCGAGCCGCGTCAAACCGCCCACAAGGTCGGTTCCCGCGCCGAAGCGCATCGGGTCTTCGCCGGGACCGATCTCGAGATCGCCGCCCATGCCCGCCGTCAGATTGATGATTACGTCGGTGCCCGACGAACGGATCCGGTCGACAACCTCGCGATACAACTGCGGATCGCGGCTGCCGCGACCGGTTTTCGGATCGCGCACATGGCAGTGTGCGACAGTGGCGCCGGCCTTTGCCGCTTCGATAGCGGCTTCGGCGATCTGTTTCGGCGTGACGGGGATGGCCGGATGCTTGCCGACCGTATCGCCCGCGCCGGTGACCGCGCAGGTCACGATGACTTCATGATTCATGCGTGCTAGTTCCTGTGGATTGAAATGCGCGACTGGATGGATGCAAGCCGGACCGGGTTAAAGCCCAAGATAGGCTTTCACCGCAGGCAAGCCGTCTTTCCCGTCATACGTCTTCACGCCTGCGAGCCACGCATCCAGTACTTGCGGGTTCTTCTTCAGATACGCTTTGGCGGCATCGGCAGGTTTCTCCTTGTTCATCACCGACTGCATCACCACGTTCTCCAGTTGCGTCGAAAAGCGCAGATTGCTCACGAGCTTGCCGGCGTTCGGGCAACGTGTCAGAAAGTCGGGGGACGTCAGCGTATAAACGCGTGCTTCGCCATCGTTCGGACCGAATACGCCGTCGCTGCCGGTGAGGTATTTCATGTCGATCTGGATATTCATCGGATGCGGCTCCCAGCCGAGGAATACCACCCATTTCTTCGCGCGAATGGCGCGATCCACGGAAACCAGCATGCCCGCTTCACTCGATTCGATCAGCTTGAAATCGCCGAGGCCGAACTGATTGCTGGCGATCATTTTCTGAATCGCCGCGTTCGCGCTGCTGCCGGGTTCGATGCCATAGATCTTGCCGTCGAGCTGATCGCGATGTTTGGCGATGTCGGCGAACGTCTTCAGGCCGGCGTCGTATTCGTAGCTCGGTACGGCGAAGGTCGCTTTAGCGCCAGTCAGGTTGGGCGGTTGCAGCACCTGAATCGATTTCGAATCGATGAACGGCGTAATCGCTTTCTCCTGCACGGGCCACCAGTAGCCGAGCGACACATCGAGCTGTTTGCTCTTCAGGCCCGCGAACGAAATCGGCACCGAAGCGACGGTCGTCACAGGCTGATAGCCGAGTCCCTCGAATACGGTCGAGGCGAGCGCCGTGGTCGACGTGATGTCGGTCCAGCCGATGTCGGCAAAATGCACCGCGCGGCAGGTGGAGGGATCCTGTGCAAGTACCGGCGACGCAGCGACGACGGCCGCCAGACAGACAAGATGGGCAAGCAAGGCTTTGACGCGTAACTTCATGACGTTCCCCCTTCGGACACGTTGAACTGCGTGTTACGAAATGGCCGCGGCGAGAAAAACCGAGCGGCCCCCGGACCTGCGCGATACGGCTCGAGCCATGCTTGAGCAGGGCTTGAACTGCACGAGTGACGTAACGTTAATGCCCCATATTCTCGCCAAAGCGACCGCCAGCGACCCGTTCTTGCTTCCACGCGACAACGAGGGAAAACCAGCACCATTCGTCATTGCGGCGCAGCATCGATTCACCGCGTTGAATTTTGGTGCGCCTTGCCGGCTTGGGCGCTGCTTGCTACGCTCGCCCGGGACCCCGCGTTCGCTTGCGGTTTGTGTCCCTCTGTTTCCCTGATCGAGTTTGCGCACGATGCCCGAAGATATGTCGTTCCTGCTGCTGCCTGGCTTTTCGGCGATCGGCTTCATGTCGGCGGTCGAGCCTTTGCGCGTGGCGAACCGCTTTCGCGGCGATCTCTACCGCTGGCGCATTCTGAGTCTCGACGGCGCGCCGGTCGCGGCCAGCAACGGTATATCGATCAATGCAGAAGCGGCAATCGCCGATGTCCACGAGGCGCAGACGGTATTCGTCGTGGCGGGCTTCGAGCCGCTCGCCTGCTATACGCGCGTACTTGGCGATTGTCTGAAGCGGCTCGAGCGCGTCGGCGCGACGCTCGGTGGCATCGACACGGGCAGCTTCATCCTTGCGGAGGCCGGGCTCCTGAGCGGCTCGGACAGCGTGACGGTGCACTGGGAAGCGCTGTCGGCGTTCAGCGAGCGCTATCCCTCACTAAACGCAAGCCAGGAACTGTTCGAAATCGGCGCGCGGCGCATCACCTGTGCGGGCGGCACGGCGTCGATCGATATGATGCTCGACCTGATCGGCCGCAAACACGGCGCAGCGTTGGCCTCGGCGGTGTCGGAACAGTTCGTCGTGAGTCGGATCCGGCAGCGTTCGGATCATCAGCGGATGGAAATTGCGGCGCGTTACGGCGTGCACAACCGCAAGCTGATTCAGGTGATCGGCGCAATGGAACAGCATATGGAAGAACCGCTGACGCCCGACCAACTCGCCGAGGAAATCAGCGTGACGCGGCGGCAACTGGAGCGGCTGTTTTGCGCGTCGCTGAAGGACACGCCGACGCATTTCTATCAGCAACTGCGTCTCACCCGTGCGCGCGAGTTGCTGCAGCAGACCGACATGTCGATCACCTCGATTTGTGTCGCGTGCGGATTCGAGTCGCCCTCGCATTTTTCGCGGACATATCGTGCGCGGTTCGGCGTGAGTCCGAGAAGCGACCGGCAGGTGACGGGCGGCAGAAATGGCAGCGCGGTGTTGTCAGCAAGCGCGGCAACCCTTGCATCGGCCCCGGTATTGTTGGAAAGCTGAGTTCGTTGCGCGCGAGACCTCAAACATTGGGAGCCCGATTTGCCGGCTTGACGATCCATATTTCAACAAGTGTTCACGGCAATTGTGCCGTTTCTAGCAACAGTGAATTCGTTTATTAGGGGTTTACCCTATATCAGCTGCCTCCTAGACTGTCGTCACTGGCTGCAAACAAACAGGTTTGCGGCGCCGCATAAAACAATCTCTGGAGGTAGTCATCATGAAATCGCTGATCGAAGCTGTTGTTATCGCCGCTCTCATTACTGCGCCGCTCGCTGCTTTTGCTCAATCCAATCAGCCGGTAACCCGCGCTCAAGTGCGTGCGGAGCTGGTGCAACTGGAAAAGGCAGGGTACAACCCGGCTTTGTCGAATGCGGATGACTACCCGGCAAACATTCAGGCTGCTGAAGCCCGCGTCGCTGCACAAAACGGCGTCGCCCAAACCAGCGGTTATGGTTCGGCAACGAACGGCTCGTCGCAAGCAGGCAGCCGCACCGAAACGACGTCGAGCTCGTATTCGGCTCCGGTTGTCTACGTCGGTCATTAATAGGCGGTGGCGCGAGCAGTAGTCTCGCGCCTGCCTGATTGACTGCGATACACAGCGGCCCCGCTTTCACATTCAAGTGAAAGCGGGGCCGCTGTGCTATTGAGCGTTAAACGACGCCGTCGGCGCTCGTGGCCTCATGTGAGCCGTTACCCCTGAGTTGCAGTCAACTGCCTGAGTTGCTCCAACAGCTTCACTGCCGGACTCGGCAAAATCCCCTGACGGCGTCGAAACGCCGTCAACGTACGGCGCGCGACGAGACCCGGAATCGGCAGCGTATCGAACACGCCAGCCGCGCTTTCGGTGTCGTACATCGGCGTCGCCATCCAGCTTAGAAATCCCGCACGCGTCACCAGGCTTTTCAGCACCGTGATCGAGCGCGTCTCGACGGCAATCTGCGGCATGCCGAGCCCATGCTCGGCAAACACATGCTGCATATGCTCGAACGGACCCGTCCCACGAGGCGGCACGCACCACTGCTGATCGAGTGTGTCGGCAAGCGACAAATCCGTTTTGTTTCGTAGCGGATGATCGAGCGCGGCGACCACATAGCTCGTGTCTTCCCATCTGCAATCGGCAATCGCCGTAATCTCATCCGTGTCCGGCACCGCCATGCTGAGCGCGAGATCGATCTCGTGTTTCATCAGGCTGTCAGCAAGCCGGTCCCATACCCCCTCCGTGATCTCGACACGCAGATTCGGCCAGCGTGCGAGCACGCCGCTTACCGCGAGCGGCAGCACGAGCGTCGCGATGCTCGCCACCGCGCCGACGCGAATCGTCCCTTTCGCGAGGCCGCGCATCGCGTCGATTTCCTCGCGGGCGTGATCGGCTTCGCGCTGCAGCAGCGTGGCGTGAGGCAGCAGCGCGCTGCCGATCGCAGTAAGCTGCATACCCTTCGAGTGCCGTTCGAACAGCGGTGCGCCAACCTGATCCTCGAGCCGCTTGATGGTGCGGCTCAGCGCAGGCTGGGTGACGTGCAGCACTTCCGCGGCACGGCCCAGACTGCCGCTCGCGACGATGGTTGCAAACGCGTGCAATTGCTGAAGATTGAAAGTCATGCGCAAAAGTAATGCCTTTTCTCAAAAAAGGCAATTTTCAATCAACCTTGAGCTTCCGATAATGAGCCTTCAAGAAACGGCGCTCATCACTAGGAGACATGGATGACCAGCAACGCGCCCCGTTCAGACGCATCGGGATCTTCTCAACACGCATCGTTCACCGTGCGCCACGCCGTCATCGATCTCATGCGGCGCCTCGGCATGACTTCGGTGTTCGCCAATCCGGGGTCGACGGAATTGCCGCTGTTCCGCGATTTCCCGCAAGATTTCCGTTATATGCTGGGTTTGCAGGAAGCCGTCGTGGTCGGCATGGCCGACGGTTACGCGCAGGCCACCCGCAACGCTTCGTTCGTCAATCTGCATTCCGCGGCGGGCGTGGGCAATGCGATGGGCAACATCTTCACCGCGTTCCGCAATCGCACGCCGATCGTGATTACCGCCGGGCAGCAGGCCCGCTCGATTCTGCCGTTCGACCCGTTCCTCGCGTCGACGCAAGCCACCGAATTGCCGAAGCCGTACGTCAAATGGAGCATCGAACCGGCCCGCGCCGAAGACGTGCCGCTGGCGATCGCGCGCGCCTATCACGTGGCGATGCAGGAGCCGCGCGGGCCGGTGCTGGTGTCGATTCCCGTCGACGATTGGGACCGCGCCGCGGAGCCGGTGCCGGCACGCGTAGTCAGTACTGAGACGCGGCCTGAGCCGTTCGTGCTGGCGCAGATTGGCGCGTCGCTCGATGCCTGTGAACGGCCGGCTTTCGTGGTGGGCGGCGCTGTCGACCGCGCCGGCGGCTGGGACGAAGTCGTGCGTCTTGCCGAACGCCACAACGCCCGCGTGTTCGTCGCGCCGATGACAGGCCGCTGCGCGTTCCCCGAAGACCACCGCCTGTTCGCCGGTTTCTTGCCGGCCATGCGCGAGAAGATCGTCGAGTTGCTCGGCGGCCATGATCTGATCTTCGTGATCGGCGCACCAGCCTTCACGTATCACGTCGAAGGTCACGGCCCACATCTGCCGGCCGGCGCAACGCTGTGTCAGTTGATCGACGATCCGGCCATTGCGGCTTGGGCGCCAACCGGCACGGCGGTGGTCGGCAATATTCGCCTCGGCGTGGCCGATCTGCTGACACGGCCCGCGCCGAGGACGCGCCCGTTGCCCGCACTACGCACCGTATCGCCGCGCGCAGAGCCGTCTTCGTTGATGTCGGTGGCGTTCGCATTGCAGACCCTCGCCGAGGTGCGCCATGCGGACGACATCGTGGTCGAGGAGGCGCCGAGCTCGCGCCCGGTGATGCAGAACTATCTGCCGTTTACGCGCAGCGGCACCTTCTACACGATGGATAGCGGCGGCCTGGGTTATGGCATGCCGGCTGCTGTCGGCGTGGCGTTGGCGAAGCCCGGCACGCGCGTGATCGGCCTGATCGGCGACGGCTCCAGCATGTATTCGATCCAGGCCATCTATAGCGCCGTGCAGATGAAACTGCCGATCACATTCGTGATCCTGAACAATTCCCGCTATGCCGCGTTGCAGGACTTTGCCCCGGAATTTGGATTTGGTCCGAGCGATCCGGTGCAAGGCACCGATCTGCCGGGACTCGACTTCGTAGCGCTTGCTGCAGGCATGGGTTGCCGGGGCACGCGCGTGACCGACGCCGAACGCCTGCATGACGTGCTGCGCGACGCGTTGGCGTCACCCGGACCGATGCTGGTCGAAGTCGTCGTGGCTTGACATTAAGCGAGCGCCGCGCCCGCATTCATAAAACTTTCCGCAGGAGACAGGACGATGCAGAGTATTTCGATGCTGATCAACGGCGTAGCCGTGCAAGCGAGCAATGGCGCCACCTTCGAGCGCCGCAATCCGCTCGACGGCGAAGTCGCGACGCGTGCTCCCGCGGCGACGGTTGCCGACGCGGTAGCCGCTGCCGATGCCGCGGCAGCGGCGTTTCCGGCATGGTCCGCGCTGGGGCCGAGCGAGCGCCGCGCGCTGCTGATGAAGGCCGCGCATGCGCTGGAAGCGCGCAGCGAGGCGTTCGCCGCGGTGATGGCAGCGGAGACTGGCGCGTCGGCAATGTGGGCGGGGTTCAATGTGCATCTCGCCGCCGGCGGATTGATGGAAGCGGCGGCGCTCACTACGCAGATCGGTGGCGAGTTGATCCCGTCCGACGTGCCCGGCAGCCTCGCGATGGGCGTGCGCCAGCCGGCCGGCGTCGTGCTGGGCATCGCGCCGTGGAACGCACCGGTGATCCTCGCCGTGCGTGCGATCGCGTTGCCGCTCGCATGTGGCAATACAGTCGTGCTGAAGGGTTCGGAAGTCTGCCCCGGCACGCACGGACTGATTATCGAAGTGCTGCAGGAAGCGGGCTTGCCGAAGGGCGTGGTGAACTTCGTCACCAATGCACCGGCCGATGCAGGCGCGGTCGTCGAAGCGCTGATCGCGCATCCGAAGGTCCGGCGCGTCAATTTCACCGGCTCCACACATGTGGGCAAGATTATCGCGGCGACGTGTGCGCGCTATCTGAAGCCGTCGGTACTGGAACTCGGCGGAAAGGCGCCGTTGATCGTGCTCGACGACGCGGATCTCGATGCGGCCGTCAACGCCGCTGCATTCGGCGCGTTCGCCAACTCGGGGCAGATCTGCATGTCGACGGAACGGATCGTCGTCGACGAGCGGATCGCTGATCAGTTCGTTGCAAAGCTCGCGCAGAAAGCGCGCGGCCTGTCGCTTGGCGACCCACGCAAAGGGCCGGTCGTGTTGGGATCGGTCGTCGACATGAGCACGGTGCAACGCTGCAATGCGCTGATCGACGATGCCCTGGCCAAAGGCGCCACGCTCGTCTGCGGCGGCAAGGCGGAGAGCACGTTGATGCCCGCCACGCTGCTCGACCACGTCACGCCCGCCATGCGCATTTATGGCGATGAATCGTTCGGACCTGTGAAGGGCATCGTGCGAGTCAACGGCGAAGACGAAGCCGTGGCCTGTGCGAACGACAACGAGTATGGGCTTTCTTCGGCGGTGTTCAGCCGCGATATAGCGCGCGCGATGAACG
The DNA here is from genome assembly GCF_905220735.1 of Paraburkholderia aspalathi. NCBI lineage: Bacteria > Pseudomonadati > Pseudomonadota > Betaproteobacteria > Burkholderiales > Burkholderiaceae > Paraburkholderia > Paraburkholderia aspalathi. Next base: position 1,667,913 of record NZ_CAJNBA010000001.1, read on the forward strand.
TCGCGCGGCGCATCGAATCGGGCATCTGCCATGTCAACGGGCCGACCGTTCACGACGAAGCGCAAATGCCGTTCGGCGGCGTGAAGGGTAGCGGCTTTGGACGTTTCGGTGGTCAGGCGGGGATCGCGGAGTTTACGGATATGCGCTGGATTACGGTGCAGACCACGCCGCGTCATTACCCGTTCTGAAGGGCGGAGTGCCGTTGTAGCCGCTACGTGTCGCTGCGCGCAATTTCTTCGCAGCGGTACGCAGTGTCGTGAAAGCCATGCATACATGTCATGGCTTTTGCGCGAAACGGCAATGTCGGAAGCCGTTCACTCGCTCACATACTGACTAAAAAACGTGACCTCAAAAGCGCGGCGCTCAGATCGCGCGCCCAAACCAGGAGACAGCTTCATGACCAGTTATGTACCGCCGGCCGGCTCGGCCAGTGCGGCAACCGGCGAGGCCAATGCGCCACTTGCCGGCCATCAGGCGGGAGTCGAGGAGGGGCGCCATGCCGTCGATATCGGCCGCACGCTCGACGAAGGCCCTTACACCACGATGCAGAAGATCGTGGTGTTTCTCGCGGCCTTGTCGATCGTTCTGGACGGCTTCGATAGTCAGTTGATCGGCTTTGCGATTCCGGTGCTTATCAAGGAGTGGGGCGTCACGCGCGCGGCTTTTGCACCAGTGGTCGCGGCCGGCTTGATCGGCATGGGCATCGGCAGCGCGTGCGCCGGGCTGCTCGCCGATCGCTTCGGCCGCCGCTGGGCGGTGATCGGTAGCGTGCTGGTATTCGGCGCCGCCACTTGCGGCATCAGCTTTGCGCCCGACATCGTGACGATTGCCGTGCTGCGCTTTATCGCCGGCCTCGGCATTGGTGGCGCGTTGCCGAGCTCGACGACCATGACCGCGGAGTTCACGCCGGCTCGCCGCCGCACCTTGGCGGTCACCGCGACAATCGTCTGCGTGCCGCTCGGCGGCATGGTGGCGGGATTGTTCGCGCATGAAATTCTGCCGACGTACGGATGGCGCGGCTTGTTCATGATCGGCGGTGTGCTGCCTCTCGCGCTCAGCGTGTTGCTGTTCTTCACATTGCCCGAATCGCCGCGCTTTCTCGCCCGGCAGCCGCAGCGCTGGCCGGAACTCAAACGCCTGCTTGGCCGGATGTCGCGTCCGGTGGCCAGCGGTTGCGTGTTTACCGACTCGCGCGAACAGGCTGTTGAAAAACACACGGGCTTTACCGCGTTGTTCCGCGAGGGCCTGGCGCTTGATACGGTGGCGATCTGGTGCGCGTTCTGCCTATGCCTGCTGGCCGTCTATAGCGCCTTCAGCTGGCTGCCCACGATGCTGAGCACGCAGGGTCTGTCGGTGTCGGTAGCGGGGTCGGGACTCACCGCGTACAACCTCGGCGGTGTGGTCGGCGCGCTGTTGTGCGCGGTGGTGATCGCTCGTACCGGTTCGCGCTGGCCGTTGATTCTCTGCAGCGCGGGGGGCGCGGCGAGCGCGCTGCTGTTGCTTGGTGTGAACATCTCCGACCACACCGGCTTGCTGATTTTCGGTCTTGGCGTGCACGGCCTGTTTGTCAACGCGGTGCAGTCGACGATGTTTGCGTTGTGCGCTTATGTCTATCCGACCCGTGTGCGCGCAACCGGTACCGCATCGGCGCTCGCGTTCGGCCGGCTCGGCGCGATTGCCAGCGCGTTTGCGGGTGCGGTGGTGATTACGGCTGGCGGCGCGTCGTCATACCTGTGGATGCTCGGAATCGCGATGGTGATCGTGATGGTCGCGCTGATGGTGGTCAAACGCCATATTCCGAAGCCGGGCGGTTGAGGGACGCAATGTCCTGAATCGCGGCGATCCGGTGTGGCACGCGGATCGCCGCTATCTGAAGCAGTCAATCTTTGGCGTATCGGACGGCTTGCATAGCGGTCGGTATTGTCACGTCTGTCATTAGTATCGCTACATAAAAACGCTGCGTGCGGACCGCATACGGATTGGTGTGCGTTCACACAAAGCACTGGTCCAGGAGACTCGGAGAAAATGAAATACAAACTCGCTTTGGGCAGTATGTTGCTCGGTATCAGCGCTTCGTCGTTCGCACAGAGCAGCGTGACGTTGTACGGGATCATCGACACCGGCATCGAATTCGTGACGCATGCGAACGCTGCGGGCGATAGCGTCGTACGGATGCCGGGCATCACGGGCGAATTTCCGTCGCGCTGGGGGATTCGCGGCAAGGAGGGATTGGGTGGCGGGTTGTCCGCGGTCTTCGTACTGGAAAGCGGCTTTAACACCAAAGCCGGCACGCTCAATCAGGGTGGCCGTATGTTTGGGCGACAAGCCTTTGTAGGTCTCGAGAGTCCCTACGGCACGTTGACTTTCGGCCGCCAGTACACGATGACGTATTGGGCGATACTTGATTCCGATCTGCTCGGCCCTGACATTTATGGCGGTACGGGATCGTTCGATCAGTACATGCCGAGCGCGCGCAGCGACAACACGATTGCGTATAAGGGGACGTTCTCGGGCTTTACGTTCGGTGCGACCTATTCGTTCGGCCGCGATTCAGCGGGTACAGGCAATTCGCCGGGGCAGGGCACCTGTGTGGGGTCGATCCCGGGCAGTTCGCAGAGTTGCCGCGAATGGTCGACGATGCTGCGTTATGACATGAACGGCTACGGTGTGGCGGGGGCCTACGACGAACAACGCGGCGGCCCGGGCGCAGCCGCGAATCTGTACGACGGCACGGCACCTTTTGCGCTGACACAATCCGGTGACAAGGACGTGCGGATGCAATTGAATGGCTACGGACACATCGGCCCAGTAAAACTCGGGGCGGGTTGGCTTGGCCGTCACGTCGAGACGGTGTCCCCGGCGTTGCCGGATGTGCGCTCGAATCTGTACTACGTCACGGCAGCGTATAACGTGACGCCTGCCTTCATCCTGGACGGTGGCGTGTACCGCATCATCAATCGCGCCGACGACACCCGCGGCACCATCGCCGCGCTACGCACCACGTATCTGTTGTCGAAGCGTTCGGCGGTTTACCTGCAGGGTGCGTATCTGTTCAATAGCCCGCACGCCGCTTATACGGTGAGCCAGGGCGGCGGAGGCACGACGCCGGCGCCGGGCATCGGGCAACTCGGCGTGATGGCCGGCATTCGCCATTCGTTCTGAGCGATTTAAAAGGCCACGTCAGATAATCCGACGTGGCCTTCGTTGCTTTAGATACCGCCGACACACATGTACTTGATGACGACGTAGTCGTCGATACCATAGTGCGAGCCTTCGCGGCCGAGACCGGATTGCTTTACGCCACCGAACGGCGCGACTTCGTTCGAAATCAGACCGGTGTTGATACCCACCATGCCATATTCGAGCGCCTCTGCAACACGCCAGACACGGCCGATATCGCGGCTGTAGAAGTACGACGCGAGGCCGAATTCCGTATCGTTGGCGAGGCGGATCACTTCTTCATCCGATGAGAAGCGGAACAGCGGCGCGAGCGGGCCGAAGGTTTCGTCGCGAGCGACCTTCATGGCCGGCGTGACATCCGCGAGCACGGTCGGCTCGAAGAAACCATGACCGAGCGCATGGCGCTTGCCGCCGGTGACGATGCGTGCGCCTTTGGCGAGGGCGTCTTCGATATGCGATTCGACCTTGAGCACGGCGGCTTCGTTGATCAGCGGACCTTGCGTGACGCCGTCTTCGGTGCCGCGGCCGACCTTGAGTTGTTCGACGGCAACGCGCAGTTTTTCGGCGAATGCGTCGTAGACTTTATCGTGCACGTAGAAGCGATTCGTGCAGACGCAGGTCTGTCCGCTATTGCGATATTTCGACGCGATGGCGCCGGCTACGGCCGCATCCAGATCCGCGTCTTCGAAGACGATGAACGGTGCATTGCCACCGAGTTCGAGCGACACTTTCTTGACCGTCGGCGCGCACTGCGCCATCAGCAGACGGCCGACCGGCGTCGAACCGGTGAACGACAATTTGCGCACGATCGGATTGCCGGTCATTTCCGCGCCGATGGCTTTCGGCTCGCCGGTGACGACGTTGAACACTCCGCGCGGCACACCGGCGCGTTCGGCCAGCACGGCTAGGGCGAGGGCGGAGAGCGGCGTGGCTTCGGCCGGTTTGACGATGATCGGGCAGCCGGCGGCGAGCGCGGGGCCGACTTTGCGCGTGATCATCGCTGCCGGGAAATTCCACGGCGTGATGGCTGCACAGACACCGATCGGCTCTTTCGTTACGACGATGCGTTTATCGTTTGCCGGTGTGGGGATGGTGTCGCCGTTGACGCGTTTGCCTTCTTCCGCGAACCATTCCAGGAACGAGGCGGCGTAGAGGATTTCGCCTTTGGCTTCGGCGAGAGGTTTGCCTTGTTCGGTGGTGAGGATCGTTGCCAGATCGTCGGCGTTTTCGAGCATGAGGTCATGCCATTTACGCAGGATCGTGGCGCGTTGTTTGGCGGTGGTGGCTCGCCATGCTGGCCAGGCGGCGTTGGCCGTGTCGATTGCACGGCGGGTTTCGGTTGTGCCCATGCGGGGCACTGTGGCGATTGTTTCGCCTGTGGCGGGGTTTTTTACTTCGAACGTCGTGGCGTCGTCGGCGGATTGCCATTCGCCTGAGATGTAGGCTTTTGTTTTTAGGAGAGAGGGGTCTTTTAGGACTAGCGTCGGCATTTTGGGTTTGTTCCTGGGTTTTAGATGTGGGGTTTTTGCCTGCGCGGCGCTTATTGTCCGTGTTCCTGGGGCTTTGGCCTTTCCTTGTTCTGGCTTTCGTGCCTTTCCTTGTTTTGTTAGTGGTCTATTAGCGTTCCCCCTGTGCGGGGGGGCACCTACTTTTCTTTGCCGCCGCAAAGAAAAGTAGGCAAAAGAAAGCGGCTAGAAGCCTCTGCTAAGTGGGCACCGTGGTTTGCCTGGGGTAGTGGTGCGACTGGAATCTGTGTTCGTGCCGCTGCATAGGCTTGTGACAAGGGCGTCATACTTGCGGCGGCGCTGCGCGCGCCGAAGAGCCGTTCATAAAACCACTCGCTACGTTTTCGCGCTCACGCCACGTTCGCTGCGGTGGCCCGGCGTGTATCACCGCTACTGCTTCGGTGTCTCGCCGAGGCGAAGCCGATGGCCCCCACAAACCTCAACCGAAGCTGGCGGTTTCCCATGCAGACCCGTCCGCGACGCACGCAGTGCGGAGTGGGAGCTGATGACTCCTTTGTCACTAACGCGGAATGTGCGAGAACACGGATTCCAGATGTACCACTACCCCTGGCAAACTACGGTTCCCACTTAGCATTAGCGGTTTGAGCCGCTTTCTTTTGCCTACTTTTCTTTGCGGCGGCAAAGAAAAGTAGGTGCCGCCCCGCACAGGGGCAACGCTAATAGACCACTAACAATTCAAGGAAAGGCACGAAAGCCAGAACAAGGAATGGCACCAAAGCCAGAACAAGGAAAGGCAACGCCCTAAGAACACTAACAACAAGCGTCACAAAGGCAAAAAAAGCAAAGCCCACGCGGCACGCGTCCACACACCCCGCGCGCCGCGCAGGCAAAAAAAACCATCAAACAGCTACAGCAACACTCTCCTTAAGCACCGCTTCAAGAATCCCCATAGCCTCATCAAAAACGGAGTCTTGAATAGTAAGCGGGAACAGGAACCGAACAACGTTCGAATAAACACCACAAACCAGCAGCAACAACCCGCGCTCCAGCGCTCGAGCCTGCACCCGCTTGGTGAACTCCGCATCCGGCTCCGTGCCACCTGCCTTGCAGAACTCAACAGCAACCATCCCGCCCGGCCCACGCACATCGGCGATCTGCGGAACTTCGCTCTGCAGCGCGATCAGCTTCGCCTTAACTCGATCACCCAGAACCGTAGCCCGCTCGCAGAGCTTCTCTTCATCGATGATATCGAGCACAGCATGCGCGGAAGCAACCGCCAGCGGGTTACCCGCATACGTGCCACCCAGACCGCCAGGCGCCGCCGCATCCATCAAATCAGCACGCCCAACCACGCCCGACAACGGCATGCCGCCCGCCAGGCTCTTGGCCATCGTCATCAGATCAGGCACCACGTCATAGTGATGCATCGCAAACAACTTGCCGGTACGGGCAAAACCCGTTTGCACTTCGTCGGCAATCAGCAAGATGCCATGCTCGTTGCACAGCTTGCGCAGCGCGCGCACGAACTCGGCCGGCGCCGGGTAGAAACCGCCTTCGCCCTGAACCGGTTCAAAAATAATCGCCGCGACGCGTTTCGGATCGATGTCGGCCTTGAACAGAAATTCGATCGCCTTCAGCGAATCGGCCGTCGTCACACCATGCAGCGGATTCGGGAACGGAGCGTGGAACACATCAGCCGGGAACGGACCAAAGCCGATCTTGTACGGCGCAACCTTGCCGGTCAGCGCCATGCCCATCATCGTGCGGCCATGGAACCCGCCGGTGAACGCGATCACGCCCGGACGGCCGGTCGCGGCACGCGCAATCTTGATCGCGTTTTCGACGGCTTCGGCGCCCGTCGTGAAGAAAGCAGTTTTCTTCGGATAGTCGCCCGGGGCGCGTGCGTTGATCTTCTCAGCCAGTTCGACGTACGACGCGTACGGCACGATCTGATACGCGGTGTGCGTGAAATGATCGAGCTGGTCGCGGATCGCGGCCAGAATCTTCGGGTGACGGTGGCCGGTGTTGCACACCGCAATGCCCGCGGCGAAATCGATGAAACGGCGGCCTTCGACGTCCCACAGCTCAGCGTTCTCCGCGCGCTCGGCATAGAAATCGCACATCACGCCGACGCCACGGGGCGTAGCGGCGTCTTTGCGGCTCTTCAGGTCAGCATTCTTCATGGTTATCTCCTTCGCTCCTCGGTTTTTGCGGGGGGGCCGCCAACGGACGCCGCACGCTCAGCGCAGCACATGCAGCGACTATAATGAGATTTGGCTCTTAACTTCAGAGCCATTTCAATAAAAATGTAGGAGCCAATCATGCGCGCGAGCGTTTTGTCCGACTGGCTGGCGCAGCGCCTTGACCGTGGCAACGGCCAGCCGATCTATCGTCAGCTGCATCGGCTGTTGCAGCAAGCGATTCTGTCGCGTGAATTGCCGGCGGGCAGTAGGGTGCCGTCGTCGCGTCTATTAGCGCAGGAATTGGGCATCGGCCGCAATACCGTCACGCAGGTGTACGAGCAGTTGGTGCTCGAAGGCTATGTGAATTCGGCAACCGGCCGCGGCACGTTCGTCGCCGAAAGCGCGCCGGACGAGATCGTCGGCGTGCCCGATGCCGAGGCGTTGGCCGCGCCGCTCGAGTCGTTGCCTTTGCCGCTGCCTTTGCAGGGCAGCCGCGCGTTGTCGACGCGTGGCACGAGGCTCATTTCGGGGGCAGGTGTCTCGAAGCGGCAATGGGGCGCGTTCATGCCCGGCGTGCCGGATGTCACGAAGTTTCCCGCGCGCGTGTGGAGCCGCCTGCACAACAAGTATTGGCGCCGGCCGCGCCCGGACCTGCTGACCTACGCGCCGGGCGGCGGGCTGGCTTCTTTGCGGCACGCGTTGGCGGACTACTTGCGGACGTCGCGCTCGGTGCGTTGTACGCCCGAGCAGATCATTGTCACGACCGGGATCCACCAGTCGGTCGACCTGGCGGTGCGCCTGCTATCCGATCCGGGCGACGTGATCTGGACCGAAGACCCTTGCTATTGGGGCGTGCGCAGCGTGCTGCACGTGTCCGGCCTGCAATCGCGACCGATCGCCGTCGACGAAGAAGGCATCAATCCCTCCGCCGACGATCTCGCGCAGCCGCCGAAGCTGATGCTCGTCACGCCGTCGCATCAATATCCGCTGGGCATGGTGATGAGCCTCGCGCGGCGCCGCATGCTGCTCGAGTACGCGCGGCAGAATCAGTGCTGGATCATTGAAGACGACTACGACAGCGAATACCGCTACGGCAGCCGGCCGCTCGCATCGTTGCAAGGTCTGGATAGATCCGGGCAGGTGATTTACGTGGGCAGCTTCGGCAAGACGCTCTTTCCGGGCTTGCGCATCGGCTACCTGGTCGTCCCCGAAGCGCTGGCCGAGAGCTTTGCGACCGCGAGCGCGGAGTTGTATCGGGAAGGGCAGTTGTTGCAGCAGGCGATGCTCGCGGAGTTCATCGCGGAAGGGCATTTCACGTCGCATATCCGCAAGATGCGCACGCTGTACGGGCAGCGTCGCCAGACGCTGCTGGACGCCGCTGCGCACCGTTATGGCGATGCGCTGCCGGCCGTGGGCGGAGATGCCGGTTTACACCTGGTGATGCAATTTCCAGAGGGCAGTAACGACCGCGCGGTGGCTATGGCGGCACTGGAGCGCAATATCGTCGTACGGCCGTTGTCGGGGTATTACGCGCAGCCGTCGCTGGCACCTTCGGGTTTGTTGATTGGCTACGCATGTGTGCCGGACGAGGAGATCGCGCCGGCGTTCAATACGCTGGCTGAGGCGATTGACACGACGCTTGTGCAGTTTGCGTGAGCGTGGACTTGAGGGCGGGCGGGGGCGCTTTTCAGATAGCGATGCTGTAGGGGCGGACCATTGAAACGGTTTGAGTGAGGCCTAGGCCGGCAAGCGTGTCGAGGTATTCTTCGACGGACTTGGGCGGATTTTTCAACGACTTTCTGTGTTCAGCCATCGCTTCGAGAACCTTGGCTTGGTTCAGGTCGAAGAGATCAGCAATGAAGTCATCAGGATGCTGAGCGGCCACGTTGAATGTGCTCAAGGCCTCGACTGGAAAATCCTTCAGGTTGAACGTGACGATGAGTTCCGCGCCGCAATGCACGGCGGCGGCGACCACATGTGCATCACCAGGATCCGGCAAATCGATGGCCGGCATCAGATGCTCATAGTTGTCGACCAAGGCATCCCGCACATGCGCGTCCATCAGGTCGCGGACGCGATGGATCTTGACGGGGTCGAGGTCAGGACGGTTTGCAATCAGATTGCGGGTCCACTCGTCATGAATGGCCGGCGTCCAGCGCGCACGATAGAGGTCGGTTAGCGCGAGACGCATCAACAGATTTCGTAATGGTTGGGAGTACAGAACGCAAGCGTCGTAGATCGCGGTGAAATGTGACGACATCGATTATTCCAAACCCATTTCCTGTGACAACGCTGCGAGTTCGTCCAGGGCCTTGCGCCGCTCCGAATCGATTCGATCCTTATACGCCATCACGTCTTCATAACGCACTCGCCGATGCGTATTGACCTTCCGGAAAGGGATTTCTTTCTTCTCCAGCAACTGGACGAAGTATGGCCGCGACACGTTAAGCAGATCGGCCGCTTCCTGCGTAGTCAACTCGGCGTGAATAGGGATGATCGACACGGCGTTGCCCTGGCCGATTTCCGCGAGGACGTCGACGATCAGACGCACAACCGATGTCGGCAACTCCACGCTGCGCGTTTCGCCCTTGCTGTCCTTGAAGTCGAACTGTTGCGTTTCGGCGCGGCTTGAAAGCACGACAGACAGATTCCGGCCGGAGACACGGGCGAGCTCAGCCTCTTGCGCTGACGGTAGCGGCGTAGGGTGGATCGAGGTGTTCATGGCGCGGTTCCTTTCGAATTCGGTATTGTAAATCGAAATATTCGAAATCGCAATAAACGAAACGGGCGTGAGCAGGTGCGGCAGTCCCTCAAATCCGAATCAACACAGCCCCCAGCGTAACCAGTGCGCAGGCCAGGATCCGCCGCGTGGTGAGCTTCTCCCTCATAAACAGCCAGCCGATCAGCACCGCGAAGATCGAACTGAGTTCACGCAGCGCCGAGACCATCGCAATCGGCAGATAGCGGTAGGCTTCGATGATCAGGCAATAGGCGGTCAGTGCGAGCACACCGGACGCGATGCCCTTAAGCACCACGATGCGGCCGATGAACAACCCCTTCGCACCACCGCGCCAATGCCAGGCAAGCAGAAACTGCGGGACATTCCAGATCAGATAGACCCACATGATGTAACTCAGACCGTTGCCCGCCACGCGTGCACCGATTCCGTCGACGACCGAATACGTGGCGATAAAGAAGCCCGTCAGCAGCGCGAATGGCACGCTTTCGCCGGAAAAACGCATGCCGCGGCGGAACGCGAGTGAGACGATGCCGAGCGACACCAGCGCTACGCCGATGGCCGCCAACGGCTTGAGCGATTCATGCGCGAAGACCAGCGCGCCGACGAATACGAGCATCGGCGAAAGACCGCGCGCGATCGGATAGATTTGCCCGAAATCGCCGCTCTTATAAGCGCGGATCAGTGCCAGCAGGTAGCCAAATTCGAGTACGACCGACGCGAAGATATAAGGCCACGCCTCAGGTGCAGGCAAAGGAAGCACGATCACGCCGACCGCGCTGACTGCGACATACGGAATCGCCATCATGCCAAGCAGCCATACGCGGTCTTCTGATAGGTGCAGAAACGCGTTCCAGGTAGCGTGAAGCAGCGCGGAGAGCAGCACCAGCAAGACGACAAAGGTGTCCATCAGAAACCAGGGAGAGGAGAAAGAAGGCCAGCGCGCCGGCTGCAAGCACGTGATTATTCCAGCAGAACGCCGGAATGGAGAGGTGGACGACTAAAGTAAAGGGGTTTTGTGTGGCAAAGGCGGGTGATTTATGGCGCCAGGAGCCCGCCGCTTAACTCTGGCGCAACGCTTGTACTATGGCGCCCTTACACATCGGCACACCGTATCGAAGCGACCTGAACGAGGGTTGGCGAAGCGCGTTTCGCCAACCACTTGGCATTCAGGAATCGTGAAGCGGTCACGTTACACGTTCACGCAGCCACGCGGACGCCAGATCGATCACTGTCACGACCACGATCACCATGATCATTACCGCGGCCGTCTGCGCATAATTGAACGAGCGGATCGCCTCGTACAGCACCACGCCGATCCCGCCCGCGCCGACCATGCCGACCACCATCGCCGAGCGCACGTTCGATTCGAAGCGATATAGCGCGTACGAGATCCACAACGGCAGCACTTGCGGCAGCACGCCGTAAATGATTTCGTCGAGACTGGTCGCGCCGGTAGCGCGCACGCCTTCGGCCGGACGCGGATCGATTGCCTCGACCGCTTCGGCGAAGAGCTTGGCGAGCACGCCGGTGGTATGCACCCACAACGCCAGCACACCGGCGAACGGACCGAGTCCCACCGCGACGATGAACAGCATCGCGAAGACCATTTCATTGATCGCGCGGCACGCGTCCATCATGCGACGCATCGGCTGCACGACCCACATCGGCGCCATGTTGTGCGCGGACATCAGCCCGCACGGCACGGCGCACACCAGCGAAAGGGCCGTGCCCCACACCGCCACCGACAGCGTTACATACATCTCGTGCAGATAGCTGCGCCATTCGGTGAAGTCCGGCGGGAAGAAGTCCTTGGCGAACTGGCCCATGTTGCCGGAGTCGGAGAGCAGGTCGAGCGGCCGCATATCGGCACCGTGCCAGGCGCCACCCAACACGGCGAGCACGGCGATCCAACCGATAAGCGACAGCCAACTGCGCTTGCCCGCAGCGGGAGTAGCGCGCGCCGCCTGCGCGGCGAGCGCTTCGCTCGCACGCGTGGGCGACGTGATCAGATCAACAGTGTTCATTGCTTGGCTACGGCGGTGTTGAGTGCGCTCAGCTTGGCGTCGAGTGCGGCCAGTTGGGTCTTGCGGTCGTCGTCGGAAAGATGCGTGTCGCTCTCGATCTTCTGCTTCTGCTGGAACAGCGCGACCTGGCGAATCGGCAGCAACTGCTCATCCGACGATGCCGCGAAGCCGGCGTAGCCCGTGATGGCAGCCATCACCTGTTTTTCATGCGGATCGGTCTTGCCGTAGTTCACGAAGAAGTTGCGGATCTTGTCCTTGGTGGCTTGCGGCAGATCCTTGCGCCATACGAGCGGATCCGACGGAATCAGCGGCGACGTCCACAACACGCGCACTTGCGCAAACTTGTCCGGATGCTGCTTCTTCAGCGTGTCGAGCATCTCGGTGTTGTTGGTCGCGATGTCGATCTTGTTGTTCACGACAGCCAGCAGATTTGCTTCGTGGCTCGACGGCAGCACGGCCTTGAACGAGGTGTTGACCGGCGTCTTGTGCTGGGCGAACAGGTAATAGCCGGGGATCAGCGTGCCCGAGGTGGAGTTCGGATCGCCGAAACCGAGTGTGACGTCCTTCGTGTTCTTGAACACGTCGTCGAGCGTCTTGAAGCGGCTGTTCACGTTGGTGATCAGCACCGACTTGTAACCGGCGTCGCCATTCAGATACAGGACCTTCGCGAACACTTCGCCTTGCGAGCGATCCACCGCTTCGATCGCCGACGCATTGCCGAAATATCCGACCTGTACCTTGTTAAAGCGCATGCCTTCGATGATGCCGGCGTAGTCGGTCGCGAAGAACGCTTTGACGTTCAGGCCGGTTTGCTTGTTCATGTCGTCGATCAGCGGCTCCCAGCGCTGTTTCAGCACGGAGGAGGAGTCGGTCGAGATGATGCCGAGATTGATGTCCTCGGCTTGTGCGGTGGCGACGCAGGCAAATGCGGCCGCGCCGACGGTCAGCGTAATCAATGAACGCAGGAATTTCATCGCTTTGAGGTCCGGTTGAGTGAACAGAATGAGTGGGCGCGCTCAGTTCGAGTGCGCCGGATTGAGGGCGAACGCATAACGCGTCGAGGTGGATTCGGTGTCTTGCGCCGGTGCGTTGCTGTCCGCCTGATTGGCCGCGCCATCTGCGGTAGCCTCCTCGAGCAGTTCACGCGCATCGTCGCCGTAGAGTTTTTTGAGCAGGGCAGGGCTCAGCGCGGCGGAGGGGCCGTCGTAGACCACCTTGCCGCGACGCAGTGCAACGGTGCGCGGGCAGTACTGCATCGCGATGTCGACCTGATGCAGCGACACCAGCACGGTCAGTTGATGGTCGACGTTGAGGGTGCGCAGCATTTCCATCACGCGGCGTGACGATTCGGGATCGAGTGAGGCGATTGGTTCGTCGGCGAGCACGATGCGCGCGCGTTGCACCAGCGCACGCGCCAATGCCGCGCGTTGCTGCTGGCCGCCGGAGAGGTTGGCGGCGCGCTCGCGTGCATGGTCGCCGATGCCGACTTCATTGAGCGCGGCCATCGACAACGCCCGCTCCGCAGCCGGAAAGCGCCCGCTCAAACGGCGCCACAAAGGCAGCCGCGCGAGCGCGCCGATCAGCACGTTGCTCTCCACGGAAAGCCGGTTCACCAGATTGAATTGCTGGAATACGAAGCCGATATCGCGGCGAATGCTGCGCACTTCGCGCACAATGCGGCCGTTCTGCTGGATCGGCCGGCCGAGAATCGCGATCTGCGACGGTTGCGCATCCGAGGCCGTGAAGCCCGCGATATGCCGCAGCAGTGTCGACTTGCCCGAGCCCGAGGCGCCAATCAACGCCACCATTTCGCCCGGCTCGACACGCAGATCGATTTCGTCCAGCGCCTTGCGACCGTTGCCGAACGTCTTGCTCAACCGTTCGATACGAATTGCTTCCCGAATTGCTTCCATGAGTACCCCTTCATGCATCCGGCCATTGCCGGCATGTGTGGGGCTCATTCTAGGAAGCGTCTGTGACGGTTGAGTGAAGGCATCGCAACGTCTAGACGACTATATCTATATGTGTCTTTTTTGAGTCGCCAGGAAGACAGGCAGAAGTCATTCATTCGAATGGAAAATGACACCCGCATGACATGATTTGCATTGGGCGGGGCGGGCTGCGCATGATCACCTGCAGCCAGGCTATATTGCGTCATTCGGTGAGCCGTCCCCAATAACCTTGCAGTTCCTTTTCGACGTCGTCATGCAGCCTTTGAGCTTTCTGCCCGACAGTTTTGCGGAGTACGAAGATCTCAAGACGATCCTCGACCAGGGCAGCGCCAGCTTCGAGATCCGCACGGTCTGCGAGACAACGGTGCGGGGCCGGCACTTCGCTGTGCACACCGCGAGCATCGGTTCAACCGATCCGCTCGCGCCGGCAATCGGGTTTTTTGGCGGCATTCACGGACTCGAACGGATCGGCTCGCAACTTGTGCTCGACTACATGCGCGCGCTGCTCGCCCGGCTCGAATGGGACGAACTGCTGGTGCGGCAGTTGCAATCGATTCGTCTGATCTTTATGCCGATCGTCAATCCGGGCGGCATGTGGGCCGCCACGCGGGCCAATCCCAATGGGGTCGATCTGATGCGCAATGCGCCGCAGAACGCCGACGAACGCGTGCCGCTGCTGGCCGGCGGTCAACGCGTGGGCGCGTGGCTGCCGTGGTATCGCGGCCGGCAAGGCGAGCCGATGGAGCCCGAGGCCGCGGCGCTCCTGCGGGTGGTCGAAACCGACATGGCCGCGCGGCCTCTCAGCATTGCGCTCGACTGCCACTCGGGGTACGGCTGGCGCGACAGCATCTGGTTTCCCTACGCGCGCACGCGCAAGCTGATGCCGCATCTGCCGGAAATGTACGTGCTGAAAACCATGTTCGAGCGCGCGCATCCGCATCATGGCTACGCGTTCGAGCCGCAGAGCCACCAGTATCTGTTGCATGGCGATCTGTGGGACTTCGCGTACGACCGTACGCCGCCGCCCAACGTCTTCCTGCCGATGACGCTCGAACTCGGTTCGTGGCTGTGGATCAAGAAGAACCCACGTCAACTGTTTTCGCGCCAGGGCATGTTCAATCCGGTCAAGGCGCACCGCACCGCACGCGTGCTGCGGCGTCACGCGAATCTGCTTGATTTTCTCGCGCGCGCAGCGTTCTCTTCGCAACGCTGGCTGCCGCAAGGCAATCGTCGCGAGGAACTGCTGCAAAGCGCGATCGATCACTGGACCACGCCGGAAGCGCCATGAGCACTTGGATTCTGTTGCGTGGACTGACGCGCGAAACACGCCACTGGGGTTGTTTGCCTGGCTTGCTGCGCGAGGCGACCGGCACGGATCGCCTGTTGCTGCTCGATCTGCCCGGCAATGGCGAGTTCGTGCACTTGCGCGCGCCGGCCACCGTCGAAGATATGGTGGGCTTCGTGCGGATTGCTGCATTGCAAACGGGTGCTGCAGGTCCCTATCGCGTGCTGGCGATGTCGCTCGGCGGCATGGTGGCGACCGACTGGGCACAACGGCATCCCGGCGAGATCGAGCGGCTCGTGTTGATCAATACCAGCATGAGGCCGTTCAGCCGCATGCACGAGCGCTTGCGTCCATCAGCATGGCCTGGCCTGCTGGGCGTCGCAGCACACTGGCGCGATGCAACGCGCGCGGAAAGCGGTATTCATCGGCTGACGTGCAACAACGTCGAAACGCTGGGCGCCGATCTCGATGCATGGAGCGAAATTCGCCGCAGCGCGCCGGTGAGCCGCGGCAATGCGTTGCGGCAGCTTTGGGCCGCCGCGCGCTTTAGTGCGACTGCGGCGAAACCGCATTGCCCGTTGCTGATTCTCTCTTCACGCGCCGATAAGCTGGTCAATCCGGTGTGTTCGGCCAATCTCGCGGCAGCGTGGGGCGCAGCGCACCGCGAGCATCAATGGGCCGGTCACGACCTGCCGCACGATGATCCGGCCTGGACCAGCGAACAGGTTCAGGCATGGCTGAGGCAGGAGGCTGGCGAATTGAAGGCCGCGCTTTAAACGGAGGCGGCACGTTCTCCGGCAGCGGGTATAACCTAAGTGAGCTCGCGCATCGATTTCCAGGTGGCAGGCGCATAATCCTCGTTCAGACGATGCATGCGAATCAAGCGATACTCGCTATTGCCGCCCGCCGGGGGAGTTGATCATGCAAGCAAAGAATGAAGAAGCCGTCACGCACCTGCTGAACGATGTCTTTGAATTTGCGCGTGGACGATTGCCGGAGCCAACCTTCAAAGTCGTCGAGCCTTTCCTGCGGCACTACTACGATTTCGTCGACGCCGACGATCTTCAAAGCCGCTCCATCGCTGATCTTTACGGCGCAGCGCTTGCCCATTGGCAAACCGCGCAGCGCTTCGTGCCAGGCTGCGAACGGCTGCGTGTCTACAACCCGATACTCGAACAGCATGGCTGGCATTCCGATCACACCGTGATCGAGATCGTCAACGACGATATGCCGTTCCTGGTCGATTCGGTATCGATGGCGGTCAACCGCCTCGGGCTCGCACTGCATTCAGTCGTGCATCCGGTGTTTCGCATCTGGCGCGGACCGGACGGCAGCATTGTGCGCGTGGGTCAGGGCGCTGAAGATGCCGCCGATACGCGCTCGCAGCTTGCTTCGTTCATTCACTTCGAGGTCGACCGTTGCGGCGACGCAGCGAAACTCGACGCATTGCGTGACGAGATCGCAAGAGTGCTGCGCGACGTGCGCGCCGCAGTGGAGGATTGGCCGAAGATCGTCGAACTCGCGCGCGTCACCGTCAAAGGCATGAAGGCCGGCGAGGCAGGGCCGGAAGGTATGGAAGCCCGCGCGTTCCTCGAATGGATGGTGGCCGATCATTTCACGTTTCTTGGCCAGCGCGACTATGAATTGGTGCAGCACGATATCGGCTTTGGCCTGCGTGCGGTACCCGGCTCGGGCCTCGGCATTCTGCGCGACGAGTTGCGTCCCGCGGGCGCAGCGGAAATCACGCCATTGCCACCGGCGGCGGCCGATATCATCTCCGGCTCGTCGCCCATTTTCCTGACCAAGGCCAACTCGCGCGCGACGGTGCATCGGCCGGGCTATCTGGATTACGTCGGCATCAAGCTGACCGGTGCGGACGGCAAGGTGACCGGCGAGCGGCGCTTTATCGGCCTGTATACGTCCACCGCGTACCTGGTGTCGGCGGCGGAGATTCCGATCGTACGGCGCAAATGCGCGAACATCGTACGGCGGGCCGGTTTCCTGCCCAAGGGCCACCTGGCCAAATCACTGGTGACGGTGCTCGAAACCTATCCACGTGACGAACTGTTTCAGGCCGACGAAGACCGGCTCTACGATATCGCGCTGGGCGTGCTGCGTTTGCAGGAGCATCAGCGCACGCGGATGTTCGTGCGGCGCGACCGCTTTGATCGCTTCGTGTCGTGTCTCGTGTTCGTGCCGCGTGACAAGTACAACACCGATCTGCGGCAGCGCATCGCCAATCTGCTGACCGATGCGTTCAACGGGGAAAGTGTCGAATTCACGCCCTTGTTGTCGGAGTCGACACTCGCGCGCATTCACTTCGTCGTGCATGCGAAGCCCGGAGGCATGCCCCATGTCGATACGCGTGAGCTCGAAGCGCGCCTCGTTCACGTCACGCGCCGCTGGCAGGACGATCTCGCCGACGCGTTGCTCGATGCATTCGGCGAAGAGCAGGGCAACCGTCTCCTGCAACACTATGCAGATTCGTTTCCTCCCGGCTATCGCGACGATTATCCGGCCCGTACCGCCGTGCGCGATATCGAGTTGATCGAGCGCGTGCAGGGCAGCGAGCGGCTCGCCATGAACCTGTACCGCCCGATCGAATCAGGGCCGCGCGCGTTCCGTTTCAAGGTTTATCGTGCGGGCTTGCCTATTGCCTTGTCGCGCAGCTTGCCGATGCTCGAACATCTCGGCGTGCGTGTCGATGAAGAGCGGCCTTATCTGATCGAAGCACTCGACGCCACGCCTGCCTGGATTCACGATTTCGGCCTTGAACTCGCGGACGATGCGGAGTTCGATATCGAACGGGTGAAGGATCTTTTCGAAGATGCGTTCGAACAGGTGTGGACCGGCGGAATCGAAAGCGATGATTTCAACCGCCTGGTGTTGCGCGCGCAACTGAGTGCGCGCGAGGTGACGATTCTGCGTGCCTACGCCAAGTACCTGCGGCAAGTGGGTTCGACGTTCAGCGACGCTTATATCGAACGCGCGGTGACCGGCAATCCGGCGATTGCCCGCATGCTGGTCGAGTTGTTCATTGCACGTTTCGATCCGGTGCTTGGCGACACACGTGAGGCCCGTGTCGATAGCTTGCTGAAGACGATCGACAGCGCGCTCGATCAGGTGCCGAATCTCGACGAGGACCGGATACTCCGGCAATTCCTCGGCGTCATCAAGGCCACGCAGCGCACGAACTACTATCGCTTCGATGCTGACGGCCATCCGAAACCGTATCTGTCGTTCAAATTCAATCCCGCCCAGGTGCCCGGTTTGCCCGAACCGAAACCGATGTTCGAAATCTGGGTGTACTCGCCGCGTGTGGAAGGCGTGCATTTGCGCGGTGGACGGGTTGCGCGCGGCGGCCTGCGCTGGTCGGATCGGCGTGAGGACTTCCGCACGGAAGTGCTCGGCTTGATGAAGGCGCAGATGGTCAAGAACGTGGTGATCGTGCCGGTTGGCTCCAAAGGCGGTTTCGTCGTGAAGAATCCGCCGCCGCAGACTGAACGCGACGCGTGGATGCGTGAGGGCATCGCCTGCTATCAGACGTTCTTGCGCGGCTTGCTCGACTTGACCGACAACCTCACGGGTACGACGGTGGTGCCGCCGCCCGATGTGGTGCGGCATGACCCCGACGATCCCTATCTGGTCGTCGCCGCCGACAAGGGCACCGCCACCTTCTCCGACTACGCGAACGCGATCTCCCAGGAATACGGCTTCTGGCTCGACGATGCCTTTGCATCGGGCGGCTCGGTCGGTTATGACCACAAGAAAATGGCGATCACGGCGCGCGGCGCATGGGAGTCGGTCAAACGGCACTTCCGCGAAATGGGCGTCGATACGCAAGCAACCGACTTCACGGTCGTGGGCGTCGGCGATATGTCGGGCGATGTATTCGGCAACGGCATGCTGCTCTCGCCGCATATCAAACTGGTCGCCGCATTCGATCATCGGCATATCTTTCTCGATCCGAATCCCGATCCGGCGGCAAGCCTTGCCGAGCGCGGGCGACTTTTCGGGCTTGACCGGTCGAGTTGGGCCGACTACGACCCGTCGCTGATCTCGGCGGGCGGCGGCGTGTTTCCGCGCACCGCCAAGACGATTCCGTTGTCTCCAGCCGTTCAGTCGGTGCTTGGCATCAGCGCGCCGGCGCTCGCGCCCGCTGAATTGATGCGTGCGATTCTGCAGGCGCCGGTCGATCTGCTTTACAACGGCGGTATCGGCACCTATGTGAAGGCGAGTCGCGAAACGCATCTGCAGGTGGGCGACCGCGCCAACGACGCGATCCGTGTCAACGGCGCCGATCTGCACTGCAAGGTGGTCGCGGAAGGCGGCAATCTCGGTCTTACGCAACTCGGACGTATCGAGTTCGCGCAACGCGGCGGTCGTATCAATACCGATGCGATCGACAACTCCGCCGGGGTCGACTGTTCGGACCACGAGGTCAACATCAAGATCCTGCTGGGGCTGGTTGTCTCCGACGGCGAAATGACCGAGAAACAGCGCAATGCACTGCTCGCGGAAATGACCGATGAAGTCGGCTTGCTCGTCTTGCAGGACAACTATTACCAGACCCAGGCGCTCTCGATTGCGGGCCGCTACGGCGTCGAGTTGCTCGATGCCGAAGCGCGCCTGATGCGTTATCTCGAACGCGCGGGCCGTCTGAACCGCGTGATCGAGTTCTTGCCGACCGATGAAGAAGTCGCCGAGCGCCAGGCCGCGAAACAAGGGCTCACCACGCCCGAACGCGCGGTGCTGCTTGCCTATAGCAAGATGTGGCTCTACGACGCGCTGCTCGAATCGTCGATGCCGGAAGACCCGCTCGTCAGCGACATGCTGATCGAGTACTTTCCGAAGCCGTTGCGGCAGCGCTTTAGCGAGCCGATGCAACGTCACCCGTTGCGGCGCGAAATCCTTGCGACGCATCTGACCAATGCGTTGGTGAATCGCGTGGGCTGCGAGTTCGTGCATCGGCTGATGGAAGAGACCGATGCGCAGCCTGGCGACATCGTGCGCGCCTGCATCATGGCGCGCGACGTGTTCGATCTCGACGACGTGTGGCGCAGTATCGATGCGCTGGATAACCGTGTCGCCGACGATGTGCAGGCACGCATGTTCGTCGAAGTGGCGCGGCTCGTCGAACGCTCGGCGCTGTGGTTCCTGCGGCAATTGCAATCAGGGGCGGTTAGCGCCGGCGATGTTGCCGGCCTGCTTGCGCGCTGCCGCGACGCGGCGCAACGCCTTGCGCCGCAATGGCCCGCGCTGCTGCCGAGTGCCGATCTCGACGCGCTGTCCGAGCGGCAACGCGTGCTCGTGGACGCGGGCGTCGATAGCGAACTGGCAGTGCGGATCGCCAGCGGAGAGATATCGGCCGCTTTGCTCGACATCGCCGAGGTGGCGTCGACTTGCGGGCGCAGTCTCGAACTCGTGGCGGGCGTCTACTTCGCGCTCGGCACGCTGCTGAACTACAGCTGGATCAGCGAGCGCGCGGCCGCGCTGCCGGCTCCCACGCACTGGGACATGCTGGCGCGCGCCACGGCTCTGGCGGAACTCGCACGCCTGAAACGCGCGCTGACCACGAGCGCACTGGCCGGCGCCGACGAGGCATCCACGCCGGACGCATTGGTTCAGGCATGGCGCGAGAAGCGCACCGCGCAACTCGAGCGTTATGCGCGTCTGCTTGCCGATCTGCGGGCCACGGGCGGCGCAAGCCTGTCGATGCTTCTGGTGATCGTGCGGGAGATGGCCGCGCTCGAAAGGGCATAGCACGACGGGGCGCGAGAGCAAGCAGATGTGCTGCATACGTCACAGAACCCGGCGCGGAACAGCGCCGGGGTTGGACGCATGCTACCTGGCATGTCCATAATACGAACTATTGCCAACCGAAAGCGCTCTGCAAACTCACGGACCCTCTCCACGACGATGAAAGAAGAATCGCCGAAAGCCATTTTCTATGCGCTTGCCGCCAACCTCGGCATCGCTATCTGCAAGTTCGCTGCTGCCGCGTTCACCGGCTCCGGCTCGATGTTCGCCGAAGCCATTCATTCGACCGCCGACTGCGGTAACCAGTTGCTGCTGCTATTCGGCTTGCGCGAAGCGCGCAAGCCGGCAAGCCCCTTGCATCCTATGGGCGGTGGCCGCGAGATCAATTTCTATTCGCTGCTGGTGGCATTGCTGCTGTTTTTTGTCGGCGGCGCGTTTTCGGTTTACGAAGGCGTGCATCGTCTATTCGCGCGCGAGCCTTTGCAGTATGCCTATGTGGCGCTCGTCGTACTGGGCGTTTCGGTGGTGCTCGAAACGCTTTCCTTGTGGGGCGCGGTGAAGGAGATCCGCAAGTCGCATCCCGACAAACATCTGTGGCGCTGGTTTCGCGAAACGCGCGAGTCCGAACTGCTGGTGGTGGCCGGCGAGGACATTGCCGCGCTGGCGGGTCTTGCGATCGCCTTTGTCGCCGTGTTGCTGACGATGGTGACCGGCAATCCCGTCTACGACGCACTGGGCTCCATCGGCGTCGGCGTGTTGCTGATGGTGATTGCGTGGCTGGTGGCGCGCGAAGTGAAGTCGATGATTGTCGGCGAATCGGCGAGCCCGGAAGTGCGCCGCGCGATCGAGACGCATCTGCGCGGCCGCTCCGAGATTCGCAGCATCATCAACATGATTACGCTGCAGTGGGGCCGTCACGTGGTGGTGGCGGTGCAGGCGGAAATGATCGACTACGCGAGCGGGCGCGCGATGGTCGACGCGATCAACGTGATCGAAGCGGACTTGCAGGAGGCATTTCCGCAAGTACGCTGGGTGTTTTTCGAACCGGACGTGCCGCGGGTTTGATGCGTTGCCTCACTGGCGAGGATATGTCCGGTTCGTCGGTGGCCAGCGGATCGCGCTAGTGTCTCCGCTTGGGACGGCCCTTACTTTCGCGTCCGCTGGCCAGTGCACTGGCTGCTTATTTGAAACCGGTCACCGCATGGGGCACGTACAGCTCTTCCAATTGGCGGATCTCGTCCGCGCTCAGATTCAACGTCAGTGCTGCGACCGCATCGTCGAGATGATGCAGCTTGGTCGCGCCGACGATAGGCGCGGTGATCGGCTTCTTCTGCAACACCCAGGCTAGTGCGACTTGCGCGCGCGGCACACCGCGTTCCTTCGCAATCTGGCTGACGCGCTCCACGATCCGGCGGTCCGCGTCTTCGGTATGTGCGTACAGAGTGCGGCCGAATTCGTCGGTCTCGGAGCGTGCGCTTTCAGTGTTCCAGTCGCGCGTCAGGCGTCCGCGTGCCAGGGGGCTCCATGGAATCACGCCGATGCCTTCGCTTTCGCACAGCGGCAGCATCTCCCGCTCTTCTTCTCGATAGAGCAGATTCACGTAGTTCTGCATCGTCACGAAGCGCGTCCAGCCATGGCGTTCAGCCACATGCAATGCCTTGGCGAACTGCCACGCATACATCGACGACGCACCGATATAGCGCGCCTTGCCGGCCTTCACCACGTCGTGCAGCGCCTCCATGGTTTCTTCGATCGGTGTGTCGTAGTCCCAGCGGTGGATCTGATACAGATCGACGTAGTCCGTACCGAGACGCCTCAGGCTGTTGTCGATTTCCGCCATGATCGCCTTGCGCGACAGACCCGCACCGTTCGGGCCCGGATGCATGCGGCTATTCACCTTGGTGGCCAGCACGATCTCGCCGCGTTTCGCAAAGTCCTTCAATGCGCGGCCGACGATTTCCTCGCTGGTGCCGTCCGAGTAAACGTTGGCGGTATCGAAGAAATTGATGCCGTGGTCGAGCGCCTGCTTGATAAAGGGGCGCGCCGCTTCATCGTCGAGCGACCAGGGGTGGGTGCCGCGAGCGGGCACGCCGTAACTCATGCAGCCGAGACAAAGACGCGATACATCGAGGCCGGTGCGGCCCAGTTTCACATAGTCCATCGAGGTGCTCCTGTGTTGAAGTGCACAAACGCGGTGCGTGCTGACGACCCCCCATTATAGGAACGGACGCGTTGACGTGCTGGAGGGCAGATCAAACGCGCGGGTCAGCGGAGTTCAGTCGCGGTGGGTGACTTGCTGCAATACGTAGTGGAAAATAATTTCTTCGCATCTATACTTCTTTCGGCTTGAAAGCGGCCTTTCTCCCAATCTGCATCACAAGCAAAAAGGAAGAATTACGATGCTGACTCGCACACTTGGCGCAATCTCTGCCATTGCACTCGCGGCCTGCGCCGCCTTTACATCCGGCCCTGCCAGCGCGGACGACAACGATG
Source organism: Paraburkholderia aspalathi (assembly GCF_905220735.1). Classification (NCBI taxonomy): domain Bacteria; kingdom Pseudomonadati; phylum Pseudomonadota; class Betaproteobacteria; order Burkholderiales; family Burkholderiaceae; genus Paraburkholderia; species Paraburkholderia aspalathi. Next base: position 1,690,996 of record NZ_CAJNBA010000001.1, read on the forward strand.
GTTTCTCGCAAGGCGACGGCGGCTCGCACGGGCGGCCGGTCAAGGTGATGATCATTTCGATGTTTGGACCGGAAGGGCAGGTATGGCTCGATCGGCTGGGTCCATGGCGCGAGATTACGGTCGATGGCTTATCGCCCGACTACCCGACGGTTCATTGCAATAAGCAGGACGTGTGCGTCATGACGACGGGCATGGGGCATAGCAACGCTGCCGCGTCGATTATGGCATTGACGTTTTCATCGCGTTTCGATTTGCGGCATACGTACTTTATGGTGGCGGGGATTGCCGGGATCGATCCGCAGCAAGGCACGGTTGGATCCGCCGCGTGGGCGAAGTACCTGGTCGACTTCGGGATTCAGTGGGAGATCGATGGACGGGAGATTCCGCCTGGCTGGAATACCGGATACCTGGGGATCAACACCACGAGTCCGACGGCTAAGCCACCGCTCGACTATCGGACGGAGGTGTTCCAGTTGAATACCCAGCTAGCCGATACGGCGTTTGCCTTGTCGCGTAGCGTTGTGCTGTCTGATAACGCTCAGGCGCAGGCTGCGCGGGCCAAGTATACGTATGCGCCGGCGAATCGGCCGCCTACGGTCATTCAATGCGACACGCTCGCGGGTGATACCTGGTGGTCGGGGACGCTGCTTGGGCAGCGGGCGCGGGATTGGACCAAGATTCTGACGGATGGCAATGGCGTGTATTGCACGACGCAGCAGGAGGATAACGCGACGTATGAGGCGCTTAAGCGCGCGGCCTCGGTGCATAAGGTTGACCTGAGCCGCGTTGCGGTGCTGCGGGCTGGGTCTGATTTTGATCGGCCATATGATGGGCAGACCAGTGCGGATAATCTGCTTAACTATGCTGCGCAAGGGGGCTTTACGATTGCTATTGAGAACCTGTATAGGTCGGGGAATCCGCTTGTGCAGGATATTGCTACTCATTGGGGGGAGTGGCGGCAAGGGGTGCCTAAGAGGTAGGTTTTTTTGCCTTTGGCGGCGCTTATTGTCCGTGTTCCTGGGGCTTTGGCCTTTCCTTGAATTGTTAGTGGTCTATTAGCGTTCCCCCTGTGCGGGGGGGCACCTACTTTTCTTTGCCGCCGCAAAGAAAAGTAGGCAAAAGAAAGCGGCTAGAAGCCCCTGCTAAGCGGGTCCCGCAGCTCGCTCACGGTAGTGGTGCGACTGGAATCTGTGTTCGTGCCGCTGCATGCGCCAGTGACAAGGGCGTCATACTTCCGGCGGCGCTGCGCGCGCCGAAGAGCCGCTCATAAAACCAATCGCTGCGTTTCGGCATTCATGGACCTCAATCGAAGCCCGTGGTTTCCCATGCAAACCCGTCCGCGACGCACGAAGTGCGGAGTGGGAGCTGATGAATCCTTTGTCACTAACGCCGAATGTGCGAGAGCACGGATTCCAGTCGCACCACTACCCCAGGCAAACCACGGTTCCCGCTTAGCATTAGCGGTTTGAGCCGCTTTCTTTTGCCTACTTTTCTTTGCGGCGGCAAAGAAAAGTAGGTGCCCCCCCGCACAGGGGGAACGCTAATAAACCACTAACAAATCAAGGAAAGGCCAAAGTCCTAAGAACACTGACAAACAAGCGCCGCGAAGGCAAAAACAAAAACCAAAGCCTTACCGCTGCGGCGCCCGAAATGGCACCCACGCCCCCACATCCACATCCCAATCATCAAGTTCAGACGGTGTCATAACATGCTCCTTTATAAAGAGTGCAAACAACCCACCGCGATGAAAATTTCTTTTGGAAACCGAATCATCGCGGCGCATTCGCCTTACTGCCCATTCGCCACGCGAGTAACATCGCCACTAGTCCCTTCCTGCAATGCAATGCGCGCAGCCTGCGTCTGACCAATCAGACCTTTATTCGGATACGACGTACGATTCAACGCAGGCAACGACCCATCGCGATACGCCGCGACCAGCTCAGCGTTAACTTCAGCACGCGTTTTGCCGACGGTAGTCGGAGCAGGCAACGTTTGGTACGTGCCAGCATGCCCAATGCCCCCGCCGTTGCTTTGAGCAAACACCGGTGCGCTGGCAAGCAGCGAAAGAGCCAGACCTGCTAAGAGATTGCGCTTCATGATTCACTCCTGTCGATTCGTTTGCAGCACGAGCGGCGCTGCGACAGGGTGAAATGTAGACTTCGAGGTGATGAGGATAAATCGCACTTTCGCGAAATGAATTGTCGCGAATCTAGAACAATCGTGACGACGTACGCGTTATCCGGTTACTGCAGGGCAACCGCGGCATTAGAGCCGCGGTTGAAATTCACTTTTCCATAATCTGTACTTCAACTCACGCGAATCAGGCAACCCACTCCGTTATCACCGGCGTGTCGGCTATCGGAGCAGATTCGCGTTCTTCGAAAGTACGCTTCGTGCACATCGTGTCGAGACTGCCGCGTCCGCTCAGCAACGGGCAGCGGTCGAACAGCTCGGCAATCCAGTCTACGAAAACACGGACTTTAGGCGACAGATGCCGACTGTGCGGATAGACTGCGGAAATCGGCATCGGCAAAGGTTTCAGCTCCGGCAACACTTCAACCAGCTGGCCCGAACGCAGATGCGGCAGCACCATGAAGAGCGCCGGCTGAAACAGGCCGAAGCCTTCCAGACCGCACGTTACGTAAGCATCGGCGTCGTTCACCGACACAATGCTCTTCATCTTCACTTCGACTTCCTTGCCATCAACCATGAAGGCCCAATCGATCGTGCGCCCCGTGCGGCTCGAAAAATAATTGACTGCTTTGTGATTCTCGAGGTCTTCGAGCGATGTCGGCATGCCCGCACGCTCGATGTAGCTGGGGGCCGCGCATGTCACGCCCTCGAACAGACCGATACGGCGCGCCACCAGCGAGGAATCCTGTAGCGCGCCCACTCGCACCACGCAATCCACGCCTTCCTGCAGCAGATCGACGGGCCGGTCCGTCAATCCGAGCTGCAGGTCGATGTCCGGGTATCGCGTGTGGAATTCACACAGCGAGGGGATCACGAGCAAGCGCCCGATCGATCCCGGCATGTCGATGCGCAGCTTGCCGTGAGGCTTTTTATTGCCGCTCTGGAAGCTGGCCTCGGTCTCTTCGACGTCCGCGAGGATGCGCACGCAGCGTTCGTAATACGCCGCGCCGTCCGGCGTCAGCGACAAACGCCGCGTGGTCCGGTGCATCAAACGCGTGCCGAGGAACGCTTCGAGGTTCTGAATGATGGTGGTAACTGATGCGCGTGGCAGATCGAGCGTTTCCGCCGCGCGGGTAAAGCTGTTGGTGTCGACGACGCGCGTGAACACTTGCATGGCCTGAAGCCGGTCCATTGCAAACCTCCAGAAAGGGGCGGACGCACCGAGCAGGAATCGAATCCGCAGAGCAATCGCATTCGATTGTTCAGGGGCGCCGAATTGTGTTGCCGGATTATAGGCATTTATTTACGAGTCTGCCGAACCCACAATTCGCACCATTGAAGTTCTATGCGCATTGCGCGGCTCGACATGGATGCATTTAAACCGCCGTACTCGTTTGTGCCCGCCGGCAGCGGCCCGGCACAGGCTGACAGCACGGCACTCGACGTCACTGACGTGCAGATCGAAGGGCACGCACAGGACATTACGTTGCGTTTGTACCGCCAGGCACAGAAAACCGCACTGCCGGTATTGCTTTACTTCCACGGTGGCGGATTTACCAAGGGTTCGATCGATCAGGCGGACTTCGCCGCCCGGTATTTCGCAGAACACTTACCGGCGCTGGTCGTTTCGGTCGGTTATTCGCTGGCGCCGCAGTTCCCATTTCCGGCGGCGCCTGAAGACGCCCATCGCGCGGCGCTGTGGGTGCAGACACGAGCACGCGCGTTCGGCGGCAATAGCAAGAAGGTCGGCGTGGCGGGCCACGATGCCGGCGGGCAGTTGGCCAACTGCCTCGCTTTCATCGCGCGTGATCGCGGCGACGTGCGCATTGCGGCGCAAGCGCTGTTCGGACCGATGCTCGATCCAAGCCTGACGCGCCTCGGCGACGAAAAGCGCCTCGGCTCAGATATCACCGCGAAGGAATGCGCGGCGTGTTATCGCGCGTATCTGCCGCAAGCGTCGCAACGCATGCATCCGTATGCCGCGCCGCTCGAATCGTCGCGCCTCGCGGGCCTGCCGGCCACGCTGATCGCGACGGCGCAAAACGACGTGCTGCATGTGGAAGCGGAGAAATACGCGAGCGGTCTGATCGACGCGGGTGTGCTGACCCAGGTGGTCCGCTATCCCAGCGTTTCGCACGCCGCGTTGGCCGACCATCCGCCCGCCTTGCAGGAAGCGGTGCGATTTTTTCAGTGGCGCTTCGATGCACGCGCCCATCGCTGAGACACCAATAAGCAAGACTTTAATCAACGATACCGGGAGCTTCTCATGACCATCCTTCCTCTTTCCCGTCGCCGTGTGGCGATTGCCGTGCTAGCCGTCATCGTGGTGGCCGGGCTGGGTACGTTCGGCGCGATCCGCGTCGACGCGAGCTCGCCTGCTGCGCCGACCATCGTGCCGGAAGTCGACGTGGCCACCGTGGTGCAAAAGACCATCACCGACTGGCAAAGCTATTCGGGCCGCCTCGAAGCGGTCGAAAAAGTGGACGTCCGTTCGCAAGTGCCGGGCACGATCGTGTCCGTCAATTTCAAGGACGGCGCCCTCGTGAAGAAGGGCGACACGCTGTTCGTGATCGATCCGCGTCCGTACGCGGCTGAAGTCGATCGTACCGAAGCACAAGTCGCGGCGGCGCAAGCGCGTACGGGCTATACGCAAAGCGATTGGGAGCGCGCGCAACGCCTGATCGCCGACAACGCGATCGCCAAGCGCGATTACGACGAGAAGCAGAACGCGGCGCGCGAAGCGAGCGCCAACCTGAAGGCCGCGCAAGCCGCCGTCGAAACCGCGCGTATCAATCTCGGCTACACGAAGATCGTCGCGCCGGTATCGGGTCGCGTCTCGCGTGCGGAAATCACGGTGGGCAATGTGGTGTCGGCGGGTGCAAGCGCGGCGCCGTTGACCACGCTGGTGTCGGTTTCGCCGATCTACGCATCGTTCGACGTCGACGAACAAACCTATCTGCAGTACCTGAGCCGCGCGAAGGATGGCAGCAAGGTGCCCGTGGACCTGGGGCTGGCGGATGAAAGCGGCTACTCGCGCAGCGGCACGATCGAATCCGTCGACAACCGGCTGGATACGTCGTCCGGCACGATCCGGGTGCGCGCGCGCTTCGATAACCAGGACGGTGCATTGATCCCTGGTCTCTATGCGCGCGTGAAGGTCGGCGGCAGCGAGCCGCATCCGGCACTGCTGATCGACGACGCCGCGGTGGGCACCGATCAGGACAAGAAGTTCGTGCTGGTGGTCGATCAGAGCAACCACGTCGTGTACCGGGAAATCGCAGTGGGCGGCATGCAGGGCAACCTGCGCGTCGTCAAGGGCGGTTTGCAGGCAACCGACCGGATCGTCGTGAACGGTGTCCAGCGCGTACGTCCGGGCGATGCAGTGCGCGCTCACATGGTGCCCATGACCACCGATCAGGATCCGAACAGCGCGCCGCTTGCGCAGACGCGAGCAAAAGCAGCGGACAAGAATTCGTGAGTCTCGTGCGCCGCGCTTGGCCAGTCACGTTGACCGGCCGTAGCAGGCGCATGCTCCAACGTTAAGAGCTTCCCATGAACATATCCAAATTCTTCATCGATCGACCGATCTTTGCCGGCGTGCTATCGGTATTGATCCTGCTGGGGGGCATTATTTCGCTCTTCAAGCTGCCGATTTCGGAGTACCCGGAAGTGGTGCCGCCTTCGGTGGTGGTGCACGCGCAATATCCGGGCGCCAATCCGAAAGTGATCGCGGAGGCCGTTGCGGCGCCGCTTGAAGAGCAGATCAACGGCGTTGAGAACATGCTGTACATGCAGTCGCAAGCCAATAGCGACGGCAATCTCACGCTGACGGTGACCTTCAAGCTCGGCACCAATCCGGACCTGGCGACGCAGCTCGTGCAGAACCGCGTCAACCAGGCGCTGCCGCGCCTGCCGGAAGACGTGCAACGGCTTGGCATCACGACCATCAAGAGTTCGCCGACGCTGACGATGGTGGTCCACCTGATCTCGCCGAACAATCGCTACGACATGACGTACCTGCGCAACTACGCGTTGCTCAACGTCAAGGACCGCCTGGCGCGGATTCAGGGCGTCGGCGAAGTGCAGTTGTGGGGTTCGGGCGACTACGCGATGCGTGTCTGGCTCGATCCGCAGAAAGTCGCACAGCGCGGTTTGACGGCGACCGAAGTGGTCAACGCAATCCGTGAGCAGAACATTCAAGTGGCAGCCGGTGTGATCGGCGCATCGCCTTCGGTGCCGGGCACGCAACTGCAGTTGTCGGTGAATGCGCGTGGTCGTTTGAAGACTGAGGGCGAATTCGGCGACATCATCGTCAAAACTGCGCCGGATGGCGGCGTGACGTACCTGCGTGATATCGCACGCGTCGAACTGGCGGCGTCGGAATACGGCTTGCGTTCGCTGCTCGACAACAAGCCTGCTGTGGCGCTCGCTATCAACCAGGCGCCGGGCGCGAACTCGCTCGCGATTTCCGACCAGGTTCGTTCCGCGATGAAGGAACTGGCGGAAGACATGCCGGCAGGCGTCGAATACAAGATCGTTTATGACCCGACGCAGTTCGTGCGCTCGAGTATCGAGGCGGTGATTCACACCCTGCTCGAAGCGATCGCGCTGGTGGTGATCGTGGTGATCGTGTTCCTGCAGACGTGGCGTGCGTCGATCATTCCGTTGATCGCAGTGCCGGTGTCGATTGTCGGTACGTTCTCGTTGCTGCTGGCGTTCGGCTTCTCGATCAACGCGTTGTCGTTGTTCGGGATGGTGCTGGCCATCGGGATCGTGGTGGACGATGCGATCGTGGTGGTGGAGAACGTCGAGCGGAACATCGAAAATGGGCTCAGTGCGCGCGATGCGACTTATAAGGCCATGCAGGAAGTGAGCGGGCCGATTATCGCCATCGCGCTGACGCTGGTTGCCGTGTTCGTGCCGCTCGCTTTCATGACCGGCTTGACGGGTCAGTTCTACAAGCAGTTCGCGATGACCATCGCGATCTCCACGGTGATCTCGGCGTTCAACTCGCTGACGTTGTCGCCGGCGTTGTCCGCGATGCTGTTGCGTGGCCATGGTGCCAAGGAAGACTTCCTGACGCGTGTGATGAATCGCGTGCTGGGCCGCTTCTTCAAGGGCTTCAACAAGGTGTTCCATCGCGGCTCGACGGAATACGGCCGTGGCGTGAAAGGCGTGCTGCGTCGTAAGGGCGCGATGCTCGCGGTCTACGCGATCCTGCTGGGTGCAACGGTGCTGATCTCGCGCGTCGTGCCGGGCGGTTTCGTGCCGGCGCAGGACAAGGAATACCTGATTGCGTTTGCGCAATTGCCGAACGGTGCATCGCTGGACCGCACGGAAAAGGTGATCCGCGACATGAGTGCGATTGCCTTGAAGCAGCCTGGCGTGGAAAGCGCGGTGGCGTTCCCTGGTTTGTCAGTGAACGGCTTCACCAATAGTTCGAGCGCGGGCATTGTGTTCGTCACGTTGAAGCCTTTCAAGGAGCGTGGCAACAAGAAGCTCTCGGCCGGTGCGATTGCCGGTGCGCTGAACCAGCAGTACGGCGCGATCAAGGATTCGTTCGTCGCGGTGTTCCCGCCACCTCCGGTGCTGGGCTTGGGTACGCTGGGCGGCTTCAAGATGCAGTTGGAAGATCACGGCGCGGTGGGCTATGCGGAGTTGAACAAGGCTGCGGAAGCGTTCGTGAAGAAGGCAGCGCAAACGCCTGAACTCGGACCGACGTTCTCGAGCTATCAGATCAACGTGCCGCAATTGAACGTCGACCTGGATCGCGTAAAAGCCAAGCAACTCGGCGTGCCGGTCACGGACGTGTTCAACACGATGCAGATCTATCTGGGCTCGCTGTATGTGAACGACTTCAACCGCTTCGGCCGTGTGTATCAGGTGCGGGTGCAGGCTGATGCGCCGTTCCGTCAACGTGCCGACGACATCCTGCAACTGAAGACGCGCAATGCTGCAGGTGACATGGTGCCGTTGTCGTCGCTGGTGACGGTGACGCCCACGTACGGTCCGGAAATGGTGGTGCGTTACAACGGCTATACGGCTGCCGACATCAACGGTGGTCCGGCGCCGGGCTTCTCATCGGGCCAGGCGCAAGCCGCGGCCGAACGCGTGGCGGCGGAAACCTTGCCGCATGGCGTGAAGCTCGAATGGACCGACCTGACGTATCAGCAGATCATCGCCGGCAATGCGGGCCTGTGGGTGTTCCCGATCAGCGTGCTGCTTGTGTTCCTCGTGCTGGCCGCGTTGTATGAAAGCCTGACGCTGCCGCTCGCGGTGATTCTGATTGTGCCGATGAGCGTGCTGTCCGCGCTGACCGGTGTGTGGCTCACGGGTGGCGACAACAACATCTTCACGCAGATCGGTTTGATGGTGCTGGTGGGGCTGTCGGCGAAGAACGCGATTCTGATCGTCGAGTTCGCTCGCGAACTCGAACATGACGGGCGTACGCCGCTGGCTGCGGCAATCGAGGCGAGCCGCTTGCGTCTGCGGCCGATTCTGATGACGTCGATCGCTTTCATCATGGGTGTGGTGCCGCTGGTGCTCTCGAGCGGAGCGGGTTCGGAGATGCGTCACGCGATGGGTATCGCGGTGTTCTTCGGCATGCTCGGCGTGACGCTGTTCGGCCTGATGCTGACCCCTGTGTTCTATGTGGTGCTGCGTACGCTGGCGGGCGGGACGATTCACGTCGCGCAGAAAGACGCGCCGCACCTTGGTGCGCCGGTGACGGACGCCTGAGGAGAAAATAATAATGAAGCGTTTTGAATCTTTAAGCGGGTGGGGCAGAGCGGCTGCCAGCGGTTTGCTGCTGGCATTGCTCGCGGCCTGCTCCGTGGAGCCCACGTATAAGCGGCCCGACGTGGATACGCCGGCTGCGTTCAAGGAAACGCCGACTGCTGCGTCGGCTGCGTCCGGAGCGTCGGCTACATCGGCTACCTCCGCCGCATCGCCGCAGGACACGGGCACCTGGAAGCAGGCTCAGCCCGCCGACGACGCGCATCGCGGCGAATGGTGGACGATTTTCGGCGACCCGCAGTTGAACGCGCTGGAAGAACAGGCGGCTGCCGCGAATCAGGACTTGAAGGCGGCTGCAGCGCGCGTGCAGCAGGCGCGTGCGGTGACGCAGGCGGCGAAGTCGGACTGGTTCCCGAAGTTCGACGCGGGCTTCGGCCCGACGCGTGAACGGGCTTCGGCGGCCTCGCAGTTTCAGCCGGATAGTGCGGGCGGGACGAACGGCACGATTTGGCGTGCGCAGGTTGGCGCATCGTATGAAACCGATCTGTTCGGGCGGGTTGGTTCGAACGTGAATGCGTCGCGGGCGGACGAGCAGCAAAGTGAAGCGTTGTTCCGGTCTGTGCAGTTGTCGCTGCAGGCTGATGTTGCGCAGAACTACTTTCAATTGCGCGAGCTGGACACGGATCAGGATCTGTATCGCCGTACCGTGGCGTTGCGCGAGGACACGCTGAAGCTGGTCGAACGCCGTTTCAAGGAAGGCGATATCGGCGAGCTGGATGTTTCGCGCTCTCGCAACGAACTGGCGAGTGCGCGTGCCGATGCAGTTGGTGTGGCACGTCAGCGCGCGGCCTCCGAGCACAGCCTGGCGATTCTGCTCGGCAAGCCGCCGGCGGATTTCTCGTTCGCGGAGGCACCGCTCGTGCCGGTGACGGTGCGTGTGCCGCCAGGTTTGCCTTCGGCTCTGCTCGAACGTCGACCGGACATTTCGGCGGCGGAGCGGGCGATGATGGCGGCGAATGCGCGGGTCGGTCTGGCGAAGTCGGCGTTTTTCCCGAAGCTCGATATCACGGGTGCGGCTGGTTTTGAATCGGCGACGCTGGGCGATCTGTTCAAGTGGTCGAGCCGCGCGTTTATTCTCGGGCCATTCGCCGGTACCGCGCTGACGTTGCCTTTGTTCGACGGTGGCCGCCGCAAGGCAAACCTCGCGCAAGCTCGCTCGAAGTACGACGAAGATGTCGCGCAGTATCGTCAACAGGTGCTGGTGGCGTTCCGTGAGGCCGAGGACAACCTTGCCGATCTGCGTTTGCTCGACGATCAGATTCGCGAGCAGAACGATGCAGTCGTGGCCTCGCAACGCGCGGCGCATCTGTCGCGCACACAGTACACGGAAGGCGCGGTCAGCTATCTGGATGTGATCGACGGCGAGCGGCAGGTGCTGACATCGCAACTGCAGGCGAGCCATCTGTCGGGTACGCAGGCGGTGGCGACGGTCAATCTGATTCGCGCGCTGGGCGGCGGCTGGGGTGATGTGAAGCCTGCGGGCGATGAGGCGGTGGGGGCGGTCGCGCCGGCTTCGGGTGCGGTTGGTGCGTCTGCTTCTACGTCTACGTCTGCTTCTGCGTCGGTGGAACAGGTGGCGAAGCGCTAAGGTTTAGGTTTAGGTTTAGTTTGTTGGCTGGTGAAGAACGCCGGGTTGCGCGAAAGCGCGGCCCGGCGTTTTTTCTTTGGTGACGTGGTGTGCCTGCTCCATGGGGCAAGCCCCAAATCATTTTTCCGGCTTTCCTTCCAAAAATCCGTTCGTAGACCGCCGGTTTCCCGCCGTCTATGATGATTCGCACCTCATCTGGAGAGAGGCGATGACCTGTCCGACCTGCCGCTGTCCGCGCTGATCCGCCCGCGCGTTCTATCGCTGCCGCACGCCGGTTAAACCGCGTGCTGCAGATTTCTGTTGTCCGACCGATTTCGGCGCGCCTGCCCGCATGCCGCGGGACCGGCTCGCCTCGAAACACACCACGCCCCCATCCTAACGAGTTCACCATGCGCATTTCTCTGACCACTGCACGGCGTTTTTTCAAGGCGCGGACGCTGACGTTCCTCGGCGCGTTCGGCCTCGCGCTAACGTTGTCCGCAACGCCCGCGATCGCGGCGGACACGCCCACGCTGAAAATCGGCACTTCCACCAGCCCGCAAATCGAGGCGCTCAAAGTCGCCGCGCGCGAAGCGAAAGAGCAAGGGCTGGACGTGAAGATCATCGAGTTCACTGACTGGAATACGCCGAATGCGGCGCTCGCCAACAAGGATATCGACGTCAACTATTTCCAGCACATCCCGTTTCTCGAGAACGCAAAGAAGCAGGGCGGTTATAACTTCGTCGCAATTGCACCGGGCACGATCATGAAGATCGGCCTGTATTCGAAAAAGATCAAACGCTTCGATGAATTGAAAGACGGCGCCACCGTTGCCATCGCTAACGATCCGGTCAACGGCGGTCGTGGTCTGTTGTTGCTGCAACGCGCCGGTCTCATCAAGCTGACGCCAGGCATTGACTATCGCGCTACGACGCTGGACATCATCGACAACCCGAAGCACCTGAAGATCGTTCAGCTCGAGGCCTCGCAATTGGCCCGCTCGCTCGACGACGTCGATCTCGCCCAAGGCTACCCGAGCTTCATCAAGCTCGCGGGCACCACCGACCCGAATAGCGCATTGTTGTTCGACGGTCTGGAAAACAAGAACTACGCGATCCAGTGGGTCGTGCGTCCGGAAAGCGCAAATGATCCGCGTATCCGCAAGTTCATCTCGATCTATCAGCATTCGCCCGCTGTGCGCGCGGCGCTCGACAAAGCCTTCGGCAGCCTCTACGCCGTCGCCTGGTAAGGCGCGCCGCTAGCAACGTTGCAACCAGCAAGGAGCCGCACGATGGCGAAGAAAAAGATCCTGCTGAACGCGTTCAATATGAATGCGGTCGGTCACATCAATCATGGTCTGTGGACGCATCCGCGCGACCGTTCGGCGCATTACACCGACCTCGACTACTGGACGAGCCTCGCGCAAACGCTCGAGCGCGGCAAGTTCGACGGGATCTTTCTCGCGGATATCGTCGGCGTATACGACGTTTATCAGGGCAGCCCGGAAACTCCGTTGCGCGAATCGGTGCAGATTCCGATCAACGATCCCTCGCTGATCGTGCCCGCGATGGCACACGTGACGAAGCATATCGGCTTCGGCGTCACGTCGAATCTCACTTACGAGCCGCCGTACCTGTTCGCGCGCCGCATGTCGACGCTGGATCACCTGACGAAGGGCCGGGTGGGCTGGAACATTGTCACCGGCTATCTGGACAGCGCCGCGCGCGGCATGGGTCTCGCGCAACAGATCAGCCACGACGACCGTTACGATCGTGCGGACGATTACATGGACGTGGTCTACAAGCTATGGGAGCAAAGCTGGGAAGACGACGCGGTAGTGCGCGATCGCGAGGCGCGTATCTTCTCGCATCCTGACAAGGTGCATCGCGTGAAGCACGACGGTCCGTACTATTCGATCGACGCCATTCATTTGAGTGAGCCGTCGCCGCAACGCACGCCGGTGCTATATCAGGCGGGTTCGTCGAGCCGGGGCGTCGATTTCGCGGCGCGTCACGCGGAATGCGTGTTTGTCGGCGGGCAGAACAAGCAGCTCACGCGCTCCATTGTCGACGACATTCGCGCACGGGCGGTTAGCTTCGGCCGCGCGCCGGACGATATCAAGATCTTTGCCGGCATCACCGTTGTAGTCGGTGAAACAGAACGCGCTGCGCAGGAAAAATTCGAAGAGTACCGGCGTTATGCGAGCGCTGAGGGTGGCATTGCGCATTTCTCCAGTTCGACCGGCATCGACTTCTCACAGTACGAACTGGACGAGCCGATTTCGTATGTGAAGACCGAATCGATGCAATCGGCCGTTGAAGCGATTTCGAAGAAGAGCGTGAGTGGTGTATGGACCAAACGCAAGGTGCTCGAACAGATGACGCTCGGCGGCCGCGCGAAGCCCGTAGTCGGGTCGCCGCAGCAGATCGCGGACGAGCTGGTGTCGTGGATAGAAGAGGCCGGCGTTGACGGATTCAATCTGACGCGCACCGTCATGCCCGAATCGTTCGAAGACTTCGTCGACCTGGTGGTGCCGGAATTGCAGAATCGCGGCGTCTACAAGGAAGACTACGATCCGGCGCCGACGCTGCGCGAAAAACTTTTCGGCGGCGGCCGCGCGCGACTGCCTGAGGTGCATGCCGGCGCGCAGCATCGGCGTAATGTACCAATTACGCAAAGCGGCGCGCGATCCACCGTGGACGCTTGAGAGGAACGAAGCCATGGCTCATCTTTTTGACGCGCCGCAATTCATTGAAGACGCACCGTCTCTCGCCTTGAATCGTGATGCGGCCGATGCCGCGCAAGAAGCCGTGGTATTCGACGACGTGGGCAAGGTGTTCGCTAACACTCGCGGTGTGTCGACTGCGGCCCTGGCGAACATCACGCTGAAGGTGGCGCGAGGTGAAGTGTTCGGCATTATCGGCCGAAGCGGCGCAGGCAAATCGACCCTGCTGCGGCTCGTCAATGGTCTGGAAAAACCGAGTTCCGGCGCCGTGCTTGTGAATGGCGTGAGTGTCGGCGAGCTCGACGAACGCGGGCTGGTCACGCTGCGGCGGCGTATCGGCATGGTGTTCCAGCACTTCAATTTACTCTCCGCGAAAACGGTGCGCGAGAACATTGCGTTGCCGCTAAAAATCGCCGGCGCGCCTAAAGCTGCGATCGACAAAAAGGTTGACGCCTTGCTCGAACTGGTCGGCTTGTCGACCAAGCGCGATGCCTATCCGGCGAGTTTGTCCGGCGGGCAGAAACAGCGCGTCGGGATTGCGCGCGCCCTTGTGACCGACCCGGACATACTGCTGTGCGACGAGGCGACCTCCGCACTCGATCCTGAAACGACGCAAGCCATTCTCGCGTTGTTGCGCGATATCAATCAGCGGCTCAACCTGACCATCGTGCTGATTACGCACGAAATGCAGGTCATTCGCGAGGTCTGCGATACGGTGGCCGTGATCGAGCGTGGTGAAGTGGTGGAGACGGGGCCGGTATGGCGCGTATTCGGCGACCCACAGCATGATGCGACGCGCGCGTTGCTGCGGACCCTTGTGCATGATCTGCCTGCGGATCTCGCCGCGCGCGTCAAACCGTTGCACGAGATCGAACAAGCGGATGCGCAGATTCTGCTCGACGTGCGCTTCACCGGCAACGATGCGCGTGAGCCTGACCTGGGCGGGTTGACGTCCGCATTGAGCATTGAAGGTGGCCGCGTGAGTTTCGTGCATGGCGGCATCGACCGGATTCAGGGGCACGCGCAGGGGCGTCTGGTAGTGTCGGCGGAGGTGCGCGCGGACGCGGAAGGCACGGTGCAAAAGCAAATCGCGACACTGCTCGAGCGTGCGCGTCACTATGCCAATCACGTCGAGGTGCTCGGTTATGTCTGATCTCTGGCTCTCGGAACTCGCAGATGCCATTCGCGACACCATCGTCATGGTCGGCGTATCGGCCTTCGTTGCGGCGCTGATCGGAATTCCCCTTGCACTGGTGCTGGTTACCACCACACGCGGCGGCATCTTTGAAAAGCGTGTGGTGAACAGCACACTCGGCGCGCTCGTCAATGCGTTCCGCTCCACGCCGTTCATCATTTTGCTGGTCGCGCTGTTGCCGCTCACGCGTTTGCTGATCGGCACGACGATCGGCGTATGGGCTGCCATCGTGCCGCTCAGCATCGCAGCGATTCCTTTTTTTGCGCGCGTGGCCGAAGTGAGCTTGCGCGAAGTGGACCGCGGTTTGATCGAAGCCGCGCAGGCAATGGGCGCGCAGCGCCGGCATATCATCCGGCATGTGCTGCTGCCTGAAGCGCTGCCGGGCATTCTCGGCGGCTTCACGATCACGGTGGTGGCGATGATCGGTTCCTCGGCCATGGCGGGCGCGGTGGGCGCCGGTGGTCTCGGCGATCTGGCGATCCGCTACGGCTATCAGCGTTTCGATACGACCGTGATGGTGACGGTGATCGTATTGCTAATCGTGATCGTGACGGCGGTGCAGTTTGTCGGCGATCGCTTCGTGCGACGGCTTGCGCAACGCGCATGATCTTCGCCTTTCGCCCGCTATTTGCATGACGAATACGCGCTTGCGGCCCACGTTTTCAGCGCTGACGCCACGGTCTATCATCCTATTTGCGACGCTGGGCGCAGCGAGACTCCCGCTCGCCAAACTTCTCCACGTGGACATTGCATGAACGAACCTCGACATCCCGAGGCGCTGCAACCGCTGCAACCGCTGCAACCGCTGCAAACCGGCGCTGCGCCTGTGGTGCGCGATCTGACCGGCTTGCTCGATGCGTTGCGCGCCAGCGCGGCTCAGCGCGATCGCGACGGCGGCCACGCCGCGCAGGAAAAACAATGGATCGCCGACGCAGGGCTGCTCACGCTCGCCGTGCCGCGTGAATTCGGCGGTTCCGGCACGCGCTGGCCCGAGATCTACGAGACGATCCGCCAGATCGCGCGAGTCGACAGTGCGCTCGCGCATCTGCTTGGCTTCACGTGCCTGCAGGTGGTCAGCGTCAATGTATGGGGCAACCCGGAACAACGTGCCCGCTATCTGGGCGGCACCGTGGAAGAGCGCTGGTGGTGGGGCAATGCGGTCAATCCGCTCGACACGCGACTCGTTGCAAGCGCAACCGCCGACGGTGGCTATCTTTTAGATGGGCAGAAAGGATTTTGTTCGGGTACGCGCGGCTCGCACATGATGACGGTTTCCGGGCACGATCCGGTCGCCGGCAAAGCGGTGTTCGCGGTGGTGCCAACCGCGCGTGAAGGCATTACCGTTCACGAAGACTGGAATCCGATCGGTCAGCGGCAAACCGATAGCGGCAGCGTCTCCTTTGTGCAAGTCAAGGTTGAACCGCACGAGGTGCTGGAGCGGGCCGACACCTCATACGCGAGCCTCCGCACGCTGATCTCGCAGCAGGTGCTGATCAATCTGTTCGTCGGCATCGCGCAGGGCGCGCTCGAAGAAGCACGCGCCTATGTCACGCAGTACGGCAAGCCGTGGATATCCTCGGGCGTCGAAAAAGCCACCGACGATCCTTACCTGATCCAGCGCTTTGGCGAGATGCGTCTGCAGGCGGTGAGTGCGGAAGCGCTGGCAGTGCGTGCCGCCTACGCGCTCGAAGACGCATGGCAACAAGGCCCGACGCTGGACGCCGAAACCCGTGCACAGGTGGCGCTCGCCACCTCGGAGGCGAAAATCGTCGCGCACCGCGCCGCGCTCGACGTCAGCGAAAAACTGTTCGATGCCTGCGGCGCGCGCGCCACCCACGCGCCACTCGCGCTCGACCGCTTCTGGCGCAACGCTCGCGTGCATACGCTGCACGATCCACTCGACTATCGCGTACGCGACGTCGGCCGTTATGCGTTAAGCGGGACATTGCCGGAAGTTTCTTTGTACACTTGAGGCGGTTCGCGGCGGCCTGCATGAGGCGTCGCGGTTTATCCCCTTCAAGAGACCACCGGCTTGCAGTTCAAATTACCGACCACCGCAACGGCGCCGTTTTGCCCATCCGAGGTGCAAGGCACGGTCGCCGTTACGCAAGGCGCGCCGTTCTGGAAAAAAATCCTGCAATTCGCGGGGCCAGGCCTGCTGATTTCGATCGGCTACATGGACCCCGGCAACTGGGCCACCGATATCGAAGCGGGCTCACGTTACGGCTACAGCCTGCTGTTCGTCGTCATGCTGTCGAGTCTTGCGGCGATGGCGCTGCAATGTCTGAGCATGCGGCTCGGCATCGCCACCGGGCGGGACCTCGCGGAATTGTCGAGACTGCGTTACTCACCAGGTGTCGCGCGCTTTCAGTGGCTGCTTGCCGAACTGTCGATCGTGGCCTGCGATCTGGCCGAAGTGCTCGGCGGCGCGCTGGCTTTCCACCTGCTCTTCAAATGTTCGCTGACCACCGGCGTGTTGCTGACCGCGTTCGACACGTTGATCGTGCTCGGCCTGAAGGGCAAGAATTTTCGCGACCTTGAAGCGATCATGCTGGGGTTGATCGCAACGATCGGCGTCGGTTACATCATCGAACTGGCGCTGGTGAAGCCGCATTGGCCGTCAGTCGCGCAAGGACTGATTCCTTCGTGGCAGGCACTCAGCAGCCGCGAGCCGATGTATCTGGCGATCGGCATTCTCGGTGCGACCGTGATGCCCCACAACCTCTATCTGCATTCGTCGATCGTGCAGACCCGCGCGGTTAAACGCGACTCGGCCAGCATCCGCTCGGCGATCGGCATGTCGCGCATCGATACGATCGTCTCGCTGATCATTGCGCTGCTGATCAACATGGCGATCCTGATTCTCGCGGCGGCTGCGTTCCACGCGACCGGCCACAACCAGGTTACCGAAATCGAAGACGCGTACAAGCTGCTGGCGCCGATCGTCGGCACCGGTTTCGCGGCGGTGCTGTTCGCGATCACGCTGCTGGCGTCGGGGCAAAGTTCGACCTTCACCGGCACGGTGGCGGGGCAGGTCATCATGGAAGGCTTCCTGAAGCTGAAAATTCCGTGCTGGCAGCGGCGCTTCATCACGCGGGCGCTCGCCTTGATTCCGGCGCTGATCGGCGTGCAGATGATGGGCAACGGCGCAGTCGGCAAACTGTTGGTCGCAAGCCAGGTTGTGTTGAGCCTGCAACTGCCGTTCGCGCTTTATCCGCTGATCCGCATGACCAACGATCGTTCTCTGATGGGCGAATTTGCCAACAGGCTGCCGACGCGGCTCGTCGCCTGGTCGCTGTTCGTGGTGATCAGTGCGGCGAATCTGTGGCTGGTGGTGCAGACGGTGGGACTGGTCGGCTGATGCGGCAAAGGGGGGTAGCGGGGTAGCGCCTGGTGCCTGGCGTCGGTTGCTAGATGTGAGGTGTCCGCGTCAGGCCGAGAACCACACAAAAAAAAGTCCGCGGGATGGCGGACTCTTTCCAAGGTGCTTCGGTTCGAATCAGGCTGGACCGGCCCTCATCGATTCCACTTAACTCAGGCGGCTTGCGCGATCTGCGCTGCTTCGAGCGCTTCCTGACGAGCGGCGGCCGCCTTTTTGGTCTTGCCGGCGCGCGATGGCGGTTGGCATGCGCCACACACCACGTTGTGTTGGAGGTCGTGCTTGTGCGCGACGAACTTGCCGGTGCAACGGCAGCATTTGGTCAGTTGCAGGATGTCGGCGTCGAAGAAACGCACCAGCGTCCATGCCCGCGTGAGATCCAGCACCGGTTCGGAGTCGCTGTGCTGGCAATGTTCCAGATACAGGCGATACCCTTTGGTCAGCGCATCCAGGTGCGAGCAACGCGCTTCGTTCTTCAGGAACAGGTACGTGTTGTAGAACAACGACGCGTGGATGTTCGCCAGCCACGTCATGTACCAGTCCGCTGAGAACGGCAGCATGCCCTTGGGCGGCGACACACCTTTGACCTCGCGGTACAGGCGGATCATGCGGTCGCGCGAAAGCGTCAACTCGCTTTCGAGCACCTGCATGCGCGCGCCGAGTTCAATCAGCGCGATGGCACGGAATACTTCTTGTGCGTCTTCCGTCAGGCTACGCTTGAGCATCGCGGTCACCTCGATTAAGCAAACTGCTCAGCAGGCTGGCCTGCAAGCAGGATTGCCGCGTGAGTCGGTGCAACTGCTGCGTGCTTCGTCGTTTGCGTCAACGCCGACAACATCGAGTGGTCGTTGAAGCGGAAGAAGCATAAAAGCTGATCGGAAGCGGCCAGCTTGACGATCTGCGCGAGCGACAGCCCGGCTAGCAAATCAGCCAGTTCCGACGACAGTCCCAGTCGGAACATGCCGACCGGTTTGTCCTCACGCAACATACGTTGCGCGAGCATGATGTAAGACAAGTTGATCTCGCGGATTGAATCCAGCGTCTCGCTGCTACGGTCCATTTTCTGTTTTCCGAAGCCCCGAATTACTAAGTCGGCTTTTTTTGCCGTTATGTCTTTTATGCCTCGCCGGAAACGTTGTCCTCCGGCTACATGTCACCACCTGATACAGATGGCGACTTTTTGATACATCGCGTTACATTTCGTAACAGCTTGGGACGAATTGTATGAAGGGCAAAACAAGAAATCAATCCCTTCTCAAAAAAATATCTCAAAAAGATACATCAAATTTCGGTAAGTCTTTCACGGTCCTGTAATAGACGATGCTTAGCGGGTTTTTTGCGGCCTCGGAATTTCGTCTGATCCATGAAAACCCTTGTGTAGTGGGCTTCAGAGTCATCCATCTGAGCAATGGCGTGTACCCGGTCGAGAACCGGAAAATCATGACGGAATCAGAAAGGAAATAGAAAGCGAGCCCAATTGAAAGTAATAAATACCGTTCGTTGGAACTGCAATGGGGACGAATCAGACGTGTAACATGTTGATGCGGCCCCAGTTACAAACGAGGCCGCATTTGTAACTTCTAGCAACCGTTTGCGCGGATCCGTTCGACTTCGAGGCCGAACAGCGGGCGCAAGCGGGTGCCGAGCACGTTGCCGGCGAAGGCGGCGACCAGCCACAGCCAACCGTGCAAGCTGCCTGACACGATGCCGCTGAAATAGGCGCCGATGTTACAACCGTAGGCCAGACGGGCCCCGTAGCCGAGCATCAGGCCGCCGACCACCGCCGCGATCAGCGAGCGGGCCGGCACCTTCCAGACCGGTGCGTAACGGCCGGCCAGTGCGGCGGCCGTCATGGCGCCGAGGATGATGCCGATGTCCATCACCGTGGTGACGTCATGTGTAACAGGAGCGGCCAGTGCGCCGGCGTTGGCGTGAGAGGCCCAATACGGCCAATTGGCCACGTTGATGCCCAGTGCGGCAAATATCTTGGCGCCCCACAGCGCAAACGCCGACGTCACACCCCATGGGCGACCGGACAGCGCCAGCGTCGCGAAGTTGAGCAGGACCAGCGCGATTGCACCGACGAACAACGGCCACGGACCGTGCAGCCATGGCGACGCGTGCGGCGGACGCTGCGGCTCGTCGACCAGCCCGCCATGGCGGCGCCGTTCGACCCATACGGTGAGCGCCGCGATCGCAGCGAACATGAGCAGATTCAGCGCGATCGCCCAGCCGAGACCGAGCGCGGTCACCATCGAAAGCGGTTTGAGAGACGGCAGTGCGGTCCAGAACGGCATATGAGCGGTCGCGACAACCGAACCGATGACGAACGCCGCCAGCGTGACGATCATGCGCGTGCTGCCGCCGCCTACGGTGTAGAGCGTGCCGGACGCGCAGCCGCCGCCCAGCTGCATGCCGATGCCGAACATGAAGGCTCCGACCAGCACGGATGTGCCGGCCGGTGCGACGAGGCCGACCACCGGCCGGCCGAACAGCGTACCCGCGGCGAGCGCCGGAAAGAACAGCAACACGCCGAGCGCCAGCATCAGCATCTGGGCGCGCAGACCCGCGCCGCGGCCGTCGGCGATAAAGACTCGCCACGCCGAGGTAAAACCGAACGCCGCGTGATAGAGCGACAAGCCCAGCAAGGTGCCGACGATGTAGAGCGCTGCCTGACGACCGCTCACGGTCTGTGCCAGATAGACGGCGCCCAGCGCGATAAGAAGGAGTGCGGCACCTAGCGGTTTCGGATTGATGTCGAAACGGCGTGGTACACGCGGAAGGGAAGTGGCAAGGTCGGACATGGTGTTTGACTGGCGAGCGGCAAATCGAAGATAGCCCGAGGGCGGCGGATAAGCCGCTTCGGGGTTGGTGCAGCGGAAAGGTGATTGAAAAAGATAGCACGTATCGCGCGTTGAAGCAGGGCACCCGAAAGCCGTTACATGAAGCGCGCCATCAGATCAGCATCGTGAAACACGCCGCCGACGTTCAATGCTTCCACCTCGCAACCATATTTGCGAAAGCCAAGCGACTCATAGAGTTTGCGTGCCGCTTCGTTGCGGCTACCCACCATCAGCTGGATTTGCCGTAGACCTTCTATCTGCGCCGCTCGCGCCAGCAACTCATTAAGCAAGGCGCGCCCGACTCCGCGGCTCGCTGCTTCCGGCGCGACATACATACCGACGACGGAAGCCTTGTGCCTTTCCTTGTCGCTCTGGTTACGAAGCAATCCCACTACACCGATCAATGGCGTATTAGCCGATTCATAAGCACCGAGCAAAAAATCACCTTCGGCTGCGCGTGTGCCTTCCAACATCGCATCGTGCCGAGCGGCGCCCTTGGCCACCGCGTCCTCGTAGCTTTGACCGAACGACTCCGGATGCGCCTTCAGCCCGCGCAGGCGAAGCTGAAAGTAGGCGTCGCGGTCGGCGAGACCGAGTTGGCGGACCAGTAGGGCGTTGTTGATCAAGTGTGGCTCTCCGTGTGGTTTGAACGATGCTGCAAGCGGGAACAATTCAGCTTTCGATATTGCGCTCCAGGTTTCTGTGGTGCTGCTATGACTTCACAGCTTCAGCCCCTTGGCCTTCGGCGCGCTGGCTCGCGGCAAACTCACGCAGCGCGGCCGCGGTTTCCTGATCGGCGGGAAAGAACGCTTCAATAGCAAGCTCCGACAGTGTGACATCTACCGGTGTGCCGAACACCGTGGTCGTGCTGAAGAACGACAGGACGCCGATCGGCGTGCGCAACCGCAGCGGCACGGCGATCTGATTACCTACCGTGTCGTCGTGGTCGGCCGCTTCCGCGCCGGGTGGAGCGGGATATGCAGCGAGTTCGTCGCGCAGTGCGCTTAACGTGTCGTCACCGCTCACCTCGATTTGTCGCTGAAGCCGGGACAGCGCGTGCGCCCGCCAGGCATGCCAGTTGACGATCGACGCCGCGATGCCTTCCGGATGCAAGCTCAATCGCATCGCATTGACCGGCGGTTTCATAAGCTCAGGGCTTGCGCCTGCAAGCAGCGGCGCAAGCGCATTGTTCGCGGCAACGATGGTCCAGTGACGGTCGATCGCGAGAGCCGGATACGGCTCGTGACCTTTGAGCACCAACTCAACTGCCTCGCGTGCGGCGGCTAACTGCGGGTCCGTCAACGGGCGTTCGCGGAACAGCGGCGCATAACCCGCCGCAATCAGCAGTGCATTGCGCGCGCGCAGTGGCACGTCGAGCCGCTCAGCGAGGTGCATGACCATTTCCCGGCTAGGCACCGCACGGCCTGATTCGACGAAGCTCAGATGCCGCGTTGAAATATCGGCTTCAGCGGCGAGCAGCAACTGACTCATTCTTCGCCGCTGCCGCCATTCGCGCAGCAGATCGCCGACCGTGCGGCTTGCTGTCGGCCCGTTCGACGGGATGGTTTGTGCAAGAGAGAGTGTGTTCATGTTGCCGATGATAGCCAAAGCGCGTTAGCGATCCATTACCTGACAGGTAATGGAATACCCCGGGAATACCCGGGAATGCTAGGCAATACCGTGGAATGTCCGAGAAAGCGTAGGAGCACCCACGAATACGCAGCTCATTCAGGGCGTCACCCCAGGCGACAACACGCCAGGCGCGAATCAGGCGGGCGCTACGCCTTCCGGCACGGCGTTGAGTTTGACGCCCAGCGCGCGCAGCAATTTGAACACCGTGTCCATGCGCGGTTTGGAGCCGGGCGCGAGGGTTTTATAGAGGCTTTCGCGCCCGAGTCCGGCGTCCGCCGCAACCTTCGCAATGCCGCGTGCTTTTGCGATGTCGGCGATCGCGGCGAGGAGCAGGTCGGCGTCGCCTTCTTCCAGCGCTGCGTTGAGATACTCGGCGATCATCTCTTCGCTATCGAGGTAATGCGATGCGTCGAACCGTGCGGTTTTGACTTTGCTCATGACAGTTCCTTTCTGATGTCTGCCCACATTGATTTGGCATGCCTGATGTCGGCTGGCTGCGTGGATTTATCGCCACCGCAGAGCAGCAGGAACACCATGCGCCCTTCGCGCGCGAAGTAGACCCGATAGCCGGGACCGCAATCGATGCGCATCTCGGACACACCGTCTTCCAGCAGCTTGACGTCGCCGAAATGACCTCGCTCAGCACGCCGGACTCGTACCAGGATTTTGGCCCTCGCTCTCAAGTTTGCGAGGCCGGCAAGCCAGTGGTCGAATTCCTCGGTGCGCTTGACCGTGTACACAGGCGGTGAACCGATTTGTTGATGAGTGTATCCCGTTGGATACGGTCTTGCAAGTGTGAAAACCATATTAAAAAAGCGGCTTGTGTCCGCGCCCATTCAGTTCGTCACATGCCGCGAGTCGACGCTGCGCGGCCCCCAATTCCGCCATGAGGTTAGCGGCTGACGAAGTCGGTGACGATTCAGCCAAATGGCCTATCCGGTGGGCAAAACAGCGCGGTTCTTCACGCCGGTGCATCTCGATGCTTACCTCCAACGTAATCGACGCGCTGCGCTCGAGCCGTCAATCTTCACTCCGAGCCCGCCGCATACAACGTGTCTGCCGAGCGTAGTGCTCAGTCATGCCAATCAAGGAGTCTGAGATGAATGCGCATACCGATCTGATCGACCGTTACTTCGACGCATGGAATGAAACCGATGCAGTACGCCGCCGGGAACTGATCGCCGCGACATGGACCACCGATGCCGACTATCGCGATCCACTGCTGGCAGGCGCGGGCCATGAGGGCATCGACGCGATGATCCGCGCGGTGCATGAACGCTTCCCGCATCACACGTTTCACCGCACGACGGAAGTCGACGGTTTCGCGAACCGCCTGCGTTTTTCGTGGGCACTCACCACGCCGGCCGGCGAGGCGATCGTCAAGGGATCCGACTTCGGCGTGCTCGACACGCACGGCCGCTTGCAGGCGGTGACCGGTTTCCTCGACCAGGTCCCTGCCGCTACCTGAGCTCACGCAGTCTTTTTCACGGAGACGATCATGCACGAGTCCGTTGCCGTCACGGCTCCCGGTACTGTCCTCACGGTCACGCGCCTGTCGGGCGCTGTCGACGCGCTCTCCAGCGCGATCGCCGGCTTTGCTCTGCTGGCCGGCACGCGCGCGTTCACCTTCACAGCGTTGCTGGCCTGGCGCGAGCCGGTGCTGGGCGGCGCGGGTCTCGTGCTGCTCGCATTGGTTGGATGGTTGCGGTGGCGGTGTCGCGCAATGCCGCTCGCCGCATCGTGCGGGAAAGCGGATTGACGGTGAGCCGCCGGCAACGGACCGTGCGCCACGGTCTTGCTACAATCGATCGCGACGCGCCACAAGGACAATCCGCTCGAATCCGGGTGGCCGGCGGCCAATCGACCCTCAAGGAGACACCGTGCTGAAGAATCTGGACCCGCTGCTGAATGCCGATGTGCTGCATGCGCTACGCTCGATGGGGCATGGCGACGAACTGGTGGTTTGCGACGCCAACTTTCCGGGCGCGTCCGTTGCGCAGGAGACGGTGTTGGGCAAGCTACTGCGTCTCGATGGCGTGAACGCGCCGCGTGCCATTCGCGCGATTCTGTCGGTGATGCCGCTGGATACCTTCATCGAGCGCCCTGCGTCGCGCATGGAAGTGGTCGGTGAGCCGAATACGATTCCGGCGGTTCAGCGCGAAGTGCAGCTCGAGATCAATGCGGCGGAAGGGCGCGAGGTGCCGTTTGCTTCTGTTGAACGTTTCGCTTTCTATGAGCGGGCGCGCAAAGCTTATTGCGTGATCGCAACCGGCGAAGAGCGCGGTTACGGCTGCTTCGTTTTTACGAAGGGTGTCCTGCTCGCGCCGGATGCGCCGCAGCAGTAGCACCTCATAGCACCTCACGACGGTGACGAAATCCATGAGCTTCTCGATAGACAGTCTCGATCATCTCGTTCTGAATGTCGCTGACGTGGAAGCCAGTGCGGCCTGGTATGCACGCATGCTCGGCATGCGGCGTACCGAGTTTAAGTCGCGCACCGGCACGCGCGTGGCGATGACATACGGCAATCAGAAGATCAACTTGCGTCCCGCGGATGCGGACACGGTCGCATGGTTCACCGGGCGTGAGCCGGTGCCGGGGAGCGCCGATCTGTGTTTTGTCACCACCGCGAGCCCCGCTGAGGTTAAAGCTCACTGGCTCGCTCAGGGTGTCGAGATAGAAGCCGGCCCGGTTGAACGCGACGGCGCACGCGGCAAGATGACCTCGGTGTATTGCCGCGATCCGGATGGCAATCTGATCGAGGTCGCGACATATCCCCGCGCTTAGGCACGACGTCGATACTGTCCGTGGCGTGCACGATCGGGCACGCGCTGTGCGCTCGGACACTGTTTTCCTTCCCTTGAGACGGCGCAGATTGCGCCGTTCATGCCGGCCCACGCTTGGAAAAGGCGGGCAGCGCACCTATTCTCAGATGCAAAGTAGGGAACTGCGGCCGTCTGGCCGGGTCTGCTGCTTATTCATTTACAGGAGCCCCTCATGACGCGTCCCGTCGATTCCGGCGTGATCCTCATCGCGCGTATTGCCCTTGCCGTGCTGTTCTTATGGGGCGGTGTGATGAAACTGCTGGGCTATGCGGGCTTTGTCGGCTATCTGAATGCGAAGGGAGTGCCGCTCGTCCAGGTCGCCGCACCGATTGCAACGGCGGTCGAGGCAATCGGTGGCCTACTGCTGATCGTCGGCTTCAAGATCCGCCCGCTCGCGCTCATCATGGCCGTCTACACCGTGGCAACCGCAGTGCTGGGCCACGATTTCTGGAATGTTACCGATCCCGCTTTGCAACGCGACATGGTGATCCACTTCTGGAAAAACATCGGTATCGCGGGTGGTTTCCTGCTCCTGTTTGTGACCGGAGCGGGCCGGATCAGTATCGACGGCGCACGCTCGCCACGCGGCGGGCTGAATCTCTGATCACGCAATTGAGGTAGTCTGTGCAGGTCGCTTTTGATTGTGGCTGTAATCAAGGGAGCAAATAATGATTCAAAGCTTTGAGCAAACCATTGGCGGCAAGGTCACGCAGTTGTGCGCAAGTCTCGGCGAAGGGCCTACGCCGCATCGCGTCATCATCAGCCTTGCCGATTCGGCGAAAACGCTGGTGGTTCTGGATGCATCGGGTCTTATCAGCACGATCAAGGCCGAAATCGAGCAGCCGGAAAAACTGATCGCCGACGCGATCACCAAGGCGCAAAACGAAGGATTGATCGAACGCGCGATCGACACCGGCACGATTCAGGAAGCTCCGCTGTAAATACGTGCGGAGGCAGCGCGAGTTGTATCGCGCCTGCTGGCGCCGTATAAGCGTTGAAAGAAGACTCCTGCGATGCCTAAGCATCGTGGGGTCTTGTTTTGCACTCAGGTTGAATCGGTGCGATGTTCAGTGCGATTTGCCAACTTGCCCACGACAAGTCCCGTGCGGCCTCAAGGCCGACGCCTGCGGCTCCGGATGGACAAGGCAGCCCGTTACGCCACCAACCACCAGCAAACCGACCGAAATGGCCGTCGCGGCCTGCATCCCGGCGACGATCTGCGTGGCAGCCGCGCCGCTCGCCAATGCGCCGAAGGCAGCCACACCCACCGCACCGCCGGCTTGCCGGGCGGTATTCAGCACGGCGGACGCAGTGCCGGCGCGCTGCGCTTCGACGGAAGCCAGCACGGCGGTCGTCATCGCCGGAACCGCGAGACCCATTCCGGACGGAATTAGCAGGAACGGCAACAGCAAGCCGATGAGCGGCGTGGACACATCGACGAAATGCAGCAGGCCGTAGCCGAGCCCCGCCGTGATTGCGCCGGCGATCATCGGCACACGTACGCCGAAGCGCCCGACCACCCAGCCGCTCGCCACGTTCGAGAGCAGAAAGCCGCCCGTCAACGGCAGGAACGCGAGGCCCGCCTGCAGCGGGGTGTAGCCGCGTACGCGCTGCAAATACAGGCTCAGCACGAATACCATGCCGTAGTACGTCAGATTCACGCAGATGCCGAACAGCACCGCCGCATTGAAGGTGCGCTTGCTGAATAGCGAGAGCGGCAGCATCGGTGCTTCGACACGCGATTCCACGACGATAAAGGCGGCGGCCGCGATCAGAGCGAGTATGAAACCGCAGGCGACCAGCGGATGGCTCAGCCCCAGCGGCCGCCATTCGATCACAGCGGCGACGAAGGCGGTGAGCGCGACGATCGCAAGGGCCTGGCCGCTCAGATCGATGCCACGGGGGATTGCTGTGGTCGTAGCCGATGCTGTTGCTGTAGCGCCAGTTGCAGTTCTTGCACCAGTGCTCGCCGTTGTCTCAGCCCCCGTGCGAGTTTCAGTCGTAGCAGGAGGCGAAACCGCTCCTTGCGTATCTTTCCGCGCGGACCCAGACCGCGGCACCCAAAGCAAAGTCGCCAGCAAACCGGCTACGCAAATCGGCAGATTGACGAGAAAGATGCTGCGCCAGCCGAATGCCGCGATCAGCACACCACCGACCACCGGTCCGGCCGCGATCGAAATCGCGCCCGCGGCGGTCCACAGTCCGACGGCGCGTGCCCGGAGCTTCGGATCGTGGCCGTATGACTGATTGAGTAGCGCCAGCGAGTTCGGTAGCATGGCGGCGGCGCCGATGCCTTGCACGGCGCGTGCGGCGACCAGCATGGTGGCATCGAGCGCGAGTCCGCAGGCGAGCGACGCGAGCGCAAACAGCACGATGCCGGCCGCGTACATGCGCCGTGTGCCGAGCCGGTCGCCGAGCGCGCCCGCCGAAAGCATCAGCACGGCGAACGCGAGCGTGTACGCGTCGACGACCCATTGCAGGCCAGCAACGTCTGCATGCAGGTCTGCGCCGATCTTCGGCAGAGCGATGTTGACGATGGTCACGTCGAGTTGCGTGACGACGAAGCCGATGCTGACGGTCGCAAGGACGCGGCCGAGGGCCGGCGAGACGGGGGTATGGGAAGAGTTCATGAGACACATCGTAGGCCGATGCGGCGCACGATGTTTCGGTCCGGCGTGAAGTGTCGATGTCGCCGGAATTGCCGGAGAGGCTGAGCGTGAAGCCGATGGAAACAACGGCGCACCAGGCGATGCGCCGTTACAAAACAGCTCGATTAGCGCGCTTGCGGCGCGTCTTTGATGAACAGTGTGGTCAATGCTCCGACAATGCAGATCGCGCCGACATACAGCGGCGCGGCCATCGGGTTCGACTTCATCATCAGCGAAACGGCGATCGGTGTGAGGCCGCCGAACACTGCGTAGGCAACGTTATACGAGAACGAGATGCCTGAGAATCGCACGACCGGCGGGAACGCCTTCACCAGCACGAACGGAATCGCGCCGATCACACCGACGAACAGGCCGGCCACCGCGTACAGCGGCACCAGTGCCGACGTATCGACGGCAAGTTGCTGGAACATCACGTAGTACGTCACGGCCAGCGCGAGGCCGCCGATGAAAATCGTGCGCCCCGCACCGATGCGGCCGGCGATTGAGCCCGCCATCACGCAGCCGATCGTCAGACACAGCGTCGCCACGCAGTTCGCCAGCAACGCCGTGGCCGGCGCGATATGAAACTGCTTCTGCAGCAGCGTCGGCGTCATCAGAATCACTACGACGATTGCAGCCGACAGCATCCACGTGAGCAGCATCGACACGATCACGGCGCGGCCGTGGTCGCGCAGCACAGCCTTGAGCGGCACTTCCGCGGCGATCGCCTTGCGTTGCTTGAGCTCGGCGAACACCGGCGTCTCATGCAGCCAGCGGCGCAGGTAAACCGAGAACATGCCGAACACGCCACCCACCAGGAACGGGATGCGCCATGCGTAGGCGGAGATTTCCGCCGGCGCGAAGTTGCGGTTTACCGCCGAGGCGATCAGCGAGCCGAGCAGGATGCCTGCCGTGAGGCCGGCTGTCAGCGTGCCGCACGCATAGCCGATGTGCCGCTGCGGCACGTGCTCGGAAACGAACACCCATGCGCCCGGCACTTCGCCGCCGACCGCAGCGCCCTGCATCACGCGGAACAGCAGCAGCAAGACCGGCGCCATCACGCCGATGCTGGCGTAGGTAGGAAGCAGACCCATCATCAGCGTCGGCACCGACATCAGCAGCACGCTCAGCGTGAACATGCGCTTGCGGCCGAACAGGTCGCCGAAGTGCGCCATGATGATGCCGCCCAGCGGCCGGGCCAGATAACCGGCCGCGAAGATACCGAAGGTCTGCACCTGACGCAGCCAGTCCGGCATCGCGGCGGGGAAGAACAGCTGGCCGATCGCCGGCGCAAAGAATACGAAGATGATGAAGTCGTAAAACTCCAGCGCCCCGCCGAGCGCGGCGAGGCCGAGCGTCTTGTAGTCGCTTCGCCCAAGAGGGCGTGGGGTGACAGCCTGCGCTCCACCCAGATTTGTCGCTTGCATTGCTTGCTTCTTGTCTTGAATTGGAAACCACACGTGGCGCGTGGAAATACGGCGGTCGTCGGGCGAGAAGTGTGGCAAGCGCTGGGTAGAGCACGGGACACCGGCGCGCCGGCCCGGATAGGGCAAGCGCGATGACGACTGGGGCCAGGGCGGGGATTTTACAGGATGAAAGCCGATCGCTTTGGGAAGTGCTTAATTAGATTGGGAAAAGTTCCCGAAACGGGGTTTTTCGAAGGCAGCCAGGACGGCTTGCCTGTGTGTCGTGCGAGCCGCAGCGGTCGCGTGTAGGAATGCAGCACACACGGGTCGGAAGGGGGCGATTGACGCGCAAATTAGGAATGCTCCTATGGGATGGCTTGGGCGTCCCTCCGAGAATCGCGTCCGAGCTATCAGTTAAGAGTCATCCCATGCGCATTGCCATCCTTCAGCGTGACCCCGTCACACGTCAGTCGATCGAAAAGATTCTCATGAGTGCCGGCCATACCTGTATGGTCTACGACGACGGTCTGAGCATGTCGAAAGCGCTCGCCCGTTCCACCGTGGATCTGCTGGTGCTGGACTGGCAAGGCACTCGCCTGTCCGGCGCCGAAGTCCTGAGGTCGGTGCGTGCGGTCGGTGGCGACCGCCTGCCGGTGCTGTTCGCTTCGGCCGAGACGTCGGAGGACAGCGTGGTGCGCGCCTTTGTCAGCGGGGCAGACGACTATGTCGGGCTGCCGTTGCGTCCGGGCGAGTTCCGCGAGCGCGTTGCGGCCTTACTGCGCCGCGCCTATCCGGACCGTTTCAGCGCCGCGAGCTTCGATGTCGGCCCCTACCACTTCGACACGCATCGCCAGCTCGTTATGCTGCGCGGTCAGCCGGTGCCGCTATCGGGTACGCAATACCGGCTGGCGTCGCTGTTCTTTTCCAATATTGGCCGCGTGATGTCGCGCGACCATATCTTCGCGATGGTGTGGGGCCGTGAGTTCCGCGAATTCACCCGCACGATCGACAGCCATGTGTCGCGCTTGCGTTTGCTGCTCGAGATCGAGCCGCAAAACGACTTCCGGCTGCAACCCGTTTACAAGAGCGGCTATCGGCTGCTGCATTTGCGGCAAGGTGAGGTGGCCGCCGAAAAGCAGGCGGCCTGACAAACTGGCACATCACCGGCCGCGCCGCGGCCGGGAGCACCTACCCATCAACTCGCCGCAAGTTAAACCGCAACTTAAACCTGCGGCAGCGTCGGCCGGTTTTCAATCGACTGGCGGATCAACGCTTCAACGGCTTTGCGCTCATCCCCGGCCAACGGCAGACGTGGCGGCCGCACCGGCTCCGTGCCGAGCCCGACGATCGTCTCGGCCAGCTTGATGTTCTGCACCAGCTTCGACGAAACATCGAGTGCGAGCAGGGGCGCGAACCAGCGATAGATCGCGCGCGCTTCTTCAAGACGGCCCGCCTTCAGCAACTTGTAAATCACGACCGTCTCGCGCGGAAACGCGCACACGAGACCGGCCACCCAGCCATGCGCGCCCATCAATATCGCTTCCATCGCGAGATTGTCGACCCCGCACAGAATCGCGAAGCGGTCGCCGACCACGTTGATCAGATCGGTCACGCGCCGCACGTCGCCGCATGATTCCTTGATCGCGACGATCTTCTTTTCGTCGGCGATTTCCGCGAACATCTCGGGCGTCATGTCGACGCCATAGGCCAGCGGATTGTTATAGATCATTAGCGGCAGCGCGCTCGCATCGGCGACGCTGCGAAAGTGGTGCAGCGTTTCGCGCCGGTCGGACAGATAGCGCAGCCCAGGCAGCACCATGAATCCGGCCGCGCCATGCCGGCTGCCGGCTTCGGCCTGGCGGCATGCGTCGAGCGTGCCGTTCTCGGCGATCGTCAGCAAAACGGGCACACGGCCGCGCGACGCTTCAACGGCGATGTCGAGCACTTGCAGCTTCTCGTCCAGCGAGAGCGTCGATGCTTCGCCGAGCGATCCGCACACGATGATGCCGTCCACACCCGCGTCGATCTGCGCCTCGATATTCTTGCCGGTCCATTCGCGGTCTATGCTGAAATCCGCGTGAAACTTGGTGGTAACTGCGGGCAATACGCCTTCCCAGATATGCGCCACGACTGCTCTCCTGAGTGTGTTGAGTCGAAGCGCAGTGTAAGCAGGGAAAATGCTGCCGTCTTGCGTGATTCGCGCGTGACGGATGACGATTTCAGCATAGCGGCTGTGCCTGTATGCCTAGCAAGGCCAAGCGGACCGGCTATTTCAGCACAGGACGCAAAATACGTCGAAAGCATGTGGACTGGGCCTCACATGCATTCTGGACCTCGCTCGATAGAGGTTGTGCAGACGCGGCACCAGCCTGATTTCAATAGTCGACGCCTGCGCGGATGGACAGATAAGATATGCTGAAATCGTCACAATCCACGATTATGCACACCAAGACTTCGGCGCCCGGCATTCCTACCATGTGCGTCATGAAAACCCTAGATATCATCGACTCGCACACCGGCGGTGAACCGACCCGCCTGGTGGTGTCGGGTGGCCCGGAGCTTGGCGGCGGCACGCTGGCGCAGCGTCTCGACGTGTTTCGCACGCATTTCGACGACTGGCGCGCGGGCATCGTCACCGAACCGCGCGGCTCGGACGTGGTGGTCGGCGCGCTGCTGTGCGAACCGGACGACCCTTCGTGCGCGGCCGGCGTGATCTTTTTCAACAACGTGGGCTATCTCGGCATGTGCGGGCACGGCACGATCGGTCTCGTCGTCTCGCTCGCGCACATGGGGCGGATCGGGCCGGGGCTTCATCGGATCGAGACACCGGTCGGCGTCGTCGAAGCGACGCTCAACGAGGACGGCAGCGTGGCCGTGCGCAACGTGCCGGCGTATCGCTATAGGCAAGGCGTGCAGGTGGACGTGCCGGGCTACGGCATGTTGACTGGCGACATCGGCTGGGGCGGCAACTGGTTCTTTCTCGTCGCTGATCACGGGCACTCGCTGGAGGCGGCGCGTATCGCCGAGCTGACCACGTTCAGTACGGCAATCCGTGATGCGCTGATCGCGCAGCGCATCACTGGCGCGGACGGCGCCTTGATCGACCACATCGAACTCTTCGGACCGGGCTCGCGAGACGGCATCGACAGCCGCAGCTTCGTCCTCTGTCCCGGCAACGCGTATGACCGTTCG
Source organism: Paraburkholderia aspalathi (assembly GCF_905220735.1). Lineage (NCBI taxonomy): Bacteria > Pseudomonadati > Pseudomonadota > Betaproteobacteria > Burkholderiales > Burkholderiaceae > Paraburkholderia > Paraburkholderia aspalathi. The sequence continues at coordinate 1,723,337 of NZ_CAJNBA010000001.1, forward strand.
CCGTGCGGTACCGGCACGAGCGCGAAAATCGCCTGCCTCGCCGCCGACAGCAAGCTGCCCGAAGGCGCGGTGTGGCGGCAGGAGAGCATCATCGGCAGCGTATTCGAGGCGAGCTATCGCCGCGCCGGCGATGGCGTCTCGGTGATTCCGACCATCACCGGCCACGCGCACATCATGGCCGAAGGGCGTTTGTGTTTCGACGAGCGCGACCCGTTCGCATGGGGCATCCGCACGGCATGACAGCGGACGCGTTGATCGTCGGGGCCGGCATTGTCGGCGCGGCTTGCGCGGCGGAGCTGGCCGCGCTCGGCATGCGCGTTAAGGTACTCGACGCGCAGGGCATCGGCGGCGGCGCGACGGCAGCGGGCATGGGCCATATCGTCGTGATGAACGACTCGCCCGCGGAATTCGCGTTGAGCCGCTATTCGCGCGACTTGTGGCTGGCGCTCGCGCCGCAGCTGCGCACGCGCGACGCGTTCGCGCGCTGCGGTACTTTGTGGGTCGCCGCCGACGATGAGGAATGGCAAGCCGCCCGCGCCATGCATGCCGCCTTCGAAGCGCAGGGCGTCACCGCTCAACTGCTCGACGCGGCCGCGTTGCGGGCGTGTGAGCCGGCGCTGGCGGCATCGATGGCGGGCGGCCTGCGGATCGAACACGACAGCATCGTGTATGCGCCGACGGTTTCCGAGTGGCTGCTGACGCAATCGTCAGGAGTCGAGAAGATCCGTGTGCGGCTCGGTACGCGGGTTACCGCAATTAGCGCGCGTGGCGTGACGCTGGCCGACGGCGAGCGCGTCAGCGCGGAGCACGTGATCGTGGCCAATGGTCTGGGTGCTCAGCAACTGCTGCCGTCTCTGCCGTTGCAACCGAAGAAAGGTCATCTGCTGATCACCGACCGTTATCCCGGACTCGTTCGCCATCAGCTGCTCGAGCTGGGCTACATCAAGAGCGCACATCATGCGGCCGGTACCTCGGTGGCGTTCAATGCGCAGCCGCGGCCTACAGGCCAGTTGTTGATCGGCTCGTCGCGCCAGTTCGATACAACCGATCCTGCCGTCGACATGCCGGTGCTCGCGCAGATGCTGCAGCGCGCAGCACATTATCTGCCGGTCCTGCCGACGCTCAATGGCATTCGTGCGTGGACCGGCTTTCGTGCTGCGTCGCCGGATGGTTTGCCGTTGATCGGTCCGGCCGGTGATTTTGCACCCGGCGTGTGGCTTGCGGTTGGACATGAGGGTCTTGGCGTGACGACTTCGCTGGCAACCGCAAAGTTGCTCGCCGCACAGATCACTGGGAACACTGCACCGATTCCCGTCGAGCCTTACTTGCCGGTCCGTTTTGCGCAACAGGTGGCCCATGGCTGACGCCGATGCAACATACCTTCACTTGACGATCGACGGTAGAAGCGTCGAGGTCGAAGCCGGCACGATCGTGGCCGCGGCGCTTGCCATGGCGGGCGCGGGCCGTACGCGGACGTCGGTCAGCGGCGAGCCGCGTGCAGCGCTGTGCGGGATGGGTATCTGCCAGGAGTGCCGCGTCACGATCGACGGTCGGGCGCATGTATTGGCATGCCAGACGCTTTGCCGCGAAGGGCAGGTGGTTTGCACTGACGCGGCTGCGACAAACGCGGCCAATGCAGTCAACGTGGCCAGCGGGCTAGGCGCCACTACCAACACAACCACCACGGACAACCGATGAAGCAGCACTTCGACATCGTCGTGGTAGGCGCCGGTCCAGCCGGGTTGAACGCCGCGCAGGCAGCGGCGCGCGCGGGTGCCACGGTCGCGGTGCTCGACGACAATCCGCGCGCAGGCGGTCAAATCTGGCGGCAAGGTCCCGGCCATCCGCCGCAAGTGCCGCTACAAGGCCTGCTCGCCGTTTTGAAGGCGCAATCCAACGTCACCGTTTTGCCATCCACTCGCGTAATCGCGCCTTTGAGTCCGCGAGGTTTGCTGCTCGAGTCGGCTGAGCACGGTGGCGTGTCGATCAGCTACGATCGATTGATTCTCGCGACCGGCGCGCGCGAGCGGCTATTGCCATTCGCCGGCTGGACGTTGCCCGGCGTGACCGGTGCGGGCGCGCTGCAGGCACTCATCAAAGGCGGCATGCCGGTACGCGGCGAACGGATCGTGATTGCAGGCAGCGGTCCCTTGCTGATCGCGGCGCTTGCCACCGCGCGTGCGGCGGGGGGGCGCGTGCTGGCGGTCGTGGAGCAGGCCTCGGCATTTGAGGTCGCCCGCTTCGGAGCCTCATTGCTGGGCGAGCCGGCGAAGTTACGGCAAGCCTTTACCATGACGCGCGGCTTCGCGGGCGTGCGTTACTGGACCGGCAGCATTGTCCGGAAAGTTCATGGCGATGGCCGCGTCGAGCGCGTGACGATCCGGCGCGGCGAGCATGAGTCGACGCTCGACTGCGACCGCATCGCCTGCGGCTATGGACTCGTGCCGAACATCACGCTTGCGCAAGCGCTCGGCTGTGCGACCACCGAAGCGGAGGAGATCGTCGTCGACGACGAACAGCGGACTTCGGTCGACGGCGTGCTGGCGGCAGGCGAATGCACGGGCGTCGGCGGCGCGGAATTGGCGGGTGTGGAAGGCGAGATTGCCGGGCTGGCCGCGAGCGGCGTCTCGGCAAACCGCACCGCATTGCAAGCGCAACGAGCCCGATGGCAGCGTTTCGCGAGGCGCGTCGAAACGGCCTTTGCCTTGCAGACCGCCGCGCGCACGCCACCCGACGACGCCACGCTGCTCTGCCGTTGCGAAGACGTCAGCCTCGGCGAGGCGCGCGCCTATCCGGATTGGCGCGAGGCCAAGCTGCATACCCGCTGCGGGATGGGCGCATGCCAGGGCCGAATCTGTGGCGCCGCGGCTTCGCTGTATTTAGGCTGGCAAGCTGCAGCGCCGCGCCCGCCGTTCAGTCCTGCGCAAATCGGTACGTTGATGGCAATCAGCGAGGAGCCGTCGTCCGCTGAATGACACAGCCGTCCATTCGTCCGCTGGATATTTTCGGCAACGCGTGGCCCTATAATCGACCGCAAGCGCCACCCCGTGCAGTCGCGCGGATGAACGCACCAACGGCACCCAACGCACAACCGCACCGACCACGGAACCCGCACGATGAACACGCTGGCTCATCCGCTCGAACCGGACGACGCAACGCTGTCCGGCATGCTGTCGCATTTCACGCTACTCGAGCCCGTGTTCGATGCGATGCCGGACGTCGTGTTCTTCGTCAAGGACGCGCATGCCCGCTATGCGCTGGTCAATCGCACGCTGGCTTCACGCTGTGGCTTCAAGGAAAAGTCCGCGCTGCTCGGCAAGACCGCCGAGGACGTCTTCCCGCACCGTTTCGGTCGCATCTACACCGCCCAGGACAAAGCAATCATCAACGTTGGCAGCCAGATGATCGATCAGCTGGAGCTGCACCTGTATCCCGGCCGTCAGCCGGGATGGTGCCTGACCTGCAAGCAGCCGTTGCGCGATCCGGCGGGGAAGGTGGTCGGCCTTGCCGGCATCTCCCGCGACCTGAAAGCGGACGAAAGCAGTCATCCTGCTTACAGCCGGCTGGCTGAAGTGGTGCAGTCCATTCAGGAAAATTACGTGCAGCCGCTGAATCTGAAACAGCTTGCTGCAATGGCGGATATGTCGGTGGCGCAACTGGAGCGTTACTTTCACAAAGTGTTTCATTTGACGCCGCGCCAGGTGTTGCTGAAAACGCGGCTAGACGCCGCTACCGCCTTGCTGGTTTCACACGACAAGGTCACCGACGTGGCCGCACTCTGCGGCTACACCGACCACAGCGCCTTTACGCGTCAATTCAAGGCGACCGTCGGCGTCACGCCGACCGAGTACCGGATGCTGCTGCACGGAACCTCGCGAAGCTGAGCCGCCGCGCACATGGTTCGTCGCAAGCATCATTACTACGTCTATGTCGTCGCACTGGACGACACCGTCTGGAACGAGGCGCGCTTTCGCCGCGCGAATCCGGATTACCGGTTCGACAAGCCGTGCGTGTATGTGGGAATGACGGGACTGGACCCGGATCTGAGATTCGACCGGCACAAGGCCGGCATTCAGGCAAATCGCTATGTGCGCGATTACGGCCTGCGCCTCATGCCCGAATTGTATGAAGTTTACAATCCGATGCCTTACCGCGGCGCACAGGATATGGAAGTGGAATTGGCGATTGGACTACGGGAGGCGGGGTACGGCGTCTGGCAGGCGTAACTAAAATCTACAACGCGCCTTATTTCACACCGAGTCCGCGCAACACTGCATTGCCTTCGGGCGTCAGACGGATATGCGAGGCGCCGGCGTCGCCGGAGACCGTTTCGATCAGGCCGGCTTCGTGAAGCTGCGGAATCTCGGGTTTCGCGGATGCGTCGATCGGCGCGTGCAGCAACAGCAGCAGCGTTGCCAGTTCGTGATGGCTCAGCAAGCGACGCAGAATCGTGGGCTTTTTCGCCGGTGCGGGCGAGTCGTTCGTGTTGTGATCGGGCTGGTTCATGAAGCGCACCTTGTGCGGATTAGTGTCGGATGGATCATGCGGATGAAGTCTTAAACGATTCTTAAGACACCATTGTGATGTAACACCGTGACACTATGATTGCGCCGGAACAAGTTACCGACCGTTACACCTGGCCGATTATTGCGTCTGCTTACCTTACGGCGCGCAAGTTTTGCTCGCCGATTCTATCCACAGATTGTTCACGTGGCGTTTGCCCGCGTAGAAGCGATAAGTCGTCGCGCCGTTGTCGCTACGGACCTTGACGATATTCGAATCGCCGAAATCGAGCATCTGACCCTGCGGAATCGCGGTCGATTTGAACGCGGCGTTGTGGCTGGTCGCCACTTGCGTCAGGCAGGCGACTACGTCGCTGACCGAGCGTTGCGTGGTGGTGTCCGTGACGGGCTCGCCGGCATCCGGATTCTTCTGGAAGTACGCGCAAGCGCTGAGAAGCAGGGGAACTGACAGGACTACGGCAAACTTCTTCATATCTCTCCTGGCGTTTCATTCGGCTGACGGTACGCGCCACACCCGTATGGGGCAGGGTGCGCGCGGCACTGGCCGCGGATCAAACGCCATTATATCGGTGCGGCGCGCCCGCTTGAGCCGATGGAGCATGCGCCGTGCCCGATCTGCGCGAATTCGCGGGTGGAGGGCCGCGAACCGCAAACCACCGTCCACCAGCATTGCCGGCCGCAAACTCCTACTTGCGTCGCTGAGCTTGCGCTGCGAGCCGTACGGCTGCATTGGCCGCGCCATAACCGTCGTAGCCGCCGCGCCGTTCGACAATCTCCAGGAAAAAGCGCTGATCGAGTTGTTCGGTGTAAGCGTGGAAGAACTCGCCACCGCGTTCGTCGCGGTCATACAGGATGTTGTGCGCGCGCAGCGCCTCGAGCGTCTCGTCCGGCAGCGCGTAGCGGGCGGCGAGGTCGTCGTAGTAATTGCGCGGAATGCGCAGCACTGGCAGACCGTCGGCGACGAATTCGGGAACTGCGCTGAAAATGTCGCCGGTGCTGAACGCGACGTGATTCAGGCCCGAGCCGTGGTAGGTATGCAAGGCTTCGGCCACCGCCGTGTGATGGTCCACGGAGGCGTTCAGTACGATTCGCACCGAACCGTCGTGACTGCGCAGCGCGCGGCTGCGCACCAGCCCGTACGGGTCGGGCACCAGCACGCCGGGCTCGGCCTGGAAGCCGAGCGCGGTCCGCAGAAACAGAACCCATGTATCCAGCGAAGGCGCCGGCACCGACAGGCAGACATGGTCGATGCGCGCGAGCGGTCCCACTTCGGTCGGACCGTTGACGTCGGTGAGCACGAAATCGGCTTCGAACAGGGTGGGCTGGTCCGGAGTCTCGTCGACGAAATAGTTCAGGCTGCCGTCGGGCGCCTGCACGGCCGGCAGCACGCGTTCGTTCGGGCCGATCTGGCCCGAGAACGGGGCGTAGCCGAACCCGGCGGCGCGCTCGAACGCCTGATTGGCGTCATCCACGCGAAATGCCGACGCGCACAGCGACAAACCATGCTGCTGGAAGAAGGCATTGGCGAATGAATCCGGTTCAGCATTCAGCACAATCGACGCCGCGCCGTGCTGAAACAGCGTCACATCTTTCGAACGATGCTGGCCGGCCTGACGGAAGCGCAGCTTGCCGAGCCAGTCGACGAGATGCGCGCGGGTAGTGTGGTCGACCGCGAACTCGAGAAATTGATAGCCGACGTGCGCGGGCGCGGCGGGCGATCGATAGAGCTCGCCGACCGGCTGCCGGGTGGATTCAAGCAGCGCTCGGGTCTGTTCCTCGAGGAACAGCAATGAGCGATGGCCGTCCGCCGCGGTGATGGCGGTTGGCGCGGCGCGAAAACCGTCGTTGAAAATTTCGAGCGAAAGCGGCCCTGAGTAGCCGGTTTTCACGACCTGGGCGGTAAAGCCTGCCAGATCGAAATCGCCTTGGCCCGGGAAGCAGCGGTAGTGGCGACTCCATTCCAGCACGTCCATGGCGAGCTTCGGCGCATCGGCAATCTGCACGAAGGCGATGCGATCGCCCGGGATATCGGCGATCGCGTCCACCGTATCGTTCAGCGACAGCGTATGAAAGCTGTCGAGCACAAGCCCCAGATTCGGATGATTGACCGCGTTGACGAGTTTCCATGCGTGGCGGTAGGTCTTGACGTGCTTGCCCCACGCAAGCGCCTCATAGCCGGCTATCACGCCGGCCGCTGCGGCCGCGCGGGCCAGCGCGCCGAGCTGGTCGGTCATCAGCGAATCGTCGCCGATGGTGTCGGGGGAGACGTTGCTGCACACCAGAATCCGGTCCGTACCCAGTTCGTGCATCACGTCGAACTTGCGTTTCGCCCTATCCAGATTGCGTTCGAGGCGTTCCGGGCTTACGCCGTCGAAATCGCGGAACGGCTGAAACAGCATGATCTTCAGCCCGAGATCCTCGGCGATGCGCCGCACGTCGGCGGGTGAGCCGTCGAAATACAGCAGGTCGTTCTCGAAGATTTCGACGCCTTCGAAGCCCGCCGCCTGGATTGCGGTCAGCTTTTCGACGAGGGTCCCGCTGATCGACACGGTGGCAATCGAACGTTGCATGAACGGCTCCTGCAAAAACGATGAAACGACTGGTGGGGCTGCGCGAAGCGGCCGCTGTGCGGCGTCCGCGTGTCTTGCTGTCCGCTATGCTGCAATGCGCAAAATGGTCTAGCTAGTTACCGTCAACCAGCAGGCCGCAGGCCAGAACTACCCATATTAGCGGAATTTCCCGACAGTCTATACAAACTAACTAGATGGTACAAATTCGTATAAACCCCGAATGACGATTGCGGGTAATGCGCGCACACTGCGCTTACGTTGTAGAGCCACGGCGCATGCTGTGGCCCGCTTTATGCCTTACTTTTGCAGGAGTGGTCGTCATGAGTTTTGCATCAGTGCTGGTCCTCAACGGACCGAATCTCAACCTGCTCGGCACGCGTGAGCCGGCCATCTACGGCTCGGAAACGCTCGACGACGTCGCGCGGCTCTGCCGCGACGCGGGCGAGCGGCTGGATCTGTCGGTCGATTTCTGCCAATCGAATGCGGAACATCAACTCATCGACTGGCTGCATGCGGCGCGCAGCAAGGTTGACGGCATCGTGATCAATCCGGCGGCTTACACGCATACCTCGGTGGCGATTGCCGACGCGCTCTCTGCGATCGAAAAGCCCGTCATCGAGGTGCATATCTCGAACGTGCATCGCCGCGAAGCGTTCCGGCATCACTCGTACGTATCGGCGGTGGCCGAGGCGATCATCGTCGGTTGCGGCACGCAGGGGTATGTGCTCGCTCTGGAGCGGATGGCGGTCATCCTTAAGAATAGGGCGGCCAAATGAACGCACAAGCGAATACCCAGACAAACGCTCAGGCGAGCCCACAATCGTTTCTCGTCGGTCTGATCGGTTCGGGCATCGGCGGATCGCTTAGCCCCGCGATGCATGAGGAAGAGGGCAGCAAACTCGGCCTGCACTATGTATATCGGCGCGTCGATCTGGAGGCGCTGAAGCTGGACATCACGGCGCTCTCCGATTTGCTCGTTTCAGCCGAGCGCATGGGCTACAACGGGCTGAACATCACGTACCCCTGCAAACAGGCCGTGATTCCGCTGCTCGACGAACTCTCCGACGACGCGCGCGCACTCGGCGCGGTCAACACCGTCCTGTTCAAGAACGGCAAACGTATCGGCCACAACACCGATTGGTCCGGTTTTGCGCGCGCGTTTCAACGCGGCCTGCCGGACGTATCGCTGGAACGCGTCGTGCAACTGGGCGCGGGCGGCGCGGGCGCAGCGGTCGCGCATGCCGCGCTGACCATGGGTGCGCAGACGCTCACGCTATTCGACGTGGACGCCGAGCGTGCCGCATCGCTCGCCGCGGAATTGCAGAAGCGTTTCCCCGCCTCCACCGTCAGTGCCGGTAGCTCGCTCGCAGAATCGCTCGCCGCCGCTAACGGCCTGATTCACGCAACGCCCACCGGCATGGCGAAATTGCCGGGCTTGCCGCTGCCGGTTGGATTGCTGCACCGCGATTTATGGGTGGCGGACATCGTCTATTTCCCGATCCGCACCGCGCTGCTGCAGGCGGCCGAAGAACTCGGCTGCCGCACGCTGAGCGGCGGCGGGATGGCGGTGTATCAGGCGGTCGACGCGATGCGTATCTTCACGGGCCTCGAACCCGACGCCGAGCGCGTTTACACGCATTTCCAGTCCTTGTTGCAACGCCAGGCCAGTAGCACATAAGCCATACATATCCGGTACGTAACCCGACCGAGGAGACAGAGACGCCATGCCACAACCCATTCATTCCACGCCCGCCGAGGCGACTCGCCAAACGGCTGCCACGGTAAGCACCGCGCGCCGCTCGAAAGCCCGCTATCAGATTCTTTCGCTGCTGGCGGTCGGCACAATGATCAACTATCTGGACCGCACGGTGCTCGGTATCGCGGCGCCGCAACTGACCAAAGAACTCGGCATCAACGCCGCGCTCATGGGCTTGCTGTTCTCCGTATTCTCGTGGAGCTATGTGGCTTCGCAGATTCCGGGCGGTCTGTTTCTTGACCGCTTCGGCAGCAAGCTCACGTATTTCCTCTCGATGACGTTCTGGTCGCTGTGCACGCTCGCGCAAGGGCTCGTGCATGGTATCGGCGCGTTGTTCGTGTTCCGGCTCGGCCTCGGCGTTTCGGAAGCGCCGTGTTTTCCGACCAATAGCCGCGTGGTGGCCACATGGTTCCCACAGAGCGAACGCGCGATGGCGACCGGCACCTACACGGTCGGCGAATATATCGGCCTCGCGTTTTTCAGCCCGTTTCTGTTCATGTTGATGGGCACGTTCGGCTGGCGTTCGCTGTTTTACGTGGTGGGCGGCGTGGGTCTCGTGTTCGGTGTGATCTGGTGGATGTTCTATCGCGAACCGCACGATCATCCGTCCGTCAATCAGGCGGAGCTTGACTATATCGAAGCAGGCGGCGGTCTGACGCACAGCAAGAAGGACGCCGATGTTTCCGGCGCACCGGCTGCATCGGCGAAGAGCGGCTTCGAATGGCGCACCATCGGACGCCTGCTCAAGCATCGTCAATTGGCCGGCATCTGCCTTGGCCAGTTCGCCGGTAACTCGACGCTCGTGTTCTTCCTCACCTGGTTCCCGACGTATCTCGCCACCGAGCGCCATATGGCATGGCTGAAGATCGGCTTCTTCGCGATCATGCCGTTCATTGCCGCGTCGATCGGCGTGATGTTCGGCGGCATCTTCTCGGATTGGCTGCTGCGCCGCGGCAAGTCGCCGAACGTGGCGCGCAAGCTGCCGATCATCGCCGGTTTGCTGCTCGCCTCGACGATCATTCTCGCCAACTATGTCGAGAGCAACGTGGCGGTGATCGCGATTCTGTCGGTGGCGTTTTTCGCGCAGGGGATGGCGGCGCTGGGCTGGACGCTGGTGTCGGATATTGCGCCGGATGGACTGCTTGGCGTGACGGGCGGCATTTTCAACTTTGCGGCCAATCTGGCCGGCATTGTGACGCCGCTGGTGGTGGGTTTCATCGTCGCGGCAACCGGTTCGTTTGTCGGCGCGCTGGTGTTCATCGGCGCGATCGCTTTGATTGGCGCGCTGTCGTACATCTTTATCGTCGGCGATATCAAGCGGATCGTGCTGGTGGACTGAACAGCACATATCGTTCGAACGGCTTTCATTGAGTAAAAAAAAGCGGGACCTGGCTAACACCAGGTCCCGCTTTTTTGTTTCAGGTTTGCCTTAGTCTTCCTTGCGCACGAAACGCAGCACGGCGTCGACGATCATCGCGCGATGGCGCGCGCGCAGGCGCGGGTGCGACGGATCGCGGCCGAACGCTGTACCGAAGGTATGGCGATTGCCGACACGGTGAAAGCACAGCGAGCTGATCATCAGATGCAGGTCGATCGCATCGACGTCGCTGCGGAACAGTCCCGCTGCGATGCCGCGCGAGAGCAGATCTTCGATCGTATGAATGACGGTGACGTTGCGGCCTTTGAAGCTCTTCACCTGCTCGACGTACTTCGCGCCGTGAATGTTCTCGATCGTAATGAGGCGGACGAAGTCGCGCTGGCGATCGTGATAGTCAAATGTAAACTCGACCAGCGCGCGCATGCCCTCGATTGGATCGAGTTCACTGACGTGCAGATCCTGTTCGAGCGCGCGAATGTCGCCATACACTTTTTCCAGCACGGCCTGGTACAACCCTTCCTTGCTGCCGAAGTAGTAGTACAGCATGCGCTTGGTGGTGTTCGTGCGCTCCGCGATTGCGTCGACGCGTGCGCCGGTCAATCCCATCGCGGAGAACTCCTGCGTCGCGACGTCGAGGATGTTGCGCTTCGTCTGTTCGGGATCGTACTTGCGTCGGGTGTCGGACGCGATGCCGTTGGTATCAGGCTCGGCGGCCTTGCTTCCCTTTTTCATTGTGTATTCGAGCGGCGATGACGGCGCATTCTAGCACGCTGAAACCAGCCTCCGGAGCGGGTCTCGGGCATAAGCGGCGGCGTATTGAGCCAGCTGTCGGGTCGCTTACTGAGTAGCGTCACGGCGCCGGCCGGGCCGAAGGGCGCCGGGCGGCGAGCGCGTCGCGCGTCTGCATGGCGGTGTAGGTGAGTTGCGCGGCCGCGAGACCGAGCGCGCCGTAAGTGCGCGTCAGGCCGAAAGCCGCGAATGCCTCGGGCACCGGCCGTTCGCCGGAGATGGCCGCCGCCAGCAATTCGCCCGAGACGGTGGTGGGCGCCATGCCGTGGCCGCCGAAGCCGACCGCGTACCAGACGCCGTCCGTATTGCGGCCGATTTGCGGCATCTTGTGCCGCGCGTAGCTCATCAGACCGCCCCAGGCGTGCTCGATCCGCACGTCATGCAACTGCGGATAGACCTTCAGCAGATCACGCCGTAGCAGTCGCGCGATGACGTCGGGAGCGCGGTCGCGTACTGAGATGCGGCCACCCCACAGGATGCGTGTGTCGGGCAACGGACGGTAATAGTCGAAGGCGAAGCGGGTGTCGTAGACGGCGGCGCGGGTGTCCATCGCGTCTTTCAGGCGGGCGCCGAGCGGCTCGGTGGCCATCACGTAAGTAGCGATTGGCAGCACCGCGCGGTCGACCTGCGCATAGACGTTGCGCGCATAGCCGCCACCGGCCATCACCACGTGGCGTGCTTCGAGCGCGCCCTGCGGCGTGTGCACCACGAAGCCGGCGCCGTCGCGCCGGGCGCCGCTGCGCTGTAAGCGCACAACGGGCGACTTCTCGTGAATCTGCACGCCCGCGTTGGCCGCTGCGTCCGCGATACCAAGTACATATTTGAGCGGATGAAAGTGGAACGCGTTGCGCTCGAACAGGCCGCCGTGATAACGGTCGGTCTTCAATTGTGAAGCGAGCTCCGCGGGCGCCACGGGTTCCCACTCAACGCCGAACGAATCCCGCATCAAACGCCGCTGCGTGTCGAGCCTTGCAGGTTCGTCGAACCAGTTGGCGAGGATCACACCGGCATCGGTTACATCGCAATCGATGCGGTAGCACTGGATACGTTGCCTCATCAGATCGACGGCGTCGGTTGTCAGCGCATAGAGTTCGCGGGCGCGGGCCGGCCCGAGGGTTTTGAGCAGATCCGCGCAATCGAGGCTGTATCCGCCGAACACGAAACCGCCGTTGCGGCCGGAGGCGCCGAAGCCTACCTGTTCGGCTTCGAGCACGGCGACGTCGGTGACACCCCGCTCGGCGAGTCCCAATGCCGTGGATAAGCCCGCAAGGCCGCCGCCCATGATGCAGACGTTGACGCTGCGCCGGCCGGTTAGCGGCGCGTAAGCGGACGAGTGCCCGGCAGCGCGGGTGACAGTGGCTTCGTACAAGCTTTGCATAGTGCTAAGGGTAGATCAGGACACCGGCAGCAGCTTGCCGCTGAACACCACCGGACCTGTAGGAGCATTGTGATCGGGCGAGCCGCCCGGCGCTTCGATCGAGACCGCCAGCGCCGCATAGCTCTCCGGCTTCTGCTGACCGGCCGTGACCTTGCCGTTGGCGCTGTCCGGCAGCATGCCGAGCGACACCGGATGGCCGTTGGCCGGGATGCCCCACAACTCCATCGCCCGGCCGGCCGGCAGGTCGACCTTGCCGAGCGGATGCAGCGTCATGGTCGAGCGGGCTTCGTCCCATGCGACCAGCATGACTGGATGCGCGTCCTTGTCGTTCAGCACCGCGACATGCGAGACGGCTGCTTCCGGCTGTTGCGCGACGGTCGGCGCAGTCGACGGCGTCACGCCCGACGGCAACAGCGAGCGCACGGCAACCACTGCCGCGATTATGGCGAACCCCGTCACGCCGATCGCCCAGCCGCGCCAGAACGCGAGATTCTCGAAAATGCTGCCGGACGGACGCGCGGGTTTTTCGACCACGGTGCGCGGTCGTGCCGCCTCGCGCGCCGACGTCAGGCCGAGCCGCCGCTCGATAGCATCCCAGACAGCAGCCGGCGGCATACGCGGCTCGGCGAGTTCGGCTAGCGGCGAGATTCTCCGCTGCCATTCTTCGACAGCCTGACGAATCACCGTATCGTGATCCGCGTAGCGTTGGAAGCGTCGTCGGGCGCCGCCGCGCAGCGTGCCGAGCGCATACTCGGCGGCCAGCATATCGACCAGTTGAGGATAGCGATGGAGATTCATCACTCACCTCCCAGGCAGGTCTTCAGCTTGGCAAGGCCGCGCCGGATCCAGGATTTGATGGTGCCAAGCGGCACCGTCAGCGCTTCAGCGATCTCGCTATGGCTCTGGTCACGCAGGTAGGCGAGAGCCACCGCCTGACGCTGCGCCGGTTCCAGCTGCTGCATGCAGCCGGCCAGCAGACGTGCCTGCAGGCTGACCGCGCTCAGTGCTTCGGGATCCGGATCGCCGGTTGCCACAAGATCGTCCAACGCATCGCTCCATTCGGTTTCCTGCTTGTTGATCCGCCGCAGGTGATCGAGAGCACGGTTCCGGACGATTGCCGACATCCACGTCATGGGGGCGGAGAGTGCCCGCCGATAGTCGCCCGCAAAGCGCCAGATGTTGACGAAGCTGTCCTGCAATACTTCCTCGGCCCACTCGTGCCTGCTCAATATACGGAGCGCAAGACCAAACAGTTTCGGAGCGACGAGATCATATAGCTCGCGTAGTGCCGAAGCATCCTCTTTGGCAATGCGTTCGAGCAACTCGGCGAGGGTTTCCGGCGTCAGTTCTCGAGGGTCGGCGGTCATGGAAAGTGATGTGGTGAGCTTGCGGGCCTATGTTACTCAATTTCCTTCCGACCTTATATGTGGTTTTTCCCCCGTGTGCTGCATCCACCAGGCGTATGGCCGCGTATGTGGATGCAGGACCCGGGGTTTGCGTCCGAGGGTTGCGCGTGGGCGCTCATTGTTTTGCTTTGGACTGCTCCAGGTTGAGAGTTGAGCTTAGATGCCCCAGCGCAATACCAGCGGGTCGAGTCGCCGTGCGACTTTCAGCAAGCCTGCGCGTGTGGCCGGATGAATCGGCGGCAGCGGATGGCGCACTGCGTCCGAGCGAATCACGCCGCCTTCTTTCATCAAGGCCTTGCACGATGCGAGGCCGCCCTGGCGGTTTTCATAGTTGATGAGCGGCAGCCATTCCTGATAGTGGGCGGCGGCCGCTTCGGTGTCGCCCGCGGCATAGGCGTCGACGATCAGGCGGATGCCGTCCGCGTAGCCGCCGCCGGTCATCGAACCGGTTGCGCCCGCATCGAGATCGGCCATTAGCGTGATCGCTTCTTCGCCATCCCATGGACCTACCACGGCGTCGCCACCCAGTTCGATCAGCTCGCGCAGCTTGTTCGCCGCTTGCGGCACTTCGATCTTGAAGTACGACACGTTCTGCAGTTCACGCGCCATGCGGGCAAGAAACGGTGCGGATAACGCCGTGCCGCTGACCGGCGCGTCCTGGATCATGATCGGAATTCCGATTGCATCGGACACGGTGCGATAGAACTCATAGATACCGCGCTCGCCGATGCGGATCGTCGCGCCGTGATACGGCGGCATGATCATCACCATCGCGGCGCCCGCTGCCTGCGCGCTGCGGCTGCGTTCAGCACACTGGTACGAGCTGAAATGCGTGGTCGTGACGATCACCGGCACGCGGCCCGCAACGTGTTCGAGCACCACGTGCATCAGCGTGTTGCGTTCGTCGTCGGACAGCGCGAACTGTTCGGAGAAGTTCGCCAGAATGCACAGGCCGTTGGAGCCCGCGTCGATCATGAAATCGATGCAGCGTTTCTGGCCTTCCAGGTCGAGACCGCCGGCCTCGTCGAAGATGGTCGGCGCGACGGGGAACACGCCGCGCATGGGAGCAGGGTTGTGGGTATGGGTCATGGTGATGTGCGTTGTGCCGAGGTGAGGTGACGACGTGATGAGGCGTGGGTGTTTGAATGTCTCCGTCGCTGACTATACGGCGCGGTGCGTGGCGGGTATATTGAATTGTTTCCATCTTGTGATCGCTTTTGCGACTCACCTTGCGATTCACCTCGCGGCTACCCGGCAATTCATGAAAGACACCCTGAACGTCCTGCTGTCGAGACTACGCATGAAGCAGTTGCAATTGCTGATCGCGCTCGACGATCATAAGTCGCTGCACAAAGCCGCCGGCGCGATGTCGATGACGCAATCGGCCGCCAGCAAGGCGTTGCAGGAGTTGGAGTCGATGCTCGAGGCGCCGCTTTTCGAGCGCTCGAAGAGCGGCATGATTCCGAACCAGCTCGGCCACTGCGTGATCCGCTACGCACGGCTCGTGGCGACGGACCTTACCGCGCTCTGCCAGGACGTCGCCGAGATACGCTCGGGGCGCGGTGGGCGGCTTGCGATCGGCGCGATCATGGGCGCGATTCCGGAGTGCGTCGTGCCGGCGCTGAACGATCTGCATGCCGGTCAGCCGGGCCTGTCGATCGAAGTGATGGAAGACACCAGCGCGCGCATGCTGCTGCAACTCGACGAAGGCCGGCTCGATCTGGTGATCGGCCGTGCGGCGGTTGCCGCCGATCCGTCGAAATATCACTATCGCCCGCTTGGGGATGAGCCGTTATCGGTGGTGGTGGGTTATGGCCATCCGCCATTGCCGAGGAAAGAAGTGAAGCTGCGTGACCTGGCCGGCCACCGCTGGGTCATGTATCCATCGCATATGCCCTTGCATGCGTTGCTCGAACGGGAGATGGATCTGGCAGGACTCGAGATGCCAGACAACCCGATCTCGACTGCCTCCACTTTCGTGACAGTCGCATTACTGCAAAGCAGCGCCGATCTGGTTTCGTTGTTGCCGACCGCGATCGCGGAGTTATTCGTGCGGCAGAAAATGTTGCGCTTCGTGCCGGTCAAACTGAAGTCGCCGTCACAAACTTTCGGGATTGTGACGCGCAA
Source organism: Paraburkholderia aspalathi (assembly GCF_905220735.1). NCBI lineage: Bacteria > Pseudomonadati > Pseudomonadota > Betaproteobacteria > Burkholderiales > Burkholderiaceae > Paraburkholderia > Paraburkholderia aspalathi. Next base: position 1,739,264 of record NZ_CAJNBA010000001.1, read on the forward strand.
AGGCGGCGTGCTGTCGCCGCCGGCTGAGCAATTCATCGAGTTACTGCGTGGACGGACGATGGGAGAGGGGGAAGGGCGAGCGGCGCCGGCGCAAAAAAACGCCTGAATCTGCTTTCTTCTGACGCGCGAAAGACCCTCAATATCTCACGCCAATCGGCGCTCCGCCAGCTTGGTGAGAAGGTGTTGCTGCGGCGACACTTTGGGGTAAATCCGAACCGATTGCATGCTCGCGTTCCGCGCTACACTTGATCGAAGGTGCGCCAGAATCAAGAGAATGGCGCACGCTCGGGGAGAGCAGCCATGAATCGGCCACTGATTCGGTTACCGCTTCGCGCGACAGGCACGGCGCCCGTCAGGAAGTGGCTTAAATGGGGGCTGGCAGTGGGCTTCGTGCTCGCGCTGGCTTTGGCGGCCCGCTTTGTCCAGGTCGAGATCGAAACGTCTCGACTGCAGGCGCGCTATCTCTCCGAACTCACGCGCGACGTGGGTTTCTCCACCGAGAGCGGTCCAAGTCATTCCATCCGCTTCCCTCAAGCAGACAAAGGCCCTTACGACAGCCGCCTCGGCTACGCGTTGCTGCCGTCGTTCCAGAAGCGCCTGCTCGAACGCGGGTTTGAAATCAGCGCACAGTCGCGTGATTCCGAGCGAATGCTGTCGCTGGCCGATAGCGGTCTATTTATTCCCTACGCCGAAAAAGACCAGGCGGGGTTGCAACTCTTCGACGGTACCGGCGCGCCGCTCTTTGGTGCACAGTATCCGGGCCGCGTTTATGACAGCTTCGATTCGATCCCGCCGCTGATCGTCAATTCGCTACTGTTTATCGAAGACCGCTATCTGCTCGATCCGGATCAGCCGAACCGCAATCCGGCGATCGATTGGGGGCGCTTTAGCCACGCGCTCGTCGACCAGGGCGCGCGCGTGTTCAACCGGCATCAGTCGACGCCCGGCGGCAGCACACTCGCTACGCAGATCGAGAAGTTCCGCCACTCGGCGGGCGGGCGCACGGCAACGCCGCCGGAGAAATTGCGGCAAATCGCATCCGCTTCGGTCCGAGCCTATCTGAATGGTCCGCAGACCATGCCCGCGCGCCAGCAGATCGTCGTCCACTATCTCAACTCGGTGCCGCTTGCCGCGCAGCCGGGTATTGGTGAGATCAATGGCATCGGCGACGGTCTGGCCGCCTGGTACAGTCGCGATTTCAACGACATCAACCGCATTCTCAAAGCGCCGTCGACAGAAGAGAATCTCGCTGAGCAGGGCGTGGCATTTCGCCAGGTGCTCTCGCTGATGATCGCGCAACGTGCGCCATCGTATTTCCTGCATCACGGCTATGCCGAACTTGAACGTCTGACGGATAGTTATCTGCGCTTGCTGGCGAGCGGTGGTGTTATTTCGAACCCGCTGCGCGATGCCGCGTTGTCCGCGCAAGTGGATCTGCGCCGCGCACCGGAAAAAACGCACAACGCCGACTCGTTCGTGTCGCGCAAGGCTGTGACGTCGATGCGTTCGCACCTGTTGGCGGCGCTCGGCATTCCGAGTTTCTATGAACTCGACCGGCTGGACATGCAGGCAACGGGCACGCTCAACAACGCCGTGCAGCAGGCCGTGAGTGAACGTCTTGCCGCCGCCGCGACGCGCGACGGCGCAAAAGCCGCGGGGCTCGTCGGCTATGAAATGCTGCGCGCCTCCGACGATCCATCGAGAATCGCCTATAGCTTTACGCTGTTCGAACGGCGTGACGGCGCGAACCTGGTGCGGGTGCAAACCGATAGCGTGAACCAGCCATTCGACATCAATTCCGGTGCGCGACTGAATCTCGGTTCGACCGCGAAAATGCGTACCGTGGTGACGTATTTGCAGATTGTCTCCGAGCTGCATGCGCGTTATGCCCCGCTGAGCACAGCGGAGCTGAAAGCCGTGAAGTACGATCCGAACGATCAGCTCACGCGCTGGGCGCTGGACTATCTGGCGCATACCTCGAACCGCTCGCTGCAAGCCATGCTCGACGCGGCGGTGGAACGCAAATACTCGGCAAGTCCGGGCGAAACGTTTTACACGGGCGGTGGCGCGCAGACTTTCAACAACTTCGAATCGGACGACAACAGCCGCATTCTCACCGTGCACCGCGCATTCCAGCATTCGGTGAATCTGGTGTTCGTGCGGCTGATGCGCGATATCGTCCACTACGAGATGGTACAAACCACCGGACCGTCGGCGCAATGGCTGGGCGATCCTGCGATCCGCAAGATGTATCTCACGCGTTTCGCCGATCAGGAAAGCCGCGTGTATATGAATCGTTTCTACACGAAATACCACGGCAAGGCGCCCGAGCAGCAGTTGGCCTTGCTGCTGCTCGGCGTGCGCAAATCGCCGCCTAAGGTAGCGACGGTGTTGCGCAGTGTCGCGCCGGATGAATCGAATGCGTGGTTCAACGCGAAGATGCGTGCGGCGCTGAAGAACACGCCGGCTGCCTCCATCCTGGACGACGAGGACCTGGCGAACCTGTACGACAAATATGCAATCGACCGCTTCAATCTGAACGATCGCGGCTACATTTCGAGCGTGCATCCGTTGGAACTGTGGACGCTCAACTATCTGCGCGCCCATCCCGACGCGACGCTCGACCAGATACAGAATGCGAGCCGCGATGTGCGTCTGTCGACCTATTCGTGGCTCTTCAAGACCCGCTATCACGCCACCCAGGATCGCCGCATCAAGCGGATGGTCGAACTGCGCGCCTACGATGCGATCGGTAAATCGTGGCAGGCGCTCGGCTATCCGTTCGCGACGCTCACGCCGTCGTATGCGGCGGCGATCGGCGCATCCGGTGACCGGCCGGCTGCGCTCGCGCAACTGATAGGCGTGATTGCCAACAACGGCAACAAGGTGCCGACCGAAAGTCTCACGCAACTCGACTTCGCGAAAAACACGCCGTACGAAACGCATTTCCAGCGTGCTGCGGTGGCGCCGCAGCAGCAGTTGTCGCCGGAGATCGCCGGGGTGGTCAGAGGGCTGTTGCGCGATGTCGTATTAGGCGGTACGGCTAAGCGTCTCGCGCAGGGCATGACGTTTCCCGATGGTCAAACACTCGAAATTTACGGCAAGACCGGCACCGGCGATCAGCGCTTCAATGTGTGGGCCAAAGGCGCACGCCTGATCGAGTCGCGCAAGGTGAACCGCAGCGCAACCTTCGTGTTTGTGATGGGAGACCGTTTCTACGGCACGCTGACCGCCTGGGTGCATGAGCCGTATGCGGCGCATTACGAGTTCACGAGTGCGCTCTCGGTGCAGTTGCTGAAGTCGCTGGCGCCGGTGCTGCAGCCCTTGCTGCAAAATCCGCCGGCTAAAACGGCTGCGATAGCGAAAGTCGCCGCGCAATGAGCAAGGGCGCCTAATAGCCGGCGTCCGTCGCTGGCTTAAGGAAGAGCTCGTGCACGGGCGCGAAATGCGCATACAGCGGCAGAATTGCGCCGCCCATCGCTCGCGCGTCGGCGCCGATGGTGCCTTCCAGCAGTTGCGGACGTACCATACCTTCCCATTCGAAGCGATCGAGCACGCGCTCGGTTCGGCGGATGATTTCGCGGACCAGTTGCCGGTCGAGTTCGCCGTCGATCACCACCGCTTCCAGGTCGAGCAAGGCTGCCGCATTGGTCAATGCATTGGCGATCGCAGGACACGCCGTGTCGAGCCATTGTTCGGTCTGCCGCCACAGTTCGGGCGACAACGCGCGATGATCGTGCGCGGCGGCGGGCGGCACGCCTGCATCGCTCAATAGCCGTTCCAGAACGAAACCCGATGCTGCATGTAGCAGTTGCCGCGCCGGTTTGCGCGCGCTGCCGTCCCGCAGCGGTATCGAGCCGACCGCACCAGCATTGTCGTGTGGCCCGGCATGCAAACGGCCGTCGATCACCAGGCCGCCGCCGATAAACGTACCGACGAACAGATAGAGAAAATTGTGAATCCCGCGGCCCTGGCCCATCACGAGTTCTGCCGCGCAGGCGGCGGTGGTGTCTTTAGCGAACTCGACGGGCAAGCCCGTCATCGTCGCGATGCGACTACGCAAGTCGATCTCGTGCCACGCTTCCAGCGCGTCCTGCGGCGCGCCGAGAAAGTCGCGCCAGCCGCCGAGCCACAACGGCGCCGCCACGCCCACGCCAACCACTTTGTTCGCCTTTGCGCCGAGCGTCTGATTCACACGCGCCAGTTTGCTTTCGAGCGCGGGAAATAGTGTGCGCGGATCGGGATAGGCATAGTCGAATACATCGCGGCACACCACGTGGCCCGCGAAATCCATCGCCAGCACGTCGAGGCTGCGTCTGCCCACCTTGATGCCGATGGTGTACGCGCCATCCGCACGCAGTGCGATCGGCACCGACGGTTGACCGATGCGGCCGCGCACGCGCGCCTGCTTTTCGAGCAGGCCGTCGTCGATCAGACGGTCGACGATCATCGAGACGGTCTGCATCGACAGACGCGTGAGACGGCCCACGTCGGCTTTCGGCAGCGGCCCATGCAAACGGATCGCTTGCAGGACGATCCGTTCGTTGAACTGCCGCATGCCGACCTGGTTCGAGCCGACCGTGCGTTTGAGAGGCGAACGTGTACCGGTGGTGTCCATCGTCGTGTGCCCCTCAGCGGGATGCGTGCATCATGCAATCGCCTTGACGTCCGCCTGCTTCGCGCCCGTCATGATCGCCACGGCCTCCGACATGTGGATGTCTTTGGTGTTGACCACCGCGGCACGCCTGCCGAGCCGCTGGATATGAATACGATCCGCGACTTCGAACACGTGCGGCATGTTGTGGCTGATCAGGATCACCGGCAGGCCGCGATCACGCACGCGGCGAATCAATTCGAGCACCATGTTGCCTTCCTTGACGCCGAGTGCGGCGGTGGGCTCGTCGAGAATCACCACGTGCCGCGCGAACGCCGCGCTGCGCGCGACAGCCACGCCCTGACGCTGTCCGCCGGACAAGGTTTCGACCGCCTGGCGCATCGAGCGGATGCCGATCTGCAGATCCTTCATGTGCGCGGTGGCTTCGTCGAGCATGCGGCGCTTGTCGATCATCTTGAAGATCGAACCGCGCCAGCCCGGTTTGACGAGCTCACGGGCGAGAAACAGGTTTTCGGCGATGCTCATGGCGGGCGCCACCGCGAGTTCCTGGTACACGGTTTCGATGCCTTGAGCGCGCGCGTCCAGCGGGCTGCGGAATTTGACCGGCTTGCCGTCGAGCAGGATTTCGCCTTCATCGGGGATGGTGGCGCCGGACAGCGCCTTGATCAACGACGATTTGCCCGCGCCGTTGTCGCCGATCACGGCGAGGATCTCGCCGGGCAGCACTTCGAAATCGCAGCCGTCGAGCGCGGTGACGTTGCCGTAGCGTTTGATGAGTCCGCGCGCCTGCAGAACGGGCATCACGGCAGAAGCGGAAGTAGGTGTCGACATGACAGGTTCCTTTGGGCGTTCAACCGCGACGATGGGAAAGTTTGTCCGCGGCAACCGCGAGAATCACCAGCATGCCGGTGATCAACACCTGGTAGACCGAAGAGACACCGATTAGCGTCAGGCCATTACGAAACACGCCGACGATCAGCGCGCCGAGCAGCGTTCCGCTAATCGAGCCACGTCCGCCGAATAGACTCGTGCCACCCAGCACCACCGCCGTAATACTGTCGAGGTTCTCGGTTTGCCCCGCCTGTGGATCGCCGACACCGGTGCGCGAGACAGACAACAGCGCGGCGATGCCATAGATCGCACCGGCCAGCGTATACACGGTAAGCAGGATCTTCTGCGACGAGAGGCCCATCAGGCGCGCGGCTTCGGGGTTATTGCCGAGCGCGTACAGATGCCGGCCGGGCACGGTGTCGCGCAAGACGAACCACGTCGCCCCATACATCAGCAACGTCAGCACCGTGCCGTAGGTGACGTCAGCGGGCCCGAGTTTGAACGTGTTGCCGAGGAACATGATCGCGTCCGGCAGGTTCGAGACGCTCTCCGCGTTCGAATAGATCTGCGTGAGCGCGAATGCGATGTTCAGCGTACCGAGCGTGACGATGAAGGCGGGCAGTTTGATCCGCGTGATCAGCACGCCGTTGAGCGCGCCGAACAACGCGCTCGCGGCGATGCCGCACAGAATCGCGAGAACGGGCGGCACGCCGAGCGTGACCGCGAATTTGGTCATGATGATCGAGCCGAACGCCATCACCATCCCGCACGACAGATCGATCCCGCCTGTCAGCACGATCAGCGTCTGGCCGATGGCGATGACGGCGACCACCATCGTCTGCTGCAGGATCAGCGAGAGGTTCTGGAACGACAGGAAGCGGTTGCTCTGCGAAATGAAGAAGCCGCAGGCCAGCAGCAGGGCGATCAGCGGTCCGATTTCAGCGAGCGATGGCAAACGGTCGGTGAAGGTGCGCGGGTGGCCGGCAGGCGCGGAAGGTGTCGACATGATAGGTGTCCTCGATGCATGAACGTGGCGGGCAGGCCACGTGGCAAATACGGAGACCGGCCATCTGGTGGGCCGCCGATCCGCGGTGTACCCCGCGGCCGTCGGTTCAGTGGCTGGCAATCCGTGAGCGGCCCGCGAAGTGGGCCGCCATTCAGTGCGCGTTACTTGTTGCCCCAGCAGTTGTCGAGGCCGTACTTTGTATCCTTGCTGTCGACGCCGGACATCGGCTTGTCGGTGATCAGCGTCACGCCCGTGTCCTGATAGCCGGAGACTTTCTTGCCGGTCTTCGCATACTCGACACCCGCCGTCACGCCGAGCGAGGCCATCTTCAGCGGATACTGCTGCGAGGTCGCGGCAATCGCACCGGCCTTCACATTGCGGACACCTTCGCAGCCGCCGTCGATGGAAACGATCATCACGCTCTTGTCCTTGCCCGCTGCCTTGAGCGCGCGATACGCACCCGCTGCAGCCGGTTCGTTGATCGTGTAGACCACGTTGATATCCGGCGATTTCTGCAGGCAATTTTCCATCGCCGTCTGGCCCTTCGACTGATCACCGCGCGTGTCCTGGCTGCAGACGATCGACGGATCGCCTTCCTTCACGCCGAAGCCTTCCAGGAAGCCGTTATGACGCAGCACGCCGACCGAGACGCCTGGCGCAAGATCGAGCGTGGCGATCTTCGCGGGCTTGCCGTTCATGGCGGCTTTCGCGTACTTGCCGATCAGCACGCCGGCCTTGAAGTTGTCGGTGGCGAAGAGGGCGTCCGTGGCGTCTTGCGGATCGGTCGGCGTGTCGAGCGCGACCACCATCACACCGGCGGCGCGCGCTTTCTTGATGCTCGGCACGATCGCCTTGGTGTCGCTCGGCGTGATCAGAATCGCTTTCGCGCCGGCCGTCATCATGTTTTCGATGGCGGTGACCTGGCTCGCGTTGTCGCCGTCGAACTTGCCGGCGGCGGTGAGCAGTTTGGCGCCGTCTTTCGATGCCGCTGCTTCAGCGCCCTGTTTCATCTTCACGAAGAACGGGTTGGTGTCGGTCTTGGTGATGAGGCCGACGACAGGCTGGTCGGCCGCCTGGCTCGCGCTCGCACACCACACGGCCGATGCCGCGACGCACATCGACACGATTTTCCTGGCGACAGGATGCCTGCGGGAATTCAGATTCATGGGACGCTCCTCCGGTTATTGGTCACGACGTTGTGAACTGCGGGTGATTGCACACGCGAACGCTGCGCGCTTGCCGCCTGCTTGCGATCTGGTTTCGAAGCTGATGCGATTCCAATGCAATGCGAAACTGGCTGCTTAAATCACTTTAGTTGATTTAGTACAGCAGGCGCGAGGACGCTCGTCAAGGAAGCGATCGGGAGGGGCGTCGACATGTCAAAGCGGCCGCCAGGGCGGCAGGCCTTACGTGACGGGGCTTTGCGGGAGTGGTGCGATGCAAGATCGAGCGCCGGTACTTCGGGAAAGTCCTGGCTCAATTGAAAGCTGGTTGAAATATTAATTGATGCGTTGCGACGGGTTTGACTGTCGTCGCGAAGGTATGAGGCGGCGGCCAGAAGCAGCGATTCTCAGCGGCGATGACTGCAGACTTTATCTACGCCGTGAGAATCGTGGCGAGCGTACCCGCAGGAACTCACCCTCGCGGCGTGAGCCTTTGACGCTTCGTTTCGAGTTGCGTGACAACGCGCTGCAAGATCCGTTCAGCCGGCCCCGGCGTCGTCACGAACTTGCAGCCGATCACGAAGCGCAGATCGCCCTTCGGCGTAGTCAATTGCCGTGGCGCGACGATTTCCAGATCGAGGAGAAGCGTGCCGAAGCTGCCGAATTGCAACGTGACGTTGCGCAATACGGTGCCACTCTCAAGCGCGCCGAAACGTGCATCAGCAGTGTTCAACGCCACGCCGCCCAATGAAAGATCCTGCAATTCGAGCCTGAACGAACCGCCGTCCACATACGGCCCGCTAGCGATGTACGGATCCAGCACGGGCGTTTGCACGCGGAAGAATTCGCGGCGCTGAACGTAGTACAGGAGCGAAGGGAAAGCGGCCTCGAAAGCCGGGCGTCCTTCGAACATGATCGGATCTGCGTTAAGCGTCGTGAACTCCGTGCGAATGCCGCCCGGCAAACTGCGAAAGATCAACTGGCGGGCAGACGGCAGCGCGTAATTGTCCAGCTGCGTACTGCCGGCGTCGAAGATAAAGCGCGCATTGCGCGAATCGACCTCGAGTATCTGCGTCACGATCTGGCGGCCGTTGAATTCCACCGTCACGAAGTCCTGTCCGGCCATCAGCTTGCGAAGACAAACTGCGATTTGCAAGGGATGGCGCTGCGCGAAGGTCGAGTCTGTGTCGGTGGTCTGTTCGGCGAGATCGGCGTCCAGCAGAAGAGCGGCATTCATTTGAGTATCCATGCTTGTTATGGCCTTGGCCTGGCCGGTTGGGGAGCGCGGGCGGCATGTAAGTCATGCCGGCGCTCAGCCTTTTCCTGCTTTATTGCAGGGACCGTGCCAACTGCATGGATGGACTGATTGAAACGGTGTTTTTGCCGCGGAACCGCTTGATACGGGCGTTTGCGGACGGCGGTCCGGAAGGTGGGGGCGGCCGTAGCCAGGGTTCGCTACGTAACGTCCCCGATGTTGTTACGGCCACGTTACCTCGGGCGCGGCACCCCCGTCGACGCGCGCACAACCAGTTTCGGCGCGGAGGAAATCCGCATCGGCACGCTTGCCGCCGATTGATGACCTGCTTGCCCATACGACGATTCGATCAACTCGCGCAGCAGCGACACCGCCAGGTCGGCGACTTCGACAGTCGGCACGGCGACTGTGGTCAACGCGGGCCGCGATTCGCGCGCCAGTTGAATATCGGTAATGCCGATCACGGACAGATCACCCGGCACGTTCAGGCCAAGATCGGCGGCGGCGTGCATCGCGCCGAGCGCCGGCAGATCGTTGGTCGCGAAGATCGCGGTGAGTTTCGGATCGGCTTCCAGTAGCGCCCGCGCCGCGGCGTAGCCGCCTTGTATCGTATCGGGCGCATGCTTGACCTTTCCTTTCGGCGCGCCGGCCGAATGCAGCGCATCGACAAAACCTTCGTAACGCGCTGCGTGAATACCTGAAGCCTTGCTGCCGACAATCGCGCCGATCCGCCGATGCCCGAGCGTCAGCAGATGCGTGCCGGCCAATTCGCCTGCCAGACGAAAATCGACCGCGACACATGGCAGCCCCGGCGGCTCATTGGGCCGTTCCCACATGCACAGGACAACGGGCGTGCCGCGTGATTCGGTCGTATGAAGGTCTGCAAAGTCCAGGTTCGCATTGGTGACGAGCACACCTTCGGAAAGCGTCCCCGCGATCTGGTCGAGATAGGCTCGCCCGGTCAGTGGATCTTCGTTCGTATTGCAGATGATCACGAAGTGGCCGCTGCTGCGCGCCGCGTGTTCGACCGCGAGCGCGAACTCCGGATAGAACGGATTGGCAATGCTCGACACCATCAACGCCAGCGTCGGCGCGCGGCCCTCGGCGAGCGCGCGGGCGGCCAGATGCGGGCGGTAGCCGAGCGCGTCGACGGCGTCGAGCACCCGCTGCCGGGTGCTCGCGCCGACCCGGCCGCGATTGCGCAGCACGTTCGACACCGTGGCAGGGGTGACGCCGGCGTGACGCGCGACTTCGCTAAGGGTTGTCATAATGCGTATTCAATATTTGGGATGGGTGTCCGACATTTGCATCACAGCCCAAGGCGCGGCACCATTTGCCGCACAGACAAAACGATATCGGAGACAGGTAAGGCCCCAGCGATCGGTTGCGATCGATTTTTTTCGGCCCTACTGATTAAGCGCTTAATCTCCGACGTCGAGCCGATTAAATCACGGAGTCGATGCGATGGCGAGCATTTCGTTGAGGGGCGTGCAGAAGGCGTATGGCGACGGCGCGCTAGTGATCCGCGATGTCGATCTGGAAATAGGCGAGAACGAGTTCTGCGTGTTTCTCGGTCCGTCCGGATGCGGTAAATCCACCTTGCTGCGGATGATCGCCGGCCTCGAAGACGTGACCGACGGCGACCTGTCGATCGCCGGCCGTCTCGTCAACGACGTCCCGGCCGCGCAGCGCGGCGTGGCGATGGTGTTCCAGAGCTATGCGCTGTTTCCGCATATGACCGTGTTCGAGAACATGGCCTTCGGCCTCAAACTGGCCAAAACCCCCAGGGACGAAATCGACCGCAAGGTGCGGGAAGCCGCGCGCATCCTTCAACTTGAGGCGCTGCTCGAGCGCCGGCCCAAAGCACTGTCCGGCGGCCAGCGGCAACGTGTGGCGATTGGCCGGGCCATCGTGCGTGAACCGGGCGTGTTTCTGTTCGACGAGCCGCTCTCCAATCTCGATGCGACGCTGCGCGGCCAGACCCGCATCGAAATCGCGCGGCTCCATAAGCAGTTCGCCAAAGCCAGCGTGGTGTACGTCACGCACGACCAGATCGAAGCGATGACGCTCGCCGACAAGATCGTGCTGCTGCATGCGGGTAAGGACACCGAGCGCTACGGCAGCATCGCCCAGATCGGCGCGCCGCTCGAGCTGTATCACCGGCCAAAGAGCCGCTTCGTCGCCGGTTTCATCGGATCGCCGCGGATGAATTTCTTGCCGGGGCGGGTGGCGTCGGTTGATCCGCAGGGCGTGGTTGTTACGCTCGATCACACTGACGAAAACGTGCGCGTGCCCGTCAGCGGCGATGGACTCAAGGCGGCGCAACCGGTCACGCTCGGCGTGCGTCCGGAACACCTCGAATTCATCGACGCGACAGCTTCTGACAACCCACAGGACGCGGTTCTGAGCCGCAGCGTATCCCTCGTCGAACAGCTCGGCGAGCACAGCTACGTCCACCTCGATCAGCCCGGCGGCGCCACGCTGATCGCCAAGGCGCCCGGCGACACACGCCTCGCGCCGGGCGACCGCGCGAGCTTGCTCGTCCCCAGCCGCGCTTGCCACTTGTTTACCGAAGACGGCTTTGCTGCCGCTTCGCTCGAATCCGTCGAACACTACGCATAGAGGACATTCGGATGCGCCTTGGAGTCTGTTATTACCCGGAACACTGGCCGGAGTCGATGTGGGAAGACGACGCTCGCCGGATGAAAGCACTCGGCATCGAGCAGGTGCGTATCGCCGAATTTGCGTGGAGCCGGATGGAGCCAACGCCTGGCGAGTACGACTGGGGCTGGCTCGATCGCGCGGTCAACGTACTCGGCGCGGCCGGTTTGCAAGTTGTCATGTGCACCCCCACCGCGACGCCGCCCAAGTGGCTGATCGACCGTCATCCGGACATTCTGCCGATCGGTGCCGATGGCCGTCCGCGCGCCTTCGGCTCACGCCGCCATTACGATTTCTCCTCGCCTTCGTATTTCACTGCATCGCAGCGAATCTGCACGGCAGTCGCCGAGCGTTACGGCAAGCATCCGGCCGTTGCCTACTGGCAGACCGATAACGAATTCGGTTGCCATCACACGGTGGTCAGCTATTCGCCGGCTGCAGTGGGGCGCTTTCGCGAGTGGCTCAAGGCGCGCTATCAAACCATCGATGCGCTGAACCGTGCGTGGGGCACGGTATTCTGGAGCATGGAATACCGTAGCTTCGACGAGATCGACGCGCCGGTGGCGACCGTCACCGAAGCGCATCCGTCGCACCGGCTCGATTACCGCCGCTTCGCCTCCGACGAAGTGGCGCGCTACAACCGCATGCAGGTCGAGATCATCCGTGCGCATTCGCCGGGGCGGCCGGTCGCGCACAACTTCATGCAGCTCTTTACCGAGTTCGATCATTACAAGGTGTCGGCCGATCTCGACATTGCCGCATGGGACAGCTATCCGCTCGGCGCGCTCGAAGAGCAGTGGTTTGCACCGGACGTGAAAGCGCGCTGGTTGCGCAGCGGGCATCCCGACTTCGCGTCATTCAATCATGACGTGTACCGCGGTATGTCGAAGCTGCCGTTCTGGGTGATGGAGCAGCAGCCGGGCCCGGTGAACTGGGCGCAGTGGAATCCGGCACCGCTGCCCGGCATGGTGCGGCTGTGGAGCTGGGAGGCGTTCGCGCACGGCGCGGGCTGCGTGTCGTATTTCCGCTGGCGCCAGGCGCCGTTTGCGCAGGAGCAGATGCACGCTGGCTTGAATACACCCGATAACCGGCTCGATGTGGGCGGCAATGAAGCTGCGCAGGTTGCCGACGAGATTCGCGCGGTGCTCGCCGCGAATGCCGACGCTAACGCAGCGATCCGCTCGAAGGTTGCGCTCGTCTACGACTACGAAGCGAAATGGCTCTTCGAGATTCATCCGCAGGGCGCGGACTTTCACTATCCGCGTTTCGCATTCGAGTATTACTCGGCGCTGCGCTCGCTCGGGCTGGATGTCGATATCGTGCCGGTCGATGCAGCCCTCGACGGCTATCGTTTGATCGTCGTGCCGCCGCTGCCGGTTGTGCCTGCGGATTTCGCCGCCCGGCTGGCGAGCTCGGGCGCGCAGGTCGTGCTGGGTCCTCGCACCGGTTCGAAGACGGCGGACGTGCAGATTCCGGCGAACCTGCCGCCGGGCGCGCTCGCTTCTGTGTTGCCGCTGCGTGTGTGGCGTGTCGAATCGATGCGGCCGAATGTGACCGAAGCTGTGGTGCTCGTGAATAACCGGAACTCGAGCGCGGAGGACGGCGTGGCGCGCCACTGGCGTGATTTCATCGACAGCGATACAGCGGATTCGCTCGACGTGCGTGCCCGTTTCGCTGACGGTCATCCTGCTTATGTGAAAAGCGGCGCGTTTCATTACTTCGCGAGCCTGTTTGACGATGCGCTGACGGTCCGCCTTCTGAAGCAGATCGCTGAAGAAGCGGGCGTCGAAACGACATCGCTCGGCGACACCGTGCGCTTTAGCCGTCGCGGCGCGCTGACCTACGTGTTGAACTACGGCGACCAGACGCACACGCTGGCCAATGTCGCCGACGACGCTTTCGTGATCGGCTCACGCGCCATCGAACCGCAAGGTGTGGCTGTGTATCGATCAGGCAACTGATTTATAGGGCCGAACGAAGGATTCCATGCAGTAACAACAACGACGCAAAATCAAGGCATAAAGGAGACAGCAACATGGCACTGAAACCTCGCAAGATTCTGCTGGCACTTGCGCTGGCTGCGGCCGCCGCAGGCGTGTCCGTCGTCAGCACGGCGCAGGCCGGCACGCTCGCGGTCAACATCGCATTCAAGGGCGCAAGTCAACGCGCCGTCTGGCAGTCGATCATCGACGACTTCAAGAAAACGCATCCGGGTACGGACGTGAAGGTGTCGTTCGTCGATGAAGAAGCCTACAAAGTTCAGTTGCCCGGTTGGCTCTCCACCGTCGCGCCCGATATCGTGAACTGGCATGACGGCGAGCGGATGGCGTATTACGCGCAGCGCGGCCTGTTCGAGGATCTGAGCGGCGACTGGGCGAAGAACGGCTGGAACGACATGTATGCGTCGACGAAGGAAGCGTCGTCGTATAAGGGCAAGCAGTACGCCGCTCCGACCGTGTATTACTCGTGGGGCATGTTCTATCGCAAGGACCTGTTCCAGAAGGTCGGCATTACCGGTGAACCGAAAACGTGGGACCAGTTTCTCGACGACTGCAAGAAGCTGAAAGCGGCAGGCATTACGCCGATTGCCGTGGCGGGCCGTGATTCATGGACGCTGGCCGGCTGGTTCGATTATCTCGACCTGCGCCTGAACGGCAACGCGTTCCATCAGAAACTGATGGCGGGCGATATCGCGTACACCGATCCGCGTGTGAAGAAGGTCTACACGACGTGGAAGCAACTGATCGACGCCGGCTATTTCATCGACAATTCGCTTTCCTACGATCTGGATGCGGTGCAGCCGTTCCTGTTCCAGGGCAAGGCCGCGATGATGCTGATGGGCACCTTTATCACGGGTGGCTTCCCGCCGAACGTCAAGCCGGAAATGGGCTACTTCCAGTTCCCGATCATCGACGCGAACGTGCCGACCGCCGAAGACGGTCCGGTTGAATCGCTGCATATTCCGTCGAAGGCGAAGAACAAGGCGGATGCGCATGCGTTCCTGGCGTTTGTCCAGACGCCGGAAAATGGCGCGAAGCTGGCGGCCGGGCTCGGCTCCTTGTCGGCGAACAGCAAATCGCCGGAACCTGAAGATCCGATTTCGAAGATCGGCTTCCAGATTCTCGCGAATACGAAGGGCGGCATTGCGCAGTTCTACGATCGCGACATGACGAAGGAAATGGCCGATGAAGGGATGAAGGGGATGCAGCAATTCATCTCCGATCCTTCGAAGCTCGACGAGGTGCTCGCGCAACTCGAGCAGACGCGTAAGCGGATCTATAAGAAGTGAGGGGTAGCGGCTCGGTCGTAGGTTCTGGCTTGGGCCGCTACTTGTTGCATCAGATTGGCAACTATGTTGCATGGGACCAGCGTACGGCACTAAAGCGCCCACGCTGGTCGACAGCTTTGCATGGGACCAGAGTAACGCGCTAAAGCGCGAACTCTGGTCGACAGGAGATTGATTGTGTCGCATTCCGTCACCCGTCACACCGTCGGCGGCCCTGCCGAACCGGGCGGTCCTGGCTTGCCCGGTTCGGGCGTGCCGGCCTCGGGCGGTGCATTGCGCGGCGGGCCGCCTGGCGCGGCGCGCCGGCGCCGTCCGTCGCCGACCGCGCGTCGGCAGCGGCGAGCCGCTTTCCTGTTTCTCGCGCCGGCCTGCGTGATGGTGGCGATCTACGTCGTGTGGCCGATCATTTCGACCATGCGCCTGAGTTTTTTCAACTGGGATGGGATGACTGACCCATCCTTCGTCGGCCTCGCAAACTACATCGAGTTGTTCCATACGCCGACGTTCTACACGGCGCTGAAGAACAACCTCATCTGGCTGCTGCTGTTCCTGCTTGCGCCGCCGATGGGGCTCGCCGTCGCGCTCTATCTGAACCAGGCCGTGGCCGGCATCCGCATCGTCAAATCGCTGTTCTTCGCGCCGTTCGTGCTGTCGGGCGTGGTGGTTGGCCTGATCTTTTCGTGGTTCTACGACCCGACCTTCGGCTTGCTTGCAGTGATTCTCGGGCACGGCGTGCCGGTACTCGGCGACCCGCGGTACGCGACCCTCGGGATCGTGTTCGCCGCGCTGTGGCCGCAAACTGCGTATTGCATGATTCTTTATCTAACCGGTCTGACATCGCTGAACGCCGAGCAGATCGAGGCGGCGCGAATGGAAGGCGCGCGCGGCTGGTCGATGTTGTGGCACGTGATCCTGCCGCAATTGCGGCCGACCACGTTCATGGCGATCGTCGTCACGGTAATCGGCGCATTGCGCAGCTTCGATCTGATTTCGGTGATGACGAGCGGCGGACCGTTCGAAAGTTCGACCGTGCTCGCGTACTACATGTACGACCAGGCAATCAAGTACTACCGCATCGGCTACTCCGCGGCGGTGGCAGTTGTGCTGTTCGCCATCATGCTGGTGTACATCGTCTATCACCTGCGCCGCATGCTGCGCACCGAGCAATAAGGAGCCGATCATGTTTCCGATCCCGATCGACAAATGGAAGCCGGTGACGCGCCGCGCGTACAAACTGACCTTGCCGCTCGCGCTGCTGATCTGGTTGCTGCCGATGATCGCGGTGCTCGTGACCTCGGTGCGCTCGACGGAAGAGTTGAGCGAAGGTAACTATTGGGGCTGGCCGAAGCACTTCGCGATGTTCGATAACTATCGCGAGGCGCTGACGACCTCGCCGATGCTGCATTACTTCTGGAACAGCGTGCTGATTACAGTGCCCGCAGTGGTGGGTTCGATTGCACTTGCGGCGATGGCGGGATTCGCGCTGGCTATCTATCGGTTTCGCGGAAATTCGACCTTGTTTGCGACGTTTGTTGCGGGCAATTTCGTGCCGGTGCAGGTGTTGATGATTCCGGTGCGGGATCTGTCCTTGCAGCTCGGTCTGTTCAATACGGTGAGCGCGCTGATTCTGTTCCATGTGTCGTTTCAGACTGGATTTTGTGCGCTGTTTCTGCGGAACTTCATCAAGCAGTTGCCGTTTGAACTGGTCGAGGCGGCTCGGATCGAAGGCGCCAATGAGTGGACCGTGTTCTTCAAGATCGTATTGCCGTTGATTCGTCCCGCGCTGGCGGCGCTGGCGATTCTCGTGTTCACGTTCGTTTGGAATGACTACTTCTGGGCGCTGTGTCTGACGCAAGGTGACGATGCTGCGCCGATTACCGTAGGTGTCGCGGCGTTGAAAGGGCAGTGGACCACGGCGTGGAATCTGGTTTCGGCGGGGTCGATTCTTGCCGCGTTGCCGTCGGTCGCGATGTTCTTTGCGATGCAGAAGCATTTTGTGGCGGGGCTGACGTTTGGGGCGACGAAGGGGTGAGGTAGGCGTTGGTAGAAACCCAACGCGCAACCTTCACTGGGCTAGCTCACATTGAAATGCACGCGGATGTCCTGTCGGCTTTCGATCGGATGCCCAGCTTGCATCGCCGGAAAGAATCGCCATTTACGGAGCGTTTCTAGCAGGATCTGATTGAGGCGCGGGTTGGAGGTCGGCTTGATGAGTTCGACATCGACCGAGCCGTCAACGTGAATGGCGAAGCGTGCCGTCGCGACGGTTTGATACGCCTGGTCACGTAAATCGTCAGGGAGTTCCGGCAACGGTTGAGCAATGGCGTGCGCGGTTGCCTCGCCGGACGACGTGGCCGATGGCGTGGCGTTTGCTCTTTCTTCGGAAGAGGGACCGGCAGCACGAGCGGGCGGTTCGGCTGCTGGCTTTGGCTCTTGAGCCGTTGGCGCCGACTGCGCGGGCGTAGCGCTCTGTGTCGATCGCACATCCGGCTTCGATGGGACAGGTAGTGTCGTGCGTACTTGTGCTGACACGTGAGGGCGCGGATCGGCAGGCTGTTGTGACTTTGCCGGTGCGATCGGAGCAGGCGTAGTGTGCGCAACCGGAGCCTGCGGAGGATCGAGTTCTACCACCCGCATCTCGAGTGGCTTATCAGGCGTATGCATAGACGGCGTTGTACCCAACCAACTCCCCAGCTGAAACAAAAACCCAATCCATACGACTAGCGCGACCAGCACCGCTAGCGCAATCCGCATCCGCGGAGAATCGTCCACAGTGTCCGCGAATCGCATCCGGCTACTCACGACGCACGGCGATCAAAAACCGCTCAGCGCCCGCGCGGCGCGCGGCCAGCATCGCCTGAACGACCACGCCGTGGCCCGCTGTGTCGTCAGCAGCGATCACCACGTTGCCGTCCGCTTGCAGCAGGCGTTTTACCGTCGGCTCGACCTGATCAAGATGGACGGACTGATGATTCACAAATACCTCGTTGCTGCTGTCCACTGAAATGGTAAGTGGTTCATGTGCCGCCATCTTTTGCGCGCTGCCGGCAGGGAGATTGACCTTGAGTGCATCGAGCCGCTGCATCGCAAGCGATGCGAGCATGAAGGTCGCCAGCAGAAAGAACATCACATCGATCATCGGAATGATTTCGATGCGACCGCGCTTAGCCGCGCGCGAGCGCTTGAACTTCACGGCTGCGCTCCCACGGACGTGTCAGCAACGGCAAGGCGGATTTCGCTGAGCCGCGCATTCGCGAACGACTCGAGTTCATCCATGAGTCGTTCGAGCCGGCGGGAAAAATAGTTGAACGCAAAGAGCGCGAACAGCGCGACGACGAGACCGATCGCGGTTGCCACCAGCGACTGTGCCACGCCGCCGGTCACGCCACCTGGATCGACGAGACCATCGCCACCGAACAACTGGAACGAATGCATCATGCCGACGATGGTGCCCAACAGACCCAACAGAGGCGCCGCCGTCACGATGGTTTCCAGCACCCAGAAACCTTTGCTCATGTCTCGTTCGATTTGCGCGGCGACCGATTGCGCCTTCGCCTCGCGCAGCCACAGCGGTACAGAAGGATCAGGCGCCCACGGCGCGCTCATCCGTCTGAACGCGTTCTGACTGGAGACATCCTTCAATCTGCCGGCCCAATCAAGGGCTGAACCGGCCGCCGCAATCTCGTGTGTGCCACGCAGCGTGCCCGACAACCGGCCAAAACGCAGAAAGACATAGGCCCGGTCGAGGGCAATGGCGACGGCCAGAATAGCGAGTATCGTCAGCGGATAGATGACCCATCCACCTACGCGTACTGCCGCTAGAACGCTTGTCCAATCTTGCATGCTCTACCTCTTCGTAGCTGGACAGAATCAGAAGTGCTTGGTGACGCCGGCGTAGACGGCGAAATGCGGGCCGTACTGCGGGGCGCCGACACCGATACCCGACCCGTCGCGCAACTCATAGACGCGGTTGAATGCGTTAATCACGACGAGGCGCGCATCGAATTTGCCGATGAGCGGTTGATTAAAGTGCTGTATCACCCCGAGATTGACTTGCGCGTAGAGCGGCAGTCGATCCGTGTTCGCAAAGCCGCTGCGCAAACCGCTTCCGACGAGTCCGTCGAACGTGAAGGTCGTTCTGCCGAGATCGTAGGTCCCGCCGAACGACGCGGTGATGCGTTGGTCGTGATCCAGATAGACCCAGTGATTGTTGATATAGGCGAGTTCCGCCGGATCGAAATTGAACTGCGCGGAATCGATCTGCGTGCCCTGCGCGCGGCTCCACGCGAGATTCATATACGCAGATACGTTGTCCTGTTTGTAGTTGGCCGTGAACTCGACGCCATACACGCGCCCCTCCCTGTAGTTGAACGGCGTGAAGATAAGCGCTGAGCCGAACTGTCCTTCATCGAGCAGGTTCGCCGACTTCTTGTAGTAAGCGTCGAGCCCGACCGTCACGTTCGATCCAAGACGCTGGGTCACGCCGAGATCGAAATAATGGCTGCGTTCCGGTTGCACCTGGTCGTTCTGGTTCGATGGACTCTGGTTGGTCGTGCCATTGAAGCGGCTGATGGTCGAGCCGGATACCAATTCGAACGCAGGCGGCGTGAAATAGCGCGCGTAACCTGCGTGGAGGGTCGTGGCCGGCGTCAGCGCATAGACGAGACCGATGCGTGGGCTAAGCTGGCTCGCGCTGACATATTCGTCCATCTTGTCGTAGCGAAGACCATAGTTCAGCGTGAGCTTGTCCGTGATTTTCCACTCGTCCTGTACGTAGGCGCTGTACAGATAACCGGTCTTGCTGCTGGAGTCCTGAATGTTGAAGGGCTGATCTGAAAGCTGGTTGCCGTTGCTGTCCGTCGCGAATACGTTGACGCTGTCGTTGAACACGGCGTGTTCTTGCTGGAAGAAGATACCTGCCCGCACCGTATGCTTGTCGTTCAGCCGCCAGGTCGTGTCCACCTGTGCGCCATTGGCCGAGTTACTGTGAAAATCCTGTGACGCCACGCCGTTAAACAGGAGATCGCCGACCGGATCGGGATTGAATTGCGTCCGCGTGTAGCGGGTGAACAGGGCAACCTGATAGTCGAGTGCGCCGCCATTGGTGCCCTGGAGGGCCACCACCGCGAAGTTGTTCAACTCCGATTGCGTTTCGTTCAGTTGGCTCGAATCGAACGTGTTGCTGCCGTTGAGTGTGAAGTTGGTCGGCAAGCCGGGGGTGTTGGGAATCTCGAACTGGTTGCTCGTCGTGCCGAACATCACGCTCACTCGGGTGAGCGGGTTGATGATGTACGACATGTAACCGAACGCGTCGCCTTGACGGGTGTGATCGTGAATCGCGTTGGCACTCGCAGTGGGATTCTCGATCCCGAGGTTGTTCATGCCGAGCGAGCCACTGAAGTAGTAGCTGAACGGCCCCTCACTGCCGAATACATCTGCGCTGGTCTTGATCGTCTGATGGCTGCCGCCGAACACGTCGATGGAGCCACCGTTGCCGGCATCGCCCGTCTTCGTGCGGATGTCAACCACGCCTGCCGTGCGGTAGCCGTACTGCGCCGGTAACGCGCCGGTGAGCAGGTTCACCTGGTCGATGATGCGAGTGTCGAGTGCCTGGCCGAAACCGCTGATTGGCTCGGGAATGATGATGCCGTTGATGCGGTACTGCAGATTCGCGTGATCACCGCGCACGTGCAGTTGTCCGTACGAGTCGCTCGCCACGCCGGGCGCCTGGAGCAACACCTGGTTCAACGGCGTGTCTTGCCCCGCGGGCAGCGCATTGATATCGGCCTGGCCGAAACGGTACACGCTGCTGCCGGTTTCCGGCAGTAGTCCGTTGCGGGCTCGATCGAGACGCTTTGCGTTCACCTGAACGTCGAGCGTGTCGCTTTGAGCGAGTTTGACGCTTACTGCGCTTTCTGCACCTGCTGTCGTGGTCGTCACGCTGCTGCCGCTCGCAAATCCCGGTGCCGTAACCACGATCGCGTAAGTGCCCGGCGTCACATGGCCGATCGCAAAACGGCCGTCCGCATCCGTCTTTGCCTCATTGACCGCGGCGCCGCTTGCGTTCTGAACGCTCACGGTCGCGTTCCGGACGGGCTTGCCTGCTGCGTCGGTGACGGCGCCTGTTACCGAACCTTCGTCGGGCGCGGCATGGGCGTGAGCGGCGATAGCGAACAGCAGCAGGGCTGCATGGGAGACACGCGTGCGGTTTTTCATCGTTATTTGTTCAGGGTGAGCACTGGGTGGATGTGTTTTCTGTCTTGCCGACGTTTTTTCCAGGACGAAATACGGATGACCAGGCGTGCGCCGACCGGTCCCGATCAAGCGGGCACCTTGTCGTCATTCGTCACGAGGAATGTTATATCATTACATCGCAAAACAAAAATGACAACCCAATGGAGGGCACGGCGAGCGATTGGGGAAGGCGAGGAGAGGCGTTCTACGCGTGAGGGGCGGTCCGGATCCGGACCGCCGCAATTGTTCGGCGCGAGGGGGGATGCTCGCGCGGTGATTTCGACGAACGGTTTGCCCGTCGCCGCCGATGACCCGCGTGTCACGCAGTCATCGGCGAGCGTTCATGCGTTCACATCAATCGGCCTGCAGACTCAATGTGCAAAGCCGTTGCTCTTGATATAGGCGGACAGTTTCGCGATATCCAGACTGCCCCATCCGGTCGGATAGTCCCAACCGGTTCCCGCCTTGTAACCATAGCCGCCGTAGCCGTTGTTGCCCGATTTCACGTCGTGCACCAGCGAAGGCGTCGAGCTAATGGCGCTGTAAAAGCTGGCTGCGGGGAAGCCCAGGCTATTCGAGTTCGCGGTCTGTAAACGTGCCCACAGTCCGACGAAGATCGGCGAAGCGAGGCTCGTCCCGCCAATCTGCTGCAGCTGACCGTAGTTGTAAATCAGTGCACCGGTGCTCTGCGCCGCGTCGAAGGAGATGTCGGGCAGCAGGCGCTGGCTCGGCGTGCCGCTCACCGCCGATTGCCACGACGGCTTCGCCTCGTACACGCTGTAGCCGCCGCCGGTCGCCCAGAGCTTGCCGTTGCTGTCGAGCCCTTCATTCCAGACGGTTTCGCTCGAGTAGACGCCTGCTGACGTCGTGTAAAGCGTCGTGCCGCCGACGGCGATCACATTCGGCGACGAGGCCGGCCACGATACCGAATAGGTGCTGCCGTCCGGGTAGCCGCGGTTGTTGCACTCGTACACGCCCTCATCGCCGGACGACACCGAGAAGGTTTGCCCTTGTGCAGCCGCCGTCGAGAAGATGCGGTCTTCGGCCTGCAGCGTGCCGTCCGCGTTGGCATCGGCTTCACACCAGCCGAGCGACACGTTGATCACCTTCGCGACGTTATCGGACACCGCCTGATTGAACGCCTGCGTGAGGCCGGTGTTGCCGGACGCGCTTTGATCGGCCATATAAAACAGTAGTTGCTGCACGGCGCCGCCTGCGGAACCGACAATCGACTGGCTGTCGAGGTCCCATTCACCCTGGCCGTCCTGATCGTCGCTGTAGTCGCCATTCGACGACCCGGTCTGGATCGTCTGTGTGTTGACGGGCGCGAGACCGTTCGCGCTGGTGAACTGCTGGAGATCCTGCAGCGTCTGCGAGACGCCGCCGATCGTGATGATGCCGACCGTCGTGTTCGCCGCGGTGGGCGCGCTGCTGGCGTCGTAGATCGTCGGGAATTCGGTCGGATTGTGACCCTTGGCCGTACCGGCGGCCAGCGTCTTCGCGGCGGAACGCTCGCCGACCTTCAGCATCGGATGGGCTCGCGCGACGTTCTGCAAGCCGAGCACCGAACCGACTATTTCGCCGAGATCCTGCGGCACTTGTGCCGGCGCCGTGTTCGCGTAGCCGGCCTTGCCGTTCAACTGGTAGCGAACCAGCGGCGTATTGAAGGCCGCTTTGACTGCACCGGCGCTGCCGTCGGCGGAAATCAGCAGACGGTTCGGCGCGACGTGAATATTAACGAAGCCGTTCTTTCGCAAATGCGCGACGACGGCCTGCACTTGCGCTTCGGTCGGCGCGTATTGCGAGAGGAATTGCTGACGCTTGAGGAATTTGCCGAACTGCGCGTTGCCCGGCTGGTTGACTGCCTGCGCGAATTGCTTCAGTTGCGCCTCATCGCGAAGCTTGAGACTGACCACGACATGTGCGGTCTCGCCGGCGGCGAGTTCGAGCAGCGGCGTCGCACTGCGCGCCTCGACCTGGGAGGGCGTCACAAACGCCTTCGTGTCGGTGGGCGCCCACAGCGTGGACGCAGGTGATGCGCCGAACGCGGCGAACGAAGCAATGGCGAGAGGCAAAGCAACGACCGCGTAACGGTTTAGACAAAGGACCGTCTGTTTTGCGGCTGACGACTTCATGTGACCTCCTGAGATAACAGCGCAACGAGACGCCGAATCTTCCGGTGGCTGATTCCGGTCGAGTCAAATAAATAGGGATTTCGTCTGGAAGCGCTGTTCTGAATGGTTAATAGGGGCACTCAGTTAAATCCGTGAGCGCCGCCAAATTACCGTTCATTACAGATTATCGATACCTATCAGAATAGATAGTTGAGAGGGAGTGGAAGTCGAGAATGAACGAGGGCGACTACTTAGAAATATTATTGTTATCAGTTAGTTATGGAGTTGTTGATTGTTCGGCAACGCCTAAGTACATGGCGCGCTGCAATGGAGGTAGGACTCTAATTGATTTAATGAGCCCATCGTTCTGGTATTAATTACAAAATCATTTCTTTATGCTAATTCGATAGCGATCCATCGGGATTCGAAGAGTTTCCAATTAAAATGCATGTCTGCTCGATTGGAGTTAATTGAGCTGTATCGTCAAAGGGGAAATCAAAAAATAATGCGACCTGTGACCGACTCGTGAGCGCGGGCGGACGCCTCATGACACCACCGTCCGCTCGCCCCCGGCACAGGCATTCGCCAGCCCGCCAGTCATTCGCTGAATCCCGAACCACTCCCAGACGTGCATCGTCAGCGGTTAGCTGCCGAAGTACGGCGAGCAGAAGCTTACGGGGCCGACACACGCCGGCATCGCCGCGTCTGCTGAACGAGCGGGCGTGCTGGACGAGCGTTGGCCTGCCGCCGTCGAACCCGACATCGCCGGACCTTCGCCACTCGTGTTCATCTTCAGGCGTGCGGCCTGCTGCGCGAAGATCGGGTTGATCTCGGGATACGACGTGTCGGTCACGAGGTTCGAGCCGTTAGCTTCTGCCTGAACCAGTTCCTGGCGCACTTCCGCGCGGGTCTTTTCCTGCGCCGATGCCTGAGTGACTGCGCCGGCCGACGCAAGGAGGATCATCGAAAGAGTCATTGCAAGATTGAGTTTCATTTGGATGCCTAATTAAGGTTGATTGAATCTAACAATCCATGTGATTGAGAACCACGTCTTTACCTGTCCACCAATGTGATCTACGTGCTGCTGAAGCTGCGCAGAAGCGTTTCTGCTTTCGCTCGTAGACCGTCTGTTTGCTGCCGTCCACGTAAGGGCAAACACATCGCCTGGCGGCTTATTCCAGATTTTTTCTGCAGCCCCGGTGGAATGGTACAAAACTTACAATTGCCTGAAGGCGCCGACGAAACCCTGTACGCCACCGTACCGACTTCCCCCTCCTACGCGAGCACCGTCGTTGCAAGCCCTCTGCTTTTCTCCGTCACCGCGGATCGAAACAGTTTCGTGTGACAAGGCTTCCCTGACCGATTTGTGCGCCATCCCCATTTCGCCCGGAGCGGCCAACCGCTTGATCGAACCGATCACGCGGAATGCCATGTCACGCCCGGCGCAGCAGGGGCGCCGCCACGAGCGCAACACATCTATCAAGCACGCACGAAAGCGTGCAAGGGACACAAAATGTCAACCAGCGATTCGATTCTGGAGGAGCCGCAAGCCTTCCTTCCTCACGCCAGCGTGGCGGCTTACGCCGCGATCTCCGGCATGGATGCCTACCGCGCGTTGGTCGCCGAAGCTGAGCGCGATTACACAGGATTCTGGGCGCGTCTCGCGCGCGAAACGCTCGAGTGGAAAAAGCCGTTTTCTACGGTTCTCGATGAATCGCGTACGCCGTTCTATGAATGGTTCAACGATGGCACCCTCAATGCGTCCTACAACTGCCTCGACCGTCACGTCGAAGCCGGCAACGGTGAGCATGTTGCGGTGATCTTCGAAGCCGACGACGGCACCGTCACGCACGTCACCTACCAGCAATTGCTCGAACGAGTGAGCCGCTTTGCCAACGCTTTGCGAACGCGCGGCGTGAAGAAAGGCGACCGCGTGGTGATCTACATGCCAATGTCGATTGAAGGCATCGTGGCGATGCAGGCGTGCGCGCGCATTGGCGCGACGCACTCTGTTGTGTTCGGCGGCTTTTCGTCGAAATCGCTCAATGAACGGATCGTCAACGTGGGCGCGATCGCGCTGGTGACCTGCGATGAACAGATGCGCGGCGGCAAGGCGCTGCCGTTGAAGAGTATCGCGGACGAGGCCCTTGCGCTGGGCGGCTGCGAAGCGGTGAAAAGCGTTATCGTCTATCGGCGCACGGGCGGCAAGGTTGCGTGGCACGAAGGGCGCGACCTGTGGATGCACGAGCTCACAGAAGCCGCAGCAGACACGTGCGAGCCCGAATGGGTCGGCGCGGAACATCCGCTCTTTATTCTGTATACGTCTGGTTCGACGGGGGTGCCCAAAGGTGTGCAGCACAGCACGGGCGGCTTCCTGATGTGGGCCGCGCAGACCATGAAGTGGACCTTCGATGCGAAGCGCAGCGACGTATTCTGGTGTACCGCCGACATCGGCTGGATCACTGGCCATAGCTACATCGCGTACGGCCCGACAGCGATCGGCGCGACCCAGGTCGTGTTCGAAGGCGTGCCCACCTATCCGAACGCCGGCCGTTTCTGGGAGATGATCGCGAAACACCGCGTGACTGTGTTCTACACTGCGCCGACCGCGATCCGTTCGCTCATCAAGCTTGCCGAGTCCGATCCCAAAGTTCATCCGGACCGTTACGACCTGTCAACATTGCGTTTGCTCGGCACAGTCGGCGAGCCGATCAACCCGGCCGCGTGGACGTGGTTCTACGAACACGTCGGCCATAGCCATTGCCCTGTCATCGATACCTGGTGGCAAACGGAAACGGGCGGCCACATGATCGCGCCGATGCCGGGCGCGACGCCACTGGTGCCGGGTTCGTGCACGCTGCCGCTGCCTGGCATCATGGCCGCGGTCGTCGACGAAACCGGGCAGGATGTGCCGAACGGGCAGGGCGGCATTCTCGTCGTCAAACGGCCGTGGCCGTCGATGCTGCGCGGCGTCTGGGGCGATCCGGAGCGCTATAAGAAGAGTTACTTCCCCGAAGAGCTCGGCGGCAAGCTGTACCTCGCCGGCGATGGCGCGGTGCGTGACGAGGACACCGGCTACTTCACGATTACCGGCCGTATCGACGATGTGCTCAACGTGTCAGGCCACCGGCTCGGCACGATGGAGATCGAGTCGGCACTCGTCGCGAACCCGCTGGTGGCGGAAGCCGCGGTCGTCGGCCGTCCCGACGAGACGACCGGCGAAGTCGTCGTCGCGTTCGTGGTGTTGAAGGGCGAGCGGCCGACCGGTGACCAGGCGATCAGAATCGCGACCGAATTGCGCAACTGGGTCGGCAAGGAAATCGGGCCGATCGCAAAGCCCAAGGAAATCCGCTTCGGCGAGAATCTGCCGAAAACGCGCTCGGGCAAGATCATGCGCCGCTTGCTGCGCTCGCTGGCGGCCGGCGAAGAAATTACCCAGGACGTATCCACGCTGGAAAATCCGGCGATTCTCGATCAGCTCGGGTGATGGTTCGCGAAGGCCGCGAGATTGCCGGAGCGTTTTTTATCTTCAGGAGCAGGCCATGGTCAGCGCACCGATTCGAACCACACTTGCGAACCCCGCGCCACTGGGTCTCGCCGGTTTTGCATTGACAACGTGGCTGCTCAGCATGATCAACGCCGGCTGGTTTTCCGGCGAGTCAATGGGCCTCGTGCTCGCTTGCGCGCTCGCTTACGGCGGGACCGCGCAGGCCATTGCCGGGATGATGGAGTTGCCGCGCGGCAATACCTTCGGCGCGACGGCCTTTCTAAGTTATGGCGCGTTCTGGTGGTCGTTTGCACTGTTCGTGCTTTTTTTACACGACAAGGTGCCGCCCGCGTTCGTCGGTTGGTATCTGTTTCTTTGGGGCGTCTTCACGTTTTATATGTGGCTGGCGACCTTTCGCTCGCCTCGCGCGCTGCAGTTCATCTTTCTGGCGCTCTGGATCACCTTCGGCCTGTTGGCTGGAGGAGAGTGGACGGGTTCAGGCCTGGTGCGGATGGCGGGCGGCTATATGGGACTCATCACCGCGGCGTTGGCGTTCTATCTGTCCGCAGCGGACGTGATCAACGAGGTGCACGGGCGAGTGGTTCTGCCGGTCGGCGATCCACGGGTGCTTAGCCGGCATGCTGTGGCGCTCTGATAGACCAGTTGGGCGGCGCGCGCAAACCGCGAGCGTCGAACACGCACCACGTTGCGTTGAGCAGGCACGAGGCAAAACTTTATGAACCTGTCGGGAAGAGTGGACGGCGATGGCTGGACGGTCACGGCTTGTGCACGCGAAAGCGGCACTGAATTTGGCTGTCTGATCGGTACGAGCGTTGCCGCGCCGGATGGTGTGGTCGTGCGTGAATTCACGCACGACCGAAACTTCAGCACGCCGCAGGAGGCCGTGCTGGACGGCCTGAAGCAGGGCATGTCGTGGGTGGATCTGACGACCTCGAATACGATTTGCGCTGCCTGAGCGCGCCGTATTTCCCACCCTCGACGCGACGTCGAGCGCCCCGGCTCTCTAGTGCGGCGGCATCTCATACATCACAGCGGCAACGTCGGTATGCCCCGGTTTGGCCGACTCCACGTGCGTGGTTTGCGCCTGGCGACTCGGTATCAGCAATACCGGACAGCACGCACTGCGCACCACGCGTTCGGCGACGCTGCCGAGAAACAGACGCTTGAAGCCGCGCCGGCCGTGCGTGCCGAGCACCAGCAGGTCCGCATTGAATTCGTTCGCCGTGATGCGGATGCGCTCCGAAATATCCTCGCCGATCGGCTCGACGTCCACCATGCGCGGCGTGCCGGCCACGTTTTCGTGTTTCATGCGTGCCAGTGCGTCTGCCAGCAGCCGTTTGCCTTCTTCCACAAACGCGTCATGCAGGATCGTCGGATCGTAGCCGGAGGCGTCGTACGCCATCAGCGGATTGTCGACGACATAGAGCGGCTGCAGTTGCGCGCCGCTCTCGCTCGCGAGTTGCAAAGCGGCGTTGAATGCATGCTCGGACGTGTCGCTGCCGTCGATTGCTACCAGAATGTGTTTATACATATCAGCCTCGAAGAGTTTGTTCAAAGAGTTGCCGTGTCACTTAAACGGCTCTCAGATCGGGCAGCAGGCGGTCGAATTCCCGCCTCACCACGCCGTAGCATTCGCACACGCGTTCCTCTAGACCCGACCGGTCGACCACTTCGATATGGCCGTAGCTGTAGCGGATCAAGCCCGCGTCCTGCAGCTTCATGGCCGCTTCGGTGACACCGGACCGGCGCACGCCGAGCATGTTGGCAATCAACTCCTGGGTCATCTTGAGTTCGTTCGACGGCAAGCGGTCGATACTCAACAGCAACCAGCGGCACAACTGCTGATCGATCGTGTGATGCCGGTTGCAGACGGCCGTTTGCGCCATCTGCGTGATGAGCGCCTGCGTGTAACGCAGCAGCAAGCGTTGCACCGGGCCGGCACGATGAAACTCTTCTTTCAGAATGCGCGCGTCGAGCCGGTATGCCTTTCCGGCGCTTTGCACGACCGCGCGGCTAGGCGTCGTTTCGCCGCCCATGAAGAGCGCGATACCGATCAATCCCTCATTGCCGACAATCGCGATCTCGGCCGACGAGCCGTCTTCCATCACATAGAGCAGCGAGACGATCGCGGTGGTGGGGAAGTAGACATAGTCGAGCCGGTCACCCGATTCGTAGACGACCTCCCCGAGCGGCATATCGAGCGCGATGAGATGCGGTGCGATGCGTTCCCACTCTGCTTTCGGCAGCACGGAAAGCAAATGGTTATCTTTCGGTTGATGTGTGGTCAACATGAACCACCCCACAGTGTCCTGCCGAAAAACGACCTCGTATTCGCAGAACTGACTTGAAAAGTTTTCAGGTCCTCCTGACGGGGCGGTTGCGAAATCGACTGGAAAGCGGTTTGGAAATCGCCGGTGCATACAGGGCCAGCAACCATTCTGGCACGCTTCGTGGTGCGCGTCTGTACGGTGGCGTTCACGTCTTGAGCGCATGGCTCATGCAACCCAGCTGACAGCCATCGCGATGACCGTAATCGCCATCACACCGGTAGCAATCCAGCCGAGGACGCGCAGCACCAGCGGCAACGTGAAGCGCGACATGATGCCGGTTCGCATCGACAGATGCATCATGACGATCATGACCGGCACGGCGACCACCCCATTGAGCACGGCGCTCCAGAAGAGCGCCTTGACCGGGTCTATCGAGGTGAAATTCAAGCCGACGCCGATCGCTGTCGCCGCCGCGATCACGCCGTAAAACGCCTTCGCCTGCAGCGGCAGACGGGCCAGACCGACCCGCCATGCGAACAGTTCGCCCACTGCGTAGGCACCCGAGCCGGCCAGTACCGGCAGCGTCAACAAACCGGTGCCGATAATGCCGGCCGCGAAAATGGCAAACGTGAACGGTCCCGCGACCGCTCGCAGCGCTTCCGCTGCCTGAGCCGACGTCTGGATATCGTTGAGCCCGTGAGCATGCAACGTCGCTGCTGTGGTCACGACGATAAAGAACGCGATGGTATTCGACAGCGCCATGCCGAGATAGGTGTCGATGCGGATTCGCGCGAACTCGGCGGGGGCCTCCCACGGTGCGTGAGTGAGCGGATGGGCGCCGGGCCGCTCCAGTTCGTCTTCGACTTCCTGTTCGGCCTGCCAGAAAAACAGGTAAGGGCTGATCGTGGTACCCATGACCGCGACGATGGCCACGATGTAATCCGGCTTGGCCGAGAGCGGCGGCCAGATCACTGCCCAGCCCACCTGGGTCCACGGCACTTTGACGACGAACGCGCAGATCACATAGCTGAAGAGCGACAGGCACAGCCATTTGAGTATCGACACATAGCGTGAGTAACGCGTAAAAACTTCGAGCGCTACCGAGAGCAGGCCGAAACCGCAGACATAGAGCAGCGCGGGGCCCGAGATCAACAGCTTGAGCGCCGCGCCCATCGCGCCGAGGTCCGCGCCCAGATTGATGATGTTCGCAATCAGCAGCAGACTGACGACGCTGGTGGAAAGCCAGCGCGGATAGTGCCGCCGCAAATTGCCGGCGATGCCACAGCCGGTCACGCGCCCGATGCGCGCGCTGATTTCCTGGATCGCGGCCATCAGGGGGTAGCTGAACAGGAGGGTCCAAGCAAGGCCATAGCCGAATTGCGCGCCGACCTGCGAATAGGTGGCGATGCCGCTCGGGTCGTCGTCCGAGGCACCGGTGATAAGGCCGGGCCCCATCACCTGAAGCAGTTTCGGGCGAGTCGGCTGCTTGACCGGATCGCGGGTTAGCGTATCCATGGCCGGGAGCTCCTGGTGGCGGGCGCGGCCGCCTCCACCCGTCGGATGGTTGCGGGGCCGCCGGTTCGGTCGTCACCACGCCTTCATGCGCAGTGCGGCCGGCGTGACACGGGCAGCCATCGCACTTCTTTTGCTGATGTGCGGCGTGTCGAGTCGAGTCGAGTCGAGTCGAGGGTGCGCCGATTCGCCGATGCAGTCGGTACGGTGTCGTACCACGCTACCCGGCTACCCACTTTGCATGTGCCCGGTGAAACGACCTGAGCATTGCGAAGCCCAGCACCCCGGCCTAACGAAAAATCTCGGCGATGAGGTTGGCCACCGTGCGGATCCGCTCGCTATCGCGTAGAGCGGGATGCAGCACCATCCACACATCCTGGTCGAGCGCCTTGATATGTTTCTCGATGCAGACGAGATCGCTCGTGGTGTCGCCCGCGAGTTGGGCAAGCACGCCGAGCCCGGAGCCGCCCAGCACGCCGTCGAATACGCCCATGCCATAGCTGCTTCGAAGCGAAGGCGCCGGCGCGCCGGGCAGGGTTTTCAGCCATTGCGTGGCCGGGTGATCGGGTTGCCGGTCGTCATAGCCGACGAACGACAACTTGTCCCACTCTTTCCGGGTAATCGCTGCCTTGTGGCGCAGGTAGTAGTCGCGCGAACCGAACAGCCCGAAGCGGATCCGGCCGATGCGCCGTACATACAGATCGCCCTCGTCCGGGCATTCGGACCACAGCGCGATATCCGCTTCGCGGCGGGCAAGGCTATACGGCCGCCGCGAGGTCAGCACCTCGATGGCGAGGCCGGGCAGCCGGTCCTGGAACGAGCCAAGCAGTTTAAGCAAAATGTAAGATGGCCATTCGACGGCGTTGATCCGCACCGTGCCGTGAGCCGCTGCGCCGCCGGTCACGTCCGCGGCACGCTCGATCTGGTGGGCCAGATCCTCCATCTGCTCGGCCCAGGCCAGCACGCGCGCGCCGAATGCCGTCACCGTACAGCCCGACGGCACCCGGTCGATAAGCGGCTCGCCCAGCCGCCGTTCAAGCTCGGTCAGGCGGCGCGACAGGGTGGGCGGACTCAGATCGCATGCCGTCGCGGCGGCTCGCATCGTGCCGCCGCGGGCGATCGCCACCAGAATCCGCAGGTCGTCCCAGTCAACGTGTTCCATTTTTGAAACGCTCGATTTTGAAATTAGGCATAGCATAACGTGGATCGCGAGGATAGCATTGGACCTGGCCATACTCGTCCCAGCATCTGGCAAAGAAACCCGAGGGCTTCATTGGCAACTGGCGGCAAGTGTGGTGAACCTGCCCATCACACGACTCAACGGCTATCAGTCACTACGTAGACCGAACGAGCGATACGGAGACATCAATGATTCGTCATTTCCAACCGGCGCGGCGTCGCGCTATCGTAGCCAGCGCAGCTTTCTTCGCAGTGTCGATTCTGCCGGGCGCAGCGTTCGCTCAGGCCGCCCACAAGCCGAAAGTCGCACTGGTGATGAAGTCGTTGGCGAACGAGTTTTTCCTGACCATGGAAACCGGCGCGAAAGACTATCAGAAGCAGAACCCCACGAAATTCGATCTCGTCACGAACGGCATCAAGGACGAGACCGATACGGGTAATCAGATTCGCATCGTCGAACAGATGATCGTGTCGAAGGTCGACGCACTCGTGATCGCACCAGCCGATTCCAAGGCGCTGGTGCCGGTTCTGAAGAAAGCGGTCGATGCCGGCATTATCGTGGTCAATATCGACAACAAGCTGGACCCGGACGTGCTCAAGTCGAAAGACCTGAACATCCCGTTCGTCGGCCCGGATAACGCCAAGGGCGCGCAGAAGGTAGGCGACTA
This sequence comes from Paraburkholderia aspalathi, assembly GCF_905220735.1. Taxonomy (NCBI): domain Bacteria; kingdom Pseudomonadati; phylum Pseudomonadota; class Betaproteobacteria; order Burkholderiales; family Burkholderiaceae; genus Paraburkholderia; species Paraburkholderia aspalathi. The sequence goes on from NZ_CAJNBA010000001.1 coordinate 1,771,566, forward strand.
CCTGGCCAAGCGCCTGAAGTCGGGCGACAACGTCGCCATTATCGAAGGCGTCTCGACTACCACCAACGCGCAGCAACGCACGGCCGGCTTCAAGCAGGCCATGGCGACGGGCGGCATGAAGGTCGTCTCGCTGCAATCGGGTGAGTGGGAAATCGACAAGGGCAACGCCGTCGCGAGCCAGATTCTCAATGCGAACCCGGACGTCAAGGCGCTGCTGTGCGGTAACGACAACATGGCGATCGGCGCGGTATCGGCCGTGCGTGCAGCGGGCAAGGCGGGCAAGGTGCAGGTGGTGGGCTATGACGACATCAACGCGATCAAGCCGATGCTCGCCGACGGCCGCGTCCTCGCCACGGCCAATCAGTACGCCGCCAGACAGGCCGTGTTCGGTATCGATACGGCTTTGAAGGCAATCGCTGAACACAAGAAGCAGTCGGAATTGTCGGGCGTCGTCGAAACGCCTGTCGATCTGGTCACCAAGTAAGATTGGGGCAACACGTGGCCCGCGTCGTTTGCGGGCCACCCCCGCCTGATCTTTGTCTGGCTTTATCAATCTGATGTCCACTCCCAACCTATCCTTGGCCGTTGCCCCGCCCGTGCTGACTGTGCAGGGCATCGGCAAGACCTACGCCGGGCCGGTGCTCGCCGATATCTCGCTGGATCTGTACGCGGGCGAGGTGCTGGCGCTGACCGGCGAAAACGGCGCGGGCAAGAGCACCTTGTCCAAGATCGTCGGCGGCCTCGTTACGCCGACCACCGGTTCAATGACGCTTGGCGGCGCAGCTTATACGCCGGGCAGCCGCAAGGACGCCGAGGCGCTCGGCGTGCGCATGGTCATGCAGGAGTTGAACCTGCTGCCGACCCTCTCGGTGGCGGAGAACCTGTTCCTGAATCGTTTGCCGCAGCGCGGCATGTTCGGCTGGATTGATCGCGCCAAACTGCGCGAGGACGCCCGGCATGCCATGGCGCAAGTCGGGCTCGACGCGATCGACCCTGACACGCTGGTGGGCACACTGGGCATCGGCCATCAGCAGATGGTGGAGATCGCGCGCAATCTGATCGGCGATTGCCGCGTGCTGATCCTCGACGAACCCACCGCGATGCTGACCGCCCGCGAGGTGGACCTGCTTTTCGAGCAGGTCGAACGGCTCAAGGCGCGCGGCGTCGCGCTGGTGTACATCTCTCATAGACTTGAAGAATTGAAGCGTATCGCGCGGCGCGCAGCTGTGCTGCGTGACGGGCGGCTCGTGCATGTCGACGAGATGGCGAACCTCTCGGCCGACCGTCTGGTCACGCTGATGGTTGGCCGCGATATCGGCGAGCGGATCGATCTCGGCGAACGGCGCATTGGCGAAGTGGCGCTCAAGGTCACGGGCATGACCCGCGAGCCGGTCGTGCGCGATGTGTCATTCGAAGTCAAAGCAGGCGAGATTTTCGGTATCAGCGGTCTGATCGGCGCAGGCCGTACGGAATTGATGCGGCTCGTCTACGGGGCCGATCGCGCGGACGCCGGTACGGTGTCGATCGCACATGGCGGCGGCCCGCTCCAGCCGGTGACGGTATCTTCACCGTCGGACGCGGTGAAGAACGGCATCGCGCTGATTACGGAGGACCGCAAAGGCGAGGGCCTCCTGCTGACGCAACCCATTGCCGCCAATATCTCGCTCGGCCATTTGCGCTCGGTGTCAAAGAACGGTGTGGTGGACGCGCGTCGCGAAGCGGCGCTGGCGCGCAAACAGATCGACGCTATGAGCATCCGCAGCTCGGGGCCGTCTCAACCGGTGTCGGAACTCTCCGGCGGCAACCAGCAGAAGGTGGTGATCGGCCGCTGGCTCGCGCGCGATTGCACGGTGTTGCTGTTCGACGAGCCCACACGTGGCATCGACGTCGGGGCGAAGTTCGATATCTACGCCCTGATGGGCGCGCTTGCACGGGAAGGCCGCGCGTTGGTGGTGGTGTCGAGCGATCTGCGCGAATTGATGTCGATTTGCGACCGGATCGGGGTGATGTCGGCGGGACGGATGACGGGCATGTTCGAGCGCGGAAGCTGGACCCAGGACGCGCTGCTCGCAGCGGCGTTCGCGGGCTATACGAAACGCGACGCGCTGCTGCACGACCCGATCGAACCCGACGCGAAAGCGCCCGACTCAGCGGCGCCCGATCAAAAATCTGTGGAGTATTGAAGCATGACTGCACCAACCAGCCTGCCTTCCGTGCAGAACGAACCGCCCAAGGACGCGAAGCCGATCGGCACGCGCCTTGGATTCTCGAACTATATCGGCCTGCTCGGCGCGTTGCTCGGGATGATCGTCCTGTTCTCGCTGCTGAGCTCGCACTTCCTCAGCTACGACACGTTCAGCACGATCGCAAACCAGATTCCCGATCTGGTCGTGATGTCGGTCGGCATGACCTTTGTGCTCATCATCGCCGGGATCGACCTGTCGGTTGGCTCCGTGCTGGCGCTCGGCGCGGCGCTCACGAGCGTGGCGGCCTTGCAATGGCACTGGCCGGCGCTGCCTGCCGCCTTGCTCGGCATGGCGGGGGCGGCCTTGACGGGCTGCGTGACCGGCGCGATTACCGTGGCCTGGCGGATTCCGTCGTTCATCGTGTCGCTCGGCGTGCTCGAGGCGGCCCGCGGTCTCGCGTACCAGATGACCAACTCACGCACGGCCTATATCGGCGATGCGTTCGATTTCCTCTCCAACCCGATCGCGTTCGGCATTTCTCCCGCGTTCCTGATTGCTATCGTCGTGATGGTCGTCGCGCAGTTGGTGCTGACCCGCACGGTGTTCGGACGTTATCTGGTCGGCATCGGCACGAACGAGGAAGCGGTGCGCCTCGCCGGCGTCAACCCGCGTCCGTACAAGATTGCTGTGTTCGCGATGATGGGCTTGCTGGCCGGCCTCGCGTCCCTGTTCCAGATTTCGCGGCTCGAGGCTGCGGATCCGAATGCCGGCGCGGGCATCGAATTGCAGGTGATCGCGGCGGTCGTGATCGGCGGAACGAGCTTGATGGGCGGACGCGGCTCGGTGATCAGCACCTTCTTTGGCGTGTTGATCATCTCGGTGCTGGCCGCGGGTCTTGCCCAGATCGGGGCAACCGAGCCGACCAAACGCATCATCACGGGGGCTGTGATTGTCGTGGCCGTCGTGCTGGATACGTATAGAAGCCGACGTCGCGCTGCATAAATATTGACCCATTAATGACCGTCAGCGACCCTTCGTGGACGGTCAGCAGGAGAGTGAACGTGTCGAAAGAAGTGAAGCCGGGCCGCGTGCTCGTGGTGGGCAGCATCAATACCGACCTCGTCGCCCGCGCACCGCATTTGCCGCGGCCGGGCGAGACGATCAGCGGACAGGAGTTCTCGCAGGTTGCCGGCGGCAAGGGTGGCAACCAGGCCGTGGCGGCCGCCCGCATCGGCGCGCGCGTGGCGATGGTTGGGCGCGTGGGGAAGGATGCGAACGGCGCCCAGCGGGTCAAGGATCTGGAAGCTGAAGGAATCGATTGCGCGGGCGTCGAGGTCGACGCCGTGCAGCCCACCGGCGTCGCCATGGTCACAGTCTCGGACGACGGCCAGAACACGATCGTGGTGGTCGCGGGCAGTAACGGTGAGTTCACGCCTGAAGGCGTCGCGCGCCACGAAGCGGCGATCAAGGCGAGCGACGTCGTGGTCTGCCAACTGGAAACGCCCTGGGATTCCGTCCACGCAACGCTCGCGCTCGCCCGGCGCCTCGGCAAGATCACCGTGCTGAACCCGGCGCCCGCAACCGGCCCGCTGCCCGCGGAATGGCTGCCGCTCGTCGACTACCTCGTGCCGAACGAGGTCGAGGCCGCGATACTCGCCGGCCTGCCGGTCGAATCGCAAAGCGGCGCGAGAAGGGCGGCGCTGGAGTTGCAACGCGGCGGCGCCCGCAACGTGATCGTCACGCTCGGTGCGCAAGGCGCCTACCTGTTGCCGGAAGGCGGTGAAGGCATGCATTTTCCCGCGCCACAGGTGAAGGCCGTGGATACGACCGCGGCCGGCGACACCTTTATCGGCGTCTTTGCCGCGCAACTCGCCTCCCGGCAGCCGCTGGAAGGTGCAATCAGCCTTGCGCAACGCGCGGCTTCGATTTCGGTGACGCGCGCCGGTGCGCAGCCGTCGATCCCGACTCGCGCGGAAGTCGAAAGCGCAGCCTGAAACGGATGCCTGTTGTGACATGAGGCAGTCCGGCCTGCAACTCTGGGTAGCTTGACGTTGAATGACCGGCACCATCTCCGGATGGTGTTCCCCCTGGTTTGATCGCGATCTCTACTGGAATAAAAGGACTAAACATGAAATCACAATGCATAGGCATCCTGATGATAACGTCGCTGCTCGCCGCATGCGGAGGCAACGTGACGACTACCGATCCGCTCGCCAACGCGCCGAAGATCATCATCGATTCGGACTTCAACACGATGGGCGACGACGGTCAGTTGTTCGCCATGACCACACAGTTGATGGGGCAGGGCAAGGTCAACCTGCTCGGGCTGACCGTCGTGACCGGCAACGACTGGTTGCTCCAGGAAGAAGCGGATGCCCTGAAGGCGGTGGAGCGCATGGGCGTGCAGAACGTAGTGGGCGTCTACGGCGGCGCTGACTATCCATTGCAATATGATGTGGCGAGCATTCGTGCGCAGCAGGCTGCCAACCCGCAAGGCTATTTTGGCGCGTGGATGCGGCCGGAACCAACCCAGCAATCCCAGCTTGTGGCGCCGCCGGACGGCTTCGCGGTGTCGACGAAACTGCAGACGCAAAGCGCTGCAGACTTCATGATCCAGACCATCAAGCGCTATCCGAATCAGGTCACCATTCTCGAGGTCGGCCCGCCCACCAATCTCGCCACGGCCATCAAGAAGGCGCCGGAGATCGTGCCGCTGATCAAGCGGATCGTCTACATGGGCGGCGCGATGGCGGTGCCGGGCAATGCGAATGCAGTGGGGGAACTCAACTGGTGGTTTGATCCGCTGGCCGTGCGCACGGTGCTTCAGACCACGATCCCTCAGGCCGTTATTCCCCTCGACGTCACGAATACGGTGCCGCTCACGCAGAGCATCTTCGATCAGATCGTCAACAACCCGAACAAGCAGACCGCGGTAACCAAGGCGTATGGGATCGTCAACGCCGGGTCGTTCGGCGACAACACGCATCTGTTCGACACACTGACGATCGCTTATTTCATGGATCCGACCTACGCCACGCAAACGAAAAGCGCCTACCTCGATATCGACACCACGAGCGGCGAGGATCAGGGGCATGTGACGGTCTATCCCGATCAACCCGCGGCGGGCGCGTCACCGAACAAGATCACGTACGTCACGCAGTTCGACAACAATCGTTTCTTCAGCCTCTACGTCGATCTGCTTACGCGCCCTGTGCCGATTACCTTGCCTTGACGAGGAATTACATACACACGCACGGCGGATTATTTGCAACGCAGGGCCGAGGTCCCGCTCAGACCCGGCCCGGATCGAGCAGGTTCGAGCTGAAATCGCAGCACTGCGCGGCGAGCCGTGCGATTTCGGCATTCAACGAGTGCGGTTGTTCCGCGCGATGCATCGCGACGTATGAGACAGGCGGCAGCGCCGGTCGCGTCTGAATCATCCCGAGCGCACCGCGTGTGACCATATGGTTCAGGCATGCCTTCGGTAGATAGCTGATGCCGAGGCCCGAGAGCGTCAGCCCGATCTGCGCGATCAGACTGTTGCTCGCGAGAATGCGTTGCATGCTGACCCCGTGCTCCTGCAGGAAGCGGCTATAGATAAAGCCTGTTCCCGACAGACCGCCCTGCAGGATCAGCGGGTACTGCGCAATCTCGGCGAGCGGAAGGACGTCCTGCTTCGGCGCCAGTGCCGGCGCGCACATCCAGGCATTTTCCACTTCACCGACCTGCGTCATAACGAAGGACTCGGTGCTGTGGATTTGCGGCACGACGATGATGTCGATCGTGTCGTCCGCAAGCCGGTCGCGCAGCGTTGCATTCAAATCCACCTCGGCTTCGACCACGACCTTGGGATACGCCGCCTGGATCGCGCCGATCAGCCGGGGCAGCCACGTCAAGGCGGTCAGCTCCGTCACGCCAATGCGGACCTGGCGCACCAGCGCTTCTTTTGAGCTGATCCGCTCGACGATCTGGTCGCGCCGTTCGAGCAGTTCTTTCGCGTAGGCGAAGAACTCGGCGCCTTTCTCGGTCAGCCGCGCGCTGCGGTGCGCGCGGTCGAATACCGTCAGGTCGAAGGCGCGCTCGAGTTCCTGAATCCGCTTCGAAACGGCCGACTGCGTGGTGTTCAGGCGGCTCGAAGCGGCCTCGAACGAACCCAGTTGCACGATCCAGTAGAGCGCTTCCATCTGCTTGAACGTCAGCATCGCGCCGTCCTTTGCATGAATTAAAGCGATAGTTTCTCATACAAAAAAATCGCTTTTTTTACTTATTTCGGCTGCTTAAGGTTTCTCCATCGCCCCGCCCCCAAATCTGGAGAGAGCATGGATACTGTCGTCGAAAGGCCGCCTGTCAACCATATTGAGCGCAAACCGCGTGTCGGACTTGCGTGGCAGATACTGATCGGTCTCGTCATTGGCGTTGCCACGGGACTCGTGTTGAACCACTTTCCGCAAATGCGGGACGCGACCATTTCAGGGCTGTTGCAGCCCGCCGGCGACATTTTCATCAAGCTGATCAAGATGATCGTGGTGCCGATCGTATTCACGAGCATGGTGGTCGGGATCGCCGGTGTCGGAGACGGTAAATCGTTCGGGCGCATCGGCCTGAAGACGCTCGTGTACTTCGAGGTGGTCACGACGATCGCGATCCTCCTCGGGCTGATTCTCGGCAACGTGTTGCAGCCGGGTGTCGGCACCGACATGTCGCAGCTCGGCCACGCCGACATTTCCCGCTATCAGCAGGCAACACAGCAGGTGCAGGGGCATCATGGCCTGATGACCCTCGTGCTTGGCGTGATTCCGGACAATATCCTCGCTTCGATGGCCAAAGGTGACCTGCTGCCCGTGATCTTCTTTTCGGTGTTATTCGGCCTTGGTCTGCAGTCGGTCCCGGAAGAATTCCGCAAGCCGGTAATCGTCATGCTCAAGGGCGTCGCGGAAGCCATGTTCAAGGTGACGAATATGGTGATGCGTTACGCGCCGATTGGCGTATGCGCGCTGATCGCGGTGACCGTGGCGAGCTTCGGCTTCGGTTCATTGCTGCCGTTGCTTAAGCTGGTGGCCGTCACGTATCTGGCGATCGTGCTGTTTGTGCTTGTCGTGCTCGGCATCACCGCCCGGCTGTTCGGCTTTCGTATCTTCACGTTGCTGCGGGTTATCAAGGACGAACTGATCATCGCGTTCTCAACCTGCAGCTCGGCAACCGTGCTGCCGCAACTGATGAAGAAGATGGAAGACTACGGTGTGCCGAAAAGCATCACAACCTTCGTCGTGCCGACCGGCTACACGTTCAATCTCGACGGCGCATCGATCTATCTCGGCATTGGCACGCTGTTCGTCGCGCAGTTGTACGGCATTCATCTTGGCTGGCAGGAACAGATGGTCCTAGTATTGACGATGGTTGTGACGTCCAAGGGTGCAGCCGGCGTGCCGGGTTTCATGTTCGTGATTTTGCTCGCGACGCTTGCAAGCGCAGGGTTACCGCTCGAAGGGCTCGCGTTCATCGCAGGCGTGGACCGCGTGATGGATATGGGGCGTACCGCGCTGAATGTGGTGGGTAACGCGCTTGCGCCGCTCGTCATCGCCAAATGGGAGCGCCAGTACGACGCGGAGAAGGGCAAAGCGTATGTCGCGTCGCTTGACGCTTGAGCGGACACGGTTCGCGGCACGACATCATTTAGCAGAAAGATCAGGAGCATCCAGATGAGCAGTAATCAAGGCGAGTTCTTTTCCGAGTCGCTGATGCAGGAGATCAAGGCGCGTTTCCACCACGTCGACCACGACATCGACGGGAGCGAGCGACTCTTCTTCGACAACGCAGGTGGCTCGTTCCGCCTCAAGGCGGCCGTCGACGCATTCGCGCGAATCGATGCGCTGCCCGATTGTCCGGAACGCATTCACGCACGCGCGCGCCATCTTCAGGACGTTCAGGCGCGCGGCGAGGCGGACATCCGCACGATCCTCAACGCGAAGGACGGCAGCATCTACCCATCGTTGACCGCGTCGGGCGCGATGTTCGACATGGTGCGCGCGATCATGGAAAACGTGCCGGGCACCAACGCCGTCACGACGATCCTCGAGCACCCGTCTTCTTTCGACGCAATGACGTACTACGCGCAACGCACGGGCAAGTCGTTGCGTGTTGCGCCCAGCAATCCGGAGACGGGCGGCGTGGACGTGGATGCGATTCTGTCCTTGATCGACGCGGACACAGCGCTGCTCAGCGTGATGTACGCGTCGAATATTTCCGGCGCCAAGTTCGATATCGCGGCACTCGTCGAGCGGGCCCGAGAAAAGAAGCCCGGACTCTTTATCGTCGTGGATGCGGTCCAGCACGCGCCGCATGGTGTGATCGACCTGCAGAAGACACCGGTCGACGGCATCAATTTCGCACCCTACAAGTTTTTTGGCTGCCGCGGCTCCGGCATCTCGTGGCTGTCGCCACGAGTGGCCGCGCTGCCGCATCACCGCCTCGACGCGAAGCAGGAAGGCGTGTGGGAACTCGGCAGTCCGGCGCCCGCGCAGTTTGCGGTCGTGACCGAGATCGTCGAGTACGTGACGTGGATTGGTGGCCAATTCAGCGATGCCGATACGCGCCGTGAGCTTTTCGTGGAAGGGATGAAACGCATCGAGTTGCATGAGCGCGCGCTACTATCCGCGCTGCTCGACGGCCAGGGTGGGCGGCGCGGTTTGCGGCGACTCGATGGCGTAGAGGTGTTCTGGGATCATGCCGATCTTACGAAACGCGATCTGATCCTGGGTATCGGCTTCGCGAATCTGAGCCCGACCGATGCAGTGCGCGAGTACGAGAAGCGCGGCGTGATCGTCTACGAGCGGATCGCTTCGAGTCTGTACTCGGGCCGCATGCTGAAGTCGTTCGATCTGGCGGGCGCGGTGCGCATTTCGCCGCTGCATTGTCATGCACCCAGCGACGTCGAGCGCTTTCTTTCTATTACAGAAACGCTGACGACACTGTAAGGCGGCCCCATACGCAGACCCCAATTACGGGGCGCATAGAAAGTATTGCGCCCCTTTACTCCCGCACCTCGCTCGCTACCTCTGCCGCGCGGCGCATCAACGCTTACCGTCGACGCTTACAGCACTGCAGGTAATCCGTAGAAACACAACCGTAGCCAAACTGTAGCGTCGTTTGTCTAGGATGCCTCCATCGCCCATGTATCGATCAATGGAGGTACCCGATGCTCAGCCACCACGAACTTGCGACCCTCATGCTGCTTGGCGACACGGACAAGCGGCTGGAAGATTTCGACCCGGACGTATTGGCGTTACGCCGTTACGAGTTAGTGGAAATTCGCCAGCGTGACCGGCAAGGTTCGACACTGCAACTGACCCGTCAGGGCCGTGAATTACTGGAGCGTCTGCGCACGGGCGCGCAGCAATGAGCCGATACGGCGCGATCACAGCTCACCCCGCATGCCGGGCCGTGTGCATCGCGCCGCGGCCGAAACCCGGCCACGAGGGCCAATCCCTTACGGAGTCTCACAGCCTGCCAAACGTTTGCGCTATTTGCACGATTATGTCTGACGATTGAGAGGGTTAAAGATTTGCGTTTTGCATGTCGTTATCCAGTCAAATAAGTCAGGACCATTGCACATACCCGCGCCTCATGAAGACGCGGGGTGAGCGAGGCAATAGCTCTACGGGGGATTGAATTTTGAATCAGCAACGATCGCCATGGTCGCGCGCAGCGGCTCCGGGCGAAGTCATCTATTCCGAAGGCTTCGCGGGCGACGCCGTCATCTACGTAATCGCAGACGGCAAAGTCGAAATCTCCACCCAATGCGACGAAAAGAAGGTCATTCTCGCCACGCTCGGCAAGGGCGAGTTTTTTGGCGAAGCCTCGTTGTTGCCAGCCGAGCCACGAGCGCACACCGCGAAAGCCATCAGCTTCTGTCAATTGACCGTCATCGCGGCAAGCGTGGTGGAAGAGGAGCTCGAACGCGTATCGCCGCTGCTGCGCCATATCGTGCGCACCATGATTCGACGTGTGAGAAAGAAGGACGATGTCCTCGCTACCAACACGCACGCTGATTTTCTGCCAGGGGTTCTCTCCTACGCGCATGTTCTGTCGCTGATGGCGGGTATTGAGAGCGCAGACCGGGTGGATGGGCGCGCGCGCCGCGGCCAGGGGGAGGAGTGCTCGGTGCCCCTGCCCGAAGTCATCAAGAAGTGTCATGCGATTGCCGGTCATTCCCGTCCGCACGTGATGGCGATGCTCAAGCGCATGGAAAAACTCAACCTCGTTACGCTCGAGCCAGGCCGCTCTGATCGCGTGAGCACCCTGTCGGCGCGCTATTCGGCGCAGGACGGCGCAGCCGGCCGGCAGCTCGTGACTTTCGATCCCGTGCGGATCACGGAACGGGCCCAGCAGGTGGCGGACCACGATCTCGACGTGTCGATCAACAGCGAACTGGAACTGATCGAACTGGCCGACCTGGAAGCCCTGATCGGTGTCGAGAAGAACCTGATTCTCAACAAGCTCGCGCATGCGGAAATCGCCGAAGACATCTTTGCGTTCCGCAAGACCAAGGTACTGAACTACGTCGAGGAAAAGGGCGTCACGTATTTTTCCCGGCGTACTCCCCGTGGCGCAAGCGAGCTGAAGTCGCTGGCCGATCTGGAGTTTGTCGACCAGCGAACCCTGTTCGAAGCCATCAGCGCTTTCGACACCTATGACCTCGCGAAACTGCTTTCCGCCGTGACCGGCGAGGCGATTTGCGATCGCCTGTTCTCGGTGATGACCGAGGCGCGCAAGAAGGAGGTGTCGTGGGTCATGCGCCGTGAGATCAAGATCGATCCGCTCGAGATCGCCGAGATCGAGGAGCGCTTCATCGAGACCGTGCGCACGATCAAATCGCCGGCTGCCGCGCCGCTTTCCAACGTGGATGCCTGACGCCTGACGGTCGGACCACGGACGCTTTCAGGTCCGGTCCGATCAATGACGCAGCCGTTCGAGAGGATGTATGGATCTTTTGACGCTATTTGGCGCGCTGTTCGGCGTGACCGCCATCGTGGCCGGATTTTCGCTCGAGGGTGGTCACTTCACCTCGCTGTTTCAGCTGGAGGCGTTCGTCATCGTTTTGGGCGGCACCTTCGGCGCGGTGATGATCCAGAACACGTGGGCGAGGTTTTATGACGGCATAAAGCAGCTGCGGCTCGCGTTCGTGAAAGCGCGGCAGGTCGACCGGCAAAGCTTGTCGATTCTGCTCGAGTGGGGCGATCAGGCGAAGCTGAACGGCATGCTCGTATTCGAGTCGATCGAGGCGGGCAACATCAATCCGTTTGCCAAACGAGGTCTCGAGCTTCTGGCCAACGGGGTGTCGACTGCCGTGCTCGAAGACGCCCTGCAACGCGAACTGGATGCCTACGAGCGCAACCACATGGCGGCTGCCCGAATATGGCAGCAGGCCGGCGGCTATGCGCCCACGTTCGGCATCTTGGGGGCGGTGCTCGGCCTGATTCAGGTCACGGGCCATATGCTCGAGCCGGCGCAACTCGGGCAGGGGATTGCGGTCGCCTTTGTGGCGACGCTATACGGTCTCGCGTTGGCGAATCTGGTCTTTCTGCCGCTGTACGGAAAGATCAGGGCACAGGTGGATAGCGAATTGCGCTTCAGACGTTTGTACCTCGACGGCTTGCTCGCGATTTCGCGCAAGGAGTCGCCCCATACGATCGAAACCCGGCTCGCGGGCGACGTCCGGGAGCGATCGGCGGAGTTGCTGGGGTAACCAGGGGTCGCCCTGGGATTGCCCTGGGATAACTCGGGATAGCCGGCCTCGATCGGTTGGCGCTAGCGCGCGAGGCGCCCATTCAAACGCAATTCGGAAGCACACGTTTCGAGCATGACAATCTCCTCGGGTAACAAGCGCCTTGCGGCGGACAAAGCCGGCTATCGGCACGACGATGACGACGGCGATGGCGAGGCGCAATCCGGGCGCTGGTTGATCTCCTACGCGGACCTCATCACCACGTTGATGGTGCTGTTCCTCGCGCTTTACGCGCTGCAACTGGCGAAGAACCGGGAGCTCGAAGTCAGGATGCTCGAGCGCCGCGAGGTGAAAACGGCGACGGCTGCCGGCAGCGCCCACGCGCCGGTGGCAGCGGTGCCGGGCGCACCGGAAGCCGCGAGACGGCAGCTTCTTGCCTTGCTGGCGCCGCTTCAGGACAACCGGCAGATCACGATTTCGAATGCATCACAGGGCGTGGAAATCGCCATCAACGCGAAAATTCTCTTCAACTCGGGCGACGCGCGCTTGTTGCCGGAGTCGTTCGGCGTCCTGGATCAGATCGCAGGGGTGCTGCGCGACCGTTCAAAGAACAACATCCTCGTCGAGGGGCACACGGACAATGTGCCGATATCGACAGCGAAGTACGAGTCCAATTGGGAGCTGTCGTCGGCACGAGCCGGCGCCGTGGTTCGATTCTTTGCCGACAAGGGCATCGAAGCTCACAGAATGGCCGCCATTGGCAGGGCGGACAACTTCCCCCTGATCATCGGCGACGATGCCGCAGCGCGCGCCGCGAACCGCCGCGTCACCATCCTCGTGGCATATTGAGTCGCAAGCAGCGTGAGTACGCTGCGCGTCAACACGGATCTCTCTACGGTCCACATGAATCAAAACCGGCCATTTCTTGCCGCATCTTACTCAGCGCTGAACTAAGCCGGACACCGCGTGCTTCGCGAGCATCCAGGAGGCTATGCGACGCGCCAGGTGCGAAGTTTTTTATCCACCGTCCGCAAAACCCCATCGTTTGAAACGCACCTTTTCGCCGCGTGACGCGCCACCAGCAAGGCGCTGCGTTTAGTGCGAGGCGAAGCGAGTGCATCGCTTACGCCACGCAAAAAAATTCGTGCGACAACCGGCCTGTCCCACGTCCAAGCGATTCATAAATCCACCGTCAATCCCCGTAGTGCGGGCCAGCACACATAGCGATGCAGGCGCAGGCGCGTCAATCTCGCAACCTGTCCGCCAGAACGACAGCTTGCTGTCTCAACCTTGCGACATACCGGTCCACGACCTGTAAAAGCTACTTTTGTGTGTTGAGACCCGGCATTTTTGACCTGGGCATTCGTCAAACCATTGCCAGTCATCGTGGCTGCGGGTTTCCCCACCCTCCAGAATTCACGCGTGGCGCATCGCGGCAACCCGCCGCCACGGCCGCTCGCGGCGTATCAAACACGCATCATCGCGTGATGCGAACTCCCTTCTGCGGGGTGCACCGAATCGCTCATCACCGCCCAGCAAGGTTTTGAGGGCACATGGCACAGCGCGTGCAATAAGGGAGTCACAAAGCGAAACACGTTGCAGCCGGGAAGCAGCAAGCGAGCAGAAGCAGCAGAAAAAAATCCCGGCAGCAACAACAGTCTTCGTAGAACGCGTCGGGGAGTTCAACGCGCTTTACGGGGTGCGGCGGGGCCAACGAAAAACGGATGTCGATAAAGCACGGCGCGAACGATCGATACGGGGTATCGACGATTCGTGACCGGGACGACGTGAAGCGCTGACCTCGCCACTTTTTCCGTCTCTGTGGACGGACCTCAACGCCGCACCGGTGGACCTGTTTTCAGGCAACTGGCGCGGCACAAACCGAAGTCAACTTTCACTCTTACGGGGGTTAGCATGAAGAACACGATCCAACAATTTCTGCGCGAAGAAGACGGTGTTGCAGCGATCGAATATGGCCTGCTGGCCGGGCTGATTGCGGTGGCGATCATCACGACGATTGGCTTGATCGGCACGCGTCTCAACAACGTATTCACGTTCGTGTCGACGGCGTTGAACGGCGTGGCCAACCCGGCTGCCTGATTCAGCCTGCACCACCAGGCGCACACCGATCGCGCACCCTGTCTCGACGGTCCTGCGAGACAGGGTAGCGACGGCCTCGCGCCAACAAGAAACGACTCCTGAAGGGCAATTCGATCCTTGAAACGGAGCAGACAATGAACGGGGTTCCTTTTCCGGTTGGACCGTGCGTAGTCACGTTGGCATTGCTCGCCGCATTGTGGGACATGCAAACGCGCCGGATTCCTAACTGGCTGGTGGCGACGGGATTAATTGCGGCGATACCGGTGCAATGGTTCACGCAAGGCGGTATCGACGGGATGGAGATGTGGTTGGGCGGCATGCTCCTAGGCGGCGCGATATTTATGCCGGGCTACGCGATGCGGCTGATGGGCGCCGGCGACGTGAAGCTGATGGCTGCGATCGGCGCTTTCTGTGGCGCTTACGGCGCACTCGAAATAGGTTTGGTGACCTGTGTGATTGGTGGAATCGGGTCGCTTGCAATACTGCTCCGGCGACGCCAGATGCGCGCCGGACTGAGCGGGGTGGCGGCATTGCTGGTGAGCTGCACGACGCCGGGCAACGGCGCAAGGCAGCGGCAAGGCGGTGTAGCCGAAAGTAGTGCGACGGGGTCTATGCCGTACGGAGTGGCCATAGCAATAGGCAGCGCACTCGTGTTGTTTTACAGCGTGTGACGCGGACCAGCAGGCCAAAAAAATCGGGGGTTCAAAATGAAAAATGCGCGCGCTGTAACGATGCTGCTGATCGCGACGCTGGCCGGCCTTACCGCGGTCGTGTTCGCTTCTCGTTGGATGATCTCGCAGACGTCGAATGCCACCACCAAGGTGGTGGTGGCCGCAACCGACATCAATCTCGGTCAGCGGATCGGGCCGGACTTTCTGAAGCTTACCGACTGGCCATCGAACAGCGTGCCGCCCGGTGCGTACACCGACGTCCAGAAACTCGACGGCCGCGTGCTCAAGGAAAGCCTCTTGCACGGTGAGCCGATTGTCGACGCGAAGCTGACACCGGTTGGCACGCTTGGCGGCCTGTCGGCGGTCATCGGCGAAGGCAAGCGCGCCATCACGGTACGGGTGAACGACGTGATCGGCGTAGCGGGCTTCGCGCTGCCGGGCAACTACGTCGACATCATCGTCAACACACAAAAAGACAATCGCGATCCCGGTGCGCAACGCGACCAGAACATTTCGAAGATCGTGCTCGAAAAGATTCTCGTGCTGGCCGTCGCTCAGGAAGTGGGCCGCGACGAAACCAAGCCGAAGGTGGTCGATGCGGTGACGCTCGAAGTGTCGCCGGAACAGGCCGAGAAGATCGACCTCGCGCGCAGCATCGGCACGCTCTCGCTGGTGTTGCGCAACCAGATCGACCCGCAGGCGATCGACACCGCCGGCGCGACCAAGGCCACGTTGCTCAAGATGCCGGTTGCGGTAGTTGCCGCATCCGAACCGAAACCGGTGCACATCATCCGGAAAGTGGCGGTGCGCGCGCCGGGCAACTGTGTCCGCGTGCTCGACGGCGCCGACGCACGACAAGAATGCTTTTGACAGGCCTTAGCCTGCAAGCCGTGACCGAGACGTGACTGACCACCAGGTCCAGCGCGTAAAAAAAGCGGCACATAACGGGGGTAGGACATGAAAGCCAGAACGAATCAGCGCGCTTGCGCGCCGCAGGACCCGCTTGGCCCAGGAGAATCGCGCGGACTGCATGCGCGCTCAGCCCGCGGCCGGACCCGGATCGCTGAAGCTTGCACCTGCGTGGTGGTCGGACTGTATCTGTCGATGCTGCCGGTCGCGCAAGCAGCCGGTCAGAATGCGGCAGCCAATGTGCCGGGTTTGCCGGATATGCCGGTCACTTTGGCGTCAAACGGAGCCGTGCATCTGACCATCGCGGCAACGGGCATGAACGGCGGCGCTTCTTCCGGCGGCACGGCCCAAGCCACCCGCGGACCCAATTGCAGCGGCCCGGTGGCGGAACATACCTCGGTGACGATCCCGGTTGGCAAATCGACGATGGTCGACGTGCGCGAACCCGTGCGCAGCCGCACCGTCGGCAATCCGTCGATCGTGCAGGCGATGCTGGTGTCGCCGCAAACGCTTTATCTGCTCGGCTCGGACGTCGGCACCACCAACATGATCGTGCAAGGCCGCAGCGGCTCCTGCACGATCATCGACGTGAGCGTCGGCGCGGACCCGGGCGGCCTGCAACAGACGCTCGCTGCACTGATGCCTGAGGAAACCGGCATCCAGGTCAAGACAGCCGCCGATACGCTGGTGCTGACCGGCACGGTCACCGATGCAGTGAAGGCGGAGCGCGTGATGGAACTGGCGCGCGCCTTCGTGGCCCGGCCGACCACCGCGTTGCAAGGCGGTGCGCCGATGGGAAGCGGCCCGCTGCCGATCGGTGCGGCGCCACGCGCGATGGGCGCGCCGGCACCGGCGCTCGGTGGCGGGAGTGGCGAGCGCATTATCAACATGATGCATGTGGCCGCGCCGCAGCAAGTCATGCTCGAAGTGAAAGTCGCCGAAGTCTCGAAGACCCTGATCGACCAACTGGGCGTCGCCGCCAACATCCAGGGCGGCATCGGCAGCTGGAGTTTCGGCTTGCTGGCCAACTACCTGTCCGGCGGATTGAGCGCGCTGACCGCCTCGAAAGCGAACAACCTGCCGCTCAACCTCGCGGTCGACGCGCAGAAAACCGATCAGCTCGTGAAGATCCTCGCCGAGCCGAATCTGATGGCGATCAGCGGCCAGGAAGCAAGCTTCCTCGCGGGCGGCAAGGTCTACATTCCGGTGCCGCAAAGCAACGGCTCGGGCGGCACGACGATCGTCCTGCAGGAAGAGCAATACGGTGTCGGCCTGACCTTCACGCCGACGGTGCTCGAAGGTGGCCGTATCAATCTCAAAGTGTCGCCGGAAGTGTCGGAGCTGTCGTCGACCGGTGTGGTGGTCAGCGCCGGCAACTCGAACACGACCTCGATCCTGCCGCTGATCACGACGCGGCGCGCCTCGACCACGCTGCAGGTGTTTGACGGTCAGAGCTTTGCGATCGGCGGTCTCCTGAAGAGCAACGTGACTGGCTCGATCAAAGGTCTGCCTGGCGCGGCTGAACTGCCGGTGCTCGGCGCGCTGTTTCGCAGCACCAGCTACGAACAGGACAAGACCGAACTGGTGTTCGTTGTGACGCCGCGTCTCGCCAAGCCGCTGCCGCAGCACTATCCGCTGCCGACCGACGGTTTCAGCGACGCCAACGAAGGGAACGTGTATCTGACCGGCCATATGGAAGGCACGAAGCGCGCCGCGCCGGCAGCAGGGGCCACGGCACCGGTTGCACCGAATTCGCCGAGCGCGCCCTCGACACCGGCCGCGCCTGACATGCCCGCGGCAATCAGCCAGACACCGGTGGTGACCACGCCTGTCGCAACGCCGGCCACGTCCACGCAACCGTTGCCACCCACGCAACCCAAGCCCGGCCAGGACGATCGTACGCCGGCCCCGGTGGCCGCGACCACCCCGGCCCGCTCATCGACGGCAACGGCCGGCGGCGCGTCGCAGCAACTCACCGCCGTGAAGCCCGAACCGGCCCACGACGCCGCGCTCGTCAGCCAGGCATCGGCGACCAGCGCCGACTCACACGCCGCGCGCTGAATCGCGGCTCATCGGAGATCGACATGACATCCACCAAGACACTGATCCGCGCTGCCGTGTGCGCAGGACTGAGCGCCGTGCTCGCCGGCTGCTTGACTTCAACCCCGCACTGGGACGCGACGTTCGGCGACTCAGTCAACCAGATCAAGGAAATGCAGACGCTCAATCCGCAAGCCTCGGCCAACACCGATCCGGTCGCAGGCATTGACGGCACGGCGGCGGCCGCGGCGCAGAAGAGCTATGCCAAATCGTTCACGGCGCCACCCGCGCCGACCAACAGCTTCACCATCGGCATCGGTTCGTCGAGCAGCTACTGAAACACGCAGCAAGTCGGCTCGAACTCGAGCCAGCGGAGACACACCATGATCGACACCCTCCTGATTTCGTCCAGCGCCGAGCGCGCGCCGCGGATCTCAGCACGTCTCGAAGCAAGCGGCATTGCGTTCCGGCTGCGCACGCTGCACGGCACCGCGAAGCAGTTGCGCGTGCACGCGGCGGCGATCAGGAGCGCCGATCTGCTGATCATCGACGATGCCGAGCTGACGCCGCGCGAACTGAGTGGTATCGAAGAGGCGCTGTCCCACACGCCGAATCTGCACTGCATGCTGGTGACGCCTGCGCCTTCGACCACGCTGTTGATGGCGGCCATGCGCGTCGGCGTGCGGCACGTGCTGTCCTGGCCGCTCGACGAGGCCGAACTCGCCGACGCCCTCGCGCATGTCTCAGCGAAGAAAAGTGCGGGCGTGCGTCGTGACGGCCGCGTGGTCTCGTTCACGTCGTGCAAGGGCGGCAGCGGTACGACGCTGATCGCCGTGAATCTCGCTTACGCCCTCGCGGCGCAGCGTGACAAGCGTGTGCTGCTGATCGATCTGAACCAGCAGTTCGCCGACGCGAGTTTGCTGGTCGCCGACAAACCGCCGCCCGCGACGCTCGCCGACCTGTGCGCGCAAATCGACCGGCTCGATGCCGCCTTCTTCGAAGCCTGCGTGATGCACGTGCACCCGAATCTCGACGTGCTGGCCGGCGCGGGCGATCCGGTCAAATCGGGCGAGCTGCGCGCCGCGCATCTGGAACGGATCCTGACGCTGGTGCGCGAGCAGTATGACGCGGTACTGATCGACGTCGGCCAGAACATCAATCCGCTTGCCATTCATGCGCTCGATCACAGCGACTCGATCTGCGTCGTGGTGCGGCAGAACATCCTGTATCTGCATGCCGGCCGCCGCATGCTGGACATTTTCAAGGAGCTCGGTTATCCCGCGAGCAAGGTGAGAGTGATCGTCAACCAGTATGACAAGAGCGCGCGCATCGATCTGGCGACGCTCGAAGAAACGCTCGGAGCGAAGGTCGCGCATCAATTGCCGCGCGACGAGAAGCAGGCCACCGAGGCGCTTAACCACGGCGTGCCGCTCGTCACGTCGGCGAAGGGCGGTGCGCTTGCCCAAGGCATCGCGCATCTGGCGGACATGATGTGGCCGCGCCCTGTCGAAGCACGTAAGAGCGTGCTAGGCCGTCTGTTCCCGCGCCGACCGAATTCGCCGCCGCAACTGAAAGCCGGACACTAAGCCGGGGCAAGGCAAACCGAACCCGGCTGCCATCGAAACAAAGCGGAGAGCACCATGTCATTGCGCGAACAGTTGATGATGCAAAACGGCACGATACCGTTCGACGGCACCAACGGCGGCGCTGCAGCTGCCGGCGTTGCCGCGGAAAGTCTCGCGGCGCGGCGCGCGTACCAGCAACTCAAGATGAACATTCATCAGGCGATCATCGACCGGGTGGAGCTCGACAAGCTGCAACGGCTGTCGCCCGAACAGATCAAGCGCGAACTCGCGCAACTGGTGGAGCGGATCGTCGACGAAGACAAGATTCCGATGAACGAGCTCGAACGCCGCCGTCTCGCGCAGGACGTGCACGACGAAATGGTCGGCCTCGGTCCGCTCGAACCGCTGCTCAACGACCCGACTATCTCGGACATTCTCGTCAACACATCGCAGCACGTGTACGTGGAGCGACGCGGCCGCCTCGAACACACCGACGTCACGTTCTACGACGACGCCCATCTGATGAAGATTATCGAGCGCATCGTCTCGCGCGTGGGCCGCCGGATCGACGAGTCCACGCCGATGGTCGACGCGCGCTTGCCCGACGGCTCGCGTGTCAACGCGATCATTCCGCCGTCGGCGATCGACGGTCCGCTGGTGTCGATTCGCCGCTTCGCGGTGAATCCGCTGACGGTGGCCGACATGGTGACCAATCAGAGCTTCACGCCGGCGATGGCGCAACTGCTCGAAGCGCTCATCAAATCGAAGCTGAACGTGTTGATCTCGGGCGGCACGGGCAGCGGCAAGACCACGCTGCTCAATCTGCTCTCCGGTTTCATTCCGGGCGACGAACGGGTCGTGACGATCGAGGACGCGGCCGAACTGCAGATGCGCCAGGAGCACGTGCTGCGACTCGAAACGCGCCCGCCGAACATCGAAGGCAAGGGTGAAATCTCGCAGCGCACGCTGGTGCGCAACGCGCTGCGGATGCGCCCCGACCGCATCATCCTCGGCGAAGTACGCGGCGCCGAAGCGCTCGACATGCTGCACGCCATGAACACCGGCCACGAAGGATCGATGGCTACGCTGCACGCAAACACGCCGCGCGATGCGTTGACGCGGCTCGAAAACATGGTCGGCATGGCGGGTCTGACGATGCCGATCAAGGCGATCCGCCAGCAGATCGCTTCGGCGATCACGGTGGTGGTGCAGGCCTCGCGTTTGACGGACGGACGCCGCAAGCTGATGAGTATTCAGGAAGTCACCGGCATGGAAGGCGACATCATCAACATGCAGGAGATTTTCACGTTCAAGCGGACCGGTGTCGACGAAAACGGCATGATCAAAGGGCATTTCTGTGCGACCGGCGTGCGGCCGAAGTTCTGCGACCGGTTGGCGGGCTTCGGCATTGCGCTGCCGGATCAGATGTTCGATCCGGCACGGCGCTTCGAGGTGTGAGCATGCCTAACACAATGGCTTCAGGGAGACGGACATGAACACCTCGTTTATCGGCTTTGCGGTGCTGGCGTTTCTTGCGATCGTGCTGCTGATCGAAGCCGTCTATCTGTTCTGGAGCAGCCGTCATGGCACGGCCGTCAAGCGCATGGACGAGCGCCTCCGCGCGCTCACGGCGGGCGGCAATATCAGCACCGAGCAATTGTCGATTCTCAAGCAGCGCCTCCTGAGCGATTCGCCGTTCATTACGCGGCTGCTGCTGCACGTGCCGCGTGTCCACGCGCTCGACCGTCAGTTGCAGCAGTCCGGGCTGCGCTGGTCGGTGGCGCGGTTTGCGACCTATACGCTGCTGTGCGCGCTCGTCGGCGCCGTGCTGGGTTTCCTGATACAGGCACCTGCCCTGGTGATGACCGCCCTGGCCGTCGTGCCAGGTCTGCTGCCCATGATGATTCTGCGCCGCAAGCGCGCAAAGCGCGTGCTGCAACTCGAGCGTCAGTTGCCCGACGCAGCAGACCTGATTTCCCGTGCGCTGCGCGCCGGCCACTCGTTTCCTGCCGCGCTCGGCATGGTCGGCGAAGAATTGCCCGACCCGCTCGGTGGCGAATTTGCGCTGGTGTTCGACGAGATCAACTACGGCGTGTCGATGAACGATGCACTCCTGAACATGGTGAACCGCGTGCCGGTCGAGGATCTGCGCTACTTCGTGATCGCCGTGCTGATCCAGCGTGAAGCGGGCGGCAATCTGGCGGAGATTCTCGGCAGCATCAGCAGCATCATTCGCGAGCGGCTGAAACTGCTTGGGAAGGTGCGTGTGCTATCGGCGGAAGGGCGGCTGTCCGCATGGATTCTCGGCGTCTTGCCGTTTGCGATTCTCGCGCTGTTGTCGCTGCTCAATCCGGGCTACATCAGCGTGTTCTGGAAGGATTCGGCCGGTGTGCAACTCGCCGCAGGAGCGCTCACGATGATGCTGTTCGGCATCGTGTGGATGCGCAAGATCGTGCGCATTCATGTCTAGACCGTCCGTTCCATAGGTTCGAAAAGAGGAGCGCGGGCGCGGCCCGCAGACCATGAAAACAGAACAGATCGTCATGCTGGGGATGATGTTCCTGATCGTGTTTGGCGCGGCGCTGAAAGCGATGATGCTGCTGAAGCCCGATCCGGTGCAACGGCGTATCGAGGAGATCGGGCAGTCCGGCGCCATCAGTCTTGCCGATGCAGAAGGCGATGCCGGCGCGCAGAAGAGCTGGGTCGAAACTGTCACCAAGGTATCCGAACGTGTGGCCAGGCTTTCGCTTCCGAAAGAGGATTGGGACAAGTCGGCGCTGCGCCTGCGCTTTGCGAACGCGGGCATCCGCACACCGTCCGCTCCGGCCATCTATTTCGCCGCCAAGACGCTGCTGGCCCTCATTCTGCCCGCCGTCGCGCTGATTTTCCTCAGCAATGTCTTCGACGCTGACAAGCGGATGGTGTTGCTGCTGGTCGTGTTAGCGGTATCGGCGGTCGGTTTCTATCTACCGAACCTGGTGCTCACGCGCCTGATCGACAGTCGCCAGCGCAAGCTGTTCGAAGATCTGCCTGACGCGCTCGATCTGATGACCGTTTGCGTCGAGGCGGGCCTCGGGCTCGATGCGGCGATGATGCGCGTCACCCAGGAAATCGGCGTAAAAAGCCGTGCGCTGAAAGACGAGTTCGAAATGGTGCTGCTGGAATTGCGTGCCGGATCGGGCCGCGACAAGGCGCTGCGCAATCTGTCGCTGCGCACCGGCGTCGAGGATATCGATACGCTCGCCGCGATGCTGATCCAGGCAGACCGCTTCGGCACCAGCGTCGGCGATTCGCTACGTGTTTATACCGACAACCTGCGCACCAAACGGCGCTTGCGCGCCGAAGAGCAGGCTGCGAAGATCGCGTTAAAGCTGCTCTTTCCTCTGATGTTTTTCATTTTTCCGACGCTTCTGGCCGTGCTGGTCGGCCCGTCGGCGATCCAGGTCGCGCGCCAACTGCTTCCGACCATGACCGCCATGTCGGGTGGCTGAGCGATTGAGCGAACCATACCTACCGGGGAATTCCATGTTTGCGTCGAGCCCGTTTCCTGAACTGCTGATCCACGCGCGGCACTGGCTGAGCGGCTTTGCGCTCGCTCTGGTGATGATGGGCGTGGGCGCGGCGCTGGAGCGGCGCTGGCCTGCCGAGTTGCTGCAGTCGCGCGCGGGGATGCGTTTTAACGTCATCTACGCGGGGCTGTATATGGGGCTCGCGGAAGCCATGCGGCCGCTGATGGCGGTGGCGAGCGTCGCGATCATCAATGCGCTCGGCGGCGGCTGGGTCGTGCTGGCGTCGCGGGGGTGGGGCGCACTCGCTTCCATCGTGGTCGTGCTGTTGACGTTCGATCTGCTGGAATATGCGTTTCACCGCTTGCAGCATGCGTGGCCCGTGCTGTGGACGTTGCATTCGCTGCACCACAGTGCCACCGATTTCAATGTGACGGTGACGTTCCGGCACCACTGGGTCGAGGTGTTCCTCAAGGGCTGCCTGCTCTATCCTGTGGTCGGCGTGCTGTTCAAGGTCGAGCCGTGGATCGTCGGTGTCACAGCGGTCATTTTCATGTTCGGCAATTACTTCGCGCATATGAACCTGCGCGTCGACCTGGGTCGCTTCACGACGTGGGTCAACAATCCGCAATACCACCGCCTGCATCACTCGAACCGCACCGAGCATTTCGACCACAACTTCACGCAACTGCTGCCGCTGTGGGACCAACTGTTCGGCACGCTGTGGGTGCCGGCGAAACATGAATGGCCGGGTACCGGCCTGGACGACGGCGCACAACCGCGTTCGCTGCTCGCTGCGCTGAGCTGGCCGCTGCGTTCGCATGCCGGCCTTGGCGCCGTTCTGAACGGAAAGCGTGTCGAGATTCTGGACAAGGAGGCGAAATGAAAGCCATCCGGCGTGCCACCCGCCTGACATCCGCCCCAAGAGACAAGACGCGCAAGCAGCGCGGCGTAGCGACGATCGAGTTCGCGCTGCTTGCGCCGCTGCTGTTCCTGTTGCTGTGCATTGCGATGGACCTGGGCATCGCCCTATGGGTCAATCTGACGATGCAATACGCGGTGCGGGAGGGCGCCCGTTACTCGGTAACGGGGCAAAGCAATCTCGATCCGAATGCGACCAACCAGCAGCGTTATCTGGCGATCGTGCAGGAAATCAAAAATAGCTCGATGGGTCTCTACACACTCGTTTCACCGAGTTACGTGATTACCATCAACGGCGCGACCCAGAGCTACACCACGCAGACGAGTTACAGCACCGGCATGTTCGGCAATCCGGGCGACATCGTCGTGTTGCAGATCAATTGCATCTGGCCGCTGCTGACGCCGCTGGTCAAGCCGTTCTTTGCCAATGGCAAGTTCAGTTTCAGCGTCGCGGCCACGATGCGTAACGAGGGCTTCTGACATGCGCACCCATTCCTCGCGAAGAAGCCGCCACGCAGCCAGAGGCATCGTCAGCGTGGAAATGGCGCTGTTGCTGCCGATCCTGATCGCGTTGGCGCTGCCGGTGTATGACGTCGCGCGCAATATCCAGGCGCAGATGATTCTGATCAACGTGAGCCGCGAAGGCGCGAGCCTGTCGTCGCGCGCGTCGCTCACGTATCCGATGCAGACCATCATGTCGTCGCTGACCTCGACCACGCCACCGCTGAACATGAACGCGCACGGGATGATCTATATCACCGAGATCATGGGCAACAACAACTGCGACAGCAACGGCAACAACTGCACGGGCGTCGTGGTCGCCCAGTATCGCTGGAACGGCGGCAATTATTTTCCGGCGAGCCAGTTGTGGAACTGCGGCAGCAGCGGCACGCGCTGGGCCACCGACGGCACCGGCAGCTGCAGCGGGATTCCCGCGGCGGGGAGCACGTCGCCGGTGGTGAATCTGTTGCAAGGCAAACTTTCCGACGGCCAGATCGCGTATGCGGTCGAGACGTTCTATTTGCAAACACCACTGATCGGCTCATTGAATCTGGGCGGCGGCATCAAGACGCCGGCGCTCTCGCCCAATCTCTATGCAATGACGGTGTTCTGATTCAGGCAGCAACGGATTCAAATAAAAAAACGCAGGTCGGGGGATGCAATGAAAACAAGAGCGGCACATAAACGGCAGAAGGGCTCGGTCAGCATCATCGTGGCGGTGTCGCTGATTGCGTTGCTGGGCATCATCGGACTCGCGGTGGATTCCGGCTTCGGCTACATGATCAAGGCGCGGCTCGACGCCGCTACCGACGGCGCGGTGATCGCGGCCGGCGAAGCGGTCACGCGCGGCAATAACCAGACTGAGCAGACCGCCAACGCGCAACAGGCGGCCACCGCTTTCTTCGCGGCCAATTATCCGGCGGGCTTCCTCGGCTCGAGCGTAGCGGCGGGCACGCCGTCGATCGCGTTCAACGCCGGCACGGTCACGATCGGCATGACGGCGCAGGCGAGCGTGCCGGTCACCTTCATGCAGACGCTCGGTTTCAAGGTGCTGAACGTGAGCGCCTCGTCGCAGGCGATCCGCAAGACGCTGGATATGGCGTTCGTGATCGATAACACCGGCTCGCTGAATACGTCGGGCGTGCCGGCTGCCGTGCGCTCGAATGCGGTGGCGTTCCTCAATAATTTCGATGTGACCAACGATCGCGTGGCGCTGATGCACTTCGCGTACGGCACCGTAGTGGACGTGCCGTTCAACGGCAATACACGCGGCTTTGATCGCGCGACGATGGACGCCGATATCAACAAATACACCTTCAACGGCAGCACCAATTCAGCTGAAGCGATCTGGAATGCACGCAACCAGTTGAATACGGTGATCACGCAACCGTCCAGCCTGCGAGTGATCGTGTTCTTCTCGGATGGTGCGCCGAATAGCTTCTCATCGTTCTTCACGACGAATCAGAGCGGCTGCAATAACAACGCCGGTACGCTTGCGAGCCCCGATAGCGCGGGCACGATGTCGGGCCTGTACAGCATGGGCGCATTGAATAAAAAGCTGGCCTCGCCGTGCTACCAGAGCGACGCGACCAAGCTCGTCACCGCCATGCCGAAGTGGTACAACGCGCACAACGTCAACGAGCAGATTTTCCCGATCTGGCCCGTGACCGCACCGCGTGCCGTGCCGAACGGCAACATCACGTATGTGAACGTCAACCGCGCATCACGCAATCTGCTCGAAGCGATGGCGGCGCAGGCGCGCATCGAGGGCACGTATGTGTTCACGCTGGGCTATGGGCCCGAACTCATCGCGCCGGCTGGCCCGGACAATGAACTGGGCGAGGACGTCCTCAAATGCATGGCTAACACGCCGGATTCGCTGCCCCGTTGCTACAACCCGGCACAACCGGTCGGCGTGTTTTGTTACGCCGCGACGCCTGCCGATCTGAAGCCATGCTTCACGCAACTGGCCTCGCAAATTCTCCGCATTTCCAAGTGAGCACGCCATGACACCGACGACATCTTTGCAGGATCTGCCTCTCGCGCTCAGCCCTGTGGACGCGGCGACGCTGCCTTCGGCATCCGCATCCGATATGGACGCGTCCACCGGACTGCGTCGTGCACTAGTGGAAATTGCGGCCCGGCTCGGCGCTGCGACAATGCTGAGCCTGTTCGCCTACGCCGCGATCATGCAGTGGCGTGCGGCGCCCTCGCGGATCACGCTGCTTTTGCTGGTGGTGGCCGCGTGTGTGACGGTCGGTCTTTCGCTGTTTTCGCGCGTGCCGATGAAGCGCGACTGGCGGCTGTTCGCGTTCATCTGTTCGATGGGCGGCACGTATTACTTCCTCGCCGTGCGCCTTGCACCCGGCGCGCAACTGGTGCCGGAGATGGTCGGCGCATCGTTGCAACTGTTGGGGATTTTCTGGCAGCTATTCGCGAAGGCGTCACTGCGCCGTTCGTTCGGCATCTTGCCGGCGAACCGCGGCGTCGTATCGCGCGGCGCGTATCGCTTCGTGCGTCATCCGATGTATCTGGGTTACTTCATCACCGACATCGGCTTTCTGCTGGTGAACTTCGGCCTGCAAAACCTTCTGGTGTACGGCTGCCAGTTTGCCTTGCAGGTCGGACGGATCGTGCGGGAAGAGCAGCTTCTATCGGCTGACGAAAGTTATCGGACGTACAAGGGGCGGGTACGTTATCGCGTGATTCCCGGCGTCTTCTAACCAACACTCGCCCCACGCACCGCCTTCCCACCCGTCAAACAAACAACCATAGTAGCCACGACGAGCACGCATAACGCCACGCGCAAGCCAAGCAAACCCGCACCGAGTCCGATCAACGGCGGCCCCACCAGAAAGCCGGCATAACCCGCCGTGGCCGCCATCGAAACACCGACAGCCGGCGTCTCAGTCGAGCGGCCCGCCGCACTGAAAATCACCGGGACGATATTCGCGAGGCCGACGCCGACCATGGCAAAGCCCACGCAAGCCGTGAGTACGGTGGGCAGGCTCAACACCAGCGCGAGTCCAGCCGCCGCCAGCAGGCCGCCGAAGCCGATCACCTTGCTCGAACCGAAGCGCCGCACGGACACATCGCCGACGATGCGGCAAGCCGCCATCGAGAACGCAAACGCGGAATAGCCGACCGCCGCGACGCTGGCCGCTTCGGTCAAGGTAGCGCGCAAATACACCGCGCTCCAGTCGGCCACCGCGCCTTCCACCATCATGCAAAGGAACGCGAGCAACGCAAGCTTCATCACTTTGGCGTTGGGCAACGCGAAGCCGCTGGAGGACGCGGCCGCGCGCGGACCGAGATCACGCAACGCCAACACCGCGGCAGCGGCCATGAGGACGGCGATGAACACGGCCGGCAGCATGAGACCGCCGATCACGCCGACGCCGTTTTTCTGCAACATGGCGCCCGTCGCCGCGCCGAGCAGGCCGCCCGCACTCCACGCCGCGTGAAACGACGACATGATGGGCGACTTCCATTGCGTTTCGATCGTGCTGGCGTGGCCGTTCATCGAGACGTCGAGCGCGCCGTTCGCCGCACCGAGCAGGAGGAGCACGATGCCCAGTGTCGCCAGGTTCGGCGCAAAGGCGGGGAGCGGGAGCGCGATGACAAACGCAGCGCCGAGCAGCGCGGTGGCCCGGCCGCTGCCGAAGCGCGGCGCCAACTGTCCGGCCAACGGCATCGCGATGATGGCCCCCAGCGCGAAGGCGAACAACGCGATCCCCAACGAAGTGTCGCTGAGCGACAGGCTTTCCTTGATACGCGGCACTTCGACTGCCCAGGCGCCGATCCCGAATCCGTTGGCGAGAAACACGCCGAGGGTGGCCACCCGCTCCTTGAGCGGTTTCATGAGCGGTGTGCTGATCGGAGTAACGAGTGTTTTCATGAGCGCGCCACCATCACGTTGTCGCACACCGCTGCGAGTTGGGTACGCCGCGCGGCCGTCACATCCGCTTCGACGAATAGATGGTCCACGGCGCGCGCCGGCGCAACGTAAAACGGCGCAGCGGTCATCAGTTTTTCCGACGTCACGGCGATGGCGACCTGGCTGCTTGCCTGCACCATCGCCCGTTTGAGTTCGGCCTCTTCAGCGTCGAACGCGGCGACTCCTTCATCTGTATCGAACGCGCACGCACCCAGAAAGCAGAGGTCGGCCTTGATCTGCTGGATCTGCAGCAAGGCGGTGGCGCCGGTCGCGCCGGCTGCATGCTGAGCGATGCGCCCGCCGATAAGAATGATCTCGAAGCCCGGCCGGTTCAGGAGGCGCGCGCAAGCCTCGGGCGAGTTCGTCACGACGGTTAGATCCGCGTTGTCCGGGAGCGCCGCGGCAATCGCGACATTCGTCGACCCGGTGTCCAGCAAAATGATCTGTTTGGGCCGGACGATGGACGCCGCGACGACGGCGAGAGAGGCCTTCCGATCCACGGCTTCGTGCATGCGAACCGAGGCGTCTACGCCGGCAGGCGAGATCAACAGGGCGCCGCCGTACACGCGTTTGCAATGGCCCTGATCGGCCAGCTCGCGCAAGTGACGGCGGACCGTATGTTCAGATGTTTGGAGTTCGGCAGCGAGTTCGGATGCCAATACGCGGCCTTGAGCACGCAACCGTTCCAAAATCAGCTGTTCCCGCTCCTCGGGCAGAAGCCCGTCCACTGCGTCCTGCCTCGTTCGTTGCATGACTTCACCTTGCTCGATTGCGAAACGATCATAATCGAGCATAATTTAACGTAAACGAGCAGGGCGAGCAACGGTGCAGTCGAAATTCTTCTGAGGGACGGATTCGGCAGGTCGTAAAGCGTTTGCGTCGGCGCCGGCGGGGCGGTCTGCAATCTGCTTAACAGGGCTGGAGGCCTGTAATCGCCGAGGCCGCGATCCACGCGCGCCATTGCGACGTGAAATTGAATTCGGCATCGATTGCGAATGCCGAGTCGAGCGCTTCGTTGAGCGTCGTTCCACGTTGCAACGCATCGAAAGCCGAATGCGCGGCGGCGCATTGAACGAGTATCTGCGGCTGCCACTGCGGTCGCACGACCAGTACATGGGTCGGTGACTCGAAATTTGCCGGAAAGGAGCCACCTGGCTGATGCGCTGCCCAGATATCGGCGATCGCATAGCGCGACGAGATGAGCGCGCAGGCGGGATGCACGGCCAGTTTCGCTTCGAGCAAATCCTCGGGGCGGATGGCGGCCCATTCTGCAGGCGTAAGCACGTTGGCGTCCGCGGCAAAGTAGGCCAGATGCAGCGACCATTCGAGACGCGCGAGATCGGCGAAATAGCGGAAACGGGGAGCCTGTTCGTAGGTTTCGACGAAAGCCGGTAGCGCTGCGCCGAAGCGATTGAGGTCGCCGCTCTGTGACGGATGGGCTTCTGCGTAAGCCACCGACAGCGCATTGAAGTAGTCTTCACCGACTAACACCAACAAGACGGGATAGGCGCTCGCGAGTGCAGTCCGCCGGTGGGCGCGAATGCTGCTCCGATAGAGGTCGACGCGCTCGCGCAGATTGTCCGCGAGTTCGTTGCCGTTGCCTGGTGTTTGTTCAGAGACGCATGCAGCGCTCTCAGCGCGACTTAGCGCCTGATGGACTCCACGCCCCGTGCATTGCAGTTGCGCAAGCACAGGCCGCTGTTCGCCCTCCAGCGATTCAGCGAACATGCGCTGCAGTGACTCAAGCGGCGTGCGCATTATCGGCATCGTGTTGATTCGAAGGGGTGAGGGCCGATCGCCTGGCGTGCACGGTGTTCTGAATATCACGTACGCGATCCGCTTCATCGAGCAAGACGCTTAACGCCGGTACATCGGTATCCCACTCGATCAGCGCCGGTATCGTGCCGAACCGCTGCAGTGCGTATTCATAGAGCGCCCAGACTTCGTTGACGACGCGTGAGCCGTGATCGTCGACGACGGCGATGTCCGTCACGCGATGACCCGCAAGATGAATCTCGCCAATCGTGCCGATCGCCAGCGCGTTCATGGCCGCGACGGCGTCCTCTCCATGATTGCATTGGTTCACGTATAGGTTGTTCACGTCGAGCAATACGCCGCAACCCGTGCGTGACGCAAGTTCGGCAAGAAATGCAGTCTCGCCGTACTGATCGTCGCGGAATCGAACGTACGTGGAGACGTTTTCCAGCAAAACCGGCCGGCCGAGCGTGTCCTGCAATTCGCTGACACGCGAAGTGAGCAGCGAGAGCGCCGCCTCGGTCAAAGGCATCGGCAAAAGATCGTTCAGATGGCCAGCCGATGTCGCGCCCCAGCAAAGATGTTCGGAGACGGCAGCCGGCTCGATCCGCTCGATCAGACGTTTGAGCTTCGCAACGTGAGCGAGGTCGAGTGGCTTCGTCGAGCCAAGGCCGAGACCGACCCCGTGCAAACTGACAGGCAGGTCGCGTCGCACGGTGTCGAGCACGTGCAGGTCGAAGCCGCCGTCGCCGAAATAGTTTTCACTGTGCACCTCGACCCAGTCGACCGCAGGCGTAGCGTCGAGGAAGTCGCGGTAATGAGCATGGCGCAACCCGATTCCGATGCCGGGCGGCGCGCAGGCAGAAGGGACGAGGGGATGCATCATGGGCCCGGACTGGCACAGGAGCGCCGCATCCGCATCAGGAATGCTGCTCGTCGAACTTGCCGCCCATCTTCTGGCAGGTTCCTTTCGGCACGGTCTTGAAGTCGCCTTTGTCGTTGTCGACCTTGGCCTCACCGGCGCAGCCGTGCACACCGGTCTTGCTCGCACAGTCGTTCTGACCGGCCTTGGCGATGCCAAAGCACTGAACCTTCTCGTCCGCATGCGCTGCGCTGATGCCGGTGGCGGCGAGTCCTGCGAGGGCCGCGGCGATCAATGCCGGCCGGCTAAGTTTCGAGTTCAATTTGCTTCTCCTGAGTAAGCGGCGGTGGATCGCTCGCCGCACCATTTCAACCGTCGCTTCGCCATGGGCTGCTTCGGGGCTGAGACGGTGCGCCTGATTCGCAGCGCCGCGGCCACGCGTAAGCCGATTTTAAGCCTGCCGCACTAATTATCCGGCATGTTACTGGCTCATCGTACTCGCGCTTTTCACGGCACAGGAGGCGGTGACTTTCTCGCCGTCGCTGAATGAGAACGCCAGCGGGATCGTCGTGCCGATCTTGAGCGGCTGTTTCGGATGCTCCAGCATCACGTGATAGTTGCCCGGTGCAAAGACGAGCGAGCCGTGCGCGGGCACCGCCACCTGATGGACCATCGCCATGGAAGACGTGCTGCCCTGGCTTTGCGTCTGATGCAGCATGGCCATGCCGAAAGCGTCAGTGCTGATACCGGTGAGATTGACGGGCTGATCACCCGTGTTGCTGGCCTTGAAATAGCCACCCGATGGCAGATCGCCCGGCAACGCGCGGATCCAGCAGTCCGATACGCTCACGGCTGCAGCGGCACCGGCGAAGGCCTGAATGGATGATCCGCACAGCAAGGCGGGGAGGAGAAGTTTGCGTGTTGTCTTCATGAGGTGTTCCTTGTTTTTAACAGCGGAAATGAAGCGTTAAGCAGCTTGCCGCGTGGCGCGGCCAAAAATCGTGCGATCGGCAAGCCACACTGCGAGCAACGTGGCGCCCATCAACGGAAAGACGATACCGAGCAGAACGAGACTGGTTTTCCAGCCACGCATCGGCGGTGCGGCACGTTCGCGCGAGGGTGCGCCGAGCGAGCGCTGCGGGCGTCGCTTCCACCACATCACGCAGCCGGTCACGGCCATTCCCGCGAGCCCAAGCGAAATCGCAGCGCAGAGGATCTGATTGGCGACGCCGAAATAGCGGCCCATATGCAACGACGTGCCGTACGACACGGCTTTCGACACCGCGCCGTAATCGCCGTAGCGGATGTCTTTCAGCACCGTGCCGCTGTATTGGTCGATGTACAGCGTGCGCTCGTCTTTCGGGTCGGCGGGAAAGTACGAGACGGTGTAGACGCCCGTAGCGGATGACGGCAGCACGATGCCGTAGCCGCTCTGGACACCGAGCGATGCGACGAGGGCGACGATGCGTCCGAGCGGCAGCGCTTGCGCCGCGTGTGCATCGGCGGATTGCGGCACCGGCGTGTTGCCGACGGCCCATGGCGTGAGCGGCAACGGCAAATCGTCCATCACCATGCCCGGCATCGAGTCCATGTTCGCCTGATCAGCGCCGTGCGCCGCTTGCGTTTCACCACGCGCTCCCGGCAGGACAGAACGCAACGGCAAACCTCCCCACGAACCTGGCGGCGCGCCAAGATTGGCGGCGGTCGCGAGCGCCTTGAACTGCTTACCCCATGAGCCTGTCCACGGCAGACCGCTCAGCACGAAGATGAGCGCACCGAGCGCGAGCCAGATACCCATCACGGCGTGAAGATTCTTCCAAAGCGCGCGTCCTTGCAGCGAGAAACGCGGCACCAGCGCAGCACGTGCGGTGGTCTTCCCGCGCGGCCACCAGAGTGCGATGCCGGTGCCGATCATCACCAGCGTCCAGCACGCGGCCAACTCCATCAGCAATTCGCCTGGTTTGCCGAGCAGCAGCTTGCGGTGAAGCATGCGGTCCACCTGCATGAAGCGGCGCTCGACGCTTAGCGTGCCCAATACTTCGCCGGTGTAGGGGTTCAGATAGACACTCTGTTTTTCGCCGTCGGCGAGGCGAAAAATGAACTCGGTGCTGCGATCCGGTGCGCTCGCGATAGGAGCCGTCACCGCGCGCGCATCGGTCGGCATCGCCGCGCGGGCTTTGGCGAGCAACGCGTCTTCAGTGAGCCTTGGCGTGGCTTGCGGTTCGACGATCAGGCGGTGCGGGTAAAGCAGCGGTTCGATTTGCGGCTGGAAGCAATACAGCGTGCCGGTGATCGCAAGCACGACCAGAAACGGCATCACAAAGAGACCTGCGTAAAAGTGCCAGCGCCAGAGCGTTCGGTAGCCGGCATTCGCTGCGCCTGTTGCCGAGGTCGCGCGTTGTGCGGTGGTGGTGGACATTCAATCCTCCTGAAGCAAAAATGGGTCGATCGGTTTGCGCAGTGATGCACGCGCTGGTTTGCAACTCACGAGTGCAAACCGCGCATGCCAATCGCGTGTTCACATACGCAACTTTGCTTCGACGTAAAACGTGCGGCCCGGATACGGGTGATAGACGAAGTAGCGCGCGTCAAACAGGTTGTCGACGCCGATACCA
Source organism: Paraburkholderia aspalathi (assembly GCF_905220735.1). Taxonomy (NCBI): domain Bacteria; kingdom Pseudomonadati; phylum Pseudomonadota; class Betaproteobacteria; order Burkholderiales; family Burkholderiaceae; genus Paraburkholderia; species Paraburkholderia aspalathi. The sequence goes on from NZ_CAJNBA010000001.1 coordinate 1,804,858, forward strand.
ACTTCACTCAGCTTCGTCGGCTTGAACGTGAATTTCGCGTCCGCCACCGTGTACGAACTGGTGCCGCCGAATACATCGGGATTCGTGTCGGTATTGGTGAGCGTGTTGTATTCACGGCCGGAGTAGCGCGCGGCAAGCGTGATCGCTGCGCGTTCGTCGATGTGATACGTCGCGGCGAGATTCGCGCGCCACAGCGGAATCCGATAGAAGTACTTGCCGACGGTGGCCGGGTTCTGCGCATTCGCGATGATCTTCGACTGCGTGTACGCCACGCTCGCCAGCAGATCGAGACCACGCACGAATACATCCTGTCCCGAGTAGCTCGTTTCGACGCCACGCGAGCGCACCTTGCCGATGTTCTGGAAATTCGTCACATTTGGAATCACGGTCGTATCGGTCTGACTGAAGATCGTGTTCTTCACGTCGTCCTGAAACAGCGAGAAGCGGAACACGCCATTCCAGTGCGCCCATTCAGCGGTCAACTCCTTCGAGAGATCGTCTTCGGGCTTCAGGTTCGGATTGTTGTTGATGATCGAGGAGCCGTTGATTTGCCCCTGGAACATCTCACCCACCGTCGGAAACCGATAGGCGCGGCCAATCGATGCGCGCAAGCTCAGATCGTCAGTGACATCGAACGACAATGAGGCTTTCGGCGAAAAGTGATGCTGGTTCGCGTCGCTATACGGAAAGGCCTTGCCAGGCAGCGCCTGCGAGCCGCCGTAGGCTTGCCAGTCTTCGTACCGTACGCCGTAGACCAACTTCCAGCGCGGCAGAAAGTGCCAGGCATCCTGGGCGTACAGCGCCTGGGTCTGCGTCTTGCCCTTGAATGCATTGGCAAACGAGGTCGCCGCGCCGTCGCGCCAGTTCAGCGTGTTGTAGCTCTCGTTGTCGAGGAAATAGTTGTCGTAGTGATAGCCGAAGCTCAGCGCATGACTCGTCAGGCCCGCTTGCGGCGTGACGGGTGTGTAGGTGGTGCGCAGATCGAGCGTTTTCCAGCCGGTGCCGTCGCCAAAGATCACCGTGCCGGGGCCGTTGCCCGGCGCGCCCGAATTCGCGGTGCGCGCCACGCTGTTGCCGACGTCGTAGTACGAAGCGATCGCTTCGCCATTCCAGCCAGTGGCGTTGCGGGTTTTCAGCGTGAGGCCGTATAGCCAGTTTTCGCTGTAGCCGAGGCTCGGGGCGAAGGCGGCCGCTGGAATCGTGTACTCGTAGCCGCCGATCGCGACCTTGCCGCTGTATACCGGGTTGCCGTTCGCGTCGCGCAGGAAACTCGACGTCGCGCTGTTATAGGTCTGGTGCCAATAGCCGAGTGTGAAGGCGGCCTGCAGTGTCGGCGTGAAGTCGTACTGCATCTTCAGCTTGAACTGGTCCTGTACCGTGTGTTCGATCCCTTCGCCGTTCACGCCGAGCACCGCGGTCGGCGTATTGGTCTGGTTGTTGTAGAAGTACGCACCAGTCACCGGTGTGTCGCCGGCTTTCGCGGGCGTACTCGACTTGGCCAGCGTGGCGAATTGCAGCGGCTGGCTCGTGTTCTCAAGGTGATTCACGCCCAAGCGATACGAGAACTTCCCGATCTGATCGCCGATCGACGCGCTCGCCTCACTGCCGTTGAAATTCTGATTCACGCCGAACAGGCTGAAGTGCTGGGTGAAGGCTTTGACGTCCGCGTCGGCTTCGAACTTCTTCGGCATGCGGGTGCTGATGAGCACCGTGGCGCCGAGCGAATTGCCCGGATAGAGCGCGGAAAACGGCCCATAGATCACGTCGACCTGCTGGATCTCGTCGGGAAACACCATCGACCAGCGCGGCGGAAACGAATAACTGTTGCCGAGCAGATTGCTGAGCAGCAGACCGTCCGCATAGACGAGACCGCGTGCGCTCTGCGTATTGCTGGTGCCGCGTACGGCGATGATCGAGTTCAGATCGCCGATAAAACGCTTGCGCACGGCAAGGTTCGGCATGTACTTCAACACGTCTTCGGTATTGACGACGTTCCAGTTGTCGAACTGTTCGCGCGTTACGGTTTCGACCGAAGCCGGCAGATTAGGGTCGACGGCGCGCGGGGTGGCGACGGAATTGGCACTGGCGGTGACGCTGACAGCAGGCAGCGTGGCGTCGGCGGGTGCGCTATCCGCGTGAGCCGGGGAGGCGATAAATGCCGGCGCCAAGGCCGGAACTAGCGCAGAAAAATAAGCCGGGAAATGCGACAGCGGCCGCCGGCCGGATGGAATGCGCCGGGCGCCGCGGCGGGCGCAAAGGGGCAGCCTTCGCAAAGCGAAGTTGAGCATGAACGTTTCCTTGATGCATTGAACAGGCGATCGCACGCCCCCTCAACGGGTGCGGCAAATGCGCGATCAGGAACAACAGCGATCAGGAAACGGCGGGCGGGCCTCTTGGGCGTCCGGACGGGAACGCGCCGAGCGGTGTGAAGCGGGTGGAGAGGGCGGGCGGCACGGTGCCGGCAAGCGCGAGCGCGGGCGGCGGTTCGACGGCCGCAACAGTCGGCATGGCGACGTGATGCTGGAGCAGATGGCAGTAGCCGCATGCGCCGAAGGCGTCGTCGTGGCTGAGGTGGACGGGCGCCGGCTTGGCCTGCGTGGATTGGTTCACCAGGCTCTGACTAGCCGGCTGTAGCGCCGAACAGAGCGCCGCGAAGGGCTCGTTCGCGCGGTTCGATACCAGCATCTGACTCACGACCGGCGCGAACACGACAAGCCACATGGCGATCAGGCCAAGCCATGCGGTCATGCGGTTATGGGAGCGTGGAGTCATGGTGATGAACGTAAAGACGCGGGCGATTCTAGCACTGCCGCGCGGTCTTTTCTCCTGTGATTCCGCCTATAGCGTCGGATTAGAAGGCCGAAACCGGCTCATTTCGGGGCGTTACAGCGTGACTGTTTCCCTTAAGCTGCATGGTAAATGTTCGGCTTTCCCTGTCGGCGCTTCGACCTCCTGCGCGGCCGCGCAGATACGCGAAACGCCGGACAGGGCAGGCAAAACACGATTGACCCGGCTGACCGCCGCCACCCGTTACCACGACTCATGACTGCCACGCAGACGCCAGCATCCTCGATAGCCGACATCAATCAGCAGGCGGCATTGCTCTGCAAAAGCGGGCAATTCGCCGATGCCTGGTCGTTGGTGGAGCCGATCCTCGACCCGCACGACGAGGTGGAGGAAGACGCGCGGGCCGACGCGTTGAATATTGCGGGCGCCTGCTGGTACGGCATGGGCAATCTGTCCGACGCGGAAACCTACTGGCGCCAGTGTCTGCGCGCCAAACCCGACTATGCCGAGGTGTACAGCAGTCTCGGCATGCTGCTCAAATCGCACGGCCGCCTGTCGGCGGCCAAGGCGGTCTATCGGCAACTGGTCGCGCTGCGGCCCGGCCAGGCCGACGCGCACAACAATCTCGGCACCGTGCTCTACGGGATGGGTTACCGGGAAGAGGCCGAGGCATCGTATCGTCAGGCGGTGACGATCCGCCCCGACTACGCGGAGGCGCACTACAACCGGGCTATCGTATTGCACGAACTGCGTCGCCTGCATGAGGCGGAAGTGGCCTATCGCGAGGCGCTGATCGGGCTGCCGGAACACGCCGAGGCGCACAACAACCTGGGCAACGTGCTGATGGAACTTGGTCGCGTCGCAGAGGCAGACGCTGCCTACAGGCAGGCGCTGACCATCAAGCCCCAGTATCCCGAAGCGCTCAATAACCTCGGCGGCGTGCTGAAGGCGACGTATCGTCTGCCCGAGGCCGAACTGGCCTGCCGGCTCGCGCTGGCGATTCGCCCGGATTACGCGGAGGCGCACCTCAACCTCGGTGCGGTGCTGGCTGATCTCCAGCGTCTGCCCGAGGCTGAGGCGGCGTACCGGGAGGCAATCGCGCATCGCCCGGACTATGCCGAGGCGCACTACAACCTCGGCCTCGCGCTAACCAGCCTGGAGCGTCTACCCGAGGCCGAAATGGCTTACCGGGAAGCGATTCGCTGCCGGCCCGACATCGTTCACGCGCACAACAATCTGGGCTGCGTGCTTCGTCAGCTCGACCGTTTGCCGGAGGCGGTCGAGGCCTTCGCACAAGCACTTACGCTTCGTCCTGATCTCGCCGAGGCTCACTACAACGTCGGGGCCGCGCTGGCGCAACTCAAGCGGCTGCCGGAAGCCGAAGCCGCTTACCTGCGGGCGCTCGCTTTACGCCCCGATTACGGCGATGCCAGGTTCGGTCTGGCTGTGCTGGTGCTCAGCATGGGCCGCTTTGAAGATGGCTGGCGCTTGTACGAGTGCCGCTACGACCAGCCGGGTTTCGTGCATCACAAGACGCGTTCCATGTTGAGCTGTCCGCAGTGGCAAGGCGACTCGCTCGCCGACAAGTCCTTGCTGGTCTGGCAGGAAGACGGGCTTGGCGATATGGTCCAATTCAGCCGCTATTTCGCCTTGCTCAAGGCGCAAGGGGCCGCGCATATCGCCTTTGCGTGCCAGCCTGCCTTGCACCGGCTGATGGCTACGGTGGACGGCGTGGATGCCGTGCTCGATCACGATACGGCGTTGGCCCATGTAGCCGCATCGACATACGACTGCTGGACGAGCTTGTTGAGCGCGCCGCTGCACTTGCGTACGGCAGTGGACACGATTCCGCGCCCGGTCCGTCTCGCGGCCGAGCCGTCGCTCGTCGAAAAATGGCGGCCGATGCTCGAGACCCTGCCGCCCGGCCGCAAGGTCGGGCTGGTGTGGAAAGGCAATGCGAAACACCATAACGACGCGAACCGGTCGATCCCAACGCTAGCCACGCTTGCGCCGCTCTGGAGCGTGCCGGGTCTGAGCTTTGTGAGTCTGCAAAAAGGCCAGGGCGAGGACGAGGCGCAAAACCCGCCCGCCGGTCAGCCGCTGCTCGAACTCGGTTCGGCGGTGAACGATTTCGCGGACAGCGCCGCGATCATCGAACAACTCGATCTGGTGATTTGCGTGGACACGTCCATGGCGCATCTGGCCGCCTCGCTGGGCAAACCATGCTGGATAATGCTGCCGGAGAAAGACATTGACTGGCGCTGGATGCACGAGCGCAATGATTCGCCGTGGTATCCGCACACGCTGCGGCTGTTCCGCCGGGCAGTGGGCGAAGACTGGGCCGTGTCGGTCGAGAGAGTGCGGCAGGCGTGTGTGGAGCGGTTTGCCGTTGAACGCGCTACTGAACTCTGAACTCCTCCGGATTCCTCACTTGATCCGCTGCCCGCGCTTGCGGCCCGCTTGCGCTGAAGCGTGAAACTGGCTCTCGGTCGCCTCGATCGCGTGGCCGAGGAACTGCAGGAACATGCTCATCGCGACGGTCGTGGTCAGGTCGGAGCGTTGATAAAGGCAACTGAACGACTTCGCGCCCGCATCGGCGAGCGCAGTCCACGCAAGCTTGCGTTGCGTCACGTCCTCCGCCACATTCTCCGCGATCAGGAAGCCGATCCCGACACCGTCCGCAACGAGCCGGCGCACCATCGAAACCGAACTCGTCTCCACCAGGGGACGCGCCTTGCGTTGGTCGCGGTGGTCGATCTGATCCACCATGGCCCGCAACTCCGTATCCGGTGTCATGAGGATAAGCGGGTAGTCGAGACAGTCGCGTAGCCGGGGCCGCTTGCCGAGCTTCGTCAGCGGATGCCCAGGCGGCGTGACGAGCCCGAGGTGTTGCGAGAAGGCGCGCACTTCCACGACGCCGGGCGGCGGCTTGCGACGCAGGCCATAGCCGATGTCGGCTTCACCGGTCTCCACCCACTTGAGGATGCTCTCGCCGTTGCCCGAGCGCACGCTGTACGTCACCCCTGGATAGCTCTTCATGGCGGCCTGAATGGCTTCGGGCACCAACTGCTCGGCCGACGAAGGCGACACCGCGAGATTGATATGCCCGCGGCGCAGCGAACGCAGGTCTTCCACCTGAGTCATTGCGTTGTCGAAATCGCGCTGTCCGCGCCGCACCGCAGCAATGATGATCTCGCCAGCCGTGGTGAGTTGCATGCCGCGCGGCAACCGGTCGAAAAGCGGCGAGCCGACCTGCTCCTCGAGATTAAGAATTTGCTGGTGCACGGCGGCCGCGGTCAGGTGCAGCGATTCGGCGGCTTTGCGGATCGAGCCGCGCCTGACTACCTCGTCGAAACAACGGAATGTCTGCGATATTGGACGCATAAATAGACCGTATAGTTTTTCCATACGGCCCGTTAAGAATAATCAGATTTTATTGACGGAACGGATAGCCTAGATTTCGCTTCATCATCTTAACGGAGCGAACCGTGACCACGACAGTCGATCAAATTACCCAGCGGCGCCGCGGCGTCGGCTTCATCGCTCACGACCCCAGGGTTTCATTCGGCGGGTATACGCTGATTGCTCCGCAAACGGCGGGTGGCCGCGTCTATCTCATCGATATCGAGGGCGCCGTCGTGCACGAGTGGAAGATGCCGGTGCGGGCCGGACGCCACGCCGTGATTCTTGCCAACGGCAATCTCGGCTACAACGGCAACCATGCAAAATCGGAAGACCGTTACGCCCCATGGTCGATGTGGCACGGCGGCGATTTCTCCGAAGTCACGCCTGGGGGCGAGGTGGTCTGGCATTACGAAGATCCCGCACATCATCATGACGCGCAGTGGCTCGCCAACGGTAATTTGCTTTACGCCGCGTGCGCACCCGTGCCGGCGGGATTTGCCGAGCGCGTGCAGGGCGGCACGGCGCACGGTCCCGACGAAGTCATGTACGCCGACGTGATCCGCGAAGTGAATCGCGCGGGCGAGCTGGTGTGGGAATGGAAGGCATGGGAACACCTCCAGCCCGAGGACTTTCCGATCGCGTCGGGTTTCGGCCGCTATCACTGGCCGCTCGTGAACGGACTCGGCGTGAATGCGAACGGCGACGTGCTGATGAGTCTGCGCACCACGTCGGGCATCATCGCCGTCGATCGCAAGACCGGCGGCGTGACGATGCACATTCCGCCGAGCGTGGTGTCGCACCAGCACGCACCCGTGGCGCTCGCTAACGGCAACATTCTTACGTTCGACAACGGCAATTTCCGTAGCGGCGCGCATGTGGCTTTTTCGCGCGTGCTCGAAATCGATCCGTCGAACAACGAGGTGGTGTGGTCTTACGCCGACGACATGGTGAATGCGTTCTACAGCGCTTTCATGGGCAACGCGCAACGACTCGCGAATGGCAATACGCACATCACCGAGTCGGCAACGGGCCGCCTCTTCGAAGTGACGCCCGCTGGAGAAGTGGTGTGGGAATACGTGATTCCCTGGTTCGACCAGTACCCGGACGAAGCGGCGCGCAAAACCGGCCCCGGCCAGTTGAACAGCGTCTTCCAGACCTTCCGCTACAGCCGCGAGCAATTGCCGTGGCTGCGCGCCTGAACGCCGCGTTTTCGATCCCTCGGGGGTAACGTGAATCCAGACCCAGCCACACATAGCGTCGATACGCGCCTGCCTGCGTGGCAACTCGCGCTGTTCGGCTTGCAGCATGTCCTGTCGATGGCGGCTTCGCCCGTCACCGCGGTTTTTCTGGTGTCGAGGATGCTGTCGCTCTCATCGGACATGACCGTGCATCTGATCGGCGCGACCTTCTTTGCCTGTGGCGCCGGCACGCTGTTGCAATCGCTCGGGGCGGGGTCGATCGGGGCGCGGCTGCCCTTTGTAATGGTGCCGGGCGGCGCGCCCGCCATGCTGTTCGCCGTCATCGCCACGCAGACGGATCTGCGCACTGCCGCGGGCGCGGCGATTCTCACCAGCCTGTTCTACTGGCTCGTCCTGCCGGTATTCGCGCGCTGCCTGCGGTTTTTCCCGCGTGTGGTGGTGGGAACGATGCTGCTGCTCGTCTCAGTGAGCCTCATCAAGATTTACGCCGGCATCATCGTCGGCCAGCCGGGCACGCCTGGTTTCGCGCGGCCGCAGTCGCTTGGCCTTGCGTTGCTCACGATCGTGGCGACGCTGGCCGTGGCGCGCCTTTTCAAGGGCACGGCGGGGCGGCTTGCTGTGCTGCTCGGCCTTGCGATGGGCACGTGTGCCGGCTGGGCTATGGGACTGATGCCCGCAGGCGGTATGTGGGGTGGTCCGCTCTTCACGCTGCCGGTTTTGCTGCCTTTCGGCATGCCGCGTTTCGACGTGCTTGCCGCGCTGCCGATGCTGATCTTCAGCGTGATTTCGATGGCCGAGGCAACGGGGCAGACGGTTGCCGTCGGCGAGATCACCGGCAGGAAGATCGACATGCGCCGCGATGTGCCGAGGACGATTCGCGGCGATGCGGTGGCGTCGCTGCTCGGCTCGCTGCTGGGCACCTCGCTCATCATCACGAGCGCGGAGAACATCGGCGTCGTGCAGACCACCGGGGTGCGCTCGCGCTACGTGACCGCGACGGCGGGTGCGATGTTGATGGCCATCGCGCTGTTTGCGCCGCTCGGACGCTTCGCTTACGCCATTCCCGCGCCGGTGGTAGGCGGCACGGCGCTGATCGTGTTCGCGATGATCGGCGTGATGGGCGTCAATCTGCTCGGCAAGGTCGACCTGCATGCACGCGGCAATCAATACACGCTCGCTGCCGCGCTCGTTGCGGGGCTGATACCGATTCTGGTCCCCAACGTCTACGCATCGTTCCCGGGCTATGTGCAGATCGTATTGGGCAACGGCATGGCGGCGGGGACGCTCACCGCCATCGTCGTCAATCTGGTTTTCGGCGCATGGCATCTAAGGCCCGCGGAAAAGATCCAACCAACCTGATGAACTCGGGCTTTAACTTCTAACGCACGGCCACGCAGTTCTCCCTCCAGCGCTTCAACCAACACGCCATGAAAACCCATTTCGCTTTCCGCGCGACACTCGTCGCGTGCTTGCCTGCGCTCGTCGTTTCGACTGCGGCCAACGCCCAGAGCAGCGTCACGCTGTACGGCAGTCTCGACGCGGGTCTTGGCTACGTGAGCAACCTGCACGGCGCCCATGCGTATATCGCCGAGCAGGGCACCTTTCAGGCCGACCGCTTCGGCTTCCAGGGCGTCGAAGATATCGGCGCGGGCCGTTCGGTGGTATTCAGACTCGAAAGCGGTTTCGTCACGACAACGGGCGCGTCCGCCAGCAGCACCTTCTTCAATCGTCAGGCCTACGTGGGCCTGTCCGATCCGATGTCCGGCACCGTGACGCTCGGCCGTCAGACCGACTGGAATTTCGATTGGCTCGGCTCGGTGTCGACCGGTCAACTGCTCGGCGACTTCTCTGCGTTTCACCCGGGCAATCTCGATGGCCTTGGAAGCACCTTGCCGGTTCAGTTGTCGAGCACCGTGAAGTGGAAGAGTGCGAACTACAGCGGACTCAGTTTCGGTGCGCTCTACGGATTTCCCGGCGCGTCGGCCAGCAACACCAATGGACGGACCATTAGCTTCGGTGCCAACTATACGAACGGGCCGCTCAAACTGGTGGCGGTGTATTCCGAATACCGCGACCGTTTGCTGCCGCTTTCCAATGGACTCGGCCTGACGTCGTTCGAAGGACAGACGCTCGCGCCAGGCGCCACCTTCAACGCGAAACAGGTACGCGACATGGGAATCGGCGGATCGTATCGTTTCGAACGCGTGACGCTGCATGCGCTCGCAACGGATGTGCGAATCCAGTCGGACGGCGGCAGCGAGCACTTTCGCACCGTCGACGGCGGCGTCAACGTGCGCCTGACGCCCGCGGAGGAGATTGCGGCGGGGGCATGGACTGCGACCCTCGCGGGGTATCGCTGGACTCAATTGACCGTGGCGAACGTGTATTCGCTTTCGAAAGCAACGCAACTCTATGCCGATCTGATGTTCGAGACCGCAGGTGGCGGGGTGGTGGCGAATACGCTCGGGATCGGCGCGGCGTCAGGTGGAAGGCAGACGGTGTTTCTGAGCGGGATACACCATCTGTTCTGATTCGATCGCGGGACGACGGAGTTGCAGGCGCGCTGTGCCGCGTGTTCGGGAACATCGTTGAACAACGCGCTCCTCAAGGCTCCAAGCCGGTCTCGCGTTGAACCGCCCCATTCCAATAAACAGATTAGATGGCATTGCACGCTCCTTTAGGTGCTTCCTCGCCACCTTCGAAACCTACAATAGTACCCATCACATAGTGAATACAGGTGGGTTGGAAATGGCAGGCAAGGCGATGTTGGTGGTGAGCGCGCATAGCGCCGATTTCGTGTGGCGAGCAGGTGGTGCAATCGCTCTGCACAAAAAAAACGGATACCGTACGAAGGTCATGTGTCTTTCTTTCGGCGAGCGCGGAGAATCGGCGAAACTCTGGCGCAAGGGCGAAATGACGATCGAGAAGGTCAAGGCGGCGCGCAAGGAGGAGGCCGAGCGGGCCGCGGACATCCTCGGTGCGGAAGTCGAATTTCTTGATCTCGGCGATTACCCGTTGCGCGTGCCGGACGAGGCTCTGATGCGCCTCGTCGATGTGTACCGTGAACTGCAGCCGGCGTTCGTATTGAGCCATTCGCAGAAAGACCCATACAACTTCGATCACCCGCTCGCCATGCACGTGGCGCAGGAAGCGCGGATCATCGCCCAGGCCGAAGGTCACAATCCCGGGCAGAAGGTGGTCGGTGCGCCGCCCGTCTACGCGTTCGAACCGCATCAAACCGAACAATGCGAATGGATGCCCAATACGTTCCTCGATATCACCGAGGTCTGGGACACCAAGCGCCGTGCGATCGAGTGTATGGCGGGCCAGGAGCACCTGTGGGAGTACTACACGCGCGTCGCCCTGCAACGCGGCGTACAGGCCAAGCGCAATATCGGCATCACCGCCGCGCGCGATATTCAATACGCGGAAGGCTATCAACGCATCACCCCGGCCGTGACGGGAGAACTGGCATGAAGCGAGGCGTTGTGGTGACGACTATCCGCCGCGCCGATCCGCGCGACGTGGCCGTGCTGCAGCATGCGGGCGCCGCCACCGTTCACGAGGCGCAGAACCGGCTAGGCCTGCTTGCGTCGTACATGCGACCGATCTACTCGGGGCCGGCTATCGCGGGGTCGGCGGTGACGGTGCTGGTGCCGCCCTCGGACAACTGGATGCTGCACGTTGCCGTCGAGCAATGCCGCGAGGGTGACATTCTCGTTGTGGCGCCGACTTCGCCTTGCGAGGACGGTTATTTCGGCGACCTGCTCGCGACCTCGCTTACGGCACGTGGCGTGCGCGGACTGATCATCGACGCGGGATGCCGCGACGTCGCCTCACTCAGGGAAATGAAATTCCCAGTCTGGTCGAAGGCCGTGTCCGCGCAAGGGACGGTCAAGGAAACGCTCGGTTCGGTGAATATCCCGGTGGTATGCGCGCAGCAGATCGTGCATCCCGGCGACGTCATCGTTGCGGACGATGACGGCATTGTCGTCGTGCCGTTCGATACCGTGGCGAGTGTCGCGCAGGCGTCGCAAGCCCGCATCGCGAAGGAAGAGAAGACGCGTTCGGTGCTGGCCGGCGGCACGCTCGGTCTCGACTACTACGCGATGCGCGAGAAGCTCGCGCAAAAGGGCCTGCGCTACGTCGCCTCGGCCGAAGATATTTGACGGAGAGGCGAGGTCATGCCCAGTCGCGCACAAACGCGCATTCCGTGCATGATGATGCGCGGCGGCACGTCGAAAGGCGCCTATTTCATGGCGACGGATTTGCCGGCCGATCCCGCTCTTCGGGACCGTGTTCTGCTTGCCGTGATGGGCTCGCCCGATCCGCGCCAGATCGACGGCATCGGCGGCGCCGATCCGTTGACGAGCAAGGTGGGGATCATCTCGCCCTCCACGCGCGACGATGCCGACGTCGACTATCTGTTTGCACAAGTCGTCGTGAACGAAGCGCGGGTCGATTTCGGACAGAACTGCGGCAATATTCTCGCGGGCGTCGGCCCGTTTGCGATCGAACGCGGTCTCGTGGATGCACGCGACGGCAGCACACCGGTCGCGATTCACATGGTCAACACCGGGCAGATCGCGGTAGCGACGGTAAGCACGCCGGGAGGCCAGGTTACCTACGAAGGCGATGCCCGCATCGACGGCGTGCCAGGCCTCGCAGCGCCGATTCCGCTCGAGTTCAGGGACACGGCTGGTTCCACTTGCGGCACGCTGCTGCCTACGGGGCATCTCAAGGATACGGTCGACGGTATCGACGTGACGTGCATCGACAACGGCATGCCCCTCGTGCTGCTGCGAGCGCGCGATCTCGATCGCACCGGTTACGAAACGCGCGAGCAACTCGACGCGGATGACGAACTGAAAGCGCGCATCGAAAAGATCCGGCTTGCTGTGGGGCCAATGATGAATCTCGGCGACGTGAGCGCGCGCACGGTGCCGAAGATGTGTCTGGTGGCCGAGCCTCGCCACGGCGGCACGATCAGCACGCGCAGCTTTATTCCGCATCGCTGCCACGCGTCGATCGGTGTACTCGGTGCGGTGAGCGTGGCCACGGCCGCGGTGCTGCCGGGTACGGTCTGCGAGGGCCTTGCCGAGGTGGACGCTGACGGCGCGCGGAAGCGCGTGTCGGTTGAGCACCCGACAGGCGAGTTCACGGTGGAACTCGTTCTCGGCGGAAGCCCTTGTCAGCCTGAAGTGCTGAGCGCGGCGCTCTTGCGCACGGCGAGGTGGCTATTCGACGGAGCAGTCGGCATTCCTTCGGCAGTGTGGCCGGCACGGACATAAGCGGACTTCAGGCGGGTCGCTTCGCTGGGTTTCAGCGCGGTTAGCGGTATTGCGGGTTGTTTGTGGAGTTCAACCCGATAAATAAGTCAGAGGCATCCGCGCTGATTGAAATTCTGCCTATTCTTAAAATTGATGCGCGTTGTAATAAATGTTTCGCAATGTCGAGGTAGGGATGGTCGCCTCGATAAAGTTTCGGTCTGTAAATACAATATTCAAATATAAACAGACTCAGCGAATTCAAAATGAATCGATCGTGTTAATTAAGCCGTCGATTCAAACATTGGTGTGTTGAATGGATCAGCCATCAAACCATGCCCGGCGGGCATCCACGGGGCTGTGGCAGTGTTATCGAGGGGCATTGCGGGGCCCTGTAATGCGGAAGTATTCAACAGACAAAATAGCAGTTTTGATAAAGCGCATCCCGCATATTGCATTTGAAAATTGAGCGGTTATGATGGCGTCTCCCAGATGCGATTTCTCGAACGATCGCTTGCGGAGACGGCAGGAACATTTGCCGGGCATTAAAGCTGGAGGGGGTAATTAATACTTCCCGCGCAGATGGACTAAATCGAGGAGACGATATGTTGAGTCCCCATGAATTCGCTACGTTAATGCTCATCAAGAACGCCCCGGATCAGATCGAACTGGGCCGCGCCGAGCTCGACGCTCTGCTCGAGCGACAACTCATATCCCTGGAAAACCTCGCGTCGGGACGTTCACGTCCTCAGATCACAAGCGAAGGCGATTCCATTCTCAAGGCGGTTGCCCGGATGCGCTAGGCATCTGCATCTGCGACACCCACATCGATTTATTCACCATCGCGATCCGCCGCAGCACACCCGTCCGATCGGGGCTTCGCGTGCCGGACCGAACTTTGAGGAATTCACAATGACTCTATTGAGTCCCGAGCAGGTTGCTGCACAGAAGGCCAACGTCGACGCGTTCTTCGGGGTGGCCGGAAAGATCTTTGAAGGCTTCGAGAAACTGGCCGCGCTGAACCTGCAGGCCGTCAGGGCCACGCTGGCCGAAACGCAGGAAAACATGGCGAAGGTGTCTGGCACGACGGAGCCGCCGCAATGGTTCGCGCTGCAAGCCGGTTTCACCGCACCCTTCGCGGAAAAATCACTGTCATACAGCAAGCAGGTGTTCGAGATCGCATCGAGCACTCAGGCTGAAGTCACGCAACTCGCACAGGCGCACTACGAGCGCTATAACGACCGCGTGCAGGCATTCGTCGAAGAAACGGCGAAGCATGCTCCCACCGGCTCCGAAGCAGCAGTCGCCGCATGGAAGTCCGCGATTGCCGCCACCACGACCCTGTACGAAACGCTGCAGAAAACGGGGCAACAGGCTGTGCAGTTTGCCGAAAGCAATCTTGATGTAGTCACTGCCTCGGCATCGAAGGCCGTGCAAGGCAACTCTGAGAAGGCTCCCGTAGCCGCGGGCGCGAAGCGATAGAACTGAAGCCGATAGTTCGCTAGTTCCGCAATGGAGGTCGCGATGAGTGAAGCAGTGGGAATCGTTATGGGTTCGTTCGTGCTGGCGATGGCGCCTGTGTTCGTCGCCGCTCATTATTACCGGGAGCAGATGCGTCGCAAGCGGCTTAGACATCTCGATCACCGCCACTACTGGCCGCATTGGAGCAAAGCCCGGCATTGAGCCTCCGCGCTCGCCAAGGCTGTTATTGCCGTACCTGGGTGCTGCTGCGTTCCAAGGCGCAGCAGGCACCTTCGGATTCTGCTGGACGTCTTGACCCACAGAATTTTCCAAGCCAAGGCTTCACGCCTTGGCTTTTTTTTGTGCGCGTCTCTCATGGAAATCCCGTACGGCTCCTTGGTCTCCGTGTAAGCCGAGGGAAGGATTCGCTCTCCTAGAATCGGCCCATCGATGCAGACGGGCGGCACTCCGCCGCACCGGACAATAACGGAGACAATCGATGACCCCTCGCATTCGCACGTTGCGCCATATCGCCGTTGCTTCCGGCCTGCTGTTCAGTCTTGCGTCGCAGCACGCGATAGCCGCTGACGGCGAGAAGATCACGATCATGGTCGGCGGTATCACGAAGCTGATCTATTTGCCGGCGCGCCTGACCGAACAACTCGGCTATTTCAAGGATGAAGGGCTCGACGTCGAACTGCTGTCGCAGCCGGCAGGCGTCGATGCTGAGAACGAACTGCTGGCCGGCGCCGTTCAGGCCGTCGTCGGTTTCTACGACCATACGATCGATCTGCAAACCAAGGGCAAGGATGTCAAGGCGATCGTCGTGTTCGGGCAGGTGCCGGGCGAGGTCGAAATGGTATCGACCAAAGCGGCCGAAACGGTCAAATCGATGGCGGACGTGAAGGGCAAGACGCTAGGTGTGACCGGCCTCGGTTCTTCGACAAGCTTCCTGACGCAATACCTCGCTGGACAGCACGGCATCCCGTCCACGCAATACACGATGCTGCCGGTGGGCGCCGACGCGAGCTTCATCGCGGCGATCAAACAAGGTCGCATCGACGCCGGCATGACGACTGAGCCGACTGTCTCGGCATTGCAGAAGTCCGGCGACGCAAAGGTGCTTGTCGACATGCGCACAGTGGAAGGCACGAAGGCGGCATTGGGCGGCACCTACCCGGGATCGAGCCTCTATGTGCAGGCGGCATGGGCCGATTCCCACAAGGCGGAAGCAGCGAAGCTCGCGCACGCGTTCGTTCGCACGATGCAATTCATCAACACGCATAGCGCGGAAGAAATTGCAGCGAAGATGCCTGACGACTATCAGAAAGACAAACCGCTCTACGTGAGCGCGTTGAAAGCATCGCTGCCCATGTTTACGAAGGACGGCAAGATGCCGGCCGACGGTCCCGAGACCGTGCTGAAGGTGCTGTCGGCGTTCAACCCGTCGGTCAAAGGTAAGCATATCGAGCTGGCGAAAACCTACACCAACGAGTTCACCGGTTCGAAATAAGCCGGCGCTTGCCGGTCACTGCTGCGTGTTGGTTGCGGAGTGATTTCGTTGCGCCGCCGGTGCCGCTTTCGCGGTACCGGCGCCTCGCCCGCATTTACCTGATGAATCCCGCTGTTTCCAAAGACGCTCCGGTGATCGAGTTCGACGCCGGTGGCGTAACGCTTTTATCTCCGAACGGCCTGCGGCGCTGAAGTGGGTCGGCATCATCTTGCGCGGCATCGATACCACGTAGCGAGCGCCGAATTATCGACGTATATCGGTGAATTCACTTAGTTGTGCCGGTGATGCGGGAAAGCGGCGTGAAGGATTGAGAAAACTAGGATTGCGCTCATCGACTGATCGGGGCTGTTGTTCGGATCTCCGGACCGCAGTCACCGCAGTCGGCGAAAACGAAAATTTCAACGTTGTAATCAGAGGAGACGATCGTGAAGAAAAAGTATCTGGCTTTGGCCGCTACGGCAGGCGCTTTTGCGGCAACCGGCGCGCACGCCCAATCGAGTGTTCAGCTCTATGGCCTGATGGATCTGAGCGTACCGACCTATCAGTCGCACGCGAATGCGAGCGGCGATCACGTGATCGGCATGGGTATCGGCGGCGAACCGTGGTTCAGCGGCAGCCGTTGGGGCCTGAAGGGCGCGGAAGATATCGGTGCCGGTTCGAAGATCATTTTCCGGCTTGAAAGCGAATACGTTGTCGCCAACGGCCAGATGGAAGATCCGGGCCAGATTTTCGACCGTGACGCATGGGTCGGCATCCAGAACGATACGTTCGGCAAGATTACGGCAGGCTTCCAGAACACGATCGCACGCGACGCATCGACGATTTATGGCGATCCGTACGGCACCGCGAGTCTGACGACGGAAGAAGGCGGCTGGACGAACGCGAACAACTTCAAGCAGATGATTTTCTACGCCGCCAGCGCGACCGGCACACGTTACAACAATGGCGTGGCATGGAAGAAACTGTTCGACAACGGCATTTTCGCCAGCGCAGGCTACGCATTCGGCAACTCGACGAGTTTCGGCTCCAACGCCAACTACCAGGCAGCGCTCGGGTACAACGGCGGCCCGTTCAACCTGTCGGGCTTCTATAGCCACGCGAATCGCGTCGGCTTTACCAACCAGTCGTTCTCGGTGGGTGGCAACTACACGTTCGGTATTCTGCGCGCCAACGCAGGTTACTTCCGTTACCTGGGCAATCAGGGCGCGCTCGGCCAGCGTCAGGACAATGCCTTTACGGTGTCGCTCAAGCTGTCGCCGAAGGGGCCATTCGACTACGAACTCGGCTATCAGCAGATGCGGGTACACAACGCCGCTTACAACAGTGACGGCGATATCCCGAACGCGAACATCGGCGCTTTCGATCCGACGTCGGGCCTCCACAACGGTTACAAGGAAACGCTGTACTGGTCGGCGTTCTATCACCTGTCGAAGCGTACTGAGGTGTATCTGGCGGGCGACTACATGAGGCTGCATGGCGGCTACACAGTCGGAACGACGTTCGGCGCAACCAATCAGCTCGAACTGACTTCGGGCGTGCGCACTCGCTTCTGATGCAGGAATCAGATTCGCTCTGAACCGTTCATCGATGTGCTCCTGCTAGCGGCGGCGGACTTATCCGCCCGCCGCTTTTTTGGGGCTCACCATGTGCAACCTCCCACGCCGACGATAGGTCCAAGAACTAGCGTATGCGGTAGATAGGAGGAGGTGTGCGATGAACGGTCGAGCAGCAGTACGGTGCATTTGCGCCGCTTTACTCACGTTACTCACGTTACTCACGTGCGGCTTTCTGGCCGGTGTTGCCGGGTGCAATGCGCTAAGCGGTCCACCGGCGGCGGAATGGCCAGGGCCTCACACCCCTTATCCTTTCCCGGACGATGTTCCGCATCGTACCGAATGAGCCGCACGCACTCCGTCGCGCCACTCCAAGTCAACCGACGGCCCCGCACGCGACGTTCGGTGCTGTGTACGGGGATGGATATGCAGACGTGGGGCCGCTGACGAGGCGCAGTCGCTGAGTCGCCAATACGTCGGCTTCCGTCGTTTCGCGTCGGGTGAGCGCGGTGCCGGTGGCGCGCACAGCGGTCAGGGGCTCGTTCACAGCACAGCTCAGCGTTTTGCCGTCGGAAAGGTGCACCGTTGTCGAATAGGCGTAATTCGGCTGAGCGGCTTGGCTATCGGCAGCCCAGAACGCGGTGAAGGCGAATAGTGCGAACAAAAAAGATTGGCTTTTCATAGTGCTTCCGTTGTCTTGATCGTCACTATTCGACCAAGGCAACAGCGGCATATTCTGGCGATCTTTGTAATTCTGAATTCCAGATTTCAATGACATTAGCCACGCTAAAGCTGGTTTGCAGCGATGCTGATCGTCCGCGTGACATCGACAACCGAGAGCCGGATCGCGTCGATCAACGCACGCGCAGCGGGTGAGGGCGTGCCGGCTGCCCGCATGGTTAGGCCTATGTCGCGCCGGGTGTTGTGCAACTGCACGTCGAGCATCGTCAACTGGCCAGATTGAACTTCGTAGTGCAGTTGCTGACCCGACAATGCCGCGACCATGTCCGTGCCGAGCAGCAGCCCACGAATCACGGCGAGGTCGGCCGTCTCGACCGTGGGCATGGGCGGCTTCACTTTCATTCGCTTGAATTGCGCTTCGAACAGCGCGCGAGCCGGCGCATTGCTGCGCGGCACGATCCACTGCGCGTCGCGCAAATCCATGATGGTCAGATCGCGTGCGCGAGTGAGCGGGTGATCGCGACGCACCAGAACGACCATATCTTCCGACATCAGGCGCTCGTTCTTCAAACCGCTGCTGGCGTCGTTATCGCGCAGCGCGCCGAGAATGAAGTCGATATCGCCCGCGCGCAGGCCGGCGACCAGCGCCTCATAGGCGCTTTCGTCAGTGACGACTCTCACGCCCGGATGCTGCGTGGTCATCCGCGCAATCGCCTTGGGCAGGAGCAACGTGCGCCCGAGCGGCAATGCGCCTACCGTCACCGCACCCTGAATCTTGCCGTGCAAGGCGGCGATATCGTCGGGCACATGCCGCAATTCGTTCAATGCGCGGCGCACGTGAAGCAGAAACGTTTCGCCCTCCGTGGTGAGCAGGATGCCGCGCGCGCTGCGATGGAACAGACTCAAACCGGAGCCGCTTTCCAGCACCCGGATCGCTGTGCTGACGGCCGGCTGACTGATGCCGAAGGTCTTCGCCGCACTCGGCATATGCCGATGACGGGCCAATGCGATGAATAGCTGAAGCCGCCGGGTGTTGAGCAGATAGGCCGGCAACGCGCCTTCTGCTGTCGGCCGCCGGCGTGCCTGCCTCGTGGAGCACCACTGCGCGAGTTCTTCCAGTTCGGCGAAGATCCGCTCGCACCGCTGCAGCACGGCGCGGCCAACGGGCGTTGGAAGCATGCCGGAGGGGCCGCGATCGAAGAGGGGCTCGCCGAGTGCCGACTCGAGTTCCTGTACCGAGCGCGTCACAGCCGATTGGGCGCGAAATAGCGCCGCTGCCGCACGCGTGGCGCTACCCATGTCGGCGACGAGTCGAAATGCGCGCAATTGCGCCAGGTTGAGGAGTTCTTTGCTGCTCACGGATGGCGGCGTTCCGGCTGGCGGATGTTCAACGTGTCCGCGATGGTGTGCTGGGTGATCTCGTTCATGGGTGTCTGCTTATTCGAGGCCATCAAGTATAGCGACGCATCAGGTCCCGTACCACGCTTGCCAGACGGCTTGCGACTTCGTTTCCCGGGCATCTGTTTTGTTTATCGCATGTGGATAGTCAGGAGTGTAGGCCGGGACTCGGCACGCTCGCCAGTGATACCCGACACCCTATATCCGGTGGGGCTTCCAGCGCTTATCCGTGCGCCGGCCATGGGCATTCGGGGTGCTTGCGAGCAATTTAATCGGTGCAAATGTGGTTTACCCGTACTTTCGGCAAGCCTGCATGATCTTTATGGTTGCACCTCAAGATGGTTGCAAAGGCTGCCACCCCGGTAGCGGCGACCCATCCGATTGGCGCTTGTTGAAGCACGGCACGAAGTAACGGAAGACAACGGGATATGGCAAGGATCATTGGTGGAATCGGCACGTCGCATGTGCCCACTATCGGCATGGCGTACGACAAGGGTAAGCAGAACGATCCCGCGTGGGCGCCGCTCTTCAAAGGCTACGAACCGGTGGCCGACTGGCTCGCCGAGCGCAAGCCGGACGTGATGGTGATGTTCTACAACGACCACGCAAACAGCTTCTTCTTCGATTGCTATCCGACCTTCGCACTGGGTGTATCGGCCAATCACGAGTTCGCGGACGAGGGCGCGGGCAAGCGCCCGCTGCCGGACATAGCCGGTCATCCTGATCTGGCGATCCATATTGCCGAGCAGCTCGTCAACGACGAGTTCGATCTGACTATCTTCCAGGACCGTGCGCTCGATCACGGATGCAATTCCCCGCTTTCACTGATGCTGCCGCACGACGGCGGCTGGCCGATGTCGCTCGTGCCGATGGAAGTCAACGTGCTGCAATATCCGCTGCCCACCGCGAACCGCTGCTACCGTCTCGGTCAGGCGCTGCGCCGGGCGATCGAGTCGTTCGAGCAGGACCTGGATGTCGTGGTGGTCGGCACCGGCGGGTTGTCGCACCAGGTCCACGGCGAGCGCAGCGGCTTTAACAATACCGATTGGGACATCGAGTTCCTCGATCTGATCGTGCATGAGCCGCAGCGGCTCGCCGCGATGAAGCATGTCGACTATGTGCGCCTTGGCGGCGCGGAGAGCGTGGAGACGATCATGTGGCTCGCGATGCGCGGCGCGCTCGGGCCGAAGGTTCGTGAACTGCACCGCAGCTATTACCTTGCGACGAGCACAGCGATGGCCGTGACCCTCTACGAAGAGGAGGTGACGCAATGAACCCGCAACTGATCGGTATCGAGGAATTGACGGGTACGTATCCGTTCGATATTCGCCAGAGCATGAAAGCGATGCGCCTGAACCGTTTCTTCTGGCAGATGCGCGAAGCGCCGGCTCGTACGCTGTGGCTGGAGAACCGGACCGCTGCCTACGACGCGGTCGGCCTGACGACAGAGGAGCGCGCGCTCGTCGACAACACAGACTGGATCGGACTGATTCGATATGGGGTGTGTTTCTTCGTGCTCGAGAAATTTGCGCGCGTGGTGAAGATCACGAATCTGGGCATGTACGCCAGCATGCGAGGCGAAACACTCGAGGCGTTTCTGAAAACGCGCAGGGTGCCGGAGGCCGTCTAAGGCGACTCGACCTTGCGTCACACCTTTTTTTAGCGGCTTTTTCATTTCAATACCAAGAAGACCCGGCTTCGACAGAACGCCGGGGCGGGAAACTGTTTTCTCCGGAGACACGCATGAAATCTGCAGACTCAGTCGACATCAAGGCGTTTATCGACGCACGCAAGATGTCGGCGTACCAATGGCTGGTCCTCGTTCTATGTTTTCTCATCGTCATGATGGACGGGCTGGACACGGCCGTGATGGGCTTTGTCGCGCCCGTCATCATGCATGACTGGAATGTCAGCCGGGCCGCCTTCGGTCCCGTGATGAGTGCCGCGATGGTCGGCCTTGCAATCGGCGCGCTGTCTGCAGGGCCGATTTCCGATCGCATCGGGCGCAAGAAAGTGTTGATTGCCTCCGTGCTCTGCTTCGGCTTCTTCAGCCTGACCTGCGCATTCGCCGACTCAGCCCTGGAACTCGTTGTGCTGCGCTTTCTGACGGGACTGGGCCTCGGCGCCGCGATGCCGAATTCGACCACGCTGCTCTCCGAATACGTACCGTCGCGCAGTCGCTCGCTGCTGCTCACGATCATGTTCACCGGCTTCAACTTCGGTTCGGGGGCCGGCGGATTCGTGGCGGCTTCGCTGATTCCGCACTTTGGCTGGCGCGCGGTGTTCATGTTCGGCGGTATCTTGCCGATCCTCAGTATTCCCGTGTTGTTGTTGCTGCTGCCTGAGTCCGCACGTTTGATGCTGGTGCGGAAAATGTCGACCGAACGCATTGCGGCAACGCTCGGCCGTGTCTGCGGACATGTCTTCGGTCAAGACGTGCGCTTCACCGCACCCGAACCGGTGGTCACAGCGAAGGCACCGGTGCGGATGCTGTTCGCGGACGGCTACGCGTTCAGCACGCTGATGCTGTGGCTCACGTACTTCATGGGCCTGCTGATCATCTATCTGCTCACTGGCTGGCTGCCCACGTTGATCAAGGACGCCGGCCTGCCGGTCGAGCGTGCTGCCGCGATCACCGGCATGTTCCAGTTGGGCGGCACCGTAGGCGCCATTGCGGTCGGCTTCGCGATGGACCGCATGGATCGCAACGCGGTGATCGGTGCGGCGTATCTGCTCGGTGGGGTGTTCATCTTCGCGCTGGGCATGGGCACGCTCAAATCGAACCTGCTGCCGGTTCTCGTTACCTGTGCCGGCTTTTTCATGAGCGGCGCACAGACCGGCCTCAATGCGCTTGCCCCGAGCTGCTATCCGACACGTGCCCGCGCAACCGGCGTGAGCTGGATGCTTGGGTTCGGCCGGCTCGGCGGCATTCTGGGATCGCTCGTGGGGGGCACGTTGCTGTCGCTGGGATTCAGTTTCGAAACCGTATTCGCGGTGCTCGCCGTGCCTGCGCTGATTGCTGCCGTGGCGATCGTCATGAACCGTCTCGCGCTGCGCTTTATCACTAGTCCCGTGGCCGACGCCTGAGCGCGGTTGCAACGGCGGCCCCACGCAGCGGCTTGCTGGCCGCTGCGCGCACGGCATCCCTTACCAGAAGTTATTGAAGGAGAGCAGACATGGGCGGCAATTTCAGCGTGAGCGGAAGCGGGCTCAACAAGGGCGAGGCGACGAATGTGACGGAATGGCCGAACCGCATGGCCATGATTCGCGCGGGCGTGATCGGTGGATTGGTCGGCGCCGTGATCATCTGGATTTACGAAGCACTCATCTGGGTAGGGGCGCAGCACCTGATGCCGTTGGCGGGGATTCCACGGAACGCGACGGGGCTGGTGTTCGGCAAACAGGTGCAGGAATCAATCGGTGTGTGGGCGTATATCGTCGGCACGGGCATTCACTTCGTGTTCGCGTCGGCGTGGGGTGTTCTGTTCGCGGCAATCTGGCCTTACTTTCGCCGGCGCGGATACGAAGCCACTTTCGTGGCGCTGTTTTACGCGGTTTTCGCGTGGATCGTTATGCATGTGGCGATCATGATCGCCTCCGATAACCATCCGAACTACTACGACCCGGCTGTGATCATCGGTGGCTTCATGTCCCATATCTTCTTCACCGTCCCCCTGGCCTTGACGGTAAAGCGACTGCTGCAACCGCAAGGGCAATAGAACAAAGTGTTTGGCGAACCTCGAGCGTCAATGCCGATTAAGACAATTTCAACAAGACGTACGATTTGGAGATCTGCAGCATGAATAAAAGTATCAGACGAGTAGACGTTGTGCTGTTGGGAGCAGCGATCGCGGCTTCTGTGCCGGCTTTCGCGCAAAACAGCGTCACGTTATACGGTATCGTCGACAACGGCTTTTCTTATACGAACAATCAGACGTCGCTTGGCTCCACTAGCGGAGGAAAATCGGCCGTCAAAATGGCGCAAGGTGTATTTGCGGGCAGCCGCTTCGGCCTCAAGGGCGCGGAAGACCTGGGTGGCAACACGAAAGCGATCTTCCAGCTCGAGTCCGGCTTCAATTCGGCAACCGGTGCCCAGCAATACAGCAACGCGATGTTCGGCCGCCAGGCGTGGGTCGGCCTGACCAACCCGACGTACGGTACCTTCACGGCGGGCCGCCAATACGCTTCGTACTACCAGATGCTCTCACCGTATAGCCCGACCACCTGGATCACCGGCTACTACGGCGCGCATCCTGGCGATATCGACGGCCTCGACACGATCTACCGTGCGAACAACACGCTGGAGTACACGTCGCCGAAGCTCTATGGCCTGACGGTGAGCGGATCGTATTCGCTGGGCGGCGTGGCGGGCAGCACGAACCAGGGGTCGACCTGGGCGACCGGGATCCAGTATGCGATGGGGCCGATCGGCCTCGCAGTCGGCTTCTCGCGAATCAACAACTCGACCGCGGGCGGCGGCTCATGGGGCTCGGATTCGACCACCTCGAACGGCGGTTCGCAAATCGGCGTATCCGCGTTGACGAACGGCTATCAGACCGCGCAGGCGCAACAGCGTTTCGCGGTGGGTGGCGGCTATAAGTTCAACGGCGCGTGGGATATCACGGCGACCTATTCGAACGTCCAGTACATTCCGGGCACTGGCTCGAAGTTCCACGATACGGCGATCTTCAATACGGCGGGTACCGTCTTGCACTGGAAACCGGCCGTTGCGTGGGATTTTGCCACGGGGTACAGCTATACCCGTGCTACGCGCGCGAACGGCATTCAGGACAGTGCGCAATACCACCAGTTCAATCTCTCCGAGTACTACGCGTTGTCCAAACGCACGGGTTTGTATGCGTTGGAGGCCTATCAGAAGGCGAAGGGCAAGACGCTGGGCACCAACGGCGCCGGGCAGATCATCGACGCCACGGCGACACTCGGCGATGGGTATAACACCACGCCGTCTTCCTCAGGCAGTCAGTTGGCGGTGGGCGTGGGCCTTATTCACCGGTTCTGATTGGTAGTTTTTGCGGTGGGAAAGGCCGGGGGCAGTTCAGACCCGGCCTTTTTGCTTTTCGTGAACGCTTGCACGGCCGCGTGCCGGTTACCGAAACCTATTACATCCGAGGTAATTGGCGAGCCGCACGCTCACGCCTAATCTTCGGTCATCGCGCAACTCATCCCGAGCGGCGCTTACGATCGAGGACACACCATGTCGACGTTTCACATTCACACGATTGAATCCGCACCCGAACAATCCAGGCCGGTGCTTCGGCAACTCGAGCAAAACTTCGGCCTTATCCCTAACATCGCGGGGGCGATGGCTGGATCGCCGGTGTTGATCGGCGGCTTCATCGGCATCTTCCAGAAGGTTCATGCGGGTACTTTCACGGAAGCGCAGATACAGACGCTATTGCTGACTAACGCAGTGACCAATGCATGCACGTGGGCGGTTGCGTTTCATACTGCGCTCGCGCTGAAAGAGGGTCTTTCACCCGTCGATGTCGAAGCGATTCGCGATGGCCGCGTACCTGCCGATCGCAAGCATGCCGCGTTGTCCACCTTGACGAAAACGGCGATTGAGAAGCGTGGACACCTGGAGGACAGTGACGTGAACCAGTTTCTCGAAGCCGGCTTCCGTCAGGATCAGGTGCTCGAGGTTCTCACGGTGCTCGCTGCTTCCACTATCACGAACTACGCCGGCAACATCACCAAGCCTCCGCTCGAAGCATCGTTCCAGGAATATGTCTGGACCGCGTAGGTCGCGTCTGGCAGGGCCGGTCCGCAACTGGGAGTATGCTGACCGGCGCGGTTCGAACGACCGGTTGGCGCCGGACATCTGCGATGCTCCGGCGCCACCGATCACCGAACCTGATCTGTATCGACTAACGGACCACAGACCGATGAATCCTGCGAATCCCGAAAGGAAGACGCCGCCGAACGACCTCGGCGCGTTGTTGCGTCACTGGAGAGACATGCGCGGCATCAGCCAATTGGACCTGTCGTTCAAAGCGGGTGTCTCGCAGCGTCACATTAGTTTTATCGAAAGCGGACGCAGCGTGCCGAGCCGGCAGATGCTGTTGGACATCGCTCAGACGCTCGACATTCCTCTGCGCGAACGCAACACGCTGCTATTGGCGGCGGGCTATGCGCCGATGTATGCAGAAGGCGCCTGGAACGCGCAGGAAATGCAGAGCGTCACGAAAGCACTTGGGCGAATGTTGCGCCAGCACGAGCCGTTTCCCGCGCTCGTCATGGACCGCTACTGGAACGTGCTGATGACCAACGAATCCGCGCCGCGCTTTTTCAATTGCTTCATCGATATGGCTGCGCGCAAGGGACCGCGTAACATGCTGCATCTGATTTTCGATCCGGATGGAATGCGTCCGTTCGTTGCCGATTGGCAGGCGGTGTCGAATAGTCTGATTCAGCGTGTCTATCGGGAGTCGGTTGGTCGCGTGGTCGACGAACAGACGCACGAGTTGCTTGCCGCGTTGCGCGCCTATCCGGATGTGCAGTCTGATGTGAAGTCTTCTCAACGGACCGTGGAAACCGGGGCCGCTGCTGCGGCCATGCCGGTGATCCCCATCGGTTTCATCAAGGACGGCAAGGTCCTGAACTACTTTTCAATGGTCGCAACCGTGGGCACGCCACAAGCCGTCGCGGCACAGGAGTTGCGTATCGAATGCATGTTCCCCGCAGACGACGAGACAGAAGCGCGTCATCTCGAGATGATCGACGCGGTCCAGCAACAACACTGAACGGCGGCGCCGGCTAACCACGCCAGCGCCGCCTGAACCCGTCAGAACCGGTGCCGCAAGCCAATGCTCACAATAGCCTGGGACTGCGTGTCCGACGAGTGGCTGTTGCCCTTGTCGCTGACCGACGCGGTCGCCGCGACCGGATTGCCGAGCGCATCCAGCGTGACGCCGGACGCGTGCTGATAGCCGCCCATCAGATAGACCGTCGAACGCTTCGAGAGGTTGTACTGCGCGCCGAGCGTCACGTTGTGATATTGCGCGCGCTCATCCACACCTTCCACTTCGCCGCCGCGCGTGTAGCTGTAGCCTGCGAACAGTTGCACGGCGGGGCGGATCGTCCACTGTCCGAACACGCCCGCGATATTGAACGTCGCGTGCCCGTTGAACAGCGAATCGGCGCCCGAGCGGTACTGCACGTTGCTGTAGTTCACACCGAGAATGGCCGGACCGAAATTGTACGTAGCGCCCGCGCCGATGATCTGTTGCGATTGCGCGCTCGCGTAGCCTTCATTGATCGACGAATTGAACAGGCCGTCGTCCGTGCCGTTCCATTTGCCGACCGTCGAGTCTTTCGGCCCGCTCTTGCTGTTATCCGAACGCTCGTAGCCGACGCCCACATGCAGCGGGCCGTTGCCGTATCCCGCGCCCACGCTCCACGTGTTCTGCTGCTTCAGGCTGCCCGGTTGACCGCCGAATCCATACAGCGCGCCGAACGTAAAGCCCGAGTAGTTCGCGCTCGTGTACTTGATCGAGTTGTTGACGCGCGCGGTCTGGTCGAGATCGTCGATATCGCCCGGATGCGCGCCGAAGCCGCCCACGAACGCGACCGGCGAAACGGGCGCGACGAAGTCGTTCAACGAGGTGTACTGGCGGCCGAGCGTGACCGTGCCATATTGCTGGCTGCCGATGCCGACAAACGCCTGGCGGCCGAACAGTCCACCGTTCTGGCCGGTCTTGCCGTTGGTGATGTCGAAGCCGTCTTCAAGCAGGAACAGCGCGTTCCAGCCGCCGCCGAGGTCTTCCTGACCCTTGATGCCGAAGCGGCTGCCGGAGAGGTTGCCGCTCGTCAACGCGACGTTCGAGTGTCCCGTGTAAGCGCCGACGGAGCCGGTGCGCTCGTTGCTGCGATAGCTGATACCCGCATCGACGATGCCGTACAGCGTGACAGAGCTCTGCGCGGCCGCAATGCCGGCGAAGGACAACAGCAGGGGTGCAGCAATCAATTGCTTTTTCATCGTGGTTATAGCTCGGTTGGATCGTCTATCTCAGGTCGCCTGCACGGCGATCTCTCTTTTTTCCGCGCGCACGCAGTCCGCTCCTGACCAACGGAGCAGATTGCGTGACGCGGGGGAGGCGGCTTGCGCGACCCTTGTTACTCGCCCTGATTGCGGGCGCGCTGCAAGGGCATGTTTAGCGGCTTAGTGGCTTAGCGCCGCACCAGGTGGCATCTCGGGCGCATGCACCGCGACAGTCTTGCGGACCTTGGCGACATCCGCCGCGCTGACCGTCGAACCGGTGTTGCCCCAGCTAGTGCGCACGAAGTTCGTGACGTCAGCGACTTCCTGATCGTTCAGGCGCCAGCCGAAGGCCGGCATCGTGAACGAGGAGGGCGCGGTTTTCGTACCTTCGAGCGTGTTGCCGGTCAGCAGCACATGAATTAGCGAGGTCGCGTCCTTGCCTTGCACGACAGGATTGCCGCCTAGTGCCGGGAACACGCGTGTATAGCCGCGGCCGTCACTGCGGTGGCAGGCGGTGCAGTTGTCGCGGTACACGGCGGCTCCTGGCGCTGTGGCGTCGCCGGTGCGCAGAGCGTGAGCCGCCGTATCGTTGTACACGTACGGCGTTTCCTTCGGATCGGTCGACGGCAGCGTCTTCAGATAACGCGCGATTGCCGTCAGGTCGGCGTCGTTCATATGCTGCATGCTGTGCTGAACGACGTCGGTCATGCCGCCGAATGCCGCGCTGTGCTGCGTGCGTCCGGTCTTCAGGAATTGCACGATATCGGCCTCGCTCCACGAGCCGATGCCGGTGCGTGGATTCGCGCGCAGGCTCGACGGGACCCAGCCATCAATCGCTGCGCCGCCCGCGAGAAACTCCGAGCCGTCGAGATCGCTCAACGCGCGTTCCTGCATCGTCACCGCACGCGGCGTATGGCAGGCGCCGCAGTGGCCGAGGCCCTGCACGAGATAGGCACCGCGTGCGACCACCGGGTCGGCATAGTGCTTCGAATTGAACGCCACGGGATCAGGCGCGAACAGATAACGCCAGATGCCGAGCGGCCAGCGCATCGACAGCGGCCAGACGATATCGACAGCACGGTTCCCCTGGTTCACCGGTGCGACGCCTTGCGTGAAGTACGCATACAGCGCATGCATGTCGTCATCGCTCAAACGTGCATACGAGGGGTACGGCATCGCCGGATACAGCGTGTCGCCGTTCGGCCGCACGCCTGCACGGACCGCGCGATCGAACTGCGCGAAGGTCCATGAGCCGATGCCGGTCTTGCGATCGGGCGTGATGTTGGTCGAGTAGATCGCGCCGATCGGCGTGTCGAACTTCAGGCCGCCCGCGAAGGGTTTGCCCGACTGTGCGGTATGACACGCGATGCAGTCACCGGCACGCGCGAGATATTCGCCGTGCGCGATCAACGCCGCGTCGGATTGACTTGGGGGCGTTGCCGCTTGCGCGGCGAGCGGAACGGACAACGTAGCCGCCACGCAGAACGACGCTGCGCGCACGCGTCTGAATGCCTGACCCAGGCGTTTCACATCGATGTTTTTCTTCATACGCTCACCAGCGGGCCGGGGTTCTTCAGATACTGCTCGCGGATCGCACGCGCCGACCAGTAGGCGAGTGCGGCGACAAGGCCGGTCGGGTTGTAGCCGATGCCTTGCGGGAACGCCGACGCGCCCATCACGAACACGTTGTGCACGTCCCAGCTTTGCAGGTAGCGGTTCAACACGCTCGTCTTCGGATCGGTACCCATGATCGCGCCACCGACGAGGTGAGTCGTCTGATAGCGGCGCGAATCGAAGTGCGCGCCGAATTCGCGCGTATAGATGCCGATCGATTTCGGCCCCATCTGCTGCGCGATCTTGTGCATCTGCCCGGTCACGTATTGCGCCATCTTGATGTCGTTGTCCTTCCAGTCGAAGGTCATGCGCAACAGTGGCTGGCCGTATGAATCGCGATAAGTCGGATCGAGATCGAGGAACACGTCGCGGTACGACATGTTGGAGCCGTGCGCATCCATCGAAATCGTATGCGCATAGTGGTCCTTCACCGACTTCTTCCAGTCCACGCCCCAGTTGGGCGTGCCGGCCGGCGTCGCGATGCCGCTGATCGGTTTGGTGCCGGCCTGATTCACCCACAACGGCGAGCCGCCGACAAAGCCGAGCGGACCGTGATCGAAGTTGTCGGCATTGAAGTCGTCGACGGCGACGCCGTTGCCGCCCGCGCCGATGAACGGATTGGTGAAGGTGTCCTTGTCGAAGAACGCGGTGATCGTCGAGAGGTTCTGATACGCGAAGTTGCGGCCGACCACGCCTTCGCCCGAGACCGGGTCATACGGCTTGCCGATGCCGGAGAGCAGAAGCAGGTGGACGTTGTGATACTGGAACGCCGCGACGATCACGAGATCCGCAGGCTGAAACACTTCGTTGCCCGCCGGATCGACGTACGTCACACCCTTGGCGCGCTTTTTCGTATCGTCGAGTTCGACGCGCAGCACGTGGCAACGCGAGCGCAGTTCGAAATTCGGCGACTGCTTCAGCGCAGGCAGGATGTTCAGATTCGGCGACGCCTTCGAGTACATGTAGCACGCGTAGCCGCTGCAGAATCCGCAGAAGTTGCACGGGCCCATCTGCACGCCGTACGGGTTCGTGTACGGACCCGAGGTATTCGCCGAAGGCAGGCGGTACGGGTGCAGTCCGAGTTCGCGCGCGGCCTTGCCGAAGCGTTCGGCCGAGTAGGTGTTCAACTGCGCGGGGAGCGGGAAGTTGTCACTGCGCGGCGCGTCGAACACGTTACCGTCGCCGACCACCTTGCCGTTGACCTTATAAGCTTGGCCCGAGGTGCCGAACACTTTCTCGGCGAAGTCGAAATGCGGTTCGAGTTCGTCGTAGCTGACGCCGTAATCCTGAATCGTCATGCCGTCAGGAATGAAGCGCTTGCCGTAGCGCTCTTCATAGTGGCTCTTCAGACGCAGCTCTTCCGGCGTGATGCGGAAATGCACGCCCGACCAGTGCAAGCCGGCGCCGCCGACGCCTTCGCCCGGCAGAAACGCAGCAAGCTGCCGATAAGGCAGTGCCGTTTCGCCGACGTTATGACGGATCGATACGGTGGTCTTGGAGAGATCGAGGAACAGCTTCTTGCGGACGTTGTAGGTCAGCTCGTCGATCGTGTTCGGATACGCGCCGTCCGGATAGGTGTCGCGATACTCGCCGCGTTCGAGCGCGACCACTTTGAGGCCGGCTTCGGTGAGTTCCTTCGCGAGGATCGCACCGGTCCAGCCGAAGCCGATGACGACCGCGTCGACGTGCGGTTTGGTTTGAGTAGTCATCAGGTGCGTTTTCCTTCAATCGACACGGGGCCATACGGATAGGCCTGGCCGTTCTGGTTGACGAAGTCCATGAAATCGGCGCGCGCGCCGGGGAAGCCGATCATCTTCCAGCCGCCCATGTCGCGATTGCCGCCGTGGATTGGGTCGCAGAAGTAGCCTTCGCGAGTGTTTTGCAGCAACTGGCCGAAGAAGACGCCGGCCGGCACATCCGCGAGTTCGATCGAGCCTTTCTCGAGCGCGGTGAGCACGGTGTCGCGTGTGGGGGCGTCGAGCGTGTCGAACGGCTTCGAGTAGGTCTTCGTGCAGTAGGCGTTGACCGCCGCGATGCCGAGCCGGTACAGATCGCGCGGCACGAGCTTCAACTGATAGCCGAGTTCCGGCGCGCCTTGCGTGAACGGGCCCTGCATGTACCAGAGCGCGCCGTGCGCATACGGCGTGTCCATTTGCCGGTCGATGAACTCGGGCACGCCGGATTCGACCGCACCCGGGCCTTCGCTGTCCGATGGAATCAGGCGATCGACCGCTGCGTGGATAAACGCCCATTCCTTCGCGTCGAAGAAATGCGGCTTGTAGTCGACGCCGGAGGGCTGGCCCGCGGAGGCGGCGCCGCTCGCGCCCTGAGCAGTCGTGGCGGATTGCTTGACTTCACAACCGGCGAGAGTCCCGGCTGGAACCAGCGCGACAGCCGTGCGTAAGAAGCCGCGGCGGGAGGTAAGAGGAGATTGAGCCATATTGTTCTTTATCGCGAGATTAGAACGCGCCGTGCTGCGCACGGACGGTCGTCGGATTTGGGCGCCATAGTAAATGGAACCGGTTCCAAAGTGTCTCTACTTTTTTACAATAAGCTGTTTCGTGAAGTGATTAAATGACGTCTTGAAAGAAATATGTCTTTCAAATCATAAGTGTTTTGCCGCGCGGAGCACTGGGAAGTTGACGCGAAAAAGCGACGCTTTTTGCTCCGGCCATGGCTCTGAGCGGCCGTTCGGGTGAACGTGGTTTACCCGCGCTTACAGCACGCTGACAACGGCAAGCGGTCGCCGGTCGGGCCTGAGACGGCCATACGGGGCAGGTGAATCCCGCTATATCTTCCAGCCGTATTGCGCGAGCCTCGACGCAAGAATACTTTTCGCCTGCCGCAAACGCGCGAAAACAGACGAAGCCTACAAATTGAAAGAAATTCCGCGCTGAAGGGCTCTTTTCGACGCCTGTGCCTCGCGCCGCCGGGGGCACACATCACGACGATCATCAAGGAGACAAGCTGTGCTTCCCGCAACCATGCCGATCAACGTTGGCAATACCGCTTTCATGCTGCTGTGCGCGAGCCTCGTCATGCTGATGACGCCGGGTCTCGCGTTTTTCTACGGCGGCCTCGTCGAACGCAAGAACGTGCTGGCGATCATGATGCAGAGCTTCATCTCGCTCGCATGGACAACCGTGCTGTGGTTCGCGTTCGGCTACTCGATGTGCTTCGGCCCAAGCTGGCACGGCATCGTCGGCGACCCGACCTACTATGCGTTTTTGCGCGGCATTACGCTGCAAACCATGTACACGGGCAACGACGCGGGCATTCCGCTGGTGGTCCACGTTGCCTATCAGATGATGTTTGCGATCATCACGCCGGCGCTGATCACGGGTGCGTTCACCAACCGCGTGACGTTCAAGGCCTACTTCCTCTTTCTGACCGGCTGGCTGGTGCTGGTGTATTTTCCGTTCGTGCACATGGTCTGGAGTCCGGATGGACTGTTCGCGAAGTGGGGCGTGCTCGATTACGCGGGCGGCATTGTGGTCCACAACACCGCCGGATTCGCCGCGCTAGCGTCGGTGTTGTATGTGGGACGCCGTCAGACCCTCACGCACAAGCCGCACAACGTGCCCTTGATTGCGCTCGGCACGGGCCTGCTGTGGTTCGGCTGGTACGGCTTTAACGCCGGCTCCGAGTTGCGCGTCGACGCCATCACGGCTTCGTCTTTCCTGAACACCGACGTCGCCGCTTCGTTCGCTGCCATTACGTGGCTGCTGATCGAATGGGCCAACGCACGGCAGCCGAAATTCATCGGCTTGCTGACCGGTTCGGTCGCCGGCCTCGCGACCATCACGCCCGCAGCCGGCTATGTGTCCTTGAGCACCGCCGCGATAATCGGCATTTCTGCTGGTGTGATCTGCTATTACGCTGTTGCGCTGAAAAACCGGCTCGGCCTCGACGACGCGCTCGACGTGTGGGGCGTACATGGCGTGGGCGGCCTCGTCGGTACCGTTCTGCTCGGCGTGTTCGCGTCGAAGGCGTGGAATCCGAATGGCGCGGACGGCCTGCTGTTGGGCGGCGGCGCTTTCTTCGTCAAGCAATGCGTGGCGGTATGCGTGTCCGGCGTCTGGGCGTTCGTGTTCACGTGGGGCATGTTGTGGCTGATCAACCGCGTGACACCCGTTAAGGTGGGTGAAGCCGCCGCGCAGCATGGGCTCGATACCGAGTTGCATGGCGAAGTGGCTTATCTGGACGCGTAGGCCCATGGTCGCCTCTGTGCTAGCGTTGGGTCTTGGCTCAACGTTAAGCGCAGCATCCATGGAAAATCTCCTCAAAAAGCTCGACCTCACCTCGCTGCGCCTGTTCGTCGCCGTCTGCCAGGAGCAGAACATCGCGCGCGCGGCTGAGCGCGAGTTCATCGCGTCGTCCGCGGTGAGCCGGCGCATCGCCGAAATCGAGGCATTGATCGGCTTGCCGGTGATTCAGCGCCAGTCGCGCGGCATTACGGTGACGCCGGTTGGCGAGACGGTGCTGCGCTACGCGCTCGCGATCATCGGCAACATCGAACAGATGAGCGCCGAGTTGTCGCGCTTTTCCTCGGGGGCGAAGGGGCGGGTGCGGGTGGTGGCGAATCTCTCGTCGATCGTGCAGTTTTTGCCGGAGGACGTGGCCGCTTTCGGGCGCGCGTTTCCGGAGGTGTCGATCGAACTGGAGGAGGAGAACAGCGCCGACGTGCTGCGTATCGTCGACGAACACGGTGCGGACTTTGGCATCTGCAATCCGGTGGCGGGCAGTGAAACTTTCGAGCAGGTGCCGTATCGGGAAGACCGACTGGCGGTGCTGGTGCCGGGCGGTCATCGTCTGGCCTCGGCTTCTCGGGGCGTGGCCTTCGACGAGTTGCTCGACGACAGCTTCGTCGGCCTGCGCAGCGAGAGTGCGCTGACCAAGCTTCTCGCACAGCAGGCGGCCAGCGCAGGGCGGCAGATCGACGTCAAGATCCGCGTCAGCAGCCTCGACGCGCTGTGCCGGATGGTCCATGCCGGCCTCGGCATCGCAATCGTGCCCGAGCAGGTGGGGCTGCTCTATGTGAATGCGCTCGACGTGCGCTTACTGTCCTTGAGCGACGCCTGGGCGGTGCGGCATCTCATCATGATCTTCAAATCGTGCGATCAGTTAAGCGCCAGCGCGGCGGCGCTGGTCGGGTTCCTCGGCAGCAAGCCTTAGCCCGCGGGGCGCCTCGCACCATTCTCCAAACAAGACGTCTGCGTTGCTGGACCGGCACTTCGGCATTGCCTACGCGCGCCGTATAGTGGGCGCAAGGAGAATGCTCATGAGCGATACGATTCGTCTGGACGGCCGCGTGCTGTACCTGTCACAGGACCCTGCGGTGATCGAGGCGCAACTCGCCGGCGAAAATTTCACGCGCGCCACCGCCGGTGCGCTGCGCGATAACGTCTCCACCGACGAAATCACACCGGTCACCGTCATGCTCACCTATGACGAACGCCTCGGCCAGTATCCGTACGTCGGCTTCAAGGCGGGCGAGCGCATGCCGATCGGCCGCGATGCGGTCAGGAACGGCGGCTTCCAGGTGACGGTGGCGGGCAAGCGCTACGGCAAGGGGTCGTCGCGCGAATCGAGCCCGTTGGCGGAGTTGTCGGCGGGCATTCGCCTGATCGTCGCGGAGAGTTTCGAGCGTATCTATCAGCAGAACTGCGACAATATCGGCATTCTCACGACCACCGATTTCTCCGTGCTCGATCGTCTGATCGCAGGAGAGGCGGTGCCGATCGACGAGTTTCTCAAGGGGCGCGATGCGCTCACGCAGCAGATCATTCGCAGCGGCGGTTTGCTTGCGTACAGCAAGTTCGCGGACTGGCCGGCGCCGCGTGTGCGGGAGATGGCAAACCCGGCAAACGAAGCAAGCACCGCCGAACCGAAGACGCTGGTCGAGAAGATCATCGAGCGCCATCTTCATCCCGGCATCGAAAGCGCGCAGCGCGGCGACGGCGTATTCATCGCCGCCGACTGGCGCTTCAGCCACGACTACTTCACCGGCATGTGCGCGCATCTGATGCATCGCGCGTTCGGCAAGCCTGCGCCGCTGCATGCGCCGGATCACATCATCGCGTTTCAGGATCACCTGGTGCTCGCCTCGCAAAGCATTCCGCACGTGCGCGACGGATTGCTGCCGGGCGTTGCTAACCTGATGGAAGGGCACACGTCGTTCTCGCGCGACTATCCGGTGCGCTCGCACGGCGCGCTCGACAACTCGCCGGGTTCCGAAGGCATCTGTCATGCGCTGATGGCCGAGCAGTACGCATTGCCAGGGCAGGTCGCATGCGGTACCGACTCGCACACGCCGCATTCCGGCGCGCTCGGTTGCCTCGCATTCGGTGCGGGCGCAACCGAAATCGCCAATAGCTGGGTGACGGGTTACGTGCGCTGCAAAGTGCCGGAGACCTTGCGCATTGAAATCGACGGCACGTTGCGCGACGGCGTCACCGCGAAAGACCTCGTGCTGCATCTGTTGCAGATGGACGCGATCCGCTCGGGCGGCGCGATCGGTCTCGTGTTCGAATACGGCGGCGCCGCGGTACGCGCGATGTCGATCGACGAACGCGCCACGTTGACCAACATGGTCGCGGAACTGGGCGGCTTCACGGGCATTGTGGAGCCGGACGAACGCACGGTGGCGTTCCTCAAGGAGCGCCGCGGTGTCGATTTCACCCTTGAAAACTGGATGAAAAGCGATTCAGGCGCCACGTATCGCGACACGATCCGCATCGACGCCACCGCCATCGAACCGATGCTCGCGCGCCCGGGCGATCCGGGCAATGGTGTGCCGGCGCCGCAACTGGAGCAGGACATCGCGATCGATATCGCGTATGGCGGCTCGTGTACGGCGGGCAAGCGCGAAGACTTCGACTTCTATCACGAGGTATTGCGCTGGGGCGTGGAGCAGGGCATGCATGTGCCCGAGGGCACGCGTCTCTTTCTGCAATTCGGCACCATGGCCGTGCGCGCCTACTGCGAGAACCAGGGCTATTTACCGGTTTTCGAGCGTGCCGGCGTGACGCTCGTGATGCCGGGCTGCGGTTCGTGCGCGAATTGCGGACCGGGGCAGTCGGCCGATGCGAGCGAGGTGACGATCAGCGCGATCAACCGCAATTTCCCTGGCCGCTCGGGGCCGGGCAACGTGTGGCTCGCGAGCCCGTACACCGTTGCGGCGAGCGCGCTGGCCGGAAAAATCACCACCTTCGAACAATTGAAGCGCGCCCGCGGCTAGAATGCTGGCCGGACCTTGCGGCCCGGCATCGTGGTGCGTGCGACATCCGAAAGTACCCAAGGCCGGCACAAGACCGGCTGCGGCGAGCATCATCGTGCATCGCCTGAATGACCTGCATCACCAGGAGACAAACAATATGACATCCCCCGATCACGCTCGGTCCGTCGCGCGTAGTGCCGGCGGCGCGGCGTCTTCCGCAAGCGCAACTGCCTCGGCGTCCGCTGCGTCCACCACGCTCGACGCCGGCAGCATCTCCGCGCGCCTCGACCGGCTGCCCGCCACGCGTTCCATCTGGAAGCTGGTGGTCCTGCTGAGCCTCGGCTTCTTCTTCGAACTTTACGATTTGCTGTATTCGGGCTACGTCGCGCCTGGCCTCGTCAAAAGCGGCCTGCTGACCGCGACGACGCACGGCCTGTTCGGCTCCACCGGCGTCGCGAGTTTTATCGCGGCTCTGTTCAGCGGGCTGTTCATCGGCACGATCGCGTGTGGGTTTCTGGCGGATCGCTTCGGACGCCGCGCCGTGTTCACGTATTCGCTGCTGTGGTACACGGCGGCCAACGTCGTGATGGCGTTTCAGGAAACGGCGACGGGTTTGAACTTCTGGCGCTTCGTGGCGGGCGTCGGTATCGGCGTCGAACTGGTGACGATCGGGACGTATATCTCGGAGCTGGTGCCAAAGCAGATTCGCGGCCGCGCTTTCGCATGCGAACAGGCGGTCGGTTTTACAGCCGTACCTGTGGTGGCTTTTCTCTCTTATCTATTGGTGCCGCGCACGCTGTTCGGTCTCGATGGCTGGCGTTGGGTGGTGCTGATTGGCGCGCACGGTGCGCTGTTTGTCTGGTGGATCCGGCGCGCGTTGCCGGAAAGCCCGCGTTGGCTCGCGCAACAGGGGCGTCTCGTCGAAGCCGATCGCGTGATGAGCGAGCTTGAAGCGAAAGTACGCAGTGAATACGGCCGTGAACTGCCGCCGCCGGCGCCGCCCGCGCCGGTCGCGCCGCGTGGCAGCTTCCGCGATATGTGGGTGCCGCCGTACCGCAGCCGCACGCTGATGATGACGATCTTCAATATCTTCCAGACCGTCGGTTTTTACGGCTTTGCGAACTGGGTGCCGACGCTGCTGATCAAGCAGGGCATTACGATCACCACGAGCCTGATGTACTCGAGCGTGATCGCGTTAGCTGCGCCTATCGGTCCGATTATCGGCCTTTTTATCGGCGACCGCTTCGAACGCAAGACGGTGATCGTAGTGATGGCGGCCGTGAATATCGTGTGCGGTTTGTGGTTTAGTCAGGCGTCCGGCGCGGTGTTGTTGGTGAGTCTCGGCGTGTGTCTGACGCTCGCGGGTAACATCATTTCGTACAGCTACCATGCGTATCAGACCGAGCTTTTTCCGACCAGCATCCGCGCGCGGGCGGTGGGCTTCGTTTATTCGTGGAGCCGCTTCTCGGCGATTTTCACGGCCTTTCTGATTGCGGCGGTGTTGAAGCACTTCGGGACGACTGGCGTGTTTGTGTTTATCGCTGGGGCGATGCTGATTGTGATGCTGGCGATTGGCTTGATGGGGCCGCGGACGAAGGGGCTTGAGTTGGAGAAGATTTCCAGGTAGACGGGGGTGGGGCACGAATGAGTGCTCCCGGCCCACAACGGTCCTTCAGTTGTGACTAGTTCGCTGAACCCTTCGGACGCGCTTCGCGTTCGAGATACCCTAGACAGAGCGACTCAAGTTGACCGCGAAGCTTGCGGATCATTGATTGCGGCAACTTCCCCTCAAGCAGCAAACGCATGGGGCCGACCAATGCCCCCGTGAACATGAAAATGGTCGTGGACATGTCGTCAAAATGCGCATCGGAAGCCGTCTTCAGCATAGCCTCCAGCGCCGCGCGGTTGCGAGCCTCCACTTCACGAACGTAGCCGCGTGAGTCGAGTTCGAGGGCAACCGCATATAGCGCACGCGATTCGTCCAGGTTCTCCGTCTTTGCTTTCACGAATGCTGCAACCACGGCCTTCACCATCGTCGACAAACACGCGTTATGCGCTGACGCAGTGGCGTCCTCGATCGCTTTCACCACTCTTTCCAGATGCCGCTGCAGCACGGCAAAAAGAAGCGCCTGCTTTTGAGGGAAGTACTGATAAAGCGTTCCGACAGATACGCCGGCTCTCTCGGCAACCCGGATAGTGGTAAGCCGCTGCAAGCCCTCAGCCAGCAAAACCTGAATAGTCGCATCGAAAATCGCGTCCACGGTAGCCTGGGAACGCGCCTGCTGCGGCTGTTTGCGGGCGTCCAGCCCCTGTCCGTTATCTGTCCGCATATGCGAATTCACAATCTGAATGATTATTCGTATTCTATCCGAACACTTTGCAGCTACCGAAACAAAACCCGAAAGAAGGAGTGCATCAATGGCTGACGTTACGCGAGCTGGTACTTTTCAACTTGGCGACCTGTCTGTTACGCGCATGGGCTACGGCGCGATGCAGCTAGCGGGTCCTCACGTTTTCGGCCCACCGAAAGACCGCGCCGCAGCGATAGCAGTGCTTCGTGCCGTTGTTGAAAGCGGAATCACGCACATTGACACGAGCGATTTCTATGGCCCCCACGTTACCAATCAGCTTATCCGCGAGGCGCTCCATCCCTATCCTGACGCTCTCACTATTGTCACGAAGGTAGGGGCCAGCCGGGGTAGCGATGGCTCGTGGAATGTTGCGTCATCGGCGGCCGAACTGGAATCGGCGGTGCATGACAACCTTCGCAATCTCGGTCTCGATACGCTGGACGTCGTGAATTTTCGTGTGATGTTCGACGTCGCAGCACCGACTGAGGGCGACATCGAAGAGCCTTTGACGGCGCTCGCGGAGCTGCAGACGAAAGGCTTGATTCGTCACATCGGGCTGAGCAATGTGACCGCACGGCAGGTGGCACAGGGTCGCGCGATTACGCGCATTGCGTGCGTGCAGAACATGTACAACCTTGCTCATCGGAACGATGACACGCTGATCGACAGTCTTGCGGAAGAGGGCATCGCCTATGTCCCGTTTTTTCCGCTCGGGGGCTTCTCTCCGCTGCAGGCTGATGCGCTGAGCCACGCTGCAGACCAATGCGAAGCGACACCGATGCAGGTAGCGCTTGCATGGTTATTACAGCGCTCTCCGAACATCCTCCTGATACCCGGTACCTCGTCAGTCGAGCATCTGAAGCAGAACATTAAAAGCGTCAACCTTCACTTGCCGGAGGATGTTTTGTCGTCGTTGGACAAAATCGGTTCCGGGAAGATGCAAGGCTAGGTCGGTCGTGTCAGCTGCTTCGGCTGCCGGTTTGACCTTTGATCTGCGCGGTGCAATCGGCGCGGTAACCGCTAGAAGCTAGAATTGCGGTTTTACCCCGGAATACGCCGATGTCTTTTGCCTCGCTTGGCCTGATCGATCCCTTGCTGCGTAATCTGCAGGACCTCAATTACCAGACACCTACGCCGGTGCAGGCCAAGGCGATTCCTGCTGTGCTCAGCGGCAAGGACGTCATGGCTGCGGCACAGACCGGCACTGGCAAAACGGCGGGTTTCGCGCTGCCGCTGTTGCAACGGCTGGTGCAACACGGCCCGGCGGTGTCCAGCAATCGCGCGCGCGTTCTGGTGCTGGTGCCCACGCGTGAACTGGCCGAACAGGTGCTGCAAAGCTTTATCGAATACGGCAAAGGCCTCGACTTACGATTTCTGGCCGCCTACGGCGGTGTGAGTATCAACCCGCAGATGATGAAGTTGCGCAAAGGCGTGGATGTGCTTGTTGCCACGCCGGGCCGTTTGCTGGATCTCCATCGCCAGAACGCAGTGCAGTTTGATCAAGTACAAACGCTGGTGCTGGATGAAGCCGACCGCATGCTGGATCTGGGCTTTGCGCGCGAACTCAACGCCGTCTTCGCCGCTTTGCCCGTTCAGCGCCAGACTATGCTGTTCTCTGCCACGTTTACCGACGATATCCGCGCCATGGCGGCGGGCATTCTGCGCGGCCCGGTCAATATCAGCGTCAGCCCGCCCAATGCCACGGCCAGCAAGATCAAGCAGTGGGTGGTGACGGTGGATAAAAAGAACAAGCCAGATCTCTTCATGCACCTTGTGGCTGAGAACAACTGGGAGCACGCGCTGGTGTTCGTCAAAACCCGCATTGGCGTGGATTACCTGGCGGCCATGCTGGATGACGCGGGCTATGCGGTCGACACCATCCACGGCGACAAACCGCAACCCGCGCGCCTGCGTGCGCTGGAGCGCTTCAAGACGGGCGAAGTCCATATGCTGGTCGCCACCGATGTGGCTGCGCGCGGGCTGGATATCGACGACCTGCCGCTGGTGATCAACGTTGATCTGCCGATCGTGGCGCAAGACTATGTGCACCGTATTGGCCGTACCGGGCGCGCGGGCGCCAGCGGCGTGGCGGTGTCCCTTGTGTGTGCCGATGAAGCGCCACAACTGGCCGCGATTGAAGCGCTGATCCGGCAGACACTGCGTCGCGAAGAAGAGCCGGGTTTTGAAGCCGAACACCGCGTGCCGCAAACTAGCACGACAGGCGAGATCATCAAGAAACCCAAAAAGCCCAAGAAGCCGAAAGTGCCGCAAGTTGCGCCGCGCGCCACGCAGGTGCTCAGCAATAAACCGCGCGCGCAAAGTGGCGAAAACAAACGCAAGCCTGCGGCGCAGCGCACTGTGGCCGCGGGCCAAGGCACAAGCTTCTCCAGCGGTAGCCCATTCAGCGTGCAAAAGCCACGCAGCAAACCCGCCAGCAAGCCAGCTGCGGGTTCACCTAAAGCGGCTGGCAAACCGGCCGGTGGCCGCGGCAAACGCTAACCCTGATCTGTGGGGATGAGGACGACGCGGTATTAGACCTTCAATGCATCCGTGTCGCCCGGACTTTGCGCCGGCGCCACCATTGCCATAGTCCCGTCGCCGCCATCGCGACGGCGGCCGGCACGGTGCCTGGCGCGCGCAATCAGCGACGAGGAATCGCCGCCTCGGTAATTCTCGGATGGGGCGCGCTAGCCGGTGCGATGTTCTGTGCCGCATGGGCCCTCGCGACACACTCAGCATTCACCTTTGACCCGTCACTGCGGTATATCGGCAGCCCCTGCTGTATCTCGCGGTCGCAGCGTCGTGCGGCGGCACCTCGCTTGCGACACTGGCCGCGAAGCTGGCGCGCTATGCGGACTTCGAACAGCGATTCGAATCGCGCTACGGCAAAGTGGTCGTGTTTGCGCCTTACGGCTACGACGCGATGATGTGGCTCGCCGATGCGATGCGTCGCGCGCATTCAGTCGATCCGCATGTCTAATCTGCCTGCGCTGGAAACCGCTAACTATACCGGCGTGATTGGCACGATTCGTTTCAACCCGCAAGTTTCCCCTCTCTTTGAGGCCGAAAGCGTCAAAGAATCATCTAGAGCGTAAGCCTGCTGCACGACGGATTCAGGCATGCAATAAGTCTTGCATTAATCGGTAAGGATTCTATTTATTAATTCTTAATAGAACATGATACCGTTGCGCAGGTGTGCACTGCTGGATAAGCTGCGCCGCCGACCTCCTGGTCTGGAAGTCGGAACATCCTGGTATCGGGAGTCAGAATTTGCGATGAGAGATTTTTCTCGCTATATACGGCTTGAATAATTTCGGCATTGTCCGGGTCGGCACGCTAAAAGCACATAATTCTGCATTGGTCATGTCATGCTCACAGCAACAAACGAAATATCGAATCCAGCTTCCACACTGGGTAGCAAGATACGCTCGCTGCGACTGCGGCTGAAACGCACTCTCGAAGAAACGGCAACGGGGGCGGGTATTTCGAAGCCCTTCCTCTCGCAAGTCGAGCGAGGTCTGGCATCTCCTTCTATCACTTCGCTGACAGGCATTGCAAACGCCCTCGGCGTAACTGTGCGGTATTTTGTCGAACGGCCCAGCGAAGAGCGCTCGGTCTGTCGTGGTGACCAGGTGAGTTTTTTTGGTTTTGCAGACTCGGCGAATCGGTTTGCACGGTTGACAAACTTGAGAGGCGGGTGTCAGTTAGATCCGATTCTTGTGAAGATGCCTCCCGGGCAAAAGCGTACCGAAGTCGCAACGCATGCAGCTGAGGAGTGCTTGTACGTCATTGCCGGCGAGGTGTTGCTGACATTGGAGGGCGAAACTTTCGTATTGAAGGCCGGAGACAGTGCGCATTACGAATCGAAGGTGCCGCACAGTTGGGAAAATACAGCACAGATTGAATCTGTCTTTCTTTGGGTCGGGACGCCCAGGCTCCTTTGAATAGCAGCGCAACTGTCAATTGGTTTCGGAAAGCGAAAGCGCTGCTGAGCGGCTCTTCCAATATTGCCTTCGCACGAGGGTATCGTCCCGCCAGGAGTCAGTCGCCTGGCGGGGGAAACGCGTACAGTGATCTATATCTTCGGTCGTCCGGCGAGGCATAGCCGGAGCTGTTCGCGCGCCTGCAGGCCGTCGTGGTAGAACGTGTCGATTACCTGCTTGCCATCCACGGACACTTTGAACGTCATATCGTTCTTGGTCATCCCTTGCAGCAGCGCCTCGGCAGTGGGGATGCCGAACGAGACGGCACCAAGCTTGCCCTGCGCCACGGCGTAATTGAAGACGTTCACGGTTTGCGGATTGCCATCGCCTTGATCCAGCGTGACTTTGATGTGCGCGACTGTCGAGGGCTTGGGGATATCCAGGCCCATCAAGGTGAGCATCGCTCCTTTGTAGGAGCTGCCAGGTCCCGACAGTTGGACGGCACCCTTGAGGTTCTGGAAAAGCGCCACGCACTTTTGTCCCGAGCTGGGCTGCTGGGTGTCGTGGAAGTAGCTCCAATAACCCGTTCGAAGCTTCCTGAATTCAGGGTCCTGCGCCGTTTTGCTCATATCCTCCAACAGATATATCTGGCTTGTGGCGAGGCCGCCCATCGCCTTCGCGAGCCCGGCAGCAGCATCCGCTTGCGGATCCGCGGCGCGGCCCGGTTGTGATTGCTGTTGGGATTGTGCGTCCTGGACGCACATGGGCACGGGTGCGACGCCGGGAGAGCCACCCGCCATGCCGATCTGGCGTTCGCCTGGCCCAGGGCCAGTCGGACACACAAAGCTCCCGCCGAAAGCGGCCGACGATATACCGAACGATATGGCCAAGACGCCCAATATTTTGCGATTCATTCCAGCAATCCGTAGTTGTTGATGGCGTTGCGAGTATAGCGGGCTGACCTGCTTCAGCAGCCCAGCCGTCAAGTCGCGCAGTGCTTGCGCGTCCAGGGCGTTGAGGTCAGGCGGGATGAGTGTCAGACGCTGCTTTGAGCCGCTGAGCCCCGGGCTTCGTGAAGAATCCATTTCGCAAATGCCTGTAGTGGGGCTTCACTTAACTCGATTGGCTCAGGAAGAACAAGGCAGAAGTTTTTGGTAATCGCTTTGCCGTCCGGCCAAGGCGCTACCAGGCGGCCTTGCTCAAGCTCTGCCCCG
This sequence comes from Paraburkholderia aspalathi, assembly GCF_905220735.1. Taxonomy (NCBI): domain Bacteria; kingdom Pseudomonadati; phylum Pseudomonadota; class Betaproteobacteria; order Burkholderiales; family Burkholderiaceae; genus Paraburkholderia; species Paraburkholderia aspalathi. Next base: position 1,848,445 of record NZ_CAJNBA010000001.1, read on the forward strand.
ATGTAAAGACGCGGCACCAATGCAACACCCAAGCCCGCTAGCGCCGCCTCGATCAGCATGGAATGGAGATCGTAACGTGCGCCAACCGCCGAATTCGTCAGCACGATGCCGGCCTCTTGTGCATAAACCTGCCACGCGTCCGGGTTTTGTCGCCTGTGAAGGCGTGGGAGTTCGTTTAGCGACATGTTCGCATCGGCGTCTGCGAGGAGCGCGGGACTACAGACGGGAACAAGCACCTCCTCTAGCAGGCGATGTAGATGCATACCCGCCCATGCTGGATGCTCAAAATGGATTGCTGCGTCAAAACCGCTACCCGCAAGGATGAAGGGTTCCATACGTTCGGCGATATGCACCGTGATGTTCGGATGTTTATTTTGAAAGCGTTTCAGCCGAGGGATAAGCCAACGGGTGGCGAAGGTCGGAATCGCGGCGATATCAATGCTCGCGCCTTCGATGGGCTGCCCCATCAGATATAGGCTGTCCCGTTCCAGTCGATCCAGAATCTCGCGAACCTGCACAGCGTATCGCGTGCCGTTGGGAGCAAGCCGTACCCGATTTCCAACGCGCTCGAACAGCGCGACACCCAAAAATGCTTCCAGTCGACCGATCTGACGACTGACGGCGCCTTCGGTCAGCGCTAGTTCTTCAGCCGCGCGGGCGAAGCTGCCGTGTCGAGCCGCGGCCTCAAAAGCCTGGAGCGCGGAATTGCTTGGGATCTTACGTCGCATTGGGTCTCGCCGATTGATATGCGTTCAATGTCAGCTTGAGTAAATATCACTGAAGGCTGACTTTATATCGTTATATACGCCGAAAATCTCAGATTAGCATTACGTTACCGCAATGAACATGGATCGTTTGCAGCAATCTGCTTACGCGCCACGAAGGATAATCTGATGATCTACACCGTGGAATGCAGCTTCGCCGATCTAAGCAGCGAAGCCGAATGGAACGACTTCTACAGCCTTGAGAAACTGCCCGCCCTTATCTCGGTTACCGGCTTTCACACGTCACAGCGCTTCAAGTCGTTAAGCGATGGTTGCCCGGCCTACCTTGCCGTCCACACGATCGACGGTCTCGATGTCCTGACGGGAGAGGAATATCGCCAGAAAGGCGGCGGCAATTTTGCAAGGTGGCAGCAACACATCGCCGACTGGCACCGAAATCTCTACAGCGATATTGGCCTTGCGCCGGCGGTCAATGCAGACGAACTCCTCGTGCTTTGTGCAAACGGCCCCGAACCGCTGATCCAAATGGGCCTCACACCGTTGGCCATGCGAGCAGTTGCGCTGGAGAAGTTTCCGGAACACCGTTGGCTCGCAAAACTGCCTCGGCAAAACGCACAGCTTGTCGGGAGCATGCCCGAAGGTGTCCACCTCTACTCGCCGATGACGGAACAACTGACACGCTCCTCCACCGTTTCGACCGGACAGGAAAAATAGGTCCGCGATGCCCAATGTGACTATCTACATCCCTACCGGGCACATGCCGTCTGATGAGAGGCTTGCCGATCTTTCCTGCGACTGCGTCAAACTCTGTACTGGTGTCCTTGAAGCGGCACTCGAAAACGTTCATGTCATCTATGTCGACGTTCGGCAAGGGCACGGACATCCCGTCTTCGCGGAAGTCCAATATCGCCTTGAGACATTTCGCACGCCTCCGGTGATGAACCAGTTCATGGAAGCCCTGGACGACGCCATCGAGTGCTGCACGGGTCTCACAGCGCGCATCCGTTGTTTTGGTTATGCCGCGTCGAACATTCACGCCCGAAATTAGGAAGTCTTCCGGAGAAGAATTGTGTCCACCATTACCTTTCCAAGTCAGCGAGCCGGGGATTTCACGATCACCGCAATCAGCGACGGCTACCTCACTGCTAGTCTGGACTTCCTCTCGAATATCGACCCTTCCGAAGCCTCCAGAATACAAAGTGACGCAGGGCAGAAGGAGCCTTCCGCCGTGCATATCAACTGCTATGTAGTACGCGGAGCGGGCCGCACGATTCTCATCGACGGTGGGGCTGGAGGCATCAAGCAATGGGGCGGTCGCCTGAGAACCAATTTATCGCTTGCTGGCGTCGAACTATCCGAGATCGACACAATCCTGCTCACGCACGCCCATCCCGACCATGTCGGAGGGCTAGTTGACGCGGCCGGACAAATTACCTTTCCGAATGCGGAGCTAGTTGCCCATCATCGAGAGGTCGAATTTTGGCAGGATGACGGAAATCTAAGTCGTGCCAGCGAGCGTGCCCGCGGTAACTTCCTGATAGCGCGCCAAGTGTTCGACGGCTACCGCGACAAGCTCCGTACTTTCGATGAGGGGGAAGTGCTTCCCGGTATCAGAGCGATGCCACTACCGGGACACACAGATGGACACTCTGGATATCTGCTCGAATCCCGCGATCAGAGCCTGCTTGTCTGGGGAGATATTGTTCATTTTCCTCACATCCAGATTGAACGGCCAGACGTATCGATTGCATTCGATCAAGACCCTTCCCTGGCAGTCACCACACGATCACGGCTTCTGGACCTGGTCAGTTCGGAGAGACTGTTGATTGCCGGTATGCATTTGGGGGAACTCGGCTTCGCGCGAATAAAGCGAACAGGCGGGAGCTACGGCCTGCTTTACGAGACCGAAGCATGAGGCCGCGAACAGAAGCAACCACATCTGATACCACTCCGGCATTCTGCACTGGAGCAACTACGCACACTCCGTTGCGGTGACAACGGCCTTGGCCGCTTCGTGCTTTATAGGGGACATCCGGTTGCACTAACGGGGCAGCCGCTTCGGCCGAAAAAGGAGCGTTTGTCTCTCTCGATCGGATGATCGGTTACAGGGGCAAGCCGACGCATAAGCGTCCGACCGACAACGCATGTTAAAGGCGGCTCATGGCTGCACTGTGAGGGATGACGATCGGCTCAGGCCGACCCGATTCGGTCCTTCGACTCGGCGCGACCTCAACGGCGGCTTCCACGGTTCAGCGGTCATTCACGCCTTCCCCGTTCTAGTCATTCCGCAATGCCCGCTTTCGTGCATTGATCAATTTGAAGAATGGATTAGGTGTCCAGGTGGATCACATTTACTCGACTTCATAACTAAAGCAGGGCAGTTTTAAATCCACATTTATATATTGGCCCTTGGTCAATGTGCATGAGCGGAATTCATATTCGCCATTATTGTCGCGAATTTGACCCTCAAAATCACCCCACAGATACTGGATTCCATGCGGCGCCGCGCACCCCGCCTTACGACATGGGCACCATCGTGGGCAAATGATGTTTCACGCACCTGGACAGGATAATGAAATCCACTAATACGCCAAGAAATCACGTGTTGGAAAAATTCAGATTTTACGCGGTATTGACGCAAACCAGATTGAAACGCTTACCGACACTCCTGGTCTCGTCCAGTGTTGCTGTAATGCTGGGGGGATGTGGTGGTAGCGGCCCGTCGACCACGCCGACTATCACCATGACTGATGCCGGCGCGGTGCAGGGCGCGACGGCCAAGGGCGTCATTGCTTACAAGGGCATCCCCTTTGCGGCTCCGCCGGTCGGCAACCTACGCTGGCAACCACCTCAACCTGTGGCGGCCTGGAACGGCGTGCTCCAGGCCACGTCATTTGTTCACGACTGCATGCAGCCTGTCGACCCGGCGGTTACGCCGCTGGCCACGACGCCGTCCGAAGATTGTCTGTATCTCAACATCTGGCGTCCCACCAGCAGTTCCGGGTCCTCGTCAAACACCAAGTTACCGGTCATGGTCTGGATCTACGGCGGTGGATACGTCGTGGGCGGCACATCCATGCCCGAATATGACGGCACGCAATTTGCCAAGCAAGGCGTCATCCTCGTCACTTTAAATTATCGTGTCGGCCGCTTCGGTTTCTTTGGCCATCCCGCGCTCACCGCGGCCGCGGCGCAGTCCGGCCAGGTGTTGGGCAATTACGGCTACATGGATCAAATCGCCGCGTTGAAGTGGGTGCAGCGCAACATCGCCAATTTTGGTGGCGACCCCGGAAACGTCACGCTTTTCGGCGAATCGGCCGGCGGTGAGTCGATCCATAATCTTTTGACGTCACCATCGGCCGCAGGATTATTTCAGAAGGCAATTAACGAGTCTGGCAATGGACGCGTAAATCAATATTACGGGCGTTCCCTTACACGTAACTCAAAAACCGTCGGCGCCTCCGCCGAAGAACAGGGTACCGTATTCGCTCAGGAATTCGGTATCAATGGCGCCGACACGAACGCGCTGCAAGCGCTGCGCGCGCTGTCCGCAGATCAAGTCGTCAATGGACTCGACATTACGACGTTGAATACTCCGCAAAACGTCGCTACCTTTTCGGGCGGCGCGATCGTCGATGGCAAATTGGTGCTCGATGAACCCGAAAACCTATACAACAGTGGGCAATTCGCCAAAGTGCCTCTCATGCTCGGGGTAAACAATGCCGACCTCGGCTTTTCTACTCCCGGTATTACGACGAAAGACCAGGCGTACGCGATCTTTGGCGCTCAAAATGTAGCCGCAGCAAGCGCGGCATTTGATCCCACGGGCACGGCCACCGTCGCCGCCGTCGAAAGCCAGATCTCCCGTGTAATTACGATGGACGAGCCCGCGCGTTTTGTTGCACGAAACTTCACCTCCCGAGGCGCCCCCACCTACTTGTATCGCTTTTCGTACGTTGCACAATCAGTGCAAAACACGGTCAGCGGCGCAGTGCATGCTGCCGAGGTACCGTATGTCTTCGACACCCTTGCGTCACAGTACGGCAACGCGGTCACGAGTCAGGACGAGCAGGTCGCCCAACGCATGAATGCGTATTGGGCGGCGTTTGCCAAAACGGGAAATCCATCTGACGCGGGCGTCACCAACTGGCCGGTGTACAGCATCACGCTCGACAATCAGATCGAGTTTACCGCGGCCGGTACGGTGCAAGTGGATCAACCAAATCCGGTGAAAGCACAAATCGATCTTGTGCAGCCACTTAACGACGCAAACCTGACGGTTAACCGCCAATACCAGTAAGCATGCGAGATTAAGATCCATACCTGCTTAATGGTACTAAGGGAAAAGTGTCAGGACTATTTCGAATGGAGGGAATCGGTATTGGATGACGCTTTGGCTGACCAAATCGGCCAGCGTCATCCAAGGCGGTGCAAATAGTCGATATGCACCTCGCTATAGAATTCGTATCGAGCCTCGATTTTGCAGTTGGCATCTTTGAGCGATTTGAACCAACGGTAAACGCGCGATAGACAGTGTGGATTGCGCGACGTGAAAGGATTTGCGTCAGTCTACCGAAGCAATTAGCCGCCAAAGTAGGAGGGCAGCCAGCACCGGGCGAATAAAAGACGCATCGTGAGTGTTCATGGCCGCCAGCGATGACATCCTCGTCGGTTCCATGGCCGCCGAAGCAGGCAAGAATTTCCGAACCGACAACGTCAGTATCGCTATGGTTGTTCGGCATATAGGCTTTCGCCTGGGTTATACCCGGAAGCACTACCCTGGGCCCTTAAGGGCGTGCTAAAAATAGTCGATATCCCGTAAGCGCGGGTGAAGCTCCGGTCCGGAGATTGGAGAATCCCACGCGGTCTGTCGCACGGAATTCCGAGGTGAAAGTATGGAAAAAAAAGTGCTCGTCGCGGTAGCCGCTGCGCTTGTGTCTTCTGTGGGCGCGCTGCATCCCGAATCCGCCCGTGCCGCTGATGCTGCACCCTCGGCCTTCGAAGACTCCACCGTCGACGCATCTCTCGACCCCGGCGAGAAACGCGTCTCCACTGATGCCGACATTCAGGCGCGCCTGGCAGACCTGCGCTATGCGTATTTCATCGGCTATAACGCGCGCGCCAGGGAAGACTCGAAATCCTATGCGACGTTGGGCGACGAGGTGAAGCACCGGCAAAAGCAGCCTGCTGCGCCGGCCATACCCGCATCGCCGAAGCCGGTTGCCGAGCGTGTTGCACCCCCAAGGCGGGTCGTAGCGCAAGCCGCGCCGCCGAGGCAGGTATCCGCGTCGGTCACATTGCCGAAGCGGAATGCTGCTGCGCGAGCCACGCCGGTGAGGCAGGTCGTCGTGCAGGCCAGTCCTGCGCCGCTGAAGCATGCCCCCGTGCAAGTCGCGTCTGCGCCGCCGAAGCGGGTCACTGCACCGGTCGCGGTCGCGTCGATGAAACAGGCTTCACTGCGGGTTACGCCGCCTAAGCGGGCTGAAATGCAGCCCGTGCCGCTGAAGCAGGTTTCTACTCGGACCACGTCGCCGAAGCTGTTTGGTCCCGAGTCCCAGCCTCCCATACTGATTCCGACGCAAGCCGTGACGGCATTGCCGCATGATGACGACGCGCAGGTGACGCAGAGGCGCGATGTGCAGAACGCTCAGCGGGCGGTACCGCAGTATCGGCAGGCCGCCGATGAGGAGCCGCAATACGCGGCGGAGCAGGGAACTCAAGCGGCTTACAACCGGCAAGCCCGGCAATATCAGAATCAGCAGCCGCAGCAATACGCAGCGGCGCCGGCCTATAACCAGACGTCAGCAGAGTCTCAGGCGGCAGGTGGGTACGCGAGGCGGGACTACGCGCCGCCGGCTCGAACTGTTCAGGCTAACCAATACGCGCCAGCTCCGTATCCGCCCGCGCGATACCAAACGGCTGACGCGCAGTCCGCCTATGTGCCTCGGCCGCCCACTCAAGCGGCGCAGCAGGTCATCATAGTGGGCCGCCCGCCTGCCTATCCGGCATACAACGAGATGTACACGCCGCCGGAGCAGCGTCGGCCGTACCCTGCCGGTTACGGCAATCCGGCGCAGCCTGCGGGATATCAGGGATGGGAGTAGGCGCACTCACTCACATGAGCCGCTGCGTGCGCTGACTCACGTATGCAACGGGCCGTGACAGGCGTCCCGTTTCCATGATGGCGGCAACATGCGCATGCCGCACACGGGCGATGGCACTGCCGTGACTCCGCTCGCCCATCAGGGCGATTCCTGCGAAGGTCCATAATCGTACCGATTGTCGCCACTGGAGCATTCCCCACCGGCGTGACTCGACGGCTGGTTCATGCCGAAACTTGCTGGATAGGTAAGGCGGGGCGTCTCGACCGATACCGTTACAGGCGGCTTTCGTTAGAATGTGTTTGCGATCCTTATATTCGTCTAATAACCGGAGACAAACGTGCCAGGCTTACTTCCCGATGTCGACCGCGAGGGACTGCTCGAGTATTCAGTCGTGTACACCGACCGATCAATCAATCATATGTCGCAGCTCTTTCAAGGAGTCATGCGCGATATTTCCGCTTCGCTGAAGAAAGTCTACAGCGCGAAGTCGGCCGTTGTGGTGCCGGGCAGCGGGACGTTCGGCATGGAAGCCGTTGCCCGGCAGTTCGCCACCAACAAGAAGTGTCTTGTCATCCGCAACGGCTGGTTCAGTTTCCGCTGGTCGCAGATTTTCGACATGGGCAGCATTCCGTCTGAATCGATCGTGCTGAAAGCGCGCCCGGTCGAACAGGGGAGACAGGCTGCCTATGCACCGCCGCCGATCGAAGAGGTGGTCGCTGCGATCAGGGAAAACAAACCGGATCTGGTCTTTGCGCCGCATGTCGAAACCGCATCCGGGATCATGCTGCCGGACGCTTATTTGCGCGCGGTGGCCGACGCTGTGCATGACGTCGACGGCATGTTTGTACTGGATTGCATTGCCTCCGGCACGGTCTGGGTCGACATGAAGGCGAGCGGCGTTGACGTCCTGATCAGCGCGCCGCAAAAGGGATGGAGCGCGTCACCGTGCTGCGGGCTGGTCATGCTTAGCCCGCTTGCCCGCGAAAGAATCGACGGAACGACCAGCACCAGTTTCGCTTGTGATCTTCGCAAGTGGCTGCAGATCATGGAAGCCTACGAGAATGGTGGGTTCGCGTACCACGCCACGATGCCCACGGACGGTCTCGCTACGTTGCGTGACGTCATGAAGGAGACCGAGGCATACGGCTTCGATAAAGTGAGAGTAGAGCAGCTTGAACTCGGCAAGCGCGTTCGCTCACTCCTCGCGGACAAGGGATTCAAAAGCGTGGCGGCCGAAGGTTTTGAGGCTCCGGGCGTCGTCGTCAGTTACACGGACGATGACGGAATACGATCCGGTAAGAAGTTCGCTGATGCAGGGTTGCAGGTCGCGGCTGGCGTCCCGCTTCAATGTGACGAGCCTGCGGATTTCAAGACCTTCCGTATTGGGTTATTCGGCTTGGACAAACTGCATGACGTTGAAGGGGCGGTGGGCAGGCTTGCGAAGGCGCTGGACAGTATTCGTTAGGGCGGTTTTTCTTTTTGCGGAGGGAGGTTGATCTGTACAGGAAGCGCGTTCCCGCCAGCTTCGTAGAAATTGGAACCGTCACATCGCCTTCAGATCAGGCAGCAGTCTTTCGCACTCTTTCCTGACAACGCGATAGCACTCGCACGCGCGCTTTTCGACCAGATGCGGGGCGACGCGTGCCCACTCCGACTCGTCCAGCACCGCAAGAAGGTGATTACCGGTTCGATTGTCTTCCTTCAACATTTGCCGCATTCCTCGCAGACTGTCTGGAAACCGCACCGTGTTGCCGATCTGTTTCTGTGCGTGACACAACGATGAGGATATTGGAAGCACGGCGCATAGTACGGCGAGCATGGGAGCGCGAGTCTGTTTTCACATCAAACGCGTCCTCGCCGGGTCCGTTTGCGACGCTGGACGATAAAAGCTGAATGCCCCTGCGCCTGAAGTTCGATCAGCCGCCGCGTAATAGGCGCTACACTGGCGATCCAGCAGTCGTCTCCAGCGTGGCGCCATGAATGATTCCAATAACACTTCTGCTGCGCCAGGGCTGGTCGTCGCTCCCCGCATAGTCGCAATCGGTGCGTCGGCCGGTGGCCTTCATGCGCTGAGCCTGTTTTTCAGGGCGGCTTCCGAAATTCCGGCCGACGTTGCCTTCGTGGTCGTTGTCCACCTGGCTCCAGGCGCCGAGAGTCATCTCCCGGGGTTGCTGGCGAAAGACACGGCTTTGCCTGTGTCGGCGATTGAGGACGGCGCAATACCGCGTGCGGGGCACGTCTATGTCATCCCGCCGAAGGTGTCGGTTGTTATCGAGCAAGACGCGTTCAGGCTGCGTGCAGCCGTTGATCGTCCAGCAATCCCCATGCCGATCGACGCGTTCTTCACTTCGCTGGCCGCTGACCAGCACGATCGCGCTATCGGGATCGTGCTCACCGGCGCGAACGCAGACGGTTCAGCGGGCCTGAGAGCGATCAAGGCCGAGGGCGGCATGGTCATGGCGCAAACGCCTGACACGGCGGAGCACAGCGCAATGCCTGGCCATGCAATCGCAACGGGGTTGGTCGATTATGTGCTGCCGGTTGAAAACATGCCTGCTGCGCTGTTCGATTACATCACACGATCCACGGCAGGGACGTCACAGGCCGCCTTGGATGCCGCGCGGCCGGTCGATCTTGAACCGGTGCTCAGGGCGCTTGCGGCTGCCGGATCAGATTTCAGGGGCTACAAACGGGGAACGCTTCAGCGTCGCATTGCCCGCCGCATGGCGGTCAACCGGATTGATAGCCTTGATGCCTATTGCGGCGTCCTGTCGGCCTCGCCCGAGGAGGCTCAGGCACTCAGTCTCGATATGATGATCGGTGTGACGGAGTTCTTCCGCGATCCTGATGCTTGGACCGCACTGTCCGAACGCGTGCTGAGCGTTCTGCTGGAGGAGCCGCAGAGCGAGCAGCCGATTCGTGTATGGGTGCCGGGATGCGCAACGGGCGAAGAAGCCTATTCGATGGCCATGCTGCTGACCGAGGAGATCGAGAAGCGCCGGGTGACGCGGCCGTTCATGATCCTTGCCTCCGACGTGAACCGCGTTGCGCTGGGACGCGCACGCCAGGGCATCTATTCGGCCAGCGTCGCGTCACCAGTGGGTGAAGCGCGGCTCGAGCGTTTCTTTCAGACGCACAGCGATGGATTCCAGATCCGGCAGGAACTTCGCGAAACGGTTCTGTTCACCCCGCAGAACCTTATTGCTGATCCACCGTTTTCCCGCGTCGATCTGATCAGTTGCCGGAACCTGCTGATCTACCTCGAGCCCGAAGCCCAGCAGCGGGTATTTGAGTTATTCCACTTCGCGCTCAATCCGAAGCGCTACCTGTTTCTGGGACGATCGGAAAGTACCGATCCCGATTCCACCCAGTTCCAGGAGGTGTCAAGAGCCTGGCGTATTTACCAGCGCAGTCCGGTCATCGCACCGGCTGTCACTGGCTACCGGTTTTCCGCAAGTACGGCGCGCCGCGAGGAATTCCCGCCCGCAAGCCGCGTTGGTGTCCGCAGCAAAGGTTACGCGGAACTGGTCAACGCCACGCTGCTGGAAGAGCACCATGCCGCCTCCGTGCTGATCAATTCTGCTCACCAGGTGCTCTACGTGAGCGGCTCGACGGACGAATACCTGACGCAGCCGGCAGGTGAGCCAACCGGCAATATTCTCGACATGGCGCGCGACGGCCTGCGCCTCAAGCTGCGGATTGTATTGCGCCGGGCGGTCCAGGACCAGGCAGCCTCGCCGGTCAGTGAAATCGTCGCTGACGGTGGTGCGCCCGCGGTGAAAATCACGGTGACGCGACCGTTCGACACGATGCATGCCGGCAAGGCATTGCTTGTCATCTTCGCGAGGTTGCCGACGGCCGACCGGCCTGCGTCGACGGCGCCCTCCGGCGCGGATTCCGACCTCTGGCATCTCGAGAGCGAGCTTCGCACAACGCAGGTGGAGCTTGGCAGCACAATCGAGGAACTGGAGGAGAGCAATAGCGAATTGCGGGTATCGAACGAAGAAATCCTTTCGATGAATGAGGAACTGCGCTCCGCGAACGAAGAGCTCGAAACGTCGAAAGAGGAGCTACAGGCGGTCAACGAGCAATTGAATGTCGTCAATTCCCAGCTCGAGCAGAAGGTCCATCAGTTGGAGGTTCTCAGTGAGGACGTCACGAATCTGCTTGCCAGCACGGAAATATCAACACTGCTTCTCGACAGGCAGGGTCTGATCAAACGGTTTACGCCCAGCGCGGCGAGGATCCTGGGACTTGCGCCGCCGGACATCGGGCGCAGGATCGTAGAGGTTCTCGGCAACCCGCTCGGCAACGCGTTGCCGGAGGAGGTCGACAGGATACTTCTGGGCCTCAACGAGAAGGTGGAAAAGGAAATCGAAACCGCGACCGCGGAATGGTATGTCCGCCGCATTACGCCCTACATTGCGGTTCGCGGAATGCCGCCTGCTGGCGTCGTGGTCACATGGACCGATATCACCCAGGTCAAGCTGTCCGACGAACGTGCCCGGCGCCTTGCCGCCGTGGTTCAGGATTCGAACGACGCGGTGACGGTATTCGACCTCAAAGGCCGCTTTCTCGCCTGGAACCGCGCGGCTAGCGCGATGTACGGCTATAGCGAGACTGAAGCGTTGTGTATGACCGTCTCCGACCTGGTCCCACGCGGCGCCAGGCAGGATCATCTCGACTTCATCCACCACGCTGAGCACAATGAGGCGCTGCATTCCTACGAGACACAGCGGGTCACGAAGGACGGACGCGTGGTTGATATCTGGCTCACGCTGTCGGTCCTGTCGGACGACGCGGGCAACGCTATTGCGGTGTCATCAACTGAGCGCGATCTCGTCAATCGCAGTGTGAGCAATGCTCACCTTCGCGAGCGTGCCGAACAGCTGGCGGTCGCCGACCGGCGAAAAAACGAATTTCTGGCCATGCTTGGCCATGAGCTGCGTAATCCACTTGCAGCGCTGGTTTCCGCTGGAAATCTGCTCGCGTCGGAAACGGTCCCAGTCACGCAGAGGGACTGGGCTGCCGGCGTCATTCAAAGGCAGGGGCGTGCAATGATGCACCTCGTGAACGACATGCTCGATATCACCCGGATAACGAGTGGCAGCATCGAGTTGAACCGACAGACGGTTCTCCTTAAAACAATCGTTCAGAGCGCCATCGAAGTTTGCCAGCCGATCGTCGATGAGCGTCGCCATTCATTGTCCGTCTCCCTGCCGGAAGAACCCATCTGGCTAAACGCAGACCCGACCCGCCTGTCGCAGGTCATCGAGAACATCGTGATCAACGCGGCGAAATACACCGCGCCGGGCGGCTCCATACAGTTGCGGGCGACCACCGCGGCGCATCGGCTATCGCTCAGCATCAAAGACAACGGGAGAGGTATCCCATCCTCGATGCTCGGGAGTCTTTTCGACATGTTTGTCCAGGGGCCCGCGTCCAATAGCCAGCGCAACAACGGCCTGGGTGTTGGCCTGTCCGTGGCGCGGCGACTGGTCGAGTTGCATGGCGGTTCGGTTCGGGCCATTAGCGATGGCAAGACTGGCAGTGAGTTTGTCGTCGATCTGCCTCTCGATCCGGGACCCGTCCCCGGAGATCGGATCAGTTCGCAGCCGGCACCGGTCACCGCCCGCCCGCAGCGGATTCTGATTATTGATGACAACGCCGATGCGAGTGAGGCGTTGGGCATGCTTCTCGCCAATGAGGGGCATCAGGTCGAGACGCGCATAGACGGTGTTTCGGGACTCAGCGCTGCGGCGGCCTTCAACCCTGACTTCGTACTTCTCGACATCGGACTCTCAGGCATGGACGGATACGAAGTAGCGAGAAGGCTACGCGAATCCGGGGCAAATCCAAATGTGATCCTGGTGGCCGTCACGGGATACGGACTGCCGGCGGATCGCATCAAATCAGTCGAGGCGGGGTTCGACCATCATCTGACCAAGCCGGTCGACTATGAAGCCTTGATCCGCTTATTTGGCGCAGGGACGCAGGGGACGCCACGCACGTAGAGGTTCCTTCGGCCACCACGCGGTCCGCCACCGTACCGACTTTCTCCGGGTGACACGGCAGAGTGGGTTCAAGCGACGACAGTCGCGCGTCAGTTCAACCGCCCGAACAGACATGAACCACTGCGTACGGGCCGATCCAATGCAACCGGAGTTACCTACAATGAAAGCATTCGTTTATCTTGGTGCTGGCAAGAAGGCTGTTGAAGAACGGCCCAAACCCGAGATCGAGGCGTCCACCGACGCCATTGTCAAGATCAGCAAGACGACAATTTGCGGCACGGACCTGCACATTCTCAAGGGCGACGTCGCGACCTGTCAGCCCGGCCGCGTGCTCGGCCATGAAGGTACAGGCGTAATCGAGCGGGTCGGCGCAGGCGTCACGGCGTTCAAGCCAGGCGAACGCGTCCTGATTTCTTGCATCAGCGCATGCGGTAAGTGCATGTACTGCCGCAAACTCATGTATTCCCATTGTGTCAGCGGCGGCTGGATTCTTGGCAACAGGATCGACGGCACGCAGGCCGAGTTCGTGCGGATTCCGCACGCGGATACCAGTCTTTACCGGATTCCCGACGGCGCCGACGAAGAAGCGCTGGTGATGCTGAGCGATATCCTGCCGACGGGCTTCGAGTGCGGTGTACTCAATGGGAGGGTGCAGCCCGGCAGCATCGTGGCTATTGTCGGCAGCGGGCCGATCGGGCTTGCGGCATTGCTCACCGCCCGTTTCTATTCTCCCGCCGAAATCATCATGATCGATCTGGACGATAACCGGCTTGAGACCGCAAAGCGCTTCGGTGCGACCGCGGTGATCAACAACGCGGATGGTAGTGCGGTGAAGGCGATCATGAAACTCACGGCCGACCGCGGCGTCGATACCGCAATAGAGGCGGTCGGCATTCCGGCTACCTTCGAAATGTGCGAGGCTATCATCGCGCCGGGCGGGACGATAGCGAATGTCGGAGTGCATGGCGTGAAGGTGGATCTTCATCTGGAGCATCTGTGGGACCGAAACATCACCATCACCACGCGGCTGGTCGATACCGTCAGTACACCGATGCTGATGGATACGTTGCGCGCCCGCAAGCTCGACGCCAGCCTTCTGATTACGCACCGCTTCAGGCTCGATCAGATTCTCGACGCTTACGAGACCTTCGAGCGTGCTGCGGACACGCGCGCGCTGAAGGTGATCATCTCTGCATAGCCGGTCGCCCCTTGGGAAGCGGCACTTGGCGCGCGTATTTGCGCCACTGCGCTATTTCAGGTTGTTGAGCTCGGCACGTGCAAGCGTCTCGGCCGATTCCCATGCAGCATCTTCACGTTCGAAGAAAGTGTCGAGTTTGATGATGGGTTCGTTGCTCTTCGCTGCGCCCTTCGGAACGACACACACGCTCGCCACCCAGCCATCGGCAATATGGTCTCTGACTGTCATGTAAGCGTCATGTGTTGTGCTTGAGATGATTCTTTCCGCCATGGTGTCGCCCGTTTGAGTAAACGACAGCCACATTGGCCGTCGTCGCTGCTGGTAAATCTCGCGGGTCATCGATAACAGTCGGCGCTGCTATGTTCCGAACTTATGTTCCGCAATGTATTTGTCGCCGTACGCAAGTGCTGCCGCATAGCCTTCCTTGCTCGTCGCAAAAACGCCGACGTCGTAGTGCTTGTCGGCCGAAGGAAGGCAGCCTTCAACAGCATGCCGAAGATGAAAATCGAATGTCCCGTCCTGTAGTTCCTGACATTCGGGGGTGAATGTATGGATACGGGCTTGATACAATTTCTGAATGTTCTGCCTCATGACCTGCTCCCGCCTTAAACGCCTTTGAAGGTTCTCGTTTTCGGTTGATCTGGCACGGTCCGGATTTGATGAGGACCGTGGTCCGTGCGGCGGTTCATTCCGATGCGACTGGCTCGTCGGCGCCTGCGTCCGACCAATATCCATGCTTGTCGTAAAACTGGTGCAGAACGACCTCGTAACGCCGGTCGATCGGCATCGAGTCGTCATAAGCCGGGCTATTCTTGATGACGTCACGCGTCAATTTCGTCGATACGGTTGAATCGAACCAGTCGACTTCGTCTATCCAGTGAATCGCGATGAGCACGGCCTTGCCACCGGGCCACCAGTTGTGCGTCTCTACGACCAGGTAACGAATCGCCCAGTCGGTGTCGTCGTAAATGAAGTCCGATACGTGACCGATGCTGCCGTCGGCCGTCTTGAGGTGGTATCCCTTGACCTCGTCGGTGCTACGCAGATGGACGTCGGGTTGCGGTTTGCTCGTATCAAGGGTTGGCCCTGGCGGCTCATCGGGCAGGGCATCAGGCGCTACACCCGTTGGGTCATAGGCCGGGTAGGCGCCCATCCCCCATAGATTTGGGCCGCCCCAATAGGTCGGATAGCTGTAGTAGCGCAGATACTCGATCTCGTGCTGCCGCGATACCGGCTTGTGGGCGTCCAGCATTGGGCTGTCCCTCACTTGCTGCTGAGAGAGGCCGACATGCACGACGCTCGATCCGGGATCGGTGTGTTTCACCGAATACGGCGAAACCAGCACTTGCCGGTCATTGAGCCAATTGCCTGTTTCGACCACCAGGTAGCGCACACCCCATGACTCGTCGTCGAAATAGGCCTGGCTAACTGAGCCGATGTCGCCGTCCACTGCGCTAACTGTGCTTCCGTGCAAGTCTCGCATGCTTCGTAACATGGTTTCTCTACCCTGTGTTTCGACGAGGGCGCACATCACGCGCGTCCCTCGGCCTCAATTTCAAAGCGACGTGAGCCGCGTGACTTTTGTGCCTTCCAGCGACGCGCCCGCCATCAGGCCAGTGTTGGTCAACACGAAAGCGTCGACCTGTCCGGTCGCGGTGCTAGTGTCGAGATTGCCGTTCGCACCGACTTTCAGCAGGGCCACGGAGGCGTCGCCGCCAGCCGACCATCCGTCCCTGCTACGGAAGCGGTTGAGCGACTCGTCGGTCATGAACAGGAAGACGATTGCGCGCGAT
This sequence comes from Paraburkholderia aspalathi, assembly GCF_905220735.1. Lineage (NCBI taxonomy): Bacteria > Pseudomonadati > Pseudomonadota > Betaproteobacteria > Burkholderiales > Burkholderiaceae > Paraburkholderia > Paraburkholderia aspalathi. The sequence goes on from NZ_CAJNBA010000001.1 coordinate 1,864,279, forward strand.
TGCGCGCCGATCTGCCAGCCGATCGAACCGGTCGCCGTGCTGTAGTAGCCGACCGTGTGTCCGCCGACGCGCAAGGAGCCTTCGCCATACTGACCGCCGACCACGAAGCCGGCATCGATCACCGACGGGAACGTCAGTACACCGTGCGCCTTGCCGACCAGTTCGCGTGATCCGCTTGCCATACCGTACAGGCGAGTCAGAGTCGAGTCGACGCCTGCATCGATGGTGCGGCGCTTGTCCATCTGCTGACTGCGGCTCGCATCGGAAGAAGAGGTGGTAGTGCAACCTGAGAGCGCTGCGCCGAGCACCAGAAGCGATCCGGATGTGCTCCAGATAAAGGTTCGTCTAAGCATGATTTTCTCCGCGCTGGTCAACGATAGAAGTCACGCTACGCGCACGCGCGGCAGAAAGCGGTACGACAACGTACAGAGATCTGTCTATGTTCAAACGCACAATCCGCGCAGACCCGTTAAGGCGTGGCCGGTGGCGCGCCGCGACGTACCACCAGACGCACGCGAACTATAATTTAAACAGGGTTTCATCTGGTTCGACGTCCTCTCCCCAGTCATCTGGCGCATTCATGCAACTACTGCTGATGCCTGATACTGTTAAGAACAATTCTGCGAAAACGGCGCAGTTTCTGGACGGGATGTCGGGGAGCGATAAATGGAAAACGAGCAACATTCCAAAGAAAACCACCTGCTTTCGGTTCTGCCGGAAGCAGAGCGGGCGCGCGTAGCGCCGCATCTCGTACCGGTCGAAATGCCCTTGGGGCAGGTCGTGTACGAGTCTGGCGATCGCCTTGATCATGTCTATTTTCCGACTACGTCCATCGTATCGCTGCTCTATGTGATGGAGGACGGCGCGTCCGCCGAGATCGCAATTGTGGGCAACGAAGGGATCATCGGTATTGCGCTCTTCATGGGCGGTGAAACAACGCCAAACCGGGCAGTCGTGCAAAGCGCAGGACGGGCGTATCGACTGGATGCGCGCATCCTGAAAGAGGAATTCCATCGCGCTGGCCCGGTGCAGCGGTTATTGCTGCGTTATACCCAGGCATTGATTACACAGATGGCCCAGACCGCCGTCTGCAACCGGCATCATTCGATCGACCAGCAATTGTGCCGCTGGCTGCTGCTCAGCATGGACCGCCTGCCGTCAAACGAGCTGAAGATGACACAGGAACTGATCGCCAACATGCTTGGCGTGCGCAGATCCGGCGTGACGGAAGCGGCGCTGAAACTCCAGGACGCGGGGCTGATCCGCTACGGTCATGGCCACATCGAGGTACTGGATCGACCGGGACTCGAAAAGCGTGTGTGCGAGTGCTATGGCGTGGTGAAACGGGAGTTCGACCGGTTGTTGCCTGATCTGAGGGCGATATAAACGCGCATTATTCCGTCGGACGAGGCGCGGCCCGGCCCCATTTTTAGCAAATTTTTCGTTCTTTCGATGGCGACGGATTAACTCCAAAATTGGCTTCTTTTTAACGGATTGGACTCCCCATCGTCGGCGCACACTGACATCGTGCCAATCGCGCAGGGAGCCTGAGATGTCTTTCCGCCACGACAAAAGTTACCAGTTCGAAGTTGGCCTGCCGGACGTATCTATGTCCGATGGGAACGGTCCTTCGCCATACTCCGACGCGGGCATGATGCGCGGCCTGCACCTCGCGTCGGAGTCCGTGTTGCGCCTCGCGACGCAGACTCACAACGCCGTCGCACGTGGCGACACGGTGGGTGCGGAAGTAGCGCGCGTATCGCTCGAAAAGCAACTGGCACTGACCACGTGCCTGATCGATGAGCTATTGCTCAAAGGTACCGACCAACCCACGACACATTGATTGGCCGTCAGGCCAGACAGAACTAATCGCAGTGTCGAACTTCTGAAGACTGAAATGAGTGCCTTGACCGTAATTCTTAGCATTTGGACGATGGTAGCTATCTGCGCGATCCTCTTCATCCGCGGCGCCAGCCCGCGCGTTGAGCGGACCACCAAATCGCCGCAACGCCGCCCGGCGCGCTTTTCAATCGCTGAGTAACGGCGATCAGCCTGCCAATACGGCGGCGGGCGCGGCCGCTTCTTCGACCTCACCCGAATTGCTTCCTTCGTTAAGTGATTGTCGTGAAGGGCAACACTTAGCAAACGCCGTGCTGCGGATACTCCGCGACGGCGAGGCAGACGAACACGAGGGGCGGTAGCCTCCATAGCCTAGCTGTCAGCTTGCGGCCACAAGTGGACGTTCGACACACCGGCTTAGATCCCCGACAATCGCGTGCAGAACCTTCATTAGCGACGTCGCTACCATGACTACCACCGTCTACGAAACAATCCTTTGGTTACAGTCGAAAACCAGCGAAAAGCAATTCCCCATCGTCGAATTTTCCGCTGATACCGACATGGCTACTCTCGGATGGGTGTCTTTAACGAGCACAGACCGACCCGAAATCGTTGTCACTCAGGCAACAGCAGAGGAGTTCCGAGCAATAGCAGATGACCTAGATGGTTACCTAGGAGTTGAACACCGAGTAAACACCGCTCTTAAGCGCTGCGACCTCAAATGCTCATGGCTGGTTCGTGTTGAAAACGTAACTTCAAGCGCCGAAGGCCTCTCGTTCCAAGAATTCAGAAAAGCGTATCAACCACCAAAGCTATTTTTTCGCGACATTCTGCATTGCGATTCACTAGCGGTGGAAGTCAGTCGTACCACACGCTCCGAGTTTGAGCGCAACGGCGGAAAATTCATCATTCTCCAATGAGGCACCACCAGCCAGCCGACTTGCTAGGGCACATTGTCAGCCGCCCCTCAGGTGAAGGACCATGTTAATGTCTGCTTCCGGGAGTTTTGACCGGCCGCTCGGGGTCGATCAGAGCCGGTCGTCGTCGGGCTCAGTTCGGCCACTAAGGGCCAGTCGCGAATGTGCGAGCGACGGCCGCAGCTTCGACGTTATCGGTCATTCGATTGATGCGAAATTCTGGACCGTGCGCCGTGCTCATGACAGCTAGTTGATACCTCAATTGTCGGCGTGCTCACGCGCGTTGCGGCGAATAGCCTGAGGTGGCTCACCGAAAGCTCGCAGAAACGCACGGCGCATTCTGTCTGGATCAGCAAAACCCGTTTCCCGCGCAACGACGTCAATCGGCAGCCTGCCCTGCTCGACCATGAGTCGCGCTGCTTCCAACCGCAAGTTCTCGACAGCTTTCGCAGGTGATTGCCCGGTCTCCTCACGGAACGCCCGGCTAAATTGCCGCACACTCAGATTGGCGGCTTCAGCGAGTCTGTCTACCGTCAGTGGGGTGTGCAAATTGCTTTTCGCGTAGACCAGCGCGGTTTGTATCCGGTCAGTTTTTGCATCGAGGTCCAGCAGTGTGGAGTGCTGTAGCTGTCCGCCGGCACGTCGATGGAACATGACCATTCGCTTGGCGACAATTCGCGCTACCTTTGCACCAAGATCTCTTTCCACCATCGAAACCGCAAGATCGGTCCCCGCAGTCATGCCCGCGGATGTCCATACTGGACCATCCACGATAAATATCCGATCTTCTTCGACTTTGACTTTCGGATACGTCGTCTGCAATTCGCGCGCGTGTGCCCAGTGAGTCGTGGCACGCCGATCGTCCAGAACGCCGGCTTGAGCCAAAAAGAACGCACCCGTGCACATTGAGGCAACGCGCCGGGTGTTTTTCACCGCGCCTCTTAAATATTCAATCAGCGCGGCGCTCGCCGGGTACGCGCCAGTGATGACGCCGCCGATGATCACCGTATCGAACCCACCTTCAGCGAAACTATCCGTCATGACGGAGTATCCGAGAGAACTTTGAACCGGCCCACCGCTTTCAGATATCAGACGTATCTCGTAGTACGGCTCCTTGGTCAGTCGGTTTGCGAGCTCAAACACTGTTAGTCCGCCGAAAACCATGACCTGGAAGCCTGGAACGACGATGTAGCCAATGCGCAGCATGATAGGTCCCGGAAAATAGCAGGACATAACGTTACGTCCTGCGCGCTGGCGCCTGGCGCGAGCCGTCGCCTGCTGAGCTGTGATTCTAACCAGCGATCCCGATGCCGATAAGAGTGGCCGCGCCAGAATGGCCAGAATTGTCGGAAATACGTCCCTCCTGCCTCGTTGAGGGCTTCTACCATTAGCGGATTCCCGAGTCTCACATCGGACCAATCGAGAAACCCCTATGGAAAGCAACCTCTCTGGAACAGTGTCTATTCCTGCACCCTCTATCTCGCGCCGCGCGTTCCTCGCGAGCGGGACGGCCTTTGGTGCAAGCCTGCTGCTGGATCGCGGGGCGCAGGCGCAAAGTCCTGGAACCGGCGGCGTACCGGGTATCAAGGAGTACGACGTCAATACCAATGGCATCACCATGCACGTAACCGAACAGGGAGATGGGCCAGCCGTACTCTTCTGCCACGGGTTTCCGGACACTTCCTACACGTGGCGCCGGCAGATGAAAGCGGTGGCGTCTGCCGGATATCGGGCAATTGCTCCCGATATGCGCGGCTACGGACGCAGTTCGGCGCCGACGGACCCAACCTTGTACACGCCACTGCAAACGGTCGGCGACCTGGTTGGCCTGCTCGATGCGTTGAAGATTCCAAGCGCTGTCCTTGTGGGTCATGACTGGGGTGCAACGCATGTGTGGCAAGCAGCGTTGATGCGTCCCGATCGATTCAAGGCCGTGTTCTGTCTGAGCGTGCCATTCGTTCCTCGTGGGGATGTCAGCGTCTTCGAGAAGATGCGCAGGTCCGGCCACCAGGATGATTTCTACATGTTCGAACAGATCCGGCCAGACGCCGATCAGATCTGGGCCGACGCCACGGTGACCATTCCAGGAATGCTGTACTGGGCATCGGGCTCCGCTCCCGCAGACAAGCGGTGGAGTCCGATGGATCCGGCACGCAGCCTTCACCGTGCGGCCCCCGGACCGTTACCGTCATGGGCGGAGCCTGATTACGTCGCTTATAACGTGGCGGAATTTCAGCGCACCGGCTTTCACGGTGCCCTGAACTACTATCGGGCCGCTGAACCGTACTTCTACCTGTCCGCTCCTTGGAAGGGCGCCAGGATTACCCAGCCTTCATTTTTCATCTGGGGGAAGGCGGATGGCTTGAAAGAGCTTTATCCGCTGACCATGGACCAGATGCGCTCCGGCGTTCCCAGTCTCATTGGCGGTCTCGAACTCGACAATGTGGGCCACTGGGTACAACACGAAGCCCCTGATGTGGTCAATGAGCAACTCGTGAAGTTTCTGCAAACCGTAACGACCACCTGACTCGCGCTGGGATTGATACGAGGAAGGGACATCTATCCTGCGTGATAGCACCCGATTCCACGCACTTTGCAGCAGCCGCGCCGGCAAGAACTACATCCAACTGAAACGGATTTAACGATGGTGACAGGCAAAAGCCCCGTGTACAGGTTGAACAATGGAATCGAGATGCCCGCATTCGGACTTGGGGTGTTTCGTAGCGAGCCTGAGAAGACCGTAGCTGCGGTCAGATCGGCAGTCGCAAACGGATACCGGCTGATCGACACCGCTGCGGCCTATATGAACGAGCAACAGGTTGGGGAAGGTATCTATGTCAGCTATGTCACGCCGCACTCTGCTCGCCAATGGAACCGCCTTTGGTGCAAGTCTGTTGATGAGTAAGACAGCTTTTGGGTCTGGGTCTGGGTCTGGGTCTGGCGCTGCCGGCGGCACGGTAGTCGTCGGTGCCAGTGCAGATAACGTCCCTAACCTGACCGTGCATACCTTCAGCTCGCCGCGCCACACAACGCGCTACCTGGCGGCTGGCCCGGCCGATGGGCCGTTGATGATTCTCCTCCATGGCTGGCCCGAGATCGGCCTGATGTGGCGCGCGCAGATCGAGGCGTTCGCATCCGAAGGCTGGCGCTGCGTTGCACCGGATATGCGTGGCTATGGCGGCTCATCGGCGCCGGCCGCTTCCGAGGCCTATGCCTTGAACGAGATCGTCCACGACATGGTCGAACTGCACGACCATTTGGGGGCACGCCCGGCAATCTGGGTTGGCCACGACTGGGGAAGCCCGGTGGCCGGAGCGCTCGCTGCGCACCACGGGGCGCGCAGTCGCGGCGTGGTGCTGATCTCAGTCCCTTACTTTCCGGAGGGCTTCGCGCTGCCCAATCTCGTGCCGCTGATCGACCGTCAGTTGTACCCTGCGGATCAATATCCGGATGGGCAGTGGGATTACTTCCGCTTTTACCTGACGCACTTCAGTCAGACGGTTAGCGATTTCGAGGCGGACACCCCGGCAACGCTCGCGTCGCTCTATCGGCGCGGCAATCCTGCGTCTGTCGGCCAGGTCTCTCCGTCCGCCCTGATCACAAAAAACGGCGGGCGTTATGGCTCGGCGCATCGCGCCCCGGCGACGCCGCCTGATCCAGCGCTCTGGACGCCCATCGACTTTGACGCGCTGGTCGATGCGTTCGATGTCAGTGGTTTCCGTTCGGTCAATGCCTGGTACCTGAACGACACCGCCAACATTGCATACGCGCGCACAGCGCCGAAAGGCGGCCAGCTACGCCAGCCCGTTTTGTTCGTCAACGGTGATTGGGACGCAATCTGCGACATCAACCGCAGTCGCCTCGGAGAACCCATGCGCAGCGCCTGTGCCGACCTTTCCATAACGAACCTGCCCGCTGGCCACTGGCTTCCGCTTGAGCGCAAGGCTGAGCTTGTCCAAGCGATTCGTGCGTGGCTTAAGACAAGCGGGTTGTAGCGGGTGGACCGGCCGGGTGAACGTTTCCCGGTCGAAGTGAACCAGTTCGTCGATTGGCTGAGGCAAAGCTTCCTCGCATGAGGTTAATCACGCACCCCGACGTGCCACAGATCCAACAGCCCTTTCCCTACAGCGTGGAGTGTTCGAAATGTCTGATAAGAAAATTTTTGTTGCCGGAGCGACAGGCGATACCGGTGGAGCAGCTACCGAAGCACTTGTAGCGGCCGGTGAAAAGGTACGCACGCTGGTGCGGAAGGAGGACCAACGTTCGGAACGACTGAAGTCGCGTGGAGTCGAGGTTTTGGTCGGTAACCTTTCCAGTCTGGACGACGTGGCACAAGCTCTCGAGGGCATTTTTTCCGCGTACTTTGTCTATCCAATCGAAGCAGGGGGAATACAGGCGAGCGTCTATTTTGCTCAGGCGGCCCGGGAGGCTGGAATCGGCGGGATCGTGAACATGTCGCAAATTTCCGCTCGCAGGAACGCAACGAGTCACGCCGCACGTGACCACTGGATCTCGGAGAGGGTATTTGACTGGTCGGGAATCCCGGTCACCCACATTCGCCCGACGTTCTTCGCACAATGGCTAACTTATCCCGGCCAGGTTGCAAACGTCAAAAAGGACGGAACGTTGAGGCTGCCCTTTGGTAACGGGCGTCATGCACCGATTGCAGCCGAAGACCAGGGGCGCGTCATCGCTGCGATTCTTCGTGATCCAGCTCCTCACGCTGGCAAGGTCTACCCGCTATACGGCCCCGTCGAGATGAACCACCATCAGATTGCTGATGAAATGAGCAAGGTTCTGGGCCGGGAAGTGAAGTACCAGCCGATTGACCTCGATATGTTCGAAAAGCGTTTGAATACCGATTCGAAATTTAGCGATGCATTTTCACAGCATCTCCTGTCTGTCGCTGTCGACTATCAAAATGGCGTTTTCGCCGGTACCAATACGCTGGTCGAGGAACTAACGGGCACCCCGCCCATGACCGTCGAGGCGTTCATCCGGAAGCACGTGGCGGTCTTCGCAGACTGACGGTCTAGTCCTGCCCTCGAAAGAAGCTGCTCGCGATTGTCTGGACTTGCGTAGGACGCTTCGTGAGCAGGTATCCCGATCACCAGAGAACGCATGAAGTAGTTGGCACTGAGCGCAAAGTGCGAACCCTTCCGGTTCCAATACCCGCGATATATGACGTAGTTGATTCTGAATCGGATTCGAAACTTTGACCCGAGAGAGCGGACTGTGCATACGGCCGCTACCGAATGCAAAGGAGTCGTTCCTGTGGCGGCGCCGACTGGCAGTTCCGGGTCAATGCTGGTGAAAAATGCTGGAGGACACTCCGAGTTCATGGGTTGCTTTGTGAGTGGGTATGCAGAGGCATGCGAGCGTATTCGCGCGACGCTGCTCGACGCTCCGCCTGAGAACGGAAAGCGTGTGCTGCTTTACATCTGCCCAGAGTGCGGCGATGTTGGCTGCGGCGCATATTCGGCCCTCGTGCGGCGCGATCGCGAATCCTACGTCTGGGAAAATTTTGCCTACCAGGTGGGCGAATATGATTCGACGTCACTTGAGGCAGTTGGACCGTTTGTTTTCGAATTAAGTCTATATAAAGCCGGTTTGCTCAATGGGTCACGATTTTGACGGACCCGAATAGGTGTGAGGCCCCAGTCGGCCACCAAGAGTCATTCGCCGGCAGCGTCGATTGGACATCAAGGCGATCGCTGCACACCGGCAACCGGCCGTTTGACAGGTGTTGCTGAAAGACTCGGGCCGACAATGCGCGCTTCCATCGGCTCGCACCAAGCCCGGTAGGTCTCTTCGAGCTGATGGTCACGCGACTGCCCCTTCGCGCCGATTCCCCCGTGCTCCGAACTGGATTAACGCGGCCGACGTATGTCAGTCACGATGATCCTCTGGGCTGTCGGGCCGTCTTGTAGTTCACCAGGCTAGTCATTGCGCAGCAGCAGTCGAGATTCCGGGCGAGCAGGAGCGCCGCTGGCGTCGTTCAGGTCGTCGAGCCTTTTCAAATCCCGAATCACGTGGAAACGATCACGCATTGAATCAAGATCAATCAGTCTCAAAAACGCAAAGGTATCCTGATAAGCTCGCATCCAGGGGCTCATTGCGGAAGCCACAGCTTTTCGTCCCTCGGTCGTCACGGCGAGCTGACGTGTCCGCCGATCTCCCTTGTGGGTGATCGATGAGATGAGCTTGCGACGGAACAATGGTGCCAGATTGGCCGACAGGTTCGATCGGTCCATTGCCAGTTCTGCTGCCATGTCGCCGAAAACCATTGGTTCGCGTAGATGTAGCAAGGCGAGCATACAAAACTGGGATGCGTTGACGTCGGTATCCCGCAGCGCTTCGTCGAAATGAGCCCATAAAGCGCGCATTGCGCGCTGGGCGAAAAAATGGTTGAGCGCGAGAGCGGAGATTTCTCCGATTGCGAGCATCGACGACTCGAAATTCTGACTTTCCATATGTGCGGTTCCGGGTGCGTACGGGCTCGGTTGCAAAGAGTTCCGTGCTGCTGCGGGCCGTGGTTGAAAGGCGCCGAAGTTGTCATGACCATGGACGGCTGAAGCTAATCACTCGTCGGCGCAGGGCAGGCCCGCGAACGTGATGCACGTTGCGGCGGGAGAGAGGATTTCACGCGAGCCCGAATGTTTTCCTCAAGCTTGCATCCACGGGGCCGGAGGGCATGAAGCGCCGCAATTTGCGCAACAGGGATGCTTCGCCGGCCGGCGTGCGACGCATACGCCAGGTACCGAGCGCCGCTTCAACGATTGTCTTCGCTACGCCGTCGGGCGCGGGGGCGCCATTGACACTGTTGACGACTGCACTTGATGCAAGGACCCGCTCGCGATCATAGTCGGCGATCTTCGAACTCACCTCCGGTGCATTGACATCGAGATTTGTGCGGGTAAAGGACGGCTCGACCAACGATACTCGGATACCGAACTGGCGCACCTCATGATCCAGGGTCTCGGTCAGCCCTTCGACGGCATGCTTGGACGCGGAGTAGAGTCCCATGTAGGGGGCGGGCAAGAACCCGAGCACCGAACTGACATTGATGATCCTTCCGCCATGTTGTGCACGCATATGGGGAAGTACTGCCTGCGTCGTGCGCAGAATGCTGAAGACGTTGGTATCGAACAGCGACAAGGCCTCGGCAGCCGAAGTTTCCTCCACGGCACCGATCAGGCTCGTTCCCGCATTATTGACGAGGACGTCGATTCGCCCGGTGCATTCGATGACGGACTGGATTCCGGCCTGGACCGAAGCATCGTCGCGAACATCCATCTCGACAAGCTCGACTCCGGAGATAGGCACCGCTTTTGCAATGCTGCGCACTGTGCCAAACACGCGGCAATCTCGCCTCGTAAACCTCTCGGCGGTGGCGCGTCCGATACCCGATGACACGCCGGTCACAACGACAACCGTGGAATGCGACATGAAAAGCTCCGTTTGGTGATTTGATGGTGTTTCAACGCGCGTCGAGCGCATCCTGGGTCATCGGTTCGGAGCGCGAAGACTGGTGATTCCGGCTCTTGTGCGAACCCACAGGGCTGCCGGGGCGGATCCTGAACCAGATCGCGAACATGGCCGGTAGGAACACCAGCGTGAGAATCGTTCCGGCTAACGTGCCGCCGATCAGCGTGTAGGCGAGGGTTCCCCAGAACACCGAATGCGTCAGCGGGATGAATGCCAGGATCGCCGCCATGGCCGTGAGAATCACCGGGCGCGCCCGCTGCACAGTGGCTTCGACGACCGCATGGAACGGATCCAGCCCGGCATGTTCGTTCTGGTGAATCTGCCCGATCAGGATCAGCGTGTTGCGCATCAGGATGCCCGACAGCGCGATGAGACCGACCAGCGCGTTGATGCCGAACGGCTGCCGGAACAGGATCAATGTCGGAACGACGCCAATGAGGCCGAGCGGACTCGTCAGGAACACCATCACCATCGCCGAGATCGAGCGAACCTGGAGAATGATGATGATCAGCGTGATCGCCAGCATGATCGGGAACAGCGGCAGCATCGCAGTCGTCGCTTTGCCCGATTCCTCGATGGAGCCAGCCTGCTCGATCCGGTAGCCGGTCGGCAGCTTCGCGATGATCGGCTGAAGCTGCCTGGTGATTGCCGTTGATACGTCCGGTGGCTGCAGATTTTCGGCAATGTCGCCACGTACCGTGATCGTCGGCACGCGGTCGCGCCAGCGAATGATCGGCTCCTCCATGCGCACGTCGACCTTGCCGACCTGCGACAGCGGAATGCGCTGCCCGTTGGCGCCGGCTAGCGTTAAGTCGCCGAGCCGGGCAGGGTCGAGACGCACATCGCCGGCCGAGCGCGCGATCACCTGCACGGTTCGGATATCCTCACGCACGGCGGTGACAGGCACGCCGGTGAGCAGGAACTGCAGCTGTTGCGCGACGGCGCTGGACGTCAATCCCACCGCCTGCAAGCGATCCTGCTGCAACGTGAAGTGCAGCGTCGGTGAGCGCGTGCCCCAGTCCGTGTTGACCGTGCGCATCATCGGACTGGCCTCCATCACCTGCTGGACTTGAGCCGCGATTCCACGCAGTTTGTCCGGGTCCGGACCGGTGACGCGATAGGCGACCGGGAACGGCGAATATGGCCCGAACACGAGTTGCGTGACGCGCACGCGCGCTTCGGGCACAAGACCATCGGCGATGGCTCGCCTCAGTCGCGCCTTCAGTGCATCGCGCTCCTCCTGACTGTCCGTGCGGATCACGATCTTTGCGAACGACGGATCGGGCAGTTCCGGTCCCATCGCCAGGAAAAAGCGCGGTGCACCTTGCCCGACGTACGCGGTGACGATCCTGGCGTCCTTCTGTTCAGACAACCATGCCTCCACCTTTCGCGTGGCGATGCTGGTCTGCGAAATCGATGTGCCGTAGGGCATCTGCACTTCGACCAGCACTTCGGGGCGATCGGAGATCGGGAAGAACTGCTTCTTGACCACACCCATACCGAGGATGGCCAGGGCAAAGAGGCCAACGACCGAACCGGCGACCAGCCATTTGCGCGCGATCACGCGCGTCAGCAACTGGCGGAAGCGGTTGTAGCGCGGCGTGTCATAGATCGCGTCATGCCCACCTTCGACCTTTTTGAAGTCGGGCAGCATCTTCACGCCGAGGTAGGGCGTGAAGAACACGGCAACGACCCAGGATGCGATCAGTGCAATGCCGACTACCCAGAACATATTGCTGGTGTATTCGCCCGCGGTGGACCGCGCGAAGCCGTTGGGCATGAAGCCCACGGCCGTCACCAGCGTGCCCGACAGCATGGGGGCGGCAGTGTGGCTCCAGGCATAGGCAGAGGCGGCCACACGGCTGTAGCCTTCCTCCATTTTCACCACCATCATTTCAATGGCGATGATCGCGTCGTCCACCAGCAGGCCCAGCGCCAGGATCAGGGATCCCAGCGTGATGCGATCGAAGTTCTTGCCTGTCGCGGCCATCACCACGAACACCACGGCCAGCGTCAACGGCACGGCGGCGGCAACCACCAGGCCCGCGCGCCAGCCCATGCTCACGAAGCTCACGAGCATGACCACCAGCAGGGCGACAAAAAACTTGAGCATGAACTCGTCGACCGCCGAATGAATGTTGACGGCCTGATCGGTGACCTTTGTCAGGCTCATGCCCAGCGGCAGCCCGGCGTTGATTGCGCCGACCTCGCTGTCCAGTGCCTTGCCGAGATCGAGCCCGTTCCAGCCGTCGCGCATCACGATGCCCAGCAGCAGCGCGGGCTCGCCGTTGTTGCGGATCATGAATGTCGCCGGATCTTCATAACCGCGCTCGACGGTGGCAATGTCCGACAGTTTCAGCGTGCGGCCCTGCACGACGACCGGCGTGTCGCGGATCTTCTGCAGGTTGTCAAAGGCGCCGTCCAGGCGAATGAACACCTCTGGACCTTTGGTCTCCACGGAGCCGGCCGGCGTCAGGGCGTTCTGGCCATTGAGCGCGGCGAATACGTCCTGCGGACTGACACCGAGCGTTGCCAGCCGGTCATGCGAGAACTGGACGTAGATGCGCTCGGCCTGCTCGCCGATGATATTGACCTTCTTCACGCCCGGCACATGCAGCAGCCGTTGCCGCAGCGTCTCGGCATCGCGCACGAGCAGCCGTTGCGGTTCGCCCCGGGCTTTCAGTGCGAAGAGCGCAAACGTGACGTCAGCATATTCGTCATTGACCATCGGCCCGATCACGCCAGCCGGAAGGTTGGCCGTTTCGTCGCCGATTTTTTTCCGGGCCTGGTAGAACTCCTCCTGCACTTCCGACGGCGGTGTGCTGTCGAGCAACGTCAGCGTTGTGAATGCCAGGCCAGGTCGTGTGTAGGTTTCGGTCCGGTCGTACCAGCGCAGCTCCTGCATGCGCTTTTCGATCTTTTCGGCGACCTGGTCGTGCATTTCCTGCGCAGTGGCCCCCGGCCATACGGTGATGATGGTCATCACCTTGATTGTGAACGCCGGGTCTTCGGCGCGACCCAGCTTGAAGAACGACAGGAGCCCGGCCAGCGAGATCAGGCAGATCAGGAACAGGGTGATGGAACGCTCGCGCACGGCGAGCGCCGACAGATTGAATCGGCCTTCGCTCACGGACGTGCTCCTTCGTTTGCCATCGCGACGGCCTGGCCGGACACGCGGACCTGCTCGCCTTCGCGCAGCAACTGGGCACCGAGCGCAATGACGCGATCGCCTTGCTTCAACGCACCGGACACGCGCGCGCTGTCGTCGTCCAGGTGAAGGACCGTCACCGGCTGCCATGCAACCCTGGCCGGCTCGCCGTTGGCGATCCACACGCCGGGCCCTTTGCCCGCGTCAAGCACCGCGCCGATCGGAACCTGCATGCCGTCCTGGAGCGCCACGCGTGCGTCCGGTATCTCGATCGTGACGGTTGCGCCTAGCGGCGCGTCGGCGAGCGCGTCCTGCAACACATAACGCGCTTCGAATGTGCGGGTACGCGGATCCGCCGTATCCGAGAGCTGGCGCAGCGTGGCTGGCACGCTGACGCCGCTGTTGCCGAACAGGGTCGCATGGGCGACCGAACCGATGGCGGGGCGCAGAGTTTCCGGTAGTTGGATCACGGCCTCGCGGCGCCCGGCATGGGCCAGGCGCACCACGGGCTGTCCGGCGCTGACGACCTGGCCCGGTTCGGCCAGCGTTTCCATCACGACGCCATCGCCGTCCGCGGCCAGATTGGCGTAGTCCGTCGCATTGCGCGCCACGTCGGCGTCGGCCTGGGCCGCGCTGAGCTGCGCCCTGGCGGCATCGGCGGCCGCCTTGGCCTGGTCGTAGGCCGAAGCCGAGATCGCACCCGTGCCGCGCAGGTCGCGATAGCGCTCCTCATCCTGCGCGGTCTGCTGCGCCCGCGCCCGCGCGGCGGTCACCGCCTCCTGCCGGGCCTGCGCGGCAAGCTTGAGATCGATGGGATCGAGGCGCATCAGCAGTTGGCCGCGTTTGACGGTTTGGCCGGTATCCACAAGCCGTTCCAGCACCTTGCCGGAAACACGGAAACCCAGGTCGCTTTGCACGCGAGCCGCGACAGTCCCCGTAAACGAACGGGCTGCGGGGACGGCGCTCTGAACGATGGCCGTGCGCACCAGCGGCACCTCGGTGCGCGGATCGGACGGTGCTTTTTCGCCGCAGGCCGCTAGCGCAAGCGGCAGCGCACAGGCGAGTGCGGAGGTGGCGAAGCGACGCGAGAACATGAAAGTCCCATCGATGAAGTGATGACGGCTTTCATTATGGTTCTAGTGACCAAGTTAGTCAAGAGTCACTAGTGTTGATCGCGTCAGGGCGACAGACTTCGGAGAACCAGGCTGGACAGCTGCGCAGGCGCGACATCGGTGGTGTCGCGGTTGTACTGCAGGAGTAGCGGGTTGAGGTACGGGCGCAGCACCAGGTAGATTGCCATCGCGGTTTCGTCCAGCGGCGTCTTGCGTTCGAAGTCTCCGCTTTGCCGACCTTCCTGCAGAACTTCCTGGAGCAGCTTCTGAACACGTGCCTCATAGGCTTGCACCGCCTGCCAGTTTTCCGTGGCGGCCGATGCTGCGATTTCGTATAGCTTGCGGTCCCGGAAAAACAGCCTGAGGCTCGCTTCGGTAAAGACCTTGAAGATCCGTCGCAGCTTCTCCGGCGGCAGATCGGTCTCTGCGACGGCTGTCCGGACCTCGCTTTCGATTTCGCGCAGGCAGTTGACGCAGATCATCTCGCCAATGGCCTGCTTGGATTCGAAGAACTTGTAGATGTAGGCCTTGGAAAACCCGATCGCCCTGGCAAGGTCAGAGACCGTCGTTTTCTCGTAGCCATACCGGCTGAAGTGCTCGGTGGCGGCGGCAACGATCTGGTCCCGCACTTCGTGATCAGCCGGGCCACGCGCGGGGGCGGAGGAAGTGGTGGTGTTTTTCATGGGCATAGCATACAGGAATGGACAACAAGTGACTATTTGGTATTATAGTCACATCCGGAACTTCGCTAAGACGCTCATGCTACCCAAACACCTCCTTGCTGCGGTCATTGTCGCCAGCCTCTCGGCGGCCTGCGCTGTCGGCCCCGACTATGTCCGGCCCGATGTAGCCATGCCGGACCATTTCCAGGGCCAGGCTGCGGTAGATCACCGGCAGGCGGCGGCGAGCGCAGACCTGGTCACGTGGTGGACGGGTTTCGGCGATCCGCAACTGACGCGATTCGTCGCGCTTGCGCTGGAGCAGAACCTCGACCTCGCGCAGGCATCCGCTCGCGTCGTGCAGGCGCGTGCAGGACTTGGCGCGGCGAATGCCGCGCTGCTGCCTTCTGGCAATGTTAGTGGCCAGGCGGCCCGGGTCTACCAGTCGGTCGAAACTCCGCTGGGACGTGTCCTGAACTCAACGCCTGGTTTCGATCGCTACGGTAACGACTACGAGGCCAATTTCAACGCGAGTTGGGAACTGGATGTGTTTGGTGGCCTGCGTCGCGGGCGGGAAGCGGCACTTGCCGACTATCAGGCTTCAGAGGCCGGCGAGATGGCCGCGCGCCTGGCTGTGGCAGCGCAGACGGCCGACATCTACATCACCATTCGTGGATTGCAGGCTCGTCTGCAGGTGGCCCGCAAGCAGTTGCAGACGCAGCAGGATCTGCTCTCGACCATCAAGCTTCTGTATGGGAAAGGCCTGGCGGCCGACCTTCAGGTGAGCCAGGCTGAAGGCGCGCTTGCGCAGGTTCAGGCGTCCATCCCGGTCCTCGAGGCCGGCCTGGATGCGGCGATGAACGCGCTGGATGTGATGCTGGGCTCACAGCCCGGCACGCATCGGGCGGAACTCATCGAGGGCGGCGATATCCCGGCCGCCCCGCGAATCGCAGGCACCGGATCGCCTGGCGAGTTGCTCAGGCGTCGGCCCGATCTGATCGTGGCCGAGCGCCGCCTTGCTGCATCGAACGCGCGTATCGGCGTGGCAGTCGCTGAGTATTACCCCAAGCTGTCACTCAGTGGACTGATCGGGAGCGCCACTTCAGTGGCCAGCGGCAACCTGTTCAGTAGCGGCGCCGGTCAGGCCGCTGGTCTGCTGGGGCTGCGCTGGCGTCTGTTCGATTTCGGCCGCATCAATGCCCAGATCAATGAGGCCAAAGGCCAGGACGCCGAGATGCTCGCCGCGTACCGGCTTGCCGCATTGCACGCAACGGAGGACGTCGAGAATTCTTTCTCTGCACTCGTGAAGCGCGAGGAGCAGGCCGCCGTTCTCGCGCAGGGTGTGAGCTCGCTCGGCCGGGCGCGAGCCGCCTCGTTTGCGGCCTACCAGAAAGGTGTCGTCAGCCTGATCGAAGTCCTGCAGGCCGATCAGAACTTGCTGAGCGCATCCGACGAGCGGGTGCAGGCGCAAACAGAATCGGCGCGCGCAGCGATCGCCGCATTCAAAGCGCTCGGCGGGGGGTGGCAACCCGCCGATCCTCAGGCCGTTGCAAGCCGATAGCACCACCACCCTGGGCCGGCTGCAGTTGGCCCGCTCGTTTGCAGAGGCTTCCTCCGACAGTCGGGACGCTGTTTCCGGCGCCTGCCGACGCGCAGCGCGCACGACGGGCAAGTGACCGTTGGTAATTCGAGAACGGCCACAGCTAGCGCAATGACCTGACTGAAGGAAACGGACCCGCAAAGCGGCCCTGTCCGTTATCGATCGATAGTGTCGTAGAGCTAATGTTTCATGGCCTCGATGCGGGCGGCCGCGGTCGCTGCGCTACCTTCCTTGACCGGAGCTAAAGAAGCCGTGATTCTCGTTAGAAAACGCTGGGAACCAGGTTCTCACCACCGGATACCTCGATGACGGTGCCGGTTACATAAGGGTTGGTCATCAGGAACAGCGCAGCGTGTCCAATATCATCTGCTGTGCCTGCGTGTCGCGCCGGAAAGGACTCACGTACTTTTGCTCTCAATGCCTCGCGCTCGTTATCGGACATGACGCGCCACAAGTTTGTGTCGACATAGCCGGGACGTATCGTGTTAACTCGGGTAGGGGCTAGTTCGAGTGCGAGTGAGCCCGATAAGGATTCCACCGCGACAAACGCAGAGGTGACAGCGCTGAAGCCGCTCTTATGTCGCGCTGCCAAGCCACCGGTAAGGAAGGTAATCGAGCCGCCGGCTCTCAGGTGGGGCGCTGCATAACGCGCACAGGCCCAACTGCCAAGGAACTTATTTTCTATATAGCTTCGGACGCCGCGCATATCGTCGTCCATGAAAGTCCCCCAGGTCCCCAAATCGGGCCCTGCTGTGACGGCGAGATGGTCGAATGGTCCTATGTTGTCAAAGGCCTTTCTCACCGCTGCCTCATCGCAGATATCCAAGGTCACCTGTTCGAAATTAGCCAAATCCCGACGTTCCTCCGCCGAGGTGATACGCCGACTTGCGACCGTCACGGACGCACCCGCTGCATACGCCGCGTGCGCAATTCCAAGGCCAATTCCTGTTTTCCCGCCAACCACCACCACTTTTTTTCCCGAGAGGCTCAGTAAGGGCGGTGACGAATGTTCTCGATGATTCATTGCGGTGCTCATGGCTCTAGTCCTATTTGATCAGTAGTTTTGTTGTTGATCCAGGAAGCGCCGCAACTTATCGACCAAAAAATCGATGAGCGGCGTTCCTTCCAACAGGGGTTTCAAGGTGCTCGATGGGCTTGGGCGGCTGTGACGCATTGTTTTGGTAAAAAACGTGTTGCCACGCTAGCTTCTGCTGTCGTTCGACCGATCGATCGGGCACGCATCGATACTAATTTGGTCGGTTAAGATTGATAATGGGCAAATATTTCATAGGTACCATTCTTTGAAAGAATAGGTCGATCTGCCCCGGGAGGTCCGCAGTCGATTCCTGGCAAGGTTCATGCGTGCCCCGCCAAGCTCGCCAAGGAAATGGAATGGATCGATTTCATGAATTGACCGCTTTCATCACGGTTGTAGAAGCGGGTGGTTTTTCCGCTGCCGCGCGCCGGCTTGATGATTCGCAATCTGGAATGAGCAAATCCATCAGTGCATTGGAGAAGCGGCTCGGTGTGCTGCTTTTCAACAGGAGCACGCGCAGTGTGACGTTGACCGATCAAGGGCGAAAATACTATGACCGTATCAAGCCGCTTCTCGAGGAAATGGACGAAGCGGACGGGGAGCTAACCAGCAGCTCGCTGGAAGTCTCCGGTCTTGTCAGGATCGCTGCGCCCTCTACATTTGGCCGGCTTCATGTCCTTCCGCTGATCCCACAATTGTTGGCACTTCATCCGAAGATCAAGTTGGATCTTGGTCTTTCGGACGGCGTCCGAGATCTGCTTGCGGACGGGATCGATTTAGCGATTAGAGTCGGTCCTGTGCACGATCCGGATGCGGTGGTGAAACGGGTGACGGACACTTCATTGGTATGTGTTGGGTCTCGCCGTTATTTTGCTCGACACGAGGCGCCCACGGTCCCGGAGGATCTTGTCAATCACAATTGTCTTGTCTACAACGAGATGACGAATTGGGCTTTTGGCGGCCCAAAAGGAGAATTTAGCGTGCCCGTGAGCGGTAATCTTTCTTCGAACAGTATGGAGACGATTCTTTCCGGGGTGCTTGCTGGTATAGGCATAGGCATGTTTTCCCGGGCGTCGTTGGTAGGTGAACTCCAGCATCCAGACATCGTTACCGTGCTCGATCCGTTTATGAATGAAGCGAGAGACGTCAGCCTCATCTGGCCAAAGCGTAGGTTTGTACCAGCCCGTGTGCGGCTGGTAACTGATTTCTTCGTGACAACGCTCTCTCAGCGTGTTTGAGCACCATGTGGCAAATAGCCCATGACGATCTCCGTTCATGCGAAGGGATGGTCAAGTTAGCGACTGAACGGGCAGGCCCCCGCATTCGCACCGATCCGACTGGCCGTTGAACAACCCCAAAGCGGACATATGCCTCTCGAGTGCGAACGACCGTTTCCGTCGTTCAACTGTCATCCGGTTTGATCTGAGACTGGCCGTCGTACTCCGAACGCGGATGCCCTCCACATTCTGGCAATACTGCTCGAAAGACATGGCGACTGATCGTTATACAGTGTCGCGTATGCAGCCGCACTTACTGCACCCGAGCGATCCACGGATCAGCGTCGCGGACGATATCATCGGGGCTCGATTTGGCCAAGCCGCTCCGTCAGCGATTGCGGGTGGCCATCAAACAGCGCCGCGTAGTAAACCGTGTTCGACAATACATTCTTGACGTAGTCGCGGGTTTCGTTAAACGGAATTGTCTCCGCGAAAATCGCGCCTTCCACCGGTCGCGGCAGGTTGGCCTGCCACTTACGCGGGCGCCCAGGGCCGGCGTTGTAGCCGGCGGTCGCGAGCACGGCAGAACGGTCAAGCTGGTTGTAAATCATCGATAGATAGGACGTGCCAAGCAGGATGTTCGTGTCGATGTCGTTCATCCTGGCCCGCGAGATCGTACCGAGCCCGATCTTCCTCGCGACCATGTCAGCGGTGTTCGGCATCACCTGCATCAGGCCGCCCGCGCCAACCTCCGAGCGCGCATTGATAATGAAGCGCGACTCCTGGCGAATGAGGCCATACGCCCATCCGACGTCGAACCCGGTGGACCGCGTATCGCGCTCGACAATCGTGCGGAATGGCGCCAGGTAGCGCAGCGAAAAATCATGTTCCGTCTGCGTCCTGTCGGCAGTGCTCACAGCCCGGTCATAAAGCTCGATGCGACGCGCGTACTCGGCGACTGCGAGCAGTTGTCGGTCAGTCATGCCGCGCAGCTGCCAGTTCCACTCACGGTTGCCTTCCGTACGCAGGTGCAGCGCGTAAAAGCGTTCTGCCAGCTCGAAGCCTGGTGTCCGGCCAGCCCGCTCAACTTCTTCGTCGGTCACCTTGGTCTGCGGCGGGATCACGATCTGCCGGCCGAGCGCCTCGGAGGCCAACTGGCCATAGAAGGTGTAGTTACCCGCGATCGTTCGGAATTCCTGGTCGGCTGCCTCCACCTCGCTGCTCTGCTTCAACGCGCGCGCGTACCAGTAGACCCATGCTGGCTGTGCGCGCAGCGCGGCCGGCATCTGCTCGATCGACCAGCGCACCATTGTCCAATCCCCGGTCAGCAGCGCGCTGCGCGTGCGCCACTCGTAGGCCTGACTCGACAGGGGCGCGTTCGCCGACAGCCGGTACCAGTTCACCGCGCCCGGTAGCTGCCTGAGCACCGCCTGATAGGCGATCGTGCCCCAACCGATAGCCCGTTCTGCCAGGGTGAGCGACGGTGCGATTGCGGTGAAGGTGGCCTCGGCGGCCTCCGGATCGCCGACCGCCAACTGTGTGATGGCGAGCAGCGCGAGTTGATGGGACGCTGCGTCCAGCTGGATGCCTTTCGCGAGCAACAGGCGTGGCTGGTTCGTCGCCTGCTCGAGGAGCCGCTGATCCGGGCGCGCCGCGCCCAGCGCATCGACCAGTCTGCCGCCTGTCGTCCTCGCGCCCTGTTCATAGGCCTGGCGAATCAGCTGCCACCCATCGTCCGGAGTGAACTGCTGGTTACGGACGAGCGCGGTGATCAGATCGACGCAGCCGTCACCGTACCAGTTCGGCTCGACGAGCAGCGCCCGCGCCGCGTTGGCCACATTTTCGCCTCGCGTGGCACGGGACTCGAGCGCATAGCACTTCACCTGCGTGTCGTCGTCCAGGACGAACTTTGAATATTGCGAATCGAAATCGTGCCAGTCGTGGCGCGCCCCGAGCACGCGAAGGTAGTCGTTGCGCAGACGGTCGGCAATCGCCTGTCCGTCGTAGCGTTGCAGAAATGACAGCACCGGTGCGTCCGGCGCGTCGAGATTCGCATGCCCCGCGCCGGTGAACAGACGCGGCTTGATCTGGAAATAGCTGAGATAAGCCGGCGCCGGATAATTCGGAATCAAGCTTGCCAGGTGCGCTGCGCGCGCGGGATCGTTGTCGCGTGCAGCGTCATGCAACTTGATGAAAATCTGATCGTCGGCGGACAACGAGGTGAACGGGGTGGGATGTCTGGCTAGCACCGTGCCAGACATGACCAATGTCACGGCGGCAAGGGCAAGGCCGACCGTGCGAGACACCCGGTGAAGTCGTGTGGACATCGCTGTTTTCTCGTTGTTTCAGTGCAGAACATTGAACCAAAGCTTAGGCCGCTACCCGGCGAAGCGAAGCTTCGAAAAAGACAGGACTCAACCCGCAATTCAGCTCTTTGCGAGCCGGATGCCTGGGACACGTCGGCACTTGCGTGTCCGCTGTTTCGTAGCGTGGGCCGGGAGCTGGATTCGGCAATGCGATCCAGAGGGTCTTGAACGCGGCGTTGGTCGTTCTGGCCGGGATGCTCGCTTCTGGGTGGTTTTGGAGCGGAGGGTCGTCAAAGAGCAGCGAGGACTAAATGAAACGGGCACCCACCTGGGTGGAGATTCCTCCGCTTATGTCGAGAAAGACTCTCGACTGACCAGCACGGCTAGAGCTCACGAGTGCTGCGAGTGAGGTGGTTGTTGGACCCAACCACGGTAGCCAGGCAGCGAGCGCGGGGGCACGGCCGAGACCTTGGCTAGTCGGATGGAAGTCGAGATCGACGAACGTGGCCGAGTTTGTGATCTACATCGTCAAAGGCCGTGACGCCTGGTGAACCGGCGGCCGGCTCGCATTTTTAGAGCGTAGTTTCCAGCTGAGCTGACCACCCGGGCTACTCCCATCGATTCAATTCGCAATCGCCACGTCGCCAGCCAACGTTAGCCAATATCGATCGTGCGGCTCGTGGATCGCTGCTGCTCCTGTTTCGGCACCGTCAACGTCAGGACGCCCTTGTCAAACTTTGCGAGAGCGTGGTCGGGATCGGCATTTTCCGGCATCGGGATTGTGCGCGTGAAGGCTCCATATGCGCGTTCAAGTCGATAGCAGCCGTCTTCCTCACTGTGCACATCCTGCTTCTTTTCGCCACGCAATACCAACGCTCCGTCCTCGACGCTAATGGTCAAGTCCTCCCGCTCCATGCCTGGCAGTTCGACGGTCACGCGCAGTATCTTTCCCTCGTCGACCACGTCGATGCGCGGCTGGAAACGCGATGAACTGAAGTCGCCAAACCATCGTTCGAGCGCGCCGCGCGCCGCGAACGGATCATGAAAGAAATCCTCCATCGCACGCCACGGATCACGGGGAAAAAGTCGCGAAATGTCGGGCCACGGAACACGTGACGGTTCGCTGTCCGGCGGGCTTTGCGCACTGTCCGCCTCGGGCTTGCGTCCTGAACCGCGGAGAAATTTGAAAGGGTTCCACTTTTTCGGATCGGTGTTCATCTTATGCTCCTCGACGGTCTGGCAGGAGAACCGGAGCGTGACGATCTGCATCTGCGCCTCGACGGGCCCGGGTGGTGGCGACCTCGCAGCCGCCACCGGTTTTTCTCCTGTCATCGTTGCGGGCCTTCCGGACTTAGTTGGTCTGCACCTCGATCCGCCGCGGCCGTGCTTCGTCGCGACGCGGAATCGTCAGCTTCAGCACGCCGTCCTGCAGGTTTGCATCGATCTTCGATGTGTCGAAGTCCGGGCTCAGCGAGAACGCGCGCGCGAAATGCGGTTCCCGGATCTCGGCGTGCTGCAGCCGCAGACCGGCGGGCGTCGGCACAACTGCTTCGGCCTCGATATAAAGATTGCCGTCGTGCACCTTCACGTCGAGTTTGTCCTTTGTGACGCCTGGCAGGTCCGCCCACAGCGTGATGCCCTGGCTGTCCTCGAACACGTCGACTGCCGGTGCGAGCGTCGTCCGCCGCGCCGGCTGGTCACCCTCGCGTCGTGCTACCGCGCTCTGGTCGCGCTCAGCGACCTGTGTCCTGTCGTTCATGGCTTGCTCCTTGAATGGCTGACATTACTGGACGGTAATGGCTCGCGGCTTCGACGCTTCACGCTTGCCCACGCAGATCGACAGGCAACCGTTGGTGTAGCGCGCCTGCACCTTGTCGGGGTCCGCATTCTGCGGCAGCTCGATCACGCGCCGGAAACTGCCGCTGAACCGCTCCTGTGCATAGGTGCGGGTGTCGTCCCGGGTTTTGTCATCGCTGCCGGTCTGGGCGGGCTTGCGCTCACCGCTGATTGTCAGCAGGCCCTTGTCGATCGACACGTCGAGTTCGACCAGCTTCAGACCGGGCGCGAACGCGACGATTTCGATTGAGTCGTCAGTCGTACCGATGTTCAGCTGCGGAAAGGCCCCGAAGCGGCCCGAGCGGATGCTGGACGGAAAACCGCCGAACAGGCTGTCCATCTGCCGCTGCAGACGGTCAAACTCACTGAACAGGTCGGTTCCGGAAAAGAGATCACTCATCGTATCCTCCTTCGATGCAGCGAGGAGGCGAACGGGCCTACGCGCTCCAGTCCGCCTGCCAGGCCGCTGGCAAACAAATCGAAACACGCAGCGCACCGGATGTGACCGGCGCATCTGCCTGAGCGAAATCAAAGATAGAACCTACGGTGAAAATTTCAAGGGGCGGTAGTGAAATTCCGGTCTTGAAAATCGCCTGCCAAATCCTATTATCGCGGTGCGTTGCAACGGAACCGGAGGACACCATGGAATTCGATTCAGACTGGCTCACGCTTGGCAGACACCGCGTCCGGCTGCGCTCGACCAGAGGCTTTCCGACGGAATTGATGCGCAGCGTGGCGGAGGTCGTGCAACTCGCGATCGACAACAACATGAGCGCCCGCGCGCGGCTGGTCGAGATCGTCTTCCAGCACGAACAAACCTACGATATCGCTGTCGGCACGACACTTACCGAAGACCGCGTTTGTGCGCCGCAACTGGAAGCGGCGATTGCGATGGTGCTCGGCGTGCTGCCGGATCAAGTGAACATCATCGTGACGACAGTAAGTCAGGAGGAAGTCGACCTGCACTTCGGCGTGTATGAGCGCATGCTGGCCGAGAAACTGGGCGTGGTGCCGCCAATCCAGTGATCTTCGGGCTATTGCGCTTGGCCGCAGGAGCCGCGATGCATAAGCACGGGAAGGCTGGCCTACCGGATCGTTTGCTTCTGCTGCCCTATTTGGGGCAGCGGGTCGCAGTCACGGGACGCGTCACCCGTTTTCCACCGTTCAGCCGACGACGACCTAACGTAATGCCGGCGGTCTTGCTGTCTGGGCGAGTCCGTCTTGATTCCGAATGGCTGCTTTGCAGAAAACTCGGTGGCCGCTCCGGGTCGACCTTAGCCAGTCGCCGTCCGGCTCAGTGCGGCCACAAACAGCCGGTCATCGAAGGCGATTGAGCGTCCGCTTTCTACCGGATACACGCCGCGCTGCCGCAGCCTTTGGGTCGCGCGCAAGACAGCGATGTCCAACTCGCGTGGCCCGCATTGTGCCTCGCGAGAGTTACCCAGCAAGCTGTCGGCGTCATCTTCGCGCAAGGCACGTGAGCCGGCGAGAGCCGCGAATTCGGGGATTTCATCGCTTCGATAAATATCGACCGCCTGAGACAACAAATCCTCCCGCCGGACTTGCGCGTTCCTTAGACCTGCGCGTACCCGCCATCAGCGAACAATTCACTTCCGGTCATGAAGCTGCTCTCATCGGAGGCAAGAAACAGGGCGGCGGCAGCGAGTTCGTCCGGTTTCCCCATGCGTCCGATAGGAACCCGTGCAATCAGGGCTGCTGCAGCGGCTTCTTGCTGGCCTGAGCGCGCCAAACCGTTGAGCAGACCAGGCGTTTCGGTTGGACCCGGCGAAAGGACGTTCACGCGAATCCCCGTGCCCTTTAAATCCCACGCCCAGCTCCTTGCAAGATTGCGGACTGCTGCCTTCGAGGCGCTGTAGACACTGAACGCTGGTGCGCCCATCGAGCCAGTCGTCGATCCGGTGAGGATGATCGATCCGCCTTGCTTCATTAACGGCAGCGCTTTCTGTACGGTGAACAGCGTCCCCTTGACGTTCACACCGAAAATCGTATCGAACGATGCTTCGGTGATGGAGCCGATCGGCTGCGTGCCGCCCAGTCCGGCATTAGCGAACAATATGTCGATTCGTCCTTTTGTGGCCTCTACTTTGGCGAAGATTCGATCGAGGTCGTCCAGGTGGGAGACATCGCCTTGGACAGCGGTCGCGCGAGACCCGATGGCTTTGAGCGCGTTGTCCAATTCTTCCTGGCGACGACCAACGATAACAACCTCCGCCCCTTCCGCTGCGAATCGCGTGGCAGCCGCCAGTCCAATACCACTGCTACCACCTGTCACCACTGCGACTTTTCCTTCTAGCCTGCTCATGTGCACCTCCGGTTGGAATCAGAAGTCACACAGTAGACCTGCACCATTCATCTGGATAGTATTTACCTTTTGGTAAGTACCATGAGAGAGGCAGCAGAATGGCTACGATTACCTTTAACTGTGGGCTTGACGCCGCGCTGGCAGTCCTTGGCGGGAAATGGAAACCGCTGGTGTTGTTTCATCTGGCGCATGGTGTGCATCGATATGGTGAGCTGAGGCGCGCGGTGGGTAGCGTCAGCGATAAAGTGTTGATTCAGCAACTGAAAGAGTTGCAGATGGATGAGGTAATAGAGCGCGTCGACTACAAAGAGATTCCGCCAAAGGTTGAGTACTCTCTCACGCCTTTTGGGCGTTCGCTGGCGAAGGCGCTTGGTCCCCTTTGCGTTTGGGGTACCGAGCATATGCGCGACGTCGAGCGAATCGCCTTACGCCGACAGACACCCGCGGATGCCGATGTCGGTCAAGATTAGTGGCGGCTCCGGCGTGGACTCACGCTGACGCTGCGTCAGTTAGCCTGGCGCCATTCGTTTCGTCAGGATTTGCTGCAATGAACCCATATTGGTCTCTGCGCGGACACTCGTGGTCAGGTAGCCGAAGGGCCGTAGAGGGTCGACTTCTGCCGATCGCATCAGGCTCTGTGTGGCCTATCAACGACCTTCGGCGACAGGCAACCATTTCTGTCCCGCGCGCCAATAGTTCGATGGCTAGCAAAGCCATGATGGTCCAGTGCTACGCGGATCGGCGGCCCGGTTGCCCGGTCCGCCGTTTTCCCCGATGCGTGGTTCCTTCGTTACTTCCTTGATGTCAGCCCACCGAGCACGGCGCTGGATGACCCGGACGTTCCTCCGCTGGCGCCGCCAAGCGCACTCGTCAGGGCGTTGACGAGGCCGGTCACGGGCGCGAGCAGGTTGGTCGTGCCGGACCCACCTGAACCGCCTGAGGCGTGTAGCGCGCCTGTCGACGATGATGCTACTGACGTCGCTGGTACTAGCGGGTTGTTGGCGCTGCCTGTCGCGCCGTTCAGCGCGACGCTTGCCGAGATGGCCACGCCGGTGAGCGGCGCTAATGGATTGCCAGGTCCTCCGACCATGCTGGTCAGCGAAGAGGTCAGCGAAGTCAGGGTGCCGGCCAGAGGTGCGAGTGGATTGGTCGAGCCGCCAATACTGCCAAGTCCGCCCGTCAGCGTGCCGGGCAGCGAAGTGAGGATGTTGGTGAGCGGTGCCAGCGGATTGCCGGACGAACTGCCGCCCGGATTGAGGATGCCGGTCAGGCCGCCGAGCGGATTACCGCTGCCCGAGCCACCTGTGGTCAGCAGGCCGCCGACCGAGGTAACCGTATTGCCCAACTGGGTCACGACGTTACCCAGGTTCTTGCCGATCGGATTACCCGTGGCGCTGCTGATCTGGCCGCCCGCAGTGTCGAGGCCGTGGCCGATGGTCGACAGCAGTCCATTGAGCGGCTTACCCAAACCGGTCGTGTCGCCGACGGTCTGGGTGGTCTGCGCGAGCGTCGCGGTGATTGGCGTGATTGCAGTGCTGAGGGTCTGCGTGAGCTGCTGCACCGGGCCGTTAGTGAGCGTCGAGCCGAGTTGCGTGCCCAGGCTGCTGACGGCGGTGCCCACGGTTGAGATCGTGCTACCGAGCGGGGCCGTCAGGGGGCTGAGCGGAGCAGTCGGACCGCTGCCGAGGCTGGTCACGAGCTGTCCGGCGCTATTGACGGCCTGGCCGGCGTCATAGACCAGGTTGCCGCTGCTGGCGAGGGTGGTACCGAGAGGGTCGGTCGAGTTCCCTAGCTGGCCGAGACCGTTGAAAGCGCCCGCGCCGAGTGCGGACACTCCGGCGCCGAGATTCGAAACCACACTGCCGAGCGCTGTGGCGGTAGCGGTGTTGCCGCCAGGGATCGGCGTGAGACCGATCTGGCTGCCGATGGCCGAGACAGTCTGGCCGGCCGCAGTGACGACATTGCCGGTGTTCTGCACCACGACGCCGAGTGGGTTCGCGCTCGACGGCGTGGGTGTCGGCGTAGGCGTAGGCGTCGGCGTCGGCGTAGGCGTAGGCGTCGGCGTGGGCGTGGGCGTGGGCGTGGGCGTGGGCGTAGGCGTGGGCGTGGGTGTGGGCGTCGGCGTAGGCGTAGGCGTAGGCGTTGGCGTGGGCGTGGGCGTCGGCGTAGGCGTAGGCGTAGGCGTTGGCGTGGGCGTGGGCGTCGGCGTGGGTGTAGGCGTGGGCGTGGGTGTAGGCGTGGGCGTTGGCGTTGGCGTTGGCGTAGGCGTTGGCGTGGGCGTCGGCGTGGGTGTAGGCGTGGGCGTGGGTGTAGGCGTGGGCGTTGGCGTCGGCGTTGGCGTCGGCGTTGGCGTTGGCGTCGGCGTCGGCGTGGGCGTGGGCGTGGGTGTGGGCGTCGGCGTGGGTGTAGGCGTCGGCGTTGGCGTAGGCGTGCCGTTACCTGAGCCGGACCCCGATCCGGAACCTGTACCGGACCCCGCCCCTCCTCCCGAACCACTGCCGGACCCGCCGCCTGTACCTGTGATGGCGCCGCTTCCCGAACCATTGCCAAGCGTTGGCGACTTCGTGGTCAATGTCGATCCACAACCTTGAAGAACCATCAGTGACGACACGCACATGGCGATCGTCGTCATTTTGAAATTGCGATTCATGCTTGCACCCCCCGGTGATGAAAATCCTGGGGTTGTGACTGCAAAGGTCATACCATATGGGGAGCGCACCGTGCGGTGCATAAGAAAGGTCAGCAAATCAAGGGCGCGCAGGCGATCGATTCCCGTGCGTCGCGATCTTGAATGCCAGTGTGGTGCGGAACATTGTCTTCCAAACCTCGAACGTAACGTAACGTGCGGAGCGGTTTTCACACATCTGCGTTTCCGCCGAGGCAGCTGTTCTTCAATAATGAACAGTCGTTTAAGAGCCGATTGCGATCGACGGTTGATGGTCGACGACTTTGCCTGACGACGACCGGCTCAGTTCGTTTAGGATTGTTCGACGCCTGCTCGCATGCGTCATGCGTGCGCTCACGCGGCAGCAGGCAAGGGCAGGTGTCGAACAAACCTAAACGGGTGTGGACGTTCGCCGTCGTAGGCGCTCAAGCACCCGATGCGGTTGCTTCCTTGCCCGCATTGCAGACTGGCGTACCGTTCGGGCTAGTTGTGGCATCCGGGCGAATGTCCGTTGTCGATCAATTCGAACGTCCCTATCGGGTCGACTGCAGACAAACGCATTGAGCAGCCAGCCGGCCACTCAATGCACTCACCGGCGCGCTCGCCTGCGGAACTCGCTTCCAACATTTCCGTAGGCCAGTCGACCAGCGAAGAGCCGAACCAGCCTGAGGCACTAACAGCACACCTCAAGCAAGCGCCACGACAGCAATCTCGACAAGCAACTCGGGCGCGGCCAATTTCGCCTGCACTGTCGCACGTGTTGGTGCGCAGCCTTGTGGAATCCATGCGTCCCATACTTCGTTCATACCGGCGAAATCGCGGCTAATGTCCGAAAGCCAGACCTGCGCGGAAACCAGACGCGTCCTGTCGATGCCAGCTTTCTCCAGAAAGCCGTCGATCTTCTCCAGTACTTTCGCGGTCTGAACCTTCACGTCGGGTGCGTGATCGGCCGACGTCTGGCCACCAACGAACACGAGGCCACCGGCTTTGACGACGCGGCTCATACGCTGATTGGTTTCGATACGAACGATATCGGTCATGAACATCTCTCCAGTTGAAGTCGAACGAAACCGTCGCGCGCCGACTCAATGCGCGTGACGGAGCAAAAAAAGAAAGCGATTAGTGCGTGACCAGTTGCGCAGTGCGTGAAAACGACGAGTCGCGGCCGAAGCGATCGATAGCGAACGCATCGAGCGGGATCGATGGCGCGCCGTCGAGTATCAGTTCGGACACGAGCTTGCCGCAGCCTGGCCCCAACTGAAAGCCGCTGCCGCAATAGCCAAACGAGTAATACAGATTCGACGCCTTGCGGCTCGCGGAGATCACCGGCAATTCATCCTCGGTGAAGGCTTCGACGCCGGCCCATGCGCGATTTACACCGAGATTGCGCAGGTGCGGAAACAGATCGGTCACGGTTCGCGCGCTGCGCACGAGGCGGGCGAAATCCACTTCGCCGTGACGATTCGCGAGGTCCGCGATACCGATCAGTTTGCCGCCGATCACCACCGTGCCGTTGTCGAATTGCTTGAACGACAGCGGCCTGCCCGTTGCGCCAAGCGTCGCGCGACAGAAGGGCGCGACACGATGCGTGACCATCAGCATCAAACCTTCGGGGTGCACCGGAACCGGTTCACCCACCTGCTTCGTGAGTTCGCCGGACCACGCGCCCGCGGTGACCAACAGTTTTTCCGCGCTGAACGTGCCACGCGATGTCACCGCGAACCACCGCGTGCCGCGCTGTTCGATGCGGCGCACCGGCGTGCCTTCCAGAAAGCGCGCGCCCAGTCTTTGCGCGGCGAGCCGGAAGGCAGTCGTTGTCCGATAGGGCAGTGCGAAGCCGTCGCGCTCCACCCAGATGCCGCCTGTCACGTGCCGCGCGAGCGCTGGCTCGAGTTCAAGTACGGACTCGCGGTCGATCACTTTCTCGTGCGTGAATCCATGCGATTCGAGCAACGCGACGCGCTGGCGGCACGCTTCGAGTTCGTCATCGGTTTCGGCAATTTTCAGCTGGCCGGACGGGACGAAGCCCCCATCCTCGCAGAGCAGATCGCTCATCCGATACCAGATTTCGCGCGACATCAACGCGAGCGGAATCTCGGGCAACGGGCGGCCCAGCGTGCGCACGCCGCCCGCGTTCACGCCCGACGAATGACGCGCGACGTAGTCGGCTTCGAGCACGATCACGTTCGCGCCACGCCGCGCCATGTGGAACGCGCTGCTGGTGCCGTGCAGTCCACCGCCCACTACAAGGACATCGACTTCGCGAAGGTGGGTGGTGTCATTCACCGGCGAGTTCTCCGAGCGTGAGCGGCTTGATCGGCGGACGGATGCGGTAATAGCCCACTTCGGCGGGCGAGACGCGGCGCGCTTCGGCGATCACTTCCGTCACCGTGAGACCGCACATGCGGCCCTGGCACGGTCCCATTCCGCAGCGTCCGAAAGACTTCGCCTGATTCGGTCCCACACAGCCCAGCTCGACGAACTTGCGCAACTCGCCCGCGGTGACCTCCTCGCAACGGCACACAATGGTCTCGTCGCGCGGAATGCGGTTGATGTCGCGCGGACGATAGAGGCTGTCCAGAAACGGCCGGATGCGCATGACGTCGGCGAGCGCGCGGCGATGCTGAGTGGCCTCGGTATCGCGAAGCGAGGCGGTGATGGCGTCCAGTTGCGTGGCGGCCGCGAGCCCCGCGAGCGACCCCTGTAATGCCGCGGCCTGCGCGCCGCCGATCCCCGCGCAATCGCCCGCCACGAAGATGCCCGGCACGTCGAGTTCGCCCCACGCATCGACTTGCGGCGTAAAGCAGAGTTGCCCGTTGTCCCAGCGGTGCGTGGCGCGCAGCGCCTGCGTGAATTGCGTGTTCGGCACGACGCCCTGGTGCAGCAAGATCACGTCGGCTTCAATGCGATGCGCCGTGCTTTGGGTCGTGAAGTGAAGCGCGGCGGCGCGCTCGACGTGATCCGTGCCGATGCGCCCTTCCACACGCAGATCGTCTGCCGCCTCGAAGATCGGCACGCCGGCTTCGCGCAGCGTGCGGATCAGTTGCAAGCCTTTGGAGAGCAACGGCCACGCGCGCAGCGCCGCAAACACATGACGCTTGGCGCGCCAGCGATCTTCATGACGCGTGGTGTCGACCAGCGCGCGAATCGGCACGCCGGCGCGCACGTATTGCCAGCCCAGCAGATAGAGCAGGGGGCCGCAGCCCGCCAGCACAGGCGGCGCGGCTGGCACTTCGCCCGCGCTTTTCAGGAGAATCTGCGCCGCGCCCGCGGTCAGCACGCCGGGCAGCGTCCAGCCGGGAATCGGAAAGGGCCGCTCCAACGCGCCGCTCGCGAGAATCACGCGCTGTGCGTCGAAGCTGCCAATCTTGCCGTCCTTCAGATAATTGACGCCGCGCTCGCGCGTGACTTGCCACACGCTCGCGTCGGTCACGTGGCGCGCGCCGGAAGCGACGAACGCGTCGGCAGTGGCGGCACCCGCTGCGTAGTCCGGGCCGAGAATTTCCTTCCGACGCGCGTCGGCACGGCCAATGCCGCGATAGATCTGGCCGCCCACGGCGTCCTGTTCGTCGATCAATACGGTTTTGAGGCCTGCGCGCGCGGTGCGCGTCGCCGCGCTCATGCCTGCGGGACCGGCGCCGACCACAACGACGTCGACAGTTTCAGAAGCGAAATCAGCGGCCATGTATGTTCTCCAGCGGTGCGTCAGTCACGGGCGGCAGGTCGCGCGCGCCTTCCTGCGAGCGAATCCGCATGCCGGCCTTCACTTCCACCATGCAGCTCTGGCGGCTCGGCACGCCGTCTATTTCGACGAGGCATTCGAAGCACGCGCCCATCATGCAGAAGGGCGCGCGCGGTGCGCCGGACACGGGCGTCGCACGAAAGCGCGAGACGCCCGACGCGAGCAGGGCGGCCGCGACGGACCGGCCGCCGGGCACGGTGAGCGGCTGATCGTTGAACAAGATGTCGACGTTCGCGGCGGCTGTGCCTTGCGCGTCCGCGAGTGGCTTGAACAGGGTATGGGTCGATTGCGAAGTCATATCGATGGTCAGTGAGCGGGAGTCAGTTCTCGGGCGTGCTCGAAGCGGCGCGCGGAAAAATTGGGCAGTTCCTCTGGCATCGGTCTGCCCATGATCCACGGCGCCACGCGCAACGCGTGCGCCGCCGCGAGCGTCACGCCGCTGTGACACGTCACGACGAACGCGCCGGGATGCTTCACGGACTGGTCGTAGATCGGGAAGCCGTCGGGGGTGTAGACGCGCAATGCGGCCCACATGCGCACGAGCCGCACGTGCTGCAACAGCGGGAATGCGCGCACGCCGCGTCGGGCGATGTCGGCCAGCACGTGCGTGGTGGTGAAGTCGTTGAAGCCGACTTCCTCCATCGAATCGCCGAACTGCACGGTGCCCTCGTCGGTCTGTCGCACGTTGAGCGTCGGATAGTCGAGAAACTGCGTCACGCGCTCGCTCACCAGCACCTGTCCCCGATTGGGCGCGACCGGCGCATTCAGTCCGACGAATGGCGCGAGCGCGCGATTGCCGAGGCCAGCGGCGAGAACCACTCGCGCCGCGCGATACGTGCCGCGTGTGCCATGCACGATGAAGCCATCGGCTTGCGGTTCGATGCGCTCCGCGCGTTCACCTGAGACGAGCCGTACGCCACGTGCCTGCATCGCGGTGTGCAGTCCGCGCAGGAGCTTGAGCGGATTCACGTGACCGTCCATCGGCGTATAACTCGCCCCAATCACATCGGGGCCGATCTGCGGAATGCGCGCGCGGACTTCGGCGGCATCGAGCATCTGATACGGGTAATCGCCGAGTTCGGCTTGCAGCGTGGAGAGGCGTTTCTCGCGCTCGGCGAGTTCGTCGTCGTTGAAGCAGAAGTGGAAGCCGCCTGGCTGACGCAACGCGACATCCACGCCGGTTTCCTTGAGCAGCGCTTCGGCGAGCAGGGGCCAGCGCGTGGCCGAACTGCGCGACCAGCGCGCGTAGGGCGACATGCCGTAGCCCTTGCCCTGAATCCAGACGAGGCCGAAGTTGCCACGCGAGGCGCGGAAGCCGCCGTCGTCCTCGTCGAGCACGGTCACGCGCGCGCCTTCGCGGGCGAGTCCGTAGGCCACGGCGGAACCGACGAGTCCGCCGCCGAGCACGAGCACGTCGGGGCAGACGCTGCTTGTCAATGTCATCGGGCTTCTCCGATCAGAATGCGATCGAGTCCAACCATGCGATCGAGCAGGATCATCAGGAGGACAGTGCCGACGATCAACACCGCCGACACCGAAGCGACCAGCGGATCGATCGTCTGCGCGATCTGGTTGTACATGGCGACGGGCAGCGTGGTGGTGCCGGGCGTCGCAACGAAGATGGTCATCGTGAGTTCGTCGAAACTCTGGATGAACGAGAGCACCCAGCCGCCTGCCACGCCGGTGCGGATCATCGGCAGCACCACGCGGCGAAACGCGGTGAACCGGCTGGCGCCACACGAGAGCGCGGCGCGCTCCGCATCGCGATCCAGTCCGACAGCGGACGACAACGCGAGCCGCAACGCATACGGCAGCACGATGATCACGTGTGCGCAAACCAGTGACCAGAACGATCCCGACAGATGCAGCAGCGACAGAAAGCGCAGGAACGCGATGCCGAGCACGACGGCGGGAATCATCATCGGTGAGAGAAAGAAGCTCGTGAGCGCGGCGCGGCCGGGAAAGCGATACCGCGCAATGGCGAGCGCGGCGGGCACCGCGAGAACCACGCCGATAGTCGCCGAAGCGAACGCGAGCCGCACCGAGAGCCAGAATGCCGAGACCATGTCGTCGTTCTCCAGGATCGCGCGGAACCAGCGTAGCGACGCGCCATCGAAAGGCATCGAGATATAGCCTTTATCGGTGAAGGCCACGAGCATTACCGCCGCGAGCGGCGCGATGATGAAGGTGAGAAAGAACGCGTTGTACACGAGCCCGAGAATGCCGTTCTGTTTCATGTTCGCTCTCCCTCGCTCAGTCGAAGATATGCCGGAAGCGGCGTTCTGTGAGACGGCTGCAGCCCATCACGATCGCCACGTTGGCGATCAGCAGCAGCACGGCGATGCTTGCGCCGAGCGGCCAGTTGAGCGTGCCGAGGAATTCGTCGTAAGCGGCGGTGGCGACCACTTTCAATCGACGTCCGCCGATCAGCGCTGGCGTCGCGAAAGCCGAAGCCGAGAGCGCAAACACGATGATCGAGCCCGACAGCACGCCCGGCATGATCTGCGGCAGCACCACGCGGCGGAACACCGCGAATGGCGAGCCGCCGAGCGAGCGGCCGGCCCATTCCACTTGGGGATCGAGCTTCTGCACGGTCGCCCACACCGACATCACCATGAACGGCACTAGCACGTGAGTGAGCGCGATGATCATGCCCGTCATCGTGAAGACGAGACGGATCGGTTCGCTCGTGATATGCAGCGACTGAAGCAGATTGTTCAGCACGCCGTTATTGCCGAGCAGGATTTGCCAGCCGAGCGTGCGCACCACCACGGAAATCAACAGCGGGCCGAGCACGATCAACAGACACAACGACTGCCATGGACGCTTCATGCGCGCGAGCACGATGGTCTCCGGCACGCCGAGCACGATCGAAAGCAGCGTGACGGCGAACGCGAGACCGGCAGTGCGCAGGAAGATCGTGCCATAGTAGGGATCGCTGACCACTTCCCAGTAGTTCGTGAGCGTATAGGCGGAGGTGACGCCGGCCGTATCGCTGAACACGCGGAACGACAGCATCAGCGTGAGCAGCAGCGGCACCAGCAGCAGGCCGACGAACAGCAGCAGCGCGGGCCCCGACAGCAGCCACGGCGCCGCGCCGGGGCGGCCGTCTTCAAGCGTGGCCATGAGCGCTCTCCCGATCGTCTTGCGTGAGTACGCGTAGGTCGTCGTCGGTCCATGCGAGACCCACTTCGTGACCTTCCTCGGGCGGCGGCGCGCCGAGGTTCGGCTGCGCCACGCGCAGCTTGCCGAGTTCAGTCTCCACTTCCAGCAGCCACTGATTGCCGACGAAGACCCGCGTCGCGATACGGCCGCGCACACGGGCGTCGCCATTCGCCAGATGAACCTTTTCCGGGCGGATATAGACGTTCACCGATCCATCTACCTGACGGCCCTCGTGCGGAACATGCAGCGTGGTGCCGGCCACCGCGACTTCCGCGCAACGCGGATTGCGGCGCAGCACTTCGCCGGGAAACGCGTTGGTGCGGCCGAGGAAGGTGGAGGCGAACGGCGTGGCGGGCCGTTCGTACGCGTCGTAGGGCGTGCTCAGTTGCGCAATCGCGCCGCGATGCATCACGGCAATGCGATCGCTCATGGTCATCGCCTCCACCTGATCGTGCGTGACGAGAATCGTCGTGATGCCGAGGCGCTTCTGGATGGCGCGCAGTTCGATGTGCATTTCCTCGCGCAGCTTCGCGTCGAGGTTCGACATCGGTTCGTCGAGCAACAGGAGTTCGGGCTGCATCGCGATGGCCCGCGCTATCGCGACGCGCTGCCGCTGACCGCCAGACAGTTCCTTCGGAAAGCGGTGGCCAAGGCCATTGAGGCGCACGAGCGAGAGCGCTTCGGCCACGCGCTCGTCGCGCTCCTTGCGCTTCACCTTGCGCATCTCCAGCCCGAAGCCGACGTTGCCGGCGACTGTCATGTGAGGAAACAGCGCGTAGCTTTGAAACACCACGCCAATGCCGCGCTTTTCCGGGCTTTCCTGGGTGATGTCGCGGCCATCGAGCAGAATCCGGCCCGTGGTCGGCGTGACGAAGCCCGCGACCATCTGAAGGGTGGTCGTCTTGCCGCACCCGGACGGGCCGAGCAGCGCGAGCAGTTCCCCACGTTCGACGGCCAGATCGAGCTGCTCGATGGCGGTGAAATCGCCGTAGCGCTTCGAAATGCCTTGCAGAGTCAAAAAGGCCATACGCCTCGCTCCTTCATCAGATCGCGCGCCGCGCGAAGAACTTACCAGTCACAGACGGCTGTGACGTACATCAGCGTTCGACCGAACGGTTCCAGCGCTCCGTCCACTCGGCGCGATGCTGGTTGATCGTGGCCCACCAGTCCATTGCGGTCAGCTTCGAGACCTGCTCCGGTCCATACGGCACGCGCGCGGCGATGTCAGGTGTGAGCTTCACCGTCTTGTTGACCGGACCGATGCCGATGCCTTGCGCCTGCAACACCTGCACTTCCGGGCTCAACAGGTACTGCACGAACTGCTGCGACAACTGCGGCTGCGCGTTCTCCGCGACAACGCATGCCGCCACCTGCAACGCGACCGCGCCTTCCTTCGGGTAGATGAACTTGAGCGGGAAGCCGGTGTTCTGGAGCGCCACGGCGCGGCCGCTGCCATAAGGCGCGAGGATCACGTCGCCGGCTTGCATCTGACCGTCCATCTCGCCGGGCGTCGGCGCCCAGGAGAGCACGTTCGGCGCGACTTCCTTCGTCATCGCGGCGAAGCCAGGATCGATATTCTTTTCGCCGCCGCCGGAGAGGCGCGCGAGCATCACGAGCGTATGCAGGCCGTAGGTGTTGGTGATCGGCGGCACGCCCAGCTTGCCCTTGAGGTGATTGTCGGTGAGCGCCTTCCACGAGTCGGGCGGCGGCAGGCCGGCTTTCTTGAACGCCTCTTCGTTGTAGCCGATTCCGGTCGCCACCATGCCGACGCCGATCGAGGTCGGGCCGAGTTTGGCGAGCGGATAGACGTCTTTCATCACGGGCGCGTCGTCGAGCTTCGCGCACAGGTTGAATTGCATCGCCTGATACATGGGGCCGTCGTCCATCACCGCCACGTTGATCTGCTGATGGCCTTTCTGCGCCTGGAGCTTGGCGAGCGTGTCGCTCGAATTCCCCGCGACGTAGACGATCTTGACGTCATGCGCCTTTTCAAACGGCGGAATGATCTTTTGCCGGTAGACCTGTTCGTTCGAGCCGCCGACGTTGGCCACGTAGAGCGTGGTCTCGGCCTGCGCGAAGAGCGGGGCGGCGAGGGCGGAAGCGAAGGAAACGGCCGCGATGGCGGCGCGCGACGGGGCGGACAGACGGCGATGCAACGCTCTTCTCATGACGACGATCTCCAGTTCCGGTGTGGGGAGGCGGGCTTGGTCGCCCGTCGTTAGAATGCAGTGTCACGCTGCCTAATCATGTCGTCCAATACGAATTAAATACCTACCTATGCATGAGTGATATGGGTTAGGGGTGGTCGTCTAAGGGAGAATACGGATGAATCTCAAGCACATCGAGGCGTTTCGCGCGGTGATGGTCTCGGGGTCGATGACCGCCGCGGCCAAGGCGCTCTTCACGTCGCAGCCGAATGTGAGTCGGCTGATCGCCCAACTGGAGCGCGATACGGGCTTGCAGCTCTTTCAGCGCAGCGGCGTGCGGTTGATTCCGACCAGCGAGGGCGAGGCGTTCTTTCGCGAAGTCGAACGCGCATTCGTCGGCTTGCAAGGTTTGGCCAATGCCGCGGCGCAGATTCGCAATCTCGGCAGCGGCCGTTTGCGCATTGCCGCCATGCCGTCGGCGGGCATGACGCTGGTGCCGCACGCGATCAAGCGGTTTGTCGAGCTATTTCCGGAAGTCACCGTATCGCTGCATGTGAATACGTCTGGCACGGTCAATCATTGGACTGCTTCGCAGTTCTGCGATCTGGGTGTGGCGGTGTACGTCAGCGAGGCGTCGGATTGCGAGGTCGAGCAGCTGTCGAAGGTGGCTGCCGTTTGCGTGATGCCGGCGGAACATCGGCTGGCGGGAAAGCGCAGCATCAAGCCGGAGGATCTGGAGGGTGAGTCGTTCATCTCGCTGTGTCACGGCGATGGCACGCGCGTGCTGATGGACGAAGTGTTCCAGCGCGCCGGCGTGCAGCGCGTCCTGGCGATCGAGGCGCAATACACCGCGATGTGCTGCGAGATGGTTCGGCATGGGATGGGCGTGACGCTTGCGCATCCCATCGTCGCACGCGACTTCGCCGGACCTGATATTGCAATTCGCCCATTTCTACCGGCCACACTCTTTCCGACTTATCTGCTTTTTCCTCCGCACCGGCCACGAGAGCGGCTCGCGTCAGCTTTTGTAGAAGTGTTGCGGGGGCTGCACGAGGAATTGCTTGCAGAGGTAGTTGCGCCGGTTCGGAGTATGGCGGGCCGCGCGCGAGCGCGCTCTCGGTCCGGGGCGTGACGGGAAACGTTTCGAATTGGCGGCGGCGTATTCTGGTCTTGTGGTGGGGCCGTCGGGCGGGGTTCGGCCAATTGCGGCCGTTGGTCAAGTCTTTGAGTCGGACGCTTAAACGTCGCTTTCTTGGTTGGCTGCTGACATTCGAACGCCAGTCGTGGTCGTCGCGATATCAGCCTAAGGACGGCCGCTTGCAGCGTATCGCGGGTACTGGCGTCACCGTCACCGCTGTGGTGCCGCGGCCAACGCGCTGCAAGTTTTAGGGCGACTTGATTGAGAAGCAGCCCGAGGGCAATTGCGTCACGCAAGAGGAAGTCAATCACGGTTTCCTGAAGGCGATGCATGATGGGTCCGACCACCCTCGTCCAGCTCGCGACCAAGGACGAGGTTATCAACATCATCGTTAATGTTTGTTTGGAGCAGGCAAGCGCGACGAGCGGCACTGAACTAAAGTCTCAGGCGGCGGCGTCCGCTGAGTCGACTGAGGCGGGAGCGACGAATACCTGATCGTGAAATGTGAAGATAAAAATACGGTATCGGCTGAAGCACTCAACCGGCTTTTTCGATTCGACCGTACGTACCGGAAATGGACCGACGCCCCAGTCGAAAAACGCTTGATCCACGACCTCTGCGTCCTTCACTGAACACGAAGGGCCGCACGAGGTTCTCCAGACTAAAGCGAGCGGTCGCGCTCGGCAAGAGTGTTCACCATCTCTGCCATGTTCTCTGTTCCCCAAGTGCATAGCGGGACAATCTTGTCGGCCAGACTACGACCGAGTGGGGTCAGCGCGTAGTCCACGCGTGGTGGCACCTCCTTGTAGTCCGTCCGCTCCAGTACACCATCGGCCTCCAGTTCCTTCAATTGCTGAATCAGCACCTTGGCGCTGATACCGTGGACATTGCGTTTAAGCTCGCCGTAGCGCTTCGGGCCGTCGAGCAGGAAGTAAAGGATCAGCGGCTTCCACTTGCCCGCGATGATGCTGAGGGTGGCTGCGAGCCCGTAGGAGTAGCGGCCACCACACTTTTCAGAGCAGTCGTTCATTTGATGGTTACCAAAAGGTGCATACTTGTACTCAGGTTATCAGAACTGCATACTGGACTCAAGTAAGCAGTTCGCTGCTTCCCAACAACTCCAAGGAAGGATGCAAGTGATGACCAGATTGAATGGAAAGACCGCTGTGATCACCGGTGGCGCTACCGGCATCGGACGCGCGGCAGCAAAGCGCTTCATCGAGGAGGGCGCCTTCGTCTTCATCTACGGCCGCCGACAAGAAGCGCTCGACGCCGCTGTAGCCGAGCTCGGCTCCAATGCCCGCGCGGTGAAGGGCTCGGTCTCGGATGAGGCCGACCTAGACCGACTCTACGCGGCGGTGAAAGCCGAACGCGGAACCCTCGACATCGTCTTCGCTAATGCCGGGGCTGGAAGCCAGCTTGCGCTCGGCAAGATCACCGCCCAGCACATCGACGAAACCTTCGACACTAACGTGAAGGGAACCATCTTTACTGTTCAGAAGGCGCTGCCGCTGATGGGCCAAGGCGGTTCGATCATCCTGACCGGATCGAGCGCGGGCACCACGGGTGCGCCGGGAATGAGTGCGTACAGCGCGAGCAAGGCGGCCGTGCGCAACCTCGCGCGGACCTGGGCGGAAGATCTCAAGGGCACTGGCATCCGGGTAAATGTGCTGTCACCAGGCGCGACAGCGACGGAACTCGCGAAGGAGGCGCTGGGCGAGGAAGGTCAGAAAGTCTATGCCTCCATGACTCCGCTGCAGCGTATGGCCGATCCGGCCGAGATCGGAGCGGTGGCGGCCTTTCTCGCGTCGCAGGACAGCAGCTTCATGACCGCTAGCGAGGTCGCCGTCGACGGTGGTCTGGCGCAACTGTGACACCCAGCGCATAGCAACTCAACGCGCGTGAGCTATCCATCACGGTCTATGTTCATTGCCGATACGGAAAGGCAAGTGCCGGAAGCTTGTCCGCGTCAGAGGCCG
Organism: Paraburkholderia aspalathi; assembly: GCF_905220735.1. Classification (NCBI taxonomy): domain Bacteria; kingdom Pseudomonadati; phylum Pseudomonadota; class Betaproteobacteria; order Burkholderiales; family Burkholderiaceae; genus Paraburkholderia; species Paraburkholderia aspalathi. Next base: position 1,904,596 of record NZ_CAJNBA010000001.1, read on the forward strand.
GCACTTCACACCTGACGATCCACCGCAGCAATTGGAGAATCCTCGTGAATGCGCAAACGAATGTTCGGATAGCGAAGGCGTTTTTTTCCGCTATCGGGAAAGGCGATAAGCAAGTCGTGATCGCGCTGTGTGCCGAAGACATCGAATGGATCATTCCAGGCGAATGGGCGTGGGCCGGCGCACATCGCGGACATGCGGGATTGACAGATTTTATTCAGAGATCGTCTGAAACGGTGGAGATTTCATCTTCTGAGCCACCGACATTCATCGCGGAAGGAGACCGGGTTTTGGCAGTCGGTGTGGCGAAAGGAAAAGTCAAAGCCACAAACAAGACTTTCGAGGACCATTTCATCTTCGACTTTACCGTTCGCGAAGGAAAGGTGACAAACATTCGGGAGTATATCGACACGCTGGCACTCGCAAGGGCCTCCGAGACGGCCTAAAGCTACGGACTAACACTTCTAGAGAACAGTTATGAGCTACGCAATTATCGGCTTCGGCAAGATAGGACAGGCGCTTGCCACGGCGTTCGCGCGCAGCAACATCGAGGTATCGGTAGCAACCACACGCGACCCGGCAAGCTTTGCATCCGCTGCGGCCGCGATTGGACCCACGATCATTCCCAAGACACTGGCCGAAGCGGTCAAGGCGGATATCGTTTTTCTGGCTGTCCGTTTCGAGTCGCACCAGGATGTCGCGAAGACGCTGACCGACTGGCAGGGTAAAACTATCGTCGATGTGACGAACGCCTACGGCGTATCGCCTGAGGAGCTGGGTGGGCGACCTTCGTCCCGCTTTGTCGCGCAGAGCTTCGTTGGCGGCAGGCTGGTCAAGGGCTTCAATCACTTGGGCGCTGCCGTCCTTGCCCAAGACCCAGCTATTCATGGCGGGAAGAGAGTCGTGTTTCTGGCGAGCGACGATGACGACGCGGCAGCGGAAATCGGCGCGCTCGCGGACAGACTCGGATTTTCGCCGATCGAACTTGGCGGCCTTTCGGAAGGTGGACTGCTTGTGCAGGCGCGCGGAAAAAGCTGGGGCCGACTAATCTTCAAGGACCTGGTCAAGTTCGACTGACGGTAGGGGACCTCTATTCCCCTGCTTTTAGTGCAGACGCCGGTAGTCATAGCGGTGAGCAAGCCAAGGCCTCGCTGTTCCATCTGCGAGGATGAAATACTGATCTTTCGTTTCATGATCGGGGCCATCGCGCGTAATCACTTCTTCCATGCGAAGCATGCGCCCGGCCCAACCGGGCGCAACCGGCGGCGCGGCGAACGGTTCAAATCGTACGGTTATGCGCTCCGGCGTGTCCCGCGCAAAACTCGACGCCGACATCGGCGCAACAAGAATGCGCGCTTCGATCGAGACGTAGCGCCATTGTCCTGCTGTCGTGTCGTAGCCGAGGTAGTCGATACGAAGAGGTCTGGAGGTCTCCGATGTGTGCAGCGTCTCCTCGAGGAAGCTTCCTACCATCCGACGCTCGGCAACCAGCCCCTTGCTGACCTCCGGCGCCATGTCTGGTCCCGCCTTGAACGTATCGACCACTGACCAACTACCTTCCTGTTCTGATAGCGCCGCTGTTTCTCGCGATGTTTGTGCGGAGGCAGGCAGGCTCGAAAAGAAGAAAGCGGCCGGCATTGCCACGCGCCGTTATGGTAAGTTCCGACGATCCCGGCTCCTTCGATCGCGTCAACCAGCCAAGCTGGCTGGCCTCCAAACCGATCGGCAGGCGCACGATGCCCGCAGCTCAGGTCTTATTCGCGGACGATCCGGCGGACGAAGTGCAATTCCACAGCCGAAAGAGGGCCGCCGAGCTGTTGCATCGCACCGCCGTCCGCGAGAGAACCGAGGTCGAGCGCGACCAGGCCCGTCGAATTAATAAGTTCGACCACGAGCACCTTGGCATCGCGATCGTCGCCCGACACGAACAGTACGGTTTTCGGCTTCTGTGGCGAGAAATCCTGTATCCAGGCCATCGGCATATTGCTGATCGACTTCACCAGCCTGGCCCCGGGCGCCATTGCGGCGACTGTCTCGCTCGACGTGCGGCCCTCCAGCGCGGCAACCGATCTCGCTACGCCGACAGCGCTGATGTCCGGTTCCTCGCCCATGTGGGCGTTCGTCCCGTCGACGAGGATGCGGCCGCTCCAGTCGATACCCTTGAGCGCCTCCGGCGCATCCGCCCAATTCGTGGCGAGGATCACCACATCGCATTCCGCAGCGTCCTGCCTGGATCCTGCGCTGGCGGCCGGACCCAGATCGGCGACGAGCCCCGCTAACGCTTCCGGCCCCCGCGAACTGGACAGGACGACCTCATGGCCCGCACCGAGAAAATGACGACCCATGGTCGTAGCCATGCGACCGGCGCCGATGAACCCAACTTTCATGACCGTTTCTCCGAGATCAACCGACGACTCGAGCAGCCGCGGCCGATGCAATCACTTCGCCGAACGCCTCCACCGCCGTCTCGCCTGACATTCCAGCGCGCGCCGATCCGGCGAGTACGATGTCCAGATGTGTAATTCCGATGAACCCCAGCACCTGACGGAGGTAGCTGCTGGCGTGATCGTAGCCTTCGATCGGAGAGCCAGGACTGAAATCACCCCCGCTCGCAAGAATGACGGTGGCCTTCTTGCCGGTTAGCTGCCCGACATTGTCGACGACCGTGACACCGACCCGGACGATATGGTCGATGTAGGCCTTCAGCACCGCCGGGATGGTGAAGTTGTACATCGGTGTGGCGATGATGATGCGATCAGCTGCTTGCAATTCGGCGACCAAATCGTTGGAAATCTTGATGGCGGCAGCGCTCTCCGGCGAATGTTGCTCCGGGGGCGTAAACGCGCCGCCAATCCATGGCAGATCGACAAACGGCAGATTGGTCTTCATCAGATCGCGTTCAATGGCTTTGCCGCCGGGGTGTGCGGCCAGCCATTTCTCGACGAACACCGCCGAGAGCTTGCGGGAGGTCGAGTATTCGTGGCGAGGGCTTACCTGTATCGCGAGAAGTGTCGGCATTTCGATCTGTTTCCTATCAGCTTTGAAGCGTTGCCCAAGTGGGCTTGCGTGATATGCAAGATAGGGAAAGTGAATCATCTTGAAAACTGACAAAATATCGCTTCTATCCATCTAAGGAGTAGATGACGTGCTCGACACCGTCTCAATCAACCAACTTCACACCTTCGTCGCGGTGTGTGAGGAGATGAGCTTCACGGGCGCGGCCCGCCGGCTTCGGCGAGCCCAATCCGCCGTTAGCCACGCGATCTCCGCCTTGGAAACCGCGCTAGGCCTGGAACTCTTTCAGCGAGATGCCCGGAAGGCCGAGCTCACCGCTGCAGGACGGGGCCTTCTTCCTGACGCGCGAGCCGTGATTGCACGTATGGAAGAGATGAAGAACCGGGCGAAGTCGATGTCGGCGGAAGGCGTGCCGAGCCTCTCAATCGCCGTCGATACGTATTTCCCAAGGGGGCGCCTGATCGACTGCCTGCGTGCACTCGAACGCGAATCGCCAACGGCCGCCATTAGCCTGCGCATGGTCACCATGCAGGGTGGTGAGGCGCTGGTACTGGCAGGCAGCTGCTCGCTCGCGGTTACCGTTTCAGACGTGCCCGAGATCAAGAAAGGCGCGATCGAAAGGCACTGGCTTTGCGAAGTAGAGATGGTCACCGTGTGTGCGCCGACCCATCCGTTAGCGAATATCGAGCGGCCAATCTCCCTCGAACAATTTGGTCAGCATGTGCAGTTGGTGGTGACAGACAACCAGCCGGGTGCAGAGAAGATCCAGATGGGCGTAGCAGGAGAGCGCCAGTGGCTCGTCAACGACCTCGGCGCGAAACGTGACCTTCTGATTTCGGGGCTCAGCTGGGGCCACATGCCTGCGAACCTGGTCGCTGAAGACCTGGCTATCGGTCGTCTGGTCGAGCTTCGTCGCCGGGCATGGCACCTCCGCCCTCTTGTGTTTGTCCTCTCGCGCATGCGCGGCAGCGAGCTTTCTCCGTTTGAAGAGCGTGCCGTACAGCTTCTGGCGGATCGGGCGATGTCAGACTCTTCGCAATATCCTTGAGATCGGACATTCAGTCCCGCGCGCGGCCAAATTCGGCTTGAGCGCGTTCCAGTTCAGCGCCATAGGTCAGCGCCCAAGTTTGCACCCATTGGGGAGGTCGACATGAAGTTGGTGCCGGGATCTGTCAGGGCTTCACGAACCGATAGGCGAAGCGATCGGTCTCGCCCTTGATCGCAGGATCGAACACCTTGATCGAGTGCGGATCGTCCTTGTTCGCGAGCATGGTGCTTTCCGCGTCCAGTACGAAGCCGGCGGCCTCCACCTCCTCGCGAACGGACTCAGGCTCGATCCGATGCAGCGACTGGGCGTCGCTCGTGCCCTGCCCGACGGCGGCGGCGTGGTCCACGATGACGTAGTACCCGCCGGGCTTCAGCTGCTCGTAGACCACTCGATTGAAGTGGGCCGCCGTCGCGCCCCTGGCCTGCATCAGCGGTGTGTGGAGATCGTGATAGAACAGATGCAGCCAGAGGACATCTGCTGGTTGCGTGACCTTCGGCATCGCGATGAGATCCGCCGAGACGGCTTCCACGTTCTCTCGGCCCGGCTCCGTTGCAAGCGTCCGCATGCGGCCGACCGGATCGTTCTTGAAGTGGGCGACTTCGGCCGGTACGAAGCTGTAGACCCGTCCTTTGGGTCCCACGATGTCGGAGAAGAGACGGGTCCAGTCGCCGTCGCCTGGGTAAACGTCGATGACGGTGGAGCTCGCATCGACTTGTGCAAACCGGATCAACTCGGATAGCGTGGATTGGTCGTACATAGAGCTTTCCTTTACGGTTGGGTATTCGACGAGCGCGCGGCATGCGAGGGGCGATCCACGGCTGATCCACCGTCTATCCCGACCCGATGGCCGCAGATGGCCAGCGCTACGCCGGCCCGGACGTGTCCGTCTGCGAGGCCCGCGCCAGTGCTTGCGTGTCGATGTACTCCCGGATGCTCGTCAGTTTGCCGTCACGGACCGTGATGGCGAAGATCCAGTTGTCCTCGAACGTCTTGTTCGTGGCTTTGATCGTCCCCCTGGCGAAGCCGACGACAAGGACCCTGTCTCCTTGCGCTATGAACTCCCGGGGTTCCACGGACGTTTCTATCGACTTGGATGCGGTCTCAAGCAAATCCGCCAGCCCCGCGTGTCCGCGGCGCGTTCCGGCCAACGGCCAGTCCTCGCCCGGAATGATCCACTCGATGTCTTCGGCGGCCAGCGCCAGCAGATCCTTTCTGTCGCCGCGGCCGATCGCGGCGAAGAAGTCCTTCACGGTCTGGACGTTCTTATCGGTACTCATCGGATTTTCTCCATTTCTCTCGGATCGGGTCGCGCGCGAAGTGTCTCAATCAGGCTCGCCGTCAATATCCGTCGCCCCTAGCGGCCTGTCTTCGGTCACGTCGATCAAACGCCTCAACAAGCGCCCGGCCGATATTGCAGAAACGTGGTCCCACGACTGGCGCGGCTTGTGGGCCAGCCACGGGAGCGCGCCGGGGTCAGACCTGCGCCATGCCTCCATCGACGGCGAGATCCACACCCGTGATGTAGGAACTTTCATCGGAAGCGAGGAACGTGACTGCCGCCGCGATTTCCTCGGGCATGCCTCTGCGGCCCATCGGGATCTGCGCGGTGAACTGTGCAACTGCCTGCTCGGCCTGTTCAGCGGTAAGGCCTGTCGTCGTCGCCAAGGCCGGGGTGTCGATCGCTCCGGGACTCATGGCATTCACGCGGATCTTGCGGTCTTTCAATTCCATAGTCCAGCCGCGCGCGAAGTTGCGTACAGCCGCCTTACTCGCGGCGTAAGCAGTAAATCCCGGAAGCCCGAGCACGTTTGAGACCGAAGAGTTCAGGATGATCGAACCGCCGTCTCTGAAGAGGGGAAGGGCCTTCTGCACCGTAAAGAACATTCCCTTCACGTTCACGTCGAAGGTCTGGTCGAAATGGCCCTCTGTAGCTACCGCGAGCGGCGCGATTGTCCCTGCGCCCGCGTTCGCGAAGAGAACGTCAATGTGACCATGCTTCTCTTTCACCACGGCATAGAGCCGGTCCAGATCTTCCAGGCTCGACACGTCGCCCACGACCGTCGTAACGTTTCTCTCGATGGCGGCGGCGGCCTCCTGCAGCTCTTTCTCTCGCCGCCCGGTGATCACGACGTGCGCACCTTCTTCCACGAAGCGCCTGGCTGTGGCCAAGCCAATCCCGCTGCTTCCGCCCGTGATGACTGCAACCTTACCTTCCAATTTCTTCATGATCTTTCGCCTTTCGTTTGAGGTGTCAGCAGCGCCGCTGTTCCCATGGGTACAAAGGCGCTGTATCATTTGGACCACCGATCCAGATCCTGATTCGCGACATCCGGACCAGTGATCCAAATATACGGATCAGCGATCCGTTTGTCAAGGGACCCCATGCGAGCCGACGCCCAAAAAAATTACAGCCATCTACTTGCAGTCGCGCACGACGTTGTCGCCGAGCACGGTGTCGACGCGTCGATGCGAGATATCGCCCGCCGGGCTGGCGTCGGGTTGGCGACACTGCTGCGTCATTTCCCGACGCGAGAAGCCTTGTTCGACGCGTTGTTGTGTACGAATCTGGACGAACTGACGCGGAAGGCAGGCGAACTCGAAACGTCGAACTCACCTGACGAAGCGCTCGTGTCCTGGTTTCGCGAATGGATCGCATTTGCCCAAAGCTATAGGGGTGTTGTCGCCCTGATGGCGGCAGCTCATACCAACCCGGACTCCGCGCTTTACGCTTCATGCGCAGCCGTGCACTCAGCGAGCGCACGGCTGTTGCTGCGTGCCCAAGCCACGGGGACAGCACGTGCCGATATGAATGGGGACGACATGTTCGGCCTGATGGCAGCGCTCGGCTGGCTTGTTGATCTGCCCTCATTCGCGCCACGGGCAGATCATCTTGTTCACCTTATTACGAGCGCCATCCTGACAAATCGGCCCGGCAACGACGTCAAAAAGAAAGATGTCAAAAAGGCCATGCGCTGAATCAGATCGGCTTAGAAGGATTGCTGCGGGTCAGTCGAACTTGACTAAGTCCTTGAAGATCAGTTGACCCCAGCTATTGCCGCCTGCCAGGGCCTATTCGTCGCAAGTTCATAGCGAACCACGGCGAGAACATGATCGTCGACGTGGGTCTCCCGCAGCTCGGCATCGGTCGCGGCAAGCTTGCCAAGAGTTGATGCCAGGTCAGCAGCTCGAACTGCCGTGTATCGCTCAATCGCGCTAGTGAGCGTTTGGGGTACGAGGCCACGCGTGGCGACGAGGCACGGGAGCATCCGCTTCCAGTTCTCGATCCACACGCGAGAAGCAGCGATTTCAGCCGACGAAACTTCCCTGACCGTCGTAGAACACATTAAAGATGTCAACGTTGCGCCTATAAAGTCGCCAACTCGGCACTACGGATCGCCCTGCGATTCAAATCATGGCTGCTAGCGTTCGCCTTGAGCGCAGCGTGTGCCGGTTTCGTGGCATGCCTGAACCTGGTACTCGACAATCCGGAATATCCGCAACCGCCCTGGTTGATCTATTTACATGTGGCTTGTGCATTCATCGGCGCGCTGGCCATCACTCGTTTCATTCAGGGCATTCCCGCCGCACTGCAGGGACCGAGTTCACGGTCCACCGTCGCACAAACCTTTGTCGCCCACAACAGGGTGGCGGTCGTGAACATCGTCGTGCCAGGTAAGAGTGCATTCTTCTCGACGGTCCGGTGCGCCATGATTCTCTGCTTTGTGCTGTGCCTCATGGCACGCTTTCAATCGCGATTCCTCTGAAGAGCATCAACCGCACCGAAGCGTTCGCGCCGGCGCGAACTCTCCTTCTCTATTTCAAAGGGGCGTCGGCGCCCGATGTGGTGGTCTCAACAAATGCTGCCGGCATTTCCGCCAGGCCGTTCGCATATCAGCACTATCTGGATTCAGAAAACAGCCATCAGTCATTCAGCCAGCGTTATGGATCGCAGATCAGCACGGTCGGCATCACCGCACTATTTGCGCTTTGGTTTGGTTGGTCGATCTGGTTGATCCTCGCTGGTCGGAAGCGCGAAGTCGCAAATATGGTTCATGCAGTGACAGTAGTTGAGAACTTGATCCAAGGGCTCCCATCCCAGCCGATGTCGCCAGGGCAACAGCATGACTTCGCGAAAAATTTGGTTTTCGAGATCTGGAGCGCGGCATACCACCGGGCATGGCGCATCAGCAGACTTCTCTCGGTAGCACCTGATCGATCCAAGCTTTGAAACTGCGACGGTGATTGGGAACCGAGAGGTATGCTGGCTACGAAGTCAGAGTCATCCCTTTCACATAGCGGAGGAAGAAGGGGGGGGGAACTTAAGCATTTTGCCGATGCGAGGCGAGGAGACCCGGGAAGTCAGGCGACCACACACTGCGGGCGTCGCCCTCGCTCCGATCAAACAGTAATTGCGGCTATCGCCCTTTGGAGCTTTCAGCGTCTACGCGGCGTGGAGCTTAATTGAGGCGCTTACGCATCCCCTTGTCAGAAGCCGTTCCGTGAAGCTGAAGTCTGGGAGCAGATAAAGAGGCTCGGCGGAACCGACAGCAACCCCCTTAGAGCAGCACATCGATCGGATCGTTTGGGAACCTTACTGATTTTATGGTCAGCCGATCACGAAGATTAATACCGGTCCCTTGGAACTCAAGTTTCCAACTCAGCGGGCGGAAACACGTGGCAGGTTTTGTTTTTCTATGGCAGATACTTCCCGGACCGCCTCGCTGGTCTTCCCTGAAACGACGGGTTCTTCGATTTTGCGCGCTTTCGAACGACCACTTTCGGCATCGGCGCCGGTGCGCTCCGGGTCGATCAGAGCCGGTCGTCGTCGGGCTCAGTTCGGCCAGGAGCGGTCAGTTACCGTCGTTATTCAAATGACCGCAGCTGGGTCGGCAATGGACATTTATTCCGCAACATCCGGACCGGGCGCTAATGTCTCATACCAAATCAAGAACGATAACGAAGCGAGTCGATGACGACACGTACAGCGACCGGAAGTTGGCGTCGGTCGGGATAATAGAGGAAGCTTCCCGCTAGCGTGACAGACCATCCCTCTAACACTTGCGTCAATGTGCCTGACTTCAGGTGGGGTTGCACCTGTTCTTTGAGAACATAGGCGAGGCCGTTTCCCGCCAGGGCGGCATGGATAAGGATATCGCTGTCATTGGAGATAAAGACCGGATCGACTGGCACCTGGACGGATCGGCCCTCTCGCTCAAAGTCCCAGAAATGGAGGGCCTTCGAACTTGGTCGTTGATATCCCAGACATGCATGGCCGGCCACATCGTCCGGAGTGAGCGGCGCGGCATTGTTCTTCAGGTAAGAGGGCGATGCAACCACCGCGGTTCGGTAGTCTGCACCGATGCGAACTGCCACCATGTCCTTAGCCAATAGTTCGCCATTCCGGATGCCCATGTCGAAGCCAGCCGCGACGATGTTTGCCAAGGAATCATCTACCGACAATTCAACTACGACCTCAGGATAGTCGCGCCGAAGTTGTGTGAGCTTCGGCACGACGAACATAAGCGCTGCCGTGCGATGAACACTGATACGGACACGGCCTGCTGGCCGGCTTCGATTATCCGCAAGCGTCGTCAAGCCTGCCCCGATCTCGATGAAAGCGGGCCGCAACCGGCTCAACAGCTTTTCTCCCGCAGCGGTCGGTGCGACGTTTCTTGTGGTTCTATTGAGCAGCTTGACGCCGAGGCGCGCCTCCAGCAAGCGAATGGAATGACTGAGAGCAGAAGCGGAAACACCGAGCCGCGCGGCTGCACGCGTGAAGCTGGATTCCTCGGCGATGGTTGCAAAAGTTAGCAGATCGGCCAGATCCTCGCGGTTCATTGTTGAGTCTCACTCATGATTTCATACAAAATTATGTCACTAATCAACAAAGCCGACAGGCACTAGACTGCTGGAACTGATGACAGTCCGACGCAATAAGGCGTCGTACAGTGCGCAGGAGGATCGATGACAGCAAACATGATCGCAGTGGTGACGGGTGCGAGCAGAGGCGCCGGAAAGGGCATCGCGATCGCGCTTGGAGAAGCCGGGGCCACGGTCTATGTCACCGGGCGCAGTGCCACTGGGGGCGAAACGCCCTTCGGCGGTTCAGTAGATGAAACAGCCGAACTCGTGTCTCGCGCAGGCGGGACAGGAATAGGAGTTGTGCTCGATCACGCAGACGATCTGGCAGTGGCAGATTTCTTCGCCGACATCCATCGTCAACACGGCCGTCTCGATATCCTCGTGAACAACGCTGCAAAGGTTGGTGCACCCGCTCAAGGCGGCTTCTGGCAGAAGCCGTTGGATACGGCCGATGTGATTACTGTCGGCCTGCGCTCGCACTACGTGGCTAGCTACTATGCTGCGCCGCTTCTGATTGCCAATGGCCGTGGGTTGATTGTCAACACCGGACACTACGGTGCCGTCAGCTACCATCAGAACCCGGCCTACGGCGCCCAAAAGGCAGGTGCGGACAAAATGGCGGCCGATATGGCGAAGGAGCTACGGCCATACAATGTCGCCGTGGTTTCCGTCTGGATGGGCGGTTTAGATACCGAACGTGCTCGCGCCTATCTCGCTACGCTCCTCGAAGACAAGCGCCCCAAACAAAAGCGCGAGTCTCCACAATTTACAGGCCGCACTATCGCCGCGCTCTATGAATTTGAGTCCATGATGGCACTTTCAGGCAGGGCGCTGATCGGCGCGGAGATCGGCGCAACACTCGGGGTGACCGACATCGACGGTAGCCGGCCACTCTCTGATCGCTACGCGATGGGTGGCCCGCCTGAGTTACATCGTTCCCTTACCATTTAAGCCGTCCTGCCATATACAAATCTGAACACACGCGAAGCGTGTCGGATGAAACCGTGCGATGTCGGCTTTTGTCCGGGCAACGGCCATTCGTGATCGTAGCCTACAGGGCGGCTGTGGGTCGAACCCAGTCGCTCGCCATCCGGCTGAGTTCGGCCTTGGATTCAACCGGTCGCCGGCTCGCGAATTTCAGGCTGCGAACGCCACTTGCGTGAGGCAGACAGCGGCCATCAGCGGACCTTCGACAACCACACCAGAATCGTCGACAATTTGCGTGCTCAACGTCAGAGGCAACCGGGAAGAGAATCATGGACTGCAAGTCTGCCGTATTCGCTGTGGGGCTGCTTTTTGCCGGTGTTGGTCCGATTCAAGCCCAAAACGAGGTCACGTCGTCAGATCCAACGGCGGTCAGGCCAATTCACACAGCCCCTATGGTTCCACCCGCGATGAGTCAAGAGGGTAGGGATGCCTTATGTACCATCTTCAATCGCATAAGTGTCGCGACGAAATCTTTGGAACCTGGGAGCGACTCTCCACCAGTAATCGGCTATAGCGTCCATGTTGACAGTAGTGGGCAGGTTACGAAAGTGATGAAGAACGCGCGTGCTGAAGATTCCGATTTTGATAACGCTGTCAGGCACGCTCTCGTAGGTTACAACGTGTCTCAACGCCCCGATGGCTTTCCATATGTTGTGACTATCGGGTTCGACGGAGAAGGGCACCTCGATGACAGCTACCATCTGGGAGACTGCCTTATCGCGCACTGACAAGCTTGGCAAACAGCGAGTGTGCAGGTCCAAAGGAGTCTCGCTAAAGCGCATCGGGCCGCGATCTGCCAGGAACGGCCTTTCATTGGTGCCCAATGATTATCGCAGGAATGGCGGTTTTCGATCCGTGAGCCGACGCCCTTGATTAATCGGTTTTTCGAGCGCTACCCGTGCGACGACAAATATCTGATTGACACAAGATAGACCGATTAGTATCTTTGCGTACGCAATCAGGCCATCACATGACCTTTATGTGACGCTATTTCGTCATGTCGTCGTGAAGCGCTTCATCACCCGCTAATGGCGCCGGCATGGCTTCCCATTTTCAAAACGGAAATACCACGCCGATGATATTCTTGTCCATCCGCCGTCTTGCGTTCGGTGTCGCCGTCATGCTGTCCTTGACCGCACTGGGCGGCTGCGCGGTGCCCTCATCCAAGACGCAGTCCGAGCGTGAAGCCGAGGTGGCTGCACACGAAAAAGCCGCCGCGGAATCTGGCAATGTGATGGCCGAGTATCTTTACGCCTCGCACCTCGTAGGTCAGAACGACCTCGCCGGGGCCTTCGTCTATTTCCTGAAAGCCGCGCAGGCCGGCGATGCTTTGGCACAAGCAAAAGTCGCCGGGTACTACTACTACGGAAGTGGTGGCGTAACCAAAGACTATGCCGCCGCCGCGTCATGGATGCGGAAATCCGCCGAACAAGGCAACGACCGCGCGCAATTTTCGCTGTCTACCATGTATGCGGAGGGGGTAGGCGTGCCGAAGGACAAGGCCAAGCAGATTGAATGGTTGGAGAAGGCGGCCTGGCAGTACAACCGCGATGCGCTTAACGCCCTTACTCGCGTGGGCGATCCTCACGGAGTCGTGCAAAAGGTAGAAGCGAACAGAGACGCGTTCCTCCGGGCATCGAACGCGAACGTTCAGGCCGAACGACTCCAGCAGGCGGTACAGCAGCAGAATTCACAACCGGCGCCGCAGCGGCTGTGCCCGGTGACTATGGGTAGTGTTACCGGCCTGGCACCGTGCTGAGAGATCAGGCCGCCGGCAAAGCTGAGAATATGGCGTCCACCGAGGACACGCAAATGGCCGTTGGACTCCGGAAGCGGACTTTCAAGTAAAGCTGGCTCCAATGGCGGTAGAGGGTCGACAAGACTCAGTTGAGTTTCTTGAAAACGACCGTTCGTAGACGAAGATGTGTGTCCCTTCGATTAACGGCTATCGCTGAGTGCCAGCCGTCCAGCGGCGACAAAGAAAACGGGCCGAAAGTGGATCGCGCATCCAGCGTTAAAAAACACGGGATGCGCGATCGATGCTCAATGATCGTCGTCAGCCGCGCACATACGGTTATGGTCTTGGCCGCGACCGTGACCGTTGCCGCGCGTGTCGTCATCCACTCCGGGCAGGCGCTGCGCGACATAGGCCGGCAAGTCGCTCGGATCCCACGCGAACACGAAGAACTGATTCGGGTTCGCGATACCGGCCGGATGATTGGAATCGGTTATCGTCCCGATAAAATCGTTATCGTTCGCAATGAACAGCGTGTGCTTTTTCACGCCGCCGACCATGACATCGGGACCGAACGCGAGGCCTTCGAGCTTCGCCGGTATATCGTTGGCGCTGAGACCGTGTGCATTTAGCGTGGTGACGACATCGAGGAACAGGGCCTTCTGGACCGCGTAGGGTGCGAGCCCCGCCTGACTGCTTGCGTTGCTCACATCCTGGGCGCCCGTCAGGTCAATGTGAAACACCTTCTTGAACACTGCCGTCGAATTGTCGCCAAGACCCTTGCCGTCGCGTTCGTCCATCAGCAGTTCGTGATCGTTGACGGCGACCACGTCGCTGATGGTCGGGTACTTCGGCTTGGCTGCCGTGCCGATGTTCGTTAGCGGATACGCAAATTGCGTCATCTTGCCGCTGCGTATATCGATTTTCACGATGCGCGTATAAGCGCCGTCCGTGCCGCCATCCTGGATCAGCGGGCTTTGCATCGCGCCGAACAACGTCTTTCCGTCGGGCGAGATCGCCAGGCCTTCCATGCCCTTGTTCGCCACGCGGCCGGAGGTGTTGAGCGTGATTTCATCGCTACCGAGAGGGCTGAGCGTCGAGACCGCGAACGTATCCGGCAGCTTGTAAGTGTCGATGCGGCGTCCACTGCGGCGATCGAACCGGTAAACGTACGGACCGTATTCATCGGAGATGAATACGGTCTCGCCGTCATTGCTCACGCGCACACTTTCCGGGTCGAAGCGCGCGTTGCGATCATTCGTCGACAAGCGTGAAGGGTCAAAGTTGTCCGAGCGGCCCGAGAAGTAATGCGTGTGATTGCGGCGGTTAAGCGTTGGGGCGCCATCGGGGACGCCGGCAGCCGCGCCCGTTCCGTAGACCAGTGGTTCGGAGGCGTGGAGCAGGGTGGTATCGAGGAGTTTAGGTGTCAGCGTGTACGGCAGTGCTGCGCTCGCCGACGCCGGTTTCAGGCGCAGGCTCAAGGTCTGGAAGCGGTTGATGTACGACGCGGTATCGTCGATCGCGGCGTTGTACGACACGGCATTCGGGCCGCGGTCCGGAACAGCCACGAACGTTTGGCACCCCGCGTAAGCGATGCCCGAACCCAGGCCGCCGAGCAGATTGCCCGCTACACCGTTTTCCAGCGGCGCAGCCGTTTCCTTCGATAAATCGCCGGTCAGACCGCTCAGTTGGCCCATCGCAATGAGATCCACGCCCGCATACGCCGTAGTTGTAAATATGAGCGACGACGCAATCGCCGTCAGAGCCAGCAGTCTTGAACGTGACACGGTGTTTTTCCTTGAGTGGGATTGGTTCTTGTCGAGCGCGTATGGCGCTGAGTCTTGTCCTCGCTTGTCTTGCTCGCCCGGATGTTTGCATCGGACGAGGACGGACTCGCGCGCAGATCGTCGGCCATTTGAAGGCTGCCGGTAATACTGCGTGAGGGTTGTGACCGATTGATGACGCTAATTAGTTGGATCGGCCGGACGCTCAGATTGGCCAGTCTTGTGCCGCTTGCGCTAGAAACCGGGCCCTATTGCTCGCTGTACCTTGCTGGCTCAGGAGAAACGTCGGAGCCAATTCCCGGAGCGCGCCGGCTGCCTTTCTGTGTTACCTGAAGGGTTTGAGTGCTCACTGGCCGACAATCGCGAAGAGCGGTCTACTGTCGCGGGAATGAGAATATTGGGTGCCTCGTACAGACAGATCCACTCGGATCTACCGCGTTCTAGCGGATCTGTTTCGTGTATCCAGTTGAAGCCACAGTGCTTGCAGCGATAGCGATGTAGAACAACCGGCGGTCGGCCGAAGGGGCGAAGAATTGCTGGGTTGCGATATGTCAGCAGCCCATCGTGGGAACCGTCTGAATCGCCAACCAACAATTTCTGGCACGCTTCGCAGGGCATGGTTTCCTGAAGCCGACCGGGGTGAGCATCGAAGGTAGCACGTTCGCGAAGAAAGGAAAGAACGTTTGGGCGAAAAAATACCCGCTTTGTGGCGGGCTCAATTCATATCAATGGAGACATGGAGGAGACGTAACGAGTACAAACCCTTGGGGCTCGATTGCAATCGCACAACTATGCGCTCTATCTGGCAACCAGTGTCGATGGCATAGCTGCCTGCAATCTGTTCAGCCGTCCGGCGGTGCTGGCGAAGTCGTTCCCCGCTGGCGATTGTAGGTCGAAACTATGACGAGCCTGACGGGACCTTCGAGTGCTTAGGCGGTGCCTAAGCGCGATTCGGCAATCCGCTTCAGATCATCGGGAGTTGAAGCAGATTCAGCCAACCGCCCGAGCAGCTCCGTGGCCCTGTTTTCGTCTTTAGGCCCACCATCGCCAAGCGTCAAACTCACCGCCAGGTTAAGTATTGACCTGGGGAGCCCTCGCGAGGCCAGAGCCTCAAGGAGGTGACGAGCCACTTCGGGTTCTCGCTTTCGGTTGCCGCTTAGCAACTCATCAGCAATCGATTCTACAAACCTCAGCGAGCTTTCGTTTTCCGTTCTGTGTATGCCAGTCATGAGCGCTTGTTCGAAGTGGCCAACGGGACGGTCCGCGGCGTGAGCCAATGTGCTCAGCGCCTCCTGAAAACTCAGATCTTCCTTTGAGCCGGCAAACGGCGCTTCTGTCGGGTTCGGGCCCTCTTCGTGCGCATGTGCGGACGACGGTTGCCACCATCGAACAAATTCGTCGGCGGATTCACCGTGAAGATCAACTGACGATGCGAGCAATTGCGACGCCTGATATACGCGTCTCTCGGTTAGTGTCACGCTGTCACACGCCTCGTCGAGCGCGGAAGCCGCTTTGCTGCCCAGGTCGCGGTGGAGGTCGGTCCAGTCTCTATAGCCGAAGACTTCGGAGGTTACCTGTCGCGCCTGGGATTCCTTTAGCGAAAGGCGGAATTTAAGCCGATTGGCGGCCCGCGTCGGGATAGACGCGTTCTGGAAGTAGATACGCATGGCTTCGGTCCGAGTATCCGTGCCGATGAGCCTCCACAGCCGGCACGGAATCGAAAAGAACTGTGAGGCGGCGCAGGGGGCGTGACGCCCCATCAGAAAAAATACCGTTGGTTTCTCAAGTAGTCAATCCCATGCAAAGAGGTCGGTATTCTGCGCGATAACACAACCTTTCACTTCCAAGCAGACCCGCTCCGCGACAAATTGATTGACTCTCTGGACAAGCAAGATAGTGGGGTCTGGATTCGCGGTCTGAACAAGCAACTGGAAGCCTTCCTGATACGGGCACTACCGATCAAAGAGACCATGGATAAACGGGCGAGGAACGGGCCGCCGAAGGTTCCTCTCAGCATGAAGCTGGGCACTCTGCTTCAGTGGGGCAAAAAAATAGGCATCACGCAGTGTCAGTGCGCCGCACCGTAGCACGTGAATGTCCGCTCAGGACAAATCCCACAGACCGCTCAGGGTCGACTTCAGTCCTCCGCGTTCTCCGAGAGCAGTCATTCAACCGGTTGCGATCAGATGGAGGTCCACCGTCCCTTAGGCCGATGAACCTACATCAACCGCCAAGTTCGGACACTGACGAACCCCAGATACGCCTACGCGCTCACTATCACCGCAGAGCCAACCAACCGCCCGCGTCCTCTACGGCCTCCGAGTTCACGCCAACCCGCCAACCGCCGCCGCCGACGATGCCTTATCCAATCGGCCAAACGCAAACACTTAGCCTGCCTGGTTGATCGCTACGCGGCTGCCTTCATTTATAATCATCAAGCCGTTGGGAAACACCCGGCGGTCAGGTGTGGAAGCCTGAAGTCAGAAACCGCACACCCGCTCGCGCGGGTCGTGCGTCTACCCCTGCACGTCTGTTGTTTTCAATGGGCGGGCTGTGGTGGGGGAGCCGCGAGGCTCGCCGGCATGTTTCTGATCCGGTCTTCCAAACCCGCCACGTGCCCGCTCACCCACTTCCCCAAGCAAGCGAGTGTCGGGCGATCAAAGAAGTACCAGGGAGGTCGCACCATGAGCAACAAACCTACAAAACAATCTCAACCCGTGTCACGCCCGCCAGTCGACGCGCTCCAGTACGAAAAGCTCGCGCTTTCCACCTTCGCCCTCTGTAACCGGCAGTTGAGCCAACTCAACACATTGATCACACTTGCGTCCTCGATGTGTAGGAATCCTGCCATCACGAGCGACGAAAGACGACGCCAGCAGACCATGCTTGAATTGCTCGTCGACACAGCAGAGCAATATCATCGCGAGCTCGAATGTGACCGTGAGCTATACCAGGTGATCGCGCTCGATGCGAAGGGCATCCCTCAAAGCCGCATCACCGCGAGCCGTGCAGCGCGCCTTCTCGCAGAGGCGTCACAAATAGCGACGACGGAAACACCGGCAGCCACGAAGCCGAGCCCGGCCAAACAAACGTCAGCCAAATCCGCGACAAACGAAGAAGATGACGCGGACGAACAGCCGGCTCCCGTGCACCACTAACCACCGAGAAAGGCGGACGGCTTCAGTTGGCCGACTGCCGTCCAATGCTCAGCCGCCCGAAAGCGGGCGGCTCTTCCAACCTTGCATCCAACCCGTTCTAACCGCCGAATTTCGCCGCGTACACCTGACTCGCCCAATCCACGAAAGCACGGACCCTCGGAGCGAGCTGCCGGTGCTGGGGATAGAGAATATTGATAGGTAAGCCCGGACTCTCCCAGTCCTGCAGGACCTCGACAAGACGACCATCGGCAAGCTCGTCCTCCACGTGGAAGCGGGGCAACTGAATCAGACCCGCCCCGCGCAACGCGCAGACGACATAATTCTCAGCGTCGCCCACCGAGATCCATCTACGCAGCTTGAATTCAGTGATCTTCCGCTCGATGCGCAGTTCGATCGCATAGGAGGACTCGCTCGTCTGAGAAAAGAAGCCGACGGCTTCATGCGAGGCCAGATCAGCCGGTACCGCGGGCATACCCCATCGCTCAAGATAGGCGGGGCTCGCGCAAATGATCTGCGGCACGACGGCCACGGGCCGCGCAATCAGCGACGAGTCGCGCGGACGCCCCCCACGGATCACGCAATCGACACCTTCGCGCACGAGATCGACGAGGCGATCGCCGCTACTCACCACCAGCTCGATACCCGGATAGCGTGCCCGAAACTCGTCGATGCGCGGCAACACGATGCGTGTGGCGTGCGTGCCATGCAGGTCCAGCCTCAATACGCCACGCGGGTTGCTAGTCTGATGCGAGAACGACGACTCCGCATCGTCGATCTCGCCCAGGATGCGCACGCAGCGCTCGTAAAAAGCCTGGCCGTCGAGTGTCGGCCGCACGTGCCGCGTCGTTCGTTCCAGCAGCCGTGTGCCGAGCCGCGCCTCAAGTGCCTTGATGGCATAGGTCGCCGTCGCGCGCGGGATGTCCACCATGCTCGCGCCTTTGGTGAAACTGCCCTGCTCGACGATCCGGACGAACAACTGCAGCGTGTCAAAACGATCCATATCCGCCGATCTCGATTAGTTATTCCCATTGAATAGTCATGGCAATTTACCACCATTTATCCAGGTGCTCTGGGTGGGAATAATCGCTCTCAAGGCAGTCGGCCACCTGACGGTCACCCTGTAAAGGAGCAGAAATGGAAACTGTTTCTTCACGCGTGGCTATCCAGGTGCCGAAAACCGACACCTCGTTTTCAAACCCCAATCAAGGAGTTTTTCATGCCATTTGCCAATTACAAGTTTCCGCAAGGCACGCTCGATGCCGCGAAAAAAGAAGAAATCATCCATCGCACGACGGCCATGTTCGTCGAGTACTTCGGGGAGGGCGTCCGTCCTTACTCGATGGTTCTCGTGGATGAGGTCGCCGACGGTGGTTGGGGGCGCGCCGACGAAACCCTGACGATGGAGAAGATGGGTATCCCGCGGAACTGATGTCCACACGGGTGCGAGGATGACCGCCTTGCACCCATTCAATCGCAAGTCAAACGGTCAAGTGTTGAAGCCTGCAATACTGAACCCTGAACCGCCCGAAAGCGGGCGGTTCTTCCATCAGCGGATAGCGCAAAGAGATGGACTAAGACAGAAGGAGCAAAGACTTACTGTCCCACGAGCGGCGCAACGCCACCGGCATGCGCGGCCTCTGCGCCGTCGTGATGCGCGCCGGCCGTCGCCGTCGAACCCGTTTGCCCCTGCACACGCGCAAGGCTCAACCGGAACTGCTTGCACCCCAACCACAACAACCCTGCAGCCAGCAGCGTGGCAACAAGATTAACAATCGACATCGAATCACCAACCGCTTTCGGCGCACCGAACACCTTGTCAGTCAGCAACGCGACGAGCGTCGTACCGATGCCAAGTGCGATGAGATTGGAGACCAGCAGAAACACCGCTGAAATCTGCGCACGCATCTGGTTCGGTGCGAGCGTCTGCATCGCGGCGGTCGACGTGGGCATCGGGAACGAAGCGAAGAACATCGCAACGACCAGCAGCGCAAGCGACGCGTTCAGACTATCGACCTGTGTGAAAGCAACGGCCGGCACCAGCATCCCAACCGCGCCGATGAACCCCGCCAGCATCGGGCCGTCCGTACGGCCTTTCTTCATGAGCCAGTCGTTGAGCCACCCGCCGCAGAACACGCCGATGGTGTTCGCGACCAGCAGGATCGTGCCGAGCGTGTAACCGGCTTCAGCCGGCGTGAGTCCGAAGTGGCGGATATAGAACGCGGGCGTCCAGCTCATCAGGCAGAACAGCGTCATCGCATAGAACGAGAAGCCGAGGTAGTGGCAGGCGAACGTCTTGCCATGCGTACCGATGAAGCGCAGCGAGTCGCCCATCGACACGCGCTTTGCCTGGCCGGCGCCATCCCGCACGAGTCCTCGACGCGCCGGATCGCGCACGGTGAGGATAAACAGCAGCGCGACGAGAAAACCCGGCAATCCGACGATAAAGAACGTGAGTTGCCACGAACGCACGTCGCCGAGAAGCGGCACGCTGATTGTCGTCATCTGCTTGAGCAGATGGATCACGTATCCGCCGATCAGAAATGCCATTCCGCCGCCGATGAATGAACCCAGCGAGTACACGCCCACCGCGCGTCCCAGTTTCTCCTTCGGAAAGTAGTCGCTCAACATCGAATACGTTCCGGGCGACAGCGCGGCTTCGCCCACGCCGACACTCATGCGGGAAAGGAACATGTGGATGAAGTTCTGGCTGACGCCGCAGGCCGCGGTGGCGAGGCTCCATAACGCAATGCCTGTCGCGATGATGCGAGGGCGGGCGAAGCGGTCGGCAAGATAGGCGAGCGGCATGCCCATCACCGCGTAGAAGAGCGAAAACGCGAAGCCTTGCAGCAGGCTGAACTGCGTGTCGGTCAGATGCAGATCCTTTTTGATCGGCTCGATCATCAACGCGAGAACCTGTCGGTCGACGAAGGAAAACACATACGCAAGCATGCAGATCAGGACCACGTACCACTCGTACGTATAGCGCCTGCGTGCAGGGTTATTGCTCGTTGATACGGCCATGCCGGTTCTCCTGTGCCTGATATTCGACGAAGTTGCGATGAGGTTTCAATGAGGTTGCGAAGCAGCGTATGTAAACAAATTTCCGAAACATATACGCAAGGTCTGCGCACACACGGCGAGATTCCCCTGGGTCACTAAAGTTTTCCCCAGGAGGCGGCCGGAAAGGCTTGTCCCATAAGGCTCAAGAGGCCGTGGTACGGTGCGCGGCCCACCTCATTCGCACTGTCTATAAGTGTTATATGTGCGCATTCATCGACGCTCGAAATTGGTGTTCCTAGACTCGCTTCGTTTTCCGCTCCATCAAACGAAAGGCTTTGGAGAAGACGGAAAACACGAGCGTCGCGACGGCAAATCCGCGCGGCAGTTAGAACCAGACTTTCGCCGGGACTAAGGGAATGACCAAACGGATGTGGTGCGTGTCGCTGCTGAGCCTCGCAGCGGCACCCGCGCTTGCGCAATCGAGCGTGACTTTGTACGGACGGATCGACACGTCGATCGAATACGCGAATTTCGGCCCCAACCACGTGGTGCGGATGGGCAGCGGCGATATCTTCGCGACGCAATTCGGCTTGAAGGGCAGTGAAGATCTTGGCGGCGGTTATCGCGCGATCTTCAAGCTCGAAAACGGCTTCAATTCGGCTAACGGTACGCTCGGCAACAACGGCGCGCTGTTCGGACGCGAAGCGTGGGTCGGGCTGTCGGGTCCGTTTGGCGCGATGCAGGCGGGCGTCAATTACACAGTCCTGCATACCTCGTTCGTGACCTACAGCTTGCCGGGCGACGGCGCCGGCCTCGCATGGGGCAATGCGGCGAATAACTTCGTCGGGCCGACCTTTCTGCGCGTGAACAACTCGATACGCTATTCCTCGCCTCGTATAGGCGGCGTGCTGGTGCGGGCTATCGCCGCGCGCGGAGCGAACGGTGCATCGAACGTTCCTTCGACGCTGGGCGATACGTATGGCGCCTCGGTTAACTACGTGAACGGCAGTCTGTCGATCGACGCCGACTACATGCAGCAGACCTTCAGTCCGGCGAGTGCGGCGGCACTGAACGCGAAAAGTCCGACGGCCGCCGGCAATTACGCGCTTGGGGCAATCTCGTACGATTTCGGCTTCATCAAACCGGCTTTCATCTATCTACGGCATCGCGGCGGGCCGGACGTCACGACGAGCGTGAACGCCGCCAGTTCGAATCCGCACAACGATCTGTTCGAACTCGACGCCACCGTGCCGGTGGGCCGTTCGCTGGTGTTGCTGAGCTACGGTCATTACCGGAAAGTGGCCGACAGCGCAGGCAATGCAGATTCGTTTGGCGTGCGCTGCGACTATCCGCTTTCGAAGCGCACCGTGCTCTATACGGGCGCAGCGATGATCCGCAACGGCGCGCACGCGAACTTCACGGTCAATGGCGCGGCGGGTGGCGGGGTATCGGTGGCGAAGGCTGGCGCGACTGCAAGCTCGGTGGTGGCTGGCATCATGACGGCCTTCTAGGCGGCCGATCAAGCTGACCCGCTGGTGAAGCGGCGGGTCGCTCCCGACGCGTTCAGACGCTACGTACGCCTTCCGGATTGAGATCGAGCGGCGCGCTGAGCCAGCTGTCGAAAGGCTCACGGGCGCCGATCCGGAACAGCTCCATGAGCACACCGCGCAACCACCGGTGGCCGGGATCGGTATCGAAACGGCGATGCCAGTAGGCGTTCACGGGCCACGTGAGCGCATCTTCGAGTTCGAACACGGCCGATTCACCGAGCGTGGAGAACGCGCGCGCAACGGTGCGGGGCAGAATCAGCGCGTAATCGCAGCGGCTCAGGATAGCCGGCACCACCATGAAGTTCGGCACGGCAATCCGCACGCGCGAGGTGAGCCCATAGCGCTCGAGCAGTTCGACCGATTGCGGGTGAGAAGTGACCGCGATGAAGTGCAGCCCTGCGGGCACGTTCGCATTCAGCGTATAGCCTTCCCGCAGTTCGAACTGCTCCGCCACGCGCCGCGCCATCAGCAACACATAACGCTCCTGCAGCAGTTCGCTATGGTGAAAGTGGCTCGACGCATGCGGAAAATGCCCGAGCGCAAAGTCGATGCGGCCCGATTCGAGCGCGACATTGAACTGGCTGTCGTCGATCTGATGGGTTTCGATCACCACACCGGGCGCTCGCGTATCGAGTTCGCGCATTAGCGTCGGCAGAAACGCGGCTTCGGCGAAGTCGCTCATATGCAGGCGGAACACACGGCGCGACGTGGCCGCGCGGAACTGCGCGCCTTCGTCGAGCATGTCCTGGAGAATCTCCAGCACGCGATCGATGGAAATCGCGAGGCGCTGCGCACGCGGCGTTGCTTCGACACCGCCGGGCGTACGCACGAACAGCGCGTCGCGAAACACGAGCCGCAGGCGGGCAAGCGCATGGCTCACGGAAGGCTGCGTGATCCCCAGCCGCAACGCCGCGCGGCCGACGTTTTTCTCGATGTACACCGCGTGAAATGCCTTCAGCAGATTTAGATCGAGGTCTCGCACACGCGGAGCCCCGGCGGTCTCTGCGAAGGACAACGGGTCATGTTCGTGCGAAACGGAATCGGCGGAAGCGGTCGGATCAGCGGAGTTGGCGGGATCGGTCTGCATGGGAGTCAGTTGCGCACCATGCGCTTCGCGGTGGCCGATGGCAGGCAGCCGAAGCGCCGCGCGTACGCCTTGGCGAAATGCCCAAAGCTGTGCACGCCGTGCTCGATGAAAATATCGGTCACCGAGCGTTCAGACTGCGTCTGTAGTGCGCGGTGCACGGCTTCGAGTCTCCGTTCGCGGATATAGCCCCCGGGCGACGTATTGAGGAACTGGCTGAAACCGTTCTGTAGCGTGCGCGTCGAAACACCGGCGGCGCGCGCCAGGGCGTCCATCCGCAGCGGCTCGTCGAGGTGGGCGTCGATATAGTCGCGCGCGCGGCGCACATGGACCGGCAGTGGCGACGAGGAGGCACGGGCCAGCGTCGCGCTGTACGAATGCGGCAGCTGGCTGAGCAGAACCGTCATCAGCCACTGCGTCAGATCGCGGCCGAAGATCCGTTCCTGCGCGGGCTCGTCGAACTGATCGCACAGATTGCACAGGTAGCGCAGGGTCGACAAAAAAACCGTGGTGCCCGTGTGTGCATTGTCGAAAGCGAGATCGAACACGAGCGGTTGTTTGACGCTGTCGTTCAACATCTCGGCAAGCTTGACCTCGAGCGCCTGGCGGTCGATCCGCAAGAGCAGGTTACGGCATTCGCGGTCCGTGACGATGCGGCTCATGCGCGCGGGCGATGACACGCTCAGGCTCCCGGCCCGCAGCGAAACGCGTTCGCCGCCTGATTCAAGTGCGCATTGGCCGCTGAGCGTGGTGCGAAACAGGTAGTGATTGCCGATGTCGCCGGCATCGATGTGGGTTTCGCTGCCGTAGTGGAGTTCGAGGAGCATCGCCTGATGCAGCGCGACGCCGTATAGCTCGGCGTTGAGCGGGCCACGGTGAGGGACTTCCATCCGGTGCGGACAGAGCACCTGTGAGACTTCCCGCTCGATATCCTCGCGGGCGTGCGATGCGATCAGACGGTTACGGTTTCTGCGTGAAATCGCGATTTCCATTCATGGGCCTCGAAGCGGGGAGCGGGCAGCGCGCTCATCATGCGATGGCCATTTTTTTCGCGCAAGAACGGATCGACCCGGATAGCGAGATTGTTCAGCAGGCGCGCGACGGCGTTCTCATTGAGTTGCCGGATTTGAATGCGGCTTGCGCGCGGTGAAGCGTCTTTGTGCCGGCGACCCCGTAGTCTGATGATCATCGAACAAGGAGAAGTGTGATGAATGTCAGCGTACTGGGCGGGGGGCATGGCTGCTATGCGGCCGTGATCGACATGCTGGAAAAAGGCCATAACGTGACGTGGTGGCGCCGCGATACGGTCGCCGCGGCGCGGCTGCGCGAACTCGGCGCGCTCAAGGTCAAGGACTTTCGCGGCGAGCGGCGGGTGCCGATCGGCGCGCAGCCAGGCGCGATACGTCTCGTCGACGATCTGGCGGAAGCGGTGGAGGGCGCAGCGCTCATCGTGATTCCGTTGCCTTCAACGACGCACGAAGCGCTGGCGGCTCAACTGGCACCATTTCTCGCGGACCATCAGGTGGTGTTCCTGCCGCCCGGCACGTTCGGCAGCTATGTGTTCGCGAAGGCGATGCACGAGGCGGGCAACGCGCACGAGGTGGCCTTCGCGGAGACCGGCACGTTGCCGTACCTCGCACGCAAACATGGCGAGGACAATGTGGTGGTGAGCGCATACGCTACGCGCCTGCCGAGCGGCGTCTTTCCCGCACGGTTTGCGACGTGGGCGGTTCCGGTGCTGCAGCAGGCCTATCCGTCGGTCGAACCGATCGAGGATGCGTTGAGCGGCGCCCTGATGAACGCCGGACCGGTGATCCACCCGCCATTGATCATGATGAACGCCGGACCACTCGAGCACTTCGACGCCTGGGACATCCACAACGAAGGCACGCAACCGTCGATCCGCCGCGTGACGAGTGTGCTCGACGCCGAACGTATGGCGGTACGCGAGGCCCTCGGCTACGGCGCGCCGCATTTTCCGCTCGCCGACCACTATGCGAGCGAGGGCGACGAGTGGATGTACGGCCGCGGCGCGCACGGCAAGCTGACCGATAGCGGCGACTGGCGCGAGGACATCGATCTGAAGACGCACCGCTATATGCTCGAAGATACGCGGCTCGGTTTGTCGTTTCTTGTTTCGGCGGGACGCTGGGCTGGCGTGCCGACGCCCGTCGCCGAAGGTCTGCTGAATCTGGCGAGCGCGGTGTCGGAGCGCGACCTGTACGGCGAAGGCCGCACGCTCGAGCGGCTGGGCCTTGCGTCGCTTTCGCGCGAGGCGATGACGGCCTTGCTCGAACGGGGTTTCGGCCAATGAGCGCCGCCGTCGACATCCAGCACGTTCATATCCTCGGTGCAGGGCGGATGGGGCAGGGCATCGCGCTTGCCTTCGCTTATGCCGGCTTGCGCGTGACGCTGATCGACTTCAAGGAGCGCGACCCGGCAGCCCGTAGCGCTTTTGCGACGGCCGCGCGTGGCGAGATCGTGCGACAGTTGCAGACGCTGGTGGTGTTGGGCCGCATCAGCGAGGCGCAGGCTGCGGAGACGATGGCGCGCATCGTCATCGTGGATTGTGAGCGCGCGCGGGAAGAGCTTGCCGAAGGCGAGATCGTCTTCGAGGCCGTCCCGGAAGTGATGGAGGCCAAGCAGGTCGCGTTCGCATGGCTATGCGAACACGCCGGGGCGGACGTGTTGTTTGCATCGACCACGTCGACGTTTCTTGTGACCGAGCTTCAGCAGGTGGTCGTGCATCCCGGGCGGCTTCTCAACGCGCACTGGCTCAACCCGGCTCACTTGATGCCGCTTGTTGAAGTCAGTCGTAGCGATGCCACGGCCGCAGCGACCGTTGAGCGCGTGGTCGCCTTGTTGCGCCGGGTCGGCAAAGTGCCGGTGGTGTGCGCGCCGTCGGCGGGATACATCGTGCCGCGCATCCAGGCGCTGGCGATGAACGAGGCCGCGCGCATGGTCGAGGAGGGCGTTGCCAGCGCGGAAGACATTGATACGGCTATCCGTACCGGTTTCGGTCTGCGGTTTTCCGTGCTGGGTCTGCTCGAATTTATCGACTGGGGCGGCTGCGACATTCTCTACTATGCGTCGCACTATCTGGCGCGGGCGATCGATCCGCGCTTCCTGCCCGCCACGATCGTCAGCGACAACATGCGTGAAGGCCACGATGGTCTGCGCGATGCGCGTGGCTTCTACGATTACGCGGATGTCGATGTGCCGGCGTATCTGCACAAACGGCTCGGTGAATTCAGCAGCTTGCTCGACAACACGGGACTCGCGCCTGTGTTTAATGCCGCGTTGAAAAGCTGAACGGCGTCTGCGAAGAAAGTTCGTTGAGGGCGAAACGGTGTGGACGCCCCTCATGAATCAGATGACGACTCTATCGTCTGGATTCGCAGCCGTTGCGTATCGCCCTGGCGTCGTCCCCATCACTCGCCGGAACATGTCGATAAACGCGCTGACGTTGTCGTAGCCGAGTTCAAGCGCAATCGTCGTGACAGGCAGGCCGTCCGCGACGAGCTCGAGCGCGCGAAGCAGACGGGCTTGTTGACGCCATTGCGCGAACGTCAGGCCCGTCTCCGCCACGAAACGCCGGCTCAGCGTACGCGGTGCGACGCCAGCCCACGCGGCCCATTCTTCGAGGCGGCGATTATCTGAAAGATCGCTCGCCAATGCGTCGGTGATCCGGACGAGCCTTGGATCTTCCGGGCTCGGCAGACCTAGTGATTCCTCTTTCGCTGCGGCCAGTTCATCGATGATGACGTCCGCAATGCGCGTCTGCGCTTCGTCGAGTTCGATACCCGGCCAGGTCGCGGCGCGCCGCACGGCCTCGCGCAACAAGGGGGCTGTTCTGATCGCGCGAGGTTCGCGAGGTAAGGGCGTGCACCTCTCTTCTGCGATGAACACGCTCCACCCTGAGAACGGGCCATACGACCGCACGGAGTGGACGCAATGCGGCGGAATCCAGATCGCGTGTATCGCAGGAACAACCCATTGCTGCTTGTCGAGTCCGACCGAGACGAGGCCGCTCAGCGCGCCCATGAGCTGTCCGCGCGCATGACTATGTGGCGCCGTCGCGCGCGCTTCGTTTTGCGTCAGCTCGGCCGCGGCGAGATAGGGACCTTCCTGCGAGGTCACGAGATCGGGGCGAATGAGGTAAGTGGACATGGCCGAAACACCGTATGGAATGGCCTTTATACCGGAGACGGGCCGCTTTTGCACGACTACACTGGTTTTGTTCTTTTAACGACCGGAGTGCAGTGCGATGCGAGCAGAACAGATTCTTCCCGATCACGTCGACCAGGTCGACTTCAACGGCACGACGGTCCGCAAGGGCACCGTCGCGGCTTTTCTCGCCAGTGCGCGTATCTGGAGCGATGAAGGCGCCAGTGAAGAGGCGCGTGCCCATGCCGAGGCCGACATTGTCGAAGGGCTGCCTGCACTGCGCGCAATAGGACTCTTCGATGTGCTCGAGATCCGTGATGTTTCGCTGCGCAATTGGCTCGACGCACATTGATCGGGACGCAGGTTCACTCTTACCTTCGAGGAATTCTCATGAAAGCTGCAGTAGTTAAAGGTGCGGGGCAGCCTCCCGTTTACGAAGACTTCGATCGTCCCACTGCGCTGGCTGGTCATCATCTGATCGACGTCGCCGCTTCAGCGTTGAGCCGGATTACCCGCAGCAAGGCAGCGGGCTCGCATTACTCGGGCTCTGGCGCGTTCCCATTCGTGGCGGGCGTCGATGGTATCGGGCGCCTCGAAGACGGCCAACGTGTCTATTTCTTCGCCCCACAGGCGCCGTTCGGCGCGCTGGCGGAACGCAGCCTCGTGCCTGAGGCAAACTGCATTCCGCTACCCGATGCGCTTGACGATGTCACAGCGGCCGCTATCGCGATTCCGGGCATGTCGTCTTGGGCGGCACTGACCGAGCGGGCCAGGTTTGTGCGAGGCGAGACGGTGCTGGTCAACGGTGCAACGGGCGCCTCCGGACGACTTGCTGTGCAGATCGCGAAGCATCTCGGCGCCGGAAGAATCATCGCGACCGGTCGTAATCCGGCCAGCCTCGAATCGCTCAAACGTGCCGGTGCCGATTTCACGATCTCGCTAGAGCAGGACGAAAACAGCCTGAGCCGCGCCTTCGAATCACATTTTCGCCAAGGGGTGGACGTCGTATTGGATTACCTGTGGGGACCCAGCGCACGGTCATTGTTGATCGCTGCGGCAAAAGCATCGGCTGACGCTTATCCGGTTCGCTTTGTCCAGATCGGTGCGATTAGCGGTGCCGATATCGTGTTGCCGGCAGCCGTGCTGCGCGCGACCGCGATCACGCTGCTGGGCAGCGGAATCGGCAGCGTGACTTTGCCTCGTCTCCTGCATGCGGTAAAAGAAGTGTTCAATGCAACGGTACCCGCCGGACTTCAGATTGCAACGGAGGCCGTGCCGCTTTCCGATCTGAACCTGCATTGGGGCAGCAGCGATAGCCAGGTCCGCACTGTCTTCACGCTCCGGTAGTTCCATTTGTCGTTGCCGCGTCTCGATGCCCGAAGCAGACTACACTTGCCGTAAGCAAGGCAGACTACGGGCCACAGAGACCGGAGGAGACAAGATGGACCTGTTCATGTCGATGGAAGCGTTCGTGCGGGCGGCGGAAGCGCAGAGCTTTGCCGGTGCCGCGCGCCAGCTGGGCGTGGCCAAATCGGTGGTGACCTCGCGCGTCAAGCAACTCGAAGACCATTTCGGCGTGCCGCTTTTTCATCGTTCAACGCGGGCAGTGCGCCTGTCGGAACTCGGCGAAACGTACTACCGTGAATGCGCCGAACTGGTCAACAAGGTCCACGACCTGTCCGGCCGCTCACGCGGCGATCCTCAGGCGCTCGCCGGCACGCTCAATATCCACGTTCTACCGGGCTTCGCGCTGGGGCATTTTTCGCAAACGCTGATCGAATTCCGCGCCGCTTACCCACGCGTCGAGTTCGTCGTGACGGTCAATGACCGCGTGATCGATCCGGTGCAGGAAGGCTTCGATCTGGCCTTGCAGATCTACCCGCCGGCTTCCAACCTGCTGGTGGAGCGACGCCTCTTTCCCGTGCGTGGCGTGCTGTGCGCGGCGCCCGGTTATCTGAAGGAAGAGCCGGTGATCGAAACGCCGCTCGATCTGTTGCGGCACGATTTCGCCCGTTATTCGTACTACCCATGGGGCGACAAGTGGCCGCTGATGCGCGGCAACGAGTGCTTCGAAATCGCGCTGAATCCGGTACTTAAAACCAATAGCGTGCACCTGCTGCTCGAGTTCGCGCGGGCCGGTGCGGGCGTCGTCTATTTGCCGACGATGGTCGCCGCAGCCGATCTGCTCGAACGGCGCCTTGAACGCGTGCTGCCGGAGTACGCGGCGCCGCCGCTGTGGCTGTCGGCGGTCTATCCTGCCTCGCACCGCTCGACCACCAAGGTCAAGGCTTTCGTCGACTTCCTGCGCGCCCGCTATCTGCGCGAACCGCAGTGGGACAAGGCGCTCGGCATTTCACCACCGGACGACGAGACCAAAAGCGTCGGCGAGGAGCTGGCCGAAGACTGAGAACTACCCACGAACCCCCGGGAGAACCCCGCGGGTTCTCCACCAGGTAGTTTCCCTGGCGCGATTTTGAAGCACCCATGGTTCGCGTTTCCCGACCCTCAGATCATTGCTGTTGCGCCTGCCGCCACTTAATCTTCGATCCAAGCAACGCATTCGCGGATTCGTAGATCAACTGGAGGCAGACATGCAAGAGACCTGGTTCGGTAGCCTGGACAATTTCCGCAAAGGCTCCATCGAAATCATCAAGGGCAAACCGGAGCACTATGCGATGTCGAACGTATTCGACGTCGCAAGCCGCGCAGAGCCCTACGAGAAAGTCGTCGTCGGCAAGAATCTCAAGTACGTGATCGAGACACTGCGCGCGGAGGGTTCGTCGCCGTGGTTTGCTGCGTCGCACGATGAATTCGCGGTCGTGCTCGACGGCGAGATCGACATCTTTTTCATCAAGCCGTCGGACGGCCCGCTGGTCGACGCGCAGACCGAAGGCAGCGTGCGGCTCGAAGGCCAACCGTCGGGCCAGTCGATGGGTTATGTGCGGCTGCGTCGCGGTCATCAGGCCCTGCTGCCTGCGGGCGCCGCGTATCGCTTCGAAGCGAGGACGAAAGGCGTGCTGCTCGTGCAGACGATCCTCGGGCGCTATTCGGTCGAGAAGTGGGCCGACATCTGCATCCACTGATTCCCTCTACCGATCGATCCTCTACTGGAGCCCATCATGGACAAAGCCAGCACCCTGCAAAACGTCACCGCGAGCGAGGCAGACGCGGTGAGCGGTTATCGCACGTTCCGTCTCGGCGATTTCGAATTTAGCCGAGATGCTTATTTCGCCACCGTCAAATGGCCCGCGAAAGGCCAGATCCGCTCGCACCAGATGCATGCCGACGACTTCCTGCGCGCCATGATGCGCGATGTGGCGTGGGGCTTCTTCTACGGCTGGGTCAACTTCGACGAAGTGATCGGCACGCGCAATCACTACGGCAAGGTCGACATGTATGCCGGCGCGTACAACGCAAGTTTCAAGGAAGCGGGCGTCGATCATATGCAGCAGTTCGACACGCCGCTCATCATGGCCACCTTCAAGGCGATTCTGCGGGACTGGGTCAACGAAGGCTTCGATCCGTTCGCCGCGCCTGAAGAAACCGGCTCCGCGTTCGGCACGAAACATGGCGACAACATCGCCGCGATCGAGCGCACGCGGATCGCGACCAAGCGCATGCCGGGTCTCGAAGGCGATTCGCCATTGCGTGACGACTTGCCGGTCAATCGCCAGTTCGCCGATGTGGTTCAGGATGAACCCGAGATTCATGCAGAGCCAGGATTTGAGAGCGCGTTGCATGCGTTCAGCCTCTTCAAGTACCTGTCTCGCTCAGACGTGACGTGGAATCCGTCGGTCACGTCGGTCTGCCAGCAGAGCCTGTTCTGCCCGACCACCGAGGAATTCGTGCTGCCGGTGTTTCATGGCAACGACCGCGTCGAGTGGTTTCTGCAACTGTCCGACCAGATCATCTGGGACGTCGCCGATAAAGACAGCGGCGAGCCGCGTGCACGCATCACGATGAACGCGGGCGATATCGCCGCGATGCCGGCCGACATCCGCCACAAGGGCTACTCGCAGAAACGCTCGATGCTGCTGGTGTGGGAGAACGCCACGCCCGACCTGCCCAAGCGCTACGAAAGCGGTGAATTGCCGCCGTATCCGATCCAGATCTAACTCTCAGACATTCCCTCCGATCGTCGATCGAACGGCGCCAGATCGCTGGCGCCGCGGGGATTGTCACGTCCAAAGTTTTACTTGCGCGGGATTGACATGCAAACGCAACTCTTCATCGGCGGCCGCTTCGTGCCGGCTGCAAACGGCGAAACCCTCGCCTCCCTTAATCCGCACGACAACTCGGTGATTGCCGAAGTCGCGATGGCCGGACCCGCCGATGTCGACCGCGCCGTGGCGGCTGCGAAAGCGGCGTTTCCGAAGTGGAGCAATCTCGCCGCGATGGAGCGGGGGCGTTTGTTGCTCAAACTCGCCGACGCAATCGAAGCGAATGCCGATGCGCTCGCGCGCCTCGAATCGCTCGATACCGGGCACCCGATTCGCGACACACGCAATCTCGATGTGCCGCGCACGGCGGCGACGTTCCGCTATTTCGGCGGCATGGCCGACAAGTTCGAAGGCTCGGTGATTCCGGTCGAACAAGGCTTTCTGAACTACATGACGCGCGAGCCCGTCGGCATTGTCGGGCAAGTGGTGCCGTGGAATTTTCCGCTGATGTTCACGAGTTGGAAGATGGCGCCGGCGCTTGCGGCAGGGAATTGCGTGATCATGAAGCCCGCTGAACTCACGCCGCTCTCGAGTCTCGCCATCGCCGAACTGATGGCGGAGGTTGGATTTCCAGAGGGTGTCGTCAATATCTTGCCGGGCCTCGGTCATGTGGCAGGTCAGTACA
The DNA here is from genome assembly GCF_905220735.1 of Paraburkholderia aspalathi. Taxonomy (NCBI): domain Bacteria; kingdom Pseudomonadati; phylum Pseudomonadota; class Betaproteobacteria; order Burkholderiales; family Burkholderiaceae; genus Paraburkholderia; species Paraburkholderia aspalathi. The sequence goes on from NZ_CAJNBA010000001.1 coordinate 1,936,828, forward strand.
TCGCCGAGCATCCGGAGATCAGCAAGGTCGCCTTCACCGGTTCGACTGCGATCGGCCGCAAGATCGTGCAGGCGTCGAGCGGCAATCTGAAGAAGGTCCAGCTCGAACTCGGCGGCAAAGGCGCGAACATCGTATTCGGCGACGCGAATATCGATGCCGTTGTGCAAGGTTCCGCGTTCGCGATTTTCCATAATCAGGGGCAGGCGTGTATCGCCGGCTCGCGGATGATCGTGCACGAATCGATCGCCGACGAAGTGCTGGAAAAGTTCGTCGCGTTGAGCCGTACGATCCGGATCGGCAATCCGCTCGATCCCCTGACCGAAATGGGCCCGCTCACCTCGCGTCAGCATCGCGACCGCGTGCTGTCGTTCGTCGACGTCGCACGTGAACAGGGTGGCCGCGTGCTGGCGGGCGGCAAGGCGCCGGACGATGCCACGTTGGCGAATGGTTGTTATGTCGAGCCGACCATTGTCGAAGCGAAGCCGGAGCATCGCGTGTCGCAGGAAGAAGTGTTCGGTCCGTTCATGACGGTCACCACATTCCGCACGGATGAAGAAGCACTCGCGATTGCGAACGGCACCGAATATGGTCTCGGCGCGGGTCTCTGGACACGCGACCTGCAACGCGCGCATCTCGTGGCGCGCGAGATTCGCGCCGGCATGGTGTGGATCAACTGTTACAAGCGCGTGAGCCCCGCGTCACCGTTCGGCGGTGTCGGCGCGAGCGGCTATGGACGCGAGATGGGTTTTGAAGCGATGCGCGAATACACGCAGCCCAAGTCGGTCTGGGTCAACGTGGATGCGCAGATTCCGCCTTACTACCCGCGCTGAACCGCCATGGAATCGTTCGTCTATAACGGCCTGCCGTCACGCGTGATTTTCGGTGTGGGCAGTCTCGACCAGCTCGATCGAGAGATCGGCTTGCTCGGCGCCACGCGCGCGATCGTGCTGTCCACGCCACAGCAGCGTGCCCAGGCCGAAGCGCTGGCGGCAAGTCTTGGCTCGCTGGCGGCGGGCGTCTACGCCGAAGCCGTGATGCACGTGCCGATCGAAACCGCTCGCGCGGCCCGCGACTTCGCCACGCAGGTCGGCGCCGATTGCGCGATCGCGATAGGCGGCGGTTCGACGACAGGTCTCGGCAAGGCGATCGCGCTCGAAACCTCGCTGCCGATCATCGCGATTCCGACCACGTATGCAGGCTCCGAAATGACGCCGATCTACGGCCTCACCGAGGACGGCATCAAGAAAACCGGCCGCGATCTGCGGGTACTGCCGAGAACGGTGATCTACGACCCGTCGTTGACCACGTCGCTGCCGCCCGCGTTATCGCTGACGAGCGGCATCAACGCAATCGCCCACGCGGCCGAAGGGCTCTACGCGCAGGACACGAACCCGATTATTGCGCTGATGGCGGAAGAGGGTATCCGTGCGCTTGGTCAAGGTCTGCCTCGGGTGATGCTGAAACCGGACGATCTCGCCGCACGCGGTGACTGCCTCTACGGTGCATGGTTGTGCGGCGCCGTGCTCGGCAGCGTGGGCATGGCGCTGCACCACAAGCTGTGCCATACGCTCGGCGGCACGTTCAATCTGCCGCACGCGGAGACGCACACGATCGTGTTGCCGCACGTGCTCGCCTATAACCGCGAGGCCGCACCGGGGGCGATGAAGCGTATCGCACACGCGCTGCATGCCGACGACGCCGCGCAAGGTGTATTCGACCTCGCACGCGACAACGGTGCGCCTACCGCGTTGAAAGACATTGGTGTAAGCGCAAGCGATCTCGACCTCGCGCTCGATCTCGCGTTGAAGAACCCGTACTGGAATCCGCGGCCGGTTGAACGAACGCCGCTACGCGCGCTGCTGGAAGCTGCGTTCGAAGGCAGACGGCCTGATTAGCACGAACGCCCCCACTCATACAAAAAAATTCAGGAGACAACCATGGACGCATATTCCTTCGATGCGAAGCGCCGCCGCTTCGTCACACTCGCCGCGGGTGGCGCGCTCGCCGCGTCAACCTCGGCGTTCTCGCCGCTCGTCTTCGCCGCCGGCCCGCGCACGCTGAAAATCGGCTACGTGTCGCCGCAAACCGGCCCGCTCGCGCCGTTCGGCGAAGCCGACCGCTTCACGATCCAGCAGATGCAGACGACGCTGAAAAACGGCATCGTGATCGGCGGCAAAACCTATCCGGTGTCGATCGTCGTCAAGGACAGCCAGTCGAATCCGAATCGCGCCGGCGAAGTCGCCAACGATCTGATCCTGAAGGACAAGGTCGACATCATGCTCGTATCCGGTACGCCCGAGACCGCGAATCCGGTGAGCGATGCGTGCGAGTTGAACGAGATGCCCTGCGTGTCGACGGTCGTGCCGTGGCAGCCCTGGTTCTTCGGCAGAAAGGGCGATCCGAAGAAAGGTTTCCGCTTTACCTATCACTTTTTCTGGGGACTCGAGGATGTGATCACCGTCTACACCGGCATGTGGCAAGCGGTGCAGACCAATCACAGTGTTGGCGGCCTGTTTCCGAACGATGGCGACGGCAACGCCTGGGGCGACGCGAAGCTTGGGTTCCCGCCAGTGCTCGCGCAGAAGGGCTTCACGCTGAAGGACCCGGGTCGCTTCCAGAGCATGACGCAGGACTTCTCCGCGCAGATTTCGTCGTTCAAGCAGGCGAATGCGCAGATCGTGACCGGCGTCGTGATTCCGCCCGACGCGAAGAACTTTCTCGTGCAGGCGCGTCAGCAAGGACTGAAGCCCAAAGTCATTTCGATCGGCAAGGCGCTGCTGTTTCCCACTTCGATCGAAGCGCTCGGCGATCTCGGCGATGGACTTTCCACCGAGGTGTGGTGGTCGCCTTCGCATCCGTTCAAGTCGTCGCTGACGGGACAAAACGCGCGGCAAGTCGCGGACGACTACGAGCGCATCACGTCGAAACAATGGACACAGCCGATCGGCTTTGCGCATGCGCTGTTCGAAATCGCCGTCGATTCGCTAAGGCGCGCGAAAGATATCGACTCTAACGAATCGATCCGCGACGCAGTGGCGGCGACGAAGCTCGACACGCTGGTTGGTCATGTCGCATGGGGCAGCGGACCGGTGAAGAACGTCGCGAAGACGCCTTTGGTAGGCGGCCAATGGGTGAAGGGGCAGCAGCATCGCTTCGATCTCGCCATCGTCAACAACCAGCTCGCGCCGAGCGTGCCGCTATCCGGCCCGCTCAAGCTGATCGCGTGAACGCATAGCGGAGAGCGGTGATGAACCCAGTTCTCAGATTAACCGGCGTGTCGAAGCGTTATGGCGCGCTGCAGGTGACTGACGACATCAGCTTCGCGGTCGAACGCGGCGAGACCTACGGCATTCTCGGTCCGAATGGTGCGGGCAAGACCACGCTGTTCAACCTCGTTAGCGGCGACGTGCGGCCCGATCAAGGCAGTGTCGAATTCGACGGCGCAGACGTGAACCACTTACCGCCGCATCGCCGGTGCGCAGCCGGGATTGGCCGCTCATATCAGGTGCCGCGTCCGTTCGGCGGCATGACGGTATTCGAAAACCTGCTGGTCGGCGCGACCTTCGGCGGCGAACTGGCCGAGCACGCGGCCTACGACGTCTGCATGGATGTACTCGAACGCACCGGCCTCAAGGCGCGCGCCAACCAGTTGGCCGGCACGTTGGGCCTGCTGGACCGCAAGCGCCTCGAACTGGCCCGCGCATTGGCCACGCAACCGCAGTTGTTGCTGCTGGACGAAATTGCAGGCGGACTGACCGAACCCGAAACGCACGAACTCGTCGACGAGATTCGTCGCGTGAAAGAGGCGGGCGTGACGATCGTGTGGATCGAACACGTCGTGCATGCCTTGCTCGCAGTGGCCGACCGGCTGCTCGTCATCAACTTTGGCAAACGGCTCGCTGAAGGCCTGCCCGGCGCCGTGATGGACGACCCCGAAGTGCGGCGCGTGTACCTCGGACTGGAGGCCTGACCATGTCGGCATTACTGGAGACTCGCGCGCTGAGCGCGTTTTACGGCGACTTCCAGGCGCTGTTCGGCATCGATGTGACGGTGGCGCCCGGTGAGGTCATCGCGCTGATCGGCTCGAACGGCGCGGGCAAGTCGACCTTTCTGAAATCGGTGGCGGGCCTGCTGCGCCCGCGTTCCGCCGGGCAGATCCTGTATCGCGGCGAGCCAATTGGCGGCGCGGCTGCGGCGAGCATTGTCGGCAAGGGCATTGCCCTGGTGCCGGAAGGGCGGCGTCTGTTTGCGAGCCTGAGCGTCGAAGAAAACCTGCTGCTCGGCGCATTTTCCAAACGGCCCGGCCGCTGGAACCTGCAAAGCGTCTACTCGCTGTTTCCGGCCTTGCGGGAGCGTCGTCACCATGCGGCCACGGCCTTGTCGGGCGGTCAGCAGCAGATGGTCGCGATCGGCCGCGCGCTGATGAGCAATCCCGATCTGCTGATGTGCGACGAACTTTCGCTCGGCCTCGCGCCGGTGATCGTGCGCGAGATCTATGCGGCGTTGCCCGCGATCGTCGCTGACGGCATGAGCGCCATCGTCGTCGAGCAGGACGTGCAACTGGCGCGTCGCGTGTCGTCGCGTTTCTATTGCTTCCAGGAAGGACGCGTGTCGCTGGCGGGCGTGTCGGCCGAGGTGTCGGACGAGGCCATCACGCGGGCATATTTTGGAGCGGTCGCATGAACACGTTCATCAATATCGTCGTACAGGGCGTGCTGCTCGGCGCGCTGTATGGGCTCTTCGCGATGGGTCAATCGCTGGTGTTCGGCGTGATGCGGCTCACCAATACCGCGCACGGCGATTTCATCGTGCTGCTGGTGTTCGTGCTGTTCGCGCTCACGAACTACGCGCATCTGCCGCTCGCCGTGTCGCTGGTCCTGCTGCTCGTGATTGCGTTTGGCGCGGGTTACGCGGTGCAGTACACGGTCCTGAACCGGGTAAGCAGCCGTGATCCGTTGCCTTCGCTGATCGTCACGTTCGGCTTGTCGATCGTGATCCAGAACGTATTGCAACAGGTGTTCTCCGCCGATCCGCGTTCGATTGCAACGGGCAGCTTCGAGTCGAAGAGTCTCACGCTCGCGGGCGGTATCACGCTGGGCTATCTGCCGCTCGTCACTTTGGTCGTCACCACCGCTTTGGCTTTCGCCATGCAGTGGCTGTTTGGCCGCACGCCACTTGGACGCGCGTTTCGCGCCACCTCGGATGACCGCGAGATCGTGCAACTGATGGGCGTTTCCTATCGCCGCACCTATGCACTCGCGATGGGCATCGCGTTCGTTCTGATCGCGGTCGCTGCCGCGCTCTATTCGATGCGCACCGCGGTGTCGCCGACCGATGGCCCGGCATTGCTGCTGTACGCGTTCGAAGCCGTGATCATCGGCGGGATGGGCTCGTTCTGGGGCACCTTCGTCGGCGGCATGGCGCTTGGAATTGCGCAGCAGGTGGGTTTTTACTTCGATCCCGGCTGGGGTATCTGGCTCGGCCACGTGGTGTTTCTCGGCGTGCTGGTGGCCCGGCCGCAGGGCTTGCTGCCCAAAACCGCATAGAGGCTCGATATGACGATGATGCATATGAACCGGCCCGCAGGGGGCTTCGAAGTGCGGCGCGCGACGCGTGCGAGCCGCGTGGCGATGATCGTGCTGCTGATCGTCGCGCTGGCGGTGGCGAGCGCGCCATGGTGGGCCGGGCGCGATGCGATGCGCGACTTCGTGCAGCTCGCGTCGTATCTGGTGTTCGCGTTGATGTGGAATCTGCTGGCGGGCTATGGCGGGATGGTGTCGATCGGGCAGCAGGCGTTCTTCGGGATCGGGGGCTATGGGATGCTGATTCTCGCCAACTACTGCGGGATCTCGCCGTTCGTCGCTGTGCCGATCGCGGCGGTAATCGCAACGGTCATCGCAATTCCCGTATCGATGGTGGCGTTCCGGCTGGAAGGCGGCTACTTCGCAATCGGCACGTGGGTGATCGCCGAAGTGTTCCGGTTGACGGTGGCGAACGTCTCGGTGTTGGGCGGTGGTTCGGGCACCAGCCTCACCGCGCTGCAGGACGTGCCGCGTGCGCTGCGCGAATCGCTGACGCTATGGCTCGCGCTCGTTATCGTCGCGGCCGCGATCGGTCTGCTGTATCTGTTTCTGCGTTCCACAGCCGGTCTCGCATTGACCGCGATGCGCGACAACGCCGTGGCTGCCAGCAGTCAGGGTGTCGACGTGAAGCGTGCGCGGTTGCTCGTTTATCTGGTATCCGCGTGCGGTACAGCGTTGGCCGGTGGCCTGTATTTCGTCGGCAACCTGCGTATCTCGCCGGACGCGGCGTTCTCGGTGAACTGGACCGCGTTCGGCATTTTCATCGTGATGATCGGCGGCCTGGGCACGCTCGAAGGGCCGATTGTCGGCGCGCTGATTTTCTTTGTGCTCAACCAGTTCCTTTCCGACTTCGGCACCTGGTATCTGATCGGGCTCGGTGCGCTGGCGATCGTTGTGACGATGTTCTTCCCGCAAGGGCTGTGGGGCTTCGTATCGCGCCGCTACGGACTGCAATTGTTCCCCGTGGGACGCCGCGTTGTATTCGTCGATGCCGGCGCTTCTCAACAAGATTCACAGCAAGCTTCGCCGCACGATGCATCGCCCGATTCCGTCGAAGCGCCGTCGGCTCCCCATCGCGCATGAGGTCGACAATGAACGACGAAACCATTCACCCCTTGACGCAGAACGTGCTCAGGACGTTTGCCGACTGCACCGATCCTCGACTCAAGCAGATCATGACCGCGCTGGTCAAGCATCTGCATGCATTTGCCAGCGAGGTTGAACTGACTGGCGAGGAGTGGCGCCGCGGCATTGAATTCCTGACGGCGACCGGCAACAAGTGCAGCGGCATTCGCCAGGAGTTCATCCTGCTGTCGGACACGCTCGGCCTGTCGATCATGGTCGACGCGATCAATCATGAACGCACCGGTGACACGACCGAGAGCAGCCTGCTCGGCCCGTTCTACCGCGAGGGCGCGAAGGATGAGGCCTTCGGCGCCAACATCGCGCGTACCGAAGGCGAGCCGACGCTGATCCACGGCCGTCTCGTCGATGAACGTGGCGCACCGGTGTCCGGAGCTTTGATCGAGGTGTGGGAAACGGCCAACAACGGCATGTACGAAGGCCAGGATCCTGATCAGCCCGAGAGCAATCTGCGCGGCAAATTCCGTTCTGGACCGAACGGCGAATACGCATTCAGAACCATCAAGCCGACCAGCTATCCGATTCCGACCGATGGCCCGGTTGGACAGATGCTGCTGGCGACCGGACGTCATCCGATGCGACCTGCGCATATCCATTTCCTGATCGAAGCGCCTGGTTACGAGACGCTCACCACCGCGTTGTATTCCGCTGGTGACCCGTATGTCGACTCCGACGCGGTGTTTGGCGCGAAGCCGTCGCTCGTAATCGACTACGTGCCGAACGACAGCGTGGCGGCCGCGAAGGAATGGGACTTGCCGAGCCCGTTCTTCGAAGTCCAGCGCGACTTCGTGATGAGTCGACGAGTCGCGTGAGGAGGGCACGTCATGAATGCGGTGAGTCCCGAACCTCAAGCGGGTTTTCTGTGCGCGCTCGACGATATCCCGGACGGCGGCGCGCTGGAAGTTGCCGCTGAGCAAGCCGGTGCCCCTGGGATCGTCGTGGTGCGCCGGGGTGACGACGCCTGGGCTTATCGCAACATCTGCCCGCACTTTTCGATTCCGCTGAACTACGAGCCGAACACGTTCTGGGCCTACGACGCCGAATTGCTAATGTGCGCGCATCACAGCGCGATGTTCCGTTTCGAAGACGGTCAGTGCATCGACGGTCCGTGTCAGGGGGCGGCGCTCACGCGCGTTGCCATTCGTATTGAGCAGCGAAACATATTCAACAACGACGGAAGGGGACAGGCATGAAAAAGACGAAGCACATCTCGATAGCAGGCTGCACGGTCGCGTTGATGGCGCCGGGTTTTGCAGGCGCGCAAAGCAGCGTGACACTGCAAGGTGTGATCGACGCGGGCGTCACCTATGTGAACAACCAGCATGGCGGCGCCGCGACGCTGTTCGACAGCGGTGTGCTGTCGCCGGATCTGCTGACCTTTAAAGGCAGTGAAGACCTGGGGGGCGGCAATAAGGCGATCTTCGAACTCACCTCGCAGTTCGATCTGGGCAGCGGCGCGACGATTCCCGGCGCAGGACAGCTTTTCAATCGCACAGCGCTGGTGGGGCTCACCAACGACCGCTTCGGCTCGCTGACCTTCGGCAATCAGTATGACTTCATGTTCGAGACGCTGACGCTCGGACTGTATGACGGCGCGTTCCTGTTCGGCGGTATCTACGATTTTCGTCAGGGGCCGTTTACTGCGTTGGGCGTGCCGAACAATCCGACCGGTTCGTTCGACTTTGACCGGATGGCGGGCGCAACGCGTGTGGGGAACTCGGTCAAGTATCGCAGCCCGGATATATCGGGCTTCACTTTCGGCGCGCTCTTTGGCTTTGGTGGCGTTCCGGGTTCGTTCTCGGAAGACTCCACCATGAGCTTCGGTGCGAACTATGCGAACGGTCCGTTCGGCATCGGCGCGGCGTATGTCGAAGTGAAATATCCGCAACTGGGCGACGGTCACGACGGTATCCGCAATTTCGGGGTCGGCGCGCACTATAACTTCGGCAGCGTTCTGGCCATGCTGCTGTACACAAACACGAAGAATACGGCGAGTGGTGCGAAGATCGACGTGTACAAGGGCAGTGCGGCGTGGACGATCTCCGGGGCATGGACCCTCGGCCTCGACTATGCGTATATGAAAGGCAACGACGTGCTGCTGGACAACAAGGCGCAGCAGATCACCACGGCGCTGCAATACAGTTTCTCGAAGCGCACCACTGGCTATATTGAAGCGATGTATCAGCGAGCGGGCGGCGATGCGGCGGTGACGCGGGCGTGGATCAACGGTTTGTTGCAACCGGACGGTGCGGCGAGCAACCGGTCGCAGACGCTTGCACGCATTGGCTTGCGCACGAGCTTCTGAGGATGCGGCGGTTGTTTTTCAAGCAGACGTGTCATGTGGCTTCTGCGAAGCATTCATTGCCAATGCTGCTCTCAGAACAACTGTCTCTGCCCCGACACCAAGGTCGTAAAATCATCGCGCAATAACGGCAGAATCGCGTCGGCGACCGGTTGCAACTGCCGGGTCAGATAGTGTTCGTAGTCGATCGCCGAGCGCAAGGTTTCGAGCGGTTCTGGTCCGGCGGTTGTCATCACATAGCTGATCCAGCCGCCGTCCTGGTATTGCAGCGGACGCCCCTGTTGCCGGTTGAACTCGTCGGCCACACGAGCCGCGCGCACATGGGGCGGAACGTTGCGCTCGTAGTCGCCGAGCGAGCGGCGTAGCCGCTTGCGGTACACGAGTTGATCGTCCAGTTTTCCTGCCAGCGTATCGCGCACGTAGTCGCGCACATAGTCCTGATACGGCTGTTGCCTGAAGATTCGCCCGTAGAGTTCCTGCTGGAACTGCTGGGCGAGCGGCGTCCAATCAGTCCGCACCGTTTCGAGCCCTTTGTAGACGATCTCCTCGCCACCGTCCGGCAAGATAGTCAGCCCGGCATAGCGCTTCTTGCTGCCTTCCTCGGCGCCGCGAATCGTCGGCATGAAGAAGCGCTTGTAGTGCCGCTCGAATTGCAACTCGAGCGCGCTCTCGAGGCCGAAACGCTCCTGCAGATTTTGCCGCCAGCGGGCGTTGATATGCTCCACAAGCGCGCGGCCGATGCGACTCGCTTCTTCCTCGCTATGCGCGTGCTTCAACCACACGAAGGTCGAATCCGTGTCGCCGTAAATAACCTCGTAGCCTTGCGCCTGAATGAGCTCACGCGTGGTGTGCATGATTTCATGGCCGCGCATGGTGATCGACGACGCAAGGCGCGGGTCGAAGAACCGGCAGCCTGTGGAGCCGAGCACGCCGTAGAAGGCGTTCATGATGATCTTCAACGCCTGCGAAAGCGGCTTGTTGTTCTCGCGCTTGGCGGTTTCGCGCCCCTGCCACACCTGGCCGACAATCGACGGCAAACAATGGCGGGTGCGCGAGAAGCGTGCGCCGAGAAAACCCGGCACCGATTGATCGTCGCCAGGATTGAGCATGCCTTCCACGAGACCCAGCGGGTCGATCAGAAAGGTGCGAATGATCGACGGGTACAGGCTTTTGTAGTCGAGCACCAGGACCGAGTCGTAGAGGCCGGGCCGCGAATCCATCACGAAGCCACCGGGGCTCGCGGCACCGGCTACGTCACCGAGATTCGGTGCAACGTAGCCTTGCCGATGCATCCGCGGCATGTACAGATGCGTGAACGCCGCGACAGATCCGCCGCTTCGGTCCGCAGGCAGGCCGGTGACCGTCGCGCGCTCCAGCAAAAACGGTAGCAACTCGGTCTTCGCAAAGATGCGCGTGACCAGTTCGCAGTCTTTCAGGTTGTACTGCGCGAGAGCGGGCTTGTCCTCATCGAAGCGGCGCTGGATTTCATCCATGCGTTGATACGGATTGTCGATGGATTTGCCTTCGCCCAGCACAGTGCGCGAAACGTATTCGAGGCTGAACGAAGGGAAAGTCCACGTGGCGGAGCGCAGCGCTTCGATACCGTCGATGATCAATCTTCCGGCGGCACCTGCGAAGAAATGGTTCTGCTTATGGCCATGCTCGCGCCATTCCATGACCGCGCCGCCGCGGCCGAGCCGTAATGGCACGCGATATTGTTCGGCATGCTGCTGCAGCACACGCAAATCGAACTGCACGAGGTTCCAGCCGATGATCGCGTCGGGGTCATGCCGTTCCAGCCACGCGTTCAGTTTTTCGAGCAACTGCGCGCGTGTTTCGCAGTATTCGAGGTCGAAGTCGACGCCGCTCGCATCGCCGTTCGGCGGCCCCAGCATATAGACCTGACGCTGTCCGCAACCTTCGAGCGCGATCGAGTAGAGTTCGGCGTGCGCGCTGGTTTCGATATCGAGCGACACCAGCTTCAAAGACGGGCGGTAGTTCGTGGCCGGCTTCAATTCCCCGTTCAGAAGCGGACCGCCATGTTGTGCGTCGCCGGCGAACCACACCGGCGCGGTAATGAAACGCTCCATCATGTAGCGCTCGGGCGGGAAGATATCGGCCTCGTAGACATCGACGCCGCCTTGTTTCAGGCGTTTTTCGAAACCCGTCAATTGCCGGTATTGCGGGCAATAAAGCCCCATCACCGGCCGATGCTGGAAGTCGCACAGTTCGAGCGGGCGCAGATCGAGCGGCGCTTCGCGGCGCAGGATGGTTTCCGCTCGCTCGCGGTGGTCGGCCGGAATGAAGGCTACCGAAGGCTGAGGACGTAAGCGCACGTGACGGGGCCCGCCGTCTGTTGCCAGCCAGAAATCTACCTCCGTACCGGCGGGGGTATCCCGCCAGTGTCGGGTCAAAATGAAACCCTGTTCAAGCTCAGTCAAACTTCCACCTCTAAACGGGCGTCATCGCCTGGCTCGATTTTACCGTTATGCGCTTTGGGCCGCGCCTCCGCCTTTTCGTGGCAGCGACCGGGGGGCGTTTCGTTCGCGCGACAGGTCTGGATGCAGACCCGCCGCGTAGTCTGTATCATCGTTTGGCAGCGATTCCTTCGGCGCAAACCATGCGCCGGTCAAGTCTACTAAGAACGGAGTGAGCGATATGACGTTGAGCAAACTTGTTGTCGTGGTCGCGGTAGCTGCAACCAGCTTTGGTGCACAGGCGCAAGTCGCCGGCACACAACCCTTGAGCGTCACGGTCGAACAGTCCAATGCGCTGCTGAGCGGCTGGAGCGTGAAGAAGAGCATTCTCGGCAAGGCCGTCTACAACGACCAGAACGAGAAGATTGGTTCGATCCGCGATCTGGTGGTCGCTCCCGACGGCTCGCTGTCTGCTGCCATCGTCTCCGCAGGTGGATTTCTCGGCGTGGCGTCGCATGACGTAGCGGTGCCGATCGCTGCGCTGGATATTCGCGGCGGGAATTTCTATCTGGCCGGCGCAACCAAGGATGCTTTGAAGGCGACGCCGGAGTTTCAGTACAACAAGGTTCAGGCGCCGCCGAAGCCTAAAAAGCTGACTGGCCAGTAATGCGTCAAGTCGGCGGATTCAGCGGCGGGGCTGCACCAGGCGGCTTCTGAATCACCCGGCAAAAGAAAACGGCGCTTGCGGCGCAGAACGGTAGCTGAATCCAAACCGTTTCACGCTTGCGGCGCCGTTTTTGCATTCAATTCGGCCCCGTGGGACTACCGTTCAGGCTTCCAATGCGAGCGTGGCGAACGTGCCCAGCCAGTGTTCGCCCATATAGTCGCCCGCCACATGCGGCAGGGCGCTTAGAAGATGCCGCTCGGCCGAATCGAACAGGGCAGTCCGGCGCACGTCGCCGGCGGGCAGTGCGCGCGCCAGCGACCGCTGGCACCATGCACGGCTCAGATTCAAACCGTCCAGGTGAGCGATCTTGCCGTCGGTACGGTCGGTTACTGTGACGGGTTCGAACAGCGTGGCAGGCTTTTTCGCGCCGAGATCGGGCAGAAAGCGCCGGAACCATTCAACGAATTGCGCGGGCGGCAACACGCGCCGCATCAATTCCGCTTCCATCAGCGAAGGCGACAAAAACTCGTCGCCGGCGGGCTCCCAGGCCTGACAGGCAACGTCGTTCAGGAACCAGCGCTCCGCCGTATTCACCAGCAGCGCCTCCAGCGATTCACGCGAAGTCTGCCGCGCGAAATCGAGCGTGAACGCAAGCGCGAACGCCATATTGAAGTGCGTGCCGACGCGCAACGGGTAGGTCGCCTTCGGCAGAAATTCTTCGAAGCGGCTAACAAAAGTCGCGGTAAGCGGCGCAAAGATCTTGGACCAGCGCGCGGCCTCCGAGAGCTTCAGCGAATGAAGTTGCGCGCTCAGCGCGAGCAGCCATGCCCATCCATACGGGCGCTCGAAACCGCGATTGTGCGGCAGGTCGAGATACGCCAGCTCACCGGCCACATTCGCTTCGGTGAAATGCTCGTCGACTACCGCGACGATGCGCGCGGCTTCAGGCAGATCGGGAAAGCGGTCGAGCAGATGCAGGATCAGCCAGTAGCCATGCACGCATGAATGCCAGTCGTAGCTGCCGTAGAAAATAGGATGCAATGCGCGCGGACCTTGCACGTCTTGCGGACCGGCGAGCGAGTGGGTCAGCTTGTTCGGATACTCGCGCGTGAGGTGGGCGAGCGCGAGATTGGCGAATTTGGACGCGAATTCGGGCGTGAGTTGGACAGTCATCGGCGCCTCCTCAAAAACGGAATGCAATAAGTACGACAGTATGATATTGACGACCGAAAATAGTAAAGCCGCCGGTCGCCGCGCCCGGATCGGGTCATTCGGGCCATTCCGGCCTTTCAGTTCCAGCAGCGCGGCCGGCGCGATATTGAAGTTCGGCGCCGTCGGCGCCATCAAAGTGCCGCAAAAGCCGCACAGTATGCCGATCTATCCAGAAAATGAATACAGGCCATTCCAACATTTAATTTGTGGATATATCGGCGGTCCGATATGGTTCAACGATCCATTCCCCACAGGACCATGCGGCGCAACGAACGCAACCCGATCAGGGCGCGCTGGATGCGTGCTTGAGTCCTGATTTGCAGAGGCCAGAACCATGTTCGACCGCGTATTCGTCAATGCCGTAGACGCCGACGGCAACCCGCTCAACCTCGCCGTGCGTGAGGGGCGCCTTGCGGCCATCGGTCCGGAACGTCCCGCGATCGGCGGCGCGGAAGTCGTCGATCTGGCCGGGCACCTGGTGTTGCCCGGTTTCGTCGACGGACATATTCACCTCGATAAAAGCTTCGTTGGCGATCGCTGGCGTCCTCATCGTCATGTCACAAGCCTGCGTGAGCGGCTCGCTATCGAAAAGCAGGAACTGGCAAGCGCCGGGCCTATCGTCGAGCGCGCCGACGCGCTGATCCGCCAGGCTGCGTCGTTCGGCACCATTGCGATGCGCAGCCATGTCGACGTCGACGCGACGACGGGTCTAACCAATCTGCATGCCGTGATGGAAGCGCGCGAGAAATGGCGTGGCGTGGTGGATATCGAACTCGTCGCGTTCCCGCAGGCGGGCGTCGTGTCGTGTCCGGGGACGGCGGAGGTGCTCGATGCGGCAGCCCGGGAAGGCGCGCAGGTGATTGGCGGTATCGACCCGACAACGCTGGATGGCGACGCGGATGGCCAGCTCGATATTGTCTTTGGCATCGCTGAAAAGCGCGGGGTGAAAATCGATATTCACCTCCATGAGCCGGGGCAGCAGGGGATCGATCAACTGCACCGTATTGCCGGGCGTACCCGTGCATCGGGGTTGAACGGCCGGGTTTCGGTGAGCCACGCCTACGGGCTCGGCGACGTCGCACCCGAGGTGGTGGATCGTATCGCCGCCGCGCTTGCAGAAGCCGGTGTATCGATCATGACGAATGCGCCGGGCGACCGCGCGTTCCCGCCGATCCTGCAATTGCGCGCAGCCGGAGTGCGTGTGTTCACCGGTAATGACAACATTCAGGACGCGTGGTGGCCGTATGGCAACGGCGACATGTTGCAACGAGCCATGCTGGTTGGTTATCGCTCCGGGTTTTATACGGATGAAGAACTGGGCGTCGCGCTTCACATGGCGACGGAAGCAGGCGCTGCGGTGCTGGGGAAAAGCGGTTACGGATTGAAGGTCGGCAATGAGGCGACCTTTGTCGTCGTGAAAGCGCCGAACGCTGCCGCTGCGGTTGCTGCGGTACCGGCAGATCGTGCCATTGTTCGAAGCGGGCAATTCTGGGGCGAATCGTCCCGCGTGCAGTTCAAGGTCACGGCGGCAGGCGTGGGCTCTGCCGGCTGAGGTTGAGGTTGTTGTCGGGCACCGAGCCGGTGCCTGACGTGGCTGGCGCGGCTTGCGCCGCCGCAAGCCGCGCCACACTCAATAACGACTACGTCGCCACAGCGTTGGCGGCGTTTCCAGCAAATGACGCAGCCCTGCGCGGTCGAACGCTTGATCCGCGGCCACCTGCACGCGCTCCAGAATGTCCCCTTCGTCGACCGACAACACCCGGTAGTTCTCCATCAGGACTTTGCCGCCGACCATCGTCATGCACACGTCGCCGGCATTCGCGAAGCAGGTGACGCGATGAACAGGCATATTCATCGGCATGAGGTGCGGCTTGAACAGGTCGACCAGAATGATGTCGGCCTGCTTGCCCACTTCGAGCGAACCGAGCTCGTGGTCAAGCGACAACGCCTTGGCGGCATCGATCGTGACCATTTCGAGCACCTTGCCGTGCGGCAGGACGTCCGGGTCACGAAAATGTCGACGGTGGTAATGCATGCATTGCCACATGTGGCGGAACATGTCGTAGCCTCGATCGGGCGCCGCGCCATCCGAGCCGATCGCCACCGTCACGCCGGCATCGATGAGTTCCGGAACCGGGCAACGTCCGATGATCGACATGATCGCGCTTGGGTTGTGCACGATCGAGGCGCCGGTTTCAACGCACGCCGCGATATCCTCGGAGGTGAGATCGATGGCATGCGACATGAACGACTTCGCGTTCAGCAGTCCCAGCTCGCGATGCGCGAAATCGAGCGAACCGGCGCGATGGCCGTCCTGCGTCAGACTTAGACCGCGCTCGCGGGCCAGCGCCGTGTAGCGCTCGGCCTGAAGCCGGACGCTGCGTTCGTGTGCCGCGTGCTCGGGATAGTGCTGCGGAGCGTAGACGGGCAGCGTCAACGCAATCTGGATACGGCCGTTGGCATCGCCATGGCATGCGTCGATGATCTCTTTGCAAACCTCATACATCTGCGCGAAATCGACGTCGCGCGTCACGCTGCCGTTCGCGCCGTGCCGGGTGTAAGCGCGTGGTTCGGGTGGCCGCGACGGACCGACCGCGACGATCGAACGTGTGCCCGTTTTAACCACCGCGTCGCAGTGACGCCGCGCGTACACGGGGTCGTCGACGCGCATGATCGAGTCCCCGCCGCCGAGCAGCGATACACCCGTTGTCACGCCCGCCTTGAGGCGCTCCAGCGCCGCAAGATGCGATTCCATTTCCCAGAACGTTTCGTCCGAGGCGCGCGTATAGATCGCCTCGCACGCCGCCGACCACGCATCGCCGTTCGCGCCGCCAATCGTCCTCAACATCGCGTGCCCGGCATGGGCGTGTGCATCGATCAGGCCTGGCAGCACCGCTTTGCGGCGCGCGTCGATTACGCGGTCTGCCTGGTATTGCTGCGCAAGCTCGCTTGTCTCGCCGACGGCGACGATGCGGTCCCCTTTGATGGCCACTGCGCCATCTTCGATAACGCGGCGTGTGGCATCGATTGTGATCACGCAGCCGTGCTCGATCAGGATGTCGACCTGTTGCTTATCGTTCATATGCCAATTCTTCTTGTGTCTTTTAAGGTGCTCTCGCACAGTTACGCGGCGTCGACCAGCGCTCCGTTGCGCGCGACGATGCGTCCGTTTGCGATAACCAGCTTGCGTTTTGGCCGTGCAACCACGGCATGCGCGACGCACTCGGCATCGACCAGTACGAGATCCGCGCGTGCACCGATACGCAGGCCATAGTCGGCGAAACCGCAACCTCGAGCGGCAGCGTCGCTCACGCAGTCGAAGGCAATTGCGAGGTCGTCGTCGCGTCGCAAGTCGTAGCGCATGCCGATCAGCATCGCGCGCTCGAGCATGTCCGGCACGCCATACGGCGACCAGGTGTCGCGAATGCCATCGTTGCCGCCGAAGATCGTGATGCCTTTGTCCCTGCAAACCTTGAGCGGCGGAACGGGACGAGACGGCGGCGCGCTGGTCAGAAGCGCTACACGCAAATACGAGATCCGTTCGAGCAGCGCGTCGCGTTCACGTTCGGGCAATGCGCCGAGGCAAAATGCGTGGCTGACGACGACTTGCCCCTGCATGCCCGTAGCGGCAACGCGATCGAGCAGCAGTTTCAGCGTGAACGCGCCGACTTCACCGGGTTCGTGCAGATGGATGTCGATCGGCTTGCGATAGCGCTCCGCCAGCTCAAAGGTCGCGTTCAACGACGCGACGGGATCGCCGTCGATCAACGCAGGATCGAGCGCGCCGAGAACATCAGCGCCCGCAGCGAGTGCGCTGCCTAGCAGTTCGACAGTACCGGGACGGATCAGCATCCCCGATTGCGGAAACGCGACGATCTGCATGTCCAGCACATCGCGTATTGTCTGCCGCGTGCTGAGCACGCCTTCGACATAACGCAGCCCGGCGTCGGTATCCACGTCGACATGGGTACGCAGTCGCGTCGTGCCTGCCTGCACAAATGCCCGAGACAACGCGAGCGACTGGCTGGCCGCATCGTGTCCCGACGTCTTACGCCATTCGCGCTCGTTGCTGATCCGGTCGGTGAGTGCGGGTCCGACCTCGTTGCGATACCACGCGCGGCCCCAGTGGCTCTTGTCGATGTGCGTGTGCCCTTCGACGAAACCCGGCAGCAGCAACGCGCCGCCCCCGTCTTCGGCCAGCACGCCAGGTTGCGCTTCGACATGCGGGCCGAGCGCCGTGATGCGGCCATCGGCGATGGCTACGGAAACCGCCTGGCCGTCGGCCAGCCGGACGTTGG
Organism: Paraburkholderia aspalathi; assembly: GCF_905220735.1. NCBI lineage: Bacteria > Pseudomonadati > Pseudomonadota > Betaproteobacteria > Burkholderiales > Burkholderiaceae > Paraburkholderia > Paraburkholderia aspalathi. Next base: position 1,954,449 of record NZ_CAJNBA010000001.1, read on the forward strand.
AGAGAAGAATAGAGCGAGTCATGGTGGTCACGCCGATTCGACGGAAGTGGCGATACGGGCCCGCAGCGCGCGCTGCGCGGCGCTGATCGCGATGAACACCACGGCATTGGCGAACAACGCGACGAGGCCCGTGTTGATGGAGGTGAAGGTGATCGGTGCGGCCGGGAAAACAGTGGCCAGCGTCATGCCGCGCCAGTTCGCCAGCGCCAGCACGATTGCGCCCGCGAAGATGCCGCCGAACGCGGCTTCCCGGGTGCCGAATGGGTGCTTCAGGAAACTCGAGGCGAGCATGGGGACGAGTTGCGTCAGCAGGCTCGACGAGAAGATTGCGAGCGCAACGAAGTTCGACCCGCCACGCAGAACAAAGTAGACGACAACCAGCGTGAACAGCGGCAACGCGATACGTGCGACGCGGCCGACTTGCCGGTCGCTCGCCTGCGGTGCGAAACCTTCGCGATAGATGTTGCGGGCAATCATAGTCGACGCATTGAGCATGATCAGCGAGCCTGGCACCAATGCCGTCAGCAGACCGGCGCCGCCAACGATCCCGACGAACCACGAGGGGAAAGTCTGCTTCACGAGCCGCAGCAGCGCGAGATCGGTTTGCGCGCCTTCGAGCCCGTGCACGGTCAGCACCGCGGCGAAGCCGACAAGAAACAGGAACGCGATCAACACCTGGTAGATCGGCATCAGCATGGTGTTCTTGCGCAGCGCAGACGCGTCGCGCGCCACGTAGACGGCGGTGAAACCATGAGGATACAAGTAGTAGCCCAGCGATGTCAGCAGCAGTGTCGAGTTGTACCAGCTCAGATTGAAACCGTGCTCCGGCATACGCAGCAGTTCCGGATGGACGGCATCGATGCGCGCGAACATCTCGCCAAAGCCGCCGAAGTAGTGCAGCGGCAAATACGTGCCGAGAAAAATTGCAAGACCGAGGATCAGCACGTCCTTGAAGATCGCAATGCTTGCCGAGCCGTGGATGCCGGAGACGCTCATATACAGGACCATCAGCGTTGCGCTGATCCAGATGGCCGTTTCCTGCGAGATCAGGCCATACGACATCTCGGAGACGATAATGCCGAGACCGCGTAACTGGATGATCAGCAACGACACCATTGCGAAGACGGCCACCACCGACACCAGCACGCCGATGGCGCGGCTGTCGTACTTCGAAGCGAAATAATCGGCGAACGACACGAGGCCGCGTTCCTTCGCATAGCGCCAGATGAGGGGCAGCATCCAGTAACCGAATACGTATGCGAGGCAGCCGTACGACAGGATGTAGAACGCCGGCACGCCTTTGCTGTAGGTCCAGCCACTCGCGCCGAGAAACGAGAAGGTCGAGAACGCCTCACCTGCCATCAGCAAGAAGGTGAGCAGCGACCCGAAGCCGCGTCCGCCGACCGCCCATTGCTCCATGCTGAAGGTCTTGCCGCGCCGCGCGTACAGGCCGACCGCCAGCGCGAAGAGGGCAAACAGAACGATGATGACGAGTGCCGGGTTCATTGCCCACCTCCCGTCTGCTCGGCCGCTTGCGCCGCTTCGTCGCGTGTGTCGAGGCAATAGATGATGGCGAGAATGGCCGCCGTTGCAGCCATCCAGAACAGGTTCCAGACGAGCAGAAACGGCAGGCCGAACAGAAGCGGCGTACCGGCGGCGATAGAGCCGCCTGAATAGATGCCGATGAAAGGCAGCGCGGCCAGCAGAAAGCGGAGTTTCATGGAGTCCTTCCCGAGGTGTCTTGGGTGTCCCGTCAGAACTTCTGACGCAGGCCGGCGACGAACGCCAGTTGTGAAGTCGTCGACGAGGGCGCTGCGATGCCGTCGATCCACGCATGACCGATGCGCGACGAGGCGTTCTGGTAGAGGCCGTTCACATACACATCGGTGCGCTTGGACAACAGGTACTGGAGACCGGCCGAGGCCTGGTGATAGTGTCCGCCGGCGTCGCCTTGCGACACCTGGGTGTAGGTGTAGCCGGCGGCTGCGATCAGCGCGGGAGTCAGCGCGTAGCGCAGGCTTCCCTCGTAGTTGCCGAAGCGCAGGGCGCCACCGGCCGCCATGTTGAAGTCCGTGCCTGTGTAGAGCAGCCCCAGCGTGGCGGGCCCGATGGCGTAGGTCGCGCCCGCGCCCCAGATCTGTTGACGCGTTGCGGCGCCGAGATGTGTGCCGAATACGGCGGCCGATTGCGCAAAGTAATTGTCGGATGCGACCGCGCCTGCCGCGCTGCTGGCGGGCTGATTCATATGCGCGTACGCCGCGCCGGCATTGAGTGGGCCGTGCGTGTACGACACACCCGCGCTCCAGCTATTGTTCGCAGCGAAGCCGGTTGCGTTCGAAAAGCCGTACATCAGGTTGGTTTGCAGGCCGGCGATGATCGGCGAGACGTATTTGACCGCGTTGTTGGTGCGGAACGTATTGTTGATGTCGTCGTTGTCGAACGGGTGGGTCGAATACTGGACCAGCGTATTGCTGATCTGGATCGAGCCAAGAATGTCTTGAACAGTGTTGTACTGGCGGCCCAAGGTCAGCGCGCCTAGCTTGTCGCCGCTCACGCCGACCCATGCCTGCCGGCCGAACATCCGGCCACCCTGGCCGGCCGCACCGTTTTCGAGGTTGAAACCGTTTTCCAGCCGGAAGTTCGCCTTCAGGCCGCCACCCAGATCTTCCGTTCCGAGCATCCCCCAGCGCGGCCCGGACTCGTTGCCGGCCGTTGCCTGCCATGCCGAATGGCCTTGCTGGTTGTTCGTGTAGGTCACGCCTGAATCGACGATTCCGTACAGCGTGACGCTGGACTGCGCGCCTGCCGTGCCCACTAGCATCATGCCTGCGCCGATGCCCGCGAGTGGTTTTCTCCAACTTTTCTTCAACTGCGTTTGCTGCATGCCTGTCTCCGGGTATGTGTCTCGGTGTGGCGCTTTTTTCTGCCGGCACGGCGGCGTCATGCCGCGTTTCGCCCACATTCGAGTTTTTTGTCTGATGTCGACGCGGAGTAATCGGCCGTCGAGTGGCCACCGCTTCGACATCGCTTGATGTTATCCACGTCACCCAATATTCAAAAATTAAATGTTCAAATGCATATCAGTGCGAAATCGAATAGTATTGATTAGACGTATGCCCTTATCCGGCATGACGGCGTCTGACTGGAGGCTCAATGAAACCCAACGCCAAAGCGCGTACACCGTTGTTCGATCTGGATCTGCTGAAGGCCATCGTCATGGTGGCCGATTGCGGCACCTTCACTGCGGCTTCCGCACGGCTTCATTCCACGCAGTCCACCATCAGCCAGAAGGTGCGGCGTCTCGAGGACATGGCGGGGCACAAGCTACTCGAGCGAGGCAGTCGCGACGTGAGTCCGACCGATGCCGGTGAAACCTTGCTGGCGTACGCGCGCCGCATGCTTGCTCTCAACGATGAAATGATTGAAGCGCTGTCCGGCGCAACGGTGGGGCTGACGGTCCGGCTGGGCGTGCCGGAAGATTTCGTCGGCGGGCCGACAACCCATATGCTCGCCGCGTTCAACCGCAAGCATCCGCAGGTCAAGCTGGAAGTGACTAGCGGATTGAGCCGCGACCTGAGCAATAGCTACGATCGCGGCGATCTGGATCTGATTCTCGTGAAGCAGCGGCGCAATAGCCGCGAGGCCGTGGCGTGCTGGCCGGAGCAATTGAGGTGGATCGACAGTGCGAAGAACCCTTCAATCCACCTTGATCCGATTCCGATCGTCGCGTTCCCGCCGCGCGGGTTATACCGTGACGATATGACCAACGCGATCGAAGGACTCGGCCGCCGCTGGCGGATGAGCTTTATCAGTTCGAGTTTGAGCGGAATCCAGGCGGCCGTTGCCGATGGTCTTGGTATCAGTCTGCTGCCGGCGCGTGCAGTGCTCGCGGATCACGCCGTGTTGACATCGAAGAGCGGGTTGCCTTCAATCGAGACCATGGATATTGCGCTGCTGCATCGTCCGACGGCGGATGCCGCTGTTAAGGAGCTTGCGCGCGCGTTGTCGCGGATGTTTGGGCCGCAGCGGCGATAACGTCTGCTTGGGTGCCGGCAGCAAGGTATTCAGCGATCGCCTTTTGCTAACATGCCAGGCAGAAGCCAGCAGCAGATTCTGCTGTTGGTGTGCGGACGAGCAACAGAGATTGCCGATGCGGTGGACCACATAAGTAACGGTTGCTGGGCGTGCCCAATAGACTATGTCTAGCTCACCAACCAACTGGAGGCGTTACTGTGAAACTGACCGACTTCGATACACTGACTTTCGATTGCTACGGCACGCTCATCGACTGGGAAACGGGCATTTTCGAGGGCTTGCGTCCGCTGCTCGAACGCGTCGACCCGCCGCTGACGCGGGATCAGGTTCTTGAAGCACACGCACGTCATGAGTCGTCGCAGCAGGCCTACACGCCGGCGAAACGTTACCAGGAACTGCTGCCGATCGTGTACAAGCGGCTCGCCGAGGAATGGCAGGTGCCTTTCACGTACGAGGAGTGCCTCGCCTACGGCAAGTCCATACGCAATTGGCCGGCATTTGAGGACTCGGCGAACGCGCTGCAGTATCTGAAGAAGCACTACAAGCTGCTCATCCTGTCGAACATCGATAACGACAGCTTCACGTACAGCAACGCGAAGCTTCAGGTTGAATTCGACGCGATCATCACCGCAGAAGACGTCGGCTCCTATAAACCGTCGCCGCGAAATTTCGAGTACATGCTGGAAAAGCTGGGTGAGCGCGGCATCCGGAGGGAGAAGATCCTCCACACTGCCGAGAGTCTGTTCCACGACCACAAGCCCGCGAACGCGTTCGGGCTTGCATCGTGCTGGATCTATCGCCGCCATTTGCAAACCGGTTTCGGTGCGACGATGAACCCCGGTGAGCAACCCACCGTGAACTTCCGTTTCAACAGCATGGCCGAATTCGCGAAGGCTCACCAGGAAGCGCTGCTGCAGAAGTAAGTAGTCGATAAACTTACCGGCCTTTGTGCCGGTTTGATTTGCCGCGCCGGTGCGGGCGCGGCGAGTTCCGCGCAAGCCGGAACACCCCAGTTAAGGAGCCCTTCATGCGACTGACGGATTTTAAGGCCCTGACGTTCGATTGCTATGGCACCCTGATCGACTGGGAATCGGGCATCGTCGCGGGCCTGTCAGCATTGGTCTCATCGCTTGACCCGCCACCGACGCGCGACCAGGTGCTGGAAGCGCACGCCCGCCACGAGTCATATCAGCAGAGCGCGACGCCCGACATGCCGTACAACCGGCTGCTCGAGGTGGTCTACAAGCGGCTAGCGGAGGAGTGGGGTGTCAGCTACACGCGCGAGCAGGCGGAGGCCTATGGTCGTTCGGTGCGCAATTGGCCTGCGTTCCCGGATTCGGCAAGTACGCTGCAGTATTTGAAGAAGTACTTCAAGCTGGTCATCATATCGAACGTGGATAACGAGAATTTCACATACAGCCGCGCCAGGCTGCATGTGCCCTTTGACGTCGTTGTCACGGCTGAGGATGTGGGAAGCTACAAGCCGTCGAGCCGTAATTTTGAATATATGCTCGACGTGCTGTCGAGACTCGGCGTGCGTAAGGACGAAATCCTGCACGTCGCGGACAGCATGTACCACGATCATGAGCCGGCCAACCGGTTAGACATTCGTTCATGCTGGATTCATCGGCGCTTCGAGCAGCGCGGGCTCGGCGCGACGATGCGCACATTCGCGGAGCCTTCTGTCGATTTCAGGTTCACCAGCATGGCGCAGTTCGTCAAGGCGCATCACGAGGAGCTTTCCCGCGTTTAGCGGGAAAGCCGGTTCGCCCGCCGATTCGAGAACAGAACGATATGAGCAACCGACCAAAACTCGACCGGATCGACATCAAGATCCTCGCCGAATTGCAGAGGAACGGCAACATCACCAACGCGAATCTCGCCGCCGCGGTCGGTCTTTCTGCGAGCCCGTGCCTGCAGCGCGTCAGGCGTCTTGAATCAGCCGGTGTGATTTCGGGCTACGGTGCGCACGTGAATGTCGCGAAAGTGACCAGCATCGTGTCAGTGTTCACGGAAATCATGCTGCATGACCATCGGCGCGAGGACTTTGTCCGTTTCGAGGCGAACGTGCGCGATCTCGACGAAATTACCGAATGTCACCTGGTGAGCGGCGGGTACGACTACCTGCTCAAGTTCGTCGTCAAGGACATCGGTTACTACCAGGAAGTGATCGAACGCCTGCTCGACCGCAATCTCGGCATCGAGAAGTATTTCAGTTACATCGTGATCCGTTCGCCGTTCGTCAAGCACGGAGTGCCTCTCGACAAGTTGCTGACAGATGATGACTGAAGCTACGCAATTATCGTGGTTGGAGCACTGGCCGATCTCACGTCTTAAAGCTCGAAAGCCTGCCTAGAACAACTCCAGAATCCGGTGATACATCATCCCGAGTTCCAGCGCCGGCCCACGTAATGCCGGGCCGCCCGGAAAGCGTGCGTGCCGCAGTTGCGCGAACAGATCGAAGGCCGCGGTCTCACCGGCCATAGCTTTCGCAATCACGCGCCCGGCAATCCCGGTCAACGCCACGCCGTGACCTGAAAAGCCCTGCACGTAGAAGTAGTTCGAATCGATCGAGCCGAAATCAGGTGCACGATTGCGCGTCACGTCGACAAAACCGCCCCACGCATAATCGATTCGCACATCGCCCAGCTGCGGGAATACGCCGATCATGCGCTTGCGGATTTCCTCGCCTAGTTGCACGGGCGATGCGCCGGTCGAACTCGCGCGGCCACCGAACAGCACGCGGTGACCAGCCGACAGACGGAAGTAATCGAGGAAGAAGTTGTTGTCGCAAATCGCCTCACGTCCCTTGATCAGTGCGTCCGCGCGTGCCTGACCGAGCGGTTCCGTGGCGACAATGTAAGAGGCAATCGGCGCGATGCGCGCGGCCACTGGAGCCGGCAACACGTCGCCGATTGTGGCATTGCCGCATGCCGCGACGAAGCGGCAGCGCACCTCGCCATTGGCGGTCCGCACGACAGGCCGTGCACCACGCACGACTTCGATCACCGGCGAATGCGCAAACAGTTGCGCGCCTTCGCGACGTGCCGCATCGGCGAGACCGAGGCAGTATTTGAGCGGATGCAGATGACCGGAAAACGGATCATAGACACCGGCCAGATAACGCCGCGAAGCAACGCGTGAACGCACTTCATCGGTATCGAGCCACGAGAGTTTCGTATAACCCCAGCGTTGCGAGGCCGATTCCATCCACGAACGCAAATCCGGCACGCGTTTCGGTTTGGTGGCCACCGTCAGATAGCCGGCGGTGAAATCGCAATCAATGCCGTAGCGTTCAATGCGCTCGCGCACCAGAGCCACGCCTTCCACCGACATCGCCCACGCGGCGCGTGCGCCGTCGAGTCCGAGTTGCCGTTCGATGATCTCGTCTTTCGCGAAACCCACCAAGGTCTGCCCGCCGTTGCGGCCCGACGCGCCCCAACCGGGACGATGCGCATCGAGCACCACCACCGACAATCCGCGCGCCCGGCATTCCAACGCCACCGACAAACCGGAGAAGCCCGCGCCGATCACGCAGACGTCGGCCTCCAATGTGCCGTCGAGCATCGGATCGTCGGCCGGCGGACGCGTGGCGCTCGCCTCGTAGTAGGAGTTGGCGATCAGCGCATCGGCGCGGTGGTCGAGGGTGTTGAAGCCAGGAGTCGGTGCATTCATCAAAGCAGGTCCTTCATTCGATACCAGGCCATCGCAAGGACGAGGGCAGGGGTGCGCAGTGTAGCGCCGCCGGGGAAGTCGCGGTGGCGAATCTTGCCGAACAGATCAAAGCGCGAGGCCTGACCATCGATCGCTTCGGCGATCAGCTTGCCCGCGAGCCCGGTAGTGTTCACGCCGTGGCCGGAGAAACCCTGCGCGAAATACACGGTAGGCGATAGGCGGCCGAAATGCGGCGCGCGATTCATCGTAATGTCGACGAAGCCGCCCCACGCATAGTCGATTTTGACATCGTCGAGTTGCGGGAAAGTCTTCAACATATCGCGGCGCATTGCTTCACCGAGATTGCGCGGCGCGAACGTCGAGTAGCTGACTTTGCCGCCCCACAACAAACGATTGTCGGGGGCAGGGCGGAAATAGTCCAGCACGAAGCGGCTGTCGCACACGGCCGCTTTCGCCGGCATCAGCGCTTCGGCGCGATCGGGATCGAGCGGTTCGGTGGCGATCACGTAGGTGCCCACCGGCATGATCTTGCTGGCAAGATCCGGCGCGAGTTGGCCGAGATAGGTATTGCAGGCGAGCACGACAAATTGCGCATTGACCTTGCCGCGCGCGGTTTCAGCCACATGCCGGCCGTTTTCCTGGCGCAACGCGGTGACGCAACTGTCTTCGAAAATCCGTACGCCGGCCTCGCGTGCCGCGCGCGCCAGACCGAGCGTGTAATTCAGCGGATGCAGATGGCCGCTGTCCGCATCGAACAATCCACCGAGGTAGCGCTGCGATTGAACATAGTTGCCGACGCCATCGGCGTCGACATAACTGAAACGGTCATAGCCGAAGCGCCGTTGCGCTTCGTCACGCCATTTTTGCAGCGCATCCGTATCGCGCGGCTTGTTCGCCGCGGTCAGGTAACCAATGGTCAGGTCGCAGTCGATCTGATGCTTCGCGACGCGTTCCTTGACGATATCCAGGGTTTCGAGCCCCATGTCCCAAACACGCTTCACGTCATTCGCGGGCATGAACTTCGCGAATGTATCGATATCGCAGGCAAAGCCGCCGATCAACTGGCCACCATTGCGGCCGCTCGCGGCCCATCCGACTTTCGATGCTTCGAGCACCGCGACCGAGTGACCGCGTTCGGCGAGGTTCAACGCAGTCGAGATGCCAGTGAGTCCGGCGCCGATCACGCAGACGTCGACGTTAAGCGTTTCTTCGAGTGGGGGATGGCGGGTGGTGTCGTTGGCGGTTGCTGCGTAATACGAGGCGACGTGAGGCTGGTTTGAGAATCGGAGCATAGGCAGAGCATGCAGAAGAGGCCTTGGCGCGTGGCCCGCGGTAAAGCCGGGCCACGCGATGAGGCGGGTCGTTTTAGAACGAGTAGATGAACTGCGTTGCGAGCAGGTCGTTGGACTTGCCGTACGAGCCGTCGTTCTTCAGGAACACCTGTTTGTTCGCCCAGTCGTGGCGGTATTCCACCTTGACCGTGATCTGCTGGGTCGGGTAGAACAACAGATCGAGCGAAACGTCCTGGCGGGTTGCGCCCTTGCACTCGAAGCCGAGACCGCCGTTCGCCTTCGAATTGGCGAGGCAGTCCGCGCCAATACCGAAGCCGTCAGCAGTGTCCATGCCGTTCGAATTCAACGCGATGCCACCACCGCCGCCGCCATTCTTGCTGTCGACGAGCAGGTCGTAACGGGCGGTCACGCCCATACGGCCCACCACCGGCAGCGAGAACTTGCGGTGCGCGAGCAGCGAGAGGCCGTACCACTGTGCCTGGCCGCCGTTGAACGCGGCGTTCTGCTGCTGACCGTAGTCGAGTTCGGCGTTGTACTGCACGTCAGCCAGCGTGTAGGTCAGGTCGGCTTCGGTGAAGAAGAACGTACCGCCCGAGCTCGGCGCCTGACCGCCTACGCCGTAGCTGACTACACCGTTGCTATCGATCGCGCTAGGCAGCGTCTGACGGCCGATGTTGAACGAGCCACCCACATCCAGTGCGCTCGACCACGTGTAGTCGACTCGTCCCGTGAGGGTCGGGATCTTGTTGCTGGTCGTGATCGGATCGCCCAGCGCATTGGTGCCGACCTGCGTCGTCGCGCCAAACGTGCGGTACTGTTCGTTGCCGAGGAAGAACTTCCACGCCCAGTTACCCGTCGCATAGTTCGCGCCGATACCGATGTAGCTGCCCGGATCCGAGAAGTCGTACAACAGGTTGTGCGTGAGCGTCAGCATCTGGTTCGATTGCTGCACTTCATAGCCGCCGAAGCTCGGAATCAAACCGGCCACGAGGGTCGTGGTCGCCGTCAACGGCACATTGACCACGGCCGTGTTCAGGATGTTGTTGCCGATATCGCCGTGCTCGTTCGAGAGCAGGGTAATGCCGTTGCCGCGGTTCGGCATCAAGGTGATTTCGGCAGACGGCGCCATCGGGCCGACACCGAAGGTCTTCTTGATGTCTAAGTACAGATCGCCGAACGTGCTGTTGAAGTAGTTGTAGCTACTTTCATGGTTCGCGAACAGGAACGACGAGCTGCTCTGCGCGCGGTTATACATGTAGGTCGGATCGATATAACCCGTCACCGACAAGCCGGCGATCGGCCCCGTGTTCGCCGCGTCCACCAGCGAGTCGACCTTCAACTGCTGATTGGCGATCTGCTGCTTCATCGAATCGACCTGGTCGTTGGTCAGCGTCGCCTGCGCCTTGCCGTAATCCGGCGAGGAGATGTCGACCGGCGCCGCCACCACAACCGGAGCCGGTGCCGCAGTGGCTGCCGCCGCCGCTTTCGGTTTGGACGCTACCTCGGAACGCAACTGCTTCACCTCCTTTTGCAGTGCGTTGAGCTGGGCCTGTAGCGCCTTGATCTGGTCGCTGGTGGCGTCTGCCATGGCAAGGCCTGGCAAACTCCCCGCCACCAACAGACAGATGAGCTTCTTTCTCATGCAAATTCTCCTTATTGGTCGTATTGCAAAAGGACTTCTTATGCGCGTGCCGTATCGAGCGACTTTCGTACGACGGCTTGTTGTGGTGCTGACGGTAACGGGTCGGCGGCTTCGGCGAGTGCGAACGCCATCTGCATGTCGCGGTTGCGCTTGCGCTCACGCACCTGCATCCAGCGGTTCACGGCGATCACGCCGATCGTCACCGTGGTGATGAAGATCGTGGCGAGCGCGTTCATTTCCGGATTGAGGCCAAGACGAACACGCGAGAACACGACGAGCGGCAGCGTGGTCGAACCGGGACCAGAGAGGAACGCGGAGAGCACGAGATCGTCGAAAGACAGCGTGAACGACAGCAGCCAGCCGGACATCAGAGCCTGCGAGATCAGCGGCAGCGTGATCAGGAAGAACACCTTGAAGGGCGTTGCGCCAAGATCGAGTGCGGCTTCTTCGAGCGACTTGTTGAGCTCCTTCACTCGCGATTGCACGATGATGGCCACGTACGAAACGCACAGCATCACGTGACCGATCCAGATCGTGAAGAGACCACGGCCCTTCGGCCAGCCGAGCATCTGTTCGAGCGCGACGAACAGCAGCAGCAGCGAGATGCCCTGAATCACTTCAGGAATCACGAGCGGCGCGTTGATCATGCCGGCGAACAGCGTGAAGCCGCGAAAGCGTCCGAAACGCGCCAGCACGAAACCGGCCCACGTACCGATCACCACCGATGCACACGCGGTCAGCAGACCGATTTTCAGCGACAGCCATGCTGCGCTGAGCAGTTCGCCGTCTTGCAGCAAGGCGCCATACCATTTGAGCGAAAAGCCAGACCAGACCGTAACGAGCTTCGACTCGTTGAACGAATACACCACCAGGCTGATGATCGGGATATACAGAAACAGAAACCCGAACGTCAGTACGCTATTGGAAAGCGTTCTATTTGGCTTGATCATTTCGCGCCCTCCAGTTCCTTGACCTGGTAGTACTGGAACACGGCCATCGGCACGAGCAGCAGTAGAACCATGGCGACGGTGACGGCGGATGCCATCGGCCAGTCCATATCGTTGAAGAATTCATCCCACATCACGCGGCCGATCATCAGCGTATCGGCGCCGCCCAGCAGTTCAGGAATCACGTACTCGCCGACCGCCGGAATAAACACCAGCAGACTGCCGGCGATAATGCCGTTCTTCGACAGCGGCAAGGTGATGCGCGTGAACGCGGTCCACGGTTTGCAACCGAGGTCGTAGGCCGCTTCGAGCAGCGTCAGATCCATCTTGACGAGGTGCGCATACAGCGGCATCACCATGAACGGCAGATACGAATAAACCATGCCGATATAGACGCCAATATCCGTGTGGTAGAGGCGCAACGGCGAATGAATCATGCCGATGGCCATCAGCGTGTGATTGAGCAGACCGTCGTCCTTCAGGATGCCGATCCATGCATAGACGCGGATCAGGAACGACGTCCAGAACGGCAGCATCACGCCCATCATCAGCAGATTGCGCTTGGTCGGCTCGGAACGCGCGATGTAGTACGCAATCGGGTAGCCGATCAACAGGCAGAAGAAGGTCGAGATTGCGGCCATCTTCAGCGAGCTGATGTACGTGGCGACGTACAGATCGTCCTGCAGCAGGAAGGCGTAGTGGCTGAGCTGCATGGCGAAGTGCACCATGCCGTCCTTGACCGTCACGAGATCCGTGTACGGCGGAATGCCCAGGCGCAGATCGGCGAAGCTGATTTTCAGCACCAGCACGAACGGCAACGCGAAGAACACGAAAAGCCACATGAACGGCACGCCGATCACGGTCGTGCGGCCCGACGGCACCAGGAACGAGAGGCGTTTTTTCAGCGAGCCTAGCAGACGGCTGCCGGACGGCGCGCCGAGCGCCGTGGGGGAGGTAGTGGGATTGCTCATTGCGTCAGCACCACGCCGCTAGCCGGCGACCAGTAGACGAACACGTCGTCGTTATAGGACGGCGCACCTTCGCTCATGAGGTGCGAGCTGGAGAGATTCGACACGACCGTCTTGCCGCTCGGCAGGCGCACGTGATAGAGCGAATAGCTGCCCATGTAGGCGACGTCGGAGACCACGCCGCGTGCCCAGTTATGCGGCGTCGAGGGCTTGTCGAGCGAGACCTTCACGCGTTCCGGACGCACCGAGATGCCCACCGGCATGCCAAGCGGGCCGGTAATGCCGTGGCTCACGTAGATGCGCGATTCGAGGTCTTCGCTTTCCACGAAGATGTGGTCAGGTTCATCCGCGACCACGGTGCCTTCGAACAGGTTGGTCGAGCCGATGAACTCGGCCGAGAAGCGGCTATTCGGAAATTCGTACACCTGGCTGGGCGAGCCGATCTGCACGATACGGCCTTCGCTCATCACGGCGAGGCGGCCGGCCATCGTCATGGCTTCTTCCTGATCGTGCGTCACCATCACGCAGGTCACGTCAACCTTTTCGATGATGTTCACCAGTTCGAGCTGGGTCTTCTGACGGATCTTCTTGTCGAGCGCCGACATCGGCTCATCGAGCAGCAGCAGCTTGGGGCGCTTGACGAGCGAGCGGGCCAGCGCCACACGCTGCTGCTGTCCGCCGGACAACTGGTGCGGCTTGCGTTGCGCGTACTTGCTCATCTGCACGAGATTCAGCGCGTCGGCAACGCGTTCCTTGATCTCGTTCTTGGGCGTGCCTTCCTGCTTGAGGCCGAACGCGATGTTCGCTTCGACGCTCATGTGCGGGAACAGCGCATATGACTGGAACATCATGTTGACGGGCCGCTTGTACGGCGGCATCGCGGCGAGGTCTTCGCCGTCGACGAAAATGCGGCCGGAGGTGACCGACTCGAGCCCCGCGAGCATGCGCAGGAGTGTGGACTTGCCGCAGCCGGAGCTGCCGAGCAGCGCGAACAATTCATTCTTCGCAATGCTCAGATTGACGTTGTCGACAGCAGTACTGTCGCCGAATTTCTTCACGACATTTTCGATGCGAACGAATTCGTCCGATTTCGATTTTGTCGTCGGTGCGGGGCGGGCCATCTGGGTGGCGCCGGCTACGCTTGTTTGTGTCGTCGAGTTCATGATGTAACCATTCCTTGCGGATCGCGAGCGCAAGTGTCTCCATACGAGTCGCGGGAAGCGGCTCGCAAGATGCGCTGCGATCGGAAAACATGGGACTGCGCACAGATGGGACTTAAGCACGCAGGCTGACTACCGTTACTGCCATTCATGCGCTCAGGGTTCGAGCGATCCCTGAGCGCGGGATCGATTCTTTTTAGTTTGGCTTAATCAATGGCCGGTTTTAAGCTGCGCCCAAAGTCGATTTTCAAGGCGCAGAATGTCGGTGGGCATCGGTTTCATCAGTGTCATTTTGCTCAACACTTCATCGCCCGGATAAACGGTCGTGTCCTGTGCGACACCCGGAACGACGAACTGGCGCGCGGCCTTGTTCGCGGTCGGGTAAAACACTTCATTGGTAATCGCTGCGTTGACCTTCGGATCTTCGATGTAGTTGATCCACTTCAGTGCGGCTTCCGGATGCGGTGCATCTTTCGGGATCACCATCACGTCGAACCACAGCAGACCGCCTTCCTTGACGTTCGAGAATTTCACCTGATACGAACGTTTGGCTTCCGCGGTGCGGCGGCTGGCGATACCGACGTCGCCGGACCATGCCACCGCGACGCAGATGTCGTTGTTAGCGAGGTCGTTGATGTAGCCGGACGAATTGAATTGGGTGATGTACGGGCGGACTTTCTTCAGCACTTCGAACGCGGCCTGATAGTCGGCGGGGTTCGTGCTGTTCGGGTCCTTATGCATGTATTGCAGCGTCGCGGCGAACACGTCGACCGCCTGGTCGAGGAACGATACGCCACAGCCTTTCAGCTTCGACAGATTGGCCGGGTCGAACACGAGGGCCCAGCTGTCCACCGGCGCATTGGCGCCGAGTGCCTTCTGCACGGCCTGGACGTTGTAGCCGATACCGTCGGTACCGTAAGCCCAGGGCACACCGTACTGGTTGCCCGGATCGGCGTCGAAAATCATCTTCATCAACACGGGATCGAGGTTCGACAGATTCGGCAGCTTCGACTTGTCGAGCTTCTGATACACGCCGGCCTGGATCTGCTTGGCCATGTAGTTCGACGTCGGCACCACGATGTCGTAACCGGAACTGCCCGCGAGCAGTTTGGCCTGCAAGGTATCGTCGCTATCGTAGTTGTCGTACTTGACCTTGATACCGTCCTGCTTCTCGAAGTTTGGAATCGTGTCCTTCGCGATGTAGTCCGACCAGTTGTACACATTCAGTTCCGTGTCGGCCGCAAGGGCCGGCGTAACCGACAACGCCGCAAAACCCGTGAAGGCGAGAAGCGCGGCCCCCGCGACCGCATGACGAAGATGACAAACGCTCATGGTTTTTTCCCTTGATGTGAAGAACCGGCATGAGCGCGTATCGTGGGTGTGCCCATGCCGGAACGAACTGCCGTTACGAAATTCCGAGTTGTTGTGCGGTCGCGTCGATGGCGTATTTGGCCTTCGCAACGATCTCGTCGATTTCCAGCTTGTTGATCACGAGCGGCGGCGACAGCAGCATCCGGTCGCCGGTGGCGCGCATGATCAGGTTGCCGTTGAAGCAGAAGTCGCGGCAGATCGTGCCGACTTCTCCACCATTAGCAAAACGCTTGCGTGCTTTCGGGTCTTCTGCGAGTTGCAGACCGGCGACCAGACCCGCGCCGGAGATTTCACCGATGATCGGGTGATTGGCAAAGGTGTCGCGCAGCTTCTTCTGGAAGTACGGACCCGTGTCGGTCTTGACGCGCTCGACGATCTTGTCGTCGCGCAGCAGTTTCAGATTGGCTACCGCTACTGCTGCGGCCACCGGGTGGCCGGAGTATGTGAGGCCGTGATTGAAGTCGCCATTTTCGATGATCGCCTTGGCCACGCGATCGTGCAGACCGACCGCGCCCATCGGCACATAGCCGCTCGTCAGGCCCTTGGCCAGCGTGATCAGATCCGGCTCGAAACCGAAGTGCTGATGCGCGAACCATTCGCCGGTCCGGCCGAAGCCGCCGATCACTTCGTCGGCGACCAGCAGGATGTCGTACTTGCGGCAGATGCGCTGGATTTCCGGCCAATACGTCGAAGCCGGGAAAATCACGCCGCCCGCGCCCTGGAAAGGCTCACCGATAAAGGCGGCCACGTTGTCCGCGCCGATTTCGAGAATCTTGGCTTCGAGTTGCTGCGCGCGGGCCAGAGCGAATTCTTCCGGCGTCAGATTGCCTTCTGCTTCGCCGAAGAAATACGGTTGGTCGATGTGCACGATGTTCTCGACCTTCGAGGGCATCTGTTCGTGCATGTAGCCCATGCCGCCCAGCGTGCCGCCGGCGATCGTCGAACCGTGATAGCCGTTCTTGCGCGAGATGACGAACTTCTTCGAGTGCTTGCCTTGCGTCGCCCAGTATTGGTGAACGATGCGCAGCACGGTGTCGTTGCCTTCCGAGCCGCTGTTGCAATAGAAGAAGTGGTTGAACGGTTCCGGCGCGAGCTCGGCGAGCAGGGCCGACAGTTCGATCACCGGCGGGTGCGTCGTCTTGAAGAAGGTGTTGTAGAAGGGCAGTTCCTGCATCTGGCGGTACGCTGCGTCAGCCAGTTCCTTGCGGCCGTAACCGACATTCACGCACCACAAACCGGCCATGCCGTCGATGATCTTGTTGTCGTCCGAGTCCCACAGGTACACGCCCTGTGCCTTGACGATCACGCGGCTGCCGCTGCGATTGAGCGAACCCATATCCGAAAACGGATGGATGTGGTGCGCGGCGTCGAGCGCGCGGTATTCGGCGGTGCTGCGTTTCTGTTGTGTGGCTTGTGCGCTGGCGGCGGGTTGGGCCGGCTGCACGTAAGCGACTTCTTCTGTTCTATAGCTCATACTGCCTCCAATTTTTTTGCGTTTGCGGGCGACGTCGTTGAAATAGATCTTAGACGTGCAGCAGCAAATGCCGGCGTTCCCACGAACTGATCACGCGGAAAAACGCTTCATATTCGGTTTCTTTCAGTGCGAGGTAGGCTTTGACGAATTTCTCGCCGAGTACTTCGGCGATCGGCTCGCAAGCGCCCATCAGCGTCAAACCTTCTTCAAGGTTGCGCGGCAACTGGTACGGCAATTCGTAACCGTCGCTGAGCAGCGGCTCAGTGGCTTCGAGGTTTTGCGTCATGCCGAGATAGCCGGCCGCGAGCGTTGCGGCAATCGCCAGATACGGGTTGCAGTCCACGCCCGGAATGCGGTTTTCGATGCGGCGCGCAGCCGGGCCCGAATGAGGAATCCGGAAACCCACCGTGCGGTTGTCGTAACCCCATGCCACGTTGATCGGCGCAGCCATGAAGCGCGACAGGCGGCGATACGAGTTGATGTACGGCGCGAAAATCGGCATCAGCGCCGGCGTGTATTTCTGCAGGCCTGCGATATAGCCCGTGAAAAGCGTCGTGGGCTTGCCGTCCGGACCGGTGAACAGGTTGTGGCCGGTTTCTTCGTCCACGAGGCTCTGGTGCATGTGCATCGCCGAGCCCGGTTCGCCTTCCATCGGCTTGGCCATGAAAGTCGCGTACATCTTGTGACGCAGTGCGGCTTCACGCACCGTGCGCTTGAACAGGAACACGCTGTCGGCAAGTTTCAGCGGATCGCCGTGCATGAAGTTGATTTCCATCTGCGCGGCGCCGACTTCGTGAATCAGCGTGTCAACTTCCAGTTCCTGGACTTCGCAGTATTCATAGATGTCTTCGAACAGCGGATCGAATTCGTTGACGGCTTCGATCGAGTACGCCTGACGGCCGGTCTCCGGACGGCCCGTACGGCCGATCGGCGGTTGCAGCGGCAGGTCGGGGTCCTTGTTCATGTCCACCAGGTAGAACTCGAGTTCCGGCGCGATG
This sequence comes from Paraburkholderia aspalathi, assembly GCF_905220735.1. NCBI lineage: Bacteria > Pseudomonadati > Pseudomonadota > Betaproteobacteria > Burkholderiales > Burkholderiaceae > Paraburkholderia > Paraburkholderia aspalathi. Next base: position 1,972,011 of record NZ_CAJNBA010000001.1, read on the forward strand.
ACCGGCTTCCAGCCCTTGGCCTTATACAGTTCCAGCACGCGGCGCAGTACACGGCGCGGCGAGATGGCGACGGGCGTGCCGTCGAAGTGGACGCAATCGTGGATCACCTGGGCGGTCGGATCGACGGCCCACGGAATCATGCGGATGGTGCTGGCGTCGGGAACGCAAACCATGTCCGGGTCGGTGACGCCGGTGAGCGTGCCGTCTTCCGGATAGTCCCCTGTGACGGTCTGGATCATCACCGCCTGCGGCAAGCGCATGGATTCGCCGGATTCGAACTTGCTGCGCGGAATGATCTTGCCGCGTGCGATCCCGGCCATATCCGGAATGATCGCTTCGATTTCGGTGACGCGGTTCTTCTTCAGGAAGTCGTCGATTTCATGCATGGTTATTCTCTCAGTTTTGGTGCGCGACCGGCTCAGGCATGCGTGGCAGCGGCGGATGCCGCGCCATAGCCGGCCTTGGTGCGCATTCGATCGCGGCAGGCTTCGCCGAAGGCACGGAAGATCGCGGTGGAAAGCGCGTCGTTGGCATGCTTCCATTCCGGGTGCCACTGCACACCCAGCGCGAAAGCACGCGCATCTTTTACGCTCACCGCTTCGATCAATCCGTCCGGCGCGGTGGCTTCTGCCACCAGACCCACGCCCAGCCGCTCGACGCCCTGACCGTGCAATGAATTCACACGCGCTTCATTCGTGCCGCCCGCGAGGCGCTGCAACAAGCCGCCCTGCGTCAGCGTGATCGAATGCGACGGTGCGTATTGCACGTCGAGGTCGTCTTCCTTGTTCTCGCGATGGTCGTTCAACCCGGCCACCGCGTGAACGCTTTGATGCAACGTCCCGCCGAACACCACGTTCATTTCCTGAAAGCCCCGGCATACCGCCAGCACCGGCACGCCTGCGGCGATCGCGGCGCGCAGCAGCGGCAGCGTCGTCGCATCGCGTGCGGCGTCGTGCAGCGTGCCCGGCGCGCTGGGATGGCCGCCGTAGCGGTGCGGCTCGACATTCGAATAGCTGCCGGTGAACAGTAAGCCGTCGACCGTAGCCAGCACGTCCTCGGTGGACTGACGCTCGCCGAGTGCCGGCAGCAACATGGCCAGCGCTTGCGAGCCGTCCACGATCGCGGCGATGTACTTCTCACCGGTGACGTGCGACGGGTGGACTCCCATCATCGTTCTGTCGGCGCTGATGCCGACAAGGGGTTTGTTTCGCATATCAGATAGACGTGTATGTTCCCCGCGGGACGCGGCATGAACAACGTTAAACACGGCGCGGCAACATTCCGCAGCCGGACGCAAGGCGTCAGGCCACCGGGTAGTGCAGGCGGTCGTCGTCAGCGGGACGCGCCGCGCGTGGTAATTAGATGTGTCGTTCGATTCGGCCCGTTGCGGTGCGCAACTGATCTGATCCGCATGAAGGGCATAGGCGGCAGACGGCACCGCACACGCACAAACGCATGGCTCGAGAGAGCGCGTTCACGCAAACGGACGAATCGAACGACGGAAAAGGGGGAGGCGCTACGGCAGCAGCGAGGCGACTTCGTCCGTGCGCACAGCAATGAAGGCGCGCGCGGAGATGGAGTTGTGACGTCGAACTGAACGGCGGGACAGGATCGTGAAGACGGACAGGAAGCGGCGGAACGCAAGGCTGCCGTTGCTGCCGTCGGCGATGGCGCCGTCAGCGCGAGGACAACTCGCCTGACTTCGATTCCATCTCACCAAAGGGCCTCGGACTCTCACGATTACACTCGACTAGCGACGTTGAAAGTATTGAACGCTTGCTCGAAAAACGCACAGGGCGTTTAAAGAAACATGACGCTGGGATGACCATCTCTGACCGTTGCGAACCGGGTTCGCTGCGCCAGAAACACACGTTCGTGTTTCGTGACGTCGGCATGACGATCGCCTGAGAACCATCGTATACGAGCCAATAATGCCGTCAAATCATTTTTATAAAAGATTTATCAGGGCTTTCCCGAGGGTGTCCCTGGAATCCGGGTCATTGGGAACATTCGTTGCGCAAATCATATTTCGGAATCCTTTCAGGGTTTTCCCCAGCGGCGCAACGATTAAAGTGATTAGAATATTCAACACTCGCGGGCACACGTTGCCCGAGTCCACGCGCCCGATCGTCTCCCATGTCAGAGAACCTAGCGATGTCCATAGAAGTTGCGACCCGCCTGCAGTACATCCGTAAGAAGAATGGTCTGTCCCAGCGCGAGCTGGCGAAACGGGCGGGGGTGACCAACGGCACGATCTCGCTGATCGAACAGAACCGGGTGAGTCCGTCGGTTGGATCGCTGAAGAAACTGCTTGAGTGCATACCGATGAGTCTCGCCGAGTTCTTCACTTTTGAAGTGGAGGTGGAGCGCTCGGTTGTGTCGCGCCGCGCCGACATGCCGAATCTCGGCAATGAGTCGATCGAGTTCTATCTCGCCGGCTCCAGTGTGAAAGACCGCAACATGGGCATTCTGCGCGAGGTCTATCAGCCGCTCTCGGATACCGGGCCGGAAATGCTGGAGCACGAAGGGCACGAGGGCGGGGTAGTGGTCAGCGGTCAGATCGAACTGACAGTAGATGGCGTGACGTGGCTGCTCGACCCTGGTGACAGCTATTACTTCGAAAGCCGTCTTCCGCATCGTTTTCGCAATCCCAGCGCGGAGCATCTCTGCGAGATCGTGTCGGCCAATTCGCCGCCCACGTTCTAAAGACTCCGCGCCAACGCGCCGCGACGCAGTTCCAGGCCGCTTGAAGTCGGAGCCGGCGTGCGTCGAGCGCATAACATTGAGGCATCCTGATGGACAAGAAATCTCTCGCTTTCTGGCAAGACAAAGCCGCTACGCTTTCGATCGAAGGCCGTGCGTTTATCGACGGCGAGTACCGTGACGCCGCAGGCGGCCGCACGTTCGACTGCCTGAGCCCGATCGACGGCAAGCTGCTTGCCAAGGTGGCTGACAGCGGTGCGGCGGATGTCGACGCCGCCGTGGCAGCCGCACGCCGTGCGTTCGATTCAGGCGTGTGGTCGGGCCTCAATCCGCGCAAGCGCAAGGCGATTCTATTGCGCTGGGCCGCGTCGATCCGCGAGCATATGGACGAACTCGCGCTGCTCGAGACGCTGGACGCAGGCAAGCCGATCGCCGACACCACCTCGGTGGACGTGCCGGGCGCGGCCTATTGCGTCGAGTGGTTTGCTGAAGCCATCGACAAGGTCGGCGGCGAAGTCGCGCCGGCCGATCATCATCTGGTGGGCCTCGTCACGCGTGAGCCGATCGGCGTGGTTGCGGCAGTCGTGCCGTGGAATTTCCCGATCCTGATGGCGTCGTGGAAGTTCGGCCCGGCTTTGGCCGCGGGTAACAGCGTGGTTTTGAAGCCTTCGGAGAAGTCGCCCCTCACCGCGATTCGCCTCGCTCAACTCGCGCTGGACGCGGGCATCCCCGCCGGCGTGTTCAACGTGGTGCCGGGCGCAGGCGAACCGGGCAAGCTGCTGGCGCTGCATCAGGACGTGGACTGTCTCGCCTTCACCGGTTCGACCAACGTCGGCAAGCTGATCATGCAATACGCCGGTCAATCGAACCTGAAGCGCGTGTGGCTCGAACTCGGCGGCAAGTCGCCGAATATCGTGATGCCCGATTGCCCCGACCTTGACCGCGCGGCGAATGCGGCGGCCGGCGCGATCTTCTACAACATGGGCGAAATGTGCACCGCGGGTTCGCGCCTGCTCGTGCACAAAGACATCAAGGACGTGTTCCTCGACAAGCTGATTGCCGCCGCGCGCAGCTATACGCCGGGCAATCCGCTCGATCCGCAAACCTCGATGGGCGCGATCGTCGATAACGTGCAACTCGAACGCGTGCTCGGTTATATCGAAGCGGGCCGCGCCGAAGCGAAGCTGCTGCTGGGTGGTTCGCGTGTGAAGCAGGAGACGGGCGGCTTCTATATCGAACCGACCATCTTCGAAATCCCGGCTTCCGGTGCGAAGGTTGCGCGCGAGGAAATTTTCGGGCCGGTGTTGTCGGTGATTACGTTCGACACGGTTGAAGAGGCGATCAGGATCGCTAACGACAGCGAATATGGTCTTGCCGCCGCTGTCTGGACTTCGAACCTCACCACCGCGCATGAAGTGTCGCGCAAGCTGCGCGCCGGTACGGTATGGGTCAATTGCTACGACGAAGGCGGGGACATGAACTTCCCGTTCGGCGGCTACAAGCAATCGGGCAACGGCCGTGACAAGTCGTTGCACGCGTTGGAGAAGTACACCGAGCTGAAGTCCACGCTCGTTCGGCTGCGCTAAAGGATTCGCAAGCCAGCGCGGCGGCGTTTCAAAGAAACGCCGTCGCGTTCCCAATGAATCCGAGGCCGGACGTTGCACGCACTACTTGGAAGCCCCGCGTGCGGCTCCGGCATGTTTAGGTATCAGGTCATCCCATGACTGAACTCGTTTATGGCGACGGCGCGATCCGTCGTCTATCGCTTTATGGCTCGTCGATCGAAAACACCTATGCGGGTGTGTTGTCGTTCATGCGCCGCAAGTACACCCGCGAACTCGACGGCGTCGACGTCGTGGTCTCCGGCGTGCCGCTCGATCTGGCCACCACCTTCCGTTCAGGCGCACGTCTTGGCCCGGCGGCGGTGCGCGCGGCGAGCGTGCAATTGTCGGAGCTGCATCCCTATCCGTGGGGCTTCAATCCGTTCGACGATCTCGCCGTGACGGACTACGGCGACTGCTGGTTCGACGCGCACAATCCCATGACGATCAAGGAATCGATCGTCGAACATGCGCGCACGATTCTGCGTTCGGACGCGAAAATGCTGACGCTCGGCGGCGATCACTACATTACGTATCCGCTGCTGATCGCGCATGCGGAGAAGTACGGCAAGCCGCTCTCACTGATCCATTTCGACGCCCACTGCGATACCTGGGCCGACGATAGTCCGGACAGCCTGAATCACGGTTCGATGTTCTACAAGGCGGTGAAAGACGGTCTGATCGATCCGAAGACTTCAGTGCAGGTCGGCATTCGCACGTGGAACGACGACTTCATGGGCATCAATATCCTCGACGCCGCATGGGTCCACGAACATGGCACGCGAGCAACGGTGGAGCGGATCACGTCGATTGTCGGCGAGCGGCCCGCATATCTGACCTTTGATATCGACTGTCTCGATCCGGCGTTCGCGCCGGGCACGGGTACGCCGGTGGCGGGTGGTTTGTCCTCGGCGCAGGGGTTGGCCATCGTGCGCGGACTCGGTGCGTTGAACCTGGTGGGCGCGGATGTGGTGGAGGTGGCGCCTGCTTATGACCAGAGCGAGATCACGGCGATTGCCGCCGCGCATATCGCCTGCGATCTGTTGTGCCTTTGGCGGCAGAAGAAGGTCGCTGAACGCTAGGCACGTTCAATCGTCTTGAAGCGGCGCAGTGCAGGCGTTAGCCCATCGACGACGATCGATCGGGCTGACGCCGGCCTTCGCGCAAGCCAAGCGTGTAGACAACGAGCGCGCCGCTCATGATCGCCAGTTGCCACAACAGCATGTCGCTGCCGCGTGCTTTCATGGCGAACCCGGCAATGAGCGGCCCTACAATTGAACTCGCGGTGAAGGTGAGCGACACCAGCCGCATGTTGCGCGTGAGCGATGCCTTATCGCTGCATGCCGCCGCGACCATGCCGAGTGTTATATACGCGCTGTTCATGCCGCCGAGCAGCAAGGCGCTCGCGCCGGCGAGCCATGAGGCCGGCGCGGCGAGCGCGAAACCACAGATCGCCAGTGTGCTGAGCGCGGCGCAGACGATCACCGTGGCCGCCAGGCCCGCGCGATCCGCAAACCAGCCGACCGGAAATTGCAGCGCCATGCCGCCGACACCGAATAGCGTGAGTAGCGTGGCCGTTTGTGTGGTGCTGAGGCCATGGGCGTCGGCAAAGAGCGGGAAGAGGCCGTAGAGCGCGCCATCGCCGATGCCGCCTGCCGCGACGACCACCATGCCGAGGCTGACCATCGGACCGATAGGGAGGCTTTTCGCTGCGCTGCCTGTTCGCGCAGGCCGTGCGGGTTTAACAGCAGCGGGCCTGTCGTCCGACGCAGTCAGCCACAGCGGAAGGGCCGCCGCAAATGTGAAGGCCGCGCCGGCCGCGAATGTGATGCGTCCGTCGACTGCACACCACACAGCCAACGCCGGGCCGATGACGCCGGCGCTGGCAATCAACGCTTCGTGCACGCCCACTACACGTCCGCTCGACTCAGCCGGCACGAGCCGATAGAGCCACGTTTCATTGGCGATCCAGCGCAATCCAATGCCGAGCCCTGTCAACAGACCGGGCACGAGCCACAACGGCCACCACAGCGCATTCATCGTTGCGAACGCAAGCACTGTGGCGGCGAGACCGAGCGATACCGTGCGCTTCGCACCGATCCGCTCCATCAACCACGGCGCGATCAACAAGCCGGCCAGCATGCCGGTCCATTGCGAAGCGGAGAAGAGGCCGGCGCGCGGTGCGTCGAGGCCACGCTGCGCGAGCCACACCGGCAGCACCATGAAGCCGATGCCGAACTGGCCGATCTGCGAGAGCGCCGAGACCGTGGTCAGTGCGGCGATCGCCGGCCAGCGCACCGGCGCGACGGTATTCATGTGCCGCTCCGCGCAGGCATGGGCAGACCCTGTTCGCGGCATTCGACCGGGCAGCCGGCTTTCAGGCAGGGGCCGTCGTCGCAAAGGCGGCACAGTTGCATGGCGTGCGCCGGATCGCGGGTTTCATTCCACAGGATCTTGATCAGCAGGTTTTCGAGCACGTCGCGTTCGCGCTCGTCGAGCTGCCCGACGATGCGTTGGAGCATCTGGTCGCGTGCCGTTTGCAGGCGTTTGGCTTCGCGCTTACCGGAAGCGGTCAAGGCAAGCGCGACGGAACGTTTATCCGTGCCGGATTTCTTTTCGATGAGGCCGGCCTCCACCAGGCCCGCTACGGCGCGGACCGCGGCCGGATGCGAAAGATCGACCGCCTCGCGTAATACTTCAATGGATGAATCGGGATATTGCCCGACCGCGTTGAGCATGGCGCGGGCAGTGGGGCCCGCGAGCGCGGCCACGGTGGGCTGCGCGTTCATCTCGTCCGTGACCAGCAGGGCGAGCACGCCAAGCAGGTTTTCTGTGCGCTGCGTCATAGCGACACCTCAATGTGTGCAACGTGCATATATGCATGGTGCACACATTGAAGGGGATGCGCAAGCAGTTTTTATTTCCGGCTCGTTATGCTCGGGCGGGCGGGGTTCAGGCACCTGCCGTCACTTCGCCAATCTCGCCCGCACGGTGTATTCGCCCTCGTTGCCCTCGTCTTCCGCCATGTGGGCCATCGCCGTCTCGAAGTCGGGCGGCAACGGCTCGACCGGATAACCGCGTTTTTCCCACGCGTCGAGGCCGCCCTTGAGCGCGCGGACGTGGTGGATATTCTTTCGATGCAGCTGATTGACGATCCGTTTGGCCGTCGCCTCGTTAGGACAGACGCAGTAGACGACAATTGGCCGCTTCAGCAAGTCGGGATGCAGGGGCTCGGGCGAATCGAGGTCCAGCAACTGCGCGCCCGCAATCCGGTGCGATTCTTTTGCGCGAATGCTGTGCGGCCGGGCGTCGAGGATCAGTGGCGGCTCATTGGACCTCATCATTTCGTCGAGCTGGTCCGGCGAAATGCGTATATGCGCGAGCCAGCGGCGAAACTGCCAGCGGCGCACGTAGCGATAGACGAGCACGGCAAGGAAGATCGCCGCGAACGCGTCGAAAATCGTGCCGCCGTGATTGCGCACGAGCAGAACGAGCTGCACGATCTGATCGTCAAGCGCGGCGCCGCCGATTACCCACACGCTGGCCCACAGCATTGCGCCGACAAAGTCCCACAGCAGAAACACGCCGACGTTGATTGGCGTGGTGCCGAGCAGCGGCGCCGAGATCAGGCCGAGCCCCGGCAGGAATTTGGCGACGGTCAGAATCGGCGCGCCGTACCGTTCATACGTATTGCGTGCGACACGGACGGTGGTGTCGAGCGAGAGTGAGAAGCGCACCAGTTGATTCAGCAAGCGGCGGCCGTAGGTTCGTCCGGTGAAGAACCATAGCGAGTCCGCCAGCAGCGTGGCGCAGACGGCGGCCCCAATGACGCTGGCGTAGGAGGTTTGTCCCATGGCGGCCATGGTTCCGCCGAGGATCAGCATCGGCGCCGCTGGAATCGGCAGGCCGAGTTGCGTGACGAGCACGCTCATGAATACGGCCCACACGCCCAGCGAGGGTGGAATAGCAACCGGAAAATGCCACACAACCACGCTCCTGTTGATGCAATGAAGGGATCTGGAACAGTCGGCGCCTGGCCGGCGTGCGTTGCGAACACGTCGTTTAGGCCGGTAGCGGCCGGCTGCATGGCTCGTTCAGCTGGCCGGTGGCACGAGCACAGCAGCACGAACTTCGGATTTAAGCACAGGTTGGTGAAATGGCGCTGCGGGGCGGGCTGAGTACCCGAAAAAATTTAAGGGAATGGAGCGATTGACCGTGTTGCGGTGCCCCTGTGCGGCCTGTCCCTGCCGCCGCCCAGCACAGAGCAAAACGCCAGATTGACCGGGACGGCAGCGGGTCGAAGTTCGCTACAATCGTCGTGCACATACAGATACAACGGAGACACGACATGGCAAACCTTCAGCCCATCAGCCGCTATCCCGTGCCTGAGCCTGACGCGTGGCCGGACGACATCCGCGCCCGCATCCTCGAAGTGCAGGAGAAAGCCGGTTTTATCCCGAACGTATTCCTCACGCTGGCGCACCGGCCGGATGAATTCCGCGCGTTTTTTGCGTACCACGACGCGTTGATGTTGAAAGAGGGCGGCCTCAGCAAAGGCGAGCGCGAGATGATCGTCGTCGCGACGAGTGCGGTGAATCAGTGCCTGTATTGCGTGGTCGCGCACGGCGCGATTCTGCGTATCTATGAGAAGGCGCCGCTGCTTGCGGATCAGGTGGCCGTCAACCATCGCAAGGCGGATATCACGGCGCGTCAGAAGGCGATGCTCGACTTTGCGTTGAAGGTCTGCAGCGAATCCGGCACGGTCGACGATGCCGATTTTCAGACGCTACGTAAGCACGGCTTTTCGGATGACGACGTGTGGGATATCGCGGCCATCACCGCATTTTTCGGTTTGTCGAATCGGATGGCCAACGTCATTTCGATGCGGCCGAACGACGAGTTCTATCTGATGGGCCGTGTGCCGAAAGCGGCGGTGGACGGGCCGCGAAAATAGCATTGGAGATGCGAGTAGCGGACTCGCGGTGCGTGCGGATGCCTGCTCTCGCAGGCTCGCTCGCACCGGACCCTTCACGCAGCTACCGGTTCGGACCGAATTGCGGGCGTGCTGACGGCCTTGTCGTCGATCGGGAAGTGCAGCATCGCGGCGATGAGTCCCGCGACGACCGTGGCCTCCCACAGCAGCGAGTACGACCCGGTCAGATCGAACACCAGGCCGCCTAGCCACGCGCCGAGAAACGAGCCGATCTGGTGGCTCAGAAAACAGACGCCAAAAAGGCTGCCGAGGTGCCGCGTGCCGAACACCTTCGCCACGAGTCCGCTCGTCAGCGGCACGGTCCCGAGCCAGGTCAGCCCCATCACCGCCGCGAAGATCACGACCGAAGCGGAGGTCTTCGGCAGCAGAAAAAACGCGCCGATCGTCGCGCTTCGAATGAGGTAAAGCCAGCCGAGTACATGGTGCTGGCGGAACCGGCCGCCGAGCCATCCGCATCCCCAACTGCCTGCCATATTGAACAGGCCGATCAGCGCGAGCGCGGTGGCGCCCAGCCCGACAGGCATATGGCACAGCGTCAGATACTCAGGCAGATGCGTGGCGATGAACGCGAGCTGAAATCCACAGGTGAAGAAGCCGAGCGTCAGGAGTCGATAGCCCCGATGCCGGATCGCCTGTGCGAATACCTTGCGAAGCGGCGCAGCGGGCGGCTCCTGAACCTGCATGCCGACACTTGCGCGCCGGTCGAGCACCATGCCGAGCGGCGCGATCAGCAGCATCAGGAAGGCCAGCACGAAGAGCGAAGTGGCGATGCCTGAACTGAGTCGAATACTCTGTACGAGCGGGATCATCAGCACCTGTCCCGCCGAGCCGCCTGCGCTGACGAGACCCATCGCCATGCTGCGTTTTTCCGGAGAAGCGATGCGGCCGACTGCCGGCAACACCACGCCGAACGTCGTGCAACTCACGCCGATGCCGACCAGCAGACCCATCCCGACAATCAGCATCGGGCCCGATGGCGCAACCGCCGCGACGCCCAGGCCCGCGGCAAACGTCGTCGCGCCGAACGCGACCACCGGCGCCGAGCCATAACGGTCCGCTGCCGCGCCCGCGAACGGTTGCGCGAAACCCCATACCAGGTTGTGCAGCGCGATGGCGAAAGCGATCAGCGTAACGGGCAGCCCGCGGTCGAACGAGAACGGCCCGATGAAGAGACCGAAGGTCTGCCGGATGCCCATGGCGGCGCTCAGAATCAGCGCGCCGGCGATGATCACGAGCGTCGTTTGACTCACGGGGATGGCGAGGCGTTTGCTGTTTGTCGTGGACATGGTTCTGATCTCCTTGGACACCATGGTCGCAGCGAGCGTCAGAAGCGGCAAAAGAAAAGATTTTGACGACAGGTGAGCGCGGCTCACCTGTCCAGACAGAGGGTGGGCAGGGTTTAGTGGTCGGCGCGGTGCAATTCCGAATCGGCAGCAGCGGGTGGATTGGCGAACGGTTCAGCCTCGCTCAGCAGCCAGCGTTTGAAGTCGGAGAGTTCCGGGCGATTTTCCGCGCTATCGGTGTTTTGCGCGCTCACCAGCCAATACGCCGTGGAGGAGTCGATCGTTTGTGGGCTGGCCTCGACGAGCGCTCCGCTTGCGAGATCACGGTCCACAAGCGGCCGTCTGCCGAGCGCGACGCCGAGGCCCATGCTCGCGGCTTCGAAAGCGAGCTGGATCGTGTCGACACGCAAGCCGTCGTTCAGGTCGATGCCGTCGATAGCCGTCCCATCGATGGCGACCCCGTCGAGCCACGCCTGCCAGTCCTCGCTCGCCGAGTTCACGTGAATGAACGTCGCGTGACGCAGATCGACGTTGCCATGCGCGTCGCGCAGATTGTCCACGTACGCCGGGCTGCACACTGGCATCAGGCGTTCGCCGAACAGACGCGTCCACGCGGTCCCCGCGACCGGAGCGCGGCTCAGGCGAATGGCGAAATCGAAACCGTCGACGGGAAAGCCGACCTGACGGTGCGAGGTATCGACGGTGACGTTCGCAGCCGGCCAGCGTGCGCGAAAGGCGGCGAGGCGCGGCAACAGCCAACGCGAGGCAAGCGTAGGCGCGCAACTCAGCGCGATCGGGCGATTCGCGCGGTGGTTCGGCAGGCGCTGCGTGCCGATCGCGATCAGCGAAAACGCTTCGGATACGTACGACAGATAGTCCGCGCCCGCCGTCGTCAGCGAAATTCCGCGCGGCTCGCGCACGAACAGTTCGACGCCGAGCGATTGTTCGAGGCCGACGATGCCGTGGCTAATCGCGCTCGGCGTGACGCTCAGTTCCGCGGCGGCGAGCTTGAAACTCTGATGCCTGCCGGCCGCTTCAAAAAAACGAAGCGCGGGCAGAGGAGGCAGACGAAGCGGCATAGGGCATCCTCAAAGGCGGCGCGGCGGGCATCGTGACGGTGCAAAAGTACGCCGGCGCGCGCATGCTGTTTTGGGAAAGGATACCTTGCAATGAGGGTTCGATTACCGCCGCGGACGGGCCAGCAAAATATTTCGCTGACGTTGTCGATTCGCCGGCATGCCGTTCGTCGTGGCTATATAAGGGCAAAAGATGCGCTCGCGGCCGCGTCGCGCCATGCCGTGCCGCTATCGTGCCCTTAATCCTTGTTACCGCAACAGGAGGTGGCTGATGAATGACGTAGACCCATCTGCACAAGCGTTGAAACCGGCCCGGCTGCTGGCCGAATCGCCCGCCCGCTTTCCGGGCGAGAGCGCCGAATATCGCAGCGCGCGCAACGACCTGCTTGCCGAGGAGATCGAATTACGCCGTCACATCGAACGCGTGGCCGCGCAGCGCCGTGCGCTGCCGCCCGGCGGTATCGTGCCGCAGGCCTATCTCTTCGAGGGGGAGGCGGGCCCGGTGACGCTATCCGAAATGTTCGGTGCGCATGACACCCTCGTCACCTACAACTGGATGTTCGGCCCGCAGCGCGAGCGCCCCTGTTCGATGTGCACCTCGCTCCTGAGCGCGTACGACGGCGAAATGCCCGACATCTTGCAACGCGTGGCTTTTGCGGTGATCGGCCGCTCGCCGATCGACAAGCTGGTGGCCTTCAAAAAAGAGCGCGGCTGGCGGCACCTGCGGCTGTATTCGTCGGGCGGCAATACCTTCAACCGCGACTACGCCGCCGAAGTTCCGGATGGCGGCGACAATCCCGCCTTCAACGTGTTCACGCGTTCAGCCGGTACGGTGCGGCATTTCTGGGCCGAGGAAATGGGACCGTCGACGGCGGACCCGGGTCAGGATCCGCGCGGCGCCCCCGATGTGATGCCGATCTGGACGGTGCTCGACATGACCCCCGGCGGCCGCGGCAGCGACTGGTATCCGGAGTTGGAGTACGACACTGTGCCGCGTTAGTCGTGCGGCTTCATGCAGGTGTGCGGTGCGCCTGCAGTGCTGATTCGCACGAGGTAGGGGATGAGGGCTCTACGTCTCGACGACGTCACCCTGCCCGAGCATGGTCTGCAAATAGGCCGGGACGGCGCTTGCCCGCATCGGCCTGCCGAACAGATAGCCCTGCAGCGCGCGAGCGCCCAGCGCCTTGACGACGTCGGCTTGCGACGACGTCTCGAGTCCTTCCACGATGCATTCGAGTCCGAGGTTTCTGCACAGATCGAGCACCGACTTGACGATCTTCTTCGACGCGCTATTGGAATCCACGTCGGTCATGAAGCTGCGGTCGATCTTGATCGTATCGAAGGGCAGGCGATGCACGTAGCTGAGGCTCGAATAGCCGGTGCCGAAATCGTCGAGCGAGACACGGCAGCCGGCTTGCTTGATCATCGTCAGCGAGCAGCGGGCCTGCTCGAAATCGCGCGTGACCGCGGTTTCCGTGATCTCGAAGTTGACGTGATGCGCGGGCACGCCGCTGGCCAGCACGATATCGACCAGCCGGCGAGCGCGCGGCGAAGTCGAAATATCGATCGCGGAGAGATTGAACGACAGATAGAGATCGGACGGCCAGCGCGATGCTTCATCAAGGGCTTTGCGTAGCAGCACTTCGGTGACGCGCAGAATCAGATCGGTACGCTCGGCAATCCGAATGAATTCCTCTGGCCTGACCGCGCCTAGCCGCGCGTTGTGCCAGCGCCCGAGCGCCTCCATGCCGATGGTGCGTTGCGTGAGCACGTCGTAGATCGGCTGAAACTCGAGGAATAGTTCGGACTCCAGGTCCGCATGGCGGAGTTCCTGCGCGACGAGACTCGAGCGCCGGATCCGCGTCTCATGTTCGGTCGAAAAGATTACCGGCGTGCCGCGGCGGCTTTCCTTGCCGACGTACAAGGCGGCGTCCGCGCGTTCGAAAACCTGCTGCACTGTCGTGCCCGCTTCAGGAAACGCGGCCCAGCCGATTGTTCCGGTCAGTTCGGCGACATTGCCGGCGACCCGATAGGGCTGGCCGAGCGTTTCGCAGATGCGCTCTCCCAACTCGACGAGCGTCTCGTTCGGCAGTTTGTGCTGGGCCAGCACGCCGAATTCGTCGCCGCCCAGGCGCGCGAAGAAGATGCCCGGTTCTGCAAGCGCCAGCAAGCGCACGCCGACTTCCTGCAGCACGAGGTCGCCACTTGCATGTCCGTAGATATCGTTAACCTGTTTGAAACCGTCGAGATCGATCAAGCCGACATTGAAACCGCCACCGGCTGCGGGCGTCTGTTCCGATAGCGCGCGCAGCGAGGCAAAGAAGCTGCGCCGGTTGGGCAGATCGGTCAGGCTGTCGATGCTCGCAAGCCTGAAGTTGTCGTCGCTGAGTCTTTGCGTTTTTTCCTGGCTTACCTGCAATTCGCGCTGCGCATGCACCACGCCGGCAAAGGTCCGGTAATACAGCTCGATGATGAAGGCGAGCGCGAGCCCGACCAGGGTCATGTCGACGGCCATCGCGATGAACACCGGCGAGCGCGTGGAGACCAGGTACGCCGAAAAGCTCAGGATAACGATTGATAACAGAAGCAGGGCGGCCGCCCGCAGGTGCATCAGGCAGAACACGCAGCCGACCAGTGTCGTTGCCATGTAAAACGCGACCTGAGCCTGCTCGTAGGCTGAGCCGTAGGGAAACAGTAAGAGTGACCAGCTGCTGAAGGCGACGGCGAAGATGCCCGCGAGCCAGATCAGTTTGCGCAGTTCGGGCACGGCCTTGTCGTGCGTCAGAACCCGGTGCCGGATACGCCACCAGCGCACGCAACGAATGACGCATAGCGCGCAGAGCGCCCCGGGGAAGTAGATGGACAACCACGCCGGCGCCGATCCCAGATGCGTAACGGCCACGGCCATCGTGTTGACGATGAGGATGAAATAAAGCAGCGGTATCTGGCGGCCAAATGCCTGAAGTTGCGAGCGCACGAGTTCCGGGTCGCCTTCCGCGACCGATAGCGCTTCCCTCAATCTGGCTAACCGAACCATGCCCGTCCCTGTAACGTTTGCGCCGCACACGCAGCTTTGTATATCGGCAACGTCGGCGGGACCTTGAGGGAATTCTCAGCGGAAATAAATCAGGCGTGTTGAATGAGCGGTAAATACACCCTGCGAGCGAGTCGCTGAAGAGTCATTTGTGCCGCGCCGACCCGCGTCACGCAGGCGGTATCGCCGGCTGCTCCGGTCCCCCAAGACCATCCCGCGAGCGCCACGCATGTTGCAATATGGCGAATTTTCATTGTTTTATTCTTCCCGGATTTTTATTACTGGGCGTAGCGCGGTGCTGAATCGTCAATTTTTGCGATTCCCCATAACATCGTAAAAAAGCATGGTGGTAGCCGGTTTGCCGCCGCTAAACCACTGAAATTGCAACGGATTGTGATACGCCGCGGAGCGCCGTAAAGCGGGAGAAATGCGTAAGCGCGCGATTCTTATAGCACTTTGGGACAAAAAAACGTCAAATTGCCGCTGGGCGGGCGATACAAGGCTTACATCCAAGGTTTGCGCGAATGCGCGCCTATGCGTTAGTGTGTCGGTCCCGGCGCAACAGATGTGGCGCCGGTTCCATGATTACCATACGGGAAGTGCTATGAACAAACAGGAACTGATTGATGCAGTCGCCGCAGCGACGGGCGAGAGCAAAGCGGCCACCGGCCAAACCATCGACGCTATCGTCGAAGCGGTGACCAAAGCCGTGGTGGGTGGTGATACGGTGCAACTGGTCGGTTTCGGTTCTTTCTCGACCGGCGCGCGCGCAGCACGCGTGGGTCGCAATCCGTCGACCGGTGCAGAGATCCAGATCGCCGCAGCCAAGACGGTGAAGTTCACCGCCGGCAAGGCATTCAAGGAAGCCGTCAACGCGTCGTAATGCAACGCGCCTCGCGCTGGAGCATCCACGTGCGCTGTTTTAGTGCGCGGTGCCCGATGCATCGGGCGTGAGGAAACACGCGCTGCCCAACACCGGTGAGGGTGTTCTATCGGTGATTGGTGCGGCGCGTGTGGTGCTTATGGTGGTGTTGTTTGCTTCAGATTTGCGTCGTGCACGCTCGCGTTCCAGCCTTTACTGATGCTCATCGTGATGGTCATCGGACGGTTACTGGAAGCGCGAGATCGTGCAGGCCGCGTCGGCGGGTTTCAGCCAGCGCGTCGTTTCCGTGTTGCTTCGGCCAGCGTCTCGAGCGCCGGTTCGGTTTGCGCCCAGCTCACGCAGGCGTCCGTAATCGATACGCCGTGACGCAGCGGCACACCGGTCTTCAGATCCTGACGACCTTCTTCCAGATGACTTTCGAGCATGACGCCGAGAATGCGGCGCTCGCGCTGCGAGAGTTGTTGCGCCAGATCCTGCACCACCTCCAGTTGACGCAAATGCGATTTGCCTGAGTTCGCATGTGAGCAGTCGATCATGACCTGCTCGCGCAGGCCTGCCGATTTGAGCACTGCGCAGGTTGCGTCGACGGACGCGCTGTCGTAATTCGGACCCTTCTTGCCACCGCGCAAGATCACGTGCGCGTCGTCATTGCCACGCGTCTCGAAGATCGCGGCCATACCCATCTTGGTCATACCCATGAACGCATGGCTTGCGTGCGCCGCGACGATAGCGTCCGCGGCGATCTGTACGCCGCCGTCCGTACCGTTCTTGAAGCCGATCGGGCAGCTCAGCCCCGATGCAAGTTGCCGATGACTCTGACTCTCCGTCGTGCGTGCGCCGATCGCCCCCCACGCGACCAGATCCGCGATGTATTGCGGGCTGAGCAAGTCGAGAAATTCGGTGGCCGTGGGCAAGCCGAGACCGTTGATGTCGAGCAGCAGTTGCCGTGCGAGACGTAGGCCCTCGTTGATACGGAAGCTGCCATCGAGACGCGGGTCGTTGATATAGCCTTTCCAGCCTACCGTTGTGCGCGGCTTCTCGAAGTACACGCGCATGACGATCAGCAGATCGTCCTTGTAGGTCTGCGCCGCGACCTTGAGCTTGCGGGCGTATTCGATGGCCTGGTCGTGGTCGTGAATCGAACACGGGCCGACGATCAGCACGAGCCGGTCGTCACGACCGTGCAGAACATCGGCGATTTCCGCACGGGTTTTCTCGACGAGCGTCTGCACCGACGGTGGCACAGGCAATTCATCCTGCAGCAGGGCAGGGGAAATCAGCGGACGTACCGCGCCGATACGAACGTCGTCGATGCGCGTGGTGTCCTGGGTGGCGTCGGCCGAGCCGACTTCCTGATCGTGCAAAGGATTGTCGATGGCGCTCAAAATAGTCTCCCGGACCTTGGATGTTGGGGTGGTCTCACCGCCTGAATGGGTGAGTGTCGGTGCGTTGATTCGCTGCCGGGATTATGACACTCGCGCGTGTGAGCCGGATGACCGTTATTCGAGGCGTTCGATCAGCGCCATGGCGGCGGCCGGATTGCGTTCCTTGAAGCCGCTGATGACGTAGAGGTAGACGTCGCGCGCCGTGGTTTTTGCGGGGGCTGCGGCGGATGTTTCGAGGTCGTCCGGTGTCGTGCCCGCGGCGAGTTGGCGGGCGCGTTCAACCCAGGCGTCGAGGGCCTTGGTTGAATAGCCTTTGGCTTCCTTGTCGCTTGTACCCATGATGCGGGCGTAGACGAATGGCGCGGTGATGTCGGCGATTTGCGGGTAGTCGCTGTCGGCTGCCAGCACGATGGCGACTTTGTACTTTCTGGCTAGCGCGATGAATTCGGGGGTCTTGAAGGTGTCGTTACGGACTTCGATGGCGTGCCGTAGTTTTTGCCCTTCGATGCTCGCGGGCAGCAGTTTGAGGAAGGCTTCGAAGTCTTCCGGGTCGAACTTTTTGGTGGTGGCGAATTGCCAGTTGATCGGGCCTAGTTTCTGTTTTAGCAGTAGCACGCCGCTGGAGAAGAAACGTTCGATGGTTTCGTTGGCGTCGGCCAGGACTTTTCGGTTTGTTGCGTAGCGGGGGGCTTTTAGCGAGAAGACGAAATCTTCGGGGGTTTCCTGATACCACTTTTCGTAGCTTGCCGGTTTTTGCAAGCCGTAGAAGGTGCCGTTGATTTCTATCGATGTGAGGTTTTGGCTCGCGTGTTGGAGCTCGCGGCTTTGTGTCAGGTCTGACGGGTAGAAGGTGCCTCGCCAGGGGGCGTAGGTCCAGCCGCCTATGCCGATTCGGATTTTGCCGGGTTTCGGGGAGGGCATTTTTTTGAGCCTCTTGAATGGTGGCTTCGCCGGGAGAGGTAGGGTAGCGCATTTTGGGGTTTTTGCCTTCGCGGCGCTTTTTGTCTGTGTTCCTCGTTTTTGTGTCTTGTTCTGGCTTTCGTGCCTTTCCTTGTTTTGTTAGTGGTCTATTAGTGTTGCCCCTGTGCGGGGCGGCACTTACTTTCTTTGCCGCCGCAAAGAAAGATAAGCAAAGAAAGCGGCTAGAAGCCCCTGCTAAGTGGGCACCGTGGTTTGCCTGGGGTAGTGGTGCGACTGGAATCCGTGTTCTCTCACATTCCGCGTTAGTGACAAAGGTGTCATCAGCTCCCACTCCGCACTGCGTGCGTCGCGGACGGGTCTGCAAGGGAAACCGCCGGCTTCGGTTTTGGTTTGTGGGGCCGTCGGCTTCGCCTCGGCGACGCATCCCCGCACTCACGCGGGAACCCGCCCTCAAATGATATGGCGTTGCCCCGCAATCACGGTCACGGCGCCGGTGCCGGTGCCATTCCAATCACAATCACAATCACAATCACAATCACAATCACAATCACAATCGCAGTGGCAGTGGCAGTGGCAGTGGCAGTGGCAGTGGCAGTGGCAGTGGCAGTGGCAGTGGCGGGGCAATGATGAGGCCACGGTCTGATGGCGAGACACGAGCGCCAAAACGTAGCGATCGGTTTTATGAACGGCTCTTCGGCGCGCGCAGCGCCGCCGGAAGTATGACTCCCTTGTCACTAACGCCGAATGTGAGAGAACACAGATTCCAGATGCACCACTACCCGTTGCAGGCTACGGTGCCCGCTTAGCAGGGGCTTCTAGCCGCTTTCTTTGCTTATCTTTCTTTGCGGCGGCAAAGAAAGTAAGTGCCGCCCCGCACAGGGGCAACACTAATAGACCACTAACAAAACAAGGAAAGGCACCAAAGCCAGAACAAGGAAAGGCCAAAGCCCCAAGAACACGGCCAATGCCGCCACAAAAGGCAAAAAAACCAAAAACCAAAACCACTACCCGCCGCGAGGCGCCCGCATCACCTCTTCAAACCTCCGGTTAGCCTCCCCAACCTCAGCCCTGAACTGCTGCAAAGCACTAACCTCCAAATCCGGCGGCATCAAAGCCGCCCACAACACATCGATTAACTGCCCCGCGGTAGCATCAATATCAATATGCCGATTAGCCAGCGTAGCGTCCCACAGTACATGTTCCATCGGCCCAAACACCATCGACCGCAATAACCTCAACGGCATGTCAGCCCGAATCTGCCCCGTCTCCTGGCCCTGCGCCAACACCCTCATCAATGGCGCCGTATACCGCCGCTGCAATTCAGTCAGCGCCTCACTCAACTCATGATGCCGGGCCCGGCCCTCCGACAACACCAAAGCACACAGATCCGTGCCATTCACTAGCATCAACCGCAAATGCGTCCGCACAATAAAAGCAAACTGCTGCCGCACGCTGCCATCCCGTGGCAGCCCCGACTCGATCGCTTCAATGATCTCGTCGTACCAGTCGCCAATCACCCGCGCGCATAACTCGCGCTTGCCGCGGAAATAACTGAATACCGTCGCCTCGGAAATCCCCAGGCGCTGCGCAATCTCCGCCGTCGTCGCGCGCTCGTAGCCCTTCTCGGAGAACACGTCGCGCCCCGCCTGCAAGATCTCTTTCACGCGCTGCTGAGACTTGCGCCCCGCCGGCTGGCGGCGCGAGGCGGGTAACTCAGCCTTCATGGCAACCGTCATATGAGTCCAGTTCAGTTTTGTGAGGCCAATCGCCTCGGTCACACCCATCCCATCACTGTATAGCGGCTCCAGACGCCTGCCAACCGGTTTCTGAGTGATACTCAAAAATACCACTTGACGCTTACGTAAATCTGGCGTGAAATGCGCCTTGAACGTTTCGCGCCTCGTGCGGAGCGGTAATGGCGGCCCATAAGGCCGCTGCCGCCAGCTGAGCCGCACTCAGACGGGCCGGTGCCTACCCAGGCAACCCGGTCCGCCAACGAACTCTGGAGACACTGCAATGAGCAACCTGCCCGGTTTGCAATTCCCGCTCGGCGAAGAAATCGAAATGCTGCGCGACAGCATCGCCGGATTCGCCGCCAAAGAAATCGCCCCGCGTGCCGCGGAAATCGATCGCACGGATCAGTTCCCCATGGACCTGTGGCGAAAATTCGGCGACCTGGGCGTGCTCGGCATGACGGTCTCGGAGGAGTACGGCGGCGCGAATATGGGCTACACGGCGCACATGATCGCGATGGAAGAAATCTCGCGCGCGTCGGCATCGGTCGGTCTCTCGTACGGCGCGCACTCGAATCTGTGCGTCAACCAGATTCATCGCAACGGCACGGCAGCACAGAAGGAAAAATATCTGCCCAAGCTGGTCTCCGGCGAACACATCGGCGCTCTCGCCATGAGCGAACCGAACGCGGGTTCGGACGTCGTCAGCATGAAGCTGCGCGCGGAGAAGAAGGGCGATCACTATGTGCTGAACGGCACGAAAATGTGGATCACCAACGGCCCAGATTGCGACACGCTGGTCGTCTATGCCAAAACCGATCCCGAAGCGAATTCGCGTGGCATTACCGCGTTTATCGTCGAGAAGGGCATGAAGGGTTTCTCGGTCGCGCAAAAACTCGACAAGCTCGGCATGCGCGGTTCGCACACTGGCGAACTGGTGTTCCAGGACGTCGAAGTGCCGGAAGAAAATATCCTCGGCCAGTTGAACGGCGGCGCGAAGGTGCTGATGAGCGGCCTCGATTACGAACGCGCGGTGCTCGCCGGCGGCCCGACCGGCATCATGGTCGCGGTTATGGACGCGGTCGTGCCGTATATCCACGACCGCAAGCAATTCGGTCAGCCGATCGGCGAATTCCAGCTGATTCAAGGCAAGGTCGCGGATCTGTACACCACGCTGCAAGCGTGCCGCGCGTATCTCTACGCGGTGGGCCGGCAACTCGATACGCTCGGCAAGGACCACGTGCGCCAGGTGCGCAAAGACTGCGCGGGCGTGATTCTGTACACCGCTGAAAAAGCGACGTGGATGGCCGGCGAGGCGATCCAGATTCTCGGCGGCAATGGCTATATCAACGAGTATCCGGTTGGCCGTCTGTGGCGCGATGCGAAGCTCTATGAAATCGGCGCGGGCACCAGCGAAATCCGCCGCATGTTGATCGGCCGCGAACTGTTCGCCGAGACGGCTTGAGCCACACTTTGCATGGGATCGGAGTAAGGGCTTTGCATCCAACTCCGATCGACAGAGGAGATTCCAAGCAATGCCGATCATCGAATCAAAACTGAATCCGCGCTCGGACGACTTCCGCACCAATGCGGCGGCGCTCGAAGCGCTGGTCGCCGATCTTCGCGCGAAGGTCGAGAAACTCGCGCTGGGCGGCGGGCAGGCGGCGCGCGATAAACACACGGGTCGCGGCAAGCTGTTGCCGCGCGACCGCATCGAAAAACTGCTCGATCCTGGCACGCCGTTTCTCGAGTTCTCGCAACTCGCAGCCTATGGCATGTACCACAACGATGCGCCTGGCGCGGGCGTCATCACCGGCATTGGCCGTATCGCGGGGCAGGAGTGCGTGATCGTCTGCAATGACGCGACGGTCAAAGGCGGCACCTACTATCCCGTCACCGTGAAAAAGCACGTACGGGCGCAGGAAATCGCCGCCGAAAATCATCTGCCGTGTGTCTACCTGGTCGACTCGGGCGGGGCGAATCTGCCGAATCAGGACGACGTGTTCCCCGATCGCGATCACTTCGGCCGCATCTTCTTCAATCAGGCGAATCTGTCCGCGGCAGGCATTCCGCAGATCGCCGTCGTGATGGGTTCGTGCACGGCAGGCGGCGCCTATGTGCCGGCCATGAGCGATGAATCGATCATCGTCAAGAATCAGGGGACGATTTTTCTGGGCGGCCCGCCGCTCGTCAAAGCCGCAACCGGTGAAGTGGTGAGCGCGGAAGACCTCGGCGGCGGCGACGTGCATACGCGTCTGTCGGGCGTGGTCGATCATCTCGCGCAGAACGACGCGCATGCGTTGGGTATTGCGCGCAGCATCGTCGGCAATCTGAATCGCACGAAGCAGGTGCCGGTGGCGTTGCAGGAGCCGAAGCCGCCGCGCTATGACGTGAAGAGCATGTACGGCGTGATTCCCGTCGATACGCGCAAGCCGTTCGATATCCGCGAGGTGATCGCGCGTATCGTCGACGATTCCGCTTTCGACGAATTCAAGGCCCGTTACGGCACCACACTCGTGTGCGGCTTCGCGCATATCTGGGGACATCCGGTCGGCATCATCGCGAACAACGGCATTCTGTTTTCGGAGTCGGCGCTCAAGGGCGCTCACTTCATCGAACTGTGCTGCCAGCGCAAGATTCCGCTGGTGTTCCTGCAGAACATCACGGGCTTCATGGTGGGCCGCAAGTACGAAAACGAAGGCATCGCGCGTAACGGCGCGAAGATGGTGACGGCGGTGGCCACGGCGAAGGTGCCGAAGTTCACGGTGATCATCGGCGGTTCGTTCGGGGCAGGCAACTATGGCATGTGCGGCCGCGCGTATTCGCCGCGCTTCCTGTGGATGTGGCCGAACGCGCGGATCTCGGTGATGGGCGGCGAGCAGGCGGCCTCGGTGCTGGCCACGGTCAAGCGCGACGGCATCGAAGGCAAGGGCGGTGCGTGGAGCGCGGAAGAAGAAGAGGCGTTCAAGCAACCGATCCGCGATCAATACGAACACCAGGGCCATCCGTACTACGCCAGCGCCCGTCTGTGGGACGACGGCGTGATCGATCCGGCACAAACGCGCGATGTGCTTGGGCTCGGCCTCTCGGCGACGATGAACGCACCGATCGAAGACACGCGTTTCGGCGTGTTCAGAATGTGACAGAGCGCAACGCGAAGGAGCTGTAACGATGCAATACGAAACGCTGAATGTCGCTTTCGCCGGGCAGATCGCCACGGTCACGCTGAATCGGCCTGACGTGCGCAACGCGTTCAATGAAACGATGATCGCCGAGATCACCTCGGTTTTCACGGCTCTGAACGCGCGCGACGACGTGCGCGCAGTGGTGCTCTCCGCGAACGGCAAGGCATTCTGCGCGGGCGCCGATTTGAACTGGATGAAGAAGATGGCCGGCTACTCGGACGACGAGAACCGTGCCGACGCGATGCTGCTGGCGAACATGCTGTCGTCGATCTATCGCTGCAGCAAACCGGTAATCGCACGGGTGAACGGCGACGCCTACGCTGGCGGCATGGGTCTGATCTCGGCGTGCGATATCGTCGTCGCGGTGGAGAGCGCGCGTTTTTGCCTGTCGGAAGCGCGTCTCGGCCTGATCCCGGCCACCATCGCGCCGTACGTGATCCGCGCGCTGGGTGAGCAGGCGTCGCGCCGCTACTTCGCGACCGCTGAGCAGTTCGATTGCGCGACGGCATTCCGTCTGGGCCTGGTTAGCGAAGCAGTCAGCGCGGAACAACTCGACGCTACCGTGCAGCAGATCGCCGAGACGCTTTGCGCAAACGGTCCGCAAGCGGTGCGTGCCTGCAAGCAACTCGTGCAGGATATCGCTGGCCGCGAGTTGAACGAGGCGCTGATCGAGGACACGGCGGCGCGCATCGCGCGCACGCGAGCCGGTGCGGAAGGCCGCGAAGGCGTCGCGTCGTTCCTCGAAAAACGCACGCCTTCGTGGCGCAACTGAAGCGCAAACAAGCAGACATTCAAGCAGACATGCCGAGGCGCTCGTCAGCCCTCATCAGAACAACAGCCCGAGCGGGACATTCACCGAGACACCTCATGTTCAACAAGATCCTGATTGCCAACCGAGGCGAGATTGCGTGCCGCGTCGCCGCGACCTGCAAGCGGCTCGGTATCGCGAGTGTGGCCGTGTATTCCGATGCGGACGCCAACGCAAAACACGTAGCCGCATGCGACGAGGCGGTGCATATCGGCGGATCGACCGCGGCGGAAAGCTATCTGCGGGTCGAGCGCATCATCGAAGCCGCGCGTGCGACCGGTGCACAGGCGGTGCATCCGGGCTACGGTTTTCTGTCCGAGAACGAAGACTTTGCGCATGCCTGCGAAGCGGCCGGCATTGTATTCATCGGACCGCCGGTCGAAGCGATCGCCGCCATGGGCTCGAAGGCGGCCGCGAAGGCGCTGATGCATGCGGCCGCCGTGCCGCTCGTGCCGGGTTATCACGGCGACGATCAGGACGCTGAGTTGCTGCATCGCGAAGCCGATGCGATCGGTTATCCGGTTTTGCTGAAGGCGAGCGCGGGTGGCGGGGGTAAAGGCATGCGCGTGGTCGAGCGCACTGAAGACTTCGCAGCAGCGTTGGCGTCGTGCAAACGCGAAGCGGCCAGCAGTTTCGGCAATGACCGCGTGCTGATCGAAAAGTATCTGACGCGGCCGCGTCACGTGGAAGTGCAGGTGTTCGCGGACCGTCACGGCGGCGCGGTGTATCTGTTCGACCGCGACTGCTCGGTGCAACGGCGTCACCAGAAGGTGCTGGAAGAAGCGCCGGCGCCGGGCTTGTCGGCGGAGGTCAAACGCGAGATGGGCGAAGCGGCCGTGGCCGCTGCGCGCGCCGTGAATTACGTCGGCGCGGGCACGGTCGAGTTCATCATGACCAGCACGGGCGACTTCTACTTCATGGAGATGAACACGCGCCTGCAGGTCGAGCATCCGGTTACGGAAATGGTGACGGGGCAGGATCTGGTGGAATGGCAACTGCGCGTCGCCGCCGACGAACCGCTGCCGCTCTCGCAGGAGCAACTGAAAATCGACGGCCACGCGATCGAAGCGCGTATTTACGCCGAGCATCCTGCCCGTGGCTTCCTGCCGTCGACGGGCACGCTCAAGCATTTGCGCATGCCTGAAGGCGTCGAATTCACGCTTGGCGAGCCGGACCGTAAAGCGCCGGTGCGTATCGACAGCGGCGTGCGTGAAGGCGACGCCATCACGCCGTTCTACGATCCGATGATTGCCAAGCTGATCGTCCATGGCGCGACTCGCGAAGAGGCGCTTGCGCGCATGAATCGTGCGCTGCGTGCCTGCGAAGTGGTCGGTCCGCACACCAACGTCGAGTTCCTGCAACGCATCGTCACGAGCGAACCGTTTGCGACGGGCGATCTCGATACGGGTTTGATCGAGCGTCATCACGACGCCTTGTTCGCGCCCGTGAAAAAGCCCTTCAAGGAAGCGCTGGCGCTTGCTTGCGCAGCATTGTTGACGCGTGAAGGCGGCACGGCGCACGGCGCGTCGCCGTGGGATGCACTCTCGCACTGGCGTCTGAACAGCGGCTATACGCAGACGCTTGGCTGGCGTGACGTCGAAAACGAAAGCGTTTTCACGGCCACGTTTGCTCGCGACGGCGCCACGCAAACGCTCGAACACGACGGCGTGCGCGAAGGCTTCACCTGGTCGGAAGGCACCGGTCAGCACGAATACCGCGCGACGATCGGCGATGCGCGAGTCACGGGGCGTGTTTTCATCGACGGCGATACGTTCCACGTGTTCTGCCTCGGCGAGGCGCTGGCGTTCGAGTGGCAGAACCTGCTCGCGCATGCCGCGGATGCTGAAGGCGGCGAAGGCCGCTTGACCGCACCGATGCCGGGCAAGGTGATCGCCGTGCTGGTCGAACCGGGCGCGGTGGTGGAGAAGGGCACGCCGCTGATCGTGATGGAAGCGATGAAGATGGAGCACACCATCGGTGCGCCGGCGGCAGGCACGGTAACGGAAGTGCTGTATGCGGTTGGCGATCAGGTCGCCGATGGCGCACAGCTTCTGGTGCTGGACGTAGGCTAACGGTAACGGCCGTGCTTAAACGAGGCGCGCGTAGCCGGCGGCGCGCGCTTCATTTTCGAGTTGCTCGATCCGTTCGTAGTCGGTGAGCGGCAACGCGGAAAAGCCCTTCAAACGCAGGCGTTTGGCACGTTCCGGCTGGGCGCGGTGCGCTTCGTTGAGTGCCTCGCGCAGCGTCTCGATCGTCGCGGACGGCACGTTGTTGGAAGCAATCAAAGGCAAGCCCGGCGATGCCGCCGTCAAGCCGATTTGCCGAACCTTTTGCGCCAGTTCCGGCAATTCATCACAGACAAACGCGAAGGTCACGCAGTCGATTGCGGCGACGTCCGCGCGATTGTCGACCACCGCTCGCAATGATCCGAGATGCGAACCGGTGCGCAGCACCGCGCTGAAAAACGCGCCCTTGCGTGCAAGCGGCGCCACCGCGTGGCGAAACACGTTCATGCCGCTATTCGAATCGTCCTGATTGTAGGCGGCACGCGCGCCGCGGCACGCCGCGAGCGAATCGAACTGCGACTCCGCTCGCGTGACCAGCACGCTCGAATAATCCGCGCCTGCGCAGCCCGGCGCATCGAATTGCGGCGTGGCGATCACCTGAACCTGCTCGTTCAAGCCATGCACCAAGGGATAGCCGCAGGTTTGCGAGAGTAGTACGTTGGGGCGCCGCCAGAAGCCATGCAATTCTTCGTCGGGCTCGACGATGCGGCTGGCCGGGCTCACCATGCGCAGGACGTCGTCCAGCCACTCGCGCCACACAGTGGCGAGCGCGGGTGTCACGTTGTACATCGGCAGGGCGGCGATCCAGGTCATGGACGCGATTCTGGCATACCTAATGTCTGACCATTCGGAATTCGTCGAGACCCAGGCGCACCGGCTCGGTCTCTTTGAACGGCCACTTGCACTCCACCACCTTCAGTATTTCCAGTTGCGCGTCTTCGAACGCGACGAGCAAATCCGTGCGCCGCTTGCTCGCGGCCCCGCAATAGGTCATCAGCGCCTCGGCGCTGACCTCGAAGACCTGCACCCGATCGTCATAACAGACGCGGAAGGCGACGGTTGCGCATTCCGTGACACAGGGCCTGAATCCTTCATCGACATATACCGACATGACAACCTCCCGCCGCACGCCTGAGTCATCAGGATGACTGGCCCTAAGCTTTCGGTATGTGGGAAAACCAGCATTTGCTGTGAAAATGCCGGGCCTCCGTTCCATCTTACCGGTCGAAAATAATTGTCGCTTGAGTGGCCGCGTGCGCGTAGTCAGAATTCGCGTCAGGACGGCGGGCCCGTCATTCAGAGTTCCAACGTCAGTCCGTCCGTTGCGGCGACGTCGTCGGCGACCGGCCGGCCCATGCAGATGAGGGCATGGCCTTCCTCGATGGAGGCGTCCGTCGGTGCTTCGTAGGCGACTCGCCCGTTCAACACGCGCGTGGAGCATGTGCCGCACATCCCGGAGCGGCAGCTCGACGGCGCGGCGATCCCGGATGCCTCGGCGAGATCGAGAAGCGTGCCGTTCTCCGGCAGCCATTGAACCGTGCGCTGCGAGCGCGCGAACGTCACGGGTATGCCTGCGCCGTCGCTTGCCGGCACGTTTGCGGGGCGCGCGCTTTGGCCGTTTTCCGCCGCCGCCGGTGGGATTGCCGGCGTGCGTTTGACAGTTGCCGGTCCAAACGCCTCAAAGCGAATTCTGTTATCGGCGACGTTGAGCGCGCGTAATCCTTCATACAGGTCACGCATGAACGACTCGGGGCCGCACAGATAGAAGTCGTAGTCGTCGAAGGGCAGCGCGCGTTTGATTTCAGCCAGGGTCACGCGACCGGGTAAGCCGCCGTAAGGTGCGTGGGTGGCTGGATCGGCGGTGCTGTCGAACAGGTGCATCGAGACCGCCGGATGGCGCGACGAGAGTTCCTGCAGGTGCGCGCTGAACGGCCGATCGCCGTCGCGTCGCGCGCCATGGAAAAAATACAGTGACTTGGGCGGACTATTCGGCTCGCGCGCGGCAATCGCGTGATGCAGCATCGTGATCATCGGCGTGATGCCGATGCCCGCCGAAATGAACACGGCAGGGCGCGGGCTGGCTGAATCGTAGGTGAATGCGCCACGTGGCACCATCGCTTCGATCTGCATGCCGGCGGCGAAGCGGTCATGCAGCCAGGCGGAGCCGACGCCGTCGCGTTTCACGGTGATTCGGTACTGCTGCCGGTTGCTCGCGTCGGACAGCGTATAAGTGCGCGTCAGCGGCTTGTCCAAGCCGTCGACCGGGACGCGGATCGGCAAGTATTGCCCAGGCTCGTACGCCGGCAACGGCGAGCCGTCCGCCGATTCAAAATAGAACGATCGGATCATGGGCGTTTCTTCGCGCACGGCGGCGATCTTGAGCTTTTTCCACGGCGATTCGAGTTGTGAAGCTGGCAGTGAAGCGGGCACCGAAGCCTGCGTCACGAACTGCGGCGCATAGCCGACTTCCGACCAACGAAACGGTAACGCCTGGCGGCTGCGCCGCACTTCGGTAATACGAAAGCGCACAAGCCGCTCGGCCAATGGAAACCTGGCCAGCTCCGGACCGTCCCACACGATCTCAGCGAGGGCCGCGACGTACAGCATGTCACCGCTCGCGAAGTCTACGAACAGCAGGCCGGCACGCGGATCGTGGAGCAAATTGCCCAGTGTGTTGAAGAAGCGGTTGCCGCTGAAATCGGGCGTTGTCAGCGTAGTCGCGTCGTCAACGCGTACGAAGCCCGGCATGCCGCCGCGATGCGAAACATCGGCGCCGCGAGCCGGACCCGCATCTTCACTGACGTTCGCGCTGGCGATAAAGAAAGTATCCGCGTTGGCCAGCACTGCGCGGTCCGCGTCGCTGAGTTGAGTCGACGTCTCAACGGGTGTCCCAGTGCCGGTTGCACCACGCGTAACAAAAGTCGGCGTACGACTTTGAATATATTTTGCGCAGTTGCCGAAGCTTTGCATGACCTCGAGCGTGACCGTATCGCCATCTACCGACGACACCACGCCGTTGACGCGATTGCGTCGGCGGGTCTGCGCCTGCAGCCCCAGGCCACCGATCATCATGCCGGGCTGCCAGTACCCAGCCAACGGATCACCCGGTAAAACGCCGCCTTCGATCCGCAACGTGCGCGGGTCCGGGGACGATACAAAGCCCGGCTCGGCCGCGCGCAGCGTTGCCCACGGCTGGCCGTTTGCATCGAGGCCGCCGAACACCATGAAAGGCTGTTCGGCATAAAACTGCCGATGCTGATCCGGCATATAGCGACGGATGCCGCGACGGCCGATCGATTCCGCCTCTTTGTCCACTCCGGCATGTTGCTGTACCAGGAGTTCGGCGGCGTGAAACGGCGACTCGGCGGCGTCCCAGCCGCGCGGCGCGCTGGAAGAATGCTGGGACATATCGGCCTCTGCCCGTTAGGGCGTATGCATTTCTCTGGTTAGGCGGCGAGCAGTCCAGCCTTCGTCGCAGGCATCGCGATGAAGCGCGGCAGCGCTTCAACACGGCGGAGCCACGCCCGGATGTTCGGGTACGGCTCGAGCGAGACACCGCCTTCCGGCGCATGGGCGATGTACGTATGCGCGGCGATGTCGGCAATGCTTACGTGGTCGCCCGTAGCGAAATTCTTGTCGGCAAGCTCCGCGTCGAGCACGTCGAACAGCTTGAGCGCGATCTTCTGCGCGGTGTCGAGATTGAGCGGCGCACCGAATACGGTGACCAGCCGCGCGGCGCACGGTCCATATGCGATCTGCCCAGCTGCGAGCGACAGCCACCGTTGCACGGTGGCGGCGCCGAGCGCGTCTTCCGGCAGCCATGACGGGTCGCCATAGCGTTTCGCCAGATAGACGAGGATTGCGTTGGAATCGAACAGCACCGTCTCGCCGTCTTCGATCGTCGGCACCTGGCCGAACGGGTTGAGCTTCAGGTATTCCGGGCGACGATTGTCGCCGGCAGCCATGTTCAGCTCGATCACTTCAAAAGGCAGATCGAGCAAAGTCAGGAACAACTTGACGCGGTGTCCGTGCCCGGAGAGAAGCGTAGTGTGAAGGCGGATGGGCTGGGCGGGTTTAGCGGCTGACATTGAAAGCTCCTGGGGCGGGGAAAGCCGACAACCGTCGACTGGCATGGAGTAAGCGTACCGGTCCGTGGCGCCGCGCAGAAGCCTGCTAAGCTAGAAAACATAATCAATCAAAGATGGACAATCGGCGAATGGCAGATCTAAAAGATGTCAATCTGAACCGCCTTGCGATTTTCGTTGCTGTGGTGGAAGCGGGCTCGTTTACCGCCGCCGCGGCGCGTCTCGGCCTCACGAAAACCATGGTCAGCACGCATCTGCAGCGGCTCGAGCGCGAAATCGGCGCGGGTCTGCTGGTCCGAACCACAAGGCGGCTCAGCGTGACCGAGAGCGGGCGTGCCTTCTACGAGGCAAGTTGCAAGATATTGCTGGCGGCGGAGGAAGCGCTATCGGCCGTAACAGGGGAATCGGCGCCGTTGCGCGGCACGTTGCGCGTGAATGCGCCGATCGACTATGGAGCGTTGGTGGTGACACCCGCGTTGGTGGAGATGCGCCGTGCGTATCCGGAACTCGACATCGAACTGGTCTGCAACGACCACTATGTCGATCTGATCGCGGAAGGCATCGACGTGGCCATCCGTCTGGGACAGCTTGCCGACTCGGGCTACCGCGCCGTGAAGCTGGGTGGCTTCGTCAAATGGATCGTTGCGAGTCCGGAGTTCATCAATACATGGGGTAAGCCGAAGACGCCGGCTGCGCTCGCGCCCATGCCTCATGTCGCGCTATCTGTCTTGCAGCATCCACTTACGCTTGAGCTGCAGCGCGTGAAAGGCGCAAAACAAAGCGTGCGCTGCGAGAATGTTCTGCTGGTGAATACGGCCGATTCAGCCCGTGCGGCGACGCTCGCGGGCGGTGGCTTCGGATTGCTGACGGATTTTTCGATCGCTGACGATGTGGCGGCGGGGCGACTGGTGCGTCTGTTGCCGGATTGGGCCGGAAAACCCAAGGGCATCTACGCGGTGTTTCCGCCTACCCGTTATCCGACGGCAAAGGTACGCGCGTTGATCGACGTGATCAGAAGAAGGCTCGAGGCGCCGGTGGACGGTTAGCGCCTCGCAGAGCATGGAGTACGCACTGGCTCTCAATGCCGTTTTTCATCGTTATGCCTTAGCCTGCTAAGCATAGTTAAAACGCTCGCTTATCCATGCGATTCGGCGTTGTTACGATCGCGGTTTGATCGTATTGACCAGACCGGAATTTCGAGCCGTGACCTTTTCTATTTTTCGTTTGCTCGCTCGTGCGGCGCTGACTTCGTTGCTCGTCATCAGTACCGCTCACGCGCAGACCGCCACCAATTCTTCGGCTCCGATAAAACTGCGGATCGGCTATCAAAAGTCTTCAACGCTCATCACGATCCTGAAGGTGCGTGGTTCGCTCGAGCAGGCGCTGGCGCCGCTAGGCGTCAGCATTAGCTGGAACGAGTTTGCCAGCGGCTTGCCGCTGACCGAAGCGCTTAACGCCGACGCGGTCGACTTTAGCGCCGATGTTGCCGATACGGTTCCGGTGTTTGCCCAGGCCGCTCATGCACGTTTTGTCTATGTTGCACAGGAAGCGCCGTCGCCTGGCGCCCAGGCCATCATCGTGAAGCGCGACGGGCCGCTGCATACGCTTGCCGACCTGAAAGGCCAGCGCATCGCGGTGACCAAGGCGGCAGGCAGCCACTATCTGTTGCTCGCCGCGCTCGCCAAAGCGGGCCTTGCACCTGCTGACGTACGCATCAGCTATCTGACGCCCGCCGATGGACGTGCCGCGTTCGAGCGCGGCAGCGTGGATGCCTGGATCACCTGGGATCCGTATGTCGCGTCGGTGGACAAAGCGCCGGACGTGCGCATCCTCGCCAACGGTGAAGGCCTCGCCTCGTATCAACGGTACTACCTCGCGTCCAGCAGCTTCGCCGCGGCTCACCCGGATGTGATCAGCATCGTGGTTGCACAGTTGACGTCGGCGGGGGGATGGGTCCGCAGCCATCCTGACGATGCGGCAAAGCTGCTCGCGCCGATCTGGGGCCTGGACGCAGCGACGATCGAGCGTGCGAATGGACGCCGCAGCTATGCCGTACGCGCTGTAGACGCGCAGAATTTCGGTGAGCAGCAAAAGATCGCCGACACCTTCTATCGAGCGGGTCTTCTGCCGGCGCCGGTCGATACGGCCACAGCGCAACGCTGGAACTTCACCACGAAGCGGGCCGAAACAGCGGCCGTTTCGACCACCACTCCGACCACAGCTTCTGGTGGATAAGCCCTGCAGCGAACAGGGGTTTGGGGCCGAACGCGGCCCGCAGCGCGTTAAAGCATCGGGTTTATCACTCCAGCAGATAACCGTATGGGATTTGCTTCGTTGTCGTCGCGCGTATGCACCGGTAAATTCGTCTGACTTCGCCTTTGCCGGCGTCCTTCGAACAGATTCGACGAAGAGCTTCCTGTGACGACTGCTATTACACCCACCGCCGCCAGCGCCGCTGGCCATGCCAATCAAGCCCAGCACATCGAAATTCGCGATTTCGACGGTCCCGTCGGCGCTGAAGTTCTGGGGCTCGATCTCAGCAAGCCGTTAGGTCAGGAGGATTTCGCACGCATTCACCGCGCGCATCTGGATCATCACGTGCTGGTGTTTCGCGATCAACGCATTACGCCGGATCAGCAGATTGCCTTCAGTCGCCGCTTCGGCCCGCTGCAGATTCACGTGCTGCATCAATTCCAGTTGCCGGGTTATCCGGAGGTGCTGGTCGTCTCGAACATCGTCGAGAACGGCCAGCCGATCGGTCTCGGTGACGCCGGTCATTACTGGCATTCCGATCTGTCGTACAAGGAGAAGCCGAGCCTCGGTTCGCTTCTGCATGCGCAGGAGCTGCCTTCGGAAGGCGGCGACACGTTGTTCGCCAACATGCACCTTGCGTGGGACACATTGCCGGCGCACTTGCGCAGCGCAGTGGAAGGGCGTTCGGCGGAACACACGTATCTAGCGAAATACGCGGAACTGCAGAAGCGCAGCCCGTGGCGGCCGAATCTGTCGGCGGAGCAGATCGCACAGGTGAAACCGGTGGTCCAGCCGATCGTGCGCACCCATCCTGAGACCGGGCGGCGCGCGCTCTTCGTCAGCGAGCATTTCACGACCCGTGTGATCGGCTTGCCGGAAGACGAGAGCAAATCGCTGCTCGAAGAGATTTTCGCGCACAGTGTGCGCCCCGAGCATCTGTACCGGCATCAATGGTCCGAACACGACATGGTGTTCTGGGACAACCGCTCGCTGATGCATCTCGCGGCTGGCACGCCGGATCATCTGCGCCGCAAACTGTATCGCACGACGATTGAAGGCGACGTGCCGTTCTGACGGCAACGCCGCCCGCTATAACCACTATCACATGCTGACCGGAGTTCCGATGCTTGCCAGGTTTCACCCGACCGCTCTTCGGTCGTCTCTTTCCCGTCGTTTGACCGCCACGCTGCTTACTTTATCGATGGGTGTCGCCGGCTTCGGCGCATCCGTACCCGCGCACGCCGAAGGGCAGATCCGCATCGCCGAACAGTTCGGCATCGTCTATCTGCTGCTGAACGTGGCGCGCGACCAGCAATTCGTCGAGAAAGAAGGGCGCAAGCAGGGCCTCGATATCAA
This sequence comes from Paraburkholderia aspalathi, assembly GCF_905220735.1. Lineage (NCBI taxonomy): Bacteria > Pseudomonadati > Pseudomonadota > Betaproteobacteria > Burkholderiales > Burkholderiaceae > Paraburkholderia > Paraburkholderia aspalathi. The sequence continues at coordinate 2,005,376 of NZ_CAJNBA010000001.1, forward strand.
GGTTGACTGGGTGAAGCTCTCGGGCGGCTCCGCGGTCAACGACGCGCTGCTCTCCGGCGCGGTGGATGTCGCCGGTGCCGGCGTTGGCCCGTTGCTGACGATCTGGGACCGCACACATGGCAAGCAGAACGTGAAGGGCGTGGCGTCGCTCGGTAATCTGCCGTACTACCTCGTCAGCAACAATCCCAATGTCAAGACGATCGCCGACTTTACCGAGAAGGACCGTATCGCGCTGCCGGCGGTCAATGTGTCTGTGCAATCGCGCGTGCTGCAATACGCGGCGGCGAAGCGCTGGGGCGACAAGGATTACAACCGCCTCGACAAGTTCACGCAGGCGCTGCCGCATCCCGATGCCGCGGCGGCGATCATCGCGGGCGGCACGGAAATCACCGGGCACTTTGGCAATCCGCCGTTTCAGGAGCAGGAACTCGCCGGCAATCCGAAGGCGCACATCGTGCTGAATTCGTACGACGTGCTGGGTGGTCCGAGCTCCGCAACTGTGCTGTACGCGACAGAAAAATTCCGCGACAACAATCCGAAGACCTATCGCGCGTTCGTCGATGCGCTGGCGGATGCCGCACGATTTATCTCGGCGAATCCCGATGCCGCAGCCGATATCTACATCCGCACGAACCAGTCGAAAATCGACCGCAATCTGCTGCTGAAGGTCATCAAGGACCCGCAAGTGCAGTTCAAGGTCGCGCCGCAGAACACGTTTGGACTCGCGCAGTTCATGTATCGCGTCGGAGTTATCAAAAACGAGCCGAAGTCGTGGAAGGATTATTTCTTCGACGATCCGGCAACCGCGGCGGGAAGTTGAGCGTGATTTTCTTCTCGAGCTTCGCCGGCTATTCATCGGCGCGCGCGGTCGGCTTACAGGAAGCGATCTGATGGTGGCCAATCCTACCTTGCTGTTTCCGAACGATGCTGAGCAGGCCGCTCCGGCGACCAGCGAAAGACTGCTCGCGGTCGAACACGTCAACCTCGAATACCGCACGCGTGAACGGATCGTTCGCGCGACCCACGATGTGAGTTTCGACGTGTATGGCGGCGACCGCTTCGTGCTGCTTGGCCCCTCGGGTTGCGGCAAGTCGACGCTGCTCAAAGCCGTGGCCGGTTTCATCCAGCCGACGTCGGGCAGCATCTCGCTCGACGGCGTTGCCGTGCGCAGCCCAGGCGCCGATCGTATTGTCGTGTTTCAGGAATTCGACCAGTTGCCGCCATGGAAAACGGTTCTGCAGAACGTCGCTTTCCCGCTGCGGGTGGCGAAGAAGCTTTCGCGTGCCGAAGCCAAAGAACGTGCGCTGCATTATCTCGACAAGGTGGGGCTGGCTTCGTTTGCCAATGCCTATCCGCATACATTGTCGGGCGGTATGAAGCAGCGCGTTGCAATTGCCCGCGCGTTGGCGATGCAACCGCGCGTGCTGCTGATGGACGAACCGTTTGCCGCGCTCGATGCGCTGACTCGCCGCAAGATGCAGGAGGAACTGCTGCGCCTGTGGGAAGAGGTGAACTTCACGCTGCTGTTCGTCACGCATTCAATCGAAGAGGCGCTCGTGGTCGGCAACCGGATTCTGTTGCTGTCGCCGCATCCAGGCCGCGTACGCGCCGAGCTGAACAGTCACCAGTATTCGCAGGATAGTTTCGGACGCAGCGACTTTCAGCACAGCGTTGCGCGCATCCATCACCTGTTGTTCGAACAAACGGAGGCCGTTCAATGAGTACGCCCACCGTCCTGCTACCGCCGGTTCGCGAAGAGTATGAGCGTCCGCTCGAACCGCTCGGTGAACTTGTTCTCGAAGCACCGCTTCCGCTCGGCAAGCGCCTCTTTGCGCAAAGCTGGTTGCGCAAGACGCTGATTGCGCTGGTGTTGATCGCGATATGGGAAATCGCCGCGCGTGCGGTCGACAACGATCTGCTGCTGCCGACTTTCGGCGCGACGTTCAGCGCCTTCGTACAAGGTGTCTGGTCGGGCGAACTGCTGCAGAAAACGGCGGTGTCAATGTCCGTGCTGCTGCGCGGCTATCTGCTTGGCGCCGCACTCGCCTTTGTTCTGACCTCGCTTGCAGTATCGACGCGCATAGGCCGCGATTTACTCTCGATGCTGACCGCGATGTTCAACCCGTTGCCTTCCATCGCGCTGTTGCCGCTCGCTTTGCTCTGGTTCGGCCTTGGCACCGGCAGCCTGCTGTTCGTGCTGGTGCACTCGGTGCTGTGGCCGCTTGCGCTCAACACGTACTCCGGTTTTCAATCGGTGCCGGCGACGCTGCGCATGACGGGACGTAACTACGGCCTCACCGGTATGCGCCATGTGCTGTTGATCCTGGTGCCGGCCGCCTTGCCGTCGATTCTTGCCGGCCTGCGCGTGGGTTGGGCCTTTGCGTGGCGCACGCTGATCGCCGCCGAACTCGTATTCGGTGCGAGTTCCGGCAGCGGTGGGCTGGGGTGGTATATCTTTCAGAATCGCAACGAGTTGTATACGGATCGCGTTTTCGCGGGGCTGGCTGCCGTCATCGTGATTGGCCTGCTGATCGAGCATCTGGTGTTCGATACGCTCGAACGCGTGACCGTGCGGCGTTGGGGCGTGCAGCACTAACGGTCCAATGTCGCGACAATGAGGGTACGGTAACGCGCTTAAGTATGACGAAATGGGAAGCGCGCTGAAGTTCGCGAAACAACCGGTCGCTCCATCCGCTACCGGCCCCGAACCAGATCGACAGGAGACCCCGTCATGGGAATGCGCCCAGATCCTACGTTTCACGCATCGCCGAAACTCGCCATGGATGCGCCAGCGGAAGACTTCGCTTATACGCTGCTGCTCAGCCCCGATTTCTCGCAGCCCGATGCACTCGCTGTGATAGACGTGAAGCCTGGATCGCCAACCTACAGCCAGGTGGTTCATACGGTGCCGGTGCCGAACAAGGGGGACGAGTTTCACCACTTCGGCTGGAACGCCTGCTCGTCGTCACTCTCGCCGCTGACCGGCCACGCCTTTCTCGAACGGCGTTATCTGATCATTCCGGGGATGCGCTCCTCGCGCATCTACATCGTGGATACCAAGCCCCATCCGACTCAGGCGAAGATCCACAAGATCATCGAACCCGAGGAAATCTTCCGCAAGACGGGCTACTCGCGTCCCCACACGGTTCATTGCGGACCGGAAGGCATCTACGTCAGCACGCTCGGCGGCGCTGGGAAGGATGGCACAGACGGGCCGCCGGGAATCTTTATCATGGACTGCGAGACTTTCGAGGTCCTTGGCCGCTGGGAAATCGACCGCGGGCCCCAGGAAAAACACTACGATTTCTGGTGGAACCTGCCGCGCGACTACATGGTGTCGAGCGAGTGGGCGTTGCCGCCGCAATTCGAGAACGGGATCGTCCCCGAAGATCTTCTCTCGAACAAGTACGGGCACCACATCCACTTCTGGGATCTGCGGGCGCGGCGCAACGTGCAAACGATCGACCTCGGCGCCAACCATCAGATGGCGCTCGAAGTGCGGCCCGCGCACGATCCCAGCCGCGAATACGGTTTCATTGGCGTGGTGGTGGATACGACGAACCTTGAAGGATCGATCTGGACCTGGTGGCGGGAGGATGGAAAGTTTCACATCGAGAAGACCGCGACGATTCCACCCGAGCCCGCAGATCCGGAACTGCTTCCGCCCTTGCTGCAGGGATTCGGCGCGGTGCCGCCGCTCGTCACCGACATCGATCTCTCCATCGACGACAAATTCCTGTACGTCGCCTGCTGGGGAACCGGCGAAATGCGCCAATACGACGTGACGGAACCCCGCAAACCGAAACTCACGGGATCGGTGCACATCGGCGGGATCGTACGGCGCACGCCTCACCCGAACGGTCAGACCTTCGCGGGTGGTCCGCAGATGGTCGAGATCAGTCGTGACGGGAAGCGCGTCTACTGGACCAACTCGCTCTACTCGACGTGGGACGACCAGTTCTACCCGGCCGGTGTGCCGGCGGCACAGGTCATGGCGCGGGCTGAACCGGGCGGCGGCCTTGCACTGGCCGAGGAGTACTGGGTCGACTTTCCCGACGGATACCGGGCTCACCAGATCCGGCTCGAAGGCGGGGACTGCTCGACGGATTCGTTCTGCTACCCGTCGGTGGGGACTTGATTGGGAGTGGCTGGCCGCAGATCGGCCTTTGGCTAGCCGTCGCGGCGAGCGGCCTCTATCACGGGCTTAACCCGGCGATGGGATGGCCGCTCGCTGTTTCTAGCGGGCTGATGGAAAAACGTGCGCGGGCGCTGTTCTCCGCGCTCCTGTATCTCGCGGCTGGGCACGTACTGGCGATGTTCGTGGTGATCGTGCCCTTCGCCATGCTTGCAATGCTGCTCACCTGGCAGCGCGAGATCCAGATCGGCGCGAGTGTGCTGGTCATCGGCTTTGGTGTCTGCCTTCTGATCTGGCGGCGCCATCCGCGTGTCCTCGCGCGTATCCCGCCGTCGCGGCTTGCGCTCTGGTCCTTCGCCGTTGCCATCGCGCACGGCGCTGGATTGATGCTGGTACCGATCTATCTCGGGCTTTGCCGGTCTTACGACATGGACCGGGGGCATCAGGCCGCACGCGCACTGATCGACGCCAATCTGGGGATGGCGCTGCTTGTCTCAGGCGTCCATGCCACCGCCATGATCGCGGTTGGTGGACTGCTGGCCTGGTTGGTCTATCGCTACCTGGGGCTCAAGTTCGTGTCACGGAGCTGGTTCAACCTGGACGCAGTCTGGGCATCGAGCCTCATTCTGGTGGGTGCGCTTTCGTTGGTGTTCAATGCCGCGTTGTCTGGCGGTGAGGGCTGATAGGGGCGAGGGGCGGCCTCGCGTCGTCCCACGGCAGGTCACCCGATTCGTTCGCACAGGACGTCACCCTCGATCCCATTTGTTCCGCTCACGCAAAATAGTTTGTCCATAGCGGGTGTTTGCTCAGCGCGTGAATACACCTAGATTAGGCACCTATCGGAGCCACCGGCCCGGTGGGCAAGAAAGCCCAATCTAATATTCGAGGTATTCCATGAGCACGTCGCAAAAGGTCGTAGTTGTTACTGGCGCATCGCAAGGCATCGGTGCCGAGACCGTCAAAGCATTCCGCAAGCTTGATTACCGCATCGTCGCAACGGCACGCAGCATCAAGCCGTCCGAAGATCCCAACATCGTGACGGTAGCGGGTGACATCGCTGATCCGGCGACGGCGCGTCGCGTGATTGCCGAGGGCGTGGCACGCTTCGGCCGCATCGACACGCTGATCAACAACGCCGGTGTTTTCATCGCCAAGCCGTTCACCGGTTATACGTCTGAAGACTACGCTTCGGTGACGGGCGTGAATCTGAACGGTTTCTTCTACATCACGCAGTTGGCGATCGCCGAGATGGAGAAGAACAATAGCGGCCACGTGGTCAGCATCACGACGACCCTGGCCGAGCACGCCGTCGACGGTGTGCCGTCGGTGCTGGCTTCGCTGACGAAGGGCGGTCTGAACGCAGCCACTAAGTCACTCGCAATCGAATATGCGAAGCGCGGCATCCGTGCGAACGCGGTTTCGCCCGGCATCATCAAGTCGCCGATGCACGCCGCTGAAACGCACGGGGCGCTCGGCGCGCTCCACCCGATGGGCCATATGGGCGAGATGAGCGACATCGTCAACGCGATCCTGTATCTGGACTCGGCGCCGTTCGTGACGGGCGAAATTCTGCACGTCGACGGCGGTCAGAGCGCCGGACACTAAAGCAATACGAGGGCGCCAGGGAATGGATGCTCCATCTCGGTACGGATGCGGGTTTTCAGGCGTTCGATCTGATCGAATATCACGTCGAGACGATCACTCATGGCCAGTTTTCTGCGCTTGCCCGGTCCCATCGTAACGTGCCACCCTGGCGGCAAGTACCCGATTTCGCCCTGTGCTCTTTGCCTCATATAGAGCCTTGTCGGCCGCCAGTATCAGTTCCGTAGGCTCGCTCGCGCCTCGAATCGGGATCTGGGCGTCGACACCTGCGCTTATCGTGACAAAGCCAGTCGGGTTGCCCGAATGTTCAATTTCCAGACCACGAATAGCGCTCCGGATATTGTCCGCGATTTCCACGGCGTGAAATACATCCGTATTCGGAAGAAGCACCGCAATCTCTTCTCCACCATAGCGGGCGGCAAGGTCTCCCGGACGCCGGGCCGTCAGGTCCCTGATGAGATGACTAATCGTTCGCAGGCAGTCATCGCCCGCTGCATGCCCATAAATGTCGTTGTATTGCTTGAAACAATCAACGTCGACCATGATCAGTGCAAGAGCGCTCGCGTGACGCGTGGCACGACTGAATTCGTTTTGCAAAGCAACATCGAATTGACGGCGATTTGCGAGCCCCGTCAGGCCGTCTTGCATCGCAAGTCGTTCAAGGGTCCGATTGAGCGCTTCAAGTGAGGCGTGCGTCTTTGTCAGCTCCGCTTCGGCTGTCGTGCGCAATTCGATTTGCCGGATCAGATGCCAGCCGAACAAGCCCACTACAATTACAAGGCAAAGCACGCCAGAGGAATGCCAGATAGTGTCGCGCCACCACTCATGCAAGATCTCATCCTTGGACAATGCCGCTGCTACAAAGACTGGATAGTCCGGGAGGCTACGATAGTTGTTCAGCCGCGTGACACCATCCTGCGCTGACTTGATGAAAGCCGTTCCGGCCGGACCTCGGGTCGTGTAATAGTGGTACAGCTCGGTTCCCCGCATGTCTTTGCCGATCGCTTTTACATCGAACGGTCGACGAATCAGCATCACGCCGCTATTCAGGACGAGGGCAACGGCACCCGCGTTGCCAATCTGAAGGTTGTTGTAGAAGGCCTCAAAGAAACCAATATCGACGGTTGCCAACACAACGCCGCCGAAACTGCCATCCGGTTTATTGATTCTCCTTGAAACGGGAACAACCCATTTTCCACTCGATCTGCTTATTACCGGGACGCCAATATGCGGACCCGGATCAGCGTTGTGTCGATGAAAAATGAAATATTCGCGATCCGAGTTATTGAATCGATTGAGTGGCGTCGACGTGGAATTGACGATCCAGATTCCGTTTTCGTCATAGACAAAAAGACCGGCAAGCTGGGGAAGCTCCTGTTGGTGCATCACCAGAACGTCGTGCAATCGTTTAAGAGCCGCTGGGCCGATCCCATCGTGCTGAACGCGCTCAACGATGCCCAGCAACGCCGTGTCTGCTTCCTTGAACGTGTCGTCGGCCTGTCGAGCCATTGCCTGTGAGAGATTCGACGTGGCGACATCCATTTCAGCGAGCTGGACTGACCGGGCGCTCCAACTCCGCCAGCCATCGAGCACGACAAGAGACAGGCAGACGATCGCGACGAAAGCGATCGCCCGCCAGATAATGGACGGTCGATTCAGAATCAAACTAGTCTCCGAGGGCAGCTTGCACGCAGCTTGCGGCGGGGCATTTTCTGTAGGAAATACCACGATCATTGCGGGAGCATGCAGAGTATATCGGCACGCAGGCGCATTCCTTTATCTGGAGCCGCCCCCAAAATCGGGAATGCTCTATCACCAGGTGTATTTCGCGTTGGCTAGCACGGTTCGCTCGTTGCCGAATGCGCAGACCGAGTACGATTGGCAGCCGCTGATGTAGTGACGGTCGAACAGGTTTGCCGCATTCAGTGTGAAACGCCAGTTGCGCATCTGATAGTGGAGTGCCGCGTCGTACAGCGTATAGCTTGCGACCGTCAGCGAGTTGTCCGGCGCACCCGCGGACGCGCTCTGGTAGCGGATCCCTCCACCGATCCCGAAGCCGGCGAGCGCTCCTGTATGCCATGACCAGTCGGTCCACAGCGACGCCATCTGGCGGGGGCGAGGAATGTCGACCGGCCAGTTGTTCAGCGACGCGTCGTTTGCCTTTACGTTCTTCACGTCCTGATAGATGTATGACGCGATAATGGAGAGTTCGCGCGTCACGTTTCCGACCGCGCTCAGCTCGATACCGCGCGAACGCACCTCTCCGGTCTGCACGGAAGACGTTCCTGTGGGATCGAGGTTCGTCGGTGCCGGTGTCACGACGTTCGTCTGGTTGATCTGATAGACGGCTGCGCTCAACATCAGGTTCTTGCGGGCCGGCTGCCAGCGCAGGCCTGCCTCGATCTGCCTGCCGCGCGTCGGCTCGGGCAATCCGCCGCCGAACATGTCCACACCGATGACCGGATTGAACGATGTCGAATAACTAATGTATGGCGACAGCCCGTAGTCGCCTTCGTACGTGAGGCCGACACGACCGGAGAACGCGCTGACATCCTGTTTCGTCTGCAAGCGGGCCTCGTGGTCATCCAGGCGCGTGTTGACCCAATCCTCGCGGCCGCCGAGCGTCAAGGTCCAGCGGTTCCATTTGACCTGGTCCTGCGCGTACACGCCGAACGTGTTCATCGTCGTGTACTGGTCCTGGCGGCCGAGCGACGTCGGGCCCGAGAAGATCGCGGTCGTGACCGGCGTGTAGACCGGGTTGTAAAGGTTTAGCTCTGGCGCCAGCGCGAGCCACACGCTGTCGGTCGTCGTCTGCCGGTTGTACTGAAAGCCGAGCAGCACAGTATGCTCGAGCTGGCCAGTACCAAAACGTGCCTGCGCGTTGTTGTCGATGTCGAAGCGGCTGTAGTTGGGCTGAAACAGCCCTGCGTAACGCGTGATATCGGTCGTGCTGCCCTCGGCAAGGCCGCCGCCAAACACCGACGCGTCGCTGAGCGACAGGTGCATCCAGCGCAGGTTCTGGCTTAACGTCCAGATGGAATTGAGGTTGTGCGAGAACTGGTAGCCGAGCGACCACTGCTTCTTGTGGTAGTCATTGAATGTCGGTTCTCCCGTGTAGACGTCATGCGACAACTGCCCATTCGGGTTTGGCAGTACGGTGCCCTGCGCGGGCAGGAAGTTATGCGAAATATCATTCCAGTCCTGCAGGTAGGTCGCCGTGAGCGTCAGCGAAGTGCCAGAGTCCGGTCGCCAGCGAAACGACGGTGCAAGCGCGACGCGCTGGTCCGCATTCGGTCCGGTCACCGCGTTGCCGTCGCGCGCGTCGCCAACGAAGCGATACGCGTACTTACCGTCGGCGTCGAGCGTGTCGCCGATGTCGAACATTATCTGCTTGCGCGCGTAGTTGCCGACCTGCACATCCACCTCGCGCACGCGCTCGCCGTCGGCCCGCTTGCTTTGCACGTCGACGATCGCGCCCGGATCTCCTGCCCCATACAGAACCGACGTCGGCCCGCGTAGGACAGTGATGCTGTCGATCATGTACGGGTCGACGCGCCAACTCGCGATGGGTGTTGTATTCGGCGCTTGCAATCCGTCGATGAACAAGGTGGGAGTAAAGCCGCGCAGCACCGCATACAGGTCTGTGCGGCTGTCGGATCCAAACGATGCGAAGCCTGGTACGTAGCGCAGCGCCTGGTTGAGGTCGGTCGCGCCGGTCATTTCGATCTGCTGCGCAGTGACGACGTTGATCGTTTGAGGAACCTCGGTGATCGGTGTGTCGGTCTTCGTGCCGGTCACGGTGCGTTTGCCGACGAGTCCGACTGACGCCGCATTTGCCACGTCTTTCACTTTGATCTCCGACAGCGTGACGCCGGGCTTCACATCGGCCTGTACTGCGACGCTTTTCGCCTGAGTATCGTTCGCTGGTTGTGTCACCTGCGCATGTGCATGACCGGCTGCCGCTGCGCAAAACATCCCCTTCACTGTGACAGAGATCGCACGCTGCCTCGCGCCCGTTGTCCACACCATCTTCTGCTGCTCCGTTTTCTTGGCAGCCTGCTCGGCCGGCCCGTTTGTCAAAGAGCGACAGCCGTCCCGCCGCCGCCTCGTTTGTCTCCGGTGAGCGTCGCACGCTTCAGTGGCGTGTCTCTCTTCGTTGCATTGCGCACGAGTGTTTCGAGGATATCGGCCGAAAGTTGCACTAGCTTGAGAACAGCCAGGCTAAGTTAGCAGGCGCGTGAGGCGTCGTATGTTTCGTGCGGTGCGAGAGCAAGAACCTCGATGCTTGGGAAATCCAACGCTTCGAGGCAATGCCGCATGTCAGTCAGAAATGCGATGCAGGTGGGGTGAGCGGCGATCATGTTTTCTATCCATCGCTCTATGTCAGTCAGGCGTCCGTCCTTTGCAAGAACGGCCAGTTCCCGGCGATCGCTCTCTGGAGGAACGGCAACGGCGAACCCGTGTTTGCGTTGTGAACGAATAGGAGCAGAGCCGCCGGAAGAATGCTCTACGATGTTCGACGGCAACGCATCCTTATCTGCCGCAGATGGAACGATGAGTTCGAAGGTAAACGAGGTGCCGCGATGCGGCGCACTTGACACGCGCAAGTCGCCGCCCATGGTGTTGACAATGCGCTGCGCAATAATAAGGCCAAGCCCGGTGCTACCGTTCACAGCCTGTATCTGGCGAAAAGCCGTAAAGAGTTTCGACTGCGCTTCGACGTCGATGCCGATGCCGGTATCAGTGACCTCAAAACCCATGTGCCATTGATCGTCCTGCAGGCGCGCGCTCACCGTCATCGTGACGAAGCCGTCGCGGGTGAACTTGGACGCGTTCGAGAGCAGATTGAGCAGTACCTGTTGCAAGCGGCGGCCGTCGATCGTCAGTCGACGGGGCAACGACGTCAGTGCCTGATAGTTAAACTGATTGTTCAACTGCGAGCAGAGTGCGAGCGCGTATTCGGCAATGTCATCGAGAAGTGCAGGCAGGTCGGTTGCGACCGGCGCGATATCCAACGGCTGCAACTCAGTTTTCGCGTACCCGACCAATTCGTCGATCAGGCCGAGTTGATAGTTCACGCTGCGTTCGATTGCCTGGATAGGTTTCACCTGCTTCGAATCCGCCAGATCCCGCAACCGTCTGGCATAGCCCGTAATTGTAGCAAGCGGCGCACGGAGGTCATGACTCACGTAACCCAAGGTTTCGATCAGTTGCTGGTTTTTCTCCTCGGCGTAAAGCAATGCTTCGTTCAACTCCAATGTGCGCTGCGCAACCTGTTCGCGGAGTCGGTCGTGTTCGGTTCTTTGCAAGTCTGCGAGTTCGGTTCTTGCCGCGATTCGCTGCTTTCCGACGTGGTTTATCCACGCTGCGAGCACAATAAGGTTGGTGGCTAACCCAATAATTGCAACGATGGGGTTCGGGTGAATGTCGGACTTCAGCCAGGCGAGAGCTGTCGGCAAGGACCCGAGCGTTTCGAGCATGCGCAACGCAAAGCTGAACAGCGAGAAGATCATGACGAGCAGCATGATCCGCGCGGTGGGGGTCGACTGACGCGCGAGGTGTGCAGCGATAATCACCGTGAAGACACCGAACAGCGCATTGACATACACGCCGACTTGCGCGAACACGAACAGATTGCCGAATGCGGCGCCTATTGCCGCAACGCACTCCAGCAACGCAAACCCGAACAGTACGTAGCGTGCTGGCAGGTTTGTTTTTTCGCTGTGAGAGATGCGCAGGATAAATACAATGAACAGCAGCACGGCAGTACATCCGAGCACCGTCACACTTCTCGCACTCCACTCGATTGCGAACGGCCACAGATATAGCTTCGTATAGCCGCGATCCGCAGCTTCGAACAGCGCTGTCACGGCACACAGTGCTGTTAGGACGAGAAACGAGACACTGCGGGAAAAATAGGCGATGAGCAGCGCGCACCACGCCAGTGCAAGTGTGCCGCCAATCAATCCACCGTCCCAGAGCGCCGCGCGTTTCTCCAGCGCGTCGTATGCCGCTGCGGAATACAGCCTCGGTTCAAGCGTGAGTGCCGTATCGCTGGCTGCCCGGATGAGGAAAATGCGCTTTTCACCGGGAGCGAGCGTGAAATGCACCAACGAATAGCGGGATGAAAATGACTCGGATGCGGGTCGGACAGGATCGATGCCCTCACGTGTCCAGTGGCCACTGGACACCGTGTAAAAGTCCACTTTCTGAAGGCGCGCGTCCTGGAACACGAGCACGAGCGGGGCGGCTGCTGAACTATGGTTGCCCACCGCCACGCGGAGCCACCATGCCGAGCGGGTGAAACCTGGCTTCAGTCGATTTCCCTGCACCGGAACGAAGCTTGGCGCGGCTCCCGCGGACAGTGTAAGTATGTCGTCCAACCTCATCTTGTCCGAGATGTCTTCGAATACGTCCACCTGGTCCAGGGTGGGAACCCGTTGTGCCTGTTTCCCGGTGGTGTCGAGACCGACGGCAAAAGAGTGAGTGGCCCACCAGCTCAGACATATGAACAGTAAGCAGAACCACCGAGCTGTAGTCATGATGTCGTCACTCTGCCTCGAGGGTGGGTTCCGTGGTATCAACCAGGTCCCGGCTGCGATATTCCTCTCGATACGTTGAGGGGGGCATGCCAAATCGCTCACGAAACGCCGTGGCGAAATTTGCAGCACTGGAAAAGCCAATTTCTTCGGCGATGCTGGCGATACTCAATGACGTGCTACTCAACAGCTTTTGTGCGATCCGCAGGCGCTCGTCCCGGAGATACTCGAATACTGTCCGGCCCAGGTTGTCCCTGAACGCACGCGACAGTCGTTTTTCATTGGTCCCCACAAGGCGCGCGAGTTGTTCAACCGTTGGCGCATCGTTCAGCCTTTGCGACAAATGTCGAATGGCTGCGCGAACGATGACGCTGTTGCCGGTGAAGTCCGAAGCGGATACCTCATCTTCCGTATCCCGATTGCCGCGTGTCCGGGCAAGGTGAACGCGAATCCGTGCAAGTACCTCGTCCGCCTCGAATGGCTTGAGCACGTAGTCCACGCCACCGATTTCCAGACCGTTGATCCGATCGTGAAGGTCACCAGCCACGGTGAGAAATATGACGGGAATCGCAGAGGTGCGAGGGTCCGCGGCAAGAAGCCGGCAGGCGGCGAATCCATCCATCCGCGGCATCCGTACGTCCATCAGGATCAGGTCGGGTGAAATCGCCAGTGCTCGTTGATACGCCTGTGACCCGTCGAATCCGACGCTGATCCGGCATCCAGCCTTGCGCAGCACATCAATTAGCAATCGAAGCTGGTCTGGCTGGTCGTCTACCACAAGAAGATGGGCATCCGTGAGAGCACTGTTTCGGGGCGACATCGTGTAGGCGAAAGAAGCTGACGGGTAACCGTCTGGTTAACGGCGGCTGATTGCGCAGCTTGAGGCTCGCGCGGATCGGTCGCCAGCATAAAGCTGCGAAGCGTACCAGATTGTTAATTCAATTTAAATCGAGCGGTTTCCGCACGGATATCAAAAGAATTTTCCCTCCGGCAAAGCATTTCGTCCCTCCGGCAAAACGATCGTGGCAGTAACGCTGCCCATAATTCCTCGCGTCCTTACGAAAAATTTCTAATTCAAAAATTTGTAGCCGTGGGTATCAGTGGCTTGACTGTGGCGGTCTACGCGTTGTAGCGACCGCCGCTATGGAACGGCGTGCCGAGAAAAACCAGATGGCATGGGCAAGCTAAAGACTCAGATAGAGCGTGACGGAGACCAGACATGAATCCTTTTATTGGCCATCAGACGAGTGAGAGCGGAACGTAATGAACAAGAGCAGATATAAATTGGTTTGGAATCGCCGATTTGGCGCGCTGGTCGCGGCAGCGGAGACGCAACGCGGCGTGCAGGGCGAAGCGGGACAAGCGGAAATAGGGCAGGTCGGTCGACCGCTGAAGTCGAAAGTAGCACTGGCTGCACTTACGGCGCTCACGCTCTCGGCTGGATATGCACATGCAGATAATCTGGCAGTTGGCGGCGAGGTCGGAGGGACGACTGCAACGATTGGGGGTGCTACGGCTCCGTCCGCGAGTACAGGCGGGACCTTTCCCGCTGTAGCCGGTGACGCGAGCAACACGAGTCAGAACACAGCGGTCGGGATTAACGTTACTGCTAATGGCGGGGCCGCAACTGCTCTGGGTGATACGGTAACTGCAAGCGGCCAGAATGCCACGGCAGTCGGCGCTAATTCGGTCGCAAGCGGAAATAACGCCGTGGCTTTCGGTGGTGCGTCGAGTGCGGCAAATCTTAACTCGACTGCGATTGGTGCTCAGGCACACACTACTGCGGAGTTTTCAACGGCGGTCGGCACTAACAGTTCGGCCGCCGGCGGTACGGCCCTGGGCTTTCAGGCGAGCGCGAACGCGGGTGACGCTACAGCAGTTGGTGTCGATTCCGTTGCATCTGGTATCGGTAGCGTTGCAGTTTCCCGCGCACAGGCAACTGCCCAGAACGCAATCGCTATTGGTGAGAATGCCTCGGCAGGTGATGTGAATTCCGTAGCGTTAGGGGCCGGTTCGAACGCAACCACCAACAGCGCCACGGCAATTGGTCCCTTAGCGACGGCAAGCGGCGGCAGCTCGACAGCGCTCGGCAACTCAAGCTTGGCGAGCGGGGGATCGGCTATTGCAATTGGTCAGTCTTCAACCGCATCAGCAATTACTTCTGTCGCGATTGGATTTAATGCGAACGCCGCATCGGCCAACGCGATTGCGCTGGGCACGCTCACACAAGCGACAGGCGCAAATTCAATCGCGATTGGTAACGCAGCCGCGGCTTCGACCGCAGAATCGACAGCGCTCGGTTCCGGCGCGGTCACACGTGCGGCAACGAACGTGAGTAGCGTCACGCTGAACGGCGTCACCTTCGGTGGCTTCGCAGGCGCGACGCCGACCGGCGTCGTGAGTATCGGCGCGGTCGGTCAGGAACATCAGTTGCAAAATGTCGCCGCGGGTCAGATCAGCGCCACCAGCACGGATGCGGTGAACGGCTCGCAGCTTTTCTCGATTGCTTCGCAGGTTTCGGCACTCTCGAGCAATCTGACGTCAATCACCACCACGGTCGACAGGATTTCGACATCCGGCTCGAATGGCACGGTTGCAGACCCGACAGGTACGGCAGTTGGTAACAATTCGGTCGTATCCGTTCCCAATGGAACGGCTGTTGGTAACGGCTCGAATGTCTCGGGTCAAGATGGTACGGCCATCGGCACGAACTCGACTGTCACGGCTGCGCGCGCAACCGCCATCGGCACGAATTCCAAAGTCACCGGCACGGATTCGACTGCAATCGGCACCAACAGCCAGGCCACCGCGAATAATTCGGTTGCCTTGGGTGCAAATTCAGTTGCAGACCGGGACAACACAGTTTCGGTTGGTGCGCCGGGTGCTGAGCGTCAGATTACCAACGTCGCAGACGGTACGGCTCCGACTGATGCGGTCAACGTGCGACAGCTGAATGGTGCAATCAACAGCGTTCGCGACGACATGCAGAAATATCGCCGTGACGCGAGCGCGGGTACAGCATCCGCAATCGCCATGGCGAACTTGCCGCAAGCTGTGTTGCCGGGTGAGAAGGTTGTAGCACTCGCGGCCGGCAACTACGGCGGGCAGTCCGCGATGGCTGTGGGTCTTTCGGTCGCGACGCAAAAGTGGATGGTCAAAGGCTCAGTCACAACGGGTGTCTCTGGTCACGGCTCCGTGGGTGCAGGCGCGGGCGTTGGCTATCGCTGGTAAGTAATTTGCCGGTATCCCGCTGCCGTCGCCCTTGTGTTGCGGCAGCGGGCGAAGCGCCTGAAGTTAGCAGAGGAAGACCATGTTCATAAAAGTGCGAAGCGGCACGAAAAGAAAATGCTTCGATAAACCGCTCCTACTTCTACAAAAAACGAATCAGTCGGAGCGGGCAGACACTGAAGGAATAGAAACGTCTGGGAACACAGCACCACGAATGAATTTCCATTTAATTTTCACTCCCTGGCTTTCATAAGGGCGTGAGAGCAATGGCGAGGCTGGAAGAGTCTTCGTTATCTGCCTTGCATGAATTTTATTAATAAGAATTGTTTCACAAAACTGACTTAAAAAAGTACCGGGAAGAGCGCCGGGAATTCATAATCTCTTAAGGAAATTCTGACCGATATTTAGCTTGTTCTGGTGACGAATGAATTTTGAAATCAAGTACGTTGCACGCATCAATGACCACCGCAGCACGGCTCGGCAGCTCTTGATAGCGCTTTATGGCCACGACGCGAACGCCATGCTGTGTCGAGTGCGACACAGTCAAAAGGCGAATTCGCATTAGGCCCATGGTCGCAAAGGCTTTTTGTAGACAAATTAAAAGAGCTATGAGAAAGTTCCCGCGGGCGCTTATCTTTCTTTCCATTACACGATTGAATAAAGAGAGATGTCGCATTCAGTGCGAATGGCTTGGCGGCCTTTGTCTCACATAGTGCTCAAGATGCTGCGAGAAAGAAAACGGTGCGTGTAGCCTGGCGCAAAACTATTTGTCATGCCACGAGCCGAGAGAACGTTGCAACAGGCTACTGAGGGGGCAGTAACGATGAATATCCCAGTCGGAATAGAGCCGGGCACTGGCTCAGCGAAGAAAGCGCATCAGTCTGGCCGCCGATTGGCGCTCCGCCACGCGACCGCCCTTCCTCTGCGTCCCCCCTTCGGACCTTCATAACCCAGACATTCGTCGATCGTCTCAGCGGCCAGCTCGCCGAAAACTGGCCATCTGACCGACCCTCATCGTCTACTTAGTCATGCGAATTCCTACGCCAGCGTGGGTATTCGCTCGCGCTCAGGATTCGTCATTCACCGAGGGCGGAAGCAACTTGCCTCAGTTCCAACACTGAAGCAACGCGCGCCGTAGTGAGACGTTTTAAACACTATAAATAGGCATCCTGAATAATCAGGACGCATGCACACGCTCGCACTTATGAACTTCTCATTTCAATTATCTGGTGAGGCAACGACATGAACAAAGCATATCGGACCATCTGGAACAAGGCGCTTGGCGCCTTCGTGGCCGCGTCGGAGTTGGACTCGTCGCGTGGCAAGGGAAAGTCGGGAGCGGCTGCTTCTATATGCGACGCACGCAGTGGCGAGCAGGGTGCCGCGGTGTCGCACGGTTCGAGTCCGCGGGTCCTGACCATTCTGTTGCTGATTGGCGTGGGGGGATGGGGCGCGCAGGCACAGGCGCAGCTGAGCTGCGCGTCGGCGCCCTATAACTTCTATAGTGGCAGCACGACGTGTGTGGGCCAACAGTCTACCGCCTCTGGCGGCGGAGCAACTGCGGTAGGTTATGGCGCCAGCAGCACGGGCATTAATGCCTTGTCCTTCGGCTTTCAGGCCATTGCCAATGGTATCAACGCCATTTACGTGGGCGCGCGTACAGCTGCGGGCACCGGCGCGACGGCGCAGTCGGCGATTGGCATCGGTACGGATGTCGCCGCTAGCGGCTCGGGGGCCATCGGGATTGGCGTTGACGCTGTCTCGAGCGGCAACCAGTCGACTGCCGTCGGCGCCTTGGCGAAGGCAACTGGAGATAACGGCGTTGCACTGGGTGCGAGCGCCAACGCTGCCGCGTCAGGCGCCGTCGCATTGGGCGGCGGCGCCACCGGTTCGCAAACCAACGGTATAGCCGTTGGTGCGGGAGCCAGTGCCACCGGTGCAAACTCCCTTTATCTGGGAGCGCGCACTGCGGCGGGCACCGGTTCGACGGGAACGGGGTCCATTGCGATTGGCACTGACGTTACCTCAACCGCCGATTATGCCGCTGCGATTGGCTTCCAGTCGGTGGTAAGCGGGCCGGCAGCCGTCGGGATCGGTTATATCGCCACAGCGTCCGGGACGCATGCTGTCGCTGTCGGCTTTCAGTCCATCGCCAGCGGACTCAACGCCGTTTATCTTGGGCCGCGTGCCGTCGCCGGCACGGGCGCAACGGCGGCGGGTGCGATTGGCGTCGGCACGGACGTGACTGCGTCCGGTCCCTCTTCACTCGCCGCCGGCACAGTGTCCAAAGCGACGGCACAGAATGCCGTGGCTTTGGGAGCGGGCGCCGCCGCCTCAGGGCTCAACTCGCTCGGCATGATGAACGGCTCACAAGCCACCGGTGCTAATTCAATAGCGTTGGGGTCATCCGATACCGTTGCGGAAGGCGGCGCGTCTACCCCGGCGACGGTGGCAGGCGCCGCGGCGTCCGGCATTCGCGCAATTGCGATCGGCTCCGGCGCGAGCTCGGCTGGCTCGTCGTCCATCGCGATAGGTGATTCGGCTCTGACGGGCGCCAACACAGATGCCCTCGCCATGGGTACCTCCGCAACGGCTAACGCGGCCAATGCCTCCGCCATCGGCAATGCTGCAAGAGCGCTCGCCGCCTCCACGGTTGCCATCGGCGACGGCAGCAACGTCGCCGCAGCAGCCGGCGCGGGTTCGTTCGCCGGCGGCCATAACTCCCAGGTACTCGGTGGGACGGGCGCAGTCGCGCTCGGTCAGGCGCAAACCGCGAGCGGCAACGGCGCGGTCGCGATTGGCGATCCCAATACCGCGACCGGTAATGGTGCTGTCGCCGTGGGCGCGAACAATACCGCCACGGGCGATGGCGCGGTAGCGCAGGGCAACGGCAATACCGCCAATGGTCAAGGCGCGGTCGCGCTGGGCAACGCGAGCAACGCGAACGGCGCGAGCGCGTTGGCGTTAGGCGATTCGGCGGTGGCCAACCAGGCCAAAGCGATCGCGCTGGGTGCCGGCGCGTCAGCCAGCAACGCGAACGACGTCGCGCTGGGGGCGGGCAGTACAACCGCAGCGCCACATACGGGCACCACTGCGCTTTACGGCGGCACGGCGGCGGGCATCGCGAGCGCGGCCAATGGCGTGGTGTCGGTTGGCTCCGCTGGTAAAGAGCGGCAACTGCAGAACGTGGCAGCGGGTGTGATTTCATCTGCGAGCACCGACGCAATCAACGGCTCGCAGCTGAATACGGTTGTCACCGGCGTCAACAATCTCGGCGCGTCGACAGCGGGCACTTTGGGCGGCGGCGCCAGCTATAGTGCGGCGACCGGCGATCTGACTGGCTTTAGCCAGCCGGTCAACACCGTCAGCACGACCGGGGCCGTAAGCGGACCCACGGCGCAGACGACGGTCGCCGGTGCATTGACCGCGCTGAATACGAATATCGACAACACGGCCAATGTCGCGGTCAAGTACGACGCGGCGGGTGGTACGAAGATCACGCTCGGTGCGACCGGCGGCGCGGGAGCCGGGTCTCCGGTGACCATCACCAACATGGCGCCGGCTGCATTGAACGCGACGAGCACGGATGCGGTGAACGGCTCCCAGCTGTTCGCCACCAACCAGCAGGTCACGGCCAATACGACAGCGATTTCCAACATCAACAATGGCAGCGGGATCAAATATTTCCACACCAATTCGGTGCTGGCGGACAGTGTTCCCACCGGCACTGACGCGATCGCAGTGGGACCGGCCGCCAATGCGTTCGGCAACGATTCGATCGCCCAGGGTCTGAATGCGGTGGCCGGCGTGAACGGCGCGCCGACGACGGCCAACGATATTGCCTTGGGCAATGGGGCTCAAGCCACGGGTGGCGATTCGATCGCCCAGGGTACCGGGGCAACCGCGAACACGGCCGGCGCCATAGCGATCGGTCAGACGGCAACCGCTACAGGCGGCAAGGCCGTGTCGATCGGCGTGGGCAATACGGCCAGCGGTAACGGCGCGGTTGCCATCGGCGATCCGAACTCGGCGATCGGGACCGGTGCGATAACCATGGGCGCGAACAATACGTCCAACGGCCAGGGCGCGGTGGCGCTCGGCAATGCCAATACAGCGACCGGCCAGGGCGCCGTCGCGCTGGGCAATGCATCGCAAGCGAACAATGCCGGTTCGGTTGCGTTCGGCGACGCTGCAACGGTGTCGGCCGCGGCGACGCAAGGCGTTGCGATTGGCTCCGGCGCCACCGTCACCAATGCCGGCGCGGTGGCCCTGGGTGCGGGAAGCACGACGGCCGCCGCTGTGGGGACGTCAGGCGCGACGATCAATGGGACCGCGTACACGTTTGCCGGCACCACGCCGGCGAGCACGGTGAGCGTCGGCAAAGTGGGTGCCGAACGCACGGTGACGAATGTTGCCGCGGGCCAGTTGAGCGCGACCAGTACCGATGCAGTGAACGGCTCGCAGTTGTATGCGACCGATCAGGCGGTCGACGCGCTGTCCACGACGGTAACCGCCAACAAGACGCACTACTACAGCGTCAACGACGGCGGCACTCAGGGGGCCAATTACGCCGACGACGGCGCGACTGGTGTTAACGCCCTCGCTGCGGGTGTTGGCGCCCTGGCTTCCGGGGTAAGCAGCACGGCACTGGGCAACGGTGCCCAGGCGTTGGCGAACAACGCAACCGCATTCGGCCTGCAGGCGACGGCTTCGGTCGTCGGCGGCGTGGCGATCGGATCGGGATCGGTTTCCGATCGCACGGTTCTGCCCGGAGTCGGATCTATTGCCAACGGCTCCCACGCGATTCCGTTCAATACCTCCGACGAGACCTTGCTGGGTGCGGTGTCCGTCGGCAGTAGCACGGCTTACCGCCAGTTGACCAATGTCGCCGACGGCACGCAGGCGCAAGACGCAGTCACCGTCAGGCAACTCGCGGGCGCATTGTCATCGTTCTCGGTGACGGGCACGAACTATTTTCACGCGAATTCGACGGCGGCCGATTCGCTGGCGGTGGGCGCGCAGTCGATCGCTGTCGGACCGACGACCGTCGTCAACGGAGACAACGGTGTCGGTGTCGGCAACGGGGCGGTGGTCGACACGACGGCGCCCGGTGGGCTCGCGATCGGCCAGCAAACGCATTCGGCCGCGGCCGACGCAATGGCGCTCGGCAGCGGCGCGGTGGCGAGCGGCGCGCAGTCGATCGCGCAAGGCGCCAACGCGAATGCCGCTAACCAGGGCGGCGTTGCTGTGGGCTCCGGCGCGCAGAGCAGCGCCACGGACGCCGTAGCGCTTGGCGCTGGGGCCAACTCGACGTTCGCCAATAGCGTGGCGCTGGGCAGCGCATCGACGACAGCCGCGGCGGTGGCGACGCCGGGTGTCACCATCAACGGCACGGCCTACACGTACGCCGGGACTTCCCCGACGAGCACGGTGAGCGTGGGCAGCGTGGGTAACGAGCGCACGGTGACCAACGTGGCGGCAGGCCGGGTGAGCGCGACCAGTACCGACGCGGTGAACGGCTCGCAGCTGTATGCGACCGATCAGGCAGTCAGCAGTCTGTCCACGACGATCACCGCCAACAAGACGCACTACTACAGCGTCAACGACGGCGGCACTCAGAGTGCCAACTACGCCGACGACGGCGCCACCGGCACCAACGCGCTTGCGGCAGGCGTGGCCGCCACCGCGGCCGGCGCCAACAGCACGGCACTGGGTCAGGGCGCGGTGGCCAATAACGCCAATGCCGTAGCGCTGGGCAGTGGTTCGACCACGGCTGCGGCAGTGGCAACGACCGGCGACACGATCAACGGCACGGCCTACACCTACGCGGGGACCGCGCCGACGAGCACGGTGAGCGTGGGCAGTGCAGGTAACGAGCGCACGGTGACGAACGTGGCGGCGGGCCGGGTGAACGCGACTAGTACCGATGCAGTGAACGGTTCGCAGCTCTATGCGACGGATCAGGCGGTCGGCAGCCTCGCCAGCGTAGTGACGGCCAGCAAGACGCACTACTACAGCGTCAACGATGGCGGCACGCAGGGTGGCAACTACAACAACGATGGCGCCACCGGCACCAATGCGTTGGCGGCGGGCGTGGGGGCGACGGCAAGCGGCGTGAGCAGCTTCGCCGGCGGCAACGGTGCCTCCGCACAGGCGGACAACGCGCTTGCGCTGGGCGCTCTGTCGAGCGCCTCGGTGGCCGGCGGGGTCGCGATCGGCTCGGGATCGGTGTCCAATCGCGCGGTCCTGTCCGGTATCGGTTCAATTGCGAACGGCACCCATGCGATTCCCTTCAACACGTCGGATCAAACGCTGCTCGGCGCCGTGTCTTTCGGCAGCGCGGCCGGCAACACGTATCGCCAGTTGACCAACGTCGCGGACGGCACGCAGGCACAGGATGCGGTCACCATCAGGCAGCTTGCGGGTGCGCTGTCCTCGTTCGCCGTGAGCGGACAGATGTACTTTCACGCGAATTCGACGGCGGCTGATTCGCTCGCGGTCGGCGCGCAGTCGATTGCGGTCGGACCGACGACGGTGGTCAACGGTGACAACGGCGTGGGCATCGGCAACGGCGCCATCGTCGACGCGACGGCGCCAGGCGGCGTCGCGATCGGAGAAAGCTCGAACGCGGCACAGGCCGACGCGATTGCGCTCGGCAGCGGTTCCATCGCAAGCGGCGCACAGTCGATCGCACAAGGGGCGAACGCGAAGGCCGCGAATGCAGGCGGCATTGCTATCGGCTCGGGGGCCCAAAGCAGCGCCATCGATGCGGTCGCGATGGGTTCAGGCGCGAGCGCGTCGATGGCAAACAGCGTTGCGCTGGGCGCGGGATCGGTGACGACGGTTGGCGCGTTGAGCAACTACATTGCGTACGGACTGGGCAGTCCGCAGTCGTCGGCGGGCGAGGTCAATATCGGCAATCGGCAGATCACCGGTGTGGCAGCCGGCAAGGCTGGAACCGATGCGGTCAACGTAAGCCAGCTCGCCGCAGTCACCACGCAGTTGACCACGCTGATCAACAATCAAAGCGGCGGCGGCGGCGGCGGTGCCCCCTTCTCGTCCACTCCGGGTTCTTCGCCCGCGTCCACGGGGGCGAATTCTTCGGCGGGCGGGCAGGGTTCGGTAGCTTCCGGCTCGAATAGCACGGCGGTCGGCAACAGTTCGCAAGCCAGCGCGAATGGCGCCACTGCGGTTGGCGTCGGCGCGGCCGCGAGCGGGAATAACTCGGTGGCGCTGGGTTCCAACAGCACGGACGGAGGCCGAAGCAACGTGGTATCCGTCGGCTCGCTTAACGATACGCGGCAGGTGGCAAATGTGGCTGCGGGAACGCAGGGGACGGACGCAGTCAACGTGGACCAGCTCAATGCCGGGCTCGCACAGGCCAACGCCTATACCGATCAACGGGTGGACCAACTGCAGTCGGGAATCAACTCCGTCGCGCGCAATGCCTATTCCGGCATCGCCGCAGCGACGGCATTGACGATGATTCCAGAAGTCGACAAGGACAAGACGTTGTCATTTGGCGTCGGCACGGCGGGCTTCCGAGGCTATCAGGCCGTCGCGCTCGGCGGAACCGCTCGTATCACCGAGAACATCAAGATGAAAGCAGGCGTCGGTATGAGCCCCGGCGGCACAACCTTCGGGATGGGTGCGGCCATGCAATGGTAGAGCGCAGACGCCTTCGCTCAAGTGCGGACAACGTGATCGTGCGTCGAACCGGACGTACGAAAAAATAGTATGGAGAACACAATGAAGCAGCTTTCTGGATGGAGTTTGTCGCTGAGCCTGGTTTTTCTTGCGGGATGTTCGAGTGCTTCCGGGCCGACGTTTAACGCATATACGGTTACGGCCGCGGACGGTTCGCGGCTTCATCAGGTCGAATGTCACGGGATCTTCGAAGGACCTGCTACCTGTATGAAGGTGGCCCAACGGATATGTCAGGGAGAGCCGGTTCGCCCGGTGCAGAAAGTCGGACGCCTACTGCCGGATAATGACGAATCCGATGTCACGCGGCGGCTGACCTTCGCGTGTGGTGGCGCGCCGGATACCCCAGCAGCGGCGGCCACGCAGCCGGCCGCACCTGTGGCGCAAACGGTTGATCAGTTCGTGTTGCAAACCGATACCCTGTTTGCTTTCGGCCAGTCCAGTCTGGCTTCGATTTCGCCGGGCGGCGCGGCCAACCTCGAGCAGGTCATCGCGCGTATCAAGCAGCGAAGGGGTGTTCAGTCCATTTCGGTCGTAGGCCATACCGACCGCCTCGGGCCGGATGCGGTCAACCAGTCGTTGTCACTGGCCCGTGCGGAGACGATAAGGGAATACATGATCAATCATGGGCTTGACGGTGAGGTGATTCATGCGACGGGAGTGGGGTCCCGTGATTCAACAACCCAATGTCCGGACGGCGGGAGCAGGGCAGTCATCGCTTGCCTGCAACCGGACCGGCGGGTCTCCATCGAAGTTCGGGCCCAGTAAGATGGCTCGGCGCCGAACTGGTTCGCGATGAACGCGCGAACGTTCGGCGCTACGGGTGCTCATCTACGACGTGGGGCGGTGGGGCAAGGAGTCGACAGTTGTACGGAGGAGGTTTGCCGAAAAGAGTGAGGTGTTCAACAGGTACCGGCAAAACGCGGTACGTGAACTCTCCCGATGACTACTTGCTCGTTCCGGGTGTGACGGATATCGCAACCGCTTCAGTGTGCACAATCTTAACCTGATCACCCTTGCGAATGTTCTTCAACTGCTCCGGGTCCACCAACACATCCACCGTGCCCTGCGGCCCCTTTATTGTGACGTGGTCCCCCTTTGCATCGACGGCAACGACATCGCCCACTACCGTCACCTCACGACTGATTGTGCCGCCCGGTTTGGTCCCGGACGCGGCCGGCTGTGAGATCTGCCGCTCGCTGGCAGACCGTGGGCCGTTCGTTTTCGTGAGACTCAGAGACCTCGCCTCCCGGTACTCGGTGGTGACCACATCGCCAACCTTGAGCTGATCAAAGTTGTGCACTTCCGCGCCGGCCTCAAGTTCTTCGACGCGGCCGTTCCTGTCTTTGAGCGTGACGGTCCGGGTAGCAGGATCAATGGCGACGACCGTGGCAATTACCGTTGCAGTTCCTGTTACGGTGCTCCTGTCTGCGCCTTCTCTGATCTCCACAGACGTTTGTGGCTGCGCAAATACCGGGCAGGTCATCATGGCGACGGCGGCCGCCACAAGGAAATACTGGATCTTCATTGCCGTGCTCCCTGGATCGGCTCTGGAAAGATTCAATTGGACTAAATCGCGGACGACGCCGGGCACGACGATGAGTGCCGGACAATGTCGTGAGACTGGAGTGTGGTTCATTGCTGGCAGTAACAATTACAAGGATTCGTAGAATCAGAACTTCACCGGACCAGCGCACGCTTCGCATTTGTCCGCGCCCGTGGTGTCTGGCCTTCAACGATCGTGCGCTTGCCGTTCACTCGGTTTGTTCCTTTGTGCAACAACTATGCCTGTCATACGTCGAGTGAAACGGGTATTGGATCGAGACCGAAACGTGGGCCGTGGCGACGACGGCCGCGTTGCTGACGATTGTCATGCTGCCCGCGGTGGCGCTTCAAGGCGCGTGCCCGAACAGTTCACGTAACTTGCGCCTGCCTCACGGGCTGATAAATTTGAAGGCGAGAACTGCCGCGGCGGCGTTAGGTCTGCCTCGACGCAGCAGATCCTCAGCAAGCAGTTTCTGAAAGAGTGTTCCTTCCTGTTCGCCGTACAGTTCGCGAAATTCACCGAGAACCTCAGCGATAGCGCTGTCCCGCGTTTCCGGACTCAAAGTGCTGCTGATGTATGAACAGCCTCGTGCCAGTTCAAGCACGTAAGCTGCGCGAGCATCCACCAGAGTGGCACCACCTGTATTTCCTTGTGGCATGAGGTCCCCCAATCTTTTTATGTACGCGTACATGCACTGCCGGGCGTACAGCTGGACTGAGTCGCAGTGAGCGGCGAACGTTAGTGTGGAATTAATTTACGCCGGGGGGCTGAAGGGAAGCTTAAGAAGTGCTACCCCGTGACCTGAGACAGTGGCCGATGCGTGGGCAATGCTAAAAAAATGCCGCAGGCAATGCTGCGGCGAACAAACACACACGCCGAACGTTGGGAACGCTGACGTGCTTTCTTAGGGTATCGAGGCTCGCATCGGATGCAAATCGGGTGTCTTGTGTGATGATTTCTGTCTCCCCGCCAAGGCTTGCTGGACGTGCCTGGTGCCATCTCTGGGTGGCGAAGCGGTCGCAAAAAAACGACAGGGGCCGCGCATCCAGCATCTCATGCTGATCGAGATTCGGCTGGAATGCGGCTCCGGAACGTGGGCGTCCCAGCCTGCGTACTTTCGACGTTGCCTTCGCGCTCGCAGATCCATGCAAACGCCCATTGTTGGGCAACCTCGACCGCCTCGTCCTCGGTGTCGAAGTAGGAAAGATCACGCTCGATGTGCATCTCGCCATCAACGTCGTCGTCACTCGAAACACGGACCAGTCGCGCGTGTGCGAAGAATTTCCCAAGGGAGAAATCCGGAGCCGCGTCGATGATCCATCCACGGTACCCGCATTTCATGATTACCTCCGATACTCAGGCTATTCAGGATTCGAAAAGACAAAGCATGGATTCGTCCGGTCGTACTCGCTAAACCTCCTTGCCCGGTCAAAAGTTCGCGGGCTTTCGTGCCCTCGGTAGCTGAATAGACGATCATCTTGAACTACCGATACTGTTATAGGCCATCGGCAGCCCAATGGTGGTTCCTGCTGTGGACGGATGCAAAAAAAATGCCAATTCCAACCGGCCGTGGAATTGAACAAAGCCCTTGCTGTGTATGTCGAGGATGGGAACGGAAACTGCCGGAAGAAATTGTCGAACGGATGGTGTCGCTACAGCAGCGTAAGCTGCGCGGCCGTGCTTAAAGGCATGCTGGGGTTCATCCCGCGCGATCTTCGCGAATGACTGTACTACCAGTGGCGAGGAAGGGCGCACCAAACTTAGACAATGCCCCGCAGCCTACCGTCGGCGCGATTTGCCAGGATGTACTGCAGCTTATCAAGCGAAAGTGGCTTGGTCAGATGGAAATCGAAACCGGCCGCCAGCGCCCTCGACTTGTCGGATTCGGATGCATAGCCAGTGAGCGCCACGAGCACGATATCGTCGAATGCTCGTTCAAGTCGAACTGCCCGTGCGACTTCGAAGCCGTCCATGTCCGGCATGCCCACATCGATGAGTGCGACCTCAGGGTGCGTTTCCGACATCAGCTGTATGGCGTCGCGTCCGTTGTCCGACGTTGTTACTTCGTGACCTTCAAGCTGGAGCAAAATGCTCAGCGCCTTGAGCGCATCCTGATTGTCGTCAACGAGCAGGAGACGCGCTGACTCGGGAGCCGCAGCGGTCGGGCCGGGTGCGACTGCGTCCGTATCCGCTACGGTCCGGGCTACCGGCAAACGGAGAGTCACAACCGTGCCTTTGCCCGAGCCTTCACTCCTGATTGAGATGGTTCCATGGTGTAGTTCGACCATCCGCTTCGCCACCGCGAGCCCAATTCCCAAGCCGCCTTCGGAACGTGCCTGGCCGCGGGCAGATTGCGCGAATAACTCAAAGACGTGTGGCTGGATCGCGCTATCGATGCCCATGCCGTTGTCTGCGACATCAATAATAATCAGCCCGGGTGCTTCTTCGCGCGAATTGTCCGGCTCGACTCGAACGCTGAGTTCGATGGCGCCGCCGACAGGTGTGTATTTCGCTGCGTTCGAAAGGAGGTTACCCAGCACCTGGCTCAGGCGGACGTGGTCAGCACACACGAGGATGGGCTCGTCGAGCCCAGTTACTGTGAGTGTGTGCCTGCGGGATGCGATATGGTGTCTGACGGCTGTCACGGCATCGAACACAATGTCGCTGAGTGACGTATCGCTGTGCTTGATAGCGAGTTTGCCATGTTTCAGACGGGCGGCGTCGAGCAGGTCATCGACCAGCGTGCGCAGATGCCTCATCTGGCGTTGCGCGATAGTCAGGACTTCGACGGCTCTTTCGTCTTCGGCGCAAAGTCGTTTTGCTGCACTTATCGCGCCATCGATTGGCGTCATTGGATTTCGCAACTCGTGGCTGAGCATCGCGATGAATTCATTGTGCCGCCGGTCGCTCTCTTCACCACTGTCGCGCGCATTGACGATGGTCAACGCCGAGCCCGCGAAAACGGCGAGGTTGGAGAGCAGTCTGACGTCTTCGAGGTCAAATCTGCAATCCTCGGTGTGTGACATCACCCATATCGCCCCTAGCTCCGCATTCTCAGTCTTGATTGGGACGACTATTCCTTCCGGCAGGTCGACTCCTGGAAACGCGAGGCAAGGGAACTGAGCCTGCGGGTCGACGAATAGTTGCGGTGTCCCCGCCTCCAGGGTCACGGCGCACGGGCACTCGTCCCATGCGGTCGTATGGCCGCGCAGGCCAGCACAGAGCCCGGCAACTGCAAGCCACCGGAAGACCCGATTGCCGTCTGGTCCTTCGACGAGACTGATGCCAGCGCTACCAGCATGGCAAAGTGTCAGAGCCGTGTCCGCGATGGCTTGAAGAAATTCGGAGCGCGGACCGGCCTGAGTTCGAGCGAGTGCCACGAGCGCCCGGTTCTCGGCCGCATAATCTGCGGCGCGAACCGGCCTGCGGGCGAGCTCATCCGTTTGACTTGGCGCGCGATTGCTTTCCATGGCTAACAAAGCGACTGGAGAGATGGAGAAGGCTCGAAGTCGTGGTGCCGGTATGCAGCCAGCTCGACAGACGGGCGCCAGGGCGACGTTCTTCACAGTGGCGAATTTCACATTACGGGAGCGACGGCGCAAAGTCAACGAGGGTTCTTACCTGCTTTCCTGCTGGCAAAGGCGGCCTCGTGTCACCACGGGCAGCACCTCAAAATTGCTTGTGGCCCATCGTTTGCGAGTTGCAAGCGGCGCACAGTTCTGGGAGGCATGTAACGCACAAAACCATTTGCTAACCTGTGGGTGTAAAGAGCGTGAGGAATCAGATCGGGCGAATGACGCACACCGATGGATTGAGCGTCGCGGTGTGACAGGCGCTCGTCAGTTGTGCTGAGACATGAACCAAACTGCCTTGTAGTTTATTGAAGTTGCTAATATCTACGGGCCGGCACGTATTGTGTTATCCGGTTAAAAGCAGGGGCCATGCGGGTGTGTTGGCTCAGCAGCGCGGGGATTTCATCGAGGCGCAACAGCGTAAGTTTGCCGCCATACACAACACCCGTGTCGACGTTGATGACATTGTGGTTCACGATTGGCTCAGCGGAGGGCGTATGCCCTACGATGACGGCCGCCACCCCTTCGACCCAGTTGCACGTGTCACGCTGTCCAGACTTAAGCCGGTTGAACAGTTGCGCTGCGGCGCCGCGAATCGACCCAAAGCCTTTCGATCCTCGCAGCTTCCATCGAGATCGATCCCAAATGACCTTGTGCCGTATTTTCCCGTTAATACCTTCTTTCTCTAGCACTTCAACCGTTCTGGGCCAGGATTGCAGAGGGACGTTAGCATGGACGATCCCGACCAGACCGAAGTCCGTCTCGATTTCGATCGCATACGGAAGCGCTGCCATGTAAGCAACGATCGCGTCTATGGACTTTTCTTCCCCTCTCATATCGAGCAGCCACCGACCACCATTGGCCCGAATGAAGCTGTCATTGGCGCCACACAGACGCCAGCGTACGATCGAATCTTCATGATTGCCGCGTACCGACTGGATGTCATACCGACGCACTATGTCGAGGACAGCAGGCGATTCGAACCCTCTGTCTACCAGGTCGCCGACGGCAAAGACCCTGTCTCGTGACGGGTCGAACCGGCTAGCTTCGAGTTGTTTTCGAAGCTGGGTGAAACATCCGTGCAGGTCGCCAACAACAAAGTCACGACCTGACGTATTTTTCTTAAAACGCCGAACCGGCCGGAAGGTCTGCTCCATTTTTACCGCCGAAAGGATGTCCACGTTGTACGCTAGTGGAGATGACGAAGCGGGTCGCAATGTTCTACGCGAGTTTTCAGCGCGGCAGCCCGCGCCTTTACGCCGCTGTTCTTCCTTCATTCTGGTGACTGGCTACGCATGCAAGGCGCGCTGCGTGCACACCTCGCAGGAGCCTTACCTCGCAGACCCGGCAGAACGTAGCGTCAATCGGACTCTGACGTTACTTTTGCCCGCGCGGCGCGTCAGGTCTGCCGTAGAAGTAGTGTCGAGCGCCAACCGCCTGCCAGTAGTATCCGTTTGTAACAAGATGTCTGAATAAGAAAATGGCGCTATTTGCCTGGCGGATCGGTCGACGTTGCCTCCGCTGGTGCGGGCGGTTCGCACGCAGTCTGATCACCCGCTGCTTTGTACTGCCCGGTTTCCGCATTTACGGTCAGTTACAAGCGCCGTCCAATTCAACGATCAGGGCAACGCTTTGTCCCGCTCAACAGGTTTGCTGACGGACGGCGTACAGGTCTTTACCGATTCGCGCGGGGTGCTGCCCGCGGTGGCACTTCAAGGCGCGCGCCCGAACAGTTCACGTAACTTGCGCTTGGCCTGTTGCGAAGTATCGCGGCGCTCCTTCGGCAGATTTCTGCCCGCACGATTGATGTAGAAGTTGAGCATCTCTTACTGCGGTACAACCCCCTCCGCTTTCTCCAAGGATACGCATCTTCTGAAATAGGCGAACTCAACGAAATGCGGTTTGGATGAAAGACCGCGTGAAACTTTAGCTGCCATCCAGTTGCCAAAGAACATACGGTGACTCTGGCATTTGGGTATGGCAAGCGTGCTGCTGGTGGATGACGACGCGGAAACCCTTGCAGCGTGGGAGGCGAACTGCATCGCAGGCGGATTTGAAGTTAAAAGTGCGAGCGACGGTCAATCGGCGTTGGTCATGTTCGTCGAAACCCCAGTCGATATAGTGGTCGCCGACTGGCGCATGCCGGTAATGTCAGGGAGTGAACTGTGCCATCGATTGCGTACGCTTCCCGGCTTGGCCGACGTTGCTTTCATATTGATTTCCGGAGAGCCTAGCCCGCCTGCCTTCGTTAGTTACGACGGGTTTCTGCGCAAGCCTGTAGATGGAGAGATGTTACTGGCCACAATGCGACGGCTGCTGGCGGACAACGTCCAGCATCGACAAATACTCCGTGGACCAACGTAGCCAAAAGGCTGCCTTTTGGCCTGGAAAAGACGCTTCGCCCAGCATTTCTTTGCTGTGTCCTTTCCCGCCCCTCGGCCACGTCGGTACGCAAGCGAGCCGCCCCTTCTCCAGCAGCCCCTCAGCGCCCGATGTTGATCCGGTTGTCGACGTGCATCACACCGGGGGCAAGCCATGCGACCCGCTCGGCCTCCTCGCGCTCGGCCCATGAGCGGACCTTGCCGCTCAGGACGACCTTATTGCCTTCGGCCTCGACCGTGATGTGCTGTGCGTCGACTTCCGCGTTGCGCTTGAACGCGTCCTCGATCTTGCGCTTGAGGTCCTCGGGCTTGACCTTCGGCTTGATCTCGATCTCGTTCGTCAGGCCGGTTACGCCGCTCACCCGCACCGCCGTCTCGGCCGCGCGGCGGCGCTGGTAGTCCCATTCGACTTCGCCCTTCAGCGTCACGTCTCCGTCCCTGACGACCGCCTTGATGGTGTCCGCCGCGTAAGGCAGCTCAGCCTTCAGTTGGGCAATGATCTCGCGCACGATCTCCGGATCGGGCCGCTTGTTGATCAGAGGCAACCGTACCTCTATATCGTTTGCGACCCCCTTCACGCCGCGCACACGCGTCGCGTCCTCCTCGGCCTTTCGCCTTTGCCGGAAGCTGCGTGCGAAACCGGATAGTGTGACCGCGCCGTCATTGACCGCAACCCCGATATCTGATGGATCGATGTCCGGATCCCACTTCAGTTCGTACTCCACATCTCGTTTGATGTCTTCGTCGGTTCTCATCGCTGCTCCTAGTCGGCTTGTTAATGGAAAAACGCGCGCGCGGGCTACGCCCTGCACCGCACGCATCCGTCCACGGCAGGGCCACGGTAGGGCGCGCGGGGCAGATTTTCTTCCCTACGCCTGCGCAGTTTTTGCGGAATGCTGTCGTACGTTCACATCTGAAAGCCAGCGCAGCTGGGGCGCAGAGATCCGACACGTCTTTGCAGGAATGGGGAAGAAGTGCAACCGGCAAGAGCCTAGTCTTGATGTCATCGTCATCGGGTCAATGGCCACGTCGACGTCCGAAGGCACGCGCCGGGCGGGACATGCAAGGCTGGCCGGCACCACCGCTGCTTCGCGGCGCGGGCGTGGTCGACTGGCTTGCGCGCTGCGCTGAGCATGAATTCAACCGTCTTGCCGCGAAAGGGTTCCGGTTTATTTCCCAGAGAAATGGAGCAATTCGATGAGCGATCTAGTCGTTGTAAGCTTCAAAGGCGAAGAGACGGCCGACCAGGTATTGACCAAACTCCAGCAGATGCAAAAGGAGCACCTGATCGACCTTGAGGATGCCTGCGTCGTGGTCCGTAGCGCGAAGGGCAAGGTGCACCTCAAGCAAGCCGTCGATCTCGTCAAGATCGGCGCGCTCAGCGGCGCGGCTTGGGGCGGTATGTTTGGCGCGCTGGTTGGGCTGATGTTGCTCAATCCGCTCGTCGGGCTGGCAACGGGCATGGCCATCGGTGCTAGCACCGGCGCGTTGTCGGGCGCGCTCTCGGACTATGGAATCGATGACGATTTCATGCGTTCGACGGGTCAGAACATTGAGCCGGGTTCGTCGGCGCTCTTCATCCTCGTGCGTCGCGTGAATTTCGACAAGGTCCTGCCAGAGCTGAAGCCTTTCGGCGGAAAGCTATTAAAGACGTCTCTCACGAACGACCAGGAGGAACGCCTGAAGAAGGCGCTAGAGAGCCTGAACAGCAGCGGCACAACAGCATGAGCACCCCTGCGCTGCATTAGGGTTGTGATCTTGAATGCGCCACGCGATCGCGCTCTGCTTGCGCGGCGGCCGTGGCGTCGGCCGGGTCATCACGCTGCCGCATCAGCCAGTAGACGCTCCCCAGCGCCATCAGCGCAAACGCAAGCGCCGCGATCTGGGCGGGCGCACTGGCCGGATCGAGAATGATGAATTTGCGGGCGATAGCCAGCAGCGCAACCAGAAGCACCGTTTTGACCTGCACGATGTGATCGCGCCGCGCCATCACGCGCGTAATCGAATGCTTGAACTCCATAGCGATCAGCAGCGTCATGACCATGCCGAAGATGGTCTGATATACCGCGTGATCCAGCGGGTTCAGCGCGTCCGAAACCAGCAATGAAATCACCGCGCGAATCAACTGCCAGAGCGACACGAGGATGATGATAGAAATCACGACGCTCAGCACATGCGCGACAAGCTGCTCGAATCGTTCATAAAAGGTGAGCATGTCCCACTGCAGGCGCAACGCATCGAGATCCTTGCGCAGCCAGCTTTTCTTTGTTTCCATGATTTGGCTCCCGGGCGGCCGTCGCTGCGCCGCCAACGCACCGCACGTGCATGGACCTGCTGCTTCAAGTCTAGTACCTCTTCGAGTACATGGCAGGCCCTTGATGCAGTCCGCACAAGTGAGCGATTATCCGAACATTCCCGGATTAGCGACTAGACTTAAAGCGTGGTCGGCGCATGCTCACGCAAGAGGAACGCATGCGCCATTCAGTCACGATCCGGACGTGCGACCGAGGGAGGCAGACCGATGCCGAAGACCGTTCGAAGCGCTGAGCAAATTCGCGACGAACTGCAGAACCGCATGGCGAAAATCGCCGCTGACGTGCCGGGAGCTTTGCGCGTGCGCATACCGCTACCAGAGCGGCACCCGCCCGACGCATCCGGCCGCAACTGGAACATAGTGCCGCTCAATGACCCCGGCGCAGATTGCGTACATCACGTCCAGAAGGTGATCGAAGACATGCGCACCGAGTTCGTGCTTCCAGATTGACGCCTTGATGCGAAACCGGAGCGGATCATGCAAACGCACGTGTTTGAACATCGAGGCTACGAGATCGTGGTACGGCCGGGGCATACGGCCAACCGCCGTTATAGAGGCGTGGCCGCCTGCTTGTGAAGCGCGAGAAATGAAAGAAAGTTATGAAGGTCCTCAATGGCGGATAGCATATTCATGGTCAGGATCTATGGACGCATGCGCAGCGCAAGTGGCTACGCGATACGCGACTTCCTGCATCGCTGCGACATACCGTTCGAATGGATCGAGCTGGGCAGCGATAAAGAAGCGGAGGAACTGGCGCACGTGCAGCACCTTTCCGATTCGCGCTTGCCGGTGTGCGTCTTCCACGACGGAACGCGGCTCGAATGTCCCACCGTCCGGCAAATCACAGAGAAGCTCGGCTGGTTTGCGAGTCCATCCCGTGAGGCCTACGATCTGGCGATCTACGGCGCAGGACCGGCGGGATTGAGCGCGGCGGTGTACGGTGCATCGGAGGGGCTGCACACCGTACTGGTGGAGCGTTTGGCACTGGGCGGCCAGGCAGGCAGCAGTTCGAAAATCGAGAACTATCTGGGCTTTCCACAGGGCGTGAGCGGCGCGGAGCTCGCTGAACGGGCTCGCGCCCAAGCCATCAAGTTCGGCGCCGAAATCCTGCTGGCTCGCGCCGGTGTGCGCGCGGAATTTCTGCCCGGCCAGGGCATCGTGTATCTGGAAGACGGCACACGTATCACGGCGCGCACGTCTATCTGCGCGACCGGCGTGGCATATCGTAAGCTAGGCCTGGCGGATGAAGAGCGCTTTCTCGGCACGGGCCTTTATTACGGCGCCGGCGCAAGCGAGGCCGCGCTGATCCATGGCGAAGACGTATATGTGGTGGGCGGCGGGAATTCGGCGGGACAGGCCGCCATGCATTTTTCGCAGTCCGCCAACCGCGTCTATATGCTCGTGCGTGACGCATCGCTTAAGAACACGTTGTCCCAATACCTGGTGGATCGCATCACGTCGGCGCCGAACATTGAAGTGGGCACGTGCACGGAAGTCACCGCGCTCGCAGGCAGTGACGTGTTGCAGGAGATCACGCTGACCGATGTGCACACCGGCCAGCACCGCACGGTAAGAACGAATTGGCTATTCGTCTGCATTGGCGGCGTGCCGCAGACCGAATGGGCGCAGGAGGTTGGCATTGTCCGCGATGAAGGCGGCTATCTCGTGACCGGTCCCGACCTGCAGGAATATCGGGCGAACCTGAAATGGCCGCTCGAACGCGCGCCGCTACATCTGGAAACCTGTCTGCCTGGCGTATTCGCAGCGGGCGACGTGCGTCACGCATCGATCAAGCGCGTGGCGTCGGCAGTCGGCGAGGGGGCAATGGCTGTGGCATTGGTGCATCGCTATCTGAATAGCGCTTGAGCGCAAGCGCAACCCTGATTCGCGCACGTCTGCGCGCACCTATCCGAGGAGTACGATCATGACCCCTGGTTGCACGCACCTGGGCGAGGCCCGCATTTTCCACACGCCCATAGACTATTGCGAGGACTGCGTGAAGCTTGGCCAGCCGTGGGTACATTTGAGGCTTTGTCTTTCGTGCGGACACGTCGGCTGTTGCGATTCGTCTCCCAACCGGCATGCAAGCAAGCATTTTCACGCGACCGGCCATGCGCTGGTGCGTTCAATCGAGCCCGGCGAAACGTGGATCTGGTGCTATCGCGACGAGATCATCGTAGGTGAACTTGAATCGTGAGGGCGACGCCGCCCGCACGTGCGGGTGCCGTCGCGTTCTTCAGCATGCCAGTGTCACGCATGCGCCGGTGCCGGCTTCGACGCCTCGCTGGGCGCTTCTGTTGTGGGCGCTACTCCTTTCTGCACGCGCACAGAGCGCGTACCGGAGTCGTAGGTCATTGTGACCTTGTCGCCGTCTCGCACGTCGCCTCGCAACAGCGCATCGGCGAGTTGCGATTCCACTTCAAGGCGGATCTTGCGTTTGAGCATCCGCGCGCCGAACTCGGGGTCATAGCCGATCTGCGCCAAGTGAGCGCGCAACCCGTCGTCGAACGACAGATCGATGCCTTGGGCCAGCGCCGTACGCCGTACGCGCGCAAGTTGTAGATCGACGATGGTGCGAATCTGCTCCTTGCCGAGCGCACGAAACACGACCACCTCGTCGACGCGATTGAGAAACTCCGGCCTGAAATGATGCCGCAGGATTTCCATCAACCGGTCGCGCAGCTCAGGATAGTCGAGCTGCTTCGAGTCGGCCTTCATGTTGTCCTGGATCAACTGTGAGCCGATGTTGCTGGTCGCGATGATGATCGTGTTGGTGAAATCGACCAGACGTCCCTTGCCGTCGGTGAGTCGCCCTTCGTCGAACAGCTGCAGCAGGAGGTTGTGCACTTCCGAATTCGCCTTTTCGATCTCGTCGAGCAGCACCACGCAATATGGCCTGCGCCGCACGCGCTCGGTGAGTTGCCCGCCTTCCTCGTAGCCGACATATCCAGGCGGCGCGCCAACCAGCCGTGCCACCGTATGACGCTCGGAATACTCGCTCATGTCAATGCGTATCAGCGCGTTCTCGTCGCCGAACACCGAAGCGGCAAGCGCCTTCGCGAGTTCGGTTTTCCCCACACCCGTAGGTCCAAGAAAGAGGAAACTCGCGGTCGGCTTGCCGGCCTCCGTCAAACCGGCGCGCGAAAGCCGCACCGCTTTGGCGACCGCGGAGACGGCCTCATCCTGGCCGACCACGCGCTCCTTCAGGCGGTCTTCCAGCCTCAACAGTTTTTCGCGGTCCTCCGCAGTCAGTTCAGATACCGGTACGCCCGTGAGCGACGAAACGATCTGCGCAATGTCTTCCGCCGTCACTTCCTGCGAGCTGGTGCCGCGCTCCTTCTTCCACGTTTCAGTGGTTTCATGCAGGCTTTTTTGTTCCGCGACGAGCCGTTCTTCCAGTTTCTTGGCTTTGTCGAATTGCTTTGCAGCGCTGGCCGCATCCTGTTCCTGCTTGATGCGGCGGATGCTCGCCTCGATATCGTGCAAGGGCTGCGGACGCGAATTCGATGAAATGCGCACACGGGCGGCGGCCTGATCGAGCAAATCAATTGCCTTGTCGGGCAAAAAGCGCGCGGCGATGTAGCGGTCCGAGAGCTTTGCCGCAGCAGCGATCGCCTCTTCGGTGATTTTCACCTTGTGATGCGCTTCGAGCCGGTCACGCAGGCCACGCAGAATCTCGATCGTTTCCTCGACGCCAGGCTCAGGCACCATTACGGGCTGAAAGCGCCGCTCCAATGCCGAGTCCTTTTCAATGTACTTCTGGTATTCGTTCAACGTGGTCGCACCCACGAGGTGCAGCTCGCCGCGAGCGAGCGCGGGCTTGAAGACATTGCCGATATCGAGGCCGCCTTCGCCGCCGCCCTGGCCGGCGCCGACAATCGTATGCAGTTCGTCGATAAACACAACCAGACGGTCCTGGTTCTCGGTGATCTCATCCAGCACCTGCTTGACGCGTTCCTCGAATTCGCCACGATACTTCGCACCAGCCACGACGCTATTGATATTCAGTTCGACCACGCGCTTGCCGCGCAGCACTTCCGGCACCTGGTCCTGAACAATACGTTGCGCGAGGCCTTCGACGATAGCGGTCTTACCCACACCGGGTTCGCCAATTAGCACCGGATTGTTCTTGCGCCGCCGTGCGAGCACTTCAATGGTGGTTTCGATTTCCTTGTCACGGCCGATCACCGGATCGAGCTTGCCTTGACGCGCAAGCGCGCTGAGATCGCGCGCGTACTTGTCGAGCGTCGGCGTGGTGGAGCGGTCTTCCATCTTGCCGTCTTCGGCACCCTTGCCGACCACCTTGACTGCTTTTTGCCGCAGCGATTGCGGCGACAGCCCGAGCTTGCGCAGCAATTCACCTGCAAAGCCGTCTTCTTCCTCGACGAGCCCAATCAGAATGTGTTCCGGTCCGACATAGCTGTGACCCAGTTCCAGCGACGACTTCAACGCATTTTCCAGCGTACTCTTGGCGCGTGGCGATACGCCGATCTGCTCGTTGTCGCCCGGCTCCTTGCGGGTGCCGCGTGGCGCGGTCTGGTCGATGGTTCTCCTGATCTCTTCGGGATCAAGCTTGAATTCGCGCAGGATTTCCTGCACCACATTGTTATCGGCGAGCGCCAGCAACAGGTGTTCTGTATCGACTTCGTTCTTGCCATATTCGACCGCTGCTTGCGCCGCAGCTTGCAGGCGGTCCAGACCGCTCTGGCTCAGGTACGTCTGCAGGTCCACCGCTTCACGCGCCCGACGATGTCGGCGTGTGCGGCCACCTGGGTGTCCGCCCGCTGAATCGCCCATTTGCCCGCTACCGGCGCCTGTACCCTGATCCGCGCCGGCGGACTGTCCAGGCGCGCGTCCGATGCGTGACCGGCTACCGCGGCCGCTTTCCATCTGTGGCCATACGTCGTCGAACAGACTGTCGAACAGTCCGCCGTGAAAGAGGGACTCGAGCGGCGACAGGCGGCGCTGATTGCGCGCCATGAACTCCATGTAGTGCTCATCGCACAGCATCAGCTGACGGCGTTGGCCGTTTTCGGTGATCGTGATCTGCGAGGTTGCGGGCTTTCCACAAACACTGCACTCGGCCATGATGAACTCCTTTTCGTCCGCTAGGGCATCGCTCCCCGGGCGGGTAATGGGTGGGTGGAAATATCTGTTCCGCTGCTCATTCCGATGTCGCCTGGTTTGCGCGCTGGGCTCACGCTGCACAGGATGTCCCTCTCGACACCCGCCCGCAAACTGACCAGTTCCGTTGAAGACGAGTACAGGTGCCGCTTCGGATGGTGCGCGGCCAGTTCACCAATCTGTTGCGCGACGCTGGCGTGGGCCGAATCACTGAGACTCCGGAAGCGGACGAGTTGTCTCACGATAGGCCCGACCGTTCTTCGCTGGTCGATTCGAAGCGCTTGTCGCCGCTGATGATCAGCATGTCTTCAATCACTTCGAGTTCGACGTCGTCAGAACCAGTCAGGTGTGGGGTCGGCCGCGGGCTTGACCTTCTGACCGGCCAGTGCTCCTGAACGGTGCGTCTATGGATGCAATGGCGCGTGCGGCTCGCCGGTCAGGCCGTCACGGAGCCAGGCGCGAGCAGTGATGCCGAGTACGAACAGCAGCGCACCCGTGAACAACGCATACACGCCGATCAGCCAGACGAGCGCTAGTGCGCCGGCGCCCGGAAAGAGCAGCACGAAGATGCCAAACAGCACGGACAGCACTCCGGTTAGCACCAGCATCCACGCATTGCGCAGGCGCCTTAGCAGCCGCGTCGCTGCGATCAGATCGAATACGCCGGTGATAATCGCGTTTGCGCCGATGACGGCGACCAGTACGAGCGTGGTAATGCCCGGCACTAACGCGGCGATCACACCGGCGCCGATGCTGCAGATGCCGAACAGCAATGGCACCCACCAGCCGCCGTGCGTCGCGCGGTAGCGGATGGCCGCGAGAATCGCAACGATGCCGCCGGCGATTGCGTAGGCGCTAAAGAGGGTGATAAGCAGTAGCAGAGTGAGACCGGGCAAGAATAGCGCCAGAATGCCGAACAGCAGCGCTACCGTGCCACGCAGAATGAGCATCCACCAAGCGCGTCCAAGCAGTTCATCCATATGGGACTCCAGGCTGTACCGTCAGGTGACGAAGTTCAGTCTAGGCTCCGCGCATCTGCGATTCTTTCGCGTTTCTGCCATGCGTTTCGCAATTCTGCGTTCATTCATGACGCGTGCTGAATGACATCCAGATTGGCATCCCAGACGCACCAAAATAACCTGATCTATCACCGCATTTTTACAGCAGCTCGCCGTGAGGCGTCCTAACATGAACTTACGCCGCGCACGGTCCGGCAATAGCGTGAGCATTGCTGGCCCCGTGTCGCACCATCGACACCACAATGAAAGGAATCTCATGAAAACGAATCTGCTTGCATGGCTGCTTGTGTCGTCGCTCGGACTCCCACTGGCCGCGCAAGCCCAGGTGGCCGGCGCCCAGCCGCTTGGTATCAGCGTGGAAGAGTCGGCCGCGATCGTCGCAGGCTGGAGCGTGAGAAAGTCGGTCATGGACAAGCCGGTCTTCAACGAAAAGGGTGAGCGTGTCGGCGTCATTCATGACATTATCGTGGCACCCGACCGGTCGGTATCGTTTGCAATCGTCGCCGCAAACCAGTTTCTGGGGGTGTCGCATCACGATGTGGCCATTCCGATCGAGCAGCTCGATTTCGTCGGTGGCAAACTGGTGCTCGCTGGTGCGACGAAAGATGCGATCAAGGCGCTGCCCGAGTTTCAATACGCAAAGGTACGCGCGACACCTAAACCGAGGTCCGACTACAGCGAGCATCACTGACATATGTCTCGCACCGATCCCGATCGATGCATTTGAAGCGCGGCACACTCGATCCATGGGCAGCGCGCCGGTCAGTGCGCCGCCGCGTGACTATTCGTCGTGCCGGATGATCGCCGCCTGCTCTTCAGGGGACTTTCTTAACCAGCGCCGATGCAAACCACGTTCAATGCTGCCGCCCACCGAGAGCAGCAGCAGGAGCAGGACGGTGGCAATGCCCGCAATCTGCCATGCGCCGATGCCGCACACAATGCCGAGCGCGGCCGTGACCCAGATCGAGGCCGCCGTCGTCAAGCCGCTGATCCTTCCGGTGGCGCGGTCTTGAAGGATCACCCCGGCGCCGAGAAAGCCGATGCCCGTAATGACGCCTTGAATCGCACGGCCGGCGTCGCTGCCATCGGTGGAACGGTTTAGTTCGAAGGACATGCCGGCCATCGTGACGAGACAGGAGCCGAGTGCAACGAGGCCTAACGTCTTGACGCCGGTTGGCTTGCCATGCAGGTTTCGATCCAGCCCGACAATACAACCCACCAGCACTGCCGCGACCATGCGCAAGATCGCCTCAAGCAATTGCACGTATGAAATCATCGGCACCCCCGCTAAGGTTTCCTGGTAACGTCGCGCTCGGCGAGCACCTGGCTGCTCACTACAGTCTAGCGTCGAGGCGAGCAAACTGCTTGAGCGTCATACGCGGCTCAGGCGACCCGTCCGCCTGAAAACCGCAGTTATCCTCTCGCGATCGCAGCGATCGGTCGCCGTTGCAGCGGCGCAGATACGGTGATGCGCGCGCAGATGTAGCGCAGCAACTTGCGTCAGCGCCGGAGCTTCGGGAACCTGACCGCGTTCGAACGCCATGCAATACCCGGCGTAAGCGACAGCTTGCAGAATGCCTTCAGGAGTGGTGGATTACTTTGAATCCCAGCTAACAGCGTGTCGAGCGTCGTTCCGAGGTGCTCAGCAATATAGGTCGGCAGCATCTCCATCGACGAAGTCGGGTTGCTTCGGCCCATATTACGAATCTGCCTTAAGCAGCCTTGAATTCGATGTAACCTTAGATGTGCAACGAGTCGAGGACTTCTGCTTATCATGAAGCAAGAAATAGGGTCGACCCAGAATCACGCGTTGCGCTGCCAACCGATGAATGTCGCTTTCATCGATGGCGGGCTGAATTCGGTGCAGGGACTTCGCCTGGTTATACCGACAGGCAGCACCGTTGCGCAGACTGCGGGCGGCGACGGTCCCGGAATGGGTCATTCCATCCTGATCAGTGCACCATTTGTCGCAGTTATTCCGGTGGGGGCGCAGTTGGCCAGGGTCGCTGACAACGGTCCCGGTGGATGGGTTATCGCGCTCAAACCGGGCGTACTTGGGCAAGTCTCGCAAGTAGCGTTTGACGCGGTCCCGAAATGGTTCAGGTTTTGGGATCCGTTCCTGCGCGAGGCCGCGGACACATTGGCAGCTTTGCATCATGCGGATCTCATCGACGCTGCCTGCGCCGACGCTTTTGCAGATGTCATGTCGGTGCACATCGCTCTCCGCTACGGGCACTGTGCTGGTGCAGCCGAGCCGGACATGCCTCTTACGCGTCAAATGCTGACTCGCATTGAAGCCTTCGTTCATGAGCACATAGCCGAAACCATTCTGGTCGAGCAACTCGCAGTGCTGGCGCACATGAGTGCATCAAGCTTTGCTCGCGGTTTCAAAACGGCGACAGGTAACCCGCCCCATCTGTACGTGACACTCGAGCGGGTGAAATTTGCCAGGACGATGTTGTGCGAGGAGACCTTTCCTCTGGTTGACGTTGGCGCGCGCGCGGGGTTTCAGACTCAGCAGCATTTCACCGAAGTGTTTCATCGATACACCGGTGTGACGCCGCGCGCATTCCGACTTACCCACCGGAACGCCGGTAGCTGATTCATTTAAACTGCGCGCGCTGATCGACTTCCTGAAAGAGAAGCGCGGCGCTCGCTAGCGTACATGCTTCCTTCTTTCATACTACGAGGTGCTGCCGCAGATACTCGGCGGTGCGGCTTTCCTTCGCGCGCATGACCTGGGCCGGTGTGCCGCTCGCGACGATCTTGCCGCCGGCGTCGCCGGCGCCCGGGCCGACATCGACAACCCAGTCGCTTTGTGCGGCCACCCGCATGTCGTGCTCCACCACGACGACGGTGTTGCCGGCATCCACGAGTCCCTGGAGTTGCACCATCAACCGGTCGACGTCGGCGGGATGCAGGCCGGTGGTCGGTTCGTCGAGGATATACAGCGTGTCGCCGCGTTGCGCGCGTTGCAGTTCCGTGGCGA
Organism: Paraburkholderia aspalathi; assembly: GCF_905220735.1. Taxonomy (NCBI): domain Bacteria; kingdom Pseudomonadati; phylum Pseudomonadota; class Betaproteobacteria; order Burkholderiales; family Burkholderiaceae; genus Paraburkholderia; species Paraburkholderia aspalathi. The sequence continues at coordinate 2,047,529 of NZ_CAJNBA010000001.1, forward strand.
GCTTGATGCGCTGAGCTTCGCCACCGGACAATTCGGTGGCGGGCTGACCAAGCCGCAGATAACCGAGGCCGATGTCACGCAGCACTTTCAGTGCGCGCATCACGCTGGCTTCGTCAGCGAAGAAATCGCAGGCGGCGTCGACGGTCAAACCGAGCACCTCGGCGATGTTCTTATCGCGCCACGTGACTTCAAGCGTCTGCGTGTTGTAGCGCGTGCCGTGACAGGTCGAGCAGGGCGCATAGACGCTTGGCAGGAACAGTAGTTCGACGCTGACGAAGCCTTCGCCTTCACACGTCGGGCAACGGCCTTGCGCTACGTTGAACGAGAAGCGGCCCGCGCCGTAGCGACGCTTGCGAGCCAGTGGCGTGTCGGCGAACAGCTTGCGCACGTGGTCGAAGAGGCCGGTGTAGGTGGCGAGATTGGAACGCGGCGTGCGGCCGATCGGTTTCTGATCGACGCGCACGAGGCGGCGCAGCGCGTCCATGCCTTCGGCAATGCGGCCGCCGGTCGGCGCGCTCGCGCCCGCGAGCAACGGGTCCTGCTCGTCGTCGTCCGGGTTTTCAAAGACACGTCCAAGGTGGCTGGCGACCAGTTCCGGCAACGCCTGGCTCACGAGGCTCGATTTGCCCGAGCCCGACACGCCCGTGACGGCAGTCAGGCAGCCGAGCGGAAACGCGGCGTCCAGTCCATGCAGATTGTTGCGCGTGATGCCGGCGAGCCGCAGCCAGCCGGCCGGTTCGCGCGTCGCGCGTGCGATGGGCGCGGGCGGCGCAAACAGATACCGGCGCGTATGCGACGCTTCGACATTCGCGAGGCCGGCGGGCGGCCCACTATAGACCACATGGCCGCCGGCTTCGCCAGCCGCGGGACCGACATCGACGAGCCAGTCGGCACGCTGCATCATCTGCAGATCGTGTTCGACGACAAACAGCGAATTGCCCGCGGCCTTCAGGCTCTGCAGCGCGCTGAAGAGCGCTTCGCCATCCGCGGGATGCAGGCCGGCTGATGGCTCGTCGAGTACATACACGACGCCGAACAACTGCGACGACAACTGCGTGGCGAGTCGCAAGCGCTGCAGTTCGCCGGATGACAGCGTCGGCGTACTTCGCTCCAGCGCGAGATAGCCCAGACCTAGATCGACCAGAGTCGTCAGGCGTTCGAGCAACTCGGCTGCAATGCGTTGCGCGGCGACGCGTTTTTCCTCGGACAGGTTGGGTGTGCGCCGCACGTCGGGCGAGGCTTTATGCGCGGAACCGCCTGCGGCGATCCGCTTATCGACGGCATCGCGCATGGCGCTCCTGCTGAGCACGCTGCCTTTGCCGGCGTCTTTCCCCGAATGCGCGGCATCCGGCTCGGGCCATTCGCCGCGCGCGATCGGTTCGAGCAGCTCGGCAAGTCTGGCTAACGGCAACTGAGCGAACGCGCCGATATCGAGCCCGGCGAATTTCACCGACAGCGCTTCCTTCTTGAGCCGCTTGCCATGACAGGTCGGACAGACGCTGCCAATCATGAATTGCGACACGCGCTTTTTCATCAGCGCGCTTTGCGTGTTCGCGAACGTGTGCAGCACATAGCGGCGTGCACCGGTGAATGTCCCTTGATAGCTTGGTTCGTCCTTCCGCTTGAGCGCGGCACGCGTTTCTTTCGGCGTGAGTCCGGCGTAGACGGGCGCGGTCGGCTGTTCGTCGGTGAAGAGAATCCAGTCACGGTCTTTCTTCGGTAAATCGCGCCACGGTTTATCGACGTCGTAGCCAAGGGTCACCAGAATGTCGCGCAGGTTTTGTCCGTGCCACGCGGGCGGCCATGCAGCGATTGCGCGCTCGCGAATAGTCAGCGAGTCGTCGGGCACCATCGATTTTTCCGTGACCTCGTACACGCGGCCAAGTCCATGGCAAGTCGGACAGGCGCCTTGCACCGTGTTCGGCGAGAAATCCTCGGCGAACAGCATGGGCTGCTTCGGCGGGTAGTCGCCCGTGCGCGAATAGAGCATGCGCACGAGACTCGACAGCGTGGTCACGCTGCCAACCGACGAGCGCGCGCTCGGCGTGCCGCGCTGCTGTTGCAACGCGACCGCGGGCGGCAGGCCTTCGATGGCGTCCACTTCGGGCACGCCGACCTGCTCGATCAGGCGCCGGGCATACGGCGCGACCGATTCGAAATAGCGCCGCTGCGCTTCGGCGTACAACGTGCCGAATGCAAGCGACGATTTTCCCGATCCGGACACGCCGGTGAAGACGACCAGCGCATCACGCGGAATCTGCACATCGATGTTTTTCAGATTGTGCTCGCGAGCGCCGCGCACCCGCACGAAGCCGGTGAACGCGGGTTCCTCGGACGGCGGCGTCGAGCGGGCTTTGTTGTGGATGGCGTCCATATCGATGAGTGGCGAATAAGCATGGCCCTGCGGGCCAACGCTAGCGAAGCTGCACGGAGCATGCCCGACGGTTATTTGGCGATGATGCCAGTGAAGGCAGGGCGCACCCACCCCCGTCAATCCAGAAATGACAGCCTATCACTGAAGCGCCGATCCGAGCGCAGAGTGCGGTGGCTAACTCGACCAGCGCTCGAACAAACGATTTATCGATCTTAAGTGTGTCGATGGGCAGTCGGACAAGATAGCTGGGACTGGAGTATCCAGAGCCGAAGTCATCCAGCGATGTGAATATGCCGGCTTGCACCGACGCACCTTTCCGGCGCCACGGTTCGCGCGGCATTGCCTACTGCCCCACGGTTTCCAATTGCTCCGGCACGCCCGCATTCAAGCAGATGTGTTTCAGTTCGGTGAGGTCCGCCAGTGCATCGTACCCGTGCAAACGGCCGAGGCCACTCTGCCGATACCCGCCTGTTTCCGCCTCGGCGAATAACCGGTTGTGGTCGTTGATCCACACCGTGCCGTTGCGCAGTGCCCGGGCGATCCGATAGGCACGCGCGACGTCGTGAGTCCACACGCTCGCGGAGAGACCGAACACCGTATCGTTGGCCTTGCTGAGCGCCTCGGCCTCGTCCTCGAAGGTCTCCAGCGTGACGAACGGCCCGAAGATCTCCTCCTGACAGAAAAACGCTTTCGGATCGCCATGCTCGACCAACGTTGGCGCCAGGAACGCGTTGCCGCGGCTCGCACCGCGTAGCAGCACACGGTCCGCGCTGTCGCACGCCCGCTCGATCGTCGCATTGACCGCATCGCGTGTGCGATGGTCGATCAGTGCGCCGATATCGGTCGCCGCGTCGCTTCCCGGACCGACCTTCAGCGCGGCGAGCGCGGCGGCCAATTGCTCGCGCATCTGCTGCGCTTTCGAGGCATGCACGAGCACGCGGCGCGCGGCCGTGCATTGCTGACCGGAGATGATCGTCGCCGCGCGCGCGAGACGCGGCGCGATCGCGGCGACATCGGCATCATTGAACACCACGCAGCATGATTTGCCGCCCAGTTCGAGCGAGAGCTTTTTCATGCTGTCGGCGGCCGCGGCCATGATCCGCTTGCCGGTGGCCGTCGACCCCGTGAAGCTCACTACGTCGACATCATGCGATTCGACGAGCCGCTCGGCAGCCGCATGCCCGGTCTCGTTCACTACATTGACCGCCCCCTTCGGCAGCGCGGTGTCGTCGAGGCAACGCATCATCGCCGCGTTCAGCAGGCTCGTCTGCGCCGCCGGCTTGACGAGGCTCGTGCAGCCGGCCGCCAGGGCCGGCGCGAGCGAGCGCACCAGCAGCACCGCGGGCGCGTTCCACGGCACGATGATCGCGGCGACGCCGGCAGCTTCGCGCAGCAGCGTGGAGATCGTGCCCGGTTCCGGCTCCAGCACGTGGCCGGGCAAATGGCGCGCAAGCCCGGCGTAATAGCGAACCTCCGAGATCGCCGCGGCGATTTCGCCGCGCGCCTGCGCGATCGCTTTGCCGTTCTCGCGCGCCATCAGCGTCGCCAGTTCGTCCCGCTTTGCATCCAGCGCCGTGGCCCAGTCAAGCAGCACGTTCTGCCGCAGCCGCGCGTCCTGTGCCCACGTGGTGCGATCGAACACAGCGCGCGCGGCGGCAATCGCCGCATCCGCCTCTGCCGCGCCTCCGTCGGCATACAGTCCGATCGGCTCGCCGGTGGCCGGGTCGATCGCCGGCCGCGTCGGCGTGCCGGTCCACATGCCGGCGATCCAGTGTTGTGCATTCATCAAATTTTCCTGGTCGGGGTAGGGGTGTCCTTCGTCGCATCCAACGGCGCGGTGTTCAGCACCTGGCGCAGTTCGTCGGCGATGATCGAGATCAGCGCGTCCGCCGCAGCGCTCAGCGGCCGGCGCGGATGCGTGATGCAGACGATGTGTCGCACGATGCGTGGCGCCAGAATCGGATACGCGCGCAACGTGCCCGCTCGGACTGCGCGCTCGACCACGATACGCGGCAGGATGGTCGCGAAGCGAGTATTGCCGACCAATTGCACGATGCTGCTGAGCACATCGATTTCGAAGCGCGGCGTCAGGAGCACGTCCTCGTGCTGCGCGGCGGTATCGAGCACGCCGCGCAGGCCGTGCCGCTTGGTCGGCAGCACCAGTTCGAGTTCGGGCAGCTTGGCCAGCTCGATCGCGTGCGGCAGGTCGGGGCCGTGTGCCGCACTGGTGGCGAGCACCATTTCTTCGTCGAGGATCGCGTGCGCATCGAGCGAGAGCTTGCCGCGCGGTTTGTTGATGAGCGCCGCATCGAGCTGGCCGCCGGCGACCCAGTCGATGAAGGTCGCGCTGTAGCCGTCGGAGACGGTGACTTCGACGTGCGGATATTTCTCGTGATAGCGCGACAGTGAATCGGCCAGCACGCTTTCGCTAATCGACGCAATCAACCCGATCGACACGCGCCCGGTGATGATCTCGTCGCGCTGGATGAGCTGCTGCCGCGCGTGCGCAAGGTCGCGCATGATCGGCAGGAAGAGCCGGTACATGAGCCGCCCGGCGGCGGTCGGCGTCATCCCGTGCGAGCCGCGCTCGAACAGTTGCTGATGCAGCTCTTCCTCGAGCTTCGCGATCTGCATGCTGAGCGCCGGTTGCACGATATTCAGACGCTTGGCAGCGCGGGTAACCGACCCGTCTTCGAACAGCGCGATGAAATATTGAATCTGCTTCAGGTCCATGGGTGTGTTTGCTCAGGCTTCCACGTTTTCAATATTTTTGATGTTGACGGTCGCTGTTATCAACTCCCGTGGAGTGGCGGTACTGCTACTTCGCATGGGGCAGGTTTGTCGATCTGTCACTAAAAGCCCGTCGTAGTAAGCGTATTGGCGGTCGTTGCTATTAGTACTCAGGAGGCTGCCCGACGTCATCAGGGGTAACACTGATATCAGAGTAAGTGATGCAATAAATCAAAAAACACTATTAGAACTTATACGTCATTCTCGCTACGCTCCATCCAAATCCACTGTGCGCTTGTTACACAAAACAACGGGCGCACATTGACACGACACATGGAGACCCAGATGAGCTCTCGCGGTACCGCTTTCCTCGAAACGACGGTTTCTCCGAGTGAGGGAGAGCGTCCCACCCGCTCGCTGCGAAGCTGGCTCGAGCACCTGTCGGCGAGCGGGCGGCTGGCCACCATCGAAAACCCCGTCGCGCTCGAGCACGAACTCGCTGCGATTGCGAAAAAGCTCGACGGCTCGCGCGCCGCAGTGTTCGTGCAGCCTGGCGGCCACGCGATTCCGGTGGTCAGCGGTTTCATGTCGAGGCGCGCATGGATCGCCGAAGCGATGGGCGTGAGTGAGGACCAGCTGCTGCATCGCTTTCGCGAAGCCGCCGAGCATCCGCTCGCGTGGCAGGAGGTCCCGGCGAATACCGCGCTGTGCCAGCAGGTCATCCATACGAAAGGGATCGATCTACACAAGCTGCTGCCCATTCCGACACATAGCGAACACGATAGTGGCCCGTACATCACCGCCGGTCTCGTGATCGCGCGCAATCCGCGCACCGGCATCCAGAATGTATCGATCAACCGGATCCAGGTGCATGGACCGGACCGCATGGCGATCCTCCTGCTGCCGCGCCATCTGTACGCCTTTCAGCGAACCGCGGAAGCCGCCGGAGAGCCACTCGAGCTCGCCGTGGTGATTGGCGTGGATCCACTGACGATGCTCGCCTCGCAGGCGATCACGCCTATCGATCACGACGAATTGGAGATCGCAGGCGCACTGCACGGGGCGCCGCTGCCGGTCGTGAAGTGCGTGAGCAACGGCGTGAAGGTACCGGCCTTCGCGGAGATCGTGATCGAAGGGCGCATCCTGCCGAACGTGCGCGAGCAGGAAGGCCCGTTCGGCGAGTTTCCAAAGTATTACAGCTCGCGAGAGGCGCGTGAGGTGATCGAGGTCACGGCGCTCACGCATCGCGTAAAGCCGATTTATCACACGATTGTGCCGGCCGAAATGGAACATCTGCTGCTTGGCGCGATTCCACGTGAGGCGACGCTGCTTGCGCATCTGCAGCGCAGCCATCCGAACGTGAAAGACGTGCACCTGTCAGTTGGCGGCGTGTGTCGTTATCACCTGTGGATCCAGTTCGATAAGAAGCGCGAAGGCGAAGCGAAAAATGTGATCCTGTGTGCGTTCGGCGCCCACTACGACATCAAACAGGTGGTGGTGGTGGATACCGACGTGGATGTGCACGACCCCGCTGAAATCGAATGGGCCATCGCCACGCGCTTCCAGGCCGATCGTGATCTGATCGTGATCGAAGGTGCGCAGGGCTCGCCGCTCGATCCGTCGACCACCGTGGGCCAGCCGGATGACGCCCCGGCGCATCTGCAGGGCATCAGCGCGAAGATGGGGCTCGACGCCACGCGGCCGGTGGTTTATGCGGCGCACGTGTTCACGCGCGTGCGCATTCCCGGGCAGGACTCGGTGGACCTGGACGCGCTCGTCGCCGGCGACAACGCCGCGTTCGATACCTATCTCGGTGACGTTCATGCCTGACAACAAGCGTGAGCGGATTGTCGTGGGCATTTCGGGCGCGAGCGGCGCGGTGATCGGCGTGCGCCTGCTTGCCGCGCTACGCCGCCTCGGCACGCATGAGACGCATCTGATCGTGTCGGCCTCGGGCGCAGTGACGGCGGCTCAGGAACTGGGCATGGCGCGTGGCGATCTGGAGAGCCTCGCCGACGTGGTCTACAACGTGCGCGATATCGGCGCGGCAGTCGCGAGCGGTTCGTTCATCACCGCGGGCATGGTTATCGCGCCGTGCTCGATGAAAACGCTTGCGGGCGTGGCCAATGGCTTCGCCGACAACCTGCTCACGCGGGCCGCCGATGTCATGCTCAAGGAGCGTCGCCGACTGGTGCTGGTCGCACGGGAAACACCGCTCAATCTCGCGCACTTGCGCAACATGACGCTCGCCACCGAGATGGGCGCGATCGTGATGCCGCCGGTGCCCGCGTTCTACGCTCATCCGAAGACCATCGAGGACGTGGTCGATCACACGGTCGGCCGGATTCTGGATCTGTTCGGCATCGAGCACCGCGAAATCGCCCAGCGCTGGAGCGGACTCGCCGATGAGTTCGCGGGCCGCCGTGAGGGAGCCGACGAATGAACCAGCGCGACATGATCAATTCAGGCAATGCTGCGACGGTGGAGGTTGAACCAACCCACGACGAAGGCGTAAAGCGTCCACAGACCTATCTTGGCCGCCCGATGGAGCGTCTCGAAGACCCGGCGATCCTGACTGGCCGTGGCCGCTATGGCGACGATCTCGGGACCAAACCCGGCACCCTGCATGCGGCGATTCTGCGCTCACCGCATGCACATGCAGAACTCGTTGCTATCAATACCGACGCCGCGTCGAAACTGCCCGGTGTGCGCGCGATCCTGACGCGCGAGGACCTGCGTGCCTGGTCGCGGCCCTTCGTGGTCGGGGTGAAATCGCCGATGGAGCAGTGGGCGCTCGCCATGGACCGCGTGCGCTATGTCGGCGAACCTGTCGCGGTGGTGCTGGCGGAATCGCGGGCCATCGCCGAAGACGGGCTCGATCTTCTCAAGGTCGAATATTCCACGCTCGATCCGGTCACGACGATCGAACAGGCGGCGAGCGAGGAATCAACGGTTTTGCATGAAAAGGTCGGTACCAATGTGATCAGCGACCGCCGTTTCCGCTATGGCGATCCCGAAGCTGCGTTCGAGAAAGCGCCACATCGCGTGAAACTGGTCGCGCATTATCCGCGCAATACCTGTGCGCCGATCGAATGCGGCGTGGTGATCGCCGAATATCTGGCGGGCGACGAAGGCTATGACGTTACGTCGAATTTTATGGGCCCGTTCTCGCTGCACGCGGTGATGGCGATGGCGCTGAACGTGCCGGCCAATCGTCTGCGTCACAAGGCGCCGCGCGATTCGGGCGGTAGTTTCGGCGTGAAGCAGGCGGTGTTTCCCTATGTCGTGCTGATGTGCCTCGCCTCTCGCAAGGCTGGCGCGCCGGTGAAGTGGGTCGAGGACCGGCTCGAACATCTGAGCGCGGCGACCTCCGCAACGGCACGCCTGTCGACGCTCGAGGCGGCTGTCGAAAGCGACGGCCGTATTACGGCGCTCTCATACGATCAACTTGAAGATTGCGGGGGCTATCTGCGCGCACCGGAACCGGCGACGTTCTACCGGATGCATGGCTGCCTGACCGGCGCGTATGCCATCGACAATCTGCTGGTGCGCAATCGCGTCGTGCTGACCAACAAGACGCCCACGGGTCTCGTGCGCGGCTTCGGCGGCCCGCAGGTTTACTTCGCGCTCGAACGGCTGATACAACACATCGCGCTTGAGTTAAAGCTGGATGTGCTCGACGTGTATCGCCGCAATTTCGTCGCCGCCGATGCCTTCCCGTATCGCGCCGCAGCGGGCGCCTTGCTCGACTCGGGCAACTATCAGGAGGCGCTGCGCCGCGCGCTGGCCGAAGGCGGCTATGACGAACTGCGTGCGCGCCGCGAGGCGGCGCGCAAGGAAGGGCGGCTGTACGGCATCGGCTTCGCGGCGATCGTCGAGCCGTCGGTGTCGAACATGGGCTATATCACGACGGTGATGCCCGCCGACGCGCGCAGAAAGGCCGGGCCGAAGAGCGGCGCGATCGCGAGCGCCACGGTCAGCGTCGATCTGCTAGGCGGCGTGGTGGTGACGATCGCGTCGACGCCCGCGGGCCAAGGGCATATGACGGTGTGCGCGCAGGTGGTCGCGGATGTACTCGGCGTCTCGCCTCAAGACATCGTCGTCAATGTCGAGTTCGATACGCATAAGGACGCGTGGTCGGTGGCGGCGGGCAATTACTCGAGCCGCTTTGCCGGCGCGGTGGCGGGCACGGTACATCTGGCGGCTGTGCGCGTACGCGACAAGGTCGCGCGCATCGTGTCGAAGCAGTTGGGTTGCGCGCCGGAAGATGTGCGTTTTGAAGGCGGCCGCATTTACGCGGCGGGTGCAGAGGATCGCGCGCAGCCGTTCGGCCGCGTCGCCGCCAATGCGCCGCATTGGGCGCCCGCGCTCTTGCCTGAAGGCGAGGAGCCCGGTCTGCGTGAGACCGTGTTCTGGAATCCGCCGAACATGGCGGCACCGGATGAGAACGATCGCATTAATACGTCGGCGGCTTACGGGTTTGCCTTTGACATGTGCGGAGTGGAAGTGGACCGCGCGACGGGCCGCGTGCGGATCGATCGATATGTCACCGCGCACGATGCCGGCACACTGCTGAACCCCGCGCTCGCCGATGGCCAGATTCGCGGCGCGTTCGCGCAAGGTCTCGGCGCGGCGTTGATGGAGGAATTCCGTTACGGCGCGGATGGCAGCTTCCAGTCGGGCACGCTCGCCGATTATCTGATGCCGACCACCTGCGAAGTACCCGATCCGGTGATCGTGCATCTGGAAACGCCGAGTCCGTTCACGCCGTTGGGCGCGAAAGGACTTGGCGAGGGCAATAACATGAGCACGCCACCGTGCATTGCAAATGCGGTGGCGGACGCGCTCGGCGTCGACGATATCCGTTTGCCGTTGACGCCTTCGAAAGTCATGGCGCTCATCGGTATCGACGACCCCGCGCCGTCGCGTCCCGAATTGCGCGACATGCCACCGGCGAAACCGGCGATGCCCGGCGGCGGCAAGGCGCTGACCGCGCAAGGCAGCGTCGATTTGCCGGCCTCGCCAGAAGCCATTTTCGCCGTGCTGCTCGATCCGGCCGCGCTCGCCAGAGTGATACCGGGTTGCCACGCGCTCGAAGCCGAAGGCACGAACCAGTATCGCGCCGACGTGACGGTCGGCGTGGGCATGATCAAGGCGCGCTTCGAAGCGAAGATCGGGTTGTCGGAAATCGACGCGCCACATCGGCTGCGTTTGGCAGGCGCGGGCATGTCGTCGCTCGGCAGCGCGCGCGGCAGCGGCCTCGTCGAGTTGACGCCGATCGAAAGCGGCACGCGTCTTTCCTATGACTACGAAGCCCAGGTGTCGGGCAAGGTCGCGGCCGTCGGCGGACGGATGCTCGAAGGGGCGGCCAAGGTCGTGTTGCGGCAACTGTTCGAATCGCTTGGACGCCAGGCCGCAGGCAAACCGGTGAAAACAGTAGGCGGGTGGCTATCGCGGTTGCTCGCAAGTTTCAGGAGGCAGGCATGAAACCCGCGCCGTTCGATTATCTGCGCGCGATGACCACGCAGGACGCGCTCGACGCACTCGCGCAAAACGGCGAAGACGCCCGCGTGCTGGCCGGGGGCCAGTCGCTGATGGCGGTGCTGAACATGCGGCTCGCGCAGCCGCGCATGCTGGTCGATATCTCGCGCACGGACGAACTGAACGCGGTGCGCACCGATAACGAAGCAGGTCAGCTGATTGTGGGCGCGGCCGCCACGCAGGGCAGCGTCGAATGGCGCGCGTCACTGCGGGATGAAGTGCCCCTGCTGGCGATGGCATTCCCGCACATTTCGCACTTTCAGATTCGCAATCGCGGCACCGTGTGTGGATCGATTGCACACGCCGATCCGAGCGCGGAATTGCCACTTGTGCTGGCGGCGCTCGGTGGCGACGTGACGCTGCGCTCGAAAAAGAAGAAGCGTGTCCTGAAGGCCGAGGAATTTTTCCAGGGGATGTTGATGACGGCGCGCGAACCGGACGAATTGGTCGAAGCGGTGCGCTTCCCGCTGAAGAAGCCCGGCGAACGCTACGGCTTCACCGAATTCTCTGCGCGTCATGGCGATTTCGCGATGGCCGCGTGCGCGGCGGTGGTGACGAGCGACTCGATCTGCCTCGCGGTGGGCGGCGTCGCGGATCGGCCGGTGGTCGAGAAATGGCCGCGTTTGCACGGCGAAGACCTACGCAGTGCATTGAACGATTTGAGCTGGAAGCTGGGCGCGCAGGACGACGCGCATATTAGCGCGACCTATCGCCGGCATCTGGTGCGGCAACTCGGATGGCGCGTGATCGAGGAGGCAAAGTAAAGTGAGCAACACGTCTGAAGACAACATCATGCGGCAGGGCGACCGGCCGTGCATCACGCTGACGCTCAATGGCAGCGAGCGCAGCGGCTATTGCGAGCCACGCGACCTGCTGTCGGATTTCATCCGTCACGAACTGGGCGCGACCGGCACGCATGTCGGCTGCGAACATGGTGTCTGCGGCGCGTGCACGGTACACATCGACGGCGTGGCAGGGCGTTCTTGCCTGATGCTGGCGGTGCAGGCGCAAGGACGTCGCATCGATACAGTCGAGGGCCTCGCGCCCGATATGGTGCTTGGCGATCTGCAGCAGGCGTTTCAACGCCACCACGCCTTGCAGTGCGGCTTCTGTACGGCCGGCATTCTGATGTCGTGCGCGGACTATCTGAAGCGCGTGCCCGATCCCACCGAAGCGCAAGTGCGCGACATGCTCTCGGGCCATCTGTGCCGCTGTACGGGCTATACGCCGATCGTCGCAGCGGTGCTGGACGTGGCGGCGAGACGTAACGCAGGCAAGCAGGCCGGTGAGACCGTGGAGACCGCTCATGCTTGATCTCGGCCGAACCTATCTGCAAAGCGTGGAGCGCAGCCCGAACGCGCTCGCTCTGGTCGACGGCGCCCTGACGCTGACCTATGCGCAGTGGCATCGCATCATTGTGAACGTCGCCGAAGGCCTGCGTGAACTGGGTCTCGCGCACGGGGACCGGCTGCTCGTCGTACTGCAAAACCGCTGGGAAATGGCAACCTTGCACTGGGCCTGCCAGTTCGCGGGTATTGTGATCGTGCCGTTGAACTGGCGCGCCAAGCCTGACGAACTCGATTACTGCGTGACCGATGCCGGCGTGAAGGTGATTGTCTATGAACCGGTCAGTGCCGAAGCGGTCACGCAGAGCGCGGCTGCGCAAAATCTGCCGCGCATCGGGCTCGACGACGCGCAAGGCCGCACCGCCAGATTCGCAACACTCCTTGCCGAGCGCTCGCATGATGCCAGTATCCAGACCACTCGCGCGAATGCGGACGACTACTCGCTGATTCTTTACACGTCGGGCACCACGGGTAAAGCCAAAGGCGTGCCGCGCCGTCACCGTCATGAGCGGGCTGCCGCGCTCGCCCATGTCGCACAGAACCTGTACCGGTACGGCGAGCGCACGCTCGGGGTGATGCCGTTGTATCACACCATGGGCGTGCGCTCGCTGCTCTCGATGGCCATGGTTGACGGCGTGTTCGTTTGCGCACGCCGCTGGAACGCCCGTTTCGCGCTCGATTCCATCGCGCAGTATCAGATCAGCTGTCTTTATCTGGTGCCGACGCTTTATCACGATCTTCTGGGCGATCCCGCTTTCGACGCTATCGACACGACATCCGTCAAAAAGCTCGGTTTTGCCGGCGCACCAATGAACGACGGTTTGCTCAAGCGGCTATCGGCTGCTTTCAAACCCGAACTGTTCGTCAATCACTACGGCTCGTCGGAGGTCTACACCTTCAGCATCGATCAGGACGCAACGCAGAAACCGGGCAGCGCGGGGCGTGCCGGTATCAATACGCGGCTACGTGTCGTGAAGCTCGATGCGCAAACGCCAGAGGATCTGGCGCAGGCTGGCGAAGAAGGTCAGATCATCGCCGATCTGCTCGGCGACGAAGCTTTCGAAGGCTACTGGAACCGCCCTGACGCCAACGCCAAATCATTGCGCGACGGCTGGTATTTCACCGGCGACACCGGTTTCTTCGACGTCGAAGGCGACCTGTACGTGTCCGGACGCGTCGACGACATGATCATTAGCGGCGGCGAGAACATTTCGCCGGTCGATATCGAATCGGTGCTGTCTCTGCATCCCGCCGTCGACGAAGTGGCGGTGGCAGGCGTGAAAGACGAGCGCTGGGGCCAGCGGGTCGTCGCCTTCGTCAAACGCCGCGAATACGTCGATGCCGAAACGCTCGATGCGTATTGCCGAACGTCCAATCTCGTCAACTTCAAGCGGCCGCGCGAGTACGTCTTCGTGGACGACATTCCGAAATCGCCGGTTGGCAAGATCTTGCGCCGCAAGTTGTCCGCGGGCGAGTACGAACGCGACGAACGTGGTCAGCCTAATGACGGTAACGACGGCAACCACAGCCGCGCCAGCGGCGCATTCATTGCCACACACACGGAAACTACCAAGGAGTAACCCCATGACCGACTTGACTCACCGCGGCCAGAGCCTGCTGCAAGAACTCGACGGCTTTTCGATCGAGATCGACGCCGAACGCGAGCGGGCCGACATTATTCTGCATCGGCCGCCGTTCAACGTGATTTCGATGCATGCACGCGACCAGTTGCGCGCGGCCTTCGAAGCACTTGACGAAGACGAGCGCGTGCGCGTGATCGTCGTGCGCGCCACGGGTGAACACTTCTCGAGCGGCGGCGACATCAAGGGTTTTCTCGAGGCGTCGCCGGAACACGTGTCCAAACTCGCCTGGAATATCGCGGCACCCGCGCGCTGCTCGAAGCCGGTGATCGCCGCCAATCGCGGTTTCTGCTTCGGCGTGGGTTTCGAACTGTCGCTCGCGTGCGATTTCCGCATCGCCACCGACACCACCTTCTACGCGCTGCCGGAACAGAAGCTCGGCCAGATCCCGGGCTCGGGCGGCTCGGCGCGTTTGCAGCAGATGGTCGGCGTCGGTCGAACCAAGGACATCGTCATGCGCTCGCGCCGCATTCCGGGCAAGCAGGCCTACGACTGGGGCATCGCGGTGGAGTGCGTGGCCGATGCGCAACTCGAAGCCACGACCGACGCGTTGGTGGATGAACTGCGGGCCTTCTCGCCGCTTGCGCAACGCACGGCCAAGAAGCTGCTGAACGATAGCGAAGATGCGCCGCTTTCGATCGCGATCGAACTCGAAGGGCACTGCTATAGCCGTCTGCGCACGTCCGACGATTTCCGTGAGGGGGTGGAGGCGTTTCATGGCAAACGCAAGCCGGTGTTTCGCGGCAGTTGAACCGAACGCAGCACAACATAGCGGCAACACCCCGTAGCGAAAAAAACTGCAGGAGACAAAGCATATGGAGCGTTTCGATTACGTGATTGTGGGCGGTGGATCCGCCGGATGCGTGCTTGCGCACCGGTTGTCGGCGGTACCGTCGTTGCGCGTCGCGTTGATCGAGGCGGGCCAGGATACGCCGCCGGGCGCTGTGCCCGCGGCGATTCTCGACAGCTATCCCATGCCGGTTTTCTGCGGCGACACGTACATCTGGCCGGAGCTCAAAGCGAGCGCGACCCGAACGGCCGCGCCGCGTGTCTATGAGCAAGGGCGCGTGATGGGTGGCGGATCGAGTATCAACGTGCAATCGGCCAATCGCGGCCTGCCGCGCGACTACGACGACTGGGCCGCCAATGGCGCAACTGGCTGGGCGTGGCAGGACGTGCTGCCGTATTTCCGCAAGCTCGAGCGCGACGTGAATTTTCCGGAAGGCGAGTTGCACGGCGGCGCTGGGCCGGTGCCTATTCGCCGTGTTCTTCAGGCCGACTGGCCGCCGTTCTGCCATGCGTTTGCCGACGGGATGCGTAAAAACGGTTTCGCCAGCCTGCTGGACCAGAACGGCGAGTTCGGTGACGGCTACTTTCCTGGCGCGTTCTCGAATCTCGACGACAGGCGAATCTCGACCGCCGTCGCTTATCTGGATGCACAGACGCGCAGGCGCCGCAATCTGCACATCTATCCGGAGCTGCGCGTCGAGCGCATTGTGATGGAGGGCATGGTCGCGCGCGGCGTGGTGGCTGTCGCGCGCAACGGTGCCCACGTGCGCTTCGAGGCGAATGAAGTTGTGCTGTGTGCAGGCGCGCTGCAATCGCCGGCGCTGCTGATGCGAGCAGGCGTCGGCGCGAGGGAGGATCTGGGCGCGCTCGGCATCGATTGCATGATTGATCTGCCGGGCGTGGGACGTAATCTTCAGGATCATCCGTCGCTGACTTTCTGCCATTTTCTCGAGCGACGTTATCGCATGCCTTTGTCGCGGCGCCGCGCGAGTATGACAGCCGCGCGTTTCACCTCGGGCGTTGCAGGGTGCGATGCGTCCGATCTGTATCTGTCGAGTGCGACTCGCGCCGCATGGCATGCGCTCGGCAACCGGCTCGGGCTGTTCTTTCTCTGGTGCAATCGCCCGTATTCACGCGGCCGTGTGCAACTCGTTTCACCCGACGCCGCGGTGCCGCCGCGCGTCGATCTGAATCTGCTCGACGATCCACGCGATGTCGCGCGCCTCGCTTTCGGCGTACGAATGCTGGCGAAAATCGTCGAGGCCTCGGGGCTCGGTCACGATCCACGCGACTTTTTCCCCGCGGCGTTTTCACCACGGGTCAAGGCGCTTAGCCGCGTCGGAACCCGTAACGCCGCGCTGACCTCGATGCTTGGGATGCTGCTCGACACACCTGCGCCGATCCGGCGGGCATTAATCGAACGGTTTTTCACGGGAGGCCAGCAAATGTCCGCCCTGCTTGCCGATGAGAACGCACTTGAGTCGTTCATTCGCGCCAATGTGTTCGGCGTATGGCACGCGAGCGGCACCTGCAAGATGGGCGATGTGAACGACGTCATGGCTGTGACGGACAACGCGGGTCGCGTGCGTGGCGCGCAGGGCTTGCGGGTCGTCGATGCGTCACTGATGCCGAGACTGCCTTCGGCGAATACGAATATCCCGACCATCATGATGGCCGAAAAGATCGCCGACACGATGCTCGCGCGAAGGTACACGAGCGCGGCGTCGAACACGACGTCGTCCACGGTGGTCGGTCGATAAAAGTTTATTAACACAACCAAGAGCACGCAATCCAGAACGTGCCTTAAAACGGGGCGATCGAAAGACGGCCCGCTTATAATCAAGGAGATGACGATGTCCGTAGCAGCGCAGAATGGCGCCGCCTTGCCCGCGGTAGACCAGCGGCAAGTGATGGGTGCAGTAATGGCCTCGTGCCTCGGTTGGGCACTGGATTTGTTCGATCTGTTCGTCTTGCTGTTCGTCGCACCGGTAGTGGGACGGCTGTTCTTTCCGTCCGAACACGCCATGCTCTCGCTTGCCGCGGTCTATGCATCGTTTGCCGTGACCCTGCTGATGCGCCCCCTCGGCTCGGCATGGTTCGGCTCCTACGCGGACCGCAACGGTCGCAAGGGCGCGATGATCACTGCGGTGGTCGGCGTGGGCCTCTCGACGGCAACCTTCGGCTTGCTGCCAACGGTTGCGCAAGTCGGCCTCGTCGCGCCGATCCTGTTCCTGATGCTGCGTTTGATACAAGGCGTATTCGTCGGCGGCGTGGTGGCGTCGACCCACACCATCGGCACAGAATCTGTCGCGCCTAAATATCGCGGCGCCGTGTCGGGGCTGATCGGAGGTGGCGGGGCGGGCCTCGGCGCATTGCTCGCATCGCTAACCTATCTGGCGATGTCGGCGATCTTCCCGGGCGCCCTGTTCGACGTGTGGGGTTGGCGCTGCATGTTCTTCACCGGCATTGTGAGTTCGATTCTCGGCTTGTTCGTCTTCAGTAGCCTGGAAGAGTCGCCGCTGTGGAAGAAGCTGGCCGCCGAGAAGGCCGCCAAGGCCGCAATGCAGAACACGGCCGCACCCGTCGAGGTCGTACGCTCGCCGATCCGCACGCTGTTTTCACGCGACTATCGCTCGATTCTGTTCGTCAATCTGCTGCTGACGATCGGCGGCGGTAGCGGCTATTACCTCACGTCCGGCTACCTGCCGACCTTCCTCAAGGTGGTGAGCCACGCACCGAACGGCGCCGCGGCCGCGATTCTGATGATCTGCAGCGTCGCGGTGGTGATCGCGTCGATCGCGGCGGGACATCTGAGCACTTTCATTGGACGCAAAAGCACGTTCGTCTGGATCGGCCTGATTCGCCTGATCGCGCTGCCTGCGCTATTCCTGCTGCTGCCCACAGCGCAAAGCATCACGATGGTCGCCGTCTACGCGGTGATTCTGAGCGCGCTCGGCAGCGCCGGTTACGCGCCGATTCTGATCTTCCTGAACGAACGCTTTCCAACCGCGATTCGCGCCACTGGCACGGGGCTGTCATGGAACATCGGTTTCGCGATCGGCGGGATGATGCCGACCGCCGTCTCGCTGGTGGCAAAAGACGCCAGCCAGTTGCCGATGACGCTTGCAATCTTCGCCGGGGCGATCAGCGTAATTTTCCTGGTGGGGGCGTTCATCGTGCCGGAGACCCGCGGCAAGCTCGATAACGGCACCGCCCGCGAGGCCGCCTAGTGCATTCCAGCGGGCGCAAAAGCGCGCCCGCGTCGCTCACATACAGGAGACATCAATGAAATACGACGAGGACGTTCGCGCGCGCTCATACCAGTTTCGCGACGATTATGTTGCGGCCACGCCACCCTGGTATCGCGGTGAACTGCACCTTGGCTTCACGCTGCTCTTCACGGGTGGAGTGATCGGGTACTGCTTCACGCAGCTTCATGCGCCCACGCTTGCCGAATGGATGGCGGTCATTCCGCTCTTTCTGTTCGGCAACTGGGCAGAGTGGGCCGCGCATCGCTACGTGCTGCATCGCCCGACGAAGCACTTCAGCATGATCTACAAGCGGCACTGCGCGGTCCATCACAGATTCTTCACGCACGTCACGCTCGAATACAAGGGTCAGCGGCACTGGCGCGCGTTGTTGTTTCCGCCGTTTGCGCCGGTCGCGTTTGTGCTGGCGGCAGTGCCGTTCGCGCTCTTCATTGGTTATGTGTTTTCGCGCAATGCGGGATATATCGCGCTGCTCACGATGGCGGCGTACTACCTGATGTACG
The DNA here is from genome assembly GCF_905220735.1 of Paraburkholderia aspalathi. Classification (NCBI taxonomy): domain Bacteria; kingdom Pseudomonadati; phylum Pseudomonadota; class Betaproteobacteria; order Burkholderiales; family Burkholderiaceae; genus Paraburkholderia; species Paraburkholderia aspalathi. Next base: position 2,065,721 of record NZ_CAJNBA010000001.1, read on the forward strand.
AGGGGCTGCACACACTGTCGCACGTCACCGACAGCCCGTTGCTCGACCGCGTTCCGTTCGTCAATACCGTGCGGCGCTTGCACGTCACGCACCATGATCCCGAACTGATGGCGACACAAAACTTCAACCTGACGTTTCCCATCTGCGACACGCTGTTCGGTACGCGCAGGGATGCGCCGCGCACTGCACGCGAACCGCTGGCGCGTCGTCCATAAAGAGCTTCTGCGACTTTTTCGCAATAAGGGACCCGACAATCCCCCAAGCCGCCGGTCGATAGAGGACGGCGAGCGTCCGCATGTGATCGGCTGTAGCTGCAGCTGCAGCTACAGCTCCTAGGCTTTGGGTGGATGCCGGACGCCACGAGCTTGGCCGCATCGTTGCGACGTTGGCGGGCGTCGTTTATCGACAGGACAGGGAATCGCCCGAGGGTATGGCTGCAATCCTTGCCATCCAGCCGGTAATCAAATTTCCACACCTTCGAACGCGAGGTTGACACCTGCAGATACATGGAGTCGCGGTCACGAATCTTATAGGGCTTGTCTGGTGGTTCGGCGTTCAGCAGTAGCGGGTAGGTTAGCTTCACGGAGTTCTCCTCGATGGACAACTACCATGATTTTTCCCGGCAATTTACCCGCAAACCTGTCGGAAGCGCGCGGATTCCTCTGGATCATGCCGGATAGATCCCCATAAACCGGAGGCGCAACCGAGGCGAATGCATAAAGCTTCAGCCATTCGCTGTAACCGTGTACGAGAAACCCTCCCGAGCGTTCTACGTACTGCTGCCGGGACGTTTCATAAACCTTCCGAAGTGCAAACCAGGGCACATGAGGCAAGTCGTGATGAACCAGATGGTAGTTGTTGTTCAGGAGCAACTTAGGATCGCACAACGCCTTTCTGGTTGGGACTTGATGGGTCATTGCTGGGTGAAAATATTAATTCTTACCCGCAATTTACCCGCAGGTCGCTACGGATGCCTGTCGCGACGCTTTGAAGCGTCAGACCCGCTCAGATCAAGTATTTTCGAGCGTTCCGAGTCAGTTGTAGGGCCGTTGGGGGGAGGCGTACCCATTGATGGCGAATATGCAACTCGCCGGGGAAGCGCAAAAACGATATTCTTCCGCCATCCTCATATCGACTCGATATCACGCCATGGAATTGCGTCACCTCCGGCATTTCGTCGCGGTTGCGGAGACCCGGCATTTTGGCCGCGCGGCAGCACGGCTTGGCATGGCTCAGCCGCCGCTGAGTCAGTCCATCATGCGTCTGGAGGAATCGCTGGGCATTAAATTGCTCGAGCGCACACCGCGTGGCGTGTCACTCACCGCTGCCGGCGAGGCGCTCATGGCGGAGGCGAAGCCGCTGCTCGCCCAGGCGGATCTGGCGGAGCGCCGTGTGCGTCAGGCGGCGGACGAACTGGCCAGCCTCAGTATTGCGTTCGTGCCGATGTGCGCGATGCACATCATGCCCCTTGCCCTGCATGCCCTCCGCAAACAATGGCCCGGTGTCGACGTGCGCCTGATTGAGCGTGGCAGTGCGCTTACGGTGGCCAGTGTGAAGAACGGCAGCATTGATCTGGGCGTAGTTGTCACGAGTGTTGCCGATGTGCATGAACTGGAGAGCATCGTCATCGAACGTATGAGCATGGTGGCCGCGGTTCCGGCAAATTGGCCGCTCGCTCAGCGAACCCGCATCAGCATGGCAGATCTCACGACGTATCCGCTCATCATGTTTCCGCAGCAGATTTCGCAACCCGTGTTCGCGGCGTTCGAGGCTGCCCGGCGCGATGCCGGCGTGTCTTCGAAGGTCACCCAGCAAGCCCGTCACCCTTATACGATGCTCAATCTCGTCGCGAACGAACTCGGCGTCGGATTGATGCTTGATTCGGCAAGACATCTCCCGGTTGAAGGCGTGGTGTTTATCGATATCGAAGATTTATCACCATCGCTCGATACGGAAGTCTCCCTGATCTGGACCGATCGTCCGCATAAACCGTATCACCGCGCGATGCTCGATATCATTCGCGATCTGTCGCTCACCGTGCAAAAGTGAGCGGGTCCGTCAGGTCGGTGTGAACTCTCGCTGAGATTCTGCTCTGACAACAGAGCTTGGCATCGTGTACTGCGCACGCCCCCGGGACTTCCTCTGTCTTGACAACACCCCCAGCACTGTTTACTTTCGTGAATGACGTTCACAAAACAAGTGCTCGCATGGCGGGTGATCGGAGGAGCAGTGAGTTCATTGAAAGTGGAGAGCCTATTTAACCTCGGCGGCCGGGTTGCTCTCGTGACCGGTGCAGGTTCCGGTATCGGGCGGGAAACGGCGCTATTGCTGGCATCGGCCGGGGCGATCGTTGTTGCGGCAGATCTGAACGAGGAGGGGGCTCAGCAAACGGTCGCACAGATTGAGACGGCGGCGGGCAAATCGATCGCGGTGAAAGTCGATATTGGCGACGAAGCCTCGATCATTGCGATGTTCGAGGCCGTGCACGCCAGACTTGGCCGGCTTGATGTGCTGGTGAATAACGCGGGAATCTATCCGAAGACGAGCTTCGTCGATACGTCGGCGGAGAAATGGGACCGCGTGTTGCGCGTCAATCTGCGTGGAACGTTCCTGTGTATGCGTGAGGCAGTCAAGCGGATGCAGGCCGCCGGAACGGGTGGGTCGATCATCAATATCTCGTCCGTGGCATCCCTGCAACCGGTGATTTTCGACAATGGCGATTACGGCGCGTCAAAGGCCGGCGTGAACAATCTGACGAAAGTCGCCGCCCTCGAATTCGCCACGGACCGTATTCGCGTCAACGCCGTGCTTCCAGGTGGCGTCGCTACCGAAGGCGCCGCTGCATCGACGAAAGTTCATCAGGCACATGGGCCGATCACGCAGCCGGGGCGCATGCCTTTGGGGCGCATGGGCGTTGCCGCTGATATCGCAAGTGCTGTGCTGTTCTTCGCGTCGCCCGCCGCCGATTATGTGACTGGGCAGTTGCTTGCCGTTGACGGAGGCTTCCAGATTTCCTGAGGATGCCGATGTAGCGGGTGACTCGCGCTCGCCCCAGATCGGGTGGCGTTAAGCGTGTTGTAAGCAGCGAGTGAAGCCTGTACATGATGTCTGTTTGTCCCCGGTGCCGACAGTACGGCATCGGGGATTTTTTATGTGCGGTCGCGGAATAAACGACGCTCTGTCGATCTGACCGTGATGCAGCCAATGAGCCGTCGTCCGCACGGCGACGTCATGAAAACTAGTGAAAACACCGATCCAAATAATTGAACGGATAGTTGCATAACGGAACGCGCTCGCCTACGATGAACGTCAAGAGATGCCTCACGAGCATCCACCTGGCATCGCCTGATTGGAGACAAACAATGTATCTCCTGTATTCCGATTTGTGCGGCGTTCTCGCCGACTACTCGCTCAGTTCTGGAGCCCCGCCCGTCGACGCCGGGTTGTCGTGCGAAGACGGTGGCGAACCGGATTCCACCGCTCCGCCCAGCGCGCCGTCGCGCTTGACCTCGTTGCTTCGCAAAGTCAACTTGCTTCGCTCAGAAAGCACGCCGCGCAATGGCGCCGCGATGACCCCAACTGATATGTTTGAGGGAAACCGCTCATGACCCGTCTGACTCAAAAACTCTCCCGCGACGAGCGGCGCGTGATGTTTCCGCTTCTGCTGCTGTCGATCGTTGTCGCAGCCGTCTATCTGGTGCTGCGTGACTGGCGGATGGAGGAACTCGGTCGTTCCGCGATCTTCGACATCGTCATGATTTTTGTTGTGCTCGGCGGTGCATCGTTCTTCGGCGTGGTGAGTTGCCTTGCGCGCCGTGGGCAGCGTGCCGAAGACGGGCAAAGCGAGGGCTATTGCTTTCTGGGTGCACTGCTCGGCGCAATCGTATTTTTCGTCGCGCTTCTCAATTAAGCAGTGTTGAACGATGCCGGCCGGTTGGGTCGGCATCTGCATTCGGGTGTTGAGTATTGGCGTGCTCGCGCCAGCTTCGAGATCCCCACCACCTCTTGCCTCTGCCTGCGATGACCGAACGACGGCCGCCTTGTCGCCGATGTTGTCTCGCGGATTCACTACGTCTCCCTGGATTCGTGTTTCACCATGCGTTGCCGGACTCGAATCGCGCTCCAAAGAGCAAATGCCCAGTGGCGGCGACATGCCGCCGCCGCTCCCATCTCATGAGGTGTTGGTGGGATTTCGAAAAGTGTATATAATTGTACATCGTTCTAAAATAAGAACTGTGAGAGGGGCGTTGATGGTGCGCATCTTCAAGGCGGTTGCGTCTGCACGATGGCAGTTGCAGCGCCAGAACTCCATTGCTTCACGGAAACCAGGGCATGAAAACACGCATTACGGAGCTATTGGGCATTCGCTATCCGATTGTGCAGGGCGGCATGATGTGGGTGGGACGCGCCGAGCTGGCATCGGCGGTATCAAACGCAGGTGCCCTCGGCACCATCACCGCATTGACGCAGTCGACACCCGAAGCGCTAAGCGTCGAGATCGATCGTGTGAGGTCGATGACCGCAATGCCGTTCGCCGTGAACCTGACTATTCTGCCAACGATCAAGCCCGTTCCGTATGACGAGTACGTGCAGGTCATTGTGGAGAGCGGAGTCAAGATCGTCGAGACGGCCGGACGTAATCCCGAACCATATCTACCTGCCTTCAAAGTCGCCGGTATCAAGGTGATTCACAAGTGCACGTCGGTGCGCCACGCATTGAAAGCGGAGGCGATCGGCTGCGACGCGGTCAGCGTCGATGGTTTCGAATGTGCGGGTCATCCTGGCGAAGACGACGTGCCGAACCTCGTCTTATTGCCGGCAGCAGCAGCGCGGCTACGCATTCCCATGCTCGCATCGGGCGGCATAGCGGATGCGCGCGGAATGGTAGCGGCACTCGCCCTTGGTGCGGATGGCATCAATATGGGCACGCGCTTCATGGCAACGCGCGAGGCGCCGATTCACGATAACGTCAAACGTCAACTACTGCAGCATGATGAGCGGATGACCGCGTTGATTTTCCGGTCTCTCAACAACACCTCGCGTATTTTCCGTAATGCAGTGGCGGAGCAGGTGCTCGAGCTGGAGCGGCAGGACGGCACCACATTTGCCGACCTCAAGCCGCTCGTAAGCGGCGAGCGCGGAAAACGCATTTACGAAACAGGCGACACCGACGACGGAACGTTTCCGGCAGGACTCGCCATTGGCCTGATTCACGATATCCCGACTTGCGAAGAACTGGTGACTCGCATGATTGTGGAGGCACGCGAACTGATTCACCGACGTCTTGCCACCATGATGGGCAAGACTGATAGCGAAGCGGCGTGCGCAGCCTGAAGGCAGATTGAGCTACAACAGTCGATGACGAACAAGGAGCGGACCGTGTCAGAAAGTCGTGAAAAAGGACGTCAGGTAGTGCGGGAAATGTTGGGTGAGGAGTTTCTGAGCGCGATGGATGCCGCCGCGGCATCCGGCGGGTTCTGTGCCGATGCGGCGTCGCTTGCCCTCGAAAATGCGTTCGGTGATGCGTGGTCGCGTCCGGGCCTCGATCGCCGCTCCAGAAGCCTTGTCACGCTGGGTATGCTGATCGCGCTACGTACGCCCTGGGAGTTCAGCAATCATGTCCGTATCGGGCTTGCGAACGGGTTGACAGAGAAGGAATTGGAGGAAGTCGTCCTGCATGCGATTCCGTATGTAGGCTTTCCCGCGGTGAGTGTCGCGCTCAAGGCTTGCAAGGAAGTACTAGGCGACCGGGTCGCAACCATTCAGGAGTAGTGGGCCAGTGTAGGCGCCGCCTGTTCGGCGGCGTATCACATCACGTCCTTCGATGGTTTCTCTGCCGGCGCCCCTATTGCATTTAAATGCGTTCGAAGATGGCCGCGATACCCTGGCCACCGCCGATACACATTGTCACGAGCGCATAGCGGCCGCCAATTCGCTTCAGTTCATGGAGGGCTTTTACTGTGATCATCGCACCTGTCGCGCCGATTGGGTGTCCCAACGAAATGCCGGAGCCGTTTGGGTTGACCTTTGCCGGGTCGAGTTGCAGTTCTTTTGCCACGGCACAGGCTTGTGCCGCGAACGCTTCGTTGGCTTCGATAACGTCCAGGTCCGCTACGGTCAGTCCGGCGCGTTGAAGGACTTTTTGAGTCGCGGGCACAGGACCAATGCCCATGTATCGAGGATCGACACCTGCATGAGCGTAGGCCACCAATCTGGCGAGTGGGCGGATTCCGCGTGCCTCAGCCGTGCTTCTCTCCATCAGCAGCACGGCCGCAGCGCCGTCGTTCAGACCAGACGCGTTGCCCGCCGTCACGGTGCCGTCTTTCTGAAATGCCGGGCGCAGTTTCGCCAGCTCATCCACCGTAGTGGTGGGGCGAACATGCTCGTCGAGTTCGAACATCGTCGCGCCTTTTTTTGTGTGTACCGCGACGGGAACAATCTGCTCCGCGAAATACCCGGCTTCGACGGCACGTCCGGCTCGACGGTGCGATTCCACGGCCAGTGCGTCCTGATCGTCACGACTGATGCCGTATTTCGCCGCAATGTTCTCCGCGGTTATGCCCATATGACACGCGCCAAACGGGTCGGTAAGTGCGCCGACCATCATGTCGATGAGACGGATGTCGCCCATGCGCGCACCCCATCGCGCGCCGGTCGCGAGATAGGCCGCGCGCGTCATGCTTTCCGCTCCGCCGCCGATTGCGATATCGGTGTCGCCGAGCCAGATCGCTTGCGCGGCCGAAACGATGGCCTGCAGGCCCGAGCCGCACAGGCGGTTTACCGTCAACGCCGGCGTTTCGACGCCGATTCCACCTTCGAGTGCCGCTACGCGCGCGAGGTACATATCTTTCGGCTCGGTATGAATCACATTGCCGAACACGACGTGCCCGACCGCGTCGCCTTCGACGCACGCGCGAGCGAGCACTTCGCGGACGACTGTAGCGCCCAGTTGAGTTGGCGCCACGGAGGCGAGCGCGCCTCCGAAATCGCCGATCGCAGTACGAACACTGCTTGCAATTACGACTTCCCTTTCCATTTTGCTCTCCAGCACATCAGGATGAAGACATCCCCGAATCGTTTATAAATGTGAACGACGTTCATAAAATAGCTCAAATTTGACGAGATGTCCAGGGACGGTTTGTGTCTGAGCTTAAGAAGCTTGCGAGACTGGGCTGAGCAGACTCATCAATCGGGCGGGTACGCTAAGCCGTGTTCCGGCAGCGCCCTATATCGGGCGAGTCTGGATGGACGCACACGCAATTTAGCGATATTCTTGTTCTTCAATTTGACCAATGTTCATATATAGGTTCGCTCAGCAGGCTGTGACGGAATTGGAGAAGGCCTCAAAGGAGTGGTCACGCGAGCATGGCGAACTAACGACAGGACGATGGAGATGAATGCAGGTCCGCTTTCACATGACCCTTTAATGGATGTGCCGTATCGCCCCATTCGCCTGGGCGGTACGAAGGCGACTGTCGAATACCGTTCTGACGGGAGCGTGGTTTATGAACTGGAGGAGGCGCTGGAGCCCTATCCGGCGCGCTTGACTGAGCGGCTGGTGCATTGGGCCAGTGTCGCGCCCGAGCGGCCACTGCTTGCACGGCGCTCAGCCGATGGCGCCGGCTGGGAGCATCTGACCTACCGCAAAGCGCTCGACGGCGCGCGTTCGCTCGGCGAGGCCCTGCTCGCACGTGGCCTGTCGCCAAGCAAGCCGCTGATGATCCTTTCGGACCGCAGTTTCGAACATGCGCTGCTTGCACTCGCGGCGCTCCATGTCGGTGTGCCCTATGTGCCGGTTACGTCAGCGTATTCGCTGCTGTCCGAGGACTTCTCCAAGCTCAAGCATCTCGCCGCGGTGTGCACACCAGGCCTGGTGTTTGCAGACGACGGGGCGCTCTACGGCCGGCCCCTGCGCGATGTGTTCGGCGAGGTCGAATGCCTCGTGAACCGCACGCTTCCAGAAGGACGCGCGGCTTCGTTCTTTTCTGACTGGCTTGCGACACCCGTTACCGCTGCCGTCGATCAGGCGTTTGAAAGCGTCGGTCCCGATACGGTAGGCAAGATCATGTTCACGTCCGGTACGACCGGCGCGCCGAAGGGCGTGATTTATTCGCAACGAATGTTGTGCAGCAACCGGCAGCAGGTCGCCCAGACCTTCGCCTTTCTTCAGAGCGCACCTCCTGTGCTGGTGGATTGGCTCCCCTGGCATCACACTTTCGGCGGCACGCATAACTTCGGCATGGTGCTCTACGGCGGCGGGACGTACTACATGGATCCCGGTAAGCCTACGCCGGAGCAGATCGGTCCGACCGTCGAGGCATTGCGGGAAATCGCGCCGGTCATCTACCTCAATACGCCGCAAGGCCTGGCAGCGCTGATCCCGCATCTGCGTGCCGATGATGCACTGCGGCGCAACTTCTTCAGCAAGCTGGCGTTGATCTACTATGGCGGCGCCAGCTTGCCCGAATACATCTGGGCCGCATTCGACGAGCTCGCGGTCAGGACGATCGGTCAGCGCGTGCTGATCATGTCCGGCCTTGGCGGCACCGAAGCCGGCCCCACGCCGATGTCGGCGGCGTGGGATCCGCGCCGTGAAGCGATTGCCGGGCTTCCCGTGCCCGGTGTCAAGGTCAAGGTGGTTCCGGTTGGGGCGAAGCTGGAGATACGCTATGCGGGCGATTGCGTAACGCCTGGTTACTGGAAGGATCCCGAACGGACCGCCGCGTCATTTGATGAAGAGGGTTATTTCTGTTCGGGAGACGCCGGCACGTTCATCGATCCGCAGCATCCGGAGAAGGGTTTGCGCTTCGATGGCCGGCTCGCGGAGAACTTCAAACTTTCCACCGGCACCTGGGTGAACGTGGCCGAACTGCGTCTGCTTGCGTTGAACCTTTTTTCCCCTTATGCACGGGACGTTGTGATTGCCGGCCATGATCGCGACTTTCTCACTGCGCTCGTGTTTCCGGACCTGGAGGCGTGCAGGGCGTTGTGCGACGACCTGCACGAGCCTGCGCCGGACGCGCACCGGATCGTCCGCAGCACGGGGGTGCGTGCGCACTTTCAGCGCGGGCTCGACGCGTTGGCGACACAGCCCGGCGGTAGTTCGAGCCGAATTTTGCGGGTCGCGCTCGAGAGCGAGCCGCCCACGCTCGATAACGGCGAATTGAGCGCAAAAGGCGCGATCAGTCAGGCCAACGTCCTCGCGCGACGCGGTGACGTGGTGGCCGAACTGTATGAGCCGGTGCCGACGCCCCGCACGCTGGTGGGTCGAAACGCCGGCTCCGCGAGCGCGGCAGGCGAGATCCGTCGAACCGAACCCTAGGAACCCACACGATGGATTTTCATGTCGAGCCCGCGGACAAAACCTTCCGCACCGAGGTGCAGGATTTTCTGCAGACGCATTTACCTCGCGATCTCGCCTGGCGCGGCCAACAGGGATTTCTCGCGGGCGACGACGATGCGTTGCGCTGGACTCGCATCCTGCACGAAACGCGAGGCTGGTCGGTGCCGCATTGGCCGGTGGAGGTGGGCGGCACGGGGTGGAGCGCGGCGCAGCGCTATATCTTCGAGGAAGAGTGTTATCTGGCCGGCGCGCCCGCGCAGAATCAGGCCGGCGTGTCGTTGGTCGGGCCGGTGATCTGCGAATTCGGGAATGCAGAGCAGAAGCGCCGTTTCCTGCCGCCGATCCAGCGTGGCGAGGTCTTCTGGACCCAGGGCTTTTCCGAGCCCGGATCGGGTTCGGACCTTGCATCGTTGCGCACGACGGCCGTTCGTGATGGCGATCACTACGTCGTCAACGGCCAGAAAATCTGGACCAGTTTCGGCAGCTATGGTCAGTGGAACTTCGTTCTGGTCCGCACCGATTCGCAAGCCAAACCGCAGAAGGGCATTTCCTTTCTGCTGCTCGACATGAGTTCACCTGGCGTGACGGTTCGGCCCATTGCAACGTTGGACGGTTGCAATCACCTCGCCGAAGTGTTTTACGACAACGTGCGCGTCCCGGTGGAAAATCTGATCGGCGAAGAAAACAAGGGCTGGGGTTATACGAAATTCCTGCTGTTCAACGAGCGCGCTTTCCTCGGCGCCGAAGCGCCGGCGCTGAAGCGCTATCTGCGCAAGATTCGTCACTATGCGATGCGTGAGCGTACGGGCGGCATTCCCTTGATCGAAGATCCGACGTTCGCAGTCAGGCTCGCGCAATACGAACTCGAAGTGCTTGCCATCGACATGGCGGTGCAGAAGATCCTGCATCAAGGGCTCGACGAGCGCAGCGGTGGCATGGCCATCGGTTCGATGCTCAAGGTGCGTGGTTCCGAGTTGCATCAGAAGCTGACTGAGATGCTGCTCGAGGTGATCGGCGATTACGGCGCGGTGTTCTATGCCGATCCGAACGAAGAGCACGCGCTGCGGGAGCAAAACTTCGTAGGACCTGACTACGCGCCGGGTCTTGCTGCCGAGGTGTTTTACCGGCGCGCCTGCACGATCTACGGCGGTACGGCCGAAATCCAGCGGAACATTATTGCCAAGGCGTTGTTTGGCCTGTGACGGTTGAGTGGACGCCATAACGCAAGGCACTTCACTTCATACGACATCACTGCTCCGGCCTCTGGCGAGCAGGAAAGGACGCAGCATGAACTTTGATCTGAGCGACGAACAGCAGATGTTGCAGGACAGCGCCCAGCGCTTCGTGCAGAAAGACTACACCTTCGAACACCGCCGCAAGCTGGCGGCTCATGGCGGCGGCTTTTCGCGCGACATGTGGCGCGCGTTCGGCGAGATGGGCTGGCTCGGTGTCGCCGTACCCGAAGCATTCGGCGGCCTGGGCTTTACGCCGGTGGAGAGCGCGCTCATCGCGGAGCAGTTTGGGCGAGGGCTGGTACTGGAACCTTACGTGATGTGTGGTGTGTTCCCAGCGGCGCTCGTTACCCGTTGCGCGAGCGGCAAACAGCGCGACGAGCTGCTGGCGGAGATCATCTCGGGCGAAACGCTGATTGCCGTTGCACACAGTGAGCGGGAAGCGCGAGGCGTCGTGTCGCACGTGTCGATGACAGCAAAGCAGGCTCAGGACGGCACATGGAGACTGGAGGGCCACAAGACGCTGGTGGTCGGCGCAACGATGGCTGATCGTCTGATCGTCGTTGCGCGGGTGGCCGGTGGACTGCGCGATGCGGCCGGGCTAGGGCTGTTCGTCGTCGATCCTCATGCGGCCGGTGTGACACTTGAGCCGTACCGCCTGCTTGACGGCACACCTGCCGCTGACCTGGTCCTCGCCAGCGTGACCGTCGAGGCGAAAGCGGTGATCGGCACACCCGGCGAGGCGCTGCAGGGCTTACAGGCCGCGGTGGACGAGGCGATTGTCGCGAGTTGCGCGGAGCTGGTCGGCGACATCGACGACACGGTCGAACTTACATCCGAATATCTGAAGACACGTAAGCAGTTTGGCGTGCCGATCGGCAGCTTTCAGGCGCTGCAGCACCGGATTGCCGACATGGCGATCGATGCCATGCAGGCGAGGGCAACGCTGCATCGGGCACTCAAAGCGCTGAGCGACGATAGCGGCACGCGCAGCGTGGAAGTGTCGGGTTGCAAGGCGCAAACCATCAGGAGCGGGAAATTCGTCACGCAGCAAGGTATTCAACTGCACGGCGGATACGGCATTACCGACGAGTACAAGGTCGGCCATCACTACCGGCGCACGCTGATCGTCGACGCATTGTTTGGCAACATGGAGTATCACCTGAATCGCTACGCGCGCCAGATTCAGGCAGATGCCCGCGCTCTGGCTGCGTAACGTACGTCGCGCAATCGTCACTTCACATACTTGCGAAACTCCGGTTTGCGTTTCTCACGGAACGCGTTGCCGCCTTCCTTCGATTCGTCGGTGTCGTAGTAGAGCGCCAGCGCCTGCATCGCGAACGCGCCGATGCCGCGGATATTTTCGCTATCGATGTTGAACGAACGCTTGGCAAGTGCGATGGCGGTCGGGCTCATCTGCAGAATCTCGTCACACCATTTTTTCGTTTCGGCATCTAGCTGGTCCGGCGGCACCGCGGCGTTGATCAAACCCCATTCGAGCGCTTCTTTCGCGCTGTACTTGCGGCACAGATACCAGATCTCGCGGGCCCGCTTTTCGCCGATGATCCGCGCCAGGTATGCTGTACCGAAACCGGGATCGACGGATCCCACCTTGGGGCCGACCTGACCGAAAATCGCGGTTTCCGATGCGATGGCGAGGTCGCAGATCGTGACGAGCACGTTGCCGCCACCGATCGCATAGCCGTTCACGCGTGCGATGACCGGCTTGGGAATGTCGCGAATGATGCTTTGCAGTTCTTCGATGGGCAGCCCAACCGTGCCGCGCCCACCATAACCGTCGCCGGACTGGTCGCCGCCGGTGCAGAATGCCTTTTCGCCGGCGCCGGTCAGGACCACGACGCCAATCTCCTTGTTCCATCCAGCCTTGCCGAATGCCTTGATCAGTTCTTCGCAGGTATTGGCGTTAAACGCGTTGTAGACCTTCGGGCGATTGATGGTGATCGTCGCGACGCCCTCGGCTTCGTGATAGAGAATGTCCTGAAATTCCATGTTCGTGTTCCTGGTCCGGTTGCGGGTTGAATAAGCGGAGCGTGGCGTTCAGCCAGCCATCGTCAGTCCACCGGAGATGCTGATCACCTGGCCGGTGATGAACGCGGCATCGTCGCTGGCGAGGAAGGCGACTGTCCCGGCGATATCGCCGGGCTCGCCCATGCGGCCGAATGGCACCGCCTTGACCAGCGCCGCCTTGATGCGGTCGCCTTTCTCGCCCTGCGCGAGGTTGTCGAGCAGCGCGGTGGCGGTGGGGCCGGGACACACGACGTTGATGGGAATCTGCTGCCGCGCCATTTCGCGCGCCATGGTCTTCGAAAAGGCGATGATGCCGCCCTTGCAGAACGAATAGACCGCTTCCATCGATGACCCGACGCGTCCGGCATCGGATGAAATATTCACGACCTTGCCGCGGCCGCGCTCGGCCATCAGCTTGAGCACGGCGTGGTGCATATTCAGCGGGCCGTACAGGTTGATGGCGACCACCTTGTCCCAGAACGGCTTCTCGGTCTGGAGGAAAAAGGCGCCCATGTCCCAGCCCGCGTTATTCACGAGCATTTCGATCGGACCGAGTTCTTCCTCGACTTGGGCGACCGCCGCATTCACGCCAGCGTGATCGGTGATGTCGACGCGGTACGCGCGAGCCTTGCCGCCGGCGGCTTCGATTTCAGCCACGACACGATCCGCGTTTTCGATATTCAGGTCGAACAGCGCGACGATGGCGCTTTCTTCACCGAAGCGTTTGCAGATGGCAGTGCCGATACCGCCCGCGCCACCCGTGACGACCACGACCTTGTTCTTGAGACCTTTCATTTTCGGATTCCTCGCATGATGTAGCGGAGCGCTTCGGCGCCCGTCAAGCCTTGGTGATAGTTTCAGGCGCGTCCGTCGTATCGACCCGCGTGCGGCCGCTCAGGCTGGCCGCCTCGCTTGCGGTGTAGCCGGCCTCGAGGAGGACTTCAATGCTGTGCTCGCCCAGGTTCGGCGGCAGGTAGCGGACATTGCCCGGCGACTCGGAGAAGTGCACGGGGATCGAGGTCATGACCATGTCGCCTTCGGTTGGGTGCTCGAAGTGCTGGAAGAACCCCGTCTCCTTGATGTAGTCGTCCTGCATCAGGTCGTTCAGCTCGCGTACCGGGCCGTGCGGCACATCGGCGGCTGCGAAGATGGCGTTCCACTCGGCTGTGGTGCGAGTCAGGATCGCGTCGCTGACTGCGCGGTACAGCTCGTTGATGTTGCGCATGCGATCCGCCATATCGCAAAAGCGCGGGTCATTGAGCAGGTGCGCTGCGTCAATCGCGCACAGTACGCGCCGCCATTGCTCGTTGTTGACCGCCAGCAGGCAGATGTGACCGTCCTTCGTCGCATAGGGGCGGCGGTGGGGCGAGAACATCCGCGTATAGCCGAGGCCCTTGCCGTCGGCCGAGCCGAGCGCGCCCTCCCACAAATGTTCGAACAGATTGAACTGCAGCATCGTTTCGAACATCGGCACCTGCACGCACTGGCCGAGGCCGGTGCGTTCGCGGTGATACAGCGCCATGCTCACCGACGAGGCCAGCACGTAGCCGCAGAACTTGTCGACGATCACGGTGGGAAAATAGCGCGGCGAGCCGTACGCATCGCGATTCATCGCGGCAATGCCGGTTTCGCCCTGGATGACGTCATCGAATGCGGGGCGGTCCTTGTAGGGGCCATCGGGGCGGTAGCCTGGGCCCGATGCGTAAATGATGCGCGGATTGCGTGCCTTGATGCTTTCGTAATCGATGCCCAGACGCTTCGCCGCGCTGGGCCGCATGCTGTGAACGAAGACATCCGCGGTCTCGGCGAGGCGCAGCACCGCTTCGCGACATTCGGCCAGCTTCAGGTTAAGCGATACGCTCCGCTTGTTGCGGTTCATGATCGTGTAGAACACCGCCATGTCCGGGTTGCGGCCAGGACCGTTCTTGCGGTTCTGGTCGCCTTCCGGCGGTTCGATCTTGATGACGTCCGCGCCCATGTCGCCGAGGAGCTGGGTGGCGACGGGCCCAAGCACATTGATGGTCAGGTCGATCACGCGCACACCGGTCAACGGGCCGGTCGGAAGATCCAGGGGTTGCTGTGGGGTGTGCATGGTCAGGCCTTGTAGGTTTTACCCTTTACCAGCCGCAGCGGCGTATAGACCATGACTTCCGAGCCGTCCTGCTTGAATACCCGGTTGCGGGTGCGTACGAGTCCGAGCCCAGGTCGCCCATTGCTGGCTCGGCATTCGATCACTTCGCACTCGGCATGAATCGTGTCCCCAACGAAGGTCGGGCCCTTGATGTCGAGTTCCATGTTCAGGAATGCAAAGCCGACACCTTGCATCGTCGCCTGGGTCAGCAGTCCTTCGATGAACGTAAACACCAGTGCACCCGGTGCGACCCGGCCCTTGATCGCGGACGTCTCTTTCAGAAATTCGGTGTTGGTGAACAGCACTTCAAGCATGCCTGTTACCGAAACAAAGTTGACGACATCCGCTTCGGTCACCGTACGGCCGACGGTTTGGAATCTGCGGCCAACAGGCAGATCTTCCCAATGAATCCCCAGCCCAACTGTTTCGATTTCTGCCATTTGTCTGTCCTTCCTCTCGTTGTCGCGCGCCGTTAGGGGCAGGGCGTGTTGCTCAGTTTTTCGTGACCCGTCCGAGGACGCTGTCCGCGACGATGTTTCGCTGGATCTGGTTGGTCCCCTCAATGATCTGAACCACCTTGGCATCGCGGAAATAGCGGTTGATCGGGTATTCGTTCGAGATGCCGGCGGCGCCGAACAGTTGCACGGCGTCGGTGGCGACCTTCATGGCGACGTCGGAGGCGAACATCTTCGCCATCGCCGCCAGCGGCGCCAGCTCGCGCCCGGTCACGCCCGCATCCACCATTGATGCGGTGCGGTAGACGAGGTGGCGCGCGGCTTCGGTCTGCGTGACCATGTCGGCCACCATCCAGCGCACGCCCTGGAAGTTACTGATGGTTTGCCCGAAAGCGACGCGATCCTGAATAAAGCGAATGGTGTGATCGATCGCACCCTGTGCAATGCCCACGGCGCGTGCCGCCACGATCGGCCGGCTGGTGTTGAGCGCTTCCATCGCCACCTTGAAACCTTGCCCGCCTTCAGGGCCGAGCCGGTTGTCGGCGCTGATAAACGCGTCGTCGAAGAACAGCGGGCAGGAGGGCACACCGCGCGCGCCCATCTTGTCTTCCTCGCGCCCGATCGTGACACCAGGTGTCTTGCGATCGACGATGAACAGGTTGATGCCGAGCGGCTTGCCTTCTTCATCCAGCGTTTTCGCCGCCACCAGCATGAAGTCGGCGATGTGCGAATTGGTGCACCAGATCTTCGAGCCGTTCAGCACATAGCCGTCTTTCTGGCGGCGTGCGGTGGTGCGGATGCCGGAGACGTCAGAACCGCTCTGCGATTCCGTGATGGAAAGCGCGCCCCGCAGTTCGCCCGACGCAAGCCCAGGCAGCAGGCGTGCCTTCTGCTCTTCGGTGCCGCCCTCCAGAATCGCGCCGAACGGGGCCCATTGCACGACGAGCAGATACCCCGTGTTGTAGCAAACCCGCCCGAATTCCTCGACGGCGATGCAGGCCGACATCAGGCTGCCCGCCCCGCCGTAGGCCTCGGGAAAGGGCAGCGTGAAAAGACCTAGTTCCTTGAGCAACGCGTACATGTCGTCCGGATACTCCGCGGTGCGGTCGATTTCGTCCGCCCGCGGCGCCACCCGTTCCGTTGCGACGCGCCGTATCAGGTCACGAATCTGGATCTGGTCGTCTGTTAGTTGATAGGTCACGTTGTAAGTCTCTTGCGAATGGTGCGAGCCCCGATACGTAAACGGCGTTCTGAAACACGTATGAATGGAACGCACGATCGAGGTAAATCCGGTATCTCGTGTTCTTCGAAATACTGAACAATGTTCGATAACGTAAACGATGGCATGATGCTCGTCAAGCGTGATGTCGAGCGGACAGGGGTTTGCCCGTAGTGCGGAACGGGCGTTGTTCCGATGTAGTGAGAGCCTTGTCGGGCGGCGCGCCGAGGCCGTTCGGCGAGATTGACATGGCAGTCGCTGCGTGTTTAGAATATGGAACGTTGTTCAGTTATTTGATTGATTCCGATCGAAAACAGAAGTTACGGCTCGGTTTGGCATCAAGGCCCGTGGCGGAATGCATTGGAGGAGCGGGAAATGGAGTCTGTTTGTCCTGAAGTCGACTACCAGAAGTTTCTGGCCGAAGGCCGCTTGATGATCCAGCGCAGCCGCAGCAGTGGCCGGCACGTGTTTTATCCACGAGTAGCCGAGCCGGTCACCGGCGCACGCGATCTCGAATGGGTCGAAGCCTGTGGGCGGGGCACGGTTTACTCCACGACGGTAGTGAGGCAGAAGGCACCTACGCCGAGTTACAACGTCGCATTGATCGATCTCGACGAAGGGGTCCGGATGCTCAGCTGTGTCGAAGGGGTCGAACCGGACGCGGTGCGTATCGGCATGTCCGTTCAGGCGCGGATCGTATTCAGGAACGACGCGGCACTGCTCGTGTTCGAGCCTGCCTGAGGCAAGCCAACCGGCAGCGCGAGGAAATGCGCGTGCTGCACCGACGAGAGACAGATCGCATGGAATTCAACTTACGTGGCCGCACCGCACTGGTGGCCGGCGCGACATACGGAATCGGCGAAGCGCCTGGAATGTCCTCGCTGGATCTCGCAGCGCGGGCATCGGTCGATGCGCTGGCGCAGATCGGCTTGTCGCCGGGCGATGTCGACGGCCTGTTCGTTTGCATGCCTGACGACATGTTGTCGGGCCTGACATTCGCCGAATACCTCGGCATCCACCCGAAGTTCACCGATAACAACCGCAGCGGCGGCTCGGCATTCGAGATCTATGCGCATACGGCGGCCATGGCGCTGGTGACGGGCCAGATCGATGTCGCACTGATCGCTTATGGCAGCAATCAGCGCAGCGGGGCGGGCAAGCTGGTGCAGTCGTCGCGTCCGTCGCCGTGGGAGAGTCCCTATAAGCCGATGAACCCGGTGTCGTCGTATGCGCTGGCTGCGGCCCGCCATATGCACCAGTTCGGCACGACCCGCAGGGATCTCGCCGAAGTGGCGGTGGCGGCGCGTCGTTGGGCCCAGCTCAACCCTGAAGCCTTCGTGCGTACACCTTTGTCGATCGACGACGTGCTGGGCGCGCGCCTCGTATCCGATCCGCTTTCCGTGCGCGATTGTTGTCTCGTGACCGACGGCGCCGCCGCGATCGTGATGGTGCGTGCCGAACGGGCGCGCGACCTGACCGCCAAGCCGGTCTATCTGCTTGGCGCGGCGTCGGCCACGTCGCATCGCGAAATCGCGAGCATGCCCGACCTGACCGTGACGGCGGCGAGGGAATCCGGGCGACGCGCGTATGAGATGGCCGGCGTCGGCGCCGGCGATATCGACGTCGCGATGCTGTACGACGCGTTCACCATCAACACCATTCTGTTTCTCGAAGATCTTGGCTTTTGTCCGAAGGGCGAGGGCGGCCGATTCGTTGCCGACGGTGCGATCGCGCCTGGTGGGCGGCTGGCGGTCAATACGAATGGCGGCGGCTTGTCGTGCGTGCATCCCGGCATGTACGGTTTGTTTCTCATGGAAGAAGCGATGCGCCAGTTGACGGGGCGTGCCGGCGAGCGCCAGGTGCCGGGCGCGCGGCTTGCCGTCGCGCACGGCAATGGCGGCGTATTGTCGAGTCAGGCTACCGTGATTCTCGGTACTGAAGAGACGCTTTGACAGGCGCCATCCGGGCGGCGATGCCGGGTCGAAAGGAGACAGACAGATGAGCGAACAGACCACCGAAGACGCGACACAGATCGTGCAGGTCCGGCATGACGGGGCGATAGCAATCGTCACCCTGAACTACCCAGAACGGCGCAACGCGTTTTCGCTGAAGATGCGCGAGACGCTGTATGAGCGCCTGCATCACCTGATGCACCACGAGGACGGTTGCCGGGCGATCGTGCTGACGGGCGCCGGCAACACGTTCTGCGCGGGCGGTGACATCTCGGAGATGAAGCCGCGCAAAGTGCTCGAATACCGCGAGCGCAACCAGTTGCCGCTCGCAATCTTCGAGCTGATGGTGTCGGGGCCGAAGGCCATCGTCGCTGCCGTCGAGGGTTTTGCGCTTGGCGCAGGCCTTTCGCTCGCCGCTGCGTGCGACATGGTGGTCAGCTCATCGGCGGCGCGTTATGCGAGCGCGTTCGTCAAGGTCGGCTTGATGCCGGATACGGGGCTTTACTGGTCCCTCGCGCAACGTGTCGGCGGTGGACGGGCGCGTGAGCTGATGCTGAGCGCCCGCGAATTCGACGGTACGGAAGCCCTGCAGATCGGTTTTGCCAATCGGCTCGTCGAGCCGGGACAGGCGCTTGCCGCCGCGCTGGAAATCGCCAATCAGTACGCGGCGCTTCCGGCGGTGGCCACGGCGCATCTCAAAGCGGCGCTGGCAACCGGTATCCGCACACTCGACCAGGCGATCGAAACCGAAGTCGATCTGCAGCCCATCCTGCGCCGCAGCCGTGAGCACCGGGAGGCGGTCAGCGCCTTCATGGAAAAGCGCAAACCGGTATTCGTGGCCGACTAGGGGGAGCACACCATGAGCGAAAAGCATACGGACAAGAGCAACGCGCCCGCATCGATCGAGGTGACCCGGGACGGCCTCGTGGCCATCGTCACGTTGAACAATCCCGGCCGCCGCAATGCGATGGGGCGGCAGATGCGTCAGTTATTGCGCGACACGATGCATCGCCTGCTGACGGCCGATCCCGAATCGCGCGCCATTGTGCTCACCGGTGCGGGCGAGCACTTCTGCGCCGGCGCCGATATCTCCGAAATGACGCAGCGGACCATTCTGCAAAGCCGCGAAATTCTGGCTGAATCGTGTGTCGTCGTGCGCGACATGCTGGCGGGCGCGAAGCCGGTTGTGGCCGCTGTCGAAGGTGTGGCGTTCGGCGCGGGGTTGTCGCTGGCGGTGGCAACCGATTACGTGGTGGCGGCGTCGAATGCACGCTTCTGCGCGGCGTTTCTGCGGGTCGGGCTGATCCCCGACACCGGCATTCTGTGGACGCTTCCGGAAAAAATCGGCATGGCGCACGCGCGAGAAATGCTGTCGCTCGCGACGGAGATCGATGGCGTGAGGGCAGGTGAGATCGGTCTCGCGAACGAGGTCGTCGAACCGGGCGCCGCACGCGCCGCGGCGATCGAAGTGGCCCGCGGGCTCGCCGCTCATCCGCCGCTTGGCGTGGCGCTGCTCAAGGCAGCCCTGACCGACGGCGCCACCACCATGGACGCGGCGTTGCGTGCCGAGATCGACTATCAGCCGCTACTGCGGCAGTCCAAAGATCATCAGGCTGCATGTCAGGCGTTTTTCGACAAGAGCACGCCGGTGTTTACCGGCCAATGAACATTGGAGCGTCTCCGATGAATGTCGAGCGAAATGAAGCGCCGATCGGCGTGGATGGCGTAACGGCCACGGACGAACTGAACGATCTCGTGCAGGTGCGCCACGAGGGCGACGTGGCGGTTGTCACGATGAACTATCCGCAACGCCGCAATGCTTTTTCGATGGCGATGCGTGTCGCGCTGATCGATGTGTTCCAGCGCCTCTTTCACGAGGATGCGGCCACGCGCGCGATCGTGCTGACCGGCTCAGAGGGTCATTTCTGCGCGGGCGGCGACCTGTCCGAAATGCAGGCTGCCACGCCGACGCTGCTTGAACTACGCGAGCGCATTGCCGTCGGCGTGCGTCTGTTCCGCTTGATCTACACCGGTACCAAACCGGTTGTCGCGGCGGTCGAGGGCACGTGCTTCGGCGCCGGTCTATCACTGGCTGCCGCGTGCGATCTCGCGGTAAGCAGCAGTGCGGCGAAATACTGCTGTGCGTTCACCAAGGTGGGCTTGCTGCCCGACACCGGCCTCTTGTGGACGCTGCCGCAGAAGGTCGGCGGCGGCAAGGCGCGCGAATTGATGCTGAAAGCGGACGTGTTCGACGCGGCCACGGCGCAGCGCATCGGCCTTGTCAATCAGACCACGGAACCGGGCGGCGCGCTCGATGCAGCGATCCGGCAGGCTGCGCGCTTTGCGAGCTATCCGCCCGTTACGCTGGCGCTGCTCAAGGCGAGCCTGGTCAACGCAGGCAATTCGATTGAAGACGCGTGGCGGCTGGAAGTCGATCTGAATCCATTGACACGGCAAACCAGCGACCACACTGAAGCCGTGGCGGCATTCATGGAGAAACGCAAACCCGTGTTTACCGGCACCTGAGCGTCACGGCGCTTGTGCCGCTTCGTCTTGTCGCGCGTTGTTTTCTGACCCTGGATTTTACGGACGTACACCGACCATGTTCACACCCGATCTACTCAGGAACAAAAAGATTCTGATCACCGGCGGCGGCACGGGCCTCGGCAAAAGCATTGGCCGGCGCTATCTGGAACTCGGCGCCGAGCTGGTGATTTGCGGGCGCCGCAAGGAAGTGCTCGACGCCACGGCCGACGAATTTCGCGCCGCGATTAGCGGTGCGCGCGTCACCTCGATCACCGCCGACGTGCGGAGCGCCGAGTCGGTCGAGGCGATGATGGACACGATCTGGAGCGCCGGCCCGCTCGACCTGCTGCTCAACAACGCCGCGGCCAATTTCATCGCGCGGACCGAAACGCTGTCGGCGCGCGCGGTCGATGCGGTGCTCGGCATCGTGCTGCACGGCAGCTTCTACTGCACGATCGCCGCGGGGAAACGCTGGATCGCGGCTGGACGCAAAGGCAACGTGATCAGCACGGTCTCGACACCCACCATGACCGGTTCGGCTTTCACCGTGCCGTCGGCGGCGGCCAAGGCCGGCGTGCTCGCCATGACGCGCAGTCTCGCGGTCGAATGGGGGCCAAAGGGGATTCGTCTGAACGCCGTGGCGCCGGGTCTCTTTCCAACCGAAGGCGCGTGGGAACAACTCTATCCGCCTGGCTCACAGGTCGAATCGCAGGATCGCAGCGTGCCATTGCGGCGCTTCGGCGAGCATGCCGAGCTTGCCGATCTGTACGCGTACCTGGCCTCCGATGGTTCCGGCTATATCACGGGCGACATGATCGTGATCGACGGCGGCCGCTGGATGCAGGGCGTAGGCGGTCCCAGTTTCCGCGCGATGCAGGACTGGAGCGACGAACAGTGGGACGCCATGCGTGCCCACGCGAGGAAAAGCTGAGCATGGGGCCGCTCGCTGGCGTCAAGATCGTCGAGCTGGCCGGCATCGGGCCGGGCCCGATGTGCGCAATGCTGCTTGCGGACCTCGGTGCGACGGTGTTGCGCATCGACCGGCGGCAACCGGTCAAGCTCGGCATCGAGCGTCCTGTGCGCTACAACCTGCTGCTGCGCAACCGCAAGACGATTGCGCTCGACCTGAAGGACTCCGCCGCGATCGAACTCGTGCTGACGCTGGTGGAAGGCGCCGACGCCTTGATCGAAGGCTTCCGCCCTGGCGTGACCGAGCGCCTGGGACTCGGTCCGCAAGCGTGTCTGGCGCGCAATCCGAAGCTGGTCTATGGACGCATGACGGGTTGGGGGCAGGAGGGGCCGCTTGCGCAGTATGCAGGCCACGATTTGAACTACATCGCGATCACGGGCGTGCTGAACGCAATCGGCCGATCCGGCCAGGCGCCCTCGATACCCTTGAACCT
Source organism: Paraburkholderia aspalathi (assembly GCF_905220735.1). Classification (NCBI taxonomy): domain Bacteria; kingdom Pseudomonadati; phylum Pseudomonadota; class Betaproteobacteria; order Burkholderiales; family Burkholderiaceae; genus Paraburkholderia; species Paraburkholderia aspalathi. The sequence continues at coordinate 2,088,010 of NZ_CAJNBA010000001.1, forward strand.
GATCGGCGACTACGCGGGCGGCTCGCTGTATCTGGCGATGGGCCTGCTTGCCGCCATCCTGCACGCTCGCAATGGTGGTGCGGGCCAGGTGGTGGATGCGGCGATCGTCGACGGCACGGCGAATCTGGCCACGACCTTTTTCGGCATGCAGGCCGCGGGCATCTGGCGTGACCAGCGCGGCGCCAATATCACCGATTCGGGTTCGCATTTCTACGATGTCTACGAATGCGCCGACGGCAAGTGGATCACGGTGGGCCCGATCGAGGACAAGTTCTATCTGGAACTGCTGCGCTTGCTCGATATTTCTCCGGATACGCTTGGCGCCCAGCTCGACCAGAGTAACTGGCCGGCCGCGCGCGCCCTGTTCGCGCTCAAGTTCAGGACCCGCGACCGCGCGCAGTGGACCACCTTGCTGGAACATTCCGATGCGTGTTTCGCACCAGTGCTGTCGTGGATCGAAGCGCCTGACCATCCGCATCTGAAAGCGCGCGGAACCTTTATCGAAGTTGACGGGATCGTGCAGCCCGCGCCCGCGCCGCGTTTTTCGGCCACCGTGCCCGCGATGCCGACGCCGCCCGAAGCACCTGATCCGGCAACGCTGGACGCCGCGCTGTCTGTCTGGCTCGACGCCCACAAAATCAATGACCTGAAAAAAGCAGGAACGTTGGCCTGAGAAGCCAACGAGCGGGACAAAAAGCATGGACGGCCGCGCGCGTTGCGGCAGCGAATCGAGACGAGACACTCATGGATCTGCGATACACCGATGAAGAGCTGGCATTCCGCGATGAGGTGAGAGCCTTTTTCAAGGAAGCATTGCCGCAAGACATCCGCCGCAAGGCAGCGCTGGGTCAGCGTTATGCCGCAGCTGACCTGCGCTGCTGGCAGCGCATTTTGTACGAGCGCGGCTGGGCGACCCCCGCGTGGGACAAGGCGTGGGGTGGAACGGGCTGGAGCGCGGTGCAGCAGTACATCTTCAAGGAAGAGCTGCATATGGCGCCGGCTCCCGAGCCGCTGTCGTTCAACGTGAACATGATCGGCCCTGTGCTGATCGCTTTCGGCAGCGACGAGCAGAAGCGCGATTTCCTGCCGCGCATCGCGAGCCTCGAATACTGGTTCTGCCAGGGTTTTTCGGAACCGGGAGCGGGGTCGGACCTGGCGGCATTGCGCACGCAGGCGGTTCGCGAGGGCGACCACTATGTGATCAACGGCCAGAAACTGTGGACCTCGACCGCTCATCACGCGGACTGGATGTTCTGCCTCGTGCGTACCGACGCGAGCGGCAAAAAACAGCAGGGCATTACCTACCTGCTGATCGATATGAAGACGCCCGGCTTGACGGTGCGCCCGATCATCACCATCGACGGCTTTCACGAAACCAATGAGGTGTTCTTCGACAACGTGCGCGTACCCGTGGCAAACCGGATCGGTGAAGAAAACCGGGGCTGGGATTATGCCAAGTATCTGCTCGGTAACGAGCGCAGCGGGATTGCGCGGGTAGGCGTGTCGAAGATGCGGATCCGGCACGCCAAAGATCTTGCTAAACGTGTGCCGAGTGGCGACGGTGTGCTGTGGGACAACCTGCAGTTTCGCGAACGCGTCGCGGCGGTCGAAGTTGAACTGAAGGCGCTGGAAATCACCCAGATGCGGGTGATCGCCGAAAGTGCCGCGCGTGACAGTCACGTGCCGGATCCCAAGACGTCGATCCTGAAAATCAAGGGCTCCGAACTGCAGCAGCTCTCGGCTGAACTGCTCCTGGAAGTGGCCGGCCCCGACGCGCTGCCGCTCGACCTCGACTTTCTGCGCGGTTTGAGCGATCCGCTTCGCCAGCCCGACTGGGCGCTGACCATCGCGCCGAATCACTATTTTGCGCGTCACGTTTCGATTGTGGGCGGATCGAACGAGATTCAGAAGAACATCCTCGCCAAGTCCGTTCTCGGACTGTGAGCGCCAATCGAACGAGGAGACGCACCGACCATGGACTTTGATCTGACTGACGAGCAACGCATGCTCAAGGACAGCGTCGACCGGCTCGTGAAGGACGAGTACGGCTTTGAACAGCGCGCGCGTTATCTCGCGGAACCGGACGGCTTCAGCCGCGCGCAATGGAGTCGTTACGCGGACATGGGCTTGCTGGGCCTCACCTTCGATGAGGGCTTCGGCGGCAGCGGCTGTGGCCCGGTCGAAACGATGATCGTGATGGAGGCATTTGGCCGCGGGCTGGTTGTCGAGCCCTATCTGGCGACGGTGGTGCTCGGTGGCGGCTGTATTCGTCTGGGTGGCAGCGTTGCGCAACGCGCGGCCATCCTGCCGCAAGTCGCCGACGGTTCGCTGCTATTGGCCATGGCGCATGCCGAGCCGCAGTCGCGCTACGACGTGGCGGACGTCGCCACCACCGCGCGACGCGACAACGCAGGTTGGGTACTCGATGGCGCCAAGCGCATCGTCGTTCACGGCGGCTGCGCGGACCGGCTAGTCGTGTCGGCACGGGTGTCGGGCGCGCGCCGCGACCGCGACGGCATTGGGCTGTTTCTGGTCGACGCGCAAGCGCCGGGTCTGACGCGCCGCGAATATCTGACGCAGGACAGGCTGCGCGCGGCGGATATCGATCTGTCGGGCGTGCGTGTCACTGACGACGATGTGATCGGCGTGGCCGGCGAAGCGCTGCCACTGATCGAGACCGTTGTCGCGCAGGCGATCGCCGCGCTGTGTGCCGAAGCGGTCGGTTCGATGGCGGCCGCGCACGAGGAAACGGTTGAGTACCTGAAGGTGCGCAAGCAGTTCGGCGTCGCGATCGGCTCGTTCCAGGCTTTGCAGCATCGCGCGGTGGACATGCTGGTCATGGTCGAACAGGCACGCAGCATGGCGCTGTTCGCCACCATGATGAGCGGGGAGCCGGATGTCGCAGAGCGCACGCGCAGCATGGCCGCGGCCAAAGTGCAGATTGGCCGGGCCGGCCGCTTTGTCGGTCAGCAGGGCGTGCAACTTCACGGCGGCATCGGCATGACCGAGGAATGCAAGGTCGGCCACTACCTGCGCCGCCTGAGCGTGATCGACATCCTGTTCGGCGCCGCCGAACATCATTTGACCCAGCTCGCTAGCGCGGGCGGACTGATCGACGCGGCGCAGTAAGCCCGCGCATCATCGTGTGACAGGAATCCTTTCAATGAGCAGACCCACCACCTCCGATCCGTACCGGGACCTGCGCGATGCATTGCGCGACCTGTCGAAACAATTTCCTGACGAATACTGGCGCCGTGTCGACCACGAGCGGGTCTATCCGGAGGCGTTCGTCGATGCGTTGACGCGCGCGGGCTGGATGGCTGCGCTGATTCCGCAGGAATACGGCGGCTCGGGGCTTGGCCTTGCCGAAGCGTCCGTGATCATGGAAGAGATCAACCGTAACGGTGGCAATTCCGGGTTTTGCCACGGCCAGATGTACAACATGAACACCTTGCTGCGTAATGGCTCCGAGGCGCAAAAGCGCGCGTACCTGCCGAAGATCGCCAGCGGAGAACTGCGTTTGCAGTCGATGGCCGTGACCGAACCGACCACCGGCACGGACACCACCAAAATGAAAACCATGGCGGTGAAGAAAGACGGACGCTATGTGGTCAACGGGCAGAAGGTGTGGATCTCCCGCGTGCAGCATTCGGACTTGATGATCCTCCTGGCGCGCACCACGCCGCTCGCCGATGTGAAAAAGAAATCCGAAGGCCTGTCGTGCTTTCTGGTCGATCTGCATCAGGCGATCGGCAACGGTCTGACCGTACGGCCGATTCCGAACATGGTCAATCACGAAACCAACGAATTGTTTTTCGACAATCTCGAGATTCCCGAAGAGAACCTGATTGGCGAGGAAGGCAAGGGTTTCAGGTACATCCTTGACGGTCTGAACGCGGAGCGCGCCTTGATTGCTGCCGAGTGCATCGGCGACGGCTACTGGTTCGTCGATCGCGCATCGAAGTACGCGTCGGAGCGCCAGGTGTTCGACCGGCCCATCGGCATGAATCAGGGTGTCCAGTTCCCCATCGCCGAAGCGTATATCGACGTGCGGGCCGCGGATCTGATGCGCTACAAGGCGTGCGAGATGTTCGACAACCACGAGGCGTGCGGCGCCGAAGCGAACATGGCCAAGCACCTCGCCGCTACCGCTTCATGGAAGGCCGCCAACGCGTGCCTCCAGACGCATGGAGGATTCGGCTTCGCCTGCGAATACGACGTGGAGCGCAAATTCCGCGAAACTCGTCTTTATCAGGTGGCGCCCATCTCGACCAATCTGATTCTGTCTTACGTCGCGGAACACGTGCTGGACATGCCACGTTCGTTCTGAGCGCCGCCAATCGAGGGAGATAGCCATGGGCTACGAGACCATTCTGTACGACGTGAAGAACCGGATCGCCACGATCACCCTGAACCGTCCCGAACAGATGAACACCTGGAACGACACGGTGGCTACCGAGGTGTACGACGCCATGCAGGCCGCGGGCGCCGATCGCGGCGTACGCGTCATTGTCTTCACCGGTGCGGGCAAGGCATTCTGCGCCGGTGGCGACATTCATAGCTTTGGCGGCGATCCCTATGCGCTGATGACCAAGCTGCCGCGTCCGTTCGATATGCGCAAGCGCGCCGACTGGCAAACGCGCTGTTCGTATTACCCGGCGATCCCGAAGCCCGTGATCGCAATGCTCAATGGGGCGACGGTCGGTATTGGCCTGATTCACGCGCTCTTCTGCGACATCCGTTTCGCGGCTGAAGATGCCACGATCACCACCGCTTTCGCACGTCGCGGGTTGACCGCCGAATATGGCATGGCGTGGATACTTTCGCACCACGTCGGGCACGCAAGGGCGCTCGACCTGCTGCTGTCGGCGCGCAAGATCAAGGGAGTCGAGGCTGAGCGGATGGGGCTCGTGAACCGTGCGTTCCCGTCTGGCACGCTAGCGGAAGAGACCTATGCCTATGCGGCAGATCTCGCGGAGAACTGCTCGCCGCGCTCGATGCGCGTCATGAAGGCGCAACTCTGGGAGGTGCCGTTTCAGACGCCCCATGAAGCGATCATGGCTGCCGGACTGGACATGCCGATTGCCAATCAGTGCGACGACTATAAGGAAGGCATCGCGAGCTTCCTTGAGAAGCGCAAGCCGAATTTCAACGACGATTGATATGCGATCGATACGCCATGGGGCAAAGTCATGCTGAAGTATGAAGTCATCAAGAACTGGCCAATCGAAGACGTCACCCACACTTACACCGAACGCGATGTCATGTTGTACGCGCTGGGTCTTGGCATCGGTGGCGATCCTCTCGACGCGGCGCAACTTCGCTACGTCTACGAGAAAGACCTGCAGCCGATGCCGACCTGTGCCGCGGCGTTTGCGTGGCCCAAATCGTGGATGCGCGACCCGCGCGCCGGTGTCGACTATCTGAAGGTGGTGCACGGCGAACAGGACGTCCGCTTCCTCCGTCCAATGCCGACCGCCGCCACCATCGTCAGCAAGACGCGTGTGAGCCTTGTTTCCGATAAGGGCGCGGGCAAGGGCGCAATCGTCGAACTCAGGCGCGATCTGTTCGAAGCGGCGAGCGGCGAGCGGCTCGCGGAAGTTCGGCAGGTCTCGTTCCTGCGAGGCGACGGCGGCTTCAGCGCGGAATCGGGCGAGAGCGATGCGCCGCCCGAAGCCTTGCCGGCCGTTCCTGAGCGCACACCCGATCACGAATTCGAGTTTGGGACCCCGGCGCAGGCGGCGCTGATCTACCGTCTTTCCGGCGACTCGAATCCGCTGCATGCCGATCCTGAAGTCGCTACGAAGGCCGGTTTCAGGCAACCGATCCTGCACGGCCTCGCGACGTACGGCATGGCAGGCTACGCCGCGATTCGCACCCTGGCCGGAAACGACGCGGCGCGGCTCAGACGGCTTGCGCTACGGATGACTTCGCCGGTTTATCCCGGCGAGGTCATCCGATTTCAGTTCTGGCGCGAGAGCGACACACGCGTGCATGTGCGGGCACGCGTCGACGCACGCGATGTGGTCGTGTTGAACAACGGCGTTGTCGAAATCGGCTGAGAGCGGGGCCGGTTGGCGGTCCAGGGCGCGCCCATCGTCAAAGGAGAGGGTTGATGGATTTGCGAGAAAGTGACGACGATAAGGTCTTTCGCGCATCGGTGCGGGAGTTTGTGACGGCCCGGCTACCCACGGAGATTCGCGACCGCGTGCTGAATTTCCGCCACGTGCCGCGCGACGACTACGTGCGCTGGCAGCGCATCCTCGCGGCCAATGGCTGGGGCGCGCCGGCGTGGCCGGTCGAATACGGCGGCGCGGGCTGGAACGCTACGCAGCGCAATATCTTCGATGAAGAGTGCTTTACCGCAGGTGCGCCGCGTCAGATGCCGTTCGGTCTGTCGATGGTCGGGCCCGTGCTGCAAAAATTCGGCACGCCCGCGCAGCGTGACTATTTTCTGCCACGCATCGTGTCGATGGAGGACTGGTGGTGTCAGGGCTATTCGGAGCCGGGCGCAGGCTCCGATCTCGCTTCGTTGAAGATGCGCGCCGAGTGCGTTCCGCGCGACGGCAAGCCGTTCTATATCGTCAATGGACAGAAGATCTGGACTTCGTTTGCACAGTGGGCGAACTGGATTTTCTGTCTCGTACGCACCCACAGCGATGGCCGCCCGCAGGAAGGCATTTCGTTTCTACTGATCGACATGAAGACGCCCGGCATTACCGTGCGGCCGATCAGAACGCTCGATGGCGGCCATGACGTCAACGAGGTGTTCTTCGAAAACGTCGAAGTGCCGGATGGCAATCTTGTCGGCGAAGAGCATCGTGGCTGGGCGATCGCCAAATATCTGCTCGGCCACGAGCGCACCAATATTGCGGGGCTCGGCAACTGCAAACGCTTCATGCTCCGGCTGAAGGAAATCGCGCGGACTGAACGGAAGCACGGCAAGCCGCTGATCGACGATATCCGCTTTCGCGACCGGATCGCAAAGGTCGAGATCGATCTGATCGCGCATGAATGGTCGTTGTTGCGGGCGATTTCCGCCGAGTCGACCGGCCGTCCGCTGGGACCCGAGGCCTCGGTGCTGAAAATCCGCGGTTCGGAAATCCAGCAGGAACTCACCGAGCTGATCATGGCGTGCGCGGGGCCCTACGCGGTGCCGTTTGTACCGCAGGCGCTCGAGCCGGATTGGAGCGAAGGCGCGGATGCCACGGCGCATGGCGAACTGCTCAACGCGCTGGCGCCGCACTATCTGGACTGGCGCAAGATCTCGATCTACGGCGGTTCGACTGAGATTCAGAAAAATATCATCGCCAAACTGGCGCTTGGCATCTGAGGACACGTCATGGATTTCACGCTCGTTGAAGAGCAGCAGATGCTGGCCGACCTGGTGGGCCGCTTCGTGGAGAAGGAATATTCATTCGAGGCGCGGCGCAAGCTATCGGCGACGCCGCGCGGCTGGTCCGAACAGCATTGGAACACGTTGGCCGATATGGGTCTCCTCGCGCTCAACGTTCCGGACGAATACGGCGGGATGAACGCGGGCGTGGCAGAGACCATGATTGTGATGGAGGCGTTGGGTCGGGCTCTGGTGCTCGAGCCTTATCTCTCGACCGCGGTGCTTGGCGCAAGGCTGATCAGCCATGTGGGCACCGATACGCAAAAGAAGCGCTGGCTGCCCGAACTTGCGGCTGGCCGGCTGAAAACGGCGTTGGCCACGCTTGAGCCTGGCGCACGATTCGATCTGTCGAACGTAACAACGGCCGCCAGGCCTTCGAGTGAGGGTTTTGTCATCGATGGTCGCAAAGGCGTGGTCCTGCACGGCGATAGCGCCGATCTGCTGCTGGTGTCGGCGCGGACTTCCGGCGCGCAGGACGACACCACCGGCATCACGCTGTTCGCAATCGACCCTAAGACACCGGGCGTCACGCTCAGAGGTTTTCCGGCGCTGGACAGGCAGCGGGTCGCCGAAGTGTATTTCTCGGGCGTATCGGTCGAGTCCGAAGCGGTGCTGGGCGTGATCGGCAACGGCTATGGCCTGCTGGAATGGACCGTCGACCACGGGCTGTTCGCGCTATGCGCCGAAGCGGTTGGAACCATGGCGAAGCTCGCCGAGATGACCTACGACTACCTGCGCACGCGCACCCAGTTCGGCAGACCCATCGGCGAGTTCCAGGCGCTTCAGCATCGCGCGGCCGACATCCTGACTGCGGTCGAGCAGGCCCGCTCGGTGGTGTACTTCGCCGCATCGCGGCTGGCCGGAGCGGATGCCGACGAGCGGCGCCGGGCGCTGTCCGCCGCCAAGAACCTGATCGGCCGGTGCGGGCGGTTCGTCGGCCAGCAGGCGGTGCAGTTGCACGGCGGAATGGGCATGACCGAAGAACTTCCGGTCGGCTGGTACTTCAAGCGGCTGACCTGCATTGATATGACATGGGGTGATGCCGAGCACCATCTCGAGCGCTACGGGACGCACCTGTAACGCGGCGGCGTGCGCTTTTGCCCCGCTTTTTTTATGTTGTTCCAGTAGCAGAAAATGTATGATACATATGTGAACATCATTCAGAAAATTGTCGGCACGGCGATTGTGTGAGCCAGCCAGATGGTCCGGAATCACGAAGGAGACATCGAATGTCAGAGAGCAATCAACGCGCGACGCCTGAAGTGGCGCCTATTCCCGCGCACGTGCCGACGCAACTGGTGGTCGACTTCGACATATACAATCCGCCCGGCGCCGCCGACGACTATCATCTCGCGCTCAAGAAACTGCACGACCCCGCCGTGCCCGACATCTTCTGGACCCCGCGTAACGGCGGCCACTGGATCGCGACGCGCGGTGACGACATCTACCGCATCTTCAAGGAATACGAGCAATTTTCGTCGCGCCAATTGACGGTGCCGTTGGTCGATCACGCGCCGTTGCCGCCGATCTTTTTCGACCCGCCCGAACACACCGCCTACCGTGCGCTGATTGCGCCGGCTTTCATGCCGCAAGCGATCAGCAAGCTCGAAGAAAAGGCGCGCGAAATGACAATCGAGCTGATCGAAGGCTTTTATTCGCGGGGCGAGTGCGAGTTCGTCTCCGAGTTCGCGCAACATCTGCCCATCGGCATTTTCATGGACATGGTGGCGCTGCCCGCGGAAGATCGCGACTATTTGCTGGGCCTGGCGGACAAGATGGTGCGGCCGGCTTCCTCCGGGCAGAAGCTTGAAGCGCTCGGCGCGATCTTCGAATACCTCGGCGTAAAAATCGCCGAGCGCCGGGCGAACCCGGGCGACGATCTGATCAGCCGGATCGTTCAATCGAAGATTGACGGTCGTGATCTTAGCGATCAGGAGCTTAAGGGGCTGTGTGGGCTCGTCCTGATCGGCGGCCTCGATACGGTCGCCTCCGCGATGGGCTTCATCGCCAATTTCCTGGCGGGCAGTCCCGCGCATCGCAAACATCTGATCGACCACCCGGAGTTGACGCAGAAAGCGGTAGACGAGTTGTTGCGCCGCTTTCCGGTGGTCAACCAGGGGCGTCAGGTCGCGCATGACTTCGAATACCAGGGCGTGCAGATGAAAGCCGGCGACATGATCGTCATACCGACCACCCTGCATGGTCTGGACGAGCGCAAGTTCCAGAATCCGCTCGAAGTCGACTTCAACCGTCCGACACCGATTCATTCCACCTTTGGCAATGGGGCGCATCGTTGTCCGGGCTCATTCCTCGCCCGCGTCGAGATCAAGGTGTTCCTCCAGGAGTGGCTCAAACGCATCCCCGATTTTTCGCTCAAGCCCGGCGCCAAAGCCGGTGTGCACGGCGGCGTCAACGGCACGCTCTATCACTTGCCGCTGGTCTGGGACGTGAAGTGAACCCCATGTGATGACGATCGACGGCCTCTCTGGTCGCATTTCGTCAGACATCCCGAGGTGGGCAACCACAGCAGGTCTGTTTGTCCTGTTGTGACGGGCCCGCCGCAGCCGTTATCCCCATTCGCCAGCCGCGCGAATAGATCCCGCATGGGTGACTTTAGACGGATTCCTAACGTCTCAGGTGGCTGCTCAATACCTCAGTCCACCGGTGTGCAAGGGTCCCGATTTCTACTGGAAAACACTATTGACACCCCACTACGCGGTGTTTATCATTTTGAACAGCATTCAAGTATTAGATGAACTTGAAATGTGGGAAGCAGGTCGGCGCGAAAAATACAACGAATAGAAGTCGTGTGAATGTCCTCGCGGAGGAGACAAAATGAATCGGATTTCCAAAGGCGGGGCCGTTTACCGGCGTCGTTTTGAAGTGATGTTGCTGGTTGGGGTTTGCGGCAGTTTTGCGAACGGAGCGCAGGCGTTCACGTTTACGACGCCTAATCCGGACATCGAGATGGATCTGGATACGACGGTTCGTGCGAACTATGGGTTGCGGCTTCAGGGCATTAACCCGGCGATCGGTAACAACCCGAGCTATGACGAAGGCGACAACACCTTCAGGCGCTACCAGACCATACTCGCGCGGCTCGACGTGACGAGCGAATTCGACTTCAAGTACAAGGGGACGACCGGCTTCCGATTCAGTGTTGCGGGCTGGTACGACGCAGCCTATTCGAGCAAGGACAAGAGCGGGCCGGGTCTCGAAAGTGTTGCGAACTACCCGGGGAATAACTACACCAGCTACATCAAGAAGTACTACATCGGACCGTCGGCGGAGGTGCGCGATGCGTTCGGATTCACCACCGTCAACGCGGGCCCCGTTCCGATTGACATCAAGGTAGGGCGCCTCGCGCAGATCTGGGGACAGTCGCTGATCGGCAGCGTGGGCGGCGTCAACTCGGTTGCGGTATCGCAGGCTCCGCAAAACCTGATTGCCGCGACGCAAAGCCCCGGGGCATCGCTGAAGGAACTGTCGCTGCCGACCGGGCAGGTCGCCATGTCGGCCCAGTTGACCGAACGGATGCAATTGAGCGGCTACTACTCGTTCGAATGGGCGCCCGACCGTTACCCGGAAGGCGGCACGTATTTCGGTGGTTCGGACTCCATCAACTATGGCCCGCCGATCTCCGCGTATGCGGGGCCGAACTTTCCTATCTACAACGTCAAGGGGCCGCAAGGGCAGACGGGGGACATCGGGGTTGAAACCAAGTATCGCCTTGAAAAATTCTCGAGTACGGTCGAGCTGACCTATCGCCGCTTCAGCTACAAGACACCCTGGTTCGATCAGTTCAATCCGAACAATTTCACGACCGAGGATATCTACGCAAACAAGGTCCAATTGCTGGGTCTTGGCGTGAACAGCCAGATTGGCGGCACGGCGGTCGGCGCCGAAGTGTCGTATCGCCGCAATACGCCGTTGGCTTCGGCCGGCAGCGGCACACCGGGCACGCTCGAAGGCGCGCGCGGCGATACGCTGCACGCACTGCTCAACACGACCACGTATTTCGGCAAGACACCGCTCTGGAACGAGGCGCCGCTCGCCATGGAAATCGCGGCGGCCCATCTGCTCAAGGTGACTTCGGGTGCGCAGAACTTCAACGCGCCGGGCTACTCTGCCGCTTGCACGAACGCAGCCGATGCGGTCGCGCTGGGTTGCGCGACAAAAAACTACTACACCTTTGGCGTGTCGTTCACACCGCACTGGAACCAGGTGTTTCCCGGCGTCGATCTCGACCTGCCGATGTTCGTACAATGGAATATCCACGGCAATACGCTGACTGTCGATGGTGGCAACCAGGGTAGCAACATCTACCAGGTAGGCTTGCAATTCACGATCTACAACAAGCACATCGTGAATCTCACCTACACCGGTTATACCAACTGGAAGAAAACAGCGACCAATGTCAACGGCGCGCCATATTCCGACAAGGGCTGGATCGGGATCACCTATCAGACCACGCTTTAACCAAAGCCGGCTATCTGGTACTTCAGAGGACATTCGCAAATGAACATCCCAAGGTTAGTGACGGCTGTACTGATCGCCGCCACCTATGGTTCCACAGTGCACGCCTCCGTATCGGCCGAAGAAGCCGCCAAGCTGGGCACGACGCTCACAGTGTTCGGCGCAGACGCCGCGGCCAGCACGGACGGACAGATTCCGGCATACACCGGAGGAGTCACCAAGGCGCCTGCGGAATCCAAGCTTAATAGCGGCAAGTGGTTTGATCCGTTTGCCGGCGAAAAGCCGATTCTGACGATCACCGCGCAGAACTGGCAGGAATACTCGGACAAGCTGAGCGAGTCGTCCAAGGAACTGTTCAAGCGCTTTCCCGATTACAAGATGATGGTCTATCCGACCCATCGCAGCGCATCGTTTCCGGACTGGTACGGTGAAAATTGCAAGATCAATGCGGTGCAGGCCAAGTTGACCAACGGCGGACAGGATATCGAAGGCGCCTTTGGCTGTATTCCTTTCCCGATTGCGAAGACCGGCGAGGAAGCGCTCTGGAATTACATCATGCGTTTCGTCGGAACCAAACAAAAGAACTTCGTCAATACCTGGCTGATGGACAGTTCGGGCAACCCGGTGCTGACGGGCTCGTTCAAAAGCAGCATCTATTTTCCGTACTACGATCCCACTCTCGGCCGGGACGGATTCAAGAAGTCTGACGGCGTGTGGTACCAGGTGATGAACGATTACGCCGCGCCCGCGCGCCTGAAGGGTGAGACATCGCTGTTCTGGGACTACACCGCGAGTTCGCGTGACTGGCCGGGCTGGTCGTATTCGCCGGGCCAGCGCCGCACGCGCGTCGCTCCTGATCTCGCCTACGATACGCCTAACCCAGGTTACTCGGGCGTGATCACGATGGACGATATCCAACTGATGTACGGCAAGCTCGATCGTTGGAAGGTCAAGATGCTCGGCACCAAGGAAATGTACATTCCGTACAACGGATACAAGTGGCAGTACGCGACCTCGGACAAGGACATGCTGACACCGCATTTCCCCAATGCCAACCTGATTCGCTGGGAGCTGCACCGCGTGCGTGTGCTTGAACTGACGCTCAAACCCGGTGCGCGGCACCTGTACAGCAAAAAGATTCTCTATACGGATGAGGATCTGGGCGGTGGCATGATGGACGCCTATGATCAGGCAGGCAAACTATATCGAGGCGGCTTTGCCGATACGGTACCGGCCTACGATGTCAAGGTCCCGTATTCACTCGGCAACTGGTTCTTCGACTTCAACAGTGGCGTGTATCTGCTGGGCAGTCATCCTGCGGACACCTCCGGCATTTTCTTCAACGTGGACTTTCCCAACGGGTTTTTCACGCCTGAACGAATGCAGTCGACTGGCATCCGCTGATACCTCGCGCGGGCCGGCAGCATAGCCTCGAAAGACAGGGCCGCAGCGGGTTTCTTCCGGTGCGGCCATCGAGTATCAGGCGAGCACAAGGAGACATGATGCTGAGTACCTCTATGAACGCGGCTGTGTCGGCGCTTGCGCTGACCCTCGCGCTGACCGTTTCGCAGCCGGCGCTTGCCGCGTTCGCCGATCCGATCGACACGCCGGCCACGACCAACCCGCATGCGCAGACCGCGCCGCTGCTTGCCGTGGCCCATGCCGGAGACCGGCTCGTCGCGGTCGGTTTGCGCGGACTGATCGTCCTGTCCGACGACAATGGCGGGACCTGGCGCCAGGTTTTCGCGCCGGTGAGCTCGGATCTGGTCTCGGTGTATTTCGTTTCGCCGCGCGCGGGCTGGGCGACCGGTCAGGACGGCATCGTTTTGCACACCGCGGACGGCGGCGCGACCTGGACGAAGCAACTCGACGGCCGGTCGGCGGCCGCCTTGATGCTGGCCTATTACCAGAAGCGGGACCAGTCGGACGCGAAGGTTGCGGCTGGACTCGAGGAAGCGCGGCGCTTCGTCAACGACGGTCCGGGGCGGCCGTTCCTGTCGGTCTGGTTCGATAGCGAACGCACGGGCTTCATCATCGGTTCATTCAATATCATCTTCAGAACCGACGATGGCGGGGCCAGTTGGACACCGTGGTTCGACCACACCGAAAACGAACAGGACGCACTGAACCTGCATGCGATACGCAGAATCGGTAATGCGCTGTATGTGGTCGGCGAACAGGGACTGGTCATGCGCCTCGACGAGACCTCACAACAGTTCGTCAAGGTCTCGGTGCCGTACAAGGGCAGCTTTTTTGGCATCTTCGGCACGCCTGACAATCTGATTCTCTATGGCCTGCGTGGCAATGCGCTGCGCAGCGTGGACGGCGGGCAGACCTGGGCCAAGGTCGGCATTCCCGGCGAGGCCAGTCTGCTGGGCGGTGCGCGTCTTGCCGACGGGCGGCTTGCGTTGTTCAGCCAGGATGGGCGTGTGCTGATCAGCACGGACGGCGGCGCCAGCTTCAGTGCGGCGAATGCGGCGGGTCAGGCGTGGTCGCTCTGGGACGGTACGAGCCTCGCTCGCGGCGGCATCGTGGTAGTGGGCGCCGGGGGCGTAAAGAACGTCGGGGTACTCAAGTGATCGCGGCAAAGGGAGCACATGATGGCCGGTAAGAACAATGAGCAGATCAGTTCCATGCCCGTGGTCAAGGAGCGCCGTGCGTTCGACGCGAAGTCCGGCAATGCGCTGGAGCGGCTGGTTTTCAATCATCGACTTGTCCTGATTCTGTTGTGCGCCGTGCTGTCGGTCTTTTTCGGCATCAAGGTGGCGACCGGGCTGCAGATCAATGCCAGCTTCGAAAAGATGATTCCGCAGTCGAACCCGTATATCCGCAACTACCTGGCGAACAAGGGCGACCTGAAGGGGCTCGGCAACAGTTTGCGGATTGTGATCGAGAATACTCAGGGCGACATTTACGACCCCGCGTATCTGGAGTCGCTGAGAAAGATCAACGACGCGGTATTTCTGATGCCCGGCGTCGACCGGCCGTGGGTCAAATCGATCTGGATGCCGGCGGTGCGCTGGAATATCGTCACCGAAAAGGGCTATGCGGGTGGCCCGGTCATGCCGTCGACGTACAACGGCTCGCCGGCGTCAATCGACGCGCTGCGAACCAATATCGCGCGCGCGGGCATCACCGGTTCGCTCGTCGCCAACGATCTGAAGTCGACCATGATCGTGGTGCCGCTGCTCGAGCGCGACGCGGCGGGCAAGCCGATCAACTATGCCCACTTCTCGCATCTGCTCGACGACATGGTGCGCACGCAGCAGCACGGCAACATTCGCATCCACGTGGTTGGTTTCGCCAAGCTGATCGGTGACCTGATCGACGGCCTGAAGCAGGTGATGACGTATTTCGGCATTGCGGCGGCCATCGCGCTCGGCGTGATTTTCTTTTATACGCGGTGCCCGCGCAGCACGTTTCTGGTGGTCGCGTGTTCGCTTGTCGCGGTCCTCTGGCAACTCGGTATCGTCACGACGCTGGGTCTCGTCGTCGATCCTTATTCGGTGTTGGTGCCGTTCCTGGTATTCGCTATTGGCGTGTCGCATGGTGCGCAGAAAATGAACGGCATCCTGCAGGACGTCGGGCGCGGCACGCATAAGTATGTGGCGGCGCGCTACACCTTCCGGCGGCTCTTTCTCGCGGGTCTCACCGCGCTCATGGCCGACATGGTGGGCTTCGCCGTCCTGACGATCATCGATATCCCGGTCATCAAGGATCTGGCGCTGACAGCCAGCATCGGCGTGGGCGTGCTGGTCTTCACCAATCTTCTTCTGTTGCCGGTGTTGCTGTCGTATGTGGGCGTGAGTCCCGCGGCCGCGCGGCGCACGCTAATCGAAGAGGCCGCGGAAACCGGCAGCCGCTCGCGTGTCGCGAGCCTGTGGAACTGGCTGGACCGCTTCACGGAACGGCGCTGGGCATCGGGCGCGATCGCCGTGACCGTGCTGCTGGCCGCGGGAGGCTTTGCGGTCAGCCAGCGTCTGCAGATCGGCGATCTCGACGCGGGCGCCCCTGAATTGCGGGCGGACTCGGTCTACAACCGGGACAATGCCTTCATCAACGCCCACTATGGTCTGTCGAGCGACATGTTCGTGGTGATCGGCAAATCGTCACTGCCCAATTGCGATGCGGATCACTATCAGATGCTGGCGGATGTCGATCGCTTCGAGATCGCCTTGCAAAATGTGAGCGGCGTGCAGACCACGAGTTCGGCCGCGTCTCTCACCCGGCTCGTGACGTCCGGTGCCTATGAAGGTTATCCGAAGTGGTTCACGATCAATCGCACACCGGCGATTCTGAATCGCTCGCTCTTCCAGGTTTTGCTTGATCGTCCCGATCTGATCAGCGCAGCGTGCAATACGATGCCGATCATCGCCTACCTGACCGATCATAAGGCGGCCACGCTGACCCGCGTGCTCGACGCGGCGCAACGTTTTGCGGATGCGCACAAGGACGCAAGCCATCAATTTTTGCTGGCTGCCGGATCCGCGGGTATCGATGCCGCGACCAACATCGTCGTCAAGGAAGCGAATGAACGCATGCTGCTGCTGGTCTACGGGGCTGTCGTCCTGCTCTGCCTGATCACGTTCCGCAGCTGGCGCGCCGCCATCGTCGCACTGGTGCCGCTCGTCGTCACATCGGTCCTATGCGAGGCGTTGATGGTGATGCTGGGCATCGGCGTCAAGGTGGCGACCTTGCCTGTGATCGCCCTTGGCGTAGGCATCGGTGTCGATTACGCGCTCTATCTGCTGTCGGTGCAGCTCAACTATCAGCGTGCCGGCTTGCCGCTGCGGGATGCCTACCGCCGGGCGGTCCAGTTCACCGGCAAGGTGGTGGCGCTGGTGGGTGTCACGCTGGCCGCCGGGGTTGTCACGTGGGCATGGTCGCCGATCAAGTTCCAGGCCGACATGGGCATTCTGCTGACCTTCATGTTCGTCACCAACATGATCGGCGCACTGGTTCTGATCCCGTCGCTGTCCCACTTTCTGTTGCGCGGGGTATCGTCGCGGCCTGGGCACGCGGAGTTACGTAGCGCGATAGCACTCGCTGAGAACTCGAAAGGCGCGTGAAGGTCCGGCGGCGCGGAAGCGCCGGCCACTTTGCGCGTGGCTAGACCACCGACATCGGGAAGCTCAGAATCTCCGAAACGCCGCCGTCGACCATCAGCATCTGGCCGTTCATATAAGAGCTCGCCTCGGAGGCGAGGAACACCGCGGCGCCCCCGAGTTCCTCCGGGCGCCCCCAGCGTCCGACGGAAATGTGCGAGCGGACGATCTCTTTCATTTGCGCATTCGACGTGACAGGTTCGGCCATCTCGGTCATGAAGTAACCAGGGCAAATGCCGTTACAGCGGATTCCGTGCCGCCCCAGTTCGGCGCCGAGCGACTTGGTGAGTCCGGCCACGGCATGCTTGCTCGCTACATAGGCTTGCAGCTTTTCGCGCCCGAGTACCGAAACATACGAGCCGACATTGATGATGCGGCCGTGCCCACGTTCGATCATCGACGGCGACACTTGCCGCGCGAGCAGGTATGCCGCGGTCACGTTGATATCCATGGTGCGGTGCCACATCTGCGGTGTCAATTGTAGAAAGTCGCTCCACTCGCAGATGCCGGCGTTGTTCAGCAGGACGTCGATCCTTCCATGACGCGCAAAAACGTTCTGCACGGCGGCTTCGATGGCGGATTGATCGACGAGATCGAATGGCTCGACATCGATCAGAGCGTTGCTGCCGGCACGAATGGACGCCGCGGCTGTGTCGAGACCGGCGCGCGACCGGGCTGCGAGCACCACCGTTGCACCGGCGCACGCAAGCGCATTGGCCATCGCCAGTCCTAGGCCGCGCGAAGCGCCAGTGACAAGCGCAACCTGACCATCGAGAGAAAACATTTTCATGGGCGAGTTTCTACCAGGAGCTACCGCCGGCGATCCTGCGGCAGAGCACGCAGTCAGTCGATCTGCACGGGATTTTAAAATACGAACGATGTTCTAAATTATGGATATATTCCGGCGACCTTGAAACGGGGTTTACACGGGGCAGGGTCTGCAAAGGCCATTGTCGTTGACAACAGCAAAAGAGTTGGTTCAGAATATAGAACATCGTTCAGAAAATAGCCTGGAGCGTCAATTGAAAATACTGGTCGCGGTAAAGCGTGTTATCGATTACAACGTGAAGCCCCGGGTCAAATCCGACGGCTCCGGCGTCGATCTGGTCAACGTGAAGATGGCCATGAACCCGTTCGATGAAATCGCGGTGGAGGAGGCGGTACGGCTAAAAGAGGCAGGGGTTGCCGCCGAGATCGTCGTGATTTCAGCCGGCACCGCGCAGTCGCAGGAAGTCTTGCGCACCGCGCTTGCCATGGGCGCCGACCGGGCGATCCTGATCGAGACGCCAGCAGAGTTGCAGCCGTTGGCGGTTGCGAAGCTCATGGCAGCGATCGTCGAACGGGAAGCGCCGCAACTGGTACTGCTCGGCAAGCAGGCCATCGATAACGATGCCGGTCAGACGGGGCAGAAGCTCGCCGGACTGCTCGGTTGGCCGCAAGCCACCTTCGCCTTCAAGACGGAAATCGCGGACGGCGTGCTGACCGTGACGCGCGAAATCGACGGCGGGCTCGAACGCGTCGCGCTCGATCTGCCCGCCGTTGTCACCACGGATCTGCGTCTGAATAGTCCGCGCTATGTGACGCTGCCCAACATCATGAAAGCGAAAAAGAAGCCGCTCGACACGCTGACGCCTGAAGCACTCGGTGTGGATGTCGCGCCACGTCTTGCGGTACTCGAAGTCACCGAACCGGCGGCGCGCAAGAGCGGGATGATGGTGCCCGACATCGCGACGTTGATCGACAAACTTCGCAACGAAGCCAAGGTGATCTGACTATGTCCATCCTCGTTATTGCTGAGCACGACAATGCGACGCTCCATCGCGCGACGCTCAACGCTGTTACTGCCGCAACGCAGATCGGCGGTGAGGTTCATCTGCTGGTAGCCGGCCATGAAGCAGCGGGAGCCGCGGCCGATGCAGCGAAAGTCAGCGGAGTCAGCAAGGTATTGCACGTAGACGCTGCCGCGTACGCGCATCCACTTCCTGAAAATCTCGCGCTGCTGGTGCTGTCGCTTGCTCAGTCGTATAGCCATGTGATTGCCGCAGCCACGGCCGTCGGCAAAAACTTCATGCCGCGCGTCGCAGCGTTGCTCGATTGTGCGCAGATTTCCGAAGTCGTCGCCATCAAGGCGGCCGATACGTTTGTGCGGCCGATCTATGCCGGCAATGCGCTCGCCACCGTCAGGTCGGCCGATCCGCTGAAGGTGTTGACGGTGCGCACGACCGCCTTCGATGCCGCACCATTGCAGGGCAACGCGCCGGTCGAGTCGGCGCCGGCCGCACCAGCTTATGAGCGGGCACGTTTCGTCGACCAGCAGTTGACCCGATCGAGCCGGCCCGAACTGGCGGCCGCCAGCGTCGTGGTTTCAGGCGGCCGCGGAATGCAGAATGGCGATAACTTCAGATTGCTCGACGCGCTCGCCGACAAACTCGGTGCGGCAGTGGGCGCATCGCGCGCCGCGGTGGACGCTGGATTCGCGCCGAACGACTATCAGGTCGGGCAAACGGGCAAGATCGTCGCGCCGCAGCTTTATATCGCAGTCGGCATTTCCGGTGCGATCCAGCATCTGGCCGGGATGAAAGATTCGAAGGTCATCGTCGCGATCAACAAGGACAGTGAGGCGCCGATTTTCCAGGTTGCCGACTACGGCCTCGCCGCCGATCTTTTTGAGGCCGTACCGGCGCTGACAGCGGCACTGGGCTGACGTTGGACCGGATTGACAAGGTTCGCGCCGTCAGCCTAGTATTTTGAACGGTGTTCATATATACCGACTGATGCGTCACCTGGCCCCGATGGGCGGTGAGCCGGCGAGAAGAAACCAGAATCGGTGCGCGAGCCGACGAAACCATGAAGGAGATATCAATGCGTGACACGAATTCCGGTTCGGGTGAGCATCCGGTCCGCCTCGATTTTGTCCCCAAGGATAGCTACCTGTCGAAGCAGTTCCTCGACCAGGAAACGCGCAACCTGTGGCCGCGCGTGTGGCAGGTGGCATGCCGGCTCGAGGAGATTCCCGCGGTAGGCGACTATGTCACGTTCGATGTAATCGGTGAGTCGATCATCGTGGTGCGCACGGCGGCCGATCGGATCAAAGCCTACTACAACGTTTGCCAGCATCGTGGCCGGCGTCTGACCAATGGTTGCGGCAAGGCGGCCAAGTTTCATTGCAACTTCCACGGCTGGCAGTGGAATCTTGACGGCAGCATCGCACGCGTGCTCGATCGCGGCGATTGGGAAGGCTGCCCGGACATGGCCGACAGCGATCTGCGGCTCCAGGACGTGCGGGTGGATACGTGGGGTGGATTCGTGTTCATCAACATGGATCCCGACGCGGAGCCGCTCGCCAGATTTCTCGAACCGGTACCCGAAATCACGGACTGCTTCGAGTTCGAAAAGATGCGCTACCGCTGGTACAAGTCGATCCGGCTGCCGTGCAACTGGAAGGTCGCGCTGGAGGCGTTCAACGAGGGCTATCACGTCTCGGCCACGCACCCGCAACTGCTCGATGTCGCAGGTGACGATGTAACTCGCAGCTTTCCGTATGGGCGCCACGGCATGTTCGGTTACGCGACGGCCACGCGCTTTATCGGTGCCCCCTCGCCGCGTACCGGCAAGCCGATGCCCGAAGACGTGCGGCAAGGCCTGGTCAATTTCTTCAAGGTGATGGAAGACACGCTGAAGGCGATTAACTCGGCGCGCGACTACGAAGCCTCAAAACGTTTGCTGACCGAGATGGCGCCGAGCGGCAACCAGTTCGAGGTGCTGGCGAAGGCCATGGAGTTCCAGCGCGAAGCGGCCGTGGCCGAAGGGGCGGGCTGGCCTGACATTTCGTTCGAGCAGATGGGTCGTGCGGGCGCCGACTGGCACGTGTTCCCGAATCTGATTTTCCTGCCTTACCCCGACGGTGCGCTGTTCTACCGCGCGCGGCCCGATGGCGACAATCCGGATTCCTGCATTTATGACATCTGGTCGCTGGTTCGCTATGCACCGGGTGCGGAGCCACCGCTCAAGCGCGAGTTCTACCATGGCGTTGACGACTGGAAGCAGAACCCGATCGAGAATTTCGGTCTGATCTTGTGGCAGGACTTCCAGAACATGACGAATGTGCAGCAGGGCATGAAATCGCGCGGCTTCAAAGGCTCGCGCACGAACCCGCTGCAGGAGACGTCTGTGTCCAATTTCCACCGCGCATTGCGGGAATTCATTGCGCAAGGGGATTGAGCATGGCTGTCTGGGATGCAAGCTATGACTTCGTCGTGGTTGGCAGCGGCGGCGGTTCGATGTGCGCGGCGCTTGCGTGCAAGACCGCGGGCAAAGAGGCACTCATCATCGAGAAGCAGGGCAAGGTAGGTGGCTCAACGGGGTATTCCGGCGGCGTCTGGTGGTTGCCGAACAATCACGTGATGAAGCGCCACGGCGTGAACGACTCCTACGAACGCGCGCGGCAATATTTCGATGCCGCGGTCACCTATCAGGGCCCCGGAACATCGGCGGCGCGTCGTGAGGCGTATTTGCGCACGGGGCCGAAGATGGCCGAGTTCCTCGAACAGCAGGGCATGCAGTTTGTTTATGCGGACGGCTGGTCGGACTACTACGACACGTTGCCGGGCGGCGAGCCGCGTGGCCGCTCGCTGCTGGCCAAACTGTTCGACATCAGGGAACTGGGCGAGTGGGCGCCGAAGCTTTCGCGTTACAAGGGTCCGTCGATTCCGGCCAATTCCAATGAGTTTACCGAGTTGTTCCTGCTCAAACGCACGTGGGGTGGCAAACGCAAGGCAATGCAGCTCGCGGGCCGCATGCTGTATCAGAAGATCACCGGTAAAGAACTGGTTTCGAACGGTGCCGCGCTTCAGGGGCGCATGCTGAAAATGGCATTGCGGGCCGACATTCCGATCTGGACCGATACGCCGGTGCGTGAGTTGATCGTTGAGGAGGGCCGTGTCACGGGAGTGGTCGCAATCCGCAACGGGCGCGAAATGCGCGTGCGCGCGCGTGAGGGTGTGCTGTTGAATGCCGGCGGCTTTTCACATAACGCCGACATGCGCCGCAAATATCAGCCGCAACCGTCGTCAAGCAACTGGACGAACGCCAATCCGGGCGACACCGGCGAAGTGCTGGAAGCTGCTGTGGGGCTCGGCGCAGCCGTCGATTGTATGGAAGAGGCCTGGTGGGTCGTAACCTCGCTCGGTCCCAACGAGACCTTGCCCGAGGGCGCGCGCGCCCCGGACGGCTCGCCGCTGCCCTTTATGCATCACCTCGATCTGTCGTTGCCGTTTTCGATCATGGTCGACCAGGACGGCCAGCGCTTTTGCGACGAAGCTGGCGCCTACATGGAAATCGGGCAACGCATGTACCGGCGTCAGAAGGAGACGGGTAAAGCCGTTCCGGCGTGGGTGGTCATGGATAGCCGTCAGCGCAAGTATTACCCCTGGGGTTCGGCGATGCAGGGGCAGATTCCGCAGCAATGGCTCGATAGCGGCTACATGATCAAGGCCGGATCGATCGAAGAGCTGGCGGCGAAATGCGGTATCGACGCTGCAGGCTTACAGGAGACCGTGACGCGTTTCAACGGGTTCTGCACGACAGGAGTGGATAGCGATTTCGGACGCGGCTCGCGGGCCTTCGATCGCTGTCATGGCGACCCGACGATCAAGCCGAATCCGAATCTCGGCCCGATCGAACAGGCGCCGTTTTACGCGGTCCGTATGTACCCCGGCGACGTCGGCACGGCCGGTGGGCTCGTGACGGACGAGTATGCCCGCGTGCTGAAAGAAGACGGGTCGCTGATTCCAGGGCTCTACGCGACGGGCAACTGCACGGCGTCAGTGGTGGGCCGCTGCTATCCCGGCGCGGGCAGCAGCATCGGCGCGTCGTTCGTATTCGGTTACATCGCCGCGCTGCATGCCAGCGGCGCCCAAACGATCTGGTGATCGAAGGAGAGCTTCGCATGAAAGTCCAGCAACCGCCCAGCAGTGAAGTGCTGATCGATATCTATCGGCGGATGACACTCATCAAGCAGAACGACGAGCGTTTTCGTGCAGTGATCAAGTCCGGCAAGCTGGTCATGCCTTATTACTCGCCGCGCGGCCAGGAGGCGATTCCTTCCGCGGTGTCCGTCTGCCTGAGCAATGACGACTACATCTGCACGATCTATCGCGGCGTGCATGACATGATCGCCAAGGGTGTGCCGCTCAAGGATCTCTGGGCCGAACTCGGGGGGCGTGTCACCGGCACCTGCAAAGGTAAGGGCGGCCCGATGCATGTGACCCATCCTGCGTCCGGCGTGATGGTAACCACCGGCATTGTGGGCAGTTCGATGCCCATCGCGAACGGCCTGGCTCTTGCCGCGCAGATCCGGGGTGAACCGCGCGTGGCTGTCGCCTATTTCGGCGACGGCGCGGCCAACATCGGCGCTTTTCACGAGTCGCTGAATATGGCGTCGGTCTGGAAACTGCCGGTTGTTTTCGTCTGCCAGAACAACGGCTATGCCGAACACACGAAATACGCATACGGGACGTCAGTGCCGAACATCGCCCAACGCGCGGTGGCGTATCAGATGCCCGGCATCACGGTCGACGGCAACGATCCCGTCGCGATGTATCGAGTGGCGCGCGAGGCTATCGAACGGGCCCGCGACGGCGGTGGCCCCACGCTGATCGAAGCGAATACGTTTCGCTTCCACGGCCATGTGTTCGGCGACCCGGATGCCTACATGGACGAGCACGAGAAAGCGGCGTGGGTGGCGAAAGATCCGGTGCCGCTGTTCCGCGCATGGTTGATCGCCGCGAAACATGCAACTGAAGCGCAACTGGCGGAGATGGAAGCAGCGCACAACGCCGAAATCGATGCGGCGGTCGAGTTCGCGCTGACGAGCGCCTATCCTGAGGTCGCCGAACTGCGGCGCGACATCTTCAAAGACGAGGTGCCGGCATGAACCAGACACAGACTGACATCAATACGATTCAGGCGGTCAACCTCGCGCTTGACGATGCGATGGCTGCCGACGCCAACGTCATTGTGCTCGGCGAGGACGTGGCCGACGGCCAGGAGGGCGGCATTGTCGGCGTGACCAAAGGGCTGTCGTCGAAATATGGCACGTCGCGTGTCAGATCCACGCCCATTTCGGAGCAGGCCATCATCGGGGCGGCGATCGGCGCGGCAATCGTCGGCATGCGGCCGGTAGCCGAGATCATGCTGATGAACTTTACGACCGTCGCGATGGACATGATCGTCAATCATGCGGCGAAGTTGCGCTTCATGTCGGGCGGCCAGACGCATGTGCCGCTTGTGATCCGCACGATGACCGGCGCCGGCTTCGGTACCGGTGGCCAGCACGCCGACTATCTGGAGGCGTGGTTCGCGCACGTCGCGGGCATCAAGGTAGTCGCGCCGTCCACGCCCGCGGATGCCTATGGGCTGATGCTTTCTTGTATCGAAGATGACGACCCGTGCCTCTTCATCGAGAACCTGCCGAGCTACTGGAACCCGGGCAAGGCGCCGGAGCGTGGTGTGCGCATTCCGCTTGGCAAGGCCAACGTGGTGCGCGACGGCACGGACGTGACGGTCATCACCTATAGCCGCCGCGTGCACGACGTGATGGCCGTGGCGGCCCAGCTCGGTACGGCCGGAATCTCGTGCGAAGTGATCGACCTGCGCACGATCTCCCCGCTTGATATGGATACGATCCTGACCTCGGTGGCCAAAACGGGCCGCGCCGTTGTCGTGCACGAAGCGGTCAAGCCGTTCGGTGTCGGCGCGGAAATAGCCTCGCGCATCTATGAATCGCTGTTTCGGTCGCTCAAGGCGCCCGTGCAGCGGGTCGGCTCGCAGTTTTGCCCGGTGCCGTTTTCGAAGCCGCTCGAAGACGCCTTTGTACCGGGCGCGGCGCAGATCGAGGCCGCGATTCGCGCAACGCTCGACGACACGGGTTCGCGAGCCGTATCCGGACTTTAATCATCCTGAAGAGTGCACTTATGACCACACAGGTTTTGCTTCCGAAGCTGGGCTTTTCGATGAACGAAGGCACGCTGACCGAATGGCTCCTGGAGGACGGCGCGACAGTCGCCGAAGGCCAGGCCCTCTATGCGCTGGAGAGCGACAAATCGGTGCAGGAAGTCGAGTCGCCGGCATCGGGAACGCTGCGGATCGTCGCCCAGATAGGCGAGGTGTATCCGGTCGGCACGGTGCTGGCGGAAATCGTCTGAGCCGGCACCCGGCACCCGGCACCCGTCATTCGTCATTCATCCTGGTCGAAACAGTCTAGCGAGGCATCTGCAATGAGCGTCGAATCCGTTTCCTCCCCAGCACCCGCTGCAGCGCCTGCCGCGGTGACCGGTCCGGCGCAAGCCGGGATCGGTGCGCATCTGCCGCCATGGCCGCAGGTCGATTTCGCCGAGTTCGGCGAGATCGAGATCAAGCCGGTTTCTCGCATCCAGAAGCTGACCGGTGCATTTTTGTCGCGTAACTGGCTGACGATTCCGCACGTGACCCATCAGGATGACGCGGATATCACGAACCTCGAGGCTTTCCGCAAGGCGTATAACGACGGTGGCGCGACGGTGAAACTGACGCCGCTGGTGTTCCTGATCAAGGCGGCCGTGCGCGCGCTGCAGGCGTTTCCGCAGTTCAATGCTTCGCTGGATGGCGACGGTAAGAACCTCGTGCTGAAGAAGTACTTTCACATCGGTGTGGCGGTGGATACGCGTTTCGGCCTGCTGGTGCCGGTGCTGCGCGATTGCAACAAAAAGAGCATTCTGGAGCTGGCGGCGGAACTGACGGCGGTGTCGTCGAAGGCGCGTGAGAAAGGTCTTTCGATGGCGGAGATGTCGGGCGGCTGCTTTTCGATCAGTTCGCTCGGAGGGATTGGCGGTACGGGTTTCACGCCGATCATCAACGCCCCTGAAGTGGCAATTCTCGGGGTGACGAAGACCCGGCTGATGCCGCAAGCCTCGGACGATGGCGGCGTGGACTGGCGTAAGACGCTGCCGCTTTCGCTGAGCTACGACCACCGGGTCATCAACGGTGCGGATGCGGCGCGCTTTACGGCCTTGATCGCCACGCTGCTCGCCGACCCTCAGGCACTTGCAGCCTGAACCGCAGACACCCAACCGACAACGACAGGATCGAGATGAAAACGCTTGGGGAGATGATAGAGCGCAATGCGCGTTTCCATGTGGACAGGGAAGCGTTGGTGTTTGGCGACCGGCGTGTGACTCATGGCGAGATGGCGGAGCGCGCTCGCCGTTTCTCTGATGCGTTGTATCGGCAAGGGTTGCGTCGGCAGGACCGGGTCGCGGTGCTGGCGATGAATTGCGCCGAGTACTACGAGACCTACCGTGCCTGCGAATGGGCCGGCTTTCTGCTCGCCACCGTCAACTTCCGCCTGGCGCCTGCGGAAATCCTGCACATCGTGAAGGACGCGGCACCGAAAGCGCTCGTCTTCGAAGCGCAATATGCTGCGCTGGTGGACGCCCTGCGTCCGCAGTTGCCCGATGTTGAATGTTATATCTGCATCGGCGACGCGCCGTCATGGGCGACATCATTCGAATCCGCGATGGAAGCCGGCTCGCCTGACGGGCCGCCGATTCGCTCGCAGCCCGACGACTTCGCCTATCTGATCTACACGAGCGGTACAACCGGACACCCGAAGGGGGTAGTCCGCACGCATCGCGCGATGTGCGCCACGGCGGAAAGCTGTGCGCTGGTCACCGAATTTTCCGGACACTCGAAGGTGCTGCAGACTACACCGGCGTTTCACGTAGGCGGCATTGGCTTTGTGAACGCGGTTGCGTGGCTGGGCGGAACGACCGTACTGCATCGCAGTTTCGAGCCGAAGGCAATGCTGGAGACGATCCAGGCCGAGCGCATCACGTTCACGTTCCTTGTCTCCGCCATGCTGCAGGCCTTGCTCGATATACCCGAATTGTCCTCGTACGATCTGTCGAGTATCGAGAACATCACAACGGCAGCCGCGCCGGTGCCGGTGCCGCTCCTCAAGCGCGGCATCGAAGTGCTGGGCCCGGTGTTCTCGGTCCAGTATGGCATGACCGAGAGCAACGCCTGCTGGCTGCCGTCTCATGAAGTGCGGCCAGATGGCACAGCGGAAGAAGTCCGGCGTCTGGCGTCGGTCGGCCATCCCTGTCCCGGGATCGAACTGCGCATTGTGGACGATAGCGGCCTTGACCTGCCGCAGGGCCAGACCGGCGAAGTGTGGCTGCGCTCGGCGACTCAACTGAGCGGATACTGGAACAACAGCGTGGCGACGATCGACGCCTTGCGCGACGGCTGGTATCGCAGCGGCGACATGGGCTTTCAGGACAGCAGCGGTTATGTCTTCCTGGTGGACCGCAAGAAGGACATGATTATCTCGGGCGGCGAAAACATCTACAGCCGCGAAGTGGAGAACGCCTTGCTGCAGCATCCGTCCGTGATCGACGCGGCAGTGATCGGCTCACCCCACGAAAAATGGGGTGAATGCGTGAAGGCCATCGTCGTGCTCCGGCCGGGCAAGACAATACAGGAGGCAGAGCTGATCGCGTTTTGCCGCGAGCTGATCGCCGGCTACAAATGCCCGAAATCGGTTGAATTCGTCGACGAGCTCCCGCGGCTGCCTACCGGAAAGATCAGCAAGGTTGTATTGCGCCAGCGGTTCGGCCGCTGAACGCGTGGCAGCCATGCCGCCTACTTCGAATGAGAGTGAATCATGAGCAAATGGCTCCAAAGCACGGAATGCGTTCAATTCGAGGTCGCCGAGCGCGTGGCGCGAATCACGCTGAATCGTCCGGACAAACGCAATGCGATTAACGGTGTCCTGTTGCGGGAGCTGAAAGAGGCGCTGCTCGAGGCGGACGATCTGAAGTCGGTGAACGTGATCGTCCTGCGCGGCGCCGGCAAGGACTTCTGCGCCGGTTATGACCTCGTCACCACCTATTCGGATCGCGCGGCGGAGCAGGTCGATCCGGGTGAATACCGGGGCACGGTACGAAGCTTCGATGACGACTGCTGGTCGATGGAGCGGCAGGCGGAAACCGTGAACACCATGGCGGATGTGCACAAGCCGATCATCGCGCAGGTTCACGGCAACTGCCTTGCGGGCGGCACCGACCTCGCGCTGGCCTGCGACATGGTGCTGGCCGCGGACAACGCGCGGATCGGCTTTCCCGCGACGCGCGCCAACGGCTCGCCGCCGGCGCACATGTGGTTCTATCACGTGGGGCCACAGTGGGCGAAACGCCTGTTGCTGTCCGGGGATTCGCTGACCGGCCGCGATGCGGCAAAGATCGGTCTCGTGATGGACGCCGTACCCGCGGAAGAGCTTGAAGCCGAGGTTGCGGAACTCGCGCGCCGGCTGTCGTTCGTCGACGCCGATCTGCTCTCCGCGAACAAACGGATTGTGAATCTCGGGCTTGAACTGGCGGGCGCACGCACGCTGCAACGCCTTGCTGTCGAGAACGACGCGCGTGCCCATCAGAGCCAGGGCCCACGGCGTGCGCAATTCAAGGCGGATATGGAGGCCAATGGCCTGAAGGAAGCGCTCAAGCGCCGCGACGAGCCTTTCGGGGACGGCGTGATCAAGCTGCGTGCACGCGGCGAATGAAACGTCCCCGCACCATGCGGGGGACCCGGAGCCATCCGGCTGACTCACTTAAGACATGAAAACCATGGATGTCGAACTTTCAGTGAAGGACGCGGTTGCCACGCTCTGTCTGAATCGTCCGGAGAAGCTCAACGCGTTGACGCCGGACATGCTGAGCATGCTGATCGAGCATCTTGATCGCATCGAACGTGATCCGGAAATCCGTGCGGTCATTCTGACGGGCGCAGGGCGGGCCTTTTGCGCCGGTGCCGATATAAAGGGCAGTGGCGCGGCGCCGCCGCCGATGAGCGTGTCGCACGCGCGCCAATCGATGGCGGTTTATCAGCAGGTTGCCTTGAAGCTCTACAACCTCAATAAGCCGGTGGTTGCGGCGGTGCGAGGTGTCGCGGTCGGCATTGCCTGGAGTTTTGCGCTGTGCGCCGACCAGCTTCTGGTGTCGGACACGGCGCAGTTCATTCCGGCCTTTCTGATGCGCGCAACCTTGCCCGAAGGCGGCATGGTGCATCTGCTTGCCCGCCACTGCGGAGAATTTCGCGCGAAGGAGATCATGTATCTCAATCGCAAGCTGACTGGTCAGGAAGCGTTCCAGGCGGGACTGGCAAGCCGTGTCATCGAGGACGCGAGTCTCATGAATGCCGCCGAAGCGCTCGCCGCCGAACTGGCGGCCATGCCGACGTTCTCGATCGGACTGACCAAAGAACTCTTCCGCCTGAACGCCGGCAGCATGGAAGAGTTTCTCGTGCACGAGCTGAATTCCGTTGCGCTCGCGGTGAATTCCGACGATGCCGCCGAGGGACGGCTCGCCGCACGGGAAAAACGCCCCCCCTCTTTCAAGGGGCACTAGGCCGATCAAATAACCGGCGCAAGCGGGCGGCGGCCGCGAAGCAGTGCGACCTTCGGTGGACGCGCGGATGGGGACATAGCAGGAGGAATCAGGCATGCACTTCGAGTACACCCCGGAGGACGAAGCGTTTCGTCAGGAAGTCCGGCAGTTTTTCAGGGAGCAGTTACCCGCCGCGATTTCGCATCGCTGGACGATCGGGGCGCATCCTCCATTGAAGGAGGACATTCGGACGTGGCAGCGCATTCTGCATCAGCGCGGATGGGGCGCGCCGCATTGGCCGGTGGAACACGGCGGAACCGGCTGGGCAGCCTTTCGCAAGCATATCTTCATGGAAGAGCTGTATAACGCGGACGCGATGGACTACGGCTGGCAGGCCACTCACATGGTGGCGCCCGTCATCATCGCGTTCGGCTCGGACTGGCAGAAGCAGCGCTTTCTCCCCGCTATTCTTTCCGGGGAGGAGTTCTGGTGTCAGGGTTTTTCGGAGCCGAATGCGGGCTCGGACCTGGCGGGTCTCAAGACCACCGCGGTCCTCGACGGCGATGAATATGTGATCAACGGTCAGAAGATCTGGACCAGCGACGCCTCGATTGCCGAATGGGGCTTCTTCCTCGTCAAGACGGACACGACGGTCAAGCCGCAGCGCGGCATCTCGTTTTTGCTCGTCAAAATGGATACGCTTGGGATCACCGTGCGCCCGATCGTTTCGATCGAAGGCGGAACGGGCCTGAACGAGGTCTTTCTCGAGAACGTTCGCGTGCCACGCACACACCTGGTTGGCGAGGCGGGCATGGGTTGGACTTACGCGAAATATCTGCTCGAAAAGGAGCGCACCACCAGCGCGTTTCTCTATTTCAACAAGCGGGAATTGCAGCGCGCCAAAAGCATCGCCGAACGGGAAATGGTGGACGGCGTGCGTCTGATCGACACAGCCGAATTTGCCCGCAAGCTGGCGTCGGTCGAAGTGGATCTGCTGGCGCTCGAGTGGTCGGTGTTACGAATCCTGGCCGAGGAAAGGAGCACGCGCAATCTCGACGCGGTGGTGTCGGCGCTCAAGATCAGTGGCTCGGAGATGCAGCAGCGCGTCACGGAGCTGCAGATTGATGCGCTCGGTCCGCGCAGCATGCGGTTCCAGCAACACGGTGACTGGCGCTTCGACGATCCGTTAGCCGACGACGATGACGCATGGCCCGGCTACGTGGCAGGCCGCACGACCGGCTACCTGATCGGCCGCGCGTCGACCATTTACGGCGGTGCGCGGGAGGTGCAGAAAAACATTATTGCCCGTCTCGCCTTTGGACTTTGACCATGGACTTCAACCTCTCCGAAGAACAATTGATGCTGAAGGACGGCGTGGACCGGTTCATTCAGCAGGAGTATGGATTCGAAACGCGCCGCGAGATTGCCACAAGCGAAGAGGGTTTTAGCCGCGCGCGCTGGCAGGACTATGCTGAGCTCGGCTGGCTCGGCCTGATGCTGCCTGAGGATGTCGGCGGTCTTGCCTGCTCGTTTGTCGAAACGGCCATTGTGATGGAAGCATTCGGGCGCGGCATGGTGCTCGAACCTTTCGTGCAAACCGCGCTTCTGTGTTCAGCCATCATTGACCGTAGTGGCTCGGATGCTAAACGGCAGGCGCTCCTGCCGGCTGTGATCGAAGGCCGGCTGCTGCTCGCGCTGGCCGACAGTGAAGCGGGCTCACGGTTCAAGCTGGGCTGCGGTGATCGTACAGTTGCACGCAAGACGGCTGGTGGCTATTTGCTGAGCGGCGCCAAGACGCTGGTGATGGCGGGCGGTTCGGCGGACCAGTTGCTGGTGACCGCGCGTCTGAACGAGCAAGCGGAAGACCTCGCGATTTTCGTGCTGGACCGCCGTGCGGCGGGCGTGACCTGCCGGACATATCGTCTGCTCGATGGATCTTGTGCCGCGGACATTGAATTTCGCGACGTCGAACTGGATGCGTCCTCGTTGCTGGTTGCCTCCGATCGCGCCCGAGAAGTGCTCGAGGTGGCGACCGGACTCGCTACGCTAGCGAGCGTAGCCGAGATGCTCGGCGTGATGGAAGCCGTGATGGACATCACCGCCGAATACATCAAGGCTCGCGTGCAGTTCGGTCAGCCGATCGGCAAATTTCAGGCGCTGCAGCATCGTATGGCCGAAATGTTTGTCGCCGTGCAGGAGACCCGCTCGATACTCTACTGCGGCATTGCGCATCTGGATCGGCCGGCAACGGAACGCAGCCGCGTCATCTCGGCGGCCAAGGCGGTCGCCGGCCGGGCGAGCCGTTTCGTTTGTGCGCAGGGCATTCAACTGCATGGCGGTATGGGGATCACCGAGGAATATCAGGTCGGCCATTACTTCCGCAAGATGACGATGATGGAAAAGCTGTACGGCGACATCGACTTTCACCTCGCGCGCTTCGCCGCGCCGCATTGAATCGGGCCACGTGTCCAATCAGAAGGAATAGCGCTTATGTTACGAGTCAAAGACAGGATCGCCATCGTCACGGGCGCGGCGTCCGGTATCGGTGCGGCGTGTGCCGCGATGCTGGCTGCTGAAGGCGGGCAGGTGGTCGTTGCGGACCGGGATTTCGACGGCGCCGTGGCGCAGGCCCAGCGTATCGAGCAGCAGGGCGGCCGGGCGATTGCCGCGCGGGTTGATATCGGCGACGAGGCTTCAATAGCGGCGTTGTTTGCGCTTACCGTCGAAACCTGGGGCGGCCTTGACGTGCTGCACAACAATGCGGCGGCCACCTCGCTGTCGAGTACCGTCGATGCCGCCGTAGAAGCCGTCGATGTCTCTGTCTGGGACGACACGATGCGCATCAACCTGCGCGGCACCATGCTGGCGTCACGTTATGCCATCCCGCTGATGCGGGCGCGCGGAGGCGGCTCGATCATCAATACGTCGTCGGGCGCGGCTCAGGCTGGTGCGCTCGGCTATAGCGCTTACGGTGTGTGCAAGGCGGGCATCGAAGCGTTGACGCGTTACGTGGCCGCCCAGCACGGCAAGGAGGGCATTCGCTGCAACGCGATTGCGCCTGGCCTGATCGTGACACCGGCAACAATAGGCCATTACGCGGGACCCGTGGGTGAGATGATGCTGAGCCATCATCTCACCCCGCGCCTCGGGAAGCCGGAAGACGTAGCACATGCGGTGGTGTACCTGGCGTCCGATGAGGCGGCTTTTGTCACCGGGCAAATCATCAACGTGGACGGTGGGCTGCTGTCGCATCAACCGTACTACGCCGATGAAATTCGCGCCCGCACCGCGGGCGGCGTGACGGTCGGCGCGAAGAGGACGACATGACCATCGATGCCGATCTGCTTGCTCGAATCGACCGTATCGAGGCGCAACTGGCGATCCAGCAATTGCCCATGCGCTACGCGCTTGCCGTCGATTCGCGAGATCTGGACAGCCTTGTCGCGCTCTTTACCGACGACGTGAATTGCGGGCGGTGGGGTGCAGGGCGCGCCGCGCTGAAAACGTTCTATGGGTCGGAGCATATCCTGCGCAGCTTCTACCGCAGCATTCACCAGATCTGCGGACATGCGATCGACCTGGTCGATGCAGATCATGCGACAGGTCAGGTGTATTGCCGCGCCGAGCATGAGGACAATGGCAATTGGGTCGTCATGGCGATCTGCTATTTCGACCACTACGTACGGCGCGAGGGGACGTGGTATTTCGAACGCCGCGACGAACGCCACTGGTATTCGACCGACTGGCTGGAGCGCCCGGGGACGCCGCGTTTTCAGAACTGGCCCGGCAAGTACGAGAGCGACAAATACCAGCCGCGCCTGCCGCAGTCGTTTCCGACCTGGGCGTCTTTCTGGGAGGCGGTTGAACCGGCCGCGATCGGTGTGCTGACGCGTTCGCCTTGACTCGCCCCACGGCGCAAAGCGGGCGAGGGGTGGATGGGTGGATGGGTGGATGGTCGACAGCGCAAGCGCGCTCACCGCACCGCTTTCAGGCCGCGCCGGGAAGGCGAACCACCAGACCGTCGAGTTCCGGCGTGACATTGATCTGACACGTCAGGCGGCTGTTTTCCCGCACGTCCATCGCGCACGTCAGCATGTCGATCTCATACGGCTCGGCGGGCGGCATGTGGTTGACCCACGCTTCGTCGACGTACGCATGACAGGTCGCGCAGCTGCAACTGCCGCCGCAATCCCCCAGAATCCCCGGCACCTGGTGACTGACGGCGGTTTGCATGACCGATTCGCCGATGTTGGCCGTCGCAGTGGTTTCATGGCCGTCCGGTTGAATGAATCGAATGATGGGCATGATGTAGCTGGAGTGAATATGATCAATCAGGCTGCGGGAGCAGGCTTTTGAGCGGGATCGAATCGTCTGCGAGGTCGGTGGCGCGCACTGGAATCTTCTCGCCGACGAAACGCTTGGCCAGCATGAATTCCTGCGGACGGCTAACGGTATCGGCCGCAAGCATCACGCCATCTTTCAGATAAAACGCGGAGAACGAACGGTTTTCAGGCGCACCGCGCATGACAAGTTCGTCATAACCCTGCGACAGGCCGACCATCTTCAGTTTCAGGTCATATTGATCGGACCAGAACCACGGCACACTGTTGTAGACGCGCTCCTTGCCACACAGCGTGGCCGCTGCCGTGCGCGCCTGCTCCATGGCATTGGGCACGGACTCCAGCCGCAAGCGCCGCCCCAGAAGTCCGTTGGGGTGGTTGGTGCAGTCGCCGATGGCGAAGATGTCGGGGTCGGACGTGCGGGTGTGCTCATCCACCACGATGCCGTTATCCACGACGAGACCCGCTGCGCTGGCCAGTTCCGTGGCGGGTTGCAAGCCGACACCGACGATGACGAGATCGGCGGGAATGCAGGAACCGTCGGCACAGACCACGGTTGCGACCGCATCGCCGGATGCATCCAGTTCGAAGCTGCTGACCGCCGTGCTGGTGCGCACATCGACGCCGGCTTCGCGATGCACCCGTTCATAGAACGCAGAAAGTTCCGGCGCCGTGACTCTGGCGAGCACGCGAGGCAATGCTTCGAGAACGGTCACGTGCAGCCCTCGCTTCACTGCAACAGCCGCGACTTCGAGGCCGATGTACCCGCCGCCAATGATGACGAGGCGTGCCCCCGTATGGAACTGCATGCGGATGCGTGCGACGTGGTCGAGCGTGCGCAGGTAGTGAAAGTTCGGTTGCTTTTCGATCGCTTCGATGCCCGGCAATGCTAGCCTGCGAGCATGGCCACCCGTCGCGATTACGAGCTTCGAATAACCGATCTCGCGACCGTCCGACAGGGTCACCACATGCGTCGCGCGGTCGATGCGCTCGGCCCGGGTATTAGGAATGAATTCGATCCGGGCCTTGTCGTAAGTGGCCTGCGGTTTTAAATAAAGCTGTTCCGCGCTGAGTTCGCCCGATAGAAAAGCCTTCGACAAAGGCGGGCGCTGATAAGGCAGATGCGGCTCCTCTCCGATCAGCATGATGCGGCCCGTCCAGCCCTGATCCCGGATGCTGGTTGCACACTCGCCCGCTGCGTGGCCAGCACCGACAATCAGTGCGATGTCCTCTGGGGTTGCTGCAGTGCTCATAAACGCTCACTCCCGTCCCGTGTGGCTATCGTGCGGACTGCGATGCACCGGCGATGATTGCTATTTGTGAATAACATTCTCAATTGTGAACGCCATCTGAACGGGCTGTCAACTCTCGGGTTCCCTATCGGCCTTGCCGTTCCCGTTCGTGTTTCTGGATCGAAAATCCCTATTGCACAATCTCGATTATTCGAACATAGTTCGAATATTAGAACTCGATGTGGTATCTGCGTGAACGCCTCGGCTAACTCATAAAACGCAACGTCAGGAGACGGCATCATGGATGAGCGGCTGCGTCTTCAGGATTTCGACGATCCTGTCTTCAACCCCTTTTTCGAGGATGCGCTGGCCTATGGTGCGGATAGCGACCCCTACCCGCGCATCGCCGCGTTGCGCGAGCGGGGCTCGGTGCAGAAAGGCGACTATCGCGTGTTGATGGACACGCCCGCCGATCTGACGATGCTGGACGTCGAGCATTACTGTGTGTTTGGCTATGACGAAGTGGCGCAGGTGTTGGGCGATCCGGCGACGTTTTCGAATCTGGCCTATGAGCGCAATATCGGCATCAGCTTCGGCCGCAGCATCTCGACCATGGACGTGCCCGAACATCCGCGTTACCGGCGTATTTTCCAGAAGGCGTTTATGCCGAATACGGTGGCGGCGTGGGGCGATACGCTGGTTGATCCGGTGGTGAACGACTTGATGGACAGGTTTTGCCGCCGCGGTCATGCCGACCTCGTACAGGAATTCACGCTTCATTACCCATTCAATATCATCTATCGGCAGCTTGCGCTGCCGCCCGAAGACGTCGCGATATTCCACAAACTCGCAATCGCCCAGACGCTTGTTTCGGTGGATATCGAGCACGGGGTCGAGGCCTCGACGAAGCTGGGCGCGTATTTCGCGCAACTCGTCGCGCAGCGCCGCGAGCATCCCGGCGACGATCTGGTGAGCATGCTGGCGACGGCTGAAGTCGAAGGCGAACGCTTGCCCGAAGAGGTGGTGATCTCGTTTCTGAGGCAATTGGTGAACGCGGGCGGCGACACTACGTATCGCGCGACGAGCGTTTTGCTGCTCGGTCTGCTGCGCAATCCGGATCAACTCGATGCAGTACGGCACGAGCGCGCGCTCGTGCCGCACGCCATCGAAGAAGCCTTGCGTTGGGATGGGCCTGTCGTGATGCAGTCGCGCATGGCGGCGCGGGATGTGACCTTGGGTGGCGTCGAGATTCCGGCGGGCGCCTTTATCGATGTGGTAGCGGGCAGCGCCAATCGCGACCCTGGCCGTTTCACGGATCCCGACCGGTTCGACATTTTCCGCACCAGAGCGCATCGGCATTTTGCTTTCGCCTATGGACCGCACGTGTGCATCGGCCAGCATCTGGCGCGCGTCGAGATGACGCGCGCGCTCAACGCGATCCTTGACCGGCTGCCGAACCTGCGGCTTGACCCTGCGGCGCCGGCACCATTGATCAACGGCATCATGATGCGCGTGCCGCACACGATTCCGGTCGTATTCGGCTGAGATTCGACCGATCCAGCCAGCCGCCGGAGACTGAACTGATGACCGACTTCGACTATGTCGTCGTGGGGGCAGGGGCCGCAGGGTGTGTGCTGGCCAACCGCCTCTCGGAGAGCGGGCGCCATGAAGTGCTGCTGATCGAAGCAGGTCCGGAAGATACCAGTCCTTTGATCCGGATGCCGAAAGGATTCGGCAAACTACTGGGTGACCCCGTTCATGCGTGGTTCATCCCGGTTCGGCCGGATAGCGGCAACGGCCATCGCACTGAAGTCTGGTTGCGCGGCAAGATGCTCGGCGGATCGAGCAGCATCAACGGCATGGTCTATATGCGCGGCCATCCCCAAGACTACGACGGGTGGGCCACGCTCGGTGTGGAAGGCTGGAACTGGCAGGACGTGGCGCCGTGCTTCAGGCGCATCGAAGACCACGCGCTGGGTGCCGACGAACTGCACGGCAAGGACGGCCCGCTGAAAGTGTCGCTGTACGCCGAGCGCAATCGCCTCGGCGAAGCCGTGCTGGAAGCCTGCCGGTCGCTTGGCGTGCGAAGGGTCGAAGACATCAACCGGCTCGATCACGAAGGCGTCGCCTACCTGACTTACACGATTCGCAACGGCCGCCGGCAGAGTTCAGCCGAAGCGTTCCTCAAACCGGCGAGGAAGCGCAGGAATCTGACTGTCGTCACGGGGATGGAAGTGACCCGGGTCATCTTCGAAGGGACGCGCGCAGTGGGTGTCGAATGCAAACGTGCCGGCTTCGAGACCACTCACCGGGCACGCCGCGAAGTGGTGCTATCAGCGGGTGCGCTCGAGTCGCCGCGCTTGTTGCAACTGTCGGGTGTGGGCGATCCGCAACATCTGCAGCCGCTGGGCATCCGCGTCGTCGCGCCGAGCCCCGGCGTCGGTCTGAATATGCGTGAACATTTGCTTTACATGATTCAGGCGCGTCTGCGGCAATGGCGCGATTCGCAGAACCGGCAGTTCGCCGGGGCGCGTCTGTGGCGCAATGCGCTGCGGTATTTTCTGTTCCATAGCGGTGTCATGGCGTTGGGTCCGTATCAGGTTGGAGGCTTCTTCCAGACCGCACCTGATGCCACCCGGCCGGATGTGCAACTGATGATGGCGCCGTACTCGCTGGATTTCGATGCCGGGGGCTACGGTTTCGAAGCCTTCCCCGGCATGCAGTTTTTCAGCTATCCGCTCAGACCCGAGAGCCAGGGGCACGTGAAGATCGTTTCCGCCGACCGCAATGTTCCCCCGGAGGTGGTCGCCAACTATCTCGCCGATCCCTACGATCAGCGCATGGCGATCAACGCATTCCGGCTGATGCGCAACGTCTTCGCCGCGCCGCCGTTGGCAAGGCTGCTGGATGGCGAAACGCGTCCCGGCTGCGCGCTTCAGTCCGACGACGAAATCCTCGAACTCTATCGGCGCGAAGGTCAGTCGGGCTACCACGCCTGCGGCACCTGCAAGATGGGGACCGACACACTTGCGGTACTCGATTCACGCTTGCGCGTGCGCGGCGTTGACTCACTGCGCGTTATGGACCTGTCCGTCACGCCGACGATGATTTCCGGCAACACGAACGGCCCGATGATGGCCATGGCGTGGCGCGCAGCCGATCTGATTATGGCGGACGCACGATGACATGGCGTGATGCGTATTGCGAACGTGACGCGAACCTTCATACGCGATATTTTGATCAGGGAGTGATGGCATGAACCTGACGGCGCAAGCCTCGAACATCACTGCGATCGTCCAGCAGGCGCTCGACCATGCGACTCGCGAGGGCGGCGAAATCGGCGTCCAGGTGGCGGCCTACCTGAATGGCAAACTGGTCGTGGATGCATGGAGCGGTGTGGCCGATCCGGCGACGGGACGTCTTGTGGATGGCGAAACACTGTTCAACGTCTACTCAGTCACGAAGGCCGTGGCGGCGACCGCGCTGCACATTCTGGCCGATCGGAGCCACATCGACTACGACGCACCCGTTACACGCTACTGGCCCGAATACGGTGCGCACGGCAAGGCGCGCACGACGGTTCGAGACGTGCTGACGCATCGCGCGTGCGTGCCGCAGATGCCCGACGGCGTCACGCCCGAACGGATGTGCGACTGGCAGTGGATGACCACGGCGATTGCCGACCTGAAACCGTTGGCGGAGCCGGGAACGAAAACACTCTATCTGTCGATGACCTTCGGCTGGATCATCGGCGAGTTGGTACGTCGGGCGGATCCGGAAGGGCGCTCGCTGGGACGCTTCGTGCGCGAGGAAATCGCCGCGCCTCTCGGCGTCGCTGACCTCTGGATCGGTATCCCCGATGAGGTCGAGCCACGTATCGCGAAGCTCACTGACGCAATGGTGCCGGTGCCGGCGGAATATTTGCCGCCGCTGTTCCTCGCCTCGATGCCTGAGCAGGTCGCGCTGAATCCAACGGTGTTCGAGCGGGCCGATGTGCGCCGCGCGGAAGTGGCGGGGGTTGGCGGCATATTCAATGCACGCAGCGAAGCGCGCTTCTGGGCGATGCTTGCGGGCGGCGGTGAGCTTGACGGTGTGCGGTTGCTGTCGAAAGAGCTCGTCGCGACGCTGAATACGCCGCGGGCGAACAGCGAAGAACCTGACCCGGTGATGTTCGGGTTTCCGATTCCGATCACCATCGGCGGGTTCTGGTTCGGCGGCGCTCATCCGCCGGTGACCGCCGCGCAATCGCCGCGCGCCTTATGCCATCCGGGGCAGGGCAACTCGATTGGCTGGGCCGATCCGGATACCGGTCTGGCCGTTGCGATTTGCCACAACAAGCTGTTCAATCCGACTTCGCCCGAGGAAGACCCTCTGCTGCCCGTCGCCCGGGCGATCCGCGAAGCATTGAATCTGGACTAGTGACCTATGGCGATCGATACAGCGCATTTACAGCAGTGGATCGGCAGAAGCGAGCGCGTTTCCGACACGCTTGGCCCGACGCCGATCGCCGCACTTGCCGCCACGCTTGACAAAGACGACACCTCGGTCGCGCCCGGCAATGCATTGCCTCCGTTGTGGCATTGGCTCTACTTTTTGCCGTTGCACCGGCAATCGCAGGTGGGTCCGGATGGACATCCGAAGCGAGGCGGTTTCCTGCCGCCGGTGGCCTTGCCGCGGCGAATGTGGGCGGGCAGTCAGTTGACGTTTTTACGGGAGCTGAAGGCCGGCGACGCGATCATCCGCTTGTCGACGATCGTGGACGTGGCGCACAAGCAAGGTCGAAGTGGCGACCTGGTGTTCGTCAAGGTGCTGCATCAGATCAGCGATATGGCAGGCGTGGCGATCACGGAGCATCAGGACATTGTCTATCGCGATCATCCTGTCCCGGGCGAAAAGCTGCCCGCACTCCAGCCGGCGCCCGAAGGCGCGCAATGGATGCGGGAGATCCATCCGGATCCCGTGCAGTTGTTCCGCTATTCCGCATTGACGCTCAACGGTCATCGTATTCACTACGACCGGCCCTATGCCATGGAGAAGGAAGGCTATCAGGGGCTTGTAGTGCACGGCCCGTTTCTGGCGACGCTGCTGCTGGATCTGGTGCGATCGGCTCTTCCCGGCGCGCGAGTCGTAGCGTTTTCGTTTCGCGCAGTCAGTCCGGTGATCGACACGGCGCCATTCGTTGTTTGCGGACGTCCGGACAGCGATGACGGCAAGACGCTCAAACTGTGGATCGCAGGTAGCGACGGCACCTTGCGCATGCAAGCGGAGGCCGTTCTGGGGTAACTGTCACCTTTATCGCCGATAGCGAACACCTGCTATTTCCGGCATCTGACGTTAATTTTCATGGGGCGTTATGCGTTCATTTCTGTTTGTTCCGGGGATACGGCCTGAGCGTTTTAGCAAAGCGCTCACTTCTGGCGCCGATACCGTGATCGTGGATCTCGAAGATGCGGTCGCTGAAGCGGACAAGGCGCAGGCTCGTCAATATGTCGCGGATGGCGCATCGGCATTCGACGCATCGACCACGCGCGTGCTCGTGCGCATCAACGGCTTCGGTACGCCATGGTTCGATGACGACCTGGCGTTGCTCACGGCGCGCGGCATCGATGGCGTCGTATTGCCGAAAGCGGAGAGCGCGGAAGCTCTTCTTAATGTCGCGCGCGTGAGCGGCAAGCCCATTCTGCCGATCGTCGAATCGGCACTCGGCGTGTGGCAGGTTCTCGAGGTGGCCAGGGCGCCCGGCGTGGAGCGGCTCGTATTCGGTTCGGTCGATTTCGAACTGGATCTGGATTGCTCAGGTTCATGGGATGCGCTCCTCTATGCCCGCTCGAGGATCGTTCTGGCGTCGCGGGTTGCTGGTCTGCTGCCGCCAGTGGATGGCGTAACCGTAACGCTCGATGACACCGCGCAACTCGCGGCCGATGCGTCGGCCGCGCGACGCCTGGGTTTCGGCGGCAAGCTGTGCATCCATCCGAAACAGGTAGCTCAGGTCAATGCCTCGTTCAGTCCGGGCGAGGATGAACTAGCGAAGGCGCGGGAAGTGGTCGAAGCATTTGAGCGCGCTGGCGGCGGCGCGGTGTCCGTCGACGGGCGGATGGTGGATCTGCCGGTTCTGCTCAAGGCGCGGCGTCAGTTGGCGATGGCAGGCGGCTCGACGGGCGCACGGAATGGCAACGCACCGGACAGCGGTTGCGCTAGTGAATCGTGCGTCGGATAGAGGTCACCGCTTTGCCGCGCGCCTGGATCGAGTCGCTGTGCGGCAGAACAACCAGCCGCGGCTGAGCGGCCGGCCATCAAGGTCGCTCGCGGCTGGTGACGTGTCGGGACCGTATTAAACCGGATCCCAGGGCGTCAATGTGAGTGACGGCACGTTCGGGAAGAAGCTCGACTCGAACGCGGGCATCACCTGTTCGGCGATCGACTCCGGGGTCCAGCCGCCATCGCGATGCAGCGAGCGCACCATGCGGATCTGGTTGAAGAAATAGATTTCGTTAGCACGTACACCGAAGATCTGCCCCGATACCTTCGCCGCGCGATCCGACGCCAGATAGACCGCAAGCGGCGCCACCTTGCGCGCTTCCATTTTCTTCATGATCTCGACGCGCGCCTTCTGCTCGGGCGTCTCGGACGGAATCGATGCGGTCATCGCGGTCCATGCCCATGGCGCGATACAGTTTGAGCGCACATTGAACTTTGCCATGTCGAGCGCGATCGACTTCGATAGGCCCACGACGCCCATCTTCGCCGCCGAGTAGTTGGCCTGGCCGATATTGCCGATCAGACCGGAGGTGGACGTCATGTGAACGTAGCTGCCGCCGTTCTGCGCCTTGAAGTGCGGTGCGGCGGCGCGCGCCACAAAGAACGAACCGTTCAGATGCACGTCGACAACGGCCTTCCATTCTTCCGGGCTCATGTTGAAGAACATACGGTCGCGTACGATGCCCGCATTGTTGATCACGCAATCGACTCTCCCGAAGGTGTCGAGCGCTGCCTGCACGATCTTTTGCGCCGAATCCCATTCGGCCACGCTATCCGTACTCGCCACGGCTTCGCCGCCTGCTTCCCGGATTTCCGCGACGACGCGCTGTGCCGCGAACTCGCCACTTTCCGCATGACGCCCCAGATCGTTGACCACCACCTTCGCGCCGGCCGCCGCGAACTGCAGCGCGAAATCGCGGCCGATGCCCGCTCCCGCTCCGGTTACGACCACCACCTTGTCTTTCACGATATCGCTCACTGTCGTCTCCATTCGTTTCAGGCGTTGATGTAGAAAATCCGTCAGCCTATAATAACAAAACTGAACATCGTTGCATATTGTGAACGGAAGGGCGGTGCATCGACTCTTCACTCAAACCCCGCAGGACGACATCGATGAAACAGTGGCAATGCATCTTTTGTGGATTTTTCTACGACGAATCCGTCGGCCTTCCCGCCGAAGGCTTTCCGCCGGGCACCCGCTGGGCAGACATTTCCGAAGACTGGGTTTGCCCGGAATGCGGGGCGGCGAAGGCGGACTTCGTGATGATTGAAGTGTGATGTCTGCCGCCGTGCAGTACGGTTGCGCGGATAACGTCGCCACGATCACGATCGATTACCCGCCGGTCAACGCATTGAGCGTTGCCGCGCGATGCGGTTTGTTGCGCGCCTTCAGGCCCGCTCGAATATTGCGGCCAGCCCCTGACCACCGCCGATGCACATTGCCTCGAGACCGTAGCGCCCCTTGCGCCGTTGCAGCTCGAAGAGCAGTGTGGTCATCATGCGTACGCCCGTGGCGCCGATCGGATGACCCAGCGAGATGCCGGAGCCGTTGACGTTGAGCCGCTCCGGGTCGTTCCATCCCCATCCCTTGAGTACCGCCAGCACCTGGCAGGCGAATGCTTCGTTCAGTTCGACAAGATCCATCTGATCGATCGACAAGCCGGTGCGTGCCATCAGTTTCTGGACGGCGGGCACGGGGCCGATTCCCATGCGCGACGGCTCGCAACCTGCCGCGGCCCAGCCATTCAGATAGGCCATCGGCTCCAGACCGAGTGCTTCGAGTTTGTCCTCCGCGACGACGAGACACGCGGCTGACGCATCGTTTTGCTGGCTGGAATTGCCTGCGGTGACGGTGCCACCCGGGATCAGTGCGCGCAGCTTGCCGAGGCTCTCCATGCTGGCATCCTCGCGAAAGCCTTCGTCCTGCGCAAAGACGAGCGGGGCGCCTTTTTTCTGCGGGACGGTGACCGCCACGGTTTCGGCTGCCATGCGGCCTGACGCCCAGGCTTGAGCCGCGCGACGGTGGCTGCGCACCGCATATTCGTCGGCTTCTTCACGGCTGATGTGAAAGTCGTTGGCGAGGTTTTCAGCCGTTTCTATCATTCCCGAAATGTGTCCGAAGCGCGCCTCCGGTTGCGAGCGTTCGCGGCCACGCGCGAGCCGGTCGTGGAACTGTACCGAACCCGCGCGGGCTCCCCATCGCATGTCGGTGCTGTAGTACTCGATGTTGCTCATGCTCTCGACACCACCCGCCAGCACGACATCGGCCGCGCCGGTCTGGACCATCATGGCGGCCGTCGCGAGCGCCTGGAGTCCGCCGCCGCAACGCCGGTCAAGCTGCATGCCGGGTACTTCGACCGGCAGTCCGGCTTGCAAGGCGATCCAGCGTCCCACGCAAGGCGTTTCGCTGTTCGCGTACGACTGCGCGAACACCACGTCGTCGATCCGCATGGGATCGAACCCGGTGCGCTTGAGAACTTCTTTGGTCACCAGTGCGCCCAATTCCTCGACCGGCACGCTGCGCAAGCTGCCGCCAAAGGTGCCGACCGGCGTGCGTACGGGGGAGACGATCGCTGCGCGTTTCATATGCGTTCCTTCAATGGGTGTGGATCTTGTCGTCGGCTGCGTG
Source organism: Paraburkholderia aspalathi (assembly GCF_905220735.1). NCBI lineage: Bacteria > Pseudomonadati > Pseudomonadota > Betaproteobacteria > Burkholderiales > Burkholderiaceae > Paraburkholderia > Paraburkholderia aspalathi. The sequence continues at coordinate 2,131,865 of NZ_CAJNBA010000001.1, forward strand.
GAGACCGGATTGCGTCAGAGGGCTCCGGCGTTTGAGCATTCGAGCGCGGCCCGGTAGTCGGGGTGGGCGATCGCCAGCAGGCGCTCGCGTCGCTGTTTCAAGGTGAGTCCGCGCAGGTCCGCGACGCCGTATTCGGTGACGATGATGCCGGCATCGCTGCGCGGCGTGCTGACGGGGCCGCTGAGCGTCGCGACAATGCGGCTTGCGGCCTTGGCCGCTGTCGACGGCATCGCGACTACGGGCAGACCGCCTCTGGCATGACGCGCGCCGCGCAGGAAATCGAGTGCGCCGCCTACGGCGCCGACGTAGCTGCCGTTGGCCACTTCTGCGTTGATCTGCCCGCTGAGGTCGACTTCGAGCGCCGAATTCAGAGCGACAAAACGGTCGATGCGGGCCAGTACGTCAGGATTGTGCGTGTAGTTCGTTGAGCGAAACTGTACGGCCGGGTTGCGATGTGCGAACCCATGAATGCGGCGACCGCCCATCATCACGCCGGCAATTGTCAAACCCCTGTCGACATTCTTGCACGTGTTGTTGATCACCCCGGCGTCCATCAGATCGGCGACCTTGTCTCCGATCGCACCCGAGTGAACCCCCAGGTTGCGCCGGTCGGACAGACGTGCAAGCACGGCTTCGGGAATCGCACCGAGCCCGAATTGAAGCGTCGAGCCGTCCTCGATCAAACCGGCAACATGGGTCGCGATCGCCAGTTCGACTTCGCCGATTCTGCCGGGGGGATTTTCGAGCGGCGCACGCGATGTCGGCAGAATGAAGTCGAGGTCGGCGTGTCGCAGATAGCGCTCGCCATACGTCCACGGCGCCTGCTCGTTGATTTCCGCAACGATGACGCGGGCGGTGTCCAGCGCCGGAACCAGATACTCGTGCGCGATCGACAGGCTGTAGCGGCCTTCATGATCCGGAGGTGCCAGTTGCAGCAGCAGCACGTCGATTTTGAGTGGGCCGGAGCGCATCATCTGCGGGAATTGCGAGTAGTGGCAGGGCAACACATCGAGTGCGCCGGCCCGCGCCAAAGCGCGATTGGCGCCTGAGCCGCAGTAGGAAACGAAGTCGATGCAGTCGGCGTGTTCAGGCCGGCATGTATCGGTGGTGCTCGCGCCCAGAAACACGCGGAACCGGCCGATCTGCCGTCGCTGCGCAATGAGTGCCTGAGTCAGCGGCACCGGTTCCGCGTTCGCCTGACCCCACATGACGTTGTCGCCAGGGCGGACGATGGAGCTAAAGTCGATGGAGCCGGCTTGCAGGAGTATGGGCATGAGGCTGACGGAGGGCGGACGGAATGGCTCGGCGCTATGTCTTCGCGACGGCATTCTGTGTGCGAATGACACCGGCAGCACCAAGCGCGGCGACGTGTTCGGCGGCGTAGCCGAGCGTATCGAGAATCTCCGCTGTGTGCTCGCCGATGGCCGGAATCGACAGTGATGGTTGTGCCGGATCGCGCTGGAACCGGATCGCGCTGCCGAGATGCCGGCGGCCGTTCGCATCGACGTTCACCATCTGACGGGCCTGCGTGTGTGGCTGCGCTAGCGCATCGGTCAGCGTCATGACAGGCGCGACACTGATGCGACGGCCTTCGAACCACGCAAGCCATTCGCTCAGTGTTCGTGTCAGGAACCTCCTCGTCAGGAAGGCGCTTAGCCCCGCTTGTGCTGCGCCGGCCGGTCCGACCGCGACGCTAATCAGATCCGGGCGGCCTAGCGGCGTCAGCAGATTGGTCGCGAAGTCGAGTTCGCGTCCACCCAGGCAAAGCCACTGCGCATCGCGCGTCTGATATGCGGCGAGTAGGGCAATCGCGTTGCTGCCGTATGCGCTATCGACCGGACCGCTCGCTGCAGGGTTGAGCGCACGCGCGGTCAAATGCGGCTGTGCGCACAGCGCTGCGTCGTACAGCGAAATATCGACGAAGTCTCCCTCACCCGTTTCACGCGCATGCAACAAGGCCATCAACACGGCGGATAACGCCGTCAACGAACCGGCCAGCGCGGCAAGCGAGGCGCCTGAGGTCACGGGCGCGCCGCGCTCATCGCGCGGCAATGTGCCGGCCATGGCCTGGATGACCGGGTCGTGCGCGGGCACTTGCGCAAGCGGGCCGGTCTGGCCGAACGCGGTCAGCGAACAGTAGACGAGGCGCGCATTGGTGCGGCTCACCGTGTCGTAATCGATGCCCAGGCGCGCCGCCACGCCCGGCCGCGACGACTCGATGACGACGTCGGCCGCATCGATCAGCTTACGCGCGATGGCGAGGCCGTCGGGGTGTTTCAGGTCCAAAGCGATGCTGCGCTTGCCGCGATTGAGCGCCACAAAGAACTCGCTGTCCGACTCGAGCGATCCGCGTGCCGCCTCGCCCGACAGCGGCTCCAGTTTGATGACGTCGGCGCCATGGTCGGCAAGATTCGATGCGAGCATCGGCCCAGGCATGAACTGCGACAGATCGACGACGCGAATGCCCGCAAGCTTCATGCGGCGGACACCTTGAATGCGAAGGGCCGTTGCGCGATTGCGGCGGCCTGCTGCATGATTCGCGCGATCAACTCGGCGCAGGTGGGCAGATCGTGAATCAGGCCTGTCACCATGCCGGCCGGAAAGGCTCCGCCTTCAACGTCGCCACTCGCGAATGCGTCCATCCAGCGGCTCGCACCGGTCAGCGCATACAGGTCGGCGACGGTGGCGCCGCCCGCGTTTTCCAGTTCGATTGCCGCGAGGCTGACGGTGTTCTTAATCACGCGGCTCGAATCGCGGAGCGTGCGTCCAACCAGCAAGGTGTCGCGTTCGGTGGCTTCCAGCAGGCGTTGCTTGATGGCGGGATGCACGCGCGATTCCTGCGTGAGCATGAAGCGTGTGCCCATATTGATACCGTCCGCACCGAGCGCGAGCGCGGCCATCAGGCCCCGGCCATCGGCGAAGCCGCCTGAGGCGAGCAGCGGAATCTTCAGCTTGTCCGCGGCGGCGGGGATCAGGATCAGCCCCGGAATATCGTCTTCGCCTGGATGCCCCGCGCATTCGAATCCGTCGATGCTCACCGCGTCAGCGCCGAGCACTTCAGCCTTCAACGCGTGCCGTACGGCGACGCATTTATGGATCACTTTGACGCCGTTTGCCTTGAACGTTTCGATGTACTTTGCGGGATTGCTGCCGGCGGTTTCGACAACCGGTACCCCTCGGTCGATGATGGTGCGCACGTAGCCGTCATAGTCGAGCCCGGCGTTACTGCCGAGAAGCGTCAGATTCACACCAAACGGTTTGTCGCTGAGCGCGCGAACCTGGTCGATCTCCCGTGCCAGTGCGTCGGCGCTCGCATGGGTGTGCGCGGAAATGAAGCCGAGTCCGCCGGCATTACCGACCGCCGCCGCGAGTTCAGCGCGAGCCACCCAGCGCATGCCGCCCTGGATGATCGGGTAGTCGATGCCGAGCAGTTCGGTGATGCGATTCTTTTGAGAGCTCATGGTCGGTCGTGAAGCCAGGATAGCGAATGACAGGTTGAAAAGGATCAGTCGAGCGAGTGTCGTTCAACTGATTCAGGCGACTGCAAGTTCATGCGTGCGCATGGTGCTCAGCAATGGCGAAACACGGGTTTGCGCTTTTCGGCGAACGCGGTCATGCCTTCCTTGCGGTCTTCAGTGGCGAAGGTTGAATAGGCCATTCGCCTCTCGAACAGAATTCCTTCGGCAAGACTCGACTCGTAGGCGCGATTGACACATTCCTTCGCAATCGCAACGACAGGTTGCGAGAATCCGGCGATGACGTCCGCTGTCTTCAATGCTTCTTCCAGCAACTCATCGAGGGGCACGACGCGGCTGACCAGCCCGCAGCGTTCGGCTTCGACGGCATCCATCTTGCGTCCGGTGAGGATCATCTCCATCGCCTTCGATTTGCCGAGCACGCGTGTGAGACGTTGCGTGCCGCCAGCGCCGGGAATGGTGGCCAGCGTGATTTCAGGCAGCGCGAAGCGGGCGTTGTCGGCGGCGAGAATGAAGTCGCACATCATCGCCAGTTCGCAACCGCCTCCCAGCGCGAGGCCGGCCACAGCGGCGATCACGGGTTTCCGGCAACGTGCCGTGCGTTCCCAGTTAGACGTGATGAACTGGTTCTTGAACACGTCCATGTAGGTCCACTCGCCCATCATCTTGATGTCGGCGCCGGCGGCAAAGGCTTTTTCATTCCCGGTCAGTACGATCGCGCCAATCGCCTGGTCCGCTTCGAAAGCATCGAGCGCAGCGGTCAATTCATCGGTCAACTGGTTGTTTAGCGCGTTGTACGCGTGCGGTCGATTGAGCTTGATGAGTCCGGTCTTGCCGCGTGTTTCGACGATGAGCGTTTCATAGGCCATGAGTTTTCCTCGCATGAATCCGGATGAACACGTATGCCAGCATGCCGTCCCGGCGACGAGGCATGCATCGGTACCCGCAGCGAGTTCCGGCGCGCTGCATCGCAGCACGAATCTGGACGGATCGGCGGTGTGCGGGCTTGCTCGTTATTTGAACGGTGTTTATAATTGTGAATGCGCGATGAGGCTTTGTCAATCGAGCTTCGAGCTGGCGCTCCATCACAATGACGCAAGGAGGCACGGCATGACGACACGCCATGAGGACGGACAGATACGCACGGAGCAGCGCGGTCACATTCTGTTGATCGGCATCGACCGTCCGGAAAAGCGCAACGGCTTCACCCCCAAAATGTTCGAGGAACTGGCCAAGGCGTACACGCTTCTCGAAGCGAGTCCCGATCTTTTCTGCGGGCTGCTTTACGCCGAGGGCGATCACTTCACCGCCGGCCTCGACATGCCGAAGATCGTGCCGTTGCGCCGCGAAGGCAAGCCATTGCTTCCGGTTGGCGAAGTCGACCCGTTCAATCTGCGCGAACCGTTACGCAAGAAGCCGGTGGTGATCGCGCTGAAGGGAATCAGTTTTACGGTGGCTGTCGAGCTGATGCTGGCGTCCGAGGTGGCGGTGGCCGCCGACAATTGCCGCTTTTCGCAGATGGAGGTCAAGCGCGGCATCATGGCAGGCTGTGGTGCGACGATCCGGATGGTGGATCGCGCAGGGTGGGGTAACGCAATGAAGATCCTGCTCACTGGCGACGAATTCACGGCACAGGACGCGTATCGCATGAATTTCGTGCAGGAAGTGGTGCCGGCGGGTGAGGAGTTCGGGCGGGCGCTGGAAATCGCGGAGCGTATTGCCGCGCAGGCTCCGCTGGCCGTGCAGGCTACCATGGCCAATGCGCGCGTGTCGCTAGGGTCGGGATGGCTGGACGCGTATTCGAAGATCCAGTCGACCCAACAGATTCTTTACAACACGGAAGACGCGAGGGAAGGCGTGCAGTCGTTTGTCGAAAGGCGTGCCGCGAGATTCATTGGGCGCTAGTCTGGCGGCAAGCAAGGCAAACGGCCACGAAAAAAGGCGGGGCGCAGGCGAGCGCCCCCGACGCTGGAAGACGACAGGTCCGGACGCAGCGTCCGGTACGAATTCAACGGAAACGATTCGATATGACGAAAGGTGCGTTGTCCGGGATTCGCGTGCTCGATCTGAGCCGCATTCTCGCAGGCCCATGGGGCGCGCAGATGCTGGCGGATCTGGGGGCGGAAGTGATCAAGGTGGAACGCCCGGGCAAGGGTGACGATTCGCGCCAGTTTGGCCCACCGTTCCTGAAAGATCGCGATGGCAACGACACGCGTGAATCGACCTTTTTCATCAGCGCGAACCGGGGCAAGAAATCGATTACCTGCGACATCGCCACCCCGGACGGGCAGGCGTTGATCCGGTCGCTCGCGGCGAAATGCGACGTACTGCTGGAAAACTACAAGGTGGGGGACCTGAAGCGCTACGGGCTCGATTATGCAAGTCTCAAGCTCGTCAATCCGCGCCTCGTTTACTGCTCGATCACAGGTTTCGGGCAGACGGGGCCGTACAGTCCGCGGCCGGGCTACGATTCGATCTTCCAGGCAATGGGTGGCCTGATGAGCATCACGGGCAACGGCGACGACATGCCCGGCGGTGGTCCCATGAAAACCGGTCCGAGCCTCGCGGATATTCTGTGCGGCCAGTACGCGGCGTCCGCGATCGTGGCGGCCCTCTATCATCGTGATGCAGGCGGCGAGCCAAGCGGCGAAGGGCAGTACATCGACCTCTCGCTGCTGGATTCGATGATCGCTGCCACCTCGCACTATGCGAGCCAGTACCTGGTGTCCGGCGAGGTGCCGGTGCGGCGCGGCACCGAGGGTAACGGCGGCATGCCGTCCCGGATGTTTCGCTGCGCGGATCGCGACATCATGATCGTGGCAGGGAACAACGAGCAGTACGCGCGGCTATGCAAGGTACTCGATCACCCGGAACTCGCCACGGACCCGCGCTTTAGCGAGATCGCGCTGCGGGTCAGGAACCGCCGGGCGCTCGGTGATGCGTTCGAGCCGCTGATCGCGCAGTGGCGGAGTGACGAATTGCTGGTTGCACTAGATGCCGCAGGTGTGCCGGCGGGTCCGATCAACAATCTGGAGCAGGTGTTCGCAGACCCGCATGTCCAGGCACGGCAGATGTGCGTGGAGGTCGCGCATCCGTTGTCAAACGATGCAGTACGCATGGTCGCCAACCCGGTGAAGATGTCCGGCACACCGATCGATGCGTACATGCCGCCGCCGACGCTCGGCCAGCATACCGAAGTCGTGCTGCGCGATCTGCTGGACATGTCGAGTGCGGAGATCGATGCACTGCGTGCACGCAAGGTCATTTGATCCCGCGGCGTAACTAAAGCATCGTCTGTCCACCATCGACATTGAGGGTCTGTCCTGTCACGTAACCCGCGCTTTCGCTGCAAAGGAATGCAACGACTCGTCCAATATCCTTCTCCGGATCGCCGAAACGGCCCAGCGAGATTTCGGCCAGGTAACGCGCGCGCTCTACCGGATTCGCTTCCAGGTAGGCATCGGCGGCAGGCGTGAGCGCCGCGGGACACACCACGTTGACCGTGATGCCGAAGGGCCCCCATTCGCGCGCGGCGACTCGCGACAAGGCCCGGATACCTTCCTTGGCGGCGGCGTACGGCGCGAATCCCTGCGTACCTTCAATGCCGGTGCGCGAGGCGAAATTGACGATCCGGCCGGAACCTTGCTGCTTCATGTGAGGCAGGACGGCCTGCATGAAATACAACGTGCCGTAGAGACCGGACTCGAGCGTTTCGCACCAGTTTTCATCGGTTACCGCTTCCAGCGGCACGCCCGGCGTGCTGCTTTGTGCGTTGTTCACAAGAACATCGATACGCCCGAAATGCTCGATGGCGAGAGCCACCGTTTTATCTGCATCGGCACGCTTGCGCGTGTCGCCAGGCACCACGAGTACCTGAACGCCGTGTTCCTTCAGCATAGTTTCGGCCTTTCGCAGCTTCGTTTCGGTGCGTCCCGTCAGAACGAGGTTTGCACCCTCGCTGGCCAGCGCAATTGCAATCCCCAGTCCTAATCCTTGCCCGCCGCCAGTGATGATGGCAACCCGGTCCTTGAGTGCACTCATGAATCAACTCCTTCGCGATACGACTATTGAACGCTCGCACGATGCGGATCAAACCGGCTCATGATGCAGGACAGCATCGTGTCGAACACATTTGTGAACGTCGTTCAATTATAATGCAAGCATGCCTTTTTATGGTCTTGGCGTAATCCCGAATCCTCCAGGAATATGTATGCTAAACCGGCGACCGACGTGAGACTATGTGAATGGTTCATTTATAATGGGTGCGATCAAATGGAAGGGGAGTGATATGTCGAAAGAAATCCTGGCTTCGGCTGACAAGGATGTAACCGGACCGCGTTCGCTGACTCGTCTGCTCGGGTTGTTCGATGTGTTGGCTAAAGCGTCGGACGGGATGTCGCTGGCAGAACTGAACGTCGCACTGGAGTCGCCCAAGAGTAGCTTGTTAAATCTGTTGCGGCCGCTTGTGGCAGAAGGGTTTCTGATGCACGACGGTGGCCGTTACCGGCTGGGGCCGTCTATTTTCCGACTGTCCGCGAATGTGATGGCCGTATGGAATTTCTCGAAGATGCTGCGTCCGTATCTGGTCGAACTGTCGGAGCGGACTCACGAGACGGTCTATATCGGTGTGCTCGATCCGGAGCATAAGGTCATTACGTACGTCGACGTCATCGAAAGCGCACAGTCCATTCGATACTCGATGATTGTCGGCATGCGCCGGCCGCTGTATTGCACTGCTGCCGGACGCGTTCTGCTGGCTTATGCGCCGGACGAATTTGTGACCGAGTACCTGCGCACCGTCAAACTCGAGCGTCATACGGAGCAAACCACAGTCAACAAGAAAGTCCTGCGCGAGGAACTGCAGCATATTGTGGAGACGGGTTTGTCGGTCAGCCGCGGCGAACTGCTGCCCGACTCGGCGGGTCTGTCATCGCCGATTTTCGGGCCGAACGGTGAGGTGATCGCGGCGATGGCAGTCGGTGCGCCGCTGGAGCGGTTCGATCGCCAACGCAAGCATCTTGAGGAACAGATGCTTGCGGTCGCGCAGCGGGCCTCGGCCTTGGGTAAAGCGAGCGAGGAAGAGTAAGGCCCGGCGAGGCGCGTCACGGTTCTTCACGGCGCTCTCACGGGCCTCAAACAGCGGCGCCCGTGAGAGGGTGCCGCTCTAAGTCATTGCATGCGTGCAGGGCCGCTCAGGCCGGCGCCTTCGATAACACTGGGGCGGTGTTCCGGGTCGCGACGCTTCGGTAACGCGTATGCGATAACGAGCCCTAGCAGCGCACTGCCGGCAACATATCCAAACACCACCACATAGCTTTGCGCCGCCGGAAACGAGGCGCCGCCGTTGCTCACGGAGGCGCCCTGCAGCAGCGTGAAAACCGCTTGCGCGCCAACCGCGAAGAAGCACGAGAAAAACACGTAGAGCAGGCCGGTCGCTTCGCCTGTCTGTTGCGCGGGTGTTGCTTCGATAATCAGGTTGTAGACAGCGGTCTGCGCAAAGGCGAGCCCGAACGAACAGAGCATCGCGCCTGGAACGAACAGCACCACACTGCGATGAAGCGGGATCAGACACGCCCAGGCAACCACCAGCATGCTCATGCCGATCAGCGCCGCCGGCCGCGCGGTATGGCGTGCGGCAACGCGACCGCTCCACGGACTGGCGAGCATCGCGGTGACGTTAAAGGTGAACATGAGGAGGCCCGCGCCGGTCGCTGTCAGTCCGAACCCGGCCCGTGTCCACGCCGGCTGCTGCAAAAAGAGCGAGAACACCTGTCCGAGTTGCATGGCGCCGACCGCGATGCACATCATGCAGGCGTTTGCGAGGATCACCTGGCGTTTGGCCAGTAAGCGGATGTTGATAAGCGGATCCACTACGCTGCGCTGATGCTGCGCCCAGAACCACAGTATCACCGCGCCGCCGATCAGCAAGCCGGCGGTTCGCGGATCCCGCAGTCCCCATGTGTGGATTTGCTGCACCGCAAAGAGAATCGCACACAACGCCGGCGCGAAGGCGAGGCCGCGCACGAAATCGATTTGAGTGCCGGGCCTCGGGCTCGATTTCGGCACGCACAAACGTACCGCCGCGATTGTCATCACGCACAGCACGACTTTCAGCCAGAACCCGCCTTGCCATGAGTAGCGATCTATCACGATACCGGCGCAAATGTAGATCAATCCGGCCGAGACCATGCCGGCCGCGGTGACAAGTCCGACTGCCGAAGGTATATCGCGGGGCGGCAGATTTTCGCGGACGAGCCCCATGGAAAGCGGTGTGATGCCCGACGCGATCGACTGCATCACGCAGCCGACGATCAGCACGGCGAGGTTGGGCGCGCACGCCGACACGATGCCTCCAACGGTAGCGATCGCGAGTAACACGAGCAGGACACGCCGGTAGCCGAGCAGATCCCCCAGGCGTCCACAGATTGCCGCGAAGACCGCCGCGCCGAGCCAGTACGCGGTCACCGTCCAGCCAACCGAGGCTGATCCGGGGAAAACCCTGTAGAGCGTCACGAGCATCGTGTAAATCACGGTGATGCCGGCTGACGCCGAGACCGCCGATATCAGTAGCGCAAGCAGGAACCAGCGTCGAGGACCCTCGACGAGCGGTTGACGCGAAGACGATTGCGGCAGTGCATCAGCGTGCATTGGATGTCTCCTTTTTAGGTCGGCTTTTGTTCATTTTCTCATAGTTGAACGCCGTGCGCATAGTTACATAAAATATTTCGCGTATGTCCTACGCGTTGTGATGGTCGCTTTCGCCGATATCAATCCGGTATCGGTCTTTCTGGTTTCGATATGGGGGTTTGAACGTCGACTGCGTGTGCCGATACTCCGGTATCAGCAGGCCAACAGGCGCGGCATTGATTGCTCGCTTCATATCGACAGGAGACTTTTTCATGCAGACCTACCAAGGAAAGATCTACGACGCCGACACGCATTTCTACGAAGTGGATGATGCGTTCAGCCGTTACCTGCCCGAGAAGTTCAAGAAAGAATGGGGCTTTACCAGCCGGGTTACCGCAGAAGGAAACCGCTGCATGTACGTCGGCGATCGCAAGGTGGAGATCAGCGAAGGCTACACGTCGGCAGAAGGGCTCGTGCCGCCGCCGGGGAAACTGCACGAATGGCTGCGAGCCATGAAGGACGGCCAGAGCAACGTCGAAATGCGGGTGCCTCCGACTCCGGACATGTTCAACCGTGACGCGCGTCTGAAGAAAATGGATGAGTTCGGCGTCGAGGCGTGCACGATGTATGTCGGCGAAATGGTGGCGTGCATTTCCTATCTGAACGAACCCGTTGCGGCAAACGCTGTACTGCACGCGTACAACCGCTGGATGCTCGACGACTGGACCTTCAACTACAAGGACCGTATTTACAGCACGCCGATCGTGACACTCGACGATCTCGACTCTGCCGTCGCCGAAGCAAAATGGCTGGTGGCGAATGGCGTGCGTGTGATTCTGATGCCGATGGGTCCATTCAATGGACGCGCGCCTGGCGATCCGTATTTCGATCCGTACTGGTCGATTCTGAACGAGGCGGGTGTGTGCGTGACTTTCCACGTTTCAGAAGCCATCTACATGAAGGACCACATGGCCGTATGGGGCGAACCGGTACAGCAGTCGCGCCAGCGCCAGACCGCCTTTGTGTGGATGCATGGTTACGGCGAGCGTCCCGTGATCGAAACGCTGTCGTCCTTCATCTTCTACAATTTCTTCGAGCGTTTTCCGAACGTCAAACTGTGCAGCGCGGAAAACGGCGCGGAGTGGGTACCGTCCATGCTGGTCAAGATGGACAAGTGTCGGGGTATGTCGAAGAATGGCTACTGGCCCTGTGGTCAGTTGAAAAGCCGGCCGAGCCAGATTTTCAAGGAAAATGTCTTCGTGGTAGCGTATCCGGAAGACGACCTCGCGCAGATCGTCGAGCAGACCGGTTCGGCGGACTTCCTGTTGATGGGCTCCGACTATCCGCACGCAGAAGGCGTTCCTGAACCCATCGATTTCGCAAGCGAAGCGTGCGGGCCGTTGTCCGAGGAGGACACCCGGAAAATCATGTACGACAACGGGCGCCGCTTCCTGCCCGCCCGGGCCTAGCCGCTCGATATCGTGTCGCCACACGGGAGACATCGGGCTGCAAGCCTTACGAGCTTTTTTGACTGATCGAATGACTACGCAAGCGTGAGTGAGGAACTGCAACGGCTCCGCACATTTGCGTCACTGTGGACAGGCTAGCCATGAATTTACTGGACTATCAGGCGTTGTTGCTGGAGCGTGACGGCGGCATCCTCACCGTTACCCTCAACCGGCCCGATACCTTGAACGCGTTCGACGAACAGATGGACGTCGAGTTTTCGCGGCTCTTCGTCGACGTTACGGAAGATCCCGAAACCCGGGTTGTCGTGCTTACGGGGGCCGGCCGGGCATTTAGCGCCGGCGGCGATATCGAGCATATGCAACAGGTGATCGACGATCCGTCGCAGTTTCTTGCCGGTATGCAGCGCGCAAAGAAAATCATCTTTTCGATGCTCGATTGTCCGAAACCCGTCATTGCCAAGATCAACGGTCACGCGGTGGGACTCGGGGCGACCATCGCGCTTTTTTGCGATCTGAGTTACGCGGCAAACCATGCGAAGATCGGCGATCCGCATGTGAAGGTGGGTTTCGTCGCGGGTGACGGCGGGGCGGTGATCTGGCCGCAACTCATCGGCTATGCGAAGGCCAAGGAATATCTGCTGACCGGCGATCTGCTGGGTGCAGAAGAGGCGGCCCGTCTCGGCCTGATCAACTACGCCGTTCCAGCCGACGAACTCGATGCGGTCGTAGCCACGATGGCGAAGCGTCTGGCAGCGGGTGCTTCGCTGGCCATTCAGTGGACCAAGACCTCGATCAACATCGGTTTGAAGCAGCTGGCGCATTCGATACTCGATGCGTCTATCGCCTATGAAGCACTGTCCAATCAGACCGAGGATCATCAGGAAGCGGTGAATGCGTTTCGCGAGAAGCGTGATCCGGTCTTCAAGGGCCGCTAAGCAGCCTGCGCCTGGTTGGGCCGGGGCCATTCCGTTACGAAACAGAGGTGTTTTACATGCAACGAGTCGTCGCGATTACAGGTGGATTCGGCACACTCGGACGGGCGGTTGGCGACGCGTTTGCCGCCGACGGGTGGAAGGTCGCGTTGCTGGATCGGGCATCGGCGCCTGACGCGTCGACCCAGGAGGGGCAGGAAGGGCAGGACAGGCAATGGCGGCTGGGTGGCGTCGATCTGACCGATCTCGGCCGCGCACGGACCGCGATGTCGTCGGTCGTCGAGCGGTTTGGATCGCTGAATGCATTGATCAACGTGGCCGGCGGCTTTCGCTGGGAAACGCTGGCCGATAGTGATCTGGATGCCTGGGATCTGATGTACCAGATGAACGTTCGCACGGCGGCGACGGCATCAAGGGCGGCGCTTGATCTGATTAGCGGCGAACCGCAGGGCGGCCGCATCGTCAATATCAGTGCAGGGGCGGCGCTGCGCGCGGGCACGGGGATGGGTGCCTATGCGGCGTCGAAAGCGGGCGTGCTGCGTCTTACCGAAGCGCTCGCCGACGAACTGAAGGATCGCAGCATTACGGTGAACGCGATTTTGCCAGGCACCATCGATACGCCGCAGAATCGCAAGGACATGCCTGATGCGGATTTTTCGCGCTGGGTGCAGCCTGCTGATATCGCGGCGGTTATTCTCTTCCTCGCGTCCCAGGCTGCCTCGGCCGTGACCGGTGCGGCCATTCCGGTCACTGGCCGTTCATAGATCCGCGCACGGTGCGCCGCCGTCTTCCGTAGGGTGGCGTGCTGGTGGACGCTGCTTTACGAGGCGAGGGCCTGACGCGGTCGGCGGGCCCTCGCGATCCCCTTGACGTCCAGGATCTCACGAGGGCCTCGCCACTCAGGTCAAACGCGTCAGGGAATCCGTGCTGAATCCGAGGAACGGTTCACCCAGGCGGGCGCGTCGAGCCCAGTGCGCGTCATGCAGCAGCGAGCGTCCCACCCCGATCAGATCGAACTCGTTGCGCAGGAACCGTTCGAGCAACGGCGTGAGGTCGGGCTGGGCAACGGTTTCCGTCCCGGCCATCGAGTCATAGAAACCTTTGTTGATCCCGATGCCGCCTACGGTCATCGACAGCTTGCCCGTCACCTTTTTTACCCAGCCGGCGAGATTCATCTCCGAGCCGTCGAACTCCGCACGATTGAAATACCGTGTGCTCGCCTCGAAAATATCGACGCCCGCCTCAGCGAGCGGCCCGAGCGTCTGTTCGAGTTCAGCAGGCGTGGTCGCAAGACGTGCCTTGAAATCCTGCTGTTTCCACTGCGAAAAGCGGAAACTGATGGGCATGGCTTCGCCGATCTCCGCGCGTAATTCGCGGACCACTTCCACGGCAAAACGGCTCCTGGCAGTCCGATCTTTGCCCCAGACGTCGGCGCGTTGATTGGTCTCACTCCAAAGAAAGGAATCGATCAGGTAGCCGTGGCCGCCGTGAATGGCAATTCCGTCGAACCCCGCGGCCTTCGCGTATGACGCGCTGCGCCGATAGGCAGCGATGACATCTGCGATTTCTTCATCGCTCATCGCGCGGGTAGGGGCACTCACGCGCGCCAGATAGCCGGCATCGAGCGAGGTCAGGCGACCGGCCGGACCCCACAGTCCGGAAGGGCGCATCGGCGCTGCAGCAGGAACGGGACCGGTATTGGCTTCCTTCATCGGGCCCATGTGCCACAACTGCGGAAAAATCACACCGCCACTCGTGTGTACCGCATCCGTCACACACCGCCACGCCGCGACGGACTCCGCTCCGGCCAGTGTCGGGATTGAGTTTTCTCCGAGACCGGCTTCGCCGAGCGCCGATGGATGATCGATGCCGACACCTTCAGTAATGATGAGCCCCGTCTCGCCTTCGGCGCGCCGCTGATAATACGAGGCGACATCAGGCCCGGGCATGCCATCGGGAGAGAAGCCGCGCGTCATCGGCGACATGACGATACGGTTTGCCAGCGTAACTCCGCGGACCGAAAGTGGCGTAAAGAGTGGCGCTGTGATCATACCTGTCTCCGTGCGTATAGTTGACTTGCGTACGGATAATGATACGCTAGATTCCTGCCGCAAAAAAGCATGCCGGCCCAGTTTCAGGTCGTGGGCCAGATGGATGCATAGAAGAGGGCGGGACCTAAGTTCGCGACTTGTGCTGGTGGTCGGGCAACTGATACCGCCACGCCGAGAGCAGCAACTGCTGAATGTGTGCGGCACGCTGCTCGCGTTGCGCGGGCGTGGTTGGAATGCCCATCAGGACTTCCACGCTGCCGGCTACGAGCGTCAGCAGGTCGCGGGCGGCCTGTGGCGCGTCGGAGACGTTTATCGTCCCGCCTTGAGCGGCTGAGGCGATGAAGGCCGCTACCGGTTCCAGCATCGCATTCACGTATTGCAGGAATCCCTTCGCTACATCCGGAAAGCGATGCGATTCCCCGACACTGACGCGGGTGATTTCGATCGTGTCCGTGGTCGCCATATGGTCCGTCAGTGTGCGCACCAGGACCAGCAATGTCTTCGCGAAGTCGCGGCGCGGCTTCAGCAGTTGTTCGATCCTGCCACGCAGATCCGACATGCCGTGCCAGATAGCCGCGCGAAACAGGTCTTCCTTGGTGCCGTATTGCCGGTAAACGGTAGTCTTGCTGATTCCCGCACGCTCGGCGATTTCTTCGACTCTGGCCCCGCCGAACCCTTCTGCCCGGAAAGTCTGCGTGGCTGCTGTCAGGAGCCTTTCGCGCAATTCGGCGGCGGCGTCCTGCGTGGGGCGCCCCGCGGAGCGCGGTGCGGCTGTCGCAGTGCCGTCAACGGTAGCGGAGCGCGAAGCTCGAAGTGCCGAGGGCTTGACCATGGGCAGAGGGACACGAGGGAAAAGAAGAAAGTGTACTCACGTCCCTGCCGGTCCGCCAGTGGGGCCGACCTTGGGCAGGCCGGCGCGCCAGCTACGTCACACGTCGATCATGCCGCGGACATAAGATTCCATCGTGCCCGCGCAGGACAGCTTGTCCTCTCCTTCCTCGAGATCCGCGTAACGGCCGACCTGCCTGACGAGCGGCCCCTTGAAACCGTCCGTGGCGCCTTCGGGAGAGAAGTCGATTGTGACCTTGTCGCCAGTGATGAATCCGCCCCAGTACCCTTCGGCAAGCAGATCGAAGAACGCAAAACGGCCTTCGACCACTCCGTTGCCATCGGCGGGATTCAGCAGTTTTTCGCCTGACTTGTCGAGCACGAACGGGACGATCCACGGACAGATCGCATAGCCTTGTGCCACGTCGGACCATGGGCCGGTGCCGATCATTTCGGACATGCCGTAGCTGTTCTGGACGTTCTCCGGTTGAATGCCATAGAAGTCGATGATCTGCTTGCGGAAATCGGCCGGCGCCTGAGTACCCTTCAAGCCGCCGCCTGTGGTGATAACCGTTTCTGGATGACAGATGCCATCCGCCACGCCGCGCCGGCGCGCGTAGTCGACCAGCGTCCAGTGCAGCGACCAGTTGCCTTGCACGAGCACAGGCCCATCGCGGCGAGCGAGTAGTTTGTCGAGAAAACGGTCAATCATTGCGCCGGTGTGTCGCTGACGCGCGGCCGCCTGCTCCTGGAAAGCCGCTATCTCGCTCGGCTTTGCGCTGCCGTCCGCGAGCGCGCGGCGCATGCGGCCCATCGCGATCGTCGCGGAGGCGAGCGCCGGCTCGTCGAACATCAGCGTGTTTTTGCTGCCGAGCTGCGTGGCGGCGTTCAGGACCGGCCCGATATGACGATGCGCGCCGCTCGGTGGCATCATCAGAAACACCGGACGTTTGCCGAAATCCCGCGCGATCAGCTTGTTTCCATACACGCCGAGTTTCACGCACGAGGCTGTTACGTGGTCCAGGTCGGCGCGCGTCTGATCGATGAAACTGCATTTACCGGAGGTGCCGCTCGAACTGAACACATGGTGTCCTGCGTTATGCAGGCGATCCATCCATGCATCGACATTGTCGACTCCGTCGACATTGACGTCAGTCACCGGTCTGCTCGTCAGCGTTTGCAGCCAGGTATTCAGATGCTTCCAGCGACCGCTTTCCACGAACTGTTCGGGATAGCTCTTGTAAATCTGATGCGCGAAAAGCAGCGGCACCATGTCGGCTTCGCTGCGGATTTCATCGACGCCCGTGTCAGCGGCGCGACGGCCTAGCAGTCTGATCTGTTCACGGCGCTGGGCGAAACGCTCCTGCATTGCCGTCAGTTGAAGCGCGCGCAAATTGTCGGGATGGTCGCGAAACGGGTCCCCGTCCTGTTCAAGCAGGCCGTAAAAGAGGTTGAGCGTCGACATGGTATCTCCGGCGTGACGTAACGTTGCGCCACGCGCCAGTGCGTTATTGATCGAAATCCGTGGCGCTCGAGACTTCGAGCCACGCGTCGAGGTTGTCCTGCAAGGACGCAAGTTTGTCGCGTACCACGCTCACGGCATCGGGCCCGAGCGGCAACCGCAACGGTGGCGGTTCGGCGCGGACCGCCTGAATAATCGCCGCCGCAGCCTTGGCCGGATCGCCGGACTGCGTACCGTGATAGTGGGACATCTGTTCGCGTATCCGGCCCACGGATTCCGCGTACGCAGGTTCGACGGCTTGGCTCCAGCGCAGCGAGCCACCCGCAAAATTG
The DNA here is from genome assembly GCF_905220735.1 of Paraburkholderia aspalathi. Taxonomy (NCBI): domain Bacteria; kingdom Pseudomonadati; phylum Pseudomonadota; class Betaproteobacteria; order Burkholderiales; family Burkholderiaceae; genus Paraburkholderia; species Paraburkholderia aspalathi. The sequence continues at coordinate 2,149,042 of NZ_CAJNBA010000001.1, forward strand.
GTGCGAAATCCGCCGGGTTCGACGAGTGTGACGTGCACGCCGAACGGTTTGAGTTCTCGCGCAAGCGACTCCGACAGGCCTTCGACCGCATGCTTGGAAGCGCAATAGAAGCTGCATCCCGCGATGCCGATCAACCCCGCGACAGACGACAGGTTGACGATATGTCCGGAGCCTCGCTGACGGAAGTGCGGCAGCACAGCCCGGATGGTGTTCACGGTGCCGAAGAAATTCGCCTCGAAGACCTGCCGCGCCTCGGCGTCGGAGACCTCTTCCAGTGCGCCGAACAGACCGTATCCGGCGTTGTTGACGAGCACGTCGATGGTGCCTGCGTGAGCAAGCGCCTCTGCGATTGCGCGAGGCACGGCAGTTGAATCGGTGACGTCGAGCACGACGCCATGTGCGAATCCGGCAGACGACATCTGTTCGAAGGCGGCGATCTGAGATGCGTTGCGTACGGTACCGACGACCCGGTCGCCACGAGCCAGGACGGCTTCGGCGAGGGCGCGGCCGAAGCCGGACGACACACCGGTGATGAGCCAGACAGCGGAGGGTGTCGGTATAGCGGTCATCAAAAATCTCTCCCGAATGAAAGCAAAGCGGATTTCACACGGGCCGGCCGGCTTCGGCTACGTCACCCGCTTCTTCAGATATCCACTTCATGAAACGGTGGATGGGAAACATGCCGTCATGTGGATAGCCGCCGACGCCGTCCGAAATCGATTCGCCGAGCGTCACGATGCGCTGCACGCCGGCACATGCAAGCGCATCGCGTACTTCGACGACGCGATGCGGCGGATAAATGCCCACTGTCTGCGTTGCCACGGTGGCAAAGCGGGTGGCATCACGCAGGCTTTGCACCGGCACGACATTCACGGTTTTGCAGATGGGATGAAAGTCCACCCGCTCGTCCGACCTGACGACGAGGCCTTTGCCGTCGTATCCCCCGAATACGCGATAAAGGGGTTCCATTTCGCGCAATACGTCGACTGCCTCGCGGATGTCGGCCGGTACGACAGGACCCTGGCCGTCGCCATAGCGAAAGTCTTCGCCAAGCGCGGCTGCCAGATGTTCGCAATAGCGGTCGGCGTCCTCCTCATTGCCTTCTATGAACTGGTAGCGGCTCGCGTTGCACGCATCCTGATTGAACGATTGCACGTCGGCTGCGCCGGCACGCGCCACCTGCTTCAGCAATTCGTCAGAGGCAAACGCTTCCCGGCCGATCAGCGAGATCGATACCTTGGGGTCGAATGCGACCAGTTCGAGACCGGGGCCCGCGTAACGCATCGCGTGGCGCACGGCGCTTTCGCCCCCCCACACGACAAGCTTGTCGAAGTACTGCGGGCGATACAGGATCGACTCGACGTTTTCGTCGCCACCGCGCCAGTAAGCTGCCGAAAACGATTGCGTCAACGGATGTGCCGGGTCGATCTCGGCCATCGTACGCAGAATGGCGGTCGCGGTGAACAGATCGTTGGACGGTAGTTTCAGCAGATGCACGCCCTTGGTCAGCGCCGCGCGCATCACCGTCATCGCCGCCACCATGGGCGAATTACCCGCAAGTATGTGAACGAGCCGGGGCGGAAATGCGCGCAGACGGCTTGGGCGGCCACGCAATGTGCGCGGCATCCAGCCGTCAATGAAGCCGGCCTCACCGAGGCTGAGGCGCAATTCATCTTCGATCACGCCGCGCGAAAACAGGTTCGGGATATCGCGGTAGCAATTCTCCAGAATTCGACGCCCGAGCGGGCTCACTTCGATCATCGATTCGAGTGCCTGTTGCATCAGCTGGTTCACGTCCAGATGCAGCCGCGGACCGAGCTCGACGAGGAAATCGATGACTTGTGCAATCGGCAGATCGAATGCCGGACCCGCCTGCGCACGGGGCCAGACGAGATCGTCGAGATCTATCGCTGGCGTGCAGAATCCTTTGCCGAGATCGCGCGATACGTGCGTGACTGCATTACCCACCACCGTTCGCCCACGATAGACGTGCGGCACAGGCAGCGTTGAGGTGGCGCCACATTGCGGCGCTGGCCCGGTTTCGCGGGTTGGTGATTCGACGTGATCCATGGGGTACTCCTGCGCGATTGAATGCAAATATATGCACGATATTCAGAAAGTGCAACGAATATTGTCGTGTGGTTTTCCCCAAGTTGTGAGCGGCCGACAACACGCGCGACGATGCAACATCCCGGCAGGAGATGAGGTTGGGAGATCTGATGAGACCCTTCGTCACGAACCAGGTCCTGCATTTGCTCGTACTGATAATGCAACTGATAGTTGCATTAAATTGGGCTCAAGACTAGACTCGAATTCCGGGCGTCACGGGTGGGATATCGACCGCACGAATGAGCCGCGACGAACAATAAGGAGACGAAATGACCCCAGTACTGGAAGCTGGTGTGCTGCCGGCCATGCAGGAACTGCACGTATCGAACGATATTCTCGACAACCGCGTGGCACTTGAGGCTGCCTGGGAACGTGATGGCTACTGGTTCTTCCGGGGTGTACTGGATACGGAAGCGGTCGAGCGCTTGCGTAGCAAGTTTCTCGACGAGATCGCGCAACTCGGCGTGATTGCCCCAGGCGACCCGATCGCTCGCTACAGCGGCAAGAGTCTCAGCGAATTCCCGTTCCGTATGGAACCGCTCGCGGCACGCAAGATATGGAAGCCATTCGTTGCCGAGCCGGCCATCCATCGTTTCTTTACCAGACTGCTTGCCGACGAGCCGTTCTGGATTCCGACTGTGGAATACCGCGCGACGCCGCCAGCACAGGATCGGTCCCGTCCCCGCTTCGATTACGTTCATCAGGACGGCTTCTACAACGCGGGCATACCGTTCCTCATCTGCTGGATCCCGCTCGCGGAAATTGATGCGGATGTCGGTGGGCTGGTACTTGCCGAAGGGCTGCATAAAGGGCCCTATTTGCATGATCTCTCGCAGCCGCCGCTGTTTCCGATTCCCGATGGCGCAGTACCCGCGAACGCGTGGCGTCGCACGACTTATCGCCCGGGTGATGTGGTCATCATGCATTTGAACACTCCGCATACCGGTGTGGCGAATTACTCGGATCGCTTCCGGCTCTCCATGGACATCCGGGTGATGGCGACGTCCGGTAACACGCCGATCGTCGGCAATATCACCTCGATCACGCAGCGCGAGGTGGCAGTGCAGGGCGAAGATGGCCGCAGTGGAACGTTTACGCTCGATGAAAGTACGTATAGCCGCGGTCTCGATGGCGGCAAGGTGCCGCTCGATGAAATCCCCATGCGCTTTCACCCCGGTGACGAGGTTATTCTGGCGTCTCATGAAGGTCGCGTAACAGTCTTGCGTCCTCCTCATTAATTGTTCATCGGTTTACTTCATATTGGGTAACGAGATGCCTTATCCCAAAACATTCCATCAGCGTCTTGCGGGTAAGGTCGCGATCGTGACGGGTGCCGGTTCGCAAGGTCAAGGCGTCGGCACGGGCAAGGCGATTGCCTGCGTTTTCGCGCGTGAAGGTGCGTCGGTGTGCCTCGTCGACCAGCACGAGGCGCGAGCCGCCGAGACGCTTGCGATGATTCAAGAGGCGGGCGGCAATGCGTTTGTCTGTGCTGCCGATGTCACCGACAGTGATGCCTGCGCGCGTATCGTGGCCGCCACGGTCGAACGTTACGGCGCGCTCCACGTGCTGGTGAACAACGTCGGCGTGGCAGGCGCGGGCGGCCGCTTCGACAATCTCGACGAAGCTTCGTGGGATCGCATCATCGACGTGAATCTGAAGAGCGCGTTTCTGATGAGCCGCTGCGCGGCGCCGCGACTGATCGCGGATGGAGGCGGCTCGGTGGTCAATGTCAGTTCGACCGCGGGGATCCGGAGTCATGGGTCGGCCGCCTATGGGTCGTCAAAGGCCGGCATGATTGCTTTGACGCGAGAATTGGCGGTCGTGTATGGACGCGGCGGCATGCGCGCCAATGCGATTGCGCCGGGTCATATCCTCACGCCGATGGTCGAATCCATGCTGGACGACGAGGCCAGGGAGCGGCGCCGGAAGATCGCACCGCTCGGCATCGAGGGAGACGCATGGGACGTCGCATCGGCCGCGTTGTTCCTGGCCAGCGACGAAGCGCGCTTCATTACCGGCGCGTGTCTTCCGGTCGATGGCGGCGTGACGGAGATCGCGGCGCTTTGCGCTTATGAATTGATGCAGCTGTAATGAATCGGTCAACTCCCGTTGACCTGCCTGCGCAGGTCGGGCTTTCGAACCTTTCCGGAGGCTGTGCGCGGTAACTCTGCAACGATATAAAGACTTTCCGGAGTCTTCTGACGTGCTACGCCAGCCTCGGAGAAATGCTTCTGTACAGAGGCAAGGTCAAGAAATGCGTCATGTTGAAGCACGACCACAGCGCACACTTTTTCGCCATACCGTGAGTCGTTTTGGCCGACGACAGCCACGTCCCGTATCGCCGGATGCGTGGCAAGTACACGCTCGACCTCTTGCGATGAGATGTTCTCGCCGCCGCGAATCACAATGTCTTTCTTGCGATCGGTGATCGTGAGGCAGTTTGCCGAATCGAGCTTGCCAATATCGCCGGTGCGAAACCAGCCATCGGCGGTTAACGCATTTGCGTTGAGCGTCGGGTCGGTGTAGCCGACGAATAGCTCGGGACCCCTAGTCAGGATCTCCCCCTGACTACCGAGCGGTAACGCTCGATCCATCTCGTCCACGATGCGCACCAGGCTGCCGGGTTGAACGCGCCCATCCGTGCAGGCGCGCTCCTCGAAGGAGCTATCGCGCCAGCCGATGCTGACCGTCGAGTGTTCCGTCAGCCCATAAGCGCGAGTGCCCGCGAAGCCGGCGCGGTCCGCCAGTTCGATATGTTCGGGTGTGACGCCGGTTCCTCCCAGACCGTAGGCCGCGAGAGACGAGAGGTCGCGTCCTTCAAGCCGGGCCGCCTCCAGCAGACCTTGCAGATGGAAGGGCGTGCCACCGGAGAGGCGAACCCGGTAGCGCTCGATCAGCTCGGCTGCGAGCGATGCATTCCAGCAGTCCGTGAACACCATCTCCGTAGCGGTCACGAAGGGGCGCAGCAGAAAATTGAAACCGGCGATGTGACCGGCAGGGAAGGGGGTGAAATAGGGCCCGGGGCCGTCGATGAAGGGGATGGACCATTCGGCGCCGACGGTCTGGTGCGTGTGTTGCACGCCCTTTGGCGCCGCCGTGGTGCCCGACGTATAGAGCAGCAAGCAGACATCCTGTGGCTGTGGAAGCGGCGAATATAGGTCGATCGCCGATGCTTGCGAAAGCGCTTCAACGGCCGCGAGCGTGATGCCGTTGCGTGGCGTGCGATTGCCAACGACGATGACGCGTTCCAGATCGGGCAGGCTGCCAAGTGCATCGACGCGTTCCAGGAAATCGATTCCGCGCCAGCGCTCGGGCACGCACAGAAATCGAGCCCGCGAATCCCGCAAGATGAAACCGACTTCGGCAGGCCCGTAGATATGTACGATCGGCACCAGTACCGCGCCGACTTCAAGCGCGGCCAGGTATAGCACTGCGGTTTCCCGCTGGGTCGGCAGTTGCATGGCGATAGCGTCGCCGGCTCGCAACCCGAGGGCGCGCAACCCGTTGGCGAGGCGCGTCGCCGTGCTCAACAGTTCCAGCGTGGTGACGCTCGCGACGCCTTCTTCGGTGTGAAAGTGCAGCCGTGTCTCAGGATGAGCCTGCACAGCTCTCGCCAGCAGCACATTCAGCGGGACCTCAGGTTTCCAGTCGGTGCGACTGGCGGCGTTGTTCATGTCGACGACTCCAGTAAATCCCGCAAAACATCGACCCTGACGTCACGTTTGTCATGGCCAGGGCCCGGACCTAAGGCGGATTAGGGAAGGTTAGCATCTCTGATCGACTGGGCACGTGTACCTTGATTACGGTGCCGTTGCCAGGCGAGCTGGTGACGTCAAGCTCGCCACCCAGCATCAATACACGTTCCTTCATGCCCGCTAACCCAAAGGACTTCTTTCGGATCACCACGGGATCAAATCCGCGACCGTCATCGCGCACTTCCAGCAGACACTCGTCCCCCTTTTGCTCTAGCGTAATGAATACCTGTTGTGCGTCGGCATGTCGCGTGACATTTGTGAGTGCCTCCTGGACGATCCGGAACATCGCAACGGCCCGCTCTTCGGCCAGATCCGGAATTTCTTTCGGCACGCTCAGACGGCAGGTCGTCTGACCCTGCTGCGAAAATTCGGCAGCCAGCCACTCGAGCGCCGCGGCGATACCCGCGTCGAGCACCGCGGGACGCAGCGAGGTCACGACGTTGCGTAGCACCTGCATCGTCTTGTCAGACATGAGCAATATCTTCTGAACCTGCTCGCCGAGGTCCGGATTGTCCTGGCCGAATCGCACCCGCAGGGTGGAGACACCCATGCGAAGGGCGGTCAGATGCTGGCCGAGTTCGTCGTGCATCTCGCGGGCAATACGCTTGCGCTCGTCTTCGCGCGCCGTTTCGCGGCGCGAGGTGAGTTCGCGCAACAACTCGTAAGATTCATGCAAGCGTTGCTCGGCTTCCTTGCGCTCGGAGATATCGCGCCAGATAGTCAATACGCTCTGGACTATCCCATCCGCGTCGTACTCGGGTACAGCATGGGCATACCAGCAACGAGGCTCGCCGTGCCGGTTCCAGTTCACTTCGAATTTGGCCGCCACGCCGCTTTCCACGATCTCCTTGAGTTTCTCGTGAACCAGACGTGTTGCTTCGTCCGCTGCACCCAAGGAATTCGCAGGGTCGCCTAGCAGTTCCTCGGCCTTGACGCCACTCACGCGCACGAACTCCGGATTGACATACGTACGGCGGCAGTTCCGGTCGTAGCGGACAATCGCATCCGGCGCATTCTCCGCAAGCGTGCGAAAGGCCCGTTCGCTGTCGCGCAATGCCAGTTCGGTCGTTCTCAGTTTCGTGATGTCGCGCCCAATGCCCAGCACGCTCACGACCTTGCCTTCGGCGTCCTTCTCTGGGAAATGCCGCGCCTCGAGTATGCGGACGTCATGGATGGTTTGCCATCGCGTTTCATCCTCGTTCGGCTGCCCCTCCAGAAACGCGCGTTGGATCTCCCGCTCGATACGCTCGGTTTGCTCCGCGTCGCTGGTGGGAAGCTCGCTCGCCCGCTTGCCGACCAGGGCCTCTTGTGGCAGGCCGTACGCCTGGGTGACGGCGGGATTGGCGTAGAGATACCGGCATTCGCCGTCGAATCTGGCAATGAAGTCCGGGAAATTCTCGGTCATCGTGCGAAAGAGTTGCTCGCTTCGCTTCAATTCGTCGACGTCGCGACTGATGGCTAGCACGCTGGCAACCTTACCGTCGGGCGCAAATTCAGGAAGGATCCGCAGATGACCCCAGCGAATCCGTCCATCGACGTCGCGCAGTCGCACCTCCCCCGTCACTTCAGCACCTGTTTGCGCGACTTGCTGCAACTGCTTCATATACTGGTCCGCGTCGAGAAACGTCGACCGTTCAGCCGGTGTCGTGCCGAGCACGTCGGCGGCTGGCAGGCGCATCAACTCGAGAAGGGCCGGGTTAGCGTATACGCGGCGATAGTGGAGATCGTAACGGGCAATATAGTCAGGAGAATGCTCCACGACGGCGCGAAAGGCCTGTTCGCTCGCGTAGAGCCGTCGCTCCGCCTCCTTGCGTTCGGTGATATCGCGTGCGAGTGCCAGGTTGTATTCCTTGCCACCGTATTCGAAATGGCTGGCGTTGACCTGGACAAAAAGCAGGCTACCGTCCTTGCGGCGGTGCACGGTCTCGATGAAAAGCGAATCACCGCTCTCGCTCAGCGCCCGCCATGCCTCAGCCCACCTTTCGGCGCTCCAGTCGGGATCGATATCCGGCACCGTCATCTGCAACAGTTCTGTGTCGCTGTAGAGGAGCGTTCGGCAGGCTTCCTCGTTGACATAGACGAAGCGGCCGCTTTCATCGATCAGATAGGCGGCTTCACACACGCGATTGAGCGCAAAGCTTTTCAGGTTCAGGAGTTCATCACGTTCGGCCAGCAAGCGCTCCAGATTCTCGCGGTCTTTGCGCAGAGCAGCATTTTCTCGTTCCAGTTCCTTGAGAATCGCCTCTGGCGCTACGTCGCGTGTGGATTTCTTCATACGTTGCTTACCGATAATCCTGCAAGACGCGGAACCACGCCTCCAGTCGGAACTTCAGCGCCAACTCACCAAGCCGTTTTTTTCGCGAATTTCTTGCAGTTGACGAGGCGCGGGTTAATGTTTGCATCAGATCCTTAAGAAAGCGAGTCCCGCAACCCAGACTATTACCATACGCTCCGGAATAGGGACAAGCCAGTTGAATCGATTCTGGACGTCAGTGCCTCGTTTGTGTACCGGGTGCCCGCAGCACGCCGCTGCCCTTCGTGATACACGATCCTTTCACAGAGTCAGACCGGTAAGTCTCCTCGCGCGTGACGCCGACAACCCGGGTATTGGGCAGCCATGAACACAGATCCCGATGTTCGCGTTGATCTGATCGATCAGATTACGGAAATACGCAACATGATCGCGGGCGGCACGCGAGCACTTGTTGGCAAGAACAAGGCGGCAGGGGCTGCGATCATGTTTATCCAGTAGAAGTGCGCTGCATATGGTGCCCAGAACCGGCGGTAGCCTATCCTGCCATCACTTTTCGAATGTTGTATTTCGGCCGTGGAATTTGGCATTTTCCACGAGGTTGATCTGCTGAGTCTGAGAGGTCACCCGTGCGATTCCGTTGGTTCTGTGCCGACAGTCTGTTAGCGTGTCCAGTCGATTCGGATGATTACATCTCGCGAGGTCGAGGGGTTGGCAGTGGCAGTCTGATGGCTCTGAGCCCGCAGTTCGCGAGGTCATCCGGGTGAATTTACACAGGCAATACTGCAGGTCGCGCTGTCGTGTCGCTTCAGTCTGACGGGCTACCGCCATATGTCGGCTAGCTCACGTTGCCGGTTTGTGATCTGGGCGTGAGCAGTCCGTAGAGCGACCCGATCAAGTCTGCCGGTATGGTCGCTTGAGTCTTGCAGGTGCTGCGTTTGCGGGATTGCTCACTACGCGATTCACGTTCGAGGGTGAAGCGGGTGTGCTCGCGCGCCGCCGCGCAGCAGTTTGATACCTCATACACCAAAGTCTGCGATGTACCCTATTGAAGGCTGTCGATTCGAGAACGGCATCAAAAATATTTCTTTGTTCCATCGGTTTCCTGCGTATTCCGACTGATTCCGATCGCGTAATTCTATCGTCGGAAGGGGTATTGACGAGCCGTTTCACGATTCGCATGATGGTCTCGATGGCGACGCATGGGAGCGAATCGTGCCGGTTGCAAAAAGCTATACACGGGCGCAGTGGGATGAGTTTGTCCATGCCCTTGAGGCATTACCGGAGAAACCCCGGAATGAACAACGCGTCACGGTTAGCGATGCGATGAAAGAGATCCGGGCACATATCACTGCCACGCAGGCAAAGGGCTATACGCTCGAGGAAATTGTTCAGGAGGCTGTGCGTAAGGGGCTGGATGTGAGTATTGGCGCAGCCAAATATGCGCTGTATCGTCCAGCATGTTCCGACGCGGCTTCCAGAACGGCCAATCCGCAGGGAGCGCGGGAGGCCGACCAGTCGTCCCCTCCTAAGAAGGCTGTAAAGCGAAAGGGCGCTCGCGTGAACGACGTACATGACATCAAACGACAACAAAGGGGAAGGGGCGTAGACCAGCCGGGATCAATGGAGATTCAGGACACGTTCTCGTTTGAACTCAGGCCTGATATCGAAAACCTGTAGGAGAGTGGTCATGGATACGACTCACCCGATTTATCTCGTCGGCGGCAGCAAGGGCGGTGTTGGAAAAAGCATGGTGACGCTCGCCCTGGCTGACTACCTGCAGCGACAGGGTATTCACGCGGTACTGCTGGAAACCGATACATCGAATCCTGATGTCATGAAAGCGCTCAGGGACGAAATCAGGTGCGCCGCCTATGATCTCGACGACGCAGATGGCTGGATCGGATTCGTCAACTTCTGCGATACACACCGGGACGCAGCAGTGATCGTTAACACCGCAGCACGCAATCAGACAGGGGTTGCCCGATACGGCGGGACGCTGGCCCGTACGCTGGATGAACTGGATCGGCAGCTTGTGGTGCTATGGGTGATCAACCGGCAGCGCGATAGCCTGGAGTTGCTGCATATTTTCGGGCAGACGTTTCCAGATACCCTGACGCACGTTGTTCGCAATGGCTACTTCGGTGCGCCGGACAAATTCACGCTGTATCAGGAATCACAGCTTCGCAAAGCCATCGAGACAAAAGGGCGCTCGCTCGACTTTCCTGATCTGGCGGATCGGGTTGCGGACGAACTGCGCAGTCAACGCATTTCCATCCAAAAGGCGACGGAAATGATGCACATCGGGGAGCGGGCGGAACTGCTGCGTTGGCGGGCGCTTTGCAATGCCATGTTCTCGAAGGTGATCAGCGCCGACGGGGAGACACGTGAGCAATAGCCGGTCGCAGTCGGTCGATCCGCTTAGCCGCCTGTTTCGCGAAGTGTGCGGCGATGTTCCGGACGTGGCCAGTCTTGCGCGCATGCATCGGGTGTCGAGCGCGCTGAACCTGCATGACAACGACGCGCTATGGTCGATGATCACTGTGCTCGAATACTATGCGCGCCTGTATGAAGCCATGCCGGAGCGTATCCGGTGGGCGAGCGAGGGGAGCCTCGAAGCCACACGCCGGGAAGTCGGCGGCGCAACCGATGCGCTGATGCAGCAGCATCGGGATGCGCTGGAGCGATGCAAGGCAACGATCCAACTGGCGGAAAACCTGATACGGGAACATGAGGAGCGGTACCGGGCAACACTCGCGCAACTCAATGAGACTGCAGTAATGGCCCTGGCTGAGCGCATGTCAGATCAGGTAGCGCGCAAAGCTGGCAACCGGTTGATTGGTGTCGCAGCGGTGTCGGCCCGTGAGCAACGCGAGCGACTGGACAGCGCGGTCAGCGCGTTCGGGCAGGCGGTTGAGGCAGCGACGGCGCGCGTGGAGACGATGACTACACGCACGGAAAGGCGTTTTGCGCGCTTGATGCGTCGGTTGTTGCTGGTGGGCTGTGCCGTCCTCTGCCTGCTACTTTCAGGCGGATTGGTTGAGTGGTGGAAGGGCGCTCATCTGGCGGTTGCGGACTGTCGCGCGGTCCAGTTCCGGCAGGCAGACGGCAGGCCTTGAAAGGGCCGCCGTCTGCCTTGTGCCCGGTTACCAGGGCAACGGAGCGGGCTTACGATTCGTGCCGGTCGGCTTGCGCGATGCTCACGCTGGCAGCGGTCGGGAAAGGCCACGGAGGCACCTTACTGCGGGTGAGGGGAGACGCATCTGCATCGCCAGACGTATTGTTGACGTCCTCGTCGTCGTTGTCTGCATCCGGTTCGGCGTCGGCGTCCTTGCTGTCCGGTGTCTCGCCTGCGCCGTCCCCGGGGTGGGCATAGTCGTCGTCTTCATCGTCGTGGATATCCCATGAGTGCGAGGCTGGGACTTCTCTATCGGTGAGGATTTCCGGGAGCCATGCGGCCTTTGAGAGCCGCAGTTCGGCGGCAGCAGCGGCGTCGGCCTTCTTCATCTTGCCGAGATCGGCGGCAACCTTCGGGGACACGGCGGCGGACACGACTTCCGCGATGCGCGCCTTGCTGACATGATCGAAATACGCGGCGCGGGTTGGCGTCCAGTACCGGGTCATGTCGAGGTTCAGGGCGCTCGCGAGCGAATTGATCGAATGCGGCTTTTCCTCGCCCGCGATGCCGTCGAGTAGCGCGCCCGTGCAGAACGCGAGCAGATCGAGCAGCGTCGTGCCGGGGTCCTGCTGGACGAGCCACGGCAGCAGGTCGGCGCATTTCGCAGGTAGTTCCTCGATCCAGCGGGCACGCTGCGTCTCGATGGCGCTCCACGCAGGACTGGCAGGCAGGTCGTCCGCTGCCCGCAGCAGCCTGTCATGGTTGTTTTCGCCGGAAAGCGCCAGACAGTCCCGTGCGGACGTGTGGCCGTATTGCTCTGGCAGGGTCTGCGGGATCAGTTGCCGCAGGAGTGCCGCGAGGGCGACGGAAGGCTGCTCGACCAGTTCCGCACGGATGGCTGCGGTGCGGTGCGCGGTGAGCCGCTGGCAGAGTTTCGCGCTATGGACGGGCCTGATCTTCGGTGCTGGCGAGCCTGATGTGTCCGCGGCTTTGGCTTCCATCGTGCCGGTGACAGTCGCGCCTGCCGCGTCGAGCGCTGCACTGTTCTTGCGCCGCACCAGGCCACGCTCGATGAGCAGTTCACCCTGCGGGCCGACGATCACGAACGCACCCGCTTCGGCCATCTGCTGCGCGTCCCACACCTCCGCGCGGCTTTCGAGTGCGAGGAGCGCGGCGTTGACGCGTTCGATTTCCTCATTGAGCCGGTCGGCTTTCTCGTAGGCGTTTTCATCATCGTCCGACAGTGCTTCGAGCTTTTCGGCAAGTCCGTCCTGTTGCGCGGTGAGGCAGTCCATTTCGCGCCGCTCGTCCTCCGTGTAGGGGCGCTGGACCGGGCGCAGCCTGCCGTGACGGTTCAGTTCCAGGAAGTCGCGTTCGACGCGGGTTTCGATCCAGCCCCATCCCTCGGCACGGACCTCTTCCGCCGCTGCGTCGAGGTTCTGCGCGACGAGGCGCTGAAGCAGTTCGGCGTCGGCAATATAGCCCGCGTTCTGATCGTCACTGAACAGGTCGCGACGCACGTATCCACCTGCTGCTTCATAGACGCTCAAGCCGATGAACCGCACGAGGCGGCTGCGGCTCGCGTCGATCTCGGCGTGCGTAATGGCCTGTCGCAGGTAGTTGGGTTGACGCTGCCACTCGTTCGCATCGAACCAGATGTGTTCCTGCGTCTCGTGATCGTCTGCGAGGGCGAGCGCGGCAAGCTGGTCGAGCGTGATCGCGTCCTCGCGCAGCAGCGCGAGCAGCCTGCCTGATACGTTGGCGAGCTTCATGCGCCGTTTGACCGTGACCGGCGTGGCAGAAAACAGCGCGGCAATGTAGTCAACGCTACGGCCTTCCTCGGCGAGCAACCGGTAGGACCGCAGCACGTCGAACGGGTCGAGCCCTTCGCGCTCGCTGTTCTCGATCAGGGAGATGGCGAGGGCTTCGCCTTCGCTGACGATGCGAACGGGCACCGGATAGTCAGCGGTGATGTGCTTCTGTTCGAAAAGCAGGTCGAGCGCGGCCTCGCGGCGCTGGCCCGCGCAAACGCCGTATTTGCGCTGTTTGCCGCGCGTCCCTTTGAACTCGTGGATGACGAGGTTTTGCAGCAGGCCCTTTGCGCGGATGTTGACCGCGAGGGCCGGAATACCCGTGAGCGGTGCCGTGCGGGCATTGAGTGGCGAAGGATGCAGGCTGGAATACGGAACGGTAACGACCGGCTGCTCGTTACCGAAGCTGGTTTCGAGCACCGGCGCGGTTTCAGTGGCGTTCGCTGTGGTAGTGGTTTCAACTTCATGGGATTGCATGATTGACTCCAGAAAGTGGGAAGGGAAGTTCCGGGTCACGGTTTTGCCAGACGTCGTCAGGATTCGGCCCGGATAGGAGTCCTGACAGGGTGAAGTGGAGTGGGGTGGCGAAGTGCCACCCCTGCCCGTGCTTATGCCTTCAACTGGCGCATCGCGTCAGCGAGCATCCAGAGGGCGCGGTTGAGCTTCACGTTCTGGTCGATGCCGGTGATCGGCCGTGTGGACATCGAGCGGCCCGTGCGCGAGCGTCCATGCAGGCCACCCTTCGTGAGGTTTTCCTGCACGCGGTTGAAGACCGTCCAGAGATCGTCGCGGCGATCCTCGAAGCGCCGCACGTTGAGTAACTGGTTTTCGGTGATGGGGGCGGGTGCGTCGGCGTCGGTTGGGTCGTAGCGCAGGGCGAGCGCGGAGCGGGCGAACGCATGCTGTTCGTCGCGGTCAAGCGTGACAGCGCGCATGCCGTCCTTCTGCTCGCGGATCAGGTCGAAACCGTCGAGCACGTCGAACGCGCCATTGATGACGTTCTGAACGATGTTGCCCTTGTGCGGTACGCGGATATCGGCCACGTTGTCGCCTGCGACCATGCCGTTCTGGCAGACAAAGCGCAGCATGCCCGCGAGCATCTGGTAGCTGCTTGTGCCGTCATGCGAGTTCAGCAACACGATTTCGTTGGCTTCGTCGCCCATGATCTGGTCGGCATGGCGAAGCCGCAGCATGTGCTTCGTGTACTCGCGGCGGTCGTCGTGCCGCACACGGGTCTGGCAGACCATGAACGGCTGGAAGCCTTCGTTGCGCAGGCCGCGCAGTACGTCGATGGTTGGAATATAGGTGTAGCGCTCCGAACGGCTTTGGTGCTTGCCGTCCGCGAAGATCGACGGGACGACACGGCGGATCTGGTCGTCCGACAGGGGCAAATCGGAGCGAAGCATCGGGGAGCCGTAACGGAAAGAGGAAGCGAGTCGCATGGCAATCTCCACAGCAAATGGTTGAGGGCCTGAACCGGGCGAAGGGATGTGCCGTGCCGTTGTGGCTGGACACCTCCCGGTGGAACCCGGGGTTGGCTTTTCTGCCGCCAGGCTCCCTGGTTTCCGCCCGTGCGACTTGAGGAGCCGATAGCGGGCGCGCGTCAAGGAAAAAGGCGAGGGAGGGGTGCGGGCAACACGGTCCCTTGCCCCTTGATGCGTGCCCGTTATCGGCTACGGTCGCGGGTCAAGGGCGGGAACCTGGGAGCCCGGTGCATGCCATGCACCGGGTTGACCGGGCAGGGATGCCGCGCGGCCGACGCCGCCGCGTGGTTGTGCCGGCCATGCTCGGGTAGAAGGTGACGGAGTTGACTGCTGCGCCAGGGTTTGATGCCCGACAGGGGCGAGGCGCGGGACGCGGCGCGGCGCACAGCACAGCGTGAAGGCGGTCCCGGTGCGTAAACGTCGGGAGCGTCCTATCGGTATGGGTGGTTATCGATGGGTTTGCGCGCCGCTAGACTTCTTGCTCCGGTTCTTCGTTCACGTTAGCCGTTGAGGCGGACTGTCCAGGGCGGCGAGAAAGGCATTCGACCCAAGTCCAAGCGGCGTACCGGCTTCGCTAGCCTCGCCGCCGCATTCGCCGTGGATCGATCCCTGCGTACGCGAGCGGACGCGGCGCTCATGGTGCCGAACTCCTGGATCGCATTGACCATCTGCGACAAGCCCGGCTGTTCCCGCGGGTAGTACCCGGCATTCTCCAGCGTCACCTTACGCATCGGCACTCGCCGGATACGCTTGAGGAAGATTTCGGCCAGGTGCAGCGGCGTCCAGCGGTCCCGCGCGGGCTGCGTCAACAGGATAGGACAGACGTCGAACGCCTCCGGCTCCATGATGGGCACGCACTTCGTGTATGACGCGAGGAAAGCGAGGGTCACCCACTTGCTGGCGGAGGTGCGGTCAGCCAGGCAGACCTTTAACGCGGCCGGAACGTTGACCAGCGTGAGCATCTTACTGGCGAGCGTCATGGGCATGCGCAGCCGCCGCAATGGCGTCCTAGCGGCGAGCACGGTGAGCGGTATGCCGACGCGGCTGATGAGCAGGTTGAGATTGGTCTCCTCGCGCACCTGCTGCTCGCGCTGATCCAGGAAGGTCATGCCGACAATGGCCGCGACCGTCTTGTTCAGGGCTGCCACGTGGTAGGTCAGCATACCGCCGGCGCTCAGTCCGTACAGCACGATACCCGATCATCTGCCGCGCGAGACGCACGCATATCTTCCAGACTCGGCCGAGCGTTGCCTGCAATGCGGTGCCGCGATGAAGCAACTCGGCGAAGACGTTTCTGAGCAGCTTGAGTACGTACCGGCGAGCTTCAGGGTGAAGGTCTACCTCCATCGTGATGCGGTCGATTTCCGCAAGAGCATCAACGGGCTTGCGGCGCTGGTCGTGCAGTCAATGAAGCTCGGGAATTCCTAGAGAATTGCTTTGCAGATCGCGGTTGAAACTGGATGACGAGGCAATTGCGACGGCGCGAATCTGTTCGGGCATCAATGATATGAACGCACCGATGCGCGAGGCGCACAAATAAGCCATCACCCTCAGCAGCAGGGAACTCGAGGCTGAAGCGGCTATGAAATGAGAAAGGCCCCGTCGAACTCTCTCGAGGCTTTTTCTTTGGAAAACCTAGTACGCCCTTTGAAGCGAACTATAAATCGGTAGGATTACCTGTTGATATTTTCGGTAATGAACCGTAATAATCCGTTTCGCATAATTTTCGAAATATCGACACAGCGTTTCGTCTGGACAAGGCAGAATCCAGAAACTCGCGTGGATACCAACACATCGCAACGGTTTTTCTTTCTAAAAGCTTTTTGTATCCTAACAGAAAGTCGAGCGAAGGGTAAATCCCAAATAAGCGTGTTTCGTTGTTTTTTTAACTGTCCGTCATTGGCCCTCCCGACAGGGCGCATGACGTAATCGGATCATATTAGAGACATGAACGATTTCAGCCCGAACAGACAAGCGTTGTTGCGTGACTTAATCGAGGCGAAATGCATATTCCGTGCACCGCAACACCGGCTTGTCTCATCCAGTGGAAAATCGCTTTCGTGGCTGATCGATTTAAGACCTGTCTTACTGTCGTCTGAAGGGCTCGATACGCTCGCTGAATTATTTTGGGCACGTTATGCGAACGAACTGCCGTTTCAAGTCGGCGGTATGGAAATGGCTGCTGTTCCGCTCGTGGCTGCAATCCTCATGAGTGCCGCGCAAAAAGGTTACAACGTCAACGGCTTTATCATTCACAAGGAGCGCAAAAAGTATGGCCGGATGAATGCGATTGAAGGTGGCGTTTCCGACGCGCCGGTTCTGCTCGTGGATGACATTTTCAACAGTGGCGCAAGCGTCGAACAATCGAGGGTCGTACTCGCTGACATTAACCGGACGATCTGGAAAGTATGGGCCGTGATCGATTACGGATCGCACACGGGATCGGACTGGCAGAAACGGCACGGTGTTACTGTCGAATCTGCGTATGCGCTGGCGGATTTTGGCCTGAAACTGTCATCGCCTAAAAGCCTTGCAACGCAGCTTACGTTTATCACGCGTTGGGTCAATAAAGCCGCGTCCGCAAATCATCATTACGTCGTGCCCAAGTCGGCACCACAGGCGCAAAACGGCCTTATCTACTTCGGCACGGACAGCGGCGAAATGCGTTGTGTCGATGGCGCAAGCGGCGAGACGCGCTGGAATTTCAAAATCGCGACGGGAAAGCACAAGGGCATTTGGTCTACCCCATATGTGACGCCTGAATCCGTTTTCTTCGGCGGCTACGATGGCAGCCTGTATGCACTGTGCGCCGAAAGCGGGCGCGAACTCTGGCGCTATGTTGAACCCGACTGGATCGGTTCATCCCCGGCCTACGCCGCTGATCTGAATTTCGTCTTTATCGGTGCTGAGTACGCCAGTCCAACGCGCGGCGGGGGTGTCGCTGCCATCAACGCGAAAACCGGTCAGAAAGTCTGGGAATTTCCGGTGCGGTGCTACGTCCACGGCTCGCCGGTCTATGCTGCTGACCCTTCGCTAGTGCTGTGCGGCACGAACGACGGCGAACTACTGGCGCTCGATGCGCGTACCGGTGCCCTTCGCTGGAAATTCCAGACGACCGGCGCAATCAAGCACGCGCCCGCGCTCGATCCTGCCCGTCGTCAAGTTGTGTTCGGATCGTTCGACGGCGGTATCCGTGGTCTCAGTCTCGATAGTGGCGAACTGAAATTCTGCATACAGACCGGAAATGCGGTCTACACCACGCCTTTAATCGACGGTGCGCGCGCCTACTGCGGCTCGACGGACAAATATCTTTACGTGATTGATCTGGCGACAGGCGAAGGTATCGCGAAGATCGGCGCGCACTCCAAGATATTTTCGTCGCCCGCCCGTATCGGGCCGTGGATATGGTTCGGCAGCACGAATGGGCGCGTACGGGCAATCGAGCCGGAAACGTTTGAACTCGCCGGTGTGTTCCAACTGCCAGACGCCATTACGAGCGCCGTCGAATACGATCCAGTCAATCAAATGCTGGTTGTCGCCAGTACGGCCAATCGCCTGTACGGCATATCCGTGACGCCGCCTCTCGCACCTGCACAAACATCGGTCGGTCAACCGCAAGCCAACGTAATCGCGATGCAACTGGCTCGCCTTGTTGTTGATGCGATTGTGAACCGCACGCCTTTGCCTGACCCGGATAAATATAGACTGGCAGGTACGGTGCCCCAGGGCGGTGTGTTTGTCAGCCTGAGAAACCGGACGACCATGCAACGCGTTGGACGCGGCGGGCAATGGACGTTCACCGCACGCGATTTGTCGCCCGAATTGTCGGTCATCGTCGCGGCGATGAAAGCATGCGCGAACCTGCCAACCGATTCTCTTCGCGATACGGCTGTCAGCGTGAGCCTTTTTGGTCAGCTTGAGGAAACCACGCTCGAAGCGTTGAACCATGAAAAGTTCGGGATCGTGGTACGCGCCGCAGCAGGTGCGAAGCTTGGCGGCGCGTTGCCGAATTCGCCGGAATATTCCAACGAACACGGTCAATATCTTCATGCCCTGCGCAACGCGAAGCTAGCTCAGTGGGAAGGGCACATGCTTTATCGGCACACGGTTGAACGGCAGGCGGAAATTTCCGGTTGGCCGATCTACGGCGCGCCTTTTCCGTACGAACCGGCTGAATTGACGCGTTTCGTATCGTGGCTGCTTGACCCGCAGCAGTACGACGAGCCGGAGCATTTCGACCTCGGTTTGAGGGATCGACTTTCGGCGGTTGCTGTGACGCGTTGCGCGGATAGCGCGTCGTGCGATGACGCTCGCCGTCAAGCCGTCGGTGCAGCGTTCACCACGGCTCTGTTGCCGGTCACGGGTGCCCAGACCTTGGATGACCTGAAAGAAGCAGTTGCAGGCCACCGTACGAGCGCGGAACACGTTTTGTTGTCGCTTCTGTTCAAAGGCCGCAGCATTGGGGATCGCGCGCGCTGCCGCGGATATTTCCGCATAGATCGCGATGCGTTGATCTGTGAAGGCGACAACGAAACGCGGATATTTCTGCCTGTCTCGACCATGCAAAGCGGGATGGACGAAGAAACATTCGTCGCGTCGTTGCCCGATTTTCCAGCTGCGACGTGGAAAATTGCCCCCTGCCTGACTTGGGCGCTTGCCGAAGGCAAAGCAAATCCGCTTCCGATGCGTGGTGCGTTTGTTGAGCAGGCGCAATGCGACGACGCGAACACGAACGTTGGCATGCGTCTGCCCTGAGCACCGATTCAAGGATCAATGGCTGCGCGGGTGCCATTGGGGTTGCACATTTCAAACCCGCTTTTTCAGGAGTGAATCAATGCAAACGATTGACGATCTGGATTTGCTGCGTTATGTGGCCGGTGGTGATGGAGATGGCGGCGATGGGGACGGCGATGGCGACGGCGGCTATGGCGACGGTGATGGGGATGGCGATGGCGATGGCGATGGCGACGCGTCAGCCGATGCGGGCGTTTCCGACGACGCAACGTCGTTGGCCGATGCCGGTTTTAATACCGGCGATAACGATGCCATTTCGCAAGCCGAAAATAACGGCCAACTCGCAGAAGCGACGAAGGGGCTGCAAGACACGGCATTTGGCGGTTGGGCACCCTCTGCCGTAGCAGGCTATGACGCCGCGCAACAAGGTCTTTCTCTGGGCCAAGCTGAAACAGCAAACCTCGCATCGTTCCAGTCTTCGCCGATTGGTTTCGCCGCAGGCTATGCGGTCGGTGCTCTCGCGCATGGGATTGGCGTCGGCGGAAATGGCGGCGGCGGTCATAACCACTAAGCCGTCCCCTGACGTACTGGTCATGAATTTCCGGTAAATCGGATTCGTTGCCTGATCGGTGAATGATGGTGCGCAACTGGTCCCGCGACTGGCCGCCTTTCTTCATCGGTATAACGCGCTGTCACGATGTTCCATAGCGCAACTACGCTGTAGCGCTGTCGCCACGCTCCAAAGCACTGTGCAGAAAATAGCAACCGCTGTTCTATTCGAAATGTGCTCATGACAACCAAAAACGATTTTGCTCGTGCTTTTGTTGACCTTGCCAAGTTGGGCCGGACCGACTGGCGGGCTCTTGCACTGACCATCTTGATTCTTGCGCTTCTCAGTGCCGTGGGCACTCTCGGTTCTTTGATGTTGCCCATTCCGGGAATGCAGGCGTATCGAAACCTGTATTTCCATCATTTCAGCTTCACTCTAGCCGTTCAAAATTTACTCACTGACGCGGGCGGTCCGGTTGGTGTTTTGGGCTTCTGGCTTGCGTGTAAATTCATTTTGCGACGCCCGTTTGCTTCGCTCATTTCGGTCGATCTGAAATTTAGCGCAAAACGCTTTTTGCTCGGCGTTGCGCTCTATCTGCCTGCCTTCATGGTCGGCGTTGCGCTCATGTGGATTTATGCCGGGACGCGCTTCGGTATCTGGACGTCTCCGGTTGGATATTTTCATCCACAGCAAGACACTTTGAGTTTCAGCAGGATTTTAGGATTATTCGTCGAAAGTTCGATGATCGCTTTTTCCGCGTTCGGCGAAGAACTATATCTGCGGGGATGGATGACTCAGACCCTTGGGCAATATATTCGCGTCCCGGTTGTCGTCGCGGTACTCGTTGCCATTTTGTTCGCGATGTTCCATACGCAATATGGCTGGTCCGTAAAGATGGTCATGTTCTTTAATTCCGTGGGATTTTCCGTCCTGAGTTTGCGGGATCGACGGCTTGAGCTTGCGATTGGGGCACACTCTATGTCGAATATTTGGGTGACGCTGATGCCGATGATCTTTACCGGTCCGCATTCCAATGCGAAAATCCTGATACCAGACGCAGCTGTTTTCGCGTTGACAAAAAGCGCGCTGCCTTTGGCGTTGATGTTTCTCTTTTTGCAGAAGACGAACGGATGGTTTACGCCTGCGGGCGAACGCCTGTCCAATAACGAAAAAGCTGCTTCCGAGGAGCACTGCGCATGAAGACGAAATCCTACTCCTTCATCGATCTTGCGAAGTTAGGACGAACCGAGTGGTGGATTCCCGTCTTGACGTTGTTAGTCATCGCGCTTATCAGCATCCTTAGTACGCTGACGGTACTGGCCTTTACAGGTTGGTCGGTTTATTTCACGCATTTCAATGCGGCTGCCCAAATGAAAGGCTTGCTTACTAGCGGGGGGACTTTGGTTGGTGCTCTAGGATTCTGGGTTTCGTGCAAATACTTTATGCGACGCCCGTTCCGCTCCCTGATTTCTGTTGACCTGACGTTTAGTGTTCGGCGCTGCCTATCTGGTGCGGCGCTATTTCTGCCCGTCAATCTGATTGCGCTCACGGCTATGACGCTTTACGCATCGGCGCGATACGGCGCGTGGATGATCCCATTCGGACACTTACGATTGCCGACTAGCGGTCAAATTTTCGCGGCGGCGGCTGCGATCATCGCAATTCCGTTCTTTGCATTTTCGGAAGAACTGTTTTTCCGAGGATGGTTGACGCAGACACTTAGGCAATATGTCCGCTTTCGACTCGTCGTCGTGACAATCGTTGCGCTGGCTTTTGCGGTCTATCACACGCAGTACGATTTCCACATGAAAGCGGTGCTGTTCATGTCTTCGTTCGGGCTTTCGGCTTTGAGCCTGCGCGATCAACGTCTCGAATTGGCTGTCGGCGCACATGCGATGCTGAATATCTGTGTGTCGCTGGAAATGCTGTTTTTTAGCGGAGGATGGCATACGCAAACGTCGGCACCTGTAACGACGTTCGATTGGTTTGCGCTCGCCGCCATCAAGAGCGGGTTGCCTTTCGCGCTCATGTACTGGGTTTTGACAAAAACTAACGGCTGGTTCGCGCAGAACCTGCAACCGAAGTTGCCGACTTTCAACCCGCGTGAATATCAAGGGCGCGCACCGTGACCGCTGGACAAGCCATGACGACAGGCAAGCCATGAGCGATATCTCAACCGTTCCGGACACTGAGCAGGCGGAAGAGGCACAGGAGCCGCAACAGCAGAATAAGCGCGCGTTGCTGTTCCGGCCTGCCGCGCTCGAATATCGCAAGCATCAATGGCTGGGTGAAGTCGTGCTGACCGGTTCAGCACGCCGCCTGTCCGGGAGCGTTGTTTTTTTTGCGATTGCCGTCGCGGTCGTGTTGTTCCTCATTTTTGGTGAGTACACACGGAAAGAAGAGGTGCAAGGCCGCGTCATGATTGACAACGGCGCGGCCGAAATCTATCCGCCCACTGTCGGCACGGTGCTTCGCGTGCTTGTCAACGAAGGTGATGCCGTGAAGGCCGGTCAACCCTTGCTCACGATTTCGACCGAACGAACAAGCGCGGTCGGCAATTCACGGGAGCAAATCAGCGCTGAATTGAACGCCCGCCGATCCAGTCTCGAAAGCGATGCGCGGCATATTGGAAGCATTTTCGAGCAGAACATAGCGATGCTCAAGGCGAAATCCATCGAGTTGAGCGCGGGTATCGAGCATCTGGATATGGAAATTACTACGCTTGACGCGCGCAGCAGGTTGGCCGAAATCGACAGTGCGCGGTTCGCACAGTTACGGCATGACGACGTGGTATCGCAATCGGAATACGAACAGCACGAACAGAGCATGCTGACGGGTCGCGCGCAACTCGAAGACTTGCGTAGGCAGCGCACGGCCTCTCAGGTGGAACTGGCTCAGGTGAACGCCGATCTTCGAAACGCGCCATTAGACGAACAAAACCAGTTGGGAACCATCCGGCGGCAAATGCTACAGGTGGACGGTGAACTAGCTGACAACGAATCGAACCGGGAAATCACTATCCCGGCGCAGATTGCAGGCACGGTAACGGCGCTGCTTGCCCGTCCGGGTCAGTCGGTCAATGGATCGACGCCTTTAATGTCACTTCTGCCGCAGGGTGGAAGCCTTGACGTGAAGCTATTTGCGCCAAGCAAAGCAGTCGGTTTCGTAAAAATCGGTGCGCCGGTTGAATTGCGGTATGAGGCTTTCCCGTATCAGAAATTCGGAGCATACGCGGGCAAGGTCACGCAGATAGCGCGTACCGCACTGAGCCCGGCGCAGTTGCAGGCGCAGGCCGTAACCGATACGGGTGATCCTGACCGGTCCGAAAATCTGTATCAGATTACGGTCGCGCTCAATTCGCAGACCATCAATGCGTACGGTGAAGCCATCCCGTTGCAGGACGGCATGCGCGTGGACGCCGACGTGGTACTCGACACGCGCAAGCTGTACGAATGGGTTCTGGAACCGCTCTACACGCTCACCCGCCGCTCGCCCTGACCGCAGTTCACGCTTCACCTAACCCAATTGACCATGAATCGCCAACTTCAATTCGGATTTCGGCGCAGCATTGACGCGCAGTTGCAAACGGAAGCCACGGAATGCGGACTAGCCTGTATAAGCATGATCGCAACGTTTCATGGGTACGACACGGATTTGCCGACGTTGCGGCGGCGCTTTTCGCCGTCGCTCAAAGGGCTTACCTTGGTCGATCTGCTTAAGATCGGCGCAGCGCTTGATCTGGCCGGGCGTGCTGTTCGACTTGAACCGGAAGAGCTTCACATGCTGCGCCTGCCGTGCGTCCTGCATTGGGATTTCCGGCATTTCGTTGTGCTCGAACGCGTTGGCCGCGATTACGTGATGCTGGTTGATCCTGCACTCGGCGCGCGGCGCATGTCCCTCAAGGAATTGTCGCTGCATTTCAGTGGCATGGCCCTTGAACTGGTGCCGACACCGGCATTTCAGCCGCGCCGGGAGCGACAGGAAATTGGCTTGCGTTCCATGATGGGACGCGCAAGCGGTGTCGGTCGCGGATTGCTCAAAATCTTTCTGCTCGCGCTCGCACTCGAGGTTTTCACCATCGTCGCGCCGTTCTATCCAGAATGGGTAACGGACCAAGCGATTACGACCGGCGACCGGCATTTGCTTGTCGTTTTGGCACTCGGCTTTGGATTGGTGATGGTGATCCACGTAGCCACGGAAGCGATGCGCTCGTGGGCCGTTACGACATTCAGCACGCTCGTCAATGTGCAGTGGTTAGCA
Organism: Paraburkholderia aspalathi; assembly: GCF_905220735.1. Classification (NCBI taxonomy): domain Bacteria; kingdom Pseudomonadati; phylum Pseudomonadota; class Betaproteobacteria; order Burkholderiales; family Burkholderiaceae; genus Paraburkholderia; species Paraburkholderia aspalathi. The sequence goes on from NZ_CAJNBA010000001.1 coordinate 2,173,114, forward strand.
AACGTGTTCCGCCATCTACTCCATCTGCCGCTCGACTATTTCGGTAAGCGCCACATCGGCGATATCGTTTCGCGGTTCGACAGCGTGAACACGATCCAGCAAGCACTAACGGTCGGCTTTGTCGAATCTGTACTTGACGGCCTCATGTCGATTGGCACGATCATTATCATGGTCGTCTACAACGCCCGACTATCGATTATCAGCGTGGTTGCTGTGCTGCTCTATGCCATTCTGCGAGCGTGCATTTATGGCGCACTCAGAATGTCAAACCAGAAGCAGATTGTTTTTGCGGCGCGCGGGAAAAGCATGCTGATGGAATCGGTCAGAGGCATCCAGAGTGTGCGTCTGTTCGGCAAGGCTGAGGATCGGCTTGCACGATGGCTAAACGTCGTCGTCAGTGAAAAGAACGCTGATTTGAGAACGCGCCGCCTGCAACTGATCGCGAGCACGGGCAACCGTTTCATTTTTGGGCTCGAAGCGATTCTAGTGACCTATTTCGGCGCGCTGGCAGTCATTGATCGTTCCTTGTCGCTCGGCATGCTGTTCGCTTTTTTGTCCTATCGCGGGCAGTTCACTGCCCGTTTCACAGCGCTGATCGACAAGCTATACGAGTTGAGAATCCTGAAACTACACGTGGCTCGGCTCGCGGATATCGTGCTTACGAAACGCGAACGCGAAGAGGTTAGGCGAGCGCCGGATAAGGATGAATTCGCGCCGACGCTTGAAGTCAAAAATCTGTCCTACAGCTATTCCAAGAATGGACCCAAGATCATCGACAACTTCGATCTGCGCGTAGAGGCAGGGGAAGCAGTCGCGATTGTCGGGCCTTCGGGTCAGGGCAAAACGACGCTGCTTAAACTGCTGGCGGGTTTATCGATCCCGCACTCCGGAGAAATCGTCGCGGGCGGTATGTCGATTCGACAAATGGGTCTCGCGAACTATCGTTCGTTGATCGGTGTGGTTATGCAGGAGGACCGGCTGTTTGCCGGATCGATTGCCGAAAATATCAGCTTCTTCGATCCGTCGCCTGATTTCGCTTGGATTAGCGAATGCGCAGAAATGGCATCCGTACATGCGGATATCCGGGCGATGCCGATGGGTTATTACACCTACATCGGTGATATGGGTTCGGCACTGTCTGCGGGGCAGCGGCAACGCGTGATGCTCGCACGTGCGCTTTACCGTCGTCCGAAAATTCTGCTGCTCGATGAAGCAACGAGCCATCTAGACGTCAAAAACGAGCGTGCCGTGAACGCGGCCATGCGCAAGCTGAATATCACGCGGATCATTGTGGCGCACCGGCCCGAAACCATCGCATCCGCGGATCGTGTCATCGAGCTTGGGCGCGCGCGGGAAACGGCATGACGAAAATTCACTTGCTGCGCTCGCCTGTCGGTCGTCTTGCCTTCACGCTTACCGGTATCGCGCTCGCGGCTATACTGCTTGCCACTCCTCTTACTCAGGCACAAATTGATCCTTTTTCGACGCGTGCCGGGCTCGAAGACGTGTCGCCCGAACTGAACCGGATGGCGCGCGATGCTGGTGCCTGCAACCCGACGAGTTTGCAATCGCCTGTTTCCATATACGAAGCGGTCAGCCGGGCTTTGTGCAGTGATCCGACCGTGCGCGAAAGCTGGGCCAATATGCTTTTGAACGCGGCTCAGGTCGGAGTCGCAAAGGCTGCTTGGTTGCCGACGCTCGACGCAGACGGAACCCGCTCGCACACGACCGAAACGCAAACCATATCAGGTCCAACGCTTCCCGACGAGATTGGCCGCGCGTCGGATCGCTACGCCGAGTTGAAGCTGTCATGGGTGCTATTCGATTTCGGAAGGCGGGATGCCAATCTCGCCTACTACAAGGGCCTTCTTGAGCTTTCCAAGGCTGCGCATACCGATGCACTACAGACCGTGTTCGAACAGGCTGCGGGGGCCTTCTATGCGGTCTGGGCCGCAGAAAGCACGCTCAATGCGGCGATCAAGGCCGAAGCCAACGGGCGGCGAAGCTATGAGATTGCCCAGCACAAACATGTTGCCGGTGCGGGCACGCTCAACGATGAACTACAGGCCAAAGCGGCATGGCAGGAAGCGATTTATACGCGGGTTAATGCAGCCGGTACGCTGAAAGCGGCGCAAGGTACCTTGTGCCTGCGGATGGGAATTCCGGTCGAAACTGAGGTCAGGATAGACGTTGACTCAGGCGCACAGCCGGACGTGAATTTCACGTCTTCAATTTCCGATCTGCTCGCGCTTGCGGAATCCGTCAATCCGAAGCTGCGAGAAGCCCAAGCGCAAATCCAAGCTGACGAAGCGAACGCAAAACTTGCACTGCGGCAGGAAATGCCGACGATTTCCCTGTCCGGCTCGCTGAGCAACGATAAATCACTGGGCGCATTTCCGCGCGACACGCGTACAGGTAGCAAATATGTCGGAATTCAAATCAGCATCCCGATATTTGCTGGCTTCGGCGAAGAGTACCATCGGCAGGCATCCGAAGCGCAGGTGAATATCGACCGCGCGAACCTGCATAAAGCCGAACTGGAAGTTGCTTCGGCAGTTTGGCGAAATTATCAGGACGTGATAACGAAGACGGCAAACGTACAGGTTGCGGCGTCCACTCAGGAAAGCGCACAGGAGGCATACGATGTTGCCAGCAAACGTTATAGCGCAGGTGTCGGGCCGCTGCTCGACGTGCTGAATGCTCAGAATACACTTGCGACCGCACAACGTCAGGTAGTCCAATCGCAGGCCGACTGGCGCGTTTCGCGGCTGGTGCTCGCGTTTTCAATTGGTACGCTTGACGGTGAACGTTGGGCACCGCACGCCGAAGCTCCTTGACGGCGGTCCGAAACACATCGTGCCGCTGCTTCGTGCGTCCAAGGTCTGCGCGCCGGCCATCGTCTACCGAGCCGTCAAAGGGGGGGACGAGCCATAAAAAAAGCCGCCGTTCCGAAATGGCGGAATTTCTATTTCTGCTGTAAGCGGTGCGGCTCAGTGCAGTGAACACTCACGAATTTCCAGCCGCCCATCGTCTGTTTCCAATGGTCCGCTATGCGTCTAAAGAAGCGAGGCGCAGAGCCGCAACAATCAACTGCTCATGCTTTGGAGATAGTCGCCCCAATCCTGCATCATTTTCTGCCTTTCAGGAAGAAACTCAGCTTTGTTATACGCTCGGCTCACCCGGTTCTTCTCGACGTGGGCCAACTGTCGTTCAACCGCAAGTGGAGCAAATCCCTGTTCGTGCGCCCATGTGCTAAACGTACCGCGTGCACCGTGCGCCCTGAATAGCCGTTCGTCATTGAATCCGGCGCGGATCAGCGCTGCATTGATCGTGGTAGGCGACATGGGGCGCGATTTGTCTTTGACGTTTGGGAATAGGTAGTCGTCAGCGATTGTAGCTCCAGTGATTTTCTGAATTTCTTTCAGAATTTCAATTGCCTGAGTACTCAGTGGCACGACGTGTGGATGCCTCATCTTCATGCGCTCGCCGGGAATGGCCCATATCGCAGATTTCAGGTCTATCTCCTTCCACGTCGCGCCCCGCAATTCGATAGTTCGCACCGAGGTCAGCAACAGCAGATGCATTGCCAAACGTGTAAGCGCTGTTCCCACGACCGACAATGAATCCAGCAAGCATTTGAGTTCATCGGCCTCCAGCGCCCGATTGTGGCGCGTAGGAGGAAGCGTCACCACGTCCGACGCTTTGAGCGCCGCAACAGGATTTGCGTCGGCCCGCCCTCTGATAATGGCCCGCCTGAATATCGCGTCAAGGTGCTGACGCAGACGCACTGCAATATGAGGAGCACCCCCGGGCTTGCGTTCATCACCTGAAAGGGTCTTGCGTTTTGCAATTGATTGCAGCAGATCGTAGACGTGAGCCACTTTGATATCACGTACTGGCATCTTCCCGAGTGGCGAATCTTTCACATAGCGCGAGAGAAAGCGTATTGCCTGCCCGCAGTAGTACTCGCTCCACCTGTCACGGTTGTCTTCAATCCAGTCCTCGCAGATGGCCCAAAAGGTGTTCTTGTTGTGTGTGATCGTCTGTAGTTGCAACTGCTGCTCATAGGCCTTGGGGTGGATGCCGGACGCCACGAGCTTGGCCGCATCGTTGCGACGTTGGCGGGCGTCGTTTATCGACAGGTCAGGGAATCGCCCAAGGGTATAGCTGCAGTCCTTGCCATCCAGCCGGTAGTCAAATTTCCAAACCTTCGAACCCGAGACCGATACCCGCAGATACATGGAGTCGCGGTCACGGATCTTATAGGGCTTGTCTTGCGGTTTGGCGTTCAGCAGTAGCGGGTAGGTTAGCTTCACGGAGCTCTCCTCGACGGACAACTACCATGAATTTTACCCGCAATTTACCCGCAAAACTGTCGGAAGCATGTGGATCACCCTGGATCAAACCGGATAGATCCCCATAAACCGGAAGCGCAACCGCGGCGAACGTATAAAGTTTCAACCATTCGCTGTAACCACCTACCAGAAAGCCTCCCGAGCGTTCTATGTACTGCTGGCGGGACGTTTCATAAACCTCCCGAAGTGCAAACCACGGCACATGCGGCAAGTCGTGATGAACCAGATGGTAGTTGTTGTTCAGGAACAGCAGCCGCCAGAACCACCCCGCTTCGTTGATGACAGTGCGATGCTCGTGAGCATGTGCCACGCGATGTTCCTGAAACGAGCGGATCGAACCTAACGACAACGATCCATATCCCGCGCCGACGATAAACGCCCAGGCAGGGACTCCGCAGACACGTTGAAGCCATATCGTCAGCGCTGCCAATGCAACCAGATGCGCGACCCACATCGGCACATGACGCAAATCGCCGCGTTTGATAGTGCGGAGTTCATCGACACCCGTTGCCGCTATGGAAAAAGCCGGCCCAACTATCAGTCGGCCGACAAACGTATTGCGGAAGGTCAGCAGCGCGCGAATCGCCAGACCCGCACGTTGCCACACGCGCTGACTGACGAAGTAGCTTTCGGGATCGCGCTCAGGAAGCGTCAGATGCGGATCGTCGTGATGCTGAAGATGCGAATCACGATAGACGCTGTATGGAAACCACACCGCGAGCGGCGCGAATCCTAATAGCGCGTTGAAGAACGGCGAACGCGTCGGATGGCCGTGCAGCAATTCATGTTGAAGAGACATGTACCACGCACTCAGCAACGCTAGCAGTGCAACGGTCAGCGGCAGGCCGAGCATGCGCGCATGCGTCGCCACACCGAACCATCCACCGTAGATCGTGGCGATCAGCAGCCACGTCGGCCATTGCGTGCGCCATGTCCAGCTTGCAGCCTGTTGGGCGAGTGCTTTACGTTGCGTGTCGTCGAGGTAAATCGCCATCGGCTGGATCGGTCGGAATGCAGGTTTAGACCGATCCTACGGACCAATTCACGCGACTAGAACCATTTTGTTCAGCAATGCATCTGCAAATACGTGCAAAAGCGCGGGGCCATATCGCCGGCCCTTGCGCAGCGCCCGGCCGCTATCACCCGGCGCGCAGGGATCCTCGCGGATCCTGTTCGGGCAATCGGTAAAAGACGCTTATTTATCGTCCGCCACGTGGCAAGCGTGATCGAGCAAACCTTCCGCGGAGCCGCTGCCGTTGTCGGCATCGAGACTGCTATTCACGACGAGCCAGCCGTCTTTCTCCGCAGATGGCCCCGCACCCGTCACGAGAATGGTTTGCATGGCCATCGCTGCAGCGTCTTTGTTATCACGCGCGACGATGAGAAACGGATTGCTCGCCTGAGTGAGTGAGGTGACGCGCATGATCCGGTAGCGCTGGCCGTCGAGTGTGTCCCAGCGCCACTCGCCAGGCGTGTCCTTCGCGTGACGCGCCAAGGCGTCGCTCACCTTGCTTTGCATGCAATCGATATGGATATGCAACTGGTTTTGCGTACGGCGGAATTGCGAGTTGATCTCGAGGCCGAGTTGATTGTCGGGCAAGGAGCGCTTGACCGACTTCTCGACGTACAGCCGCGACACCCACGCATCGTCCCAGTAGTCCGGTGCATTCGGCGCAAGCACGAACGGGCTTTCTATGCCGGTGACGCGGTCGGTCGGAATCAGCAGATGCTGTGAGCGGCCGACAATATCCTTCAGGATCGCATAGCGTTTGTCGAGATCGACGACCGTGCATTGGCCCGGCGTGCCGGTGGCCTGTTGCGACGGCACGCAGCGCATATCGACGATTTTCCAGAGCGCGTTCGAGTCGACTGCAGCAAGGCGCGCGCAGGAGGCGACGGTGAAGACGACCGCCAACGCGGCGGCGGTGCGCAGAATAGTGTGGCGAAGGCGGGTGGGTTTGGGCACGGTCATCGGCATGCGGATCGGCATTTTTTTACTGGAGTGTTCAGCGACATCTTCAATGGCATCTTCAACGGCACCTTCGACGGCATTTTCAGAACCGTCAGAGCGCTGGCGCCGGCAGCACGCCGAGCAATTGCTCGAAGGCGACGCCGATCGCCAGCAGCCGTCGGTCCTCGCCGAGCGGACCATCCAGTTCCAGGCCGACCGGCAGGCCGCCGGCAGTCATCCCCGCCGCCAGCGATAAGCCCGGAATGCCGGCCGTGCTGGCCGGGTCGGTATTGCGCAGGAACGCGTCCATCGTATCGATTGGCGCGGCGCCATCGATCGATACTGTCGACGAGCCGTTCAGGTCGTCGATCGGCACCGCGGCGAGGCGCGTGGTCGGGAACAGCAGCGCATCGAGACGCTCATCCGCGAAAGTCGCGGCGACATACTGCTGCAAGCGCGGCCGCCATTGCTTCAGCGCTGCGTCGTAATGAGCACCGAGTACGTCGGCGAGCACGCCGTCGTAGATCGCGCGCACGTCAGGGCTCGCGATGCGGGCTGCCAATTCTTTGACTGTCTTTACCGGCGCGTTATTGGCGACGAGCCAGGCGAGCACGTCTTCGCGCGGCTCGTGGATCGCGATCGGTCCGCCGACATGGCCGTTCAAGATCTCCAGTTCGCTCATCGCTACAGGCACGAAGATGACGCCCTCTGCTTCGAGGCGGCGCAAGGCGGCGCGCGCGACGTCTTCCACCTGCTTTTCGAGCCCTTCCCAGAGCGGCTCGGGCAGGCCGATGCGCAAACCGTTCAGCGTGAGTGTGGTCAGCGCCCCCGCTCCGGTGATCACGCCGTCGAGCAACGCGATGTCGGCAACCGTGCGCGCCATCGGCCCCACCGTATCGCGCGTATGGCTGATCGGCACGACGGCATCCGGATCGTGATAGCGCCGTTCGGCACCACCGTTACCCACCGACGGACGAAACCCCGCGATGCCGGTCAACGCAGCCGGAATGCGCGTCGAGCCACCGGTGTCGGTGCCGAGACCCGCGGGCACGATGCGCGCGGCGATCGCGGAGGCGGTGCCGCCCGACGAGCCGCCAGGAATCAGCGTGGGGTCGTACGGATTGCGCACCGGTCCGGCGTGCGTGGCGAAGTTGGTGCTGGTGATGCCGAACGCGAGTTCGTGCATGTTGGCTTTGCCGAGGATGATCGCGCCGGCATCGAGAAGCCGTTGCACCGAAGGCGCGTTCGTCGTCGGCACGAAGCCTTCCAACGCGGGCGTGCCCGCCGAGGTCTGCAAACCGGCCGTGTTGATGTTGTCCTTCACGACGATGGGCAAACCGGCGAGCGGCAATTGCGCTTTTGCTTCGGGCGGCAAGGCATCGATGCGCTGCGCGGCGGCCAGCGCGCCGTCGAGATCGAGCGTGGTGAGCGCATTCAGGCTCGAGAGCGACGCCGCGCGCGCCAGCAGCGTGGCCATATAGTCGGCGGCTTTGAGGCGCCCGGACTGGATCGCGGCGACCGCTTCGGTTGCGGTTAGGGCCAACTGTTGATCGACGGTCCATGTCATCGCAGGCGTCTCCTTTAACTGAGGTGTCGCCTATTCTGGCACAGCCGCTTAAAAATCGACGCCCGGTGGCGCAAGGTGGTGCGCGTTTGCCGGCTCGCAGGCCGGACGGCCTTCTATATGGTTCTGCACGCGAGACCCGCGCGACCGCCTTGACGCTATCTGATGAGTCTGCCGGCGTGCTATTGCCGGCTGTCGATCCACATGCGTCCCCAGCGGAACGCGTAGGCGAGTGCGTGCTCTTCGTCGAAGAAATAATCGAGTGCGTCGAACGAGTAAGCCTGGCCTTGACTTGCAGACGTTTTTTCGATGGTCAGGTTGGCGGCGAACAGGCCGTTGGGCAGCCGTTGCGCAGCCGGTGCGACTTCGTAGCCCTTGTAGCGGATATTTGAATTCATGATCGTGGCAGTGAGTGTGCCCGCGTGTATTGCTAAGGAGCCGGCGCGCGGGACGCAACCCTGTGCGTCAGGCAACCGGTGGTGAGCGGGCAGGATCAAGCGTAGGCCGCGCCGCGCAGCGGGTGAACCAATCTTTCGTCGTAAGCAAATCAGCGAGGTTCGGGAACGGTCTTCAGGAGGCCGGATCGGACCATAGTCGCAGCGTTCGAACACACTATCCGGCGTTGTGGGAGAGCGGTCTGTTGTGTGGCGCACGGTTTGGACCAGCGGAAACACGAGCGCGTTCGAGCGCGCTCGGCGTGACTTGTCAGCCTTAAAAGTATCGTCGGAGGATGCTGCGGTTAGCGGGGAGAGGAGGCAAGCGCACGCATGCGTCGAATGGTTCGTCGAGGCAGTGGGATGGCCGCCGGCTCAACGCAAACGCAAGTGCGTCGGGGACCCCACAAGCGTGGGTCCTCGACGTCGTACGCAAAGGGGTTAAACCGCGTGCAGCAATCTGGCGGGTTGCGCTTCCTTGACTGCATTGCCGAGCGGCGCGGCCGTCGGCGTGCGATGCGCGTTGAACGCCAGGGCGAATTGCGCGGCCTGCTGGCCGACTGTGGCGAGCTGATCGACGACCTTGGCGTCGGAACAGGTGTCGACGGTGTCGAAGCGTGTTTCCAGCGTGTTGATCCCGGCGCCGAACGGCGTTGGCCAGCCGCGCAACGCGTGGACGATCGAGCGCAGCGACGTCAGCACCGAGCCGGCCGCCTGCCAGCCATAAGCGGTGACGATACAGCCGACCGCACGGCCATCCAGATACGGGCGTTCATCGGCGCGTAGTTCTTCGAGCGTGTCGAGTGCGTTCTTGACGAGGCCGGAGACGCCGCCGTGATACCCGGGCGTCGCGATGATCAGCGCGTCCGCATGGCGCACGGCTTCGATCAGCTCGAGCTGTTCGGCGGTGCGTTGAGGGTTTTCCGGAGCGTAGTGGGGCAGGCTATGCAGGAAGGTGCCGCCGAACAGGCGGGTATTGGCGCCTGCGGCTTCCGCGCCACGCAGCGCAAAGCCGAGCGCGCGCTCGGTCGACGACGCCGCGCGTGTCGTGCCGCCGATGCCGATCACGAGCGGCCGGCGATGAGGGTCGAAACTGGTCAACGAAATGCTCCTTCGGTAGCGGCTCACGGGACGCTGGCGCGGGGCTGCGCGTAGACGACCCGGGGCGAACCGGACTTTGAAGTGTCATCTTAATGACCGCCGCGAGCCGGGCGAAGCGACTTTTTGTTCTAACGATATAACCGCGCGGGGTTATCGGCGGCTCAGTGGGCCGTTTGACGGATGTATCGCAACCGATACGCCGCCCTGTGCAATGCAGTTGAGGCGGCCCCCGATAAGCATATGGCGAACCATTGTTTGGGGGCGCGATGACACGCGGCTATGATCGAGTCGTCTCCTCCATGACATCTCCTTGACATGGGACTCGGCCTCGCTACGTAAGTGGCGAGGCCTTTTTTTCGTCTGGACTTTCAGCGGCGCCCGCGCGTGCCGCTTCACGATAAAGCCGTTTTTTGCATGCTACGATGGTCCGCAACGCGAATCACGGCGAGGTCGAACAAGCAATGGCAACCCTGTATGACACGCTTGGTGTGCACGCGCACGCCACGGACGAAGAAATCAAGCGGGCTTATCGCAAGGCCGCGATGAAATGGCATCCGGATCGCAACAACGGCGCCGAGGAAGTTGCGCGCGCTACTTTCCAGGAAATCAAGGACGCGTATGCGATTCTCTCCGACGCCGCGCAGCGCAAGGTGTATGACGCAGTCTATGCCGAGCAGATGCGTGGCTGGGAAGCGCAGCGTGCCCGCCAGCAAAAAGCGCAGGCCGAACGTGAAGCGGCGGTACGTGCCGCGGACGAAGCGGCCTACGCCGAGATGGTGTCGCTCGCCATGCGTTTCGCCGACGATGGCCACAATCGCGACGTGCTGTTCGGTGTGCTGCTAGGACGTCGATGCGAGGCGCAGCGGGCCGCGCAGATCGCCGACAGCGTGTCTGCCTTGCAGGCGGCGCGGCGCGAGGCAGAGAAGGTGGCGGCTGCCGCCGAAGCGGCAGCAAAGGCGGTGGACGTACCCGACGTTTCAGCGAAAGCGGAGGCAACGACGGTGAACGACGATGCCGCCAATCGTGACGCCTCAGGTAAGCCCGCCAACTCGGGCAAGCGCGAAGAAAATGCCAGCGACGCCCATCCGGCCGGCGTACTGGGTGGACTCTGGTTTCAGTTCCTGAACGGCTTGCGGTTTTGAACAGACGGTTCTGGCCGAAAGACCCCACACGTAGGCCGAATTGATATAGAGCGCGGCCTTCGGCATCGGTCTATCCGCTTCTAGAATCAATGACATGTCCGTGACATGTGTCATTGTCGCCGACTCCACTTCCCCCCGCGAATGACCCGCTTCGCTTGACCTCCACGTTGCAGATTCCGAGAGGCACGACGGCCATGGTTACTTTTATTTTTGTCGTTGCGATGGCGGCGTTTATCCCGTACGTCGCGGCGCCTGGCATTGCGAACGGCGTCAAGTCGATCAGCGCGCAGCCTGCGGCGATGTTGTTCGAAACTTCACCGGCTGCGTCGGACGGCGCAAGCGACGCCGCGAATCGAATCGTGTCCGAACACCGCGACAGCGGCGCTTCCGTATGAGGAGACGCCGCCGCGAAAAATTGTCGGCTTAATGAAAGATTCGACTTTGCGCTGCTAAACTTTGTCGCCAATGCAGCGCGCGATATCCGTGGATCGAGCGCCCTGATACAAATTCTTGTGGCGCAACAATTTACGTCATCGTAGTGTCACGGGGACGCAAGACTAGGCCGGCATAATTGCGCATAGAGAGAGATAAAAAAACTCGGGGTGAGCGTGACCAAAAAATACAAGGTGCTGTTTCTCTGTCGCGAGAATTCAGCACGCAGCATCATTGCCGAAGCTTTACTGCGCGAACTGGCTGGACACCGGTTCGAAGCGTTCAGCGCGGGGCCGGAGCCGGCCGCGCGTGTTCACCCTATTGCGATCGCGCAATTGCGGCCCGGTATATCGGACCTCGGCGTGCTCTGCCCGAAAAGCTGGCTGGAATTCACCGGTGAATGGGCGCCGCGGATGGACCTCGTCATTGCCATGGACGCGTGCGTCGCCGGGCATCATGCGCCGCGCTTTCCGGGAGACCCTGCGTTGTGTAGCTGGAACTTCGCCGATCCGCTTGCCGATGGCATGCTCGAGCCGGAGCGCGTCCGTTCGTTTGAAAAGGTCTTCTGGCAGATAGTCCGCCAGCTCAGCACGTTTATCGAATTGCCGCAGTACGCGGCGGCGCCGGCTTGTACCGGCGACGCGTCGTGTGCATCGCTGAACGGCGCAACGAATCCCGCCATTCAGTGCAACGTGTGAACGGCCCCGGCGCGTCAGCCAGTACGGGGTGATGCCTCGGGGTTATGCCTTTGCTCTGGCGGTGTGGCGATCAGACGGCTTAGCGGTTGTTCGGGCGCGCAAGCGGACTTCCCGCGAATGGGTCGTTTAGCCAATCCACCTGTTTTTTCGGCTGCGGGGCGGGTGCCGGCGTGGCCGATAATTCGAAGTGGTCGATTGATTGACCAGCGCTAATTGCCTGTTTAAGCCATTGGGGCATTTCACCCTGGCCGTCCCAGCTATCTCCCGTTGCGCTGCGGTAGCGTTCAGCTTTTTGGCCCTTCGGTTCGGCCGCCAGCACGGCGGCGAGGTCTTCTGGTTTGATACCAAACTCTTCCATGCGGTGGCGGAGATACGCAATCATGCTATCTCGCTTCCTTTCGTCCATAAGATATTCGTCCTTCTAAAGCGTCCGGCGTTCTGTCAGTTACAGATTGCAAGGGGAAGCCGCGAAAGCATCGAGCCCATGTATATGGGGTCCGCTCGCGGTCAGGTTATTGATCGAAGGAAATTCCAGTGGCTGCGTCAAAGAACGTCGCCCCATACATTGCGGTACAGCATATGTCCAACAAGGCCGGCTATAAGGCTGACTGTGCCAATCAGTGAATATTCAAGCGCTCCGCCGCGCGGCAGGTACGGCTGGGTAAGCCCTACGGCCGCAATGGAAAAAACGGTGATGACAATGCAATGATTGCGAACAGTCGGCCTCAAGTCCACGCTCCGTCTCTCGCCGGTGCCTCGCGCGGGGCCGATTTTTGTGCGTTATGCCAGCATCATAACGCACTGTTCGGGTAACGCACGCGCCTGCCGGCCTGATTTTGTTACTGCATGCAGCCGATTGAGCGGCGGCGGGTGCCACTAAGGCCGCCCGCACCGCCGGGATTGAAATCCTGAGTGGCCGAGCTATAACGAAACAGCGGAGCAACAATCTGCGTTTCCAGCCTGGTGGCGACCGTTTCCGGCTAGCCGTGCGCGCACGCCCGACATCGGTTTCAGGTCTGGCAACTATTTACTCATTTAGTTCGGTGACTCGCCGCAGCAGTCCCGCATAGGCATTCGCCCGTTTGTCAGTTCGGCAGTGAGTTAGTTCGATTTCATGACACGACGTTTTTTCGCGGATCAATTCTTTTTTGAAGGGGATAAGCGCTGCTGCGCCGGATTCGAGGAGTCTGGACATGAAACTACGTTTATTGATGGCGCTGGCTAGCGCCGCTCTGTTTCTGGCGCCGAGCACAGCCGGCGCACTGGATGGCCAGCAGGGCCAGGCCGTATCGGGCCAGGCGCTCATGCAGAACGCAAACGAATCAGCGCAAGCCACCACCGACATGTCGTACGGTGACACTGTGCGGACCGTGATGCCGGCCGGGCAGGCGGTGCAGAACGTCTCCTATGGCGGAGTGGCTGCAGGCGCGACGGAAGTGGGAGGCCGACAGGAGCGGCCGTGCGCTTCCGGGCCGCAATGCAGGATCTATTTTGGCCAGTAGCAGGCCGGCAGTTCAGGAGGCGGTGGGGACAGAGCGCACCGCTTCCACTTCCGTCCACGTACGGCACCCTGATCGGAATACCCACACGCCCGAGTGCAATTTTACGGAGTCGTCAGCGGGCGAATTAATACGATGTTAAGGTGTCTTCCATTCAGGTTTTCACCCGCTGTCTTTTCCGATCGCAATCATAAGCAGGCCAATACCGCCTGCTTTTTTATTCATGACTTGCCGTCTGCGATTTGATTAGTCCGGTGTGACTGCTCCAATCCCACCCGTTGTTTAGTTACTCGCAAACAATACTATGTTGATGGAAGATAATCTGCCGGCGAGCATTGCCTCGCCGGACGATGGGGCTTCGTCGTCCCTGCGTTCCTGGCTCGCCGTCGTGGCCGTTGCAATCGGTGCGTTCGCATTCGTGACCACGGAATTTTTACCTGTTGGCCTGCTGCCGCGTATCGCGGCGGATCTGGGTGTGCTGCCTGGCACTGCAGGATTGATGGTCACGGTGCCGGGCGTGATTGCCGCCATCTCGGCGCCCGGATTGATGCTGGTGGCCGGACGGATGGATCGCCGGCGCGTGTTTCTGTTGCTCACGGCCTTGCTGCTCGCGTCGAATCTGATTTCGGCCTTTGCGCCCGATTTCCTGGTCATGCTGGTCGGACGCGCGTTGCTCGGCGCGGCGCTGGGCGGCTTCTGGACCCTGGCGACTGCGGCATCGGGGCGCCTCGTGCAGCCGAAGGATTCGGCCAAAGCGATGGCGACGATCCTGACCGGCGTGACCTGCGCGACAGTGATCGGTGTGCCGCTCGGCACGTTCATCGCCAGCTTCGCTTCCTGGCGTGCTTCGTTTATGGCAACCGGCGTGCTTGTCGCGATCGCGCTCGTGGCGCAGTTCGTTTTCGTGCCGTCCTTGCCGTCGAGCACCGCATTGCAGCTGCGCGATCTGGTTGCGCTGCTGCGCCGCCCGCATCCGCGTAGAAGCATGCTGATGGTGGCGCTCGTCTTCGGCGCGCATTTCTCCTCGTACACGTACATCACGCCGTTCCTGCTGCACAACGCGAGTTTTTCGATGTCGACGATTACGTGGCTGCTGCTCGGCTTCGGCATTATTGGCTTCTTCTCGAACTTCGCCGTATCGTCGACGGTGACGCACAATCTGAAAGTGTCTCTGGGCGCGATGGTTTCTCTGCTCATGTTCGCGCTGCTGGCAATGCCTTTGCTGGAACAATCGCCGATCGGCGTCGCCGCGCTCGTGCTCGCGTGGGGTGTTTCGTTCGGCGCATTGCCGCTTTGTTTGAGCATCTGGATTCAGCGCGCCACGCCGGATTCGCCCGAAGCAGGCTCGGCGCTGTTTGTCAGCATCATTCAGGTTGCCATCGCGCTGGGATCGCTCATTGGCGGTGTGGTGGTCGACCATGTCGGCGTTTCCGCGGACTTTCTCTTTGGCAGCGGCTTGGCATTGCTGGGGCTCGCCGCGCTCGCGAGTTTCGGGCGAAGCAAGCAGGAAGTGCCCGCGAAAGCGATGGCCTGTCCGGCGTGTACTGACTAGCCGGTAAGCGTCGAGCGCCACGCCCACACCGATCCGCTTTTGTTATCGCCCCCTCCAATACACGGATTGTTAGCGCATCGCACCGCTCGTATATTTGCTGGACGAAAGCAGACAGCAGAAATACAACAACTGAACGGCAAGCCTCCCGGGCCTGCTACAGGAGCACAGCGATGAATCGAATCGATCTGGAGGGGCGGGTTGTCGCCATTACCGGCGGCGCGCGCGGCATTGGCTACGCAGTGGCTCAACGGGCGTTGAACTCGGGCGCGTCGGTCGCGCTATGGGACATCGACGCCGAACGCCTCGCGCGCAGCGAGCGCGAACTCAGCGAACTGGGCAAAGTCACCGCCGTCACGGTCGAACTCACCCAGGAAGCGTCAGTGATTCAGGCAGTGGCGCAAACGGTCGCCGCCCATGGCGCGATCGACGTGCTGATCAACTGCGCCGGCATCACCGGCGGCAACGGCACGACATGGGAGCTGGACCCCGAGGTCTGGCGCCGCGTGATCGACGTGAATCTGATCGGCCCGTATCTCACCTGCCGCGCGGTCGTGCCGCAGATGCTCAAGCAGGGCTACGGCCGGATCGTTAATATAGCGTCCGTTGCCGGCAAAGAGGGCAACCCGAACGCCTCGCACTACAGCGCCTCCAAAGCCGGGCTCATCGGCCTGACCAAATCCCTCGGTAAAGAACTCGCGACGAAGAACATCCTCGTCAACGCGGTCACGCCCGCAGCGGCGAAAACGGAGATTTTCGACTCGATGTCGCAGCAGCACATCGACTACATGCTCTCGAAGATTCCAATGAATCGCTTCCTGTTGCCGGAAGAAGCGGCGTCGCTGATTCTCTGGCTCTCTTCCGAAGACTGCGCGTTCAGCACCGGCTCGGTATTCGACCTGTCGGGCGGCCGCGCCACTTATTGAGTCGTCACAGCGTCACCAAGCCGTAGTAGTAGCAGTGGCAGTGCAAAAGGTAGAAAAAACGCAGAGCGCGACCCGCATGCTCTGCGAAGGAGACGACATGAATCCGCATTCGCCCGCTTCACTGGAGGCGATCAACAGCAAGGTCATGCGCCGGCTGTTGCCGTTTCTGTTGCTGATGTACGTGCTGGCGTTTCTTGATCGAGCCAATATCGGCTTCGCACAGAAAGCGTTGCAGCACGACACGGGTTTGTCCAATGCGGCTTTTGCCTTCGGCGCGGGCGTGTTCTTCGTCGGTTATGCATTGTTCGAAGTACCGAGCAATCTTCTGCTGCATAAGGTCGGCGCGCGCGCGTGGATGTGCCGGATCATGGTGACCTGGGGGCTCGTCTCGGCGGCAATGTGTCTTGCGCATACGCCGACCGCTTTCTACTCGCTGCGTTTTCTGCTCGGCGTCGCCGAAGCGGGTTTCTTCCCCGGCGTGATCTATTAC
This sequence comes from Paraburkholderia aspalathi, assembly GCF_905220735.1. NCBI lineage: Bacteria > Pseudomonadati > Pseudomonadota > Betaproteobacteria > Burkholderiales > Burkholderiaceae > Paraburkholderia > Paraburkholderia aspalathi. The sequence goes on from NZ_CAJNBA010000001.1 coordinate 2,189,255, forward strand.
CTGACGCATTGGTTTCCGCAAGCGGCGCGAGCTCGCGCGGTGGGCGTGTTTTATTTCGGCGCGCCGCTGGCGTTCATCTTCGGCAGTCCGTTGTCGGGTTCCTTGCTCGAACTGCATGGCGCGATGGGTTTGGCCGGCTGGCAGTGGCTGTTTCTGATCGAGGGGACGATGGCCTCGGTGGTCGGCGTATGGGCGTTCTGGTATCTCGACAACCGCCCCGAAGACGCCCGGTGGCTCGACGCGCAGGAGCGCACCACCTTGCGCCGCGCGCTCGACAACGATGCGCTCGCCGCATCGGCGCATGGGCCGCGTCATATTCTCGCGGCGCTGGTGGACCGCCGTGTGTTGCTGCTGTCAGCGATCTATCTGCTGATTCAGATGAGTGTCTACGGCGTGATCTTCTATTTGCCGCAGCAGGTGGCGGCTTTGCTCGGCACGACGGTCGGTTTGCGCGTGGGCCTCGTCGGTGCGTTGCCATGGCTGTGTGCGTTGGCCGTGACATGGTACGTGCCGCGTCGAGCGGATCGTACGGGTGGACACCGGCGCTGGGCAGTTGCGCTGCTGGTGCTCGCGGGTTTCGGCATCGGTGCCTCGGGGCTCGCGCATAACCCGTCGATCGGCCTGATCGCGCTGTGCTGTGCGGCTAGCGGTTTCATTGCGGCGCAACCGCTGTTCTGGACATTTCCGACGCGCTACCTCACGGGCGCCGCAGCGGCGGGTGGGATCGCGCTGATCAATTCGCTCGGCGGCCTCGGTGGATTTATTGCGCCGAGCCTGCGCACCGCGGCGGAACGCGTGTTTTCGTCGACCTCGGCGGGGCTGATCGTATTGGGCGCGTCGAGTCTGCTGGCTGCGCTCATGATCGGCACGCTGTTGCGTCGTGACGGAACCGAATCAAGCTGGTCTTTCCAACATTTACTGCACCGCGCCCGCTAGGCGCATTTTCTGGCTGCACGTTCGACGCACCCATAACGGAGCCCTTTTCATGGCCATGCCTACTATCCGGCACGTGCGTGCCTTCATCGTCCGCGGTGGCGGTGCGGACTATCACGATCAACCCGACGGACACTGGATCGACGATCACATTTCCACGCCGATGGCGCGTTATCCGGAGTATCGCCAGAGCCGCCAGTCGTTCGGCATCAATGTGCTCGGCACCTTGGTGGTCGAGATCGAAGCGAGCGATGGCACGGTCGGTTTTGCGGTGACGACGGGCGGTGAGATTGGCGCCTTCATCGTCGAAAAACATCTCGCACGTTTTCTGGAGGGCCAGCTTGTCACCGACATCGAGAAGATGTGGGATCAGATGTATTTCTCGACGCTGTACTACGGCCGCAAAGGCGTGGTGCTGAATACGATCTCGGGTGTCGATCTCGCGTTGTGGGATTTGCTTGCGAAGGTGCGCAAGGAACCGGTGTACCAACTATTGGGCGGCCCGGTGCGCGACGAACTTGTGTTCTACGCGACGGGCGCGCGTCCGGACCTCGCGAAGGAGATGGGTTTTATTGGCGGCAAATTGCCGTTGCAGCATGGTCCTGCTGAAGGCGAGGCGGGTCTCAAGAAGAATCTGGAGAAACTCGCCGAGATGCGTAGTCGCGTTGGCGATGACTTCTGGCTGATGTACGACTGCTGGATGAGCCTCGACGTACCGTATGCAACGCGGCTCGCGCAGGCGGCGCACGAGTACGGTCTGAAGTGGATCGAAGAGTGCCTGCCGCCGGACGACTACTGGGGTTACGCCGAACTGCGCCGCAACGTGCCGCGCGGCATGATGGTGTCGACCGGCGAGCATGAAGCGACGCGTTGGGGTTTTCGCATGCTGCTGGAGATGCAGTGCTGCGATCTGATTCAGCCGGATGTGGGCTGGTGCGGCGGCATCACCGAACTCATCAAGATCTCCGCGCTCGCCGATGCTCACAATGTGATGGTGGTGCCGCACGGTTCATCGGTGTATAGCTATCACTTCGTCGTCACGCGGCACAACTCACCGTTCGCCGAGTTTCTGATGATGGCGCCGAAGGCGGATGAAGTCGTGCCGATGTTCACGCCGCTGCTGCTCGATGAACCGGTCCCCGTGAATGGACGGATGAAAGTGCCTGACACACCGGGCTTTGGTGTGCGGCTCAATCCGGAGTGCGCGCTGGTGCGGCCTTATCCGCGTTGAATGCTTATTGAAGGTGGGTTGGACCAGATTTCAACCCGCAAGACATCTTATCGATCCAGCCAACAGGAGAATGACGTGTTGCTTAAGGACAAGGTTGTGATCGTTACCGGCGGCTCGCGTGGCATCGGCCGCGCGATAGCAGTTGCGTGCGCAACCGAAGGGGCGGATGTAGCGATCAACTACTGGGGCGATAACGACGCATCGTATGGGCGCCGTTCGGCCGTCGCGGAAGTGGTCGGAGAAATTGAAGCCTTGGGGCGGCGCGTGATCGCGATCGAAGGGAACGTTGCCTTACGCGAAACCGGTCAGGAACTTGTTCGCCGCACCGTTGAAGCCTTCGACAAAGTCGATGTGCTCGCGAGCAATGCCGGCATCTGCCCGTTTCACGCCTTTCTCGACATGCCGCCCGAGATATTGGAGTCGACGGTGGCAGTCAATCTGAACGGGGCGTTCTACGTCACGCAAGCCGCCGCGCAGCAGATGAAAGCGCAGGGCACGGGCGGCGCGATCGTGGCGACGAGCTCGATCAGCGCTCTGGTGGGCGGCGGCATGCAAACCCACTACACGCCGACCAAGGCCGGTGTGCATTCGCTGATGCAGTCATGCGCGGTGGCTTTGGGGCCGTACGGTATTCGCTGCAATTCGGTGATGCCCGGCACGATCGCGACCGACCTGAACGCGGAAGATCTCGCCGACGAAGCCAAAAAAGCCTACTTCGAAAAGCGTATCCCACTGGGCCGGCTGGGCTGCCCGGAGGACGTCGCCGATTGCGTGGTATTCCTTGCCTCCGACCGTGCCCGTTATGTAACAGGCGCCGCGCTGCTGGTGGACGGCGGCCTGTTTGTCAACTTGCAGTAACGGGCGATGTCGACGTCAATGAACCGGTGCGGATACGATCACAGGCTCAATCGCCGTCGCGCTGGAATCATCGCGTGCGAGCTTGCGCGAGAAACCGCGCAGCAAATCGATAAAGCGCAGCGCCGGTTCGGCGAGGGCTTCTTCCTTGCGCGTGAGAATGCCGAAGCCGGAGAGGCTCTTGCCGATCTCGAGCGGCAGCGCGACCAGCAGTTTGCCGCGCACGTGATCACGCACCACGGATTCAGGCAGCATGGCCACGGCGTCGTAGTTCTCGAGCAATTGCAGCGTGGCGAAGATCGACGCGCACTCTGTCAGGTTGACGGGTGTCGCCAGACCCGCACGCGCGAGTTCCTCTTCGAACAGCACGCGCGCCGGACTGGTAACAGGTTGCGCGACCCACGGCCAGTCGATCAGCTCCCGCAACGTGATGCGCGAGCGCTGCGCCAGCGGATGCACCGAACGCACCACCAGCAGCAAAGTCTCGCGTGCGAGCGGCTCGAAACTAAAGTCGTTGTGTTGCAGCGGGCTGGTCAATCGTCCAAGCGCCAGATCGACTTCGCGGCGATGCAGCAATTGCACGACCTGGTCGCTGGTTTCGCCAAGAATGCGCACGTTCAGCAGAGGGCTCTCGGTTTTCAGGGCGGCGACCGCCATGGCCAGCAGATCGGGCGCAGCGCCCATGATCGCGCCGACGGTCAACTGTCCATGTCCGCCACGGCGTTTGACGTCGAGGTCTTCGGCAAAACGGGTCAGCTCGGCGAGTGCGCGCCGCGCATACGCCAGCGTGACCACGCCGAGCGGCGTGGGCGTCATGCCGCGTGCGTTGCGCTCGAACAGCAGGAAGCCAAACGCTTCCTCGATGTCGCCGAGCATGCGGCTCGCGCTGGGTTGCGCGACGTTGATGGCTTCGGCGGCCTGGTGGAGATTGCGCGCGTCGTCGAGCGCGACGAGCAGCGCGAGGTGCTTGAACTTGAGCCGATTGACGAGTGCGATGGCAGCTGAATGTTGGCTCATGGTTCCGGGTGCGATTCGGTTTGTGGATCGCCCAATCCCAACAACGGATTGAGATGCTATCGACGCAGGAATTATAGTCGTACCAGACGCTTCTACGCTTCTCAGGGAAAGCGCCCGGATACGACGGGAGACAGGCCGCAATGGAAACAATCGCTTTCCGGATGGTGCTCAACCCCGGCATGCGCGAGGAATACGAACGACGTCATGCGCAAATCTGGCCTGAACTGGTTGATGCATTGCACAACGCCGGGGTGCGCGACTATCGGATCTTCTTCGACGCAGACTCGCATCACCTGTTCGCCATTCTGACGCGCAACACGAATCACACCATGAACGCGCTGCCGCAACTCGACGTGATGCGCAAATGGTGGGATTACATGGCCGACATCATGCAGACGGCCCCTGACCATACGCCGCTTCAGCAACCGCTGGAGCCGGTCTTTCGTCTGAATTCGCTTGGCTGACTGTGCTTGCCCAATGGGCGGAGGGTGTCGCATGCAGGTTGTCGATTCGCATATCCATCTGTGGGATCTGAAGACGCATCGCTATCCGTGGCTGGAAAACCCGGGTGTGTCGTTCGTGGGGGACGCGCGCGACCTGAAGCACGACTACCTGCTCGACGATCTGCTTCGAGAGGCGGGCGATATCGAGGTGCTGAAACTGGTGCACGTGGAAGCGAATCACGATCCTGCCGATCCGGTCGAAGAAACCCGCTGGTTGCAGTCCATTGCGGATCGTCCGGCGTCGCGCGGCATGCCGGATGCGATTGTCGCCGCCGTGGATCTGTCCGCGGCGAACGCACCGGAATTGCTCGAGGCGCACGCGTCGTTTGCCAACACGCGTGGCATCAGGCAGATCCTGAATGTGCACGAGAACAAGCTGTTCGATTATGTAGGCCGTCATTTCATGCGCGAGTCGAAGTGGCGCGAACATTTTGCCTTGCTGCACCGTTACGACATGTCATTCGATCTGCAACTGTATCCGTCGCAGATGGAGGAGGCGGCTGCATTGGCGCGCGCGCATGCCGATACGATTTTTATCGTCAACCATGCGGGCATGTTCGTGGATCGCGGCAGCGTCGCTGGATATCGCGCCTGGCGTGACGGTATGCGAATGCTCGCGGGTTGCAGGAACGTCGCGGTGAAGATCAGTGGACTCGCCATGTTCGATCATCAGTGGAGCGTTGAGAGCCTGCGGCCCTATGTGCTTGAGACGATCGATACGTTCGGCGCTGACCGCGCGATGTTCGCGTCGAACTTTCCGGTCGATCGGTTGTTCGGCTCTTACCAGAATTTATGGCACGCGTATGCGGCGATCGTCGACGGCGCGAGCGACGCTGAAAAAGAAGCGCTGTTTTGCCGTAACGCGGAGCGTTTTTATCGTATCTGACGTACCTGCCGCGTCTGACGCATTCCCGAAAGCAAAAAAGAAGGAGACACGTAGTGCAGCAATCCCCATCCGCTGTGCCCAGGCTCGAACTACGGCACGCGAGCAAATCATTCGGCCGGGTCCGCGCGTTGTCCGACGGCGATCTCGCGTTGTGGCCGGGCGAAGTGCATGCGTTGCTCGGCGAAAATGGCGCGGGCAAATCGACGGTCGTGAAGATTCTCGCGGGTGTGCATCAACCGGATACCGGTGAACTGCTGGTCGACGGCGTGGCGCGCCGCTTCGCGACGCCTGCCGAAGCGCGCGATGCGGGCCTCGCCGTGATCTATCAGGAGCCGACGCTGTTCTTCGATCTCTCGATCGCGGAGAACATTTTCATGGGACGGCAGCCGGTCGACCGGATCGGCCGCATTCAGTACGACGCCATGCGCCGCGAAGTGGATGGTTTGCTGGCCTCGCTCGGGGTCGATCTGCGTGCGGATCAACTGGTGCGAGGGCTCTCGATTGCCGATCAGCAGGTGATCGAAATTGCGAAGGCGTTGTCGTTGAACGCGAACGTGCTGATCATGGACGAGCCGACCGCCGCCTTGTCGCTGCCCGAAGTGGAGCGGCTCTTCGCGATCGTGCGCAAGCTGCGTGAGCGTGACGTAGCGATTCTGTTCATTACGCACCGGCTCGATGAAGTGTTCACGTTGACGCAACGCGTGACGATCATGCGCGACGGCGCGAAAGTATTTGACGGACTCACTGCCGATCTCACCACTGAATCCATCGTCGCGAAGATGGTGGGCCGTGATCTGGAAACCTTCTATCCCAAGGCCGACCGGCCACCGGGCGAAGTGCGATTGTCAGTGCGTGGACTCACGCGCGTCGGCGTATTCAAGGACATTTCCTTCGACGTGCGCGCAGGCGAGATCGTCGCGCTGGCGGGCCTCGTCGGCGCGGGGCGCAGTGAGGTGGCACGCGCAATCTTCGGCATCGATCCCCTCGATTCGGGTGAAATTTCGATTGGCGGTAAACGGCTCGCTGCAGGGAGTCCAGCCGCCGCGGTGCGTGCCGGTCTCGCGCTGGTCCCGGAGGACCGTCGTCAGCAAGGGCTGGCACTGGAGTTGAGCATTGCGCGCAATGCCTCGATGACGGTGCTCGGACGTCTCGTCAAACATGGGCTGATTTCCACGCGAAGCGAAACGCAACTGGCCAATCAGTGGGGCACGCGTTTGCGACTCAAGGCAGGTGACCCGAATGCGCCGGTCGGCACGCTGTCCGGTGGCAATCAGCAGAAGGTCGTGCTGGGCAAGTGGCTCGCCACGAATCCAAAGGTCCTGATCATCGACGAACCCACGCGTGGCATCGACGTCGGCGCGAAAGCCGAGGTGTATGGCGCGCTGGCGGAACTGGTGCGCGACGGCATGGCCGTACTGATGATTTCGAGCGAGCTGCCGGAAGTACTCGGCATGGCCGATCGCGTACTGGTCATGCACGAGGGACGTATCAGCGCAGACATAGCGCGCGCTGAAGCCGACGAGGAACGCATCATGGGCGCGGCGCTCGGCCAACCGATTCCACCCTTGGGGAACGCCGCATGATGCGCCATTCGACGACCCATCCTGCGCCGGTTCAGGCGTCAGCCCCCAAGCGCACCGGCAGCGCGCCGGGCGGTTTCATCGCGGGCATTGCGAAGAGCCGCGAAACGACGCTCTTCGTCGTGCTGATTCTGTTGATCGTGGGCACGGGGCTCGCGAAACCGCAGTTTCTGAATCTGCAGAATCTGCGCGATGTGTTGCTCAATGTGTCGATCATCAGCTTGCTGACGGCCGGCATGACCGTGGTCATCCTGATGCGGCATATCGATCTGTCGGTGGGGTCGACGGTCGGTATCAGCGCGTATGCGGTCGGCAGCCTGTACGTCGCGTTTCCGCATATGCCGGTGATCGTCGCGTTGCTGGCCGGACTTGCGATCGGATTGGTGGCGGGCAGTATCAACGCATTGCTCGTTGCCGTGGGGCGCGTGCCGTCGCTAGTGGCGACGCTCTCCACGCTCTACATCTTTCGCGGCGCGGATTATGCATGGGTGCACGGCGGCCAGATCAACGCGACCAGTTTGCCTGACGCGTTTTCCCGCCTTGCTACCGGCACTTTCTTCGGCATACCGACGCTCGCGCTGATCGCAATCGTTGTGCTGGCGGGGCTGGCTGTCTATCTGAAGCAGTTTCGCGGGGGACGCGAACACTACGCCATCGGCTCGAATCCGGAGGCGGCGCGGCTTGCCGGCGTGAACGTCGAACGTCGTGTCATGGCGGGTTTTCTGCTGTCCGGCGCGATTGCCGGTTTCGCGGGCGCATTGTGGCTTGCGCGCTTCGGCACCGTCGATGCAAGCACCGCGAAGGGAATCGAATTGCAGGTCGTTGCCGCCGCCGTGGTGGGCAGCGTGGCGATCACCGGTGGTGTGGGTACCATTCTTGGCGCCACGCTTGGCGCGCTCGTGCTGGGTGTGATCAGCATCGCGCTCGTTGTGCTGCACGTCTCGCCATTCTGGGAGCAGGCGATTCAGGGCGCACTGATCGTCGCCGCCATTACCGCCGACACCTTGCTGGCCCGCTCTGTCGCCAAACGCATGATGAGGAAACGCGATCATGGCTAAACCCGATTCCGCGCTGCTCACGCGCAAACGCGAAACGCCCTTGCAATGGGAAGTGTTGCTGGTCATCGTACTGGCCCTGTCGCTCGTGCTCGGGCGCTTGTTGTCGCCGGTCTTTCTCACGGGTGCGAATGTCAGCAATATCCTCGCCGATCTGACCGAGATCGCATTGATGGCGCTGCCGATGACACTAATTATCGTCGCCGCGGAAATCGATCTTTCGGTGGCGTCAGTGCTGGGCGCGTCCAGCGCACTGATGGGCGTGCTGTGGCACATGGGCTTGCCGATGCCGGTCGTGATCGTGCTGGTATTGATTGCCGGCGCGCTGGCGGGTCTGCTGAACGGCCTCGTGATCGTCAAACTCAACCTGCCTTCGCTCGCGGTCACCATCGGCACGCTGGCGCTGTTTCGCGGTCTGGCTTATGTGTTGCTCGGCGATCAGGCGGTCGCGGATTTTCCCGCAGCTTATACGGCGTTCGGCATGGATACGGTCGGCTCGACTTTCATTCCGTTGCCCTTTGCGATCGTGATCGTCGGCGCGGTGCTGTTTACCGTGCTGCTGCAGTCCACGGCGTTCGGCCGCAGCCTCTACGCAATTGGTGCGAATCCGACCGCGGCGGCTTTCTCCGGTATCGAAGTCGCGAAGATCAGGCTGCGTCTATTCGTGCTGTCCGGCGCGATGAGCGCGCTGGCGGGCGTCGTCTACACGCTGCGCTTCACCAGCGCACGCGGCGATAACGGCGAAGGGTTCGAATTGTCCGTGATCGCGGCGGTGCTGTTCGGCGGCGTGAGTATTTTCGGCGGACGCGGCTCGATGTTCGGCGTCCTGCTCTCGCTGCTGATTATCGGCGTGCTGAAAAACGCGCTGACGCTCGACGACGTGTCGAGCGAAACGCTGACGATCGTCACCGGCGTGCTGCTGCTGGCCTCGGTGCTGATTCCCAATCTGGTTGCGCGCTGGCGTGCGGCGCGTGACCGGCGTTTCATCGCGAAGTCCGCTTCTTCTTTATAACGTTCTCTTATAACCGGCTCCACAAGAAATACCCAATACCAAATACCGACAACCCGGACAGCATGTCGTCCAACAACAAAGCAGGAGACACCTCATGTTCAATCCTCTACGTCACACCGGCAAGACTGCGCTTTGCATTGCGCTGGTCGCGATCAGTTGTGCCGCATCCGCGGCGGGCCTGAAAAGCGGTCTGAAGATTGCCTTCGTGCCGAAGCAGATCAACAACCCCTATGAAGTGATTGCCGATGACGGCGGCATGGCCGCGATCAAGGAATTCAACGGGGTAGGCAAGGTCGTGGGGCCGTCGGATGCGGGCGCATCGTCGCAGGTGCAATACATCAATACGCTGATCACGCAGCGGCAGGACGCAATTGTGATCGCGGCCAACGACGCGAACGCGGTCGTGCCGTATCTGAAGAAAGCGATGTCGCAAGGCATCAAGGTCGTGACCTTCGACTCGGACACAGCGCCTGAAGGCCGTCAGCTTTTCGTCAACCAGGCGAACGCGGAGGGAATCGGGCGGGGCCAGATCCAACTGGTCGCGAAACTGATGGGCGGCGAGGGCGAGTTTGCCGTGCTGTCGGCCACGCCTAACGCGACGAATCAGAATACCTGGATCAAGTGGATGCAGGAGGAGTTGAAAAAGCCCGAGTACTCGAAGATCAAGCTCGTGAAGATCGCGTACGGCAACGACGACGACCAGAAGTCGTTCGTCGAAACTCAAGGCTTGCTGCAGGCGTATCCGAATCTGAAGGCGATCGTTGCGCCGACCACGGTGGGCATTGCAGCGGCGGCGCGTTACATCTCGTCGTCGTCGAGCAAGGGCAAGGTACAGGTGACCGGCTTGGGCACGCCGAATCAGATGCGTGCATTCGTGAAGAACGGGACCGTCAAGGCGTTCCAGTTGTGGGATCCGAATCAACTCGGCTATCTGGCGGCCTATGCGGCAGCGGCGCTGTCGTCGGGGACGATTGCCGGCAAGGAAGGCGAATCGTTTGATGCCGGCAAGCTCGGCAAGCGTACGATCGGACCGCAAGGCGAAATCATTCTCGGACCACCGACCACGTTCGATTCAAGCAACATCGACAACTTCAATTTCTAGCCCGGGAGCCAGGGCCCCGCAATTCAGGTACGGGATATGCGTGCCTCCCGGCCAAACCGGAAGCCGCTGCGGATACGCGCGGGAGGCGTCGGCGTGAACTTTAAGACCTATACTATGAATCGGTAAATCGACCGTGGGCGTGGTGGCTCCGAACTGCTATCTTGAGTGATCGCCGTTCGGACCACGGATGATCATTGACGCAGCAGTTGGCGGTCGCGGTTTTCGGCGAGGACGGAGGCGAGCAGTCAGAACGGATGCCGTACACGCAGATAAATCCCTGCTTAGAGGTGCATGATGATCGGAATGACGTGGCTTGTTGTGGCTGACGGAGGCCGTGCGCGTGTTTTCCAGACGCCGGGGCTCACACTCGACTTGCATGAAAAAGAAAGTCTCATCAACACCGAATATACCGGCACGATGCTGACGGAAAAGGACCGCGAGAAATTCGCGAAGCGCGTTGCCGAGTATCTGGAGGCAGGGCGACTCCATCAACTCTACAATCGGCTAAGACTTGCCATCGAGCCGAAATTTCTCGGCATGGTCAAAGCGGATCTCAGCGAGGAAACCCGTCGACTGATATTCGAGCAAACCAGTGAGGATCTGTCGACGCTCAATGCCCGGGAAATCGAGGCGCACCTGCGGCGACACTGATCGGCCTTCACACACTTAACCCTGCGAGGCCACGGATCGTGGCCTCGCAGGGTTTCTGTGTCGGTGTGTTATCTACGCGCTGGTTTCCGAGCTACCCGATTCTTCTGCATCACGGAACCAGGTTTCCGCATGAGACCGCTCGGCAACCCAGGAGCGCGACGGCGGCGTATTGAACTCGCGATCGATGAACCGGCATCCCCATTCGACCCCGTCTCTTGCCGCCTCTTCTTCGGTTAGCCACTCGGGTTGAACGGTCATGGGACGAATATCGACGACTGTTCGGGTGCCGTGACTCACACTCACACTTGCGATCCAGGCGCCGAGCTTGTTGCGCTCAGGGCGCACGGCGATTTCGAATTCGCCGTAAGAAACAGTGCGTGCTGGCATCGTTCTCTCCTTTGCAGCGGTCATGATCGATATCCGCCCGCAACGCGGCGTGCGGGCTTCTCTTCCAGCGTCATCATGCCGTAACTCCAGCAGTCCGACACGCGGATTATTGAGGTTAAGTGACAAACCGGTAGACGTATTTCACCAATACCTAGCATCGGAGAAACCCATGTTCGCATCAACGTGAATTTGCTCATAGACTTCGAGTACAAAAGAATCGCGAGGCTCAAACTTTTCGGTTGACGGGAGGTTTCATGGCACAGAATGAACTTTCATATCGGCGGTTCCAGATCGCCGCAACGATCTCACCGCTGCAGGGTAACCGGGGGATTGTCACAGTCGATGTCACAACCTCCGATCAGGCGCGCATTGCCGATCTGGGAACGGCACGCTTTCTCCATGTGGAACGATGGGTTGAAAGAAATGAGCCCGCTTTCCTTCAGGTCGTTGTGGACGAATGCAAAGTCACTATCGACCACTATGCGGACAACGTCGACGATAGTTGATTCTCCGTATCTCGCATGAGGTGCTGCCATGCAGCAGGAATTCGATTTCTACATCAACCTGAAGAAGCCGACACTCGGTCTCTATGTGCGGGCGGGAGCGGGCCTCCCCGACCTCGTCGACACAAGTGACTGGCAACTCAATGGACACGTGTGGCAAAGCGAACTGACGCCAGACATCTTGAAGGGGCTCGAGACCAACGGCCATGCGTTTCAGGAGTTGGGTGCCTGATCGCGACATAGCACTTTGATCTCTACAAATTAGTACTATTCTTGCCTTAGGCTGGCTGAAAGCGCGCTGTCGAATAATATAGGGCGAGGGAGAGAACCATGTCGGAGCAGCAGGGTACGTTGAGTGACGAGTTCATCGCGCAGCAGCGCAAGCGCCTCCTCGCGTTACGTCAGGAACTGTTGGGTGGAGAGGAGCATACGATCGCGGACGAGCGAACGGCCGAGGAGGAGCACGGCGACGAAGCGCACGAGTTCGAGGACGAGGCGCAGGGCATGGCGCAGAACGAGGTCAACCAGGCGCTGCACGACGTGAACGATCAGCGCATCAGCGATATCGAGCGAGCGCTGCAGAAGATCGACGAGGGGACTTATGGTTTCTCCGATGAGAGTGGTGACCCGATACCGAAAGGCCGGCTCGAAGTCGCCCCGGAAGCGATCCTGACTGTTGAAGAGCAGAGCCGGCGCGAGACCGGAAAATAATGGTGTCCAACGCCGCTGTGATGTCAGAAAAGACCTGATGCGGTCCTGAATCCGGACCGCGAAATCCTGTTCCATGAGGTGCCGCTGGCAGATTGCGCCAATGCCTATCATCGGAAAAACCAATGTTCCATTATTCACAAGCCCCTCATAGAATCCAATGACGGATTCAGGGTTTCGTTATGCTAATCATGCTGATATCGCCGTTGTAACCAATCCGTATTGTTCAGACAGTGCTCGTCGAGCACGAACAGCTGCTCCGCGCCGATGCTTAAACGCGCTCAATGAGCTATCACTATCACGTGTCCCCGGTTATTGAGCCAGACAAACGGGCCATCAACCGTCACTCAGGTGACATGTTCACCAAGCCCGTCGAACGTTCGCAACCCATATGACCGTGCCCCATAACCTTTTACGTAGCCGGATGCCTTAACCGAAAAGGTGACTCCCGATGCCAGCTCTCTGCGAAATCTGTAATGCCCGTCCCGCTGTCGCCCGTGTAACCGTTGTGCAAAACGGCGAGCGGAAGTCCTTATCGATCTGCGACTACGACTATCGGCAATTGATGCGACATCAAAGCATGCAGAACCCATTCGATTCACTGCTGGGAGGCGGCGGCCTGTCGCGCTTCTTCGGTGGCATGGAGGGCGGGGACGAGGAAGATGATGCTGGCTATGCCGAAGTGCCGCGTGAATCGGTCGACGCCACCGATGCTTTCAGCGAGCAGACGCTCGAATTGTTACAGCGCGCCGCGGAAAAAGCACACGAGCTTGGCCGTAACGAACTCGACACCGAACACCTGCTGTACGTGCTTGCGGACACCGATGTGTGTGCGGCGTTGCTGAAGGAACTCAAGCTCTCGCCGCAGGACATCAAGGCTTACATCGATCAGCATGCGCAAAAAGGAAAGGGTGATCCTGACTCGCCGGTCGACAAGATGACCATATCGCCTCGTTTAAAAAAGGCGTTCCAGTATGCGTTCCAGGCGTCGCGCGATCTCGGGCATTCATACGTCGGCCCAGAACATCTGCTCATTGGGCTTGCTGCCGTGCCGGACAGTATCGCGGGCACACTGCTGAAGAAATATGGCGTGACGCCAGAGGCGTTGCGGCAGAAGGTCGTAAAAGTCGTGGGCAAAGGCGCGGAGGACGGTCGTGTCGACACGCCAACCGGCACGCCCAACCTTGACAAGTTCGGGCGCGACCTCACGGCCATGGCACGTCAGGGCAAGCTCGACCCGGTGCTCGGCCGCGCGCAGGAAATCGAAAGTACGATCGAAGTGCTCGCGCGGCGCAAGAAGAACAACCCCGTGCTGATCGGCGAGCCGGGTGTCGGCAAGACAGCGATCGTCGAAGGGCTGGCGCAACGCATCATCAACGGTGACGTGCCTGAAGTGCTGCGCGGCAAGCGGCTCGTCGAAGTCAACATCAACTCGATGGTAGCGGGCGCGAAGTATCGCGGCGAATTCGAGGAGCGCGCCAAGCAACTGATCGATGAGGTCACGGCGAAGCAGGACGAGCTGATTCTGTTCATCGACGAACTGCACACGATCGTGGGCGCGGGGCAAGGCGGGGGCGAGGGCGGCCTCGATATCGCGAACGTGCTCAAGCCTGCGCTTGCGCGCGGCGAACTCAGTCTGATCGGCGCAACGACACTCAACGAGTATCAGAAGTACATTGAAAAGGATGCCGCGCTCGAGCGGCGCTTCCAGCCGGTGTTGGTGCCGGAGCCGACGGTCGAGCAGACCATCGTCATCCTGCGTGGCCTGCGCGACAAGCTCGAGGCACACCACCAGGTGACGTTCGCTGACGATGCGTTCGTTGCGGCAGCCGAACTGTCGGATCGCTACATTACGTCGCGCTTTTTGCCGGACAAGGCCATCGACCTGATTGACCAAGCGGCGGCACGTGTGCGCATCGGCGCGACCTCGCGTCCCGCGGCCATCCAGGAACTCGAAGCCGAAATCGCGCAGACGAAGCGCGAGCAGGATTATGCCTCCTCGCGCAAACGCTTCGATGAAGCGAAGGCTTTCGAGGCAACTATCGGCGAAAAGCAGACGAAACTCGACGAGCAGATGGAAGCATGGCAGCGCAAGACCGGTTCGGAGACGCTCGAAGTGACCGTGCAGTCAATTGCCGAAGTGGTGTCGCGTCTTACCGGGATTCCGGTCACGGAACTCACGCAGGAAGAGCGCCAGAAGCTGCTGGATATGGAGAAGAAGCTGCGCGAACGCGTGGTCGGCCAGGACGACGCGGTGATTGCCGTGAGCGATGCCGTGCGCCTGTCAAGAGCCGGACTCGGCCAGACGAACCGGCCGATCGCGACGTTCCTGTTCCTCGGACCCACGGGCGTCGGCAAGACCGAACTCGCTAAGGCGCTGGCAGAAACGGTGTTCGGCGACGAGCAGGCGGTCGTTCGTATCGACATGTCGGAGTACATGGAGCGTCACTCGGTCGCGCGGTTGATCGGTGCCCCTCCGGGCTACGTCGGTTACGACGAGGGCGGCCAGCTGACCGAGCGCGTGCGGCGGCGCCCTTACAGCGTGATCCTGCTCGACGAAATCGAGAAGGCGCACCCCGACGTGTACAACGTGCTGCTGCAGGTGTTCGACGACGGGCGGCTGACCGACGGCAAGGGCCGCGTGGTGGACTTCAGCAACACGATCATCATTGCGACTAGCAACCTCGGCGCGTCGATCATCATGGACAACCTCGAAAAACCCGAGGGGGACCGCCAGACCGAGAAAGCAATCCGCGAGGAATTGATGGGGGTGCTCAAGGGGCACTTCCGGCCTGAGTTCCTGAACCGGATCGACGAGATCATCGTCTTCCACGGGCTCTCGCGCGACAACATCCGCTCGATCGTGCAGATCCAGCTCGAACGGGTTGTGCGCACTGCCGCTGCACAGGACATTACCCTCAAGATAGACGAATCGGTTGTTGATCACCTCGCCGATGCTGGTTACCGGCCGGAGTTCGGTGCACGCGAGTTGAAGCGCCAGATTCGCCAGGAACTGGAAACGCGGCTTGCGAAGGAGATGCTTGGCGACGTCCTGAAGTCGGGCGACACCGTCGATGTCAGTTACGACAAGGATAGCGGCAAAGTGAAGTTCAGCAAGAGCGAGGCGCCATCCACGCCCAAGGCAACGGGCGCGAAGGGTAGCAACGGACGTGCGAAGAAGAAACCGTCCAAAGAGGCCAGCAGCCCCGAGGAAACGGAAAGCGCTCACTCGAAGCAATGAGGTGCATAACCAGCTGGGAGCCACCGCCACGTCATTGCCGACGGTGTACGGGGTCCCAGCCTGGGTGATCCGGGCGGTGTGACAGTGCTTGTGCTGCGTGTACTGTGCACGCCCGCCACGGATCGATCTGTACCTTTCACGATGCATCAACCTGATTAGACTGATCTCGTATCCACGCTCTATGCCGTGATGCGGCGTAACCTCAATCCGGATAGCCATCAGGCATCCTAATAAAGGCCATGGAGTTTCAGATGACCACACGACGCGAAGTGCCTGGAATCCGACCGTATGACGGACCCGCTGGGGGCTGGGGAGCGCTCCGGGCGACAGCTCAGGCTGTCCGGACCCAAATGGAAAGCATCGAGGCGCCGATCACATTGATGCGGACCAATCAGCCTGATGGCTTCGATTGTCCGGGTTGCGCGTGGCCTGACAAGGAGCACAAATCCACGTTCCAGTTCTGCGAGAACGGCGCCAAGGCGGTCACATGGGAAGCGACGACCAAGCGGGTGACGCCGGAGTTCTTCGAGAACAACACGGTGTCGTCGCTGCTGCAACGGACGGATTACGAACTGGAGGATCTCGGCCGCCTGACGCATCCGCTCGTCTACGACCGTGCCACGGACAAATTCCGGGCGGTCGAATGGGAGGATGCATTTGCTCGCATTGGTGAAGTGCTGAGCGGCTTGTCCTCGCCCGACGAGGCCGAGTTTTATACCTCAGGCAGAGCGTCGAACGAGGCCGCCTACCTCTTTCAGTTGCTTGCGCGGGAATATGGCACCAACAATTTCCCGGATTGCTCGAACATGTGCCACGAGCCAACCAGCGTTGGCTTGCCCCAGTCGATCGGAATCGGCAAAGGCACGGTATCGCTGGATGATTTCGACAAGACCGAACTGATCCTCTCGATCGGCCACAACCCGGGCACGAATCATCCCCGCATGATGGGGACGCTCCACGAATGTTCGCGGCGCAACGTGCCGATCATCGTGTTCAATCCTCTGCGCGAGCGCGCGCTGGAGCGCTTCGCTGATCCGCAGAGCGTTTTCGAAATGGCGACCTTCGCGTCGACCCGAATCGCGTCGACATATTTTCAGCTCGACGCCGGTGGAGACGCCGCCGCCCTCAAGGGCATCATGAAGGCGCTCCTGCAGATGGACGCGGAACAAGGCAACACGGTTCTGGACCACGAGTTCATTGCCACGCATACCCAGGGGTTCGACGCGTTTGCCGCCGATCTGGAAGCAACGTCATGGGACGATATCGAAAAGGCCAGCGGACTCACGCGAGAGGATATCGACGAGGTTGCGATTGCCTATGCAAAATCGAATGCGACGATTGTCACGTATGGCATGGGCGTTACCCAACATAACAAAGGTACCGCCAATGTCCGTCTGATTGCGGATCTGTTGTTATTGCGCGGGAACATCGGCAAACCCGGCGCAGGCATCTGTCCTTTGCGCGGGCATTCCAACGTGCAGGGGAACCGCACGGTCGGTATCACCGAAAAACCGTCCGCCACCTTCCTCAAGCAGATCGAAGATGTATTTGGCTTCAAGCCGCCTGCCGCGCACGGACACGATGCCGTCCAGGCGATGCAGGCAATGATCGACGGTACGGCCAAGGCGCTGATTTGCCTCGGTGGAAACTTCGCGGTGGCGTTGCCCGATTCCGAGCAGTGCTTTCCGGCCATGGGCAAGCTCGATCTGAGCGTCCATCTCGGTACCAAGCTCAATCGTTCGCACCTGCTGGTGGCAAAAGAAACGTACGTGCTGCCAGTTGTGGGGCGCACGGAACTGGATATCCAGGCGACCGGCCGGCAATCCATTACGGTCGAGGATTCCATGTCGATGGTCCACGCTTCTTCGGGCAAGCTGAAACCTGCTTCCGAACACTTGCTATCTGAGCCTGCGATCGTCGCCGGTATTGCGAGAGCTGCGTTACCGAATAGCAAGGTGGCATGGTCGGAACTGGTTGCCGACTACGACAAGATTCGGGACCTGATCGAGCAAACTGTGCCGGGATTCGAGGCATTCAACGCACGAATCAGAGTGCCGGGCGGATTCCGTATGCCGCTTCCCCCGACCGAACGCGTGTGGCCCACGCCGTCAGGCAAGGCGATGTTCTCGGTGTACGGCGGGGTGAAGGAAGATGCAGACGTTTTCGGCGCTGAAAATGTGCTGCGACTCATCACAATCCGCAGCCACGACCAGTACAACACCACCATCTATGCCATGGACGATCGTTACCGGGGCGTGTTCGGTCGCCGTGACGTGCTGTTTATGAACGAAGACGATCTTGCCGCACGTGGACTCGAGCATGGCGATCTGGTCGACATTGAAACGATTTCAGCGGGCAGGCAGCGAAGTTTGAAGAAAATAACGGTAATTGCTTACAACATCGCACCGGGTTCAGTGGCGGCATACTATCCTGAAGCGAACGTGCTGGTGCCGCTCGACTTTATCGATAAGGAGAGCGGCACGCCTTCGTACAAGTCTGTTCCGGTTCATGTTGTGCGCTCGGCACAAGCCTGACTTTGAGCGATGACGGGTCGATCAACCGGACCTACGCGTCCAGTTGACCGGCCTGCAGGATAGCGGGCGTGAACGCCGTTTTACGCAAATGCGGTTGTCACCTGGAGCCATTGATCAATTATGGAAATCTTCGATGCATTCCACCTTGCCAGGTTGCAGTTTGCGTTTACGGTTTCATTTCACATTATTTTTCCCGCGATCAGTATCGGCATGGCGAGTTTCCTCGCGGTGCTGGAATGGCGCTGGCTGCTCACCGGCGACGTTGCCTACAAGGAGATGTTCCAGTTCTGGTCGAAGATCTTCGCGGTCGGCTTCGGTATGGGGGTGGTCTCGGGCGTGGTGATGGCTTACGAGTTCGGCACCAACTGGAGTGGCTTTTCCAGCGTGGCCGGCAACGTCACGGGGCCGCTTCTGACTTACGAAGTGCTGACCGCATTCTTTCTCGAGGCGGGTTTTCTCGGCGTCATGCTGTTTGGCTGGCAACGCGTCAGTCCACGCGCGCACTTCTTTGCCACGCTGATGGTTGCGGTGGGCACGCTCATTTCCACGTTCTGGATTCTCGCGTCGAATAGCTTCATGCAGACGCCGCAAGGATTCGCTGTCGAGAACGGCCGGATCGTACCGGTCGACTGGATGAAGGTGATTTTCAATCCTTCGTTTCCGTATCGCCTCGCGCATATGACGATTGCCGCGTTCATCGTCGCGGGCTTCATCGTTGCCGCGTGCGGTGCGTGGCATCTGTTGCAGGGCCGGCGCGACAAACCCGTTACGCGTAGTTTTTCGATGGCGCTGTGGATTCTGCTTTTCCTGACGCCGATACAGATTTTCGTCGGCGATGCGCACGGACTCAACACGCGCAAGTATCAGCCGGCCAAGATCGCGGCGATTGAAGGCCTGTGGGAAACCGAGCACGGGGGCACTGCGCTCAATCTGGTCGGCCTGCCCGACATGGATGCGGAAGTGACGCGATACACGATCCAGATACCGCATCTGGGCAGCCTGATTCTGACGCACAGTTGGGATGGCGAGATTCGCGGCCTGAAAGAGTTTCCGCCCGAGGACCGTCCGTATTCGCCGATCGTATTCTGGACTTTCCGGATCATGGCGGGTCTCGGCATGTTGATGCTGTTGACCGCGCTGCTTGGTCTGCTGCTCAGAGTGCGTGGCCGTCTCTACGAGACGCGCTGGTATCAGCGTTTCGTCCTGTGCATGGGGCCTTCCGGAATCCTGGCGCTATTGGCGGGGTGGGTAACGACCGAGGTCGGGCGTCAACCGTGGACGGTCTACGGTGTCCTGCGCACTGCGGACTCTGTCTCGCCGGTCAGTTCCCAGCAGGTCGGCGTTTCCTTGCTGATTTTTGTGCTGGTGTATTTCCTCGTGTTCGGCATGGGCTTCTACTACATGATGAAGATGATGAAGCGCGGACCTGAAGAGCACGTCGAGCGCCGCGATTCCCGTCGGCATCCGGTCCTGCGTAATCGTCCGTTGGACGCACTGGAAGGGGAGTGACGCCATGCAAATCGATCTTCCTGTTGTGTGGGCCGCGATCATCGGACTCGGCGTTTTTATCTACGTGATGCTGGACGGCTTCGACTTGGGCATCGGCCTGCTGTTTCCGTTTTTCGAGGAGAAGGGCGACCGGCAAGTGATGCTCAATACCATCGCGCCGGTCTGGGACGGTAACGAGACATTCCTCGTGCTCGGCGGCGCCGGGCTTTACGGGGCGTTCCCGGTGGTCTATTCGACGCTGCTGCCGGCGAACTATCTCCCGCTGATCCTGATGGTGATCGGCCTGATCTTCCGCGGGGCGGCCTTCGAACTGCGCGCCAAGGCCGTCAGGACCCAACACGCGTGGGACCTCGCCTTCATTGGCGGTTCCGCGCTCGCGGGGCTCTGCCAGGGCATCGTGCTGGGGTCGCTGCTGCAAGGCATCAAGATCGTCGATGGCCGCTTTGCCGGCGGCGCGTTCGACTGGCTGTCGCCGTTCAGCCTGTTCTGCGGAATCGGCGTACTCACCACGTATGCGACGCTCGGTTGCGGCTGGCTTGTCCTGAAGACGGATGGCGAATTGCAGCACAAGATGCGTGAGGTGATGCGGCCGCTTGTGAGCATCCTGCTCGGGGTGATGGTCGTCGTGAGTCTATGGACGGTAATCGGCTTGCCGGCGGTTGCACATCGCTGGTTCGGCAGCGGCAATCTCGGCTGGTTTCTGCCGGTGCCGATTCTTGTGGTCGCTTGTGTGTGGGGCGTCTTCCGTTCGCTTCGCCAGAAGCACGAGGCGACGCCGTTCCTGCTCACGCTCGCGCTGTGCTTTCTCGGCTATAGCGGTTTGCTCATCAGCATCTGGCCGAACATCGTTCCGCCGTCGCTGACGATCTGGGAAGCATCGTCGAGCCACTCGAGCCAGTTGTTTGCGCTGGTCGGCACGGTGATCGTGCTGCCGATCATCCTTGTCTACAACGTCATGCAGTATCGCGTGTTCCGGGGCAAGGTGCGCGAAGGGGATGCCGGTTACCACTGAGGTGACGGCGCAGCCAGACCATTAGAAGAGCACATTATGATTGTGAGGCCAGGGCAGAACTGGTTCCGGCTGCTGTTTGTCTGGAACGGTTCCGTGTTGCAGTCGATTATTCCGCAGTTGGTTTTTATGGCCGCGGTCAGCAGTCTTGCTGTCGTGACGCAAGGGCGCATTTTCGGCGAGAAGATCCCACTTAATACGGCTCCGTTCACATTATTCGGCCTGGCGCTTGCGATCTTCCTGGCGTTCCGCAATAACGCGAGTTACGAGCGCTTCAATGAGGCGCGCCATCTTTGGGGCAGCATCCTGATCTCGGCGCGGGCGCTGACTTCGCAGATGCTGTGTTACGTGCCGCGGAGCGATCACCACGTTCAAATGGCTCATACGCTGATTGCGAGTGTGTACGCGTTGAAGCATCAACTGCGTGGGACCGACCCGACTTCCGATCTCGTTCGGTTTCTCGGACGTACGCGCACCGAGGCATTGCAGCACACCTGCTACAAACCGACCGCGCTGCTCAATGAGCTTCGTCGCGACTTTGCCGATCTGCAAGTTCGGGCCTTGATGTCGGATACCCAGCTCTGGATGCTGGACGCGCAGATCAACGAATTGGGAAAGACGGTGGGAGGGTGTGAACGGATCGCATCGACGCCGATTCCGTTTGCCTACAGTGTGCTGCTGCACCGCACTGTCTACGCCTATTGCGTTTTGTTGCCGTTCGGTCTGGTCGATTCGACGGAGTTCTTCACGCCGCTTCTTTGTGTTTTCATTTCCTATACGCTCATTGCGCTCGAAGCGATTGCTAGCGAAGTCGCCGAGCCTTTTACCGTCGCGCCGAATGCGCTGGCGCTTGATGCTATGACGCGCAACATCGAGCGTTCGATTCTCGAGCTTTGCGGCTGTGAAATTCCGGCTGAGGTCGTACCGGTGCGCGCGTACCAGCTGACTTAGGGGGCGTTCTTCGGCTCGTCCGGGCACAGCTCCCAGCAGGGTGTGTATCAGCCTCGCCGTCGCTCGCGATACGGCGCGCGAACTGTACTCCTGAAATTCGACACAGACTGTGCGTCCCGAGGGCGAGTCCGACACACTATCCTGCCAGCAGGTCAATGACGGACCGGCGGCTGTCCCGGTTGGAAAGATCGACTACCGCCAGACCCTCGCTCCGTTTGCCGCCGCCCACCTTCGGATAGATCGTGAACATCGTCCACCAGCCTATATTCGCCGACACAGAATCCCACCATGGCGTATCCGCCGGTGCTGTCACGACCACGCTCGACACGCTCGATCGTCCACTGCGGGATTTACGCCTGTCCGTCATCGATCAATGCAATTTCCGCTGTACGTACTGCATGCCGCGGGAGACCTTCGGCGCAGACTACCGGTTCCTGCCGTCTTCGGAACGTCTGTCGTTTGAACAGATGCTCAAGCTCGCGAAAGCGTTCGCACTGCTCGGGGTGGAGAAAATCCGCATCACGGGCGGCGAACCGCTCCTGCGGCGTGGACTCGAATCCCTGATCGAGCAACTCGCGAAACTGACCACACCCAGCGGCAAACCGCTGGAGCTCGCGCTGACGACAAACGGCTCCCTGCTTGCCGCAAAGGCGCGTTCGTTGCGTGACGCCGGCCTCGGTCGCGTGACGGTGAGTCTCGACGCGGTGGACGATGCCATATTCCGCCGGATGAGTGACGTCGATATGCCCGTGTCGCGGATCCTGGATGGGATCGAGGCCGCGCGCGCGGTGGGACTCCACCCGGTCAAGGTCAACGCCGTGATCGAGCGAGGCGTTAACGACAGCCAGATCCTCCCGCTCGTGCGGCAGTTCAGGGGCACCGGCGTGGCCGTGCGCTTCATCGAATTTATGGACGTTGGCGGCGCGGGCGGCTGGTCGAACACGAAGGTGATCACGGCGCGCGAGACGCGTGACATCGTCGAATCGGCGTTTCCTCTCGTTCCTGTCGTGGTTCGTGAACAGACGGGCACCGCCGTCAACTATCGCCATGCCGACGGTACAGGCGAAGTCGGCTTTATCGCGAGCGTATCGCAGCCGTTCTGCGGGTCGTGTTCGCGCGCTCGTGTATCGGCCGACGGTCAACTTTATTCATGTCTTTTCGCCACGCATGGCACGGACCTCAAGCCCTGGCTCACTGAGGCCGCTTCAGTCGAGCAACTGGCTGGGGTCGTCCGCAGCCGATGGACCCAGCGCGACGATCGCTACTCCGAGCTTCGCTCGACGCCGCGTCGGCCAGGATCGGGGAAAGCCTATCCCACCGTCCGCATGTCGCTGGTCGGCGGTTGAGGCCTGACGAGTCCTTGCGAAGCAGGCACAGACCGGAGTTCTGCCATGACAACACCGTCGCCCAGCGATCGCGCACAGCTTGACGTGGCGCATGTCGGCAAGCGTGCAAACGATCCTGCGCTTGTCCAGGCCACGATCGCGTCGGGCTTCGAAGTGCGGGTCCAGCTTCAGCCGATCGACATCCAGTCGGAAATCATGCCGGTCACGCGCAATCCCAACGTTGGCGCGATCGTGAACTTCCTCGGCGTGGTACGTCATTGCGGCGATTTCGACGACGTGGTCGCACTCGAGCTCGAGCACTATCCGGGGATGACCGAGCAGTCGTTCAGCAGCATCGTCGAAGAAGCCATCGCACGATGGCACTTGGAGGCGGTGAAGATCGTGCATCGGGTGGGCCGCGTCGCGCTTGGCGAGGCGGTGGTGCTCGTCGTGGTCGCCGCGCCGCATCGCAGGGCAGCATTCGACGCGTGCGAATTCCTGATGGACTTCCTGAAGGCCCATGCACCGCTCTGGAAGAAGGAAATCCGCCGTGACGGAGAAGTCAGATGGGTCGAGGCCAAGACGCGCGACGAACAGGCGATGTTGCGGTGGGGGTGATGCGCGATTCGCTCAGATCATGCGCCAACATCGCGCAGGCAACAGGAACAGACGAATGAAACTCACAATCAGATACTTCGCTAGCGTTCGCGAACAACTCGGCATCTCGCACGAGATCGTGCACGTAGACGCGCTCGAACTTCCCGTTGACTCCCTGCGGGTCAGGCTCGCGTCGAGAGACGAGCGGATGGCCGAGGCACTGCGCGTGGGCCGGCCGCTGCGCACAGCCGTCAATCACGAGATGGTCGCCGACACCTTTGTCGTACGCGAGGACAGCGAAATCGCGTTCTTTCCTCCGGTGACGGGCGGCTGAGGCTCCTGCCTTCAAGATCCCAATCGAGCCGTTACCTGGCGCACATCGCGACGAGCTTGCCCACAGTAATCACCGCCTGTTCGATCTCGCTTGACCAGGGACTGCTGTAATTGAGGCGGATGAAGTTCCGATAGGTCGTCTCCGAGACCGAGAACATGTAGCCCGGTCCGATGGTGATACCTTGCTCGAGCGCGAGGTTATAGAGCCGCATGGCATCGACCTTGGGCGGCAGCTCGATCCACAGCACATATCCGCCCGCGGGGTTGGACATGCGGGTGCCTTCAGGAAAGAAGCGCGAGACGGTCGCCTTCATCAGATTGGCCTGCTGCGCATACGCTCTGCGCACCCTTCGCAGATGATGCTCATAGCCATCGCGTTCGAGGAATTCGGCAATCGCCATTTGTGGAATCGACGGCGAGGTTAGCGTATTCAGGAACTTGAGTTTTTCCACCTGATCGCGATATCGGCCCGGCAGCGCCCAGCCAATCCGGTAGGCTGCCGTGAGGGTCTTCGAGAACGAGCCGCAGTGCAGCACCAGCCCCTTCGTATCGAAGGACTTCAACGTGCTGGGATGCGTGCTGTCATAGTGAAGCTCGTTGTAGACGCCGTTCTCGATGACCGGAATGTCCCGCTTCGTCAGGAATTCCACGAGTTCGCGCTTGCGTTCGTCGGGCATCAGAAAACCCAGCGGATTCTGGAAGTTCGGCATGACCATGCAGGCCGTGATGGTCTGCGACTCCACGATCGCGGCGAGCGCTTCAATATCGATGCCGTGCTCCGGATGCGTCGACACCTCGATCGCTTTCATGCCCATCCGTTCGATTGCATGGAGCATCGCGTAGAACGTCGGTGACTCGACCGCGATCACATCGCCGGGCTTCGCGACCGCCTGCAGGCACAGATTGATCGCCTCAGTTGCGCCGACCGTGATGATGATCTCGTTCGGATCGACGGCCATGCCGTTCTCGAGGTAGCGTCGCGCGATCTGCCGCACAAGCGCCGCATTGCCGGGCGGCAGCGCGTCGGTCACGCCCCAGCGCGTCTTGCCGCGTCCCGCGTCGTAGGCGTAGCGGTTGATCCTTTCGAAGGGAAAGAGGCCAGGATCCGGGTAGGGCGAACCGAGCGGCACGGCATCGTCGACACCGATCGAGCGCAAGGTGGACAGCACCAGCCGGCTCACGTCGACCGGCGACGAAATCGGAATCGGTTTCGACGGCCGCAGTTCGAGCGTTTTCCGTTCACCCCCGTCGCCCCGGAAGTTGACGAAATAGCCCGACTGAGGCCTCGCCGTCAGCAAGCCACGGCTTTCGAGCAGCAAATAGGCGCGGATGACAGTCGTCACGCTGAGCCGATGCTGCTGGCTGGTCTGCCGTACCGATGGGAGGCGTTCGCCATGCCCATACACGCCTTGGCGGATCAGCTTCTCGATGTCATCTGCCAGCTTCTCGTAGAGATTCATCGGACGATTCCCTTGGCGTTCCGCAGCGGCACGTTGCATCGGCCTCTCCCCCGGCTGGCAAGCGCTCGACTCGCCATGCCGCCGCCCGGTGCAAGGAGCGTAGCAGAACTGTACTGACCCGAGTCGGCCCGATGTGTGCACTCAGCGACTGATGACCCAGCCTTAACCTGTTCTCCATCGAATACGCATTGCCAGGCCGCCTCGCAGGGGCCTTCCGATGCGTAAAAACTGGTTCGAATCATGCGAGATCGGTACAAAGGGAGGTTGGGCACTATGAATCTGCTAGAAGCCATGCGGATTTACGTCAGGGTGGTTGAGCGCGAGAGTATTTCCGGCGCGGCACGGGACCTCAATATCGGGCAGCCGGCTACCAGCGAACGTATCGAGCGGCTGGAGAAATACCTCGGCTGCCGGCTCCTGCTCCGTAGCGCACGCGCTTTCAATTGCACGCCCGAAGGCGTCACGTTCTACGAGCGTAGCAAAGCGATTCTGCTCGCCGTGGAGCAGGCCGTTGCTGAAGTGTCGAACGACGGGCAGGATCTCAAGGGAACGATTCGCATCGCGGCGCCGCATTGCTTTGGCGAGACGGTCGTGCCGGAAGCGTTGACCCTCGTGCGCGCAGCTTATCCGCAACTGGACCTGGAGCTGGTCCTGAACGACCGGATCGTCGATCTCGTGACGGAGGGCGTCGATATTTCGTTTCGTCTTGGGCAACTTGGGGAAGGGGCGTTCATTGCCCGTCAGCTGGGGCAGGTTGGGCGCGTTCTTGTTGCCGCGCCAGGCTATCTCAGCCAGCACGGTCCGATCACCGAGCCGTCTGAACTGGTCAAGCATCCGTTCATTCGGGTTCAGGGCATGTTCGGCACGGATCAGTTGCCGCTCAGGCACATGGCGAACATCGTGGAGAGCGCGCCGATCCGTACTGCGATCAAGACCAGTCATTGGCGGCCCATGTATGAAATGATCCTGTCCGGCGCCGGCATCGGGGTGCTGGAAGAGCCGGCATGCGTCGATGCGCTTGCGGAGGGCAGGCTCGTACGCATACTGCCGGAATTCGAGGTGCTGCCCTTCGATCTGAATGTCCTGATTCAGGCGCAACGTCCGGTGCCGCCACGGGTACGGATGATGGTGACGATGTTGAGAAAGTGCACGTCGGAAATCCTCGAACGGGCGCACGTCGACTACGGCGAAGTGACGAGTCGCCTGGAAGTAGTTCCCGACGATGATGTGTCCGCACTTCTAACACCATCGTTGCGGGCCTGAACGTGCAACGATGGCTGAGGCCGGGATATCTGGCAACCCCCGGCAACCGATAGCAGGAATCGGAAGGTGCTTACTCTGCCTGCGTCAACGACACCGACGCTTCGCTCGTCAGCATCAGGAATGTCAGCGTCTCGCACAGATAGAGGCGCACCACCGTGTCGGTATGGCTCACATATCCGATCGACAGTTCTTCGCCGAGATGTAACTCGAAGTCGCCGCCACGCGTGGATAGCACGCTGCCGCCGGCAAGCGCGGGCGCCCAGATGATGTCGCCATTCACGATGCGCTTGATGTGTTCGATCACCGGATAGCCCTGATCGCGCGCCTCGCCGAGCGCCGTATATGCGTCGGCGCCGAGCAGCACGGAATAGGGCCCGTCCACGCCAGCAAGCCGCAGCTCTTCGAGCGCGTTGCTGATCGTGTTCGGATAATCGCTGACGTCGGCCGGCAGTGCGAGCGACGGATTCGACGAGCCTTCGCGAAGCCCGCCAATGCCCGCAGCCTTATATCCATCGAAAATCGCGCGATCTTCGGCATAGGCGAGCTGCTTGGCTGCTTCCTTCGCGGGCTGCCAGTCGGCGTCTTTCGCGCCGCGCACGACGCTGTCGATTGCTTCGCGCTGCAGCTCGAACGGCACGGTCAATTGCACGAGGCTCTTTACCTCAGCCAGCTTCGCCACGACGCCCTGCTGCGGCGCGGCGATTGCGATCTGATGCCCCGTGCCGACGCCAGACAGTTCGGTTCCGCCAGGACCCTTGACATCGACCACACGACGGCCGGCGACGCTGCGCTTGAACGTGCGCGCCACTTCGTCTTCGAGCTGCGACCAGGCGGCACGGGAGATGGGGGCAAGCTCGCGATGCAGATTATTCATGTTGAGAGATTCCCTTGAGAGAGCCAATGTTCAGCGAGCCGTCGTGACGCGACTCGGCGGATGAAGTTGATTCGAGCGGTTGCTCGACAACGGCGGCGGCCGCTTGCGGATCGCGATCTGCGAGCGCTTCGAGCAAGGTGGCCGACGGGATGAAGAAGAGGTTGCCCGTGACCGCGCGGCTGTAGTCGAGCAGCCGGTCGTAGTTGCCCGGCGGCCGCCCGACGAACATGTTTTCCATCATCTGCTCGATAGGCTCGGGCGAACGCGCATAACCGATAAAGTAGGTGCCGAACTCGCCCATGCCGGGGCGGCCGAACGGCATGTTGTCGCGGAGGATTTTCACTTCCTCGCCGTTCTCGGTGATCGTGGTGAGCGAGCTGTGTGAACACGTCGGTTTGACCGCTGCATCGAGCTCAATGTCGGCCAGTTTCGTACGGCCGATAATGCGCTCCTGAGTCTCGACGGAAAGCGAATTCCAGCCGGTCATGTCGTGCAGATACTTCTGCACGATGACATAACTGCCGGCCTCGAACTCCGGGTCCTCGTCACCGATGCGGGTGAAATCGACAGCCTCGCGACCCTGCGGATTCTCGGTGCCGTCAACAAAGCCCACCATGCTGCGCAGATCGAAGTTGCGAAAACCGTGTACTTCCTCGATGACCGAGACCGCCGTACCGAGCCTTCCTGTCAGCTGCGTGGCGAGCTCGAAGCAGAGATCCATCTGATCCGCGCGGATGTGCAGCAGGATATCCCCCGGCGTACTCACGGCGCGGCGTTCGCCGGCGCCGAATTCGCGGAACGGATGCAAACTCGCCGGGCGCGGGGCGCCGAACAACGTGTCCCACACGTCGGAGCCGAAGCCGACCACGCATGACAGGTTGCCGGAGGGGACGCGCTTGCCGACCGAGCGCACCAGGGCGGCAACGTCCCCGCACCACGCACGCACCTGTTCAGCGGGCTCCTGGCCGGGCGCGAGGGTCGCGACGATGAAGATCGCGCTACGTGTGATGTCATTACAGACGGCTTGCGATTCTGGGGTGTCTTTGGGCATCGGATTGAATATTGATGAACCGTTATTGATTCCGGGAATGGAGCGAATGTCTTTCCGCCTTCGCGATCATCTGTCTAAGGCTCGCGCAAATTTTTCGTCCGGATGATTGAGGCATGTGTGCTGCCGCAGCCGCCGCAAGTACACATTAAGCGTTGCTTCGTCATCAGGAGGTGCGCAGATATACGTGACATTGTCGATGTTCAACTATGCGTCCAGAGATGTTATACCGCCCAGGCACATTATGGAAACAGTGCAAAGGATCGGGGCGAGTCCGAATGCTGCATCCTGAAGGCAAACCGGCGGCCCGATTGCGTTTTGCATGCTGGCCGGCCGGCAAGGTATCAAGCGGCGTCAGGCGAGATCATGTGCCGATAAAGTTCGACATGGTTTTGTCGTAAATCTCTGCTTCTCATTCGATACTTCATATCGGACTGGCGGCCTTTTATTCTCCTGTCATATCGTTACCATCCGTTCAAGGCTGTCTATCGCAGCAAGAAAGGCTGCGTCAGATAATTCGCATTGCGAATGGAGGTGGGGTGCGGTGAATCTGCTCGAAGCCATGCGCATCTACGTCAGGGTGGTTGAGCGTGGGAGTATCTCCGGCGCGGCACGGGACCTCAATATCGGACAGCCGGCCGCGAGCGAACGCATCGAGCGGCTGGAGAAGTACCTTGGCTGCCGGCTCCTGCGCCGTAGCGCACGCGCTTTCAATCGCACGCCCGAAGGCGTCACCTTCTACAACTGTAGCAAGAGGATTCTGCACGCCGTGGAACAGGCGGTCGCTGAAGTGTCGAGTGACGAGCAGGGTCTCAAGGGAACGATTCGTATCGCGGCGCCTCATTGTTTTGGCGAGACGGTCGTGCCGGAAGCGTTGACGCTGGTGCGCGCAGCCTATCCGCAACTGGACCTGGAGCTGGTCCTGAACGACCGGATCGTCGACCTGGTGACGGAGGGCGTCGATATTTCGTTTCGTCTTGGACAACTTGGCGAAGGGGCGTTCATTGCCCGTCAACTGGGGCAGGTTGGGCGTGTTCTCGTCGCCGCGCCGGGTTACCTGAGTCAGCACGGTCCGATCACCGAGCCGTCTGAACTGGTCAAGCATCCGTTTATTCGGGTTCAGGGCATGTTCGGCACGGATCAGTTGCCGCTCAGGCACATGGCGAACATTGTGGAGAGCGCGCCGATCCGTACCGCAATCAAGACCAGTCATTGGCGACCCATGTATGAAATGATCGTTTCGGGCGCCGGCATCGGGGTGCTGGAAGAGCCGGCATGCGTCGATGCGCTTGCGGAGGGCAAGCTGGTCCGAATCCTGCCGGAATTCGAGCTGCCGCCATTCGAACTGAATCTCCTGAGTCAGACCCAACGCCAGATACCCATGCGGGTACAACTGATTGTGACGATGCTAAACCATTGCACGCCGGAAATCCTCGGCAGAGCGCGCGCCGAGGTCAAAGCCCACCTCGACCGATACCATGAATCGGAAATAAACAAATGGCACGCGATGCGAAAATCACTATCTTTGATAGACAACGTAGCCGAGTCAAGGAGCTATCAAATGGCACAACAGTTGATCGTCGCGGTTTTCGACAGTGTGGACGTCGCCGAAAGAGCCGGTCGGGATTTCCGGAATTTTGAGGAAAAAGACCTTGATTTCAAAATCGAAAGTGGCGTGCTGGTTCAAAAGGACGCAACAGGTAAGCTGGTCCTGCTCGACAAGCAAACCCGGCCGTTTTGGGGCACAGTGATCGGTGCGCTGACGGGCGGTTTGATTGGGATGCTTGGTGGACCGGCAGGGGCGCTACTTGGCTTCACGATAGGGGCGAGCGGTGGACTGGCTGAGCATGCGATCAAGGCGACGTTCGACGACGACCTGGTCGCATCGATATCCGGCAAACTGACCCCGGGCCACGTGACATTCATCCTCGAGGCGCAGGAGGCGTCACCGTTTGAAGTCGACAATATCGTGCTCGGTTACGGCGGGAGTGTGTTTCGCAAACCGCTTGCCTGACCGTGTGCATTCTTCAGGAGTAACCGGACATGGCCGTATCTACCGACGAAGCTACCACTCGTGAAGCGATTGAAGGGCTCTATCGCGCCTTCGAGCAGAAAAGCGTCGTGTTGTTACGAAAGGTCGTTACGCCCGATTGGGAATACATTCCTGAGCCCGCTGGGGCGGCGCCGGGACCTGACCAGATGGTTCAAATATTCGCGAACATCGCCACAGCACTGCCGGATATGAAAATCACCATTCTCGACGTGTTGATTCATGGAGACCGGGTGGGCGTTCGCGCAGAGATCACGGGCACGCAAACCGGGACGCTACTGGGCATTGCGGCCAGTTCCAAACACATCAGCTTCGCGATTCACTCTTTCCATCAGATGCGCGGAAATTTAATTGCGAAGACGTGGCATCTTGAAGACTGGCTATCGGTGTTCCGGCAACTTGGACAGTTGCCACCAGCGCTTGAGTAATCTTGAGTTGCGCGAGGGCGGACGCATAAGCGCCGGGGAAGATGCCGATGCTAGTGATGCATGGCTGCAGCGACGAGAAGGTGAAACGGAAGCACGAGTAGTGCCGTGCCGCCCACGCCAAGCAGCCACAATGCAACGAACCACAGCAGGCTGTGGCGAGGCGTCTTACGGGTATCACGGCTTACCTGGGACATGGCATGGCTCCTGTCGGCGAGTGCTCCGTTTGCCTGATGCATTCTAGGCGAATGGACTGCCCGAATCCATCTAAAAGCAAACGAGCAGGGCGCGGCGAAGAATTGACCTTCGCCGCGCCTCGCTTCGCTTTGCTTTGGATGCCTGCACGCCTCTATGCGTCATCCGTTCATGATGCGTCAGAACCGGTGCTGAATCCCCGCCGTGACACCCGCTTGCGTATCCGCCGCGCCAGTCAGATCACGCGACAGGCTGACCGCGTTGTCATGCTTGGCCATCGCGTAACCGCCCGCCATATACAGCACCGTCCGCTTCGACAATGCGTATTGCGCGCGCAGCGAGAACAGCGTCGGATCGGCGTCGCTCGCGTCCTTGATGTCCTGATGGTAGACCGCGGCAAACAGCGAGAAGAACGGCGTCACATCGTATTGGCCGCCGACCCAGTACATATCGCTGCGCAAGGTCGGCGCGGCGGTGTGGAAGGTGCGCCGATAGTTGCGATAACCGGCCATGGCCTTCACCGTGCCGAAGTCGTAGCTCAAGCCCGCGTGGATGCCTTGAATGTAGTTGGTGGTATCCGCGGGCGTCACGCTGTCGTTCGCGCCGTTCTGCCGGTCGAAGGTGGCGACGACGGCAAACGGACCGTTCTCGTAGCCGAGACCGAAGTCGTACTTGGAGCTCGACTTCATGCTGCCCGGCACGTTGCCGAAGCCGTACATGGCGCCGAACTTGAAGCCGGCGTACGTGCCGTCATAGCGCACGGCGTTGGCCGAGCGCGAGAACAAGCCGTCCTTACGACCACCGGTAGCAGTGGATGACGTCGCCCACGAATAGTTCGGCGCGTAACCCATCGGGTCGAACTGCAGCATGTAGTCGTAGGTGGTCGTGAAATTGCGGCCGAGCGTGATTTGCCCGAAGCGGTTTTTCAGGCCGATTGTGGCGCGGCGGTCGAAGATCGCGCCGGGACCGTCGTCGAACTGGCCGTTCGCGACGTTGATGCCGCTCTCCAACTGGAAGACCGCCTTCAGTCCGCCACCGAGGTCTTCGACGCCACGCAGGCCCCAGCGCGAGGTGTTCTTGCCGCCCGAGACGAGGCGCGCAGCGCCGCCGTCCTTGCTCGCATGATTCACGTATTCGACGCCCGCATCGACGATCCCGTACAAGGTCACGCTCGATTGCGCATGCGCCGTTGCTGCAAATCCAGCGAGGCCGGCGCACGTCACGCCGAGGGTCGCCTTTGTCATGCTCCACTTCATCAACAGTCTCCTGTGCTTGGTTTATTCACTTCGGTTGGGGATACGGTGTGGCTGGGTCCATCAGCACGTTTGAACTCGCTTCAGCCCGCCTGTGCGAAGGCCCAGCAGTCGTTGGCCGGGAATTCGATCCAGTGACGGCCGGCGGCGCGCGGCACATGGCCGAAGGCGCGTAGGCGCAGATCGCCGCAATGGAACAGGTATTCCCATCGATCGCCGAGATACATCGACGTGATGAGGTCGGCCTCGAGGCGGTTTGCGCCTGGGCCATCGGTGACCTGCACGCGCTCGAGGCGAATCACGGCCTGCGCGTTTTGCCCGGTGGTAAGCGCTTCGCGCGCCTGGGCTTGCAATTGCCAGCCGTCGCCGGCCAGCGTCACGCGTTCACCGTCGACCGCGGCAACGCGCGCGTCGATCCGGTTATTGCTGCCCATGAATTCCGCGGTATAGAGCGAGCGGGGCGCGCCATACAGTTCGGCGGGCGTGCCTTCCTGTTCGATGCGGCCATTGCGCAATAGCAGGATGCGGTCGGACATCGCCATCGCTTCGGTCTGGTCGTGCGTGACGCACAACGCGGACAGGCCGAGCGATACGATCAGTTCGCGCAACCAGGCGCGCGCTTCTTCACGCAGCTTGGCGTCGAGATTCGACAGCGGTTCGTCGAGCAGAATGACGGGCGGGTTGTAGACCAGCGCCCGCGCAATCGCCACACGCTGTTGCTGGCCGCCGGAAAGCTGATACGGATAACGCGCGGCGAGATGACCGAGGCCGAGTTGGTCGAGCGCAGACTGCACGCGTTTTTTTTGCTCCGCGCTTGATACGCGCCGCAACTTCAATCCATAGCCCACGTTGTCCGCCACCGTGCGATGCGGCCACAGCGCATATGACTGAAACACCAGCCCAAGCGAGCGTTGTTCGACCGGCAGGTCGACTTTGGACGCACCGTCGAAAAACACCTTGCCGTCCAGTTCGATACGGCCCGAAGACGGTTGTTCGAGTCCCGCGACTGCGCGCAGCAGGGTGGTCTTGCCGCTGCCCGATGCGCCCAGCAGGCATACCACTTCGCCGGGGTTCAGTTCGAACGACACGCCCTTCAGGATCGGGTTGTCGCCATAGCTGAGAAACAGGTTGTCGACCGAGAGCTTATCCATGCAATTTCACTCCGAAGCGCAGGGCGACGCCGAGTCCGACGCCGACCATCGCGATGTTGATGACAGAAAGCGCCGCGACCTGATCGACCGCGCCGGTCGCCCACAGCGACACCAGTAGCGCGCCGATCACTTCCGTGCCGGGCGAGAGCAGATAGACGGCGGTCGAGTATTCGCGCTCGAAGATCATGAAGATCAAGAGCCATGCCGCGAGCAGACCGAAACGCACGAGCGGCAGCGTCACGTCGAGACTGACGCGCGCGCGGGTGCCGCCGACGCTGCGTCCCGCTTCTTCGAGTTCGGGGCCGACCTGCAGCAACGCGCTTTGAATCAGGCGCATGCCGTACGCGAGCCACACGACCGTGTACGCGATCCAGATGCTCCACATGGAGTTCTTCAGTTCCTTCAGGCCGGGCACGAAGAGGAAGATCCACAGGAAGGCGAGACCGGCGAGCAGGCCGGGCACCGCACGCGGCAGCAGAACGAGGTAGTCGAGCAGGCGCGTGGCCCAGTCGTTGCGGCGATGACCGGCAAAGGCGACCAGCGAATAGAAACCCACTGCGAGCGCGCCACCGAGCACGCCGATGCCGAGCGTATTGAGAATCGCGCGGACCAGGTTGTCCTGTTCGAACAACTCGGTGAAGTTGGCGAGCGTCAGCACTTCGGCGAGATTCACGCCTTCGCCCCAGTTGGTGACGAACGCGCGCAGCGTGATGCCGGAGAGCGGCACGAACACCGTGAGCAGCAGCCACAGCGCGACGATCGCCAGCGCAACCCAGCGCCATGCGCCGAGCGGCAGTACGGTTTGACGTCCTGCCTTACCCTTGACCGTGACGAAGCGGTTCGCGCTCTTCAGCAGGCGTCGTTGCAGCAGCACGAGCGGGAACGTGATTGCGACGATGCACACGGCGACCGCGGCCATCAGGTGATACGAAGGCACGCCGAGCTTGTTGGTGAGCTTGTACAGATACGTCGCCAGCACGAGGTGACCTTCGGGGTCGCCGAGTACGAGCGGCAGACCAAACACTTCGAAGCCGAGGAAGAACACCAGCACGCCGGCGAACAGCAAGGCGGGCAACGTCATCGGCAGACTGACGTCGAGCGCGACACGGAACGGTCGCGCACCGGCGACGCGCGCCGCTTCTTCGACGTCCGAGCCGAGATTGCGCAGCGCCGCCGACGAATACAGGTACACGTGCGGCACATGCGTGAGGCCGACGATGATCGTAATCGCGAGAATCGAGTACACGCTCCATGGCGCTTCGGCGGTGCCGAACAGTGCCTTCCACCAGACCGAATAGAAGCCGACCGGACCGGCCGCGACCACATAGCCGAATGCGAGCACCATCGGCGAAACGAATACGGGGGTGAGCAGCAGCGGTTCGAGCCAGCGGCGGCCCGGCAGGTCGGTGCGCACCATCAGGAACGCGAGAATGCCGCCGAGTGGGATCGAGATGAACAGCATCCCTGCCGCGATGACGAAAGAGTTCTTCAGCGCGGACCAGAAGTCGGGGTCGCTGAAAATGAATTCGAAGCCGGCAAGACCGAGCGTGCGTTTGGCGTCGAAGAACGGCGCGTTCAGCACGCTCTGGAACAGAATGAAGCCGAGCGGCAGCGCCACCGCGACGGTCAGCACCGCGATGACGAGCCAGCGCAGCAGCCCCGCAAACGGCTGCAGACCGCCGCGCGGCAGCGCGCCTATCGTGCCGCCGTCGGCCGCGAGAGGTGGGGCATCGCGGTGTCCGGTTGCGCTAGTGGAAAGCATGAGTGTCCCCCTGCAGCGTGAAAGCCGCATATCGACAGGTAGTGAAGGAAGGCGCGGCGTCCGCGCGTTTCAGCGTGGACGCCGTCAGGTCAGCCGAGGCTTAGCGCTTGATCGACTGTTGCCATTGCTTGAGGAATTCAAGCCGCTTGGACTGGTCGAGATAAACCAGCAGGCCGGAGCCGATCGGGATCGGCTTTAGTGAGTCGCCGAGTTGTTTCGTGAGACCCGCCATCGACGTTTCGCCTTCGACGTCCGCGCGAATCGAGAACAGGCTCGCCTGGTTCGCGAGCAAGGTCTGGCCGCGTTGCGACAGCAGGTAATCGACCCACAGCTTTGCGGCGTTCGGGCTTTGCGCCTTCTTCGAAATCGTCACGAGGCGGCTCACCACCAGCGTGTAGTCCTTCGGATAGACGTAGCCGATCGACGGGTCCTTCTTCGCTTTGGTGAGCGCGTAGGAGCCGAGAATGTTGTAGCCGATCAGGTTCTCACCCGAAGAAATGCGCTCCATCATCGCGCCAGTACTCGATTGCAGTTTCGGGCCGGTTGCACCCATTGCTTTCACGAGGTCCCACGTGACTTGCGGATTGACGCGCGCATCTTGCGTCAGATAGTTGAAGCCGACACCAGATTTTTCGATGTCGTACGTGGTGACCTTGCCCTTGAATTGATCCGGTTTGCTTTGCAGCAGCTTGATCAGATCGGCGCGGGTTTGCGGCACTTCCCCTGCGGCCAGCAGGCGCTTGTTGTAGACGATCGCCAGCGGCTCATACGTGGTGCCGTACGCCTGCTTCTGGTACTGCGCCCATTGAGGCAACTGCTTCGCTTCGGGCGATTCGTAACTCGCCATCAGACCGTCGTTGACGAGCTTGACCTGCAGGTCCATCGCCGAGCTCCACAGCACGTCGGCGCTCGTGCTGCTGGCCGCGTTTTCGCTGATGTAGCGGTTGTACAGCTCGGTGCTGTTCATGTCGTTGTATTCGACCTTGACGCCATACAAGCTTTCAAAATCCTTGATGAGCGGGCGCACGAGGGCCGTGTCCGTGACCGAATACACGATCAGCTTGCCTTCCTTCTTTGCCCCGTCAACGGTGGTCTGATAATCGCTAGGATAACCGGCCGGAAAGGCCGCCCATGCTGAGTTTGCGGCGAATGCAACGGCTACGGCGAGATACTTCAAAGAGATTTGCACGTCTTCCTCCAGAAAACATTGTGTTTGTTTTGTGTAGGCGAATGGTAAGAGAGGCGTGCTTTCTGAATGCTTTCAGTTTTCGAGGAAAATGCGTCACAATGGTCGAATTCGCCTCATGGATTTCCCTGGGATTCTGTTTATGCGTGTGCTGCTCGTCGAAGACAATCCGATCCTTTCCCGCTCGCTAACCGATGCGTTGACCAGCGCGAAACTCACGGTTGACTGCATGCACGACGGCGAATCCGCCGACCATGTTTTGCGCACACAGGACTACGCGCTGGTGATTCTCGATATCGGTTTGCCGAAGCTCGACGGCCTCGAAGTGCTGCGCCGTCTGCGCGCGCGGCGCAACGCGGTGCCGGTATTGATGCTGACTGCGCATGGTTCGGTGGAAGAGCGCGTGCGCGGACTCGATCTCGGCGCCGACGATTACCTCGCCAAGCCCTTTGCGCTTACCGAACTCGAGGCGCGTGCAAGGGCGCTGCTGCGCCGGAGCCACGGCCAGGAACCGCTGCATGCGCAATGCGGTACGCTGCTTTACGACAGCGTCGACCGGGGCTTCACCCTCAATGGCGAGCCGCTCGCCTTGACCCCGCGCGAACGTTCGGTGCTCGAGGTGCTGATCCTGCGCAACGGCCGCGCGATCAACAAGGACACGCTCTCGGAGAAAATCTTTGGGCTCGATGAATCGGTGAATGCCGATGCCATCGAAATCTACGTGCATCGTCTGCGCAAGAAACTCGAACGCAGTTCGGTCGGCATCGTGACGCTGCGCGGGCTTGGCTATCTGCTGGAAGCGAAAGACGCATGACGCGGCCGAATCTGCGCGTTCGCGTCGCGCTCTGGTTGTTGCTGCCGCTGCTTCTGCTGCTCGCCTTCGATGCATGGCTCACGTATCAACGTGCAATGAACGCGGCGCACGCGGCCTTCGATCGAACGTTGGAGTTTTCGCTGCGTTCGATACGCGACGGTATCCGTTTGCGCGACGGCCAGATCGAAGTCGACTTGCCGTATCTCGCGCTGGAGATGTTCGAATCCAACGGCGGCGGCAACATCTACTATCAGATCCGCGAGGAGGGCGGCCGGGTGGTGACCGGCTATCCGGATCTGCCGTCGGGTACGAAGGCGCTTGCCGAGCCCTACAGTGTGCAGTTTTACGACGACGTGTTTCGCGGACGGCCGTTACGCGTCGCGATGCTGAGATTGCCAGTCCATGATGTGCCGTCGGCGCAGACGCGTGTGGTGCTGGTGCGGGTCGGCGAAACGATCGAGCAGCGCCAGGCATTGGCGCGCGAGATTCTGATCGGCTCGCTGCAACAGGAATTCCTGCTGGTGGTGCTCGCGCTGGGCATCGTGTGGCTGGGGGTGGCGCGCGGCTTGCGGCCGCTGAACCGCCTGTCGGCGAAAGTCGCCGCGCGTGCCGAGGACGATCCTACGCCGCTCGATACGGTGGACCTGCCGAGTGAAGTCGCGCCGCTGGTCGATTCGATCAATCAGTACATCGGCCGCACGCAGTTGATGCAGTTATCGCGCCGGCGATTCTTTAACGACGCGGCGCATCAGTTAAAGACGCCGCTTGCGATCATTCAGGCGGAGTCGGAGCTGGCGTTGCGCGATATCGACGGTGGCGATGAGCCCTCGAACGGCAATGCTCGGCAAGGTGTGCATTTGCGACGGCTGAATCGCGCGGTGCAGCAGGCGGTGCGTATCGTGCAGCAATTGCTGTCGCTCTCGCGGCTCGATGCGGACAGCGGTTATACGGTCAAGCATGCCGCTGTGCCGCTGCATAAAGTGGCGCGCAGCGTCACGCTCGACTGGTCGCCGGTGGCGCGCTCCCGTGGTATCGATCTCGGTTTTGAACAGGACGTGCGGATCGACGTGATGGGTCAGACCGATCTGCTCGCGGAACTGGTCGGCAATCTGATCGACAACGCGATTCGTTATTCGGGCGATGGGGCGGTGATTACCGTACGCGTTGCATGCGAAGCTGAGCAACCGTTGCTGCAGGTGATCGATAACGGGCCGGGGATTTCCATCGGTGAACGCGATGCGGTGTTCGAGCGCTTCTATCGCAGCGAAGCGACGCAAGCGGTCGAGGGCAGCGGGCTGGGTTTATCGATCGTGCGGGAAATCACGCGCGTGCATGGCGCGGTGATTGCGTTGAGCGATGCGTCCGGTGGTGGGTTGGTGGTTAGCGTGCTGTTTCCGGCGTTAAAGTCCGCGTGACGAGCATGTTGCAACCGCATCGCTACGCGCGGATCGTGAAGCTCTGCGCGTAAGCCTTGGATTCCGTTTCGCTACCCCACACCTTACCGTCGATCAGCACTTGAGAGCGCTCGTCGCCCGGCACCACGATGCCGACGCGTGCTGCCGCCTCACGATATAACTCCGTCTGATTGATGTGCGCCGCGATTTCCGCGTAATCCGCGCGTAGGTCGATCATGCCCCAACGTTCGAACTGGGTGAGGAACCAGGCACCGTCGGTTGTTCGCGGATAGTTCACTGCGCCGTTATCAAAGAACCGCATGGGCAAACCCCGTGGCGCTGAGGCCGCAATCTCGCTGCCGAGCCGCGCTGCAATCAACGCTTCATCGATACCGATAAATTCGGGCCGCGCGAGCCAGCGCGCAATCTCCTCGCGATGCCCCGCACCGTCGAGCCAGCGGCACGCTTCGAGCATGGTCTGCACCAGCGCTCGCGCCGTATTCGGATTCGCGCTGACAAAATCTCGCCGGCACGCCAGCACCTTCTCTGGATGATCGGGCCACACTTCGCTCGTGTAAGCGACCGTTCTGCCGACGCCTTCCGCTTCAGCCATCGCATTCCACGGCTCGCCGACACAGAAGCCATCGAGCCTTTCTTCCGCGAGCGCGGCGACCATTTGCGGCGGCGGAATCGCCACGCTCTCGATATCGTGCAACGGATGCACGCCGTGCGATGCGAGCCAGTAGTACAGCCACATGGCGTGCGTGCCGGTGGGGAAGGTCTGTGCGAACACCGGCTTGCGCTCGAGCGTCGCCAAAGCCTTAGGCAGGGTGCCGTGTTCGGCTAATGCGTCGGTGAGACGGTTCGAAAGCGTGATTGCCTGGCCGTTGCGATTGAGCACCATCAGCACGGCCATGTCCGTTTGCGGACCACCGAGGCCGAGTTGCACACCGTAGACGAGACCGTAGAGTGCATGCGCCGCATCGAGATCGCCCGACAGCAGTTTGTCGCGCACGGCGGCCCATGACGGCTGTCGGCACAGTTCCAGTGTCAAGCCATGAGCGTGACCGAATTCGAGCAGCTTCGCGGCGACGAGCGGTGCGACATCGGCAAGTGCAACGAAACCGAGCCGCAGATGGGTTTTCTCGAGCGACGCAGGCGCGGACGATGGGGCGAGGGAGGTGGGAGAGTTCATGTGCGGCGCTTCATTTGAGCGAGTCGGCCGCCGCGACGACGGCGCGCGCGACTTCGGCGAGTTTGACGCCCTGGTTCATTGCGCGCTTGCGCAGGTTGGCATAGGCGGCGTGTTCCGTGATCTTCAGTTGATCCATCAGCAGGCGTTTGGCGCGATCGATCAGCTTGCGCTCGGCGAGTTCGTTTTCGACTTGCGCGAGGCGTTCGCGCAGCTCCGATTCCTGTGCGAATCGTGCGAGGGCGACTTCGAGGATCGGCGCCAGTCGTTCCGTGGCGAGCCCTTCGACGAGATAGGCCGTGACTCCGGCGCCGACCGCGTCGCGGATCAATTGCTGATTCGCATCGTGACTGAACATCAGCACCGGACGTGGCGCGGTGGCGTTCATCACCGCGAGTTGTTCAAGCGTGTCGCGCGACGGCGATTCCGTATCGATGATGATGACGTCGGGCCGCTCGCTCTGAACCACGCGATGCAGCGCCTGCGGCGTCGCCGTACCGGCCAGCATCTCGTAGCCGAGTCGTGCGAGGGCATCGCGCAGATCGCCTATCGGCTTGTCGGTATCGGTTACGAGGAGAACACGCAGCATGGGGTGTGGTTTATCGACGGCTGACTACCGATAAAGCAACGTGTATGCCAGTGCGGGACGATTACGCTGAAGGCAACGCGATCATGGGCTTATAAATAGTTTAGACAGCAGGCCCTGCACCCGTACGGGGCATGCGCAAGGCATGCACCGAAGCGGCGCACGAGGTATGAACATTGTTTTAATGAGCGCAAAGGTGGGCTGCCGGGGCGTCACGCCACAGTTGCAGCGCCGCTCGCACTTCTTTGACAACGGGATCCCACTCGCCCAGTTTCTGCTGCCGGAATAGACGCATTGACGGATACCACGGGCTATCGGTTCTGTTGGTCAGCCATCGCCACTCCGGGTAGGCCGGCGCGAGCAACCAAACGGGGAGCCCGGCCGCGCCGGCAAGATGCGCGACGGAAGTGTCGACGGTAATCAGAAGATCGAGCGTCTGCAATATCGCCAAGGTGTCCGTGAAATCGTGGATTGCAGGGCCGAGCGTGTGCAAGTCGTATTCATGCGTCAGGCCCTCGCTTTCGCGCTCGCGGGCGCCTTTTTGCACTGAATACCAGGTTACCCCGGCAAGCCCAAGTAGGGGCTTTAGCGTATCGAGCCGAATCGACCGGTAACGGTCGTGAACGTGGTTCGGGTTGCCGGCCCAAACGATGCCGACACGTTTGTTTTTTGCGCGCGTCGTGTCTTGTGGAACTGCTGCTATCTGAATCTGCCAATGACTTAGTTTTTCCGGTGTCGCCGCGAGGTAGGGCATGGCAATCGGAAGCATGGGTAAATCGAGGCTCATATGCTCCGGCATCCTTAGCATATGACACCAGTAGTCGTATGGACCGGGAGGCAGGGTGGTGAACACGGTCCGCACAGCTGCCATGCTCACAGCCAGCCCCGCGATCGGCTGGCTGACCAGCACATCCACCATTGCACCCTGACGACTCAGCCAGTCGGCGAATCTGAGGAACTGGATTTCATCACCGCGCCCCTGTTCGCCGACGAGCAGGAACCGGCACCCTTCGACGGGTTCGCCATGCCATTCGGGGAAATCTGGGCGAATCCGCTCGTGTTCCGTGCCGGGGAGTTCGTAAAACCATCTGTACTTCTTCCAGCCTTCTTCGAACTCACCAAGGGCGAGGTGCACGCCAGCGAGATGAAACTGCAGGTATGGGTTATCCGGCAGAAGCCGTGCTGCTTCGATACTATGCGGTCGGCTTTCGGCGACGTTGCCGGTGATACTGAGTGCTCTTGCTGCGTTGTGATGCAGAAGCGGGTGTTGCGGATTGATGGCGAGTCCCTGCCTGGCCACGCTGAGCGCTTCGCTGAAGCGGTCGTTAGTGTTCAACACGTAGGCTAATGAATTAAGCGAATCGGCATTGTCGGCAATACGGGTTTTGACCTGCTCGATCATTTCATTGAGCGGGCGACTATGGCCGGCTTTAGCTAATGCCGCGATCAGGTCGAGTCCGTCTTGCAGGTTTGCCGGGTCGAGCATCCACGCTCGTTGCCAGTAGTCAGCAGCTTCCTGGACCTTCCCGAGCTCCGTGCAAATTCGGGCCAGCGCGCGAACGGCGTGGTGTCCTCGCGAATCAATCTGAACGGACTTATCGTAGTGGACCATTGCCTCGTTAAGACGGCCGGACACTCGCAGGCAGTCGGCAAGGTTCCGATGAAGACTCGCGGTACCACCAGTCAGGCTGATCGCGCGGCGATAGGACACTTCAGCCGCTGCATGGTCACCCTTCAACGCGGCAAGCAGACCTGCGTGTTCCCACAATTCAGCCCGCTCAGGAGCTGCTTCCAACGCCTGTTCCAGGTATGCGCGCGCCTGATCCATTTCATCCGTATGGACACAGGCGAGTCCCATACGGTGCAGCGCGTGCGCGTCGTGCGGGCGCACGGCGAGCACCTTGCGGTAACCGATCATCGCCTTGGTCATACGTCGCGCGGAAAAATGGGCATCTGCGCGCGCGACGAAAGCGTTCACGTCTGCGTCATCGTGATTCATTGCTTGCCTGTGGATTGTCGGAAGTATGCCCCTGCGATTCGCAGCCGCGACACAGGGGGCAACGCTGGCTTAGCCGATTTATTGCGTGTAGGTGGCCAGAAGAGAAACGCCGCTCAGTTTTGTGCTGGCACTCAATATGCCGTAGTAAGTTCCGGCCACCGGGTTGGTGATCGTGCAGGTGGCTGCGCCACCTCTCACCATGACGGACTCACAGTCGGGACGAAGCGAGGACGGCGTACCGGCTCTGACATACAGTGTTGCGATCTGGCTGGCTGTTTCTGGCGACAGGGTGAACGTCAGGCTCTTGACGCCCGCGGGAACAACCAGAGCGTAGTTTTGCATCTCGCCGTTTTTCGCTGAGATCGTCAACGGACTACCGGCACTCAGGTCCGTAAGGGTTGGCGGAATAACCTGAAACGGGCGCGTCAGCTTGCTAATGGCGCCAGTGCTATCCGTCACCGTGAATGTGATTTCATATGTGCCCGGATAGTCGAAGTTCATATAGGGCGTGACAGATTGCGTGCGCACCAGATCAGCAGCGCCCGTGCCGAAGTTCCAGGCCCATGACTTGATCGGTGCGCCCCTGGCGGTGGACAGGTCCTTGCATGTCACCTGCATGATTGTCGTAGCTTCGCTGCACGTGAAATCCGCTGCCGCTGGAACCCTTCCAGACCGGGCGGCAGCGACAGTCGCGTTCGCATCAAGAATCCCTGAGCCGATCGGTTGATCCGGTTTGCCATTGGGAAACGCTTGCACATTCTGTGTCAGCAACGCTCTCATTTCAGCGGAGGTCAGGGGTGTGGGCGCGACTGACTGAGCAAGTGCGATAACGCCGCTCACCATCGGCGCGGCCATCGACGTGCCGTCAAGATACGTATAGCCTTCACTGCCCGGCGCGGCGGTTCCGTTGTTGTAGGTGGACCAGATCGAGTCGCCGGGCGCGGCGATATCAACGGTCTGCCCGTAGTTCGAAAGAACCCACTTCAAGCCGGGACGATTGCTTCCACCGACGCTGATAACGTTCCGGCAGTTCGCGGGCGTGAAATTCGTTGCGCTGTTGCCATTGTTGCCAGCCGCTGCAACGACAACGGCGCCGCGACTGGCCGCGTAGTCAATTGCGTTCTGAAACGTCATCCCGCAGGAGCCCGCACCACCGAGGCTCACGTTAATGACTTTCGCCGGGTAGACGTTGTTGGGGACGCCCGACACGCTGCCACCGGCGGC
The DNA here is from genome assembly GCF_905220735.1 of Paraburkholderia aspalathi. Lineage (NCBI taxonomy): Bacteria > Pseudomonadati > Pseudomonadota > Betaproteobacteria > Burkholderiales > Burkholderiaceae > Paraburkholderia > Paraburkholderia aspalathi. The sequence goes on from NZ_CAJNBA010000001.1 coordinate 2,233,053, forward strand.
CCACGTCACGCCGTCGGCGACATCTGACGTAAAGCCTCTTCCGCATGCATTCATGACCCGGACCGGGACGACCTTTGCCGCCGGCGCGACGCCGGCTATACCGATGCCGTTGTTGGTCTGCGCGGCCATGATCCCCGCGACGTGAGTGCCGTGCCACACGACTTCGCATGTCTCTGTCGTGATACCCGGATTCGTGCCGTCGCCGCCGCGATTGTTCGTGGTGAAATCGTACCCAGGCAGGATATTGGCATTCAGATCGCTATGACTGGTCACGCCGTTGTCGACCATCGCGATCACGGTTCCGGAACCGTTAGCCATGTCCCAGGCGGGCTCCGCCCGTATGCCCGCAGTGGTGACGCCAGGTTTCTGGTTCGAGCTTAAGCCCCACTGTCTGCTGTATTCCGGATCGTTTGGCGCCATTGTCACGGACATCGGCGTGTCGGGCTCTACGTATTCGACGTCAGGGTCCGACGCAATGGCCCGCATGAATGCTTTGGCATCCTTGACGTTCAGCTTGCGTTCCGTTGTGACCACATCGGCTCCGATGCCCATGCGGCGCACATGGCGCGCTTTCGAAGGGAAGGCATTCGTCAGCCTGTCGAGTCTTGACTGGACCGCGGTGGCTGAACCGCGTTCAACGGTGCCGGTTTTGTATTTGACAATGAAGCGGTCGTTGGACGCGTCGGAAGCCAGGCCGCTCGTGTTCATCTTTAAGGACAATTGCAGAGGAACAGTGTTTGATGCCGCCGCTAATGCCGCTGTCTTTTCCAGGGGCGGTGCTGGTTCGGACGTCATATCGTCGCCGACGTTTCCGCCACATGCCGCAAGTGCCAGCGAAAGCGAAATACAGGCAGCGTTTTTCAATGCGTAGCGCGCACCTCCTTTGGACCACAGCGCGCTAACGTGAGCCGTTGTTCTACGAGAGTCGTTCCGCACGCTCTCATCTTTCTTTTGTTTCACGGTTTTATTCCCGGTACGACATACAGAAATGATTGCCCCTGTTTTTATGAAGCAGTCGTACGGCGGTCATCAGCGGTGCCAAAGCCATAGGCCGTCCTTTGGCCAGCCGGCACAGGCAATTTTTCGGGTCGTCGAGTTAAGATTCCTAACTAATGACCGTTGGAGACGGCTGCGTGGTACGTGACCTTCTGCGGCTGTTTGTCAGCCGGTCAGGTTCTTATGTTTGGACGCTATAAATAGCTTGGTGAGGATAATAAATAGCCTAATTGATATAAACAATCAGGCCTTTCTATTTTTCGGTCAGATAATTTACCGGCCGTGTAAGACCGTTGATGCACACGCACTCAGCAAGCCAATGCATCAGTGCCACTTCACGTAACTGCGGGGCGAAAAGAAGACGCTCACGACGATCATGGCGGCAACGCTAACGGCCAGCATGACCCAGGCGGCGCCGAACCCGCCAGTCCAGCCCCGGACCATGCCAGCGAAAATGGGCGTAATGGCCGCTACGACAAAGCCGACACCTTGCGTAAACGCGACAAGCTTTCCGGCCACACTGTGATGTGCCGAATGATCCATAGCGGTAACGAGCGTCAGCGAGAACGTGCCACCCAGCCCGGCACCGGCAATGGCGACCCACACCAGCGGCGCGGCATCGGGCCAGAAGATCAAGCCAAGCAGGCCGACCAGTTGCGCCGACAATCCGAGGACCAACCAGGGGCGCCGATCCCGGGATGGTGCGGCAGCAAGAGGCAGCAGTAAGGCCGCAGCGGCCTGAAACACCGTCATGCCGGCAAGGAGCGAACCGCTCTCCGCGACACTCGCGCCATGCTGTTGATAGAACGCGGGCAACCACGCGACGAGCGTCGTATAACCGCCGTTGACGATCCCGAAGTACAAACCAAGCGTCCACGCGCGCCGCTTGCGCCAAAGCGAAAAAGCGATCGCGTCTGCCGGAGCGCGCTGTGCCGCCGGGCCGTGCGAAGGTCCGCGGTTCAAAGCCAACCAGCACAGCAACGCCACGAGAGCGGGAATCGCCCATACCGCGAGCCCCGCATGCCACGACCCCGTCGCTGCGCTCACCCAAGGACTCAAGCGTGCCCCGAGGCCGCCGCCGCCCATGATCGATGCGGAGAAAACCCCCATCGCCAGCGGCACGCGCGCAGGGAAACGCTGCTTCAGGACGGCGGGCAGCAGCGCCTGAATCGCCGCGACACCGACGCCCGCGAGCGCTGCCGTCGCAAGGAGCGTAGCGCCGCCGGCGGTCGACCAGCGGGCGCCGCAAGCAAGCGCGATCGCCAGCAAACCGAGCGCAACGCCGCGCGTTTCGCCGATCGACCGGGTTAGCGCGCCCGCGCCGAATGCGCCGATGCCCATCGCGACGACCGGCAGGCTGGTCAACAACGACGCGCCGTAAAAGCTCAACCCGGTTGCATCGCGGATCGTCGTCATCAGCGGGCTGATCGACGTCAGCAGGGGCCGCAGATTGATGCCGATCACGACAATCGCGCCCAGCCATAGCGCGTCTCGCCACGTGAGCGCGTGGGAGGCGTCGTTGGCATGGGCTGGGGTCGGGCTGGTGCTGGAGTGCGAATTCACAAGGGGCCTGAGTGCGAGAGTGGGCGACACCTTGCAAGCGGGAAGAGAACGCTGCGGGGCGCTGCGCGACCGGCGGCGGCAAGGCGGATGACGAGGCGCGAACAGGGTGAAAAATACCGTGCGCGACTATTTTGGTTAACCATAATATCATGGCATGGTTAACCATTTACCTGATGCCCGGTATAAGTCCGAGCGCCCGCGGATGGCGTCTGCTACCCCTCGTCGCTACAATGCCGGGCGATATCGCTCCGTTCTCCAATACTGAACTCATGGCCTCCCGTTCCTCGCGTACGCCGTCAGCCAACACCGGCACACCCATCCGCAGCGCGCCTGAAGACGACTCGATCAGCGTCGAAGAGCGCATTTATGCGTCGATCACCGCGGCATTGCTGCAAGGCCGTCTGCGGCCGGGCGCGCAACTGGTCGAGCGCGATCTCGCCGCGGCGTTCGGCTGCACGCGCGGCGCGTTGCGCAAGGTGCTCGCGCGGCTGGGTTTCGAGGGCAAGCTGGTGCTCGAGGCGAATCGCGGCGCGTTCGTGCCGTCGCCGTCGGAGGAAGACATTCGTCAGGTGTATCGCGCCCGGCAGATTGTCGAGGCGGGCATCGTTGCAGCTTTGTGCGGGAGTTTGAGCGTGGCCCACAAACGTCGCCTGCGCGCCCATGTGCGCAGCGAAGAGAAGGCGTCACACGCCGGCACCATCGAGGAATCCGTGCGGCTCGCGGGCCAGTTTCATGTGTTGTTGACCGAACTGGCGGGCGGGACGGAATTGCTCGGTCTGGTTGGGCAGCTCGTCGCAAAGACCGAGTTATACAAGGCGTTGTTCGACCCGTCGAAGGGTTCGGCCTGCTCCGCGGACGAGCATATGCAGATTATCGAAGCGCTCGACGCGGGAGATCTGCACGCGGCTCTCGCGGCGATGCGCGAGCATCTGTCGGAACTGGAGGAGCGGGTGGTCGAACAGGTGCGCAAAAGCGCCGCAGGAGCAGATCTCGGTGCGGTGTTCGGGGTGTAGGAAGGGAGGGGTTAACGCATGCGACGCCGCGGCGCGCCGCTCAGGCTCGAGTCAACGAATCAAGCCGGAGAAGGCGCGCGAAAGGCTTCGCGAACAACCAGATAACAACAATTGACCACGCCCGGACCGGCCATGAAACAACTCAGGAAACGGTCAGCGTGCCGCCAGCCTTAACGGCGACGGAATTGCGTATTGCGTGCGCCGCCGCCACCGGTGGCGCGCTCGTCTTTGTGACGGAAATTGATCCGGCCTTTGGTCAGATCGTAAACCGACAGTTCCAGCGTCACGCGGTCGCCCGCGAGAATACGGATGTGATTCTTGCGCATGCGTCCGGACGCGTAAGCGCCAACCACGACGCCGTTGTCGAGCGTCACGCGGTAACGACTGTCCGGAAGTACTTCGTCGACGATACCGTCAAGTTCAAGCAGTTCTTCTTTCGCCATGCATAACTCCTGGTCGATGGGATAAGTGGGTGTTGGCCGCGCGGTTAAGCATGGCGCAACATCTGATACGGTTGGCAGTCGGCTTTCAGGCCAGCTGCTGCGGCACCAGCTGATTCGCTGATAGTACCGCTCAAAGATCGGCTACGGACTGGCCGTCTACACGGCCGTCAATCAATTGCTCGGCATGGGCCATGCACGCAATGCGCGCCTTGCCCGTGCCGTCGAACGGAAACAGATACTGCAGACGGAACACACGCCCGTCGGCTGCCGGATTGGCGCCCACGCGGCAGATGCGCACCGACGCGTCGTAACCTGCGTCCGGATTGCGGCCCGTCTGACCGTCCGCCGGGCGGCGCGGATAGACGAGCGGGTGAATTTCATAACCCTTGTACGTCTTGACAACTGAATTCATGAAGCACGTGTCCTGTATTACGTGGTCGCCGTGTCACGCGTGTTACGCGCGGCACGACAGACCCGGCAGCGCAGCACCTTGGGGCGCGCCGCCATGGAAAAAGGTTGGCACAGGCCCGATGGCAAGGGCATGAGCGCGGCCGCGCAAAATCGCGGATTCGATGGAGAAGAAACACGCTGATGTCGCGCAGACATCGGGCGCGTAAAAGCTGAACCACTCAGCTGCACAACTCGCGACGGCGAATGCAGGCGGCGCATTGCCGGAGTGACGGGATCGCTGACACGCAGCGGTCGAACAGTCGGGGGTGGTGCGGAGACGCCGATTGATACTGTGCTTGGTACTGCCGCTTGTGTTCCCGCGCTGTATCCCCAATAGCGCGGATGCGGAATACAGCTATTCCAATATGATGCACTAAATGGGGCTAATTGGATAGCAAAAAGTTCCGCGCGCGGGCAAACCGCCCAGCCGGCTGGGCTTTGGGCGAAAAAGAGTTGCCGCGAACGGCGCGCCGGGGCATGAGCGGCACGCCGGGTGTGAGGTCGCGCCGTGAGGGTGAAGGCGGGTGAGTTTCAGCGGGTGGTTTCGGCGACGCGCTTTTGCAGCTCGCGTGAAGCCGCGAGCGGGATGCGCGCATCATCCCAGCCGGCGAGCCATTCGACTTCCTTCGAGGTAAAAATCTGTCCGTGATTGCGCAGCGTGTATTGCAGCGAATCGATGATGTGATTGCGGATGATTTCAGGCGTGCCTTCGTCATCGAGCACGGCGCGAAACGCTTCGAGCGTGGCCATCTGTTGCTCCGTGGAATAGTTGCTTCTTTTATCGCACGAAAAAAAATCGCATGCCAAGCGAACAAAAATCCACGGGTGCGGATGCAACAACTGGAAGGGGGCGGCAGTATGCCGTCGAGCGCCCATCAAGGCCGGGTGCGTGATGCGGCCCCGCAATAAAAAAGCTGCTGCGCCGGCGCCGGGCCTCCGCGGTCGTCGCTGGCGATTGGGGTCGTTACAATGGCGAGTCGCGGCGCGCGGCTTCCGGCATTGTTGTGCCTGGCTCGCCTGCCGGCCATAACCTCGGCGTCCCTTTTAGCTCAATCAGGCTAAAGCGGCGGCGCCTCCCTGGAACACTGCGATTTCTCAATGCGCAACTCAACCGTCTCTCCTGTGAAAGACCTGCTGCTGGACCGCTACGCACCTATCGCAGACGGCATCGCGGCCTTGTTCTATCCGTGTGCCGAAGTCGTGATTCACGACCTGCGCGATCAGACCATCGCGTATCTCGTGAACAATCTGTCGAAGCTCGAAGTCGGTGGCCCTTCGGTGCTCGACGAAGTCCACTACGCGGCACGCGGCCGGACGATCGGGCCATACGAGAAGCTCAACTGGGACGGTCGCCGCATGCGCTGCGTGAGCAACATCCTGTTCGACGACGAGGGCAAGCCGGCCGGCATGCTGTGCGTGAACTTCAACATCGCGGTGTTTGAAGATGTGCGCTCCACGCTCGATCTGTTTATCAAAGGCGGCAATCTGACGGACGCGCCCGCGGAGGAACTGTTCCGCGACGACTGGCAGGACCGCATCAACACGTTCCTGCACACCTGGCTGCGCGAGCGGCAAATCGGCATCAATGCACTCACGCGCGAACACAAACGGGAAATCGTCGAGGCGCTGCATGCGCAGGGCGCGTTTCGCGGCCGTAGTTCAGCCAACTACGTGGCCGCTGTGCTAACGATGGGCCGCGCTACCGTCTATAAGATTCTGAAGCAGATGAAAGAGGGCGGCTGACGGTCCGCAAATCGTAGTGGGCTAGCGCTGCCCAGCGCCGGGTCCGCCAGTGGGGCGATGCGCCCAGGAGATGACGCCCGCACCGCGTGAAGAACCGCTGCGTTTAGCTATGCAGCCCCATTTTGCCGCTCGCCATGGCGGCGACGCGGACCACAAGCCCCCTGGGAAGCAAGCGTGACAGCAAGGTCGCAGCGCGTACGCTGGTCCGTCCAGGATACGCAACCGCTTTTCGTTTATCGAAGGCCTTGAGCGTTTCCTGAACGACGGACTCCGAGCTGTCCATGTCTTTCGGCGACACATTGGTCGACACGCCTTCGAAGAAGCTCGTTGCCGTAGGTCCCGGACAGGCGGCCATCACATGCACGCCCGTGCCGACGAGTTCGAATTGCAGCGCCTCGCTGAAGAACAGGACGAAGGCCTTGGTCGCCGCGTAAGTGGCCATATGCGGGAGGGGCTGAAAGCTCGCGTTGGACGCGAGGTTGATGATGCCGCCCCTGCCGCGCTTCGCCATACCGCTGCCAAACCGATGACTGAGAGCGACGAGCGCCTGGACGTTGACCTGAATCTGCGACTGCTCTTTCGTCGGATCGTGCGAGAGGAAACTGCCGGTCAGACCTAGCCCCGCATTGTTGACGAGCAGATCGACCTGAATGTCGCGGCGCTCGAGTTCCTCGCCGATCTGGAGGGCGGCGTCGGGATGGCTCAAGTCGATATTGAGCGCAACGGTTCGCACGCCGTGTCTGGCGGAAAGTCCCTCAGCCAGAACCTGCAATGTGTCACCCGAGCGGGCGACCAATACAAGGTTCATGCCACGCGCGGCCAGCGTTTCCGCAAAGACCTTGCCGAGCCCTTTTGAGGCTCCGGTAATCAGGGCGGTCGAGCCGCGATAGACAAACATGTTCTGCTCCTTGCTACGGGATGAGCCTGCATTAGCGTTGCGTGCGCCATCTAAGGTTGCCCGTCAAAAGCATCGATACTCGATGCTTTTGATCGCCGGACTGTTCTGAGGACGTGACGCATTGTGCGAGCTGGAGCGTTTTTTGATAATTGGGGTGCCTTTTGAATCATTTTCAAAAATAATGGAAAGATCGTGGGCCGCCTCACCACTGCATCGTCGTGTCGATTCGTGTTCCCCGCTTGATGAACAGGGTGACCGGCGTCTTCTCGCAGATCTCGCCAAGGCGCTTGCGCTGGCTATCGTCGAGAGGCCCGTCGACGGATACGGTGCGCCGAATGTATTGACCGCCTTCGCGCTCCACGTGCAATTGCGTGTCGACCTTGATCCGGCCGCCCGGCCATGCTTTCTTCTGCATGTACATCCGAAGCGTTGCCGCGGTGCAGGCCGCGAGACCCGAAAGGACGAATTCGAAGGGAGCCGGGCCGCTATCCTGCCCCCCTTCGCGCGGCCCTTCATCGCCGAGCAGGCTATGTGTGCCCGCATCGATTTTGACGACATAGTTGGGTGAATCTGCGTCCGAGGTGGCGGTTGCGATCGCGAGAGTCATCATTGTCCTCTTGGGTGTCACGTCAAAAGATTGAGCGCATGCACATGCCACGGCCTGGGCACGCGTCGAAATGCGCCGGGCGAAGGTTTCTCTGCAAGTGTTGGCGACAGCGTAAGCCTGCATCAGTGATCTTTCGCGGTCCAGCACAGGTTTACAATGACAGCCGCAATAAAACCACGTGCTCTGCTTCGGAGGACGTCGGCCCGTTTATAAAAGATTCCGCTGACTGGGACAGGAGTAGTTGAATGGTGCGTTATCGACACTACAAAGGCGGCATTTACGAACTGGTCTGCGAGGCCACGCTCGAGTCGGATCCGACTGTCACGATGATCGTCTACAAAGCCAGCAATGGTACGATCTGGACCCGTCCGGCTTCGGTGTTTTTCGAGCTGGTCGAGGTCGACGGCACCAAGGTGCCGCGCTTCGCACCGATCAACTAGGCTGCCCCGTTCAGGTAATCGTTATCGTCAGCACGATTGCACTCTAAGAACGTGTGCCGCCAGATCAATACAAACAGGAAATCTGAATGCGTCTTCTGCTTGCCATCATTCTGCCGTGGTTTCAGTTCTTCACGATCGGTCGGCCTTTTGCCGGGATCATTTGCCTGATCCTGCAGATCACGCTGATTGGCTGGATCCCAGCCGCGATCTGGTCGGTGTATGCGCTGAGTCAGTACAACACTGACAAGAAAATCGCCCGGGCGATGGGCAACGGTCGGTAAGGCCGAATGCGATGCGGGCGGTGCCGGGCACCGTCCTCGCGCTGCTAGATTTCGACCGCGTCCGGCGCCTCGATCACCACGTCCGTTTCCGCGATCGCCACACACGGCAGGATGTAGCCTTCCGCTTTCTCTTCCCGGCTAAGACCCGGCCATTCGATCGTGTAGCGCACGCGTCCCGACGTCATTTTGCATAGGCAGGTGCGGCATGTGCCGTTGCGGCACGAGCGCGGCAGACGCAGATTCGCAAAGCCGGCGGCTTCAAGGATCGTCAGCGAATCGGGCGCTTCGAAGCTTTGGCCGAGCGGCTCGACACGAACGAGAGGTGGGCGGGTAGAGTCGGACATCGTGTGAATCGGTGACGGATTGCGCCACACTTTACACGTTCACACCAAACGCCCAGGCTCCGGCGCCGCCATTTCAATGCGTCGTGTTTCCACGCCGCAGATACCGATACACCGTATTTCGCGCAAGCCCCAACTCGCGTGCCGCTGCCGACACATTACCGTCGAGTCGCGCGAGCGTTTGCGCAATCAATGTGGTCTGCCATTCCTCCATCCGCGCGGGCGACGCATTCGCGGGCTCGGCTGCTGGCTTGTCGCGTCCGTTGCTGCCGTCGCCACCATTGCTGTTGCCTGACAGCGCCTCGTGCGCCTCGGCGTGGACGTCGACCGGCGAAGCCTCGCAATCCTGCAGAAAATCTTCCGGCAAATCCTCGAGTTCGATCTGCTGCGCGCCTTCGGCCATGATGCTGGCGGTGCGCAGCACGTTGGCCAATTGCCGCAGATTACCTGGCCAGCGGCATTGCGCAAAGCGTTCCAGCACCTCATCGGACACGCGACGCGGTAACCGCTCGCCATCCGGCTGCAATGCCAGCATGCGTTCGACGAGCCTCGCCAGATCGCTGCGCTCGCGCAGCGCCGGCAAAGTGACGACGAGCCCGTTGATCCGGTAATACAGGTCTTCGCGGAAGGTGCCGGCTTCGATCATCTCGCGCAGGTTGCGGTGAGTTGCGCAGACAATGCGCAGATCGACCGGTATCGCCCGCGTGCCGCCCAGCGGCACAACGGTGCGCTCCTGCAACACGCGCATCAGGCGCACTTGCTGGGCGAGCGGCATGTCGCCGATTTCGTCGAGAAACAGCGTCCCGCCATCGGCCTGCACGATCTTGCCGACGCTGCCGCGTTTCTTCGCGCCGGTGAACGCGCCGTCTTCATAGCCGAACAACTCTGCCTCGATCAGCGTGTCGGGCAACGATGCGCAATTCAGTGCGACGAAGGGCGCATGCCGCCGCGGCGAATCGTGATGGATCGCGCGGGCGAGCCATTCCTTGCCGGTACCGGTTTTGCCGAGCACGAGAATGGGAATATCGCGTCCGCGCAGCTTTGCGACTCGTCGCAGGATCGCCGCGACCGCCGCATCGCCGGTATCGAGCGTTTCAAGTGTGGCGAGCGGTGCCACCTCGCAGGACTGAGCCGCAGCACGCGCGCCGCTGGACATGGCCGTACGCGTTACGTCAGCAAGGCCTTCTGATGAACCAACATAACGTGGCGCCGCAAATTCGCCGCGTGCGATCACACGCACGCCGCTCGGCAGCGTCAGCTCGATGCTTTCGCCTGGTGCGCGGGCGATCTGCTGCAACACTCTCGCAAAGGTGATCCCGAACAGCGCGTCGAACGGTTGCCGTAACAGCTCGCCAAGCGGCTGCCCGAATTGAAACAGTGCGCTGCGATTCGCGGACAGGAAGGTGCCGTCCGGCGCGAACGCTGCGAGCCCTTCATACAGTGTGCCGATAAATTCCGCACGCGCGTGAAAGTGAATGCGAATGGCATCGACGAATTGATTGGAGAACAGATGATTTTCGATCATCTGCGCCGACATCCGCACGAGCGCAAGCGTGTGCTTGTGGAAGCCGCGTGTGTCGCCACTGACGTCGAGCGCGCCGATGGTGCGCCCGAACGGATCGGCGATGGGCGCGCACGAACAGGTGAGAATCCGGTTCGCATGGAGGAAGTGCTCGCCGGCATGCACGACAGTCGGCTGCCCGTCGATCAGGGCGGTGCCGATCGCGTTCGTGCCGCGATCCGCTTCGGCCCATGACACGCCCGGGCACAACGCGACGCGATTGGCTTTTTCGACAAAGTCGCTATCACCGAGACTGTGGAGAATCACGCCGTGATTGTCGGTGAGCAGCACCATGCTTTGCGTGTCGACGATCTGCGCGTGCAGCGTCTCCATGACGGGGAGCGCGTGGGTATAGAGCGACTGGTTTCGTTCGAGGAGTTCACGCAGGGCGGGGCGGCGCAGCGGATGGAAGTCCGGCGTTTCCGACGCTCGCAGGCCGACTTCGAGCGAGCGGGCATGAGCTTGCGCGATGACGTCTGGCCGACCAACGGTGGGCGGCGTGGCAGAACGATGGCTCAAAGCATGTCTCCGGTTATCGGACCCGGCGGGTGCGTTGCCCGCCGTTGCGTTCCGCAGTGCAACATACGCGTCTGCGGCCGAACACCGATATTACAGGACGAAACAGGAGCCTGGCGAAAGCCGCGCAGCATGAATAAAACCAGGTCGCGCGGGAGAGAAAAAGTGCCTCAAAAGACCACGTCAGGCACCAAAATCAAGCAAACAAAAAGGAAAACTTGCGCAGTGGCCGAACTCGTCTACAGTGAATCAAATCACCTCCGCGGGGCGCGAAGTACGGCGCTCGCGAAACTATGGGGTGACGGACCCGCGCCATCAGCATTCGAAAAGGGGGACACGCGCTGCAGGTGCGACCAGTCTTAACCAGCGTGCGCAGTACCAATCGACCCATGCGCAGCACCCAACCTTTCAGGTGAACTCCCATGCAGATCCTATTCCCGAACGAAACTCCTGAATATTCAGGTCGCGAACTTACCTTGGCGTTCCCGGCGATGGTTGATGGGCAAAGGGTGGAGTGCATGATCACCGCTGAGGCGCTGGAAGATCACTTTGGTGCCGCATCGCCGCGTCTGGAGGACATGGTCGATGCATTCGACGCACACCGGGCCCGGATCGAAGCGGCCACACGGCGCTTGCTATCGGAAACGCGAGCGCAATGCCTGGTGCTGAGAAGCGGCTACGTGCGCTTCTATGAGGCGAACTGGCGCAACTGAGCGAATCCGCGCTTGTCCGGCGTCAGCCCGGAAAAGAGCGCGGAAATCAGCCCAAAAGTAAGCCGCAATTAGCGGGTAGAACAGAAAAGCAGAATCAGCCGCGCAAGAGCAACACGAGACGCAAACCCAGGCGCGGCGTCCGTACCTCAACGGATACACAACTGGCCGCGGCCATTTGCGCCGCCCAGGCCTGTACTTGCGCGGCTGTCAGTCCCAGATACGGCGAACGCAAGCGCCGAAGACCCGAAACCGATCAAACCATCCGCCGCAGCGTCCGATCCTTGAACACCACGTGATGCGCAATCGCCGCAAGCGCATGCAATCCGATTACCCAGTAAAACGCATTGCCGAGCCACTCATGCGCTGTCTTGAGCAATGGCCGCGCAAGCGGATCCGCGCCGACCAATGTGAAGCTGAAGTTGGCCCAGGCGAGCGTGACTGGATGGCCGCCTGTGTTGATCATCAGGATGCCCAGCAGCGGCTGCGCGAAGATAAAAATGTACAGGGCGAGATGTGCAGCCCGCGCCAGAAAGGCGAGCAGGCGATTGCCTTCGATTTCCGCGGGCGCGCGGGCCCACAGACGCCATAGCACGCGCAGGACCGCCAGTCCCAGCACGAGGGTACCGGCCCAGAAATGCACGCTGCTCCAGAAGACCCGGCTGTCGGAGCCTTTCGGTCCGCGGATTTCGATTGCCAGATAAGCGAGCGCGATCAGCAGAAAGATCGCCCAGTGGAAAAAGATGGCGGGCGATGTATAACGGTCCGTGGCGCGGCTGTGGCTGTAAGAAGACATGCAGGGAACTCCCGTGACCGGTTCGTTGGTTTTTATCAATCATCAGATGATAAAGGGTGCCCGACCAGAACGGGCTCCATCAATAAAATGATTGTTGATCCAGACCGAACCGTGACCGACGCGGCGACGATGCCGCTGCGCTTTCACTCCCGCGCCTTCACGTCAATTGCCGCCACAGCTTATTCGCTGCCGAGGTAGAAATAGCGGAACAGGAAAATCGCCGCGATGATCCACACCACCAGTTTCACTTTGCGCGCCTGCCCGGTCAGCAGTTTCAGACCGGCATACGAGATGAAACCGAACGCGACGCCATTGGCGATCGAGTAAGTGAAGGGCATCAACAGTGCGGTCAGGGCGGCCGGCACGACTTCGGTCGCGTCGTCCCACGGCAGGTCGAGCATTTCGCGCAGCATCAGGCAGGACACGTACAACAGGGCCGGCGCCGTTGCGTAGCCGGGCACCACGCCCGCCAGCGGCGCAAAAAACAGCGCCGCGAGGAACAGCACGGCGACGGTGATCGCGGTCACGCCCGTGCGGCCGCCGGCCTGCACGCCCGACGCGCTTTCGATATACGCCGTGGTCGACGAGGTGCCCAGCATCGAGCCGGCCAGAATCGCCGTGCTGTCAGCGAGCAGTGCGCGGTTCAGCCGGAACATCTTGCCTTCGACCAGCAGCCCGGCGCGATTGGCCACGCCCATCAGCGTGCCGGTCGCGTCGAACAGTTCGACGAGGAAAAACACCAGGATCACGTTCAGCACGCCGCCGGAGAGCGCGCCGCGAATGTCGAGTTGGAACAGCGTTGGTGCGATCGACGGCGGCGCGGAGACGATGCCGTGAAACTGATTGCCGCCGAAGAAAAAGCTCAGCACCGTCACGCCGACAATGCCGATCAGGATCGCGCCGCGCACCCGCAGATAGTCGAGCGTGACGATCGCGAAGAAGCCGATCACCGCGAGGATCACGTGCGGGTTATGCAGATCGCCGAGCGTGACGAGCGTGGCCGGATTGCCGACAACCACACCGGCCGACTTCAGCGAAATGATCGCGAGAAAGAGGCCGATGCCGCCGGTGATGGCAATGCGTATGGAATGCGGAATCCCGTTCACGATCACCTCGCGCACGCGAAACAGCGTGACGATCATGAACAGGCAGCCAGAGATGAATACCGCGCCGAGCGCCGCTTGCCACGTGAAGCCCATGCCTTTCACGACGGTGTACGCGAAGTACGCATTCAGACCCATGCCGGGCGCGAGCGCAATCGGGTAGTTGGCGTAGAGACCCATGATCAGCGAGGCGAGCGCGGCCACGATGCAGGTCGCGACGAACACCGCGTCCTTCGGCATGCCGGCGTCGCCGAGAATCGCCGGGTTGACGAAGATGATGTAGGCCATCGTCAGGAAGGTGGTCAGCCCAGCGAGCACCTCGGTGCGCAGGTTGGTGCCGGCGGCTTCGAAGCCGAAGTATCGTTTTATGGAGTCCATGAGGCGGGTCTCTCGTTGTTCAAAAGCGTTTCTTGTGGTTGATACGGGCAATGCGTCGCGAATAAGCGGGCGACTGTGCCGTCCGACACGGCACCGATGCACTATGCGGCGAAGCCTACGGGCGGATTGTAGTCATGATTGGCGGCGCACCGGTTTGCGTGAGTTGCGTGAGTTGCATGACTGTGGGCTGTGCCGAAGGGGCGAGATGATACCTTGCCAGCGCGCGGGGCGGTGCGGCAAGCGAATTTACGATGTTGCGGCTGGAAACGGTGGGCTTGCGGGGGCGTGGGGACAGGCGGAATCTGGTGGGGAGGAGTGAATTGGAACGATTCGGGCTAAAACTGCAGGAAGAAAGCGCAGGAGGGGAAAGGGCGCGGCAGGCAGTTCTAGCAGGGATGTGCAGAGCATCCAAGGCCGGCGCCGCCTACGACCTTTGCAGTCGCGAACAGTCCGGCCCGCCGCTTCAAGGCCAGGATGAGACGGATTACTGCGCCGTGCTCCCACCCATCTGCTGCGCTCGCCGCGCGGCGACGATGCGACCCGCGCGTTGCGCGTTGTCCGGATAGTCGATCCAGTCGAGCGGATCGTAGCCGGCGGCGCGCCAGGCTGCCAGATCGGCTTTCACCTGGGCGCGCGTTAGCGGCGTCGACGGGTCGTAAGGCCGCGAGGTCTGCGCAAACGCGCTGCTCATGCTCACGGCGGCTAACAACGCGCCGAGTCCAACGAGAGAGACGATTTTCATGATTGGCTCCTATGGAGCGGTTAAAAACAACCCCTAAATTTTAAATTTCATGGTCATTCCGAGTAAGTCGATTGCAGGCAATGCACCATTTCACCCCGTGATCCAAAGCGGGCAAACGCGAAGCGGCGCGCCCCCGGTTCAGGATGCCGACGGCTTGCTGAAGCGATCCAGCACCGCGCTCAGCAGATCGATCGGCAGTGGAAAAACGATCGTCGAATTCTTGTCGGCGGCGATCGTCGTGAGAGTTTGCAGGTAACGCAACTGCATCGCCTGCGGTTGTTTCGACAGCGTCTGCGCTGCCTCCAGCAGATGCTGTGAGGCCTGCAATTCGCCTTCTGCGTGAATCACCTTGGCGCGCCGTTCGCGCTCGGCTTCGGCCTGACGTGCGATCGCACGGATCATCGTTTCGTTGATGTCCACGTGCTTGATCTCGACGATCGCCACCTTGATGCCCCACGCGTCGGTTTGTGCATCGAGCACCTTCTGGATATCGGCGTTCAGTTGCTCGCGCGCCGCCAGCAGGTCATCGAGTTCGTGTTTGCCGAGCACCGCGCGCAGTGTGGTTTGCGATAACTGGCTGGTCGCCTCGAAATAACGCGCCACCTGGATCACCGCCTTTTCCGGATCGACGACGCGGAAATACACCACCGCGTTGACCTTCACCGACACGTTGTCGCGCGTAATCACGTCTTGCGGCGGCACGTCGAACACGACGGTGCGCAGATCCATGCGCACCACCTGCTGCACGATCGGGATGATCAGCACGAGTCCCGGTCCCTTGACCTTCCAGAAGCGCCCGAGCATGAACACCACGCCGCGTTCGTACTCACGAAAAATCCGTATCGATGATGCAATCAGTGCGGCCACCAGCAGAATCAGAATGCTGCTGAAGCCGAATGTGAAACCGATCATGAGCGTTCTCCTTGTTGTTGTGCTTCCGCGGGCACCACGGTCAGTGTCAGTCCGCGGCGCGCCGTGACGCGCACCGCGTGACCGGCCGCGACCGGGGCCGTGCTGGACACCCGCCAGCGTTCACCATGTATCTGAGCCCAGCCGGCCAGCGTGCCGTCCGCTGCCGCGTCGGCAGTTGCGTCACCCTGCAGCGGACCAGCCTCCGGCGACAAGCCGCCGTCGAGCACGACGCCGAGGCTGCCGATCAGTCCTTCCGAGCCTGTCACCACGGGCCGGCGGCGCGCCCGCAGCGCGAGCCTCGACACGCCGAATACGAACGCGACGCTGAACACCGTCACGGCCGCGATCAGGGGCAGCGGAATGCCGTAACCGGGCACGTCGGTATCGATCAACATCAGCGCGCCGATCACGAACGCGACTACGCCGCCGAAGCCGAGCGAGCCGAAGGTCGGCAGAAACGCCTCGCCGATCAGGAATGCGATGCCGAGAAAGATCAGGCCGAGTCCGACGTAATTGACGGGCAGCATCTGCATCGCAAAGAGTCCCATCAGCAGACTGATCGCGCCGACAACGCCCGGCAGCACGAAGCCGGGATTGGCGAACTCGAAGAAGAGGCCGTACATGCCGATCATCAGAAGAACCAGCGCGACGTTCGGATCGGTGATGACCGCGAGAAACTGGCTGCGCCAGTCGGCTTCTAGCGTGACCACCGGCGCGTTGGCGGTGCTGAGTTTGACGTCGCCGTGGCTGGTGTTGATCGTGCGGCCGTCCACCTGGCGCAGCAGGTCGGGAATGTCGCGCGCATTCAGATCGACCACGTGCTGCGCGAGCGCTTCGCTGGCCGACAGGCTGACGGCTTCGCGTACGGCGCGCTCGGCCCAGTCGGCGTTGCGTCCGCGCATTTGCGCGAGGCCGCGGATGTAGGCGGCCGCGTCGTGGACCTGCTTGCGCAGTTCGGTGGATTGGGTGTCGAGTGGGAGGGCGGCGCTGGCGGAGTTGCCGGCACTCGCTGAGTTGGCAGAGTTCGCTGGCGACGCCGGGTTCGCCGAATCCCCAGAGGCCTGCGTTCCGGGCGCGTTCTTTGGCGCGCCGGCGCCGCCTCCAGTGCCGGGCAAACCGGGCATCCCGCCGCCGCCCGCAGGCGGCTCCGCGCCACCGATACCCATCTGAATCGGCGTAGCCGCACCGAGATTGGTGCCCGGCGCCATCGCCGCAATATGGCTGGCGTAGACGATATAGGTACCTGCGCTCGCCGCTCGCGCGCCACTCGGGGCGATAAAGGTCGCGACCGGCACCGGCGAGCCGAGAATCGCCTTGATGATCTGCCGCATCGACGTATCGAGTCCGCCGGGCGTATCGAGTTGCAGCACGGCGAGTTGCGCGCGTTCGTCGGCGGCGCGCTGCAGGCTGCGCACGATGAAGTCGGCGCTGGCCGGACTGATCGCGCCGTTCACTGGGATCACGACAACGCTATTCGGCGCGACGGCGGCCTCGGCGACTCCAACCCGCGGCGCGTTTTCGCACAATGCAAACCCGAGCGCCAACAGGGCGCCGAACGCGGTCATGCCGCGCATCAACCGGCCCACGACTCCGCCACGGATATGCGCAAAGCGCGGACCAGACTGCCGGAACGGGAGGCGCGGATACGTGCTCATCGCTGACGGCTGCCGCGCCCTGCCGATGGGTATCGGCCGGCGCGGGCCGATACCCCAAAAAGGCTGGCCTGCTCCTTACAGCTTAGTCCGATTCCGCGCGGCGCGTGAAATCCGCGCGCGCCGGCCGGTAGTCGGTCGGCCGCATCCCGGTCCACTTGCGAAACGCGCGATGAAACGCGCTCGGTTCGGCAAAACCCACGGCGGTGGCGATGTCGGCGATCGTGCGATCGGTGTCCTGCAGTTCGCCGATTGCGATGTCACGCCGCAAGTCGTCCTTGATCGACTGATAGGTATAGCCTTCCTGTTTCAAACGCCGCCGCATGGTCGCTTCGGCGACGTGCAGGCGCAGCGCCATCTGGTCGGCGGCCGGCCAGCCGGCCATCGGCAGCGCGCGCAGCATCTTGCGCACGCGCGCCGCAAGCGAGCCGGGATTGCGGTACTTGACGATGAAGCTGCCGGGCGCGTCGCGCAAGAACGGCTTGACCGACTTCGTGGTCTGGATCACCGGCAGTTCGAGAAACGCCGGCGATAGATCGACGTATGACTCGGTTTGATCGAACGCCATGTCGTCGCAGAACATCAGACGGTATTCATGCGCGGCGGGCGGTTCGGCGCAGCGAAAGCGCGCCTCGATCAGCGGAATGCGCCGCCCGACCAGCCAGCACAGCAGGCCATAAACCACGATGAAGTAGGTCGCATAAGCGAACATGGCGGGCGGTCTTGCACCTTCGCGTTCGACAAACCGCAAGCGCACGCGCCGCGCATCCGTTTCGATCTCTGCGCCGAGGTCGTCCAGCACGAGCCGCATGAAGCCGATCGCCCGCGCGAGCGCCTGCGCGCCGTTGCGCGCGCTCAGTGCCGTCTGCGTCATTGCGATGAAACTGCCGCTCTTCATGCGGTGCGAGTCCTGGCCGAAGAACTCGTCGTCCAGCGCGCGGGCGATGCCGGCCCACAGGGCGCCGTACTGCGCCGACGAGACCCGGCTTTTCGGCGACGCCAGCATGGTTGCCGCGATGCCGGCGGCTTCGGCGAGCGGCAGCGCCTCGAACCCGCGCGCTCGCGCCAGCGTCAGGGCCTCCTCGACGAGACTGACGGAAATCGTGCCCTTGTCGTCCCTGGCGTTTTTCACGTTTTTCATGGTTATCTGGCAAATGCGCTCAACATTTTCCTTGGCGCGCTTCGCTAAGGCTTTGAAAACGCGGTTGGAATCGGGTTTGTATGATACCGGTATGGCAAATGCGCTCAGTCAGAATGATCGGGCTGAGCATCGAACCTGTCCAGTAGCTTCCCTACACTTGGCCTGAACCCATCGCGGGACGCCTCGCCCCGGAGACACAACGGCGAAGCCGGTCATCCCCCCGCGATGAGCCGCAAATGACGAGCAGCGCCTCGTCGCTGCGACGCGATGCATACAACAGGATCGAGCCATGGATAGCTTCTACACCGACGAACAGCGGATGATCCGCGACGCCGCCCGCGACTTCGCCACCGAACGTCTCGCGCCCTACGCCGGACAGTGGGATCGCGACGCGAAACTGCCCTCTGAAGTCGTGACGCAAATGGGTGAGCTGGGCTTTCTTGGGATGATCGTGCCGTCCGAGTGGGGTGGTTCCTATACGGACTACGTGGCCTATGCGCTCGCCCTCGAGGAGATCGCCGCGGGCTGCGCCGCCTGCGCCACGCTGATGAGCGTGCACAACTCGGTCGGCTGCGGGCCGATTCTGAACTTCGGCACGGACGCGCAAAAGGACCGCTATCTGCAAGACCTCGCCACGGGCCGGCGCATCGGCGCGTTCTGCCTGACCGAGCCGCAAGCCGGCTCTGAGGCGAACAATCTGCGCACCCGTGCGGTGCTGCGCGACGGCAAATGGATTCTCAACGGCAACAAGCAGTTCGTGACCAACGGGGCACGCGCGAACATCGCGATCGTGTTTGCCGTCACCGATCCTGACCGCGGCAAGCGCGGCCTGTCAGCCTTCATCGTGCCGACCGATACGCCGGGCTTCAACGTCGGCAAGCCCGAGCACAAGCTCGGCATTCGCGCCTCGGACACCTGCCCGATCTCGTTCGACGATTGCGCGGTGCCTGAAGCCAATCTGCTCGGCGAACCGGGCGAAGGGCTGCGCATTGCATTGTCGAATCTCGAGGGCGGGCGCATCGGTATCGCGGCGCAGGCAGTCGGCATCGCGCGGGCTGCATTCGATGCCGCGCGCCTCTACGCCAACGAACGCGTGCAGTTCGGCAAGGCGCTGAAGGAGCACCAAACCATCGCCAATATGCTCGCCGACATGGCGACTCGGCTGAACGCCGCGCGTCTGCTCGTGCACCACGCGGCGCGTCTGCGCACGGAAGGCAAGCCGTGTTTGTCCGAGGCGTCACAGGCCAAGCTGTTTGCGTCGGAACTCGCCGAAGAGATCTGTTCGAATGCGATCCAGATTCACGGCGGTTACGGCTATCTCGAGGACTACGCGGTGGAACGCCACTATCGCGACGCTCGCATCACGCAGATTTACGAAGGAACCAGCGAAGTGCAGCGGATGGTTATTGCGCGCCACGTCTAAACGCAAATTAAACGGCGTTTGAGCGCAAAATAGCCTGCCGGCAGGGCAAATGCACAGGCAAAAATCAGAGCGCATACCGCGCCACCAGCATGGAATTGGAGACGACGATGACTGCAGCGAAGGGCTTTCTCGAAGCGCGCGACCTGTTATTGCGCCATCGAACCGACTACGACCGCGCCTACCGCGAATTCGCGTGGCCGACGCCGGGCCAGTTCAATTGGGCGCTCGACTACTTCGACGTGATCGCGCGCGACAACGACAACCCGGCGCTGTGGATCGTCGACGATCCGGCCAGCGACGGCCTGCGCCTCTCCTACGCGCAGATGTCGGAGCGCTCGTCGCGCATGGCGAACTTCCTGCGCGGTCTCGGCGTGGGGCGCGGCGACCGCTTGCTGCTGATGCTGCCGAACCGCGTCGAACTCTGGGACGTGATGCTCGCCGCCATGAAGCTCGGCGCGATCGTGCTGCCGGCCACCACCCAGCTTTCCGCCGACGACGTGCGCGATCGCGTGCAGATCGGCGGCGCGCAGTTCGTGGTGGTCGATAGCGCGGAGCTCGCCAAGTTCGACGCACTCGACGTGCCGCTCACACGCATCTCGGTTGGCACGCCGCGCGACGGCTGGATCGATCTTGCCGCGGCCTATGACGCAGCGCCGCAATTCACGCCCGACGGCGTCACGCACGCCACCGATCCGATGCTGCTGTACTTCACCTCGGGCACGACCTCCAAGCCGAAGTTGGTCGAGCATACGCATCAGAGCTACCCGATCGGCCATCTGTCGACGATGTATTGGATCGGCCTGCAACCGAACGACATCCATTGGAACATCAGTTCGCCGGGCTGGGCCAAGCACGCGTGGAGTTGCTTCTACGCACCGTGGAATGCGCAGGCCTGCGTGTTCGTTTTCAACTTTCCGCGCTTCGTGCCGAAAGACACGCTCGACGTGCTGGTGCGTTTCAATGTCACCACGCTGTGCGCACCGCCTACTGTGTGGCGCATGCTCGTGCAGGAGCATCTCGCGGACTATCCGGTGAAGCTGCGCGAGATCGTCGGCGCGGGCGAGCCGTTGAATCCGGAGATCATTGAACGCGTCAAGCATGCGTGGGGCATCACGATACGCGACGGTTTCGGCCAGACCGAAACGACCTGCCAGATCGGCAACCCGCCGGGGCAACCGGTTGTGCCGGGTTCGATGGGTCGTCCGCTGCCGGGCTACAAAATCGAGCTCCTCGATGCGGACGACCAACCCGTCACTGAAGGCGAAATCTCGCTGCCTCTGGCCGAACGTCCGCTCGGTTTGATGACCGGTTACGCGAACAACGCCAACGCCACGGCGCAAGCCATGCGCAACGGCTTCTACCACACCTCCGACGTCGCATTGCGCCGTGATGACGGCTACTACGTCTACGTCGGCCGCGCCGATGACGTTTTCAAATCCTCCGATTACCGGCTGAGTCCCTTCGAACTCGAAAGCGTGCTGATCGAACACGAAGCGATCGGCGAAGCCGCCGTGGTGCCGAGCGCCGATACATTGCGTCTGGCGGTGCCCAAAGCGTTTGTCACCGTGCGCCAGGGCTATGAAGCGAGCCCCGAACTCGCGCGTGCGGTCTTCGCGTTCTCGCGCGAAAAACTCGCACCGTACAAGCGGATTCGCCGCCTGCAATTCAGCGAGCTACCGAAAACCATCTCCGGCAAGATCCGTCGCGTCGAATTGCGGCGTCGCGAAATGGAGCGCGAAGCCGAACCCGCGCGCCTGCCGGGCGAGTATTGGGAAGAGGACTTCCCGGATCTGCGTTGATTATTTTTATTTCCAGTCACTGGCCGGCCGATACACGGCCACCGCACAGGAGTTTCAGCATGAGCGCAACTGCATCGAACAAGGTCGCCACCGTCAAGCTGCTGATCAACGGTGAATTCGTCGAATCCAAAACCACCGAATGGCGCGATATCGTCAACCCGGCCACGCAAGAGGTGCTCGCACGCGTGCCGTTCGCCACCGCCGATGAAGTGAACGAAGCGATCCGCTCCGCGCACACCGCGTTCAAGACATGGAAGGACACGCCGATCGGCGCGCGCATGCGCATCATGCTGAAGTTCCAGGCACTGATTCGCGAGCATTCGCCGCGTATCGCCAAGACCTTGAGCGCCGAACAGGGCAAGACGATTCCCGACGCGGAAGGCGATATCTTCCGCGGACTCGAAGTGGTCGAGCATGCCTGCTCGATCGGCACCTTGCAGCAGGGTGAGTTCGCCGAGAACGTGGCGGGCGGCGTGGACACCTACACGTTGCGTCAGCCGATCGGTGTATGCGCCGGCATCACGCCGTTCAATTTTCCCGCAATGATCCCGTTGTGGATGTTCCCGATGGCGATCGTCTGCGGCAATACGTTCGTGTTGAAGCCGTCCGAGCAGGATCCGCTGTCGACGATGCAACTGGTCGAACTGGCGCTCGAAGCCGGTGTGCCGAAGGGCGTGCTGAATGTCGTGCATGGCGGCAAGGACGTGGTTGACGCGCTCTGCACGCACGATCTGGTGAAGGCGATTTCTTTCGTCGGCTCGACGGCGGTGGGCACGCACGTTTATCGCCTCGGCAGCGAACACGGCAAACGCGTGCAATCGATGATGGGCGCAAAGAATCACGCGGTGGTGCTGCCGGATGCGAATCGCGAGCAGACCTTGAATGCCCTCGCTGGCGCAGGGTTCGGCGCAGCGGGACAGCGTTGCATGGCGACCTCGGTGGTCGTGCTGGTCGGCGCGGCGCAGCAATGGCTGCCCGATCTGGTCGCGAAGGCAAAGACGCTGAAGGTCAACGCGGGTAATGAGTCGGGCACGGATGTCGGCCCGGTCGTCTCGCGCGCTGCGAAGCAGCGCATTCTCGGCCTGATCGAAACGGGCGTGAAAGAGGGTGCAACGCTGGCACTCGACGGCCGCGACGTGAAGGTGCCGGGCTACGAGCAAGGCAACTTCATCGGCCCGACGGTGTTCACGGACGTCACCACGGAAATGGAAATCTACAAACAGGAAATCTTCGGCCCGGTGCTGGTGGTGCTGAATGCCGCCACGCTCGATGACGCGATCGCGCTCGTCAACAGCAATCCGTTCGGCAACGGCGTGGGTCTTTTCACGCAAAGCGGCGCGGCGGCGCGCAAATTCCAGAGCGAGATCGATATCGGTCAGGTCGGCATCAACATTCCGATTCCGGTGCCCGTGCCGTTCTTCAGTTTCACCGGCTCGCGCGGCTCGAAACTCGGCGACCTCGGGCCGTACGGTAAACAGGTTGTGCAGTTCTACACGCAGACCAAGACGGTTACCGCCCGCTGGTTCGACGACGATACCGTCAACGACGGCGTCAACACGACCATCAGCCTGCGCTGAGCCATTCAGTCTATCGGAGAGACGACCATGAAAATAGGCTTTATCGGGCTCGGCAACATGGGCGCGCCGATGGCGCTCAACCTGCTGAAGGCGGGCCACGCGGTCAAGGTATTCGATCTCAACGCGCAAGCGGTGCAGGCACTCGTCGATGCGGGCGCCAACGCCGCGAGTTCGCCGAAAGCCGCGGTGACCGACGCCGAATGTGTGGTGACGATGCTGCCCGCGGCCACTCACGTGCGCAGCGTGCTGATCGCGGATGACGGTGTTTTCGCCGGCATCGCGGAAGGCGTGACGATCATCGATTCGAGCACCATCGATCCGGCGAGTGTGAAGGCGTTTGCCGAACTGGCCGAGCAACGCGGCAATACCTTTGTCGACGCGCCCGTCTCGGGCGGCACCGGCGGCGCGGCGGCAGGCACGCTGACCTTCATGGTCGGCGGCAGTGCGGATGTGTATGAGCAGGTCAAGCCGGTGTTGTCGGCGATGGGCAAGAACATCGTGCATTGCGGCGACACCGGCACCGGTCAGGTCGCGAAGATCTGCAACAACCTCGTGCTCGGCATCACGATGGCGGGCGTGGCCGAGGCGATGTCGCTGGGAGAGGCGCTCGGCATCGACGCGAAAGTGCTGGGCGGCATCATCAACACCTCGACGGGCCGCTGCTGGAGTTCGGACACGTATAACCCGATGCCCGGCGTGATCGAAACCGCGCCGTCCACGCGCGGCTATTCTGGTGGCTTCGGCACCGATCTGATGCTGAAGGACCTGGGCCTCGCCACCGACGCCGCGAAATTCGCGCGTCAACCGGTGTACCTCGGCGCTTTGGCCCAACAGCTTTATCAGACGATGAGCGCGAAGGGCGCGGGACGCCTGGACTTCTCGGCGGTGATCAAGCTCTATCGTAAGGACAGCAAGGACGGAGACGCGTAATGATCGAACTCGACTACGCACACGACGGCGCCGTCGCGCTGCTGACGCTCAAACGACCGCCCGCGAACGCGTTCACACCAGACGGTTTGCTGCTATTGCAGCAGACAGTGGAGCGTCTGAACGGCGAAGCGGGCGTGCGGGCCATCGTGATCACGGGCGACGGCCCGAAGTTCTTCAGCGCAGGCGCCGATCTGAATACGTTTGCTGACGGTAATCGCGAAGTCGCGCGTACGGCGGCAACGCGCTTCGGCGCGGCGTTCGAGACTCTGCAGAAAGCGCGACCGGTGGTGATCGCCGCGATCAACGGGTACGCGATGGGCGGTGGGCTCGAATGCGCGCTGGCCTGTGATATCCGCATCGCCGAGCAACACGCGTTGATGGCTTTGCCCGAAACGGCAGTGGGTTTACTGCCGTGCGGCTGCGGCACGCAGACACTGCCGTGGCTGGTCGGTGAAGGCTGGGCCAAGCGGATGATTCTGACCGGCGAACGCGTCGACGCTGCGACCGCATTGCGTATCGGCCTCGTCGAAGAAGTAGTGGAAAAAGGCGCCGCGCGCGAGGCTGCGCTGACGATGGCGGCGCGTGTCGCGAGCCTCAGCCCGCAAGCGGTCAGCTTCAGCAAGACGCTGATTCACCAGGGTCGCAACGGCGTGCCGCGTGCGGCGGCGTTGGCGGTGGAGCGGGAGCGCTTTGTCGATCTGTTCGACGGCGCCGATCAGCGCGAAGGCGTCAATGCGTTTCTCGAGAAGCGCGCGCCACGCTGGCAGGTGACGCAAACTGAGCCGGCCGCGAACGCCGGGCAGGAGACGCATCGATGAGCGCTTTGCAGAGCGTCGCGGTCGACACGGGTGTCGAAGCGGAGCGCGAAATTCTGTTTCGGGTCGTCAACCGCGTGGCGATCATCACGCTGAACCGGCCGGCCGTGCTCAATGCGCTATCGCACGCGATGGTGCGCGAGCTTGCCGTACTGGTCGAACATTGCCGTACCGACGACGGCATCGTTGCACTCGTGCTGAAAGGCGCGGGCGCCAAGGGCTTTTGCGCCGGCGGCGACGTGCGCGAGGTGTACCGGCTCGCAAAGAATGGCGACAGCCGGTGGCTTGCGTTCTTCGCCGATGAATACAGGCTCGACTACGCGTTGCACAAGTTTCCGAAGCCGGTGGTCGCCTTGCTCGACGGTATCTCGATGGGTGGCGGCATGGGGCTCGGTCAGGGCGCGCGGCTGCGCATCGTCACGGAACGCAGCAAGATTGCGATGCCGGAGACGCGCATCGGCTTCCTGCCCGACGTTGGTGCGACACGATTCCTGAGTGTGATGCCGGCGGAGGTCGAGTTATATGTCGGACTGACCGGCGTGACACTATCCGGCGCCGATGCGTTGCGCCTGCAACTGGCTGATTTGTGCGTGCCGGCCGAGTGGCTTGGTACTTTCGAAGAGCGCCTGCAGCGCATGTCGCACGCGGGAGACTTGATGGCTGCATTGCGCGGCGTGTTCGAGCCGCCGTGCAACATCATTCCGCATGCTGCTTTGGGGCCGTTCACGCAGTTGATCCTGCGGCATTTCGACCGGCGCTCGAGCATCGAGCGGATCGTCGCCACGTTGCGTCACGATCTGGAGCGCGAGCCCGCGCGTGAGGTGAAACAGTGGCTGCAGTCTGCTTATGACGCGATGGTTGGACACTCGCCCACGATGCTGTATGTCACGCGCGAGGCGCTCCTGCGCGGCCGGCAGATGACCTTGGCGGAGTGTTTCCGGATGGAGCTGGGCATCGTCAAGCGGGTGATCGAGGACGGCGATTTCTGCGAAGGCGTGAGGGCGCAGTTGATCGACAAGGATCGCAAGAGCCGCTGGGCGCCGGCGACGCTTGCGGAAGTGCGCTCGGAACGCGTCCGGCATTTTCTGAGCTCGCCGTGGAAGCGGGAAACGCATCCGCTGGTTGGGTTGGGAGTTGAAGAAGGCTAAAGGCTGCGCGCGCCGACGCGATGTTTCAGGCTGCGTCAGCGCGCTTGAACGTCAACCTTCTCCTACCGTGTCGCCCCTGAATACACCTGTTGGCGGCACGGTGCTTTGCGCCCCCCGAACCCGGGAAATCCAAAGTACCCCGATCAACGCGACGGCGACTGCCACCCATCCGACGGTCCCATATCCTTCGATCTGTCCCGTGGGCGAACTGCTCAGCATCAAGCCGCCGATCCATGCGCCGCACCCCGTGCCCAATGCCTGCAGCGCGCTGTTGGCGCTAAGAAAGGCACCCCGGCGGGAAGGCTCCGGCACGGTCGTCAGCAGTGCCTGCATCGGCACCATCCGCCCGGACATCAGCACCATGAAAAACGGGAAAAACATCACCAGCGCGTAGAACGGCAGGTTCGGCAGATGGGTCACGAACAGGACGGGCAGAAACGAGAGTACCGCCGCAATCCGGAATACGAGCCGCGTGCCGAACCGGTCTGCCAGCCGGCCGACCCGGCGCGACGTGAAGAATGTTGCCGCGCCGCCGGCCATATACAACCACGACAATTGCGCGGGCGCCACGCCATGATTGGCGACCAGCACCGGTGAAATGAAGGGGATCACCAGCATGTGCGCGACCATCATCATGAAAGTCAGCGCAAACGCATTCATATGCCGCGGGTTGCTCAGCAGCCGCCACAAATCAGGCAGCACCTCGCCGAGCGCCGGCTGGCGACGACTCAAATGCTCCGCAAGCGATGGCACAAGTTGCCACCCCACAATCCAGACGGCCACCGACAACACCACCAGCAAATAGAACGGTGCTGCCCAGGTGAAGTGCGCGCCAAGCATCACCCCAGCCGGCACGCCGGCAATCGCGGCCAATGAAAAGGCGGTCATGATCGTGCCCGTCGCGGCGCCACGGCGCTGCACCGGGATCACGTCGCCGACAATCGCCATGATCACCGAGCCCAACACGCCCCCCGTGATGCCGGCAAACGCGCGCGCGACCAGCAGAAGGGGGAAGCTGCTCGCCAACGCGCACGCCAGGTTCGACAGCGCGAACAGTGCATACATCGTCAGCAACAGACGACGTCGATCGAAGCGGTCGATATAAGTCGCGGCGAATAGCCCCGACAGCCCCGAACACCACGAATACGCTGATACGGCCGTCGCAAACGCGGCCGGTGTGATGCTGAACGAGTGCATGATCTGCGGGCCGAGCGGCATCATCACCATGAAGTCCATGATGATGGTGAACTGCGTCAGCGCAAGCAGCCACAGCAAACGTCGCTCGTGCTTTGTGCTAATTGAATACATCGGTCAATTCCTTATTTTTGTTCGACGCACGCCGCTTGCTGAGCTCGCGCAGTTCATTGTGCGTACGCTGCAGAGAGTTAGTCGTCGAGCGTTTCATGTACCGCTTCGGCGCCCTGTCTCCAGTAGCTGGCCGCGCGAATGCGCGACTTGTCGACGCCACGTTCCGTGCACAGGTGGTAGCGCACTGCACGCATCGTCGCGGATTCGCCGGCGGCCCATACGTAGCCTTCACCGTCTTCGGGCAGATAGATTTCGCGTACCGCTTGCAGCAAGGCCTCGCCGCGATAGCCCGATTCGCTGCGATGGCGCCAGACGATGTGCAGTTCGGCCTTCGTTGCGAATTCGATCTGTGCCGACGGATCGGCCACTTCGATCACTGCCGCGACGCGTGTGCCTGCCGGCAACTCTTCCAGGCGGCGAGCAATCGCCGGCAGCGCCGTGTCGTCGCCGATCAGCAGATGCCAGTCGAAGCCCGTCGGTATCACCAGCGAGCCGCGCGGGCCGCCGACGCCGAGGTACTGGCCCACTTTGGCTTGCGCCGCCCACGTTGCAGCCGGGCCGGCCTCGTGCATGGCGAACTCGATGTCCAGTTCGCGCGCTTCGGCGTCGAAGCGGCGCGGCGTGAAATCGCGGGCAATCGGCCGCTGGCCCGCGGGAAACACGGGACCGTCAGGGCCGGCTTCCGGCAGCACGGGTTTGTCGGCGCCGGGTTCGGGGAAGAACACTTTGATGTGATCGTCGAACGAGGCGGAGACGAAGTCATGCAGATCCTCGCCCGTGAAGGTCACGCGAATCAGATGCGGGTTCAGCGCGTGGACCTTCTTGACCTGCAACAGACGGAACTTCAGCGGATGCCGCACGCGGTGGACGGCCAGATCGGCTCGGTTGTCATTTGTCAGCATAAGGGTGCCACTCCTGTCGGTTTGATTGGCATTCGAAAGTGCACACGGGCGCCTTCGAACGCGGGTGTCGGATAGCGCGATCTCAAGCGGCCGGTTCGCTGCCTTGATCACCGCCCTGGTCGCTACCGGGTTTGCCTTCGCCTTCGATTTCACGCGCCGCACGCATCAGGATCGCGGCGATGCGGCGCTGTTCGGCGGCCGGGACGTTGTCACGGCGCAGGAGCGCATGCTTTAGCGCGCGGCGTGCTTCGCTGAGTTCGGGCAGCCAGCCGCCTTCGCTGATGTCGGCGGGCTCCTCGCCGGCAAACGCGCGGCGCACGGAATCCATCTTGCGGGCGATGTGCGACAGTTTGGCGAGCATCAATTCGACGCGGTCGCGGTTGGTGGCCAGGTACTCGCGGCCCGCTTCCGACAGTTCGTAACGCTTGCGATTGCCTTCGAGTTGCACGGTCACGTAGCCGAGTTCTTCCAGATACGTGAGTGCCGGATAGACCATGCCCGGGCTCGGGCTGTAGAAGCCGTTCGAGCGCGTTTCGAGCGCCTTGATCAGCTCGTAGCCGTGGCTCGGCTGCGCGTCGATCATCGAGAGCAGCAGCAATTGCAGGTCGTCGGAGCTGAATTTGCGGCCGCGCGGAAAACCGTCGCCGTCACCGCCGAAGCCGCCCGGGCCACCGCCCCCGAAGCGTCCGCCGCGACCGCCGCCGCCGCGATAGTCGTCATGGCGGCCGATTGCGTGCCACAGTGCGTGAAGCGAGAAGCGGTCGTAGCCTTGATGGCCGAAGCGGTGACCATGGCCGAAGCCGTCGCGGTCGCCGTGTTCATTGCGGCCGCCGTGGCGGCCATGGCCGCGCTCGTCGCTGTGGAACTCGTGCTGGCCGCCGCGGCTGCCACGGCCGCCATGACGGCGTTCGAAGTCTTCGCCACGTTGTTCGCCGTCGCGCTCGCCGTGGAACTCGTAATGACGGGTGAACACATGCCAAAGCGCATGCAGCGACGGGCGGTCATGCCCTGCGAAGAAACCTTCGTCCGCGCTACGCGAACGGGAAAAACGATGGTGATGACGCATGTTGGGTACTCCCATTTGTGTCTTAAGATGTGTCGTAAGATATATATCTAAAGATAGTTTGTCAAACTCATTTTTTGCACTGCTGGGGTTCGGATCAGGCTTTTCATGCCATCGAGTCACTGAGCAGATGACATTCATGCTCTCGTGAAATCAACGGGAAACGCTGGGAATCACGCTCAGAACGGCATTGGCCGTATTCAAGGAGCGATGAGGAGGTATGCAATTACCGGTGTGAGAGGGAAGGTGGGCGGCGCGGCGGCACGCGCGTTGTTGGACGCGGGACACGCAGTGCGTGCCGTCTTGCGCGACAAAAAGAAGGCGGCGAAGTGGGAGTAGAAAGCTGATTCCCTGGGAGGATCGTCAGGTCTGTATTTCAACGCGTCGGTTGCGGCAGTCCCAATTTGGGACTAAAATGTCTTGCATGCGAATCGTTGCCAAAAAAACCATTCTTTCCTTCATCGAAGGGCACGCTCAAGCCGGGCAATCTCTGTTGGCGTGGCACGCGGAAGCTTCTAAAGCGAACTGGAAAACGCCACAGGACATCAAGGATCAATATGGCTCGGCAAGTTTCATTGGGAAAAACAGAGTGGTGTTCAACATCAAGGGCAACGATTTTCGATTGATAGTCGCGATCGCGTATCGAATCGGTGTGGTCTATGTCAAATTCGTTGGCACTCACGCCGAGTATGACAAGATCGACGCTGAAACCGTGGAATTGGAGTAATGAACATGGATATCCGCCCCCTGCATACTGAGGACGATTACAAGGCCGCGCTCGCGACCGTATCCGAACTTGTCGATGCCGACCCGGCGCCTGGCACGCCGGATGGTGATCGCCTTGATATTCTGTCGATCCTGGTGGAGCGCTACGAAGCTGAAACCTTTCCACTGCAAAGTCCGGATCCTGTTGAGGCCATCAAATTCAGGATGGAGCAGGCCGGCTTGTCGGTCCCGGATATGCAGCCGTACATCGGTAACGCGAACCGGGTCTACGAGGTTTTGAACCGCAAGCGTGCCCTCAGCCTGACGATGATTCGCCGCCTTCACGCGGGATTGCACATTCCTGCTGATGTGCTGATCGGAGTGGCTTGACCGGCAGAGGAAAGGCGCCTCGCTGCGACCGACATCGACCGTCTGGATCGCATACGTCGCCGAAACGCCCTCTCAACAAAATCAAAAAATCGACCGCCCCGTAATCGTGGTCAGCAATTCCAGCGCCTTCGCACCGGCGAGTGAGTTGCCGTTCGCGTCGAGCCCGGGCGACCACACGCACACGGCCATCTCACCCGGTAGCACCGCGACGATGCCACCGCCCACGCCGCTCTTCGCCGGTAAGCCGACACGAAAGACGAAGTCGCCCGCAGCGTCGTAGGTGCCGCAGGTCAGCATCAGGGCCGACAAACGCTTGGTCGAACTGCTGTCGAGGATCCGTTCCCCGGTCGACGGCACAACGCCGCCATTACTTAGAAACAACGCAGCCTTCGCCAGCTCGACACAGCTCATCGAAATCGCACACTGCCGGCAATACGCTTCGACCACCGCGTGGACGGGCATGTCCATGTTGCCGAAGCTCGCGATGAAATGCGCCATCGCCTGGTTGCGATCTGCATGTTGAAGCTCTGACTGCGCGACGCGCGAATCGTAGTCGATCGTGATCTCGCCAGTCAGCCGCCGCATAAACTCCACCAGCGCGGTCTCGGCACGTACGAAGCGGCGGCACAGCACATCGGTGACAACCAGCGCCCCGGCGTTGATAAACGGGTTGCGCGGCTTGCCTTGCTCCGCTTCAAGCTGCACCAGCGAATTGAACGGCGTGCCCGACGGTTCGCGGCCGACGCGCAGCCACAGCTCGTCGCCGAGCAGCCGGAAAGCCATGGTGCAGGCGAACAACTTGGAGATACTCTGAATCGAGAAGCGCGTATCGGCCTGGCCGATGCGGAAGACTTCGCCGGACGGCGTGACGATCGCCATGCCAAAGCTGTCGGCCGGGACCTTTGCCAGTTCTGGAATGTAATCGGCGACCTTGCCGGTACCCAGATAAGGCTGAAGATCGCGTTGAATCTGTTCGAGTATGGATGCGTAGTTCATTGAGCTCGGACCGTTTGAAGCCGCGATTCTACTGGCAACCTGGCGCGAATTGTTCGTGCGGCGAGGCGCTGCCGGGTTCGAACGGCGTTTCGCGAAGGCTATGCTAGTCTTACTGTGTTTCTTACAGTAACCGGGTAAAACAGACATTTCATGACGCAAGCCTTCGATCCGGATGGCGTCGAGCGTCCGGTATTCGTGGTCGATGAGCGTTACAACGTGCTGGACGAACCGTGGCGCGCCTACCGCCGCGCGCGGCTGATCCACGTGAGCGCCGGCGTGCTGACCGTGCGCACCGAAACCGCCCGATGGGTCGTGCCGCCGGGGCACGCGCTCTGGCTGATGGCGAACGTGCAGCATTACCTGTCGGCTGCCGAGCCGGTGCAATTCCATTCGCTGTATGCCGATGCGGACGCCGCGCCGCTACCCGCGCAAGGCGTTGCCTTGGCGCTCGACCCTCTGGCGGAAGCTTTGCTGAGTGCCGCAGCCGATCTGCCGCACGACAAACCGCTCGACGAGCCGGCCGAGCGTCTTCTGCAAGTTTTACTGGACCGCCTGTCGGGGTTGCCCACAGCCCCTCTGGCGCTGCACTGGCCGCAAGATCCACGGATCCAGCGGATCGCCGAAGCGTTGAACGCCAACCCGGCGGAGCCGGCAGTGCTCGAGGACCTGGCCCGGGCTGCGGGCGTCACCGCTCGCACGGCGGCGCGCCTTTTCGTCAAGGAAACCGGGCAGACTTTCGGCCAGTGGCGGCAGCAACTGCGCTTGCTGGTTGCACTGGAGCATCTCGGCGCCGGAGAGAGCGTCACGCAGGTGGCGCTCGAGGTCGGCTACAACGACGTGTCGT
The DNA here is from genome assembly GCF_905220735.1 of Paraburkholderia aspalathi. Lineage (NCBI taxonomy): Bacteria > Pseudomonadati > Pseudomonadota > Betaproteobacteria > Burkholderiales > Burkholderiaceae > Paraburkholderia > Paraburkholderia aspalathi. The sequence goes on from NZ_CAJNBA010000001.1 coordinate 2,265,239, forward strand.
CGTTTATCGCGGTGTTCCGCGATGCCTTCGGCGACACGCCCGCCCGCTATTTCCGTTGACTCCGCTGACTCCGTTGAGGCAGTGCCGAACAACACCGCGATCAGTGCGCGCCCGACGCAGCCGCTCCGCCGCCGCCCTTGGCCGGCTTCGTAATCCAGATCAGCGGAATGATCAAAATGAAAATGATCGCCGACACAAAGAAGATGTCGTTCAGGCCCATCATCGCGGCCTGAGTGTTCACCGTGAAATCGAACAGCGCGTGCGACGATTGCGTATTCAGATGGAGCAACGACTGGGTCGAATCGATCTGCTGGTTGAACAGCGGGTTGTTCACGGTAGCCTGCTCGGTCAGCCTTGCATGGTGCAGCACCGTGCGGTTGTTCCACTCGTTGCCGGCGATCGAGGTCCCCACCGCGCCGCAAAACACCCGTGCGAAATTCGACAGGCCGGCGGCCGCCGGAATCTTGTTCGGCGGCTGACCGGACAGAATGATCGCCGTCAGCGGCACGAAGAACAGCGCCATCGGAATGCCTTGCAGCAACGTGGGGAGTACGAGGTGCCACGTGTCGATTTCGATCACGTACTTCGAGCGCATATAAAACACGATCGCAAAGCCGATAAATGCGAGCGTGGCGATGATGCGCGCATCCGAGCGCGGCAGCACCCGGCCCATTACCGGCGCGAGCAGCACGGCGAAGATGCCGAGCGGCGCGGTGACGAGACCCGCATCCACGGAGCGGTAGTTCAGATACTCCTGCATCCATTGCGGAAGCAGCACCAGGTTGCCGAAGAACACGCCGTACGCCACCGAAATCGCAATCGTGCCGCCGAGAAAATTGCGCTGCTGGAACAGCCGTAAATCGACGATCGGGTTTTCCTCAGTCAATTCCCACACGAGGAAGAACGCGAAGCTGATCACCGCGGTGATGCCCAGAATCACGATCACCGGCGACGAAAACCAGTCGAGGTCCTTGCCCTTGTCGAGCATGATCTGCAGCGACGCGACCCACGTAACCAGCAGGCCGAGCCCGACCACGTCGATAGGTGGCTTGCGGGTTGCCGACTCGCGGGTGCGATAGATCATCCACGTCACGCCGGCCGCGAAAATGCCGACCGGAATGTTGATGTAGAAGATCCACGACCAACTGTAGCTATCCGTGATCCAGCCGCCGAGCGCGGGGCCGGCAATCGGGCCGACGGTGGCGGTCATGGCCCATAGCGCGAGTGCAGTCGACGATTTCTCCTTGGGATAGGAGCCGAGCAGAATCGCTTGCGACAGTGGAATCAGGGGGCCGGCCACCGCGCCCTGGAACACCCGGGCGACCAGCAGGATCGGCAGCGTAGGCGCAATGCCGCACAACCACGAAGCCAGCACGAACATCAGAATCGCGCCGACAAACAGCTTGACCTGGCCAATGCGTTGCGTGAGCCAGCCGGTTAGCGGAATCGAGACCGCATTGGCCGCGGCGAACACCGTGATGACCCATGTGCCTTCATCGACCGATACACCGAGGTTGCCCGAAATGGTGGGAATCGCGACGTTCGCAATGGATGTGTCGAGCACGTTCATGAAGGTTGCGAGCGCAACGGCGATGGTCGCCAGAACCAGTTTGCCGCCTTGCAGAGGCGGCGGTGCAGGTGGTGCAGGCGGGGCAGCGGCGGGCGGGGAAGAGGGCTGGCTCAAACGATTCTCCGGATGACGATGCGACGGACGTTCTGCACGGCGTTCTATTCACCACCCGGCAATGAGCCGGGCGGTCCATCGAATGCTCGCAAAAAAGCATACCTGTATTCGCGTTTGGGCGTCGTCGAGCCATGCAGATCGGGCGACAGAACCGAATCCGGCAGCGTATGCTCCCGCCTGAGGCCGCATGGAGCGACACCACGCGCGGTGAAATCTAAAGTACAGCGGGAACAGAGAGAGGAATTGAATATGGCTTGGGAGCAATTCGAACACGGCTGGCGGCGCGCGCCGGCGATAACGCCGGCCAAGGCCCTCGTGGTGCTGATGCACGGCGTAGGCAGCAATGCGCGCGATCTGATGCCGCTCGCGGACATCTGGAGCGAGAGCCTGCCGGATGTGGCGTTTGTCTCGCTCGACGGTACTGACGCTTTCGACGGCGGCTTTGGCGGGCGCCAATGGTTCAGCCTGCGCGATGTCAACGAGGGCAATCGCGAGGCGCGTGTGGCCGCCGCCTATCCGGCATTGCGGCACATGCTCGAGGCGGAACTGGCGAACTGGCAGCTTTCTTTCGATCGCCTTGCATTGGTCGGTTTCTCGCAAGGCTCGATCATGGCGATGCATCACGTGGCGACCAGTGCGGAAGGCGCTGCTGCCGTCGTCGCGTATTCGGGGCGGCTCGCCTCGGTGATCGTCGCGCAGAACGGTACGCCGCTCACGCTCGTGCACGGCGAAGACGACGAAGTGATCCCGGTTGAGGAACTGGAATACGCCGCGGATGCTTTCAGCAACACCGGCTACACGGTCGATGCCTACGCCTTGCCCGGCATCGGCCACACGATCAACGCGGACGGCGTCGAACTCGGCAAACAGGCGCTGGAGCATGCGCTCGGCACTGTGTCGCGCGACTGACACGGTCCCAATTGAAAAGTGGCCCTAAAGATTCTGATCTGCTTGCCGTTAACTGCTCATTAGCATGAAAATCACTCCCGCCGCGCGGATCGCGCAACGCCCATCTGGGCGTGCCAAGCGGTTCGGGTGACCGGGGGCGCATTTTCCATATTGCCCTGCAAGGGCGGATAACGACACATCAGAGCCTTCCTATGGCCAGACCGACGCCGCATTACCCGCTTTTCGATCGACTGTTCCGTCATTCCGTGGCGGTGGACCTCGGCACGGCCAATACCCTTATCTACACCGACAATGGCGGCATCGTGCTGAACGAGCCGTCCGTCGTGGCGTTCCAGAAAGAGTCCGCCGCCGGGCAAAAACGCGTGACGGCCGTGGGCACCGAAGCGCGCCAGTTGCTCGGCCGCGCGCCGGGCAACGTCGAAGCCATACGGCCGATGCGGCACGGCGTGATCGCTAACTTTTCCGCCGCCGAGCAGATGATCCGGCAATTCGTCGACATGGCTCGGCCGCGGCCGCTGTTCAGCCGGCGTGCCGCGTTCACTTTGTGTGTACCGGCGGGCGCGACCCAGGTCGAACGCCGCGCGATCAAGGAAGCCGCGGTGGCGGCCGGCGCGTGGAAGGTCAGTCTGATCGGCGAATCGCTGGCATCGGCGGTCGGCGCGGGCCTGCCGGTTTCGGAGGCGACTGGCTCGATGGTGGTCGACATCGGCGGCGGCACGACCGAAGTCGGCGTGATCTCGCTCGGCGGCCTCGCGTATAGCGGCTCGATTCGCGTGGGCGGCGACAGTTTCGACATGGCGATCGTCAGTTACGTGCGCAACCTGTATGGCGTGCTGCTCGGCGAACAAACCGCCGAACACGTCAAGAAGGGCATCGGTTCGGCCTTGCGCGAAGTGCCGGTCGAACATATGAACGCGACCGGGCGCAGCGTCGACGATGGTTTGCCGCGCACGGTTCAGCTGAGCAATCACGATATCGCCGACGCGATCGAGGGTCCGCTGCGCCAGGTAATCGGCGCGGTGAAACGTGCGCTTGAAACGGCGCCTGCCGAGCTGGTGACCGATATTGCGCACAGCGGCATTGTGCTGACCGGCGGCGGTGCGCTGCTCGGTAATCTGGGTCGGCGCCTGACCAATGAGCTCGGGCTCGAGGTCCGCGTCGCCGATGAACCGCTCACTTGCGCGGTGCGTGGCGCGGGCGCGGCAGCGGCTGCGGGTTTGCTCGACGACACCGCCTACGAATGATTTGACGCGGGACGTCCCGCGTTGCAGGTGACCGGGACTCAGGCCGGCGCATGAGGCTCGGCGGATATTGAATGGCTGTGTGACAATACGTCCCTCGTCCCACTTTCAGGGACGCGAATACGCTTTCTTCTTCGAATCCATTTCTAGCCGGCGCAGCTGATCGTTTCAGCCGTTGCCGCGCCGTCCGTGAACCACCTGTGAATCAATCCGTTTCCGCTTCGTCCTCTCCCGCGTCCCCGTCCTTTATCGAATTGCATAGCGGCTTGCGCATGCCCTATGTGGAAACCGGGGAAGGCGAACTGTTGCTGTTCGTGCATGGCTCGCTGTGCGATTACCGCTATTGGCAACCGCAACTCGCGGGTCTGTCGAAGCAATACCGCTGTGTCACGGTGAGTCTCACGCATTACTGGCCAGTGACGGATACCGAGCCCGACCAGCCGTTTAGCTGGAGCGAACATGCAGATGACGTGGCCGAATTCATCGATCGTTTTGGCGCCGGGCCGGCGCACGTGGTGGGTCATTCGCGCGGCGGGTGTGTGGCCTTTCATTTCGCGCGGCGCCATCCGCAGTACGTGCGTACGCTGACGCTCGCCGACCCGGGCGGCCCGTTGCAGATTGCCGGGCGACCGCCCGCAACTTTGCCGGAGACCGTGAACGCATTGCGCGCAAAAGCCGCGCAGCTGATCGAAACAGGTGAGGTGGAGGCGGGCTTGCAGCTGTTCGTCGATTCGGTGAGCCGCCCTGGTTTCTGGGCGATGAGCACACCGGGTTTTCGCAAGATGGCGACCGACAACGCGCATACGCTCGCGCGCCAATTCCGCGACCCGTTGCCGGCTTACGTACCCGAACATGCGGCTGAGGTGCGTTGCCCGGTGCTATTGATCGACGGCGAAAAGAGTCCCGACATGTTCCGCCGCACGGCGACGGCGCTGCAAACATGGCTGCCGGACGCACGCCGCGAAACGGTGCGCGGCGCCTCGCACGGGATGAATCTCGCGCATCCGGCAGCGTTCAATCGTTACGTCGACGAGTTCATTCGCTCAGAGGACGTTTGAAATGCCGGTGTAGTTCAGGCCTTGCGATGCGCGTCTTTATCGAGCGCGCGTTCCGCGGCTTCGCCGACGAGGCCGTGGTAGTACAGATGCACGCCGATTGCGAGCGAGTCGTTGCGAATTTCGTGGAAGGCTTTCCATGCTTTCACGGGGTCTTTGAAGAGCAGATAGTGCGCTTCCTGCGCGATCAGATCCGCGACTTCATGCAGGCCATGGCCATGCAGCACATTCACCAGCGTATCGAGGCTGCGATGGGTGCGCGCGTCGGTACGCGGGTAGAGCATATGCAGCACCGCCACGTCTTGCGTCGTCAATGCTGCTGACAACGCCACGACGATATCCTGATGATTCAGCGCGGTGACGATGTTGTCTTCGGTATGGACGTGATCCGGAAACAGTGTTTCGAGTGATGCGTTCATCTGGTCCTTCCTTGTTCTTCTGGCTGATTAAAAAGGCCCGCCGTAGAACGGCGGGCCAAAGACAGCGATGTGTTCGCAGGGGAAGCAAAACACGGATTCAGTATCGCAGAGCAGCGTCGCTTGTGCAGCCTGGCGGCCGCAAAACATTGTTGCAGCAAGCGTACTAACTTTCATTTGGCTGGCAACGCCGCCGGGCGGACTCGGTGCGTTTTCGTGCTGCGTACTTCCGCTTATTTCCACATGTTTCCGGCGATTACGGCTATCTATCAGGCAACGAATGTTGCGCTAGCCGAGATGGATTGTTGCTGCCAATCGCCGCAATCAAAGCACCTTCGGACCGTAGAATGCGAAGCGGAGCCTGAGCATGCCACGCGGCGATCCGACGATCGAGCATGCCGGCATGTGTGCGATGTGAAAGTAAAAGGAACGTGTAGATGAACTCGAAGACACACGCAACGCTGAGCTTTTCCGACAGCGATCAGACGATTGATTTGCCGATCTATCAGGGCACGCTCGGGCCGGATGTCATCGACATTCGCAAGCTGTATGGCCAGACTGGCAAGTTCACATACGACCCGGGTTTCATGTCCACGGCGGCATGCAATTCCGAAATCACGTATATCGACGGTGATAAAGGCGAGCTGCTGTACCGCGGTTATCCGATCGACAATCTGGCGCAGAATGCCGACTTCCTCGAAACCTGCTACCTGCTGCTCAAGGGCGAACTGCCGAATGCGGAGCAGAAGGAAGAGTTCGTCAACACTGTCACGCTGCACACGATGGTGCACGAGCAGATGCATTTCTTTTTCCGCGGTTTCCGCCGCGACGCGCACCCGATGGCGATTCTGGTCGCGGCAGTGGGCGCACTGTCGGCGTTCTATCACGACTCGCTCGACATCAATAATCAGCAGCACCGTGACGTATCGGCGATCCGCATGATCGCGAAGCTGCCGACGCTGGTGGCGATGGCGTACAAGTACACCGTGGGCCAGCCTTTCGTTTATCCGAAGAACGACCTGTCATACAGCGCGAATTTCATGCGGATGATGTTCGCCAATCCGGCGGAAGAGTACGAGGTCAACGACGTGCTGGTGCGGGCGCTGGATCGCATTCTGATTCTGCATGCGGATCACGAGCAGAATGCGTCGACATCGACGGTGCGTCTCGCGGGTTCGTCGGGCGCCAATCCGTTCGCGTGTATCGCAGCGGGTATTGCATGCCTGTGGGGTCCGGCGCACGGTGGCGCGAATGAAGCCGCATTGAACATGCTGGAAGAGATTGGTTCGGTCGACAACATTCCTGAGTTCATTGCGAAGGTGAAGGACAAGAACTCCGGCGTGAAGCTGATGGGGTTTGGTCATCGCGTCTACAAGAACTACGATCCGCGCGCGAAGCTGATGCGTGAGACCTGTCACGAAGTGCTCGAAGAGCTGGGTCTGCATGACGATCCGTTGTTCAAGCTCGCAATGGCGCTTGAGAAGATTGCGCTTGAGGACGAATACTTCGTTTCGCGGAAGCTTTATCCGAATGTCGATTTTTATTCGGGGATTGTGCAGCGTGCACTGGGGATTCCTACGGCGATGTTTACTTGTATCTTCGCGATGGCGCGGACTGTTGGGTGGATTGCGCAGTGGAATGAGATGATTGCTGATCCGGAGCAGAAGATTGGGCGGCCGCGGCAATTGTTTGTTGGGGAGACTCAGCGGGAGGCTCGGGCGCTTTCCAAGCGGTAAAGGTTTGGGTTTTTTTGCCTTTGCGGCGCTTTTTTTGTCAGTGCTCTTAGGGTTTTGGCCTTTCCTTGATTTGCTAGTGGTCTATTAGCGTTGCCCCTGTGCGGGGCGGCACCTACTTCTCTTTGCCGGCTGCAAAGAGAAGTAGGCAAGAGAAAGCAGCTCAAACCGCTAATGCTAAGTGGGCACCGTGGTCTGCTACGGGTAGTGGTGCATCTGGAATCTGTGTTCGTGCCACTGCATAGGCTTGTGACAAGGGCGTCATACTTCCGGCGGCGCTACGCGCGCCGAAGAGCACTTCATAAAACCTCCCGCTACGTTTTGGTGCCCGCGTCTCGCCATCGGGCTGTGGCTCATCATTGCTCCGCCTCCGCCTCCGCCTCCGCCTCCGCCTCCGCCTCCGCCTCCGCCTCCGCGATGGTGATTGTGATTGCAACCGCAACCGCAACCGCAACCGCAACTGTGATCGTGATCGTGATTGGAGCACACCGACAAATCAATTGAAGCTGGGGTTTCCGGGTGAGTGCGGGGGTGCGTCGCCGAGGCGAGGCCGACGGCCCCACCGACCCCAACCGAAGCCCCTGGTTTCCCATGCAGACCCGTCCGCGACGCACGCAGTGCGGAGTGGGAGCTGATGACACCTTTGTCACTAACGCGGAATGTGAGAGAACACGGATTCCAGATGCACCACTACCCGTAGCAGACCACGGTGCCCGCTTAGCATTAGCGGTTTGAGCTGCTTTCTCTTGCCTACTTCTCTTTGCAGCCGGCAAAGAGAAGTAGGTGCCGCCCCGCACAGGGGCAACGCTAATAGCCCACTAGCAAATCAAGGAAAGGCCAAAGCCCTAAGAACACAGACAAACAAGCGCCGCGCAGGCAACCCCCTCGCACTTGGTGCAAAACCCCTGCACATCCCGTGCCAAACCAAAAACCAAAAACAAGAAACTCCCCTGTGATAAGTTCGTCTGACGCGGACAGACCCTCTACAATCGGAAGCGACTAGCCAGCCCTCAACAGCATCCGAACCCGAAAGTCAACGCCAAAGCAAACCCGAAAGCGAACACATAGGAGCGACCCTGATGCAGCAGCCAGAAGCCCTCGGCGGCCTGTCCCACTCGGGCGGAATCGACCACCGCGAACCCGAGCCGGACGGCGCATTCATCCCGACGGAAAACCTCAACGTCGCAAGCGCCACCCAGCATGTGCTCAAGTCTGGCGACACCTTTATCGTCAACGATCCCCTCGGTGATATCACCGGCCACGACGATGGCCTGTTCGTCAACGACACCCGCGTCCTCTCGAACCTGCGCCTCACCTTCGGTGGCCGCGCGCCCTCGTTGCTGTCAGGCAGCGTCAGCAGCGACAACACCTCGTTCACGGCACACCTGACCAACCGCCCCCTGCCGCCGCTCGGCGGCGACAGCACCCCGGAAGGCGTGATCCACGTCGAACGCGTGCGCGTGCTCTCGGGCACCGTGCTCAACGAAGCAATCGAACTCACCAACTACGGCACGAGCGATGCAGTCGTGCCGCTGTCCATCTCCTTCGCCAGCGACTTTCGCGACATGTTCGAAGTGCGCGGCCTCAGGCGCGACAAACAGGGTCGTGTCGAACCGGCGCGCGTCGAGAACCGCGAAGTGCTGCTCGGCTATGTCGGCCTCGACGACGTGGCGCGCAATGTGCAGATTGCCTTTTCGCCGGAACCGGACAAACTCTTCGCCGATCGCGCGGACTACACCGTCAAGCTGCCGGCCCAAGCGTGCGTGTCGATCTATCTGTCCGTCTCGGTGCAAGTGGTCGCGCAAGCCGACAAACCCGCCGCAGGCGTCGCGCAACCCTCGCACGCAGTGAGCGAAGCCCATCTCTCGCAAATCGATGCGGAGCGCCCGCGCGTCGGCCGCGCTGCTGTGCGCGCCGCACTGGTCGACGCCCACCTGGTGATGCGCGAGCGCCGCCGCGTCACCGCTCGCGTGCGTTCGAGCAATCCGCTCTTCAACGCGTGGATCGACCGTTCGCTTGCCGACCTCGGCTTGCTGACGACCGATCTCGCCACCGGTCCGTATCCCTACGCCGGCATCCCGTGGTTTTCAACTCCGTTCGGCCGCGACGCGATCATCACGTCGTTGCAGACGCTGTGGCTGCAACCGAATCTGGCCGCGGGCGTGCTGCGTTTTCTCGCCGAACATCAGGCGCGCGAAAATTCGCCGTTTCGTGACGCAGCGCCCGGCAAGATCATGCACGAGATGCGCAAGGGCGAAATGGCCGCCACCGGCGAAGTGCCGTTCGCGCTGTACTACGGCGGCGTCGACAGCACGCCGCTCTTCATCGTGCTGGCCGGCGCCTATGCGGCACGCACGGGTGATCTCGCACTAGTAGACGAACTGTGGCCGGCGTTGGAGCGCGCGGCGCAGTGGGTCGCGGGTGTCTGTGACAAGAACCGTTACGGTCTGCTGGACTATCAGCGCGAGTCCGACGGCGGCCTCGCTAATCAAGGCTGGAAGGACAGCCACGATTCGGTCTTCCACGCGGATGGCCGTTTCCCCGACGGTCCTATCGCACTCGTCGAAGTCCAGGCGTATGCGAGCGCCGCCTTCGATACGATGGCTCACTTCGCCAAGCTGCGCGGACTGCACGATCAGGCCAAGCAATACAGCGAGCGCGCGAAGAAAATCCGTCAGTGCGTCGAAGAAAAGTACTGGATGGAAGAGTCTGGCTTCTACGGCATCGCGCTCGATGGCCACGGCGAACTGTGCCGCGTAATGGCGTCGAATGCGGGTCACTTGCTGGCCTTCGGTCTGCCTTCGCGCGAGCGGGGCGAAGCGGTGGTGCACGCGCTCGACTCCACGCTGTTTCATACTGGCTGGGGCGTGCGTACGCTGGCCGCAAGCCAGGCGCGCTTCAATCCGATGGCGTACCACAACGGTTCGGTGTGGCCGCATGACAACGCGCTCTGCGCACGCGGCCTGTCACGTTACGGCGGCAAGGCGGCGGCCGTGCGGCTGTTGCAGGCACTGTTCCAGGCAGCGGTCAATTTCGACATGCGTCTGCCCGAGCTGTTCTGCGGTTTCCCGCGGCGGCGGGGCGAGCCGCCTACCGCCTATCCGGTTGCCTGCCTGCCGCAAGCCTGGGCGGCGGGCTCACCGTTCATGATGCTCGAAGCCTGTCTGGGTATCACGATCGATGCGGAGCGGCGCGAAGTCGTCATCGAACAGCCCATGCTGCCCGAGGGTATCGACTGGCTCGAAGTCGGCGATCTAAGGGTAGGCGATTCGTCGGTGTCGATCACGTTCCGGCGGATCGGCGACAAGGTGGTCGCGTCGGCGGCCGAGCAGGGTGATGTGCGGGTGGTCGCGCTGCTATAGATGCAGTCGCAATCAATGTTGTCCTGCGTTGTGGCGAAATCATTAACGGACAGACGATGTCCGCGGATTTTGGTGCAAGGCGGTGAGTGCGAGGCCACCTGTTTTATATAGCGACGCAAAAAAGGACCGCCCATTGGGCGGCCCTTTATAGAGTGCGGGATTTACAGATTTGCACTCAATCGGTATTGGGTTGCCTTACAAAATTTCGGCAAGGGGCGGGGACTGCTTTCTTGTTTCCATCAAGGTTGTGACGACTTCCTCGGCATCGTATTCAGCCTAGAAGGCGCGCTATCGGCGCAGTCCTCCACCGATAGCCAGAGCGCACAGGGTCAGCAAACAGAACCCCGCTCCCGCATAGAATGTCGCGCCGGCCCCCAGACGGTCCCACAATTCGCCTGCGACGACGCTCGCCACAAGCATCGCCAGACCGCTCATCAAATTGAAGAAACCGAACGCGGTGCCTTTCAGGTCCGGTGGTGCTGTATGGGCGACCATGGTCGCCAGCAAGCCCTGGGTGAGCCCCATATGCAGGCCCCACAACGCGACACCCAGCAGTACGACCGGCCAGTGGTTTCCATGCGCAAGTACGACATCCGATGCAATGAGTACCACCAGCCCGATGGCCAGAAGTTTCGTGTGGCTCATTGAATCGGCCAGCTTGCCAGATGGATAAGCAGACGTCGAATACACCAGGTTCATCGCAACCATGACGAGTGGCACCAGCGCCACCGGCACGCCACCCTGCATTGCGCGCAAAACCAGGAATGCCTCGCTGAATCGTGCGAGCGTGAACACCGCGCCAATGAATACAACCCACCAGTACGGCCGGCTCAGCTTCTTCAGGCTTTCGAACTTCATCGGGTTGACGCGCTTCGCGTCCGACTGGTGCGCTGGCTCCTTGATGCCGAACACCAGCAACGACACCGCAACGAGCCCTGGAATCACAGCCACCCAGAATACGAGACGAAAGTTGTCTGCCCACAGCAACATCAACACGACGGCGAGCAACGGCCCGAGAAACGCGCCGACCGTGTCGAGCGACTGTCGCAAACCATAGGCGGCGCCACGCAGGTGAGCGGGCGTGATATCAGCTACGAGCGCGTCGCGCGGCGCACCCCGCACACCTTTCCCGATTCTGTCCGCGACGCGCGCCGTCAGAACGATGCCCGCTGTTGGCGCGAGCGCAAACAACGGTTTGCTCAACGCACCCATGCCGTATCCGATGACCGCGAGCCATTTCCGGTTGCCAAGGTAGTCGCTGAGCGCGCCGGAGAACATTTTCACGATGGGTGCAGTCGCTTCCGCGACGCCTTCAATCAAGCCCACCATCATCGCGCTCGCGCCCAGACTCGTCACCAGGAACATCGGCAAAAGGCTGTGAATGATTTCCGAAGAAATGTCCATGAACATGCTGACAAAGCCGAGCATCCAGATGCCACGTGGGATTTGGCTAAGCGTGCCGGCGCGCGGCGTGGAGTTGGTCTGCATCTTGTCTCGCTTCGGAAACTACGACTGATGATTGTGACCGCAACCATTTCTAGACCGTAGTTATCGGTCAAACTCCTTCGTTTGCTCAGCTTCTTCAAACTTCTTGCCCAGAACTGTTGGCACGAGAATCAGAGACTGGTCTGTCGGGTCATAGTTTTCGGCCAACTTGAACGCTTCAGAGATGATTGCTTGCACGTCCTGCCTCAACATGGTCACGTCGAAAGGTAGGTTTGCCGCGAATGGGTCCCAGTCGAAGCAGCCAACAACCGCAGTCTTCCACGCGTCGGGCGACAACGTTGACGTGAACTGAACCACCCCTTCAAACGCGGTAATCGAATTCATCAGCAAACCGGCTGGAAGTCGCCCAAGTTTTTCATAGCGAATTGAGAGTACGCGCTTGGCAGCAGCGGCGTTATATCCACAACACTCGATTGCATCCGCAGCAGGCGTCATGTGACGAGCTTCGAAAGCATCTCTGAATCCTGCGATACGCATTTCAGTTGCATATTCATCCGCTACACCTCCTAGCAAGACCAACTCGTCTGGTGCCGCGCCCCGTGCTAGCAGCTTTTCAATCAGCACATCCGTAATAGTTTGAGCGCCTTTGCGGTTATCGGAAACGACCGACGGCGCACCGTCTCCTGGCAGGTCCAAGACGGGCGTTGTGAGTCTGACTACCGGCTACTAAGGCTACAACCGGCATTGAAGCGACTTTGGAAGCAATTCGGGCTGGTGCGGTGGCAGTGCACGCTCCGTTGGCCACAGTCGAGTCCGGCGCCGAGTTAACGACCTGAACGTAGTGGTCAGATACCCGGTGAACCAGCAATTCTCTGGTTCCACCGGGTACACCACGCCGACGACGCTTTATTGCGCCTGTGCTGCTTGACGCAGGGCGGCTTGCTGTTGAGCCTGCTCTTGAGCGTGCTGCTTTGCAAGGTGCCTACCGACCATGCAACCTCCGACCGCACCGATGACTGCGTGGTGCCCCGCATAATGCCCAGCAACCCCGCCTACCGCTGCGCCCTTGAGGCAGCCCGCGGCATTTGCCGTGCCGGCTGTTGCGAAGGCCAGCGCCGTTGCAATCAGGGCGGTTCTTATCAAGCTTGCGTTCATTTGAAAATACTCAGAGGTTGAATTTTTCGGACGTGGCGCCGTCCGGTGTCGTTTCAATACCCGCGCCAATCGTGACGCTCGCGCCACTCGTGCTCACGCCATTCCCGGCGGCGCCATTCACGTTCACGCCACTCGCGACGCTCGCGCCATTCGCGGGCTCGCCAGTCGCCGTCACCGCCGTACGCGACGGCGACCGGTGCGGGAGCGTACACGACGGGAGATGGCGGTGCGTACACCGGTTCTGCAGGCGCATACACAGCCCCGGGAATGCCCAATCCAATGGCGACGTCGACGTGTGCCGATGCTGCCGTTGATGCTGCGAGTACCGCCAGACCGAGCGCTGCGCCGAGAATTTTCTTGTTCATCTTCGCTACTCCTCACACATTGAGTGCAATGTCAGTGACTACGGCTCGGAGTGTAAGGAGCGATGTCGGACACATGTGAAACGGCGGTGCGAGATTCGTAACGTGCGGTTACTGCTGAAGGCGTAGCGCGTGGGCGATACGCCTTCACAACCTGCAGCTGAGCCGTGTGGCAAGTGAACGGGGTAACGCTACCGCGCAAGTGAACTTGAACAGTCATGTAACGTGAACTAGCCTTAACGTCTGGCGCGGAAGCGAGCCTTTTGGCATCGAGCCTCGTCGTAGGTGTGAGCCGCCTGTAGCGAACGTTCGACCTATCCGGTTCCGGCAAGCGCTGCAGGACCTGAGCAGGAAACAGGTTCGTGTCACGAGACCTCTCGTGCCGCGCGCCTGGTGATTCCTTCGGGCTGGGACGTTTGTAGGTGACTTCGTCGCCCTGATGCCCTTATATCGGAGAGAGCATGCCCGTTGACAACATTAAGACCATCATCATAGTCATGATGGAGAATAGGTCTTTCGACCACGTTCTTGGCTACCTGAGCCTCGACGGGAAGGATGTCAACGGCCTCTCGGCCGACCCCACCTGGCTAGAGAATTTCACGAACCGCTATGGCGGAAAAACGTATCCCATACATGCGCTTTCGCCGTCGACGCAACTTATCCCCGACCCACCGCATGACCGCACGCCGATTTCGACGCAAATAAAAACGCCGTGCGCGAATGGAGGCTGTCCCGAACTGGGTGGATTCGTCGCGAGCTATGCGACAAGAAACCCTCCGCCAGCCGACCTGTCGATGGTGATGGGCTACTACACGGCCGGTGCGCTGCCTGTTTATGATTTTTTCGCAAAGAATTTCACGATCTGCGATAGCTGGTTCGCGCCACTTCCGACCGGAACCCAGGCAAATCGCTTGATGGCAATGGCGGGAGAGAGTGCGATTAGCGACAACGTTTCTGGTTTTCTTCCCGAGCAATCCCTGGTTTACGACTGGCTGACCGCACACGGCGCAAGTTGGTGTGTCTACCAGTCGGGAGGCTTCTTCCCGTTCTTCAGCTTGATGCCCAAGTGGTTGCCTGAGATAGTCACTTCGCTTGCCTTGCCGCTAGATGGCAATGGAGGGAGGTTCAGGCGTTATTCGCGTTTCAAGGAAGACTGGACGAACAGTAGCAATTTGCCTCAAGTCATTTTCATCGAGCCGGAATACACGGACGGGCCGCACAGGGTACCGAATGACGACCATTCGCCTACTGGCGTCGCCCCAGGGCAAGCGTTCCTTGCGGACATTTATCAAACGATTTCTGCGTCCAAGCGATGGGATGAGACGCTGATGATTGTCACGTATGACGAGCACGGGGGGTTCTTCGACCATGTAAGCCCGCTTGAGATTTCGACCGACGTCGCCGGTTATCAGTTTCAAACTACTGGGCTGCGTGTACCCGCGTTCCTGGTCTCACCCTATGTCGCGCCGGGGGGCGTCTTCTCCGGCGACCTGGACCATACGTCGATACTTCAGCTTCTCGCGGATAAATTCAACGCTGGTGGTACGTACTCTGCCCCGGTCAGCGCACGCACTCAGCTTTCGAAGCTCAGCTCCGCTCTTTCTGAAACCAGAACGCCGGGCTCTGCACCGAAGCTAAATGTCCCCATAGCGAGCAAGTTACTTGCAGCGGCTCCCGTTGCGCCACCGACTGGCTTCTCGGCATGCGCGCAAGCCTTTCGTAGCGTCGCGCTTAAGGTCCAGCAGGATCATCCGGAGTTGCTGTATTCGCCGAACTGGGGCGACCTTGCGAGCTTTGTTGCGACGTATAAGGGTGGGGCGTGAATTGGCGCCAAGTCTCCGGTTGCAAAGAAGGCCCGAGTGCGAATTCGCGTATTTCGCGTACGGCTCAAACTGGAAGTTCTGTTGGGTGCGATACACCGGGTGGTAACATTTGTTGTCATCCTTATCGACCGTTCGCCCGGTATATCGCATGCCAGACAGTTTTGACCAGCTCGCCGCCCTGATCCGGGCGCGCTTCTCTGAACTGAGTCCGCAGTTTCAGATGGGGGCAGGGTTCCTGCTCGATCATCCCGACGAAGTCGCGGTCTCGTCCATGCGCAAAGTGGCGGAGCGGGCGCAGGTGCAACCGGCCTCGCTCGTACGTCTGTCGCAGCAACTGGGTTTTCCCGGCTGGAACGAGTTGCGCAACCTGTTCGTCGCGCGCGTGCGCACGCGGCCCGAGCCGCTCACGAGCCGGGCCCGTTCTCTCGTCAAATCGAAAGATGCGCTGGCCAGCGACCTGCTGGTCGCGCAACAACACAACCTCGAGGTCACCGCCGCGCATAACGGCCGCGTGATCGTGGAAGCCGCGCGTTTGTTGCGGCGCGCGCCGCATGTGCATGTAGCAGGCTTTCGCTCCTGTTATGCGGTGGCGTTCGGGCTGGTCTACGGCTACCGGCTGTTTCGCTCGTCGGTGTCGCTGCTCAACGGTGAAGCCGGCACGCTCGAGATGCAGTTGCGCACGGTCGCGCGCGACAGCGCCACCATCGTCATCAGTTTCGCGCCCTATTCAGTTGAAGCGGCGCGCGTGGCCGAAGCCGCGCTGGAAAAAGGCAGCAAGCTGATTGCGATCACGGATAGCGCGGTTTCGCCGATCGCGCTGAACGCCGACAAGGTGCTGATTTTTTCGCACGAAAGCCCGTCGTTCTTCCCTTCGCTGGTGGCGGCCACGGCGATTGCCGAATCGCTGGTCGCGCATCTGCTCGCGCTGGAAGGAGCGGGGGCCGTCGAGCAACTCGGCATCGCCGAGCAGTCGCTCCACGAAAAGGGCGCGTACGTACCCTGAAGTTTTTCCTCTGAAACACGCAGCAGCATGTCACGGAGCGCAGACACTCCGTTTGCTTCACCATCGCATCGTTTGACAACAAATGTTGTTTGGCAGTATAAATGCGCACCGATTGTTGAATGGGTGCGGGCCGTGGCGTCGAAGCAGGATTTGAGTCTCTTTCAGGTAAGTGGTGAGCCGTATGACATCGGCTACCGGCTGGGTGAAATCGCCAGACCGGTGTTCTCCGAATACATGGAGCAAAGCAGCGCGTGGCAGGCGGTTCGACGCTGGCACGCTATCTCCAGCCATGCGAACCATCTGATCCATCCTGGCTGCGAAGCCGAGGCGCAAATCGTCACCGATTCTTCGCATGACAGGCAGACGCGCGTCGAACATTTGCTGCCCAGGCTCGCCAGTCCAATTAACCCCGCCGCTTTGCTCGATGTGTTGCAGGATCGCGCGCCTGCAGGCCTGCCGATCTACCGCGACGACCCGCTCGATCCCGACGACGAAAACACGCTCGCCACGGCGCTCTTCGAAATCGGCAGCGCCGATGTCTCGATGAAAGTCTATCGACAGGGGCAATGCGCGTTCGACACAGTCATCGCATGCGTGCCGCCCACGCAGCCCCGCGTCTGATCAACCGTCGCCAGTAGAAGGGAAAGGGAAAACCATGTCCGCCGTATTCCATCGTTCGCCGAAGCAGTCACTGCCGGTGGCTATCGCCGGCGACGGCATCGAGATCATCGATTCCACCGGCAGACGCTATATCGATGCCTCGGGCGGCGCAGCCGTCTCATGCCTCGGCCACAGCAACCAGCGTGTGATCGACGCGATCAAGCGGCAATCGCAGCAATTGCCGTATGCGCACACATCGTTCTTCACCACCCAGGTCGCCGAGGAACTCGCCGACCGCCTGGTGGCGAGCGCACCGCAAGGGCTCGAACATGTGTACTTCGTGTCGGGCGGCTCGGAAGCGATCGAGGCGGCGCTGAAACTGGCGCGGCAGTATTTTGTGGAGAAGGGCGAGTTGCAGCGCCGTCATTTCATCGCGCGTCGCCAGAGCTATCACGGCAATACGCTGGGGGCGCTGGCGATTGGCGGCAATGCATGGCGGCGCGAGCCGTTTCTGCCGATCCTGATCGAAGCGCATCACGTGAGTCCGTGCTACGCGTATCGCGAGCAGCACATCGACGAAACCGAAGAGCAGTTCGCACAGCGTCTCGCGGATGAACTCGAACAGAAGATTCTCGAACTCGGCGCTGACACGGTGGCCGCATTCGTTGCGGAAACAGTGGTGGGCGCAACGGCCGGCGCCGTGCCGCCAGTGCGCGAATACTTCCGCAAGATCCGCGCGGTGTGCGATCGCTACGGCGTGCTGCTGATTCTCGACGAGATCATGTCGGGCATGGGCCGCACAGGCTACCTGTATGCCTGTGAAGAAGACGGGATCGCGCCGGACATCCTCACGATCGCCAAGGGGCTCGGTGCCGGCTATCAGCCGATCGGCGCGACGCTGGTCAGCGACCGGATCTACCAGGCGATCGTCGGCGGCTCGGGGTTCTTTCAGCACGGACATACCTATATCGGGCACGCCACGGCCTGCGCAGCGGCGCTCGAAGTGCAGCGCGTGATTGCCGATGACAAGCTGCTGGCGAACGTGCAGGCGCGCGGCGAACAGTTGCGTGGCCGGCTGCGTGAACACTATGCGCAGCATCCGCATATCGGCGACGTGCGCGGACGAGGGCTCTTTGTCGGCGTCGAACTCGTGCAGGACCGCGCCACTAAAACGCCGTTCGACGCAAAGCTGAAACTGCATGCTGCGATCCGGCGCGAAGCGTTCGCCCGCGGCTTGATGGTGTATCCGATGGGCGGCACGGTCGACGGCAAGATCGGCGATCATGTGCTGCTGGCGCCGCCGTTTATCTGCACCGCGCGCGACATCGACGAGATCGTCGGCCGCCTGACCGATGCGATCGAAGGCGCGTTGACTGCCATCTGACACCCTTTCCATCTCTGCGAGTTTTACGATGACCGACCGTTTGCCTCACTTCGAACTATCCGATGCCACAGCCGAACAAAAGGCCGTACTCGACGAGATTCTGTCCGGTCCACGCGGCAATCTGAACGGGCCGTTTCTGGGCTGGATTCATAGTCCGGAGCTGGCGCAGCAGGCGCAGCGACTCGGCGCGTTCTGTCGCTATCGCACCGGCTTGCCGCTGCGCCTGTCGGAGCTGGCGATTCTGGTGACCGCGGCGCGCTGGCAGGCGCAGGCCGAGTGGTATATCCACTATCCGATCGCCCTCGATGCCGGGGTGGCCGAAGCGGATGCCGAGGCGATCCGCCAGGGTCATCGCCCGTCTTTCGCGGATGCTGACGACGCCTTGATCCATGACTTCGCGAGCGAACTGTACGACACCAAAAGGGTGTCGGATGTCACCTATAGAAAGGCGGTCGAGCGCTTCGGCCACGAGGTGGTGATCAACCTGGTGGGCTTGCTCGGCTACTACGCCCTGGTGGCGATGACACTGAACGTGTTCGACATGCGCGCAGTGGGGCAGGAGAGCCTGCCGTTCGCCGAGTAGCGACTGCGCCCTGAGTCTGCTACACGGATTGCGGCACGGACCGTGACGCGCATCAGCGAACCGTATCCTGGCGTCGTCACGACACTGGCACACGGAAGCGCCTATGATGAAGTTCGGTCCACGCCCGCACCTCTTGCGCCGCGCGGCACGCCCCGAAGGAAGTTCCCTTGGGGCACTCACGACCGATGCCGATACTACGAATACCCGGGCTGGACCGTTGTGGGCGGCATCACGTAGGGTTGAGGAGCGGTGCGAAGCAGGGCAAACAGGAGAGAGCAATGAAGCGCAAGGCATCAGCAGTCTGGCAAGGCGGCCTGCAAGACGGCAAAGGCTCGATTTCCACCGACAGCGGCGTCCTCAAGGACACCCAATACTCGTTTGCCACGCGCTTCGCGGACGGCATCGGCACGAATCCGGAAGAGCTGATCGCGGCTGCGCACGCGGGTTGTTTCTCGATGGCGCTATCGGCCGAACTGAGCAAGGCCGGCATCACCCCTGAACGTATCGCTACAGCGGCCACCGTCACGCTCGACAAGGACGGCGGCGGCTTTTCGATTACCGCGGTGCATCTGGATGTAGCCGTGAAAATCCCCGGTGGCGATAAAGCCGCGTTCGAGAAGGCGACCGCGGACGCCAAGGCGGGTTGCCCGGTTTCCAAGGTACTGAAGGCCACCATCACGATGGACGCGAAGCTCGAAACCTGAGCTCGCGGTTTGTCTATTGCGGACAGATGAAGAGCTGGCTGGCGGCGGTAGCCAGACCGCCGGCTGCCACTCTCCGTTCTTGCTGTTTACTGCTTATTTAACGAACACACGACGACGATCCGGCAGCGCGTGGGTGCAAGCGCCGGTCGTCGTTTTCAATGGGACCGTCGATGACAACGCAAACCGAAAAAGCACGGCAATTCCAGTCTTATCACGCAGCGGGCGAGGGCTTCATCATCCCGAATCCCTGGGACATCGGCACCGCGCGGCTGCTCGCGCTGGCCGGTTTCAAGGCGCTCGCCACCAGTAGCGCCGGCTATGCGTTTTCGCGTGGCCTGCCGGATAACGCGATCGGCCGCGCGCAGATGATGGTGCACCTCGCCGAAATCGCGGGTGCGACCGATTTGCCAGTCAGCGCCGATCTGGAAAACGGTTTTGGCGACAGCCCTGAAGACTGCGCCGAAACGATCATGCAGGCCGCGGCTGCGGGCGTGGTCGGCGGTTCGATCGAGGATGCAACCGGCCGCGCGGATGAACCGATCTACCCGTTCGAGGCTGCCGTGGAGCGCGTGCGCGCGGCAGTCGCCGCGGCGCGTGCTCTGCCGTTTCCGTTCACGCTGACGGCGCGTGCCGAGAATTATCTGGTGGGCCGGCCCCATCTCGACGATACGATCCGGCGTCTGCAGGCTTACGAGGAGGCTGGGGCCGACGTGCTTTACGCGCCCGGCCTGAAGACGCGCGAAGAGATCGCCGCCGTGGTCAGTTCGCTCGACCGGCCGGTCAATGTGCTGATGGGCTTGCAAGGCGTGCTGCTCAGTTTCGAGGACCTGCAGGCGCTGGGTGTGCGGCGTGTCAGTGTGGGCGGCTCGTTGGCGCGCGCGGCGTTGGGTGCATTTCTCCGCGCCGCGCACGAGATGCGAGATCACGGCACTTTCAACTACACGAAAGAAGCCGCCAGCGGCAATGAGATCAACCAGCTCTTCACGAGCGCCGCGCAGAAGTGGGGCAAATAGACGGCCGTACCCGTTTCGAATCTCGCCTTGCTTTCTTGAACGGTTAGTCATAATATCCGTCACATGAAGCAATCTGGCAATTCGAAGCAATTTGCGAAAAAAGACGGTGAGGCCTGCCCTCGGGGGCGGCCGCGCGAGTTCGACACGGACACCGTCTTAACCAGCGCAAGCCAGGTTTTCTGGAATCACGGCTATCACGCCACCTCGATCGACGACCTCTGTAAGGCCACCGGCCTGTTGCGGGGCAGTCTGTACGGGGTATTCGGCGACAAGCACGGCATCATGCTCGCCGCGCTCGATCATTACGCGGAGGGTTCGGTCGCGCGGCTCGCCGAGCGGCTGAACGCGCCGGTGCCGGCAGAAGAGGCACTGCGCAACGCTTTGCTGCATTACGCCCGGGTCGCATGCGCGCTGACCGGCGAGCGCAGTTGCTTCATCACCAACACCACGCTGGAGATGCAACCCGGGGACGAGGAACTGCGCACCCGCGTCGCGGCGATTCAACGCCGCATGGCGACGCTGCTGGCGGCCTCGGTGATTCGCGGCCAGGCGAGCGGCGCCTTCAATTCCACGCTCGACGAAAAAGCCGTTGGCGATTTCCTCCTGTGCGTGATGCAAGGGCTGCGCGTATTGGGGCGAGTCGCTCACAAGGAAGATGCGCTGATCGGAATCGTGGACGTCGCCATGCGCGCGCTCGTCTAATTTTTTTTACCTAATTTTTGAACGAACGGTCATGAATAGAGACCCGATCAAGCCCGCTCCGGCGGCATTTGTTGGGCCGGCAGGCGGAGCCGCCGCCGCCGTTTGTCTAGGCGTGGGTGCGGTTGCCGCTAGCGGGATTGCCACTGCTACGAAGGCCACCCACGCTGCAAAGGCCGCGTCCGGCTTCGAGCGCCAGGGGCTCGCGCTTGCTGTGCTGTTCGTCGGCGCCTTCCTCGCGCCACTGGACTATTTCATCGTCAACCTCGCGCTGCCGTCGATTCACACCGGCCTGAACGCCACCGACGCGCAATTGCAACTCGTGGTGTCCGCCTACGCATCCGCTTATGCCGTGTTGCTGATCACGGGCGGGCGTCTCGGCGACCTGTTCGGCCGGCGTCGCATGTTCATGACGGGCATGGCGGCCTTCGTGGTCGCCTCCGCGCTGTGCGGCTTCGCCACCAGCGGCCACATGCTGGTGATCTCGCGGATCGTGCAGGGCATCGCAGCCGCGGTCATGGCGCCGCAAGTGCTCGCCACCATCCGCGCGGTCGTGCCGCTGCACCGGCAGACCAAGGTCATGAGCCTCTATGGTTTCGTCTTCGGGCTGTCGTCGATCGTGGGCCAACTGGGCGGCGGCGCGCTGATCACGTATCACCCGTTCGGGCTCGACTGGCGCATCATTTTTCTGATCAACATTCCGATCGGCATCGTGGCCTTCATCGGCACATGGAAGTTCGTGCCGGAAAATCAGCCGGCCACCAACACCGGCGTCGACCTGAAGGGCGTCGCGCTGCTCTCGATGGTCCTGCTGCTGGTCATCTATCCGATGACGCACGGCCGTGAAGCCGGCTGGCCCGCGTGGACCTTCGTGATGTTCGCACTGGCCGTCCCCGTCTTCGCGCTATTCGTGGCGACCGAGCGGCGCGTGGAGCGCGGCGGTGGCCATCCTCTGGTGGATCTGCAATTGTTCCGCAACCCGGCCTTCGCACTGGGCCTCGTGCTCGCGTTCCTGTTCTATTGCAACAGCGCGTTTTTCCTGACCTATGGGATCTTCCTGCAAACCGGTTTGCACTGGACGCCGCTCGCCTCGGGCATGGCCATCATGCCGTTCGCGATCGGCTTCGTGATCGGGCCGCTCACGTCGCCCGCGGTGGTCAAGCGCATCGGCGGTCATGTGCTGGCGCTCGGTTTCTCGATGATGACCGTCGGCTTCACGGTCACCGGCTGGTCCGCGACCCATGCCGCTACGCCCGATCTGCTGTTTTACTGCGGACTGGTTTGCGCGGGCGTCGGCCACGGTCTGCTCCTGCCGTCGATCATGCGCATCGTGCTGCTGGAAGTCGCGCCGGAGAAGGCAGGGCTTGCTTCGGGCGTGGTGTCGTCGACCTTGCAGATCGGCTCGGCGTTCGGCACGGCGGCCATCAGCGGCGCGTTTTTCGGCGTGATCAGCGGCCGTGAAACGCCGGCTGCCTATGCTCACGCGTTCCAGTACAGCCTCGCGATCAACGCGTGTCTGATGTTCGTGTGTATCGGTTTGAGCGTGCTGCTGGTGCGGCATCAACAGCTCGCATTGCGTCGCGCTGGACAGCCGGTTTGAAAATAGCGGACCGGAGATCGTTTTCAACGGGGGTCGCTAAAAACTATTATGCACTTTAAACAAAACTGGTTTTGGAGTGGGTGCATTTACCGATGAGTTTCCCGTTCATAGGTAATTCCGCGTGTGAGCGATCGGAATAAACCCGAATCGGGTTTGTCGGTGGTAGTTTAGATATGACAAATCCAGTGCGCATTTTCTACTTGCGCACCGGGTTTGCCGCCGTAAGTTTTGCGGTCGTGCAATGCCGCACGGGTGGTGGCCTGGCGCCGTTATAGAGGGTTTTCCCCGGTTTTACCCGTCGACTGCCGGGATGGGAAACCTATTCCAGTTCCAATGAAAACGGTATCAATAAAAAGCGCTTGCCGTAGTTAATTTCGATTGTTAATCTTGGCCAACTTTTTAGAGTTTTCATTCGGCAGGGTTCTATGTTGCAAAGCACGGTGCGATGACTTTATTCCGCTCAACGGGTTCCGCAGGGGATTGAATATGCTGACCGCTACCATTGACGTATTCGAAACACCGCCAGCCGCACGCTTCAATGTCGGCGATGTCGTCACGCTGAAGGAAGGCGGTCCGCGCATGACGGTGACGTATGCGGGACCGGTGGCGCTCAATCCGGGCGACTGGCTGATTTGCGAGTGGTTCGACGAACATGGCGAACTGCGCCGCGAAATGTTCGCGCACGAGAGCGTGCGGGCTGAGCCGCGCTCGATTCCCGCCGGCTCGGTGATGTGGGGCAGAATGGGCCGGGCTGCCTGAGAGAAGCTGCCCAGCGTACGTATTCGCCCCGCGAACCGGTTTATCCATCGATCAGTTTCAACCCCGCCACTGACAGCACGATCAAGGTCATGCAGATCACGCGGGGTGCCGAAACCGGGTCGTTGAACAGCATCACGCCCAGCACCGTGATGCCAAACGATCCGATCCCTGTCCATACCACGTAGGCCGTACCGGCCGGCAAATGCTTCATCGCCAGCGTCAGTAAAAACACGCTGCCGAGCGCGGCTGCAACGCCGCCGATGCTCGGCCACAAGCGCGTCCATCCGTTTGCATATTTCAACGCCAACGCCATCAGGATTTCGACCGCGCTTGCGGCGAGCAGAATGAGCCATGCCATCGTGAGCCCCATCGGTGAGTGGTGAATGAGCGGCCAGCTTAGGGCTATAGTGATGCGCTCACCATTACTTACCCACTGGTAACCATGGCATTGCCCGAGTCCACCAACGCGCCCCTCGCCTCGACCGAACAGCCCTACCGCGGTGACGTTTTCGACGCCGCCTGTTCGTCGCGGCTCGCGCTCGAACTGATCGCGGGAAAGTGGACGCTGCTCATCATGCCGGCGCTGCTGCCCGGCCCGATGCGCAATAACGCCTTGCTGCGCAAGATCGGTGGCATTTCACAGAAGGTGCTGACGCAGACGCTCAAGGAACTCGAGCGCAACGGGCTGGTGATTCGTGAGGAGCAGCCGGGCGCAGTGGCGCACGTGGAATACCGGCTCAGCGAACTGGGGCGAACGCTCAGTGACGCGCTGGTGACGCTCGATCATTGGGCCGAGGAAAACGCGGCCGAACTCGACGCTGCGCGTGAGCGCTATGACGCGCGGCAGCAAACGCACCGCTAGCTGGCTGCCTGCGGTTGCTGCGCACAATTGTTATTGAATCAAGGCTGCTTGTTTTCCGGACGCTCACGCGCCGCGGACCGCCTTTGCACGCGTACCAGAAGGGCTGACGAAAACGCGCGCATCCGCACGATCTTGCGCGTCTCTACCACTTCGCCGGCCACGTTCTTCGGCGGGTTGGGCTGTAGCGACCAGTAGAGGGCGAGGAGCCAGCCAAAGCCGGTCCAACCGAGGCATGCGTTGAAGAGCGCCAGCGTCAGCACGTCATGACGCTTGCGCCGGTCCGCGAGAATGCTCGGCAGAAAATACAGCGCCAGCGCGAGCACCGCGGCGATGGCCTGTACCACGACGTTGCCACCCATAGCCTGGCTCCTCAGGACGCGATGTATCCCCCGATTGTCGCGCGATTGTTTTCTTTGCGCTGGGTTGTTCCGAAACCTGCATGCAAGGCGAGGGGGTTCAGCGCGTCGCCCATCAGGACTATCATGGACGTTTCGACTGAACAGAACCGCCACGGACCGCCACCATGATCTCCGACGATACGACCCAGCAGACCCAGCGCATCAACCAGGACACGCTACGCGAATTCGTAGACCGTAAATGGAATGACGAGATTGTTCCTGCGCTCACGGACTACATCGCCGTGCCGGCCAAGAGTCCGGCGTTCGATCCCGAGTGGGTCAAGCACGGCTACCTTGAGCGCGTGATTACCGACGCGGCGCAATGGGCCGAACAGCAACCCGTGCGCGGCCTGAAACTCGAAGTGATCCGCTTGCCGGGCCGCACGCCGGTGATTTTCTTCGAAACGGCCGCGACCCGATCGGGCAGCGAAGAAACCATCGTGCTCTACGGCCACCTCGACAAGCAGCCTGAATTCGACGGCTGGCGCAACGACCTCGGCCCCTGGACGCCGAAGCTCGAAAACGACAAGCTGTACGGCCGCGGCGGTGCCGACGACGGCTATGCGATCTACGCGAGCATCACGGCGCTGGCCGCGCTGGACGCGCAAGGCATCGAGCGTCCGCGCTGCGTCGGCCTGATCGAAACCTGCGAGGAGTCGGGCAGCTACGATCTGCTGCCGTACGTCGACGCATTGCGTGAACGGCTCGGCAAAGTCGGACTTGTGGTGTGTCTCGACTCGGGTGCGGGCAACTACGATCAACTGTGGCTCACTACGTCGTTGCGCGGTCTGGTTGCCGGCGACCTCGAAGTGCAGGTGCTCGACGAAGGCATTCACTCGGGCGGATACGGCGGCATCGCACCGTCGAGCTTCCGCATCATGCGGCAACTGTTCGACCGCCTCGAAGACTCCGCCAACGGCACGTTGCTGCCGAAGGGTTTCCACGTTCAGATTCCGGCGGACCGTCTGCGCGAAACGGAAGCGACCGCGCAGATTCTTGGCGACGACGTCTGGAAGAAACTGCCGTGGGCCTGCGGCCAGGACGGCCGTCAGGTGCTGCCCACCACCACCGATCCGCAGGAAGCCTTGCTCAACTCGACATGGCGTCCGTCGTTGTCGGTCACCGGTGCGGCTGGCTTGCCCGCGCTTGCCGACGCCGGCAACGTGCTGCGTCCGCGCACGGCATTCAAGCTGTCGCTGCGCCTGCCGCCGCTGATCGAAGCGGAAAAGGCGGTCGCCGAACTGAAGGCGCTGCTCGAATTCGATCCGCCATACAACGCCAAGGTCACCTTCAAACCGGACGCCGGCGCGGCGAGCGGCTGGAGCGCGCCCGATCTCGCACCGTGGCTCGCCACCGCCCTTAACGACGCGTCGCGTACGCACTACGGCGCGGACGTTGCCTACATGGGGCAGGGCGGCACGATCCCGTTGATGAACGTATTGAAGTCGGGCTTCCCGAAGTCGCAGTTCATGGTGTGCGGCGTGCTCGGGCCGAAATCGAACGCACACGGACCGAACGAGTTCCTGCACGTGCCGTATGGCAAGAAGCTCACGGCAGCCGTTGCTCAGGTGATCGCGGCCGCGCCTTGATGAGCGTTTCGCTGCAATGACGCAGCAGGCGAATTAGCGGGCGCCCCGGGGCGCCCGCGTTTAAATATGCGAATTGAATAGTCCGTCTGTTAGCCCACAAATAAAAAACAAACCTCTACAAGCTATATTTTCGATTGCATTACCTAATCGAAGACTATTTCTTTCTCTTCCAAATCCGGCAAAAAATTCAAGCTTTGTTCGTTCGCTAATTTATTGCAGCCGGATGCTCATTTGCGGGCTAATTTCGCCCTTCCCCGGTGCGCAAGCGTTTGCGTCCGCAGGATCTTTTACCCATCCGTTCGCCTCCCCGCAGAGCGCCGTCTGGCGGGGCTTCACGCGCGTGTTGCATTCATCTGTTGGTTACCCCGCTCCCATCCGATTCCGGTCTGCTTTAGGCTCGCATTGCAATGCCAGTGTTTAACCTTAAAAGGACCGTTCAAAATGAATCTGCATAACCACCACGCCTGCCGTCCGTTCCTTGAAGCCGGCAATTTGTCGCAAGTCTCCGCCTACTATGAAGAAGGCCGCAACATCATGTGGATGATGCTGCGGGCGCAGCCGCGTCCCTGTTTTAATCTCGATCTGGTGCATGACATTCTGGGTCTCGCGCAGGCAGCACGAGAATCCGGTTTGCCGATCGATTTCTGGGTGACCGGCTCGTTGATTCCGACCATGTTCAACGTCGGGGGCGACCTCGATTTCTTCGCTGACACGATCCGCTCCGGCAAGCGCCAGGCGCTGATGGCGTACGCGCGCGCCTGCGTCGATTGCGTGCATGCTGCCGCGCGCGGTTTTGATACGGGGGCAATTTCGATCGCGATGGTGGAGGGCACTGCGCTTGGTGGCGGGTTCGAGGCGGCGCTCGCGCATCATTTCCTGCTGGCGCAGAACGACGCGCGCATGGGCTTTCCGGAGATCGCGTTCAATCTATTCCCGGGCATGGGCGGCTATTCGCTGGTCGCGCGCAAGGTGGGGATGCGTCTGGCCGAGGAACTGATCGGCATGGGCGAGTCGCACACGGCTGAGTGGCACCACGGCAAGGGACTGGTCGATCAGCTGTTCGAGCCGGGCGACGCTTATATGGCGACGCGCACCTTCATCGATACGCTCCGGCCGAAGATGAACGGGATCCGCGCGATGCTGCGGGCACGCCAACGGGTGCTGCAACTCTCGCGCGCCGAGCTGATGGAAATTACCGAGGACTGGGTGGATGCCGCGTTCACGATCGAGGAGAAGGACCTCGTCTTTATGGAGCGGCTGGTGATGCTGCAGAACCGCCGTACTTCGAACCTGCGCCAGACGGCCTCCAGCGCGGCCAATTTCGCCTGAATCGCTCCGGGTCTCGACCCTATCGAGCGGCAGTGGGCGAGTTCCTCAATCCCCAGGGGACGTGTTTTTCGGGCGAGTGGAAGCTCAGGCAATCAGTCTGAGCTTCTGCCTGTCCTGCAACCAGCGTTCGAACTCCGCGACCGGCATGGCCTGGCCGTACAGGAAGCCCTGTACGTAATCGACGCCCAGCCCCCTCATGAACACCTCTTCCGATTCGGTTTCGATGCCTTCGGCGACCACCTTGAAATTCAACTCCTGCGCGACCACCACCATGGAGCGCACGAGTGCTTGCGCCTTGGTGTCGGCGTTGATCGAGCGGACAAAACTGCGGTCGAGCTTGATGACGTCGAGCGGAATGCGGCCCAACTGCGAGAGCGACGAATAGCCGGTGCCGAAGTCGTCCAGGTGAACCTGCGCGCCGAGCTGGCGGAACTGCTTGATCAGATCGATTGCCGCCGCTTCGTCCTCGATCAGGCAGCTCTCAGTGAGTTCCAGGTCGATCAGGCATGGATCGAGATTCGCGCGCTGCAGCGCTTCGCTGAAATGCCGCACCACCGCCGTATCCACGAGTTGCCGTGCCGACACATTGATCGCGATGCGCAGGTTGTAGCCGTCCGCCTTCCATTTGGCTGCCTGCTTCGCGGCCGTTTCCATGACCCAGCGGCCGAGCACGCCGATGAGCCCGGATTCTTCCGCATAGCGAATGAATTCCACCGGCATGATCTGCCCGCGCTCCGGCGAGTTCCAGCGCACCAGCGCCTCCACGCCTTGCACCGCACCGGTGGCGAGCACGAGCTTGGGTTGGTAGTGCAGCGTCAACTGACCCTCTTCGAGACCGCGGCGGAGGTTGGTGTCGAGCCACATGTACTCGGCGACCTTGCGGTTCATGTCGGGTGAGAACACGCGATAGGTGCGCTTGCCTTCGTCTTTGGCAACGTACATGGCCGTGTCCGCCGAACGGATCAGCGATTCGAGGTCGTTGCCGTGTTCCGGATAGCGCGCGATGCCGATCGAGCAGCCCGTGTAGACCTCGACGAGCCCCAGGCTGAACGGCGTGCGCAGACGTTCGAGAATGCGCTGCGCGGTGGCTTCGAGATCGTGGGCGGTGCCTTGGGCGGCGAGCACGATGAACTCATCGCCGCCGAGGCGCGCGAGTACGTCGCCTTCGTTCAGGCAGGTGCTGATCGCCGACGACACATCGCGGATCAACCGGTCGCCGAAGACATGGCCGTAGTGGTCGTTGACCTTCTTGAAGTTGTCCAGATCGAGGAACAGCACGCCGACCGATTCACCTGGGGCAGCCGCTTCGATCGCAGCGCTGATCTTGTCCTGGATCGCGTTGCGATTGGCGAGACCGGTGAGCGAATCGGTGTTCGCCAGTTCGGTGAGCCGTTCCTGCGCGAGCCGTTCTTCGGTGATGTCGGTGCCCGAGCAGATCAGAAACTGTTCTTCGACGCCGCTGCCGCTGTGAACGAACTTGTTGCGAAACAGGAATAGTCGTTCGCCGCGAAGGGTTTTCACGCGCCGCTCGACTTCGTACGAGACACGGCGATTGAAGAAACCCGTGATGTTCTGGCTCGACGCCGCGCCGGACTCAGTGGACATGAACAGCGCCCACACATTGCGGCCGACGATGTCTTCTTCCTTGACGCCGGTGAGTTCCTCGGCGAGACGGTTGAAGCGCTGTATTCGACCGTGTCTGTCGACGATAACCACGACCGAATTGACTTCGGACACGACCTGTTCCGCGAAAGAGAGACCATGGACGAGGTCGCGTGCAACGGACTCCGTATCGTCGTAGGCCGAGGCGGTGCCTGCCCACGTATTGCTGGCGAGTTTTTTACCGACGAGGTGCAGGCGCAGTGGTTCGCCGAACAGCCGTACGTCGAGGACGAGGTGCGAGGTGATGCCGGTGAGGCAGCGGATTTGCGAGGCCTGTTGGGGATTCAGCGGAATGGCGACATTAGCCGGCACGTCGCCGGTGACGGGCGTGAGTTCCAGCGCGTTGCTGTCGTTCGACAGACGCCAGCAAGGGCTGCTTGTGCCGAACTGGGCAAACAGCACCTGATCGTGTTGGTCGTCGTTCATGAGATCCCCGGGCGGTGTGCCGATGAGCCAACCATAAGGTGGGGTGGCGGCAAACAGTCTTCATCATACTTAAAGACTGACCCCATTGTAGCGAAGCGGCTGGCCTTCGGGCCTATAAACATTAACGGTCGTGATGGCCTTCGTCTTAAGACTTTTGTTTTGGCGTGCGCATTGGCCTGAAGCGTCGAAATCGCATTAAAACCGCATTAAACCGCCGCGGAATTAGCTCAGGACTGCCTCAAAACCGCCGGGCCAACGCGCTTCGGGCGTGTTCCCGCTCTGTGGGAATCGTTTCCACCGCGGGGTCAAACCAGAAAGTCCCCGCAACCAGCGTCGCGATAACGATTCCATCGCGATACAAAACCCGATTCCCGGCAACGGCAGGCACGCGTTCGCCCACCAGCAGCGTACCGGCGAGATTCAAAGGATCGGTTCCGGCGACACACACAAAAGCACCATCGTTCGCATGCCGTCGAACTTCGCGCAAGATTGGAATTGCTTCCGGTAAAGCAAACTGTTCGCCGGCGAGGCCATTCACGAACCGCCCGCCACGAATGACACCGCGCGCTTCGAGCCGTTGAAACACGCGCAACAGGTCCCGCCACGGCGGCAGCCACTCGGCCTCGCGTTCGAGTAAGCGCCAGAACACCACGCCATAGCGGCGCAGCAACGTCATGGCGACATGCTCGAGTACTTCGGGGGCGAATTGCTGACGGCGCGCCGGCGATGCTTCGGATGTCACAACAACGGGCTGCCGGCTGACGAGGGCCCACCGTCCCGCGTCGTCCATTCCTCCGATCAATGCACTCGACCTGACACGCCGGCTACTGGAATAAGCACTGCGTTTGGCGACGGGTTTCAATAACGCCCGCAAGCCGGCGAAACTATCGGAATTCACGAGGCCCGCGGCAACCAGCTCGCCCAGTGCGTTCTCCAGTTCCATACGCAAGCCGTGTACCTCGGCCAGCAATTCGTCGAAAAACATCGCGCCATGCTGCGATAACGTGTCATGGACGCTCTGCGCGCGCGCCGATAGCTCCGGTTGTTTCGACGGATCGATCAGCGCGCGCCAGACGCGTACCTGCGCGCGCGGCAACAGCACGATCGGCGTGCTGCGCACCGGTCCCGCCGTACCGCGTGCCCGCTCGGTCAGACGGGTCCAGACGATCTTGCCGGCACGGCATAGTTCGTCGAGCGAAATGTTCGCGTACGCCTTTACGCGCGCCGGCAGAATATCTTCCTCCCATGCGCCCGCCGCGGCCTGAAAACCCTCCATCTGGTCGAGAACGGCGGCTAACGCGTCGCGTCCCTCGCTGCGGGTGTCCGGCGTCAAATGCTGCCACTCGAACAGAAAACGCATGAAGTCGTGCCGTTCCACGGGCTCGATTTCGCGTCGCAAGCGTTTGACCGTGTAACGGTGGATCCGCGCAAGCAGATGGCGTTCGCACCATTCTTCTTCGGTTGCGCCCGGCGAGAAGCGGCCGCGCATCACGTAGCCTTCAGCTTCGAGGCGCGTCAGCGTGTGTTCGACCGACGCCGTGGGCAAGTTCAGTGCCTGCGCGATTGCACGCACCGGCAGTGGGCCGAAGCCGGTGAGCCGGGCGCGCAGCACGTCGAGCAGGGCGTCGTCGGTGCTCCAGCTATCGGTGTAGCCCTTCGGTGCGGTGAGCGCGGGCTCAAACCGGGCGTCTGGGTAGAGCGCCTGGAAACAGGTCAGGCGCTCGGCGGGCAGCCACAGCGCGTCCTCAGCCGCGATCCGCAGGCGGGTCGCGCGGCCGGATTCGGCAAGCGAGGCGAGCCATGCCGGCCACGCTTCGATATTGCGCGCTTCAGCCTCGGTGATGCAGGCGAGACCTGTTAGCGCTTCGTGCATCTCGTCGGCGGTGAGCGCCTGCGGCCATGCCTCGTCGCGCACACTGTCGATCGCGTCGGCGTCGAGTGCACCGAGGTCGTCGGCGCTGGACGGATCGGTCCAGCGGCGGTTCTGCACGGCTTGCGTGCGGCGCTCTTCGATCGGCGCATCGTCGAGATAGGCGTAGGGCTTGGCCGTGAGGATTTCGGCCGCAAGCGGCGAGGGCGCCGGCAGATCGCGGGCGATCAGTTGCACCTCGCCCCGTTCAATACGACGCAGCAAGGCGATCCAGCTTTCGCTGTCCATCGCGTCGTGCAGGCAGTCGTCGACGGTTTGGTCCACTAAGGGATGATGCGGCAGTTCGCGCTCGCCGACGATGTTTTCCAGGCACGCGGCCTGTTCGGGGAACACGCTCGCCAGCAGATCTTCGCTGCGCATGCGTTGCAATTGCGGCGGGGTCTTGCGCCCGCCGGTATAACGCGGCAGGCCGAGCGAGGTGGTCGCGTTCCAGCGCCAGCGCACGCCGAAGAGCGGCGCGTCGAGCAGCGCCTGGATCAGCAGATGCTCGGCGCTGTTCGAATGGAGGTATCGCCATACTTCGTCGAGTACGAAGGAATGGCTGCCGGTCAGCGAGAGGATGATCGCGTCTTCGGTGGCGGCGGCTTGCAGTTCGAAGTTGAAGGTCCGGCAAAAACGCTTGCGCAATGCGAGACCCCACGCGCGGTTCACGCGACTGCCGAACGGTGCATGGATCACGAGTTGCGTGCCGCCGGATTCGTCGAAGAAGCGCTCCATCACGAGCGTGTTTTGCGTCGGCAGCACGCCGAGCGCGGCGCGTGCGCGGGCGAGATAGTCGACGATTTGCCGCGCGGCGGCTTCGTCGAGACCGAGGGCGTCGACGAGCCAATCGATTGCGCGTTGGATGCGCGCCGTCATGAGCTCTTCCCCATCGAGCAGGCGCCCAATCTGCTCACGCAGGCGCGCGACGCCGAACGACAGTTCATCGCTGCGCCCCGGCGCCTCGCCTAGCCAGAACGGGATATTCGGCGGCTGTCCCTGTGCGTCCTCGACCCGCACGCGGCCGCTCTCGATCCGCAGAATCCGGTACGACGCATTGCCGAGTTGAAACACGTCGCCTGCCAGACTCTCGACGGCGAAATCCTCGTTGACGGTGCCGATATTGATCGCCTGCGGTTCGAGCACCACCGCATAGTCGGCGTTCTCGGGAATCGTGCCACCTGAGGTCACGGCGACCAGTTTGCCGCCGCGCCGGCCGCGCAAGGTGCCGCTCACCGCGTCGCGATGGATATAGGCGCCGCGCGGGCCGTGACGGCTGGTATAGCCTTCGGCCAGCATGCGCAGCACGGCGTCGTATTGCTCGCGTTCGAGGCCCGCGTAGGGGGCCGCGCGCCGCAGCATCTCGAACAGTGCGTCTTCGCTCCATTCGGCGCTCGATACTTCAGCGACGATCTGTTGTGCAAGCACGTCAAGTGGCGCGCGCGGAATCCGCAACGCGTCGAGTTCACCACGCCGCACGCAATCGAGCAGTGCGGCGCATTCGATGAGATCGTCGCGCGAAGCGGGAAAGAGCCGGCCCTTCGGCATGCCGCCCACATGGTGGCCCGAGCGTCCCACACGTTGCAGGAACGGCGCGATCGCGCGCGGCGAACCCATCTGGCAGACCAGATCGACGTCGCCGATATCGATGCCCAACTCCAGTGAAGCGGTCGCGATCAGCACCCGCAACTCGCCGCGTTTCAGGCGCTGCTCGGCGTCGAAGCGATGTTCCTTGGCGAGACTACCGTGGTGCGCGGCGACCGCGTCCTTGCCGAGCCGCTCGGTCAGATGACGCGCCGCACGTTCGGCCATGCGGCGCGTGTTGACGAAAATCAGCGTGGTGCGATGCATCGCGATCAGTTCGGCGAGGCGGTCGTAGATGCGCTCCCACACTTCGTTCGGCATCACCGCTTCGAGCGGCACGGGCGGAATCTCCAGCGCGAGATCGCGCTCGCGAATGTGACCCACGTCGATGATCGCGCAGTCCGCCGGAATATCGCTTTCGATGCTGGCGCCGCCCACCAGAAAACGCGCGACGGCGCTCACCGGTTTTTGCGTTGCCGACAGACCGATCCGCGGCAGGCGTCGTTGACACAACGCGTCGAGCCGTTCGAGACTGAGCGCCAGATGACTGCCGCGCTTGCTGCCGGCAAGCGCATGAATTTCATCGACGATCACCGTGCGCACCGTCGACAGCATGCGTCGGCCGGAATCTGAACCGAGCAGGACGTAGAGCGATTCCGGCGTGGTTACGAGAATATGCGGCGCGCGTTTTTTTAGCGCGTTGCGTTCCTGCTGCGTGGTGTCGCCTGTGCGTACGGCGGTGCGGATGTCGAGCGGCGGCAGGCCGCGTGCCTCGAGTTCCGCGGCGATGCCTTGCAAAGGCACTTCCAGGTTGATGCGGATGTCGTTGGAGAGCGCTTTTAACGGCGAGACGTAGACCACCAGGGTTTCGTCGGGCAACGCGCCGCCGTTGGCGAGGCCTTGCTGGACGAGTTCGTCGAGCGCGGACAGGAAGGCGGTGAGAGTTTTGCCCGAACCGGTGGGCGCGGCCACCAGCGTCGAGCGTCCGCTGCGAATCTGCGGCCAGGCGGCGGCCTGGGCATCGGTGGGGGCGGGGAAGGTCTTCAGGAACCAGCTGGCGACTGCCGGATGGAAATCATCCAGCGCGCGAGGCGTGAAAGGGCCCGAAGCAGCGTTTGAAGTTGGCTGCACTACCGGATCGACGCCCGAAGAATCAGAGCGCTCGTCCAACGCGGCGGTGGATGTCGAGGCCGAAGTCATGCTGGCATAGATGGGGACGCGGTGTGCCATATCCAGAGGGCGGCAAGCGCCGGCCTGTTTCGAGGATCAACAATCAGTCTGGCAGGTTTTCGGCGGCTTTGCCGATGCCTGGGTGGCGGCAATCGCGCTGAATAAGGCGGCAAAAACCGCAGGTGCGGACCGCACCGCACCTGCAGCACAGTCTGGCGTAAAACTACCAGACCCAGCGTACGCCTGCGTCGCCCGTCACCGTTCTCTGGTGTGCGCCACCCAGATTCGTCACCCAGCCGAGCGTCGCGAACACGCTGCCCGATGTGCTGAATTTGCCGACCACGCCCGCGCCGAGTTGCGCCGCGGTTTGCCCGACAGTGCCGGGAATCACGGTCCCGCCGCCGAAGGTGACTTTGTCGTCGGAGCCGAATTCTCGTAGGAAGCTGACACGCAGATAGGGCCGCCAGGCAATCGCGAAGGCATCGAACTGAGCTTGCAGGCGCGCGCCGATTCGTCCGACGAAAGTATTGCCGCTGTTGAAGCCGACGCTCGATACGCCATCGTTGAAATCGGACAGCGAGAGGTGCTGCCACACGAGTTGCGCTTGCGGTTCGAGCGTGAGCCCCGCGCCGAGCGGAATCGGCAGACCGCCTTCGAGCGAGCCGGTCACTGCGTTGCCGTGCGTCGTCGTATTGAGGCCGTCGCGCGAGACCGGATCGACGGTCAACGAACTTCCCATCAGCACGGCGTCCGTGTACCAGCCGCTTGGGCCGATATGCGTCCAGTAGCCGCCGAGGCTGTACGCGTTGATCGCAAGGTGGCCTACCGCGAGATTGGGCATGCCGAGCGCGAAGCCGTCGACGTCGCCGGTGGCCCGCGCGAAACCGACAAACAAACCGTAGTGATTGCGCTGGCCGCTCGCGCTGCGATCCGCGTAAAGATCCTGCCCGGCCTGGATGCCATACACGGAGCCGTCGAATTGCGGACTTGCCGTGCCGTTCTGGCTCAGCACGCTATGGCCGCCCCACACGCGACCCCACGCGGCAGGCAATTTTCCGCTTTCGCTCAACAAGGCCTGATCGCCTTGCCGGTCATGAAACGTATCGATCTGCATCAGGCCGAGTTCACGCGCGACGCCGGGCGCTGCGGCGTAGACCGGCACTTCGACGCGATACAGCGGTATGGCGGCCGAGCCAGCGGGGGGCGCGGGCGGCAAGGGCGGCGTGCCCTCGGCCGCAATCGGCACGCCCGACGCGACAACGGGTGGTTCGCCAGGGGCGCCCGGCGTCGTGACCGGCGGCTGGCCGGGTACCGTTGCGGTCGGCAGCGGCGCAACCGTATTGCGCAGATACCAGTTGTCCGTCGTGCCGCTGCTCACACCGCCCTTGGCCAGATAGTAGGAATACGCGCCGGCCTTCACCGGTGCAGCCAGCGTAAAGGCGCTCGAGGCGGTGGTGGCGCCATTGGTCGCCTGAATCACCTGAATGCCGTCCGCTACTGTTTGTGCGCCCTGGCCGCCGACGTTCGTGACTTGCAAGTGCGTCGAACCAGTGGCCGTTCCGCCGCTCAGCACGAGGCGATCGGACGCCGCGCCGTCGCCGGCGACGACGGTGTTCAGGCCGATGGTGCCGTCCTGTCCGGTGTAGTTGCCCGCCACATTCAAGCGGTTGCCCACGCCGCCGGCGGCAGGACCGCCGATCTGCACGAGTCCGGCATTGACCAGCGAGCCGTTGATCGAGAACGCGCCGTTGCCTTCGCTGGCAAACGACGGCACTGCATTCGCCACCGCGAGCGTGCCGTTGTTCGTGACCGCGCCCGTCACGCTGCCATAGCCGCCGAGCGTCGCACCTGAGGCCACCGTGGTGGCGCCGCCGCCCGTCAGCGCGGCGCTGGCATGGGTGGCGTCGCCGATCGCGAGGGTGCCCGCTGCGACCGTGGTTGCGCCGCTATAGGTGCTCACGCCGGTCATCAGCAAGCTGCCGCTGCCGGCTTTCGTCAACGCGCCGGTTCCGCTCACCGCCTGGGAGAGCGTGGTATCGAAGGATTGCGTATCGATCGTGCCGCCGCCCGCGGCCAACGTGATGGCACGTGTGGCGGCGAGGTCGAAACTTGTAGTCAATTGCAGCGTGCCGCTGTTGAACGTGAGGCCGCCCGTGTTCGCGCCGAGCGCGTTGTCCGCGCCGACGGCAATCGTGCCTTGATCGATCGTCGTGCCGCCCGAATAGGTGTTGCCGCTCGCCGCAGCCGGTGCAAGCGTCAACACGCCGGCACCGGTTTTATCCACTGCGCCGGTGCCGCTAATCGATCCCGTGTAGGTGCCCGCGCTATCCTGGGCAAACCGCACGAGTCCATTGTCGGTCACGGTGGAGGGCAGGTTCTGCGCAGTCGCCTGCAAGGTCGCGCCACTATCGACGAGCGCCGTTGCGCTCGCGCCTAACGTGCCGGTGAGATTCAGCGTGCCGGTTTGCACATGTGCGAGCGTGAAGGTCCCGCTACCGGTCCAGTTCCACAGCGTGCCTTGCATCAGCAAGGTCTGAAAGTTGGTGAACGCATTCGACGCCGTGCCCGAGCCTTGCAAGGTCACCGTATTCGATCCTGCGCCACCATCGGCTGCGCCGTTGATCACCGATCCGGTTTGCAGAATCAGCGAATCGTTGCCGTTGCCCATCGTGATGGCCGTGCCGATACCGCTTTGCACAAGCCCCGCATTGATGATGGTGCTGTTGCCGTTGAGCGTGCGGATGCCGGAGCCGTTCTGGCTGATGATGCTGCCGCCCGCGAGGTTCTGGATCGTCGCCACGAAGCTCGATCCCGCGGTGTTGGAAAACACCGCATCCGAACCGCTGCCGCTCGCGCTGATCGTGCCGCTGTTGATCAACTGGTCGTTATTGCCTTGCAGATAAGCGGTTGGACTGGCCGAGCCCGTGGTAGTCAACGTGCCGCTGTTGTTGATGGTGCCGCTGCCGCCCAGAATAGATGCCGCGCGCGCGTTGCTGCCCGAGATTGTCACGCTGCCGCTGTTGATCAACGTGTTGTTCAACTGGCCGACGTTCGTTTGTCCCCACGCGGCCGTCATGCCGTAAGCGTTGGGACCGCTGGTGGTGATCGATCCGCGATTGGTCAGCGTGTTGCCGCTGCCGTTGGCGGCCATGCCGTCGTTGAAGGCGCCGGTCGTGGTGATGACGGCGCCGCTCGCGTTGGTAATCTGATTGCCATTGCCCACGCCGAGCAATACCGCGCCGCGCACGGTGCCCGTGCCGCCGCCTCCCGTCAGTGTGAAGTTGCCGCTGCTGTTGATCGTGCTGTTGGTGTCGACGCTGAAGACAACCGGATTGGCGCTGCGCACGAAGCTGCCCGAGGCGGTGCTATCGGCATTGATCGTCACACCGGTGCTGCCGGTTTGCGCAATGACGGCGGCGATGCCGCTGCCCGTGCAGGTGACTGTGGTGTTGCTCGGCGGCGCGGTATTGCTGCACGCGGCCATGGCTGAGGGGGTGAATGCCTTTGTGAGCAGCACGACGCTGCCGAGGCCGATTCCAAACGTTTTCTTCTTCTTCATACGCACGGTCCTTGTTAAAGGCACTGCACCATACGAGCGGAATGGTCTGACTTATACACGCCTTACCAAAACTTTCCAAACGTCCCCGACATAACATTACGGATATGTTGCGAATCGCCGACGCTTGACCGAGACCCGCATGGCGCCTCGTTCTTCGCAGGAGAAGGCATTTTTTCCGGGCCGAAAAAGCGCTGCGGTAACTCCTGCGCGAACCGTAAGTGGTTTGAAACATTCGTTCGTCGGGCGGCGGATCAGGACGCGCGCCGGGTCCTGCCGAAATTTGCCGGGTGCAGTACTCTGTACGGCTCACCGTTCCACGAATCCACGATGGAGTCTCGACGATGCGATACAACCAGTTAGGCCGTACCGGTGTGTTTGTTTCGGAGCTGTGCCTGGGCACGATGACCTTCGGCGGTGGCGGGGGCATCTGGAAGCAGATCGGCGATCTGCAGCAGGGGGACGCGGAGCGGCTGGTCGGCCGGGCGCTCGATGCGGGCATCAATTTCATCGACACGGCCGACGTTTATGCTGATGGCCTATCCGAAGAGATCACCGGTCAGGCGTTGAAGAACCTGAAAGTGCCGCGCGACAAGGTTGTGGTCGCAACCAAAGTGTTCGGCCAGACGGCGGAGTTCCCGAATGCGCGTGGCGCCTCGCGTTATCACATCATCGACGGGATCAAGGCGAGCCTGAAACGCCTGCAACTCGATCACGTCGACCTGTATCAGATCCACGGTTTCGATCCAGCCACGCCGATCGAAGAAACCGTGCGCGCGCTCGATACGCTGGTCCAGCATGGCCATGTGCGCTATGTCGGGGTGTCGAATTGGGCCGCATGGCAGATCGTGAAGGCGCTGGGCATTGCGGAGCGCCTCGGCCTCGCGCGCTTTGAATCGCTACAGGCGTATTACACGCTGGCGGGCCGCGACCTCGAACGCGAACTCGTGCCGATGCTGCACAGCGAAGGGCTTGGACTGATGGTGTGGAGTCCGCTCGCGGGCGGCTTGCTGAGCGGCAAATATGGGCGCGAACAGCAGGGCGAGGCGGGCAGCCGTCGCACGACATTCGATTTCCCGCCGGTCAATCGCGAGCGCGCTTATGACTGTATCGACGTGATGCGCGATATCGCGGAGACGAAGAAAGTGTCGGTGGCGCAGATCGCGCTTGCGTGGCTGCTGCATCAACGCGTGGTGAGCTCGGTGATCGTCGGGGCGAAGAAAATCGAGCAACTCGACGACAACATCGCTGCCACGGAGGTCACGCTGACCGCCGATGACCTTGCGAAACTCGATAAGGTCAGCACGCTGCCCGCTGAGTACCCGGGCTGGATGCTGGAACGTCAAGGCGAGGTGCGCCGCAAGCAGCTTGAAGAGGCGCGTCATCCGGCGTAGCGCCAGCTGCAAGCCGCGGCGTGCGCGGCTCGCGTTGCACGCCGGATAGCTCGTGGGTGAGCGGTGCAGCGGCGTGCCATCACGTCGCTACACCGCGTGCCTCACGCTGCCGGCTTGCTATCCGCCTGATAAGCGGCGACGGCGTCCATCGTGCGTGCCGAGTACACCATGGTGGCGCCCGCGTTCACCGCGACCGCCACGCCGAGCGCTTCGGCGATCTCTTCACGTGTCGCGCCGTGTTTCAGCGCTTCCGCCGTATGCACGGTGATACAGCCGTCGCATCGCAAGCTGACGGCCACCGCGAGCGAAATCAGCTCGCGCGTCTTCGCGCCGAGAAGATCGGCCTTCTGGCCCGCGCTCGACATCGTTTGATAGGCCTTCACCGTATCCGGCGACAGTTTGGCGATCTCGCCGATGCGGCCGAACAGTTCCTTGCGGTAATCGATCCAGTTCAACATGACAGTGCTCCTTTGTTTGCCAGGCTCCGGCGGGTGCCGGTGTCGTTAGGCAAAGTATTGCGCTGTGCCGCGATATCCTGAATACTCGATTCGCTCAACTTTTAGCGCGACCGTCTCATGGATACGCTCAGCCGACTGATCGACCTCGCCCGGCCGCAAGCCAGCCTCGATCTGCGTTGCCTGCTCACGGGGGGCTTCGACATCGATCACACGCCAATGGAGGCGGGCATTGCACCGTTTCATCTGGTGCTGGACGGCGAATGCGTCGTCGAGACTGCGGGTGACGCGCAGGTTGTGCTGCAGGCGGGCGATTTCATGCTGTTCCCGCGTGGCGCCGCGCATCGGGTGCGTGATATCGGGCGGACAGTTGCCACCGCGCCGCTGACGTTGAGTCATGACGGCATGCTGCCGTTGCGCCGCAATGACGAGCACGAGGGCGGCGCCGATCTCGATCTGCTATGCGGCCGGTTCGTCTACGCGCCCGGTTCCTCGGCGTTGCTGCTCAACGCGTTGCCCGACCCATTTCATGTGTCGCTCGGCAGCGTGCAAACGCTCGGCGCGTTGCAGACGGTGATTGCATTGATGCGAACCGAAGCGGAGCAACGTCAGCCCGGCGCGCTCGCGATCGTCACCGCATTGAGCCACGCGCTATTCGCAATGGCCTTGCGCGTGCACGGCGAACAGAATGCATCGACTGCAGGCGTGTTGGCACTGTTGGCCGATGCGCGTCTGGGCGCGTCCGTACAGAGCATGTTGAGCGCCCCCGAACGGGCCTGGACGATTGCCGAACTGGGCGAACGCGCGGCGATGTCCCGCGCGACTTACGCACGCCATTTCAACGAGCGTGCGGGTATGACGGTGATGGATTTCCTCACGCAGATTCGTATGACGATCGCGTGCGATCTGCTGCTGCGCACGCAGCGCAGCGCCGCGGAGATCGGTGAGGCCGTGGGGTATCAATCGGAAGCCGCCTTCGGCAAGGCGTTTCAGCAGAGCGTCGGCGCGACGCCGGGACGTTACCGGCGTCAGCCGCAAGAGAACGATCAGAAGTCCGGCTAGGCTTTGTCGGGTCGGCCGAACCAGTGCTTCTCTATCCTTGACATGATCAAGGTCACGAGCAGTGCGCAGACGGTGCCTAACGTGACCTCGCCGAGGCGCAGCAAGGCCCTGTCCCACGGCGAACCGACGCCCGGCACCAGCAGCATGATCGTCGCCGTAATGCCACCCAGACGCGCGGCGCTGCCCACGTTCACGACCCAGCAAATCAGAATCGCCGCGCCAACGGTGGCCGCGTAAGCGGCGAGATAGCCGCCGCCGAGGGTTGCGCCGATGAGCCCGCAGACGGCCCCGACCATCGCGCCGATGAACTGATCGCGCGACAGATTGCGCGTGTCGATATAACTGTGCTGGCTGACCGCAATCGCCGTAATCGCGGCCCAGAAGGCTTGCTCTGTGTGCAGCCAACGGCCGATTACGAAGGCGAGGCTGCCGCCGGCCACCGCCTGCGTGGCCATCACACTGCCTTCGGCCAGCCGGTCGCCCAGCGGCAGCGCCTTGAGAAAAGCGAACAGCGAATTGGCGGCGTTCGTCCGCGCTTCACGTCTTGATTCGTCGGGAGCGGTCATCGAATGGGGAGGAGCTTGTTGCAGCACGAGGGACTCGTATTCTAGCGAGGTCCACGGCGGACATCGTGGTTTTCGCTGCTGCGCAGGCTGTGGTACCAGCTCATCAGAGGCGTAGCCGAGACGCCGTGAATCACGACCGAAGCCGCAACGACCGCCAGCGTGAGCGGCACCAGCGGCACGACGTCGGATGCCGCGCCGTGTTCAAGTGCATACGCCAGGTAGTAAAACGAACCGATTCCGCGGATGCCGAACCAGCTC
This sequence comes from Paraburkholderia aspalathi, assembly GCF_905220735.1. Lineage (NCBI taxonomy): Bacteria > Pseudomonadati > Pseudomonadota > Betaproteobacteria > Burkholderiales > Burkholderiaceae > Paraburkholderia > Paraburkholderia aspalathi. Next base: position 2,306,990 of record NZ_CAJNBA010000001.1, read on the forward strand.
ATCAAACGCCGCTGCGCTGGCGTCGCGCTCGACCCCAGCAGCGACAATTCCACCGACGCCGGCCGCACGAGCACGAACAGCGCAACCGTGAGCGCGACCGTCTGCCAGGTGAGAAGCGGTGCTTGCAGCGTGGCGAGCACATTGCCCACCATCGCCATCACCGCCACCTCCGCGATGCGTTCTAGTTCGATCGTGAAGCCCATCACCGACTCCGTCATATACGCATGGGCTTTGCTCGGATTTGCCGCGGTTGCTTCGACGTCTTCAGAATCGACCGTACCGATCGCCTCGCGAGGTGACGCGCCGCCGCTCGCGCGATGCTCGGCGCGGCGCATCGCGACGCCCGCGGCAAACACCGCCAGAAAGCCATACGTATGCGCGAGTTGCGCGGCGCCAAACGAGAGTTCGATCAGGCCCAACGCGAAGAAGCCCTCGAGACCGAGGGCCTGCGCATGGCGCGTACGCAGCCAGGTGACCGCATGTGTTGTCACCCAGCCGAGCAGGCCGCCGATCGCGATTGCGCCGGCCACGCCCCAAACGATGCTGCCGGCGAGCCGGAAACTCAGCACGTCGGTGACTGGAGCGGCAGGCGCCGCGCATATCGCGAGGCCGAGCATGACGAAGGGGAGCGCGACGCCGTCGTTCAGGCCGCCTTCGCCGGAGAGCGCGAAGCGCAGCAGGTCGTGGTCGCCGGGATTGTGCACCTGGACGTCATGAGCGAGTACCGGATCGGTCGGGGCGAGGATCGCCGCGAGCAGCAGGGACGGGCCCCAGCCAAGATGCAATACGTAGACGCCGAACAGCGTGAGTAGCGGAATGGTCGCCAGCATGGCGAGGAAGCCGAGGCGCAGCGGTACGGTCCAGAGCTTCTCGAATACGCCGAGCCGCAAACGCAGCCCGATGGCGAACAGCGACACCAGCAGCGCGACTTCGGTGACGGCTCGCAGCAAATGTGCATCGGCGACGATATCGAGGCGCAACAGGTCGATGCCGGACGGCCCGAGGGCGTAGCCGATCGCGAGGTAGAACATGGCGGCGCTAACGGGAAGGCGCCGCAGCGTCGTCGCTGCCACGCCCATAAACACGAGCACGGCGCCGACGATGAGAAACACACAGTGTTTCGTGCATGAGGATCCGGTTGGGGCCGGCATGCAGGTGACGCATGCGCGGCCGGCACATCAAGGCAGGTGCGGCTCGAAGCAACGAGCCGCACCTGCCCGCAACCTGTGTGCGAACGACAGGATTTACAACGGGATCTACAGTTTCAACCCGCCGGCCTCCGGTGCATCAGACGACCCCGCCGGAATGTCACCGGCACCCAGATCGTCGCGCCGGTCATACGGATCGCGTCCCCAGTAGGGCTCGCTGCCGTAGTACTGATGTACCGACGTGGCCCATGTCTGGTCCGCCATGGCCGGCCAGTGGTCCTTGTCGAACCCCGGTGCGTTTTTCACGCGCTCGGCGGTCATGTCGAGGACGAAGCACTTCTCTTGTGTATCGAGCGTGAGGGCGCGCCACGGAATCGCCAGCAGTTTGTCGCCGATGCCGAGAAAGCCGCCGCTTGATAGCACCGCATAGGCGATACGACCCGAGCCGACGTCGAGCATGATGTCCTTGACCTTGCCGATGTCTTCGCCATCGCTGCTAATCACCTTGTTGCCATCCAGGGTGGCTGCGGCCATGACTTCCGGGCCGGGACCGTCTGCAGTCGCGCTGCCTTTGCCGACGATACGTGCGCCTTGGCCCTGCCGCGTGCCGCCTTGGGTCTGTGTCTGGTTGAGCATGATGTTTCTCCTTACCGGTTCGATGTGTGGAGAGAACTGAGCAATCGGCGTTCCTTCGATTCGCAGCAGCGCGGCATAGCCCTTGCTGCGGCTTTGGCCAACAGCATGAGTGCCAGTGCCCAGCTCGAGCGGCAGAAGCACGGATTGGACAAGCTCGCGCTGCAAGCGGCAAACGCGGTCCATTCACTTAGGGAGACTTCGATGAACTATTCAAAAGCATTGCTGGTGTCGGCATTGGTCGCGATGTCGAGCGTCGCTTTCGCGCAAGCGGGCGGCAACGGTAACGGCGGCGCGGGCGGAGGCGGATCCGCTGGCTCGAGCAACAACGCCGCACATGATGCGGCATCCGCAGGGTCGACTTCGGGGGCAATGAGTGCCAGTGGCTCGAAAACGCATCACATGTCGAAGTCGAAGGCGAAGACCAAGAAGCCGATGAGCGATTCGACCAATACGCCGGGTGCGGACGCGGGCAGCGGCACGAACGGCCAATAACGCAGGCGATGAACATCAATGATGGCGGTGAATCCGCGCTCGCGTCATGCAGTCGCGGATTCACCGGACCGATGACGGAGGAGAAAGATGAAACAGCTATCCAGACAAAGCGCGGGCAAGCAGGTGCTGATCGTGGCAGCGGTGGTGTTATTGACCGCGGCCGCAGGCTGCAAACGGTCCGATAACGGCAGCGCGGATACGTCCACTGCCGCCAGTTCCGCGCTGGCCAGCAGCGGCGTGATGAACGGCAACGCGGCCACCGGCAGTACTGCAGATACGAGCAGCGGCGCGGCGGCCGCTGCCGCCACCGAAGCGGCGAGTAGGTCGGGCACAGCCTCAGCGGCCTCCGGCGCCAGTCAATAAGAGGTTGGTCGGAGATCCGAACCTCAGTTTTGCTCAGCGAGCCGCCTGCTTGGCGTCACGCGATGCCGCGATCTCCTCTCGTGACGCAGCCGACCGCCGCGCGGTTTGCGTGCCGGTCTTCGCCTCGGCGTTTTTACGCGCCACCACGCGAGATTTTTTCAACAGACTGGTCAAGGAGCCGTTGATGCTGTCCGTCATCGCCGTCTCCCGCATCTTGCGGCCCTTGGCGCCGGCCGTGCGTGCCAGCTTTGCCGCACGTTTCTCCGCATGGGCAAGCAGCGTGGCAAATGCCACTTCGTCCACTCTCAATCCACGGCGTGCCTGGCCAGGTGGCAAGCTCTGCAATTCGGCCGCCTCGAACGCGCTGATCACCACAGGGTGGATGTAGCAGCGCCGGCAAACCGCGGGCGTATTGCGCAATAGCGCCGCCACATCCTTGACCGTCGCAACGATATGGCGGCGCGCCTCCGTAGCGCTGCTGCACACCAGCCGCCGTAGCGCGGCCAAGGCATAGACGCTGCCGGCCCACGTTCGATAGTCCTTCGCGGTGAAGTCGGCATCGCTCGCGCGGCGCAGGTAGTCGTTGATGTCGGCCGACCCTATCGTGCGGCGCGTGCCGTCTTCGTCGAGGTACTGAAACAGGTCGTGGCCCGGCAGTTCGGCGCAGCGGCGCACGATGCGTTTGATGCGCGGATTGTCCACCGTCACGTCATGCTCGATGCCGCTTTTGCCACGAAATTTGAAGCGCAATTGGCCCGCTTCGATCTTCACATGCTTCTTGCGCAGCGTCGTCAAACCGTACGACTGATTCTCGCGCGCGTATTCCACACTGCCGATGCGGATCAGCGTCGTGTCGAGCAACTGCACGATCGCCGCGATGACTTTGTCGCACGGCATGCCCGGCAGCTTCAGGTCGCGAGCGACGCGTGCGCGGATTTTCGGTAACGCGCGGCCGAACTCGGCCATGCGTTCGTACTTGTCGGCGTCGCGTGTCTCGCGCCAGCGTGGGTGATAGCGGTATTGCTTGCGGCCGCGTGCATCGCGGCCCGTCGCCTGGATATGGCCGCGCGCGTCGGGGCAGATCCAGACGTCTTCGTAAGCGGGCGGAATGGCGAGGGCATTGATGCGTTTGATTTCCTCTTCGTCGTCGATGCGCTTGCCGCTCAGGTCGATGTAGATGAAGCCGTCTTTTTCACGCTTGCGTGTGTAGCCGGGCTTGCTGTCGTCGGCATGGCGCAGGCCCGGCGGCAGGTCGGCGGGAGCGGCTCGTTGCGCGGCGGTTTCGTCCGCGCGTCCGGCGCGTTCCGTGCGGCGTTGCATCGGTTGGGTCGTGGCAGCCATGGTTGCAGGTAGAAGTTTCAAGCATGAAGCGCGTATGCGCCGATGACTGGCCGCGAGCAAAAGCGATGCCCGCCGCGCGCTTTGCGCATGGTGGCGTGCGTGGGCGGAACAGTCCTTACGCACCTTGCTACCGGTGCTGACGGCGGCGGTCAGGCATGGGCACGTCTTTTGCTGACTAGGGGACGTAACGAACGGACAGAGACAAGGGACGCAGAAGCGGTTCTGAAATACCGCGATCTCATCGCTCAGCCCGCTTCGGTAGACAGGTCGACCAGGGAGAAAACGTATGAAATTCCGATATTCCGTACAAGTGATGGCTTTTGCGCTGGGGCTTGGCGCAGCGTCGATCGGGCCTGCATACGCACAAGCCAGTGACGCCCCCGCTAGCGCTGCGCCGGTGAGCGGCACAAAGCTCTCGCCTGCAGACCAGCAGTTCGTGCAGGATGCCTCACAGGCCGACGCCACCGAAATCGCGGCAAGCAGAATCGCACTCAAGAATTCGAGCGATCCGCACGTCAAGAAATTCGCGCAGCAAATGATCGCCGACCATACGAAACTCTCGCACGGCATGGCCGCAATCGTCGCGAAGAAGGGGCTTGCCACGACGCCGTCCGCCGATTCGGCGCTGGTCGGAAAACTGCAGACGCTCAAGGGCAACGAATTCGATCAGGCCTACGTCGAGCAGATCGGTGTGGAAGCGCATCAGCGAGCGGTCGACCTGTTCCAGCAGGAGAGCCAGAGCGGCACCGACTCACAACTGAAGGCCGCCGCCGCGCACGCGCTGCCGACGATCAAACATCACCTCGCGATGGCGCAGCAACTGGCCGGTTCAATGAAGGGTTCGTCATGAACGCGATCCTGCCCCGGCCGGCCTATGAGGACTCCCTTATGCAGATCACTTTTCCCGACGACAAGCCGCTCTTCGACGGAGCGAATCTGACTGTGCGCTTCATGGCGCGCGTCGACGGCGAAGCGGTTGTGTGTGCGATTACGGCCGAGGCGCTGGAAGATCATTTCGGCGCCGATTCCGCGCTCGAATCCGCCCTGATGGCCGCTTTCGACAAGGGGCGCAATCGTATCCGCTCGGTTTGCGCAGAAGCACTCGACCAGAACGCCGGTGAAGGCGTAGTGTTGCATAGTGGACTGTTCAGAGTGGAAGGCATGGAGCCCGATCGCGGCACCGCCGCGTAGTCCGGGCACACGCCTACCTCCCGCGTGTATTTTTGCAGCGCAGCGCGATGCCGTGTGGCGGCAGGGTCCGCAAAACGCGTTTCAACGATGTAAGGAGGCCTTATGTCACTCATCGTCGCAGCACGGTTTACGACTTTCCCCGCCGCCGAAGATGCGGCGCAAAAGCTCTTCAACGCAGGTTTCGTCGAAGAAGACGTCACGCTGTTTTTTGTCAATCCGCGTGGCCAGCACGCGCGTTATCCGATCGGCGGCGATACCGGCACCGATCCGGGCGCGAGAGAAGCCCCGAAGGGCGCCGGCATGGGCGTGACGATCGGCGCGGTAGTGGGCGCTGTGGTCGGCGTCGGGATCTTCGCGGCGTTTTCGGCGCCGATTCTCGTCTCGCTGATCGCGGCCGGCGTCGGCGCATACATAGGCTCCCTCGCCGGGGCGATGGCGCGCACGCGCGAAGGCGGCGAGGCCGGCCACCACCATTTGCGCTTCCATCAGGAAATGCGCGACTCCGGCGTACTGGTTGCCGTGCATGTATCGCCCGACAATCAGTTCGACGCGGCTAAGGTATTGCGCGAAGCAGGGGGCCTCGCGATCGAACGCGCGAGCGGGCGCTGGCAGCAAGGGCGCTGGGCCGACTTCGATCCGCTCAAAACGCCCGAACCACTCAACGAGTTCGGCGAATTCAGCGAACGGCATGCCTGAGTGAAGCAATAAATGAGGCAATAAATGAGGCAATGAGTAAGGCGATCGCTTTCGTTTGAGTGGAGACGCTGCAAACAACAGAACGGCCCGGCAAATGTCGGGCCGTTTTGCATTCATGCCGGGGTATTCGCGAGCCGGGCACGCCTCATGCGCATAGACATGCGAACCCCGCGGCTACATGGAAGTGCGTAGCGGCGGATTCCTCGATTAACGAAACCCCTGGAGGTATTGAATGGCTACGAACGTTGTTTCCGTGTTGAACGATCTGGTCGAAACGTCGAAGGACGGCGAGAAGGGCTTTCGCAAGGCGGCAGAAGACGCGCATGACGCGCAGCTGAAATCGCTGTTTCTGTCGCGCGCCGAAGACTGCACGCGTGGTGCGCGTGAATTGCAGGATGCGGTTCAGGCGCTGGGCGGCAAGCCCGAAACAGGCGGCAGTATGAGCGGTGCGCTGCATCGCGGCTGGGTCGACGTGAAGTCGGCTGTGTCGGATCGCAGTGATCACGAGATCCTCGCCGAATGCGAAAAGGGCGAAGACGTTGCGAAAAAGCGCTATCACGACGCGCTTGAAAAGGAGTTGCCGCTGGACGTCCGGGCGCTGGTTGAGCGTCAGTACCAGGGCGTACTGCAAAACCATGATCGCGTGCGTGACTTACGCGATCAGTACGCTGCGGCCAGGCCGTAATTGCAGATAGAAAACTGCAGGTAGAAAAGGAAACCGGCGCTCACAAGAACGCCGGTTTTTTGAAGCTGGACAACAACAGCAGCGAAGACGCTGCTGTTGTTCCGCGCAGTTATTCCGCTACGACCTTCAGATGGTTCCTCACGCTCGAGACGCCATCTACGCCCTTCACGACTTCCCCTGCTGCGGCCTTGTCGTCAGACGAAGGCACTGAACCCGTGAGCCACACCACGCCCTTGCGGGTCTTCACGTGGATGTGAGTCGATTTGACGTTCTTCGCGCTGAGCAGTTCGGCCTTGGCCTTGGTGGTGATGGTGCCGTCGTCGACGTGCTGACCGATAGTTTCGGATGCTGCCGACGGGGCCGAGCCGCTGGTTTGCGCCGTAGCGTTCAGAGCGAATGCGACACAAGCGATGCTGCCTGCGGTCTTCAGAAGTTGGATGGTCTTCATGGTTTCTCCTTCGGGTGTTGATAAAAAATGCGGTCTTGTTACCTGCGGTCGATCGCGGCCGAAACCGTTGATGACTCGCGTGGGGTCGTTGCCGCTACGGTTCCGTCAGGGCCCGTTATCGACACCGGACGATGGTCTATGCATGTGTTTCGTTTGCGTGGCTACGTTGCTGCTTGCGCTACCTCGCGATCGACTCGCGTGCAAAGACCCACGTCCGTCCACACCGTGTTGATTCGCAAGCTGTGTGCCCGGTACACCGCACGAATGCCCGATGCCGGGACAAGCCGTTGCTGCACCTGCGTTTAGGCTGAGGAATAGAGGGGCGGCCACGTGCGGCGGGCTGTTCGACGGTCCGTAAGGCCGGCGACCGGAAATTGCCGGGTCCTTGTAAAAAGGGCGCGCGCCCACTGCGCAATTGGCGGGCCTGAAAAGGCAAAACTTAGAAAAAACAGTGTGTTGGGCGAGCTGGTATGACAGTTGCTCTACTGAGGCCAGATACCTTTTCCAAGCTATTAACGGGACCTCACTACAATGCCGTCAATCGAACTACGCGCAAGGCAGTCCCTCGCACTCACGCCGCGTCTGCAGCAATCGGTGCGTCTGTTGCAGTTGTCGTCTCTCGAGTTCCAGCAGGAGTTGCGCACCGCGCTCGACACCAATCCGTTCCTCGAGTACGACTCGACCGACACGGAAGACGTCGCGCTCGCCACTGCAACGCCAGGCGATGACGTCGGTGGGACGCCCGCCACGGACACGGTCGCCGCGGCCGAACCTGAATCGTCACCGGTCGACAACAGCGCTGGCGACACAATGGAAAGCGCAGGGCAGGACGACATACCCGGCGACTTTTCGGGCGACTACAGCACCCGTAGTTCGACGCGCCAGAACGGCGACTCCGACAGTAGCGATCCCGCTGAATGGGCGCGTTCCCAACCGACCTTGCGCGAGCAGTTGCACGACTCGCTGCGTCTCTATCGACTCGACGACCGTGACCGCGCGGTGGCCCGTTTTATCATCGAGGCGCTCGATGACGACGGCTATCTGCGTCAGGAACTCTCCGAGCTCGCCGACAGCGTCGACCTCGAACCCGAACTGACTGAAGAAGAATTGCTGGTGGCGCTGCGCCTCGTGCAATCGCTCGATCGTCCCGGTCTTGGCGCCCGCTCGTTATCCGAATGTCTGTCGCTGCAGGTCAACGCGTTGCCCGCTGACACGCCTGGACGCGATGTGGCGCGGCAAATCGTCGACCATCACCTGGAGCGCCTCGCGCGTCGCGAACAGGCTGAACTGCAAAAGCAGATCGGCTGCAGCGCCGAGGAACTGCGGGTGGCCTGCGCGCTGGTGCGCAAGCTCGATCCGAAGCCGGGCAACAACTACGGCCGTACCGAAGACAACTACGTGGTGCCGGACGTGATCGTGCGTCAGGTGCGCAACAAATGGGCGGTGACGATCAACCCGGCCGTGCAGCCGCGCGCCCGCATCCATCGCATGTATGCCGAGCTGTTCGCGCAGTCGGCCGGTGCCAGCCGCTCGCCGCTCGCGCAGCAATTGCAGGAAGCGCGCTGGCTGATCCGCAATGCGCAGCAGCGCTTCGATACGATTCAACGCGTGGCCGAGTGCATCGTCGCGCATCAACGAGCCTTCTTCCAGTACGGTGAAATCGCGCTCAAGCCGATGGTGCTGCGCGATGTGGCCGAGGAACTCGGTTTGCACGAATCCACCATCTCGCGTGCGACCGGCAACAAATATATGGCCACGCCGCGCGGTATTTTCGAGTTCAAGCACTTCTTCCCGCGTGAACTCGGCACAGAAAGCGGCGGTACCTGTTCGGCCGCGGCCGTGCGCGCGTTGCTCAAGGAAATGATCGCCGCGGAGAACACGCACGATCCGCTGTCGGACGTGACGCTTGCGAAGATGCTCGCGGATCAGGGTGTACTGGTGGCGCGGCGTACCGTGGCGAAATATCGCCACTTGATGAAAGTGCCGCCGGCGGAATTGCGCCGCCAGGTTTAAACGCGTTGCCCTTCGGGGCCAGGGCTTCAGCGAAGCGCCACGCGAGTCTCAGTGCTCGCGTGGCGCTTTTTCGTATCTGGACGTTTCGCACGCGCCCCATTACATTGGCGGCTCAAGTCGAAACGGGGTGAGTTCCATGAAGTATTCGAATCTGGTTGAGCGTTTGCAGGGCAGGCGTACCTCGGCGTGGGAAATCCATCGTGTCGCTCAGCAGGCGCTCGCCAATGGCGAAGATGTGATCGTGCTGAGCGTCGGCGACCCCGATTTCGCGACGCCCGCGCCGATCGTCGAGCGCGCCATCGAAGCGTTGCGTAGCGGCGATACGCATTACAGCGCCGTGTCCGGGCGTGAGCCGGCGCGCGCGGCGATTGCCGAAGACCATGCGCGCACCACGGGTTGCGCCGTAAGCGCGGCCAACGTGATCCTGACTGCGGGGGCGCAGAACGGCGTGTTCGCCACCTCGTTGTGCCTGCTGGAAGCGGGCGACGAAGTGATCGTCCCCGAGCCGATGTACCTCACATACGAAGCCTGCGTGCGCGCCGCGGGCGCCACGCTTGTGCCGGTGCCGGTCGATCCGGCGCGGGCGTTTCACCTCGACTGCGACGCGCTCGAAGCGGCCATCACACCGCGCACCCAAGCCATTTTCTTCGCGACACCGTGTAATCCGACCGGCGTGGTGATGCCACGCGCCGATCTGGAACGCATCGCGCGGATCGCGTGCGAGCACGATCTGTGGGTGCTCTCCGACGAGGTCTATGCCGATCTCACGTTCGAGCGTGAGCACGTGAGCATCGCGGCGTTGCCAGGTATGGCGGAGCGCACGGTGACGCTCGGCAGTCTGTCGAAATCGCATGCCATGGCGGGCTGGCGCGTGGGTTGGGCGATCGGGCCCGCCACGCTGATCGAGCATATGGGGCGGCTCGCCTTGGCGATGCTGTATGGCTTGCCAGGTTTCATCCAGCAGGCTGCATTGACCGCGCTGCAGAACAAGGCGCCGATCGTCGCCGAGATGCGCGAGATTTACCGGCGCCGCCGCGATGTCGTGTTCGAGCGCCTGCACCGCGTGCCGGGCTTGCGTTGCCTGTTGCCGGAAGCCGGCATGTTCATGATGGTCGACGTCAGCGGCACGGGCCTCGATACAGTCGATTTCACCTGGCAACTGTTTCGCGCGCAAGGTGTGTCGTTGCTCGACGCTAGCGCCTTCGGCGAGACCGCGAATGGTTTCGTGCGGTTGGGTTTTGTGGTCGACGAGGCAAGCCTGATGGATGCTTGCGAACGGATTGCTGCGTTCGTCGGTGGATTGCCGGTGCGCACGAACGTGTAGGCTGTGAATAGGAAAGCCGCTGCTGTATGCGGCGGGCGCGGGCTAGCCTGGCAGGCAGCGGCAAGTCGTTGAACGGTATAATTCCTGCACTTTGACGCACCCGTTCGAAGGTGCGCTCATGCCGTCGTCCACGGCTTCGCCAACCAGGCTTCATCAATCAGGCTCCATTAACCAGGCTTCAACCCGCGCCGCCCATGCCATTTCTCCCGATCCAGTCCTTCACGCGCAAACGACTTTCCGACGTGGTGTCCGACCAGATCAAGCAACTGATCTCGGACGGCGCGCTAATGCCCGGTGACCGCTTGCCGGCCGAACGCGATCTGGCCACGCAGCTCGGGGTGTCGCGGCCGTCGTTGCGGGAAGCGTTGATCAGGCTGGAAGCGGACGGGTATATTGAAACGTCGGGGCGGGGCGGCTTCACGGTCGTCGACGTCACCGCGCCGATCATCTCCAAGCCGCTCGCCGAACTGTTGCTGCAAAATCCGCGCACCAGTGCCGATATTCTCGAACTGCGCCAGGGTCTCGAATCGATTTCGACGGTGTATGCCGCCGAGCGCGCCACGCCAGCCGATCTGCAGAAGATCACCGAGGCGTTCGAAGCATTGAAGGCCGGTTCGCAGTCGCAAGACCGTGTGAATCTCGCGGAACTGGATGCCGCGTTTCATCTCGCCATCGCGGACTCCACACATAACATCGCGCTCGCGCATGTGATGCACGGCATCCATACGCTGATTCGCGAAGGCATGCGCCAGTACCATCGTCTGATCGACTACGACGACGCGATGGAAAAGCAGTTGATGAGCCAGCATCAGGCCATCTACGACGCAGTCATCGCCCGCGACGCACAAAAGGCGCGCAAGGCCGCCGAGCGTCATCTGACCTATGTGCGCGAGATGTACAAGGACGACGCGGCGAGACCGTCGCCGAGCGTGATTTCCTGAGTTGCCGGCCTCTGGCCGACGCCTCATTTCCTGATTTGCTGACCTCCTGACCACCGCTTTTGCCCACGCGCGGGCAGCGGGTTGCGTGCGCCCATAACCGCGCTGAGGCCTGTCCAGTCTGCTTCACCAACGTTCTCGCGGTTGACACCGCCCGGCGACTTCCTTATATTTATTGGTCAGACCAACAATACCAGTCTTACTGACCGGCCGCGAACACGCTGTCGGCAGGAAACGCGTGCGCCGCCATGATTCCGCACTAAAGTAAGTGAATCAGCGGCCGCCGCATTTCATTCAAATGAGCCTATGAAAGTCGCCCTGTTTATCCCGTGCTTCATCGACGCGTTCTATCCCGAAGTAGGGATCGCCACGCTCGAGCTGCTTGAACGCTTCGGCATCGAGGTCGACTATCCGCAGGAGCAAACCTGCTGCGGCCAGCCGATGGCCAACAGCGGCGCGCACACCGAGGCAGCCGGCGCCGAGCGCGTGTTTGCGCGCAACTTCGCCGGCTACGACTACATCGTCGGACCGTCGGCGAGTTGCATTCATCACGTGCGCGAGCATCTGACCGCGCTCGAGCAGACTGATGAAGTCAGAAAGGTTCGCGCCAACGCCTACGAACTCGTCGAGTTTCTGCACGACGTGGTCGGTGCGCGTGAGTTTCCGTGGGCCGAGTTTCCGCATCGCGTGGGTCTGCATAACAGTTGCAGCGCGCTACGGCATCTGAAGGAAGCGTCGGTCTCGGAGATCTCCGCGCTGCCGTTTTCGAAACCGCGCACCTTGCTTGAAGGCGTGAAAGGCATCGAATTCGTCAAACCGTCGCGGCCCGACGAATGCTGCGGTTTCGGCGGCACGTTTTCGGTGACCGAAGAGCCGGTGTCGGTGCGCATGGGGCAGGACAAGGTTCGCGATCATCTCAACGCGGGCGCGGAGTACATCGTGTCGGGCGACATGTCGTGCCTGATGCACCAGCAAGGTTGCGCGGAACGCATGAAAACCGACGCACGCTTCATCCATATCGCGCAGGTTCTCAACGGAGCACGCGCATGAGCCGCATCGATCACGCGAAAGCCGCGGGCGCTTTCATCAGGAAGACGGAGCACGTCGCGTTTCACGACAAACGTCTATGGGATTTGCGTGAGAAGCGCGATGCGCAGGCGCACGGCATCCCGGAGTGGGAGACGCTGCGCGAACTGGCATCGGGCATCAAGGAACACACGCTGTCGCATCTGTCCGACTATCTCGAACAGTTCGCCGCTGCGGCCGAAGCAAATGGTGTCGTGGTGCATTGGGCCGCGACCGCCGAAGAGCACAATGCGCTGGTCCACCAGATCATGTCCGAGCGCGGCATGACCACGCTCGTCAAAAGCAAGTCGATGCTCACCGACGAATGCAAGATGCGCGAGTATCTCGAACCGCGCGGCATCACGGTGATGGAGACCGATCTCGGCGAGCGCATCCAGCAGCTCGATCATCAGGACCCGAGCCATATGGTGGTGCCCGCGGTCCATAAACTACGCGCCGATGTGGCTGAACTGTTCGGTCGAACCATCGGCACCGATCCGCAAAACAGCGATATTCACTACCTCGCTGAAAGCCAGCGGATGAATACGCGGCCGTATTTCGTGCGCGAGAAAACGGCGGGCATGACGGGCTGCAATTTCGCGGTGGCGGAGACGGGCACGGTGGTCGTGTGTACGAACGAGGGCAATGCCGACCTGTCGGCGAATGTGCCGCCGTTGCATATCGCGTCGATCGGTATCGAGAAGCTGATTCCAAAGGTGTCGGACCTCGGCGTATTTATCCGCATGCTGTCGCGCAGCGCGCTCGGTTCGCCGATTACCCAGTACACCTCGCATTTCCGTGCTCCGCGTCCGGGCGCCGAAATGCACTTCATCCTCGTCGATCATGGCCGCTCGGAGCGGCTTGCGATGGAGGATTTCTGGTATTCGCTCAAATGCATTCGCTGCGGCGCGTGTATGAACACGTGCCCGGTGTATCGGCGCAGTGGCGGCTTGTCGTATGGCGGCACGTATTCGGGGCCGATCGGCGCAATCATCAACCCGACCTTCGACCTGAAGCGTTATAGCGCGTTGCCGTTCGCGTCGACGCTGAACGGCAGTTGCACGAATGTGTGTCCGGTGAAGATCAATATTCACGAGCAGATCTACAAATGGCGAACGGTGATCGCAGAACGTCATGAGGTGCCATTCGTGAAGCAGGAAGTGCTGAAGATGGCGGGGCGCCTGCTTGCGAGTCCGACGCTGTATCGGGCGACAGTGTCGTCGATGGGCGGCGCGCTGCGGCGTTTGCCGAATTTCGTGCTGTATAACCCGCTCAACATCTGGGGCCGGCAGCGTGAGTTGCCGGAGGCGCCGAAGCTGACCTTCCACGCCTGGTACAAGAAGAATCGTGGAGGTGGCGATGGCAACGCGTGAGGCTTTTCTGGCGAAGGTGCGTGACGCGCAGCCGCCGGCGCGTCCACGGCCCGATGCGCCGCTGTTCGCTTCGGCGGGCGGGGACTTGCGGGCGCGCTTCACGGCAGCATTGCAGGCGATGGGCGGCACGTGCGTCGAAGCGCGGGCTGCGGGTGACGTGCTTGCGCTGATCCGTGAGCGGTTCGGCGATGCGGCGTCGGTGGCGTCGGCGACGCCCGAAGTGCCCGGCACGCGCGCGATCACGGCCGAAACCGAACCGGCGTCGTTGCAGGATATCGAGGTGGGCGTGGTGCGGGGTCGCTTCGGCGTGGCTGAAACCGGCTCGGTGTGGTTCAGCGAGCGCGAGTATGTGGTCAACTCGCTGGGGTACATCGTGCAGCATCTGGTGGTGCTGCTCGATCCGGCGCAACTGCTCGACGGTTTGCAGGACGTGTACCGTCGCGACGACTTCCGCGATGCGCGCTATGCGGCGCTGGTCACCGGCCCTTCGGCCACCGCGGATATCGAAGGCGTACTGATTCGCGGTGCGCAGGGGGTGCGATCGTTGACAGTGGTGTGGGTGGCGGCCCCGCAGGCACAGCGAGGAATCTAGCGCGTGAGCGGGCTCCCGCTCACGCCGCTTTGGCTTTGGCCGATCGCAGCAGAACTTCGGCGGCAGCCCAAGCCTGCGAAGCCGGCCCGGGATCATTTGCCGCGCGTGCGTTGACGGTTGCCCCGTCGAGCAACATCATGAAGACATCCCCAAGGCGTTTTGCCTCAGACGCCGGCATGAGACCCTGCAGCAGTTCCGCTATCCAGGTGGTCATCTTTGTCCGATATTGGATGGCCACGCCCGAGATCTTGGGGTACTCGGTGCCAAACTCCGCCAGTGCGCGTTCAAACAGGCAACCCGCGAATTCTGGCGTCGCGAACCAGTCGCCATACCAGTCGAAAATTGCCTTGACCCGTTCTTCCGGGACCTCAAGGGTCTGCAAACGGGCCTCGATACTGCCGACGATCAGCGCATAGCGTTGCAGCAGCACCTCGCGGATCAATTCGTCCTTGCCTGAAAAGTGGCGGTATAGCGTCATTCGCGCAACGCCGGAGTCGTCGATGATCCAGTCCACGCCGACGGCCTGGAAACCGTGCATCGAAAACAGTTGGGTGGCTTTATCGACGACAAGTTGTCGTTTGCTTGCACGCATGCAGATCACGCTCTCACTAGGGCTTGTTTCAAAAAATCTTAACACCAGACGTAACTCAGCTTCGTTGCCGTCTTTGTAGAACGATCTATATCATATGCGTGACATTCTGCCCACATATAGGAAAACGCGCTTTCGGGATTGGGCGGGGCCGGCCCAGGCGATTTCGGGCGACGACGACCAGTGAGCGGATTCTCCATGCGCATACGAAGCGGGTATCGACGCGTACTTATATTTTGATATCATCACTGTATAAACATACAGGTTTCGTAAACGCTCCGTGGCGACAGATGCTCCGTCGGACCCCCGTTCTGGTGTCCCTTATTACCTGCTGAACTTCGAGCGTGCGCTGGCGTGGCTCGCCGAGCGTTACGACGATCTGCTGGACGCGCGCGAACACGGTTTCCTGCGCGATTTCGCCGCTTTGCCGCAGCCGTCGCGCGCGTTGCTGGTTCGCATGCTGATGCGCAAGGGCACGCTGTTCCGCGCCAGCCGCCTGTCTTATGACGAGATCGGTTGCCCTTTGCAGGCGGCGGCGCCCCTGGCCGCGCTCGGTTGGGTCGACACGGAACCCGTTCTGACGCTCGACGATCTGTTCGCGCTCACCACGCGCCCCGAATTGCTGCTGATCTTGGCGGACGCCATCGCGTTGATTCCCGGCGCGAGAGGCTTGCGCAAACCCGATCTGCTGGAAACGCTGCGGCCGTTTTACGAAAGCGAAGGAGCGGGTGAGGGCGAATGCGACGAACGAGGCGCCACCGCGCATCCGTTGTCCGCGTGGCACGCCCAGACCACCGACCGCGTCTTCCACGTCGCCATCGCGCCCCTTTGCGAGCGTCTGCGCCTCATGTTCTTCGGCAATCTGCAGCAGGACTGGTCGGAGTTCGTGCTTGCCGATCTCGGCGTGTTCCAGTACGAGAAGGTCGCGTTCGCGCCGTCGTCGCGCGCATTCCAGCAACGCGCGGACGTCGACGTCTACCTCGCGTTGCATGCATGCCGCGAAGCGCTCGAATGGCTCCCCACGGGTGACGCGGAGTCAGAGGCAATCGACGAGCTCGTCGCCGCAATTGCAGCGATCGAAACCTCGAACCCCTGGCTCGAAACGCGTCGCGCGAAACTGCTGTTTCGTATCGGCCAGCATTGTGAGCGTCAACAGAACTGGCGCGCCGCGCTCGCTGTCTATGAGCGCTGCGCGTGGCCCGGCGCGCGCCATCGGCGCTTGCGAGTGCTGGAACGCAGTGAGCGATTTGACGAAGCCTTCGCCCTCGCTTTGCAAGCCGCTGCGAAACCTGAAAGCGAAGAGGAAGCGCAGCGCATCGAGCGCATGTTGCCGCGTTTGCAGCGCAAGCGCGGCGAGCGTGTGGCGCGTGTGGCTGCAGCTCGCCCGGTTGAGCGCAGCACACTGGTTCTGCCGAGGCCAGACGCGCCACAACCGGTCGAATACGTCGCCCGCGATCATTTGACTTGCGACGCGGCGCCGGTTCATTACGTCGAAAACGCGCTGATCAACTCGCTGTTCGGCTTGCTGTGCTGGGAGCCGGTGTTCGCGGCGCTGCCCGGCGCGTTTTTTCACCCGTTCCAGCGCGGACCGGCCGATCTGCATGCGCCGGATTTTCACGTTCGCCGCGCGGAACAATTCGCCGCCTGTCTCGCTCAACTCGACAGCCACGCCTATCGCGAGACGATTCTGCGGCATCTGCAAAGCAAGGCGGGTCTGCAATCGCCGTTCGTATTCTGGGGCTTGCTGACACCGGAACTGGTCGAGTTGGCACTCGACTGCCTGCCTGCCGCGCATCTGAAGCTATGGTTCGAGCGTTTGCTGCGCGACATCCGCGGCAACCGTTCGGGCCTGCCGGACCTGATCCGGTTCTGGCCGGCCGAGCGCCGTTATGAGTTGATCGAAGTGAAAGGTCCCGGCGACCGCTTGCAGGACAACCAGATCCGCTGGCTCGCGTACTGCGCACAGCACGGCATGCCGGTGCGCGTGCTCGACGTGCGATGGGCGGATGAAGAGATCGTCGCGTCGGAAGTCGTGACGGAGATCACGCCGTGACCTACGTGGTCGCCGTCCGGGCGATGTGCGAATTCACTGCGCGGCGCGGCGATCTGGATCTGCGCTTCACGCCCGCGCCCACCTCGCTGGAAGGCATGGCCGGCCATGTGACAGTCGCTGGGCGGCGCGCGAGCGGCTATGAAGCGGAGGTCACGCTGACCGGCACGCATCGCGGTTTGACGGTGCGTGGCCGCGCCGACGGCTACGACCCGGTGTCGAACCGGCTGGAAGAGATCAAGACCCATCGTGGCGCGCTCGAACGGATGCCCGCCAATCACCGCACGCTGCATTGGGCGCAGGCGCTGGTGTACGGGCACCTGTTGTGCCAGACCCGTTCGCTCGCTGAATTGACGGTCGCACTGGTGTATTTCGATGTTGGCAGTCAGAAGGAAACCTTGCTGACCGAAACGCACACCGCGCGTGAGCTGGAGATTTTCTTCGTCGAGCAGTGCGAGCGCTTTCTCGATTGGGCCGTGCAGGAAGAGGCGCACCGCGCCGCGCGCAATGCCGCGCTCAGTGCGTTGCAGTTTCCGCATGGCCAGTTCCGCAGTGGTCAGCGCGAGCTGGCGGTGTCGGTGTACCGCGCGGCGCGTGACGGCAAACCCTTGATGGCGCAGGCGCCGACCGGCATCGGCAAGACGCTGGCGACGATTTTTCCGCTGCTCAAGGCGTGTGCGTCGGATCAGATCGACCGTGTGTTCTTCCTGACCGCGAAGACGCCGGGCCGCGCACTTGCCCTCGATGCGATCGAGACGCTCCATCGAAGCGCCGAGCCGACTTCCGCGCGCTTGCCGCTGAGAACCCTGGAACTGGTCGCGCGCGACAAGGCTTGCGAGCATCCCGACAAGGCCTGCAATGGCGAGTCCTGTCCGCTCGCCCGCGGTTTCTACGACCGGCTCGACGCGGCACGCAGCGCGGCGTTGGCCGGACCGCGGCTCGACCGGGCGTCGGTGCGCGAAGCGGCGCTCGGGCACGACGTCTGCCCGTACTATCTCGCGCAGGAACTGGCGCGCTGGTCCGACGTGGTGGTCGGCGATTACAACTACTACTACGACAGCAGCGCGATGCTGTACGCGCTCACGCAGATCAATCAATGGCGCGTCGGCGTGCTGGTCGACGAGGCGCACAACCTGCTCGAGCGGGCACGGCGCATGTACAGCGCGTCGCTCGACCAGGCGGCGTTCCGGCTCGCCCGTAAAACCGCGCCTGCGACGTTGAAGAAGCCGCTTGAACGGCTTCAGCGCGAGTGGAATGCCGTGAAGCGCGCCCAGACCGACACGTATCAGGTCTACGCTGATGTGCCAGGCAAACTGCTTTCGGCCGCACAGAATCTGATCGGCGCGGTGACGGATCAACTCGCCGAAGCCCCGCTTTCTATCGACGAAGCCTCGCTGCGATTTTTCTTCGACGCCATGCATTTCGTCGCGCTGGCGGAGCAATTCGGCGAGCATTCGATTTTCGACATCACCCACACCACGGATCGCAACGCGCCGCGCGACAAAAGCAGCAGCACGCTGTGTGTGCGCAACGTGATCCCGGCGCCGTTCCTCGCAGGGCGTTACGCTGCCGCGCGTACCACGGTGATGTTTTCAGGCACGCTCAACCCGCATCATTTCTATCGCGACACGCTGGGTCTGCCGGAGCAGACGAGCTGGCTGGACGTTGAAGGGCCGTTTCGCGCCGAGCAGTTGCAGGTTCGGGTGGCCGGCAACGTATCCACGCGCTGGCGTGATCGCGAACGTTCACTCGTGCCCATCGTCGATCTGATCGCCAAGCAGTACGCCGCGCAGCCGGGCAATTATCTCGGCTTCCTGAGCAGCTTCGAGTATCTGCAGCAGGTGATGGGCTTGATGCGCTCGCGTCATCCGGAATTGCCAATATGGGCACAGGAACAGGGAATGGACGAGGCCGCGCGCGACGCGTTCCTCGCGCGCTTTCGCACCATGAACCAGGGCGTTGGCTTCGCGGTGCTAGGGGGCGCGTTCTCCGAGGGTATCGATCTGGTCGGGCAGCAGCTGATTGGCGCTTTCATCGCGACGCTCGGCCTGCCGCAGATGAACGACGTCAACGAGCAGATGCGCCGCACGATGGACGCGAAGTTCGGCAACGGCTACGACTACATGTATCTGTATCCGGGCTTGCAGAAGGTCGTGCAGGCCGCCGGCCGCGTGATTCGCACGGAACAGGATCAGGGGGTGGTGCATCTGATCGATGACCGGTATCGGCGGCCGGAAGTGCGGCGGCTGTTGCCGCGCTGGTGGCAGGTGCAATAAGCAAGCGCAATGAGCCGCTCATCGCTGGCTCGCAAGCCCATCTCTTTACCTCCCAGGTAATCGACCTGCCTACACCCGCCAGGCAAAGTGGCGGCACGGCACAACGATTCCGACCCAAGGTAAGGAGACTTCCATGAACGCGACCGCACCGTATCTCACCGACGAGCCCAACACGATCCGCACCGCCGATCACACGCGCCTTTTCTACCGCGATTGGGGGCAAGGCGCGCCGCTCGTGTTCTTGTCCGGCTGGACGCTGAATTCCGACATGTGGTCGTATCAGATGGAGCCGCTATCGCGCCTCGGCTGCCGCTGCATCGCTTATGACCGCCGCGGCCACGGCCGTTCGAGCGATCCCGGGCGTGGCTACGACTTCGACACGCTCGCCGACGATCTCGACAGCGTGCTCAGCACACTCGATCTGAACAATGTGACACTGGTCGCGCATTCGATCGCGAGCGGCGAAGCGGTGCGTTACCTGACGCGGCACGGTTCGGAACGCGTGGCCCGGATTGCATTCATCGCGCCGGCAGCCACGCCGTATCTGCTGAAAACCGAAGACAACCCGAACGGGATCGACGCCGTACTATTCGAGCAAGGCCGCCTCGCGCTGAGCCGTTCCTTCCCCGACTGGATCGAGGCGAATGCCGCGCCGTACTTCGGCCCGGGTGTGTCGCGCGCGCCGCTCGACTGGACGATCCGCATGATGCTGCAAACCTCGCATCAGGCCATGCTCGAACTCGCCCGCGTCCAAACCATCACCGATTTCCGCGCGGAACTGGCCCGCGTCGGGGTGCCGTCGCTCGTCGTGCACGGTGATCGGGACGCCTCTGCGCCGCTCGAGCTGACCGGACGGCCGACCGCGGCGCTGATCGAAGGCGCTTCATTGAACGTCTACGAAGGCGCCGGCCACGGCCTGTACTTCACTCATGCGGAGAAGCTGAACCAGGATTTGCTGGCGTTTCTGGGCCACCGGCCGGTTTAGGGTCGACCGGCACTTGATCTTCAACCGGCGCGTCGGCCTTGCCGGCCGCCGCTTTCAGCGAGGCGTCGGCAGGTGCCGTTGAAGCCGGTTCGCTCTTCGCAGCAGCGTTGGGGCCTACGTCCGGCGCGCCGTTCGATTCGACTTTGGCCGGTACGCTCTCAGGGTCCCACGTCAGCAAATGCCGCTGCGGGTTCGCGATTTCGATGCCGCGCGCGCTGAACTGGTCGAGAATGCGCCGGTTGAATTCGCGCTGCACGCCCCAGCGCGCGGTGTCGCGGCATTGGATCTGGCCGGCCAGCGTGACCGCTGAACCGTCCACGGCATCCACGCCCCAGAAGCTGAAGTCGGACAGGATGCCGTCCTTGAACTTCTCGTCTTCGCGCAGCGCGGCGCCGATTTCCTTCAGCGTGGCGATTGCCAGATCGACGTCCTCGCCGAACACGATATTCACTTTCACCGCGGCATTGCCGAGTCCGCGATTGGTGTTGTTCACCGTCGTGACCGAACTGAATGGCACGGTGAAGAGCGAACCGTCGCTGCCGCGCAAGCGAACGGTGCGGATCGACAGATATTCAACCGTACCCGATACGCCCGCGAGCGTGACCCAGTCGCCGACCTGCATGGCGTTTTCCATCAACAGGAACATGCCGGTGATGAAATCCTGCACCAGCTTTTGCGAGCCGAAGCCGAGCGCCACGCCGAAAATACTCGCGCCCGCCAGCAGCGGCCCGATGTTCACACCGAGTTCGCTCAGGCCGGTGAGCACCACGACCAGCGCGATCACGCAAAAGAGCGCGCTGCGCAGCATCGGCAGCAGGGTACGCAGACGTGCGGCGCGCACGAGGTCGCCGCTGGTGGTCCAACGGTCCAGCCGCCGTTCGATCGACACGTTGGCGCCTTCCCACACCACCAGCGCGATCACCGCGGCGACCCCGATCGTGACCAGCGCCGAAGCCAGCCGATGGCCGATCGACCCGGCCCGGAACAGTTCGCCCACGTCGACGCCCCAAACCTGCAGCAGCGCGAGCGCGGTGACAATGCCGATGAGCCACGCGACGACCCGCCGCAGCAGCGGGTAATAGCGGTAGGCATGCTGTTGCACGAGCGACTTCTCCGCGTCGCCCTGTACGTTGAAGAGCCGCGCCATGGCGCCGAAAATTACGATCGCGACGACTCGCGCGCCCACCAGAATCGCCAGCGTAATACCGCCGAGATGCAGCAGGGTGCGATAGCCGTTCTGCACGTCGAGCGCCCAGATGAACCACAGCGCCATCACCACGAACGCCGCGAATCCGGCCCACGCATCGGCGAGCGCGTTGCCGAACATTTCCAGCGATTCGCTCGCGGCAAAGCGCCTGCGGATCAATTCGCCGACCGGCTTCCTGCATTTCAGAATCAGAATCGAGATCATGATGTGGCCGGCGAGCGCGACCACTTTCATCAGCGCGAGATGCGCCGCGTCGTTCAAGCCGAGCGACTGCGCGATCTCCGCGATCGCCGAACCGGCGCCGACCACGGCGACGATCCGTACGATCCAGCGCTGCACGAAAGCAGCCCACGCATCGCTCATGCGCAACAGGCGCAGGCGGGGCGCGCTCGGCTGCAGGAAGAAGCCGCTGACGATCACAATCAGGCGGCACAGCACGTAGATGTCGATCAGCGAATCGAGCGCGCGATCTTGCGGCGTGCCGTCCTCGGTGACGATCGACATCAGTGCGCTCGCCGCGCCGACGAACACCGCCAGCGGCAACAGGCGCAGCACCATCGTCAGGAGCGCGCGCGGCAGGCGCTGCAGCAGCGTCAGGTGATGCACGGCCTTCTGCTCGCCTTTGGCGTCGGCGGCTTTGCCGGCGGTGGGCGTAGGCGTTGTTATGGACGCGCCGGGCTTCGCCGCCTGTGCCGTTGCATCGGCCGAAGTCGGTGAAACGGGCAGCGGCGGCGCGGCATTCGGCGCATCGGCCGGTTGCGGCTGGACGTCGGCGGGCAGGTCGGCTTGCAATGCCCCGTCTTCATCGCCACGTTCGCGGCGCGCGGCAAGAGCCGCGTACGCGCGGCGCAACAGGCGGCGCGCGAGCCATTCGAGCGCGAGCGCCGGCAGCAGTGCCGCCAGCAGCGACCATGCGACCTGGCCGAGCACGCCGCGCGCTTGCGGGCTGGTCGATTGCCAATGCCACCAGGCACGCACCGAAGCGAGGTCGAGCAGCGCGGCGACCGAACTGCGCAATGACTTGCCGAGGTGTACAGCCCAATGCGCGCCCTGACGCGCCAGTTGCGAGGCGAGGCCATTGGACTTGAAGGCGGCTGGGACGAGCGCGCTGGCGCTGCTGGCCGCGGCGGGTGCCGACGCAGCCGCGGCCGCCGAGGCCGGTGGAGCGCTGAGTGCGCCCGCTGCGGCGATCGCCTGTAGCGTGTCGCTGACTTGCGCGCGGCGTGTGGGGTCATTGAGGACGCTGAGGGCCTGGCGGGCCTGTTCGGGCGTCAGGGTAGGCGCGACGCCGGATGCGGCTGAGGCGGCGGGTTGCGCCGCGGCAGCAAAGACCGGCGAGGCGCTCAGAAGGAGAAAAATGACAAGCCAGGCTTGGAGTTTTTTGCGCATAGGGTGTAAGGCGGGGTACCAGGTGCGGACGGCGGTGCCGGGACGCGCAGGTCGATTCGGCGGGGTGACCTTGGACCGACACGCGTTTAGTCGTACAAGTTCCATCCGCGGCGGGTATTGGTGTTCACACGGAGGTTCGGCCAGTTGGTCCGAATTGTAACGTCAGGCAGCAGAAAGCTTGCCCGACCGAGGCGCAGTCCGCGGCGTAGCGCGCAAGGTCGCGCGGCTTGAAACCTACTGAGGCGGCAGGCGCCGTGGGACAAGCGGCCATGCGCGGACGCAGCCCCGCGCGGGGCTGCGTCGTCAAAAGGGTTGGCGCGAAAGCACACGGGCTCCGCACTACAGGGTGCTCAGGCCCGGCAATGCCTATTCCGTTGCTTCCACCGAATCCGTCGCG
Source organism: Paraburkholderia aspalathi (assembly GCF_905220735.1). Classification (NCBI taxonomy): domain Bacteria; kingdom Pseudomonadati; phylum Pseudomonadota; class Betaproteobacteria; order Burkholderiales; family Burkholderiaceae; genus Paraburkholderia; species Paraburkholderia aspalathi. Next base: position 2,330,188 of record NZ_CAJNBA010000001.1, read on the forward strand.
GCCACGCCGAGCGTGCCTTCGACCACCTCGGTGAAGGTGCGCTCCTCGCGCAGAATGAAACGCTTCGTCTGCGCAAACAGGAAATTTTCCCGGGCTTCGGCGTCGGAGCGCAGCCGCGCCCGATACGTTTCGTACGCGGCGAGGCTGTCGAACGCGATCAATCCCCAGGCGACGTCGTTGGTCCCTTCGTACGGCAGAAAGTAGCCGATCAGATGGCCGCCGCAGCGCGGAATAATGCGGCCCCAGTTGCGAGCGTAGTCGTTGAAGGCTTCGCGTTGGAACGGGTCGATCTGATAGCGGATGAAGCAGGTAATCGTCATGTGCAGGCTCCCGATCGGGTGGGGGTGGTTTGAAGCAGGTGAGTAGCAGTATGAAGACTGCTCGACTGCGACGTTTCACTGCGTTCTGAACGGTCGTTGAGCGGGGGGCGGCATTTAATGGCCGTGCTCAATGGCGGTATGAAGGCCCGCTCGGATCGCAAGCGGCGCGGTGCCTCGGGGCCTACCTCTTAACTTGGTGCCGTCGTTTTTCCACTAGCCTTGCGGATCGTCAACACCGCGAGCGCCGCGCCGGCCAGCGCGCACATCGCCGATACCAGCGCCACCGCCCGCAGGGCCGCCCCGAGCGCTTCGGCTTGCGCGCGCGCCACTTCGGCTCGTGTGGCGGCGTCCGTTGCGCCTGGCGCAGCCGCGCTCGCATTCATCGTGTCCTGCGTCAACCGTGCCGACTCACGCGCCGCTTGCGGCACGTTCGACGCAGCGAGCCGCGCGTCGAGTGCCGCGTCGTGCGACCACACGAACACGATCCCGAGCACCGCGATCGCCAGCAGACTCGCCACCCGAGCGACGGCGTTATTGATGCCCGAGGCGACACCCGTGCGGGCGGCGGATACGGATGTCATTACCGTCGTCGTCAACGGTGCGACGGTAATCGTCATGCCGAGCCCGAGCACGACGAGCGCGGGGAAGAAACCGCGCCAATAGTCGCTGCGGACCCAGGGCAGCGCGAGCATCGCAAAGCCAATCGCCGCGATCACCGGCCCGATACCCAGCAAGGCCCGTGCGCCGTAACGGCTCGTCAGACCACCGGTGAAACGCGACAGCAGGCCGATCGTGACCGGCACCGGCAGCAGAGCGGCCCCCGCCTCGGTCGCGCTATAGCCATACGCGCGGATCAGCGTGAACGGCAGGAAGAACAGCGCACCGCCCAGCCCGAAATAGAGCAGCAGCGTGACGAGATTCGCGCCGACGAAGTCGCGCGAACGAAACACGTCGAGCGGCATCATCGGATTGCGGGCCTTCGCTTCGAGCATCACGAAGCCGGACAGCACGACGAGGCCACCGAGGATCAACGCCAGCACCCAGCGGTCGCCGAAGCCGCGCGCCGAGGCGATGGTCAGGCCGTAGGTCAGCGCGGCGAGCCCTGCGGCTGCCGTGATGGCGCCCGGCAAGTCAAGCCTCGGCAGCGCTTGCCCTTTGTGCGCGGGGTCCGGGTCCGATGGATCGTTCTCCTGCCGGCTGTCCGGCACGGCGACGATCGCCAGCCCGATGGTTGCGCACGCAATCGGTACGTTCAGAAAGAAAATCGCCCGCCACGAAAACGCATCGACGAGCCAGCCGCCCGCCACCGGCCCGACCGCCGACGTGATCGCGCCGACGCCGGCCCAGGTGCCGATCGCCTTGCCGCGCTCCTTGTCGTCGAATACCGAGCCGATGATGGAGAGACTGCTCGGCACCAGCATTGCCGCGCCGATGCCTTGCACGGCGCGCGCCGCGATCAGGGCGCCGACGCCTGGCGCCAGGCCGCAGCCGATCGAAGCCAGCGTGAACAAGCCGATTCCCGCGATGAACACGCTGCGCCGGCCGAGCTTGTCGCCGAGCGAGCCGCCCACCAGCACCAGCGCGCCGAGAAACAACAGATATGCGTTGACGACCCACTGGATCGCCGCGACGCTCGCGCCCAGTTCGGTCTGGATCGACGGCAGCGCGACGTTGACCACGGAGCCGTCGATGAACGCCATGCTCGAACCGAGGATGGTCGCGGCGAGCGCGAGCTTTTTGCGCCGGCACGGATGATCGAAGCTGAGGGGCTGAGCGTGGATGGCCAACGCGTCGCACGGGCTCGCCTGGGCGGGGAGCGTGGAGGAAGGGCGGCGCACGAGCGCCGGGGCGTGCTGATCGGCCACGTCCACTCCAGGGTGGATGAACGGCTTTCAGCATAGCAACGCCAAGGGAGAACCGATAGGCGGTTACGGCGCCAGGCCGGCCGAGCCGCGTGAGGCGGCGCGGTCGCGGCGCTATTTGCGGAGATTTGCCCGTTCCGGCGACCTTAGGTCAAACCTGCGAGGTTAAACCAGCGAAGGCGCCTGCCGCTCTGCCTCGTCATCGGCATCCGCACCGCCGCCGTCGACGTTCGACGCGCGTCCGGCCGCCGGGTCCTGATGCAGCCGGCTTGCGTGCATCAGGCGATACAGTGTGGCCCGCGAAATGCCGAGCTCGGCCGCGGCTTCGGACAATTTGTAGCCGTGCCGCTGCAAAGCATGCTCGATGGCGTCCTTTTCGGCCTTGCTGCGGATCTCCGCCAGCGTCACGGCCGGCCCGTTGTCGGTTTCCGGCAGGCCGAGGTCGCTTGCCGTGATAAAGCGGCCCTCGCTCATCACCACGGCCCGGCGCACGCAGTTGATCAGCTCGCGCACATTGCCCGGCCACGGATAGTTCGACATGGCGACGATCGCGTCGCTCGACAGCCCGCGCAATTTACGCGCGCCGTCCTGCCGGTACATGCTGAGCGCATAGTTGGCGAGCAGCTTGATGTCACCGCCGCGCTCGCGCAAGGGCGGCTCGACGAGCCGCAGCACGCACAGGCGGTGATACAGGTCGGAGCGGAAGCGGCCGTCTTCGACGGCTTTGTCCAGATCGACGTGGGTCGCCGAAATCACTCGTACGTCGACGTTGATCGGCCCATTGCCGCCCAGCCGTTCGATGGTGCCTTCCTGCAGGAAGCGCAGCAGCACCGCCTGGCATTCGTGCGGCATATCGCCGATTTCATCCAGAAACAGGGTGCCTTCGTTAGCGCTTTCGATCCGGCCGATCTTGCGCTGCAGCGCGCCGGTAAAGGCGCCGCGCTCGTGGCCGAACAATTCGGCTTGCAGCAGGCTCGGCGGAATGGCCGCGCAATTGATCGCGACGAAGGCCCGGCCGGCGCGCGGCGAGCGCTCATGAATCGCACGGGCGGTCAGTTCCTTGCCGGTGCCCGATTCGCCGGCGACGAACACCGGTGCGTCAGTCACGCCGCATTTGTCGATGCGCCGGTATAACTGCTGCATCGCCTCGCATTGCCCAACCATGCCGTGCCGGCCGAGCGAAGGCTCGGGGGCGGCCGGCGCGTGCCGCAGGCTCGACAGCCCGTGCGCGTGGCCAAGCGCGAAGACCAGCCGCTCGTTCAGCCAGGGCCGGGTGACGAAATCGAAGCAATAATCGAGGATGAAGCGGCTGACCAGTTCGTCGTCCGACTGGCCCGGTGCGATCTGCGCGACCCAATTGGTTTCGACGCGGCGCATGCAGGAGGCGAGAGCGGACAAATGCTGGGACGTGCAGTCACCGGGCAATTCGACGAGGCCGACCTTGATATTGTCGCGCTCGATCATGCGTTCGGCGATTGCCGTGCTTTTGGCGTGCACCGCTTGCCAGCCGGATGCGGCCAGGAAGCTGGCCAGATCCCGATCGGGCGAGTTCGACACGTACAGAACGGTGCGTTCGGTGTCGACAGGCGTGCAAGTCGTATTCATGTGACCCCCGGATTGTTGCTGCTCTCAGAACTGCTCTTCGACGAACTGGACAGACCGGCAATGACGAATTCACGGTAGCGGCAATGGCGGGGACGCAGAGCGGCGGCATAAACCGCGAGGCGCTACACGTCGGACAGATAGCAGGACAGCATTTAACGGTGAGGCCGCCTGACTATTTCATCCCCGAATCACAAAAGCCGTTTTCTACCTCTATGGTCTGGCAGACGCGCTCTACGTGGCGCATTGCTTAACGATAAGCGAAAGTGCTTTCGAGCGCCATACAAACAAATCTGGATTCAGAAACGTTTTTCCCGCTTTAACGCGCCTTTTTGCGGTTCAAGAATGGTTGGTCAACCTCGGTTATGTGCGAAATCCCACATAGCGTTGCAAATCGCACGGTGGTCGTCGTGCAACGGATGCCGCACCGTCGAATCACCGTGTCTCAAGCTTGCGACATTTTGGGCAAGGGCTGCGAGAGCTGTTTCGTGGCCCGAAGCATCGGCATATTTGACCGGGCTACGTCGCAAAACGTGGCCGGACAGGGGCCGGCCAGGCGCGCGTCCAGGCCCGCCGACAGGTAGATCCTTCTGCAGCGCGTTAGAGGATGAACGCGGCGCGTGTCAAATCCGAATCAACGTGTGCCGTGAGGCAGGGTCCAGCGGGGTGCGCGGCAGCGAAATTCACCGTGCATCAAGGGGTTGAGAGCGCATGGCACAGCCATTGCAATAGGAGCTTTACAAGCGAATGCATTGCCGCCCGCTCCGGTAGCTCGGGGAAAGCAGCCGGAGCCCGGCGGTGAACATCGTCTTCGTAAGCGCGGCCGGGGAAGCCAATGTGTCTTACGAGGGTGTGGCGGGGCCACTGAAAAACGGACGTCAAAAAAGTGGGCTGAATGGTCGATGCGGAGCATCGGTCATTCTTCACCGGACGACGTAAAACGCTGACCTCGCCATTTTTTCCGTCAGACTGGACGGACCTGGCGTTGATGGCCGAAATTAAATTGATCGCAATAGCGACAGGTACCGTGCTCGAGCACATTGCGGGCACGCGACGTACAGCACGAACAGGGGCGGGGCAGCGCACGGTCAGGACCAGCCGGCGCGACGATGCGGGGAGGGATGGCCTTAGTCTCCATAGAGGGGCACGCTTCACGAGGTGGACTGGGCGCCGTGCCGGCGCGATTGCGCGGGCACGGCCTACCTGGACGCGGGCTTGAAATGGCTCACCATTCGGGGGTTGTCATGAAAACGATCAGCAAGCTGGCCGCACTGCGGCTGGACCATCACACCATGGCGCACGGCGCCGTTCTCTCCTATCAGCGTCTTGTCGCACGGCCGCGTAGCTTGTTCGTCGCGCCGCCGGCCGATCTGTTCACGCTGGTGATCGCCGAGGCGATGAAACGCAAGGCTCAACCCGAGATTCAGCGCGATGCGCTGCGCGACGCGATCCATGAGATGCCGCCGTCGCCCGAACGAGGCTACGAGCGCGGTGCGGACGTCGACCCAGCCGGACCCGACGATTACATCTGAATCTCGACTGTTATCGGCGCGGCCTTGTCGGCCGGATGGCTTCAGGCCGCCGGTCGTCGCCGCCTTCGCAACTCAATTCCGCCGCGGAACCCACCCGATCACCGAAACTCGCCCGCCAGAATTGAATCCAGGCGGGCGTGGCATGATATGGACATTCGTCCGGTGTGACTGCTACGCTGCGACATTGACGGACCGGAAGCCTTCATGAAGCAGGCTTGAATAATAATTCGCATATCGAAACGAGTGTGCAATGACAAAGACCACACCTTCGCGGGAATTCGATGGTGAGGGCCGTCTCCAGGATGCCACGATCGTGGATCCGGCGGGCGCGGCGCCCGGCGCCGACGGTGGAGAGGGCGTGGCGCCGGCTGGCGGCATGCGCGAGGCGTTGGTCGAAATCCTCGCGCGCGTCGCCGCGGCGCTCATGTTGAGCATCTTCACTTACGCCGCGGTCAAGCAATGGCTCGCGGCGCCCACACGGATCACCTTGCTGCTGCTGGTGGTCAGTGCGTTCATGACCCTGGGGTTGTCGCTGTTTGCGCGGGTACCCATCCACCGTGACTGGACGCCTTTCGCTTTCATCTGCTCGGTGGGCGGCACGTTCTATTTTCTTGCGGTGCGGCTTTCGCCCGGCACCCAACTTATTCCGGAGGCAGCGGGTGCGTCGCTGCAGCTTCTGGGGATTTTGTGGCAACTGTTCGCGAAGGTGTCGCTGCGCAGGTCGTTCGGCATTTTGCCCGCCAATCGCGGGGTCGTTTCCCGCGGGGCTTACCGATTCGTGCGTCATCCCATGTACCTCGGGTATTTCGTGACGGACGTGGGGTTCTTGCTGGCGAACTTCGGGATTCAGAACGTGATTGTCTACGGATGCCAGTTTGCGCTGCAGGTTGGACGCATCGTGCGGGAGGAGCGGCTCCTGTCCGACGACGAGCGGTATCGGACGTACAGGGGTAAGGTGCGGTTCCGGGTAATTCCGGGCGTGTTTTGACGGTGTATCGTGTAGTTTTTCTTGCGGTGCAAGCCGCAATGAGCCGCAATGAGCGGCGCTAAACGGTAAACCCCCAATCCGCCTGACTACCTCTGATCGATCCACACGAGCGCCACATCATCCATGCAAAGCGATACAAACCCGTTCCACGACATGGCGTCGATTCTGTCCAATCCGATCCTCAACACGGATTCGTACAAGGCGTCGCACTACCTGCAGTATCCGCCGGAAGCGTCGGCGATGTTTTCATACATCGAGTCGCGCGGCGGGCGCTACGACCGCACGTTGTTCTTCGGCCTGCAGATGCTGATCAAGGAGTATCTGTGCCGGCCCATCACGCCGGCCATGATCGACCAGGCGAAGGCGTTCTTCACGGCGCATGGCGAACCGTTCAACGAAGCCGGCTGGCGCTACATCGTCGAACACCATAACGGTTATCTGCCCGTGCGGATTCGCGCGGTGCCGGAAGGCTCGGTCGTGCCCACGCACAACGTTCTGGTCACGGTCGAATGCGACGATCCCGAGGTATTCTGGCTGGCCTCGTATCTGGAAACGATGTTGCTGCGCGTGTGGTATCCGATTACGGTCGCGACGCAAAGCTGGCATCTGCGCAACACGATCCGCGCGTATCTGGAGAAGAGCAGCGACGACCTCACGCAATTGCCGTTCAAGCTGCACGATTTCGGCGCGCGCGGCGTGTCGAGTGCGGAGTCGGCGGCGATTGGCGGCTCGGCGCATCTGGTCAGTTTCATGGGCTCGGATACGGTGCTCGGTGTGGTCGCGGCAAACCACTACTACAACGAACCGATGGCGGCGTTTTCCGTACCGGCCGCGGAGCACAGCACGATCACATCATGGGGGCGCGAGCGTGAGACCGACGCATTCCGCAACATGATCGCGAAGTTCGGCAAGCCTGGCGCGATCGTTTCGGTGGTGTCCGATTCCTACGACCTGTTCGCCGCGCTCGAGGTTTGGGGCACGACGTTGAAGCAGGCCGTGCTCGACTCCGGCGGCACGCTGGTGATCCGGCCTGATTCCGGCGATCCGCTGACGATTGTCCTGCAGACCATGCGGGCGCTCGAGGCGTCGTTCGGTTCGACGGTGAACGGCAAGGGGCGGCGTGTGCTCAACAACGTGCGCGTGATTCAGGGTGATGGCGTGAATCCGGAATCGATCGAAGCGATCCTTGCGGCCATGGATGAGGCCGGCTTTGCGGCAGACAACATCGTCTTCGGCATGGGTGGCGCGTTGTTGCAGCAGATCAATCGCGACACACAGCGTTTCGCCATGAAGTGTTCGGCCATCCGGCTTGGCGATGAATGGCATGACGTACGCAAGGACCCGGTCACGGATGCCGGCAAGCGGTCGATGAAAGGGCGGCTTACGTTGCTGGTGAATCGTCACACAAGCGAGTATCGGACAGTGACGCTGCCGGTGGCGTGGGATGACCGTACCGTTGAAGGGGATTGGGACGAGGCGCTCGTCACGGTTTTCGATTCTGGAAAATTGCTCGTCGACGCGGCGTTTTCTGAAATCAGGAAGAGGGCTCACGCGGCTGAAGGTTAGCCGGCTGTTTGGCCCAACATGTCAGCTCACATACCAGACCGATAAGCCTCTGGCATCAACGTCAATCCGACAAGGGCTGCCTTCCCGCAAGCGGGCATCTTCGTTCGCGATGTCGAAGCGCACCCCCGCGATATTCAGACGGACATACCGCTCGCCGCGCCGTAATTCGACTGCGTCCACCTTGCCGGAATAGGCGCCGCCGGGTGAAATAAGCACGGCGTGGGACGAGATGCGCCACATCACCCGTTGCCCGGCGGGAATCGCAAAACCGCTATCGCCGGTCGCGATCGTCAACCCATTGCCAATCTCGACTCGCCCGGGCGCAGTCATCAAACCTTCGCCGACGTTGTGCAAGCCGAGCAGTTCGGCGACGCGCATCGATGCCGGCCGTTCGAACACCTCATCGATGGGACCCGCCTGCAGCACGCGGCCCTGTTCGACAACCAGCACTTCGTCGGCAAGCAGAGCCGCTTCGTCGGGATCGTGTGTGACGATGATCGTCACCGCCGCGATCTCGCGCTGCAACGCGCGCAGGGACTGCTGCAAACGACGCCGCCGGGGCGTATCGAGCGCCGCGAACGGCTCATCGAACAGCAGCAATTCGCTGTGACGCGTGAGTGCTCGTGCCAGCGCCACGCGTTGCCGCTGACCGAACGACAATTGATGCGGCAAGCGCGCAACCAGTTGCGCGAGGCCGAGATGATCGAGCCAGTAACGCGCGCTGGCTGCGTCGGCGTCGACGGGAAACGCGAGTTGCTGCGCCACCGTCATGTGCGGGAACAGGCCGTAGTCTTGCGGCATGTAGCCGATCTGGCGGCGCTCGGGCGGCAGTGTGCTCAAGTCGGTTGTGCCGAGCCGGACGGAACAGGCTGCGTTGGATTCAAGCCCTGCAATCAGACGCAATGCGAGGGATTTGCCGGAGCCCGAAGGGCCGATGATCGCAAGCCGTCGCGTGGCAGGCGCCCATGCGATGTCGAGTTCGAACGCGCCTAATCGGCGCTGCAAATGAAAGGCGAGGCGAAGGTCGGATGTTTCGCTCCGGCTCGCCGTCAGATCCGTGCCGGGTTCCAGCGCGTCGTCGCCGTTTTCGGTTTGTTCGAGCGAGGCTTTCTGCCGAAGGCTATATATCGACAATGCCGCGCAGACAATCGCAATCGCGAGCGTCGGCAGCAATAACGGCATCATCGCCGGCAGGCCCTGGCCACCGAATACGACGTACGTGTACACCGGCAGCGAATACGGGTGATAGGCCACCATCACCGTCGCGCCGAATTCGCCGAAGGCACGCAACCACGCCAGCGCGAGTCCCGCGCGAATCGCCGGCCACGCAACCGGCAACATCACGCGGAAGAATCGGCTGCCTGCATGATGGCCGAGCGTCGCGGCCACGTCGTCGAGCACGGGGTCCACGGCGGCGAACGCCGATTTCGCGGCGATGATCAGGAAGGGCGCGGCCACGAAGATTTCCGCGAGCACGATGCCGGCAAACGAATCCGTCAGCGCTCCGTTGGTGAAGCGGCCGACCCAGCTATAGGGCCCAAGCAGAAACAGCAGCAGCACGCCGCTCGTGAGCGGCGGCAACGCAAGTGGTAACTGAACGACGAAGCCGAGCAGCGCCATCTTGCGCGAGTTCGAGCGCGCCAGCAGATAGCCGAGCGGCACGCCGCCGAGCAGAATCACGAACGAGGCCACGCTGGCGCTCGCCGCCGAGATGCCGACCGCCGACCACACCGCGCGCCAATCGACATTCGGCCAATCGGCCGCGCCGAGTTGCGGCACGCTCGCGATAAACGGCGCGCACAAATAGACGGCAAGCAGCGCGGCCAGCCATAGCAACGGCCGCGCGGCGGACCGCTTCACCGCCTGTTCCACTGCTTGTTCCACCGCCTTATTGCGCGGCGTCGATCACGGCTTGCACCGAAGGCGGCATGGCTTGCACATTGCCGGAAATGGTCGGTTTGATCACGTCCACGCCGTGTTGCTTGAGCAACGCGCGGCCTTGCGCGCTCAGCAGGAAGTCGACGAAGCTGCTGGCACCCGCATGGTTCGGTGCGTCGCTGAGAATCGTCAGCGTGTAGCTCGCTTTGGCCTGCAATTCGGGCGCCGGACGGAGCGCCGGAATTTTCAGGTCGGACGTTTCGGTCGAATAGAAGAAGCCGGCATCGAGCTGGCCAGATTGCAAACGGCCCACCAGCGTTTCTTCAGGCAAAACCTGCGCGGGATTTTCCGCGTCGCCCAGCGTCTTCTCGACGAGGTCCGGCTGATGGTAGAGCTCCGCGGCCTTCGTCATCATCTCGACGGTGAATGCGCCCTTCGGATCGAGCTTCGGATCGGTGCGACCGATGCGGATGCCCGGCTCCTGCAACACCTGGTCCCAGCGCTTGCTCTTGAAGTCCGCTGCGAATTTGCTTTGCGGGTTATAGCCGATCATCAACGGCGATTCGGCAAAGTTCACGTACCACGTGACGTGATCGCCGTTCGCCTGACCCATGAGGCTGGTGTTCACCTTCGGGCTTGCGCTAATGAACACGTCGCCGCGGCGCAGCTTGCCCTTGATCTCGTTGGCGATCTTGTTCGATCCCGCCGCGTAGCCGCGGAAGTGCTGGCCGGTGGCCTTTTCGAAGGCCGGCCCGACGCTGCGCTCCATCAGGTTGACGAGCGAACCGGCGTACAGCACGTTGACCGTGTCGTCCTGCGCGAAGGCGGGCACGGCCGTCACCACGCCGGCGACGACCACGAAAGATGCAAGCAGCTTGCGAACCATGCGATTAACCCCGATGCGTTATTAAGAGCGCTATATTACGACGCCATCGCGTTGCGTTGTGGGATGCTGCGCGCTCTGTGTGGTCTATGGATGTGGACACCGCCGGCGGAGTGGCCGATATGCTTGGCGATATATTGCGTATCGATGCGCTTTTGCACCGAGGCGGCCATCGCAGCGTAATATACACACGGAAATAACGGGTGGACAACCTGGTCAGGCTTCAATGCTGGAGATAACTGCGTATGGATAGTGTGAATGTGATTGCCGCGCCTGCCGTCGAAAGCGCGCTTGTCCTGAGTGGACGGTTCCAGCGGACGCTGTCTTTCGACCTCGAGCGGCTCAAGCGTTACGAAAGCGTGCTAGCCGGGCCATTCGATCTGCGTTGTTACACGACGAATCGTTTCATTCGTAGCGTTGAGCCTTACCGCGGTGTGCGTCTGACGACCCTGATCTCGGAAGCAGGTTTGCCGAACGAGGTGCCGGGCGAGTTCAAGCGGACGGTGTTCGTGGCGGTGGGGCACGATGGCTACGTTGTGACATTCTCATGGCACGAACTGTTCAACACGCCGATCGGCGAGAACGTGCTCGTTGCGTATGAATGCGACGGCCGCGCGCTCGATGCCGAAGACGGTGCGCCGATTCTGTTTTCCGGTTCGGACATTCTGCCCGCGCCACGCCACGTCAAACGGCTCGCGCGTATCGAAGCGCATGTTTTAAAACCCTTGGCGTAGGTGATTCGAATGACGGGCGTAATATGGTTCGATGTTCTTCATCGTGCCGCCGCCATGTCTGACGAACCGCTTTCGCCTGTTGCGGAACCTGCCGCGCCCAGCCCCGAACCGCTGTTCGCGTCGCTCGATGCGCGGGTTGCCGAGCGCACGGCGAAGTGGCTGGTTGCAGCCACGGACCCCACGTCACCCGATACGCGATTGTTCGCCAAGCTGATTGCCGCGCGCGACGTGCGCGACGAACTTGTGTTGCTTGGGTTGTCGCAGCCAGCGTGGCGCGCGCTGCTGGAGCGGCACTTTGTGCGTGCCTCTGCGCCCGTGTTTGCCTCCTTGCCCGCATTGCCACCTGTCGACACCAGCGAACACGCGGCATTCGTCTCCACGCTGCACGCACTCCTGCTCACGTACGCCAGTACCGCCGTCGACACGAACGACGCTCGCTGCCTCGCCTCAATCATCGCTCACGCATGCTTGCGGCCGGATCACCTATGGCGTGACCTCGGTCTTGCGGGCCGGGAAGAAGTCACATGGATGCTGACGCGCTATTTCCCCACGCTCGTGTTGCTGAATGTCGAGAATCTGCGCTGGAAGAAATTCCTCGCTCAGCAACGCGCGTTTTCCTTAGGGCTTCAGCCCGGCCCGGCACCCGGTTGTCCGGGCTGCGAAGACTATGGGCATTGCTTTCCCGACCGCCGATGAAGGCCATTCAGCCAGGATGGCAGCGCGAGACGGTTCGTGTATGCTTTCGCGCATGGCTGATACCGCGAAAACCAAACCAAGCCCCGCGACAAAATCCGCGAAACCACGCCCCGAAGTGCGCTTCAGAATGCGCATCCGCAGCGGCGACGCTGTCGCGCTCGGACCGGGCAAAGTCGAACTGCTGGAAGCCGTGCGCGAATACGGCTCGATCTCGGCTGCGGCGCGCAGCCTCGGCATGTCGTACCGGCGCGCCTGGCTGCTGATCGACGAACTGAATCGCTCGCTCAAAACGCCGGCCACGCACTCGGAGCAGGGCGGTCAAAGCGGCGGCGGTTGCACGCTGACGCCGGTCGGCGAACGCATCATTCATCTGTACCGCGATGTCGAAGACGAGGCCCAGCGAAGCTGCGCGAAACAGATCGCCGAGTTGACGCGGCTGATTCGTTCCTGAGCTTGAGAGCGCGGCCTCTCGCATTCGGCGCTCAGCCGTGGCGTAGGCAAAACGCCGAGGGCGGCGGATTGCCCAACTGCGCAAGATGCTCGGGCCGCAGCCGGTCCACCAATTCCACAAAGCTCGCCACGCTCGCCGTACGCAACGGGTGATAGTCGATCTGATGGCGCTCGCACACGCGCTTGAGCGTATTCATCGAATCATGATCGACGCAGTCGACCGGAAACACGACGATATCCGCACCCGGCAACGCGGCAGCAAGCAGACCTTTGCGATCTTCCACACCGCCGTCGTGCACCACGAAATCGCCGCCGGCGGCCTCCACCAGCCGCTTGAGCGCGGCATTCGAACTTGGGCGGCCGCCCACGTAGACAATCCGTTTGCCGCGCACGCTGTCGAGGCTGGCTTGCCGCATCTGCGCGCCATGGTTGCCGTCCGTTGAATTCATTGTCGCGCGTTCCAGCGCGTCGCATTCGTTCTGCACCAACAGGAGCTGCGCCAACGCTTCATCACGGCTCTTGCGTAACGCGAGTGCGGCGCCTTGTTCTTGCAGCACGCGCTGTTCAGCGGCCTCACGGCGGCTCGTATGCAACGCCACCCGCTGGTCGCTGTCGGCGAGCTTGTCGCGCAGCCTTGATATCTCCACTTCGAGATCGGAAGGATCCGTCGGCGTCTGGCGTGTGGCGAGGGCGGTGAGTTGCGCGATCTGCTCGTTGAGCGCGGCGATCGCTGCGTCGCGCTGCGTGCTGAGTTCCTGCAAGCGGCTTTGTTGCCGCTCGACTTTCTCTTTCAACTCGGCGTTTTCCGCTTCGAGCGCAACCAGCCTGCGGATGTCCGCGCGATTCGCCGCACCGACCAGATGCGACAGCATGTGCAATTCACCGAACGCTTTCTGGCGCACATGCAGAGTCGCGCACGGATGCGTCATCAGGGCCCAGTAAGCCGGCGGGATCTCACCGCTTTTCAGCGCTTCGTCCCAGAGCTTCAGCAACTCGACATCGTCGGCGGCTTTGTCGAAACGGCGGATCGCCACCGCATAGTGCTCGTCGAGCAACTTGTGCAGAGCTTTGGCGCCCGCGCCGCCATCGATCGCGAGTTCGACGGCCGAGTGATGAATCTCCAGATCGCTCGCGTCCCGGCGATCGAGGCCGGTGAATTTAGGCACCAGCTTGCGCAGTTCATGCGTGCTGAGACAGGTACCGATGATCGAGCAATGCAACTGGCCATCGAGCTCGGCGAGGCGCGCGCGCCGTTTGGTGTTCGAGAACGACTCCTTGGCGGGCGTGCAGCACGGATCGGCCGCGCGCAAGCCGGTGCCGGCAAGCTCGTCGCCGGACAGTTTGAGACGCGAAGGCTGGGCGAGACGAAACGGCGGCGTATGCATGAGGACCTCGAATCCGGATCTGGCGTCAGGCTGACTGAACGTGCTTGCTGGACATCCGCGCCATGCAGGCGCAGCTGGCGATATCGGCGATATATTCAAAAAGATATAGCGATCGGCGAAAGAAAACGTTCATACGCGGCAATGACGAATTAGTCGTTCGGGTGGACGAGCGTCCGCTCTGCGCGTGATTTGCGCTGCGTGATCGTGGCTGAAGCGGTGACAGAAGCAGTGGTGGCACCGGCGGCGGGAACTGCCGCGGTGGTGCGGCCAGCGGCGCGACGGGTGACGGCCGGCGTTGTACCGCCGGCTGCCCGTGCATGCTGATCCAGAACATGCCCAACGCACAGACCGATAAACGCGGTATCGAGCCGTTCGAGTTCCGCCACCACCTTGCGTAACGCGGCCAGGTCATTGCTGAACGCATCCGAGAAGATCGCGTCGCGAAGTTGCTCGGCTGAGCGCGCTTCCTCGATCGATGCTTTCAGATCGCGCAGACGGGCAAAAGCCGTCGCCTTGGCCTGTTCGCCCAGGATCGACAGCAACTGGTTCAGTGAGTGCGAACCCGACGTGCCCACCGACGCGAAGTTCAACTGGTCGCCCGTCAGCATCAGCACGAAGCGCTGCACGCTGCCGTAAAGGCGCCGGTAAGCATCGACGACATCCCGAATCAGTTCGGCGCGGCCACGTTCGGACGCCGATTTCACCGCGACGATGGTCGACGGAAGTCCTTTCGGGCGGCGTCCCGCCGGGTCGGGCGACGGGGATCGCAATGTGGGTCGCGATGTGGATCGACTAGGCACTGCTGCTGGCTCCTGCTTGCTTGTTTCGCTTGGTCGTACGCGATTGGCGGGCGGGTCGCTGCGCTGCACAAAAGCATACCGTGATATTCGACAGGATATAACGAAAGGCGGCGTGAGGGTAGCCGCGGCGGTTTTACCGGGTGGGCGTCGCCGACCCGGCGGCCCCATTTTCCGATATCGTGTGCAGCGTGCGCGCTCAGGCGCGCGCTCCTTTCCGGGCCGTTTCCACGACCGGCTGCCCGGGTAACGCATAAACACAAGAAAATGAGCCATCCCAACACCGAACTGATCGAGCGGTTTTACACCGCGTTCCAGCAACGCGACGCGGAAACGATGGCTGGCTGCTATGCCGACGATGTGGTCTTCAGCGATCCGGCCTTTGGCGAGCTGCGTGGCGAAGAGGCTCGCGACATGTGGCGCATGCTGGTGTCGCGCGCGCAGGACTTCTCGCTGACGTTCGACGGCGTCGAAGCGGACGAGCTCAACGGCCGCGCCCACTGGGTGGCCCGTTACACGTTCAGTCAGACGGGCCGCACGGTGGTGAACAGCATCGACGCCCGCTTCGTGTTCCGCGACGGCCGCATCGTCGAACATCGCGATACCTTCGACCTTTGGCGTTGGGCCCGTCAGGCTTTAGGATTCAAGGGCCTGCTGCTCGGCTGGACACCGTTCGTACAGGGCGCGATCAGGGCGCAGGCGAGAAAAGGCCTCGACCTCTATCGACGCCGGCAGCGCAGCGCTTAACGGGTGAGCCCCGGGGCCGACCAGGGGTCATCCCGGCGCATACCCCAGTCTTGCTATGAACCGGCCAGTTGATGCAGTATTTCGTGATATCGACAAGCGGGGAGTTCTATGCCGGTAGTGGATGCGTCATGGGAAGCGTGGCTGAGCAGCAACGTAGCGCGCGGTTGCAGCATCGACTCGATGATCGACGCGATGGTGCAAGCCGGCTTCGCCACGGAAGCCGCGCGCGCGGAAGTGCGCAAAGCGTTCGGCATGAGCCCGGCCGACGCAGGAGCCGCCCCGGCGGCCGTAGCGACCGAGGCTGCTCTCGTCAAAACCTCGCCGCAAACCTACCAATACGACGAGTCGCCCGTTGCACGCGGCAATGTGATCCGTGCGCACGATCGCGACGTCCGCGTGTTGATGCGCTGCGAGCGGCCCCAGGTGATCGTGTTCGGGGATGTGCTTTCGCCCGACGAATGCGACGAGATGATCGAGCGTTCGCGCCATCGATTGAAACGCTCGACCACGGTCAATCCCGCCACCGGCAAGGAAGACGTGATCCGCAACCGCACCAGCGAAGGCATCTGGTATCAGCGCGGGGAAGACGCATTCATCGAAAAGATGGACCGCCGCATCTCGAGCCTGATGAACTGGCCGGTTGAAAACGGCGAGGGGCTGCAGATTCTGCATTACGGCACGACCGGCGAATATCGCCCGCACTTCGATTATTTCCCGCCCGATCAGCCCGGCAGCGCGGTGCACACCGCCCAGGGCGGTCAGCGCGTGTCGACTCTGGTGATCTATTTGAACGACGTGCCCGACGGTGGCGAAACGATCTTCCCGGAAGCGGGCATGTCAGTCGCGGCGGTCAAGGGTGGGGCGGTGTATTTCCGCTATATGAACGGCCAGCGTCAACTCGATCCCCTGACCTTGCACGGCGGCGCGCCGGTGCTCGGCGGCGACAAATGGATCATGACGAAGTGGATGCGCGAGCGCGCGTACGGCTGAGACGCGCGCTATTCGGCGGCGTGCGGTGCGGCGGTTTTTCCCGGAGCACCGGCTGACAGTTGCTTCAATGCGCTGCGCGCGCCGACGCAGCCCATGCGCATGATCATCAGGCCGATCGCCGCGCCTGCCACGTGGTCGAGCATCGGCATGCCCGCGATGCTGCCGGCCACTCCCAATGTCGCAACCAGCGCCGACACCGCATCCATTCGCGCGTGCCATGCACTTGCCAGCAGAATTGCCGAGCCCGTGCGTTGGCCTTCGGCGCGCAGGTAGCGGAACAGCATTTCCTTGGCGATCGTGACGAAGCCGCTGACGGCGAGCGCGCCGACTTGCATCGTCGTGTTGCCGTTCAACGTGGCGGTTTGGCCGATGCTGTGCCAGAGCATTTGGGCTGCCGTAACAATCAGCAGGACGGCGATGAAGAGGGATGCCAAGGCTTGAGTGGTGCTGCCGTCCCCTTCACGCGGCGTTGCGTTCAGGTGTTTCGAACTGAGGTACAGCACGATCAGCACGACGCCGTCTGCGGCCAGGTCGCTCAAGGTGTGGACACCGTCCGCGACCAGCCCGTCCGAATGCGCAGTCAGGCCGATGGCAATCTGCAGCGCCATGAGAAAGGCGTTGAGCAGCGCACTGGTGGAGGCGGCTTTAAGCAAGGCGGCCGCCTTGTGTGGTGCGGCTGTGGCTGTCGCGCACGGTAGGCTGTGGCATCGGGTCGGGACGGGTTATGTTGTCGCCGAAAAGTACCCGTCGAACGTGGCGCGCAGATGACAGTGCCGCAACGGCTGCCGGCGATCAGGAGCAGTTCGTCCGCCCGGACGTAGGCGAACAGGGCGCCCGGCCTGCGCGCGTGCTATGTCAATAGGCGGTCCCGTCAGCAGCCGCCCGCGCTCCGCTTAAGCCGTCTTGTAAACGTCCGGGTTGTGCACTTCCATATAACGCTCCGGCGTTGCCAATCCCTTAAAGCCGTGCGGTTCGTAGACGTGATGAGCGTCTGTCGTCACCAGCACAATTCTGCGCAAACCGGTCAGCGACGGGCTGCCGAATACATGCTTCATCAACGCCGACGCGTATCCCTTGCCACGGTACGCCGGCAGCACGAATACATCGCACAGGTAGGCGAATGTCGCCTGGTCCGTGATCAGGCGGGCAAACGCGATCTGCCTGCCTTCGATATACGCGCCGAAACATAGCGACCCCGCTATCGCCCGGTCGAACGTCTCGCGCGGCATGCCCTTCGCCCACGCCGTTTCCTGCGACAGAAACGCGTAGACCGTCTCTATGTCGAGGTCGGCCTTGCTGCTCGAAATCGTCAGGTCATCTGCTCGCACTGCGCGTCTCCGCTTGTTCTGGACAAGCAATCAAAGGATGCGGCGCTGGTCGGGCACTGCGCCGCTGCCTCAACTCCGCATCAAACCTTTCCATCCTTCCAGCCCGCTGCGGGCTCAACCCTTCGCCGGATCTTCAGTGCTGCGCGAGCCGCCGCCAATGCTCTGTCCGGCGTCGCGTGCGAGACCCAGGTAGCCAGTCACGGACACCAGTGTCAGCACACCAGCAAACAGGAACGAGAGACGGAAATCGTCCAGCGTGAATACACGGCCGGTCGTCTCGCCGTTGAAGAACGCCGCCGCGCGCAGCGAGACGGCGCCGAAGGCGATGCCCAAGCCGATCGTCATCTGCGCGGCGGCGCTCCATAGCGTGCTGGCCGCGCTCATCTGCGGCTGTGCGACGTCGGCGTAGGCGAGGGTGGCAAGCGTCGAGAATTGCATCGAGCGCGCTACGCCGTAGATGAACACGACGAACAGCACCAGCGCGAGCGGGACGTTCGGGGTTAACAGCCCGCACGCAATGATGAAAACGCCGGCCACCGCCACGTCGATAATTGACACCATGCGGAAACCGTAGCGTTGCAGGATGCGCGTGGTCAGCGCCTTCATGCCGAGATTGCCGAGCGCGCTCGCGAGCAGCAACAGGCCCGACTTGAACGCCGACAACCCGAAACCGACCTGGAACAGCAGCGGCATCAGATACGGCACCGCGCCAATGCCGATCCGCGTGAACGAGCCGGTTACCACCGTCACGGAGAAGGTCGGGATTTTCAGCGTGGAGACGTCGATCAGCGGATGCGGATGACGCTTCGCATGCTGGAACGCCACCACGCCCATCAGCAATCCGCCCAGGATAAACGCGCCGGCCACCCAGGGATTCTCGCCGGGCTGGCTCGCCAGTTCAGCGCCATACAGAATTGCCGTCAGCGTCGTGGCGCTCAGCAGGAGGCCGACGACGTCGAGCGGCTTGCGTTCGGTGCCACGCAGGTTCGGCACCAGCGCGAGCGCAACGGCCATCGCTGCCAGGCCGAACGGCACGTTCAGCAGGAAGATCCAGCGCCAGGATGCATAGGTGGTTATGAAGCCGCCGACCGGCGGTCCGACGACGGGAGCTGCAATGGCCGGCCAGGTGATGGTCGAGATCGCTTGCATCATCCGGCTCTTTTCGGTGCTGCGGACCACGATCAAACGGCCCACCGGCACCATCATCGCGCCACCCATGCCTTGCAGCAGCCGCGCGGCCGTAAATTCGGTCACGTTCTGCGACAAGCCGCACAATACCGAAGCCACCGTGAAGACGCCGATCGCGCTGAAGAACACCGTGCGCGAGCCGCAGCGGTCGGCAACCCAACCGCTTACCGGAATGAAAATCGCCAGCGCCAGCATGTAGGCCGTCATGCCGAGGCTCAGGCTGTTCGGCCCGACACCGAACGAGTGCGCCATCTGCGGCAAGGCAGTGGCGATCACCGTGGTGTCGAGATACTCCATGAAGAAGGTGGCCGCGACGATGTACGGCAGCCAGCCAACGTGTGAATTACGTGTGTCGCCGGTCATGGCGCCGTCCTCGACACCTTGCCGTTACGTGTGGATTCGATGACGCGTTTGGCGTCTTTAGCGTGCCGGCGTGTCCCGCGCGATTGAGTTGACTTCATGTTCTTGCGACAACCTTTTGAAAACGTGTTCCCGGCATTCCTCGATGGACGGCCAACGAGGTCGCGGCCTGTCTGGCGTCGGCCAGCTCTGCATCGTAACGCAACAAGCCGCTGCAGACAGCGGCGCGCCGCGCCAGCGTGGCGGGGCCGCGCCGGAAACGCGGGTCTCTTGCAGCTCAGTCCTTCGCTGCGTATTCGCGATCGAGCTTGTCGTACAGCGGCTTGTTGACAAGGCGCTGGCGTTCGCTGAACGGCGCGACCAGCGTCGCGTCTTCATCGAGGCGGCCATTGCTTTTCAACGTGCCGAGTGCGCGCTGCATGCCGAGCACCGCGCCCTGCAGCGCCGCGTTCGCATACAGCACGATGCCGTAGCCGAGCTTGCCGAGCGCTTCTCGCGATTGCACCGGCGTCTTGCCGCCGATCACGATGTTGATCAATTGCGGCTTGTCGAACAGGGCCGGCAGACGCTCGATGTCGGCAAGCGATTCAGTCGCTTCGATAAACAGAATGTCCGCGCCGGCCTCGATGAAACGATGACCGCGCTCGATCGCGTCTTCGATGCCGTGGACGGCGGCCGCGTCAGTACGCGCCATGATCTGCAGGTTGCCGTCTTCGCGGGCGTCGACGGCGGCGCGGATCTTGCCGACCATCTCGCTCGTGCTGACGACTTCCTTGCCGGAGAAGTGGCCGCATTTCTTCGGCATGATCTGGTCTTCAAACTGGATCACGTCGGCGCCGCTGCGCTCGAGCACGCGCACGGTCTGGCGCACGTTCAGTGCGTTGCCGAAGCCGGTGTCGGCGTCGACGATCAGCGGCAGCGCGACCGCGTCGCGAATCCGCGCGCAATGCTCGGCGACTTCGGCGAGACCGATGAAGCCAAGATCGGGCAGCCCGAGCGACATATTCGTGACGCCCGCGCCCGTGATGTAGATCGCCTCAAAGCCGGCGTCTTCAATCACGCGCGCACTCATCGCATTGAAGGCGCCCGGCACGAGCAGGCCCTGGCGTTGATTGACTTT
This sequence comes from Paraburkholderia aspalathi, assembly GCF_905220735.1. Lineage (NCBI taxonomy): Bacteria > Pseudomonadati > Pseudomonadota > Betaproteobacteria > Burkholderiales > Burkholderiaceae > Paraburkholderia > Paraburkholderia aspalathi. The sequence continues at coordinate 2,350,614 of NZ_CAJNBA010000001.1, forward strand.
GGCGCGGAACGCGGCGCGGCGATTAGCGGAAGTGCTCATGACGGTGTCTCTCCAGATGGGAAGTGGGTGATAGAACGCTGAGCTCAATTTGCAGGAAGCATGCCATTTGCCGCGTTTCACGATTTGTGCCGGACAATCAAAAGCTTAGGCGGAAAGGGGCCGTGCCGCTGTTCGTGGCAGAATAGCCAATATGTTCCATGAAACGTTTCATGGAACGTTTCAGCTACGAGCGGAGTGTTGCAGTGTCCACGTTCACGTCGTCCCTTGCCAGTTCCAATTCCGGCCGACCAGGCGTCGCCCTAGTCAGTATCAGCCGGTTGCAATCGCTTTGCGAGACGGTCGCGCCGCGCTATACCGGGCGGGCCAGATTTTTTTCGGTCCGGGAAGGTTATGGCGCCGCCGTCACGGCCCTGCAAGCCTATGTGGACGCGGGTTCGGTCGATGTGGTGCTGGCAGCAGGATCGAACGGCGCCTACCTGCGCGACAACCTGAGCGTGCCGGTGGTGATGGTCAAGGTGAACGGCTTCGACGTACTGAGCGCGATCACCCGCGCCACGACGACCTGGCCCGGCGCAAAGATCGGCCTTGTCCTGCACGAAACCATCTCGCACGAACTCGCGGACCTGAGCGCGTGGCTGAATGTCGGCCTGAAACAGCGCGCCTACCGGTCAATCGATGAAGTGCGGCTCGCGGTTGCGGGCCTCGCAGCAGAGGGCTGCAGCGTCATCATCGGCCCCGGCATGGCCTGCGATTTTGCCCAGCAAGCCGGCTTGGAGAGCGTCTTCCTGTACTCGCTGGGCGCAGTCGAAGAAGCGTTCGAGCGCTCGGTCGAACTGGCGCGCGTGAGCCGTCAGAAGGAATCGAAACGGGTACGCCTGAACACGATCGTCGCCCATCTGCGCGACGGCGTGGCCGCCTTCGACGACGCCGGTCAACTCGAAGCCGTCAATCCGGCGATGCTCAATCTGCTCGGCCTCGACCGCGAACAGGACGTTCCGGCGCAATTGACGCGCGTTGTCGGCCCGTTACTGCGCGAGACGCTCGAGCATGACATGCCGGTCGAGGAGCGTATCGAACAGATCGGCGGCCGCGCGTTGATCGTCAACTGTGTGCCGATCCTCGAGCAGGGCGTGCGTTCGGGCTCGGTGGTCACGGTGCAGGACGCGCTGGTCGCGCAACGGATCGACCGCTCGTTGCGTACCAGCCAGCGGCCGAAACATCTGGTCGCGCGGCACCATCTCGACGATCTGATCGGCAGTTCGGTGGCGCTGGAGCGGGTGCGGCGGTTGGCCCGCGCAGGCGCGGCTCACGACGCCACCGTGCTGCTGAGCGGCGAAAGCGGCACCGGCAAGGAGCTGGTCGCGCAGGGCATCCACAATGCCAGCCGGCGGCGCGGCAATCCATTTGTCGCCTTCAATTGCGCGGCGCTTCCTGATGGGCTGATCGAGAGCGAACTGTTCGGTCACGAGGAAGGCGCGTTCACCGGCGCGCGCCGGGGCGGCAAGCCGGGTCTTTTCGAAATCGCCCACACCGGGACGATCTTCCTCGACGAAATCGGCGAGATGCCGGCGGCGCTGCAAAGCCGGCTGCTGCGGGTGTTGCAGGAGCGCGAAGTCATGAAGCTTGGCTCCGGGCGCGCGACCCCCGTCGACGTGCGGGTGATTGCCGCCACCCATCGCGATCTGCACGAGCTGGTCGAGCAGGGTGCGTTCCGCGCGGACCTGTATTTTCGGCTGAATCTGCTTCAGATAGAATTGCCGCCGCTGCGCGCAAGACGCGGCGATGTCGCGCAACTGGCGCGGCATCTGTTGAACCGCAGCGCGCTCCAATATGGGCTGTCGGGTGCCGCGCTCGAGCGGGTGCTGGCGTTCCTCACGCCCTTGTTCGAGCACTATGCGTGGCCCGGCAATGTACGGGAACTGGAAAATCTGCTGGCCCGCGCCGCGATTTATCTGAGCGATTCGGCCGGCGAGGAGTGGCAGGATCTGCAGGCCGTGTTTCCGGAATTTGGGCGCATGCGGCAGACAGCCGCGGACGTGCTTGGAGCCGTGGCTCCTGCCCACGCCGCCGGCGACCTCTCGGCCCGTCGCTCACCCACCCGCGAGGATGTCGTTCGGGCCCTCGAACAGGCTGGCGGCAATCGCGCTGCAGCAAGCCGGGCGCTGGGAATCGGCCGCACGACCCTCTGGCGGCTCATGAGAGACTGATCCCAGGATTGGTGCAACGCAATAGTCACCGGTAGCCAGTCAAATAGTAATAAACTATTGAAATAATTTAAACACACCGCTTTACCTATTAAGCGACGTCTGACATACTGACTCCACTTTCCAACCACTCCGAAAGAGGACTCAGTAAATGCCGATCATCAACAGTCAAGTCAAACCGTTCAAGGCACAGGCTTATCACAATGGCGACTTCCAGACCGTCACTGAAGAGAGCCTGAAGGGCAAGTGGTCGGTTTTCGTTTTCTACCCGGCTGACTTCACGTTTGTTTGCCCGACCGAACTGGGCGACCTGGCAGATCGTTACGCCGAATTCCAAAAGCTCGGCGTCGAAATCTACAGCGTTTCGACCGATACGCACTTCACGCACAAGGCATGGCACGACACGTCGGACACGATCCAGAAGATCAAGTACCCGATGATCGCTGACCCGACCCTGGCAATCTCGCGCAACTTCGACGTGCTGATCGAAGAAGAAGGCCTGGCACTGCGTGGCACGTTCGTGATCAACCCGGAAGGCGAAATCAAGCTGGCCGAAATTCACGACAACGGCATTGGCCGTGACGCTGGCGAACTGCTGCGCAAGGTGCAAGCTGCGCAATACATCGCGGCTCACCCGGGTGAAGTTTGCCCCGCCAAGTGGACGCCGGGCGCAGAAACGCTGACGCCGTCGCTCGACCTGATCGGCAAGATCTAAGGTTTAAAAGCCTTTCGCAGTACGCGCTTCACGGCGCATCGCCGTGCGGACCGCTTGATACAGCGGTTCGCACGTCCCCGGACTGCACGCCTCCTACCCGGATGCGTGCCGCGCCCGGGATCCAACACCCCTCGTCACGGAATCGAATAGCCATGCTGGACGCCAATCTCAAGACTCAGTTGAAATCCTACCTCGAAAAGGTTAGCAGGCCTATCGAGATCGTCGCCTCGCTCGACGACAGCGCGAAATCGCAAGAGCTGCTGGCATTGCTGAGCGATATCGCGACGTTGTCGGAGCGCGTCACCGTGGTCGAACGTCGCGGCGACAGCGAACGCAAGCCGTCGTTTTCGATCGGCGAGCCGGGCAAGGAAACCGGTATCCGTTTCGCTGGCATTCCGATGGGGCATGAATTCACGTCGCTCGTCCTCGCACTTTTGCAGGTCGGCGGCCATCCGGTCAAACTCGAAGACGCGGTGATCGAACAGATCCGCAGTCTCGACGGCGACTATCAATTCGAAACGTATTTTTCGCTGTCATGCCAGAACTGCCCGGAAGTCGTCCAGGCACTGAACGTGATGGCGCTGATCAACCCGCGCATCCGCCACGTGGCGATCGACGGCGCATTGTTCCAGAACGAAGTCGAAGCGCGCCAGATCATGGCGGTACCGACCATGTTCATGAACGGCGAAGTGTTCGGCCAGGGCCGCAGCGGTGTGAAGGAAATCCTCGCGAAGCTCGACACCAATGCCGGTGCGCGTGCGGCGAAGGAACTGGAAAAGAAGCCAGTGTTCGATACGCTGATCGTCGGCGGTGGCCCGGCGGGTGCGGCTGCGGCGATTTACTCGGCGCGCAAGGGTATTGCGACGGGTGTCGTGGCGGAACGCTTCGGCGGTCAGGTGCTCGATACGCTGGCGATCGAGAACTTCGTCTCCGTAACGGAAACCGAAGGACCGAAGTTCGCTACGGCGCTCGAACAGCACGTGAAGAGCTACGAAGTCGACATCATGGACGTGCAGCGCGCTGAAGCGCTGATCCCGGGCCGCATCAACGAGGTGCGTCTGGCGAACGGCGCGGTGTTGAAGGCGAAGACGATCATTCTGGCAACAGGTGCCCGTTGGCGCGAAATCAACGTGCCAGGCGAGCGCGAGTACCGTAACCATGGCGTGGCTTACTGCCCGCACTGCGATGGTCCGCTGTTCAAGGGCAAGCGCGTTGCGGTGATCGGCGGTGGTAATTCGGGCGTCGAAGCGGCGATCGATCTCGCGGGTATCGTGCGTGAAGTAACGTTGTTCGAGTTTGGCGCGCAATTGCGTGCCGACGAAGTGCTGCAACGCAAGCTGCGCAGCCTCGCCAACGTGACGATCGTCACGCAGGCACAGACCACGGAAATCACCGGCGACGGCAAGAAGGTCAACGGTCTGGTCTACAAGGACCTGCGTTCGGGCGAAACGAAGAGCATCGAACTCGAAGGCGTCTTCGTGCAGATCGGTCTCGTGCCGAATACCGAATGGCTGAAGGGCACGGTCGAATTGTCGAAGCACGGCGAGATCGTCGTCGATGCACGTGGCGCGACTTCGGTGCCGGGCGTGTTCGCCGCCGGCGACGTAACCACCGTTCCGTTCAAGCAGATCGTGATTGCTGTGGGCGAGGGTGCGAAGGCATCGCTCTCCGCGTTCGATCACCTGATCCGCAGCAGCGATGTGGACGAAGTGGTGAGCGAAGTGGAAACTGAAGCGACAGCTTGATGGTGTTGTTTGAGTAATGGACGGCGGCCTGCGGGCCGCCGTTTTTGTTTGCGGTGAGATCAGGACCGCTTTTGAGCGGGATTTGTTTTTGGCTGAGCGAAGGATGGGACGGCAGTCTGTCAGGACAATCTGACCACCGCCCTGCTGAGGAATCGCTTTTCTCAGAGCTCTTGAGTGTGCTTTGAAAAAAGCTCAGATTCCTATGCCATTTGACAGTGTTATTTCGGAAAACGAACGACTTCGACAGACGTAGAATATTGACCGATCCAAAGCCGTCGATTATCTATGCCGAAGTTTGAAGTACAAGTGTTTGAATCGCCCGAATATGCCACTCACTGCTTTCAACCCGTTGTTCACCTTGGGACGACGTGGGACCTGAGTCACCTCGATTCTTTTGCCTTTAAATGCGACCTTGGTCTGGGTTGCGCGATAACCGTGCTCGTGATGTTCTCGTGTCATTGCTTTTCCCGCAGCTTTGCTCGGGATGGACGAGTGCGCGCTGAAATTCCGAGCGTCGAGATCTATAAAGACGGTCGTGAGCAGCGAGTTCTTGATCCGGTCCGCTATGAGTTGTCGAAGAACCTGCTGCGGGATTTGGTTGTGACGATGGGTGAGCGCCCAATTGTCGTCGCCGACGAAAAGCAGCCGAACTTCATGACGCTGCAGCAAACGAATGCCGATGGCACATCGTCGCTATACGCCGTGTTCTTTGAAGTGGAGAAGGATAGGGCAAGAAAGCAGCGTCTGATTCTACGAGTTCAGTCTGCCTATCTTCTTGAGAAAGAACTGACGAAGCGTCAGCGGCAAGCGAAAAAGGTTGCGTTCAGAACCCTGCTGCGGGCAACGTATGAGGGGCGCAAGATACGCCCCTAGCCGCGATGGCAAGCCACAAAAACCAGCGGCTGCCTTTCGGCAGCCGTCGCATGCGGGACTCTCTATTCACCTTGCGGTGAAATTTCCACTCCAGGTGGAACCCGGTGACCCGGGCGGCGCTACGTTTTTCACACCCGCTCGTACGTAGTTTTGAGGTTTGATTATATGAATTTGACCAGCCGCGGTCAAGCGGCCGAGGGCGCGACGCACTGCAGCAGGTGGAGGCCCACGCTGGGCTGCAACTCGCAGGCAGCGTTTGCCGCACCGAAACACCCGTTTCATTCACCCGCTCAACGCCCACCCCGAACGCCCCATCAACAGCCCCTTCGTTTGGAGCCTCCCACCTAGGCTAATTCCTTGGCTATCCCACCCGTCAGGCCATATAAATCTGGGAGTCGGGCACGGTCCCGCCGACATGCGTACTGGCTCGCAAGCGCGCAGCTTGCCGATGCCAGGCGACATAAAACAAGGAGGGAGACAATGGCAACATCGCAGGCGGCCCCCGCTCGGTGGGTCGACAGCAAGCGCTATCTGTGGCTGCTGGGCGCACTCACCATCACCTTGCCGCTGCATGCGGCCAATCTGGCGTTGCAGACTGGCTGGCATATTTTCTGGTGGTTCGGGCCGATTTTCGTGTTCGGCATAATCCCGGTGCTCGACTATCTGATCGGTGACGATCCGAGCAATCCGCCCGAGGAAGTCGTTTCCACGCTCGAACGGGAGCGCTATTACCGTCGCGTGGTCTATCTGGCCACCTTCATCGAATACGTGTCGTTCTTCGGCGCGCTGTGGATCGTCGGCACGCACGCTCTGACGTGGTACGACTATCTGGGCTTTGCGCTCTCACTGGGCGCGGCGACTGGCGTATCGATCAATACCGCGCACGAGCTCGGTCACAAGACGGATGGTTTCGAACGATGGCTCGCCAAGATCACGCTGGCGCCGGTCGCCTATGGCCATTTCTTCGTTGAACATAATCGTGGACACCACGTGCGCGTCGCTACGCCGCCCGATCCGGCGAGCGCGCGCTATGGCGAATCATTCTGGCGGTTTCTGCCGCGCACGGTATTCGGCAGCATCGCGTCGGCGTGGCGTCTCGAGAAGCATCGGCTCGAACGCCTCGGCAAATCGCCCTGGACATGGCGCAATGAAGTCCTGCACTCGTGGGCCATGACGGTAGTGCTATGGGGTGCGATGATCGCGCTGTTCGGCAAAACGGTGATTCCGTTTCTGCTGATTCAGGCAGCGTACGGGGCTTCGCTGCTCGAAGTCGTCAACTATCTGGAGCACTACGGGCTCGGCCGCAAGCAACTCGCGAGCGGCCGTTACGAGCGCTGCCAGCCGCAGCACTCATGGAACAGTAATCGCATCGTGACGAATCTGTTTCTCTATCAGCTGCAGCGTCATGCCGATCATCATGCGAATCCGACGCGCTCGTACCAGGCGCTGCGTCATTTCGATGGCGCACCGCAATTGCCTTCCGGTTACGCGACGATGATCATGCTCGCGTACGTGCCGCCACTGTGGTTCCGCGTGATGAACCCGCGTGTGGTCGCGCATTATCAAGGCAACATGGCGCAGTCGAATATCCGGCCGGCCATTCGTGAGCGCGTGCTGGCGCAGTTTGCCGGTTAACGTGGATTGCTTCATGCAAAGAAAAAGCCGCCCGGGCAGTGTCGGGCGGCTTTTTTTATCGAGTTTATCGAACTGCGGCAGCGTGGCTTTAACGCCGGTCGATCGAGTACTTGCCGGCGCCGGTCACACACAACAACAGCAGTCCACCCATGATGCTGATGTTCTTGTAGAAGTGGATCATGTTGTCGTATTGCACCGCGCCCGTCATGTTCCAGTAGTGGTGGCCGATGATCGCGGTGCCGAGCGTATAGAGCGCCAACAGCAGCGCAAGCGGCCGCGTATAGAAGCCCACCAGCAGCGCGATGCCCACCACTAGTTCCATCACGACGGCGATGGCCGCCGACAACTCAGGCGCAGGCGCGCCGGTCGACGTCATATAAGCGACGGTGCCGGAAAAACCGGTCAGCTTCGACCAGCCGAACATCACGAACAGCACCATCAACAGGATGCGGGCGACGAGAAGGACCGTGTCTTTCTGGTTTTCAAATAGCGTATAGCGCATGATTTTTCTCTGTAGGTAAGGGACGGTGCGGTTCGCCGCAAACTTCGCGGCGAGCCACGCTTGAGCCGGCCAGATCTAACGACAGGATTGAGCCGCTTAAGCCCACAACTCCGATACTTCAATATTACGCAGATCGAACACCAACACCTCCGCGTCGTGACCTTGCGTGAAGGTCAGGGCTTCTTCGCCGCGGACCCGCGCGCCGTCGCCTTCGCCAAGCTCGACGCCGTTTACCGTGACACTGCCGCGCGCCACGTGAATATAAGCATAGCGATTACTGGCCAGTTCGAGGCGCGCAGTTTCGTCACCGTCGAAAAGACCGGCATAGACCCGCGCGTCCTGTTGCAGCACCAGCGAGTCGTTCGCACCGTCCGGTGACATCACGAGGCGCAGCGCACCGCGCTTCTCGTCTGCGCCAAAGCGCCGTTGCTGATAGCGCGGCGTGGTGCCTTTCTGCGCCGGCGCAATCCAGATCTGCATGAAGTGCACCGGGTCGGTCTTCGAATGGTTGTATTCGCTATGCGCGACGCCGGTTCCCGCGCTCATCAACTGGATGTCGCCAGGCACGATCACCGAGCCGGTGCCCATCGTGTCCTTATGTTCCAGCGCACCTTCCAGCACGTACGAGAAAATTTCCATGTCACGGTGCGGATGCTTGCCGAATCCTTGCGCTGGCGCGACACGGTCGTCGTTGATCACGAGCAGGTCGGAAAAGCCGTTCTGCTTCGGATCGTGATAGTTCGCGAAGGAAAACGTATGACGCGAGCTAAGCCAGCCGTGCTCCGCGCGGCCGCGTTGATTGGCGTGTCTGATTTCGAGCATCGTATTTCTCCTTGTTTCCGGTTGTGCGATCCGGCCGGATGTTTGGCCGCGATCCATGAATGACAGTGTAGGTCAATCAGGATGGTTATAATCGGATGCATATAGGAAACACTGTCTCCGTAAGGTAGACAATACGATGCAACTCGATGATATGCGGATCTTTGTCGCCACGGTCGACGCCCATAACTTCACCGCCGCAGCAAAACGGCTGGCGCTGTCGAAGCAGTTCGTCAGCCGGCGCGTTATGGCGCTGGAAGAGGCGCTCGGCGTGCAACTGCTGATCCGCAATACGCGCAAGTTGGCTGTGACCGAACTCGGGCAAGAGTTTTATGAGCGTGCGCGGCGCATTCTGGGTGAGGTGGAAGACGCCGAGCAGGCGATGTCGTTGCGGCGCGCCGGGCCGCGCGGGCTCTTGCGGGTTAGTGCGCCGATGTCGTTTGGGATGATGCATCTGTCGCCATTGGTGGCGAGCTTTCTGCGCGAGCATGCAGATGTGCGCTTCGATATGGAGTTGAGCGATCGTACTGTCGATGTGGTCGGCGAGGGGTTCGATATGGCGATTCGGATTGGCGCGTTGCCGGATTCCACTCTGATTGCGCAGAAGCTTGTGGATGTCAGGATGGTGGTGTGTTGTAGTCCTGGGTATGTGCGGAGGCGGGGGGCGCCGGTTGTGCCTGCTGATCTTGCGCGGCACTCATGTCTGTTGTATGGGCATGGTGGGGTTGTGAGTTGGGATTTTGTTGTTGATGGGGTTTCTAAGGGAGTCGAGGTTAGTGGGCCGCTTCGGGCTAATAATGGGGAGTTGGTTCGCGATGCGGCTGTGGCTGGGTTGGGGATTGTTCGGCTTCCTGATTTTATTGTTGCTGAGGCGGTGGGGAGTGGGTTGCTTGTGACTGTTCTCGAGGAGTTCTTGCCTTCGGCGACTACTGTTTATGCTGTCTATCCGCAGCATCGGCAGAGCTCTGTCAGTATTCGGGTTTTTGTTGAGTTTTTGCGGGAGAGTTTGAGGAAGAGGTTGATGGGTTGATGTTTTTTGCCGGCGCGGCGCTTGTTTGTCTGTGTGCCTGGGGCTTTGGCCTTTCCTTGTTCTGGCTTTCGTGCCTTTCCTTGTTTTGTTAGTGGTCTATTAGCGTTGCCCCTGTGCGGGGCGGCACTTACTTTCTTTGCCGCCGCAAAGAAAGATAAGCAAAGAAAGCGGCTAGAAGCCCCTGCTAAGCGGGTCCCGCAGCTTGCTCAGGGTAGTGGTGCATCTGGAATCTGGGTTCGTGCCCCTGCATAAGCTTGTGACAAGGGCGTCATACTTCCGGCGGCGCTGCGCGCGCCGAAGAGCCGTTCGTGAAACCGATCGCTGCGTTTCAGTCCCCGGCTTCGCCGCTGATCAGCGACACTTCGCGGAGCAGCGGCGGACCTTGTCACGGCAGACTAATCACCGCCCGCCACTCCCAAGCCTACCGCCGCCTAGCCGTTCCGGAAAATGAAGCTGTAGCCGTTCAGTGCCGGCACGCCGCCCAAGTGCGCGTACAGCACGCGTGAGCCTTCCGGGAATTCGCCGTTTCGGACCATGTCGATCATGCCGTGCATCGATTTGCCCTCGTACACGGGGTCAGTCAGCACGCCCTCGAGGCGCGCGCATAAGCGAATTGCTTCCAGCGTGCCTTCGTTCGGCAAGCCGTATTCGGGGCCGGCGTAGCGTTCGTCCAGAACCACGTCCTTGCTCGTGATGTCGCGCTCCAGGCCGACTTTTTCGGCGGTCTGCCTGGCGATTCGGGTGATCTGCTCACGCGTTTGCGCCGGTTTTGCGGATGCGTCGATGCCGATCACTCGGTCCGCGCGGCCGTCGGCGGCGAAGCCCACTACCATGCCGGCCTGGGTGCTGCCGGTCACGGAGCACACCACGATGTAGTCGAATTTGAAGCCCAGTTCGGCTTCCTGTTGACGGACTTCTTCGGCAAAGCCGACGAAGCCGAGGCCGCCCAGCGGATGGTCGGAACAACCGGCCGGGATCGGGTAGGGCTTGCCGCCGGCGGCGCGCACGCTCTCCAGTGCATCTTCCCAGCTCTTGCGAAAGCCAATGTCGAAGCCGTCTGCAACCAGGCGGACGTCCGCGCCCAGAATGCGCGACATCTGGATGTTGCCGACCCGGTCGTATACGGCGTCCGAATAGTTGACCCAGTTCTCCTGTACCAGCACGCACTTCATTCCCAGATGCGCCGCAACCGCCGCCACCTGGCGGGTTTGGTTCGACTGGATGCCGCCAATCGACACCAGCGTGTCGCAACCCTGCGCCAACGCCTCGGGAATCAGATACTCCAGCTTGCGTGTCTTGTTGCCGCCGAAGGCAAAGCCGCTGTTGCAGTCCTCGCGCTTCGCATAGAGGTGCACCTTGCCGCCCAGGTGGTCGCTCAAACGCTTCAGCGGTTGGATCGGCGTGGGCCCGAAAGTCAGCGGGTAGCGAGGGAAACGTTGCAGGTTCATGGCAGCTCCGAATTTGTAGGTTTGACGCGAGCAGCAAGCAGTCGCGTTACAACAAATGGTAGGGAAAAGCGCTAGAAATGAGCTTGCAAATAAATTCTGTTCCGCATACTTTTAAAACCATCCGTTCAAAAATGACCTAATAAACAGCCGGACAGGAATCAATGAACGCAACAAAAGTTCGCAGGGCACCTATGACTGCAGCCGCAGCTGCCGCCGCCTCATCTGCGGAAGCCGATCCGCTTCACGCGCTCGATCGCATCGACCGGGCGATCCTGCGTCAACTGCAAACCGATGCGTCGATCTCGAACGTCGCGCTCGCGGCCAAGGTCAAACTCAGCGCGCCCGCGTGTCTGCGGCGCGTCGAGCGGCTGAAGGAGTCGGGGCTGATTCGCGGCGTCGTTGCGCTGATTGACCCGAAGGCGGCCGGGGCGGGCATGCTGGTCATCATCGGCGTGGTGCTGGATCGGTCTACGCCGGAGTCGTTTGCCGAATTCGAAAAAGCAGCGCAGAAGGTGGCCGGGTGCATGGAATGCCATGTCGTGACCGGCGAGTTCGACTATTTCATGACGATCCGTACGCGCGATAGCGACAGCTTCAACCGTCTGCACGCGGAACAGTTGCTCTATTTGCCGGGCGTCCGGCAAATCCGCTCGTTTATGGTACTCAAGGAAATCCTGTCGACCACCAAATTTCCGCTGTAGTCGCTGCCGCCAAGTTAAAAGACGCGCATGCTGTCATAAATCCCCTTGCTGGACGACTAAGTGTCGGGACCACTCGCGGGCGGCGCGCTTAGCGCCTGAGCGGGTGGGCGGTACGGACTTTCCGGGGCGATCATCATGGCTTGCAACAGACGGACATTCTTCAGGTTAATCGGCGCGGCGTCGCTCGCCGGCGGCACCGCGGCATGGCGCACGGCAGGCGCGGCGGACTTGGGCACAGCGTCGGCCTACGAGGTTGCGCACAGCGACGCCGAATGGCACAAGCTGCTCACGGACGCGCAATTCCGCGTGTTGCGCGAAGCGGGCACGGAGCGCCCATTCAGCAGCCCGCTGAACGACGAGCACCGCGTCGGCACATTCGCGTGCGCCGGTTGCGCGCTGCCGCTATTTTCGTCGAAAACAAAGTTCGATAGCGGCACCGGCTGGCCGAGTTTCTGGCAGCCGATGGATCACGCGGTCATCACGCATACCGACAAATCGTTCGGCATGACGCGCGACGAAGTACTGTGTCGGCGCTGCGGCGGTCATCTGGGTCACGTATTCGACGACGGCCCCAAACCAACCGGCCTGCGCTATTGCATGAACGGCCTCGCGTTGACTTTTACGCCTGCCGCGCACGGCACGAGTTGATCGAATCAGGACGGACATCATGAACATCGAAAAACGCATCACCGACAAACCGGCCCGCTCGCGCGGGGCGGCTATAGCGCTTTCGGTCGGACTTGGCGCGCTTGCGCTGCTGCTGGCGCAGCGCATGGCATTCTCGTCGGAAGCCGGGGTTGTCATTGCGCCGCCCGCGGTCGACGAACCAATCTCCGCCACGACCGCACACGAAGAGACCGCCGTGTTCGCGGGCGGCTGTTTCTGGGGCGTGCAGGGCGTGTTCCAGCACGTGCGAGGCGTCACAAAGGCGGTATCGGGCTATTCGGGCGGTCAGCGCGATACCGCACAGTACGAGACCGTCAGTGGCGGCGAAACCGGCCACGCGGAATCCGTGCAGGTCACGTTCGACCCCACCAAGGTCACCTACGGGCAGTTACTGCAGGTCTACTTCTCGGTGATTCAGGACCCGACCGAGTTGAATCGCCAGGGGCCGGACAGCGGCACGCAATACCGCTCGGCCGTGTTCCCATTGAATGACACGCAGCGGCACGTCGCGCAAAGCTATATCGCGCAACTCGAGAAGGCGCATGCCTTTCCGGCGCCGATCGTCACGAAAACGGAACCGTTCAAAGGCTTCTATCCGGCTGAGTCCTACCATCAGAACTACCTGACCTTGCATCCAAACTCGGCGTATATCGCTATCAACGACATGCCGAAGGTCGCCAACCTGAAGCGTCTGTTTCCGAATCTCTATCGCGACAAGGCGGTGCTGGTCGAAGCGGCGCAGTAACAGGGCGAGCGCCACGCCGGCGGCTATCTTCCCTCGCTGAACTTGCCGGCGCCGCATCGCGCGGCGCCGGCCACCCTTTTTTTGTGGTTGTATTCTGCCTGTCATCATCGCCACGGCATGCTTGCCAGCGTCCGTCGGTCTGTCCTTCCGTTTCTCCGATCAGAGTTGGCTCCCCAGCGACCAGGCCCGCATTTTGCACAGCAGCGTGCGTCGGCAAATCTTTCGCACGCATCTGTTCATACAATTGCCCCATTGACGGGGCGGTATCAGGACCGAATGGTGCGTTTTGTTGGGCAATGTGTGTCGTTTGCTGAAAAAATTACATGCCGTGCGTAGCAATGCGGCGGTTGCCCGGATGGTGTCCAATCCGTTGTGGACTTCGGGCGAGAACATAAACCTCTTCGCGATACGCGAGAAACGGAGGCTTCTGGTGTTGATCAGCCGTAGAAAGCGGATCGGCAAGATCCGCAACAAACAAACAAGCATCGCGGCAACATCGCTGGTCGCCGTGACCCTCGGCGGTATTGGCATTCTGCCGGGTTCGGCCTTCGCCCAAACCCCCTCGCCATTGGGCGAATGGCAGTACTCCGTGGGCATTCCGCTGCAGAAGATGTGGCAGCCCGACATTCCGGACTGGCAGCTACGCGTCGGCGCGGCGACATCGTTCCAGCCGCGTTACGAGGGCTCTGACCGGTATCACGTGATGGCCGGTCCGAGCATCGACGTGCGCTACAAGGATCTGTTCTTCTTTTCGAGCGGCGAAGGCCTCGGGGTTAACTTCGCGCAGGGGCAAAACTGGCGCGCGAGTCTCGCGGCCGTCTACGATCTCGGACGTCGTGCGCACGACGATCCGCAGGAGTTGAACGGCCTCGGCAACATCAATCCGGCGCCGGGCGTCAAACTCTCCGGCGAATACGTCGTGTCGAAAGATTTCCCGCTCGTGCTGCGCGCCGACGTGCGACGCTATTTCGGCGGCTCGAACGGCTGGATCGGCGATCTGGGCGCCTATATGCCGATGCCGGGCAGCACCAAAAAATTCTTCTGGTTCGCCGGGCCGAACGTGACGCTCGCGGACTCCACCTACATGAACAGTTGGTACGGTGTGAATCAGAACCAGGCGGCGCACTCGCAATACTCGCAGTATCACGCGAGTGCCGGTTTCAAATCGGTGGGTTTCGGCATTAGCGTGGTGTGGCTGTTCGACAAGCACTGGTTCGCCACTGCCGACGGCGCATTCGAACAACTGGTCGGCAGTGCGGGCAATAGTCCGATTACACACACCAGGGCCACGGGCGTGGCCGACATTTCCATCAACTATCGCTTCTGATGCAGCGGTTCTCCATTTGACAGAACGGACGCCGGCGCGCGATTCAGGCGCGCCGCTTTTTTTAGTCCATCAGTCATCAGCCTGATTCGCAGCAAATCCAGTCCGCAATCGAGCGCTCGCGGGTACATCGCTTGCTGCCTTCTTCGGGTGCGTTAAACCGGACATTCCCCGGCGCGCCCGAACGCAAGGAGCAGATCTCATGGCAGGAAAAACGAATACACGGAAGCCCGCAGCGAAACCCGGACACGCCAACGATCCGAAGTCGAAGGATCTCGAACCGTTTCGAGTCAGTCCCGAAGGTGAGGCGCTGCGAACCAATCAGGGCGTGAAGATCGCCGACAATCAGAACACCTTGCGCGCCGGTCCGCGCGGCCCCTCGCTGCTTGAAGATTTCATCATGCGTGAGAAGATCACGCACTTCGACCACGAACGTATCCCCGAGCGCATCGTTCATGCGCGAGGCTCGGCAGCCCATGGTGTGTTCCGGGTGTACGAGTCGATGAGCGAGTACACCAAAGCTGCATTCCTGCAGAACCCGAACGAGCAGACGCCGGTCTATGTCCGTTTCTCGACGGTGCAGGGCCCGCGCGGTTCGGCCGATACCGTGCGCGACGTGCGCGGCTTCGCGGTGAAGTTCTACACACAGGAAGGTAATTACGATCTGGTCGGCAACAACATGCCGGTCTTCTTCATTCAGGACGCCATCAAGTTTCCGGACTTCGTGCATGCGGTAAAACCTGAAGCGCCGAATGAAATGCCGACCGGCGGCTCCGCGCACGATACGTTCTGGGACTTCGTATCGCTCGTGCCTGAATCCGCGCATATGGTGCTGTGGACCATGTCGGACCGCGCGATTCCGCGCAGCCTTCGCACCATGGAAGGCTTCGGCATTCACACGTTCCGCTTCGTGAATGCGCAAGGCAAGGGGCGTTTCGTCAAATTCCACTGGCGCCCGGTGCTGGGCTCGTATTCGCTGCTGTGGGACGAAGCGCAGAAGCTCGCCGGCAAGGATCCGGATTTCCACAGGCGCGACTTGTGGGAATCGATTGAACGAGGCGACTTCCCCGAGTTCGAGCTCGGCGTGCAGATCGTCGAGGAAAAGGATGAGCACAAGTTCGACTTTGACCTGCTCGATCCGACCAAGCTGATTCCGGAAGAACTGGTGCCGGTGAAGATCATCGGCAAGATGACGCTCAATCGCAATCCGGACAATTTCTTCGCCGAAACCGAGCAGGTTGCGTTTCATCCGGGCCACATCGTGCCGGGTCTCGACTTCTCGAACGATCCGCTGTTGCAAGGTCGTTTGTTCTCGTACACCGACACGCAGATCAGCCGCCTCGGCGGGCCGAATTTCCACGAGATTCCGATTAACCGGCCGGTATGTCCGTTCCATAATAATCAGCGCGATGCGATGCACCGCCAGACGATCAACGTCGGGCAGGCCTCGTACGAGCCGAATTCGGTGAGTGGCGGTTGGCCGAAGGAAACCGATCCGGCGCCGGCGGATGGTGGCTTCGAAAGCTATCCGGAGCGCGTGGAAGGCAACAAGATTCGTGTGCGTAGCGAGTCGTTCGCCGATCATTTCTCGCAGGCCGCGATGTTCTACAACAGCATGTCTGCGCCTGAGAAAGACCATATCGCCGCGGCTTACCAGTTCGAACTCGGCAAGGTCACCAAGCCGGAGATTCGCGCGCGCGTGGTCAATGAGATCCTGGCTAATTTCGATGCGGGGCTTGCCGCGAAGGTGGCCGAAGGTCTCGGTTTGCCGGCGCCGAAGAAGGGCACGGCGAAGCTCAAGGGGACTAAAGTGTCGCCCGCTCTGAGTCTGCTCAATCGCGTGAAGCCCGGGATCAAGACCTGCAAGATTGCTTTGCTGGCTGCGCCGGGTTCCGATGGTGCCGCGATCAAAAAGCTGCAACAGGTGCTGCAGGCCGAGGGTGCAGCGCCGATGTTGATCGCACCGACCCTTGCTGCCATCGACGGTATGGCGCCGGACGCAACGATTGCCGGCTTGCCGTCGATCATGTTCGATGCGGTGATCGTGGTGGGTGGTGAGGCGGGCGCGAAGAAGCTGGCGCAATCGGGCGACGCACGGCATTTCGTGCTCGAAGCGTTCAAGCACCTGAAGGCGATTGCGGCCATCGGCGCGGGGCGCGACGTGTTGACTGCAGCTCACTTGCCAGCCAATGCCGATGGTGTGGCAACCGGCGACGACAAGCAGGCTGCCGAGGTGCTGAAGACCTTCATCAAGGTGGCCGAACAGCATCGCGTGTGGTCGCGTGCCGCACAGGCGGAGACGGTGCCGGCGTAGCCGCAGCAAGGGGCAAGGGTCAAGCAATCGGATTGATCAAGCAGAACTGGCCGGGGCGAACCGGCCAGTTTTTTTGCGTGCTGAATAACCGGACTCGCTCCTGAGACTTCCTGACCCGCGCGAACTGCCGCACGCAGGATCGTGGCCCTCTGGCAGATTCGGGAATGGGTCGAGGCAGGCAAGGTCGATTTCCTTGCTGTCAAGTTGGGAGCGTTGTAGTTTTATCGCCGGCCGAAGGGTTTGGGAGGACTCGGCGGCGTGAGCGGATTTCGCCGTGAAGGCAGCGCAGCATCAGATGCAATGCTTCATTGTGCTACGCTTGCCAGACCAAACTCCACGTAGCGTGACCTTGCCATCATCATGCGTTCCTGGCGCATATCCACACCGGCCCGCAGCGGGCACATCAACACCTCGCGTGTTACCGACCTCGTCATGTCGATCTCACATGACGACCCGGACGCGCTTGCTGCAAGCATTCTGAAAACGGTTGGCGACGCGCTTCCCGTTTCGCAGTGCACCATCTTCGCCTACGAATTCGACGCGAGACCGCGCACCGTCTCCGCCGCCGACCATCGCGGCGGCCGGTTCCTGCGCGATGTCGCCGATCGCTACGCCACGCACTTCTATGCGCTCGACGGAAACCGCGCCATCGTCGGCGGCTCGCAAGCGAACCAGGCGCGCGAGGCGTTAGTGCTGCATCAGCAGCAAAGCGAAGAAATCGAAAACGAAGCCTACCGCGTGGCCTGCTACGCGCAGCCCAACGTGTCCGACCGCTTGTCGCTGCTTTTGCAACCCATGGAAAGTGTCTGGCTGTCGATCAATCTGTATCGTGACAGCGCGTACGGCATGTTTCAGCCAGGCGAACTGGAACATGTGGAAAGCTTGGCGCATCTGTTCGCGCACGCTGCAAAGAGCCATTACGCGCTCAATGGGCAGCATCAGCAAGGCGCGGCAGCCGCGATGCTGGCACGCGTGAGACGTGCCTGCCCGGCGCTGACGCCGCGCGAGATCGACGTGCTGCGCGGCACGCTCGAAGGCGCAAGCGCGGCCGAGATCGCCGAGCAAATGGGCGTCAAGGCCACCAGCGTGATTACGTATCAGAAGCGTGCTTACGCGCGGTTGGGGATTTTCAGCCAGCGCCAGTTGTTTGCGCTATGTTTGCAGCCTGAGCGGTCTTGAGCCGGCGCGCTTAAATTGCAGCCGTAGATTAATCGCGAGACGGCCGAAGAAGAACTGCCGAGGTGCCGTGGAACTCGCACCAAAGATCATCCGCGCTTTGCCCGCGCATCCACCTGCGTCTCGCGATCCCAGCGCTTCAACCAAGGCATGATGAATTCCGCGAAACCATCTGCGGGCGGTGACAGTGCACGTTCGGTCGAACGATACACACACACTTCACGGATCGTTTCAGGATCCACGATCCGCTTCATCACGAGGCCAAAGGTTCGCGCAAGCGGCGCGACATAGGCGGGCGCGAGTGTCACGGCAAGCCCCTGTGACGCCAGCCCGAACGCTGTCGTAACGTTGTCCACCACATCCACCGGAATGATGCGCGCCTCCGCCGGCAGATTAGCCAGCATCTGTTCGACCGCACGCTCGTGGTCGCGGCCGGTGGCAACAATGGGCACGCCGCGCAGGTGCTGCCACTGCACCCGGCGCCGCGTGCTCAACGGATGCGTCGGCGCGCACCACATCACCCATGGGCTCGCGAAGGCCGGATCGCAACGCACCCGCGTGCCGCTCTGACGATCCGGGCCGATCGCGAGATCCACGTCGCCGCTTTCCACTCGCTCCACCAACTGTTCGACCACGGTGTCGCAAATGCGCACAACCACCTTCGGTTTGTCGCGCGCATATTCGGCGATGGCTACTGGCAACGCGGTCGCCGCGAGCACCAGCGGCGCGCCGACTCGCACGATCCCGGCCGCGCGATTGCGGATGTCGTCGGCGGACTGGGCGGCGGCGCGCACATAGCGCAACACCGATTCGGCCGACGACAGGAAATCCTGCCCCGCGCTCGACAGATTGACGCGCCGAGTCGTACGGTCGAAGAGGCGAAAGCCCAGTTCCGTTTCCAGTTCGGCCAGTAACTGGCTGACCGCTGACGAGGTCAGCCCGAGTCGTTCCGCCGCCGCGCCGATGCTGTGCAAATCGACGATGGCGAGAAACGCTTCGAACTGACGGATGGTGACGCGTGTGAGTGGCATCAGGCGATTCTAAAGAAAAACTTACGAATGGTGAAAAATCGATTGATTGTAGATAGCGTGCCATTGATCGACACTTGTCCCGATCGACGCGAAGCTGGAAACCCGCTTAGACTTCCGACTCGCCCAAGCTGCTACGACCAGCCTGCAACAGTCCACACTCAGGGTATACGCAGGCCGCAATCAAGCCGTATGCAGGGCTCCACTCAAGGAATTGCCATGTTCGACCACATTCCCGCCTATCCGGGCGACCCGATCCTGAGCCTGAACGAGGATTTTCAACTCGATCCGCGACCCAACAAGGTCAACCTGAGCATCGGCATCTATTTCGACGACGCCGGCAAGCTGCCGGTGATGGACGCCGTGCGGCGCGCCGAAACCGCGCTGCTCGATTCGATCGGCCCGCGCTCCTACCTACCGATGGCGGGCCTGCCGCTTTACCGCGACGCAGCACAGGCGCTGGTGTTCGGCGCGGACAACGAAGCGCGTGCGGCGGGTCGGATCGCGACCTTGCAGACCATCGGTGGTTCGGGTGCGCTGAAAGTCGGCGCGGATTTTCTGAAACGTTATTTCCCGGCCTCGCAGATCTGGATTAGCGATCCGAGTTGGGAAAACCATCGTGTGGTATTCGAAGGCGCGGGCCTCACGGTCAACACGTATCCGTATTACGACGAACACACCGGCGGCTTGCGTTTCGCTGACATGCTCGACACGATCAGCCGCTTGCCGGAACAGAGCGTCGTGCTGCTGCACGCGTGCTGCCACAACCCGACCGGCGTCGATCTGAGTCCGGCGCAATGGGCAGAATTGGTGCCGGTATTGCAGCGCCGCAAACTGATTGCGTTTGTCGACATGGCGTATCAGGGTTTCGGCGCAGGTCTTGAAGAGGACGCCGCCTGCGTGCGCCTGCTCGCCGATGCGGGCGTGCCCTTGATCGCCGCGAATTCGTTTTCGAAGAACTTCTCGCTGTATGGCGAGCGCTGCGGTGCGTTGAGCGTGGTGTGCAAGAGCAAGGAGGAAGCAGCTCGCGTGCTCGGTCAATTGATGTCGACGGTGCGCGCCAACTACAGCAATCCGCCGACGCATGGCGCGCGCCTCGTCGCCAACGTGCTGTCCGACGCATCCTTGCGTGCCTCGTGGGAAGCGGAACTCGCCACCATGCGCGAACGGATTCTCGCCATGCGCGGCACGATTCACGAAGGCCTCGCAGGCCGTGTCGATGAAGTGATGCGCGCACGTTACGTTGCGCAGCGCGGCATGTTCACGTACACGGGTTTGAGCGAAGCCCAGGTCGAGCGTTTGCGCAGCGAACACGCTGTGTATGTGCTGCGTTCGGGACGCATGTGCGTCGCCGGATTGAATGCGCGCAACGCCGACTATGTGGCGTCGTCAATCGCGTCGGTAGTGGCGGGCGCATAACGGCTGCCATTCGCAACGGCTTGACGATAACGAACGATAAATACGGAGACCCTGATGACGACTCTTGAAATGCAAGCGGCGAGCCCAGCGAAGGCCGCCGCGATGCACCCCGACGAATGGCAGGCGCGCGTGCAACTGGCCGCGTGCTATCGCATCTTCGACATGCTCGGCTGGACCGAGATGATCTACAACCACATCACGCTGCGTGTGCCGTCGAGCGTGAGCAGCGGCGAGCGCCACTTCCTGATCAATCCGTTCGGCCTGCACTACAGCGAAGTGACGGCGAGCAATCTCGTGAAGATCGACGCGCAAGGCCGCGTGCTCGACAACTCGCCGTATCCGGTGAACCCTGCAGGTTTCGTCGTCCATGCGGCGATTCACGAAGGCCTGGCTGATGCGCACTGCGTGATGCACACGCACACCACGGCCGGCGTCGCGGTAGCCTGCCTCGAAAACGGCCTGGAGCAAACCAACTTCTATAGCGCGCAGTTGCATGACCGCATTGCGTATCACGACTTCGAGGGCATCACGGTGCATGCGGAGGAAGGGCCGCGTCTGCTCGAACATATCGGCAACAGGCAAGCGGTGATCCTGCGCAATCATGGCCTGCTGGCATGGGGCCACACCTTGCCGCAGACTTTCGCTATTCTGTGGACGCTCAACCGCGCGTGCGAAATCCAGATGGCCACGTTTTCGATGGGCCGCGCGCGGCCGGTGCCGGAGGACGTGGCGATCCGTTGCTCGCGCGACTCCTTGCAATTCGATCCGCGTCACGGTGCGGGGCAGGATGTATTCGATGCGCTGGTGCGGCGCGTGGATCGCATCGACACGAGCTACAAGGATTAATGCGGACATTGAGCCGAAAGATTGACCCAGGGATTAACGCAAGGATTGAAGCAATGAAAGTAGGTATTTACGGTGCCGGCGCGATCGGCGGCTGGATGGGGGTGAAGCTCGCGCAGGCCGGCCACGACGTGAGCGTGGTGGCGCGCGGTGCGACACTCGGCGCGTTGCAGCAGCACGGCTTGCGTCTGATCGAAGGCGGCGTGACCCATGCGGTGAAGGTGACGGCAAGTGAACAGCCGCTGGATCTCGGCGTGCAGGACCTCGTCGTGGTGGCGGTCAAGGGTCCCGCGATGGCGTCGGTGGCCGCGCATATTGCGCCGCTGCTCGGCCCGCAGACGATTGTGCTGACAGCCATGAACGGCGTGCCATGGTGGTTCTGCGACGGGCTCGGCCGTGATTTTGCCGGCAAGCGGCTGAAGTCGATCGATCCTGACGGTGCGATCGCCGCCGCGATTCCGACCGCGCAGACCGTGGGCTGCGTGGTCCATGCCAGTTGTCTGATCGAGGCGCCGGGCGTCATCAGGCATCACCAGGGCAATGGGCTGATCGTCGGCGAAGCGTCGGGGCAAGCGAGTGAGCGCGTCAAAACGCTCACCGCCGCGCTGGTCGCAGCGGGCTTCAATGCGTCGATGTCGGAGCAGATTCAGCGCGACGTCTGGTACAAGCTGTGGGGCAACATGACGATGAATCCGATCAGCGCCATCACCGGTGCGACCACCGACCGGATTCTCAGCGACGAACTGGTGCGCAATTTCGTCACGAGCATCATGCTGGAAGCGAAGGAAATCGGCGCGCGCTTCGGTATTCCGATCGAACAGGCGCCGGCGGATCGCCACGAGGTCACGCTCAAACTCGGCGCGATGAAAACCTCGATGCTGCAGGATGTGCAAGCCGGCAAGGCGGTCGAACTCGACGCGCTGGTGGCTGCGGTGCGTGAACTAGGGCAGCTTACCGACGTGCCGACACCTTACACCGACGCGTTGCTCGGCCTCGCGCGCTTGCACGCGAGTACGTTGGGGTTGTATCCGCGGCAGTGAAGGTTGCGACGACCTCCGAAAAGAAGCCGCCCCATGTGATCAACGGGGCGGTTTTTTTCGTCTTATGTTTCGCGCGTTATTTAAAGGGCTTTCAGCATCACGCAGTCACGGCCGAAGAAGCCGGCAGCTTCGCCGCTTCGATCAACGACAGTGCTCGCTGCGTATCGCCGAGTTCCGTCATGCACAGTAGCGCAAGACGGGCCAGATATAAGGACGCTTGCGCTTCGCCTTCAGCGGTCAGTGTCTTGCAGAGCGTCGTGTAGACGAGGTCGAGTTCGCTATCGGTCATGGTGTGGGTTCCTCTTGCGTCAATTCGTCAGGCTGGCCGTCACGGCGCTTTGCACATCCGTCGCGTTGCCGTTGCGCCAGCGGGCGAGCATATGACCGTCCGGCCTGATCAGATAGACGGTGCCCGGCGTGGCATCGAGCATCTCATGCAAGCGTCCCGCCGGATCGACTACGTGCGGGACGTTGGCGCGCGGTGCATCGCCTTTGACCAGCGTGATCGCCTTGAACGGGATGCCGTGTTCGGCGAGCGCATGGGGCAATTGCTGCCACGCTTCGTCTTGCGCCGTGTCCGCGCCGAAGCATAGTGTGGTGAAGCATGGCCCAAGCAGATCGGTGAGATGGATATCGACCGGTACGCCGTCGCACGTGCGTTGAAGTCGGCACTCCGGTAGTACAGTGCCTGGCGCCGGACCCTTGGCGAACGCGCCGGATGCAGCCGCTGCGATCCAATTGAGCGGCGATTGGGCATATGCAATCGCATGCGTTTGCCGCGGATTGATCAGTGGCCGCACCGCCGGATGATGCGCGGCAAGTCCCAGAACTGCCTGGCGCATGAGGTCGAACGCGAACGAGGGCGGCGCCATGAATTCGGTGCTTTTCATACCGTAGCTCAGGTTTTCACGCGCCGCAAACACGCGCTCGTCGCTGTAGCTGTCGAGCAGGCGGTCCGACGCAATGCCGTTGACGACGCAACCGAGTTTCCAGCCGAGATTGTCGGCGTCGTCGATGCCGGAGTTCGCGCCACGCACGCCGAAAATCGGCACGAGATGCGCGGCATCGCCCGCGAACAGCACCGAGCCGTGGCGGTAGCGTTCGAGCGTCAATGCATTGGCCTTGTAGACCGTAATCCAGATCGGCGACCATTCGCCCGTTTCGCCCATCGAGTCCAGCACGCTCTGCACGCGCGGCATCACGTTCTCAGGCTTGATTGCGGCCTCGGGATCTTCATCGTCGCGAAGCTGGTAGTCGATGCGCCAGACGTTGTCGGGCTGCTTGTGCACCAGCACGGTGGAGCCGGGATTGGAGGGCGGATCGAAATAGGCGAGACGTTCGGTGGCGCGCTCGCTTTCCAGTTCGATATCGACAATCACGTAGCGTCCCTCGTACGTAGTGCCGGTGAGCTTGAGGCCGAGCGCCTCGCGAATTGTGCTGCGGCCGCCGTCGCATGCGACGACCCAATCCGCGTGCATTGTCCAGGCGGTATCGCCGGTGCTGAGGTCGAGCGTTGCACCAGTGGCGCCGTTGCCGGTATGTTGTTCAATACCGGTCACACGGGTTTGCCAGCGGATGTCGATCAGATCGGCATGCTGTTCCACTTCGTCGAGCAGCAACTGTTCGATCTGGTATTGCGCGATGTTGATCATCGGCGGCAGCGATTGCTCGTCGTCCTGATGCATGGCGAAGCGGAACACTTCGGCATCGCGGTAGAAGCTGCGGCCACCGGTCCACGGCAAGCCCTTTTGCAGGAAGCCCTGCACCACGCCGAGACGTTTGAAAATCTCCAGGCTGCGGCGTGAAATGCAGATCGCGCGACTGCCGGTGCAGACGCCGTCGTCAGCTTCGATCAGTACCGAGCGTACGCCTTGGCGAGCCAGCGCAAGCGCCAGCGTCATGCCGACCGGACCGCCCCCGACGATCGCTACGGCGCGCCGCACAGGGTCGCGCCCGTCGACCAGCGGCGGCACCTCGCCCGCACAGTGACGCGGCGTGAACGGATAGGGTTTGAAACTGCGGCTCATGCGTGTCTCCTGGATCTTCGTTGCCGATGGATTGCCCGCCGCGGCTTGAGTGCTCTCTGGAGGCGGTGCGAATCGATAGGTGAAGTATGGAGGAGGGGTAGCGCGTGGCTGTCCTCATTTTGGGTACAAGGACTCGGCGTTCCGGCGATAGAAAAGGCCGCAGGGCGCTCACGCCCCCTGCGGCCCTTCTGATTCTTGCAATGCAATGCAGACCGCGCGGACTTGCCTAATCCGCCCCGGCCAGATGCGAAGCCTGGCGCGAGTGCTGGACGCTCGCTCCCACCGTGCATTCCTCGATCATCGCGCGGAACGTCGGCGCCGCGTGTGAAGCGCCGGTCGCCCCCGTCTCCGGCCCGCTTTCCGGTGCGCCGCCCACGCCTACAACCAGGGTCGCCCTTGGCCGCCATTCCCGCGTGCGCCGCAGCATGTTGCGCAAATACGGCGGCGATTCCGGCGCGTCGAGCGAGATGATGCAGATGATCGGCGCGTCCTTGAAGCTCGGTTCGTCGGCATGCGCGCTGCGATAGCCCGAGTGCGTGGCCATCATCGGCGCGAGACCCTGCCGGCCGAGCAATTGCACGGCGATCGCGGCGGTGACCTCATCGAATGCGCCGCGTCCCGGTACGCACAGCACCGAGGTCCTGTCGGTTTCATGGCGCATCGCCGGATGGGCCGAAATGTGGCTGTCGTGCCGATCCGAAAGGTCGGCCGTAGCCGATGCCGAGATTGCCCCAGCGGAGTCAGCCGGTTCCGTGCGCGACAGGCGATCCGGCAGGCCGTCGGAAATTTCCAGGTTTTCGACGATATCGACCAGTGCGTCGTTGATTCGCGCCAGTTGCTCAGGCATCAACACCCCGCGCATCGCATCGTTGCGCGCGAGCTTGAGGCCTTCCAGCGCGACATTGTCGTAGTAATCGATCAGCGACATCTCGCGCAGCAGGCGCTCGGCCTGCACGATGGCTTCATGCGGATCGTCCGCCAGAAGCCGCTGATAGAAGTTCTGCGCAGGCGTGAGAGCAGGCTGGTCGCCCAGCAGCACCGTGAGAAAGTTCAGACGATCCGCGTAGCGTCCCAGCGTGACGACGCACAGCGTGAGCGGCGTGGACAGCACGAGGCCGATCGGCCCCCACAACCAGCTCCAGAAAATCGCCGCCACGACCACCGCCAGTGGCGACAGCCCCGAGCGATGACCGTACAGCAGCGGCTCGGCGATCTGCCCGGCTACCACATCGACGACGATAAACAGGATCAGCGTATAGACCGCCATGGTCCATTGCGGCTGGATAGCGGCCGCGAGAAACACAGCAAGAATTGCGGCGATCCAGATGCCGATATACGGCACGAAGCGCAGCAACGCGGCAATCACGCCGAACAGCAGCGCACCCGGCACGCCGATGATCGCGAGCCCGATGGCAATGATCCCGCCCGCGCTGAGATTCACGCCCAGTTGCGCGACAAAATAGCGGCTCAACCTCCCGGCGGCGTCGTTGATCGCGGTGGTGGTGCGGTGCAGATCGCGCGAACCGAAAAGACTGATCAAACGGTCGCGCAGGTCTTCGCGCTGCAGCAGGATGAAGATCGTGACGACCAGCACGATAAAGGTGGTCTCGATCGGCGCAATGGCGGGTGACAGCGCGCGTTGAGCGAGTTGCATCGGCGTGGGCGACGGCTCGTGCACTTCGACGGGCGTCGGCACAGCGGGTGCGTTGCGCGCTGCACGTCCGGTAAGGCGCGGCGGGCTCGGCTTGGTCGGCGCGACGCGTTGCAGTGTGGCGGCGGCGCGGCTCATCAGCGAATCGGCCCGGCCGACGGTTTTCTCCTGCACCGTCTCGATCTTTTGCTCGATCGCCGCCTGATACTGCGGCAGATCGCCCGCCAGTTGCACCAGTTGTGCTCCGATCAGCCCGCCGACTGCCAGCAGGGTGGCGAGGGCGAACAGCACCGCGATAAAGATCGACGGCAACTGGCCCATGTGCAAGCGCCGCAGCGCCTGCACCAGCGGCGCGAGCAGAAAGCTGAGCAGCACGGAGAGCGTGATCGGGATCAGCACCTCGCGGGCGAAGTACAGCGCGCAGACCACCACGACGCCGGTGATGACCGAGGCCAACCCATGCAGACTGGGCGTGCCCGGTGGGTATACGCGGTTCGGCCGCCCGGTTGGCGGTAACGATATTTTCATGGACACACTTCTCGATGTTGTGGCGCTGACGTTTTTACTGAGGGTTCGCGCGGCTGGAACGGCGGCGGTCGGTTAAAGCGCCCGAGCAATTCATATGCCCGGATTGTAGGCGCTTTGTAGTGCGGCGGCCGTATCCCTAGCCCATGTGCAAACGCAACAGCTCGAACAGCTGTGAGCTTGCATACAGTAGCAAGCCGATAAAGCCGCCCACAATCGTCCCGTTGATGCGGATGTACTGCAAATCCTTACCGATGTTCAACTCGATTTGCCGTGACATGTCGCGTGCGTCCCAGTTTTTCACTGTATCGCTGATGTGGCGCGTGAGGAACTGGGCAAAATCCGGCGCCATGGCGCGCGCCGCTTCTTCCAGATGGTCGTTCAGCGACTGGCGCAGCGCGGGGTCATGCGCCAGTTCGCGGCCTACCCACTGGCCCATCGCCATCACCCGGGCGTGCAGGGCCGAATCGCTGCTTTGCAGATCGCGTTTGAGCCATGCGCGCAATTCGCCCCACATGTCCTTCACATACGTGCTGAGCGCTTCGCCTTCCACCAGATAACGCTTCAATTCCTCGCCTTTCTGCAGGAATGCCGGATCGGTCTTGAGTTTGACGATCAGTTTCTGGGCCGCGTCGTCGAATTTCTGGCGCAACTGATGAGCAGGGTTCTCGCTGATCTGTTCGAGCATCCGGTTCACCGCATTGGCGATCGCATCGGCGCCTTTTTCGCCGAGCCACGCCGAGGGCAGGATCATCTCCATCTTCGGATATTCGCTCTTCACCCATTCGACGATGCGCTCAGCGATAAACTCGCGCGCCTGCGGTTCGCGCAGCAGCGTCACGACCTGTTCGATGCCGGCGTCGAGCCGTTCCTGATGACGGCCGTCCTTGGTGAGCGTGTCGAGAATCGAGCCCATGGATTGCGACAGATCGACTTTGGCCAGCACGTCGCGTAAGGCGTCCTTGATGAAGACCTGGATGCGCACGTCGTCGGTCAGTTCGAGAATGCCGCCCGTCAGTTTGACCACGTAGTCGCCCAGCCGCGCGGTATTGGCCGGTTTCGTCAGCCAGCCGGTGATGCTTTGCGCCGGGTCGTGTTTCTGGATCAGTCCGACCAGCGACGGCACGTCCAGAAACTTGTCCTGCACGAACACCGCGAGGTTGTCGGCGATCTTGTGCTTGTTCTTCGGAATGATCGCGGTGTGGGCGGAGACGATCGGGATCGGCACGCGGCGAAACAGCGCGACCACGGCGAACCAGTCGGCTAGCGCGCCGACCATGGCGGCCTCGGCTATCGCCTTGATGCCGTCCACCCAGAGGCCGCGCGGCATGAAGGCGGTCACAAGGAAAACGCAGGCGGCGGCCGCCAGCAGCAGTAGCGGGGTGCGCTTGGCCTTCTTCAATTCGGTTTCTTTGTTCATCGGCAGCAGAGCAGCGAGGTTTTATTCGAATGGAATGGTGCGGTGCGATCAGGATGCTGGTCCAGAAACGGGAGTGTAGCGCCGCTGTTCCGGCCGTGTGGAGCCGTCTTGGGACAGTTTTTGACCGCAGGCGCGGTAACATGAGCGCCGAATGAACATTGAGCGACGACGCAATTGAACGGAATGGAGGCACAGTGATCAGGTTTCTGCACACCGCGGACTGGCAGATAGGCACGCAATTCGGCCAGTTCGAGCCGGACGAAGCCGCGCATCTCGCGGAAGCGCGCTTCGAGACCGTGCGCCGGATCGCTGAGGAAGCGGCGGCGCGCAAGGTCGACGCCGTGCTGGTCGCCGGCGACGTATTCGACCTGCAGACCGTCTCGGACACGGTGATCCGCCGCTTATTCGGCGCGCTGCAGGCGTTCTCCGGACCCTGGGTCATGCTGCCGGGCAATCACGATGCGGCGCTGGTCGAGAGTGTATGGACCCGTGCACAGCGATTGAACTGCGTTGCGCCGAACGTACGGCTCGTGCTCGAACCCGGCGTGGTGACGCTCGACGCCTGCCAGTGCGCGTTGCTCTGCGCGCCGCTCACGCAACGCATCACTTACGACGACACGACGGGCTTCTTCGACACGACGGAGACGCCGCCCGGCTATCACCGCATCGGTCTCGCGCATGGCAGCGTGAGCGGGATTCTGCAGGAGGGCATTGATTCTTCGAACCCGATTGCGCCGACGCGTGCCGCGAGTGCGCGTCTGGACTATCTCGCGCTTGGCGACTGGCACGGTCATTTGCGCGTCGACGAACGCACCTGGTATGCCGGTACCCACGAGCAGGACCGTTTCCGCGCCAACGATCCGGGCTTCATGCTCGACGTCACGCTGACTGAGCCAGGCGCCGTGCCGGTCGTTGAAGCGGTGCGGGTCGGTAAATATCAATGGCATCGTTGGGAAGAGACGATCTCCGTGCCGACCGACGTCGATTCGCTCAAGCTGCGCCTCAGCGCGTTAGGCAGTCACGACGTGCTGCGCGTGACCGTAAGCGGCTCGACCGCACTGGCCGAAGCCGAAGCCATTCACGTCGCGATGGAAGAAACCCGTGCGCGCGTGCGTGCGCTACGTGTCGATCTGAGTGGTCTGCAGGTGCTGCCCACCGCCGACGACCTCGCCGAACTCGGCGCGCAGAGCGGCTACCTCGCGAAGGTGGTGGCGCGTCTGCGAGGCTTGCAGGAGGACCCGCAGTCCGACCCGCAACAGGTCAAGCGCGCGGCGGAGGCGTTATTGCTTCTGGCGCGTTTCCAACGTGAACTGCCGCGCGAAGCGAGGTCCGCATGAAGCTGGAAAGCATCGCGATTCAGGAGTTCAAGCAGTTCGCCGGACGGCTCGTCATCGACGATCTGCAACCCGGACTCAATCTGTTCACCGGCCCGAATGAGGCCGGCAAGAGCACGATCGCCGAAGCCGTGCGGGCCGTGTTCCTCGAACGCTACAAGGCTTCGCATCTGAAAGACCTGCTGCCGTGGGGCAAGGCGAGCGGGCAGCCCTCGGTTGAAGTGACGTTCGATATGGACGGCACGGCATGCAGATTGTCGAAGCAGTTCGTCACCCGGCAGCGCTGCGAGTTGAAGATCGGTCAGACGGTGTTCGGCGAGGACGAAGCGGAAGACAAGCTCGCCGCGCTGCTCGGTTTTTTGCGCGCTGCACGTGGGCCGCTGAAGGCGGAGAACGCCGGTGTCCCCGGTTTGTTGTGGGTGCAACAAGGCGGTACGCAGGAGGTGCGCGATTCCACGGGACATGCCGCGCAGTATCTGCGCGATGCGTTGTCGCAACTCTCGGGTGGCCATGAATCGGCGGGTGAGGATGCGCTGATCGCGGCGGTGCAGCGCGAGCTCCGGCAACTGCTCACGGCGCGTACGCAGAAGTCCACCGGCCCATTAGCCGAGGCAGAGCAGGCGTTGGCGGCGCTGATCGAAGAACGCGATGAGCTGGAGCAGCAGCGCCAGCAGTTCGACGAGAACATCGTGCGGCTCGCCACGCAGCAGGAAGCCTTCGACGACGCGCAACGCAAACGCCCCTGGGAGCTTCATGAGCAGAAGGCGGTGCAGGCGCAACAGCGCGCTGATGCCGCGGCCGAACTCGAACGGAGTCTTCATGGCTTGGCGCAATCGCTGCAATTGAAGGACGCGGAGTTAGCGCTTTCGTTGCAACAGGAACAGGCGGCGACTGAACTCGAAACCGCCGTTGCACGCGAGCGGCAGCAACTTGACGCAGCACGAGCCAATGTCTCGACGGTTCAGAACGAACATGCGCAGGCTCAGGCGAGCGTGGCGAAATTTGAGCAGGCGTCTGCCGATGCCAACCGTGCGTACGAACTGGCGAACGCCGCGGTGACCGCGGGCGATTTGCGCAGTCAGATTGCGTTGCACCGCACAGAAAGCGAACGGCTCGAAGCATCGATCGCGGCTGCCGGCGAGGCGAACGAGGCCGTACTGGAAGCAACGCGCGCAGCGGCCGCGCTCGAAATCGACGGAGCACAATTGAAGCGGCTCCAATCGCTCGATGCGGAATTGACCGTGCTGCGTGCGCGGACCGAAGCGGCGATGACGCGGATCGAATACCGGTTGAATGGCACGATCACAGTCGGCGATGCGAAGGTAAGCGGCGAGGGCGTGCTGCGGCTCGACGAGGAGAAACTGATCGGTCTTGGCGAACTCGGCGAGTTGCGCGTGATTCCGGGCGTTTCCGATCTGTCGGCGCGCTTGTCCGAGTTGGCGTCGCTCGAGGCCCAGCATGCGCAGTTGTTGCAGGCGCTGGGCGTGGCGTCGTTGGGTGAGGCCGAGGCCAGGCTCGAGCAGTGGAAGACGCTGGTCGCGCAGCAGAAAAGCCAGGCGAAGATTCTTGAGGTGCATGCGCCGCAGGGTATCGACGCGCTGCGGGCTGCGTTGGCTTCGGCCGATGCGCGATTGCAATCGGCCAACGAACGGCTTGCGGCCTTGCCCGATGTCTCCGCCGCGCCACCGCTCGACGAGGCTCGCCGCAATGCCGATATCGCACGTGACGCGCTGGAGGCCGCGAGGAAAGCATTGGAGCAAGCGGCGGAAAAGCGGTCGACGGCTGCGGCCACGACGGAATCGCTTGCAGCGCAGCTCCAGCGCAAGGAAGCGCAACTCGGCGACGAAGCATTCTGCCGCAACCGCGCGCAATGGCAGACGAAAATCGTCGAGCAGCGCGTGCAGGTCGAGGCGTTGAAGAAACAGCTCGAAGGTCGCGAGCGTGAGTTGGAAGCCGCGCGTCTCGACGACCCGGCGGCTGAGGCGAAGCGCTATCGGGCGTCGGCGGAACTTGCGCGCAACGAGCAGCACGAACGGCAACTGCGGATCGCGCAGTTGCGCAGTCAGCTCGAGACGGTTGGCGCGTCCGGGCTCGGCGAGCGTCTCGCGACAGTGAACGCTTCGGTCGAACAGGCCACGCGGCGTAAAGAAGAACTCAGCTTGCGAGCAAGCGCTTTGAGTCTGCTCGACGAAGTGCTTGTCGACGAACGCGATGCAGCGGTGGCGCAGCTGCGTGCGCCGTTGACCGAGCGGCTCGGGCACTATCTGAAGCGGATTTTCCCGCAGTCGACAATTGCGCTGGGCGACGATCTGAGTCCGGCAACACTAGATCGTTATGGCCGCGCGGATACGCTGGATGCGTTGAGCTTCGGAACGCGGGAGCAACTCGGCATTCTGACGCGGCTCGCGTATGCGGATCTATTGAAGGCGTCGGGTAGGCCCACCTTGCTAATGCTCGACGACGCAGCCGTGCATACCGACGCGACGCGGCGCGATGCGATCAAGCGCGCGCTGATCGATGCGGCTACGCGGCATCAGATTCTGGTGTTCACGTGCCATCCGGAGCTTTGGGACGATCTGGGCGTCAGGCAGCGGGCGATTGAGGATTTGAAAGTGGCGGCATAGGGCGTCTTGGGACGCCTTGGTTTCGTTGAATGTTTCGTTGAATGACCCGGGAACGTCATGACTCAACTTTATCGCGGCATGGATCAGGCGGCACTGCGTGCGGCCTACGACAACGTGGCGGCAGTGGCCGACGTCGCTGAGCGCATGCTCGGCTTTCAGGAGCGCAGCGCGGCGTTGTATGCCGCTTCGCAGTGTCGGCGTGATGTGGCGTACGGCCCGCGGCCCCGGCAACGTTTCGACTGGTTTCCGTGCGGGAAGCCTGACGCGCCGATTTTCGTGTTCATACACGGCGGCTACTGGCAGGCGCGCAGCAAGGAGGATTTTGCGTTCGTCGCCGGTGGGCCGCTTGGGTGCGGCTTCAATGTTGTGCTCGCGGAATATACGTTGGCGCCGGACGCGTCGATGACGCAGATTGTCGGTGAAGTCGATGCGCTGCTGGCGGCGCTGGCGGCTGATCGTGATGGGCTCGGCACGCGTGGTCCCGTTTGCCTTGCGGGGCATTCTGCGGGCGGGCAATTGAGTGCGCTTTATCGCACGCATGAGTCTGTCGTGCACGCCATGCCGATCAGCGCACTGGTGGACCTGGAACCGATTGCGATGTCATGGCTCAACGAGAAGCTGCAGCTAACGCCGGCGGAGATCGATGCGTATAGCCCGATGCGGCACATCGGCAAAGGTGTGCCGATGACTGTTAGCGTCGGCACGGCCGAGTTGCCGGAACTGGTTCGGCATTCAGAGGAATACGTGGCGGCGTGCCGGCAAGCGGGTGAGCAGGTGGAGTTCGTGCCGCTCGCCGGGTGTAATCACTTTACTATCCTTGAAGACCTTGCGCGGGCCGATGGGGTGCAAATGGAGGCGTTGGTGAAGGGAATGGGGCGCAGGTGACCCACTGTGCTCACTGATACCACCGCGGCGTGTAAACCCATTCAT
Source organism: Paraburkholderia aspalathi (assembly GCF_905220735.1). Lineage (NCBI taxonomy): Bacteria > Pseudomonadati > Pseudomonadota > Betaproteobacteria > Burkholderiales > Burkholderiaceae > Paraburkholderia > Paraburkholderia aspalathi. The sequence continues at coordinate 2,383,352 of NZ_CAJNBA010000001.1, forward strand.
CGCCATCGATACCGTTAGCAAACGCGCGTGTCGTCGACGACCCGACGATCACCATCGTGCGCATGTCCACATCGGAGGAACGCAGTTCACCGAGCGTGATCGTGCGCAGTGTGCTACCCGGTCTGCCGATATCGCGGCCGAGCACGACTTTCGTCGCGGCAGTGCGATATTTCCGCACGATATCCAGCGCTTTATCCAACTGCCACGGGCGTGCGCGAGAGATCGGGTTATAGAACGCCATCACCAGATCTGCTTCGGCCGTATGCCGAAGGCGTTTTTCGATGATGCTCCACGGTTTCAGATTGTCGGACAGCGACAGCATGCAGAAGTCATGGCCCAACGGCGCGCCCGCTTGCGCTGCGGTTGCCATCGCAGCTGATACCCCCGGCACGATGGCGAGTTGGACCGCCCGCCAGTCGGCGTTCGTCGAAGCGCCTTCTTCGAGCGCTTCAAGCACCGCAGCCGCCATTGCAAACACGCCAGGGTCGCCCGAGGACACCATCACGACTGACCGTCCAGTGCTCGCAAGTTCGAAGGCGTGGCGCGCCCGCTGCATCTCTTCGCGATTGTCCGTGCCGTGTACGCGCTGGTCGGCACGCAAGGGGCCGGCCATTTTCACGTAGGTTTCGTAGCCGAGAATATCGGTGGCTTCGTTCAGCGCCGTTCGGGCGGCAGGCACCATCAGCTCCGCGTTGCCGGGGCCGAGGCCGATCACGGTCAAGCGGCCGCGCGTACGGCCAATTGTGTCCGGGTCGATTGCCAGCGCTGCTAGCGCGAGCGCGACCCCTGCGTCCGCGTCGTCATGCAAGGTTTGATAAGGGACGCGCAGCGCGGCATGCAGCAAATTGCTCGGCGGCTCACCGTCCTCCGGACCCGCCTGGGCAAAACGCAGCGGCACGTTCAGGCTCGCTGCGGCATCGGCGAGCGCGGGGTTCGCCATGTGTTCGGAAGGAGTCAGCAATGCTGCGAGCGAAAGCGGTGCAAGACCGTGCGCGTTCAATGCCTCATGTACGAGCGCGGCGATTCGCTCGCCGGAAGCAGGCAACGTGTCAGCAGTGGAATTTGCGCCCGGGTCCGTATCCGTATTGGAATGCCCACCGGCACTCGGAACCGCCACTGCCGCCACGACACTCCGCGGATGAATCACCAACTCATCATCGCGCCCATCCCACGCACGCGGCGTCACGCGGATCGCGAGACGTGCCGATTCCGAGCGCGGCAATTGCGCGTCATCGAGCCACGGCGCTTCACCTTCGATGCGTGTGCGTTCACCTGCCAGCAGATCCGACACGAAGCGCTTACCTTGCGCTATATCGGCAAGCGCATAGCCCTCAGGCGGATTGAGCACACACGTGCCGAAGCGCAATTCGCCACTCGTTGTGATCGCTGGCGACACGTTCAACGCAGCCGCAATCTCGCGAGCCATCACGTTGACGCCGGCAAGGCCGCCGAGTAAGGGCACGACCGCACTGCCGTCTTCTGCAACGGCCAGCACCGGAGGCTCGACGCCTTTATTCGACAGCAAGGGCGCCACGCAACGGATCACGATCCCGGCAGCGCACAGCGCGATGATTGGCGTACCGCGCGCATACAGATCACACAGATGCGCGCGGAGCTCCGTGTATGAGACGTCAGCCTCGACTCGCCCCTGCAAGGCATGAACCTCGCAGCCTGCATACAGCATCTGGATACGCCGCGCGGTCTCCAACGCGCCCGCACCGAGAATCACGATCGCGGGGGACGTCATCCTTGCCATTTTTCCCCCGGCACCACGAGTAGCGAAAAATACGGCGAGGCCATCGGATCGACTTCGTCGAGCGGCACGATGCGCTGATTGCCCATGGTCGCGCGTTCGACGTAAAGCGCACGATGCGCGAGCCCCAGTTCGCCGAGCACGCGCCGCACCTTATCGAAATTGCGGCCCAGTTTCATAATGACGGCTGCGTCCGCATCGGCCAGACGTCGGCGCAATTCGTCTTCGGGCAACACGCCGGAGAGCACCGACAGACTCTGATTGCGATACACCAGCGGCGAGCCAAGTACCGCTGCGCCACCGAGCATCGAGCACACGCCGGGTACGACTTCAGCCTCGAACCGGGCTGCGAGACGGTCGTGCAAATACATATACGAGCCGTAGAAAAACGGATCGCCTTCGCAAATCACCGCGACATCGCGGCCCGCGTCGAGATGGCCGGCGACGACCTCTGCAGCGGTGTCGTAGAAGTCGGCGATGATCGCTTCATACGAAAGCGGCGGTTCGAGCGCTTCGGTCGTGACAGGATAGACGAGCGGCAGATGCTGTTGAGCGTCATGCAAATGCGCCTCGATGATGCTGAAGGCGTTGCCCTTCTTACCCTTCGCGACGAAATACGCGACCACGGGTGCCGCTTTCAGCAAACGCAGCGCTTTCAGCGTGATGAGTTCCGGGTCGCCGGGGCCGACGCCGAGTCCGAATAAACGTCCTTGCACGGTCATTTACTCGACCTCCGTCGCGAGCGCGTTCACAGCAGCGGCGGCCATCGCGCTGCCGCCGCGTCGTCCGTGAACCACGACGAAGGGCACGCCGCGGCTGTCTTCGGCCAGCATCGCTTTCGATTCGGCCGCGCCGACGAAACCGACCGGAAAGCCTAGGATCAGCGCGGGCTTTGGCGCACCGGCATCGAGCATATCGAGCAGATGAAAGAGGGCGGTCGGCGCATTGCCGATCACGACGACGCTGCCGGCCAGCTGCGGCCGCCACAATTCGAGCGCGGCCGCCGAGCGCGTATTGCCGAGTTCGCGCGCGAGCGCAGGCACGTCCTGATGCGTCAGCGTGCAGATCACGTCGTTGTTGACGGGAAGTCGTGCGCGCGTGATGCCTTGCGCCACCATGCCGGCATCACACAGAATCGGCGCGCCTTGCGCGAGCGCCGTACGGCCCGCGGCGCCTGCGCCTTCGGAAAACTGAAGATCTTCAACGACGTCGATCATGCCGCAGGCGTGGATCACGCGCACCGCGAGTTTCTCGAGGTCGGCAGGGATACGCGATAAGTCGGCCTCCGCACGTATCGTCGCGAAGGATTGGCGATAGATCTCCTGACCGTCGCGAATGTAATCAAGCATCTGAGGGGCTCCGGGCCGGGTGTGCCAATGGGTCGAGCATATCGGCGGCCTGTTCGATCGTGAGTTGGTGCGCGACGCACGAGCCGAAACCCGGCTGGCCGTCGCGGCGATAAAGGTCGTAGATGCCGGGCGCTGCGGCCAGCAGCGTGTAAGGCGCGCAATGTGCGGCGGCGCATGAGCGCGGACAGCCGCTCAGATGGACATCGACGCCGTCAGGTAAGCGATCTGCTAGAAGTAACGCGTCGGCTTTGGTGTCAGAGAGGCTTTTTGCGCAGCCTGTGGAACCGGCGCAGGCGATCAAACGCGCCATAGGCTGCGCGGGATCGCAGGCGAGGCCTAGCGCGTTCATTTCAGCGAGCACGGTGGGCGCGGCATCGGCTGCGATATCGGGCAGCAATACGCTTTGCCAGGGCGTCATGCGCAGCGTGCCGTTGCCTTGCTGTTGCGAGAGCGTGGCGAGGCCGCGCAAGGTCGTGGCGTCGAGGCGTCCGAGCGGCGGTTGGCCGCCTACGTGCAGCATTCCCACAACTCGCTGTGCGTGCGCGCCGAGTCGCAAAGTGGCATCGGCAGGTGTGGGGCGTTGCCAGTTTGCAAGCGATGTGTCGCGTGACAGCCGGAAATCGACGTACGTTTGAGCGTGCTGCAATACGGCGTCGATGGAATGCGCGGCGAGCAGGTGACGCATGCGCGTGTCATCTGGAGCGGCCAGATCGAGGAACGTGTGCAGCAGCGCGCAGACGAGGTCTGTGACTTGCGAAGGCAGCACGGCGGCGAGAGCGCCGGCGTAGTTCGGACGAGAATGGTCAACGGCGCTATGCGCGATGTGTTGGAAGGCATCGGAGTTCGCCGCAGCTGACGGGCAACCCGCCAATCCGAACACAAATCGCACACCGTCTTCGGCCTGCGTCGCCGCGAGCCAGACATCATGCGGATGATCCAGTCTGGCAAGACGCTCACCACCATCGAGCAGAAGCGCGAATTTCGGCGATAGCGCCGCGAAACGCGCTTCGGATTGCAGCAAGGTGAGCAGTTCAACGCAAAGCGGCCTTGTATCGAACAGCGCAAACGGATCGCGTCCGGCAGTCGGGCTCACCATCACATTGCGAACATCGTCCGCAGCGGACGCCGAAATTGAGCCAGGAGTTTGTTGTGAGCTCGTGAGCAGCAAGCTGACAGCATCCGCTGCACCGCCCGTCGGAATCGGCCCAAGCCCCGCCTCGACCAGCGCCGCGATCAACGCCGCCTCATGCCCGCTTCGCACACCACGCACCTGCAGATTCGCGCGATTGGTCAGCTCGACCACGCCCGCCCCATACCGCTCGCTGACATCAGCAATCACCGCAGCCTGCGCCGCACTCAACTCGCCTCCGGGCAATTTAATCCGGCAAATCCCCCCATCACGCGCCGCGACGATGCGCAGCAGCCCCGGACACGCCGAGGGCCGCAGCACGAGAGCCGCGTCGGACAAAGCAGTGGAGGGCGAAGCTTGATTCAAGACGGACACCGGGTTGAGCGTCGCGCGACGGCCCGAGCAAGCCGCAAAGCGGCCGTTGCTACGGCATCGGTACACCCCGCCCGATGTAGGCTGGCACGAACAGTCTGGCCGGCAGGTCTCCTGGCTCGCAGGTCATGGTCCGCCGCGGCCTTCCCGGTCGAACCAGTGGCGCGGAGCGCAGGCGGACTCGCTGCATACAGTTGCGGGGGCAGCCACAGCGACACTGTGTTCCCTCTTCGGCCCCGAAGGGCACCGGCGGCTGTATTATGCCTTTTTTCGAACAGCACAACGAGGCTGGACGCTTTGATCGGCGTGGCACAGCGCATTATTTGAAGATACAGAAAGAGGATGGATGCATGCCGGCGTGGCTGACCGTGGTGGGCATAGGCGATGACGGCTTCGCCGGCTTGGGGAAGCCCGCGCGGCGTGCTTTGCTGGAAGCGTCGGTGGTTTATGGCGGCGAACGGCATCTGGCGATGCTGCCCGCGCGCCTCGCCGCGCGCCGCGCGGCATGGCCGAAGCCGTTCGATCTCGCGCCTTTGCTGGCGGAGCGTACAGGGCCCGTGTGTGTGCTGGCGAGCGGGGATCCGATGCTGTTCGGCGTCGGCGCGACTCTCGCGCGGCAGTTGCCAGCGGGTGATTTGCGGGTGCTGCCTGCGCCGTCGTCGTTGTCGCTGGCGGCCGCGCGGCTTGGCTGGCCGCTGCAGGACGTCGCCACGGTTTCGCTGGTGGGACGGCCGTTGCCGACGCTGAATGCTCATCTGCACGACGGCGCGCGCGTCTTCGTGCTGAGTGCCGACGGGCGCACGCCTGCAACGCTGGCCGAACTGCTGAATGCACGCGGTTTCGGCGCGACGCGGATGACCGTGCTGGAACATCTGGGCGGTGATCTGGAGCGGTGCATAGATGGCCGCGCGGACCAGTGGCCCGCAGGGGAAGTGGCGGCGCTGAACTTGATCGCGCTTGAATGCCGCGCAACGGAAGGCGCCCCGCGTCTGCCGCTGACGGTCGGTTTGCCCGACGATGCCTTTCGCCACGACGGTCAGTTGACCAAACGCGACGTTCGCGCGATCACACTGGCGCGCCTCGCGCCGACGCCCGGCGAATTGCTATGGGACGTGGGCGCGGGCAGCGGCTCGATCGGCATCGAATGGATGCGCGCACACCCGACTTGCCGCGCGATCGCGATCGAAGGGCACGCGGAGCGGCAGCGCTTCATCGAACACAATCGCGATGCGTTGGGCGTGCCGGGTTTGCAACTGGTGGCCGGCCGCGCGCCTGATGCGCTGGAGGGATTGGCTGTGCCGGATGCCGTGTTCATCGGCGGTGGGGTGACGGTGCCGGGCGTGCTCGACGCCTGCTGGGCGCGTCTGCGCGACGGCGGACGTCTGGTGGCCAATGCCGTGACCTTGCAAGGCGAGGCAGCGCTGGCGGCGTGGCGTGAGCAACACGGCGGCACGTTGACTCGCATCGCGCTGGCTGACGCGCAGCCGCTCGGCGGCTTCGATACGTGGCGCCAGGCGTTGCCGATTACGCTGCTGGAGGTGACGAAGCTGGCCAGCAGCGCGAGCGCCACATGCAGCACGTCCACCGGTTCAACCGACTCACCATTCCATCCGTAATGCGCGAAGAAACGCCCGAACAACCCGCGCCGCTGCGTAGCGGCTACACGACCGGCAGTTGCGCCACCGCGACGTCGCTCGCGGCCGCGCGTCTATTGCTCGCGGGTATCGTCAGCGAGGTCGCGGAGATCGTGTTGCCGAAGGGCCAGCTCGTGCCGATGCCACTGGTGTTCTGCCGCCTGACCGCCGATGGCGCGGAAGCCGGCACAGTAAAAGACGCAGGCGACGACCCCGACGTGACACACGGCGCTATCGTATTCGCCCGCGTGCGCTTGCTTGCCGAACCGGGCGTGATCTTCCGCGCGGGGCCAGGCGTTGGCACGGTGACACGCGCCGGCCTCACGCTGCCAGTCGGCGAACCGGCGATCAATCCCGTCCCGCGCAAGATGATGACCGAGCATCTGACCGAACTCGCCGCGGAACATGGATACACTGGCGGCTTCGAAGTGACGATCGGCGTCGAAGGCGGCGAAGCACTCGCACTGAAAACGATGAACCCGCGCCTCGGCATTCTCGGCGGCCTGTCGATTCTCGGCACCACCGGCATCGTGCGGCCGTTTTCGTGCTCGGCCTATATCGCCTCGATTCATCAGGGCATCGACGTCGCGCGTGCGAACGGTTACCTGCATCTCGCGGCCTGCACCGGCAACGCAAGTGAAGACGCGATGCGCGCGCATTACGGTCTGCCGGACATCGCACTGATCGAAATGGGCGACTTCGTCGGCGCGGTGCTCAAGCATATGAAGCGCGCGCCGGTCGAGCGCCTGAGCGTGTGCGGCGGCTTCGGCAAACTCAGCAAACTGGCAGCCGGACACCTCGATCTGCATAGCCGGAATTCGAGCATCGATCTGGAACGGCTCGCAACATGGGCCGCCGAGTATGGCGCCGATGATGCATTGCAGACGGCCATCCTCGCCGCCAATACGAGCCAACAGGCGGTCGCATTGGCGCACGCGCAGCACGTACCACTCGGCAACATTGTCTGCCAGCATGCGCTCGCCGTAGCGCGCGATATCGTGCCGCCGCAGGTCGCGGTCGAAATGTTCGCGATCGATCGCCAGGGCAATCTGATCGGAGTCGCGCAATGATGCGAGTCCTGCTGCTCGGCGGCACAGGCGACGCTTTGCGGATCGCCAGACAACTTGGCCCTGAACATGTGTACAGTCTCGCGGGTCTAGGCAAGGTGCCGGAGGATCTGTCATGCGAGGTGCGCGTGGGCGGCTTCGGCGGCAGCGAAGGCATGGCGCGCTATATCGAGGATCAACGCATTAGCCTCGTAATCGACGCGACACATCCATACGCCGCGCAGATCAGCGCAAATGCCGCGAAAGCGAGCAGTGCGGCGCGCGTACCGTGCTGGGCGCTGCGTCGCGCGGGCTGGCAGCCGCAAGCCCGCGATGATTGGCGCATGGTCGACGATTGGACGGAACTCACGGCCGCGCTAGCCTCATTCCATCGCCCGCTGTTCACACTTGGCCGCGAACCGCTCGCGCATCTCGACGAAATCCCGCAGCACCAGTTCTGGACAATACGCTGCCTCGACGCAAACGAATCTAATCCACGTGCGCGAATTCTGGCGACACGCGGCCCGTTTACGCTCGAAGGCGAGCGAGCGTTGTTCAGCGCGGAAGCATTCGATGTCGTCGTCAGCAAAAACAGCGGCGGCAGCGCCACCGAAGCGAAACTCGAAGTCGCGCGCGAACGGAGCCTGCCGGTGGTCATGCTGCGGCGTCCTGCATTGCCTGCAGTCGATCGCGAGTTTGCAAACGTGGCCGACTTGCTGGAAGCATTGCAAGTCTCAGGTTAAGTGGCGCATGTCATGCATGACATGCCGGCCAAACGAATCATGGAGTAGTGAATGACGGTGTTTTTCATCGGCGCGGGTCCCGGCGACCCGGAACTGATCACGGTGAAAGGGCAACGCCTTGTGCGCACCTGCCCGGTGATCCTGTATGCCGGCTCGCTGGTGCCGGCCGCTGTGCTCGAGGGGCATAGCGCGGAGCAGGTCGTGAACACCGCCGAGCTCGACCTCGATCAGATCGTCGCCTTACTCAAGGCCGCACACGACAAAGGCCAGGACGTGGCGCGCGTGCATTCCGGCGACCCGTCCTTGTACGGCGCGATCGGCGAGCAGATTCGCAGACTTCGTGAGCTCGACATTCCCTACGAGATCGTGCCCGGCGTCACAGCAACCGCGGCATGCGCAGCAACACTCGGTTGCGAACTCACCTTGCCCAATATTTCGCAGACGCTGATCCTCACGCGCTTCGCAAGCAAAACGACCATGCCGGAAGGCGAGCAACTCGCCGATCTCGCGAGACATCGCGCGACGATGGCGATTCACCTCGGCGTGCGCCATCTCGCGCGCATCGTCGATGAACTACGGCCGCACTACGGCGGCGCGTGCCCGATCGCAGTGATCTATCGCGCCAGCTGGCCGGATGAAGAAAAAATCACCGGCACGCTCGACGATATCGTCGGCAAAGTGCAGTCCACCAACATTGAGCGGACTGCACTGATCCTGGTGGGACAAGTGCTGGCGGCAGAAGGATTCGCGGAGTCGACGTTGTACGCGAAAGGCGGCTGACCCGCCCACCGTCGATTCAGCCGATTCCTTATCCCCCTGACTTCAACTGTGCCCAGAGCCTGCTTTCCAGACGTTTGATCTGGGCGGGCAGGGGCTTGAGCAGAAACAGCGTTTTCAGCACGGATTCAGGCGGGTACACGGTCGGATCGTTGAGAATTTCCGGCCGAACGAATTTGCGCGCGGCGGCGTCCGCATTCGGATAGAACACCTCGTTGGTGATCCCGGCATGAACCTCCGGGCGCTCGATGTAGTTGATCCAGTTGAGCGCCGCTTCCGGATGCGGCGCATCTTTGGGGATCGCCATCATGTCGAACCAGATCGGCGCACCGCCTTGAGGAATGAAGTATTTGACCTCGTAACTCTTGCCGGCTTCGCGCGCGCGATGGCTCGCCATCGACACGTCACCCGACCAGCTCAAAGCAAAACAGATGTCGTCGCCCGCAAGATCGTTGATATAGCTCGTTGCGTTGAACTGCGTGACGTACGGACGGATTTTCTTCAATGCGTCATACGCAGCCTGATAGTCGGCCGGATTCACGCTGCTCGGATCGCGCCCGAGATAGTGCAACGTCACCGCGAAAACATCACTCGGCGCGTCGAGTATGGACACGCCGCAAGTCTTCAGCTTGCTCAGATACTCGGGCTTGAAGAGGATGTCCCAGCTATCGAGCGGCGCATCGTTGCCGAGAATTTTCTTGACCCGTGTAACGTTATAGCCGAGCCCCGTGGTGCCCCATGCCCACGGCACCGCGTACTGATTGCCGGGGTCCGCGTCGGCGACCAGCTTGAGCAGATTGTGGTCGAGGTTCACCAGGTTCGGCAGCTTCGATTTGTCGAGTTTCTGGTAGATGCCGGCTTCGATCTGCTTGGCGAGAAAGTTCGAGGTCGGCACCACGACGTCGTACCCCGTAGAACCCGTCAGCAGTTTCGCCTGCAAGGTTTCGTCGCCGTCGTAGACATCGTATTGCACATGAATGCCGGACTCTTTCTCGAAGTTTGGCACCGTGTCTTTCGCGATGTAGTCGGCCCAGTTGTACAGATTGAGCTGCTTTTCGTCGGCGTGCGCGGCGGTGCCGAACGCGCAGAACAACAGCGCTGCCAGCAGCGATGCGCTCGGCCTCGGCTTCATGAAGGTGTGGGGCATGGTTGTCGTCCAGAGAGGGTTCAACAGAGCGGTCGCGGCCTTACATACGCTGATGGCGTTGCAGCTTCTGATTGCGCATCAGGCACAGCATGTCGGCGGCAAGATGGGCCGCGGCGAGCGCGGTGACGTCGCTGTGGTCGTAGGGCGGTGACACTTCCACCACGTCCGCGCCGACCAGATTCACTGCGCCCAGTGCGCGAACGATTTCCAACGCCTGTGCCGAGCTCAGGCCGCCTGCCACCGGCGTGCCCGTACCGGGCGCGAAGGCAGGATCGAGACAGTCGATGTCGAACGTGAGGTACGTGGGCGCATCGCCGACAATCGACAGCACTTCGTCGATGGTTGCCTGCGTGCCGTTGCGATGGACCCACGGCGCGTCGAGAATGCGCACGCCCATGAAGTCCTCGTTCCAGGTGCGAATGCCGATCTGCACCGAGCGCGCCGGATCGATCAGCCCTTCACGGATCGCCTTGTAGAACATCGTGCCGTGATTGAGCGAATCGGGGTTGTCGTCCGGCCACGTGTCGCAATGCGCGTCGAAGTGGATCAGGCTCAGCGGCTTGCCGTACTTTTCAGCGTGGGCGACCAGCAACGGGTAAGTGATGTAGTGGTCGCCGCCGAGCGTCAGCATGCGGGCGCCCGTGGCGAGAATCTCGCGGGCGTGGGCGATGATCGCGTCGCGAATGCCGAGCGGGTTGTGGGCGTCGAACCAGCAGTCGCCGTAGTCGACCACGTTTAAATGATCGAACGGGTCGACGCCCCACGGAAACGCGCCCAGTTCGGCCAGTTGCACCGAGGCGGCGCGCATGCCCGCCGGGCCGAAGCGTGTGCCGGGGCGGAAGGTCGTGGCGAGATCGAGCGGAATGCCCGATACGGCGACGTCGACGCCGGTGAGATCGCGCGTGTAGGGCCGGCGCATGAAAGACAGCACGCCGGCGTAGGTGGGCGGATGAGGTTGGCCGGCCGCGTCAATGCCCGCGGCAGGAGCGGTCGAGGCGGGGTGCAAAGCGTTCAGGTTCAAGGTCATACACGTCGATCCGGTCAGTTTCAATGAGTGCTGTCACACAAATATTTCTCATGTCTGCAGAAACGACACGAGGCGTGTGAAGGGCAACTGGCGCTATGATTGCGAGGCAATATTCCGGCGAAAAGCGAAGAATCTTGCTGGAAGTATCGATATTTCTAATACCTTCCCTGACCGTGGCGATCCGATGCGTAGACTTCCCCCTCTGCAGGCCTTGCTCGCTTTCGACGCCGCCGCGCGCCTCGGCAGCTTCACGCGCGCGGCGCAAGAACTCGCGCTGACCCAGTCGGCGATCAGCCATCAGATACAGCAACTCGAGGAGTGGGCCGGGGTGCCGCTGTTCCGGCGGATTGGACGCGGCGTCGAGCTGACGGCGGCCGGTCTGCTATTTGCGCAGACCGTAACGTCTGCCATGACGACCCTCGCGGATGGGCGCGATCGCATCGAGCCCTATGGCAACCCCGATTCCGTGATCATCTATTGCGCGCCGCAGTTCGCGACGGGCTGGATCATGCCGCGCATGCCGGCATTTACGGCGGCCATGCCGAACATCGAGATCTGGCTCGTTACCGGGGACGAGGTCAACGAGATCGATCGTGTCGATGTCGACCTGATCGTTTCCGCGAAGGAGATCCGCACGCCCGAAGTGATCTGCGAGCCTTTGCTCGACGAGGAGGCGGTCGCTATATGCGGACCCGTGACCACGCGCCGTCTGCATTCGACGTCCTTTCCCGAGGTGTTGACGCAGGCGCCTTTGCTGGTGCTCGAGCAGCGTCCGGAGTGGGCTCCGTGGTTGCCTGAGTTGAGGCGCGGTGGTTTGCGCACGCGGCGCGCGATGACGGTCGACGACCCCCGCATCCTTGTGGCGGCAGCCGAGCAGGAAGCGGGCATTGCGATGGTGTCGCGGCTCACCGCCGGGGATGCGTTGACGAGCGGGCGCGTCGAGGTCTTGCCGCAGGTCCCGGGCTTCCCACTCGCGCCGCTCTGGCTGATGCGCTCCGCCCAACCGGCGCGTTCCGCTGCCGTGGACGCGGTTTATGCGTGGATGGTGAGGCTCTGCCGGGACGGTGGTTGAGGCGTGACCCATGCGCGCCGCGCCCGGAAAATTTCGCAAGCTCTGCACCATTTTCCGGCCATGACGCGGCTATCCTAGCGCGATGATGAAGCCCAGCACCGAACGCGATTACCGTCGACGGATTGCCCGCGTAATCGAGGCAATCCTGGTGGAGCCAGGCGCGCCACACACGCTCGAAAGCCTTGCCGCAGTGGCGCATCTCTCGCCCTATCACTTCCATCGCATCTATCGCGCATTGACCGGCGAGAGTGTGGTCGAGACCGTGCAACGGCTGCGGCTCGCCCAGGCCGCGCAACGGCTGACCGATGCCTCTGCTTTGGTCACAACGGTCGCGCACGATGCTGGCTACAACAGTCCGCAAGCTTTTGCGCGCGCGTTTCGTGGTTTCACCGGGGTCACGCCGAGCGAATTCAAGGCGCGGCAGAAACGCCTCGCCGCACCGTCGAAAGCGCGCCGCACAAGCGAGCCATGCGAGGCCGCCGCGACTGAAAGCCAGATGTCGGTTTTGCCGTCGGTCGAACTCGCCGAGATCGCACCGATCGATCTCATGTGCCTTCGCCACGATGGACCCATCGCGACGATCGGGCAGACCTACCGCTCGCTGATGGACATACTGCGCAGCGAAGGGAATTCGACGAAGGGTCAACGCGTCGGCATCTGTATGCACGATCCCGCGCTGAGCGGTCGCTTCCAGTACTACGCCGGCATCGTCGCCACGCCTCCTCGCGTGCCGCGAGCGGTGGAGGGCGAGGCACTCGAGGCGGTGCGCGTGGAGGGCGGCCTGTATGCGGTCCATCGGCTGATCGGTCCATATGCGTTGATCGCGCCGACCTTCCGGGCGCTCTACGGCGGCTGGCTGCCGCAAAGCGGCTATGCGCACGACGACCGTCCGGGCCTTGAGGTGTACCGGAACCTGATGGTTGCCGGTTTGCAGCACGCCTGCGTCACGGACCTGATGATCCCCATTCGCAAGGACTGAACATGTTTCGTCGTTACTGTGCCGCCTTCGCATGCGCGGCGGCGTTGTGGTCGGCGGCGGCCGCCGCGCCGGGAGATCAGGCCGCCTGGCATGTGGGCGAGGCGACGCGTGTCTTTCATCCTGCTGCGGCTCGTCATTGGCGTGGGGCGCAGACGCAGGCGCTGGTGACGAGCATCTGGTATCCCGCTGATCTGACACTCTCGGAAGTCGCGCATGACATTGGCGCGCACGGTCGTCCGTTTTTCCACGGGCATCCCGCTGTCGTGGATGCGCCTGTGTCCATCGCTCGCGCAAAATATCCGCTGCTCGTGCTCTCACACGGCACTGGCGGCACCGCGGACAGTCTCGACTGGCTGGCATCGGCGCTGGCCGCCGCAGGCTATATCGTCGCCGGTACCAACCATCCGGGTAACAACGCAGTCGAGCCGATGACCCGCGACGGCTTCATGCTCTGGTGGGAACGCGCCACGGACGCAAGCGAGGTGCTCGACGGCGTGCTTGCCGATCCGATGCTGGGGCCGCATGTCGACAGGGAGCGGATCGGCGCGGTGGGCTTCTCACTTGGTGGGTATACGGTTCTTGAACTGGCGGGCGCGCGCACCGATTTGGCGGCGTTCGAGCATTTCTGCTCGTCACCGCAGGCCGATGCGATCTGTCATCCGCCGGAAGCGTCCAGAATTCACGAGGACCCCGCCGCGCCTGCCTTGACGTTCGCCACGCTTTCGCCTGAGACGAAGGAGTCGCGAGCGCGCGCCGGCGACTCGTATCGCGACCCGCGCATCAAGGCGGTCTTTGCAATCGCGCCGGCACTGGGCGAGGCATTCGACAGCACCTCGTTCGCGGACGTCAGCGTTCCTGTGTCGCTGCTTGCGGGCGAAGCCGACGTGACCGCACCGGTGGACACCAACATTCACCGCATCGCGGGCTTTATGCCGAAGGCAACCGTCACGACGGTGCCGGGCGCGTCGCACTATACCTTTCTCGATACCTGCTTGCCCGCAGGCGTCGAACACCTTGCGAGCATGTGCATGGACAATCCGGGCGTCGATCGCGATGCGATCCATGCGCAGACGGCCCAACGGGCAATCGATTTTTTCGCCGCCACGTTGCCTGCGGGCGGCGAGTAGCACAGCTCAGTCCTCAAGCGGCGAGAGCGCTTCAAGCGGCACCTGCTTCGCCGGCCCGATGTTGATCGCCGGCACGAAGCCCAGCAGCACGACCACAAAAATCGCAATCGCGAAGATCGAGATGAAGGTCAGGTGCAGCGATTGATGCAACACCATGCGGATCATGTCGCTATCGGCAAGACTCGCTACCTGATTCTGCAGCAGCGCCTTCAACTGATCGGACGTCACCACGGCGACGTCCTTCGAGTGACTGAGTCCGAAGTTGAGCACCGCACCGAACAGCGTCGCGCCGAGCGTGCTGCCGAGATTGCGCGAAAAGAGATTCGATGCGGTGGCGCTGCCGCGCTCTTCCATCTTGACGATCTCCTGAATCAGCACCAGCGAACTGACGCTCGAGGTGCCCATGCCGAAGCCCATGATGAGCGAACCGAACGCCGCGATAAGCGGCGAGCCGCCAGGCTGCAGGAACAGCAACAGCACCGCGCCAATCGGGATGAACGCGCTGCCGCCGATCAGAATGCGCCGCAAGCCGATACGGTGAAATGTCTTCGCCGCGAGTGTCGCGCCTGCGGGCCAGCCCACCATCATCATCGTGAGCGCAAGACCGGCGACCACCGGCGAGCGGTGCAGCACGCCCTGAACATACATCGGCAGGAAGGTGGTGGAGCCCATCAGGATCATGCCGGACAGCACGGTTGCTGCATTGCACGCGGCAATCGGCCGACGGCTCCAGAGCGCGAACGAGATCATCGGCTCGGTTGCGCGGCGTTCCTGGAACACGAAGAACAGCAGGCACAGCATGAACGCGCCACCTGCGAGCGATGCTTTGCCGATGTCGTCGTCGCCAGCATAGGTCAGCGCCATCATCAGTGCAGCGATCGCCGCCATGAATAGCGCCGCGCCCGCGAAGTCGATCGACGGACGCGCATGCCGTTCCGATTCGCGCAGGAACGCGATGAAGCCGGCTGCCGAGGCAAGTCCGATCGGCACGTTCATCCAGAAGATCCACGCCCACGACATGTTGTGAATGATGAAGCCGCCCACCATCGGGCCGACCACTGCTGAAATGGCCCACACGCTGGCGAGATAGCCTTGCACCTTGCCGCGTTCGCGCGCCGGATAGAGATCGGCGACGACGGTCAGCGTGACCGGCTGGATCGCGCCCGCGCCGACACCCTGAATCAGGCGGAACACGATCATGGCGGGCATAGACCAGGCGAAGCCGGCCAGTACCGAGCCAAGCAGAAAGATGGCGATGCCGGCGAGTATGACCGGCTTGCGCCCATAGAGATCGGCAAGCTTGCCGAACACCACGGTCATCGCCGTTTGCGTCAGCAGGAACGACGAAAAGACCCAGCTATACAGATGCAGATCGCCGAGTTGGGCGACGATCTGCGGCATGGCGGTGGAAACGATGGTGGCTTCGATGGCGACCATCGCCATTGATGCCATGACTGCGGCAATGACTAAGGGACGCGACGATTGCGGGCTGCGGGACATGGGGCGGGTAGTATTAGGATGTTGGAAGCGTCTGACGGCTTGAAAGGGAGCACGCACGCCGCGACGCAAAAGCGCGGCCGCACGAAGGCGGCCGATGTCGAGTATGCACCTTGCGGAGAATGTGTGCTGAGCGCCCAGCAATGGCCAGGCTCAAGCGGCTTTGATTCGGCTTCAAAGCATCAGCCTGGCACAGCCTTTGCGCGCTCATCGCTACTTTCGCTAAATGGAGGGTCATTATGAGGATCGAATTCACCGGACGCCGTGAAGTGGTGGCAGCGGCGCGCGTAGCCTTCGAAGCTAATGTCGATGGGGCTGACGTCTGGTGCAGCGTGTCGCTGGATGCGCTGAACGACCATTTCGGCAACGAGGGTCCGTCGGCCCACAATCTGGTCGGTACCTTCGAGGCCAATCGCGCGCGGATTGAAAATGCTACGCGGCGAGTCCTCGAGAAAAACGGGGGACGATCCGTGGAGCTCGAAACCGGGGATTTCAACTGAGGTCTCAACGTTCCGGGCCTTGACTTGGAAGGGCGGTCCGGTATCTATTCGCCGGGCCTGCTCCGATAGCTTTTCACTCGCAAACCACCTACGCTTCAAAGCACTCGAGCCCTCGAGCCCAATCCGCACTAGCGAAGCGCGATGGATTCGTCTGACCTCACGTCTCACGTCCTCGCGCGCGTGGAGAGCGTCATGAAACCAATGCCCAAAGTCTTCGCCGCCATCGTGGTCGCGTTCGCGGTATGGTGCGCGCCCGTGCGAAGCGCTTTTGCTCAAACCGCGGACAGCCTCGTGGGGTCGTGGTCGCTCGTTTCGCTGACGGTGGCGAAGAGCGGCAACGAAGTGGAATTGCTCGGTCCGCATCCGCAGGGGCAACTCATCTTCGGCAATGACGGGCGCTACGTGCTGCTCGTGCTGAGTTCCGATCTGCCGAAGTTCACTTCTGGGGAAAGGCAGCAAGGCACGGCGGAAGAAAACGCGAAGATCGCTCGCGGCAGTGTCGCGCATTTCGGCACGTATACCGTGGACCCCGCGGCGCGGATTATCGTCTTTCACATTCAAAAGAGTTCGTTTCCGAATTGGGACGCGGATGTTCAGCGCCGCCCATTTACGCTCGACGGTGACCGGCTGACGTACATCACGCCCGGCGCCTTCGGCTATGGATCGTCGAAAGTCGTGTGGCAACGAATCAAATAGCGTGCTTCGCCTGTAATCACAGGGATAATCTGAACTGCCCGGTGCGCATGAGCGATGCCATCGAGTTCCGACACGATCAATTGCAACGCCGTCAAGTACGTGAACGTGAGCTTCGGCTTTTTTATGTGCTGCGGTATAGTCGCGCCAACCGATCGCAGATACGCCTTGGACCTTTGCCGCGTGCCTGGCAGGCTGAGGCATTGACTATCCGGAGAACGTCGTGCAGGAAATCATAGAAGGATTCATCCGCTTTCAACGCGAAGTCTTCCCGCAGCAAAGCGCATTGTTCAAGCGCTTATCGATTGCGCAAAATCCACGCACACTGTTCGTGACCTGCTCGGACAGCCGTGTCGTTCCCGAGTTATTGACCCAGGTGGAGCCCGGCGCGCTGTTCGTGATCCGCAACGCGGGCAACATCGTGCCGTCTTACGGCCCGGAACCGGGCGGCGTATCGGCCACTGTCGAATACGCGGTGGCAGTATTGGGCGTGCGGGATATCGTGATTTGCGGCCACTCCAATTGCGGGGCGATGACGGCGATCTGCACGTGCACGAACCTCGACCATCTGCCGGCCGTGGCGGGTTGGCTCCGTCACGCCGATGCGGCGAAAGCGATTAACGCATCGCGAACTTATGCGTCAGATGCCGAGCGTCTCGACGCTCTCGTCAAAGACAACGTGATGGCGCAACTCGCGAACATTCGTACGCATCCGTCAGTGGCCGTGGGCCTCACGAACAAATCGTTGCGACTGCACGGCTGGATCTTCAATATCGAAAGCGGCGCCATGCTCGCACTCGATGGGCGCACAGGAGAGTTTTTGCCGTTGGTGGACAACCCCGAAATTTATGCAGTCTAGCTTCGGACCGCAGCCCCACGAAAAGCACATGCGGTAAAACCGGAAAACCTCTTCGGCGTTCCGGATAGCCGCCTATACTGCCAGAGCGCCTGGAGCCGGCGGCATCGCTCCAGCGTGTGTTGCAACACGCGCCTCTAACGCCGCTCGATGGCCTGGTGCAACGCGAATCGAATCCGTTCGCGAGGTTGCCATGAAGATTCTGGTGGTACTGACTTCACATGACCAGCTCGGCAATACGGGCCGGAAAACCGGCTTCTGGCTCGAAGAGTTTGCCGCGCCTTATTACGTGTTCAAGGATGCAGGCGTCGAGATGACGCTCGCTTCGCCCAAAGGCGGCCAGCCGCCGCTCGACCCGAAAAGCGACGACCCCGATGCGCAGACCGAGGCGACCCGCCGATTCAAAAAGGATCCGGACGCGCAAGCCGCGCTGGCGAGTACCGTGAAGCTTTCAACCGTGTCGGCCGCAGACTATGACGCGGTGTTCTATCCGGGTGGCCACGGCCCACTATGGGACCTCGCCGAAGACACGCATTCCATTGCCCTGATCGAAGCGCTCTATGCCGCCGGAAAGCCCGTTGCCGCGGTATGCCATGCGCCGGGTGTGCTACGCCATGCAAAGGGGCCTGACGAGACACCACTCGTGCGCGACAAGCCGGTCACCGGCTTTACCAATTCCGAAGAAGCAGCCGTGGGTCTCACCGACGTCGTGCCTTTCCTCGTCGAAGACATGTTGAAGAAGAACGGCGGCCGGTATTCGAAGGGGCCGGATTGGCAGTCGCATGTCGTGGTCGCGGGCAATCTGATTACGGGGCAGAACCCGGCGTCGTCCGAAGCCGCGGCCAAAGCGTTGCTCGCGAAACTCGGCGTGACCTGAAAAACCGGTGAAACTCGATTGAATCTTTTTCAAGGAGCCGCCATGTCTACGGAATCCGCGCACGTTGATAGTTACCTGTTCGAACCGGTCGCGCTCGGGCCGCTGCAGTTGCCCAATCGCATCGTGATGGCGCCGCTGACGCGCAGTCGCGCGAAGGAGGCCGACGTGCCGAGCGAACTGGCCATCGAGTATTACGCGCAACGTGCAACGGCCGGTCTCATCATCGCCGAGGCGACGCAGATTTCGCAGCAAGGAAAGGGCTATGTGTTCACGCCTGGCATATATGACGACGCCCAGGTGCAGGCGTGGAAACATATTACCGATGCTGTGCATGCGAAAGGCGGCCATATGTACCTGCAGTTGTGGCACGTGGGCCGTATCTCTCATCCGTCGCTGCAGCCGGGTAATGCGTTGCCCGTAGCGCCTTCGGCGATCAAACCCGAAGGTCAGGCCTATACCGACGAGGGCTTCGTGCCGCTCGTCACGCCGCGCGCACTTGAAACGTCGGAAATGCCGGGTATCGTCGAGCAATATCGTCTGGCCGCGCAAAACGCGAAGGCCGCTGGTTTCGATGGCGTGGAAATCCACGCGGCAAACGGTTATCTGCTCGATCAGTTTCTGCGCGACAGGACCAATCAACGAACCGATCAATATGGCGGCTCGATTGAAAATCGCGCGCGCCTTTTGCTGGAAGTGGCCGATGCCGTGACGGCCGTGTGGGGTGGCGAGCGCGTCGGCGTGCGTATTTCTCCGCTCAGCAGCTTCGGCGATATCGCCGACAGCGATCCCGAACCGCTTTTCACCTATGTGGTGAAGCAGCTCAATGCCCGCAAGCTTGTCTACTTGCACGTTATAGAAGGCGACACGGGCGGCACGCGCGACGTCGAGGGCGGTTTCGATCTGCAGGTGTTGCGCCAGGCATTCGATGGGTTGTTCATGGCGAACAATGGCTATGACAGGGAACTCGCACAGAAGACGCTCAAGGCAAAGCGGGCAGATCTGATCGCGTTCGGCCGGCCTTTCATTTCGAATCCGGATCTGGTCGAACGGCTGCGGATTGGCGCAGCGCTGAACGAGCCGGATCAGAGCACGATGTATGGCGGCGGTGCGGAAGGCTACACCGATTACCCGACGCTGGACGAGGACGCGAAGCGCTGAGTGGACCTACGCTTCCGCGCACACGCCGCTATGGGCGACGTGTGCGCCTCCTTGCATTGCTACACCGTGCAGATCAGTCGCCCGGGCTATACAGATCGAGTAGCTTGAGCGTCACCCCGTTGGTCCATCCAAAGCCGTCCTGCAGCGGATATTCGCCACCGCCGCCGCCTCCGGTGCCCGCGCCTTCCACCACGTACTTTTCAACCAGCTTGTTCTCTGACGCGTAAACCCCTTTCACGTCAGTCAGAAAGCGCGTGCCGATCTGCTGCGCAAGCGCATCCTGGCCATAGCGCTTCAAGCCTTCAATCGCGACCCAGTGCAAGGGCGCCCAGCCGTTCGGTGCATCCCATTGCTGCGTGGTGTTGTAGGTGGTGGTCGCAAGGCCGCCCGGTTGCAGCAGGACGGATTGCACCTGCTGAGCCGTCTTCTGCGCACGGTCCGGCCACGCTGCACCGACCCACAACGGAAACACCATTGCCGCAGTCTTGTTGTCGCGCGGCTTCGCAAGCGTCCAGTCGTAATCGCCGTAATAGCCCTTGGCGTTCCACAAGTACCGGTTGATCCCGAGCGCCCGTTTGGCGGCGCGCTCGGCGAACTCGCCGACACAACGGAAATCGCGCGTCTCGCCGCAGCCTTTCGCGATGGTGATTTCAAGGTGGAACATGAGGCTGTTCAAATCGACCGGGATGATCGACGTGGTGCGCACCGTCGCGAGTGTCATGTTGTCACCGAACCAGCGGGAGCTGAAATCCCAGCCGCTCTCGGCGGTCGCCCGCAACTCGCGATAGACATCGTTCGGATTGCGGCCCGTTGCCTGCTGGGCAGTCTGAATGTCCTCCAGATAGGACTCGTCACGCGGCGTGTCGAGTTCATCCCAGTAACGGTTGAGCACCGTGCGATCCGGCATCACGACGACGTTGCGGGTGGCCTGGCCCGGCTGCGTCGAGCTTTCTCCCTGCATCCAGTAGGCGTACTCCTTGCGCAGGGCAGGCAAATACTTCTGATAGACGCCGCGGCCTTCGACCTTCTCCGCCAGTGCGACCATGTACGAGAAGAACGGCGGCTGGGACCGGTCGAGGTAGTAGGTGCGATTGCCGTTCGGGATGTGGCCGAACGTATCGATCTCATAGGCGAAGTTGTCGAGCATGTTGTCGACGAGATCTTCATGCCCCGACTCCTGCAAGCCTAGCATCGTGAAGTACGTGTCCCAGTAGTAGCCCTCGCGGAAGCGGCCGCCTGGCACCACGTACGGCTTCGGCAATGGGATCAGCGAACTGTTTGCCGGTGCGCTCGTGGTGGTGCGGGTGAGGGCAGGCCACAGCCAGTTGATGTGCTCACGCAGCGTCTGATTCGCGGGCGGCGTGATGACGGGTTCGCTCGGCGGCGTGAAGTACTGGTTGACGAAGTTCGCCAGCGAAAAGCCGGGATTGTTCTTCTGCTGTTCGTACAGTTGCACGATCGCGGCAGGATCGGCGTTCGGCGTTGCGTCGACGAAAGTCTTCTGATCCGGATAGATCTGCGCGGTTTGCACGGCCACGAAAAGATCGCCGTATAGCTTGTCGGGAGCGGGAGGAAGCGTGCCGCCGACCTGGGTGTCGGCGTGACAGACGCCGCTGAGACCGGTGAGGAAAACGAAGCTGGAAACGGTGGTGGCTTTTCTTAATCTGGCAGCGCCCAGCGGCGGGGCGAATGTCAGGCGACGGGCGAGGCCGATGCGGCGCAACTGCGATGACACAATCATGTCTCCTCCTGAGGAATGGACAACAGGATTGGTCTGCCTCACGCCCGTGTTCTTCTCGTGATTGCCGGGGCGCGGCTAGCATCGCACAAAACGGAGGGCGGTTCAAACTATGCGGGAGGAATGCGCCGAGGTGCGCTGAGCAAGCCGATGGCTAACGGCGGCTACCAACAGCCCGGCAGCTTGCGCGCTGCCGGACTGTTAATTAAGCCTTCCTTCAGTTCGATGTCACGAGCGAATCCGACGGCACGATCCTCAGTGCCCCGGGGCTCTGCGCCTCGGGGCTCGACCATGACAGGTGCATGCTGGCCGGGCCCGTACCGTGCACATACTCCACCTTGATCGACGCGCGCTGCTTCGCGTTCAGCCAGGTCGTACCGCTCACGGTGCCTTGCGTCGAGGTCTTCTTGTTGATGACCCGCACCCCGTTGATCCACAGGCGCGCTACGTTGTCGCTATTGATCGAGAACGTGTAGAGCCCGGTTCTGGCGGCCTCTATCGCACCGGTCCACCGCAGGCCATAACCCGTCGCGTTGACGCCCGCTGAGGCATCCGGCGAATCGGTGCCGCGCTCGGTGTTCAGGTCGAAGTCGATCAACGGCGCAATCGATGTCTTGACCGGCGCGCTGCTGAAGGTCGGATCGTTGTAGTAGCCCACCTGCAGCACCGGCAGCTTCACATCGAACCCACCCGTCAAGGCCTGAGTCTCCGACGTCTGCCACGGATGACCGTCCGGATAGATCGTTCCCTGGAACGGCGTGGCAGGTTCGACGGTGGCAGGCGCGCTCGGCACCTGGCCCCAGTGGAAGCGCGTATTGGTGCGGCCGATCATCAGTTCCCACACGACGAAGCCCGTCGTGCTGCCGTAGTTCGACACAATGCCCGGCATCGTCTGACCCGTCGTGCCAGGGAAGCCACGCTGCAGCGTTTCGGAATTTAGCGCGCTGACATTGCTGCCATTCACCGGACCCGTGTACGGGTTGTTGTACGGATGGAACGCATAGAAGTCCGAGAAATACGAACCTTCGTCCTCCTGCACCTGCGGCGAATTGATCGGCTGCGTCGCACCCGCATTCAGGATCGCGATGCGCGCATCGTTCATCATCACGGCGCGCGTTTGCTGCAACGAGCCGTTGCCGCTGCAACCCGGTTCGTTCATCGGCTCCCAGAAAATGATGCGGGGGTCGTTGCGGTGCGGCGCGACGAAGTCGGTGATGTAGCTCGCGAGACTCGCCTTGTACGTGATGCTGGCATTGGCCGCTGTCGGCTGGAAATACGCCTGCTCGACCGGTGTGCCGGGCGACTGGACCCACTGGCTGTTATGCACGCCCCAGACCGGCGCGGGCTGCGGACCATATGCGGGCGTCGGGTTCCAGCAGTCGTCGTAGAAGATCGGCGAGACCTTGATGCCATGCCGCGCGGCGATCTTCAGCAGGTTCTCGAACTTGCTCAGGAATGCGACGCGATCGTTCGCCCACACGAGGTAGTGCAGATACACGGCAATCGTGTTCATACCGTACGTTTGCGCGTACGTCAGCTCGCGGTTGACGATCTCGGGGTCGTAGTTCTCCCAGAAGTCGATCGCATTCACCGCGTTGGACGGCGTGTAGACCGCACCGACAACCTTGGAGAAATCGAAGCTGGGTGACGTAACGGTCGGATACGTGTGGATTGTGATGTTGCTGAAGGTCGCGCCGACGCCGAAGCGCCGCAGCCCGAAGCTGCCCGACTGGAAGGCCGCGGGGAGGGCGTTGGTGGCGTCGTTGACGCTGATCACGCGCTGCTGGTCGAAATCGACGGTGATGGCCGTGCCGCTCGTCGTGACCTTCAGGTGATGCGTGCTGCCGCCCACGATCGAGTTCATCGGATACGCGATGAAGTTCGTCCAGTTGTTGTTTTCGCGGCCGACCTGCAACACGTGCGAACCGGTATCGAGGCCGATGTAGTAGCCGGTCAGGCTATCGGGGCCGCCGGCGGTGGGGTTGGTCGTGCGCACGATAAAGCCGGCGTTAGCGGCGCCGTTACCCACGGGCGCGCTCACCGTCACATCCGCTTCGTAGGACGCCGTGGCATAGGTGCTTGCGAGCGCAACGGTTTTGTCGCCGGCGCCTGTGCCGTTGGTGGCCGGTGGGGCAATCGTGATGGTCGAACTGCTCGTGCCGGGTTGCCAGCCTTGTGTCGATCCGGGCGCGAGGTAGCTCGTGAAGTCGCCGAAGTTGAGGGTCGTGGTGGAAACCGGAGTGGGCGGCGGTGGCGGGGTGTACGGCGGAAGGTTGAGGGTGGGGTCAGCGATCACAAGCGGGGGTGTCGTCGTTTTCATCCCCAATGGAATGGTCTTCGCGGCCCTGAATTCGGCTTCGACGTTGGCGGTGTCCGCGAGAGCCGCCGCAGAGGCCGCCGACGCTGCCGATGCCGCTGCGGAATCGACTGCCGCGATCTGCCTGTTCGCTGACGCAGTCCCGCCCGGTGAACCGTCATTGCCGCCGCAAGCGCCCAACATGGCGAGCGCCGCCAGCACAAAGTAATTGCGCACCTGTATCTCCTGATGTCCCCGCTTAATTGATGGTCATAATTATTATTAAATTTGCATGGGGCCATAGACAGTGTGTCCAATCCCCATGGATGCGGAAATCGCTATGAATAATATTATTAGTTAGCGAGAGCTGTATCGGTACTTACCCGGAATGGTGCAAACAAGAGGCAGCTTGTCAGGTGGGGGCACGCGGGCTTGTCTGGTGGCGCGGATGCAGAATGGGTGAGGGCAGTTTTTCCAGTCGATCGCGCGCGGCACCGCAGGCATAATCCGTTTTCCGATTACGCCTTCCTTTCACCGGAGGCGAAACCTAAGCGACGCGCAGCTTCGCGCGTTCCCAGGAAAACTCATGCCGCCCATCACCGCCGTCCGGAGTGCAGGCGTGCCGCTGCGTAGCGTCGCGCTGATTCTCGTTTCGATGTTCTGCTTCGCCGTGGTCGACGCTTTGGCGAAATCCGTCGCGCTCGCCTATCCGGCCAATGAAGTGACGTTCTTCCGGATGCTGTTCGGCTTGGTGCCTGCGGTGGCGGTTTGCCTGCGCGGCAAGCCGCTCATCGAGCGTTTCAGGCAGATGGATGTACGTGGACAGACCTTGCGCGCGCTGACGTTGCTCGGCGCGTCGGGGCTGTTCTTTGCTGGGCTGCCCTATGTGCCGCTCAGCGAAGCGGTGGCGATCGTCTACTCGGAGACCTTGCTGGTGATCGTGCTTGCACCGCTGCTTCTGAAGGAAACGCTCAAGCCGCGCGATGCGCTTGCCGCCGCGGTCGGTTTTATCGGCGTGCTGTTCGTGGTGCGTCCGGACGGTTCGCATTCGAATTGGCTCGGTCCGGTCCTGCTGATTTCGAGCGCGTTTTTCGGTGCTTTGTCGATCATTCAGATCAAGCGGATTCGCGCCACCGACGATTCGGGCACCACGGTGCTGTACTTCACGGTGATCGGTACGATCGTCACCGGGGCATCGCTCTATTTCGCGTGGCGCACACCGTCGATCGAAGCGCTCGCGGTGATGGCCCTGCTCGGCGGGTTCGCCACGGCAGGGCAGTTGCTGATGACGATGGCATTTCGACGGGCCGATGCCGGCGCGCTCGCGCCGTATAACTACACGAGCATCGTGTGGGCTGCGCTGTTTGGCTACATCGTGTGGGGCGAGACGATCGGCAGCATGTCGTTGTTCGGCATTGCGTTGATTGTCGGCAGCTCGATTGCGGTCGCCGTGCGCGGCAAGCAGACTGAAGGTCCGCTCGTGTAGGTCTGTGCTCCCTTCATCGAATTCAAACGACGGATTAAAATCCGCCTTCATTGCTTCGCAGTTCAAACAATCGTCCTAGGAAAGCGTGGTCAGTAAGCTGGCTTTTTCGGACAACACACCCTGCGTGCGCGGACGAATCGACGTTTGGCGACTATAAATGGTGGATAGCACGCATCCAGTTTGCACTCTTATTCGTACGTGACTGCGCCGGCCCGAATTCGCGGTCGTTGCGGCGGCATCGATTGATTCGCTGCGAACCCTCTGATGAATTCGGGCCCGTTTGCGATACGGCAAACGCGCATGTCCACGATTTGAGAGGGAGACGTCATGGTTGTCGAACCCAGGAAGATAGTTCTCACGAGCCTCTTTGTCGGCGCGCTTGCGATCGCGGCTTATATTTCGCAGTCGGACAAAGACTGGCTGCCGACGGACGAACTCGGCCTCGAGCGCGACAATGGATCTCACGCCACACGTGGCGATACGATAACGGGCTCAGTGAGTTCCGGGCCGGTCGTTGCACGCAGTGATTCAGCGGCGGCTATTGCCGGGGATTTGCAGGCGGCGCGCAACAGTCTGCAGCGCAACGATCTTGTTTCCGCGCAGGCGCAACTGGACGCGGTGCGTTCAGCACATCGGAACGACGATCAGGTTCTTGCGCTGCAAAGAGACGTCGAGGCGCGTGCGAAGCAGACGCAGCACGCGCTGGCCGTTGTGCATGGGGACAAGCCGACGCAGCGAGGGGCGAAATCGGCGCGATCTTCGGCGACGTCTTCCGGGAAAACAGGCCGCACGCACGAAAGCTACGTAGCGACGCGCGAACGCTCGAACCGTGCGTCCTCCAGTTACTCGAAGACCCGGCATGCTCCCGAAACCGCGGTAGCCGATGTTAGTGCGGGTAGCCTCTCGAACGGGAGAGCGAGTGGCGTTGGCACACCTGCTGGTGCGAGTTCGTCATCCTCTGTTCCGGCCGAGGCGAAGGCACTCTCCGGCGTAACCAGCGCGCCTGCCGTGTCAACGCCGATACGACTGATACAGCCAACAGAGCCAACAGAACCGATATCAGCGCCGCCAGGCTCGCAAGCCCAGCTAAGCCCGCAAGCCATACCGGCGCCATCGACACCTCAACTCGCGCCCGCCGCCAGCGCGTTGTTGAAATCCGGGAGCGGGCCAAAAACCCGCGCACAGGTACGCGCGGAGATCGCCCGCGCCCGCGCCGACG
Source organism: Paraburkholderia aspalathi (assembly GCF_905220735.1). NCBI lineage: Bacteria > Pseudomonadati > Pseudomonadota > Betaproteobacteria > Burkholderiales > Burkholderiaceae > Paraburkholderia > Paraburkholderia aspalathi. The sequence goes on from NZ_CAJNBA010000001.1 coordinate 2,409,827, forward strand.
GCAGCCTGCCCACGTTCGGTAATCCGGACCCCGCGGGCCCCGGCGGCGCACCGAGCATGACGGGGGCGCCGCGTCCGTGAAGCTGCTCAGTCCGCCGTTAGTGCAGCGATGCAGCGAGCCGTGCAGAACTGGGTTTCTCCGTGCAATGTGATTTCTGCGCGGCCTTTAAAACTAACAATAACTATTTTCAATTTCAGCAATAATGGATTGAATTGGTTTATTTATCTGCCAAGATATTCCAATTAATTTCCATTGGAATTAATTGGAATTATAAATCGGCCTTAATTCGTTGTTGACAGATATTTGCCATGCTATTCTGCGTTGGCTTGATTCTCCGAGAGCAGCATCAAATCAGGCACTTGGGGCGTGCTCGCGAGAGGAGTACGCCCCATTTAATTTTCGGCAGCGGACTGGCTGTTACGTGAAATGATCGGCAATCTAAAAAATCAGTGGCGTCGTATATACACAACGTCGTAATTAACTGAAAAACAGTATTTCGATTAGTGGGATATTCTCGGCCGCTCGATAGCATCCGCTATCCGAATCAGGAGAGAAATCCATGAATAAATTCGTATTGTCGGGCCTCTCGCTCGCACTCATCGGCGCCGCGGGTGCCGCCCACGCACAAAGCTCGGTCACGCTGTACGGTTTGATCGATACGGGCCTGACCTACACCAGCAATTCGGGCGGCAGCAGCAACTTTCAGCAAGCCAGCGGCATGCTGAACGGCAACCGCTGGGGCCTGCGCGGTTCGGAAGATCTGGGCAACGGCCTGAAGGCGATCTTCGTGCTGGAAAACGGCTTCAATCTGTCGAACGGCAAGCTGGGGCAGAACAGCCGTGAGTTCGGGCGTCAGGCCTTCGTCGGTCTGTCGAGCGACCAGTTCGGCTCGGTCACGCTGGGTCGCCAGTACGACAGCCTGGTCGACTATCTCGCTCCGCTCGCGCTGAACGGCACGCAATACGGCGGCACGCTCTCGGCACACCCGTACGACAACGACAACCTGAACAACTCGGTGCGTATCAACAACTCGGTCAAGTTCCAGAGTGTCAACTACGGCGGCTTCAAGTTCGGCGCGTTGTACGGCTTCTCGAACGCAGCGGGCAGCTTCGCGGACAGCCGCGCCTACAGTGTCGGCGCATCGTATGCATTCGGCGGCCTGAAGTTCGCTGCGGGCTACCTGCAACTGAACGGCGCCGGCTCGACGACCAACACGAGCGGCGCTGTGGCGAGCGGCGACTCCACGTTCAACGCAGGCCTTCAGCGCACCTATGGCGCCGGTGTGAACTATGCGTTCGGCGCGGCCAACGTCGGCCTCGTGTTCACGCAGACGCAACTGCACAACGCAACGTCGATCGGATCGTCGGCGTCGGGCACGACGAGCGGATTCGCGCTGACCGGCGGCAGCGCGCGCTTCACGAACTATGAAGTGAACGCACGTTACGCATTCACGCCGGCATGGACGGTATCGGGCGCGTACACGTTCACCGACGCACGTCTGAACGGCGCGAGCCCGAAGTATCAACAGCTGACGTTGCAGACCGACTACGCCTTGTCCAAGCGTACCGACGTATATGTTGAAGCGGCATACCAGCACGTCGGCAGCGTGGGTGATTCGGGCGTCACGGCGGATATCGTCGGTGTTAGCCGTTCGTCAACCGATTCGCAGGTGGTTGGCACGGTGGGTATCCGCCATCGCTTCTAAGCTGATGGTGTAGGCAGTAAGCTGTAAAAAAAGCCCGCATTTCGCGGGCTTTCTTGTTTCCAATAGAGCCGTAAGCGCTGCAACCATGAAGGCCTCCGCCGCGCCAAACGAGAATCGCGTTCATTGTGTACCATGCAGATTGCTCCGCGCGCTCAGTGCGCATCAAGCTCGCTTCGCACTTTGGCCCCTGCTGGATTGCCGTGAACAGCGCTATCGAATCCGAAGCGCCTGTTATTCCCACACCCTGTGCCGGATGAACTGACATGCAGATAGAGCCGTTTCAGATTGCCGTGCCTGATGCCGACATAGCCGATCTTCACCGGCGGATTCACGCGACCCGTTGGGCACCGGCGACGCCGTCGCCTGGCTGGCAACAGGGCGCCGACTCCGCCTGGCTGCGCGAGCTCGCGCAGTACTGGGCCGAGCGTTTCGATTGGCGCGAGGCCGAGCGCAGGTTGAATCTGCAGCCGCAATTCCTCGCCGAGATCGACGGTCAGCGCGTGCACTTCGTGCATCGGCGTGGCGTCGGCCCGACGACTTATCCGCTCGTGATCACACATGGCTGGCCGGGATCGTTTTTCGAGTTCCACGCGTTGCTCGACCGCTTATGCGACCCGGCCGCATTCGGCTGCGATCCCGCCGATGCGTTCGACGTCGTCGTTCCATCACTGCCCGGTTTTGGTTTCTCGCAGGCACCGGTAGAACCCGGTACTTCCGCGTTTCAGGTGGCGGATTTGTGGGCTTCGCTGATGCGTGGCCTCGGTTATGAGCACTTTGGGGCCCAGGGCGGCGATCTGGGCGCCGGCGTCTCGATCGCGCTCGCGGCACGGCATCATGAGCATGTCGACGGCATTCATCTCAACTTCCTGCCGAGTTCATACGAGCCCGCGAGCGGTGCCGCGCAAACACCGCTTACGCCCGAGGAGGAAGCCTATCTGCGGGAGAAGAACGAATGGGTCGCCCTGGAGGGCGGCTACGCCCATATGCATGCGACGAAACCGCAAACCGCGGCGGCGTCGCTGAACGATTCGCCGGTGGGCCTCGCGGCCTGGATCGGTGAAAAGTTTCGCGCGTGGAGCGATTGCGACGGCGACATCGAGCGGGTGTTTTCGAAAGACGAGTTGCTTACCAACATTTCGCTCTACTGGTACACGCAGAGTATTGGCACGGCGATGCAGATGTATTGGGAGAACCGGCTGCAGCCGATGCGCTTCGCCGAGGGGCAACGCGTCGTGCCGCCGGTGGGCTTCGCCTGTTTCCCGAAGGAGATCAACCATCCGCCGCGCACGTGGCTCGAACGGACCTTCGACGTCGTGCAATGGACCGACATGCCGAGCGGTGGCCATTTCGCTGCGATGGAAAAGCCCGATCTGCTCGCTGCCGAGATTCGCAAGTTTTTCAGGAAGTTGAGGCGCTAGTCCGATAGCAACTCTGGTGCACGGCGCGGTGCGCTTGCGGACTTAATCTTCAAATAAGGTCAGGACCCACCACGGCGACCGCACAGCCGCGTATGATCGACGGTCGTTGTCGCATCCGGTTTTTCGTTAGCCGACGTCCGCAGCGCCGCCGGCTCGCCGAAACCGATGCACCATGAAATGGCAGCTCCCGGTACGCGCCTGATTCACGAGGACAGGCATCCGCGGCCATGGAGCAACAAGAGCAATGTCGTGCGAGGGGCCTGGCCACACCAGGTTTCAGAGCAGGCCCGGCGAGAAAACAAAAAACAATGCAGAAAATGAAGGCCATCAAGCGGCGTGTCATCTACTTCACGCGCGATCCTTCGCCGGCGCTATTGGCGAGTTTCGAGGAGCGCGATTGGCAGGTTGACGTCATCGGCTCGGTTCGTGGCGTGCGCGAGGCCGTGGGTGACGGCTCGCTGGCGGCTGGCCTGGCCGATCTGTCGAGCGTGTTCGATCCCGGTGATATTGCCGCGCTGGAAGCTTGCCTCGCGATGCCGAACATCGGCTGGGTCGCGATGACCGCGGCGCCGGAACTCGATGACGCCGCCATACGCAGGCTGGTGCGCGACTACTGCTTCGATTACGTGACGCTACCTACCGCGGACGCCAGAGTGATCGATACGGTAGGCCATGCCTGCGGCATGATCTCGCTCGGTGAGCCGGTGTTTGTGGATACGTCCACGGCAGAAGACGAGATGATCGGCACCTGCGATGCCATGCTCGCGTTGTTCCGCTCGATCCGCAAAGTGGCCGCAAACGATGCACCCGTTTTTGTCTCCGGTGAATCGGGTACGGGCAAGGAGCTGACGGCGGCGGCGATTCACGCGCATTCGGCGCGTCGCAACGCGCCGTTTGTCGCCATCAACTGTGGCGCGATTCCGCCGCACCTGCTGCAGTCGGAGTTGTTCGGCTACGAGCGTGGCGCCTTCACAGGGGCGAATCAGCGCAGAATAGGGCGCGTCGAAGCCGCTCACGGCGGTACCGTGTTTCTCGATGAGATCGGCGATCTGCCGTTCGAGAGTCAGGCGAGCCTGCTGCGCTTCCTGCAGGAAAGCACCATCGACCGCCTGGGCGGTAACGGTTCGATCGATGTCGACGTGCGCATCATCTCCGCCACGCACGTCAATATGGAGGCCGCGATCGAAGACGGGCGCTTCCGTACTGACCTGTATCACCGTTTGTGCGTACTGAGAATCGACGAGCCGCCGCTTCGCGCGCGCGGCAAGGACATCGAACTGCTCGCGCTGTACACGCTGGATCGCTACAGGAAAGATGCGAGCCGTCGGCTATACGGTTTTTCTCCCGACGCGATCACGGCGATGCATCAATACGACTGGCCCGGCAACGTGCGGGAACTGATCAACCGGGTTCGTCGCGCCATTGTGATGTCGGAGGGGCGGACGATTACCGCTGACGATCTCGAACTGGCGAGTTACGTCGCGACCGCGCCCCTGACGCTTGCACAGGCACGCGAGACAGCGGAGCGGCAGGCCATCGAACTCGCATTGCTGCGCCACCGCGGACGCCCCGGCGACGCCGCGCGCGAGCTCAGCATTTCACGCGCGACGCTGTACCGTTTGCTCGGCGCGCATGGCATGCGATACGGGGGAGACAGCGCCGCCGAAATGTGACACCCGACGCAAAGATTGCGTACGGCAGGCAGGTAACTTGTTCACTCGAATGTTAAGGCGCCAGATATTTTGGCGTACTTTCGACCGGCTGAAAGCCGATTGACGGCACCCGCGTTGCGTCTTGCTGACTCTTGCTGACTTTTGGCGGAAAGGCAACGCAGGGACGTGAAACGATAGTTCATACCTGATGCCTGCGCCCCGGTTCATCCGACTCCATCGCCGCAGATCAGATCACCCGGCTCGAGCGTGACGCCATAAAGGCGCGAGCCGCGGCACGATGGCTGCGCATGGCTGTGCACCTTGCGCAGACTTCTGACTTAGCCCATGAAAGGAGAGGCGGATCAATCCGCGAACGATAGCGGCCACGCTGGAAAAAAGCGAACCGTCTCTCACGCCTGGTGAGGAGCAACGTGAATCTTTTTCCTTGCACGCTGGTTTATGTGGATGTGGACGTGAGTCCGGGTCCCAACTCGACGAATCGCGATCCGCTGGCGTATGTGAGTCAGGCGATCTGCCTGAACAACAGCTTGCGGCGAGCCGGCATGCCGAAGCTGACCATCATGACCAACGCGCCGGCGGTGGTCTCGCAACGGCTCGAAGGCATGGCAAAGGAGCACCGGCCGGCACTGATGACGTTGAAGGCGACAATCGAGTTGCCGAAGAACACGCCGTTCTATGCCGCGCATTTCAAACTGGACCTGATGGATCAGATGGCCGATTCGCTGCCGGCCGACACGATGCTGTTGCTGCTCGACGCCGACATGGTCGCGTTGCGTGCGCTCGAACGTAATCTGATCGAGCGCTGCGCTGAAGCCGGACTCGGCGCATTCGATATTTCGGATCAAGTATTTCCGCCGTACGGCAGCGACTGTGTTGTTGCGGATCTCGAGATCGTGGCGGACAGGCGGCTCAGAAATCCGCGCTGGTACGGCGGCGAGTTTCTTCTGGCGACGCCCGCCGCATTACGCCGGCTGGTTCCGTGCGCGCGTGCCAGTTACGCTCGCTACGTCACCGAAATCGGTCGCGTGAGACATCACGGCGACGAAGCGTTTATTTCCGCGGCACTCAACGTACTGGTCGACGAAGGGCAGGGCCTGATCGAGGTGGGTGCTTATCAGGCCGTTGGCCGTCATTGGCCCGGCAATAATTATCGCGATCTGCGGTGGTTTCGCTGCTGTTCGTTCGTTCACTTGCCAGGCGGTAAGGCGTTGCTGGAACGCGAGGCGCGTTTTTCTGAGTTCGCACCGGACCGTTTCTGGCGCCAGATGCGCATGGCGCATCTGCGCGGCCGTGTACGTCACGCGTTGAAACGGCTCGCCCGGTTGCTCAGTGTCGAACGCCTCGCGACGCTGTCTGCTTACGCCTTGCGCAGCGTAAAGAGCTAGGCGCTCACATCTTCACGTCGATGCGGCCATAAACGCCATTGGCTTCGTCGTTAGGCCCCGCAGCAAAAAACAGCGTGTTGGTCGGCTGATTATCGAGTCCGTTACCGAACGCGATACCCCAGAGCCCAGGCTGCACGAATGTAGTTCCGTTCGACAGGTTGATGGTGCCGAGGGATTGCCCGCTTGCCGGATCGAACGCGTTGATCGTGCCGTCGCCGAAATTGCCGACCAGTATGTCGCCACTGAAGCGGCCGAAGTTGCCAGGCGCCTGTGCGACGCCCCACGGCGCGTTGAGCGGACCTGCTGACGCAAAGTGCTGCAACAGGTTGCCGGACGTATCGAATACGTCGACGAAACCCAGGCCGGAACCGTCGACATTGTCATGTGCGGCTGCGTCCTGTTTGGCGTAGGTCACGAAGAGTTTTGAGCCAATCGCCTGAATACCGAACGGCGCAAAGCCTGCCGGCAGCGTTGCGTCCTGAAACTTGCCTGGCATCGCGACTTTCGCGAAGTTCGTGTCGAATACGTCGATCCTGTTGTTATGGAAATCGGTGGCATAGAGGAAGTTCGCCGTGCCATTGCTGGCGAGCGCGAGCCCCTTGTAGACCGCGCCGGCACTGCCGCCATCGAACATGACGATCGCGTTCGTGGGCGCGACCGCCGGCGCCCATGCGGTGATCGTGCCGCCTTCGCCGGAGAAGATAAAGGCGCCTACGCCGGACTTGCCGCCCTGTGTGACCGTAAAATCGGTCGTGCCGTTGAATACGATGCCGGTCGGATTCGCCGAGCCGCTGGTTCCGTTCGGAATGCTGACGACCAGGGACTGCGGCACGCCGTTGCCGTCGTAGAGTGTGGCGACTGAGGTCCCGTTGTCCGCGACCCAGACGAAACCCTTTGGATTGAACGCGACACCCCATCCATTTTTCAGATTGGGGTCGGTGTGCGGCGCGGAGACCGCGCCGTCGGAGACCAGCACTGACGAGGTAAACGACTGCGAATTGATAGATCCGGAACTGCCGCCGCACGCGACAAGACTCGTCAAAGCCGCGGCGCTCACCACGGCGCTGAACACTGTAAGCACAGACTTCATGACCGCACCTCTCTCAAGACCGATGGTCGTTGCGGTTATTGAACGAGGCAGGTGGTGGGTTTATTCCTTTGGTGGTTGAACAATTTTGATTTGATTTATCAGATCGTGCCGAACAGTGCCCGGGGGCGATCCTTCAGCGTGCCCGTCAACAGCCGCAACGCGCTCACGAGTTGATCGCGGCTCGTCGCGCAAGCGAGATTGATCCGCACGCCGTGCTCGATCTCCGACCTGTCCACCGCAAATGCAGACGACGGCATCACCACGACGCCGCGCGCCTTCGCATTCGCCGCAAAGTCGTCAGCACGCCACGGCGGCGGCAGCTTGAGCCACACGAACATGCACGCCGGGTCGGTCTGCAGTAATTCCTGTGGCAACAGCTCGCGCGCCAGATCCTGCCGCGCGCGAATTTCAGCAAGCTGCGCGTCCATGATGTGGCGCGCGGTGCCGTCCTCGATCCAGATCGAAGCAATCAGCATCGACATCGGCGCGGGCATCCACGCGGTGGTGCGCACCGCCTCCGCACACAGCGCGGAACTGTCCGGCGGACTCAACAGGTAGCCGAGCCGCAAACCGGGCGCGAGAATCTTTGAGGTTGCCGCCAGGTGGAACGTCAGTTCCGGGCACAGGCTAGCAATGGTCGGCAGCCGCTGCGAAACCAGCGGCCCATAAACGTCGTCTTCGATGATTGCCACGCCATGCCGCCGTGCAATGTCGACGAGCGCCATGCGGCGTTCGAGACTCATCGTCGTCACGGTCGGGTTCTGCAGATTCGGAACGGTGAAGATCGCCTTCACCGGCATACGGCGGCAGGCACGCTCCACCTCGTCGGTTAGCAAGCCGTCGCGGTCGCTCGGAATGCCGACGATCTCGAACTGAAACACGGGAGCCAGTGCCTTCAACCCGTAGTAGGTGAGTTGGTCGGCGAGGATTACGCCATCGGTGCCGATCAGGCTGTTCAGCACCGCATATAGGCCGTGCTGCGCACCGCTCGTGACCACCACGTGGTCGGGCGCCGGCGTGAAGCCTGGCGCGGCCATCCAGCGTGCGCCGGCGGCGCGCGCCCAGGCGGGGCCTTGCGGCGGCTGGTACTCCTGCAATTGCGGGTACCGCGGATCGCGCGGCAATTCCGCCAGCGTGCGCGCGAGGCAGTTCAGGAATTCGCCGGTGGCCGGCCGGTTGACGGTCAGGTCGATCGCCGCGTTGCTGGCCGGCTGGGCCGGTTCGACGCTCGGCATGGCGCCGCCGGTCACGAGCGAGCCGCGCCGTTTGCTGCCGATCACCAATCCGCGTAACTGCAATTCCTTGTACGCGCGGGACACCGTCGACACATTGATGCCCAGTTCGGTGGCCAGTTGCCGCTGCGGCGGCAGGCGGCTGCCCGGCGGATAGACGCCGCTGCGAATCTCGTTCTCGATCGAACTGGACACCTCGACATACGTGGAACGCTTCGCCTGCGCCGGCGCGCCGTTGGTCCCACGCGCTGTGTCTTTGCCAGAAGCCATAAGAACTGGTGTCTCCATACAAAATCGACTTTGTCCGCGATTGTGCGGAATTTTGCCGATTCTATACCAGACAAGCGCCGCCGCAACGCCTAAAAACGGCGCTCCAGAACGGTTGGCGTCCGGTTCGCCCATGTTTGCAAGGACTGCGCCATAGACCATCCAGGGAAAATGCCAGGGCCACACAATGTGAGTTTTAATTGCACACAAAAAAATATTGTGTGATTCTGATTGCCAGAGTTTGTCTGGTGGCGAGTGCGCCAAGCTGTCACCGGACAGTGTCCGGATTCTGTCCCCAGGAGTTTCCCAATGAGTTTTCCGCAGTCTCCTCAAGCCCCATGCGCGCCGAAACCCGGCGCGCTGGCGGGCGAGCGGCATGCCACGATGCACGCGCTCTCCGGCGACGGCTGCGACATGCAAGGACGCAAGTGATGCCGGAGATTGCCATCATCGGAGCGGGATTCATCGGCCTCGCGAGCGCTGCGGCGCTGATGCGCGACGGCCATCGAGTCACGCTGTTCGATCCGGCCGGCGTGGGGCAGGGCGCGTCCTTCGGCAACGCGGGAACCTTCGCGCACTATGCGTGCATCCCGGTCAACAACCCGTCCGTGTTTCGCGATTTGCCGCGCTTTCTGCTATCGAACGAAAGCCCGTTCAGATTGCGTTGGGGTTACCTGCCGCATCTCGCCCCGTGGCTTGCGCGTTTCATGATGAGTTCGCTGCCGCGGCGTTATGAGGCAAGCGCCACGGCACTCGCGGCGTTGCTCGATCGCGCGCACGACGGCTATGCACCGCTGCTGGCAGACGCGGAACTGGCGCGTTTCGTCCGGCCCCGCGAATGCCTCTATCTGTATTCGAATTCGGCTTCGTTCGATGCCGCGCGTCCTGCACTCGATCTGCGCCGCCAGTTAGGCGTTGCCTTCGACGTGCTGGGCGGCAACGACATCCGTGCGCTCGAACCGTCGCTCGCCCCGATCTTCGAGCGCGGTGTGTTGTTCAGTAATAGTTGGCATTTCTCTAATCCGCAAGGCTTTCTGCAGACACTTTATCTACAGCTTGCCGACCAGGGCCTGACACTGCAGCGCTCGACCGTCGACGCGGTGCAGCCTGCGGCTGACGGCGCGAGTGTGACGATTGAAGGCGCCACGCGCCGCTTCAATCACGTCGTGATCGCCACCGGTGCGCGCTCCGCCCAATTCGCCAAACAATGCGGCGATCCGGTTCCGCTCGACACGGAGCGCGGCTATCACGTCCGCTTTCCAGGCGCCCAACAACTGGTCTCGCGACCGGTCGGCTGGGCCGAGCGCGGCTTTTACATGACGCCGATGAGCGACGGCCTGCGCGTCGCCGGCACGGTCGAACTGGCGGGTTTTGGCGACACGCGCAACCGCTCACTGATCGATCTGCTCACGTTTTCTTCGAAGCGCGCGTTACCCGCGCTCGATACACCGGATAGCAGCTGGCTCGGGTTCCGTCCGACGTTGCCGGATGGCGTGCCGGTGCTTGGACGCTCGCGCGCGAGCGAACGGGTGATCTACGCATTCGGCCACCAGCATCTCGGACTGACGTTAGCCGGGGTGAGCGGACGCATCGTCGCCGATCTGATTGCGCAGCGTGCGCCGCCACTCGATCTCGCGCCTTACTCGGCAACGCGTTTCTGATTTTCATTGAGTTTTTGACCGCACCGATTTTTTTGTTTCACGACTAGCACCGCAGGACAGATTCGACGCGTCGCGCATCGGATCGGCCAACCTACACATCGCGCGACGTTACATCTCGCAAGGAGCGCATCATGAATCGCCGCAATTGGCTGTTGAGTGCCACAGTTTGCGCACTCGTCACATATCTACCGTCTGCGTGGGCGGCCGATCCTGAAGTCGTCAAGATCGGTTTCGTCGGACCGTTGACCGGGCCGGTCGCGCGAGTCGGTAAAGACTTGCAGTACGGCGCGCAACTCGCGCTCGATGAAGAGAACGCGAAGCATCCAATGATTGGCGGAAAGCCGGTCAAGTTCGAGCTCGACGTGCAGGACGATCAGGCGGACCCGCGCGTGGCGATTCAGGTCGCGCAGAAACTGGTCGACGACGGCGTGGTCGGCGTGATCGGTCACTACAACTCGGGGTGCAGCATTCCTGCTTCGACGGTCTATCACCAGGCGAACGTTGCGATGATCACGCCGGGTTCGACCAATCCGCAACTCACCAAGCAAGGCTACAAGAACGTGTTCCGCACCATGGGGCACGACGGCATTGGCGGTGTCGTGGCGGGGCATTTCGTGGTGGAGCAGATGAAGGCGAAGCGTATCGGCATCATCGATGACCGTACGGCATTCGGGCAAGGGCTCGCCGATGCGTTCGAAAAAGGTGCAAAGGAAGCGAACGGCAATATCGTCGATCGTGAGTTCACGAATGACAAGGCAGTGGATTTTCGCGCCATTCTGACGACGCTCAAGAGCAAGAACGTCGATCTGATTTTCTTCGGTGGCCTGGATGAACAGGGCGCGATGCTGGTCAAGCAGATGCGTTCGCTCGGCATGCAGGCGCAACTGTTCGGCGCGGGCGCGCTGAAGAGCAATGCATTCCTGCAGATTGCCGGCACGGCGGGTGACGGCACGCAGGATCTCGAGCCTGGTCCCGCGCTCGACAAGCTGCCTGCCGCGCAGGAGTTCGGCAAGCGCTACAAGGCGCGCTTCAATCAGGATGTCGAACTGTACGCACCATTTGCCTACGACGCCGCGCTCGCCATGATCAAGGCGATTCACGGCGCCGACTCGCTCGATCGCGCGAAGATCGTCGACAGCCTGTCGAAAGTGAAAGTTACCGGTGTGACCGGCAACATCACCTTCGACCCGTATGGCGATCTGATCAAGCCGCCGTACACGCTGTTTCAGGTCCAGCAAGGACAATGGAAGAGCATCAAGACGGTGGGCGGCAGCGGCGCCTAGTTCTTCGCGGGAAGTTGCGGATGATTCTGCGTTTATGAGGGCGGGAAGAATCCGTGATACCGGGAATTGCCGGCAGCGGTGGGCTCAGCGAAGTGACCGATGGCGCCCACCGACAGAAGCGTTTCCAGGGTCCCCGCCCGATTCGACACAAACGTCCATTGCGCGGCTGCGTCTTGCGATTCCGGCGCCGCGCGAACATGGCGCAGGGCAGTCAACAGCGCTTCGCTATCCGGCGAAATCATGACAAAGCCTTCGTTCGCGAGCGCGGCATGGTTCAGTCCCAATTCGAGGCATACCTGCATGCGCAGCGGCGCCTCGAGCTGATTCGCGCGACGCGACTGCTCGACCCGTTCGACGGTCGCAGCATCGACAAGGATTCCGTGCCTTTGCAGCGGCGTCTTCTGCCACGCATCTGAAGGACACGCCTTGTTTTCCGGTGTCAGCACGACGAAAGGATTGATTTCAGCGGGATAGATCCGGCATACCAGCGGTCTTTCTTCGTAGATGCCGCAACGCATGTCGGCGCCCAGGTTGGGGCAGGCTCCATCGAACGCCGCGGCGAGAACGATCGAGATACGGACCGGCAGGCTTCCGCTCATTGCAGGCGAAGAACGCGCCCGTTTGTACTCGGCTTGTGCATTGCCCGGCTCGGGCTCGACGGGCCACGGTATGGCCTCGCAGATGAGTTCCATGTGCCCGCCGCGCTCCAGCCAGGCGATAGCCTCGGCAATTGTCAGCGCCAGGCGCAAATCGTGGCAGCATTTGCCGCACGCAGTGCATTCGAAATTGATATCGTTCACGCTAAATCCCTCGCCGCAAAAGTCTACGCGTGCTTTAGTCGAGGCAGAGTAAAAATTCTGACTGCGAATTCGATAAATTTTTGCTGTGAACTCGGCGCGCTGCCCAAGGTCTCCGCCTGGCGGTGGATTGCGTCTGTATGCCTGATCTCTTTTCGTTCATGCGGCGCATGGCGTCGCCGGCTAGCCGAGGCACAATAGAAACAGATCGTCGTCCGATGGCCTACAGTCGGATGGCATGTTCATTTCTAGAAGCTTTCGATGCGAGGCCGACAGCATGACTGCATCCATCACGCTGGTCCTGTTCGATATGGAGGGTGTTCTGTCCCATTACGATCGTTCGGCGCGGGTCGATCGTCTCGCGGCAATTTCCGGGCAGACGCCGGAGGCTGTTCGGGACGCGATCTGGGGATCCGGGCTCGAAGCTCGTGCCGACGCTGGGCAGATCAGCGACGACGACTATCTGGCCGCGCTCGGCGAACTGCTGGGCTATCCCGTCAGCCGGGAAGACTGGCTGAGCGCGCGCCACGCATCGATCACGCCGAATAAAGAAGTGCTCGCGCTCGCCGAACGCGTCGCCGAATATCACCGGATCGCCGTGCTCACCAACAACTGCCGTCTGCTCACCGACCACATCGGCTTTCTCAATCCACCCGTCGCGCAACTGTTCGGTGTTCACGTGTATGCGTCCGCCGCGTTCGGCGCAGCGAAGCCAGCCGCTCAAACCTATCTTCGTTGTGTGGAGCAACTGGGTGTTCCTGCGGCCGAAACGCTCTTCATCGACGATACGGATGCCAACGTAGCCGGCGCACGCCACGCCGGTCTGCAGGGATATCGGTTTGTCAGTGCAGAAGCGTTGTCGGCGGAGCTGGAGCGTTGCGGATTGATCGAGCCGACGTGATGTAACCGTGACGCGGGCGCGGTGCGAGATACGCGGTTAAGCGTGCCGCTAACCGTTGAGGTCCGGATTATTCTGCGCGAGTTCGTGAATCCACTCGCTGAATACCCGCACGCACATGCTCAGCCGACGGTGCGGATACAGCAAGGAAAGCGGCAAGGACGGACATTGGTAGGCGCTAAAGAGTTCGCGCAATGCGCCGGCCTCAATCGCCTTGGCGACCATGAAGCGCGGAACCTGAATGATCCCCATGCCTGCGGTCGCGGACATGACATACACCAGCCCTTCGTTGACCGCGATGATGCCGTTCACCGTTTTTCTGATTCGCGTTCCATCCACTTCAAACTCGAATGGATAGATGCGTCCGGTGCGCGCGGAAAAATAATTAACGGCACGATGACGGTCGAGGTCGTCGGGGGTGGTGGGTTCGCCCATTTGATCGAGATACGCCGGCGCCGCGCAGATGGTCGTGCGGACGCTGCCGATCGGTCGCGCGACGAGGTTCGAGTCGTCGAGAACACCGATCCGTATCACGCAATCGACACCTTCCTGAATGAGGTCGACGTTGCGATCGGCCAACCCCAGCTTCACGGTGATGTCGGGGTAGCGCGCATTGAAATCAGGCATGACAGGCAGCAGCACGTTGGCGGCGAACGTGGCCGACGTGTCGACGCGAATTGTGCCGCGTGGGCTGAGGCGTTTGTTCGATAACGCGGACTCCGCGTCGGAGACTTCGGCCAGAATGCGCGAGCAGTACTCGTAGTAGAGCGCGCCGTCCTCCGTAACCTGCACGCTGCGCGTGGTGCGATTCAGCAGGCGCACCCCCAGATGGCTCTCCAGATTCTGCACGAGGGTCGACACCGACGCGCGCGGCATCTCCAGCGAATCAGCCGCCTTCGAGAAGCTCGATGCATCGACGACGCGCTTGAACACTGCCATGCCTTGAAGAATGTCCATACCGGCTTGCCCCCTCGAATGTGGCCGACCCGCAGTCTAGAACGGACTGGTGATGGGCCGCAAACGGGAGTGCGTGCGCCGTGGCTCGCTCACAAAAAATCTTGACACTGTTCGTTCACTGCCTATAGTTCACCATATGGCAAAGTCTCCAGTCAGTCAACTCGATCGTACGTTTTCCGCCCTTGTGGACCCCACACGCCGGGCCATCCTCGCTCGCCTCGAGCGGGAGCCCGGCCTGTCGATTACGGAGATCGCGCGGCCGCTGCCGCTCAAGCTTCCGACGGTCATGAAGCACCTTGACGTGCTGAGCGACGCGGGTCTGGTGGCGCGTAGCAAGAACGGGCGGACTGTTTCGGTCGATCTGGTTCCAGGCCCGATGGAGGAGGCGATGGCATGGTTGAGGCGCTATGAGCGCTTCTGGTCCGCGAGCCTCGACCGGCTTGCCGATTTTGTGGAGGGACACGAGGAATGACCCAGGAAAAGCCGAGCCTGACTATCGTGCGGCGCATCAAAGCCCCGCCAGCCCGAGTTTATGCCGCGTGGACAAGACCCGAACTGATGGCGCGCTGGTGGGGGCCTGACGCGGGGCCGGTGCTCAGCGCCGAAGCCGATCCGCGCGTGGGCGGCCACTTTCGCGTGGTGTTCCAGACACTGGACGGCAAAACGCACGACTGCCGCGGCGGATACCTGGAAGTCGAAACGGATCGCAAGCTCGTCTTCACGTGGGAGTGGGTCACCGCGCCCGAGCAACGATCGCTCGTCACCATCAGGCTGCGCCCCATTGAAGACGGCACCGAGCTCACTCTCACGCATGCGCAGTTCTTCGACGAGTTCGAACGCGACGCTCATCAGAACGGCTGGAGCCCCGCACTGGACAAGCTCGACGCATTCGTGGCTCAACTGGACTGAAGACACGACCATGTGCTGCGCAATCGTTGCACTCGCCATGACCTTGCTCGCCAGTTGGCGTAGCGTGTCGGGTACGTTGATCGGTCGTGCCGGCCGTCTGCGCCGAATCGCGATCGTGTTGATTGCGATCGGCGCCGCCGCCGGCTCCGCGTTGGCGGCCGATCAATTCGCCGACGTCCGCGGCAGCCAGTCGTCGTTCTATGCGCGCCTGAGTGCGATGCCGATTTGCGGTCGCTTTATTCGCTAATGGGTTTATTTTCTCTCGTGAACTCAACAGCTAGTTAATTTTAAAAACATTGGCTGTCGCCACGTCTAATAGCACACTCCGCACTGCAATAAAATAAAGTTTCTCGTAGAAATGTGCGCGTATCCCGCCTTTAGAGGATTAACTCTGCCTATTACCACATCCATTCGATCTGCATACGCCGCGCACTCATTTAGGAAAGATTGTGAAAGGAAGTTGACACGAGAACGTTTGCCAATCTAGGCTACGCACTGTCGCTAAAAACTGACCCGGTTCCTGTCCACCTGCTCGGAGACGCAGGTAAGCCACCGCTTTGTCCGTCAGTCAGGCGATCGCATGAAACTGCAGAAAGACGGCTCACGTCGTCTTTTTGAAAGTATTGTAATAATCAGGAAGCGTAATTCGAAAATCAGCCACAAGTGCTGAGGCAGTAACACGTCCATATATTCTCGCTAGCAATCCGGCGCTAGTGCGGGAGACCTTTTGTGCTGAAAAAACAGAGAAACACAGCTTAAGCACTCATCGCACTTTCTTTATGCCGATTTTGTCAGTCGAGGATTAACTATGCGTATAAATTTCCGATTGCAGATACAGTGCCTGGCCTTAGCCGGAATAATGGTCCTGGCGGGCTGCGGCGGTTCAGACAGCTCGTCGACGCTCTCGAGCAAGTCCGCCCAGACGCCTGCCGCCGCCTCCGAGGTGGCACTTGCGCCGCCCACTGCGCCGATCGTTGCGGACGCATCGATCAACAAGAGCGTACCGCCGGTCGAATTGCCCGATACGGTCACCCCGATCAACTACAAGCTGTGGTTCCGGCCGAACCCGGCGCTCTCTTCATTCGACGGCCGCGCGGATGTCCAGATCAAGGTGCTGAAGGCCGTCAACGCGATCACGATTGCCGGGCATCGCATCAAGTTCACGAACGGCACGATCACGCTGCAGCCGGGCAACATCCAGCTGATCGCCACGCCGCAGGATGACGGCGATTTCTATCAGCTTCGGCCAGTGAGCGGGCAGATCGCCGCCGGCAACTACTCGCTGCACATGGAGTGGAGCGGCATCATCAACTTCAAGACCTACGACGATCCGGTCGCCAAGACCGGCGGCAGTTGCGGCGACGATCCCTATCCGGGTTGCTCCGCGGCGGAGGGCGTGTTCCGCGTTGACCTGAAGTCGACCGATGGCACGACGAGTGGCGCGATTCTCACGCAAGGCGAGTCGAACCTCGCGCGCCAATGGTTCCCGGGTTGGGACGAACCGGCTTTCCGGCCCACCTACGAGGTGAGTGCTGAAGTCCCGCAGAACTGGAACGTCGTCTCGAACGCGGCGGAAAAGCCGGCTGTGAATGTGGACAGCGGC
The DNA here is from genome assembly GCF_905220735.1 of Paraburkholderia aspalathi. Lineage (NCBI taxonomy): Bacteria > Pseudomonadati > Pseudomonadota > Betaproteobacteria > Burkholderiales > Burkholderiaceae > Paraburkholderia > Paraburkholderia aspalathi. The sequence goes on from NZ_CAJNBA010000001.1 coordinate 2,426,705, forward strand.
TACAAGCTGGTGTCGTTCGAAAAGACGCCGCCGATGCCTTCGTATCTGCTTTTCTTCGGCGGCGGCCAGTTCGACATTCTCGAAGACGACTTCTCGAGCCCGCTGCCTGATCACAAGGGTCTGCATTTGCGCATCTTCACGCCACCCGGCATGCGCGATTGGGCGAAACCGGCCATGCAGCAGACCAAGCAGGCACTCGATTACTACTATCGCTACACCGGCATTCCGTTGCCGCTCACCAAGTTCGACACGATCGCCGCTAACGACGCGTTCAAGGAGCAGAAGGATCTGAACTTCGGCGGGATGGAGAACTGGGGCGCGATTCTCGAATTCGCCGACGACATTCTGCCGGCGCCCGGCACCACGATGTCCGATTACGGGGTGACGGTTTTGACGCACGAAGCCGCGCACCAATGGTTCGGCGATCTGGTCACGCTCGACTGGTGGGACGATGTGTGGCTGAACGAATCGTTCGCGACGTTCTTCGAGAACAAGACCAAGGTGCGCTTCTTCCCGGACCGCTTCAGCTGGGTCGACGACGTGAAGAACAAGTATGCGGTGATCAACGCCGATCTGAAATCCACTGCGTTCCCGGTGCAGCCGAACTTCAACGGCTGGGCCTCGAACGACTTCGTGCTGAGCGCAAGCGCCTTTACGTACGACAAGGGCGGCCATGTGCTGAAGATGCTGGAGAATTATCTGGGCGAGGACGTGTTGCGCAAAGGGCTGCAGTCGTATCTGGCCGACTATGCGCTCGGCAACGGCACGCCGAAGCGCTTGTGGGACGAACTGGCCAAGGCGAGCGGCGAGCCAATGGTCGCGATCGGCGACAGTTTCGTACGGCAAACCGGGGTGCCTTTGCTGTCGCTCGACACCCAGTGCGATCTGACGACCAATCAGACCGTGGTCACGCTCAAGCAGCAGCCATTCCCGAACCAGAATCAGTATCCCGGCACGCAATGGACCATTCCGTTGACGCTCGCCTACGGTGACGGACTGACATCGCGCAAGACGGTTGCGATGAAGGACACGCAAATGCAGGTGCGCCTGAACGGCTGTTCCGCGGTGCTCGCGGATCCGAGCGGTCTCGACTACTACGTGACGAACTACAGCAACAACGCGTGGAGTCAGTTGCTGGCGCAGGGGAACGCGCTGAAGGATCCGGTTTTGCTGACCAGCCTGCAACTCGAAGCCAAGCTGCTGGTGAAGAACGGTCTGGCGGATCCGTCGCGGGCAACCAGTATCGGCTCGCTTAGCCCGACGGCTACGCCGCTTGCGCGTCAGTTGCTGATGACCGCGCCGACGACCCAGTCGCTGCGTCCGACGATCCGCTATCAGGGCAAGTTCAAGCTGAAGCCGCAAGCGCAGCAAGGGCAATAAGCAAGGAAAGCCCGTAGCTTTACGGGCCGTAGTAAAGGGCAGGGCCGAGGCCCGCATCCTCACACGATGCGGGCCTCGGCACGTCTGCAGCATCGGGCGAGCGCCGCCTTTTCAACCATGCACTGACATCTGCATCCGCATAGATGAGTGGGCGAATGCCGGTGTCGCTCAGGCCGAACTCGGGCGGCGCTCCAGCCAATTCCGCAACAGACCCGCTAAAAGCGCGCTGACGACCACGGCGAGGTAAAGCGAGACGAGACTGTGGCGCCACGTATCGAGTGCAAGCTGGTGCATCACCAGTTTCGAATCAGGCGCGGGGAGAACCACATGCATTGCCACGACGGCTTGCTTCATCCGCAGAAAGCCGACGGCGGATAGCAATGGCAAACCAACGAGCAGGGTCAGCAGGGCGGGCCTCGCGCGTTGCATCGCCGGATAGTGACGCAATCGGAACCACACGCCCAGGCAGCCATGGATCCAGCCTGGCGCGAGCAGCGCAAGTTGCAGACCCTGCGTGCCGCTCGTGATCAGCGATATCACGATCCGCTCGTAGTTAGGCTCGAAGCCATACAGCGACGTCGCGAGGCGCGTTGCTACGGCATGCCGGATGAGCAGCAATGGCAGGCTGAGTCCTGCCCACAACCGGATCCATTCAGCGGGTGGAAGCACCCAGTGACGACGTCCGTAAATCGTGCGCACGGCTAACGCGAAATGGACGAGAGCCGCGCCGTACAGCAGGATCGTGCCGGGCACGCTATGCCAGATCCACAGGGCGAACGTCAGTCCGCGCCCGGCAAGGTCGAGCGACCAGATTCCGAGCGCGTGATTGACCAGGTGCAAAAACAGATAAATGAGCAGCATCACGCCCGATCCGAGTTGCAGGCGGCGCAGAACGGGCCACAATTCCGGTCGCACATTATTCTCCTTTCAGTTTGTATGCTCGGAAGCGGCAGGGGAGGCCGCACTCGAATCGCGTCGGGCATGCGGGCGCGCCGGCCTTCTCAAGCTCCTTACGCGCCTCACGCTCTGCGAGTGAGGCGCGACGGCGCATGTCTGATGTCCGCTCTGTTGAACAACGCCCTGACGCACCGCTTCGGCAAATCGCTGCAATGCGGATAGCGAACCGCACACGCTCTGGTATTCCTCGCGGCCAATCCTGCCCTCGAGGGTGACTGCCATGCCCGAGGCACGGGCCATGTCGATGATGTCCATGATAGCGACTCCTTTCAGGTTCTCTCACCTGCATGACCGCCGCCGCGGCGCGGCTATTCCCACGCTTACCCTGGCATGCGCCATATATGCGCCATATCGGCCTGCGCGGTTGGATTGGCCGTCCAGCACTAATTTTCTGTCCCGGGAATAAAACCGGCGGTACGCCAGTCTTCCAGATGAACCGAGTCGTGTGGCCCGCCGGATGATCCCGCGGTTTGCCTGCGAGTCCTTATCGTGAGGTCAACATGTCGTCACATCATTCATCCGATCCTGCCTTTAACCCTTCACGCCGTGGCGCCCTGAAATGTCTCGCTTTCGGCGGCGTAGGTACAGTGTTCGTTCTTGCCGGCGGCATTCTTACGCCGGTGGAGCTGGCTCTCGCGGCCGACGCGAAATCGTCCGCGACGTCCATGGGCGTCCCGCTTTTCCTCCAGATCAGCGATTCGCATATCGGCTTCAATAAAGAAGCCAACCCGGACGTCGCGGGCACGCTCAAACAGACGATCGACTACGTCAATGCCATGCCGGTCAAGCCCGCGCTGACCATCCACACGGGCGACATCACCCATCTTTCCAAGCCGGCTGAGTTCGATCTCGCGGCGCAGTTGATGTCCGGTCTGAATATCACCGAACTCCACACCGTGCCCGGCGAGCATGACGTGACGGACGGCCCCGGAACCGAATACTTCAGCCGCTTCGGCAAGGCTTCGGACAACAAAGGCTATTACAGCTTCGATCACAACGGCGTGCACTTCGTGGCGCTCGTCAACGTGATGCATTTCAAGCCTAACGGCCTGGGTGGTCTCGGCGACGAGCAACTCGCCTGGCTCGAAAACGACCTGAAGGGCCGCTCGTCCAGCACGCCGATCGTCGTTTTTGCCCACATGCCGATGTGGACGATCTACGAACCGTGGGGCTGGGGCACAGGCGATGCCGGTCAGGCCATGAGCTATCTGAAGCGCTTCGGCTCGGTGACCGTGCTCAACGGCCATATTCACCAGATCGTGTCGAAGGTGGAAGGCAATATCACTTTCCACACGGCCCGCTCGACAGCCTATCCGCAGCCGACCGCCGGCAACGGTCCCGGCCCCGGTCCGCTCACGGTAGCGAGCGATGAGCTCCCGAAGATGCTCGGCGTGACCAGCATCAAGATCGTGCGTCATCCGCTCAAGGCGACGCTTGCCGATACGACACTTGTTTGATTTCAGAATTTTTTCTTTCGCAGGAGATCAGTTATGCAAACTAAAATTATTTGTCGCGCGTTTTTCGTGTTGCTCGGGAGTTCGACGCTGATCGCCGCGTCGGCCGGACTTTCCGTTGCGCGGGCAGAAACGCCGAACGCCGTGGTCATCAAGAATTTCATGTTCTCGCCGATGGCAATCACGGTCAAAGCCGGCTCGACGGTGACGTGGAAAAATCTCGACGGCGAGCCGCATACGGTCGTGAACGACGCGGGCATGTTCCGTTCCGCCGCGCTCGATCAGAACGACACGTTCCAGTTCAAGTTCGACAAGCCGGGCGTCTACAAGGTGTTTTGCGGCATTCACCCGAACATGAAAGAAACGATCACCGTGCAATAGGTGACGGATCGGGTGTGGGGCGTCCTGCGCTCCACCGGGCATGCATGGCGTTTTAAGCGGTCGCTACCGATTGGCACGTTCCAGATAGGCGTGTTTATTGCGTGACGCAGAACTGCCGTGCGTGCCCCCATCGCTGCCTCCAGTCCCCACGTGGAGGCGGCCTGCAAGCGCTCGCGGCCCAGCCCGTGGATACGCGTGGCGTTGAATCTTTTACCTGTCTCATCGACGCAAAGCGGACTCGCAAAGCTCGCGTTTAAAGCGCAGCATTGCTGTGTTGTCGCTGCCCGGCGAGCGGGAAAAATTCTTCCAACAACAACGCCAGATCGACCCCGCCGAATCGTGTGAACAATGTCTGCCAACGGGTCAGACATGTGAGGATTCCGGAGAGTATTGCGATGCTCAACGATACCGAATTTTCAAAATCTGCCGTAGAAAGCCCGGATACTGGCTTCGATTCTGGCGCTGAACCGCCGGCTGCGGCGCCGCCTGTGCGATTCGGACGTCTTGCGCTGTGTGTCGCGACGGCAAGCGCGCTGGCTTTGGGCGTAGTGGGTACGGTCGCTTACGGTGTCTGGTTCAACCACGATCAACAAGCGTATGCCGAGGCGATGGCGCATGCGCGGCAGGCGCTCGGCACGGCTGCGTCAGCGGCTGCAGCACCGGCGCTGGTGAAATCGATTGTGACGCCACGACCGGCAACTTTCGCGGCAGCGCCGCGATCGGCCGCGGGTGGTATGCCGGCGCCCGCAGTTAAACCGGTGACAACGCGCACGCAGGCAACAGCAGCTGCGTCGGCGACCACGGGCACGCAGGCAACAGCAGATCCGCCGGCAACAGCACAAACGCAGGCAGCAACGGCAGCGTCGGACGGCGAAGAGGGCGGAAAACTGGCCTCCTGGTCCGGTCCAGTCACGCGACTCCCGGCGCCGACGGTTAGCGAAACCGTCGTGGCCGATGCAAAACCCGCCCCGACCGCGTCGTCCGCCCCTGCTGCGGCGCCGTCCAATCCTGCGCCTCAGCAGTTGGCGTCCGGCCGGCCCGGCAGGGATGCGCGTCTCGCGCAGCAGGATCGTCGCGCTACTTCGGCGGCAAATGCCAGGCACAAAGGCAGTCTGTTCGCCCGGATGGGTTCGTTCTTTCGTCGCGTAAGTTACCGCCAGCATGACACCGGAAACCGGCAAGACATCTATTCCCATCCCTGAGCGGACGCGTCCCCCCCGCGCCGCTCGCAGAGGCGCGCTCGCGATCCGCTTCAGGCCGGGCCCGGCTGCGATCGCCGCCGCCGCGCTGGTTTGTCTGCTGATCGGCCTTCTGTATCTGGCGCTGCAAATCCGGACGATCTTTTCCGATCAGTTGAAGCAGGAATATGCGGGGCTCGTTCTCGAAGCGGTCGATCGGGCGGAAGGCGCCCGGAATCTGGTCGGCGTCTGGCAACAGTTGCCCGACGCCACGGAAGCCAAGGCCGCCGGGTATCGGCAGGCACGAACCGAACTCGCCCATCGTCTCGCGTCGCTCGCGGCGCTGGTAAACGAGAGTCCGTCGGCGGCGCCGCGTCTGCCGCCAGCTTCGCTCACAGCAGATGCCGATCTGCGCGACACGGACGCCGTGCTCGGTGCCGTGTCGGCCTGGTGGCGGGCACAGCGCGACGCCGATAGCGCCGACGTGCGCGTGAGGATTGCCCACGTTGCGCGCACGCTGATCGCGTCGGCGGCATTGCTGTTCTGTATGCTGATCACCGCGCTGGGGATGTACGCCAAACGGAATCGTTTGCTGGCAGGGCAGTCGCACGAATTTGAATGGGCGGCGCTGCACGATGCGATGACCGGCTTGCCGAACCGGCGCAAGCTGTTTGCCACGCTCGAAGCGGCGGCGACGAAATTGTCCGCGCGCGCCGCGCCTTCCAAAATTGCCGTGCTGTATATCGATCTGGATGGATTCAAGCAGGTCAACGACTCGCTCGGTCACCGTGTCGGCGATGAATTTCTGATCGCGGTTTCGAAACGCTTTCGTGAGTCGGTGCGTAAAGTCGATGTCGTCGCCCGGATCGGCGGCGATGAATTCGCCGTCCTGGTTCGCGAATTTTCGACGAATGCGGAGCTCGGCGAAATCGCCCGGCGGCTGATTGCCTGCGTGGTTCAGACGGACCTGGCGATGGGGGTCGGGATGGTTCGCGCCAGCATCGGTATCGCCAGTTTTCCGGATTCCGTCGACGATTACCATCGCCTTGTAGCCGCGGCCGACGAGGCGATGTACCGGGTCAAACGCAATGGCAAGAACAGTTATGCGTTCGCGGATCAAGCGAACTGACTGGCGTCTTTACGGCGTTTGCGTCTCCGGCGTTTCCGGCGTTTCAGGTATCTCAGGCACCGCCGGTTTCACCTTGGCCTTGCGGCGCAAAGCGTCATTGATAACCTGATGGCGCCGGTAGTCGGTCATGTTTTTCCACTCGCGAATCTCGTCACGGGTGCGCAGGCATCCGATGCAGAAGCCCGTTTTTCCGTCGATTTTGCAAATGTCGATGCAGGGTGATTGAATTGCCATCTTCAGGCGATCTGTTCCGTTGGGTTGACTTCGACGGTGACGTGCGAGAGTCCGTTAAAGCGTTTCAGCAACGCATGATAGAAACGCGAGTCATGGCGCGTTTCCTGGGTCGCGACGGATATTACCGCACTCATATGACCAGGCCCCACGCGCCACACGTGTAAGTCGAGCACCTTGTCGCCGTTGTCTTCGATGGCGTGGCGCACGTTCTCCGTCATGCGCTGGTCGGGGTTGATATCGAGCAGGATCGCACCCGTGTCGCGCATCAACCCGTATGACCAGTTTGCGATCACCAGCGCGCCGATGATGCCGGCGAGCGGGTCCATCCAGAGCCAGCCGAATTCACGTGCGAGAACGAGGCCGATGATGGCCAGTACCGACACTGCGGCATCCGCGATCACGTGAATGTAGGCCGAGCGGATGTTGTGGTCTCGCTGGGCCGCACTTTCAGTATTGTGATGGGGCGCGTGAGCGTGGTTGTCGTGAGCGTGACCCTCTGCGTGATCGTGATCCTCATGCCCATGAGCGTGTTCGTCGTGCTCATGCTCATGACCGTGATGTCCGTGCCCATGTCCATGGCTGTGCCCGTGATGATCGCCACGCAGCAGCCACACGCTGGCCAGATTCACCAGCAGCCCGGCCACGGCAATCGGAATCGCTTCACCGAAATGAATGGGTACCGGCGAGAGAAAGCGCGACACAGCTTCATAACCGATCAGCAGCGCAATCATGGCCAGCGCAATAGCGCTTGTGAATCCCGCGAGGTCGCCCAGCTTGCCGGTGCCGAATACAAAGCGTGAGTCGCTCGCATGCTTGCGCGCGTACGTATAAGCGAGCGCGGCGATCAGCATCGCCCCCGCGTGCGTCGACATGTGCAGGCCATCCGCCACGAGCGCCAGCGAACCGAACAGGCTGCCGCCGACGATTTCGGCAACCATCATCACGGCACACAAAGCGATCACCGCCCATGTTCTGCGTTCGTTCTTTTCATGGGCGGCGCCCAGAAAAATATGATCGTGTCCCGCGCCGAAGGCAGCGTTTCTAAAGTCACTCATGTCCTGCTCCGGATTACTTGAAATAGCTGTGAACGACTTCGATGAGTTGTTCGGTGGCGCTGCCAGCAGGGTCTTCGTCAGTATGCGCATCCACCAGGTGGTTTCTGATGTGGTCCTCGAGCACGACCGCCAACAGACCATTCATCGCGCCGCGGCAACTGGTGATCTGCTGAAGGACATCGGCGCAGCCGCGTTCGTCTTCGAGCGCGCGTTCAATGGCCTCGATCTGCCCCTTGATGCGGCGAACGCGGTTGAGAAGCTTCTGTTTTTCCCGAATCGTGTGGCCCATGAATGCTCTCGAAAAATACCCTAGGGGGGTATATCTTATCAGACCGAGCGGAGGCGATTCAGTTCGTCTGCTTTGGGGCCGGACATTCACGCGCCAATCCGTTTCGTGTTAAAAAATCGGAGCATTGCCGATGCGGGATGAAAAACGCATCGGCATGGCCGAAGTCGTTCCGAAGTCATCCGCAGCGGAAGGGTTAATGTCCAGATATTCGTTGATGCGCGCCATTGAGCGCGTAAGCCGGCCTGAGTGGATTGTTGTTGTGCTGACGGCAACACTGGCGGCCTGCGCGCCGCTGCCACCGGCTGCCAATCAAGCCACGAATCAAACCGCGCATCAAGATACGCATCAAGCCCCCGCAGCGGGCATGGCGCGCGCAGCCGACGGGCCGCTGCCCGTTCCGCCGAACCTGATCGCGCTGACGCAGCCAGCCGGTCAGCAGCGCTTGATGGCCACCACCCATAACCAGTCGTACTGGCCGCTGTCGCAGTACTTCGAAACGCAGCGCAACGAAGCCTACTGTTCGGTCGCGACTTCGGTGATGGCGCTTAATGCATTGGGCATTCGCCGTCCCGAGTCGACGCAGTACCCGGATTTCCCATTCTTCTCGCAAGAGGATTTTTTTCACAGCGTCGATCCGCAGGTAGCCAACGCCGCGCGAGTATCGAGGGAGGGCATGACGCTCGACCAGCTCAGCACGGCGTTAAGCGCGTTTCCTGTCGAGGTGAGGAAATTCCATGCCGGCGACCTGACGCTCGGTCAGTTTCGCGATCTGATTCGCGACACGACGGGGCACAGCGACCGCTTTGCCTTATTGAACTTCAGGCGGGTGGAGATAGGCGAAGCAGGGGGCGGTCACTGGTCACCCCTTGCCGCCTACGATGCGGCGAGCGACAGCGCGCTGCTTCTTGATGTGGCGCGCTACAAGTATCCGGCAGTCTGGGTACCGGTTACGCAATTGTACGCAGGGGCGCAAGCGGTCGACAACGTGAGCGGACTGTCACGCGGCATCGTGATCGTCGGCACGCGCGCGAACTCGAACTAACTGACGTTTTTCATAGTTACGCGGTCACGCTAACCGACGACGAGCGAAAATTAGTTGCACGCGCATCAATCATCCTGATTGCGCCATTCGGTAAGCCCTTCTCGCGCATTCAATTCGATGAACGAGGGCAGCGCTCGCAGCCCGCGGATATAGCGGGCGAGATGCGGCCAGCCGAGAGCGGGGCGCGGCATGTTGCGTGTCCAGCGCATCACGACGACCGCGAGGAAATCGACCGTGCTGAGCTTGCCGCCGACCAGATAGTCACGTCCATCGGCGAGATCGGCGTTGAGCTGGTCACAGGCTTCTTCGATGCGGCGCCGCGCGAGTGCTTGAACTGCTTCGGCGCCGGCAGGCTCGCCGTCGACGTCCGCGTAAAACCAGTCACGCATGGCGGGCAGCAGCGTATTGGCCAGATAGATCATCAGTTCGAGCCACGCGGCACGGTCGGCGGAACCCGGCGCCGGCGCGAGGGCGGCTTCAGGATGCCGCTCGGCCAGCAGCATCAGCAACGCGGCTGACTCGTGGCGCGGCGTTCCGTCGACTACCAGCGTGGGAACGCGGCCTGCTGGATTCAGCCGTAGATAGTCCGGGTTTCGCTGATTGCCGGCGTCGATATCGACAAGCTGGGCGTCGAACGGGATACCCATTTCTATCAGCATCCAGTGAACGGCCATGCTTGCCGCGCCCGGCGAGTAGTAAAGACGATAGTCCATTCATTCGCTCCGCATACTCATTCCATTCGGTCGACTTCAATTCGGGCGAAGTCTAGCGCGATTCGTGAAAAAAAGGGGCTGGCGCGCAAAGCGACCAGCCCCTTCAACTGCCATACAAAAGATACGAAGAAAACCTCAATGCACCGGCGCGTGAGTCTGCTCGACCGAGCGCGGCTGCGTCACAGCGCTCACCAAGGCAAAAACAATCACGTTCACAGCCAATGCCAGGAAGCCGATATTGATGTCCTTCAGGGCGTCAGGCAAAAACGGCATCAGCTGCCCGATACTCAGATGCATGGTCGTCGTCACCGTGACGACCGCAACGCCCGCAAGAATCCCGCAAAACGCGCCGTACTTGGTCGCCCGGTTGTGCGGCAGCAAACTGCAGATCACCGCCGGAAACAGCTGGGTCACGAAGCTGTAGCCCATCAGCAGCAACGCCACGATCGTCTCACCGCCATGCAGCGTAAAGCCTACCGCCACCAGCGCCACCACCGGCACCAGGATGCGTGCGAGGTTGGCCACCGTCGCGTCCGAGGCATTGCGGCTCACCATGCCGCGATACACGTCGTTGGCGAGCAGCGTGGACGCCGACGTCAGGATCATCGAACCCGGCACCAGCGCCGTCAGAATCCCGGCCGCACCGATCACGCCGACGAACCATGGATCGAAAGTCTGCAAGGACAAACGGAACAATGAGAGGTCGATGTCGCCGCCCTTCAGGCCCGGTACCTTCAGCGTCGCCGCAAAGCCCACGAAGAATACGAACAGCAGAATCAACTGATACAGCGGCAGCACCATCGCGTTGCGCCGGAAAATACGCTCGTCCTTCGCCGTGAAAATCGACCCGAACGTGTGCGGCCACATGAAGAAGCCCAGCGCGGTCAGGAGCACGGTCGACTGGAACCAGGTCACGCTCGAGCCCTTGGCCGGGAAGGTCAGGAAGCCCGGGCGCGCCGCGTCGATGGCGTGGAACATCTCGCCGAAGCCACCGTAGTAGTGCAGCGGCAGATAAATCCCGAGGAAGAGCACGATCGCCAGAATCAGCAGATCCTTCACCACCGAATTCCACGCGGAACCGCGCACGCCGGAGACGATCACGTAAGCCGTCACCACCGCGGCGCCGATCCAGATGGCCGCCGTCGACGAAATCGCGCCATACGAGGCCGTTGCCACGATGATGCCGAGTCCCTTGAGTTGCAGCACGAGGTACGGAATCAGCGCGGCCACACCCACCAGGGCAACGAGGGTGCCGAGCGCCGGGCTGTCGTACTTGCGCGTGAAGAAGTGCGGCTGCGAGACGAGATGGTGATTCTTCGCATAGCGCCAGATGGGCGGCAGCATCCAGTACGAGAGGATGTACGCGAGCGTGCCGTAGGCAAGAATGTAGTAGACCGGCGCGCCCTTGCCATAAGCAAAACCACTGCCGCCGAGGAAGGTGAAGGTGGTGTAGATCTCGCCCGCCATCAGCAGGAACACGAACGCGGTGCCGAAGCTGCGGCCGCCCACGGTCCACTGTTCGAGACTCATGTCGTGGCCGCGCCGCGCGCGCACGCCCAGGTACAGCGCAAATAGCGTAATGGCCGCAATGATGACGAGTGCGCTCATGGTCGGACCTCCTCGGCATCCGTGGCAAGCTGCCGGTTGCTCGGGTCCAGACGGTAGATGATCGCCATGATGATCGAACTCAACACCACCCACATGACGATCCAGGCCAGCACGAACGGCATACCGAGCACCAGCGGCTCGACACGATTCACAAACGGGACGCCGAGCAGAATGCCGATGAACGGCAGCGCAGCGAGTACACGAAGCAACATAGGGGCGACTCCTCGAACCGGTAAGTACGTCTCGTTGAAAGTGCGGCTTCGCTGGGGACTGTATGCCTGATGCTTCTGTTACGTAAAGTAAGTCAAAAAAGTGTAGGCTTTTCGAAAGTTGTGCGCGCATCTTTCTACGCCCGTCTGCTGCGGTGCAGCGCCGCGCGCTGTGTGCATCGCCCCGTTTTTCGCCATTTTGCGTGCCGCGCCGCGATATCATCTGAGCCACGCAACGCGAGCAACAATCTGGACCGCCCGAAGGCGTCCGGCACTTCAACCTGGCGTGGCGCGCTGGTGGGCGGTCAGTCGATCGGCCCGCCCGCGCCGCTGCCCGAAACGGATCGCATATGGTCGAAAGTCTGATCTCGGACATTCTCTTTGGCTTTACCGGGCTGATCAGCATCATCAACCCAATCGGCATGGCGTTCGTCTTTCTCGACCGGACCGCATCGCTCACCACGGAAGACCGCACGGCGCTCGCGAAGAAGATCGCCTTCAACGTCATGTGCGTGCTGCTTGTCGCCTTCTTTGTCGGCACCCCGATTCTTCATTTCTTCGGCATCTCCATGGAGGCCTTGCGCATCGGCGGGGGCCTCGCGGTCGCGGTCGGCGGCTGGCAGATGCTCAACGCGCCCGACACGCAACCGGCCGAGCAGCCCGCGGTCAAGCGCGTGGACGCGGATAACGCCATGTCGAAGGCGTTCTTCCCACTCACCATTCCACTCACCACCGGGCCGGGTTCGATCGCTACCGCGGTCGCGCTGACCGCGAACCGCACGCATAAGCTCTCGGCGTTCGTGCTGTCGAGCATCGCTTCGGTGGTGATCTCGCTGCTGGTGGCGGCCACCGTGTATCTGATCTACAGCCGCGCGGTGGTGTTCGCCAAGTATCTCGGCGTGGACGGCACCAAGGTCGCCATGCGCGTCTCTTCGTTTCTGCTGCTGTGCATTGGCGTGCAAATTATCCTGACCGGTTTTTCGGAGTTCCTGACGCCGATCGCACAGCTGCAACCCGTGGTCAAATAGCGGTCGGCGGCACGTGAGCCTGATCGAGGCTCGCGCGAGTTTCGTCAGACATCTCGTCGCAATTCATCGCATTACGTCGCAACCGGAGGGGAACTCATGTGCCGCTGGCTCGCTTATACCGGTAACGCGCTGCAACTCGAAACGGTGCTGTTCAACGCCAAACACTCCCTGATCGACCAGAGTCTGCATTCGCGGCTCGGCCAGACCACCACCAACGGCGATGGCTTCGGCATCGGCTGGTACGGTCAGCCCACCGACATCCCGTTTCGCTATCGCTGCATCCACCCCGCGTGGAGCGACCGCAATCTGCGCGAGGCCGCGCGGGCGATTCGCGCGCCGCTGTTCGTCGCGCACATTCGTGCGGCCACCGGTACGCCCTCGCAGGAAACCAACTGTCATCCGTTCCGGTACGGGCGGTGGCTCTTCATGCATAACGGGCTGGTGCGTAACTTTCCGCTGGTACGCCGCGATCTGATGCTGGCGATCGATCCCGAGTTTTTCCCGTCAATCGAAGGTTCGACGGATTCCGAGGTGTTGTTTTTTCTCGCGCTGACCTTCGGTCTCGAACTCGCGCCGGTTACCGCGCTCGAGCGGATGGTGGGTTTTGTCGAGGACATCGGGCGCAAACACGGTGTCGATGAGCCGCTGAACATGACCGTATGTGCCACCGACGGCGAACAGATCGTCGCGGTTCGCTATTCGAGCGAAGGGCAGTCGCGCTCGCTCTTCCACAGCACCTCGTTCCGGCATCTGCACGATCTGTATCCAGACGACCCGCGCATCGCGACAGCGGGTGAAGACGCCTTCCTCGTGTTGTCGGAGCCGCTGTCGGATTTGCCTGGCTGGTGGGAAGAGATTCCGGAGAGCACGGCCGTGGTCGCGCGGGGCGGGGAGATCGATCAGTATCCGTTCAGGCCGCAGCTGGCGTAGGCGCGCTAGCGCGTCAGCAGCATCGAACTCAACACCGAGAAGACCGTCGACGGCAATTCGGCCAGGCGGCTCACCACCACGTTGTGAGGATAGAAGTCCTCGACCGCGTCGGTCAATACGCCGATCCCCAGCAGTTCGATGCCGCGTTTCTGGATCGCCGCGACGCGTTCGCGCAGATCGTGGCGCAATACCTGCGGATCGCCGTCGCCGGTCGACGGATAGCCGTCGGAGAACACGATCAGGATGCGCCGCTCGGCCTGATGATCCGCGAGCCGCGTTGCCGCCCAGGCGAGCGCCTCGCCGTCCGGATTCTCGTGACCGCAATCGATCGTGGCGATCCCGCTTGGATCGATCGCGCCAAAGCGTTTATAGACTTTCAGATCGAGTCGCTCGACAAAGCGGTTATAGCGCTGCAGATCAGCGCCGGCCGCGAGTTGCCGCTCATACAGTTGCCTCATCGGCGCGGACTCGAGCGAGCAATAACCGAGTACTTCACAGTCGAACGACAACTGCGTCAGCGCATCGCACAGCGCGGTCGCGCACAGACGCGCCAGCTCGATCTTGCGCCCGGCCATTGAACCGCTGCGATCGATCAGCAAGCTCACGGCGACGTCGCGCCCTTTGGCTGCCCGCTGCGTGCGAAACGGCGTGCGGTAACCGGGCGAGGTCGCCAGTTTGGCGAGCGCGGTGCGGTCGATCTCGCCGCGTTCCTGTTCGCGGCGCCAACGGGTGCGTTCGTCGGCGCTCAGCGCACGCTCCAGTTTCTCCTTGAGCGGCGCGGTGTCCGCGCGGGCCTGCGCGCGAAGCTCGCGCCATGTCGCGCCATCGCCTTGACCGGTAACGTCGGTGATCTCGTCGAATTCGGTGGCGAGAGGAATCGAGAGTCGCGCGCGAGTGGTGTCTGACGCGGTACCCGCTTGCCCTTCAGAACGTGCCGACGCTTGCTGCGCATCGGCTAGCGATTGCCCCATGCCCACCGCGTTTTCCGCTAGTGCGCCACCGCTTTTATCGGACGGCGGTGAGGCTGCGTTGTCCTGGCCGGGCAGGGTGGTGTCGTCGTCGTTGAGTGGCGCCGAGGAGGACGCCGCGGTTTCCGTGTCGATGTCTTCAACCGGATCCGCGGTGAACACCATGCTGTTGACATCGCCCGCCGATAAAGCCCGCACGCGCGCCACCAACGCCTGCGCGGCCGCGATGCTTTGCGCGGTCGAACGGCTTCTGCGCGACTCGTCCAGCAGATCCTGCGCGGCGTGCAGCGCGGCCAGCAGGGAATGGCTCGCTTCGGTCCGGGTCGGCTGTTCGTCCCACAGCGCGCGCTCCACCAGCCAGACCAGCCGGTCGCGCCAATGCAGCTTCGGCCAGCGCAGCCGCGCCTGCTCAGCGGCATGCACACGCAGTTTGCCGATGAACCAGCGCGCGCCCGGATACTCGTCGAGTAGTTGTACGCAGACGCGGCGATCCTCGATCACCTGCGCGAGATTCGCCGCCACGCCCGGCGGCAGCGCGTCCATCTGTGCGAGCGACGAATGTTTGGCGCGTGCCACCAGCAGATCCAGATAGCCGATCAGCACGTCGCGCTCGACGCCGCCGCTCAACTCGTAGTCGGGAATCACGATGCGGCCGGGTTCCACACGTGGCCCATCCGGGCTGAAGGCGACCGTCACGCCGTATTGCCCGGTCAGCACGCGCGCCACTTTGCTCAGCGTCGATTCAAACGCGAAGCCTCGCGTGTCGCGCATTGCGTGCATGGCGTTCATTTGCGTGTCGTGGTCAGTGTGCTGTGGTCACTTAGCGTCAGGCGGCCGGCGCAATGTGATGGCGAACGATGCCGCGAATCAGGGCCGCGTCCTCGGGACTGACCTTCGCATAGATCGCGGGACCGGCGGCGCGTTCGGGGTCGCCGGTGCGCAGCATCAACTCGGCCCAGTCGAGCAGGCGCCGCGTGGAGAATGCGCTCGACAGGTCTTCGCGAGCGAACGCCGCGCGGCAGTCGGCGGCGATCGCGGCGAGGGTGGTGGCGAGCGCGCGAGTCATATGCGGGGCGAGGGTGCGCATCAGCACGTCGGCTTCTTCGGCGGGCGTCAGATAATCCAGCATATAGACGCGCCAGCGATCGAGAAACGCCTCGTTCATCAGATTCGCGCCCTGATACAGATGACGGAACTGGCTCATCGCGCCGACCGCATTCGCGGTAGCGAACAGCCGGAACGCGGGATGCGGCGCGACGATCTCGTTGCCTTTCTCTTTCAGCACGAGACGCCCGTGCGGTTCGAGCACGGCGGTGAGAGCGGCGAGAATCGACGGTTCGGCGAAATCGATTTCATCGACGATAAGCCAAAGGCCTTCACGCATCGCCGTGGGCAATACGCCGTCCACCCAGATCGTCTCGCCACCCTTGACCGTCCAGAAGCCGACAAAATCGCCGACGGTGGTTTGCCCGTTCATGTTCGAGCGCAATACACCGTGATGCGAGCGCGCGGCGACCTGCTCGATCAGGCTGGTCTTGCCGGCGCCGGTGTGGCCGATCAGCATGACGCGCCGGTTCTCCACGATATCTTCGACGATGTCGTTAAAGCGTTCGGAAAACAGATAGGCCGGATTGACGCGCGGCACGAGCGGGTTGTCCACGCCGCAGGGCACGTCGACACGACCGATGCGCACCGTTTCGCCCGCACCCTCTACTTGCAGATGGCGCTTCGCCGCCGAGGCCAGCGCCGCAGCGCGCTGCAACTCCGGCATGAAGGCAACGCGTTCTGCCGCGCCTGCTGCGTCCGCGGCATCGGGCGTATCGATTGCAAAGCCCTCGCGGCGCCATTTCTTCAGCTTCGCGCGCAGGTTTTCCGCATCGACCACGAGATCGATATCGACCGATCCGGCGCCGTTGCCGTCATCGACCCCATGTTCGAGCCGGTAGTTTTCCGGCCGGTCCGCCACGCTGACGCGCCACCATTCCGCGCCGTTCTCTGTCGCACGTTGGTAAAGGCCAAGGTTTTCGTCTTCGGTCAGTTCAGGCACGTTCATGGCGAGTGGAAATGGATGAATGGACAAACGATTAGCGCGTTTCTATTTGGCTGATGCCGAATGAGCGACTATCTTATCGTGAGTACCTTTCGATCTCACCGATGGGGATTTCTTTTGAGGCACGCCGACTCCACTGCGGATTTTCAATGCCGAGCGCGCAGTCCGCAAAAGCTTATTGCGTCAAACGGATAGGCCAGCAAGCACCGATCACCTATAGTTCGTGCGCGAAACGTGTAGTTTTACAACATTCTATTCTCGACAGAAGAAACTCACGGCAAAACAATGATGAGACTACATACAAAATTAGTGGCCGCTCTGGCGGTGATCAGTCCGCTGGCATATGGTCAAACCAGCGTGTCGTTATATGGCCGTCTCGACGGCGGCCTGGAATACCTGAATCACATCAATAATGGCGCGGGCGGCAGTTCGACCCGTTGGAGCGCTGAAGGCGGCGATTGGGGCACCAGTATGCTGGGCCTCAAAGGCAATGAAGATCTGGGCGGCGGGTTGAATGCGATCTTCAACCTCGAAACCGGTCTGCAAATCATGAACGGCACCACAGGTGGCGGACGGCTGTGGTCACGGCGTGCTTTCGTCGGCCTGAAGAGCGACCAGTGGGGCACGCTGCAGGCCGGGCGCAATCTGTTTATCGATAGCGACGGCGTATGGGAATTCGACCCGTTCGTGCAGGAGGCATTTTCGTCGGCATCGCTCGTGCGCGGACGCAACTGGCAGCAGACCAGCAACAACGTCGAGTATCACAGCCCGGTGTTCTGGGGCTTCGACGTGCAGGCGCAATACGCTTTCGGCAATCAGGCGGGCGCATTCAACAGCGGTGCATCGGGCGAGTTTGGCCGCTCCGACGGCATCATGCTGACGTATCATTCGCCGCTCTTCGACGTGCGTGGCATCTACGACGAACTGCGTGACAGCAACGGCCGCTTCACCAACATCTTCCAGGCCTCGCGCGAATACTTCGCCGGTGCGAACGTGCATTTCGATGCGTGGAAAATCCAGGGCGCCTATACGCATTACTCGGCGCCGGATTCACCAGTGGGCGTGGCCGACACTGCCGATCACTACTGGCTCGGCGCGACGTACAACATCCAGTCGCGCTGGGCGGTGACGGCGGGCGGCTATTACATCAAGGTCGGCGACGGCGGCAGCGATGCCGCGCACGACCCGTCCGGCCACGCGATGATGTACGTGCTCGGCACCACCTATAACCTCTCGAAGCGGACCTTCGTGTACGGCACGGTGGGCTACGTACGCAACGGCAGCAACTCGAATTTTTCGCTTGAAGCGTCGCCGCGCGATGCCACCAATAACACGAGTCCGCTTGCGGGCGAATCGCAAACCGGCGCGTATGTCGGGATGCTGCATCAGTTTTAAGGTAGCTTTCGCGGCACGTTCGTAACGGCCGTCCATACGACGGCCGCCGCAACCCGTTGCGGCAGCAACAACCTCATGTCGATTTGCCCAGGCGCACTGGAACCGGGTTCACCGGATTTCCAGTGCGCGCTGTTTTACTTCCCTCCCAATTTCGCGCTGAGCCCATTCCGCTTCGGGTGGAACGGGTATTGCTGGACGCCGGTACGCAGCTTGCTGCCATTGGAATTGGCGCACCGGACCAGAGGTGCAGGGATAAGGGATATAAACATGGCGCGACATAAGGCCGACGTGGTTGACGACGACTTCGAGATTTACGCCAGCTATCACGGAACAGGCGACGGCCGTTACATAGGTGGATTGAAGGTCGTCAGAAAAGCCGACCGGCGGATTCTGTTTCCATTCGATGGCGCACCCGAGATCGGCCCGTACGCGACCGCCGACGAGGCGCGCCGCGCGGCGATCGACTACGGCCGCGAGATTGTGGCCGCCGACCGTGCGGCCCCCGAGAAGTAACGCGCCTGGTAAAGCCGCAAGCCTTTTGAAAGAACTACCTCCAATCATCAGCACAACGCGGCACAGGATGTAACGCGCCGTGCAGATTTACGCGCATCGGCGCATCATCGATGAGCCTTGTGGTCCTCAAGCGTTCTTCCACGTTCTTCCAAATGAACACCGGTCGCCGACCACGCCGATTCAATGCGCGTCCCGGCGATGTCTCCAACCGCCGAACAAGGAGTGTCCCCATGCAAAACGATCCCGCCCTCGATCAGTTGTGCATCAACACGATTCGCACGCTGTCGATGGACGCTGTGCAAAAGGCCAATTCCGGTCACCCCGGCACACCGATGGCCCTGGCGCCGGTCGCCTACCATCTGTGGCAAAACCACCTTGTTTATGATCCGGACGAGCCGCTGTGGCCGAATCGCGACCGTTTCGTGCTCTCAGTCGGGCACGCGTCAATGCTGTTGTACTCGCTGTTGCATCTGGCGAACGTCAAGGCGGTGGACCACGACGGCAAGCCGACCGGTTCGCCCGCCGTCTCGCTCGACGACATCGAACATTTCCGCCAACTCGACAGCAACACGCCTGGCCACCCTGAATACCGAATGACCACCGGTGTGGAGACGACCACCGGTCCGCTCGGCCAGGGGCTGGGCAATAGCGTCGGCATGGCGATGGCGGCACGCTGGCACGAAAGCCACTTCAACAAGCCCGATGCGCCGCTGTTCGATTACCGCGTCTACGCGCTATGCGGAGACGGCGACATGATGGAAGGCATCTCGCACGAAGCGGCGTCGCTGGCAGGGCATCTGAAGTTGTCGAATCTGATCTGGATCTACGACAGCAACCGCATCACCATTGAGGGCCACACCGACCTCGCTTATAGCGACGACGTGGAGAGCCGTTTCCGTGGCTACAACTGGCACACGCTGCATGTGAACGATGCCAACGACGCCGCGGCGCTCGAAGCCGCGTTTGTTGAAGCGAAAAGCATCACGGACAGGCCGACGCTGATCGTGGTCCATAGCATCATCGGCTGGGGTGCGCCGCACAAGCAGGACACGTCCGCCGCGCATGGCGAGGCGCTGGGTGTCGAAGAAGTGGCGCTGACCAAGAAATTCTATGGCTGGCCCGAAGACAAGTTCTTCTACGTGCCGGACGGCGTGCATGAACGCTTCGCCGAGGGTATCGGCGCGCGTGGCAAGGCGGCGCGCGAGGCATGGCTGGCGAAGTACGATGCGTACAACAAGCAATACCCAGAACTGGCCCGCGAATTCGCGCAGATGGAAGCGCACGAATTGCCGGAGGGTTGGGACAGCGGCATCCCCACGTTCGATGCCGATCCGAAGGGCATCGCCTCGCGCGATTCCTCAGGCAAGGTGCTCAACGCGATTGCCGCGCGTGTGCCCTGGATGATCGGTGGTGCGGCCGATCTCTCGCCGTCCACCAAAACGAATCTGAAGTTCGAAGGCGCCGGCAGTTTCGAAGCCGACAACTATGGCGGATGCAACCTGCACTTCGGGATTCGCGAGCATGGCATGGGCGCGGCAGTGAACGGGCTCGCGTTGTCGAATATGCGGCCGTTCGGCTCGACCTTCCTGATTTTCAGCGACTACATGAAGCCGCCGATTCGCCTTTCCGCAATCATGGAAGTGCCGGCGATCTACGTGTTCACGCACGATTCGATCGGCGTCGGTGAGGATGGTCCGACTCATCAACCGATCGAGCAACTGGCTTCGCTGCGTGGCGTGCCGGGACTGACCGTGCTGCGTCCGGGCGACGCGAATGAGGTCGCCGAAGCGTGGCGCGTGGCGATGTCGCATTCACAGCGGCCGTCGTGCATCATCGTGTCGCGTCAGGCCTTGCCGACGCTGGACCGCACGCGCTATGCGTCGGCGAAAGGCGTGCAGAAGGGCGCTTATGTGCTCGCCGATGCGCCTGACGGGCAGAAGCCTGAAGTGATTCTGCTCGCCACGGGCAGCGAATTGTCGCTATGTGCCGACGTCTACGAGAAGCTCAAGAGTGAAGGGATCGCGGCGCGGGTGGTGTCGATGCCATCGTGGGACCTCTTCGAGCTACAGGACGAGGCCTATCAGGATTCCGTGCTGCCGCCCGATGTGGATGCGCGCGTGGCCGTCGAGCAGGCGGGAACGTTGGGTTGGGACCGCTATGTCGGCCGGCTCGGCGCGCAGGTGGTGATGCATACGTTCGGCGCGTCGGCGCCGCTCGCCGATCTGAAGAAGAAGTTCGGCTTCACGCCAGACCATGTGTATGACGCGGCGAAGCAGCAGATTGCGCGAGTGAAGGGGAAGCGCGGCAAGGCGTAGGGTGTGTGTCGGCAGAGGGACGTTCACGCCGTTCTCACGGCTGGGCGACCGCCTGCGCTGCGGCGCTCTCGATCCTGCCGGCAGCGTTGTCGAGCGTGCTGCGATAGCTGCGCGATTGCATTTCGGCGAGCCTGCTGAGCGTTCTCGACAGATCGTGCGCGCCTTCGAGTCCGCTCAGCGCTGCCTCGATCGGCTGATCGGACGCGATGAACAGCGCGCATTTGCGATCGTAGAAGATATCGACAAGCCATATGAGCCGCTGCAGCGTATGCGCCTGGGCAAGCCACTCCGTGCGCACCTGATCGAGAATCAGGCCGTGCCAATGCTCGGCGAGGTCCAGGTAGTCAAGGTGCGAACGGCTTGCCACGCACAGGTTTTCGAAGTCCGCCCATAGCAAAGCGGCTCCCGCGGCGCGCGCGGCGAGCGGCCGGCCTGCCGCGCTGACGGTGGCAGGCTCCAATGTCTCGTTGCCTTCATAGCGCTCGAAAATTTGCAGGAGTGCGTCGCCGGTTGCTGCGTCGAGCGGCGCAAAAAAGTGCGACAGCGCGGCTTCTTCGCCGCCGAAACGGTAATCACGTGCGCCGTCGAAATGAATCACCGTGAAGCAACGTTTGATCTGTTCGATCGTGGGCAGGAAGCGCTCGTGAAACTCCGGGTCGGACAGCAGGGCGTCTGGTGCGTAGTTCGAGGTCAGCACGATGCGTGTGCCCAAACCGATCGCGGTATCGAGAAACCGGCCCATCAGGAACGCGTCGGCGATATCGTGCACGTGAAATTCGTCGAAGCACAGCAACTCCACGCCGTCGAGCCATTGTTGCGAGACTGACCCCAGCCGGTCGTCGCCGCGCGGCTCATTCACCAGACGCCGGTTCATCTCGCGCAGGAATTCGTGGAAATGCAGGCGCCGCTTCCGGCAGCTTGCCAACTCGAACACCGTGTCGACTACCAGGCTTTTGCCACGACCGGGTAAGCCGTGGCAGTAGACGCCCTGATGTGTGGGCGTGGAGCCGGACTTTGCGCGGCGCGCGACTGACCCATTTTCGCCCAGCAACGTGACGAGCGCCGCGATGGCATCGCGCTGAGTTGCATCGGGAAGGATGTCGCGTGCGGCGAGGGCACTGACTACATGAGCTTCATCAAGCATAGGCTGGAGGTTCCGTCCGTTAGCGGTTCAATACGCGTTGTAATTCCCGCGGATCGACGGGCTTGGTGAAATGATGGTCGAAGCCCGCTTCTTCAGCGGTTTGTTTGTCCTGCTGCTGCCCCCAGCCGGTAACGGCGATCAGCAGAATGCCCGCGTCATAATGATCATGACGAATGCGCCGCGCCAATTCATAGCCGTTCAGGCGCGGCAAACCGATGTCGAGAATCACCGCCTGCGGTGCGAATTCGCCGATCAGTTCCAAGCCGGCGATGCCGTCGCCGGCAGTGCGCACCTCGTGGCCCTCGAGTTCGAGCACCATGGCGAGGCTATCGGCGGCGTCTGCATTGTCGTCGACGATCACGACGCGCAAGCCCGCCGTGCGCGGCATTTCGGCCGGCGCATTCTCCGACTGCTGCGGGGTCGCTTTCGATAAGGGCAGGCGGATCACGAACTCGCTGCCGCTGCCAGGACCGCTGCTGAATGCGGCGACCGTGCCGCCGTGCAGTTCGGCGAGGCCGCGCACCAGCGCGAGGCCGATACCGAGGCCGCCTTGCGAGCGCTCCAGCGCCGGGGCGAGTTGCGAGAACATTTCGAACACGCTGTCCAGATGCTCGCGCGGAATGCCGATGCCAGAGTCACGTACGACGATCACCGCTTCATCGCCTTCGCGCTCCGCGGCGAGCGAGATGCTGCCGCCCGGCGGCGTGTACTTCGCGGCATTGTTCAGCAGGTTTAGGATCATCTGCGACAGGCGTGTGGGATCGGCGTCGAGATAGAGCGGCTCGCGCGGCAAGGTCATGCTCAGATGATGCGCCGACGCCTGCACGGTGGGCTGCGCCGCTTCCATGGCGGATTGCATCGCACGCGCGAGTTCGAGCCGCTGCTTGCGCAATTCGAGTTTGCCCTGCGTGATGCGCGACACTTCCAGCAGGTCGTCGACCAGATGCGTCATGTGTTGCAATTGCCGGTCGAACACGTCGCGAGACCAGCTCAGTTGCGGGTCGGCGAATTCCTTCAGACGCAGGATTTCGAGCACATTGCGCATCGGCGCGAGAGGATTGCGCAGCTCATGCGCGAGCGTGGCGAGAAATTCGTCCTTGCGGCGATCGGCTTTTGAGAGCTCCAGATTCAGGCGCTGCAATTGCTGTTCGGCACGCCTGCGCCCGGTGATGTCGCGGCTCACGCTGACTGCGCCATAGATGTCGCCGCGCGCATTCGCCAGCGGCTTGACCACCGTTTCGCACACGCCACGTGAGCCGTCGCGGCGCATGAAGGTCAGTTCGCTGCGCCACGTGCCATCTGCAGCGAGGCCGGCGAACGCTTCGCGGCGGATGCGTAGCGCATCTTCCGGCGGATGGAACATCGAAATCGGTTTGCCGAGAATCTCACGCATGCGATAACCCAGCATGCGTTCTCCGCCGACGTTGAAATCGGTGATGTTCCCACGGAGATCGGTGATCACGATCGCGTCGCTCAGATGCTCGAAAATCGCCGCCTGGCGCAGCAGCACGGTCTGTGCTTCCTTGCGCTCGGTAACGTCAATGCCGAGGCCGTAGATCATCAGCGGCTCGCCGTGGCTGTTATAAGTGGCGCGGCCGCGGCCTTCCATCCAGCACCAGTCGCCGCTTGCATGCAGGAAGCGGAATTCGGCGACGTAGTCGTCACCGCTTTTCACCGCATGATCGACTGCCTCGTTGAGTGCAATCAGGTCGCCGGGATGAATCAGTTCGAAAAAACCACCGGGTATTTTCGCAAACCGTCCCTCGGCGTAGCCCGCGAGCGCTTCGAGTTCGCGGCTCCACCAGAACTTGCCCGACTTCGGTTCGTGCGACCACGCACCCATACGCGCACCGCGCATGGCGAGGCTCAGCACATCGCGGCTTTCCTGTAACTCTTTCTGTGCGAGTTGATGCGCGGCGACCGACGCCTCCGCATTACGGCGCGCGAGTAGCAATTCCTGCTCGTACTTATGGCGATCCGCGACGATCAGTACCGCCACTTCGACATAGGTGACTTCGCCATGACGACGGCGTACGGCGTTGAGCAGCATCGGCACCACGTGGCCTTCGCGATGCATCATGTTCAGTTTGACCTCGGCCACCGAGCCTTGCATCTGCAGAAGCGGCGCCCAGTGTGTCTGGTAGAACACTTTGCCGCCGGTGGTCAGCAGGTCCTGAATGCGCTTCGTGGTGGCGAGCTCAAGCGCTTGATAGCCGAGCCAACCGCAGAAGGTCGCGTTCACGCGCAGGATGCCGCCGTCGGTGTCGGTCACGAGCAGGCCGCAGGCGGCGTGCTCGAACAACACATCGGCAGACGGCAGCGGACGGTCCGTGCTTTGCATTGTCTTACAGACTCATCGGCTCGAGGAAGGCGCGCATGGCCGCGGCGCTCGCGCTGGGAGAACTCAGATGCGGACAATGGCCGACGTTCTCGATGACGTGCAGCGTGCTGGCGGGCATCATTCTCTTCATATATTCGCCAACCGAGCGCGGCGCGATGATGTCGTCGCTACATTGCAGGATCAGCGCAGGCGTGACGATGCGCGGGAGCAGCGCGCGGTGATCGGAGAGAAACGTGACGCGGGCGAAGTGCCGCGCGATCTCGGGGTCGGTGCGACAGAAGCTGTTGGTCAGTTCGATGCCGAGTTCGGGCTGCTCGGGCGCGCCCATGATGACCGGCGCCATGGTGCTCGACCAGCCGAGGTAATTGCTTTCGAGCGTGCGTAACAGGTCCTCGATATCCTCGCGCGAAAAGCCGCCGACATAGTCGCCGTCATTCACATAGCATGGCGACGGACCTACCATGATGTGCGCGGCAAAGAGATCTGGCGCTTCGAGACCGGCGATCAAGCCGATCATTGCGCTGACCGAGTGGCCGACGAACACCACCGGCCCCTCGGCGCCAACATCATTGACGATCTCGATCAGGTCGGCCGCATAGCCGTTCAGCGAGCCGTACTTGTCGAAGTCATAGGCCGACAGATCAGAAGAGCCGCTGCCGACGAGGTCGAACATCACGGTTCTGTATTCGCCATGGAACGACGGCGCGAGGTAACGCCACATGCTCTGATCGCAGCCGAAGCCGTGCGCCATCACCATGGTTCGTTGGCCGGAACCGGAAACTTTCACGTTATTGCGCTTGCTGATGCTCATTACCGATTCCTGAGGCCTGCGGGCCTAAGTGGCGGAACGCCAGGCCCGGCATGTTATGAGGCAATGTTACCGCAGTCTTGCCGTGAGGCCGTGCCCGATGTGCAGCCGCAAGGGTGCGATATCCCTCACGCTGTTTTTATTTCCTGCGGCGGAGCTTCAGCCGGCTCGAGCCCGAATCGTTCGTATTGCGAAATCACCTGCGCGCCGAACAGAAGCAAGGTAGCTAGCCACTCCAGACTGAACAGGATCACGATGGCCATGGTCAGCGACCCATACACCACACTGACCTGCGACAGCGTTGCAAAATACCAGACCAGCACATGCCGCGTGATCTCCCACAGCACGGCGGCAACGATTCCGCCGAAGAGCGCGTGTTTGAGGGAAGGTCGCCCAACGGGCATGACCATATAAATCGACGTCAACACAAAAACCTCGCCCGCGAGGCCGAGCAGATATAACACCGCGCGCGACAATCCCTGCAATGAAACATGCAGGCCGAATAGTTCGACACCCTCGGCCCCGACGGCCTCCAGGCCGCTCGACACAAACGTCACGATCAATAATCCAATGCCGAGAAAGAGGATGTAGCAATAGGGCAGCAGCGCAGAGAGCAAAAAGTGTCGGCGCCGCACCACCACCCGGTGTACGAAAATTAACGACATCGCGTTCTCGAGCACCGTGAATGCGAGCGAGCTGAAAAAAATCATGGTCAGCAATAGAACCCAGCCAATCACCGCGCGATGCGCCAGAAAGTTGGCCAGCTCTCGTACCAGCGCAGTGGACTGACCAGGGACCAGCCACTGCAACAGATGTCCCAGCGCTGCCAGCAGAACGTGCTGCGGCACGAGGCGTGACAACACGATCACGATAAGAATCATGAGCGGCACAATCGACAATAGCGCGTAATAAGCGACCGCCCCCGCGAGCAGCAAACCCTGGTTCGCGCGGAAGGCTTTCAACGTCTGCAGCACAAACGTGCCGGGATGTTTCGCCACATACAGCGCGTGCTCATCGATGATGGTTGGCATGGCTCCTCACGGTGTGCGTCTTCGGGCCTGATAGAAAGGCAATCCGTTTCAGCACCTACCGTAAATTCGTAGCAAGAACGCAGCCACCCCGGCGACCGTGCGGGATAACCCGCAGGCAGCGTTATCGATGCGACGCCGTTTTCCGACAAAATTTCGCGCATTTCTCCAACCGACGTTTGGGTGTTTTCCCCAACTCGTCGCGACTATATTCGTTCGTATACAACGGGCCGATGATGCCATGGTGAATACGAAGCTATGCGCAATGCACGCAGCAAGGGCGGCATGCACGGCGGAAGTGCGTTTCATCTGTATTTCAGCGCAATATCCCGTGCTTGCGCACGATGTGTCGCGAGGCGTCAAGACAGCATAAATCAGGAAGCGGCAGTTCGCCCGTTGCGCTATGGTGAGGATGTGGCGCATGTGCAGCGGTGGATCGAGCGCGGCGTGGCGAAAACCGAAGCAAATGCCTGGCGAGCGATAAGCGCTTGCCGCGCGGTGGGAGCGAATCTTGCTCGCATGTTCCTCGATGCCCAGAAGCGGCACCAGAAAGAAGCCAGGAGACCAGGGTGACGTTCGACGACAGAATGGACGAGAGCGATGACGTCGTGGTTTGGCGGACTATTCAGTATGCGATGGCATCAAACCGTCGCGTACTGGTGGTCGACGATTACCGCGAAGCGGCCGAAGCATTGCAGATGCTGCTGAACGCCGACGGTTTCGAGTGCCGTGCGCTATGCGATCCGCTTGCAGTCTGCGGTATGGCCTGCGAGTGGCAGCCGTTCGCGGTTTTGCTTGACATCAAGATGCCCGGCCTTGATGGCCTTGAGCTGGCTCGTCGCCTGCGGGCCAATCCGTTGACTTCGGACATGTTGCTGGTGGCCTGTACGGCGTTTGCTTCGCGCGAAGACAAGGTGCGGGCCAAGGCCGCCGGTTTCGACGCGCATTGTGCCAAACCCTTGACACCGGAGCGGCTCTTGCGCGTGCTCGAGTCTGCCGCCGCGTTGCATACTGTGGGACCGCAGTAAAGACGGCGTAATCATGCCCGTTCGTTAATTTCTCTTCGAAGTTCCCACCGGTTAGCCGGTTCTGCGGACGCTCTTTAGTCCGCGTCATTCCTGTCTCCATTCATGCGCGGCGAACGCATCGTATGCAGTGCTTGCACTGCGACGTCCATGCGTTTTTCCGTAGTTGCCTGAAGGGCGCCATGTTCCGTTGCATTCCAGTTGCGCAACGCTCAGGCCCATAATTTGCTGACGCAGCAAGCTTGCACATTTAAAACACGTCTGCGAGCGCCCTCAGCTTTTACAGGAATCCCTATGTCATTCCAAGCCAGCTATTCGACGCGCATCGCGGAAGGCACGCCTTTCCCGCTTGGTGCGACGTGGAACGGAAGCGGCGTGAACTTCGCGCTGTTCTCAGCGCATGCAACCGGCGTCGAACTCTGTCTGTTCGACGAAACCGGCGAGACGGAAATCGAACGCATCGAACTTCCGGAGTACACCGACGAGGTCTGGCACGTGTTCGTGCCGAATCTGAAGCCAGGCGCGGTGTACGGCTATCGCGTCCATGGCCCCTATGAACCGGAAAACGGACATCGCTTCAATCCGAACAAACTCCTGCTCGACCCCTACGCCAAAGCGCATATCGGCGAGCTCAAATGGGCGCCGGAAATTTTCGGCTATACGCTCGATTCGGAAGAGGGCGATTTGTCATTCGACGAGCGCGACAGCGCGCCCTTTGTACCGAAGTGCAAGGTGGTCGACGCCAACTTTTCGTGGAGTCATCCGGAACGCAACGCGCTGCCCTGGGAGCGCGTGATTTTCTATGAAACTCACGTGCGCGGTTTTACCAAACGTCATCCCGAAGTCCCGGAGAATTTGCGCGGCACCTTCGCAGGGCTCGGCCAGCAGGTGGTGCTCGATTACATCAGGAGCCTCGGTGTCACGTCGGTCGAATTGATGCCGATCCAGACCTTCGTCAACGACAGCCATCTGCTCGATAAAGGCCTCACCAATTACTGGGGCTACAACACGATCGGCTTCTTCGCGGCCGACCCGCGCTTCTTCGCGTCGTCGATCGACTCGGTTGGAGAATTCAAAGAGATGGTGGATCGCTTTCACAACGCCAACCTCGAAGTCATTCTCGACGTGGTCTACAACCACACCGCGGAAGGCAACGAGCGCGGTCCGACGATCTCCTTCAAAGGTATCGACAACTCGTCTTACTATCGCCTGATGCCTGACAAGCCGCGCTATTACATCAACGATACCGGCACCGGCAACACGCTCAATCTGTCGCATCCGCGTGTGCTGCAGATGGTCACTGACAGCCTGCGCTACTGGGTGACGGAAATGAAGATCGATGGTTTCCGTTTCGACCTCGCCACGATTCTCGGCCGTGAAACGCATGGGTTCGACGAAGGCGGCGGCTTCCTCGACAGTTGCAGGCAGGACCCGGTGCTCTCCGCTGTGCGGTTGGTCGCCGAGCCGTGGGACTGCGGCCCCGGTGGCTATCAGGTGGGCGGCTTTCCGCCCGGCTGGGCCGAATGGAACGATCGCTTTCGCGATACGGTGCGCGGCTACTGGAAGGGCGACGAAGGCGAGGTCCCCGATCTCGCCAAACGCCTGACCGGTTCGGGCGACAAGTTCAACCATCGCGGGCGCCGACCGTGGGCCAGCGTAAACTTCGTCGCCGCGCACGACGGCTTCACGCTCAACGATATGGTCTCGTACAACGACAAGCACAACGAGGCCAACGGCGAAGACAACAAGGACGGCCACTCCGACAACAAGTCATGGAACATGGGCGTTGAAGGACCAACGGACGATCCGGAGATCCGGCAGCAACGTGAGCGCCAGAAACGCAATCTGCTGGCCACGCTGCTGCTCTCGCAAGGTACGCCGATGATCCTCGCGGGCGACGAATTCGGCCGCACGCAGAAGGGCAATAACAACGCGTATTGCCAGGACAATGAAATCAGCTGGGTCGATTGGGAAGGCGTCGACGACGACGGCCGTGCGCTAATCGAATTCGTCAAGAACCTGACCACCCTGCGTCATCGTCTGCCGGTACTGCGTCGTGGGCGTTTTCTCAGCGGCGAATATAACGAGGCGCTCGACGTGACCGACGCGCGTTGGCTTTCACCAGACGGCACTGATCTTTCGCAGGAACAATGGGACGATCCGTCGATGCGCTGCTTCGGCCTCGTGATCGACGGACGTGCTCAGGCGAGCGGCATTCGACGGCCCGCGTCGGATGCGACCTTGCTGCTGGTGCTGAACGCGCATCACGACGTGGTCAATTTCACGCTGCCCGATGTTCCCGAGGGCGATCAGTGGACCTGTCTGCTGGATACGAATATGCCGGTGCGCGCCGAGTTGCCGCAATTCAGCGCCGGCGACGCGTATCAGGTGACCGGCCGTTCATTGCTGCTGTTCGCACTCGAAGCGCCGAGCCGCGCAACCCAACGCGTGTTTGATCGCCTGGAAGAACAACTTACCACTGACGAAAACGAACCTCCGGCCGGAACGTGACGAGGCTGGAGCCTCGCGCGAGTGCTGGCAGCCAGGTATAGCGCTTGCTCGATTCCGGATAGCTGCGCGCCCGTCGTTTGCCTTGAGTTTTCATCGACAGACGCGCGGTACAGCCGATATCGGTCTTCGTCAGCTCCAACCGAGGGGTGATCAAATGGAACAGGAAACACAAATGGAACAGGAAGCAATGTCTAAGGAAGAGCAGATTCGCACACGCGCTTACTACCTTTGGCAACAGGCGAGCGATCCGAAGGGCACGCCTGACGAGTATTGGGAGCAGGCACGCGATGAGGTCGAGAAGGAAGCGCCGCCGACAGAGAGCGGCCCGGTGGCTGGGGCGCCGAAGAAGTGACAATGCGCCGGTCCACACGTCGACGCGCAGGCGCCATCGAAACACACAGATGAGGTGCAGAAGCGAGTTGCATCGTCGACGGCCAGCGGCCGTCGACGTGTGCCGCTCACTGACCCGTTACGCCCATTACGTCTGACTAAATAGGACCTACCCCATCTTCGCCGCGCTGCAACACGGTGAACGACCTATTAATGAACGCCCCGCGAGAGCAATGCGTGTGCCGACTCTCCGCAACCCTAAGTGCGTCACTTTCGGCACGAGCCACGCTATGGAGAACGGCGGAAGTGCGGTAAATTCCGGGGAGCGGAAATAGCGCACGAACAACGCGGGGCGCGTTGTCGTTGTGTATGACTACCCCGACCCGTACCCATCTTTCATGGAGATCGTGACCGTGCAACGTGCCGAACGTGTCGCAGTCGATTTCCCCATGCCGTCGCGTAATTTCGCGGCGACGCGGCGTGTGCTTCTGATCGTACTCGTGGTTTCGATTGTGTTTCCTTTGGCATGCCTCGCGGGTTATGGGTATTTCGATTACCAGCGCCGGATTGCCGATTCGAACGACATGATCGACCGGCTCGCGCGCGTCACCGAGGAACAGGCCGTCAAGGTGCTGGACCTCAACCAGCAGATGGCCTCGCGCATCGTCGATTTGCTCGGCAACGACAATGATGCGCAGATTCGCGCTCAGGAAGCCGGCTTGCACGACCGTCTGCGGCAAATCGGCGGTGACTTTCCGCAGGTCGGCTCGATTTACCTGCTCGGTGCGGATGGAAAGTTGCTGGTGTCGAGCCGCGCTTATCCGGCGCCGGTCATGTCGAATAGTCAACGTGAAGACTTTACTGCCGCCAAGGCGATGCGGCCGCAACCCTATTTCTCATTGCCCTTATTCGGGCCGCTGTCGCAAACCAATGTGTTCAACACCGCGACCGGCCGCTCGGGCGAGAATGGGCAATTCCTGGGCGTGGTGTCCGTAGCGTTGCGCACGGATTACTTTTCGCGCTTCTACCGTGAGCTGACGAATGGCGATACGTCGCTCTCGCTAGGTCTGTACCGCCAGGACGGCAGCTTGCTGGTGCGTTATCCGGCGTGGCCGAGCGGCGCCAAGCCTACCCAGCAGAGCGCGTTCACCGCGGCATTGCGCGACAAACAGCTATTCGGCCACATCCGTCTGACGTCCACGGTCGATGGCGTCGAACGGCTGCTGGCGTTTCGCCGCGTAGGCGACTATCCGCTCTATGTGATGAGCGCGTATGAAGCCGGCTCGATCGGCGCCGCGTGGCGCGAGCACTTCATGGCGATCGCGGCGATCACGGCTGTGCCTTGCGTCGCGATCTGGTTGCTGGTGTTTTTCTCATTGCGCCAACTTGCCGACGAGCGCCGCGCGTGGGAGCGCTGGCAAGGCGAAGTGGCGATGCGTCTTTCGGCCGAGGCTTCGAGCCGCCAATTGCAGCGCATGGGTGCGCTCGGCAATCTCGTCGCCAATGTCGCGCACGATTTCAACAATCTGCTGATGGTCGTATCGGCCAACACCGAACTCGCGCGTTTGAAGCGCTATAACAACCTGGAAAAAGAAGTGCAAGCTGTCGAGCGCGCCACCGCCACGGCGGAATCGTTGACGCGGCGGCTTTTGAGCGTGGCGAAAAAACAGCCGCTCAAGCAGGAACCGGTCAACCTCGCCACATGGTTGCCGAGCGCCGCGCCACTCATCGACGCCGCGCTCGGCGACAACATCGAAATGGCCTTGAACATGGTCGAAAACGTCTGGCAGGTGCTGGCCGACCCGACCGACCTCGAATTCGCGATCATGAATCTGGCGGTCAACGCACGCGATGCAATGCCGCGCGGTGGCCGTTTTGTGATCCGTTGCCAGAACAACCGTCTGGTGGGCAGCGACACCTTGCTGCCTGACGGCGAATACGTGCTGATTGCCTGTTCCGACGACGGCGAAGGCATGCCCGAAGCTGTCGCCCGTCGCGCGTTCGAGCCGCTGTTCACCACCAAGCTGCGCGGCTCGGGCTCCGGCCTCGGCCTCGCCCAGGTCCTCGCCATGTGCGAGCAAGCCGGCGGCACGGCCAAAATCGACAGCGTGCCGGGCAGTGGCACAACGGTCAGACTATATTTGCCGCGCTATCGCGAGCGGCAGAAGGCGACAGTGCCTGACGTAGAAACGGCGCAGCAGCCGGCACCGGAGCCAATGGGCGTCGTGTTGCTGGTGGAAGACAACGAGGATGTAGCGGCCGGCGTAGCCGCCGTGCTGGAAACCTTCGGCTGCGAGGTGCGGCACGAACCGACCGCCGACCAGGCGCTCGACGTGCTGAGCGGCGGTGCAAAGTTCGAACTCGTGCTGTCCGACATTCAGATGCCGGGCAAGCTCAACGGCATCGACCTCGCGGAGAAAGTACGCAGTGCGTGGCCGGCACAGAAGATCGCGCTGATGACCGGCTACGCCGACGAACTCGATCGGGCGCGCCGGCTCGGCATAGCGATACTCGCCAAACCCTTCAATATCGACGAGCTGCACGCACTGGTTGTTTGCGAACCGTAAGGCCGCCCTGGCAAGGGCGGCACGCACGAACCGCCCGTCGTGGGACTAACTCTTTTCCTGAGAAGCTTCGTACTTGCCAAGCGCCGCCGCGCTGTTCAAACGGGCGCGCTTGAGCAACGCCGCCTGGGCTTCCTTGACGTTACTCGCTTGCCCTTTCCATGCTTGCAGCGGCGGTTCCTGCAACGCGCGGCCATACGAGAAGCTCAGATTCCACGGCAGCGGCCCGAGGCGATTCATTGCATCGAGGTTGGCCGTTGCCTCTTCCGGGGATTGGCCGCCGGACAGGAATACGATTCCAGGCACCGCCGACGGCACCGTGCGCTTGAGTATCCGCACCGTGTGCGCCGCGATGTCCGCGGTCGATGATTGCTGCGCGTGTTCAGAGCCCGCCAGCACCATGCTCGGCTTCAGCAGAATGTGTTCGAGCACCACGCGATGCCGGTGCAAGGCGTTGAAGACTTCGTGCAACACGGCCTCGGTCACTTCCGCGCTGCGTCCGATGGTGTGATCGCCGTCCATCAATACCTCCGGTTCGACGATCGGCACGATGCCCGCTTCCTGCGAGATCGCCGCGTAACGCGCGAGGGAGTCGGCATTTGCTTCGATGGCGAGGCGGCTCGGCAAGCTCGCCGTGATGTTGTAGACCGCGCGCCATTTCGCAAAGCGTGCACCTTGCCGCTTGTAATCGACGAAACGTCTAGCGAGGCCGTCGAGGCCTTCGGTGATTTCGTCACCCGGGGCGAGCGCGAGCGGAATCTTGCCGAGGTCCACCTTGATGCCGGGCACGATGCCGTTCCTCGCGGAGAGTTGCGGAAAAGGCGTACCGTCGTCCGCTTTCTGCCCGAGTGTTTCTTCGTAAAGAATCACGCCGCTCACGAATTCGCCGAGGCCCGGCGTGGTCAGCAGCAGGTTGCGATAGGCGCGGCGGTTTTCCTCACTGGATTCGAGGCCGATCGTCTTGAAGCGTTTGGCGATGGTCGGGCCGCTTTCGTCGGCGGCGAGAAGACCTTTGCCGGGTTGGGCCATCGCATCGACGGTGGCTTGCAGCTCGCTACGGGTGTCCATGAAGTGTGCTCCCAGTAATCCGGTTAGCGGATGAAGTCTTGTCAGACCGACGCGAAAGCCTCTGCTATCTCGGTGGCGTTAGCCGGGCGCACAATGCGTGCGATTTCGGCGCCGTCGCGCATGAAGATCAGCGTGGGCCAGAGTTTCACCTTGAAGGACCGGCCCAGCGGGCGGCCGGGACCGTCCTCGATTTTCAGATGTCTGATGCCGGCATGCGGTTCGAAAGCTTTTGCAATCGATGCTTGTGCGCCCTGGCAGTAGCCGCACCAGTCGGTGCCGAATTCTATGACCGTGACGCCCGGGAAGGCGTCGATTTCGGCTCGTGCGGGTGCTTTGGGGGAATAGGCGGTTCGGGTTGCCATGAGTGCTCCGGTGCTTTTTTTACCTGTGCCGGCAGGGCTTTCCACTGTCGCGGAGTCTCGCTGCCCGTCGATTTTTGTAAGAGTAGCAGCTATGGTCAGGATCGTCAGTGCGGGTGGCTTTGTCTGTGCGCAGGCAAACCCACAACGCCGCCCGAGGCGCAAAACCTGCTACCTCGCGCATTGCGTCACCGCTTGAGCTAAAGCATCCTGACCTGCGGGGTTCTGGAAAAAGTCCTCGACGCTAACGTGCTGTTCCTCGGCCAGCGCCTGCAAACAACGCTCGTTGTTGCTGCGTACGGCAGCGGGCGCGCAGGCAATCGCGATGCCAAGCAGGACACAAAGCAGGACACAAAGCGCAATCCCGATCACGCCGCCAAAAATCCAGTTCGCCGACCACCGCACATGGCCGGCAGAAAGTCTTGCACCCTTGCGGATCGCTGTGCAGTGCTGACTCGCCAGATCATCCATTTACGCCTCTCGTTATAGTTAGCAAGACAACCATCTGGTTAAAAAAAAGCGCCTTCCCTTATCCAAGCGCTTTTCGCACGCCGTGCATGGCGGTAACGGCCGCTTCAAACAATTCGGGCCCAATCTTCGCTCGCAGATTTTTCGCTATCTGCGCGCTGGCCTCGTTGATCGGCCGGTCCAACGCCTTGCCGGCCCGCGTGGCATACACGCGCCATTCGCGGCCGTCAGTTTCGCCCTGACGACGCTCGATCAAGCCCTTGTCGCTCAGGTTATCGATCAGCCGCGTGGCAGTAGGGCGGGCGATGCCCAGCAGATCCGCCACCTGGCTGCTCAAGCAACCGGGCGTGGCCAGCACGACGCGCAGCACGAAACCCTGCGGCGGCGTCAGCCCGAATTCGGCGTACACGAGACCCCATTCGCGCTCGGCAAGCCGCGCCAATGCGGATGAATTGAAGTAAAGGCAATGATCGAACATGAGCGCTATTGAAACTCAATATGGTTAGCAAGGCAACTAAAATTTGCCGGGATGCATCTCACTGTTTGGG
This sequence comes from Paraburkholderia aspalathi, assembly GCF_905220735.1. Taxonomy (NCBI): domain Bacteria; kingdom Pseudomonadati; phylum Pseudomonadota; class Betaproteobacteria; order Burkholderiales; family Burkholderiaceae; genus Paraburkholderia; species Paraburkholderia aspalathi. The sequence continues at coordinate 2,461,727 of NZ_CAJNBA010000001.1, forward strand.
AGCCACCAGCGGGTGCATCGTCGCGCAAATTTCACACAAACGCATATTCTTGCAAGCGTGACATGTTAAACGTCATGATTCGCTCTCAAGGCACCATCGCGTTCAGGAAAGGACATGGCAGAAAAGATCTACCTTCGGCACCCCGGTAAGGATGAAACCGTCGCGGTCGCCACCGGTTTCAGTTGGGGCGCGTTGCTATTGGGCTTCGTCTGGGCCATGTCGAAGAGAATGTGGTTTGCCACTTTCATCATGCTGGCGGTCAACACGTTGCTATTTTTCTCGGGCTTGTGGGGCGAAACGATCGGCACGATCGGGCTGGTGCTGTCGGTGCTGTTCGGCGTTGCCTGTGGTGTTTATGGCAACCAGTGGCACCGTTGGACGCTCGAGCAGCGCGGATACGTTGTGGTGCGTCCGGCGGGCGAGGGCAGTTCGGTGGGAGCGGATAGCGCTCAAGCTCAAGCCGCTCATGCACGTCCCCCTGAGCAGATCCCCTGAAGCAGGCCGCCAGGTCTTCTCACGCCGTCATGGAGATATTCGATGCCGATTGGAATTGCCGTAAGGACCTCCGCCCCGTTTGTCCCGTCTGCCACGCCTCGCGCCGTGCTCCGCCGCGGACTGTTATGCGCGGCGCTTATCTCGTCGCTCAGTGCGGCGCCGCTTGCATACAGCGCTGGTCCGGCCGTTGCGCCAACGCCTGGCCCTGGCGCACCGGCCGCGCCAGGCGCGCAAGCCGCAGCGTCGGCTACGTCGCCCGACGACACCTTTCTGCTCACCATCTTCCTGCGTCACGACGAATCCAAACCGCTGCCGAAAATCAACGATCAGTTGCGCGCGCAAGGATTTTTCAAAACCTTTCCGCCGCCCGGCATCGAGGTCGTGTCGTGGTACGTGATGATGGGCATCGGCCAGGTCGTCACGCTGCGCGTGCCGGCGAGCCGTCTGCGTGAAGTCAACCGAGCCATCGAGACGACGGCGTGGGGCGGCTATCGCACCGAGTTTTATCCGACCTACGATTACAAGGCGCAAGCGCAGCAAATGCGTTCAACGGACGGCAAGTAGCGTCGTCCATGCCGTCAGCGTGTCCGCAACGGCGCGCAACATGGATTTGGGATGCAGGGGGCGCAGGTTTACGCGTCCACAAGCTAGGCTGATAATGCCCCGGTTGTTCCGGCCACGAAGTCTGCGCCGCGCATCGTGCGTCGCAGACTCGCTTTCCCTGACCCACCGCCACCCGTGTTGAAAACCTCCCGTTTTTTCGACCTGCTGCACATCCCTGGCTTCAAGCCGCTGGCCGCCGCCACGCTCATGCTCGGTGTGGCCATGTCCTTCACCGCTCCGTATCTGTCGCTGTTCGGCGTAGAGCGCGCCGGCATGACGCCGCTCAAGCTCGGCATCTTCATGACGCTGATCGCGGCGAGCGGGGTGCTCGCCAGCACCTTCGCCGGCCGCTGGAGCGACGCGAGCGGACGGCATCGGCCGTTGCTGCTGGCGGCGCTGGTGGCCGCCGCGCTCGGTTATCTCTGTCTATGCGTAGTGCGTGATTACCGGTTGCTACTGGTGGTCGGCATTGTCTTCATCGGTGCGGGCGGCTCGGCCATCTCGATGGTGTTCTCCTTCAGCCGCGCGGCGCTGCCGGTGCCGGACCCCGCGGAGCGCGCCTTTGCCAGCGCCACCTTGCGGACCATCCTCTCGGCGGCGTGGGTGTTCGGGCCGTCGGTGGGCGCGCTGGTGCTCGCCGGCGCCGGCTTCTATGGGCTCTTCCTGTTCGCGGCGGCAAGTTTTGCGGCCTGCGCGACCATCGTCTGGCGCATGCGGGAGCCGCAAGGCCATCTGGGCGATCACACGGTGGAAGACACGGCCTCGGAACCATCGGCCTCGATCACCGTGCCGCCGCTGACCGCACCCGGCGAAGAGGCGCATGAGGACTTGCCGGGCGTCGCCTCGCAGAACGATATCCGTCGTGCCGTCGCCGCGCTGACCTTGCTGGGTCTCGCCGCGAACGCCACCATGATCGTGCTGCCGCTCTATATCGTGCACGGCCTGAACGGCACGCATCTCGACGTGTCGGTGATGCTCGGCCTTGGCGCCTTGACGGAAATTCCGATGATGCTCGCGCTCGGCGCGAAGTCGTCGACGCTGCACAAGCCGAACTGGCTGGCGGCCTGCGCAGCGGTTCACGCGCTGTATTTCGTCGCGATGTCGATGGCAGGGAGCGTCCACGTGCTGATTCCGATGCAGATACTCAACGCGTTCGTCGTTGCGGTGACTTCGTGCCTCGGTATGGTCTACGTGCAGGATCTGATGCCCCACGCACCGGGCCGCGCGACGGCGTTGTTCTTCAACGCTGCGCGGGTCGGCTCGATTCTCTCAGGCGTGTTGTCGGGTTTGCTGGTCCAGGCATTCAGCTATCGTGGCACGTTCCTGTTCTGCGGATTGCTGGCGCTTTGCGCGCTGGTGCTGTTTGCGGTGCCGGGTTATCGTTATCCGATCATGTGGCGCGCGGTGCGACGTTTTGCACTCGCGCAATACGAGAAGGTCCAGGCGCGGCGGCGATAGGGCTTGCCGTTCGTACGTGCCACGCCCTTCGCGCGTTCAAACCGATCCGGTCCATGCCCACATGCGGCGGCGCCCGCGAAAGCGTCGCGCTTTATCCCGTGCCAGAAGTGTAAGAAGGCAGTTAGCTAAATCGAAGCCTTCGCGCTGACTACAGCGCGCACCGACGCACGTCCGGAACTTCCGGCTGCGCAAAACCTCTGCAAAGAAGCGTATCGTCGTTCGACGCAGGCGGGGATGCGCGATTCAATGCATGAACGGTGCGAGCCTGCTACCGTGTGTCCGTCGGACCACGCGAAACGCAACTACAGTTAGGAGAGCCACTTGCCGCATGCAAAGCGCACGGCATGGCCGCAGCACACCGAGCCAGACCGAGCAGCGCAACGAGACACTTTCCGGAGCGAGATATGCAGCTAGGCATGATTGGATTGGGACGCATGGGCGCCGACATGGTGCGGCGCCTGACGAAACGCGGTCAGCAATGCATCGCTTACGACGTGCAACCGGCAGCGGTGGAAAAACTGAAACAGGACGGCGTCGCGGGGGCCGCATCGCTGGAAGACCTGGTCGCGCAATTGCAAAAGCCGCGCGCGGTGTGGCTGATGGTGCCCGCTGCGGTGGTCGACAAAACGCTCGAGAACCTCGTGCCCTTGCTGGAGCCCGGCGACATCGTGATCGACGGCGGCAACTCCTATTACCACGACGACATACGCCGCAGCGCCGAGTTGGCGAAGCGCGGGCTTCACTATGTGGACGTCGGCACGAGCGGCGGCGTTGCGGGACGTGAGCGCGGCTACTGTCTGATGATCGGCGGCGAGCCTGAAGTGGTGAAGCGGCTCGAACCGATTTTCTCGACGCTTGCGCCAGGTGTGGGCGCAGCGCCTGCCACGCCGGGACGCGCAGCCGGCAGCAGCACGGCCGATCAGGGCTTCCTGCATTGCGGCCCGCAGGGCGCGGGGCACTTCGTGAAGATGGTCCACAACGGTATCGAATACGGCATGATGGCCGCGTATGCCGAAGGCCTGAACATTCTGCGTCACGCCGATGCCGGCAAACATGCGCGCGAAGCAGATGCCGAAACGTCGCCGCTGCGCCGTCCTGAGCTTTACCAATACGAACTGAATCTCGCCGAGGTCACCGAGGTATGGCGGCGCGGCAGCGTGATCGGCTCGTGGCTGCTCGACCTGATCGCAGGTTCGCTTGTCAGCGACGCCGATCTGCAAAGCTACGCCGGGCGGGTATCGGATTCCGGCGAAGGGCGCTGGACGGTGGCGGCAGCGATCGACGAAGGCGTGCCCACGCCGGTGCTGAGCGCGGCGCTATTCGCGCGTTTCAGTTCGCGGGGCGACGCGGATTTTGCGAACCGGGTGTTGTCGGCCATGCGGCACGACTTCGGCGGTCACGTCGAGAAAGCGGCCACGCCGGCCGATGGACACAAGAGCTAATTCAGGGAAGCCGCGATGCCAGCCTCCAATACCACCCCTCACGACGTCGTCTTTCTATTCGATTGCGATAACACGTTGCTGGACAACGATCATGTGCTGGCGGATTTACGCGCGCAGATGAAACGGGAATTCGGCGAGCAGAACTGCGCGCGGTACTGGGAAATTTTCGAGGAGCTGCGTGCAGAGCTTGGCTACGCCGATTACCTCGGTGCGTTGCAGCGGTATCGACTGGAGAACCCTCGGGACACGCGCCTGTTGTCGATGTCGGCGTTTCTGATCGATTATCCGTTTGCGAACCGGCTGTATCCGGGCGCATTGGATGCGATCAAACATGTGTCGCAATGGGGGCCTGCAGTGATTCTGTCCGACGGCGATGTAGTGTTCCAGCCGCGCAAGATCGCCCGCTCGGGCCTATGGGAAGAGGTCGGGGGACGGGTTCTGATTTACATCCACAAGGAGCTGATGCTCGATCAGGTGATGGAATGCTATCCGGCCCGGCACTATGTGATGGTGGACGACAAATTACGGATTTTGACCGCCATGAAGAAGGCTTGGGGAGAGACGCTGACTACGGTTTTTCCTCGCCAGGGGCACTACGCCTTCGATCCCAAGGAGATTTCCAGCAATCCGCCAGCGGATGTGACCATCGAGCGGATTGGGGAGCTGGCTGATATCGACGTCGACATGCTTCTGAGCGGTGGGACGGTAGGCGGCGCCTAGATTTTCTGCCTTTCGGCGCCCACCCGGTGGCTTCAGTGGCTTGCTAGCCAAGGCCCAGCAGTTTGACCAGCAAGCCGAATATGCCCACCAGCACGGCGACGCCGGCGCACAACAGCACGAGCGAGAGAAGGAGAATCAGGGGCCCTTTGAGGCGGCTGGGAGTCGACATGATGGCCGTTCAGATAGAGAGCGAGCAGCAGAGAGCGCGCCAGATGCGGCCCGCCGTCGCGCATTTAGCATGAAGAGCTTAATCGCATTCACTTAATGCTCACTTAAAGTCCGGCGCAAGACCGCCAGCCTCTGCCGCGCCAACGGCCCGCCAGCCGGACCGTCCAACACCGTACAGACACGGCGGCCAATTGAGCGCATGATCCTTGCTTGGCGCGCGTTGTAACCCCTGATTGACTCATAATCGGCCGCGCGCTCAATCGGATGCCCACTTTCACGTCGCAGGCGCTCAAACGCAGTGCGGCCGGCGGGCCAAGGAGAAATCATGACATCCGCAATCTGGGGCATCGTAGCAGGCATGGCGCTGATGGTCGGCGCTTCGATGTACCTGCGTCAGCTTCGTCTCCTGCACCGCCCGGACCCCCGTTGGACTGGCAAGAAACGTTGATTCGTCCCACATCCTCGAAAAAGGGAGGCACCATGTCACCAGTACCCGCTCCGCGACGTTCGCCGTCGCCGTTACGTCAGTCCGATTCGCCTGGCGCCGTGCGTGACCGGCGCGCTGAGTTGGGCCGCGCCGACGAAGCGCGTGCCGAGCAACGCGAACGCGACGACACGCGCAACGATCCCAATGCCAGCAAATGGCGCTACCAGCCACCACAGCGGAAAGAGAAAGAGCCGGTGTAAGGACTGCAACTGAACACCCGCGAAAGAACGAACACACAATCGAACGGGCGCTAGCCAACGTTCGGGTCGGCAATCGGATCGGCCATTTCCCTATCGGCGCTTCCCGCGCCTACACGAAAGCGACGCACACGTGTCGCAAGATCAAGCTTTGGACGATCGCGCCGAACCATGACGCGCGCTTCCTGTCACACCTCTGACGATCGCTGGCCCGCCCTCAAGAGCCTTGCACAACGTATCTTTTCCCTACGCTTGCGTTATGTCATGCGCATGACAAGGTGGCAGCCATTACCGGTTTTTCTTCACTGATTGCGTCGCGAACAATCGCTGCAGCACCCGCTAACCAGCCTGACAGTCCTTTTCAAGGAGTGGCGCCATGGCCGAAGCAACCTCCCGTCCGACCCCGCCGAAAACATTGGAGCCCGAAACGTTACGCAAGATGGATCGCTACTGGCGCGCCTGCAACTACCTCTCGGCCGGCATGATCTACCTGCGCGACAACCCGCTGTTGCGTGAACCGCTCAAACCAGAACACATCAAGAATCGTCTGCTGGGCCATTGGGGCTCGGACCCAGGGCAAAGCTTCCTGCTGGTGCATCTGAACCGGCTGATCAAAAAGCTCGATCTGAACGTGATCTATATCGCCGGCCCGGGCCACGGCGCGCCTGCCACGCTGGCCCATTGCTACCTCGAAGGCCATTACTCGGAAATCTATCCCGACCGCAGCGAAGACGAAGCCGGCATGCGGCGCTTCTTTCGCCAGTTTTCGTTTCCCGGCGGCATCGGCTCGCATTGCACGCCCGAAACGCCGGGTTCGATTCACGAAGGCGGTGAACTCGGCTATAGCCTGTCGCACGGCTACGGCGCTGCGTTCGATAACCCCGATCTGATTGTCACGGTGATGATCGGTGACGGCGAGGCGGAAACCGGTCCGCTTGCCACCTCATGGCACTCGAACAAATTCCTCAACCCGATTCGCGATGGCGCGGTGCTGCCGGTTCTGCATCTGAACGGCTACAAGATCGCCAATCCGACGATCCTCGCGCGCATTCCCCGCGAGGAACTCGAAGCCTTGCTGACCGGCTATGGCCACAAGCCGTATTTCGTCGAAGGCGACGATCCGGACACCATGCATCAACAGATGGCCGCAACGCTCGAACAATGCGTCGGCGAAATTCGCGCGATCCAGCAGCATGCACGCGAAGCGAATGATGCGACACGCCCGCGCTGGCCGATGATCGTGCTGCGTTCGCCGAAAGGCTGGACCGGGCCGAAGGAAGTCGACGGCCATCAGGTAGAAGGCTCGTGGCGCGCGCACCAGGTGCCGGTGCTCGATCCGGTCACGAATAGCAAGAGCCTGAAGCTCGTGGAGAGCTGGCTGCGCAGCTATGAACCGGAATCGTTATTCGACAAAACAGGACGTCTGGTCGAAGAGCTGCGCGAACTCGCGCCCGAAGGCACGCGCCGCATCAGCGCCAATCCGCATGCGAATGGCGGCATGCTGTGCAAAACGCTCGACCTGCCGGCGTTTTGCGACTACGCGGTAGCGGTGAAAAAGCCCGCAGGCTCGTACACGTCGCCGACTGAGGTGTTAGGCACGTTTCTGCGCGACGTGATGCGCAACAACATGACGAACTTCCGCGTGTTCGGCCCCGACGAAACCGCCAGCAACAAGCTGACGGCGATCTACGAGGCATCCGAGAAAACCTGGCTCGCCGAAACCATGGCAAGCGACGCTGACGGCGGTGAACTCTCGGTGGACGGCCGTGTGATGGAGATGCTGAGCGAGCATACGCTCGAAGGCTGGTTCGAAGGTTACGTGCTGACCGGACGCCATGGGCTGTTCGCCACCTATGAAGCGTTCGTCCACGTGATCGATTCGATGTTCAACCAGCACGCCAAGTGGCTGGAGAAAGCGAAGCGCGATCTCGGCTGGCGGCAACCGGTGCCGTCGATCAACCTGCTGATCACGTCGCTGGTATGGCGTCAGGATCACAATGGCTTCACGCACCAGGACCCGGGGTTTCTCGATGTCGTGACCAACAAGAGCCCGGACGTGGTGCGTATTTATCTGCCGCCGGACGCGAACTGTCTGCTGAGCGTCGCCGATCATTGTTTGCGTTCGCGTGACTACGTCAACGTGATCGTGGCCGACAAGCAGCCGCATCTGCAGTATCTCGACATGGATTCGGCCGTTACGCATTGCACCAAGGGCATCGGCATCTGGGATTGGGCGTCGACGGATCAGGGCGTCGAGCCGGACGTGGTGATGGCCTGCGCGGGCGACATCGCGACGATGGAAGCGCTTGCCGCCGTGCAGATTCTGAAGGAGCGCTTTCCCGAGTTGAAGATCCGCTTTGTCAACGTGGTCGATCTGTTCCGCCTGATGCCTGAACATGCGCATCCGCACGGTCTGTCTGATCGCGATTTCGATTCGTTGTTCACCACCAGCTCGCCGGTGATTTTTAACTTCCATTCGTATGCGTCGCTGGTGCATAAGCTCACGTACAACCGGACCAATCACGGCAATCTGCATGTGCACGGCTACCACGAGAAAGGCAACATCAATACGCCGCTCGAGCTGGCGATCATCAATCAGGTCGACCGTTTCTCGTTGGCTATCGACGTGATCGATCGTGTGCCGGCGCTGCGCGGCGTTGGCGACCACGCGAAAGAGTGGCTGCGTGGGCAGATCATCGAGCATCTTGCTTATGCGCATGCCGAGGGCATCGACAAGGAAGAGATTCGCAACTGGACGTGGAAGGGCTGAGCGGAGCGTGCCATGGCGACTCATGAGAAGACCGACGACCCGGCTCCGACGATTCTGGTGTTGAACAGCGGTTCGTCGTCGCTGAAATTCGGGCTGTTTACGCGCTCCGCGCACGCTGGCGGCGATGAAACATTGTTGCTGGAAGGGAGTGCTGAAGGTATTGGGCGCGGCGACGGAAGCTTGCGTATCAAGTCGCCTGACGGTCGCGTGCTGGTGCAGGAGAAGGATGTGCTGGAGTTGCAGACCGACGCGTTGCAGAAGCTCGCACGCGTGCTTGCGGAGCAGAAGCGCGGGCGTCCTGCTGCGGTGGGGCATCGCGTCGTGCATGGCGGCCCGCATCTGCGAACGCATCAACGCCTGACACCTGAAGTCCTGCAGCGCTTGAAGGACGCCGTGCACTTTGCGCCCTTGCATATTCCACCGGCGCTGGCATTGATCGACGAGGCAATGAAGATTTTCGGCGACGCCGAGCATTTCGCCTGCTTCGATACGGCGTTTCATTCAACACTGCCGGCGCGTGCGGCGCAGCTTGCGTTGCCGCGCCGTTATGCGGAGGCGGGCGTGATTCGCTACGGGTTTCACGGGCTGTCGTATGAATCGTTGGTGACTCGGCTCGGCGCTGATTTGCCGCCGCGAGCGGTGTTCGCCCATTTGGGCAATGGGTCGAGTTTATGTGCATTGCAGAACGGCAAATCCGTCGATACGTCGATGGGTCTCACGCCGACCGGTGGCGTGCCGATGGGCACGCGCAGTGGCGATCTCGATCCGGGTGTGCTGCTGTATCTGATGCGCGTAGAGAAGCTCGATGCCGATGCGCTGGAGACGCTGTTGAATCGTCAGAGCGGTCTCGCCGGTTACGCCGATGGCGAGAGCGATATGCAGGCGCTTGAAAAGCGCGCCGCGGCGGGCGAAGTGAATGCATTGCTGGCGCTGGATGCGTTTGCTACGGCCGTGCGCAAGACGGTTGGCGCCTATGCAGCTTTGTTAGGCGGGATCGATTTGCTGGTGTTCACGGGTGGAATCGGTGAGCACAGTGAGGAGATTCGTAAGCGGGTGTGCGCGGGGCTTGCGTTTTTGGGGCTATCCGAAGGGGATTCAGCGGGGAGGGTGAGGGCCATTCATACCGAGGAGGAGAAGCAGATTGCGAGGCATTGCCGGAGGCTGTTGCAGGCCGGTTCCGGCTGAGGTTATTCGTTTTTGATCGTGGTGCGGTCCGAGACGCCGGTTACACCGAACAGACGGGTGACATCTTCGAGTGCGGCGGTTCTTTGCTGCTCACGGTGAAGTTCGCCCTGCAGCGTGATGCGGCCGTGGGAGACCTTTACTTTTATCGCGTCTTTAGGCACCGCGGCGTCCCACGCTAGCCGCGTTCTGGCTTCAGCCGCAACCTGTCCATCACTCAGGCGCGAGCTGCCGATAATGCCTGCGCTGTGCGCAGCCTGGCGGGATTTACGCATACGAACTCCATCGAGGTGCCAAGTCACCGAACACTAACAGATGCAGACGATTCTGCCTTTGGCCGCAGCTATGGAAACCGCCTTCTGATACCGCCCTTAAAATCCCCACAAGTATTCAGGCAATAGCACAATCAATAGTGACTCCAATGTGAATTGATTATGAAATTGTTAAAAATTGCGACATTACGTTCGTTAATTCACAAGGCCTTGATATAGTGACCGCCGTCATGCGGTGTCAGATTAACTCCTGAAAAAGAAACCTCCTGTGTATCGCTTTTATTGGCGATAAGGCTCCCCAATAACCTGGCGGGGTAAATCATGAGTTTTGCATCAATTGGAAGTGGTAACGGCGCCGGTGGCAGTCCCATCGGATCGCTTGCGGCGGGCGGTGTGCTGGGTGATGTCGGCTCGATCGCCGGCCTTGCCGGTCAGGCGGGTTCGCTCGCCGGCGTGCCCGGCGCGGGCTTGATGGGCGGGGCAGCGCGCGCTGTGCAGCTTGCCCAGACGGGCATGTCATTGCTCGGGCGAACGCCGGCCTCGATTGCCGATTCGATCAACGGTGCGTCCGGTTTAAAGCCCCAGCTGACGCAGGAAAACCGCTTTATCAAAATCGAGTCGCCGCTTGGCGGCAACGTGTTGCTGGTCAGTGCGCTGGTTGCCGATGAATTCGTCAGCCAGCTTCCGGAAATTCATCTCGATCTGCTATCCCACCAGAATAATATCGAGGTTGAAAAAATCGTCGGCCAGCGCGTGAAGATTACGCTGGATCCGCAGAGCGCCAATACGAATATTCTGACAACGACCGTTGCGTCTCCCGACAGCAGTCGCCGGTATTTTCATGGATATGCGGCATCGTTCAGCCGTGTTGGCAATTCCGGCACGGTCACCCGTTACGAAATGACGGTAGTGCCGTGGTTCTGGTTTCTCACCCGTTCGTCGGACTGTAGGATTTTCCAGAACGAGACCGCGCAGGACATTCTGACGTCGATCTTCAAGGAGCTGGGATTTTCGGATTTCGAGTTCCATATCCAGAGCGAGCGCCCGCAACTCGAGTATGTGGTGATGTACCAGGAGTCGTACTACAACTTCTGCGCACGTCTGATGGAGCAGGAGGGCTTGTTCTGGACCTTCCGCTATGAAAAAGACAAGCACGTGCTCGTGATCGGCGACTCGAATTCGACGTTTGCGCCGATCGAAAATCTGAAGACGATTCCCTATTACGCGGATAGCTCGGCCAGCGAGTTGAACGGTATCGACCGCTGGGACGAAGCATTCAGTTTCCGCGTGGGGAAAGTCACGTTCCGGGACTTCAACTACAACGCGCCGTCGTCGCCGTTGATGCACGTCGAAGTGCCAACCGCCACGTTGAAGAATCCGAATATCGGCAGCACGGAGCGGTATGAGTATCACTCGCTCTATGACCATGGCAACGACGGCGAGCGCTACGCCCGCTACGCGATGGAGGCCGAAGAGGCGCAGGCCCGCCAGTTCACTGGCAGTGGCTACGCCTCTCGCATGACCACGGTTGGCCGCTTTACGTTGGTGAACCACCCGGTATCCACCTACAACAAGGATTTCGTGATCCTGCACGTCCGGCACCAAGCGGTGAACGACTATTCGCGGCATGACGCCGAGATGCCCTACCGCAACACCTTTACGTGTCTGCCGCTTGATGTTCCGTTCCGCCCCGAGCGACGCACGCCTAAGCCCTACATGCACGGCACTCAGGCGGCGATCGTGGTCGGCCCGAAGGGCGAGGAAATCTACACGGACGGCAGCCGCGTGAAGCTTCACTTCATGTGGGACCGGCGTGGCAAACAGGACGGTTCCGATTCGATGTGGGTCCGCGTGTCGCAGCCGTGGGCCGGGAAAGGTTGGGGCGGCTCGGCGATTCCCCGCATCGGCCAGGAAGTGATCGTGGCGTTCAACGAGGGCGATCCGGATAACCCCGTCATCGTTGGGCGTGTGTTCAATGGCGAGTCAGGCAATCCATACCACGGCAGCAGCGGTCAGACGATGGGCCTTAAAAGCCAGACGCACAAAGGGGACGGCTCGAACGAACTGCGTTTCTCGGACGTGAACGGTGCGCAGGAGTTCTTCATGCACGCGCAGAAGGACATGAATACCGTGGTGGAAAACGCCCAGAGTACTCAGGTGCTGAAGGGCGATAGGTCGATTGCCGTGGCTAAGGGCGACCACCTTACGACTGTGTCGGTCGGCGATCTGCAGGACGCTGTTACGAAGGGGAATACGACGCAGCAGACACCTGCAGGGGTGCACACGATCGAGGCGAAGGAGTTGTGGATCAAGGTGGGTGGGGAGGGGGGGACGAAGATTCACATGACAGCTGATGCGATTGAAATCTACAAGGGTTCGTCGGTCATCCATATCGACGACGGGCAGATCAAGGTTCAGGCCGGTAACACACACATCAATCCCGATAACGGCTGATTCCCGACTCATATCAACCTCCGTGTCACTGGAAGAACAACATGTATCAGATACAGGAAGGCTCACTGTCGTTGCCGGCCGACTGGCATGACAAGACGATGAACGTGTTTGTGTCGGCGGCCACGGGAACGGAAGGTGTGAGCTTTGTCGTGACCCGGGAGAGCTTGCCATGGGGGATGAAGTTTCATGAGTACACAGCCAACGAAATTCAGAAACTCTCGAAACAGGTCGCGGGTTACGAGCTAGTTGCCGGTGCGGAGTCCGAGGTGTCAGGCCGCGCTGCGTACACGCACGAATTCAGATGGCTCAATAACGGCAAGCCGATCCAACAGCTGCTTACGATGGTCGAGTATGGCAAGCGGGTCCTCATGCTGACGTTTACTGCTCCGGGCACGATAAGCGAAACGCAGAAAACTCAGGTACACGCGATGATCCAGAGCTTCTCGCTTAACGAGCCTAACTGAACACCGCAAGACCATGGCTGACCAGGACAACGACATTCCCGTTAGCACCGGCGAACCAACTGGTACCGCTAGCGAACGGCTGGCTCATCTGCAGACACTGGAAGATGGCGAGGCCGTCAAGCAACGGCAGATGGAATGGGTCGACGGCGCGAACTATGGGATGCTCGGCGCCGACGTTGGTTACGGCGCATACGCTGCAGGTTCTGCAGTCATTGGGGCCGGCGCGACCGGGGCTGCGGCGGCGGGCGCCGCAGCGCTTGCTGCGGTACCCGCGGTCGTTGCTCTCGCAGGGTCATGGGCGCTCGGTAAGTTGGGCGTCACTGGAGCGATCGCCGAGGGTGTGACGAAAGTTGGCGATGCACTCGGCCTGACCATCGGCCGGGGTGATCCCCACCCGGCGTGCGTTGGCGACGATATTGCACACTCGTCCGGCTTCCTCGGAATGATGGCTGGACTTGCGGTGGGTATCGCCATTGGAGCAATGGTCGCCGCGACGGTGGTGACCGGGGGACTTGCAGGGGCACTTATCGTTGGCGTCTGCATGGCCGGTGGGCTGAGCCTGGGCAGCGCACTTGCCTCGGCGAGTCAGAGTATGGGTAGCAATTGCGGGAAGATCTCGAGCGGATCGGGAAACGTCACATTTGAGGGAAAAGCCGCCGCTCGCGTCACCGATGTTGCGTCATGCTCCAAACATTCGAGCTCCCCGGAGCCACTGGTCGAAGGCAGCAAGACCATCACGATCAATAGCCTGCCTCTGGTGCGCATCGGCCATTCGACTCATTGCAGTGCTAAGGTCAATTCGGGTCGTAAAAGCGTTTGGGTTGACCGAACGACTGGGCAGTACGGACCGAAGAATCCCGAGCTTACCGCCGGTGAAGAGTTCTTCGCGGGTTTGCTTGGCGGCCTGCTTGGCGCGAAACTAGGTGGCATGCTCGGAGATGCGCTTCCGAAACGGGAGCCGACCCAATCTGCTGAGGTGTCGGGAAAGAAGGACGAAGTCTCCACGTGCAAGGAGGACCCGGTCGATGTAGCGACTGGCGAGGTGGTCGACGTCCGCACTGACATTTCAATTCCAGGTGTGTTGCCCTTGCAGTTCACGCGGCGTTACCGCACGCGTTCGGAAGACACAGGCCTTCTCGGGCCGAAGTGGTCGAACAACTGGTCGCAGTGTCTGTCGTTCGATGATGGTCACCTCGTGCGATTCCATAGTGCGAGCGGACAGACGATCACCTTTATAGCGCCGGAAGTCGGTCTCGACGGCATCAACCTGCGCGAGCCTCGTTATCGCCTGATCGGCACGCGGGACGAACCGCGGATTTTCGATCACGAGACACGACAGGTATTGGTATTTGCACCGCTTGCCGAAGCTCATACTTCGAGGCTCGAGCGGATCGAGGATCTGAGCGGCAATGCTTGCACATTTACGTACGATGCGGATGGCCGTCTCGACGGGCTTGTGCATACGGACGGCTACAGGCTTGATATTCTGTATCGTGGTACGAAGCGCGAGGTCGACCAGATTGTCCTTTACGATGTATCGGGCAAGCCGCACACACTCGTCGAATACGGATATGACGGGGCGATGCTGGCGCGCGTCGCGAGCTTCCAGCACGGTCATTTCAATTACACGTACGATCACAATGGATGGATGACGGCCTGGCGAGACACCGATCAGACCGATGTCCACTACCTGTACGACGAGGTTGGCCGTGTGGTCGAAACGGGTACGCGGCAGGGGTATCACACCGGGCAATTCGTCTACGAGGACGGTCGCACGCGCGTCATCGACGGCGACGGCGAATGGGTCTACGACTACAACGCCGACGGCCTGGTCACTGTTGAGAGCAATCCGCTCGGCCACACCACCGTACGGGAGTGGAGACTCGGACGGCTGTTGACTCAGGTGGATGCGCTCGGCCGACGCACCCAATTTCTCTACGACGATACGGGCAATCTCGTGTCTGCCGAGGAACCAACTGGCCGCACGACACGGTTTGAATATGACGACACTCGGCTGATGACCGCGGTCGTGCTGCCCGCTGGAGTACGCATCAAGTTTGAATACGACCATCTGCAGCGCCTGATAGCTCGCACGGAGCCCGACGGGACGATTAAGCGTTACCGATATGGAGAGCGCGGCGAACTCTTGCGTGCCATCGATGGCGTTGGCGAAGTGCGGCTCGACTACGACGCGCGGCTGCGGCTGATCACGACTCGACTTCCGACCGGCGCGGAATTCCGTACGGTATTTGATGTCCTTGGGCGTCTCGTCGAAGAAGTTGATCCTGACGGTAACGTCACCCGGTATGACCATTCGGCGGGCGCTGAGAATCCCCGTGGCGCGGTCGCAAAGCTTATCCAGCCGGACGGCGCCGTTGTCTGTGCGCGGTACAACACCGAAGGTCTGCTCGTAGAGCAGAGCGATCAACTCGGCCGCGTTACCCGACACGAGTACGGGCCGTTTGACCTTGTTACGGCGTCGATTGACCCTGCCGGCCACATTACCCGATTTGAGTACGACCATGCTACGAGGCTGACGAAGGTCGTTAATGCACTGCGCGAGACGTGGGAATATCGTTACGATGGCGCAGGTCGCCTCATCACTGAGATCGACTGGGGTGGCCGCACGACGCACTACGAACGGGACGCGATTGGCCGTCTACTTGTAAAGACGCTGCCGGACGGGGGTAAATGGCGTTATGGGTACGATCCGTCTGGCCGCCTGGCCACGGTCGATGCCGGCGACGTAGGGTTGGCCTACACCTATGACGATGCGGGTCGGCTCGCTACGGCCGAAGTGCGAGGCGGGTCCGCCCACGTAACGCGCTTCAGCTATGACGAAAAGGGGCGTCTGATTGGAGAGGACCAGCACGGTGATCTCCTGAAACACATGTACGACGCCGAAGGTCGACGCAGTGCGCGAATAACGCCACATCGGCAAACGCTGTATGAATACGACAAGCTCGGCGCACTGACCAAGGTCGGCCCGATGTCGATCCTGCGCGATAGTCAGGGGCGGGAAACAGGCCGGCAGGCTGGCGAGTTCGTCATGCAGCGGCAATACGATGCGTTGGGCCGTGTGCGCCGGCAGGTCGCGGGGCCGCGATCGGCGTTCGACGAGATACAGTCGAACCCGGTTCACGCGTTGGAAAACCTCACGCGTCAACTGTATTCGTACGATGCGGCCGGGCAGTTGGAGCGTGTAGACACTGATTCCGACAGCGTGACGTATCAACGCAACTTACGTGGACAGATAGCGTCCGTGCATAGCCTCCGTCAGCCACCGGAGCACTACCGCTATGACGCGAACCTCAACATTGCAGCGCACGGCCAGCAGGGGCCCACTGACGCTCACTGTTACCTTCCAGGAGGGCTTCCGGAACGCGTCGGCTACGCGCGCTATCGTTACGATGCGCGCGGGCGGACGATCGAAAAGACGGTGGAGCAACCGGGGTTCAGGCCGAAGAGTTGGCAATACGCGTGGGACGGGTTGGACCGATTGGTGAAGGTGTGTACACCGGAGAAAGGGGTTTGGATCTATCGGTACGATGCGTTCGGCAGGCGCGTAGAAAAGAGGCTGGTTGGTGCGCGAACAGCGATTCGCTTTCTTTGGGACTGTGGACAGATCGCGGAGCAGTGGCAAGACAAGGACGGAACGTGTGCGTTTGTTAGGGGCTGGCACTTTTCTGAGAACGTCAACCCGCTAGCTCATGAAACAGACAGTGGTGTCTTTCCAATTCTGTCGGATCAGTCCGGCTTACCCAAGGCCATGTTCGACGAACGTGGCGCGAAAATCTGGGACGCTTCCTACACGATATGGGGGCGGCATCTCAAGTTAGATCGAGTCAACAATCACGTTGGGACCGACGAGCCGTCAGAAGTAAACCTCCGATTTCCCGGACAATGGGACGATGAGGAAAGCGATCTGTTCTACAACCTGCACCGATTCTACGATCCTCAAACAGGGCAGTACCTGACAGTTGACCCGCTTGGACTCGCTGGTGGCCTGCGTACCCATGCTTATGTGACGGTCCCGGACATGTTGATTGATCCGTTCGGGTTAGCAAGCTGTCCGGTTCGAGAAGTCAACGGAGCGAAAATACACGGCACCGGACAGAAAGACGGAACGCCAGGTCACGATCAATTTTCCGAGGTCATAGCAAACAAACTTGCAATGAGCGGAAAATTCACTGATATCTATTTGAATCGCTCGTACAATTACGCGAACAGTGGGGATGTGTCGCTCAGACGCCCCGATATCATGGCGGTCGATGTCAACGGCCAGACGCATGCAATAGAGCTCGCGTCGAGGACTGATATGGGGGCCAAGCTTCCAACGTTGACTGCTCGAAATAGGGCCGCCATGGGCAATCTGCCGGCATCAAATCGCGGCGAAATTATCGTTCTCGATCATCCGTACAACGCGTCCGACATCAAGAGCGTTTTGGATGACCTTATTTCCGGAATTTAGTGGGCGGATCATGTGCACAGGAATGGCGCTATATGGGACAGATCGAATAAGTCCGCTTGAAGCATACAAGGCCGGCCATGAGTTCTTTTCAGCAATGTCGGTCGACATAACGACTGCGGGATATACACGTTACATTGAAGTCGCTGGCGAGAGGGACGTCGAACTTGTTGAGGTTCCTTTCGACGAGCTCAAGAGCCTGATTGAATCTGGAGTCGCAACCGATTTCCGGATATACAACAACGCAGGTGGCCAGATACCTTGGCGCGCTTCGTTCGGCTACAACACGCCTTCCTTTGGCGGTTTTTTTGGTATTGATGCACAGCTCGATGTTCAACTTGCGGATAGTGCCGACAAGTTTATCGACTACATCAAGCGAATAGCCACGAGTCTGAATGTCTCTTATGGAATAGCATATGAAGCGCCGAAGATGACCTCCGCGTTTTACTATGCAGCCGGGAGCAATCTCGCGAAACTGAAGCCATTTGAGAATCCGTCGGCCTTCGGCAAGGAAGTGCCAGGCGGATCTTATGGAGCGGCTCGCTATCAAGAAAGCATGCTAAGGATGGTGTATCCGATCAATGTTATAAGTGATCGTCACCTTAACATCGTGGTTGGTGGCATTCAGCTTAAAGAATGGATTGTCGCGGAAGACAATCGTGGATCCCTGCAGCCCATAGGGAATGACCTTTGGCTCTGGTTGGTGCCAGAAGCCGCCCTGGATTCAATCAATCAGCTATGCGGGGAAGCGGGAATCCTGATTTCATGGAAGCCGCAAGCAGTCCCGCGCCCAGGTCGAAAACTGCCTTGAAGGCACTGGAAACAGTGGAGAGTGCTGCCGGTGTCCTTGCGGGCACCGGGCCTGTCGCAAAAACGCCTACTAAATCACCCCCGCCAAAACCTGCGCCGTAGCCGCCGACAACGTCCACCCCAAATGCCCGTGCCCGGTGTTATAAAAAACACCTCGCCGTTTCCCACGCCCGACCTTCGGCAACATGCTCGGCAACATCGGCCTCAACCCCGCCCACGGAATCACCTTCGAGGTCGACACCTCAGGAAAATACCGTCGAGTCCAGTCGACCAGAGGCGCAATCCGATCCGACCGGATATCCCGATTGAACCCGTTGATCTCCGCCGTCCCCGCAACCCTAAACCGATCCACGCCAAGCCGGCTCGTCACGATCTTCGCGCTGTCGTCGAGCAAACTGACCCACGGCGCGTTCTGCTGACTCACTTCATCGTCGAGACATACGGTGATCGAATAACCCTTAACCGGATAGACGTTCACGTGATCGCCAAGCATCGCCGCGAAGTCGCGGCTCTTCACACCGGCGCACACCACGATCCGCTCGAAAGCAAACCGTTGCGACTCACCTTCCAGATTGACCATCAACGAAAACCGACCCTCAGCCGGCTGCTCGATCGCCGTAATTTCCGCGTCGTAGTGAAACTCGACACCATGCCGCACGCAAGCTTCAGCCAACCCGCGTGTGAACTTGTGAATATCGCCAGTGGAATCGGAAGGCGTAAAAAATCCACCAAAAAAATCACCATGCAGCATGGGCTCGATTGCGTGCAACTCGCTCGACGTCACCGGATTCCGCTCCAGCCCGCCTTCGCGCAGCAATTCATTCACCTTGCTGGCCGCATCGAATTCCTTGCGCGTCTTGTAGATGTGCAAGATGCCGCGCCGCTCCAGATCGAAGTCGATCCCTTCGCGCTCGGCTATCGAAAACAGATGCTCGCGCGCCGCAATTGCGAGCCGCACCGTTTCGACGGTGTTCGTCCGGTAATGAGGAATCTGCCTTAGAAACTCGCCCATCCACGAATACTTGTGCCACGTGGGCATCGGATTGAGCAGCAGCGGGGCGTCGCGCGTGAGCATCCAGCGCAAGCCCTTGAGCACCGTGGCCGCGCTGTTCCAGACTTCGGCATTGCTGGCGGACAACTGGCCGCCGTTGGCGAACGAGGTCTCCATCGCTGCGTAGCGATGACGCTCGAACACGGTGACGTGGTGGCCGCGCTGCGCAAGGGCGTGCGCAGTCGTAACGCCGGTAATGCCGGCGCCGATAATGGCGATTCGTGACATGACATGGTCCAGAGTAGTTGAGCATCACCGGTGTCGATTTCGTGTCGAAACCGGCGTCGATGCCCCATCTGTCCATGTACCTGAGAGTTTCTTCCTGTGAGCATACGCATCGCGATGCATGCGGTATGCAGGGAATCCCCTTCGGTGGGCGCGCATGGCGCCGCTCTCCAGATGTTCCAGCTGCGCGGTCCTTTTGCCTGAGAGTTTCCGGGGCGGTTGCTCCGTCGGCGTCGTCACAATCCTCTGACGATCTCTCCCGCGCTGCATTGCAGAACGGCTAGACGATACCGGGCAATAAATTTCACCGCAAGTGTTTCTTTCGATGCAATTCGCCATCGGCACAGTACCAGTGGCATCGGCTATATTTAGCGGCACTACCCGACTTCAATTCCCACAGGAGAACGCCGTGCCCGCTGCCACAACGTTGCTCGCCTTTGCTCTGGTCTCGCTCGGCATGGTGCTCACGCCCGGCCCGAACATGATCTATCTGATCTCCAGATCGCTCTGTCAGGGGCGGCGCGCAGGGCTTGTGTCGCTCGGCGGCGTCGCGCTCGGCTTTGTGTTCTACATGTTTTGCGCGGCGTTCGGTATCACCGCACTGCTGTTGACGGTGCCCTACGCGTACGACGCGCTGCGTTTCGGCGGCGCGCTCTACCTGCTGTATCTGGCGTGGCAGGCAGTCAAGCCGGGCGGCCGCTCGCCGTTCCAGGTGCGCGACCTGCCGCACGACAGCCGCCGCAAACTCTTCACCATGGGGCTCGTCACGAACCTCGCGAATCCGAAGATCGCGGTGATGTATCTGTCGCTGCTGCCGCAATTTATTTCACCGGAGCACGGCAGCGTGCTCACGCAGTCGATCGCTCTGGGTTGCGTGCAAATCGTCGTCTCCGTCACGATCAACGCGTTGATTGCGATCATGGCAGGTTCAATCGCCGGGTTTCTCGCTGGGCGGCCGGTATGGCTGCTGGTGCAACGCTGGCTGATGGGCACCGTGCTGGCCGGTCTGGCTGTACGGATCGCGCTCGATTCGCGCCGTTAAGTCACGCGACGCAGACACGCCTGCGTCACGCTCACAGCATCTTGTACATGATGGTGGTCGAATCAAGCCGCTCCTCCAGTGTGTCGCGGCAAAACTGCGGGATCACGCCGGCCGTCTGATAACCCAGCGCGGCATAGAGCGGCTCGGCCTTGTCGCCGGTGCGCGTATCGAGCGTCAGCAGGCTGCGCTGCAACTGGTGCGCACGGTGTTCCAGTTCCGCCATCAACGCTTTGGCGATACCCTGGCGTCGGAACGACGGATGGACCAGGAGCTTGCGCACCTCGGCGCGATGACGCTGGTTCGGCATCGTGTCGTAATCGAGTTGCACGGTGCCGGCGATCGCCTCGCCATGGCGAGCAACAAAAAGCACCAGTGCGCTCGCGCGCAGAGACGGCAGCACCTTGCCGCTCCAGAACGCTTCACTCTCCTCGACGCTATACGGCAATACAAAGCCAACGCTCGCACCGTCATGGACGCAGGCACGCAGCAGCGCGCCGAGTTCGGGCAGATGGTGAACGAGGTCGTCGGCGGAAAAGGTCGTGATGCTGGTCGCGTTCATGGTGGCTTGAACTCAGACGATGAAGAGGATGTAGCGCGCCGCGCTATGCGAGGGCGTGACGAACGCGCTGGGACCGAACAGTTGGTAGCGCAGACAGTCGCCGGGTTGCAAATCGTGACTTCGGCCGTCGACGGTGATCTGCAGTTGCCCTTCAAGCAGGATCAGATGATGTTCGAGGCCGGCTCTCGGCGACGCGTCGTAAGTGATGCGCACACCCGCATCGAGTTCGCACTCCAGCGCCTCGCCGCTCAGCGCCTGCGCTGGTGGCGACACGGAGCGGCGCCGGAAGCCGACGCTCGAGTCGACCCAGACCGACTGCTCGTCGCGCGCCACCAGCGGCGCGAAGTCTTCTTCGACCATGTGCATGAGACGCGACATCGGCAAGCCGTAAGCGACGCAGAGCTTGCCCAGCACGCTCGCCGTGGGGCTCACGGCGGCGTTCTCGAGGCGCGAAAGGGTGGCGCGGCTGACGTTGCTCAGCTTGGCGAGATCGTCGAGCGACCAGTTGCGCTCGGCGCGTAATCCGCGCAGACGCTGGGCGATGCGGCGTTCGATGGCGTTGTCGTCGGTGAGTGCGTTTTCCATATTCGGGAAATTATCTCGAATATGGGAATTCGTCAACGGAACAAAAAAACGCCGAAGCGGATACGAATGCGTTCCGGGCACGCTTCGCCATTGCGGAGATTCGTACACTGCGAGCGGCCGGGCCGTTTATCATAGTGGCCACAAACTAAAACCTGCCGCCTGGCTGTGCAACGGTAAGGCACACCATCCACGAGACCCGGCGGCGCATGCCGCGACATCTTCTATGAACTCCACTCCCGACGCTGTTTCCCGTCCCTCCATCCGCGCTTTGACCTTGCTTGAAGGGCGTGTGCTCGGCGTGCTCGTCGAAAAGCAGCACACCGTGCCGGATAGTTATCCGCTTTCGCTGAACGCACTGACTTTGGGCTGCAATCAGAAAACCGGCCGCGCGCCCGTGATGAATGCGACCGAAGCCGAGGTGCTGACCGCCGTCGACGGATTGAAGCGGCTGAGCCTCGTGATGGAAGGCAGCAGCAGCCGCGTGCCGCGCTTCGAGCACAACATGAATCGGGTGTTGGGCTTGCCGAGCCAGTCGGCTGCGTTACTGACCACGTTGCTGTTACGCGGTCCGCAGACCGCAGCCGAATTGCGTTTGAACAGCGCGCGCCTGCATGGATTTGCCGACATCTCCTCGGTCGAGGCGTTTCTCGACGAACTGGCTGCCAACGATCCGCCGCGAGTGGCGAAGCTGGCCCGCACGCCGGGCGAGCGCGAGAATCGCTGGATGCATCTGCTATGCGGCGAAGTCAGCGCAAGCGATCTTGCCCAGCCTGGTGGAGACGATGAGGTCGTGCCGCTGTCGGCGTTCGAGGCAGTCAAAGCCGAACAGAAGCGGCTTGCCGACGAGGTGAGCCGGCTTCAGGTGGTGGTGCGCCGGATGGCTGCTGAGTTGGGGATTGAAGTTGAAGAGCTGCGCACGGAGGATTGAACCGCGATTGGCATTTGGTTTCTCGCACGCTGCGAGCGTTGGAACGTGCGAGCGCGCAAGAAACCAGAAACTAGAACTTATAGTTCACCGAAGCGAGCGTGTTGAGCTCGAATCTCTTTTCGGTAATCGGGCTATTCGCGGCGTCATGCTCCAGTCGCCCGAAGGTCGCGGAAACCGAGCCATTCCAGTGCTTCGAAAAGTCGTAAGTCACCTGGGCGTTCATATGGACGTCCCGCACGCCTGCACTGGTGCTGTACGTAGGCAATCCTGACGCCGCGCTCTGCTGCTCAGACACGCCGAAAAACGTCCGCGTATAAGTGCCATTCGCCCAGGTGAAACCTGGTCCCACCGAGAACAACCAGCCGCCAACCGGGGCGGACGCCACGAAATCCGTGCTGACCGTCGTCCCCTGGTGATGCCCGGCGATATCCTGGTACAAGGCCACCGACCCGGTAAACGCCCACCACGTGTAGTCAGCGAAGAGCTTCAGTTTCGGCCCGCCATTCACATTGCCAAGTCCATGCAGGCGTGGATCGTCGGACTCCTTGCGCATCTGGAAATCGAAAGTCAATGCCGCGCCTACGTGATAGGCAGGGCCGCGCAGCACGTTCACGCCGAGCACGTCAGGGCCCTGCGAGAAAATCCGGTCGTCGTATGAGATGTCCAGCGCCGGAAACGGGAATACGCTCAACTGGCGGGACCCCGGGTACTTGGGCGTAATCACCACGCCAGGACCCACGCCGATTTTCCATTTGCTGCTGGTGGCCGCGCCGGTGCTGGCGTCAGTTGTCGCGTTCGGACTTGCATCGTCCGCGTAGGCCGCGCGTGCAGCGCAAAGGCCGAGCGCCGCGGCGAGCAGTAGCGACATACGTGCGGGCTTGCCGAACCTCAGCGTGGTATTCGCCGTCATGCGCGCTCCTTGCCAAGCGCCGCAAGTTGCCTGAGGCGTCGCGCCAAAGCCTTCGAGACGACCTGTTGTTTGCCGTCGTCGCCGCTATGGACGGCTTCGCTTTCGCGCAGGAATAGGGCGGTTTCACGCGCGACGATTTCGCGCTCGTTGTCCGACGTAATCATGTGATACGAATCATCCAGCCAGATTGTGCGTAAAAAGGCAGCGCCGATATTCGCGGCGACAAAGCGGGCATTGCGCGGGCTCGACGTCTCGTCGTCGATCGCGTGGACAATCAGACAATCGGTCTTGATGTCGCGTACCTGCGTGCGCACGCTCGCGGCAAGGCGGCTCGCCTGGTGCAAGGCCGGCAATGAAATCGTCGACGGACCGACTTCGCTGAAATCGCTGCGCTGCATCGCGCGAGCGATCTTTGCTCGTAGCGCTTCATTGCGCAGGCCGAACGGCGCCTCTTCACGGTAGCGCCAGCGTTTGCGCATTGGCGTGAAGTACGCCCAGTTGAGCAGGAAACGATACCAGGGGATCGCCCAGCCGTCGTATGAGAGCGTCAGCGACAACAACACGAGCGACTGCGCCCCTGGACGGCGATGCGCGAGAGCCAGCGCCAAGGCTGCGCCGATCGATAGTCCGCAGATTGAGACGCGGGCAAAGCGCCCGGCCAAAGCGTCGTACTCGCGCACGGCGGCTTCGAGCCATGCCTCCATTGCCTCTTCTTCAGAGCCGGCGCTGTAGCCCGGCAGGACCGGCGCGCACGTAGTGAAGCCTTCAGCATTCAGAAAGCGGGCGAGAAAACGCAATTCGAGCGGCGAACTCGACAGGCCGTGCAACATCAGCACGGCATGATCGTCGCCGGGTAAGAAGAGACTCGTCGGTTGACTCATGGATCAGGCTCCGATCCGTAGGACGAGAAACTCGCCGGCGTGGGTGGTGAACCGCTCGCACATGCACTCGGTCAGCTTCGACGGACCGTCGCCGCTTTTCAGGTGCACGCGATGGCTGCCAGGCCACAGCGCCTTGCTGAGCCGCTGGATGTCGTCGGGATCGACGTCGGTAAAGCGCGGGCCTGGCGCAATCTCGTTGGGCAGACGCGGCAGCATGCCTTGCGACTTGATGTCGTTACCCGGCTGTAGCGCGTTGCGCTCCAGCGCCTGAATGAAAATGAAAGTTCTGTGGTGATGGGATAGGTGGCGCAGCAGCCGATGCGTTTCGTCGACGCCGCGGCGCGCCAGCATACGTTCGTTATCGTGACGCAGCAGCATTTCATAGCGCGATTGCGCAACCGATGCGATCAGTTCGGCACGAAACTGCGAGCGGCGCAGGCGTTCAATCAGCACGATGACAATCAGCGTCACCAACGGATACGAGACCAGCAGGACCACGTCGGCGCGATCGAATACGGCGATCGTGGCGTAGGGAGGGACGAACAGATAGTCGGCGATACCGAGGCCGAGAAACATGACGGTGAGCGCCGGGGCCAGCCCGCAAAAATACTCGACCAGGGCCGCCGCGATACAGAACGCGGTGCCCGGCATGATCGGTCCCAGCAAGGGATGGAGCAACAAGCGTACTCCGCTCGCGATCGCCAATGCGGCGGCCGCGGTGAGCCAGACGCGGGTTCCCCGTGGTGCCCAACGACGGGCGTTTTGGACTTCCATAATCTTTTTTTAGGGAGCGATTGCGCTTCCCGATTGAGTGTGGCACTGCGCTTTTAAGCGCAGGTCGGACGATACCATAATCGGGCGGACGCAAAGGCCCGGAAAGACGTAAATACCGGAAGGCCGGGCGGGGCTATCGTGTTTCGAATGGGTGGCGGAAAAACATACCTGTGAACAGGGGTATTCTCACCAGCGTGGATTGTGCAGGCAGTGTCCTTAAGTGACGCTTAAGGACCGCAAATTGAAGTTGATGCCATTTACAAATGAGTGGCGCGGCCGCTCAGGCATCGCGACTGTGTCGCGGTTCGGCGGACAGGGTTCGTTGGGTGCGATAGAAAATGCGCGGCGGCACGTTGGGTGAATCTTCTGCGAGCCGGTCGAGTTCGTCGCGGATCGCGGTGAGATAGTGGCCATCGCGTGCGTCGGCGTCACCGGCGAAGATCGCTTCCAGCCTGCGCCGTACAGCGCCATAGCGGGCCCCCGCCGCGCGATGCTTTTCCGCACGCTCCGCATATCTGAGGAAGGTTTGCAGCGCGGCTGAGACCGCCGCCGCAACGCTCACGAAGCCCACAAAGATCCTGAGCGCCGGCGAGACAGCGGTCGAATTCAGCGACGCAAACACGGCCGTCCCCACGAACGCGGTCAATGCGGTGACCAGCCAGCCGACGCTGCGGTCCCGCGCTGAAAGCAGGTCGGCCATGTCGTAATGGCTCATCTGGGATTCACGCGCGCGCCGGATCCACTTCAGCAGAAGCTGGTCTTCGTCGACCGGGGGCTCGTACGCAGTCAGGTTCTTCATCTCGCTCATCGGGGCTGTCCAGTATCGCAAGCGTAGCGCATGCGTTTGACGATACTGTGCCACATGAGTGCGACGCGCTGAAAGCCGCGCACCTCGCCCGGATCAGCCGAGCAGGCGACGTACCCGTGGAATCACTTCTTCGGCAAAAATGCGCATGTCAGTCTCGAACGGCTGGAATTGCAACATGAACAACTCGATCCCCGCACGATGAAAATCGGCGATCCGTTGCGCGACTGTGTCATAGCTGCCGACCAGTCCGGCCGCCGTGCCGCCGTTCGAACCCACGCGCGGCGTTTGCGCGAAGGTCTGGAACATCACCGCCTTCGGGTCGATGTTCGATTTCTGTTGCTCACGTAGCGGGGCATCTTTTGCGGCCAGTGCGAACAGATGGGCAAGGTGCTGATCGGCGGCCCCGCCGGATTCGCGAGCGATGACGAAGGCCGACAAACCAAAACGTAACGGCTCATGCGGAGCAGGGCGCTTGCGGCCGGAGACATCCACGATCAACGCTTTGACGGCATCCAATGGTTGGCCGTTGATGAACCACACGTCGCCCTTGTCGGCGACCAGTTCCCGCGCCGGTTCCGATTCGCCGCCCACATAGATGCGCGGACGGCTGCGAAACGGATCCGCGGGACGCAATAGATAGTCATCCACATTAAAATGCTCGCCGCGAAAGCGCGTACGCTCGCCGCGCAGCAAGGAATCCACCACCGTGATCCATTCACGTCCGTACGCATAACGCGCGTCGTGCTCCGCGAAGCCGATACCGGCGCGCTCCAGCTCCGGGCGATTCCACGCGTTGACAAGATTGATCGCAAAACGCCCGCCACTGATGTGTTCGATCTGCTGCGCCATCTTCGCCAGCACCACCGGGTGATACAGATATGGCTTGATGGCGGCGATGATCTCGATGCGCTCGGTCAGTGCCGCGAGCGCAGCCGAGGCGGTCCACGCTTCGAGCTGATCGAAGTCGGGATTGTGCGGATTGATCGTATGTTGCGCGACCAGCACGGAGTCGTAGCCAAGCCGCTCGGCTTCGAGAACGAGGGCTTTGTTTCGCGCCCACGACGCGTCGTACGGTTCATCGGGGTCCTGCAGCGCGGCGCGGCTGCCGTGAACCAGAGCCCAGATACCGAAGCGGGGAGGGAGTGTCGACATAAAGCAGAAATCTCCACGGTAAAAGCGTGTGCTTCAACTCGCATCAAATCTCGAATGATGAGCGATGCCGCCGCCACGCGTTCCAATTTCTACCCATATCGATCGATGAAATCAGTCTTTGGCCGTGTGTCGTTCTTTTATATATTCAGCGATTCCGCATATTCACATCACATGGATCTCGATCGATGCCCCTCGCTTTCTCCGGCTCCCGAAGCCTGCGACGCCTCTGCGTATGCCTGACGTTGATCGGCGGCGTGCTGTCGACTGACGTGGCATACGCCAACGAAACGGTGTCGATCAGCTACCAGCGTTCATCGACGCTATTTATTCTGTTGAAACGAACTGGCGCGCTCGAGAAGAAGCTCAACTCGCTCGGCTATGACGTGAGCTGGCACGAGTTCTCGACGGGCCTGCTGCAGTCACTCAACGCCGGCAGCGTCGATCTGCATGCGGATGTGGCGGATGCTTTTGCGCTCTTTACGCAGGCCGCCAACGCGCCGTTGACCTACTATGCCGAAGAGACTTCTGCGCCGACTGCCCAGGCGATCATCGTGTCGCCGGATTCGCCGATTCATTCCGTGGCGGACCTGAAGGGCAAACGTGTGGCGGTGTCCAAAGGTTCAGGCTGCAACTTCTTGTTGCTGAGCGCTTTGGCTAAAGCGGGTCTGACGATCAACGATATACAGGTGCGCTATCTGGAAGCGCCCGACGCGCTCGCCGCATTCCGTGGCGGCAATATCGATGCATGGGCAATCTGGGACCCGTTTCTCGCGGCTCAGCAGCGTGAGGCGCATGTTCGCGTGATTGCGGACGGCAGCGGCGGCGTCGCTCAATACAACCGGTTTTATACAGCGACAACGGCCTTCGCCGACAAGCATCCGGATGTGCTGCGCGTCGTATTCGACGAATTGAACACGACCGGCAAGTGGGTCAAGGCGCATCCTCAGGAAGCCGCACAGATTCTCGGCCCGGTGTGGGGCAATATTCCTGGGCCGACTGTTGAGTTGGCCAATAGCCGCCGCAGCTACGACATCGTGCCGGTGAAACGCGATCAATTGGCCGAACAGCAGCGTATCGCCGACACGTATCGCGCGGTGGGGCTGATTCCCGCTACTTTGAAAGCGACGGACATCCGTATCTGGACGCCCTCGGCGAAGTGATTCAGGGGAGCCGCTGCATCTAGCAGCGGCCGGGCAAGAAGTTCTAAGGCCGCGCGAGCGGCCTTAGTCGTTACAGTTGAGCAGCAGTCGCGGTGAGGACTTCCTGATTCCGCGCCACACCAAACCTCTCCTTGTGCGCATTCCCATTCAGATAGAAATCACCGATAGCAGCTTCACGGATGATCGCCGGATTGTGCGACGCCAGCACGCGAGCATTGCGCCAGTAGCGATCGAAGCGACGCGTTTCACTGGTCGCCGAAGCACCGCCCACTTCAAACAACAACGTCGCCGCCTGCAGGGTTTGTTCGATAACGATCTGCTGCGCCTGGAAAGTCTGGATGTCGAGACGCACATAGGTCTGTTCATCAGTGCGACCTTCCTGCCGCGCAACTGACACTTCATCGATCGCGCTGGCTAGCGAAGCGCTGATGCTCTGCGTCGAGTAAGCAAGGCTCGCGAGCCGGCCGACAACACGATGCACCAAGGGATTGTCACGCGGGCTCGATTCACCCGGAATACCGAAGGTCCGCGTTTTACCCTGCGTGAACGCCACCGCATCGCGCAGCGCCGCACGACTGATTCCGGCAAGGTTCGCGACATGCAGTGCCTGATAGTACGCAGTAAGCAGACTGTTACGACGAGGTTCGGACGCGTTATACCGGCGGTACAGATTGTCGAGCGAGACCGGCACATGATCGAAACGTGCCGTACCGCTGCCGGTCAGACGCTGCCCGAAACCATCCCAATCGTCGATGCGGGCAAGGCCTGGCGCATCGGTTTTGACGAGTACGCGGACGTCGCTTTCGCCGTCGTGCGCGGTAACGTCGACCCAGTCAGCGTAGAGCGTGCCCGTGGTGTAGTACTTCTCGCCGTCGAGATGCCACGCCCCGTTGGTTTGGGTAAGACGCACGCTGTTGTTGGTCACGCCGGTGCGTTCGGAAACGGCGCCGCCGATAATTTCACCTTGTGCGATACGCGTGAACCATCGGTCACGCAACGATTCATCGCCGTTTTCCAGCAGCGATTCGATAAATCCACCGTGCACGCGCAGGATTTGCGGAAGGTTCGAGTCTGCTTCGCCGAGACGCGTGATCAGCGCAAAGAACGCTTTCAGGGAGATGCCTTCGCCGCCGAAGCGCTTGGGTACGCGCAGCTTGGTGTAGCCGGCTTCGCGCAGCCATTCCACCGGCGCGTAGGCCAGTTCCCGATTCTGTTCGCGTTCTACTGCGCCTTCGGCGATGCGGGCGAATACGGGCGCGAAGCGTTGGGTTAGTTCGTTGTCGCCGAACGGGGCTGCTGCGTCTGCGGTTGCAGGATTCGGGGATGCGTGTGATTCAGATGTTGACATGGGTTCTCCAGAGCGGGCCTGGCGTCGAGCGCAATCTGAGAACGGTACGGGAGGGGAAGGGGGCGGGCAACCAAGTATTTGGTTGATTCTTAGAACGGGGAGTGAAATGGTTTTTTGGCCTGCGGGGCGCTTGTTGTCTGTCTTCTTAGGGCTTTGGCCTTTCCTTGTTCTGGCCTTGGTGCCTTTCCTTGCATTGTTAGTGGTCTATTAGTGTTGCCCCTGTGCGGGGCGGCACTTACTTTCTTTGCCGCCGCAAAGAAAGATAAGCAAAGAAAGCGGCTAGAAGCCCCTGCTAAGTGGGCACCGTGGTTTGCCTGGGGTAGTGGTGCGACTGGAATCTGTGTTCGTGCCGCTGCACGTGCTTGTGACAAGGGCGTCATACTTCCGGCGGCGCTGCGCGCGCCGAAGAGCCGCTCATAAAACCGATCGCTACGTTTTGGCGCCAAGTCTTGTCACCGGGCCGTGGCTCGTCATTGGGCGCCACCGCGATTGCAATCGGAGCGGCAACTGCAACTTCCTACGGCGGCCGCAGCTGCGACTGTGATCGTGACCCGGACGGTGATTGCAGTACACCGACATATCGTTTGAGGCGGGTTCCCGGGAGAGTGCAGAGGCACGTCGCCGAGGCGAAGCCGACGGCCCCCACAAACCAAAACCGAAGCCCATGGTTTCCCATGCAGACCCGTCCGCGACGCACGCAGTGCGGAGTGGGAGCTGACGACTCCTTTGTCACAAGCGCGGAATGTGCGAGAGCACGGATTCCAGTCGCACCACTACCCGCAGCAGACCACGGCGCCCACTTAGCAGGGGCTTCTAGCCGCTTTCTTTGCTTATCTTTCTTTGCGGCGGCAAAGAAAGTAAGTGTGTAGTGGTCAAGTAAACCTGGACACCCGGAAAGGGGAATATTTAAAAAAGTGAAGCTTCGCATCGTGCCGGCGGCTGACCGCCTGCTGCCGAATGGATGCGACGGTAGTT